>NZ_JACHBW010000009.1 GCF_014200455.1 Paraburkholderia bannensis | reverse complement strand
GCGCTCTCGGACTTCCGGGGAAAACTTGGTTACCTTCTTGTTCATGGCTCCATTCTCTCAAGAGTTGGAGCCTCCACAAAACCCGGGGCGGTTCATCCAGCAAAGCCCTCAAACATCAGGGCCAGCCGCCGAAGACCATCACGCTGGAGTCATAAACCAGACCAGCCCCCTTCCTCGCAGCTGGCCCCGGCATCTTCCATCCCCGCCGATTCTGCAGCCGACGCGGCATGAATCGGCGTCGGGCGCGGGGCATCTCCCATGACCAGCTCGAAAAACTCAGCGGTATGGTCGATGAATGCCCTGACCTTTGCGGGCAACAGCGTGCGCCCGATATAGGCCAGTCGGACTTCCGCCGCCGTGTCGACGATCTCGAAGTTTTCCAGCAGACGCACCAGCCGGCCAGCCTTGATGTCCTGTTCCACGAGCGCGAAAGGAAGCAAGCCCACGCCGAATCCCTCGAGGATGATGTCCCGGTTGAATAGCGGGTTATTCGAGGCGATTTCGTATTTGATTGGCACTGCAACGTTTTCCCGCTCGATCCGGAAAGTAAGCGTCGGCTTGTGCATCGAGGGCGGCACCGTGACAAACACATGATCGGCCAGGTCGGCGGGATGCCGCGGCGGCGGGCGCCTCGCCAGGTATGCCTGCGTTGTGACGACGACCAGCGGCAACCGCTGAAGAAGTCGCGTCACAGCCAGATCCGTCGCCAGCATGTACGGCAGCACGATGCCCAGGTCGTATCCGTCGGCCGTCAGGTCGACAGAACGCTCGGTCAGAGTGATATCCAGAGTGATATTCGGATGTTTTCGCTTGAACGAGGCCATCAACGGTGCAAGCCATGTCAACGCAGTTGTAGTGTGCGCGACCACGCGCAATACACCCGCCGGTATTCGCCCTCGACCTGCGGCGCTCGCTTCGAGGCAGTCCAGATCGTCGAGAACGCGACAACATCCCTCGTAAAAATGCTCCGCGGCTTCGGTGAGCGAGAACTGGCGTGTCGAGCGGTGAAACAGGCGTGTTCCAAGGCGCTCTTCCAGCGAGGCTATCGAGCGGGAAACAACTGATGGTGACAGGTCCAGCATTTCGCCCGCGCGCCGGAAGTTTCTCACTTCGACGATCGTGCGGAAGAGACGCAAGCTTTCTATATAGTCCATGGTCTACGTGTTCGAGTGTCAGGACATATTGCTATCGCAATACGTTGCGGTCTCGCTTGGCGACTCAGCGCCAGGCGGCACTCGTCCGACATGCATCGGCGGTGTTTTTTCGATTGGCTGCTGACACAGTACAGACGAGGCAAATTCCGCTAGCACGGTTTGATTCGTCTGGTCGCTGGCGCTCTGCGAATTGCATAGACCAAGGAGCTGCATGCCTTCGCAAAGGCTCACGAAGCCGAGCGCGAGCGCCTCCGCCCGCAGCGGCAATGCGTTGTCGTTTTGGGTGAAGAGCGTTTGAATATGGGCGCCGACATGCGAGAGATTCTCGCGTCGCAACGCATGAATCCGCTCCTGAAACGCGGTGTCGTGGCGTGCGAGCAGGTAGGCCTCGACCCAGAGCGCAAAGCATTCGCGCTCTGGCCAGGAACGGACGACATTGGCAATCACGCGCGCCGTCGCTTGCCCGGGCGTGCCGGCCTCTTCAAAGATCGCCCGCAGATCCGCTTGCGCCGCTTCGGCGTCGCGCCGCAACAGTTCGGTCAGCAGCTCCTGTTTACTCCGGAAATTGGAGTAGAAGGCGCCTCTCGTGTATCCCGCGGCCTCAACGATGTCCTCGACGCTCGTAGCCGCGAAACCCTTCCCGAGGAACATGGTCCTTGCGGCGCCGTACAGGCGCTCCCGGGTCTGCTCTTTTCGGCGCGCGTGGCTCAGGCGTTCGGGCTTCATGGCGTAGCTAAAGGCGATCTCACCGCACGTGGTCGTCTGCGCAAAGAAACGAACCGGTGAAATCGCCGTTTCTCGATCACTCCGCCGAAACCGGCTCAGGCCGCCCGGCGAATAATCAATATTAGAATCATAACTGATTATTTAGTCAATATCAAAATTGAGGGCGCGAGCGAGCCCAAAAGGCGGTTGAACCACGCCGCCAGCTCAAATACTGCCGTGAGGCAGGCGCATCAGTGGGTCTCAACCTCGCTGGTCGTCAGCGCGACGCCGATTTCGCCCAGGTACACACTTTCGCCGACCACGCACTCGCGCGATGCGTTGCCTAGTGCGTGACGAATATCGACCCGGTAAATGCCGCTATTTTTCTCGAGACCGTCGAAGCGGAAATCACCGAACGCGTCGGAGACGGTCTCAGCGACGCGTTGATCGCCGGCGTACAGAACAATCGCGGCCCCAGCGACGCATTCCAGGACGCCCTCCACCCTCGCTGTGACGCTTCCGCCTATGAAGCAGGTTTGCCAGCGTTTCAAGCCGCTATACCACACGCGAGGCCTCGTCTCGAGATTCGGCCGCAATACCTCAAGCCCTTCGCGTCGGGCTTTTTCCGCCATGGCGGCGTCGTCGAGCTTGACGGTCTCGAAGACGCCTGTGGGGCATGCCTGCTCGCAACGCGGATGCTGCCAGCCCTGGTCCAGCAGATGGGCGTCGAAGATCCACGTCTGCGGCAGTTGCAGTTCCTCGTTCCAGACAATTGCTTTGTACGGGCAGGACTTGACGATGTCCTTGCGCCCTCGCGCCTTCTCGGGATCGATAATGACGATGCCGTCGGAACGCTTGCGAATCGCATCGCCGGCGACGCGCATGCAAGGTGCGTCGTCGCAGTGATTACACATCACCGGCAAGTACGTCGTTTCGACCATGTGCGAGTCGCCCTGCACGCGGCGAAGGATGCGAATAGGGCTTTCTGCGCTGGCCGCGGCAGGCGCGGCGTAGCCAGGAAAGTCATTGCCGACGTGCTCATCGCGCGCAGCGATGACGCAGTTCTGGCAGTTCTCGCACTGCCCGACCTTGATAATCAGATTCCATTTGCTCATCGTCTGCTCCTCACGCCGCGCGACGGAGCATGAAAGCCTCCGCGCCTCTCCACTTTTCCACCTGCACGAGGCAGGAATTCGGACTCATGCTGCTCGTACCGGTTGTCTGGGGACGATCCGGGGTCAGCAGGTTCATGCAGCCGCCGATTTCGACTTGTTCGCCGTCGATTTCGATCAACTGGAATTCGGCGCTCGCTTCGTAAGACTTGACCACTCCGCCCGCGACCAGCGGCGATACGTCGGCCGCGCAGATCACCGCGCCCCGGTCGTTGTAGACCTTGACGAGATCGCGATGTGCGATGCCGCGGGCCGCTGCGTCGGCGGCGCCGAGTCGCAGCAACCAGAAGCGATGCCCGCCGACCAACGCGCGATGATCTTCGATGCTGTTGACTGACGAGTTCTTGCCATCGCAATGGGTGTGGAAACTGTATCGGCTATGGGTGGCGATCAGTTGCAGCGGATAACGCTGGGCCAGTGTGGAACGCAGGCCCTCCCACGACGGGATATATCGGTTCACGGCCGGTCGCTCGGGGTTGTCCGCTGTATGGCGTTTCAGCAACTCGGGCACAAACTCCAGCTTGCCGCTAGGCGTCTGCAGGCCCATGCCAAATTTTTCGGCGTACTGCGACGGCATCGGATGCGGTTCCGGCAAATCCTTGCGCCGGCCTTCCGCGAACCAGCGCATATCCACCGGGGAGCGCAATTCCGGTTTTTCGGTCGGAACGACGAAATAGCCTTTGCGGCAGAACTCGCGCCACGAAATCTGATCCCGCAGATCCGACGACTCGAAGACCCGCTTGACCCAATCCAGCTCGCCGCAGCCCTCGGTGAACACGCT
The DNA here is from genome assembly GCF_014200455.1 of Paraburkholderia bannensis. Lineage (GTDB taxonomy): Bacteria > Pseudomonadota > Gammaproteobacteria > Burkholderiales > Burkholderiaceae > Paraburkholderia > Paraburkholderia bannensis_A. The sequence continues at coordinate 321,983 of NZ_JACHBW010000009.1, read as the reverse complement.
GCCGAGTCCCAGCCGGCTCAGAATCGCGGTGAAAATGTCATAGTCGGAGCGGGACTCGCCCAACGGTTCGATACATTTATGCTGCAGCGTGATCATGCGGTGATTGACCGTGTTGAAGCCGTGATGCGCGTAGCCGCCGGAATTCGACCATTCGCCGATGTCCCACCGCTCCAGCGATGTGCATGCCGGCAGAATGATGTCGGCGAACTGCGCCTCGCCTTCCATCCAGATCGACTGATTGACCACGAACTCGATGCTCTCGTGACGGTACGCGTCGGCCCAGCGTCCCGATTTCGTGACCGTGCTGAAGGAGGAGCCGCCATAGCGATAGATCATGTGAATCGGCGAATAGCCCGGCATCGGGTAAGTGAAAGGCGCGAACTGCGCTTCCTGGGACATGCCGTCCCAGAGATAGCCTGTGGCATGGCCGTCGATGATCGCATCGGGCAGTTGCTGCCGCGGTACCATCTGCTTGACCGGATTCATGGTCAGGATGTGCGGCATGCGTTGATAGTTGTTCACGGCGTTCGCGGTCCACGCGAGGTCGCCCGACATCCCACCGTCCGCGTAGCCGGGGAAGTAGAAGTTGAGATCATGCGGAACGCCGATTTCGAGGCAACCGAAATTCACGCCGGGCTTGCCCCATCCCTGCATCGCCATCATCATGATCATGCAACGCGCCCACTGGGCCCCCGTCGCACCGCGTCCGGCACCGCCGAATCCCGCCCCCGTCATTCCGACGGCGAGATAGACCTTCCTCGTCCCCCACCGCCGAGCGAGGGCGCGAACGTCTTTGGCGGGTACGCCGGTTTCCCGTTCCTGCCATTCGGGCGTCTTGGGCACGCCATCCGTCTCGCCCATGAGGTAGGCCCGCCATTCGTCGAACCCGGTGGTCCGGTCGGCAACATAATCCTTGTCGTACAGCCCTTCCTTGAGCCACACATACATAATGGCGGTGGCGAGGGCCGCGTCCGTTTGCGGTCGGACCGGAATCCATCGGCCGCCCAGCAGTTGGGCCGTCGGATTGCAGTGCGGGTCGATATGGACAAACTCGATGCCCAGTTCCTTGGCCCACAAACGCCGAGGCGTACCTTCGAATCCGGCATAGGCTCCATTCGTGCTTTCCGGGTCGCTGGACCAGAAGACGATCATTTCGGCTTCCTTAAGACAATCCTCGATTCCGCCATAACCGGAGGGCACGCCAACGCGCATCGAGTTGCCGAAGTGGTGCATGGCGCCCCAGTACCAACCCTCCCAACTATCCGGATTCGCGGCCACCCGTGTGAAGCCGATCAGGTTGGCAAAACGCGTGAGCGCACTGAGGTAATAGCCGATATTTCCCCACTGGTGATGCGACGACATGGGGAACGTGATGGAGCCCGGACCGTGAACACGCTTTTGCCGGTTGATCTCCTTCGAGACGATATCCAGCGCCTCGTCCCAGCTGATCGGTACGTAGCCGGATTTGCCACGGTTTTGCGGATTGCGTTCGCCATCAGGGTCGAAATCGACGCGCTTCATCGGGTGAAGAATGCGCTTTTCGGAATAGACGAGCGACTTGATCGACAAGGCGTGCGGCGCGACGAGGCCGCGCCGCGGCGGGCTGAAACGGCGCCCGCGCGCCTCGATTTCCCAGCTCGGTGCGTCCTTGCTGTCGAGATCGACCGGCGTAACACGGATGATGCGTCCATCCTTGACGTACACGAACAGAGGGCCGCCATTGGTGCAGGTGGTGTAGCGCTGCGTGCCGTCGCGCATGGGCGTACCCATCGGCAGGCCGATGGTTTGCATCATGCTCAGCGTTTGCATGAACCACACCAACAGTTCATCTTCGCCTTCGGTCACAACCTTGAAATTTTTCGCCGCGTGGATGATCTCCAGGTAGTCCGGACTGGGGGAGAGAAATTTCAGGGCGGTGGCCTCGTCCTTGAACATCATGCGGACGTCGGGTTGCGGATGCGTGCCGGCACACGACCGGATGCGGCCGTTCTTGAGCGTGATGACGCGGCCGACGCTTTGATCCATGAGCCCGATCCACGCGACGAGATCGCGCTCCTTCAGCCGATCGCGATAGGCAGGAAAGCGGCGTGCCGTGAGGTCGAGGACCTTGGGCAGGGCAAAGAGAATGGTTTTGAGGATCTGTCGTTTCACTTTTTGATCCAATGACAAGGCTGCGCAAGCGCAATCATCAGGGAATGACGGACCGGCTCCGCCGAACGGGCAAGCCACTCAGGCGGTCCGGCCGTGTTTCGTGGTTGTTCAAAGAACCGGGAAAGCCATGACAATCGCCAACGTATCGAGCGCACCGCCACCCTGCTGCAGATCCAGCAAACCGTGATCGGCCATGAAATCGCGCACGGCAGCGAGGTTCGGATGGCGGAAAATGACGTATTCGATCGCTTCGATGAGCATGGTAAATCTCGCGATTAAAGCGTTAGCGGCACGAGCCGCCATGATTGATTCAAGGAGCCGCTGGACGTCCCGCTAGAACGTGTAGGCGACGTTCACAAAAACGTTAATGGGTTCGATTCGGAGCGTCGACTTCGAAACGATCTGTGTTCCGTTTGCCGTCTGTCCGTAAATGGTCATGTGCGTCTGAAGCGGCATGTAGCCCACCGAGGCTCCGACCGACCAGTGTTTGGCGAACGTGTAATTTGCCCCGACCTCGAACACGGGATTCCACGAAGCACTGAGGGTCGCGCGTATCGACCCGCCCGGACCGACGCTATCCGTAATGAACTGGCGGCTGGTTGCGCGAACCTGCGTGAACCACGTGTAATTCACACCCAAACCGACGTAAGGACGAAATTTCTCCTGAGCGCCAAACAGGTGATATCGAAGCTCGACGGCGGGCGGCATCGGCCGCGTCGTGCCCAGCGTGCCGTACTTCCCGAGCGTCCCTTCGCCATCCAGATTGACTGTCAGTGGCAGGCCAAAGAGCGTGGCGATGCCGATGTGGTCGGTCACGTAGTACTCGGTCGTGATGCCGAGCGTATTCGTTGAAGACGCGTGCGCACCCGTCCCTGTCAATTGATGATTGACCGGCATACCGCCCACGCTTTCCACGGTAAGCGGCGTGGCATGACCCTGTGGCGTTATGTAAAGCCATCCTGTCGCCAGCGTAAAGCTCCCGGCAGATTGCGCGTTCGCGTTCCCGGCAAGCGCCGCCGAACAGATGAAACCCGCCATTCGGCACGGCCGAATATTTTTCCTGAAATTCCTCACGCGTCTTCTCCTGCCTCGTCGGCTAAATATTTTTTTGTCGTACACGCGGATTCAACGATCCGCCAATGGGTTCGTAGCGTTTGGATCGGCCCTCGTACGTTCAGCCCGGATCCACGAAACCATTTCTCTATTAGGTAGGCATACTAAATACATTGAAATGATCGATCCCGATCTGCGTGTCGCTCCCCCCCTTTCGCCGCATCGAATCCCGGACTGCGAACGTCTGTTACTTCTGTTTGCTCACCAGCGGCCCGGCATGTCAGTGTGGACACCGTTCCCCTGCGCGTGCGGACGGCATGTTCGGGATTTCCGATGCCATACCCGTCTTCTTCCCGAAGCTAAACCCCGTGGCATTCGCAATTCCGCCAAGCCATCACCGCCCGTGCGAGTGACCGGACATCCGCGTCGTTGCGAGAAACGTGTCACTTCGAAACGCGGAGTGTCTCTGACGCTCCATCGCCGTCACCGCTGCTCCTCGAACCCTGCGCGGACGCAATCGAAAACGCGAAGGGAAAGCGCCCGAGCGCGCAAGCCGCCAACGATTCAAGTTCCGTGTCGGGAAGTTCGACGTGAACGGAAATTCCACGCAAGGCATCCTCGGCAATGCTGACGGTTGCACGCTCGACGCCGGCCTCCACGAGCGCCGAACGCAGGGCGTCCACCGTTTCCAGCCGCTTCAGCGCGGGCTTGAATATCTTGCCTACGCCGGTGAGGGGCATGGCTTCGACGATGCGGATGCCCTTGGGGAACGCCGCGCGCTCGCTGATCTCGTCGCGCAGGAACGCCGCCATTTCGGCTTCATTCGCCGATGTGCCCGGCTTGAGCTGGACGTACGCGACCGGCAGTTCGCCTGCGTGCACGTCGGGGCGCCCCACCGCCGCGGCGATCTGGACTGCCGGATGACGATGCAGTGCTTCTTCGATCGCTGCGGGGTCGATGTTGTGTCCTCCGCGAATGATCAGTTCCTTCTTTCGGCCCGTGAGCCAGAAGTAACCGTCTGCGTCGCGGCGACCGAGATCGCCCGTATTGAGCCATCTGCCGCCATCGGCCAGGTCCAGCCAGATGCCGTTGTTCTGTTCCGGCCGCATATAGCCGATGAAAACATTCGGCCCCGAGATCACCAGTTGACCGACCTCGTCAGCCACGCAATCCCGCACATAACGGCCCGCTTCATCGACCATCACGGCTTTCATGCCCTGGCCCGGAACACGAAGGCCGATCGAGCCGGCCCGCCGGTCGCCGAGCGGCGGATTAACGCTGCTGATGCAGGTACCTTCCGTGAGGCCATAGCCTTCGAGGATCCGGATGCCGGTGCGCGCCTGGAACGCACGCAGCAACTCCACGGGCATGGGCGCCGCGCCGCACAACCCGTATTCGAGCGAACTGATATCGCGCTCGCCAACGGGTATGTCAAGCAGCGATCCATAGAGCGTCGGCACGCCGCTGAAGAAATTGATGCGGTAATGCGCGACGATATCCCAGAAGCGCTGGACGACGCCTTCTCCGCGATAGCCTTGCGGGGTGCCCATCACGACATGCGCGCCGCGCGAGAACGGCAGCAGCCCCGTCACCATGACGGCGTTGACGTGGAACAGCGGCAATCCGCAGAAGATCGTCTTGCCCGGACCCACGCTCTCACCGAGGACTTGACCGGCGCTCCATGCATTGGCCACCTCGTTGCCGTGCTGGCGCATCGCGATCTTCGGCAGGCCCGTGGTGCCGCCCGTGCAGAACCAGGACGACATGTCGTCGCGGTTCACCGGGTCCGCAGCGGTGAGCGCGACGCCCGGCTCGCGCGCAATGGCTTCTGCGAAATCGTGGACGTTGATCTGCGCAGGAACCGCGCCTCGCACACCTTCCTCGCCATGCAACCTCGAACATTCGCCGCGCTGAAGCATGCGCGCCGCAAATCGCTGTTCGCCCGGAGCATGGTCGGCCAGATTGATGAGCACGAGGTGCTTGAGCGACGCAACCTTGTGCAAGACCGCCTGCACTTTCGGCCACAGGTCGGTGCCCGGATACGGCGCCAGGGTGACCAGCACACTGGCGCCGGAGGCATTGAGTAACTCGCCTATTGCGTCGCCTTCGAGCAGTGGATTGATCGCGCAGACAATGCCGACAGCCTCGCCGCCCCAGACCACGAGGTGCGTTTCAGGCAGATTCGGCAACACATAGGCGACGACCGTGTCGCGCTGCACGCCCAGCCGCGACAACATGTTCGCCGTGCGCGTGATGTCGCGCACAAGTTCGCCGTAAGTCCAGCGCTCCGGGTTCGCGTAGTCGTGCGCGGTGGCGAAGAACGAGAGCGCGGGTGCCGATGGATCGATCGCGGCGCCCCGGCAGATCATTTCGTAGGTGCTCGACGGCAGATCCGCCGGTTGCCCCTGCGATTCGATGGCGAGGACATCCTGCTCGTTGGCGACGGCTTTCATGCGGCCTCTGCGACGACGACGTTGCGCTGGGTGCCGAGATCGATCGAGCCATCCTGGCTAACGATACGGGCTTCGACCACATCCCCGTCCTGAAGGTACTGCGGTCGCTCGGCTTGCAGCGCGAAGAAAAGACGCCATTTCTCGGCTTCGGGCAGTTGTGCCGCGGCGCGTTGCTTTTCCGGCGACGGAATGGTCAGCGCGCAACCGGACGGCGTACCCGTCGCAAGCAGGTCGCCGACGTGCAGGTCCTGAACGCCGGACAGTTCGGTCAAGGTCTCCGCCGGACCATATACAAGACCCGAAGTCGAATCATTCTGCCGTACCGTTCCGTTGACGGACAGCGTCAGCACGAGCTCCTTGAGCTTCGGCATGTCCTGCTTTTCGAGCAGGCAAAGATACGGGCCGACCGGGCCGAACGTACGAAAGCTCTTGCCCTTGTAGAACTGCATCTGCGGAATCTGCACATCGCGCGCGGAATAGTCGTTCACGATCACGGCGCCGGCAACGTAGTCGTGCAGGTTCTCGTCGGTGATCGTCGCGCGGGACGTGACGTCGCGCTTGAGAACGAGACCGAGTTCGATCTCGTAGTCGAGGAAGCGCACCGAGTTGGGCTTCACGAGTTTCGAGTCCGCAGGAACGATGCAGCTCGTGGCCTTCGTGAAGATCATGTTGAACTTCTTCGCATCCGGGTCCATGCCGGATTCGATCATGTGCTGGCGATAATTCGCGCCCTGGCAGATGAACTGCTGATTGGCAGTCACGGGCGAGAGCCATTGCACGTCCGCTTCGGGAATCGTGGGGCCGTCCAGCATCAATAACTGTCCGACCGGATTGGCACGGATAAACTCCGCGGTCGTCTTGAACTCACCGGGAATCGGCGTGATGGCGTTGTTAGCCACCACGCCCCACTGGGCGCGACCATCATGCAGATAATGCAGAACGTGAATTGCCATTTTGGCTGTCTCCGAAATCGGTAAAGGGGTGTTGCGTCAGGCAAAAATCTTCAGCAATGCCCGTAGCCGCGAAAGCGTCACGTCGGGGCTACGGCGCAGGTTTGCGATGAGCGCCGCGATGCTCGCGAGCGTCAATTTGGGCTTGGTGAAGCTGCCCGGCATCGTCGGCCCCCACTGGGCCATCGCCTCGCGGCTCACGGCATGGATTCCCGTGGGCGCTTCGCTGGTGAACAGGTCACCGTCGCAGTAGTGCTCGTGCTTGTCACCCCACGGGTCTTGCCAGTAGTCGAAAATCTGGCTCCCGAGGATATGTCGGCCGATGCCCCACGCATGCTTCCACCCGTTCTCGCGCAGAACGCGCTGGCCCATGCCGACCGCGTCCGCATCGACGAGCTCGTAAGCGCTATGGCTGTACTTCGGCGCAAACGTCTGCGCCAGCGCGAGCGTGTGATGATCGGCGGGCTTGTCGCCGAGATCGAGGCGCATGAACGCGACAGCCGGCGACCCATCGGGCAGCACCTGCACGTCGCTGGGAATGAACCCAAAATGGCGCGTGTACCATGCACAGGTGTCCTGATAATCGGCGAGTTCCAGCACCACGTGCCCGAGCCTGATGATTTCAGGGGCGCTCCCGGGGGGACGCTGCGTGCCGTTGATGCGAACCGGGGCATCGACGGAATTGAACGCCAATGGCAGCCGGTGCGGCAACGCAGCGGCGGGCGCCTGGCCCCAGATCGCATCGACACGAAACCCCGACGGATCCTCCAGCTGCACCACATAGCCGCCGCCCGGCAGCGCGGACGGTTTCGCCTCCGATGCGCCCGGCAGCCGAACCAGCGCGTTCAGTTCGGCTTCGCTGCCCACCTCCAGGCCGAAGCCGACAAATTGCGCTTTGGGCGCCTTCCGTACGACGTAACAGAAGTGCGATGCGCCTGTGCCGCGCAGAAGCAGCAACTCTTCGCCACGCGTGACCGTTTGAAGCCCGAAGTCGTTGAGAAACCGTTCGGCCTGCCCGAGATCCGGCCGATCGAACATGAGGTAGGCCAATGCGGTCGCTTTTGCCGTGGGATTCGGGTGACGAGCCGGCTGTGCAGTAGTCAGTTTCATGGTGGACGGTAATCAGGCAGTCAGGAATGGCGATGCGGCGCGGCGCGGCTCGCGAGCGCATGCAGCCTCGGCGGACCGCCAATTTGCCGGCGCGAGATCGCTGGCGGGCCGTAACGCCCGGATGGTCGGATAGGTAGGGTGATGCCGGCCGCTGGGCGCGATGCCGGTTGCGATTGCTGTCTCCACAGTCACTCCGTCTGTTCTAGTTAGACCGGTTTTTGATGCCGTTTGTGACATTAAACTCATCACTGATCGTTTTGTCAATAAAGACATTCGAATCTATACTGCGGCTATGACCAGAACTGGATCCACCATGACAACCACAGCAAAGCGCGCCCCCGCCAGGCGCTCCCCGCCTGCGTCGGCCGCCTCCCCGGCTCCCGTCATCGAGGAAAAAGAGCCTCGCGGTGCGCGCCGCAAGCGCGAGACGCGCGCCCGTCTGCTAGACGCCGCCCTCAGGCTGATGGCCGAAAGAGGCATGGAGGGCGTGGCGATCAATGAAATCACGGAGGCCGCCGATGTCGGCTTTGGCTCCTTCTACAACCACTTCGAGTCGAAGGAAGCGATCTACGCCACGCTCGTCGATAACGTTTTCGAGGAATTTGCGAAAGTGCTGGATCGCCTCGCGGTGGGCATTGCCGACCCCGCCGAAGTGGTGGCCGTCTCGGTGCGCCACACTGTCCTGCGCGCCCGGCAGGACCCCGTGTGGGGACGCTTTTTGATCCGCGAAGGGTTTTCGGCGCCTGCGCTGAACCGCGGGCTGGCCCAACGGCTCCTGCGCGACATTCGAAACGGCATGGCGGCAAAGCGATTTGTCGTTGCCGACCCGTTTGTCGGCTATCTTGCGGTCGGTGGCACCGTTCTCTCTGCCATCGCGGCCGAACTGAACTATGTCGCGCCGGGCGCAAGTGCCGCGGGCATGCTCAAGGAGCTGGGTTTCAGCGGCGAGCACTTCCCGGAGCGCACTGCAGCCATGCTGCTGCAAATACTCGGCCTCAAGCGCGCGGAAGCGGAGAAGATTGCCGCGCGCCCACTGCCCATCGTCGAGGCAGCTGACGAAGCAGCTTGAGGCCGGCCAGTCGTGAAGGGACCGCATCTGGCGATCGGTCCCTGCCCCGACTAGAAACAGGCGGCAGATTTATGCGCCGGATCGCGGCGCCGCCGCCCTTTCAACCTCGGTTTGCACACCGCCCGAAATTGGCGGGCAGGACAGCGTTTTGACTCCCCCTGCGCTAGACGCACCTGCAGGGCCAGACGTCCGCTGGACAGCGGCCGCCGCGAAGGCGCGCACGACCTCGGCTATCTGGGCAGCAATCGCGTTGATCGCACCACGATGCCCATCGACGATCGCCTGATAGCCGCCAGACACGGGCTCGCTCACAGCGCTGCGGCAGGTCAGGGTCTGCTCCCCGGCAGACCCGCTTACACTCCAGACGGCGTCAATCAGCACGTGAGAACCGGGCCACGATTCAAAGCGCTGGACATCGACGCGCACCTGATAGACGGGAACCGCCTCACCCCGGCCAGCCGCGCTGGCAGCGAATGCGCCGGCCTGCTGGCTCACGCGAGCCGCGAGTGCGTAACGAATCTCGTCCGGAAGCGCCGACGACCAGCGGTCGTCTTCCAGCACCTTCACCTGGGCCGCGTTGACCTGCACCACGAGCTGGCTTCTGGCGACGGCCGCCGGCACCTGCACCGGGCGTACATCGATGCGCAAAGCGGGGCTTGTCGTAGTCTTCGCGACGGCCGGCTGTGCGTCGGTTCCCAGCGTATAGAAACGCGTCTGCGGGGTTGCGCAGGCCGTCAGAAGCGACAGCCCCACGACGGTCGCTAGCGTGCGCAGCACGGCGCGCGACGAGCGCAATGGCATTGCGATCATGGCTGGTCTCCCTTCTTGCCAAACAGCAGCGCCTGCGGATGGCGCTCCAGGTACTCGGATAGCGCATTGAGCGACTGCAGCGTACGCGTGAGCTGCTGCATGGCGTCCTGAACGTCCGATTGCATCGGTGCGGTCTGCCGCAGTGTCGATTCCGCGGTCGCGAATGTCTTCTGCGCGGCAACGAGCGTGTCGCGTGCCTGCGGCACGACCTCGGTGTCCATATGTGCGAACAGCTTGCTGGCGTTCCCCAGTGCGCCGTCGAGATTGGCGCCGATCCGGTCGAACGGCACCTGGTTCAGCTTCCTTGCAATATCCGCGATCTGCACCTGGAGCTCGTCGAGGGTATTCGGCACGGTCGGAAGCTCCAGCGGGTTGCGATTCACGTCGACGGTCGCGCGAGGCGCTTTCGGGAACATGTCCAGCGCAACATACAACTGCCCCGTCAGCAGATTGCCGGTCCGCAGTTGTCCGCGCAGCCCTTCGGTCACCAGGTGCTGCAGCATGTCGTGCCCGCCTGGCGTGTCCGGCGCCGGCAGCGCCTCGCTGGAGCGCCGGCTGAGCCGGTCAGGGTAAAGCGCCATCGACACCTTCATGCTGAAGCTCTTCTGCTTCTCGTCGTACTCGATGCCGATCTCGGTCACCTGCCCCAGCGCGATCCCGCGAAGGTCGACGGGTGCGCCAACGGACAGTCCGCGCAAAGACTGATTGAATCGCATGACCACATTGAGCGGCTGGCCGTCGGGCTCGCGCATGGCGTCCGATTCGTCTGCGGCGAGCCGGAATTGCGCCTTGTCCGCTGCCGGTCGTCCAGCATCCTGCCCGGCCGGAGACTGGAATGCCAGCCCTCCGACGACGACCGTCGCGAGCGATTGTGTATTGAGCTTCAGCCCGCTGGAATCGAGACGCAGATCGACGCCGCTTGCATGCCACCACCGCGTATTGGTGCCGACGTACTGGTCGTACGGTGCATTCACGAAAACATTGACGATGACGCCCGCGCCGTGAGGATCGAGCGAATAGCCGATGACCTGCCCCGCCTGGATACGGTGATAGAAGATGGGGGCGCCGATATCGATCGAGCCTAGCGAGTCGCCTCGCAACGTGTACTGATGCCCCGGTTGTCCGGTGGTGACGATGGGCGGACTTTCAAGACCGGGGAAGGCGGTTTGCCTTTCGGTAGAGCGCCCGATGTCCACGCCGATATAGGCGCCGGAGAGCAGCGTGCTGAGGCCGGAGATGCCATTGGCGCCGACGCGCGGGCGTACCACCCAGAACCGCGTGCCTTGCGTGGCGAATTTTCCGGCGTCCTTGCTCAACTGGATACTCGCGATGACGTGCCGTAAATCCGCGGACAAGGCAACGGCTTGCACGACACCGATTTCAACATCCTTGTACTTCACCTTCGTCTTGCCCGCCTCGATGCCCTCGGCGTTATTGAAAGTGACCGTCACGACGGGCCCTTTATCCGTCACGGATTTGACCACCAGAGCAACACCGATCAATGCCGAGAGCAGGGGTACTAACCAGATGAGGGATGGAAGCCAACGCTTGCGCGGCTTGATGTCAGGTCTGGGTAGATTGGAAAGATGCATCGTCTTCTTCAGGAAATGCGGTTGGTGGAGAGAGGATCAGCCAGGGCTTCATCGGTCGCAGCTGGCGCGCTGCCCATCAAGCGCCTCGCATCCACGTTGTCCCAGATGAGCCTCGGATCGAACTGATGCGATGCGAGCATGGTCAGGATCACCACCGCTCCGAATGCGAGAGCGGCCGGTCCCGCCGTGATGACGGCAAGCGAGCCGAAATGCACCAGCGTGACCGTCAGTGCGACGACGAAAACGTCGAGCATCGACCAGCGGCCAATGCGCTCGACGATCCGGTACAGGGTTGCTCGCTCACGGGCGCGCCAGCCCGAACCGCGACGGGCGGCTAGCGTGAGAAGCGTGAGAACGATGAGCTTGAGAACCGGCACCAGAACGCTGGCGACGAAAACCACGACAGCAAGGGGCCAGTCGCCCGAGGTCCAGAAATACGCGACGCCGCCCAGAATCGTGTCGTCTTCCGAACCGCCTACCGATGAGGCGTGCATGATCGGCAGCAGATTCGCCGGAATATAGGCAATCGCGGCGGCAAGCAGCAGACTGGCCGTTCGCGTGAGGCTGTCGGGCCTGCGTTCGTGCAGCGCATGCTGGCATCGGGAGCAGCGCTGGTGGGCTTCCCGCTCGATACGCGTCTGAACGAGTCCGCATGCGTGACAGCCGACCAGTCCGGCGCGCCGCGCCGTGATGGCGGGCGACGGCCCCGCTTTGCGTCCCCCCGAGGGCCGCATGAACCGCCCTCGCCCCGTGCTCACTCTCGACCAGCGAACGTCCGCCATTCGTGAGTGCCTGATTTCGTCGCTGATCGGCCAAAGCCGGCTCGGGTCGAATGAAGCGACCACGCCCAGCAAGACGGTCAGCGTGCCCAGTGCGAACAATCCCGGTCCCGGAATCACTTGCGCGATGCTGACCATTTTCACGATCGTCACCAGCACGCCGAGCATGAACACCTCGACCATGCCCCATGGCCGAACGATCTGCACGAGACGTACCATCGCATTGAATCGGGGTGGCACTTTGCCTAAGCGCAGCGGCACCAGCACATAGAGCAATGCGAGCATTTCGATCAACGGAAAGAGTACCGCCGAACAAAACACCATCACCGCGACGACACGCATGTCGCCAGACCAGAGCGAGTGCACGGCGCCCAACAGCGTCGCCTCGGATGTCATGCCGTTCGCGCGCATCTCGATCACCGGGAAGCTCTGCGCGATGCAAAAGACGATCAACGCGGCGAGCGTCACAGCGCAGATCCAGTCGAGCGACGATGCGCACCCCGGTAGCGCCGTGAGGCCCGCACCGCATCGCGAGCAGGCTGCACGGCGCCCTTTCACGGCCGCAGGCTTGCGAAACAGCAGATCGCATTCGTGACAGACAATCAGTCTTTGGTAGTCCATACAGATGTGAAGCGGAAATCCGGGGGCATTCACACGCGCAGCCGGCCCGGATCCGCGTACGAACGCGGAGCGGACCGGCAATCGATGTGTGTCCAACGGCTATCGACGTGGCTCGAACCCATGCTGAACGTCGAGGGCGGTCCTGCCGGATCGCCCTCGCGTTTTACGAGCGCCCGGTTTTTGCCGTCGATGCGCTCGCTTGCTGAGCCTCGGGCAGTTCTCCCATCGCCTGGAAGAGCGCCGCCGTATCGCCCATGCGCTGCCCAGCGGCGCGCGCCGCAGTGATCAGCGCGTTCAGATAACGCGTCTCGCTGGCGTGCGTCGCCGCCGACGGCAGCGAGCCCAGGCGGTGGCGCGACGCGGTGTCGTGGAAAGCCGAGCGCGCGGCTTCGGCGGCGTCTTCGGTCGACGCGAGAGTCTGTGCGTCGTTATCCAGCGCGGCGAGCGAATTCGCCACGTCCTCGAACGCGGACAGCACGGTCGCCTTGTAGTGCAGCACGGCGGCGTCGTATGCGTCGATCGACGCGCGGCGCTGCGCGAACAGCGCGCCGCCATGGAAGATCGGCTGCGAGAGGCTTGCGCCGATGGCCCAAAGGCCGCCCGCCCCCGAAACCACTGCTGGCCAGCTGAAGCCGCCGCGCCCCATCGCGCCCGTCAACGACAGGCTCGGGAAGAGCTGCGCCGTTGCCTCGCCCACGTCGGCGGCTGCGGCCTTGACGGCCGCGTCGGCTGCCTGGATGTCGGGGCGTGAGCGCAACAGGTCCGAAGGCACGGTCACGGGCACGTGCTCGGGCAGCGACAGGCTGTCCAGATCCGGCACGCTCGGGGCGTTGTCCGGCGTCCGGCCGATCAGCACCGCGAGTGCATGAACCGCAGTCGCGCGTTGCTGACGTAGCGCGGGCAAGGTCGCTGCGATGGAGGCCGCGTCCTGTTTCGACCCGAACGCCTGGGCTCGCGAAACCGCGCCGAGCGCGTAGCGCTGCGCGTCTTCGTTCGCCGCATCGTTCGACACGGCGACGAGCCGCTCGGTGAGCGCGATCTCCCGGTCGAGCGCCGCCACATTGATCGTGGCCGCCACGATGTTCGCCGCGAGCGCACGGCGCGACGCTTCCAGCTCGAAGGCCTGCACGTTCACACGGGCCGCGCTCGCGGAGTTCGCATAGCGCGTCTGACCGAACAGGTCGAACGTGTAATGCGCCTGCAGCTGCCCGGCAAAGAAGTTGTATTGCACCTGCTCAGGCAGGCCAAGCTGGGGCGCGACCGGCGAACGGGCGCGCTGGACCTGCGCGGCGCCGTCGATCGATGGCAGCGTCGACGAGCCGATCTGCGCGCGCAACTGCTCCTGCGCGGAGGCGAGCGTTTTCTGCGTTGCTGCGAGCGTCGGGCTGTTGCGCAGCCCTTCGTCGACGAGTGCGTCCAGCGCGGCGCAGTGGTAGAGCCGCCACCATTGCGGCCCCGTGGTCGCGCCGACATCGAAGGTTTGGGCCACGCCACCTGCTGCCACCGTCTTCGCAGGCTGCGCCTGCGCACCGTAATGCTCGGGAGATGGCATCGCCGGCGGCTCACCGCTGGGCCCGAACGAGCATGCCGAGATGGCGAGCGCCGCGGCCACCGCCAGCACGGATGTTTTGTAAGGAAAACTCATGATCAACCCTCCGTATGCTCGACGATGACCGGTTGCTCGCCGCGCTCGTCACTACGCACCCTGAAGCAGGTCGCATAGAGCGCGGGCAGGAAGAACACCGTCAACAAGGTGGCGACGGTGATGCCGCCCATCAGCGCGGTCGCCATCGGCCCGAAGAAGCCCGAACGCAGCAGCGGAATCAGCGCGAGCACGGCGGCGGCGGCCGTCAGCATGATTGGCCTGAAGCGCCGCACCGTGGCGCCGATGATGGCGTCGAAGCGCGCGTGCCCCGCCGCGATGTCCTGGTCGATCTGGTCCACCAGAATCACGGAATTGCGCATGATGATGCCGAACATCGCGATCACGCCAAGCAACGCGACGAAGCCAAACGGCTTGCCGAACAGCAGGAGCGCCGTCACCACGCCGATCAGTCCCAGCGGTGCGGTGAGCACCACGATGAAGGTGCGCGCGAAGTTCTTCAGCTGGATCATCAGCAGCGTCAGCACCGCGATGATCATCAGCGGCATTTCCGCGTTGATCGACGTCTGGCCCTTCACGCTCTCCTCGACCGCCCCGCCCACCTCGATCCGGTAGCCCACAGGCAGCTTCGCGCGCACCGCCGTGAGTGCGTTCTCGATGTCGTGCGTCACGTCGATGCCCTGCGCGTCGCCGCGCACGTCGGCCTGCACGGTGATGGTCGGCTGGCGGTCGCGCTCCCAGATCACGCCGTACTCGAGCGTGTCGCGCACATGTCCGAGCGAGCCAAGCGGAACCGGGCCGTTCGGAGTCGGTATCGCAAGGCTCGTGAGCTTTGCGGGATCGACGCGCTCGTTCTTCGGCGCACGCAGATCGACATTGATCAGCTTGTCGCGCTCGCGGTACTGCGTGACGGTGTAGCCGGACAGCGTCATGGCGAGGAAGCTCGACACGTCCGCTGACGTAACGCCAAGCTGGCGCGCGCGGTTCTGGTCGATCTCAAACGAGATCGAGCGTTCGGCCGGCTCGTCCCAGTCGAACTGGACGTTGCGCGTGCGCGAGTCGGCACGGACTTTCTCGGCGACCGTATCCGCGATCGATCGCACCGTCGCGATATCGTCGCCGCTCACGCGGAATTTGATCGGAAAGCCCACGGGCGGACCGTTTTCGAGTCGCGCCACACGGGTGCGAGCACCGGAAAAGTCCTTCTCCAGTTTCGCGTCGAGCCAGTGCATCAGTTCCTCGCGTGTTTCGACGTCCTTCGCCGTGATCACGAACTGCGCGAAATTGGGCTGCTGGAGCTGCTGGTCGAGCGGGAGATAAAAACGCGGCGCGCCCGTGCCGACGAAGTCGACATAGTGGTCGATGCCGGCCTTGCCATCGAGGACCTTCTCCAGGCGCTTCGATTCACGCAGCGTAGCCTCGAACGAAGCGCCTTCCGGCAGCCTGATGTCGACCAGCAGTTCGGGACGCTCGGAGTTCGGGAAGAACTGCTGCGGCACGCGCGTGAACGCAACCATGGCGAGCGCGAACAGGCCGCAAGTGATGCCGAGCACGACCCAGCGCCGCTCGATGCACCACGTGATCCAGCCCGACAGGCGGCGGTAGAAGCCGGTGTTGTAGACGGCGTGCTCATGGTCGTGTCCCGCGCCTGCGTGAACCTTGCGCTCGGGCAGCATATGAAAGCCGAGTAGCGGCACCAGCACGACCGCCGCGAACCAGGAGACGATCAGCGCGATGGCCGACACCTCGAAGATCGAACGCGTGTACTCACCCGTGCTCGATTTCGCCAGCGCGATGGGCAGGAAGCCCGAGACCGTCACGAGGGTGCCGGTCAGCATCGGAAATGCCGTGCTCGAATACGCAAACGCCGCCGCGCGCAGGCGGCTCCAGCCCTGCTCCAGCTTCACCGCCATCATCTCGACGGCAATGATCGCGTCGTCGACGAGCAGGCCCAGCGCCAGCACGAGCGTACCGAGGGAGACCTTGTCCAGCCCGATACCGAAGACATGCATGCACAACGCAGTCACGGCAAGCACGATCGGGATCGTGATCACAACCACCATGCCCGTACGCAGACCGAGCGAAACGAGGCTCACGACCAGCACGATCGCCACCGCCTCGCCAACCGCCTCGACGAAATCGTCCACCGAGTGCTTGACCGCGTGCGGCATGCTCGAAACCGGCACGAGCTTCAGACCCGCGGGCAGCATCGCCTGCAGTTCGGCAGTCTTCGCGTCGAGCGCCTTGCCGAGGTCGATGACGTCGCCGCCTTTTTGCATCGTCACACCGATGCCGAGCACCGCCTGGCCGCCCACGCGCATCTGCGTCACGGGCGGATCGTCATAGCCGCGCTTGATGGTTGCAATGTCGCCAAGACGGAACGAGCGCTTGTTGATGGTGATCAGCGTGTCCGCAAGCGCGCGTTCGTCCTGGAATGCGCCGCTCGGACGCACGAATACCCGGTCGTCCGCCGTCGTGATGGTGCCGACGGGCGCGACGGCGTTCTGCGCGTCGATTGCCTGGGCAAGCTGCTGAGGCGTGATGGACAGACGCGTGAGCTGCGCGTTCGAAATCTCGACGAAAATATGCTGATCGGGGTCGCCGAAGTAATCGACCTTGGCCACGCCCGGCACGCGCAGCAGAACCGTACGCAGCTGGTCCGCGTAGTCGTGTAGCTGCGCGGGCGTGAAGCCGTCGCCTTCGAGCGCGTAGATGTTCGTGTAGACGTCACCGAACTCATCGTTGAAGAACGGCCCCGCCGTGCCCGCTGGAAGCGTCGCGCGGATATCGCCCACTTTCTTGCGAACCTGGTACCAGGTCTCGGGCACCTCCTTGACGGGCGCCGAGTCCTTCATCGCGAAGAAGATCATCGACTCGCCGGGACGCGAATAGCTCTTGATGTTGTCGACATACGGCGCGGCCTGCAACTGGCGGGCGATCCGGTCCGTGATCTGTTCCTGCACTTCGCGCGCGGTCGCGCCCGGCCAGTATGTCTTGATGACCATCGTGCGGAACGTGAACGGCGGGTCTTCCGACTGCGCAAGTTTCGTATAGCCAATGACGCCGAAAAGCGTGGCGAGCCCGATCAGAAAAATCACGAGCTGCTGGTGCGCCAGCGCCCATGCGGAGAGGTTGAAGCCCGTACCGCTCGCCTCGCGTGCCTCGCCAGACGCGTTCGCCGGCGCGCGTTCGAGTGCGTTTTCTTCGTCGCGCGAGTTCATACCGAGCCCTCCGGATGCAGCGGAGGCACCACTTGCACTTGCTGCCCGGAACTCACGGCATGCACGCCTTGCAGGATCACACGGTCGCCATCGTGCAGCCCCGAACTGAGCGAGACCGTGCGCTCGTCGTATCGCGCGATCGTGACGGGGCGCAACTCAAGCGTGTCGCTGCCCTTACGCACGACCCAAACAGCTGGATTCTCACCCTTGTGAAACAGCGCCGTTACCGGCAGCGTAAAGACCTGGCCGCTGGCAGCAAGACCGTCGGCTGCGCTGAATGCGACATTCGCGGTCATGCCAAGACGCACGTCGGAGTCTGGCGAAGCGAGCGTGAGCTTCACACGCCACGTGCGGCTTTCCGGATCGGCCGCCGCCGACACCTCGCGCACCTGCGCTTCAAACGTCTTGCCGGGCAGCGCGGGCAAGGTGACGCGCGCCTTGCTGCCGACGGCCAGCGAGCCCACGATCCGCTCGGGCGCATCGCTAACGATATCCACGTCGCCGGTCCAGTCGAGGTGATACACCGCCTGGGTTGCCTGAACGTTCTGCCCGGTATCCGCGTCCTCCGAAGTGATGACGCCATCGTGGTCCGCGGTGAGCGTCGCGTAGTGCAGGTGATCCGTCGCGAGCGCCATCTGGGCGAGCGCGGAAGTGCGCTGCGCGAGTGCGGAAGCGTAGGCGTCCTGAGTTTTCTCCAGCTGCGCAGGCGCAATCAGATTTGCGCGCGCCTGCGCCTCATCGCGGTCGAGCTGCTGCCGGGCGAAGACGAGGCGATGCTCGGCGGCGTCCAGTTGCGCGCGCGCACTGACGAGATTGTTCTGCAGATCCGTCGGGTCGAGCAACGCAACCGTCTGTCCCGCCTTGACCGTATCGCCGATATGCACACGCCGCTCGATGACCTTGCCCCCCACCCGGAAAGACAGCGTCGTGGAATAACGCGCCTGCACCTGTGCGGGCAGCGAGGTGCTGTCGACGCGCCCATCCGGATGAACCGCGAGCGCGACGACGGGCTTGACCTCGGCGACCGCCGCGTCGCGCTGGTGGCAGGCACTAAGGACGATGGCGCTGCACGCGGCAACGACGACGGTCGCCTTGCGTGTGGAAGGAAAGAAGTAGGGCAACAGGGAGCGCACTCGTTTCAGCGCGACAAGACCGGAATGTTTCACGATGTTCACACAAGGCAGGTGATGAATTCGGGTGGAAAAGGATGACCCGATGGAGCGGCGGCGCGTGCTTCCTTGAAAGGCCATCGCATCGGGTAAGCAACACGTGCCTCGGAGCGGATCCGCGCCATTTGACAGGCGCATTCGCTGATGCACGCGCGCACATCTGCACGACGTTTGCGGACTTGGGCGCCAGGCAGCTACAACGTCCCGGAGACGCGTTCTCTGCCCCTCGGTCTCGCCCGTTTCCGCTTCCATCGCCGCGCGGGTGACATTAAACCCATTTCTGATTTTATTGTCAACTATGAGATTAGCATCTATAATCTGAGGATACATAGAAGGAGCTAACATGCCCAACGTCCCGAGTT
The DNA here is from genome assembly GCF_014200455.1 of Paraburkholderia bannensis. Lineage (GTDB taxonomy): Bacteria > Pseudomonadota > Gammaproteobacteria > Burkholderiales > Burkholderiaceae > Paraburkholderia > Paraburkholderia bannensis_A. The sequence continues at coordinate 303,040 of NZ_JACHBW010000009.1, read as the reverse complement.
CGCGCACGAGTCGTCGGCAGCCGTTGAAGGCCAGTCCATCCAGTCCGGACCGCGAACCCATCGCAACGCGATCGCCACGCGTGGCTCGACGCAAGCTCGAAACGCGGCTTAGGCTGCTCGATGCCGCGTTCGAACTGGTGGCCCAGAAGGGAATGGACGGCGTCACGATCACCGAGATCACGAACGCCGCCGACGTGGGATTCGGGTCCTTCTACAACTACTTCGACTCGAAGGAAGGGATCTTCACCGCGCTTGTCGAATGGCTGTTCGAGGAATTCGCGAGCACGCTCGATCGCCTCGCCGCGGGGTTGCCGGACCCGGCCGAAGCGGTTGCGGTGTCGGTGCGTCATACGCTTTTGCGCGCCTATCGGGAGCCCGTTTGGGGGCAACTCCTGATACGCGAAGGGCTGTCCTCGCGCGCACTGAGCGGGGGGCTGGGTCAGCGGCTGCTGCGGGACACAAGAAGAGGCATTTCGGAACGACGCTTCATCGTCGCGGACGAACTGATGTGTGTGTTTTCCGTGATCGGCACTGTCGCCGCAGGAGTAGCAGCCGAGCTTCACCTCTCCGGATCTTCAAAGCGCGCGGTTCGCGCACGAAAGGCCCTTCGATCCCGGCACGAAAAGTTTGCCGAGAGCACGGCGGCCATCGTGTTGCAGGCGTTCGGCATCAAGCGCGCCGAAGCTGAAAAGATTGCTCGCCGTCCGCTCCCTGCCCACCCTCACGCGGCACTGCCTCATCCGCGCTGATCTAAAAACGATCCGTCCTGGTAAAGCTCACTCGCCAGATAGTTCCGGCGTAGTTCCCGCAACGCTGCAATGATTGGCGATGGTAGACAGCCATCGGTATGACCTTTTGGCGTTTAAAGATCTATTCCCGGTGGCTCGCCAGCCGATGAGGTTCAGTGCATCTGCTCGCTATTCAGTGCAAGCAGGCGCTCCAGTTCCAGCAGGGCCTCGCCAAGCAGGTCGATGGCACCATTGGGCGTGGATGCGGTAGCAGCACTGCGAAGCGCGGCCTGTACGATCTGGTGAGCGCTTTCTGGTCTTGCGTTACCGATCCTCGCGATGAATTGCTTTTCCATAAGTACTCCTGCTCTGAACAATAAGAATCCGGCACCTGATGGAGGAGGTGAAGGCGGAAAGTATATGCGCCGCAGACCTTGAATAGCCGCTCGCAATTGTTTGTTTCCATCTTGCCAACGAACGCGACAATGGGCGTCCGTGCGAGTTCGCAACGTTGCGCCCGGCGGAATTGTTCGTTGCCGTCCAGTTGCTTGTAACTGGTTAGTAACTCGATAGACTCTCGCTCAACGAACTGGCAGCGAACCACGGTGCTGCGCCAGCACGTTATTTCGGAAATCCGCGTCCTTTTTTATCCGACGCGCAAGTGGAGAGAACATCATGGCAAAGGCAAGAAAGTTCATCCCAGGTACCCTTCTCGCGTCTGTGCTATCCGTACCGGCTGCCTCATTCGCACACGACGCGGGCTCACCCGTGAGCGAACAAGTCCGCGTTCCGGTTCGGCAGCAGAATGCGAGCTACCTGGACAGAGCAACCGCCGCCGCAGGGTATCCAATGGACTTCGCATGCGCCAAGGCGCGCATGCAGGCCCAACAACAAGCGTTTGAACAATATGGTGGGATGAGAAGTTCGTCCGAAAAGCGTTCGTCAGTTCCGCCCGCTTCCGGCGGCGGCGCGATATCGGATATTTGAAGTTAGCGGCGCGACCGTTCAGATAGCCGGTTTCTCAGGCCGGCAACGTTCACCTGATTCACCTGTAGACAAAAGACAATCATGAAGCAATTTTATTTAGCAGCGTTCGTTGTCCTTAGCAGCTCGCCAGTATTCGCTCAAAGCGTAACGTGGCAGCAGCTCGCTTCGCAGCAACTCTCGTCGCAGCAGCCTTCGTCACAGATTTCGTCACAGCAGCCTTCGTCGCAGCAAGTGGCGCAGGTAACGTCTCAAGCCCAGAGCCAGCTTCCATCACAATTGTCGACACAGCTCCCTAAACTGCCGACGCCTCCCTCATCACCGCTTCCGCAAATTCCCCAATAAAAACTGATCAAAGCTGCTTGCGTCAATCCACCCACGAGCCGTTCCTGCGCCCGGCGGCGACAGATACCTGTGGCGCGCCCGCCACTTTTTGGTTTAAATATCAATTATGATATAGTCGTCACTTTAATAGACCGGACAGCGAACGTCTCTTCCGCTACACGCATAGGCACATCGGTGGATGGCGCCGGCTGCGCCATGAGGAATGGCGATGACGTTTTGCGCGTCTCATCCCTGCCCGAGCCATGCGACAAGTCCTTCTGGTCACTTTCCGTCTCATCGTCCTTGCGTTGTGGGGCCTCGTTCCGGCCCTTGCATTCTCCGCGGGCAATCCGCCTGGCGGGGCGGACGGCGGCTACGCCTCGCCCATCGCTGGCGTCGGTTCCGACGCGGGAGAAGCGCTCAATGCGCTTCAGGCCAAAGAAGACGCGATCAGGCAGCGGGCGTCAACGGTAACCGGTGATGCCGAACTGATCGAGCTGGATTCGCTGAGCCGGCGCATAGTCGCCGACGTCGACAGACTGGTCGCAAGCTCGCTGCAGCCCGAGCTCGAACGCACACGCGCGCAGCTCGATGTGCTTGGCGCGGCGCCCGTCGCCGGCGCAAGGCCGGAAACACCCGCCGTCGCCCAGCAACGCGACGTCCTGACCGCGCAGCAAACGCGGCTTGATGCACAAGTCAGGCAGGCGCAGGGCATTAGAGGCGATCTGGCCAACGTCGACGCACAGATCGCGCGCCTGCTCCGCGAACATCTGAAAGACCAACTGGCGCTTCGCACCGATAGCATTCTGAGCGCTGCGTTCTGGGCGCCCATGGTTCACCCGGAAGCGGCTGACTATCAGAGCCTGCGAGCGTTTGGGATGCAGATCGAGAAGCAGACGCAATCGATGTGGCGACCGGGACGCATCCTCGCCACGACGGTCCTTCTGCTGGCCGCGCTGGCCTGCGCAACGGTTGGTGCCAGCCTTCTCGAACGAACAACAGGCTGGATTTGCTTTCGACGTCTGCCGGAAGGACGGCTGCGGCGCAGTGCCTTCGCAATATCGACGGTGTTCGCGACGCTTGCGACCACGATGGTTGCGATACATCTCGTCAGCGTGGCCATTGGCAGTCAACGCAGCTTGTCGCCCGCGCTTCAGACCTTCACTGACGAGCTTGTCAAGCACATCGTCAATTGCGCGTTGGTCCTCGCGCTTGGCAGGGCGTTCCTGTGTACAGCGCATCCTAGCTGGCGCCTGCCTGCCATCGCCGATCCGGTTGCGCAGGCGCTCAAGTCCTTTCCACGGACGTTGGCTGCACTCCTGCTGTTTTCAGGGGCGATAGAGCAAATCAACCGAGCCGTCGACACCAGCCTTCAACTCACGATTTTCACTCGCGGTCTCGTCGCGCTGATCGTCGCGCTGACCATCGGCGCTTCGTTGCTTCATGCCAACCGCGTACGTACCGTAATAGCCGCCGCCGGAAATTCGCCTGAAGGTCGGTCGGCACTTGCGGGCCTGATTCATGCCGCTGTCTGCGTGGTCGTAGTGGGCGCCCTGGCGGCATTGGTCTTCGGGTACATTTCCGTTGCGCGTTTCCTGACCTACGAACTCGTGTGGTTCGACATCGTCCTGTGCAGCCTCTATTTTCTCGTGATGCTTACGCGCGATGTGTGCGAAAGCCTCTTTTCTCCGGCGCATGCAAGCGGCAATACGATCAAGCATCTGTTTGGTCTCAAGAATGCGCATCTTGCACAGATTTCGACGATGCTTACCGGGATATTCCGAAGCGCACTCATCGTCGCCGCGGTCATTGCGCTGCTAACGGGCGGTCTCGGAACCACGCCCGCGGACCTCATAGACAGCATTCTGGAGGTGCTGGGCGGCGACCGGCTGCGTGCGCTCAACATCGTCCCCGCTCACATCTTCAGCGCGCTGCTCACAGCCGGCGTCGGCGTCTATCTGGTGCGGTCCGTTCGCAGATGGTTCGACAGGGAGTTGCTGCCCAAGACGGAAATGAGTCCCGGCATGCGCGCGTCGTTGCTCACGCTGTTTGCCAACATCGGTTACGTGCTCGTCGTGCTGCAGTCCTTGTCCGTGCTAGGCGTCAGATGGCACAACCTCGCATGGATAGTCAGTGCATTGTCGGTGGGAATCGGCTTCGGTCTGCAGGAGATCGTGAAGAACTTCATCTCCGGAATCATCCTGCTCGCGGAGCGGCCGGTGAAGGTGGGCGACATGATCAGTATCGCCGGCATCGAGGGGGACATCCGGCGCATTAGTGTTCGTGCCACCCAGATCCAGTTGGCAGACAAGTCGACCGTGATCGTGCCGAACTCACAACTCATTTCGCAGAACGTGCGCAACGTCACGATGGGAAATACCACGCAGGGTATCGCCTCGCTTGCGCTCACGTTCGCTCTCGATGTCGACCCGGAGCAGGTCCGCGACATTCTTCTCGATGCGTACGGGGATCACCCTTCGGTTCTCGCGCATCCGGCGCCAACCGTCATGTTCACTCAGTTGACGCCCGAAGGCATCACGCTCACGGTCACGGGACACGTAAGGAGTCCCAGGATCGCCGCCGACACCAAAAGCGAACTTCTGTTCGCCATCCTGAAGCGGCTACGTGCCGCGGACATCCCTTTGTCGACCCCACGAACGGTTTTGGTCCATGCACCGCAAGGTGGCCTCCCCGATGGACTCGGGGCGGCGTCGAGGCCTGGCGCAGGCCGTTCCCGCCAGGGCACAGCGACGTCGGCTCCTGCACTTTCCAGGGACCGACGTTGCGTATCCGGAAACAATGAATTCATGTAAGCGGTTTGAAATAGACGGATAGGAAGATTACGATCCTCAAGACCATAGGCAGAGAGATTCACAGTTTCTCCAGGTCGTTTTCAGATAATCCGCGTCATTGTTTCCGACGCCAAAAATTGGAAGTTCATCATGGCGAACGCGTTCATGCCCGTTTTCACGGTCGTGTCAGTCCTCCCTCTTTCCACTGTCAAATTCGCAGAGGACAACGATCCTTTGGTGCATGAACTGGCGCGCAAAGCCATCGTTAAACTGCATCAGGCGGACGACGAACACATCGATGGCGAATCGCCCAGTCCTGCGGACATCCACGTGACTTTGGCGAGCCTGGCGGCTCGACAGCAGGCGTTCAGCAGCGCGCGCGCGGTGAAATACGATTCATCGGTTTGCAGCGCAACGACCGCCTCATGCCTGGCCTCGTATCGTTCGATTTATCAGGAAAGTTGATTGGACGTCGAAGCGCGCGCCAGGCAAACCTTTCCAGTCCTGTCATGCCTGGCGGAACGCGACACCGTTGCAGGATGCTGAACAGAACAGTGTTTCCTTCAGCTGCATCGGTACTCCTGGAAGTTAGTGATCCTTCGAATTTCAGTCTGGAATCGCCGGCCTTCGTGCTCTGGATCGCGAATATACCTGCTACATCGAATAGGGAAACTGCTGTGCGATTGAGGATAGTGATACATTTTTTGGCAACTTTAGCCGCATGCTTGTCTGGCAGTGCGCAATCGCATACGAGCGTCGTAGTAGGGGTAGGAATACCGCCCCCCGTCATGATGGCGCCCGTGCCAATGTTCTACGCGGCCCCATCGCCCGTCGTCGCCCAATCGATCCAGTCGCCGCCGACGACCGCGTATGTTGAAAAGGCACAGGAAAGTCCGGCGGTGGCCTCGTGGTGGTATTGCCCAGCGACGAAGCAATATTACCCGTACGTCAAGGGATGTTCGAGCGATTGGGTCGAGGTGCCCGCGAAACCGGCCGGAACGAAATAACAAGACCAGGAACAATTTGATTATCCTGATTCCGGGCGCGAAACGGGGCTTAAGCCCCCTGGCACGCCGATCTGGCTCTCGACGCACACCTTGTCCGAACGCACTGCGGCAACTCGTCAGCGCACCCGTGCATTCGCGATAATCAAAATATCCGGCCGATTAGTTGTCGTCGCAGTTGCCCGGGCGATCTGCTTTATCGACCGTCATCCCGCCTTTGCGGCCTCTCCCTCCTGAGCCACCTGCACTGCCCCCACGCATCGCTCAAAAACGTCCCTCGTCCGCTTCCGCTCAAGCACCAATAGGTATACCCCATTACCCTATCTGATGTAATATACCCCTCTACGGTATATAACGGCCTGATGCAACCGCATCGAGGCGTAAGGTCAAGGCATGACCCCGGGGGACAGTCCCCACGGAATTCAGGCAAGGAATAAACGAATGACGGACTTTTCCACCCTTCTCTCGCAGAGCGCGTCCAGTGCGTGGCTGTTCATCCCCAGCGCGATCCTGCTGGGCGCGTTGCATGGCCTGGAACCGGGACATTCAAAGACTATGATGGCAGCGTTCATCGTTGCGATCCGCGGCACGGTCGGGCAAGCCGTCCTGCTCGGACTGTCCGCGACGCTGTCGCATACGGCGGTGGTCTGGGCGATCGCTTTGGCCGGCATGTATTTCGGAAGGAACTGGGACGCAGCGACCAGCGAACCTTACTTTCAGCTCGCCTCAGCCGTGCTGATCGTCGGCGTCGCGGCGTGGATGATCTGGCGCACCTGGCGCGAGCAGCATCACGCACACGCGCATCACCACCATGACAATGATCACGATCATCAGCACGACCATGATTGCGGAGGTCTGGACATTGCTTCGGGCGAGTATCAGGACGCACACGAGCGCGCTCACGCAAACGACATTCGCCGCCGCTTCGCCAACCGCGAGGTGAGCACCGGCCAGATCGTCATGTTCGGCCTCACCGGGGGACTGGTTCCGTGCCCGGCCTCGATCACGGTGCTGTTGCTGTGCCTGCAGCTCAAGCGCATCGCGCTGGGTGCGTCGCTCGTGCTGTGCTTCAGCGTTGGCCTCGCACTCACGATGGTGGCTTCCGGCGCGCTCGCCGCGCTAAGCGTCAAACATGTCTCGAAGAAGTGGAGCGGCTTTGGCGATTTCGCCCGCAAGGCACCGTATTTTTCGGGCGCGCTAATCATGCTGGTGGGGGTTTTCGTCGGCTATCAGGGTATTGCCGCGCTAGGAGCGTAGTGCGCCCGGTGAAGCAAGCGCGTCACCGCATCGTTCGCAAGCGATGCGGTGACTCACACTGAAAACGGTTACCATCCTCCCCTTTGCCCTGCCGGCGTCAGCATCCGGCTATTCATTCCGTCGAGGTCAGGCATGAGCCATACGATTCGCGAAAAACAGAAACTGCTCAACCGCGTGCGTCGCATCAAGGGGCAGGTTGAAGCCATCGAGCGCGCGCTTGAGGACGAGCGCGGCTGCATGGACGTGCTCCAGCTCATCACGAGCAGCCGTGGTGCGATGAACGGCCTGCTGGCGGTCGTGCTGGAGGACCATATCCGCACCCACCTGGTTGACGCCGAGCCGCACGATGGCGAACACGGTAGCGGCACCGAGCAGCTCATCGAAGTCGTTCACAGCTATTTCAAGTAAGACCATGGCAGTCAAATCTCCCTGCATTGATCTCTGCGCATTCGACGGCAAGACCGGCTTTTGCACCGGCTGCCTGCGCACACGTGAAGAAGCGCGTGGCTGGAGAAAAATGACCGATCACCGTCGTCACCAGATCCTCAACGAGAAATCGCGGCGACAGGCGAAGCTCGATCGCGACGCAGCGCGGCCAACGCGCGAAGACTGAGGCAGACCGCCTCAGCGCCTGGCTTCAAAAGAGCAAACGGGGCCGCCTGAACAGGCGTACCGTCACGAACCCGCTCGCCAAATACATCGTCACGACGAAACAGCAACGAAGACCGGAGATGCTTGAGCTAATCCAACGACTGCGGGACAGCCTTGGTCAAGGCATCCGGCAATCGCGGCGCGTGCGCACCTGGTGACAGGATTGAATCGCTGTCGGCCGCTCTCCCCTGACTTTCGTCCGCGCCCATTTGCGCAGCGACATCCACATCGCGGCTGCATTGAGTCAGATGGGTTTCGTCTCTGGATGACGCAAATGCATAAGGCATGGGTCGGTAACCGGGCATGAGGGGTCACCCGGTCGTCTGACTTGATCGCCAGATAGCGGACCGATGAGCTCACAATCCGAAACACTAAGTCCTGATCCGCCAGACCTCGGGAAACGCCGCAAAACTCGTCCTTTACGCGACGGACAACCCGCTATTCCCGAAGAAGAGATCGCGCCACATCGATAAAGGCACGTAACTTTGGCGCAAGGGCCGCTCGGCGGGGGAAATACAGGAAGAGCCCCTGCTCCTCGATGGAGGCTTCTGGAAGAATCCACCGTAAGCGTTCGTCTCGTAGGTCTGCGCGTACCAAGGGCTCGAAGATATAACCGATGCCAACACCTGCGAGCGCAAGGTCGCGAGCAAAGCTGGCGTCCGTGATGACCGATGTTCCTCCAACCCGAGCCGAGATTTTGCGCTCGCCGTCGCGTAAATCCCATTCGTAAAGCGCACCCGACCCGAGTAAGCGAAACCCCACGCAATTATGGTTGGCAAGCTCGTCAACGCTCTGCGGCGTGCCACGAGATGCCAGGTAGTCGGGCGTCGCGACCATGATTGCCTTGAAAGGCGGGGTAAGACGACTGCTCACCATGTCCTGCTGAATCGAATCGCCGAGGCGGATGCCCGCGTCAAAACCCTGCTCAATGATGTCGACGAATGCGTCGTTGGTGTGCACCTCTACCGTCAGGCGAGGATGAATCCACGCCAATTTTGCCAGGATCGGTGCGAGCACCAACAGGACTGCGACGCGCGGCGCGTTGATACGCAACAGACCCGTGACCTCACCGCGTTGAGCGGTAAGGCTCTCAACGGCCTTGTCGATGTCGTCCAGTGCGGGGCCAATGCTGGCGAGAAACCGCGCGCCCGCTTCGGTCAGCGCGACGCTCCTGGTGGTCCGGGCGAAAAGTGGCTCGCCGAGTCGGTCCTCCACAACACGCACGGCATGACTGACTGCGGACGGGCTCATGTTCAATGCAGCAGCGGCAGCCGCAAAGCCGCCGCACTTGTCGACGCAGACGACGATTGGAAGGTGGGCTAAGAGATCTCTCATTCATGCACCATTTCGCATAATTTATGCGAAAGACACGGGATTATCAATCTCGGCAGGTGGATGCAAGATGCTCTCACGGCGGCGATGCCTCCGCTTCCCGGAAATCCTCAACTTCAGGAGCACTGCAATGACAACCCCCACCTGGTTCATCACTGGCGCGTCTTCCGGCTTCGGCATGGCCTTTGCCCGATACGCCCTTTCGCGCGGCTACAACGTGGTCGCAACCGCCCGTACTCCGGCCAAGCTGGAACAGATCCGACAAATTGCCCCGGATCGCGTGCTCATTGAAAAGCTGGACGTGACGGTATCAGGTGATGCCGACAAGGCGGCTGCCGCCGCCATCTCACGCTTTGGCGCGATCGACGTCCTCTTCAACAACGCCGGCTACGGGATTGTTGGGGCGCTGGAGGAAACCCCGGAAGGTGAATTGCGGAGCCAGATGGAGACCAATTTCTTTGGCGCCGTTGCCGTCACCAAAGCGGTGCTCCCGGAAATGCGCAAGCAGCGCTCCGGGGCAATCGTCAACATTTCGAGCCTTGGCGGCCAGCTTTCATTTGGCGGCTTCAGCGCGTACTCGGCCTCGAAGTTTGCGCTCGAAGGGATGTCGGAAGCGCTCGCCCAGGAGGTCGCGCCGTTCGGTATCAAGGTGCTCATCGTCGAACCCGGCGCCTTCCGCACCGGATTCGCGGCCGATGCCCTCAAACACATGCCCGTCATGGATGCCTATCGGGACATCGTGGGAGGCACTCGCGCCTTCGCTCAAGGCATGCACGGAACCCAGCAGGGTGACCCGGCCAAGGCTGCCGAAGCAATCGAAAGCGCGCTAAACGCAGAGACGACCCCGCTGCGACTACCACTTGGTGCTGATTCCGTTGAGGCCGTTCGGGCACACGCAGAACAGCTCCTCAAGGACCTCAAGACCTGGGAGCGTGTAGCGCTGGATACACGCATCTATCCGGAGGTGGCGTAAACGAATGACTGAGAGTTGAACCTGACGAGGTCACCTATGAATCGCGGTTTACCAGACGAATGCGCATTGGTGGCCACGTCGATTAACCAGGAGGGGTTTAAGGCCATGCACGAAGTGCTGTTCAAGACCTGGGGGAAGACGTGAAAAGCGCAGTCACGGAAACAAACCGCATCGCCCTGGTGACCGGGGCGAGCCGCGGCTTGGGGCTGGAAACCGCCCGACAACTACTTGCCCAGGGCGACACCGTCTACATCGGGGTGCGCACCGTTTCGCAAGAATTGACCAAACTGGTCAAACTGCATGGCGCCCGCGCCAGATGCCGAATAATCGATGTCACGAAATCCGCCGACGTCGAGCGCGCTCTTGATGAGATTAGCCGAGAGCACGGCAAACTGGATGTTCTCGTCAACAACGCCGCAATCCACTATGACACCTGGCAAACGGCGTCCCGTTCTGACATGAACGCCGTCGAGGAGGCCTTTGCGACGAACCTTCTCGGTGCGTGGCGTACGAGCTTAGCCTTTGCCCCGTTGCTTGAGCAGGCGCGCCCTGGGGTCATCGTGAACGTTTCGAGCCGCGCCGGCGCACTCAACCGTATTGACGCGAGCGCCCCTGCGTACGGCGTGACCAAAGCGGCATTAAACGCGCTCACCATTTCGCTGGCCAAAGACTTCGCCGACCGCCATGTTCTAGTGAACGCAGTGTGTCCAGGGTGGGTTGCAACGGACATGGGTGGCCATGGCGGTCGTCCTGTCAGTAAAGGCGCGGCCGGGATCGTGTGGGCGGCGAATCTCGCTGCAGATGGCCCAAGTGGCGGGTTCTTCAGAGACGGGGAGCCCATCTCCTGGCTGGACGGTTGAAATGCTTTTTCTCGCATCAGGATCTTTGGAGAACGTAACCGTTGTGTGACGGTGACCCAAGCCATGCGCCCGCGGGCCTTTGCATTCCCCCAAAGGTGTCAGTCATGACAGGCTGCAACGGGTCGCTCTCAGCCGGTCGCTCTACTTCGACGCTGCCTCATCTCATGTGAAACGCATGAGACAGCACTCGGCCAATATGAGACATCCGGCGGGAGCGCGTGAATTGGTTGACAACCGCAACCTCGACGCATCACGCATCGGTCCATGACCGCCTTTCGTTCGCTCGTGCTACGATTCGCGATGCCTGTCTGACAAACGAAAACGGGCATTGACCAACCTGTAGCGAACTGCAACAGAGCCCACTCGAACAATGTACGCAGCTGCCTGGCCTCCCTCGAAAACGCACTGAAAGCCTGTGCCGATGCCGTGATTGCATCCGCCTTGGCCTTCGTCCCGGACCTGTTGTCAATAACAGTCCGGGGATGTTGCTCGAATCGACTTATCGCGTCCAGATTCGTGCAATTGCATTTTCATGAGACCACAACATGCGTATTTTCAATACGATGGCGGCTCACGCCATCCCGCTCGTTCCCCGTTCGCTGATCCGGAAGATTTCGCGGCGCTATATCGCTGGCGAAACGCTTTCCCATGCCCGCGCGCGCATCCACGCGCTCCATGCAGCAGGCTTCCGAACGACCGTCGATGTGTTGGGCGAGACAGCGTCGACGTCAGCTCAGGCAGAGTCGATGACTCGCGATTATCTCGATCTCGTTCAAGCGCTTGGCGTGCAAAACGAGGCCGCCGAGCTGTCGATCAAACTGACCGCGCTGGGGTTGCATCTCGACGAAGACGCATGTATGGCGCGCGTCACGTTGATTCTACAAGCGGCGGCAACGCACGGAATCAGCGCGTGCATCGACATGGAGGACATCAGTTGCACCCAGAAAACGCTCGACGCGTTCTTGAAGCTCGAAGCCGACGCATATCCAATCGGAATCGCACTGCAAGCGTATTTGACGCGTACAAACGATGACATCGTTCCGCTAACGGCTCGCAAGAGCCGCATACGCATTTGCAAGGGAATTTATGCCGAGGCAAATGAACATCTCGTCGCCGGTGCATCGATGGATCGGACAGCGATCAACGCGCACTTTTTTCGGCACGTTACGAGCGCGATTCAGGCGGGATCATTCGTGGGCATTGCAACCCACGATAAACAATTGATCGATTCGCTAACCAACTGGCTGCAACGCGAGCAGGTCGATAGCTCGCGATTTGAGTTCCAGATGTTGCTGGGGGTGTGCGAACCGCTGCGTGACGCTTTGCTTGCGCAAGGATTTCACGTGCGCGTCTATGTGCCATATGGTCATGACTGGTATGGCTACAGCACCCGGCGAATCAAGGAGAACCCACGAGTTGCCGGATATATCCTGTCGGCGATGATACGTCGCGATCGGACTTGCTAGCCGTTACAGCACGCACTGTGGATCGGGACCGACCAGATGGGTGGTCCCGGTTCGAACGGCAGCTTCCAAGAGGGCCGACTGACCGCTCCGGCTCGGTTATGGCGGTCGCATGTCATGCGGAACGGAGGCGAGCAGACGTGCTTGGTCGTATAACGCAGTGCAGCCAAAATGCCCCACTCCCGTAGTCGTCAAACCAGCCATTCCAGTGACCGGTTCCCCTCGGAACTCCGCCGGTCGTCATTCCAGGTGAAGCGTGGCCTCCTTCAGTAGGTGTGTTCCGCAATCACGCTGGCCACCGTCTCCAAAGAGCGCTTGAGTGTGACGAGATCGACCGAGCCGATTGCCAGGCGAATGGCATGAGGCACGTTTGACGATGTCGAAAACGGCTGCGCGGTCGTCACGGAAATCCGCTCGCGCATCAGCGCCATCGCAATCGCATCGGCGCGAACCTCCTGCTCGAATGGAATCCAGATGAAGTACGAAGCCGGATGCGCGACTCGCTTCACCGAGCCCAAAACATCTCCGGCAAGGCGCTGACGGTTTTTGGCGTCGTGCCGCTTCTCTTTTTCGAGCCGGTTTGCGGTGCCGTCCTCCATCCAGGCGCAGGCGATCGCGGTCATCGTCGCCGGTGTGTTCCAGGTCGTCGCCCGGATCACCCGTTCAAGCTCCGGAATCCATTCGGCTGGCGCGTGAAGAAAGCCGATGCGCAATCCCGTCGCAACGCTCTTGGACAAACTCGACACATAGACCGTCAATTCGGGCGCGAGCGCGGACAATGGCTGCGGCGCGTCATCCGCGAGGAACGCGTAAGCAGCATCCTCGATCAAGATCAGCCCATGCCGTCGCGCGATGGCGACAAGCTCACGGCGCCGCGTCGCGCTCATCACCCAGCCGAGCGGATTGTGCAAAGTCGGCATCGTGTAGACGGCGCGCACCTTCCTTCGCTTGCACAAGGCCGCCAGCGCATCCAGATCGGGGCCGCTGCCCGCGGCCGGAATCGGCACGAGTTCCAGCCGGCCGACCTCGGCGGCCAGCTTGAATCCCGGGTATGTCAACGCGTCGACGGCTACCACGTCGCCGGGTTCGAACAGGGCGAGCGCGGTCGTCGTCAGTCCATGCTGTGCGCCGCTGACGAACAGCGTATTTTCGGCGCACGCCTCGCGCAGCCCCCGATGCGCGAGTTGCCGCGCCGCCGTCGCCCGCTCGTGTTCCCGGCCGCCATGGGGCTGGTAGCGCAGCAACGACTCCAGATCGCCACCTGCCGCAAGCTGACGTAGCGCCGTCCTCAGCAACTCGCTCTGATCAGGCGAAGACGGATAGTTGAAACTCAGGTCCACTGTATCCGCGCTCCACGCATGGAGATCGACGCCCTGGCCCCGTGGCAGCGCCTCCTTGACGAACGTGCCACGACCGGCTTCGCCGCTGACCAGCCCCATCGCCTGCAACTCCGCATAGACGCGCGTTGCCGTGACCAGCGCCAGCCCTTCCCGCGCAGCCAGATCGCGATGGGTCGGCAAACGCATGCCGGGACGCAGGCGGCCTGCGCGGATATCGGCGGCGAGGCGATCGACCAGTTGCTTGTAGCGCGCTTCGGGCATCGTTCAATGTATCCATGACAATAATTTGATTGTATTGCTTCTCGTCCCTACCATGGCTCGACACGTCATCCTCAACCGTACGAGCGCGCCATGCACATCGCCATCCTGACCTTCGACGGCTTCAACGAACTCGATTCGCTGATTGCGTTCAATTTACTCAACCGCGTTCGCCAGCCCGGCTGGCGCGTTTCAATTGCGAGTCCGCAGCAAAGCGTGCGTTCGATGAATGGCGTGCTGCTGGAAGCGCAAGCATCGCTAATGGAGGCTTGCGAAGCCGATGCCGTGCTGGTCGGCAGCGGAATACGGACGCGCGACGTGGTTGCCGATCCCGCATTGATGTCGCAATTAAGGCTCGATCCGTCGCGCCAATTATTAGGTGCGCAATGCTCCGGCGCGTTGATACTCGCGAAGCTGGGCTTGCTGCACGGCGTTCCGGCCTGCACGGACGCGATCACAAGACCATGGGTCGAAGAAGCAGGCGTTGCCGTTGTCAATCAGCCGTTCGTAGCCACTGGAAACGTCGCGACGGCGGGAGGATGCCTGGCCTCGCATTATCTCGCCGCCTGGATGATCGCGCGCCTGGCAGGCGTTGAGGTCGCGCGCGGTGTGATTCAACACATCGCGCCCGTTGGTGAGAAAGAAGTTTACGTGGCGCGTGCGATCGAGAATATTTCGCTGTACCTCTGAGCAACAACTACCGCGCTTTGAAATGCACTGTCAACAGCGCATTGTTCATTCACAGTTTACGCCCCGTCAATTATCACTGGGATTGTCAATTGGGCTGGTATTAACAACAATTGGATCCTGCTGGACGTGTATCGCTACTCGTGCCATACACGCCCTACCGCTGTAATCAGTTGCAATCAGCAAGGTTTCGCGCCGTATCGGTTCTTCCTGGTTGGTTGATAAACGAGCATTGCCATCCTGATTTATTCAGGAACCCTATTTACACACCTGGAAGGAATATTATGGCCGATCTACCCCGCCCTCTCCTCACATCACGCCGCCGCTTTGTCGGCGTAACGGCCGCGACAATCGCTGCGACCTCGCTGAGCAAGCTCGCTTTTGCGCAATCAACACAGCCACCCTCGGATATCACCAGTAGCAGCGGCGGAAATAGCGACGCACTTCGAAAACTGCACGTACACGCGTCCGATTCGCAACTTGCCGATCTGCGTCGGCGCATCGACGCGACACGTTGGCCGGAGCGGGAAACGGTCACGGACGCGTCGCAGGGCGTGCAGCTCGCGACGATGCAAAGGCTCGCGCGCTATTGGGCGACGCACTACGACTGGCGCAAGGTAGAGGCCCGGCTGAACGCGTTGCCGCAATTCGTAACCGAAATCGACGGCCTCGACATTCACTTCATCCACGTTCGCTCGAAGCATGCGAATGCCCTGCCGGCCATCGTCACGCATGGCTGGCCCGGCTCGATCATCGAGCAACTGAAGATCATCGCTCCGCTCACCAATCCCACCGCATACGGCGGCGCAGCCTCCGAGGCGTTCGATGTCGTGATTCCCTCACTGCCCGGTTACGGCTTTTCAGGCAAGCCGACGACGACCGGCTGGGATCCGCAGCGCATCGCGCGCGCATGGGTCGTGCTGATGGAACGGCTCGGCTATACGCGCTACGTTGCGCAGGGCGGCGACTGGGGTAATGCCGTCACCGAACAGATGGCGTTACTCAAGCCGCCAGGCTTGCTCGGGATTCACACCAATATGCCCGCGACCGTGCCCGAGGCCATTGCCCAGGCGCTCAAGTACGGCCAGCCCGCGCCTGGCGGCCTTTCCGAAGACGAGCGGCACGCGTTCGAGCAACTGGATTTTTTCTATAAGCATGGCCTGGGCTACGCACAGGAAATGGCGGGCAGGCCGCAAACGCTGTATGGCATCGAGGATTCGCCAATCGGCCTTGCCGCGTGGATGCTCGATCACGATGCGGCCAGCCAGGCGCTGATCGCGCGCGTATTCGCAGGGCAACCGGAAGGCCTGTCGCGCGATGACGTGCTCGACAACGTGACGCTTTATTGGCTGACCAGAACGGGCATTTCGTCGGCGCGCCTGTACTGGGAAAACAAGCTGAACTTCTTCGAGCCCAAACATGTGACGCTTCCTGTTGCAGTCAGCGTCTTTCCGGACGAGTTGTATGCGGCGCCTGAATCCTGGGCCCAGCAGGCGTATCCGGATCTGATTCATTACAACCGTCTGCCGAAGGGTGGACACTTCGCGGCCTGGGAGCAGCCGCAAGCGTTCACGAACGAGCTTCGTGCGAGTTTCGCGTCGCTACGCTAATGCTCACGCTGCCGCCGCCTGCCGGGAGACACGACGGCAGCATGTCCGTGAAATGCTTCGATACATGCTATTTGTCCGAGCAATGCGCATCCGCTTTCACGCCGATATCGGCACGGTGTGAATTCCATTACATTCTGTATGGATGGCCCCAATCAGAAAAGACTTCGCGCGATCATGGACCTGAACCTTATCGGCATTTTCGTCGAGATTGTCGAATCGCAGAGCCTCAGCGCCGCGGCGCGCAAGCTGGGCATGACGCGCGCCAATATCAGCCAGCGGCTAAAACAGCTTGAACGCGAGACGGGCGCCCAATTGCTGCGCCGTTCGACGCGCAGCCTGGAACTCACCCAGGCAGGCCACACGTTATACGATTGCGGCCAGCGCATGCTGGACGATCTCAGCACTGCGCGCGCGTCCATCGAAAGTCTCGGGCTGACGCTAACAGGCCGTATTCGCATCAGCGTGCCGACTGGCTGCGGAAGAATGTTTATCGGCCGGATCCTGATTGGATTCGCGCGGGCGCATCCGGGCATTACGCTCCACGTCACGTTCAAGAACCGCATCGACGATCTGATCGCGGAGGAAGTCGACGTTGCGCTAAGCGTTCCGCACTCGCCGCCGCTGGACTGCGTCGCGCGCAACATCTGCACGATCAACTGGCATCTGTACGCGTCGAGCGCCTATGTCGAAACACACGGGCCGATCAATATCCCCGCCGATCTCAATGGGCACGCTCTGCTCGCCGCGCCGCATCCGGAGCGCCGGGTCACGATGACGCTCGTCCATCTGCAAAACGAGGACGAAGCGCATCCCATTACCTTGCGCCCAGCGCTGCAGTCGACGGACTATCCATTTCTTGCGGAAGCGGCGTGCGACGGACTGGGTATAGGGCTGTTGCCCGCGTACATCTCGCAGGCCCCCGCGAACCGCACGCTGCTGCGTATCCTGCCGCAATACCGCGTAACGGGCCAGCAAGACGTGCTGTATATCGTCACGCTACCCAATCGCTATCCATCGCCCGCCACCCAGGCACTCATCGACTATTTGCGCGCCCAGATCGTCTCACTCTCACAAACGTGGACTTGATCGG
Source organism: Paraburkholderia bannensis (assembly GCF_014200455.1). Classification (GTDB taxonomy): domain Bacteria; phylum Pseudomonadota; class Gammaproteobacteria; order Burkholderiales; family Burkholderiaceae; genus Paraburkholderia; species Paraburkholderia bannensis_A. The sequence continues at coordinate 285,687 of NZ_JACHBW010000009.1, read as the reverse complement.
GTACGCGAGGTCAAATGAATGTGGCCACCAGTTGAAGTATCGGAACATATTCCTTATGCGAGTCTTGACATTGAAGATGGTCAATCCATCCTCGCGCCGGGTCGGCAACTGGATTGACCCTCGCTTCTCTCTCAAGCTGACCGAACCGCTTCCACGGCGGTGACGCTATTGTCCGGAAGCCGCCACGGGTGCCTGCGCGACGTCAGACGCACCTGTGGCGACAGACGCGGAAGGGGCTGGAGCCGGGGCAACAATGGCCTGGGCCGTCAGATTCTGGATCTCCCGAGAGCAGTCATCCGACGGCACGACATGTGCTCGCGTCAATAGCGTTTGAAGTCCGTTGATCTTGCGCTGATCTTCAAGCAACACGGATTGGCATTGAGCCTGCACCTGCTCCAACCCCTGGCGATCCAGAATCGATTGGAGGTGCTGGGCCATCTGCCCGCGGTCTTCCACTTTAGGCACCTGGAGACCGAGAACGCGTAAGCTCTCCAGAACCGCCGGTTGACAAGCGCCCGTGTAGTTCAACACCTGATCGCAGACTTGCGGCAGGACCCACGTGGGAGCGACCTGGGTCTGTGTGGACCACGGTTCTTGCACGGTCTGCGCCCGTTGAACATGCTCGACCTCGCCGTGGTGCACCGCGTGTTTGCGAAGCCGCACTCGATGAAAATATCTGTGCCCTCGCTGGTGGGCCATCGTCACTCGCGTGTGTTTCGCGTGTTCCTCATGCTCAGTGCGCTCCTCGTGCTTCGCGTGCTCGAAGTGCCGTGAGTGCTCGGGCTTTCGATGTTCGTACGACCGCGCCATGACCATCGGATGACGGGGCTGCTGGACGTGGTGCGCCACAACGTTATGGGCTCCAGCGCCGGAATTGACCTTGGTCTGCGTGATCGCATAGGCGACCTGAGCCACCAACGAGCACCCCATGACCACCACTGCCGCGCTAATTCCCGTTCTTTTCCTGCCGTAGTCCACTCCCCATCCTCTCATTCCTTGGGCACAGCTATGTGTTAACGGCACCATAGGGGCAGCCTTTAATCGCTTGCCCCGTTGAATACCTCGAAGCTGGCATGACCAGGCAACCCTCTCTCTGCATAATCAAGCGAGGCAAGAACGCGCTAAAGCGCCCGAGCTTCTCGTTTCAACGGAAAAAAGAGAAAGGAGCTTGCGCAATGCAACGCTCCTGGCATGGGTGGCAATCTGATTGAGTCGTGGAGAAGCCGTAGCCGGCTAACAAGGCACCGTTGTGCTTCATCCATTTTGCGCGTGCCCGGCTTGAAGAATCAGCCTGCTGCCTTTACCTGAAAGCCAAAAATTGCAATACGGTTTGCAATTCGCGAGGCATCCAGCAGGAACTACGTGCCAATTTTTTCGAAGAAACCCCAAAAAACTACACCGTCTTCAATTCCCTGCCGCCACGCGCCGACTTCCGTTCAGAGCGAGTTCGAGAGTTCGTTTCGAACGATTTCCGCGCCTGCACTCAAGGCTTCCAGCTTACCTTTCGCGATTGCACGAGACAGCGGAGCCATGCCGCAGTTGGTGCACGGATAGAGCTTGTCGGCATCGACAAACTGAAGTGCTTTTCGCAGGGTATTGGCGACTTCCTCGGGCGTTTCAATGGTATTGCTGGCCACGTCAATGGCCCCCACCATCACCTTCTTGCCGCGAATGAGCTCGATGAGTTCCATCGGCACGTGAGAGTTGTGGCATTCCAGCGAGACCATGCCGATGCTGGACTTTTGCAGCTTCGGGAACGCCTCCTCATACTGCCGCCACTCCGACCCCAGCGTCTTCTTCCAGTCCGTATTGGCCTGGATGCCGTAGCCATAGCAAATATGGACAGCCGTTTCGCACTTAAGCCCTTCGATGGCTCTTTCCAGCGTGGCAACGCCCCACTCGTTCACCTCATCGAAGAACACATTGAATGCGGGTTCATCGAACTGGATGATATCGACCCCGGCGGCTTCCAGCTCCCTCGCCTCCTGATTCAGAATCCCGGCGAATTCCCACGCCAGCTTTTCACGACTCTTGTAGTGATCGTCATAGAGCGTATCGATCATCGTCATCGGGCCGGGCAGCGCCCATTTAATGGGCTGCCTGGTTTGCTGACGCAGGAACTTCGCATCTTCGACAAAGACCGGTTTCTGGCGAGCAACAGCACCCACCACCGTCGGTACGCTTGCATCGTAGCGATCGCGAATCCTGACGGTCTTGCGGTTCTCGAAATCGACGCCGTCCAGGTGCTCGATAAACGTGGTCACAAAATGCTGACGCGTCTGTTCGCCATCGCTGACAATATCAATGCCTGCGTGTTGTTGTTCTTGCAGCGACAAACGCAAAGCGTCTTGTTTGCCTTCGGCCAGGCCCTCATCCTGCAATTTCCACGGCGACCAGAGTTTCTCGGGTTCCGCGAGCCAGGAGGGTTTGGGCAAGCTGCCGGCAGTCGAGGTGGGAAGCAATTTTTTCACAATAGATGACCTTGCGTTTTGTGTAGTTAGAGAGCACAGTCAGCGGACCACTGCTCAAGAACGGCCTGGTATGGTTTGATAAATTTCTCCTCGGCAAACCTTCCCTGCTCGATAGCCAGCCGGCTACGCTCTTCGCGATCGTAAACAATGCGGGTTAGCGAAAAATCCTGGTTCTTCAGGCTAGGCCGATAGGATTTTCCTGCTGCCGAATTCGCGTTGTAGATCTCAGGCCGGTAAATCTTCTGGAAGGTATCCATCGTGCTGATGGTGCTGATCAGTTCAAGATTGGTGTAATCGCCGAGTAAATCGCCGACAAAATAAAAAGCCAAAGGCGCCACGCTATTCGGCGGCATGAAATAGCGAACCTTCAAGCCCATCTTCCGGAAATATTCATCGGTCAGAGAATACTCGTCCTGCAGATATTCGCCACCCAGTACTGGATGCTGATTCTCAGTCCGATGATAGGTCTTGCTGCTCGATACGCTCAGGCATATTACGGGCGGTTTGGCAAAGTGTTCTTTGTAAGCGCTTGAATTCACGAAGCTCTTGAACAGCTTTCCATGCAGATCCCCAAAATTATCGGGAGTGCTGAAGCCCGGCTGATCCTTATTGTGCTCCAGCAATACCACGCTAAAATCATAATCCCGCACGTATGAGGAGAAATTATTCCCCGCAATGCCTTCAATGCGCTCATTGCTTTTCCGATCGACAATATTTGTTTTCAATATCTCGATCAAAGGGAGAGCATTATCACTATTTTCGCCATCAATATGCATCTCGACGGAAATTATTTCAAGATTGACGGCATAGCGATCACCTGCTGGATTATCCCAATGCGCAAGCGCATTGAAACGATTATTTATCATCCTGAAGGTATTGCGCAGATTTTCCTGGCGACTCGCGCCTCTAGCCAGATTCGCGAAATTGGTGGTAATACGCGTATTATCCGCCGGATGATAATCTTCATCGAAGCGGATGCTTTTGATAGCGAATGTGAAATCTTTACTCATGGGGATCTGGCAACCTGATCTCTGAATTGAAGCTTGAGGTTATTTCTTAAGTTTCCAGAAGTTTAGGGCACGCCGATCATGAATAAAAATGAATTGATTTCATGCAACCATTAGCCGTGTTCATGGCGCGCTGCTCTCGTTGATCTGCCACATGGCCTTCCAGCGAGGGAGACCCGGCGAACGGGTCATGACCGCAAAACCAGCCGGAGAAGCGATCTCAGGGCTTATCTTCGATGAAGAAAACTGGCATTATTTCATCCGTCCATTAGTTTTCTTCATTCTTCCCCGGTTTATCCATTTTCATGCTCGAACGCGTTCATCTCGTCATCGTTCGCGAAGTGGCCCGCCAGGGCTCACTCACCGCTGCAGCGGAGTCGCTTTTCCTCACGCAATCGGCGTTGAGCCATACGGTCAAGAAGATCGAGCAGCAGCTTGGCACCGCGATCTGGCACCGCGAGGGGCGCAGCCTGCGCCCGACGCAGGCCGGCCAGTACTTGCTGTCACTCGCCGAGCGGCTTCTGCCCCAGTTCGAACTCGCCGAGGAGCGCATGAAACAGTACGCGGCAGGCGAGCGCGGCACGCTGCGCATCGGCATGGAATGCGCGCCGTGCTATCAGTGGCTGCTCAAGGTTGTTTCGCCGTATCTGACGCGATTTCCCGACGTGGACGTCGACGTAAAGCAGCGCTTCCAGTTTGGCGGGATCGGCGCGCTGATCGGTTACGACATCGACGTGCTGGTGACACCCGATCCCCTCAACCGCCCCGGGCTGCGTTTCGAGCCGGTGTTCGACTATGAGCAGGTGCTGGTGGTCGCGGAAAATCATCGGCTGGCAGGCGAGCGCTATGTGAAACCCGAACAGCTGATCGACGAAACGCTCATTACCTATCCCGTGGAAACCGACCGGCTCGACATCTACAACCAGTTTCTGCGCCCCGCCGGCATCATTCCGCGGCGGCACAAAACGATCGAGACGACGGACATCATGCTGCAGATGGTCGCGAGCCTCCGTGGCGTGGCGGCGCTGCCCAAATGGCTCGCGGAGGAATACGCGGACCGCATGCCGCTCGCCATCGTCAAGCTCGGCAAGCAGGGGATCGCCAAGCAGATTTTCCTCGGCACGCGCGAGGATGATGCCGTGGTGGATTATCTGAATTCATTCGTCGAGTTCGCGCGTGAACCGAACTGGCAAGTGCCGCGCGTGAAAGGCTGATCGCCGCGCTGCAACTCAATCGACAGCCGCAGGGATTGGGCCCACCGCTTTCAGGATCACGTCTCCTGGCCATGCTGTGCGGCGTACGCGCCATTCAGATATCCCTCAGCGCAACGATCAAGCTCGCCGCGTATGACCTGCATCGCGCCGGCCTGGACTCCGCCCAGCATGTCAGCGCAGTCCAGCAACAAGCGCCGCATGTCCGCGTCGAAAGCACCGCCTAGCGCCATCTCACGCAAATGACGCGCGTCTGTGCCGCGCCCGGCGACAGCGCTGGCGTCGGGCAGGATCAAATCCGCCGCGGCGACCAGACGAATGTCCTCGTATAGCTTGCGCGACGACCCCGCGTAAATCACGCGGTTGCCATAGCGCTGCGCGAACCTCGCGAACGCGGCGCTTCGCAGCGCCCAGGCACTGCCATGCAGGACGAAACACAACGACGAAATCAGCCCAAGCCGCTCCAGATCGGCGAGTCGGGAAGGATCGTCTTCGTCCTTGAGGCTTTCCAGCGCCGAGGTGACCAGTACGGCATGGCGCCCAAGGCCCAGCGCTTCGCGTACCCGCGTGCGCTGCGCGCGCGTGAAGTGTCCACGCCACGACCCGAGCGGCGCTATCGTGGCGCAATCCCCGGCCTTTCCGCCTAAATGATATGATTCGCAATCCATACTATTTTAAGGATCATTTTCAGGTCATCGATATCGAGGGCGTCGTCCTCGCAATTCGCCAGTTCCGCCAGCGACAGGGACAGACTGTGAAAATGTGGCGTTGAGGGCGAAACGATCGGCCAGTTGCGCATCAGGAACGTGAGCGGAATCACGCTGCGCCGCTCGCACCACCGCTCGAACAGCGCGCCGCACAACTGCTCGACCTCTGCCGCCATGCGCATGTGCCGCCTCATGTACGCATCCATGAACGGCTCCCTCCCGCAGCGGTCGATCAGCGCATGAACAGGTTCAGGTCGAACACGTAGTCCGGCAACGCTGAAACCTGCGGATTGCTCAGATTCAGCCGGGTGATGTCGCCGTTCATGAGCGTGCTATGGAACGTAATCCGCGAAATGAACGGACGAACCTGACCATCGACCCGCACCTGGTTCTCGTAGTCCATGGTCGAGGACTTGAACTTCTTGCCCGACACCGTGTAGTACTCCGCCATGACGCCCAGCAAGCGCTTTTTCGACACCCAGTATTTGATGCGGTCATAGGTAGTCTTGTCGCTTTTCGCCTTGAGGTCGAACACGTAGCAGTCTTCGCCGTCAATGGTTTCGTCGGCCAGTTGCGTGGCCTCGTAATCTTCCGCGTAGTTGGTCGAAGCGATATCGCCGTATGCCGCATCGCCCAGCAGTTTCTGCCGCTGCGAAATCGGCACGGGCTTCGACAGACCGGGCTTGTAGAACCACATGCTCGAACTCAGCATCAACAGTTTCTGGCCGCGATACTTTGGCGGCGCGAGCGACAATCCCGATACATCGAAGCCGCGCGCCTTGATTTCGTACGACATGTTGTCGAGCACTTCATTGTTTTCCATCGACTGAACGCTTACCTGCCAGGACACGCCCGCTACATTGCCGCGCGCCTCGTCGGCGGCCTTGAGGATTTCGTGCGGCGTAAGCGACGCGTGCGCGGCAGCGGCCACCGCGAGACCGGCCAATAGCCCGGCGACACCGAACATGCGCTTCATGGTCCTTCTCCTCGTTAAAGGGTTTCGGCGCGGCATCTGATTCACGCATAACCAAGCGCGCTCACGATCACCATGCGCGCGGCCTTGCGCGCAGGCATCAGCGACGCGACCAGCGACAGCGCCAGCAGCGCCAGCACGCTGTAAATCCAGTAGTGCGGCACGAAATAGATCTGCAGCGGCACTTCGCGGCTGATCTGCGGAGGCACCCAGGTGGGCTGCAGACCAGCGACTGCCCACAGCACGCCGACGTTCAGCAAGGCCCCGAGCAGCGCGCCAAAAATGCCCAGCATCAAACTCTCCAGCGCAAACAGCCCGACGATGCCGCGCCGGCGCACGCCCAACGCGCGCAGCGTGCCAATCTCCCGGGTGCGCTCCATGATCGCCATCGTCACGGTGTTGACGATACTCATCACGACGATCGTGAAGACGATCAGGAAGGTAATGAGAAAGATCACGTCAAACATCTTCTTGACCTTTGTGTAGAACGGCGAAAGCTCGCTCCACGTCTTGACGTCGACCGCAAGGCCGGCTGCTTCGAACTCGCGGGTGAGTTCCGATTGCATGAAGACGGTCTGGGCGTCGTTGCGCAAAAGAATGGTGAGACGATCGACATCGGTGGTGTCGTAGAGGCTTTGCGCAAACTTGAGCGGCACCGCGGCAAACGAGTTCTCAAGCGCCTCGTCGGGCGCATCGATCAACTGCACGATCTGTGCATCGAGCGCGTTGATCTGCCCCGAGACGGTCGGCGACATTGCCACCGCCCCCGACCCCAGATTCAGGTTCAATTGCTGCGCGAGACCATGCGTAATGCCGATGCCGTAATCCAGTTGATCGGACAAAGGCTTGCCATCGTAGAGTTTCGCGCGCCCCATGATTCCCACCGCGTGGCTCGCGATGGCCTGAATATCGCCGGGTACGCGCCCTGGCGCGAAGAATATCGTCGACACTTTGCCATTACTCAGTAGTCCGGATATCTGAAGCTGGGGCGTCACCACCAGCACTTCCGGATGACGGGCGAGAATCTCGCGCATCTTCTTCACATCGGCTTGCGAAAGCAGATAACGGGTCGGCTCCAGCTTGCCGTGCAACAGAAACCCTTGCTTGAATACCGTGAGATGGCCATTCGCCTCGGCGTAGATATAGCTGTCCTTGAGGCTCTGGAAGATATATTGCGTGAAACCGCCGAGTGTATTGACAGCGAGAAAACCCATGCCAATCGCGAGTATCGTGAAGAACGACCGGCGGCCGTTACGCCATAGATTGCGCAGCGCGAGCTTGAGCCAGGTTGTCATCACACTCTCCCCGTCATCGAATAGTTGACCGTTCCGTAGTTGCGGCTTTCGACGCGCGGCGCCTCGCTGCAGTCGTGGCTGCAGTCCTCGATCAGCGCCCCATCACGCATCATGATGCGGCGATCGACTCGCCCGAGAAGGCGTTCGTCGTGGGTGGAAAATACGAAAGTCGTGCCTTCGCGCTCGCCGATGCTGCGCATCAGATCAATGATGCGATGCGCGTTGTGCGAGTCGAGGTTGGCGGTCGGTTCATCGGCCACCACGAGTCGCGGGTTGGCGATCAGCGCCCGCGCGATCGCCACGCGCTGCTGCTGGCCGCCCGACAACTTCGACGGGCGATGCGAGGCGAACTCGGCCAGCCCCACATCGGCGAGCCGTCGTTCTGCCGCCTCCACGCATGCGCGCGACGCGCGGCGGCCAACCTGAAGCGGCAACATCACGTTCTCCAGCGCCGAAAGCACCGGCAACAGATTGAAGCCCTGAAATACGAAGCCGATCTTGCGGTTGCGTGCCTGACTGCGCGCGTCGTCGCTGAGCGTGGCGGCGTCCTGGCCTTCAAACAGCACCGTCCCTGCGCTAGGCGTGTCGAGCAGACCAATCAAGTTGCACAGCGTGGACTTTCCCGAGCCGGACGGCCCCCACGCAGCGACGAATTCGCCAGCCTGGATCGTGACATCGACGCCCTTGAGCGCGGTGATCTGCGACTCGCCAAGCTGATAGCGCTTGACGACCTGGCGCAACTCCACAAGCGGTTCGCTGGCCTGAGTCATGGCGAGTACGGTCATTGTGAGGCTCCTTGTTCAATACGCTCTGGCAGGGGTTATGCGTCAGCGTTCTGTCTGCAGACGGCAACGATCATTGCGTTGACGGGCCACGTAGTGACCCGCGCCTCTCGCCCGCTGTCACGATCGCTCATCCGCAATGCGCCAGCGGCATCGAGCGCCACGGCCTCGAAGCGATGCGGCCCGGATGCCGCGCCAGTACCGAGGCACTTGCCGAACGCTTCCTTGGCGCACCAGAGCCGCGTGATACAGACGTCACGCTGCGCCACGCCGTCCAGCAAGGCAAGCTCGAACGCGGTGGCCATCGCGCGCACGAAGCCGTCGTCGCGGCTCGCGACCGGTTCGATATCGACCCCAACGGGGCGGCTCTGCACGACCGCCACGGCCTCGGCGCAACTGTGCGCGATGGAAAGTGAAGGCGCGACAGGGTCGGGCCAGTGCGTCACGAAAGGTTTGCCATGCGCATCGTTGCCAATGCCAAACGCCGCCGGATGCAATGCGCGATTGCTGCATGCAGTGCCCGCGCTGGTTGCGCTGCCCGCACTGGCGGCGCCTTGCGTGCGCCAGGCGCGCAGCGCGTCCTTCGCCGCGATGCGCCCGAGCAGCCATGACTTCTGCCGTCCCGGTTCCCCATGCTTGCCCCCGTGGTGCGGCAATCGCCCGAACACCGCCATTTCATCCGATGTCAGGTAATGCCGCGCGAGCAGTTCCAGATCGAATCCCGTGAGGCACGCTTTCGTCACGCGTCGTGCGACGGCGTCCGCATCCGCGGCCCCTGGCGGCAATTCGAGGTCGTCGCTGAGCAGATAACGCGCCGGTTCGCGGCGAAACTCCACCAGCTTGCGATCCCATTGAAAACGCCACGATCGCCATTCCTTCACGCGCAGCCAGACGCCGCCTTGTCCGTCCTCGATCTCCACGTCGGCGGCCAGCATCTTGCCTGTGCCGCTCGTCACCTTGACGCGCATCGGCACACGCGTACCCGGCGCGGGCGTTGGGCGATAGAACTCCATCTTGCCCAGCCCGATTGGAAACACCACCCCGCCTTGCTGCGAAGTCCAGACGGCCATCGCCTGCCCCACCGCGTCGAGCAGCGCGGGATCGGTCAGCAGTTGCGGCTGCGAAGTCGAGCGCAGCAGTTTCGCCGGGGAATTCACCAGCAGATCGGCATGCACGCCATGTTCTCCCACGCTGATTTCGCCGGTCAGCCGCTGGAATAGCGGGCCGTGAAATAGCGCGCGCTCTTCATAAATGCGCCCCGCTGAAATCCTGGTTTTGGCGCGAGGCATGTCGAACTGCATGCCAAGGTCCTTCTGATAGCGCGAACTGAACAGCACCGTCGCGCTGATCGACGGTTTCGTTTCGCCGCTCGCATAGACTTCCACATCGATGCGGCAGATCGCGCGCGCGGGATCGACGCCGCGAATGCGTCCTTCGACCCGCAGCGCGAGTGCGTCGGTATCGGCCAGCGCGATCCAGCGCGCCGCGGATACCTGCTCGAATCCAATCAGGCCATAGCCTGGAGCCAGGCAGGCGGCGGCCTCGGCCATGATTTCCAGGCTCACTGTCATCGGCACCACGGGAAAGCAGGCCGAAAGCGGCTTGACGTCATTCGCGTGCACGAAATGATGGTCGGCGAGATACAGGTCCTCGTCGAGCGAAAGCCGATGCTCGACCGTCACGGCGACGCCCGGCTCATAGTGCGCCACCTCGCCGACAAACGGCAGGACGCGCGCGGGCTTCGCCGGCGCCTGCACACTCGCGATGGCTTCATCGCCGGTGAGTTCCGCTGCCGCGCGCACCTCGTGCAGGCGCGCGATGATGGGCATGCCGTCGTCGTGGTGGTTGAGCATCAGACTTTCTCCATCACTAGGCCGGTCACGGTCATGCCGGGACCGAAGCCCAGCGACACGACGCGCGTGCCCGGCGCAATCGCCTTCTCTTCGACAATGCGTTTGAGGATGTAGGGAATCGTCGCCGAGGTCATGTTGCCGTTATCGCGGAACACTTCCTTGCTGATGCCGACGTAATCGTCGCGCAGCCCCAGCTCGTCCTGCACGTGCTCGACGATGCGCGGCCCGCCTGGATGAATCGCAAACACGATGCTGTGCTTTTCGCGCTCGAAATCGATGCCGGCGCTTTGCAGCAACGAAATCACGAAACGCCGCACATGCTGCTTGATCACGATGGGCACGCGGATCGTGAGCGTCATCTGGAACTGATGCGGAGCCGGCACCTCGGTCATTTCGTCGGCCGAATCGGGCAGCAGATGTTCGTCGAATGCAAGCACGCGCAAGCCGCGCAAACCGTGCGAGCGCACGTATTCGTCCGAGCAGACCGAGTATTTGATGAAGCCGTCGCCGAACAAGGTCATGGCCACGATGTTCTGCGCGCTGCCGTCTTCGAGGTTGTGATGCGCCGAGAGCAATTCCGTATGCACGACATCGACGCGCTGCTTGGGCGGCGTGACGCCGAAATGCGACGACGAAAGAAAGCCATGCGCCATGCGGATCGCCGGAAACGCGCCGTAGCAACCCATGTGATAGCTGTGCGTGACGGTGGTGTCGAACCATTCCTTGTGCGCCACCATGCGCTCAACCGGGCTCGGCGAAAGATAGCCGGTGCTGGTCACGTGAATCATGTCGTCCGGGGCCTCGGCAATGCCGTCATACATTTCGGCGAGACAGTCGCCCACGACTTTCGCGTAACTTTCGTGACGTTCGCGAATATTCGCGCCCTTCGGGTCTTTCAGATCGGGCGAATGCAGGCGCAGATGGCGATGCTCGGGTGCCGGGTCCGCCAGCACGAGTTCGCCATCGACAAAACGGATGTCGCGCAGACGCGGAAAGAACACCAGTTGCCGGCGGCGGATCTGGTCGGGCGTCACGGCGTAGCGCGAAAACTTCTCCCTGAAATCGCGCACGGTCTGCCGGATATGGTCGCGGGCCTGGATATCGTGGGTACGGCAAAATCCCATGGCGAGCGCATATGAACTCACTTCCAGCGTAATGCGCTGGGCGACGGGCTTGGCGACCTGGGCGGGCCAGAAGTTCGCGAGGACGGGCTTGGCGAAAGTATTCATTTGAGCGTGCTCCCCTGAAGAGTCTGACGATGGTCGGGACGCGCCTGGCCAAGCCGCAGCGAGGCGATCTGCTGGATACTCGAAGCAATGACGAGTTCGGGTGTGCCACTCGCGCCGCGCTCCAGTTCCGTCATGAAGTGCCGGCGTCCCAGTTCGACAGGAATGGGACGAATCGAGCGCGACGCATAAAGACGGCGCAATTCGTCGCTCACCATGCCCGCGTCCCACGGCCCCCAGTTGATCGAAAGCGCATGCACGTGCGGCCAGATGTGGCACATCCGGTCGGCAAGCTTGTTGAGCACCTCGTTGGCCGCGCTATAGTCGGACTGGCCCACATTGCCGAAGCGCCCCGTCACGGACGAGAAGAACACGATGAACTTCAGCTGCTCCGGGCGCAGCCGGCGTTCGAGCACGAGCGCCGGCGTCACCTTGGTATCGAACACGGTGTCGAAGGCTTCGAGCGGCTTGTCCGCGATCAGCTTGTCGCTGATCACCCCGGCGCCATGCAGGACGCCATCGATACGCCCGTATCGCGCGTAAATATCATCGATTAGCTGTTCGAACGACTGCTCGTCGCGTACGTCCAGACTGCGATATTCGAGCGTTGCTCCCGCTGCGCGCATTGCGGCGAGATTCGCGCGAATCTCGCGATTGCGCAGGATACGCGTGTAGATGCGGTCGATTTCCGCGGGCGTGACCTTGTCCTCACGCGCACGCCGCTCGCGGATCAGTGCCTGCTTGAGCGCGATGGGGTTGTCGATCTGCGCAGTCGCCGGATCTTCGTCGCCCGGCAACGGACTGCGTCCCACGAGTATCAGTCTGGGACGGTAACGCTCGGCCAGCGCGCGGGTCACGTCTGCCGTGATACCGCACGCGCCGCCCGTGACGAGCACGACCGCGTCCGCTTCCAGTGTGAGTCGCGAGAGATCCTGACGCGCGACGCCGTTACGCCGCAAATCGAGCAGCCAGCGCCCTTGCGCCGTATACCCCACTTCCACGCCGGGGCGGCCGCTGCGAATCTCGTCGATCACCTGCGACGCCTGAAGCGCATGGTCGAGTGCGGGATCGACGTCCACGCACTTGACCTTCACGCCCGACCATTCGCGCGCCGCCGACTTCGCCACGCCCAGCACGCCCGCGCGGCCCGCTTCGAAGGCGCGCGAACGGCTCAGGCCGAATTGCCCGTCGAATGCCGTCACGTTGACGATCCATGCGCCGCCGTGCACCCGCGCCTTCAGATCGCCTTCGAAGGCCTTGAGCAGCAGAAACAGCGCTCGCGCATCGTGGCGATCCGCACAGGCGGGATCGGCGGCCGCGCCCATCAGGTTGATGAGCGCGACGGGCGGCGCCGTGCATGCTGCGGTCACCAGCTCACGCAGTTTTCGCACGCTCTCCAGCGACGAGAAATCTACTTCGTAATGCTGATTATCCAGGACGCGCGTATGCTGGCCAGGCGCGAGACGTTGCACGCGCGCAGCGTGCCCGCAAAGCTGCCCGGCGAAGGCGTCGGCCAGCTGCCCGACGCCCACGATCAGCACATCGGCCTGCGCAAACGGATTCCCGGACTCGCCCTCCCCTTCGAGTCCGGCAGCGACGGCCTGCACGGCATAACATTGCACCGGGTCGCTGTGCGCGAGTTCGCCATCGGACTCCACCGCTTCATTGAACGAAGTCGGTGGAGCCAAGGCTTTTTTTGACGCATGCCCTCCCGCGACCGCGCTCCCTTCGACCGCAACCACGCCCGCGCCCGGCCCCCCCGCCATGCTCGCGTACCACGCGACGATCTCATTGAGCGATTTCAGACCGGAAAGCGCCTCGATCACGGCCTCCTCGTCGCGATCGCCAAGCAGGTTGAATTTCGTCGTCAGGTTGCTGAAGATCTCCACCCGTTTGATCGAGTCGATGCCGAGGTCGGCTTCCATGTGTGCGTCGGGGTCGAGCATATCGAGGGGATATCCCGTGCGCTCCGAAACGGCTTGCAGCAGGTGCGCCCGGAACGCTTCGGTCGACGCGGGGTTCGCCGCCCCCGGGAGCCCGGGGACGACGGCGATCACATCGGGGGCTTCGATCGGGGCGCCCGAAGCGACGGAAGCGACGGAAGCGACGGAAGCAACCGAAGCGACGCGCTGCGACACAACCGCAGGCGCCGATGACGCAGCAGCCATCACCACGTCCGTGATCTGCTGCGGCAGGACCGGTGTGGGCGGTGCGGCATCCAGCGTCGTCGGCAATGCCGCCGGTTGCGGCGCCAGCGCAGCCGGCTGGGGCGTCGTGACAGCAACGGCCACGGACGCCGCCAGCGGCGCGGCGGTGGCCAGCGCAGGCACGGCGTGGGCCGCCACGAGCGGCGCGGCGGCATAGGGCGACTCCGCTGCAAGCGGATCGGCGAGCGCCTGGGGTTGGCGCGGCGTCGCCACGAGTTGCGCCTGAAAGTCGAGGAAGTGCCGCAGACTGCGTTGCTGCTCGAATTGCAGTTCGAGCAGCCGGCTCACGCCGAACTGGATCTGCGCGAACTCCGTCTCCGAACAGCGCCCGGCCGACGGCGGCGCGGCGCGTCCCATGCCGGCAGCCCCTTCGCCGGGTAAGTTCTCCATTTTCATCGTAGTTCTCCTGTCGCTGAGGTTGGAGGTCGAAAGAGGCAGCGCGGGAGCCGCGACTGGTACTGAAGAGACGATGGCCGGCGCCGGATCGGCAGCGGCAGGTTTCGTAAGCGGCGCAGGCGCGGGCGGCGCGGCGGCAGCCGCTGTGCGCGCCTCGGGCGGCGACGCGAGCGCACTGACGTCGATCGCAACCGGCTGGCGACGGCTCGCGGCGCGCGGCTGCGGCGCATGCCACGGCTGCGCGCGCGCCGCATTCACGCGCCAGATGAGTGGCCCGGGTGCGTCGCGCGCTACGGCATCGGCGAAGACTTCATCGACACTCAAGTCTTTCAGGCCGCGATGCGCAAACCAGGCGTCGAGGCGCACCAGCAAGCCGAGCACCTGCGCCTGCGCGAGCAACTGCGCGAGTTGCAGACCACCGGGACGGCCGGGCGCGTCGAGGCCAAGCGTGGCGTGTCTGCGCTCGCCCAGAATCCGATCGACCAGCCCGCCCAGCACGAGACCGGGCCCGCACTCGATAAATACGCGCGCGCCCGCGCGGTAAAGCGCCTCGATCTGCTCGGTGAAGCGCACCGGTTCCGCAATATGCCGCGCGAGCAGCGCACGCACCGCCTCGCCCGATTGCGCATAGGCCTCGCCCGTCGTGTTGCTGTACACCGCCATGCGCGGCGCGCTGAATTCCACGCCCGCCAGTTCTGCCGCGAGTGCGTCACGCGGTCCAGCCATCAGAGCGCAGTGAAACGCCGCGCTCACCGGCAGCTTCTTCACGCGCAGGCCGGCATCCGCGAAGACCGTCATGGCCGCGTCGATGGCCTCGACGGTGCCGGAAACAATCGTCTGATCCGGCGCGTTGAAGTTCGCCACGCCCACATCGAGCCCGTGCTGGCCAATCATTTCGGCGACCCGCGCGCCGTCGGCTTCGAGCGCGGCCATCGCCCCCGCGGGCGCATTCGCCGAGAGCGCGCCGCGCAGCTTGGAGAGCTGGATGAGCGATTCGAACGACAGCGCGCCGGCCGCGCAAAGCGCGACGTACTCACCGTAGCTGTGTCCCGCGAGGTAATCGGGCTGCAAACCAAAGCGCGTCAGCACCGCGAAGGCCGCCATGCCCGTCATGCCCAGCGCCGGCTGCGCGATTGTCGTGTCGTTGAGCGCCTCCTGCTGCGCGTCGCGCTCGGCGTCGCTGAACGCGGGCACGGGAAAGATGTGCGCAGCGATGGGCCGCGTGGGCGCCCCGTTTAGATCCGCCGGTCCCTCGTCGAACCAGCGCTGCAGCTCCGGCATGGCAGTCACGAGGTCGCGCAGCATATTCACACGCTGCGAACCCTGCCCCGGAAACAGGAAGCACACGCCGCCCGGCGCTTCCTTGCGTTCACTGTAGAAAAGCGACGGCGGCGCGTTGATATCGGCGTGATCGGGCAACAGTTCGAGCGCGCGCCGCAGCTTCTGCCGCAGTTCCGCCACCGACGCGGCCAGCACCACCAGCCGGCAGGCGTGGGAGCCGTTCACACGCTTGACCGCCGCTTGCTCGCGGTAGAGCGACCACGCCAATTGCGCGAGGTCGATCGACTGGCTGCGCTCCAGCGCGAGCACCATCTGGCTTGCCGCCTTCTCGATCGCGGCACGCGTCGGCCCGGCAAAGGCGAAGATTTCCACATCGCGCGGATTGAGGTCCAGCGCATCCGATGCGCGGAAGCTGCCCGTGTACTCGGCCAGCACGGTATGAAAGTTCGTCCCGCCAAAGCCGAACGCACTTACGCCGCAATAACGCGTCTGCGCCTGTCTCGCGCGCAGCCACGGCCGGGTCTGGGTATTCACATAAAACGGCGAAGTGGCGAAGTCGATCCCGCTCGCCGGTTTGTCGACGCCGATCGTCGGCGGCAGCACGCGATGGCGCAGCGCAAGCGCGGCCTTGATGAGGCCGGCCATGCCCGCCGCCACTTTCGTATGGCCGATCATCGACTTGACCGAGCCGACCGCGCATGCCTGCGTGCCCATCGACGCCCCGCCGAAAGCGAGGTTTAGCGCGGCGATCTCCGACTTGTCGCCCAGCGCGGTGCCGGTGCCATGCGCCTCGATCAGGGTCACCGCGCCAGGATCGACGCCCGCTTCCGCATAGGCCCGCTTGAGCGCCTGCACCTGGGCGGGCGGATGCGGGGCGGTAAGACTGCGATTGCGCCCGTCGCTGGAACTGCCGATGCCTTTGATCACCGCATAGATGCGGTCACCGTCGCGCTCGGCGTCGGCGACACGCTTGAGCACCACGGCGCCGACGCCTTCGCTGATGGCGATGCCGTCCGCGCCATCGTCGAACGGACGCGAGCGTCCGCGCGGCGAGAGTGCATAGGTCTGCGCGAAACACATGAAACCCAACGGGCCGTTGGTGCCGTCTACGCCGCCCACCAGCGCGACGTCGGCGTCATGGCTGCGCAACTGCCGGATACCGGCATCGAGCGCGGCGAGCGAAGACGCGCAGGCCGCATCGACGGTGAAATTCGCGCCGCCCAGATCGAACCGGTTTGCCACGCGCCCCGCAATCACATTCCCGAGAATGCCGGGGAACGTGTCCTCGGTCCACCTGGGCAGCACGTCGTCGTAGATCTGCGCGAGAAGCTGCTCGCGCGCCGCATCGGACAGGCCCGGCACCTTGTGCAGATAATGCGGCAGCAGCGCGCGGAAGTTGAAGATCGTGCCGAGATCGTTCATGCCGCCCACGGCGAAGATCGTCGCGGTGCGCTCGCGCGGGAAGCCGCGCCGGTCGAACCCCGCGTCTTCGAGCGCCAGGCGCGAGACTTCGAGCGCGAGCAACTGCACCGGCTCGATCGACGCGACACTCGCGGGCGCGATGCCGTAGCGCTGCGGATCGAAGGCGATATCGTCGAGAAAGCCGCCCCATCGGGAGTAGATCTTGTCGGGCGTGCCGCGCTTCGGGTCGAACAGATCGGCCACGCGCCAGCGGTCGTCAGTCACTTCGCGAATCGCATCGACGCCGCGCAGAATGTTCTGCCAGTATTCGCGCATATTTTGCGCGCCGGGAAACAGGCACGCCATGCCAACGATCGCGATGTCCTCGCGCCGCGTGCGCCCCGGTAGCGACAGCGGCCGCGCGCGGCGGCGCAACAGCGCTTCGCTGCCCGCCGATACGTTTTCGTGCAGCTCGGCCACGCTGCATGTGCTGCTGCGCAGACGCGCAACTTCGCCGAGCATGTAGATGCCCTCGTTGCGCTGCGTCGCTTCGTCGACTTCCACATAGCCATCCTCGCCTTGCGCGAGTTCCGCATCGCTACGATGCGCGATGCCTTTGGCCGCGATGCGCAGGCGCCCGATATTCATCATTTCGAGCTTCATCAGCGTGTCTTCGTCGGAGCTTGCGGCAAGGATAAGATCGCGGCGGACCTTGTCGAATTCATCGCAGAACGGTGTCTGCGCGCAACGCGTATAGACACCGACGCCGGACTGCAGCAGCGCGGTCTTTTCGCACGCCACGGCCTGACGCTGAAACTCCTCGACGATGGCGCCCTGTGAGACGATTTCATGCGTGAACAGATAGGCAGTGCCCATTAGCACGCCGACCTTCATGCCGCGCGCCACCAGCGGCGCGGCCACCGCGCTGACCATCGCCGCCGAGAGCGCGTCGTGCACGCCGCCTGCGAACAACACCTGGATGGCTTCGCAATCCTTAATATCAGCGCTCAGCAGTATGTCGGTTGCCGATTCCCACAGGATGAAGCTGGTTCGTGGGCCCGTATGACCGCCGCACTCACTGCCTTCAAACACAAAACGCCGCGCGCCATCGGCGAGAAAACCGCGCAACAGACCGGGCGACGGCACATGCAGATAGGTCACCGTGCCCGCTTCGTCCAGTTCGCGCGCCTGGCTGGGCCGACCGCCCGCGATGATCGCGAACGGCGGCTTGAATTCGCGGACCACTTCCATTTGAGCCTGGCGCATCTCCAGCGGTAAAAAACCGAGAATGCCGACGCCCCACGGCCGCGCGCCAATCTGCTCGACGGTGCGCTCCAGCACTGCACGCACCTGCTTGCCGCGCAGCACCGCGAGCGCGAGAAACGGCAACGCACCGCCCTCGGCCACCGCCGCCGCGAATGCGCCGACGTCGCTCACACGAGTCATCGGCCCCTGCGCGATCGGATAACGCGTGCCGTGCCGTTGCGCCAGCGCCGCGTCTGGCGCGAGCGGCAGCTGCGCGGCAGCCTGTTCGATCGACAGCGCCGCCTGCTCGCGCAGCGCGGTGATCATGCGCCCCACGGTGCCGAAACGTTCGGCAAAACCCGCCGCGAACGCGATGTCCTGGCCGAGCGCAATCAGTCCATCGTCGCCGTGCATGCGCGAGGCGAGCGACGCCTGCCAGCTTTCACCCTTGGCGACGGCCACTTCGAGTTCGCGCAACTGGGCGCGCCCCGAGCGGGCGAAGAAACGATAGAGCGTGTCGCCACTGCCGATCACGGTCGTCTCGCTGCCGTCCAGCTTCGACCACTGCAAGCGCTGTGAGGGCGTGTGAAACGGCCCTTCCTCGGCGAGCCAGAGCGGCTCGCCCACCACCACGCCAGCCGCCCCGGCGAGCGCCGCAGCCGCAACCGTATGCAGGCCGATGCCGCCCTGAATCCACCACGGTATGTCGAGTTGCCCGCTGAATTCCTGCAGCAGAATAAACGACGCATGCGCGCTCACGCGGCCGCCAGCCTCGTGGCCCTTGACGATCACGCCGTCGAAACCCGCCTCTTGCGCCACTTTCGCGCCGCGCAGATCCTGCACTTCCAGCATCACTGTGGCGGCCAGTTCGCGCGCCGCATGGGCAACGCGCGCCGCGTCGTCCGCAGCGAGGCCCGCGAGCACGAGCAGCGGCACGGGCAATGCGTCGCCAAGCAACGCTGACAATTGCGCGAAACCGCCGGATGCGTCCATGCAGGCATCCCAGCGCACGCCCCACGACGCAGACGGCGCGATTCCGTTCCTGAGGCGATCGAGCGCCGCAGCGATCTCGGCGCGCGCGCCGCCGATACCCACATCGAGCACCCCGGTCGCGCCAGCGCGGCAGGCCGCTATGGCGATTTCCGGTGTGAGCCAGCAGGACGGCGTGAGCGCCATCACTTCGATCGATTTTTGTCGGGCCGTTCTCATCGAAGCCACCTATCCACGAAAGTTGACGTGCATCACCGTGATGTGCTCGCGCTCGATGAGCTGGCGCATGCGTTCGAGATCCATCCGTTCGCGTGGCGGCACGATGACGAGCCGCGCGCCTTGCGTAAGCGGCCATAACGATTGCCAGAACGCTTCGTCGGGGGCATGTTCCGCGCCTTGCAGCAGCGAGTCGCCCTGGCCGATCGGCGCCCTCGCCTGCATCGATTCCAGGCGGTCCAGCACGTCGATATGCTGCTGGAACACGATGGTTGGCGCATCGCCGTCGCCGCCACGGCAGACCGCGCAAACGGGCGAGACCGGCGAAACGCCATCGGTCACGCAATCGTTCGGCCAATACGCGTGACAGCCACCGGCATCGTCGTCGCAGCACACGACTTTGGCGTCCGTTTCCGTCAGACATGCCAGATACGCGCGTTGGGCGATCACCGTGCGGGCGCCGGCGGCGCGCAGCGTCGCGGCCAGTTGCGCGCAGTCCTCGCCGGGATCGAGCATCAAGCACACACCGCCCGCCTTGAGCACCGCCAGAATCGCCCGCACCATCGCGAGCGATTCGGGCATGAGCACCGCGCAGACTTCGAGCGGCGCCAGCCCCTGCTCCTGGAGGATCACGGCGAGGCTGTCGGCCTGACTGTCGAGTTCGCCGTAAGTCAATTCGTCGTCGCCGAATTTCACGGCGCGCGCACCCGGATTGAGTTGCGCGCGAACTTCAAAGCGCCGATGGATGGGTTCGGGAGCCGCTTGCGCAAGCGTCATGGCATGTCGCGCGGCAGGCTCGCAGCACGCATCATGCTGTTTCGCGTCGCTCTCATGAGGATGCCGAATGATTTCCTCGAACATCGTCCAGTCGAGCGCCGTGTGCGGCGCGCGGCACACCAGCGCATCCCCTTCCATCACAACGTGATGCTCCGTGAGCCACCGGCCCACGTCTGGTCTCTCGTTCATGGTCGTTCCCCTTACGTGTGACGATCCAGCCCCGCGCCTCTTATCCGTCCCCACTGGCGGCGCTTCGTCAAATCGCGTCGATCTGCCCCAACGGAGCGACGCTCCCCTCCAGTTCGGGTGCACTCATCTTGCCGACGCGACGCCGGTATGCACTCTTGTGCTTGCGCATGTTGTCGGTCAACTCCGAGATGACCTCGGTAGCAGCAAACACGATCTGGTTGAAATTGAAACCCGCGCTGATCATTTCGCGGTAAAACGATTTAGCGAGAATGCGCGCCATCTGGTTAGGCGATTGCGCCGACTCCGCGACGATTTCGCCGATGGTCTTCTGGGTGCTGCGCGTCAGCGCCAATTGAGCGAAGCGCGACTTGAGGATGTGCTGCATCTGGATAACCTGGATCGATCGGGCGATCACGAGCGACAGCAGCCCGAACAGTTGCAGATCGTCGGCGCCAAAACAGCGCGCTGGCTGCCGCTGACGCGCGCGGATCACACCGATCACCTTGCCTTGCATCTCGATCGCGGAAAACATGCGCGGATGCTCGCCATCGACACTCGCTTCCAGCACATCGCCGAAGCCCGTACCGGGCCTCAGCCCCATCTCGTGCACCTGATCTTCGCTCAACATGACGATCGCACAGGCGGCGTCGAGCACTTCACCGGCCTTGATCGCCAGTTCGTTGAGGCAGTCGTCGATACTGCCAGCGGACTCGATCTGGTTGAAGGTATCGCGCATTCTCGTGATGACAATCTGGCTCTCGTTCATCGCTCAGTCATCCTTATTAATTGATGGTCATCCTCGACTACGTTTGCCACCGTGTATTACCCGTTGTCCGATTCGATGCGTGTTTGTTTCGAACCGGTTTAATTGATGTTATTGGATAAATTCCGTTGCATCCGCCATATTCCCTAAAGTTTCAGACACGATTTCCGCGTTGCACAGCCAGCACTGCGAACATGCCCGTGCCGGGGGCGTTTCGCCATTTTGTTTCATCAATGAAGCATTTTTAGCGGGAATGCTTCATAGGCTGCCAAAAGCGTGAAAACGGCGGCAGACGCCGGAAGCCACGATGCCAAAATCCGCCAAAAAAACCTCCCTTTCCGACGAAATGCAACCTGTCAAAAACGTGACAAGTATGATGCAACGCAGCGGATAACTAGATTCGCAAGCCTGAACGGGAGACCGCGATGAGCCTGAGAGACTGCGCCAAAACGGGGAACCACGCACTGACGGATGCGAACATCGTGTCCGGCGTCTGCACAAGGAATCGCATCGCGATTCTCATTCTGGAGGCGTGCCCGCTGAGCGAAGCGGCTTCGGTTGCGGAAACCTGGCAACTGGTCAATGACGCGCTCTCGTGGTCGGACAAGGCCGCGCACCGCTACGACGTACACGTGCTTTCGACCGAAAAGGACAACGTTGCCTGTGCGTCGTCGATCCGGCTTCTCGCCGAGAACATTGGCGAACACGATCCGCGTATGTTTAAAGCCATTTTCGTGGGCGGCGGCAACACGACGTATGAACCCGAAGTCGTCGACTGGCTGCTTCACGCCGGGCCCGAAGTCGAACTCATCGCCATTTCTAGCGAGATCGATGCGCTGCTGGCCCAGGTGCGACCCGGCGCCGAGCCGCCGGCAAGCCGCGCCGGCGCACGAAACACGCGCGTGACATCGGCAATTGAACGCGTGCTGGCGATGGCCGAACGCGACTTCGGCACACTGGTGCGGATCCGCAGCGAGATGCTGCGTGCAAAGCTGCCATCGACACGCAGCGGCGGCAGGGTGCCGAACCTGCGTGGCGCGCTCGCACTGAGCGAGCGCATCGAGGCCTCGCTGCTGTGGATCAAGAGCAATCACGCCGGCTCGGTGTCGATTTCCGAACTGGCCCGGCGCGCATCCATGAGCGAACGTAATTTTCTGCGGCGCTTCAAGGCCGAGGTCGGCCAGACACCGCGCGAATATCTCGCACGGGTGCGGCTGGAAAACGCGCAACTGCTGCTGGTCCAGACCGATCTGCCGGTCGACAAGATCGCGCGGCGCTGCGGCCTCTTCAACGGCGATCACCTGCGCCGCTACTTTCTGAAATACCTCTCTGTTTCGCCGCTGGAATATCGCTCGCTGGCGCGCGAACGGCCCATCGTCAGCACCTCGACCGAAGCGCTCAATAGCGGCGTTTGACATCCAGCTTGGCAACCCGGCGAAGAACACGCTGGAAAAATCTCAGTCAGAACAGGAAAAATAATGAAGACTCCTGATCAAATTGAAACGCTTGAGCAGAATGCTTTGTCAAGCCACGAAGCGCCAAAGCCCGGGCTGCCCGTCAAGGCCCCAATGCCTTTGGCCAAGGCGCCCTTTGCGCCGCCTGCCGCGCATTCTACGCAGCGAACCGCAAGCGGCATCTGCTTCGATTTCAACCTGGGTTGCCGGATCACGTTGCCCGCCGGGGACTGGCACGTGAAGCTGACGGATCTCGATACCGGCAACGTGCTCTATGAAACCCACATCGGCGCTGGCGCGGTCACGAGCGCAAAGAAGTACTACGTACGCTTTGGCATCGAGATCCACGATCGCGCGCATGCGGGCATGCGCCCGGTTGTGAGCCACCGCTACGACGCTGCGGGTCAGCCCGTGCTGATCCAGTTCCCGGTGGGCACGCTCGGCGATATCGTCGGCTGGTTTCCGTATGCGGTGAAGTTTCAACGGCAGCACCATTGCCGTCTGACTTGCGCGATGTCGGCGAAATTGATTCCGCTCTTCGAGAACGCCTATCCCGAGATCGAATTCATCGAACCGGATGCAGTACGGCCCGGGCGCTATTACGCAACCTACAATATCGGCCTGTTTTTCGACGATCCAGCCGGCGACTGGCAGCCCTGCGACTTCCGCCACACCGGCCTGCACCGCACGGCCGCGTTCATTCTGGGCGTCGATCCCGCGGAAACGCCTCCGCTGTTGGCGCTCGACGATGAACGACGTCCTGTTGACGAGCGCTATGTCTGCATCGCGACGCAAAGCACGACGCAGTGCAAGTACTGGAACAATCCGGAAGGCTGGCGCGAGATCATCGCATTCCTGAAGGCGCACGGCTATCGCGTGGTCTGCATCGACCAGAAAGCGGTCCACGGGCACGGCATCGTGTGGAATCACATCCCGCATGGGGCCGAGGACGAAACCGGCGAACAGCCGCTGACGGAACGCGCGCGCTGGCTGCGGCATGCGGACTTCTTCGTGGGTCTGTCGAGCGGATTGTCATGGCTCGCCTGGGCGGCGGGTACGCCGGTCGTGCTCATCAGCGGTTTTTCCAGCGCCAGCAACGAGTTCTCGACGCCCGCGCGCGTGATCAATTACCACGCGTGCAACAGTTGCTGGAATGACCCGCGCGTGCGCTTCGACCACACCGATTTCCTCTGGTGTCCACGGCACGCCGGCACGCCGCGCCAATTCGAATGCACCCGGCTCATCACCGCCGCGCAAGTAAAACAGGCGATCCAGCGTCTGCCGGTCTTCACGGCGCTACTTCAAACCTCGCCGGCTGCCGACGAGAAAGATTAGACGTCCATCCCGAACGCCTTCGCTGTACTTCGTTCTATCACAACTACTATCGATCAATTATTTCGTTATGCAAATCAATAAGAAAAAACAATTTTGGAAAGTGTTTCAAAAAGCGCCGCTGGGCCGCGGCAGAAGGCGAATTAAAGACCCGGCGACATCACTCTGTTTTAAAACCCGTCCGTGCGGGATCACGCAGGGAGACCATCATGAAATCGATTACTTATCGCCGTAGATTCTGCGTACACATGTTCGGGCGGCGCACGCAGCGCATGTCCCGATTGACAGCACTGCTGCTTTCGAGCGTCATGGCAAGCGGCTGGTCGCCGGGCGTCAGCGCGCAGTATGTCGTCAGCGCCGGGCAAACCACATCAGGCGTGGTGGTTCCAACGAGCGCCGATCAGACCCAGTGGGTATACAGCGGCGGAACGGCCATCGCCACCGTAGTCAACAGCGCGGGCACACAGCAGGTCGCGGGCGGAACGGCGATCGGCACGTTCGTCAACGACGGCGGTACGCAGGCCGTCGTCGACAGCGGCACCGCCAGCAGCGCGACGGTGCTCACGGGCCTTCAGTACATCGCCGATGGCGGCAGCGCCACCGATACGCTTGTCAATGGCCTGGGCGCCGTACCGGTGGCGGCGCAGATCGCCGGGTATGCACTCGCGGCCATTGCGGGGAATGGACCGTTCAGCATCTCGGCGATCCCGTCCGCGCCCGATGGCGTGACCATCGTGGTGAGTTCCGGCGGCTCGGTGCAGAGCGCGACGCTCGACGCCGCCCTGCAGTTCGTCGATAGCGGCGGCACGGCGAGCAGCAACACCATCATCGCGGGCGTGCAACTCGTCAATAACGGCGGTACGACGCTCGATAACGCAGTGCTCGGCGGCATACAGATCGTCAACGGCCCCGGCAGCACCGCCAGCAGCAATTCGCTTGCAGGCAGCGTGCAGGTGGTGGGCAATGGCGGATCCACGACTGACAATGTTCTCGTGGGCAGCGTGCAGGCGCTCGAACTGGGCGGCTCCGCCACCAGCAATTCGCTCACGGGAAGCTATCAATTCATTGGCTACGACAGCACCGCCACCAGCAACACGCTCAAACTCAGCGCGCAGGATATCGGCTACGGCGGCAACGCGGTCGACACCACGCTCGATCGCAGCGTCCAGACCGTCGGCTCGGGCGGCACCGCGACCAGTACGGTAGTCGATTACGCCGGCACCCAGCATGTATTTGGCGGCAACGCGATCAACACCGAGGTCAACAGCAGCGGCACGCAGATCATCGCGAGCGGCGGCGTGGCCACCAGCAATAGCATCAACGACGGCGGCGCGCAGTATGTAGCCGACGCGGGCAGCGCGGTGGCGACGGTGGTGTCCAGCGGTGGCAATCAGTATGTTGCCGGTGGCGCCGCGCTCGGCAATCTCATCGATGGGGGCACGCAAACCATTGCCAGCGGTGGCATCGCCACGGCCAACAGCATCGCCAGCGGCGGCGTGCAATACGTCGCGAATGCGGGCAGCGCGTTCAACACCGTGGTGTCGAGCGGCGGCAATCAGTATGTGGTCGGTGGATCGGCAACCAGCAATAGCATCGAAGGCGGTGGCACGCAAACCATCGCCAGCGGCGGCGTCGCCACCAGCAATAGCGTGCTCGCGCAAGGTGCGCAGTACGTGGCGGCCTCGGGCAGCGCCGTGCTGACGTGGGTTGGCGACGGCGGCGAACAATACGTCGTCGGGGGCGTCGCGAGCAGCAATACGATCGACACCGGCGGGACGCAGACGGTGACCGGCGGCGGCATCGCCACGGCCAACAACATCGCCAGCGGCGGCGTGCAATATGTCGCGAACGCGGGCAGCGCGTTCGACACCGTGGTGTCGAGCGGCGGCAATCAGTTTGTGGTCGGTGGATCGGCAACCAGCAATAGCATCGAAGGCGGTGGCACGCAAACCATCGCCAGCGGCGGCGTCGCCACCAGCAATAGCGTGCTCGCGCAAGGTGCGCAGTACGTGGCGGCCTCGGGCAGCGCCGTGCTGACGTGGGTTGGCGACGGCGGCGAACAATACGTCGTCGGGGGCGTCGCGAGCAGCAATACGATCGACACCGGCGGGACGCAGACGGTGACCAGCGGCGGCATCGCCACGGCCAACAACATCGCCAGCGGCGGCGTGCAATATGTCGCGAATGCGGGCAGCGCGTTCGACACCGTGGTGTCGAGCGGCGGCAATCAGTATGTGGTCGGTGGAGCGGCAACCAGCAATAGCATCGAAGGCGGCGGCATGCAAACCATCGCCAGCGGTGGCGTCGCCACCAGCACCAGCGTGCTCGCGCAAGGGGTGCAATACGTCGCAAGCGCCGGGACCGCGCTCTTTACGACGGTCAATAGCGGCGGCAGCGAATACGTGGCCGGTGGTCTCGCATCCAGCACGCTACTATCGGGCGGCACGCAGTATGTGGCGAGTGGCGGCGTGGCGACCAGCACGAGCGTCGACAGCGGCGGCCTGCAATACGTCGCGTCGGCAGGAAGCGCCAGCGCCGCGGCGATCAATCGGGGCGGTGCGCAGAACGTCGCCAGCGGCGGCACGGCCATCGGCACCACGGTCAATTCTGGCGGCGTCCAGTATCTGACCAACGGCTCGGTGGTCACCGACACGACGCTCAATGGCGGCACGCAAAGCGTCAACGCCGGTGCTCTCGCAAACGTTACGACCGTCAATACCGGTGGCGTCCAGGCCGTCAACAGCGGCGCGCTCACGAACGGTACGGTCATCAACGACGGCGGCTCGCAGATCGTGATGGGCGGCGGGGTCACCAGCAGCTCGGTGGTGAATGGCGGCGGCACGCAGAACATCTTGGGAACCGTTGTGAGCGCAACGGTCAACAGCGGCGGCACCCTCATGATCGGCCAGGGCGGCACAGCGGGCACGCTGGCCGGCGACACGCATAACAACGGGACGCTGGTGTTCAATCTCGCAGGCGCCTACACCTACGACGGCGCATTCACGGGCAGCGGCACGCTCGTGGACGCCCACAGCGGCACCGTGGTCCTGAACGGCGCGAGTTCGGCCTATAGCGGCACGACGCAGGTGCTCGCGGGCACGCTCGAAGTGGGCGACAGCGCTCATGGTTCGGCGACGCTGGGCGGCAATGTCGTGGTAGGCGCAGCAGGCACATTGCGCGGGCACGGCACGATCGGCGGCAACGTGCTCAACGACGGGGTCGTCAGCCCCGGCGGTTCGATCGGCACAACGACTATCGCCGGCAACTATCAACAGTCTTCCAGCGCCGCCTTGCAAGTGGAGATCAGTCCGACCTCGGCGTCACAGCTCGACGTGATGGGCAACGCCACCCTCGCAGGCACGCTCGCGATCGTCTATGACGCGGGCAGCAGCGCCGCGTCGAGCGCCTATGGACCCGGCACCGTGACGCTGGTTAAGGCGGCGTCGATCACGGGGGTCTTTGCGGGCGAGCCGGCCGCCATTGTCGAGAGCGGCGCCAATCTGGCCTATGTGGTGCCCAGCGTCGCCTATAAGGCCAACGAGGTCGATCTCATCCTCACACCGATCGACACGAGCATCTATACCGCGATGGGCTCGGCGATCTCGCAGGTCGCGCAGGAGACCAACGCCGCGATACTCGATCGTGTCAGCCGGCTGTGTCGCACCAGCAACGCAAGCGACTGCATCGCCGGCGACGATCACGTGTGGATCAAGGCCATCGGCGATTACGCGCGCACCGACAACAACGGCGGCATTTCCGGTTATTCCGCGCGCCAGTATGGTTTCATCGCTGGCTACGATCATCGTATCGGGCGCTACGACGTGGGCGGCACGCTGGCTTACAGCCATGTCGACGTGAGCGAAGCGCAGACCCCCGACACCGGCACGGCTGACAGCCTGCGCTGGTCGGCTTACGGCGGCATGTGGACCGGCCCTGTCAATCTGGCCGCGACAGTAGGCCTGGGCTACGACTTCATCGACCAGAAGCGGCCATTCGATACCGCAACGGGCACGGCAACCGGCAGCCATAACGGCCTTGAAGTTACCGCCGCCGGGCAGGCGAGCATGCCGCTGCCCTCGCTCGGCGGCTTCGTGCTGATTCCGCGCGCCGGATTGCGATTCGCCTATTTCCACGGCGATGCGTTCAGCGAATCGGGAGCCGGCGCACAGAACCTCATTGTCGGCACCGACAACATCCAGAGCGTTCAACCCTACGCGCAACTGGCGCTGCGCTACGCATTCGGCAGCGAGTCGATGCCCTCGCATCTGGAAGCGTATGTGGGCTACGCGCGCGAAGTGGGCACGACCAATCGCGCCGTATCGGTCAGCGCGCAGGACGGCACGTTGTTTACGGCAAGCGGCGTGCCGCTGCCGCGCAACCTCGTCACCGCCGGCGTCTCGCTGAATATGCGGGTGACCCGCTCGTGGTGGGTTTCTGCCGCTTTCGACACCCTGCTCCACACCTCGAACGCGTCGATCAAGGCCGGCAGCATCAAGGTGGACTACCGGTTCTGAAGCGCAGTTCGATCGGGTTCTGACGATCGCTTGAAGATGCCTGGGAGACCGTAATGAATGTACCGTTCTTTTTTGCTTCGGGACTCGCGCTTGGCGTGAGTCTCGCTGCGCCCGGCGTGGCGCAGGCAGATGCCGTCGAGCCGCAAGCCCCCTCGGCCGCCACCGCGCTGCCGCGAACCTCGACACCGCCTGCACCGATGCGCGAGTCCCGCTACGACAGCGACAACCCCGACGACGACAGCGCCGCGCACGCATCGGCGCAGCCACCGGAACCCGCCGATGCGCACAGCGAGGCGCCGCCGATCGACGGCGAGCCGATTGCGCTCACCGTTTCTGCGCTGCCCGATTCCGTGGCCGCCGCCGACGCGGCCAGCACCGGCGAGGGCGCCGCGCCAGCTTCCCCAGTATCGGCAGGCGCCGCCAACCCGCCAGGCGCCTCGCCAAACGCGCTCGACGAGCCGGCGCTCAGCTCGCCACTCGCCCAGGAGCTGATCTCGGGCTTCTATTCCCGCATCAACGTGCTGGGCTACGGCATTCTGCAGGACCCGGTGAATTCGACGCTGAACCCCAACAACGCGCTCGCGCTACATCGCTACGAAACGCAATTGACCTTACGCCCGGACTTCAATCTGAACTTTCGCCAGCTTGAACTCGGCATCAAGCCGCGCTTCGAAGCGGACTGGAGCCGTGTGCAGAATGGCGTCCAGGGCGGAACGGACCTCACGACCGCCACCGCCTATATCAACGAATGGATTGCGCGTTATCGCGTGACTGATCAGTTGCTGGTGAGCTACGGCCGGGAAAATCTGCAATGGGGCCCCTCGCAACTGCTCTCACCATCGAATCCGTTCAATCAGAATAACGGCAAGAACAATCCGGCGATCGAGCAGCCCGGGTTGGACTACGGGCGCGTCGTAGTCATTCCGAACGCCTCGTTCACCGGCTCGTTCATCGCGAACACCGGCGCAGGCCGCCTCAACGATAGCGGCGATGCAAGCGGTCCATTCCACAAAGCCTACGCGGGCAAGTTCGACTACACGGGCGAGAAAGCCTACGCCTCGCTGATCGTCTCCAAACGCGATACGACGCCCTGGCGTATCGGGTATTTCGGCGGCTGGAATCTCTCCGACGCGCTGCTGCTCTACAGCGAAGGCAGCGCCGCGCTCTCCACCAATCCGGCGCTCCCGCATCCCGACTTCGATCTGCTGGCTGGCGCGACTTACACCCTCCTCAACGGCGCCATGATCACGGGCGAATATTTCCACCACAATGCGGGCTGCACGCAAAGCGACATCGCACAGTGCGTTTCGCCGCTTGTACTCGATCCGACCAATCCGTATCCGCGCCGCGACTATCTGCTGCTTCAGTACGTCGATACCAAACTCGTGCGCAACGTCAGCCTCACCGTGCGCCTGATTCAGGATCTCAACGATCATTCGACGCAATTGCTTTCCGACCTCGAGTACGAAGTGGGACAAAACTGGCTGATCTATTTCGTGCCATCGGTGACATTCGGCCCGAGCCGCAGCGAATTCGGCAGTCTGGTGCGCTATTCCCTCTTCGGGGGGGTGTCGTTCACGTTCTAGGGTTCGCGCACGGGTTTGCGGCACCCGTTCGCGAATCCATGCTTGCCCCTCAGACCTGCGGTTCGAGTCCCGAAGACGCCACCGTCTCGGGCGCGCATGGCGCAGTCTGGTCCGATTTCACGGCGTTCGCCGCGTTCACCCATTGCGCAGATTGCGCCGCCTGCGCGACGGGCAACGCAAACGGTGCGCCCGCCATGCGCCGTGCGTCGGCGCGATACGCGGTTGCCGTGGTGGAGAGATGTTTGCGCAACAGCTTTGACAAGCGCCCGCCACACCCAATCCCACAGCGCTCCGCGATCTTGTCCACCGGGAAGTTCGTTTCGACCAGCAGACGGCAACACATGTCGAGCCGCGCGTACATCAGGTATTCGGAAGGCGTCACGCCAATCTCGATCTTGAAGCGCCTGAGGAAATTACGCTCGCTCATGGCCGCCACGCGCGCCGCCTCGCGCATGACGACCTGCGTACTCGCGTTAGCCAGCAGCCAGCGCGCGGAAGCCTGAATACGCTCGCTCACGAAATGCTCGGCGTTTTTTCGCACGATGGCCGTGAATTGCGTTTCGGCGGGCGGCGCAACCGCGACGGCGATCTGGTTGACGATCTCCGCGCCAAGATCCGCCTGGATGACGTCGAGCGCCATGCGCAGCGGCCCGACGAAGTTGGCGTATGCGCCGGCCTCGGCTGACCGCTGCGCGCCGTGGCGCGGCCCATCGCACGGCCCGCGCGCATGAAGCGCGGAGGTGCCGTTGGATGCGTCGAGCAAGAGGCGTCCCTCGGCGATCGGCAACGTCATCCGGCAACGCGGCACCGCCTGGCGCAACCAGCCGACGAGACGCGCATCGCACAGCGCGTGCTGTGCGCCCGCGCCGCCCATGATGAAGAGCGCATCGAAGCCTTCGCCGTGGTGACAGGCGTCGATGCTCTCGGTCCAGACCAGCATGGTGGACGAACTCGCAATCATCCCGCCCGCCGCCGAAAGCAGCCTCAGGTGATAGATCGCGCTGTCGCTGCGCAACGAGCGCGACAGCGCATTGGCCAACTCGAAAGCGCGCGCCACGGTGATGGCATCCTGTGGCGCAAAACCGTTGAACAATAAGATGCCGATCTGCCTGACCGTGCGGGCATGCCGCGGCGCGCTGGTCCGGTTGGACACCACGCCAGATACATTGGAAAGGCGCTCCATGTGTTTTCCCCTGTTGTGCCGGCAACTGGCGTGCAATGCGCAGCCAGTCCGAAGTGCAACTCGCATTTTTCTGACGCTGACCTGAGCCGGCAGGCATAGCCTGCGTGGCAATGCTCAGTCCCGCTGCGGGCGCTCGGCGTGCGCAATGGCGTCTTCAATCAGACGGCAATCGTCATCGCCCAGCATTTCGCCGTGCGCGCGAACCAGATCGTCGA
Source organism: Paraburkholderia bannensis (assembly GCF_014200455.1). Classification (GTDB taxonomy): domain Bacteria; phylum Pseudomonadota; class Gammaproteobacteria; order Burkholderiales; family Burkholderiaceae; genus Paraburkholderia; species Paraburkholderia bannensis_A. The sequence goes on along the minus strand of NZ_JACHBW010000009.1, from coordinate 254,413 downwards.
GCGAGCGCGAAAGCCGTCTCATATAAACCGGTGACGGCGTGGCGAGCGGCCAGACCGACATCAGGTACGCGAGCGGTATCACGAGTCTGCCCTCGCACCAACGCTCGAACAGGGTTACGCAGCATGCCTCGATTCTTGCCGCGGGGTCGGGCTGCGCCTTTCGTTGTCTGATCATGACAGGTCCCCTCCTACCTCACACTTCGCATCAAGGAGTGGCGAGCGACCTCATGCACCTGCGCATCGACGGGAAGCGCAAGCGGCGTGATACGAAGGCACTCACCGAACACTTCACGAGGAACTTGAAAAAACTGCTTTCGATTCCCCCCGCCTCCCTTTAGGCGAAAGCTTTTTTGACCAGTCTTTTTGTCTGATGTTTGTGATATTGTTAAGCTGTACGAATGTTTCTTTTTATTTGTGCGTTAGCCGCTATTACGCTCTGGTTTTATTCGTTTTGCATATGCAACAAACTGGATGTTGAATTCGTAAAGCGGCACGGCAAATCTGCTCGATGCATCGAATCCGGCGTTTCTGCGAACGCCCTGTCAGCGCTGGCGGACGTCGCGACGCGCACCAGAAAATCTCCATGGCACTTCGCAACCATCATCCCATTTTATGCACTGCTGCGCCGCAGCATAGTGAAAAATAACACTTCCGGTGTGAGTATTGTCGGAAAAATATGTATTGTTGGCGGAAGGAAACCAGGCCAAGGTTACCGGCTCGGTTCATGCCATTTTGTGGGGCATTACGGTGCACTAGTAACGAACGTTTTTACCCGTTCGACGTTGCGTCGAAGGCAGTGGTCACGGCAAGGTGCTATTAGCCGCTCAACACGGGCAAATGCAATCGGTCGCGCACGGCTTCGTGCGCGACCTTATCAGCGATGCCCGGCTTCAAGCCTTGACGGCACGGGCCGCACTTCTGCCGCGTAGCCATTCGAGCGCAAGCAGCAGACAGGTCGAGAAGACGATCAGGATCGTCGCCAGCGCGGCAATCGTCGGGCTGATGTTCTCGCGGATGCCGGTGAACATCTGACGCGGCAAGGTGGTTTGATCGGCGCCCGCAAGGAACAGCGTCACGACCACTTCGTCGAACGACGTCGCGAACGCAAACAACGCCCCCGAAATCACGCCCGGCGCAATCACGGGCAAGGTGATGCGAAAGAACGTCGTGACCGGATTCGCTCCCAGCGACAGGCTCGCGCGCACGAGATTGTGATTGAAGCCCGCAAGCGTGGCCGACACCGTCGTCACCACGAACGGCACGCCCAGCGACGCATGCGCGAGAATCAGCCCAATATACGTATTGGCAAGACCAAGCGGCGCGAAGAACAGATACATGCCCACGCCCACCACCACCACGGGCACGATCATCGGCGAAATGAGAATCGCCATCAGCAGCGACTTGCCGCGAAAATCGGCCTTGTTCAGACCGATGGCGGCGAGCGTGCCCAGCACGGTGGCCACCAGGGTCGCGAGCGGCCCGACGATAAAACTGTTCTTCGCGGCCATGCGCCACTCGTCGGACATCACGAGGTTTTCATACCAGCGCAGCGACCAACCCGGAATCGGATAAACGAGGAACGTGCTCGACGAAAACGAGAGCGGCACGATCGCCAGCACCGGCAGGATCAGATACAGCAGCGTGAGCACGGCAACGCCGCGCAGCGTGAAATACCAGACGCGTTCGATGCCCGACGTATGCGGGGCAAACAGCGGTTTTGCGAATTTCATGTCGTGGCCTCCGTTAGCCGAGGCTCAGGTTGGTACGCGTGAAGCGCACGTAGACGAAGTACAGCACCGTGGTGGCCGCCAGCAACAGCGCGCCGAGCGAGCACGCCATGCCCCAGTTGATCGATACGTTGGTGAAATACGCCACGTAGTAGCTCACCATCTGGTCGGCGGGACCGCCGAGCAGCGCGGGCGTGATGTAGTAGCCAATCGAGAGGATGAACACCAGCAGCACACCCGCACCGATGCCGGGATAGGTCTGCGGCACGTACACGCGCCAGAAGGCCGCGAACGGATGGCTGCCCAGCGAGACGGCCGCGCGCTGATAGGTGGGCGGGATCGACTTCATCACGCTATAGAGCGGCAGCACCATGAAGGGCAGCAGAATGTGCGTCATCGAGATATACACGCCCACGCGGTTGAACAGCAGCGCGAGCGGCGACGAAATGATGCCGGTCCCGATCAAGGCCTTGTTCACCAGGCCCTCGCTTTGCAGGATCACGATCCACGCGGCCACGCGCACGAGAATCGATGTCCAGAACGGAATCAGCACGAGGATCATCACGAGATTGGCGCGGCGCTCCGGCAGCGTCGAGATCCAGTACGCGAGCGGATAGCCCAGTGCGAGTGCGAACAAGGTGACGAACACGCTGATCACGAACGTGCGGCCGAATACGGCAAGGTAGATCTGCTGTTCGGGGTCGGCGGCCACGATGCCGCCAAACGCGTCCTGCCGGTGGTCGAGCGAGGCGAGCAGATAGAACGGCGAATAGCGGCCACTGTTCTTCGCAATGGCCTGCCAGTACGCGACATCGTTCCAGCGATCGTCGAGCTCGACGAGCCTCGCATGCGTTTGCGCGGGCGTGAGCTTGAGCGGCTTGCCGTCGTCGTCGGCAAGCGGCATGGCGCGCGCGGTCTTCGCCACCAGCGAGCGGTAACCGGCGATTTCCACGTTCAGCCGGCGCGCGAGCGCGCCCATGGCATCGCCGTCCTGCACCGCCGTCAGGTCCTGCGCGAGCGCGGCATAGGCTGCATCGGGCGGCGCATGCTTGCGGTCCCAGTCATGCAGCGCGGCGACCGTATGCGGCAGCGCGGTGGCCACTTCGGGATTCTGCACGGCGCGCGTGAGCAGCGCCGCAATCGGCACGACGAAAATCAGCAACAGAAAGATCGCCAGCGGTGCGATCAGCATCAGCGCCATCGTGCGCTTCTTCGCCTGCGCGACGCGCAGTTCGCGCTTCAATCGCGCGCTCGATTCGCCTGCATTGTCGGCTACGTTTGTTGCGGTCGTCATCGTTGTCACTTCAGGTCTCCTGCACTGCCTCCGTTGCTGCGCGGCGCGTCTTGCGTCCTGCAAGCGAGGCGCCGCGCAACGGATACTTCAACGCTTCACGCGCTTACTTCGCTGCCCACGAGGCGAAGCGCTGCTCCAGTTCGTCGCCGTGATCGGTCCAGAACGTGAGGTTCTGCTGAACCGCGTTCTTGCCGTTGGCCGGCGAGTTCGGCAGGTTGTCCAGCGTCTTCGCATCGAGTGCCTTGATGGCAATCTCGTTCACCGGGCCATAAGCGATGTGCTTCGCGTACTCCTGCTGCGGCTTCGGCGACAGCGTGTAAGCGATGTATTTGAGCGCCGCATCCTTGTTCGGCGTGCCCTTCGGAATCGCCCAGTAATCCAGATCGTAGATGCTGCCGTTCCACACCACCTTGAGGTTCTTGCCCTCGCGCTGCGCGGCGTCGATACGACCGTTGAAGGCCGTGGACATCACCACGTCGCCGGCCACCAGGAACTGGGGCGGCTGCGCGCCGGCTTCCCACCACTGGATATTCGGCTTCAGTTCGTCGAGCTTCTTGAAGGCGCGGTCTTGACCTGCCTTCGTCGAGAGCACCTTGTAGACGTCCTGCGGGGCCACGCCGTCGGCCATCAGTGCGAATTCGAGGTTGTACTGCGCGCCCTTGCGCATGCCGCGCTTGCCCGGGAATTTCTTCGTGTCCCAGAAGTCGGCCCAGCTTGCGGGCGCGGTCTTGAGCTTGTCGGCGTTATAGGCGAGCGCCGTGGACCACACGAAAAATCCCGCGCCGCACGGCTGCTGCGCGGCCTTCATGAAGTCGCTCTTGTTGCCGAGCTTTGACCAGTCGAGCTTCTCGTAGAGGCCTTCGTCGCAACCGCGTGCGATGTCGCCGGTTTCCACTTCCACCACGTCCCAGTTGACGTGCTTCGCTTCGACCATCGCCTTGACCTTGGCCTGCTCGCCGTTGTATTCGACGGTCGTGATCTTCGTACCCGACTGCGCCTGGTACGGCTCGTTGAACGCCGCCTTCTGCGCATTGCCATTCGCGCCGCCGAAATTCACGACCGTGAGTTCCGCAGCGTGTGCCGCGCCAAACGAGAATGCGAGCGTGGCCGCGACCGCCGCAACGTGCATGTTGCCGATCTTCTTCATGGTGAAATTCCTTCTCCTTGGTGGTTGTCTTGCCGGGCCTTCAGCACGCGAGGCGTGGCCCGGTCGTCTTCACGCGAACACGCGCAGATGTTCGGGCGCAAACTCCAGCGCAACCGGCTGCCCGGGCGCGAAACCGGCGAGCGCCGCGGTGCCGAGCGGCACCTTGACGAAGCACTCGTCCTGTTGTGGCAAACCGCAGCGCATACGCACGTGGTCGCCGTAATAGATGAGACTGCGCGCTTCGCCCGCGATGGCGTTGGCCGCGCCGCTGCCCGCGCCATTCACACCGGGCGCGGCCAGCTTCATGCGCTCGGGGCGGATGCAGGCGATGGCGTCGGCACCGGCTTGCGCGCCGGCGACATTGCGTCCCGTGAGGCGCGTGCCGTCGGCCAGATGGATTTCGCAGAACTCGCCTTCGACCGAGGCGATCTTGCCGCGCAGGCGATTGCTATCGCCGATGAAGTTCGCCACGAACTCGTTGCACGGCGATTCGTACAGGCGGTCCACGCTGTCGAGCTGCTGCACGATGCCCTTGTCGAACACCGCCACGCGGTCCGACATGGTAAGCGCCTCGCCCTGATCGTGCGTGACGTAGACGAACGTGACGCCGAGCTTTTCGTGCAGCGATTTCAGTTCGTACTGCATATGTTCGCGCAGCTGTTTGTCGAGCGCGCCCAGCGGTTCGTCCATGAGCACGAGCTTGGGCTGGAACACCAGCGCGCGCGCCAGCGCGATCCGTTGCTGCTGGCCGCCGGAGAGCTGCGCCGGATAACGCTTGGCGAAACTCTCCATGCGCACCATCTTGAGCGCATCGTTCACGCGCGCGGCGCGTTCGCCGGCGGGCACCTTGCGCACGCCCAGCGGATACGCCACGTTCTGCTCGACCGTCATGTGCGGGAACAGCGCGTAGTTCTGGAACACCATGCCGATATCGCGCTTGTGCGGCGGCACGTTGTTGAGCAGCTTGCCTTCCAGGCGGATCTCGCCGCCGGTCGGAAATTCAAAACCCGCGAGCATCATCAGACACGTGGTCTTGCCCGAGCCGGACGGCCCCAGCAGCGTCAGGAACTCGCCCTGATAGATGTCCAGATCAAGCTGCTTCACCACGAGGGTTTCGCCATCGTAGGTCTTGCGTACGCCGCGAAAGCTGACGATCACGTCCGACTGCTTCATCGCCTGGTCTCCTGTCTTTATTCCCGTATTGCCGTGAACCGTCGATCCGGCGCGATTAAAAAAATGCTGTCTCCGGCATTAACCGGACCTGACGTGCGGATTACTATAGTCGCTTCCGGTTCCATGCAATGGAGCCATTTCATTATTCTGAATAGAGCCACTTTGTCACGGTGATCCGATGGTAATTTTGTCTGACTGGCTCGCCGCGCAAATCGATAAGACCGATGCCGAGCCGGTTTATCGGCAACTGCTCAGCCTGATGCAGCAGGCCATCCTGAGCGGCCGGCTCGCGCCCGGCGCCAAGCTGCCCAGTTCGCGCACGCTTGCGGGCGACCTTGGCATCGCGCGCAATACCGTGCTGCACGTGTACGACCAGCTGAGCGCCGAAGGCTATGTGCTCTCGACGACCGGTAGCGGCACCTATGTGGCCGATACACGCCCCGACACCGCGGCGGTCGGGCCACGCGCGCCCCGTGCGACCGAAGACGCCGATGCGCCCGCTGCGCCCGCTGCGCCCGCTGCGCCCTCATCCTGCCCGCGCGGCGACATGTCCGTGCGCGGCCAGCGCCTGATCGACGAAGCGGGTGTCTCGGCCAGGCAATGGGGCGCGTTCATGCCCGGCGTGCCCGACGTCGCCGAGTTTCCCGCGCGCACCTGGAGCCGCCTGCAATCGCGTCTGTGGAAATCGGCGAGCCACGACCTGCTCACCTATGCGCCGGGCGGAGGCTATCGTCCGTTGCGGCGCGCCTTGTCGGACTATCTGCGCGTCGCGCGCTCGGTGCGCTGCTCGCCCGACCAGATCATCATCACCACCGGCATCCATCAGTCGATCGACCTTACCGTGCGCCTGCTCGCCGACCACGGCGACCGCGCCTGGGTCGAGGAGCCGTGCTACTGGGGCGCGCGCAGCGTCCTGCAGGCGTCAGGCATCAAGCTCGCGCCCATCCCGGTGGATGCCGAAGGCCTGAATCCGCGCGACCCGGATTTGCGTCACCCGCCGCGTATGGCGCTTGTCACGCCCTCGCATCAATACCCCCTGGGCATGGTCATGAGCCTCGCGAGGCGTCGCACCTTGCTCGAATACGCGCGCCAGCACAAGGTCTGGATCATCGAGGACGATTACGACAGCGAGTTCCGCTACGGCAGCCGACCGCTCGCGTCCCTGCAAGGGCTCGACGAATCGGATCGGGTGATCTATGTGGGCAGTCTTGGCAAGCTGCTGTTCCCGGGCCTGCGCATCGGCTATATGGTGGTGCCCGAGCGGCTCGCCGCCACCTTCCGCACCGCCGTGGCGGAGCTTTATCGCGAAGGCCAGTTGATGCAGCAGGCCGTGCTGGCCGAGTTCATCATGGACGGCTATCTCACCTCGCACGTGCGGCGCATGCGTACGCTTTATGGCGAGCGTCGCCAATTGCTGATCGACGCAGTCACACGGCATTTCGGCGATGCCCTGCCGGTGATGGGCGACGAAGCGGGCCTGCATTTCGTACTCGGCTTGCCCGAGTCCAGCGACGACCGCGAGATCGCGGCCGCAGCCTACGATGCCGGCGTCATTGTCCGGCCGCTCGCCTCGTACTACCTCGGCAAGCAGCAACGCAAAGGATTACTGACAGGTTATGCCTGCGTCCCGCACGAAAACATCGATCCGGCGTTCGCCACGCTCGCGCGCGTGATCGAAAGGCATGCATTCGGCAAGCGCGCGGCGTAGACGGCGTCACGGGCGCGGGCAAAATGAATTTCTCTTCATCTTGATGCTGGGGTTGTGTTCGCAAGGCTCCGCTATCGTGCGTTCCGTGGGCGCTGTGCCCTCCTCTGAATTTTTATCAAGGAACGCCACCATGAAGATCGCTATTCAAGCTGCTATCGCCGCCACCCTGCTCGTTTCGGCTCTCGCACACGCTCAATCGGCGCCGCAAGCGGCCAATCAGGCTGGCGTGGCGGCGCAAACCGCCAACCAGGTCAAGACTGCCGGCGGCGCGTGGGTGCCGCCGTATGGCCAACCCGTTGCACAGAAGACGCGTGCCCAGGTCTATCAGGAACTGATCCAGGCGGAAAACGACGGCCAACTGGCGTATCTGGATTCGGTTGTGTACGCGCATTCGTGATTGCCGCGCGACGGCGTTGCAGCACAGGCCAGTGACGCCTGAGCGTCACGGCCGCGCATCACCGCCCCAACGACAATCGAATAACCCCCCGGTCCGATTGCGTTGAGATATTGATAAGCAGTCCCATCCGGTGCCACGACGGCAGGATCGAGATCCGGCTTGACGATGCAGCGCCAGGCGCGCCGTTCACGTTGAGCGTGCCGTGGCGAGCGGCGAGCGCCAGGGCAACGCCAAACGCCACGCCATGGTTCAAGCGATCGATCGCGCGAATGCGCACCCAGGCCGCGATTGCCACGATCGCGCGCCTGCCTCCAGCATGCCTGGGCATGTCTGTCTCCATTGTTTCGTGTTCGATTTTTATCTTCGATCGAAGGCCCCGTGTCTCGCGGCGCGAATCGCGATAGGGAGCTTGCCCGCCCCCCGGCCAGCCATCCCTTGCAAATCGCGATATGTGGCATCGCGAAACGCGCGGGCTGGTGCGGCGTTGTCTCTCTACACTTTCGCAACGCGCCCCACTTTGCGCGAATTCAAAACGAATGGAGACAGACATGCCCCCACGCCAAGGATCGAATGGCGCACTGGTGCTCGCCCACGTCGCGGGAATGATCGATCTGGTGGCGCTGCCCGTCTGGGTCAACACGCTGATCGACGGCTTCCATTTCGACGCCCAGCGCGCGGGCGCGCTCGCCACCACTTATCTCGCGTTCGCCGTGCTGTGCTCCGTGTGCGTCGCGCCGCTGTTCGCGCGCCTGCCGGGGCGGCTGGCTGCGGCGCTCGGCTTCCTGGTCGCCGCATGCGGCTTCGGCCTTGCCACGCAAGTCACGACGTTCGGCGCGATGTTCGCCGCGCATGCGGTGGCGGGCGCGGGCATCGGCTGCGGCCTGTCCGTCGTGCATGGCGCGATTGGCAAGACCGCGAATCCGCATCGCCTCTTCGCGATGGGCCATCTGGCGCTGGCCGTCTTCGGCGTCGCTTACTTCGCCGCTGTGCCGCCGCTCGTGAGCACGCATGGCGGCGCGCTGCTGTTCGTGGTGTTCGTTGGCCTGTCGCTGGTCGCGAGCCTGGCGCTTGCCGCGGCATGGCCCGCCGGGCTACAGGGCATCGATGCAAAAGACGCGGCCCGGCGCTTCACTAAAGCGCGCGGCGCACGGCTCGAACGCGGCTGCTGGAGCGCAATCGCCGGCATCGTCTTCATGGCGATCAACCAGGCGATGGTGTTCAGCTTCGCGCAGCGCATCGGCCTGGCGCGAGGTTTCGGCGCGGCACAGGTGAACGCCGTGCTGATCGCAGTCGGCCTCGTCAATCTGCTGCCGCCGGTGCTCGCCGCGCTGCTCCAGCGCCGCTTCGACGCGCGCAACGTGGCGCTGGCCGGCCCGCTCGCGCAGGCCGCGCTCGCGCTCGTGATCGGCAACAGCACGAGCTTCGCGCCCTACGCGCTCGCCGCCAGCCTGTGGGTCTTCGCGATGATTTTCACGCACACCTTCCTGTTCGGCCTGCTCGCGAAGCTGGACGCCACCGGCCGCGCGGTCGCCTATACCCCGGCGATGCTGATGGCAGGCTCGGCGATGGGACCGCTGCTTGGCGGCATGCTGATCGTGCGCTTCGGCTTTGGCGCGCTCGGCATCGCGTCTGTGTGCATCGCACTCGTCAGTTTCCTGTGTTTTGGCCGTCTGCGTGCGCTCGCCCTCGTGCAGCCGCAACTCGATCTTCCTTCGGCACATTGATTGTTCCGCTCGCGTAAGCAAGCAATTTCGCACCTATTTTTAAGGCTCCAACATGGCAGGCATCGTATTCAACAACGTTCGCGTATTCGACGGCAGCGGATCCGCGCCCTTCCCCTCGCAGGTGCGCATCGAAGGCAACCGCATCGACGCCCTCGCGGCGCCCGGCGCGCCCTCGCTCGCCCAGCCCGACGATGACATCTTCGAGGGCCGTGGCGCGACGCTGATGCCCGGCCTCGTGGAGGCGCACGCGCATCTGTCCTGGCCCAGTTCGGTCGAGAAGTTCGTGCCCGGCATGGCGCTGCCGCCCGAGGAACTCGTGCTCACGACCGCGCGCAACGCGCGCATCCTGCTCGATCACGGTTTCACCAGCGCCTATTCGGCGGGCTCGCTGAGCAAGCGCGTCGAAGTCGCGCTGCGCGAGCAGATCGAAACCGGCGGCATGCCGGGCCCGCGCCTCGTGGCGTCGTCCATCGAGCGCACGCCACCCGTCGCCGCCGACGAGCAGGCGCTCAACCCCGGCGAAGTGGACCCGCACGGCGTCGGCCCCGATGCCATCCGCGCCTTCGTGCGTTCGTGCGCGGACATGGGCGCGCGCTCGGTCAAGTTCCTGCTTTCCGGCGAAGACGCGCTGCAACCCGGCGCTTCACACCAGTTGCTCTACTCCGAGGAAGAAGCGCGCGCGGCAGGCGAACAGGCGGTCGAATCCAACGTCTGGCTCGCCGCTCACGCGCAGGCGGGCGAGGCCGTAAAAATAGCGCTGCGCAACGGCTTTCGCGTGCTCTATCACTGCACCTATGCCGACGAAGAAGCGCTCGACATGCTGGAAGCCGCACGTGAGCGCATCTTCGTCGCGCCCGCCATCGGCATCATCCAGGCGACGCTAGATGCGAACCCGCCGCCGCATTTCGACATGACGCATATGAAGCAGAGCGCCGCCGAAGTGCGCGAACTTCAGCAGCGTCTCGTGCCCGAACTGCGCCGCCGCGGCGTGCGCGTGCTGCCGGGCGGCGACTACGGTTTTCCGTTCAATCCCAACGGGCGCAACGCGCGCGACCTGCAACTGTTCGTCGAGCTGTTCGGCTATACGCCCGCACAGGCACTCCACGCGGCGACGGCGCTCGGCGGCGAACTGATGGGCCTCGCCGGCGAACTCGGCCGCATCGCACCGGGCTATCTCGCCGATCTGCTGCTGGTCGATGGCGATCCCACCGTCGATGTGGCGATCCTCCAGGACAAGCAGCGCCTCACCGCCATCATGAAGGACGGCCGTTTCCACAAGACGCCGCACGCGCTGCGCGTCACGCGTTGAAGCACGTTCAAACAAGTTGAACAGAGACCGACGATGAGCCATCACGAACTGCCCAGCGCCCAGCAACTCGCCGATCTGATCCGCTCGACCGGCGCGGTGATCAACCCGCCGCTGGTGAAAGGCTGGTACGCGCCCTTTCGCGACGCGCAATCGCGCGAGGGCGCTCAGGTCCGCGCCGATATCGCCTATGGCGACGACGAACGGCAAAAGCTCGACGTCTACCTGCCGACCGCGCAAGCCGATTCCGCGCAGACGAACGGCCGACCATTGCTGCTGTTCGTGCACGGCGGCGGCTTCGTGCGCGGCGACCGGCGCGAGCGCGCCAACGTAGGCTGGCGTTTCGCGCGCGCAGGCTTCGTGACCGTGCTGCCCAGCTACCGGCTGGGGCCGCAAAACCACTGGCCTTCGGGCGCGCAGGACGCGGCGGCCGCCTGGGCCTGGGCTCACGCAAACGCCGAAGCGCTGGGCGCCGACCCGCAGCGCATCTACCTGGCCGGCGAATCGGCGGGCGCGGCCCACGTGGCCGCGGCTACGCTGATCCAGCGTCTGCGTCCCGCCAGCGTACCCGGACCGCGCGCCGCGCTGCTGGTTTCCGGCGTCTATAACGTGCATCTGGAAAAGCTCGCACGACGCCAGTTCGGCGTGCCCAGCCCCGACCCGCGAAACGAAGCGTATTTCGGCAGCGATTTTGCGAGCTACCCGGCCATGTCCACGGTGGAACTGATCGACAGCACGCCGTTTCCGCTGCTCGTCACCTGGGCCGAACTCGATCCGCCGCAAATGCAGATCCAGGCGGGCGAACTGTTCGCGCGTCTCGTCACCCAGCACGGCTTCGATCCCGACGTGGCCGTGATACCCGGACACAACCATCTTTCCCAGCTCGAAGCGATCAACACCGTCGACGACATACTTGCGCTGACGCTGCTGGATTTCATGCGGCGCCACTGACGTACCCACCGACACCACACGCAAAACAAAAAAACACGACATGGAGACACAGACCTTGAAGGCCGTCGCTTCTTTCGCAATCCGAATCATTACGTTATCGGCAGCGCTTGCAGGTGTGGCGGATGCCACCGAAGGCGGGGGCACCGTCGTGCCGATCGGCGTGCAGACCATTGCCTCCGGCGTGCTTCAAGACCCGGGCGACTATCTGCTCAACTACAACACCTGGATCTACGCCAGCAGCTTCCCCAACAACGACGGCAAGAACTCGCTGCCCGACGGCAATCTGCGCGTGCAGGCACATTCGCTGCGTTATCTGCACGTATTCGAAAACTTCAAGATCGCGGGCGGCGACACGGCGTTCGAAATCGCCTCCGCCTATGTCGATTCGAACCTTGGCTCGCTTTATGCGAACGGTCATAACAGCGGCATCGGCGATACCTCGCTTGGGCCGTCGATCGGCTGGCATAGCGCGACGTTCCACCAGATGGTCTCGCTGCTCGCCGTGCTGCCCACCGGTTCGTATGAAGCCACGCGCGCGGTCAACGTCGGCCGCAATTACTACGCGCTGCAGGCCGACTACGCGGCAAGCTGGTTCTTCGCGCGCGGTTGGGAATTGAGCGGCATGTTCAAGATGATCTTCAACGCGAAGAATCACTCGGACGGCTATAAATCAGGCATCGAAACCGATCTCGACTACGCGCTCAACTATCACATGCCCTACGGCTTCTTTGCGGGCGCGGGCGGCTACTGGCACAACCAGCTGACCAACGATACGCTCAACGGCAACTTGGTCGATAGCAACGGCTACCGCGTTCGCGACATCGCAGTCGGCCCGCAGATCGGCTGGGGCACGCAGAAATACGGCGGCTATCTCGCGTGGCAGCATCAGGTCTATGCGCGCAACACTTCCAAGGGCGACCTGCTCTGGCTCAACGCCTTCGTGAAGTTCTAATCGCCTTCATCGACCGCTTCGAGCGCCGTCGCCGCTTCAACCAGGCGCTCGCGCAACCAGCGATGGCACGGGTCTTTCTCGCGATACTCGTGCCATTGCAGAAATTCGCGCACGGTGGGAATCGCAATCGGCGGTTCGACCAGGCGCAGCGGCAACCTCTTTGCCAGTTCGCTCGCGAAACGCCGGTGCATCGTCGCCACCATCTGGCTGCCGATCAGCGCGGGCGCGATGGAACTGAAATCCGATGTGGTCACGCGTACGCGCCGCTGGATGCCCTGCTCCTGCATGAAGCGGCTGTCGTAAGTCGGAGCGCGCGGCCAGCCCAACAGCGCTTCCACATGATCGAGACGCTCGAATTCCGCCACGCTCAGGCTCTCGCCCACCCGCTCGTTGCCGCTCCACACCACGCAGGTATAGCTGTCGTCGAAGAGCGGCAGGTTCGGATGATCGGGCGCGATGAACGGCTCCGGAATGATCAGCAGATCGTATTCGCCGCGTCGAAGCTTTTCGGCCGAGTCCTCCACTTGCGGCATGAATTCCAGCGTGATGTTGGGCGCGCTCTGTTCGATCTCGGGCAGCACGCGGCGCATCAGCACGTTGATGACGTAATCCGAGGTGGCGATCTTGAAGTGACGGCGCGCGTGCGCGGGGTCGAAGGCCGGATCGATGGCGACGATGGTCTGCACCTGCAGCAGCAGGTCGCGCACCGGCTGCACCAGTTCCCGCGCGAGCGGCGTGAGTTCGAGATTGCGCCCCACAGGCACGAGCAGTTCGTCGTCGAAGTATTCGCGCAGCTTCGCAAGCATGCCGCTGATCGCCGACTGACTCAGGTTCAAACGCTCCGCCGCTCGCGTGATACGGCGCTCGTCGAGCAAGGCGTCGAGCGTGACGAGCAGATTCAGGTCCAGTCTGTTGAAGCGCATCGCGTGCGTCTCCATGCAAAAGGCCGCCTCGTCGGGCGGCCTGTCGTTGTTCAAAGGCTCATGCGCGCCAGCTATCGTAGCCGGCTAACGCATCGCGACGCTCATCCGGCAACGCCTGGGTCGTGGCTCGCCGCGCACACCGCGGTTGCTTCGGCGTTGTCCGTGTTGTCCGTGTTGTCCGTGTTGTCCGTGTTGTCCGCGCCAGCGGGCAGCGCGGCGATCTCGGTACGGCCCAGCGCGATTACGCCCGCAGCCAGCACCAAGGCCAGCGTGAACAGCGCAAACGTCCACATCGGGTCCGGATTGATCGATGCGACGACGCCCACGATAACAGGCCCGAGTATCCCGCCTATCCGGTTCAACCCCACCGCCACGCCCATGCCCGTGCCGCGCAACTCGGTGCGATAGCACATCGCCTGGTAATTATTCATCACCGCCTGCGCGCCGAACACAAAAAAACCCGCGCCCGCCACCAGCACCATCGCGAACGGCTTGCCCAGCGCCACGGACAACGCCGCCATGAACAGGCCCGCGCCCAGATAGCCCACCACCATCGCGCGGATGCGGCTGTGCAGGCGATCGGCGAGCCAGCCCATCGAAATGCCGCCGAACACCGAGGCGATCATCACCAGCGTGCCATACCCGAACGCCGACGATACCGCCCCGCCGCCCGCCACCACCAGCGCCGGCAGCCAGCCCGTCAGACCGTGGATGCAGAACAGGCTCAGCGCGCCCGCGATCCAGTGTACGAGCGTGTTGTGACGATAGTCGCGCGAGAGCAGATCGGCGATCGAACCGGTGCGCGAAGCAGGCCGCATCGATTCGATCGCGGCGTGGCGATACACCTTGGCACGTTCCGGGCGCGCCTTGGTTAGCAACTCGCGCACCTCGGCCATGCGGCCGTGCAGTGCGAGGAATTGCGCCGATTCGGGCAACCACCGCCACGCCGCTAGCGCGACCAACGCCGAGAGCACACCCACGAAGTAGAGCGATTGCCAGCCCAGATGCGGCGTGAGCGTCAGTCCGGCGATGCCCGCAAAAATGCCGCCCGCCGAGAAACCGAACTGGAACACCCACGTCGCGAAGGTGTTGGCGTTGCGCCGGGGCGCCCATTCGTTGATGCAGGTAAGCGCGAGCGGCGTGACCATGCCCAGCGCCGTGCCCAGCACGAGCCGCGCAAGCGCGAAGGCAAGCGCGGAATGCACCACGGTCGCAAGCAGGCCACTCGCGACGGTGAGCGTCCAGAGCGCACCGAGCATGACCTTGCGCCGGCCGATGCGGTCCGCCATCAAGCCCTGCAACACCGACCCGATCGACAAACCCACGATACCGCTCGACAACATCATGCCGATCATCGCAGGCGATGGTTGCCACGCATGACGTACAAGTGGAATCACATAGGCGGCGTTGAAGAGATCGTAGCCGTCGAAGAACATGATGAACGCGACGAGTACGGCGAAGCGCAGATGGAAGCCGCCGATGCGCGCTCGCGCCAGCTCCTCCCTGACATTGATCGATGTTGCCAAGCTTGTCTCCGTGTTGTGTAGTATCCGGCACCGCCTCTTTTGGGCGGTTGACCGGGTGGGCACGCGAAGCGCTTGTTACAGCGGCTCCGCGATGCAGGTGCTTGCAACCGCTTTAGCCGTGCAGCGCCGCGTCCAGTTGCAAGAGCGAAGCGGCAAGCGTCGCCGCATCGGTTGCCACGCCATAGACATAGTGGTCGGGACGCACGATCGCCGCGCGGCATTCGTTGCGCTGGAACCAGCCCGCCAGCACACCGTCGATTTCGACGATGCGATGCGTCTGCGGCAAGACCGCCGCGTGTTGCAGGTCGCCATCGGGCGCAAGCTCGATGAATTGCACGCCGATGCGTTGCGCGGCTGCCTGCACCGCGTCCGTGACAACGTCGCCGCCCAACGTCACGATGCGCCAGCGGCCCGGAACAGCGCCGCCCGCGACGATATCGAGCAGCATGCCTTCATCCGCCTCATCGCCATGGAGCACGCGCGGCTGCGGAAACAGCGTGCCGTTGGCCGCATGCGCCGCATTCGCGAGCAGTCCCGCTTCGAGCTTCGGCACGATGTCCTGGCGCGCAATCGTCTTGATCTGGCCGCCCGCCTCGCGCAGCAAACGCGCATCGCGCTCGCGCGCCGCCACCACGTCGCGCTCGCAGATCAGCTTGCCGATCTCCTTGATGCGCGTCGTCAGCCGCCGCACGTGCAGGCCGCGTTCGGCTGCGTAGCTGTCGAGCAGCGCGCTCTGCGCTTCGCCCTGCATCACCGCGTCGAGCTTCCAGACCAGATTGACGACGTCGCGAATGCCCTGGCACATGCCCTGACCAATAAACGGCGGCTGCTGATGCGCGGCATCGCCCGCGATGAACACGCGCCCGCGCCGCCACTCCTGCGCCACCAGCGCATGAAAGCGATAGCTCGCGGCGCGCCACAGCTCGCCGTCCTCGCGCGTGAGCCAGCGCGACAGCAGCTTCCAGACTTGCGCCTCGGTCTGCATTTCGCGCGGGTCTTCGCCCGGCATCAGCATGATTTCCCAGCGCCGATGCCCGCCCGGCCCGACGATGTACGTGCACGGACGCGACGGCTCGCAGTACTGCACCGCCACCTTCGGCAGCTTCGCGATGCCGCTTTCATTCACGCGCACGTCCACCACCAGCCACGGCTCGTCGAACACCAGGTCTTCGTAGGCGATGCCGAGTTGAGTGCGCACGGTGCTCGACGCGCCGTCGCAACCGATCAGGTAATCGCAGGTGACGGTGCGCGTGTTGCCCGCATCGTCCTTGAGATTCACC
The DNA here is from genome assembly GCF_014200455.1 of Paraburkholderia bannensis. Lineage (GTDB taxonomy): Bacteria > Pseudomonadota > Gammaproteobacteria > Burkholderiales > Burkholderiaceae > Paraburkholderia > Paraburkholderia bannensis_A. The sequence goes on along the minus strand of NZ_JACHBW010000009.1, from coordinate 238,305 downwards.
GTCACGCCTTGCGCGGTTTCCTCGAAGCCGACCAGTTCCGTGCCCAGCGCTACTTCGACCGATTCAAGGGCGCTCGCATGCTCGCGCAGCGCCGCCTCCACGGGCGGTTGCGTGAACACCATGGTCGGCATATAGCCTAGCGGCCAGGGCTTGGGCACCGTGTCGATGCGCTTGATCAACTGGCCGTCCACGCCGTAATACTCCGAGGGCGGAAACACCGCCACGTGTTCGGCGATGCGCTCGACCACGCCCAGCCCCTGAAACACCCGCATGATTTCGTGATCGACGGCGATGGCGCGCGGCTTGTCGTACACCTCGCGTGAGCGGTCGACGCACAGCACCTTGCGCCCGCGCTGACCGAGCAGTCCCGCGGCCACCGCGCCGGATGGGCCGAAGCCCACCACCACCACTTCGTAATGGTTGTTCGCCGCCATCGTCATGCGCCCGGTGCGTTCTGCTCGTCCTGCACGGTGTTTTGCAGGCGGCCTACGCGTTCGATATCCACTTCGACGCGGTCGCCATGCTTGAGCCACACCGAAGGTTCGCGCGCCCAGCCCACGCCGGCGGGCGTGCCCATCGCCACCACATCGCCCGGTTCGAGCGTGAGGCATTCGCTGAGTAGCTCGATGGTTTCGGCCACGCCCCAGATCATGTCGCTGGTGCTGGCCTGCTGCATCACCTGGCCGTTGAGGATGAGGCGCAGCGTGAGTCCTTCTGCGCCCGGCGGCAGATCGTCGGCGGTCACGAGCCAAGGGCCGAACGAACCGGTGCCATCGAAATTCTTGCCGATGGTCCATTGCGACGTGCGCTTCTGATAGTCGCGCACGGAGACATCGTTGAAGCACGCGTAACCGAACACATAATCGAGCGCATTTTCGCGCTTGACGTGGCGCGCACGCTTGCCGATCACGATCATGAGTTCGGCTTCGTAGTCGAGCTTTTCCGAGACGCGCGGACGGATCACCGGATCCTCGTGCCCGATCAGCGACGAGGCGCCACGGAAGAAAATCAGCGGATAGACCGGCTTGAGATTGCCGCCCTCTTTCGCGTGGTCGAAGAAGTTATGACCGAGACAGACGATCTTGCCCGGCTCCGGCACCACGGGCGCGAGATCGAGCGAGGCATACGGCGCGCGATGCTCGCCGCTGGCGATGGCGCGTTGCGCGGCGGCGTTCAGATCGATACCGGCCTTGAGGGCCGCACGCAGATCGCTGGGCACGGAAGCATCGGCCTTGTTGAGGTCGACAACTTCATCGCCGTCGATAACGCCAAGGCGCGTGGTGTCGCCCGATCGGAAAGTAACGAGTTTCATGGTCTTTTAGATGATTCGAAGGGATTTATCTGGTATGCGAACTAATCTTAACCGGCGTGCGGCGGACGGAAGAAAATCCTCTTCTGCGCAGTCTTGAGCCTGTCCGATGGATTGCGCCCCACGCCCCATTGGTCGATACGCCCCGGTGGCCACTTCCAGTCGTCCGGGCCGCCGGTGCGATAGGAGTCGTCCACCTGCTGCACTTCGGCCGTATATTCGATAACGAAATCGAACGGCCCAAGAAAATAGGCGAAGACGTTATTGCCGGGACCATGACGGCCCACGCCCCACTCGATCGGATAACCCGCGTCGTTCATGCGGCCGCCGCCGCGCATCACCGAATCCAGATCGGGCATCACGAAGGCGATGTGATTGAGGCTGTTTTCCTGCGCGTCCGCCAGCGCGATACTGTGGTGGTCGCTCGAACAACGCATGAAGGCCATGATGCGCGTGCGGTCCGAGAGCCTGAAACCCAGCGCGTTTTCGAAGAAGGCCTGCGCCACGGCCACGTTCTCGCTATTGAGGACGACGTGCGTGATCTTGATCGGACGGTCTTTCACGCTGTCCGTATTCGCGTGGCTGCGATCGCCCGCAATAAAACGCAGCACGCGCCCCTGCGGGTCCAGCGCTTCGAGCAGCGCGCCGCCGCCGGGCATGGTCGTCGGCGCGGGACCGGACACCAGCTTGCCGCCATGTTCGACGATGGCCTGCGCAAGCGTGTCGAGATGCGCGGCTTCGGCCACGCTGAATTCGATCGCACGCACATCGGCGCGCTCGCTTTGCGTCAGCGTGAGAATGTGATGCGCCGCGCCGGTACCGCGAAAAAAGACTTTTTCCGGGCGGCGCGTGAGTTCGGTGAGATGCCAGGTGTCCGCGTAAAAGCGCGCGGCCAATTCCAGATCGGGTACGCCGATCTCGATGCCTCTGAGGCCCGTAACGAGGCACTGCGTCATGTCATGCTCCATTCCTGATGCCCAGGAATTCCCGGGCGTTGCGATAGATGAGCCGTTGCGCGGCGGCCGCGTCGAGGCCAAGCGCCTGCACGCCGCCCACGGGGTCGCGCTCGCGAAACGCAAACGGATAATCGGTGCCCAGCATCACGCGCGTATCGCCGAACGTCTCGACGAGATGGCGCAGCGTGGGCGCATCGAAGACGAGCGAGTCGTACCAGAGACGGCGCGCCTGCTCGCGCGGGGAAAGCGCGAGCGTTTCGCGCAGCGGCGCGAACACCTGGCTGGCCTGCTCCAGACGCGGCAGCAGCGAAGCCAGCGTGCCGCCGCCGTGGCTAAACGCAATCCGAAGCTTTGGACGCCTGACGATCAGATTCGAAGTAATAGCCGACGCCGCCGCCAGCCCCACATCGGTAGGAAACGCGAGCGCCTGCACCAGTTGCGCCGGCCCCACCAGGCGCTCCTTGCCCGTGGGCCGCAGCGCGTGGACGAACACCGCCGCGCCCAGCGCCTCGCAGGCCTCGAAAAAGGCATCGAACTGCGCCGCGCCAATGGGCGCGCCATTGATATTGCTGCCAATCTCCACGCCTGCGAAACCCGGCGTGCGCATCAGCCGTTCGAGTTCGCCTATCGCCATCTCGACGTCCTGCAACGGCACCGCGCCCAGCCCCACCATGCGGCCCGCGCTCGCTTCGCACATTTGCGCGATGGTGTCGTTGAGGTATTGCAAGAGCGGCAGCGCGTCGGCGGCTTCCATCCAGTAGGAGAGCAGTTCGGGCATCGGCGAGATCGCCTGGATCGCCACGTTCTGCGCGTCCATATCGGCAATGCGCTTATCCGTGTCCCAGCACAGATCGGACACCGTGCGATAGATCTTCTCGTCGATCACCACATGGCGATGGCAGGCGTGCGCGGGCTGCATCGACGGCCAGTCGCGTGGCGCACGCGCGCCCAGGTAGGACGGAAATCCGGCGGGCACGATATGCGCGTGAACGTCGATGCCGTGACAGGCGCAGCGGTAAGCGGCTTGCATCGCGTCTTGCCTCAACGGTGCGCGAGGCCGGCTGCGCGCAGGCCCTCGATGCAGATGGCCTCGTCTTCATCGCCAGTGCCGCCGCTCGCGCCAATCGCGCCCAGCACCTGGCCATCTGCCGAGACGATCACGACCGCCCCGGTCTGCGCAATGAACTTGCCGCCGTGCGCGGGCGCGATGGCGTTGAAGAACACCGGGTTGGCGCTGGCGCGCTCATGCAGCGTGCGCGTGTTGACGCCCATGCCGAATGCCGCAGCGGCCTTGCCATGTGCAATGTCCACACGCAACGGCGTGGCGCCGTCTTCGCGCGTCGCCAACTTCAACTGGCCCGCTGCGTCGAGTACCACCAGCGCCATCGCACGAAAGCCGTCGCGCCGGGCGGCGCCCAGCGCAGCGGCCGCGATGCGGTTGGCCTGATCCAGTGTCAAAGTCTGCATCTTGTCGTTCTCCTGCCTCGGTCCTGCGTTTCGATCTGTCGACGATCATAATATATACAAAACTGCGATGTCGATGATTTTGTGTATTTACATGGGGAAAACCCCATGGTTGTCGCCGACGGCGGGAATGAAAGACAGATCGGATATACTTTCACGCAAACGAAACAATGCAGAGGTGTGAACTTGTCCCGCACAGTGACTTTTCCCGCGCCACCCGCGGGCGCGGGCGGCGCAAGCGCCGCCACGCTGGCCACGAACCTGTATGACCGCATCCGCGCCGACCTGCTGGACGGCAAGCTCGAACCGGGCCGCAAACTCCAGATCGAGTTTCTGTGCGACCAGTACCAGGCCGGCCAGACGCCGGTGCGCGAGGCGCTCAACCGCCTCACCTCGGACGGGTTGGTCGAGCGGCGCGACCAGCGCGGTTTCGCGGTGGCCGGCATCAGCGCGAGCGACCTGCAGGAGATCACCAAAACGCGCTGCTGGCTGGAGGAAGTCGCCCTGCGCGAGGCCTTTGCAAGCCGCTCGGTCGAATGGGAAGAAGAGGTCGTGCTGGCCTACCACCGGCTCTCCAAGGTGCCGCGCTCGCTCAGCGAAAGCGAATACAAGGAGAACCCCGAGTGGGAACGCCGCCACCGCGAGTTCCATCGCGCGCTGATCGGCGGGTGCCAGTCGCGCTGGCTCATCAACTTCTGCGAACAACTGGCCGACCAGCTTTACCGCTACCGCCAACTCTCGGTGCGGCGCGTGTTCCCCAAGCGCCATGAGGGCGCGGAGCACAAGTCGATGCTCGATGCCGTGGTGGCTGGCGACGCCGCGCTCGCCATCCAGCTCCTCACCACGCACTACCGTCAGACCGCCGACATCATCCTCGCGGACGCCGATCTGTTTCCGCCTTCGCGCTGAGCTTCGCGCCCAGCCGCATCGCCGCCGTTTTTCCCGCTCGCTGGCAACGCCCGCGCCCCGTCTGGGGAGCGAGGGCGGGCGTTTGCGCAGGATTCTTCAAATTCCGCTCGTCGAATACACAACCTGGTGTTTTCGATAGTTTTGTATATTTTTTATTGACCGACGCTCTCCCGTACACAAAACTCCTGCTTTCAGAGAGTGCCGCATATCGACGGCACCGTTCAGGAGACGAGATGAAATTTGCACCGTTCGCCACCACGGCCCTGGTCACGGCCGCCGCCACGCTGGGCGCATCCGGCGTCCACGCCCAGTCGTCGGTCACGCTCTACGGCATCATCGATACGGCGATCCAGGTCGCCAATACGGGCGGCCGGACCGTCGTGCGCGAGGCGTCGAGTTCCGTCGCGCCCTCGCGCTGGGGCTTCTTCGGCAAGGAGGATCTGGGTGCGGGCTATACCGTGGTCTTCAAACTGGAAAATGGCTTCAACGCGAACTCAGGCGCGATGGCCAGCAGCACGGCGCTCTTCAATCGCGAGGCGTGGATCGGCGTGCGCGGACCGTTCGGCCAGATTCAGGCGGGCAACAACTACACGCCGCTGTTCCTGAGCTACGTGACCTATTCGATCGGCGAACTCAACGCGCTGGCGTGGGGCAATGCCACCAACAACTATGTGTTCGTGCCGGTCGCGCGCACCGCGAATTCGCTGCGCTACGCCTCGCCGGAAATCGCGGGCTTCACGCTGCGCGCGCTGTATGCACGCGGCGCGAACGGGTCGAGCGGCGTGCCGGCATCGCTGGGAGACACGCTGTCTGCGGGGCTGAACTTCAAGGCGGGGGCGTTTTCCGCCGATGTCGACTATCTGCAGCAGCGTTTCGCACCCACCGCCACGCTCACCACGACCACGCCGGTCGCCACGGGCCGCTACTACCTGATCGGTGCGTCGTACGATTTCGGCGGGCTGAAAACCGCCGCGCTTTACCAGATGCATCGCAACGCCACCGGCGTGAACAACTCGATTTCCAGCGCCTACGCCACACCCAATCACGACTTCTACGAAGTGAACGCACTGATCCGTCACGTTGCGGGCGGCTCCTTGCTCGCAAGCTTCGGCCAGTACTGGCTGCGATCGGGCGGCGACGGCCACGCGCTCTCGTGGGCCGTACGCTACGACTATCTGCTGTCCAAGCGCACGGGCTTCTACGCGGGCGTGGCGGGCGTGCGCAATCACGGATCGACGGCTTTCACGGTCACGGATGCAGCAGGCCCCGGCATCGCCGTGGGGGCGGGCAAGAACATCACGACGGAAATCATCGGCCTCGTGCACAACTTCTGATGGGCGGCGCGCGGGCCTCGCTCAGAAGCAACGGCGTATGCCCGCCGTCACGAGCGTGCGTCTGATTCCGGTTAAACCCATATGCGAAACATCGCAGACCGAATTTTGAAAAAGCGGTTGCCGTGGGCGCGGCGCACGGCTAATCTTGTGGCGTTCTCACACGCTGCATGGAAGAGATCGTTCTACCGGAACGACGCCGACGGAGCAACCGCCCCGGAAACTCTCAGGCAAAAGGACCACGCAGCCGGAACATCTGGAGAGCGGCGCACCGTCCTGGTGGCGCCCACCGAAGGGGAGCCATGCGCGTCGTAAGCGCGCGGGCGAAACTCTCAGGTACATGGACAGATGGGGCATCGGCGCCGGTTGTAATCGGCCGGCGATGCCCACTGCGCTCAAGCGCGCAGTCACTGCACTCTGGACCATGTCATGTCACGAATCGCCGTTATCGGCGCCGGCATTACCGGCGTCACTACCGCCTATGCACTCGCACGGCGCGGCCATAGCGTCACCGTCATCGATCGCCACCGTTACGCTGCGATGGAAACATCGTTCGCAAACGGCGGCCAGCTTTCCGCGAGCAATGCGGAAGTCTGGAACAGCCGCGCAACCGTGTTCAAGGGCCTGCGCTGGATGATGAGGCGCGACGCCCCGCTGCTGATGAATCCTCGCCCCAACTGGCACAAGTACAGCTGGATCGGCGAATTTCTGCGGCAGATTCCGAATTACCGCAGCAATACGATCGAAACCGTGCGTCTGGCGATTGCCGCGCGCGAACATTTATTTTCGATTGCCCAACGCGAATCGATCGATTTCAATCACGAACAGCGTGGTATTTTGCACTTCTATGCAACCCGCAAGGAATTCGACGCTGCGACGAAAGTCAATGCGCTGCTGCGCGAAGGCGGCCTGGATCGGCGCGCCGTCACGCCCGACGAGATCCGCGCAATCGAGCCAACGTTGCAAGGCGACTTCTACGGCGGCTTCTTTACCGAATCCGATTCCACCGGCGACATTCACAAGTTCACGCGTGGCCTTGCGCTGGCCTGCGAGCGACTGGGCGTCGCGTTTCAATACGACACCACGGTGCAATCGATCAGCGAGGCACAACACGGCACGGTTTCGATCGCCACGTCACGCGACGCGCTGCCTTCGGTTTCCACCTTCGATCGCGTGGTGATCTGCGCGGGCGTGGGCAGCCGCGCCCTGGCTGCGCAAGTGGGCGATCACGTCAATGTGTATCCGGTGAAGGGCTATTCGATTACCGTCTGTCTCGACGATGCGCGTAGCCAGGAGTGCGCGCCGTGGGTGAGTCTGCTGGACGACGCCGCGAAAATCGTCACGAGCCGCCTGGGTGCGGATCGCTTTCGCATTGCGGGCACAGCGGAAATCAACGGCGCAAATCGCGACATCCGTTCAGACCGGATCGAGCCGCTGGTGCGCTGGGCGCGCACGCACTTCCCGTCGATCTCGACTGCGCGCGTGATTCCGTGGGCGGGACTGCGCCCGATGCTGCCCAGCATGTTGCCCAGGGTCGGGCGCGGCAGGCAGCGCAACGTGTTCTACAACACGGGGCACGGGCACCTCGGCTGGACGCTGTCGGCGGCCACGGCAGAATCCGTCGCCTTGCTGATCAGCGACGATATCGCCGATGCTCGCTCACCTGTCGTTGCGCCTGCAACCACCGTGACCGCGCGCACTAGCTGATCGAAACGGCGCGCAGTTCGTCCAGTTCCCTGCGCGCCGCCTCCAGGCGGTGCACCAGCGCCGCGTTGGCGGGCGTGATCGGCATGCGAGTCTGCGCCGACACGCCGCCGCCCAGCGACAGCATCGCCTTGATCGCGCTGGGATTGGGCGCGGCGAATAGCAGCTTGAGGACCGGTTCGAGCCGTACGAACAGTTGGCTCGCGGCCTCTTCTTTTCCGCTGATGAAAAGACGCTGCACTTCGTCCAGCAGATCGGCGCTCACATGGGCGCTCGCCAGAATGCCGCCGGTCGCGCCCGCACGCAGGCATTCGAGAAACGCATCGTCGGAGCCGCACAGCAACGCAATCGGCAACTTGCCGAACGCGGCGAACCGCTCGCGTGCGCAGGCCTTGATCGCGCGGACATTGGGCAAGCCCGCCAACCCGGCGACCGTTGTTTCCGCGAGCCCGACTCCGGTGCGATGCGGCACGTCGTAGAGCACGATATCGCGTTCGGTCGCCTGGGCAACCTGCCGGAAATGCCAGAGCAAGCCCTCCTGATCCGGGCATAGATACGCTGGCGCGGAAACCAGATACCCGGCCGGCTCCCAGACCTCCAGACGATGGACTTCGTCAACGAAGGCCGCGGTGTCGAGGCCGCCCACACCTGCCACGACCGGCACACGCCCCGCGACCGTTTCCGTGATCGCCTGCATGACTACACTGCGTTCGCGGTGGTCGAGCAACGCGGCCTCACCCGTCGTCCCCAAGGCAACGATTCCTGCGATGCCGCTTTCCACGTAGCGCTGCGTCAGCGCTTCGAGCGCGGATACATCGACCTCGCCGTCGCGAAACGGCGTCACAAGCGGCAGCCAGATTCCCGCGTACATATCAGCGCGCCTCCCCGTCGGCACGCGCGCGCAGCGCGCTGATCGTCGCTTCCGGCACCGCGCCCAGCAGCGTGTGCAAGGTGAAACCAAAATCCTCCGGCGCGATGTCGAGGCGAACCACGATCGAATCGCCGCGCTCGGCCGTGCGCGTCACGTAGACGCCGAGCGCCGAGTGCAACAGCCCCGCCAGATGCGTGCGCGATTGCGCCAGCGTTTTGCCGTTGAGCGCGATATCGAGCCAGGCGCGCGGGGCGCGAAACGGCAGGATCGTCGCGGATGGGCGACGTGCGACGGAGGCAGAGGCGGAAGCGGAAGCGGCGGAACGCGAGTCGGGGACCGCGAAGGATGGAGCGAGTTGCATCTGATCGGGCACGGGATACGTGCGTTGTGGCGATGAAACCAGCGTATCGGGCTTTGCGTAAACCAGGCGTAAAAATTGCGAGCGTTATTGCAAAGACCTCGCGTTATACGGCGCGTTTACCGTGAGGCCCGCCAATCCTTGCGCGCCGTTTATTCGCGATTTAATAGCATCGCTATTTCCATATCACCACTCTTTCGGGGGATTGATGGCCATCACCATTCCGAGGCATACGCACCGTTCAGGTGAAAACGCGCTGCAGCGCGGGTCGATCGAAAGCCGGCAGCTCGCGCGCCGACGTCTGGGAGCGCTTGCCGTGCTGGGCGCGATTGTGGCGCCTGGCTTGATCGCGCTGGGCGCGCCCGTGATCGGACTGGGCGTATGCATCGCCACGCTGGTGCCGTTGATCGTCAGCGTTTGATGTGCGTGGTAACCTCCTGGCGGCCGGCCATTGCCATTGCGACCGGCAAAGCATTCAGGAGCGCACATGAACAAGCACGATCTCGAAGCCATGTCGGCCTTCCGCTACGACCTGCGCAAATTCCTGCGCGCCTCGGAAGAGATCGCCAACGCCGCCGGCATCACGACGCTGCAATATCAACTTCTGCTGCACGTCTGCGGCTTTCCTGACCGTAAGTGGGCGACGGTGGGCGAACTCGCCGAGCGCCTGCAAGCCGCTCCCAACGGCACGGCGGCGCTGGTTTCGCGCTGCGAGGCAGCCGGGCTGGTGCTGCGCAAACCCGACCCCGCCGACCGCCGCCAGGTGCAGGTGCATCTGACGCCCAAGGGCGAGTCCTTTCTGCTCGAACTCGCGGCCCAGCACAAGGCGCTCTACGGCGCATTCCACTGGGTCTTTGGCGAGCAAGCCGGGTAAGCACCGCGCGGGAATTCCAGCGCCGCCGTCGCGGTTTATGTCACAATATGCCATAAACCGCATTTTCCCAGCGCGCTCATGCGAATTCTGACCCTCATCGACCGCCGGTCGATCCAGCGCAGCCAGCGCCGCTGGATGTATCTCGGCATCTTCTGGCTCGGCGCGGTCGTCACCGGCCTCGTGGCCGTGCTTTACGCACGCCTCATCGATTACGGCTACGACCTGTTCCTGCGCAGGACCGCGCATGCGGCGTGGCTGCCGCTCATCGTCACGCCGGCGGTTGCGGCGCTGGGCGTCTGGCTCACGCGCCGATGGTTTCCGGGTTCGGAAGGCAGCGGCATTCCGCAGGTCATCGCGACACTGCACGATGTGCGCACGCTGGGTCCGCGTCTGCTCACGCTGCGCATCCTCATCGGCAAGATTGCCCTGTCGTTTCTGGCGATTCTCGGCGGCTTCACCATCGGTCGCGAAGGTCCGACGATTCACGTGGGCGCGGCGCTGATGTTCAGTCTGCGGCGCTTCTATCCGGCACGCCTGCGCAGCATCTACGGCGTCGGCCTCGAACACAAGCTCGCTCTCGCGGGCGCGGCAGCGGGCCTTTCGGCGGCGTTCAACGCGCCGCTTGCGGGCGTCGTATTCGCCATCGAGGAACTGACGCGCAGCTTCGAGCAACGCACCAGCGGCGTGCTGATCACGGCCATCATCTTCGCGGGCGTCGTGTCGCTCGCCCTGCAAGGCAATTACGTTTATTTCGGCACCATCGCCATCGACGGGCACTTCCCCAACCTGCTCGCGGCGGCGGTCGTGCTGGTGGGCGTGTTGACGGGGATCGCGGGCGGGGTGTTCTGCTGGCTGCTGCTCAACACGCCGCGCTGGATGCCCGCGCGGCTGATTTCGTTGCGCGCGCAACGTCCTGTTGCGTTTGGCGCGGTGTGCGGATTTTTTATCGCCGTGATCGGCGTGGCGAGCGGCGGTCATTTGTTCGGCAGCGGCTATGCGGAAGCGCGCAACATGCTCGAAGGGCATTCGCAGCTCAGCGCGGCGTATCCGCTCGCCAAGATGGCGTCGATGGTGGGATCGTATCTGCCGGGCACGCCGGGCGGTCTGTTCGCGCCGTCACTGGCGATTGGCGCGGGGATGGGCAATGCCCTGCATATGGTGTTCGGGCAGATGCAGTTGCCGATGCTGATTGCGCTCGGCATGGTGGGCTATCTCGCCGCCGTCACGCAAAGTCCGATTACGGCCTTCGTCATCGTGATCGAGATGATCAACGGGCACGCGCTGGTGCTGTCGTTGATGGCGACGGCGCTGATCGCCAGCCAGGTGTCCAAACTGTTTGCGCCGCCGCTCTATGAAGCGCTGGCGCAGCGGTATCTGCGGCATTGAACGTGGTGGCAGGAAAGCGGCTCGCGCTTCTGCCACCGTTGTTTCAACGCAGTGCTTTTACGTCGCTTGCGGTGACGTTCGCCGCCTGGCCGCCCCACGTCGCACGCAGATAATTCGCCAGTTGCGCGAGTTCATCGTCGCTCAGGGTGGAGGAAAACGCCGGCATCGCCTGCATGTTTTCGACACCCGCAAACTTCTGCGTATCGATGCCGTCCAGCATCGCGACCAGCAGGTTGTGGGCATCGGCCTGACGTAGGGTCGAGTTGCCGTTCATCGGCACCGCAACGTGCGGCTTACCCTCGCCTGCCAGCCCATGACAGCCCGCACACACCGCCAGATAGACCGAACGCCCTGCCGCGAGCGCCGCACCATCGGCGGACACAGCCGCGAGCGGCTGCGGCGCAGGCGGCGTATCGCCCAGCAGATAGACCGATAGCGCGCGCACATCGTCCTGCGTGAGGTACTGCGTGCTCAGGTGCACGACCGGATACATCTCGCCGAACGCGGAACCTTGCGGCGCGATACCGACGCTAAAGAAGGTCTGCAGATCGGCAGCGGTCCAGCCACGCCCCGCGAGTCCCGCCGGGGTGATATCCGGCGCGACGACGCGGCCGAGCGCCGCGCCCGAAAGCGGCTTCGCATCGACCAGTTGGCCCGCGAAATTGCGCGGCGTATGGCATTCGGCGCAATGGCCGAGTGCGTTCGCCAGATAGCGTCCGCGCTGCCAGTGCGCCGATTGCCCGGCCGATGCATCGGGCAAGGCGTCCTTGAGGAACACCATGTCCCACAACGTCATGCCGAAGCGCAGGCTGTACGGGAACCTGAGGTCGTGCGCGCGGTTGGCCACCGGCGCGGGTTTCACCGACATCAGATAGGCGTAGATCGCGTCAGAATCCGCGCGCGTGAGTTGACGATACGACGTGTAGGGCATCGACGGATACAGGCGCTTGCCGCGCGCATTGCCGTCGTGCAGCGCGCGATAGAAGTCGTCCGCGCTCCAGTCGCCGATGCCGTGCTCTTTGTCGGGCGTGATATTCGAGCCGTAGAACGCGCCATAAGGCGAGGCGATTTTCACGCCGCCCGCAAACGGCGCGCCGTCCTGCGAGGTATGGCAGGCGGCGCAGTCGGCGGCCTTGACGAGATAACGGCCGTGCGCGATCTGTTCGGGCGTGGGCGTGAAGGCCGCATGCGCGGCATTCGATTGCGGCGATTCCTGCTGACCGCAAGCCGTGAGCGTCAGCGCGCAGGCGGCGAACAACACGCCATGCGCAAGGCGATGGATGAGCGCGCGCTTCATGCCGCGTCCTTCACGAGGCCGGGCGTGGTCATCACCACGTCCTTGACCGCCTCGTAGTAGCGCACGTAGCCCGTGCAGCGGCACAGATGGCCGTCGAGCGCGGTCATGATGGTGCTTTCTACGTCGGCCTTCGCAACCGGCTCGCGTTTGAGGCGCTCGATCAGCACCGTTGCGGCGTTGACGAAGCCCGGCGTGCAGTAGCCGCACTGGAAGCTGAAGTGTTCGAGGAACTTCTGCTGGATCGGCGAGAGTTCGACCACTTCGCCCGCTTCATTGCGCTTTGCATGGCCTTCGACGGTGCGGATCGTGCTGCCGTTGAAGAAGTGCGCGCCGGTGATGCAGGTGCGCATTTCCTCGCTGGTGCCATCGGCTTTGTCGAGGATCACCACGCAGGCATGGCACACGCCCTGCCCGCAACCCAGGCGCGAACCGGTCAGGCCCGCGTACTCGTGCAGGAACTCGATCATCATGAGGCCTTCGGGCACCTGCATCGGGCCGACTGACTTGCCGTTGATCGTGAGCGAAAGCGCCTTGGGCTTGTATTGGACGAGCGGATGCTCGACGGGTGCGGGCGATTGCGCTTTTGACTGCGATGCCTGCGGGGCTTGAGGCGCTGAAGCGGCGGAAGCAGTGGCGGCGGCGCTGGCGCTCACCGCGGAAGCAGCGGATGGGGGCAGCGTCATGCGAGCACCTCCTGAATTTTTTGCGGGGTCACCGGCAGATCGGTGAAGCGATGGCCGATGGCATGCGCGATGCCGTTCACGACCGCGCCTACCACGGGAATCATCACCACTTCGGCAATGCCTTTGGGCGGATCGGTTTCGGACAGCGGCGGCAGCACTTCGCCGCTCTGCGTCCACACGGCCACGTCCGAAGCGCGCGGCAACTGGTAACGGTTGAAGTTCCAGGTGCCGTTGCCGGGGCCGTCTTCGTAGAGCGGCAGATATTCGTGCAGCGCGTGGCCGATCCCCATCGCCAGACCGCCCTGCAACTGGCCCGAGACCAGTTGCGGCGAGATCTGGTTGCCGCACTCCATGATCGAGTGATGCGTGAGCAGTTCGACCTTGCCGGTCGCTTCGTGCACAGCCAGTTCGACCAGCGTGCCCACCGCGCTGTAATAGGTCACCGCCGCGTTATTGCGGCTCATCGGCGGGATGAACACGCGCTTGCGGTCCAGCACGCGATAGCCGTTGGCGGTGACCGGCAAGGTTGTGGGCGCAACGGTTACGGTGGTTGTTGTCGCTGCCGTCGTTGCCGTATTGGCGTCGCCCTTTCCATAGCGCAGCGAAAGCGCGTCGATCGGCATGCGCTCAATCGTTCCGCCGATAACGAACTCGGCTTCCGCCCATTGCCAGCGGTTGAACACATGCACGGCCGCGCCGGTAGCCAGGCCCATCGCATGCGCCTGCTTCGCGATCTGTTCGAGCGGCAACGGTTCGAGCCCGGCGGCGGTGAGCTTGCCGTCCACCCAGCGCGCGTCCTCGATGCGCACCACCAGCGGCGCAGCCTGGCCGCCGCCGATGCCCTGTCCCCAGATCGCCATCGCGGCCGGCCACAGGCCCAAGCGGAACACGGCGCGCGCCGCTTCGCGCGTGCTATGCGTGAAGTAATACGCTGAGTTCGTTGCGCTCGACGGCGAGGCGATATTGGGCGTCCAGCGCGGATTCACGCTGGCCTTGTCCTGATCGGCCTGGCTCATCATGTAGGGATCGCCGCTTGTCACCACCGGCAGATCGGGCCAGTCCGTCACGGCCACGCGAATATCCGCCGCGGGCTTGCCGAGCCACTTCGCCACGGCCACGGCCTGCGATGTCGACATGCCCGTGCCGATCTCCGCGCCCGTGTGCTGCAGCGAGATCTTGCCGTTTTCGTCGATTTCGACCTTTGCGATCGATGCTTCGGATCCCGTACCAAAATCTTTTTGCACGCAGGCAAAGCCCACGCCGTAACGCTTGCCTGGATTGGCCGCTTCGTATTCGGTCTTGCGCTTCGCGCGCTGCGTCCACAACGGATGCGCTTTCGCGCGTTCGAGCACCTCGTCCACGCGGATCGCGCCGGCGGGAATCGCGCCCTGGGTGTTCTTCATGCCCGAGCGCAGCGCGTTCCTGATACGGAAGTCGATCGGGTCAAGGCCCAGTTGCGCGGCGATTTCGTCGACGGCCATTTCGGTCGCTGCCATGCTTTGCAGCGTGCCGTAGCCGCGCGCGGACCCCGCGTCGATCGCACGCGAGGCAATCGCCACTGCTGCGAAGTCGTTCTTCGGGAAGTAGTAGATCGATTGCGCCGCGGTCGCGCCCACCATAGCCACCGAAGGCGAGAAGTTGCAGCGGCCGCCGCCGTTGGCCTCGAAATCGCCCTTGAACGATTGCAGCAAACCGGTCTTGCGATCCACGGCAATGCGGTAATGCATCTTGAACGCGTGGCGCTTGAGCGCGGTCTGGAACTGCTCGTAGCGGTCGTTGGCGAAGCGCACCGGGCGGCCGTCGCCATACAGCGCCGCCACCAGCCCGTAATAAGGCACGTTGAAGTGATCCTTGGAGCCGTAACCCACCGTGTAGCACGGATGCAGGAACAACTGCTTCACCGGAAAGCCGCACTTCGCGACCATGCCCGCAGCGGCATCCGCCACTTCCAGCGGCGACTGCGTGGGCACCACCATATGCAGCGATTGCGCGGCGGCGTCGTACCAGACGTTGGCGTTATCGGGTTCGAGCGCGGCGGTATCGACGGATTGCGTGTTGTACTCGCGCTCGAACACCAGCCAGTCCGGCGACGGATGATCGAGTTCGTCGGCGATACGCCCGGCGTGGAACATGCCCTGCTCGTCGAGCTTGCCGTGCTCCTTGCCGTCCGGCCAGACCGGCGCGTGCTTGCGCATCATGCTCGGGAAGATGGGCGCGTCCTTGAGGCTCGAATAGACGTCGTCGTCATACGCCGTCTTGCCGCCCACGCGCACGAAGCGGAAGGTGCCCCAGGGATCGCGATCGAGCGCGCCGGTCTGCGCGCCATAGCGGATCACGTCGTCGCGGAACTTGAGCGCATTCTTCGCAAAGCGAAAGCGCGCGAAATCGTGATAGATCAGGATCGCGACTGCCTGGCCCAGATAGGCGGGCGTCTTGCCCGCGGGCAGCAGCATGTCGTCGCCATAGAAGGCCGGAAACGCCAGGCCGTCGCGCGCCAGGTCGTCGGCGGTGACGACGCGCTCAGGCTTGAGATCGTCGCCCAGCAGGCTCAGGTCGAAGCCTTCGTAGAGGCAGTCGGCCCGGGTGGTGCGCAGGATCAGCGCATGGGCCTGCTGCTGCGGCCAGTGAGGCATGTCGGCGGCGCGAATGTCGCGCGCGAAGATCTTCGAGCCCGTGACTTTGGCGATACCGTCGATACGGAAGCTGGGCGCGCCGGTGGCGCTATCCCATTTGACCGGTGTGAGGAGTTTTTCTTCGAACAGGGCAGCGAATGCGCGGCTGCCAAACGGCGCCACATATACCGCCACGCCCGCCAGCATGCTGGCTTTGAGAAAACCCCGCCGTGACAGGCCGTGGTTTTTCATGAGGGGATCTCCAGGTGCGTGCGCGACTCGCAAAGGCGACAAAGCGTCGCGGCTTGCGGAGCGGCCCGCATTCTGGCATCGAGATGCATACGATTCCATAGCAGTCTTCACATAGACAACTTATTGGGGCCGTTATAAGCCCGAGCCGACGGGCGTACAACGCCAAACCGCTGGAGAGGCGGCTCGACGAAACACTGATGCGCATCAATCTTTTGCGCCGATTCCGGTTTGGCGCATATTTTTCGGGATATGGCCGCTGCCTTTCTTGGCGGGAAAGGAGGCTTGATTCATCTGCAATTTTCGCGCGGGCGAAAATCGCCGACACTGATATCAGGCGACAGTGCGGCACGAGCGGAGACGCATCGGCACCTGATCGGTCCCGATATGCACACGCGCCTGACCGTCGGCCCTGACGCGCCGCGGCATACCTATACCAGGAGACACGATGAACAGCCAACCTCTGGATCTGGGCGGCCACGCAGGCCCAGGCGACCCCTCGGCGGCAAGCAGCGCCTCGCCAAACCGCGCGCCGCGCGCCACTACGCTGGGCGCCTTCATGGACGAGATGCCGGTGGGCGCGCTGCACCGCTTCGTGGTGTTGGTGGTCGGCATCGGCCTGTTCTTCGACATGTACGAGATCTTTCTCGTCAGCTCGATCGGCTCGGCGCTGCAGAACGAATACGGTCTCGACAGTCACAGCACCGATTTCAAGCTGCTGCTGGCTTCCGCCTTTATCGGCATGTTCTTCGGCGCGCTGTGCCTGGGCAGTCTCGCCGACCGCATCGGCCGACGCCGCGCCTTTCTGCTCACGCTGGTCTGGTACAGCGCGTTCTCGCTGCTGGGTGCGTTCTCCATCGACGCGACCATGCTCGTGATCTGCCGCTTTCTCACCGGCATTGGCGTGGGCGCGATCTACCCCGTGGCGGACAGCTACCTTTCCGAAATCCTGCCGAAAGAAAAACGCGGGCGGCTTGCGGCATGGGCCTATACCACTTCCTATGTTGCGGTGCCGCTGGTGGGCTTTCTGGCGGTGTGGCTCAATCCGCTGCATTACGACGGCATCGCGGGCTGGCGCGTGATTCTGGCGATCGGCGGGCTGGGCGCGGTGTTCGTGCTGGCCGTCAAGCATCGGCTGCCCGAAAGCCCGCGCTGGCTGCTTGCGCAAGGGCGCACCCAGGATGCGCACGCCACGCTGCGCCGTTTCGCCGATGGCGCGGGCGTCGCCATGCCTGCTTCGTTCGAGGAAGCGGGTGAGCGCAAGCATCCCTTGAGCCTGCGCGAGCGCATCGCCGTGCTCGGCAAGGCGCCCTATGACAAGCGCTACGTGATGCTGGTGATCTTCCACCTGTTCCAGGGCTTCGGCTATTACGGCTTCGGCTCGCTCGCCGGCGTGGTGGTGAAAAGCCGCGGTTTCGACGTAACGGGCAGCACGCTGTTCGTGGCGCTGTCCTTCCTCGGCTACCCGATTGGCTCGCTGCTGTCCGTGCCGCTGCTCAACTGGATCGAGCGGCGCACGCTGGTGATCGGCTCGCTCGTGACGATTGCGCTATTCGGCCTGGGTTTCGCTTATTCGAACCATGCGGCCGTGATTATCTGTTTCGGGGTGCTGACGACCTGCGCGTCCAACGTCTTCAGCAATGCGTATCACGTCTACCAGGCCGAAATCTTTCCCGCGAGCGTACGTTCGACCGCAATCGGCAGCACGTATTCGCTCTCGCGTATCGTCAGCAGCGCCCTGCCCTTCATTTTGCTGCCGGTGCTGACCCAGCATGGCCCGCTGGCCATGTTTGGCGTGATTTCAGCGGCGCTTGCCATCGTCGCGGTCACCTTGCGCGCACTCGGGCCACTCACGACCCGTCGCAGTCAGGACGAGATCAATCCCGTCTGAAACAAGCGCGACGCGTAGCGCAAAAGGCCGGGGGCAGTTCACCCCCGGCCTTTTTCATTCCTGGCTGCGCGCCGACATATAGTCGAACAGACTCGCGACATCCGATTTCGGCGCGCCGCCCGCCTTGATGCCCACCCATAGCGTGCGCGTGGACCATGCATCCGAAAGTTTCACTTTGGAAACGCCGATCTTGCCGCGCTCGTCGCTGACCGAATCGCGCGGCAAAATGCCGATACCCAGACCCGCTTCGATCATGCGGCACACCCCGTCGAAGTTCGACGCCTGAATGCGCAGTTTGAGCGAGCGCTCGGCGGCAAACGCCGCATCGGTCATGCGCGCGAGCAGCGAACTGCCGTCGCTCAGGCCCACGTAGTCTTCGTCGAGCGTATCGGCAAAGCGCATGACTTTCTGCCGCGCAAAGCGATGTCCCTGCGGCACCAGCAGCACAAGTTCATCGCGCCGATAGAGACGCCGCTCGATGCCCGGCGCGGGCACGTTGTCCGCGAACACGCCGATGTCGGCTTTGCCCGCGCCAAGCGCTTCGACGATCTCATGGCTGAGCCGCTCCTCCAGACTCACCTTGATACCGGGATGGCCGTTCAGAAAGCCCGCGAGGTCGACCGGCAGAAACTGCACGATCGCCGAGGTGTTGGCCCACATTCTCACGTGCCCGCGCACACCCGCTGCGTAGTCGCCCATCTCGCTCGCCATGCGGTTGACCTGATCGACGACGCGGCTCGCATGATCGAGCAGCGCAATGCCGGCCGGCGTGAGTTCGACGCCGCGCGCACGGCGGATAAACAGCGCACAGTCGGTCACGCTTTCCAGTTCCGCGATCCGTTTGCTCACGGCGGACAAGGTGAGCTGACCATGCTCGGCGGCTTTGGTGAGGCTGCCGTGTTCCGCGACGAGCAGAAACACGCGCAGCGATTGCAGATCGAAATGAAGCGGATTGACCATGATGCAGGGGAAAGGGGTTGCCGACGAAGCCGATGCAAACGGATCAAGAAGCCCAGGCGAGCGACCATTGTGCGGCATCCGGCGCGCGCATGAAAGTAGCGGCGCGATACGGGTTTCCATCAGGAAACTCTGCGGGATGGGTGGCGGAGGGACGGGAGGCGGACGCGCACACGGCGCGTCCGTGCATGGACAGTCAGGCCCATGCCTTCGGCGGCTTGCCAGCGTCCCCTGGCAAGCCGCGAAAGATCGCGGCAGAAATCAGGAAAACTATTTCTCCGATCGGAAACACCATTGCCGAGCGGCGACGTTCAGATCAGTTCGGAAATCTCGATCAGGTTCAGATCGGGATCGCGCACATAGACCGAGCGGATCTTCTGGGTCGCACCCGTGCGCTCGACTGGCCCTTCGACGATGGGCCATGCGAGCTTGTTGAGATGCGCAATCACCGCATCGAGCGGCACCGCGGCGATAAAGCAGAGATCGAGCGCGCCGGGCACGGGCACATGCGCCTTTGGCTCGAATTCAGCACCGCGTACATGCAGGTTGATCTTCTGGTTGCCGAAGCGAAACGCCAGCCGCCCCGCGCCGAACGTCTCCAGTTGCATCTGCAGCACCTCGGTATAGAAATGCTTCGTGGCTTCGGGGTCCACGCAGGTCAGCACCAGATGGTCGAGATGGTCGATCAATGCCATGAGTCTTGACTCCTTATGAGAATGCGCGCTGCGAGGGCATGCCCCGCACGCTCTGCGGCAACGGATGAAGGTCGGTGCGGCGACCGGCCTTGAGGATCTGGCTCGGCACGTCATGGCCGATCAAGGCGGGCAGACGCGCGGCGGCATCCAGCACAGCGGCCAGATTCACGCCGGTATCGTAGCCGTCCAGTTCGAGCATGTGAACCAGCTCTTCGGTGCAGACGTTGCCGGTTGCGCCCGGCGCGTACGGGCAGCCGCCCAGCCCGCCCAGCGAAGCATCGAAGCGCACGATGCCGGCATCCAGCGCGGCAAGCGTATTGGCGAGCGCCATGCCGCGCGTATTGTGAAAATGCAGCGTCAGGTCCAGCGCGTCGAATTGCTCACGCGCACGCTCGCATAACTCGCGCACCTGGTTGGGATACGCCATGCCGGTGGTATCGCATAGCGTCACGCCCTGCACGCCGCGCTGCGCGAAACGCGCCATCCAGTCGAGCACGGTCGGTATCGGCACGTCGCCTTCCATCGGGCAACCCATCGCCGTGGAAAGCGAGACGTTGATCGCCACGCCCGTTCCACGCACGGCGTCGATCACATCGGCCAGTTGTGCGAACGATTGCTCGCGCGTCATGCGCAGATTGGCGCGATTGTGGCTTTCGCTCACCGACATCACGAGATTCACTTCATCCACCCTGCACGACAGCGCGCGTTCCGCACCGCGCACATTCGGCACCAGCACGGTATAAACCACGCCAGGCGAACGTTTGATGCCGTGCATCACGGCTTCGGCGTCGCGTAGCGCGGGAATCGCTTTCGGCGAAGTGAAGGAAGTCACCTCGATCTTTGCGTAGCCGCATGCGCTTAGCGCATCGATCAACGCGATCTTGTCGTCGGTGTCGATGAAGGCGGCTTCGTTCTGGAAGCCATCGCGCGTGGCGACTTCGTTCAGGTACAAGCGCTTAATCTGATTCATCATCAAAATCCCTTTGTTCAGATCACGCCGCGCGCGCGCCAGTCGTCGCGCGTCGTTGCGTCGACGCCGATCGCTGCCAGCAGCGTATCCGTATGTTCGCCGAGCGTCGGCGCGCTGTGCTCGATGGCGCCGGGCGTCGCGCTGAGTTTCGGCACGATGCCGGGCGCCTGCACAGGCGTGCCGTCGGGCAAGCGATCTTCGACGATCATTTCGCGCGCGTGGTAGTGCGGATCGGCCGCGATATCCGCCACGTCGTAGATGCGGCCCGCCGGAATGCGCGCTTCGCTGAGCGCGGCGAGCACGTCGTCGAGCGTGCGTTGCGCACACCATGCGCCAATCGCCTCGTCGATACGGGCAACCTGGGCGACGCGGCCATCATTGGCGGCCAGGGTGGGATCGGCGCCCAGCTCGGGGCGTGCGATCAACTCCATCAGGCGGCGAAAGATGCTGTCGCCATTGCCTGCAATCAGCGCGTATTTGCCGTCGTTGCACCGGTACGCATTGCTAGGCGCGATGCCGGGCAGGCTGCTGCCAGCAGGCTGCCGCACCGCACCGAACACCGAATATTCGGGCAGCAAGCTCTCCATCATATTGAACACGGACTCATAGAGCGCGACATCGACCACCTGCCCCTTGCCGCCCTGCTGCTCGCGATGGCGCAGCGCCAGCAGAATGCCGATCACGCCATGCAGCGCCGATAGAGAATCGCCAATCGAAATCCCCACCCGAACCGGCGTGCGATCCGGTTCGCCGCTCAGGTGGCGCAGGCCGCCCATCGCTTCCGCCACCACGCCAAAGCCGGGCCGGTCGCGATACGGGCCGGTCTGCCCGTAGCCGGAAACGCGCAGCATGATGAGTCCAGGGTTGATCCCGCTGAGCACATCCCAGCCCAGCCCCCAGCCTTCGAGCGTGCCGGGACGAAAATTCTCGATCAGCACGTCTGTTTCCGATACGAGACGACGGATCACTTCCTGCCCTTCGGGCGAGCGCAGATCGAGCGTGAGCGACTGCTTGTTGCGCGATTGCGCCGCCCACCACACGGATGTGCCGTCGTGCAGCAGACGCCATTTTCGCAGCGGATCGCCGCTGCCCGGCGGCTCGACCTTGATGACGCTCGCGCCGAATTCGGCGAGCATTTTCCCGGCGAACGGGCCCGCGATCAGCTGCCCAAGTTCCAGAACGCGAATTCCCGAAAGGGGTCGTGACATGATTGTCTCCAGGCTGTTTTCGACTCTGGACGCCATCATGGGCGCGAACGGCGGCTTTGATAATCGATCGTTGCTCAATCGGGGTTGAGCAAATGGAAAGGCTCAGCGCGATTTTCCTTATCGGAAACTTTTGTCGCGCATTGAGCAAACCACGCATACGGCACGCGCAGCACAATGCGGCGTCATACATCCACGTTCCATCCACGTTCCATTCACTTTCCATTCACCTTCGATTCCGTGCCCATGACTGACCAGGCCGCGCCACTTCGTGTTGTATTCCTCGACCGCGCCACGCTTTCGCCGCAAACCCGCTTACGCCCCCTGCCGTTCGACCATCATCTGGAAACGTTCGAACGCACCTTGCCTGGCGAGGTCGCGCAGCGTATTCGCCACGCCGGCATCGTCATCACCAACAAGGCGCCCATCACGGCCGATGCGCTCGCACAAGCGCCGGACCTGCGCATGATCGCAGTAGCCGCCACCGGCACCGACAACATCGATCTGCACGCCTGCGCGGCGCGCGGCATCGTAGTGAGCAATATCCAGGGCTATGCGCTGAACACGGTGCCGGAACATACGTTTGCGCTGATCTTCGCGCTGCGCCGCAGCCTGGTGGCCTATCGCGAAGCGGTCCGTGCGGGGCGCTGGCTCGAATCGGGGCAGTTCTGTTTCTTCGATTTTCCGATCAGAAACCTCGCGGGTTCGACGCTCGGCATCGTCGGCGCGGGCGCGCTTGGGCAGGCGACGGCGGCCATCGGGCGCGCGCTGGGTCTGCGCGTGCTGTTCGCCGCGCATGGGAACCGCGCAGGCTTGAACGATGATTACGTACCGTTCGACACGCTGCTGGCGCAAAGCGACATTATTTCGTTGCACTGTCCGCTTACGCCGGCCACGCGTCATCTGATCGATGCGGCAGCGTTCGCGCGGATGACGCGTCGACCGCTCGTCATCAACACCGCGCGCGGCGGCCTTGTCGATGAAGCCGCGCTGGCCGATGCTCTGCAGTCGGGGCAGATTTCCGGCGCGGGTTTCGACGTCGTCTCGCAGGAACCGTTGCCCGCGGCGCATCCGTTCCAGGCGATTCTCGGACACCCTGGCTTCATCCTCACGCCTCATGTGGCGTGGGCCAGCGACGAAGCCATGCAAACGCTCGCTGACCAACTGATCGACAACATCGTGGCCTTCCATAGAGGGGAACCGCGCAATATCGTGGGACGAGATTGATTGCGAGCGCAACAAAAAAGGCCCGACTGGGCCTCTGGGTGCTTACCTGATTCGACGCGCTCAGGCGGTCGCGGGATGCGCGGTGTGCCAATCGTCGATCGACTGACGCGCCTTGTGCTCCACCATGCTCACCACCATCAGCACGTCGATCTTGAGCTTGGGAAATTCAAGCTCGACAACCGGCAGCGCCACGTCGCGCAGCTGGCTTTCAACGCCTTTGATATCCGCGCGGCACAGCCATTGCGTGTCCGTCGCGTCCGCTTTCGTATCGACATTGATCTGAAAGCCACGATATTCGATTGCCATTTAACTCTCCGCCACCTGACAAAACGTAAGCATTATTCGCTGCTGCATCGCAACGACCTCGGCAAATATAGCACTGCTCTACAATACGTTCAGTGTATAGGTGCAGGAAAAATCACATGCTGAAGCTTGCCCGTCAGAACCCCGCAGCCAGGCCGTCGCGTCGCGTATCGCTGGCCGCAACGTATCCGCGTTCGGGATCGTCGCGATCGAGTTTCCAGATAAACTGGCCGGAGCCGAAGTCCATGTACGGATCGTCGATACCCTTGATTTCATGGCCTCGCGCTTCAAGCGCCTGTGCCGTGTCCGGATCGAAAGTCGATTCGATATCGAGCGTGAAATCGCGGTTCACCTTCCAGCGCGGCGCATCGCAGGCAGCCTGTGGCTGCTGGCCGTAATCGAGCATGCGCACCACCGTTTGCACATGCCCTTGCGGCTGCATATCGCCTCCCATCACGCCAAAGCTCATTACCGCTTCGTCGCGGCCATTCACCTGCTGCGTGAGGAATGCGGGAATGATCGTATGGAACGGGCGCTTGCCGCCTTCGACCACATTCGGCGATCCAGGGTCCATCGAAAAACCGCAGCCACGGTTCTGCATGGCGATGCCCGTGCCCGGCACCACCACGCCCGAGCCGAAGCCCATATAGTTCGACTGGATGAAGCTCACCATCATGCCGCGCTCGTCGGCGGCCGAGAGGTAAATCGTGCCGCCGGCGTGCGGCATGCCGAAGTCGAATTGCGTGGCGCGCTTCGGGTCGATCAGCCTGGCGCGCGACTTCAGATAGGCGTCGTCGAGCATCTGCGCGGGCGTCACTTCCATCGATTTCGGATCGGAAACATAACGATAGACATCGGCAAAGGCGAGCTTCATTGCCTCGATCTGCAGATGCTGCGATTCGATGCCATCGCACGGCAGCGACGCCATGTCGAATTGTTCCAGAATGCCAAGCGCGATGAGCGCGGCGATGCCCTGACCGTTGGGCGGAATCTCGTGCACCCGGTAGCCGCGATACTCCTTTGAAATCGGCTCGACCCATTGCGCGCGATAGTTGCGCAGATCGTCGAGCGTGAGCGCCGCGCCGCCCTCGCGCGCGAACGCTGCGATGCGCTCCGCGATTTCGCCTTCGTAAAAGGCACGCGGGCCGAGTTCGGCGAGCCGCTGCAGGGTGGCGGCATGACCCGGCAGGCGCACGTGCTCGCTCACCTCGGGCGCGCGGCCATGCGGCATGAAGGTTTGCGCAAAGCCGGGCTGATTGTGCAGATCGGGCACCGCAGCCTGCCATTTACGCGCGACGATGCTGGCCACCGCATAACCGCGCGCGGCGATGTCGATCGCGGGCGCCATCAGATCCGCGAACGGCAACGAGCCGAACTTCGCATGCAGCGCTTCCCAACCGGCGATCACGCCCGGCACCGTCACCGTGTCCCAGCCGCGTTTGGGCTGTCTGGCCAGACCGTGTTCCTCGCCGTGGCGACGACGGAAATAGTCGGGATTCCAGGCCGCCGGCGCGGTGCCCGATGCGTTCAGGCCGTGCAAACGCGCGCCATCCCAAACCAGCGCGAAGGCGTCGCCGCCCAGCCCGCACGAAACCGGCTCCACCACAGTGATGGCCGCTGCCGCCGCGATGGCGGCATCGACGGCATTGCCGCCTTGCCAGAGCATGCGCAAGCCCGCCTGGGCCGCGAGCGGATGGGAGGTCGAGACGACGTTACGGGCAAACACCGGCAAACGCGGTGTGGGATAGGGGTTGTTCCAGTTGAATCGTGTCATGACGGTATCTGTTGGAATAGTCGGTGCACGGCGCGGTGAACGGCCCACGCAAAAGAGCTAGTGTATTTCATCGGGGGCGAACGACGCGCGCACGCTCGCGCAATCGCCAGGGGCATTCGCGTAAGCTAACGCCAACCTTCGCGCGGACGCTCCATGCAAAGATCGCCCTTTTCTCCGGTTGCCAGGCGCACCTCAACGCGAGATCTGCTTTGCGCGCTGACGCTAACGCTCACGTTCACGCTCACGGCCTGCCAGCTCCCTGCTCCGGGCGTTCGCACGACGTCCACCGCCCTCAGCGCCTCCGAGGCGCAAACCACGCCGCTAGCCCGTGCCATCGAAGGCAAGCTCGCGGCGCATCCCGGCCTGAGCGGCATCGATCCCCTCGCCAAACCGCTGGAAGCCTTCGCGGCGCGCGTCGATCTCGTCCGCACGGCGCAGCGCACGCTCGATGTGCAGTACTACATCTGGCGCAACGACCTCACCGGCACGCTGCTGCTCGAAGCACTGCGCGAAGCCGCTGACCGCGGCGTACGCGTGCGGCTCCTGCTCGACGACAACGGCATTCCCTCGTCGCTCGACGCCACGCTCGCGGCACTCGATGCGCATCCGAATATCCAGGTGCGGCTGTTCAATCCATTTGCCGTGCGTCGCGCTAAATTTATCGGATTCCTTACTGATTTTTCGCGCCTTAACCGGCGCATGCACAACAAGTCGCTGACCGCCGACGGCATCGCGACGATTCTGGGCGGCCGCAATATCGGCGACGAGTATTTTGGCGCCACGGACGGTGTCGTGTTCGCCGATCTCGATGTGCTCGCCATCGGCCCCGCGGCGAGCGACGTGGCGCACGATTTCGACCGCTACTGGTCGAGTGCTTCGGCATGGCCGGCGCATGAAATCCTGCCGGCGCCCCAACCTTCGGAACTCGAAGCGCTCGATCGCGCTGCGCAGGCGGTACAGACCAACCCCGCCGGGGCGGCATTCATTGCGGCACTGCAAGAAAAGACCGATGTGCGCCGCCTGCTCGACGGCACACTGACGCTCGAATGGGCCTCGACGCGCCTCGTAAGCGACGACCCCGCGAAGGCGAAAGGCAAAGCCGCGCCGGAATCGTTGGTGCTCAACCAGCTGCGCGACATCCTCGGCGAACCGAAGCGCGAACTCGATCTGGTTTCGCCTTATTTCGTGCCTTGCGAAGTCGGCACGCAGTACTTCACGCAACTGGCCGCGAATAGCGTCACGGTGCGCGTGTTGACGAACTCGCTCGAAGCGACCGATGTACTGCCCGTGCATTCGGGCTACGCGCGCAGGCGCAAAGCGCTGCTCAAAGGCGGCGTGGAACTGTTCGAACTACGTCGCGCAGCGGGCGCAAGCGCGAGCAAGGAACAGGCGCCGGGCGTGTTCGGCAGTTCCGGATCGAGTCTGCACGCAAAAACTTTCGCCGTGGACGGACAGCGCGTATTCGTCGGCTCCCTCAATTTCGATCCGCGCTCGGTCAACCTGAATACGGAACTGGGTCTCGTGATCGAAAGCCCGGTGCTGGCTGGCCGCATCGAAGCGGCATTCTGGACCCAGGTTCCGCAACTCGCCTATCAGGCGAAGCTCGATTCGAACGGCTCGCTCTACTGGGTCCGACAAACCGCCGACGGCACAACGCGCTACGACACCGAACCGAACTCGCGCTGGAGCACACGCCTGGCGGTCTGGTTCTTTTCGATTCTGCCTATCGAGTGGCTGCTGTAGCGGCTCCTTCCGGGATCGCCCACATTCAATTTTTTCCGATGCGAAACCCGGCGCACAATGCGACTGCACATGGTCGTGCGCACGGGTAATCCCCTATTTCGCATAAGTTGTCTATACAACATGATCCAAGGATCTCAGCGCTCGTCTGCATGGGCGCCATGTCAATTCCTACCTCCCGGAGCCGCACGTGGCCATTCCCGAATCCCTCGTCAAGCTTGAGCCGGAAGGCCGCAAGCTGCTGGAATCCCGCTCGATCGACTATATCCCCGATGCGGAACGCCACGGCAGCCTCTTTAGCCAGTTCACGCTCTGGCTCTCCGCCAATCTTCAGGTCACCGCGATCATCACGGGCGCGCTCGCTGTCGTGCTGGGCGGCGACGTGTTCTGGTCGCTCGTCGCCTTGTTGATTGGACAACTTATTGGCGGCGCTGTCATGGCGCTGCACGGCGCGCAAGGCCCACAACTGGGCCTGCCGCAGATGATCTCCAGCCGGGTGCAATTTGGCGTCTATGGCGCGGCCATTCCCATCGCGCTGGTCTGCCTCATGTATGTGGGCTTTTCGGCGAGCGGCACCGTGCTCGCGGGCCAGGCTACCGCGCAGTTGCTGTCGGTTTCCGATACGACCGGCATCTGCCTGTTCGCCGCGCTGATCGTCGTGTTGACGATACTCGGCTATCGCTCGATCCACTTCGTGGGCCGCATCGCCAGCGTGATCGGTGTGCTGGCGTTCTGCTATATGTTTGCGCAGCTGTTCGCGCATCACGACATCGGCGCGCTACTCGCCAACCGCCATTTCACGATCGCGAGTTTCCTGCTTTCCATGTCGCTCTCGGCCTCATGGCAAATTGCATTTGGCCCTTATGTAGCGGATTATTCGCGCTATCTGCCGCGCTCGACCTCGCCCGCGAAAACCTTTCTCGCGGTGGGTCTGGGTTCGGTACTGGGCGCACAGGCGTCGATGGTGTTCGGCGTATTCGCCGCCGCGCTCGCCGGTCACGAATTCGCCCATCACGAAGTGGCGTATATCGTCGGTCTTGGGGCGAGCGGCGCGGTCGCGGCCATGCTCTATTTCAGCATCGCATTCGGCAAACTGACTGTCACCACGCTCAACGCCTACGGCAGTTTCATGTCGATGGCCACGGTCGTAAGCGCGTTTCGCGCCAGGCGTGCGATCTCCACGCGCCACCGTTTCATCTACATCATCGGCATGGTGGGATTGTCGACGCTCGTGGCGCTGGCTGGCCGTCATTCCTTCCTCAAGGAATTCACCGCTTTCATCCTGTTCCTGCTGGCGTTTTTCACGCCGTGGAGTGCGATCAATCTGGTCGATTACTACTGCTTTACGCAATCGCGCTATGACGTGCCCGCGCTTTCCGATCCTGATGGCCGTTATGGCCGCTGGAATGCAAAGGCCATCGGGATCTACGTGCTTGGCGTGCTCGTGCAGATGCCCTTTATTTCCACGAGCTTTTATACGGGTCCGTTCGTGGATGCGCTGGGCGGCACCGATATCTCCTGGATTCTCGGCCTCATCGTCCCCGGCGTGATCTACTACGTCACCATGCGGCGCGCCCCGCAGACCATGCCGGATCGCCTGATCCTGCCCGTCGAGCGCGATTGACGTCTGGATTGAAGTCTGGGTTGACGCCTGGGCGCTTCTGAAAGCGCCGCCTTCCGTTCCCTCTTTGCTGGCCACCCGCGCGAGTCTGACGACTCGCGCGCTTATCCTTTTCTTTCCAATAAATAGTTGTACTGATAATGAAAAAGACCGTATCCCTCAGTGCCACCGCTCTCGCGCTGCTCACCCAGGGCGCCCAAGCCCAGGACGGCGTGACGTTCTATGGCCTGATCGACGAATTCGCACAATACGTCAACACCGGTAACGGATACACCGCTGCGCTGGGTTCCAGCGGCCAATGGGGCAGCCGCTTCGGCCTGAAGGGCAAGGAAGATCTGGGCGGCGGCCAGACGCTCTCCTTTGTCCTTGAGAATGGATTCAACCCGACCGACGGCACGCTCGCCACTAGCGGCTCCCTGTTCGACCGTCAGGCGTGGGTCGGCCTTGCGGGCCATTGGGGCGAAGTGCGCGTGGGCAGGCAGAATTCACCGCTGTTCAACGACCAGGGCGGCCAGGATGCATTCGGCGGCGTCACCCAGGCTTCGGGCATGGACAACCTCACGGTGTTCTCCATTCGCACCAGCAACACCGTGTCTTACGTGACACCCGAATTCGCAGGCTTGCAGGCCGGTGTGTATCTGGGCTTCGGCAATGCGGGCGGATTGCGCGCGGCAGGCTCCAGCCAGCAATTCGACCTGACCTATGAACACGGCCCTATCAACGCATTCGTGGCCGGACAGTGGCTCAAGGACAGCGCCGGCAGCGCGACCAATCGCACGCTCATGGCCGGCGTTTCGTACGCAATCGGCCAGGCCACGCTATTCGGCGGCTACTCTGACATGAAGTGGCCCGATCTAGCGCTCAACGCCTATACGTCGGGGCTTTCGGTCAAATATCAGTTCAACGCAACCAACACGCTCGCATTCGGCTACGCGATGCTGCGCGACCGGACTTCGCAAGGCAATAACGCAGACCAGTTGGGCCTGATGTACGAATACGATCTGTCCAAAACCACGAATCTCTACGGCGCGTTGTCCTTCCTGCGCAACCGCAACGAAGCGGCCTATACACTCGCGGGCGCAGCTAACGCTGGCTTGCCGCTTGCTTGTGCTGGCGCCAATGCGCGCGGCGTGCAGCTTGGCATCGTTCACCGCTTCTAAAAGAAAAGGGCTCTGGATCATTTATCCAGAGCCCTTTCATTCGGATTAACTTAACGATGGAAGATCAGGCCGATGCATTGAGCGCCTGAATGGCTTCCAGCGCGCCGCCCACCATCTTGCGCAATACCGGCTCGACGCGCTCCGCCAGCGCCGGTGCGTAGTCGAACGGCGCGTGCTCGTTCATATAGGTCGACTGGCACATTTCAAGCTGAATGGCATGCACGCCGTCTTGCGGCGCGCCGAAGTGGCGCGTGATATAGCCGCCCTTGAAACGCCCGTTCGCGACCCACGTATAGCCGCTATCGGCGGCGGCCTGTTCGGCGCGTGCCTGCACCGTTGCGTGCGTCGTGCGGCCCTCCTGGGTGCCGATATTCAGATCCGGCAGCTTGTCGTCGAAGAGCCGCGGCAGCACGCTTGCGATGGAATGCGCTTCCCATAGCAGCACATTCGCATGGCGGCTGCGCAGACGCTGCAATTCGGCGCGCAGCGTCTGGTGATACGGTTGCCAGTACGCTTCGACGCGGGCCTGACGCTGCGCCGCATCGGGCTCACAGCCTTGCCGATAAATCGGCTCGCCGCGAAACGTTTCCGTTGGGCACAACGACGTCGTGGTCTGGCCCGGATAGAGGCTCTCGTCGTTGGGTGGCCGGTTCAGGTCGATCACATAGCGCGAAACGCGCGCGCCCAGCATGGTCGCGCCCAGCGACTTCGCAAAGGCGTAGAGGCGATCGAGATGCCAGTCGGTATCGGCGAGCGTCAGCGCGAGGTCGGTGTACTGGCTGCGCAGCGCTTCGGGGATCGCCGTGCCCAGATGCGGGATCGAAATAACTAGCGGTGCATCGCCGCGATCGAGGGTGTAGAGATCGGTCATGAGTCGGTCCGTTGGTCCGTTCGTTATTCAGGCATCGGCCAGCAGGCGCGCGAGCGCCGCGCGATAGTCCGCGTACAGACGCGCTTCGTCGCGATGGCGGCGCCCTTCCACGACTTTCTCGCCGCCCGTGTAGACGTCGAGCACCGGCGTTTCGCCATGTTCGCAGAACACGACCGACGAGAGCCAGCTTTGCGGCGTCTTTTCCGCCAGATCGGGATGCTGCGGATCGAGCACGATCCAGTCCGCGCGAGCGCCCGCTTCCAGTGCGCCCACCTGCCTGCCTGTCGCGCGCGCACCGCCCGCCAGCGCCGCGCCAAACAGGCGGTCCGCGACATTGGGCTGCTCAGGCGCGGCCAGCACGTTGCGCTCGCGGCGCAGCAGACGCTGGCCGTATTCGAGCAGACGCAACTCCGCGCGCCAATCCACGCCGATATGGCTGTCCGAGCCCACGCCAAATACGCCATTGGCCGCGAGATAGTCGTGCGCCGGGAAGATGCCGTCGCCCAGATTGGCTTCGGTGGTCAGACACAAGCCCGCCACCGCGCCACTGCGCGCCAATGCCTGGGTTTCCTTATCATCGACATGCGTGGCGTGAACCAGGCACCAGCGCGAATCGACGTCGAAACGGTCGAGCAGCCATTGCACCGGCCGCGCGCCTTCTGTCTCCATGCAGGCATCGACTTCGGCGGTTTGTTCGGCGATATGGATATGCACGGGCGCGCCCGGCGACATCGCATCGAGCCCGCCCACCAGTTCGCGCAAGGACGCCTGCGACACCGCCCGCAACGAATGCGGCGCGACGCCGTAACGCAATGCGCCATGCTCGGGCCGCGCGCCGCGCAAACCTTCCACGATGCCCAGCAACTGCCCCGGTGTATTGATGAATCGGCGCTGGTCGTCGCGCGGGGCGCGCGCGCCGAAACCGCTGTACTGATAGAGCACCGGCAGCATCGTCATGCCGACACCCGTCTCGCTCGCGGCATCGACAACGCGTTGCGCAAGTTCCGCCGGATCGGCGTAGCGCTGCCCATCTTGCGCGTGATGCACGTAATGGAATTCGCAAACCGACGTGTAGCCCGCCTTGAGCATTTCCACGTAGAGCCAGCGCGCGACCGCCCCCAGATCGTCGGGCGTGATGCGCGCGGCGAAACGGTACATCAGGTCGCGCCAGCTCCAGAAACTGTCGGTGGGGTTAGCACGGTATTCGGTCAGCCCCGCCATCGCACGTTGGAAGGCGTGCGAGTGAAGATTAGGCATCCCTGGCATGACTGGACCCGCTGCTTTTGCAACGCCTGCCGGTGCGGCTTCGAGATCGGCCTGCACACGCAGCAGCGTGCCCGCGCTGTCCCATTCGAGCAGCACGTTGCGCCGCCAGCCTTGCGGCAACCAGGCTTGCGCGGCGAACAACGCGCGGGAAGTGGCATTCATGTTCGTGACGTGATTCATGCGGTCAAGGGACGATCGAAGACGGTCTTGCCGCCGCGCACGACGCGCGTGCAAAGCGGGCGGCCAATCCAGTAAGCGAGTTCGGCGAGCGACTGCACCTGCCACACCGCGAAATCGGCGGGACGGCCCACGGCCAGCGTACCGTGATTCTGCGCGTCGCCGAAAGCGCGCGCCGCGTGCTGCGTGACGCCTTGCAGCACTTCGGGCACCGTCATGCGGAACAGCGTGGTCGCCATGTTCATCATGAGCAGCAGCGAGGTGGCGGGCGAAGTGCCCGGATTGCTGTCGGTCGAGATCGCAATCGGCACTTCGTAGCGGCGCAGCAGATCGAGCGGCGGCAGCTGCGTTTCGCGGATGAAGTAGTACGCGCCCGGTAGCAGCACGGCGACGCTGCCCGCTTCCTTCATCGCGGCCACGCCGGCTTCATCGAGAAATTCGAGGTGATCGGACGACAGCGCGTTGTATCGCGCTGCGAGCGCCGCGCCGCCGCTATTCGACAGTTGCTCGGCGTGCATCTTGACCGGCAGATTACGGCGCGCTGCGGCTTCGAATACGCGCTCGCTCTGCGCAATCGAGAAGCCGATGCGCTCGCAGAATACGTCGACCGCATCCACGAGGCCTTCATCGGCCAGCGCGGGCAGCATGCGTTCGCAGACTTCGTCGATATAGGCGTCGGCGCGGCCCGCGTATTCGGGCGGCAAGGCGTGCGCGCCAAGGAAGGTCGTGCGCACCGTGACCGCGTAACGCTCGCCCAACTGGCGCGCGACGCGCAGCATCTTGCGCTCCGCGTCGAGTTCGAGGCCGTAGCCCGACTTGATTTCGACCGCTGTCACGCCTTCGGCGAGTAGCGGTTCGAGACGCGCCGCCGATTGCGCGAACAGCGACGCCTCGCTCGCGGCGCGCGTGGCGCGTACCGTCGAGACGATGCCGCCGCCATTGCGCGCGATCTCTTCATAGCTCACGCCGGCCAGGCGCTGCGCGAACTCATCTGCACGCTGACCACCGTAGACGAGGTGCGTATGGCAGTCGACGAGGCCAGGCGTCACCCACGCGCCCTGAAGGTCTTCGCGTGGCCATTGCGCGAATTGGGGCGGCAGCGCCGAAGCCGCGCCCATCCAGGCAATCGTGCCGTCTTGCACGGCAATCGCTGCGTTTTCGAGGGTGTCGCGCGGGTCGCCCTGCGCGCACAGATTCAGGTGATGCCAGACGGTCTGGTTCATGGCTTGATGGACTCCAAAGCGATGGCGAGCAATGCGCCCTCGCCTTCTGTCTCGATGCGCACGCTGCGTGCAGTGTCCTTCGTGTCGATGCGCAAGGTGTCGCCAACCGCCAGCGTAACGTGTTCGCCGCCATTCACGCTCACATTCACGTTCAAGTTCACACTCGCATTCGCAGCGCCAGCCGCGCAGTACAGCAGCACGGTTTCGGCTTCCACGTCGCGCCGCGCGCCTTCACGCCAGATCTCGAACGTTGCGCGCGCAACATCACGACGCACCATCAGATTAAAGTCGCGCGTAGGACCGTCGATCAGCCGCGCGGAAATCGGCGCTTCGCCATCGAAACGCGCGACGTCCAGCACCTTTGCCAGCGTGTGCGTACGTGCGTGTGCGCAAGCTTCATCGAGCACCATGCCCGCCCCTTCGAGCAGCACGAGGGTGCGCGCCACGCCTTCGAAACGCGAAAACGGCCCGGGCTGGGCGACATCGGCGACGCTCACGCGCCACGCGAATGCCTCAGGCGAGCCGTCAGCGCCAGGCCCAAGCGCGATCTCGCGCGTGACGCCGCCGCCGTTCTTCCACGGCGACGCCACCAGGTCAGCGCCACGCAGCAGCGTGAGCTGCGCGGTGTCTTGCGCTTGCTGTGCGAGCGTGCGGCTCATCGGCCCAGCATCGGCAGATTGAGGCCCGCTTCACGCGCGGTCTGCTGCGCGAGTTCATAGCCGGCGTCGGCGTGGCGCATGACGCCCGTGGCCGGGTCGTTGTGCAGTACGCGACCCAGGCGCTCATGCGCGGCCTGCGTGCCATCGGCGACGATCACCACACCCGAGTGCTGCGAGAAGCCCATGCCCACGCCGCCGCCATGATGCAGCGAGACCCACGATGCACCGCCCGCCGTGTTGAGCAGCGCGTTGAGCAGCGGCCAGTCGCTCACGGCGTCCGAACCGTCCTTCATCGATTCGGTTTCGCGGTTGGGGCTGGCGACCGACCCCGTGTCCAGGTGATCGCGGCCAATCACGATCGGCGCCTTCAGCTCGCCGTTCTTGACCATTTCGTTGAACGCCTGGCCCAGACGATAGCGATCCTTCACGCCCACCCAGCAGATACGCGCCGGCAGACCCTGGAACGCAATGCGCTCACGCGCCATGTCGAGCCAGTTGTGCAGATGCGGATCGTCCGGAATCAGTTCCTTGACCTTAGCATCGGTCTTGTAGATGTCTTCAGGATCGCCCGAAAGCGCCACCCAGCGGAACGGCCCCTTGCCTTCGCAGAACAGCGGGCGAATATAGGCCGGCACGAAACCCGGGAAATCGAAGGCGTTTTCCACCCCCATTTCCAGCGCCATCTGGCGGATGTTGTTGCCGTAGTCGAGCGTGGCCGCGCCGCGCTCCTGCAGCGTGAGCATCGCCTTCACCTGGTTCGCCATCGACTGCTTCGCGGCCTTGACGATGGTTTCGGGCGCAACCTTTTGCGCCTCGCGCCATTGTTCGACGCTCCAGCCTTGCGGCAGGTAGCCATTGATCGGATCGTGCGCGCTGGTCTGGTCGGTCACGCAATCCGGCGTGATTCCACGCGCGACGAATTCCGCGAACACGTCCGCTGCATTGCCGAGCAGCCCCACCGAGACCGGCTTGCCCGTTTGCTTCGCTTCTTCGACGATGGCCAGCGCCTCGTCGATGGTCTTCGCCTTACGGTCGACGTAGCGCGTCTTCAGACGGAAGTCGATGCGCGACTCGTCGCACTCGACCGCGATCATCGAGAAGCCCGCCATGGTCGCGGCCAGCGGCTGCGCGCCGCCCATGCCGCCCAGGCCGCCCGTGAGAATCCAGCGGCCCTTGGGGTCGCCGTTGAAATGCTGGTTGGCCACCGAGAAGAAGGTTTCGTAGGTGCCCTGAACAATGCCCTGCGAGCCGATATAGATCCAGCTGCCCGCCGTCATCTGGCCGTACATCATGAGGCCCTTGCGGTCGAGTTCGTGGAAGTGTTCCCACGTGGCCCAGTGAGGCACGAGATTCGAATTCGCCAGCAGCACGCGCGGCGCATCCGCATGCGTGCGGAACACGCCCACCGGCTTGCCCGACTGGATCAGCAGCGTCTCATCCTCGTTCAGCTCCTTGAGCGAGGCGAGGATCTGGTCGAAACATTCCCAGTTGCGCGCGGCGCGGCCGATGCCGCCATAAACCACCAGTGCGTGCGGATGCTCGGCCACTTCCGGGTCCAGATTGTTCTGGATCATGCGGTAGGCGGCTTCAGCCAGCCAGGTCTTGCAGACCTTCTCGCTGCCGCGCGGCGCGCGGATCGTGCGGGACGGGTCGAGGCGGGGATCGGTGAAGTTGGGATGGTTCATGGCGTTCGTTCGTCTCGGGATGGAAGTTCGGGCGCGACCGGGCTGCTAGGGATCGCGGCAACGTGAGAGCTAGTCTATCGCCGTTAAGTTGTATATACAACTCGTTTCAATAAAACGAACGTAGGTAGTTACCCTGGCGTTTTGCGGGGTAATTTCGAAAAAATAAGGGAATCGAGCGCCAGAGGCGGCGCTCATTGACTAGACAAGCGGCAACAGAAGCAGAAGGAAATGCAGAGGCGGGAGATCAGACCGTGCCGGCCAGATGGAAGCGCGAAGCCGGATGCCAAAGGCGCACGGAAGTCGCCACGTGCCGCCCGACCCAGGTGCGCCGCAACAGCAGCAGGCACGGCTCGCCGATTTCCATTTCCAGATATTGGCGCACGCGCGCATCCGGTTTCTGCGCGTAGATGCGGAACTCCGCGCGCTGGATCGGCGCGAGACGCACCATGTAGTGATTGGGCGTTTCGAGCGTGAAATCCTGTTCCAGATAATCGGGAAACACTTCGGGGTTCACGTAGCGATCCTCGTACTGGATCGGCTCGCCCTCCTCGCTATGCACGATGCGCGAATGGAACACGGGACCGGCATCGAGTTCGAGCGCGGCGATGGCGCTTGCATCGTCGCTGGCTTCGAGCGCCAGCACGCGAGCCGCGTGGCGGTGGCCGCGCGCGGCGATCTCATCGGCGATATTGCGGATCTGCAGGACGGTCGATTCGTACTGGCGCGGCGCGACGTAAGTGCCCGAACCGCGCACGCGGTTGAGCACGCCCTCGGCCATCAGTTCGCGCAGCGCGCGCGATACGGTCATGCGCGCCACGCCGAATTCCTTGACCAGCTCTGTTTCGGAGGGCACGACGTCGCCGGCCTTGAGCGCGCCGCTCTCGATTTGCGCAAGGACGTGGCGCTTGATCTGTTCGTAGGCAGGTAACGACGCGGTGGACGCGGTGGATGCGGTGGACGTGCCTGTCGTACCTTTGGCCGGCTTCTTTTGCATGGTCTTCGATCGGGAAATAAGCGGCGTCGCATCGAGGCTGCGACGAAGCGGCCTGCTGGCCGCGGCACATTGTACCGTCCCCCACGCGGCGCCCCGCGCGCCAAGGCCGCGGAGATAGCGCGCAGGCAGCATGCTAAGATCGAACGCTACGCTTTTCGCGACCCGTATCACCAGCCGTTCTACAGTCCGTCCCACAACCCCGCGCAGGTCCCGCGCAGCGGCCGATACCGCGCTGCGCCCCGCGAATCTGCGCGCTCCTGGCGAACCATCTTGCACGCACCCACCCAACTCCTCTTCCTGCCCGGCGCTTCGGGCGACCCGGCGTTCTGGCAACCGCTCGCGGACCAGCTCACGCATCCGGCCACCCGACGCTTCGCGGCGTATCCCGGCTTCGGCGGCGTGCCCGCCGACCCGGAGGTCGAGCATTTCGAAGACCTCGTGCGCAAGATCGTGCAGCAGATCGACCAGCCGACCGCGCTGATCGCCCAGTCGATGGGCGGCGTGATCGCGCTGCGCGCGGCGCTCGCCAAGACGGCGCTGGTCACGCACATCGTGCTGGCCGTGACCTCGGGCGGTCTCGATACCGAGGCGCTGGGCGCGCAGGACTGGCGCGCCGATTTCGCCGCGAAGAACCCGCAATTGCCGGACTGGTTCCTCACGCTGCGCGAAGACCTCACGGGCGAACTCGCCTATATCCAGCAGCCGGTCATGCTGCTGTGGGGCGACGAAGATCCGTTCAGCCCGCTTGCCGTGGGCGAGCGACTGCTCGAATTGCTGCCGAATTCGGAGCTCGACGTGGTCAATGGCGGCGGCCACGACCTCGCGAATGTGCATGCGCGCGTGCTCGCGCCTCTGGTCGACGAATTCCTGCTGGGCAGCAACGCCTATGAGGATGAAGACGACTACGACGATGAGGACGAGGCCGAGGAAGACGAAGAAGACGACGGCAAGGACGAAAACCGCCGCGCCTGAGCACACCGCAGTGCGCATCTGATCACGCGCCTCTCTCCGCCTTTCACGGTCCCGCGCGTCATGCCGCGGGACCGCTGCCTCACTTTCCGATCGGAAACGCGTCGCCACTGACGCCCCCCCCGGCGCCTTGCCAGCGCTCTCATTTCTTTCAATCAGCATTCAATTCACCCCGAATTCACGGCGATCTGACGTGAATTCGCTGCATGCGCCGCGCGTGCCGCTCGCCCGGCTTGACATTCGCATCGCATAAAGCGACTATTGGCCGGTTCGATAATCGAAACCATGTTCATATATCGAACATAGACCAATGAGAACGGGCCTGGCCGTTTCGCGCATTGTTTTCAGCTTGCCGCGCGAGGCGCATACAAACCCGCTGCGCCGGGGCATACCGCCTCGTGCAATGGAGGAGCGCCGCACGGCATCCCGACCACCACGCGCGAAGACCGACTGCCAGTGCGCTCAACCCGCCATCTGCCAGTTCGGCTGCATGGCCGCATGGGGACGGGCCCACCCGCACACGCACGCCGATCCTGACCGCACCGGCCAGCAAGCAGTTGCAGACGGCAGCAAGCCGCCACACGCTGCGTAAGCAAAAACAGCATGAAAAGAGACAACACTCCCCGCGCGCAAGCGCAATCCGCCAAGGGACGCGGCGTGGTCGCCGCCCTCGTCTACGTATTCGAACGGGTCATGCCCGATCCCTTCGTCCTGTCTATCTGCCTGACCGCTTTCGTCGCCGTGCTTGCGCTCGTCATTGCGCCGCACGGGAATGTGCCGACACTGCTGGACGCCTGGTACACCGGCACCTTCGGCATCCTCGGCTTTGCTTTGCAGATGATCCTGATTCTCGCCACCGGCTACGCCATCGCCGAAGCGCCTATCGTGCAACGCGGCCTGCGCGCACTGGCCGCCCATGCCCAGACGCCGGCGCGCGCCGCGCTGCTGGTGTTTCCGGTCGTCGCGATTGCGGCGTGGCTCAACTGGGGGCTCGGCCTGATCGTCGGCGCACTGCTCTCGCGTGAAATCGCAAAGCGTGTGAGGGTGGATTTCGCGTGGCTGGTCGCGGGCAGCTATTCGGCGTGGTCGATCTGCAATAGCGGGCTTTCCAGTTCGATCGCGCTGTCGCAGGCTTCGCACGGCAATGCGTTGAATCTGGTCGAAAAGGCCACCGGCCAGGTCGTGCCGCTCGCGCAGACGGTGTTCGCGCCGTTCGTGTTCGTACCGACGGTGCTGGTGGTGGTCGTGATGACCTTCATCTTCATCCGCATGCATCCGAAGGCCGAAGACGTCGTGGCCTTCAACCAGAGCGCAGAAAGCGCAGACAACGCGCCCAGCGACGATCCGCATGCGCGCGTGAGCGACACGCCTTCGTTCGCCACGCGGCTCGAACAGTCGATGCTCGGCACGCTGCTGCTGATCGTGCTGGGCGCAGGCTATCTGGCAATGGAATGGCGCGAAAAAGGCTTTGATCTCGACATCAACACCACGATCCTGATCTTCCTGCTGATCGGTCTCGCGCTGCAGCGCACGCCAATCGCCTATGCCAATGCGATCCGCCGTGCCGCGCGCCAGACCGGCTCGATGCTGCTCCAGTACCCTGTCTACGGCGGCATCATGGGCATCATGAAGGGCACAAGTCTCGCTTCGATGATCGCCAAGGCCTTCGTAACGATCGCTACGCCCGTCACGCTGCCGATCTGGAGCTATCTAAGCTCGCTGATCATCACGCTGCTGGTGCCGAGCGCCGGCGGCC
This sequence comes from Paraburkholderia bannensis, assembly GCF_014200455.1. Taxonomy (GTDB): domain Bacteria; phylum Pseudomonadota; class Gammaproteobacteria; order Burkholderiales; family Burkholderiaceae; genus Paraburkholderia; species Paraburkholderia bannensis_A. Next base: position 199,159 of record NZ_JACHBW010000009.1, on the reverse strand, counting down.
ACTGGGCCGTGCAAGGGCCGTTCGTGCTGCCCGCCGCGCTGAGCCTGCACGCTTCCGTGCCGCGCACCGCCATGGGCGTGGCGATGGCCGAGAACGTCTCGAACATGCTGCAGCCGTTCTGGGCCGTGCCGATCGTCGCCATCGCGGGGATCCGCATCCAGCGCGTGATGGGCTATACCGCCGTGACCTTTGCGGTATCGCTGGTGATTTATGCGGTGGCGCTCTGGCTCGTGCCTTGAGCGCGATCTGATCGGCGGGATGGACTGCCCGTCCGGTTGATCGAAGCGGCGCTGCGTGCCTTGCCACGCAGCGCCGCTTTTTCATCGCGCCCGCGCCAGCGCGCAGCCGCCGCGCAATTGCGCCACAATGGGTGCACGCCACAACGCGCGCCACGCCGCCAAGCAAAGGAGCCTGCCGTGACTGCACACCTGCCGCCCAGCGACGATCTCGACCCGCGCCTCATCGATTTCGCGCGCGAAGTGTTCGATACCGCACGTCGCGGCGAAGCGGCCACGCTGGCCTCGTTGATCGACCAGGGCCTGCCGCCCAATCTGCGTAATGAAAAAGGCGATAGCCTTGTGATGCTGGCGAGCTATCACGGTCACGCCAATGCGGTTCGCGCGCTGATCCAGCACGGCGCGGACCCCGATTTGCGCAACGACGACGGCCAGACGCCGCTCGCGGGCGCGGCCTTCAAGGGTTATGCGGAAGTGATCAGCGCGCTGCTCGACAATGGCGCCGATGTCGAAGGCGCCTCGCCCGACGGCCGCACCGCATTGATGATCGCGGCCATGTTCAATCGCGTCGATATCGTCGATCAACTGCTTTCGCGCGGCGCGAACCCCCGCGCGCAGGACGGTGCGGGCAACACGGCGTTCGACGTCGCCAACGGCATGGGCGCCACCGACGCCGCCGCGCGGCTCGCGCATGTGAGCGGCCGCACGCTTTGAATCCCGCGCGCGCCCTCCTCCCTGGTGTCTGTCCTGGTTTGCATACCAGCCGAAGCCAGGCGACGCTATCCCTGTAGCCCGCGATGCGGCACATGACTTGCTCTGACAGCTTGTGTAACCCGTGATATTGTTGGGTTACCGGAGTCGTAGCGCACCCGTGCCCGTCAATCGAACTCTGTCACCTTCGCGAGCGTCGCCATGAGTGATGTACGCCACCACCTGAGTCCACGCGACCGCGTGGAATTGCTCTGCTGGCTCACCTGCGGGAGCCTCGGAGCGTACTATCTCAACGAATCCTGGCCCAATGCGGCCTTCCACGTGCAGGCGGCGCACAAGTGGCTCGACCGCCATGCACGGGAAGCTGACTGGCTCGCCATCGCGCGGCTCACCGCCGTCGCCCAGGAAATCGCCAAGCAGCACGCCTGGTTTGTCGACGCCACATGGGCGCGCGACGCCGTCGAGGAAATCCTCGACACGGACGATCTCAACTATCAGGCCAAGCTGGTTCTGCAGGTGCTCAAGGATTGCGAACTGGCGCTCGCCGATCGGCGCGCCGCCGATTGACACCACCGCGTGAACTGGCGCCGGGTTTGCCCACCGGTTTGCCACTTGGACCTGCCTGAAGCCGCCGCGCGTTTCTCCATCAGACGATGGAGGCGGCAGCGCTATCGTCGGACCATACTCGGGAACGCAGCGCCGGCCCCCGCCAGCGCACCGGCAGGAGCGTTTCCATGGCCTCGAAGATTCCTTCCCAGTTCGTTTCCACGCTCGCCTCGGTCGCGCTCTGTGCGTGCGCGACGTCGATCAGCAACGCCGCGTGGGCGCAAGGCCACACCGTCGCGAACGGCATGAGCGCCAGCAAGCCGATGCCAAAAATCTCGCGCAACGATCACAAGCCGCAGCAGATCGCCAAGGTCGCGCGGCCCGCGCCGCAATCGCTGCGATATCTGGTGTCCGAAGCGCCTTGATCGCGCAGCGTTTTGAAATGTGAAAACGCTTCGCGCCGTGGTGTGCGACGGCGCGAAGCGTTCGTGGAGGATTTACTGCTATGACTGCGGCGCGGCCTTGGTATCGGCGCTCGTGGCCCTCCCTGGCGTCCATCCATAGCCCAGCGCCTTGTAGAGATTGACGATCTGCGCAAGCTGCTGATCCTGCAATTGCGACTGCTGGATCTGCGCGGCGAACAGACTGCGCTCGGCATCCAGTACTTCCAGATAGCTCGTGTAGCCGCCCTCGTAGAGATCGCGCGAAAGCGACGAATACTGCGTGAGCGCCGCCACCTGACGAGTGGTGGCATCGAGTTGATCGCGCGTGCGCGCAACGCCGACGAGCGCGTTCTCGACATCGGCGAAGGCTTGCTGGATCGTCTGCTGGTAGCTCAGCAGCGCTTCCTGATGCTGTGCCTCGGCCTCGTGCACGGAACCCGCGATCGCACCGCCCTCGAAAATCGGCTGCGTGATCGATCCGGCGAACGACCAGACGCGTGCGGGGCCGGTCCAGAGGCCCGAAAGCGCCGTACTGGCCGCCCCGAATAGCCCCGTGATCGAGATATTCGGGAAATACTGCGCACGCGCAGCGCCAATCGATGCGTTTGCCGCCACCAGCGTCTGTTCCGCCTCAAGAATATCGGGGCGGCGTTCCAGCAGCGTGGACGGCAACCCTGCGGGAATAGCAGGCGCGGTGAGTGCCGTGATCGGTTTGCCGCGCGCAATCGGCCCCGGATTCTGGCCGAGCAGCAGCGAAATCGCGTCTTCCTGCTGGGCGATCTGTTGCTGGATTGAAAACACCGACGCCTGCGCCGATTCGTACTCCGATTTCGCCTGGCTCAATTGCAGTTGCGACACCACACCGCCCGCAAAGCGCTCCTCGAACAGATTCACCGAGTCTGCGCGGCTCTTGAGCGTCTCGCCCGCAATCGTCAGTTGATTGTCGAGATCGCGCAGTTGCAGATAACTGGTCGCCACATTGGCGATGATCGCGATGCGGGTAGCCTGTTGCGCCGACTGCGTGCCGAGATAGTTCGCGCGCGCGGCCTCGGTCAAACGGCGCAGCCGCCCGAACAGATCGAGTTCCCACGACGCCACGCCCTGAAGCTGGACCTGGTTGCCCACCAGCGGTGGATAGCCTGGCGCGGGCACGCCGCGGCTGCGCGAGCCGCCGAAGTTCGCGCTCACCTGCGGGAACAGGCCCGCACGCGTGACGACATACTTGCCGTAATACTCTTCGACGCGCGCCGCCGCGATGCCCAGATCCTTGTTCTGGGCGAGCGCCTTCTCGATCAGGTCGTTCAGTACGGGATCGTTGAACTGCTTCCACCAGTCGATGGACGGATCGACCACCTCGCCGCTTGCCGAGGCAAAGCGATAGGTCGAAGGCGTCTCCACCGTGGGCCGGTGATAGTCCGGCCCGACCGCGCAAGCCGCAAGACACAGCACGCTCGCAGCGATGGCGGTGGGACGCCATGTATGACGCCACCAATGACGCGAAACACGCTTGAATGTCGGGTTCATATCCTCAACCCTCCTGCGCCGGCGGCACTGAAGGGGGAACCGCGGGCGGCTTCAGAGGCGTTTCGGCCTTCGGCTTCTTGCGGGACGACAAGGTTTCAAGACCCCAGAAGAACATCGGAATAAAGAACAGTGCGATCAGCGTGGCGCCCAGCATGCCGAAGATCACGCCCGTACCCAGCGAGCGACGGCTTGCCGCCGACGCTCCACTGGCAATCGCGAGCGGCACGCAGCCCAGGATAAACGCCAGCGAGGTCATGATGATCGGCCGCAAACGCAGCTTGGCCGCAGCAATGGCCGCGTCGTACGGCGACATGTTTTCCTTCTCGCGCATTTCCACCGCGAATTCGAAGATCAGAATGGCGTTCTTTGCCGCGAGCGCGATCAGCACCGTCAAGCCGATCTGGAAGTACACGTCGTCTTCCATCCCGCGTATCAGAATACCGATCAGCGCGCCGAAGATGGCGAACGGCACCGCCAGCAGCACACCGATAGGCAGCGACCACTTCTCGTACTGCGCCGCGAGAATCAGGAACACCATCAGCAGCGCGAACGCGAACACCAGCGCGGCCGTGGAACCCGCCTTCTTCTCTTCGTAGGCCTGACCGCTCCACTCATAGCTATAGCCGTCGCCAAGCGTCTCCTTCGCGATCTCCTCCATCGCCGCGATCGCTTCGCCCGAGCTATGGCCCGGCGCGGCGTCGCCCGTGATCTTGGCCGACGGGAAGTTATTGAAACGGTTGACGATGTCCGGGCCCGGCACGAAACGCACCGTCGCCACGGCCTTGATCGGCACCATGTCGCCGGTGCGGTTGCGCACGTAGAGCTGCTGGATGTCGTCGGGACGCGTGCGGTACTGCGGCTCCGCCTGCACGATCACCTGAAACAGCCGGCTGCCCTTCGGAAACTGGCTGACATAGGACGAGCCGAACATGGTCTGCAGTGCAGAATAGACATCCTGAACCGGCACGCCCATGGTTTCCGCACGCTCGCGGTCCACTTCCACCAGCAACTGACGCGAACTGGTATTGATCGTTGAATTCACGCTGCGCAGCGCCGGGTTCTGACGCGCCTTCGCAATCATCGCGCGAACCTTCTGCTCCAGTTGCTGATAGTTGCCCTCGCCCGTGCTCTGCAGCCAGAACTCGAAGCCGCCTGTCGTGCCCAGACCCGGAATCGACGGCGGGTTGAGCGCCACGACTGCCCCATCCTTGAAGGTCGAGAAATACTTCTGCGATTCGCGGATCAGATCCTGCGCCGAGCCATTCTTGCCACGCTCGCCAAAACCCTTGAGCGTGATGAAGAGCGTGCCCGCGTTCGACTTGTACTGCGAGTCAATCAGGCTATAGCCGATAGGCGCCGCCACCGAACTCACGGCGGGCTGCTTCGCGAACCAGTCTTCGGCTTTTTTCGAGAGGTCGCCGGTACGGTCGAGGCTGGCCGCGTCGGGCATCACGACCGCGCCCAGCAGATAGCCCTGATCCTCCACCGGCAGGAACGACGAAGGAATCGATTTGAACAGGCCGCCCGTCGCCACGATCATCACGACGATCAGGCCGATCGACAGCGCCACACGGCGGATCGCGGTCTGCACCCAGCTTGCGTAGCCGCTGGTGAGATTCTCGAACTTCTCGTTGAACCAGCGGAAAAAGCGGTTCTTCTTCTGCTCGCCCGGTTTCAGCAGGATGGCGGCAAGCGCGGGCGAGAGGGTCAGCGCGCACAGACCCGAGAGCACCACCGACACCGCAATCGTCACGGCGAACTGCTTGTAGAGCTGCCCCGTGATGCCCGAAAGAAACGCCACCGGAATAAACACCGCAAGCAGCACGAGCACGATCGCGACCACCGGCCCGCTCACTTCGTCCATCGCGCGCTTGGCGGCCTCGCGCGGCGGCAGCTTGAACTCGGTCATGTTCCGTTCGACGTTTTCGATCACGACGATCGCATCGTCGACCACGATGCCAATCGCCAGCACCATGCCAAACAGCGTCAGCATGTTGATCGAGAAGCCGAACGCTTCCATGCCGATGAACGCGCCGATGATCGACACCGGCACCGCGAGAATCGGCACCAGCGTCGCCCGGAAGCTCTGCAGGAAGATGTACACCACGATAATCACGAGGATGATCGCGTCACGCAGCGTATGAACCACTTCGCCGATGGACTCGCGCACGAACTCAGTGGTATCGAGCGCAACCTCGTACTTGAGCCCCGGCGGGAAGTTCTTCGACAGTTGCTCAAGAGTCTGGTGAACCTGTTTGGCCACCTGCAGCGCGTTCGCGCCCGGCTGCTGATAGACCGCGATCAGCGTGGCCGTCTTGCCGTTATAGCGGCCGCGCAGCGAATAATCCTTCGCGCCCAGTTCCGTATGGCCGATATCCTTGATGCGCACGATGGCGGCGTCGCCCGACGCCGCACGCAGGATGATGTCGTCGAATTGCGACGGCTCCGTTAGCCGCCCTTTGGTGGCCACCGGGAAAGTCTGCTGCACAGGCGTATCGGTTGGCGACTGCCCTAATCGCCCGGCCGAGAACTGCTGGTTCTGCGCACTGATGGCGTTCTGCACGTCTGCGACCGTGATGCCGAGTTTCGCCATGCGATCGGGCTTGAGCCAGACACGCATCGCGTAATCGGCGGAACCGAAGATCGTCGCCTGGTTGGCGCCCGGAATGCGCTTGAGCGCGTCGAGCACATAGACGTTTGCGTAATTCGCCACGTACGACTGGTCGTAGGCGTTATCGGGCGAATAGATCGCGATCACCATCATGAACGCCGACGAGCGCTTTTGCACCGATACGCCCTGCGCCGTGACGGCGTCGGGCAGCGTGGGCAGCGCCAGGTTCACGCGATTCTGCACGTCCACCTGTGCCAGCGCCGGGTCCGTGCCGATGTTGAAATACACGGTCAAAGTCATGTTGCCCGTCGAGGAACTCGACGAACTCATGTACATCATGTTGTCCGCGCCGTTGACCTGTTGCTCGATGGGCGCGGCCACGTTCTGCGCGACGATATCCGCGCTCGCGCCCGGGTAGGTTGCGCTCACCGTGATCTGCGGCGGCGAGATGTCGGGAAACTGCGCGATCGGCAGGTTGAGCAGGGACACGAAGCCCGCGACTACCAGGATGATCGACAGCACCGACGCGAAGATCGGCCGGTCGATAAAGAAGTGGGAGAACTTCATCGCTTAGCCTCCCGCTGCGGGCGAGAGGGTCACGTCCACGCGTCGGGACTTGTCGGCGGGATCGGTTGCCACTACGCGTGCGGGCTTGCGCATGTCGATGCGCGCGTCCTGCACGCCCGCGACAATGAGCGCCGAGCGCACGGTGTCGGCGCGTGCATGAGCGAGCCGGTCGTTCTGCGCGGCGGAGCCGGTCGAATCGGTATAGCCCGACACCACCACCCGCGCATCAGGCGACGCTGCCAGACGTTGCGCAACCGCCGCGAGCGCCGACGCCGACTGCACGTCGAGGCTCGCGCTGCCGCTCCTGAAGTAAAGCTGTGTGGAACCTGAAGCACTACTTGCCATCTTGCCGCCAGACACGGCGCCGTTTGACCCGCCGTTCGACGCCGTGGCATTGCCACCATTAGCGCCGTTGTCGCCGTTAGCCGCAGCGCCACTCGCAGCGCCACTCGCAGCCCCCCCCGCATCGGCCGCCTTCGCCGGCGCCTGCACGACATGCGGATTGACCGGGGCGCCCGGCATCAGCCGCAGCGTGTTGTCGACCACCACGCGATCGCCCGCATGCAGACCCGAGCTGACCACCCAGTCGTTGCCGTTCCACTCGCCGGTTTCGATCGAGCGCTGCTGTGCCTTGTTGTCCTTGTCCACGGTCCAGACGAACGCGCCGCGCGGCCCCTGGATCACCGCGTTTTGCGGCACGGCGATGGCGTTGCTGCGATCGGCCCCGCGCAGCTTGATTCGCACGAACTGGCCAGGCCGCAGCGAGCCCTTCGGGTTGGGGACTTCGGCGCGAATCAGATAGGTGCCGGTTTTATCGCTCAGCGATGCATCGGCAAAGGCGATACGGCCGGTGTACGGATACGTACTGCCGTCGGCCAGCACGATATCCGCTTCCAGCTTGCCCACCTGTGGCAGCTTGAGCGTGCCATTCGCCGTCTGCGAGCGCAGATTGAGCATCTCGTTTTCCGAGAGCGAGAAGTTGATCCACATGGGATCGAGTTTCGCGACGTATGTCAGCAGACTATTGCTCGCGTCGATATAGGAACCGTCCTGCTTCTTCGCGAAACTGGACAGCCCCGTAACCGGCGCAGTGATGGTCGTATAGCCGAGGTTGAGCTGTGCGCTCGTGACGTTGGCACGCGCCTGCTCGAGCGCCGCCGCCGCCGCCTGTTGCTGGCCGACGGAATCGTCGAGATCTTTCTGGCTCAACGCGTTTTTTGCCACGAGCGGCCTGACGCGATTGAGATTGGCCTGCGCGGTATCGAGCCGCGCCTTCTGCTGCGCAAATTCGGCGCGCGCGGCGTCAAGCGAGGCCTGGAACGGTTTGCGATCCATCTGGAACATGACGTCCCCTTGATGGACCATCGAGCCTTCTTCATAGACGCGCTTTTCGAGAAATCCGCTTACGCGCGCGCGTATTTCGACCTGCTGAGAACTTTCTGTTTGACCGACATAATCAAAAACAACAGGCACATCCCGAAGCGCGACGTCCATGACATCCACATTCGCGGGCGGTGGCGCCGATGCAACCGGCGTTTTGTCGTGGCACGCAGCAGCGCCAATCACCAAACCCATGGACAAGCACACACGTGCTACCCGATATCCGCATGCCATGCTGTTCTCCGTTGTCGACGATCTACGCTGGACCGACGAACCTTAGGCGTTTTCCCTATAGGGGAGCTGCTGCGCCGCCTCAAGTTCGGAGCAAATCTTACTGCGTTTTTTCAAGGTGCACGATCAGATTGCTCATGCAGACACATCGGTCTTTACGGGCAATCAATATTCAATTCGGACACGGAAACAATCGCATCGTGTGTTGCATGAAAAGGAATAAATTCCAATCTATCGATTGCAAACATGGGAGCTGAACACTCGACAATCGAATATCGATGCTTTACCTTTGTCGACTGCGATCGAGGCGACGGATTGTGCCAAACTCCGCGCCTGGCAAGGTGCGAATCAGCAACGCCATCGCATCGGGCACGCGGGCGCGCTCCAGTTCGACATGGAGGCAGGCCAGGTCGCGGCTGCGATCAAAATCTATCGTATGGACACCCAGCGCTCGACCCAGCAGTCCGTGCAACAGGCAGCGCGCCAGTTGCGCATCGCGGGTGGCGACGCGCACCGCCATCTGCACCGTGACGTGACGAACCGGTTTCGACTGTTGCGCGCGCGCCATGCGAGTCGCGCGCGGCGCAATCCTGAGGGTGGAGGCGAGGTGATGCGGCAGGAGCGATGCCATATGAGCGAGGCGCTTGCCGGTAGAACCGGGGCGCCATGTGGTTGAACATGGCTCGATTCTAGAAATTGGCGTGCAAACGCCGCGTAAAGAAACCGATGGCGCGCGCCAAAAATGTATAGCACGCGCCACAACAATTAACGATATCGGATCTATCCGGCATGCCGGATCGAAATGCCTTCTTCAGTCGAGCGGGCGTCCAGCCGGTTCGCGGATCAATGGCAAAGCGATCAGCGAAACTGCGCCACAGCCAATCAGATACCACGCTGGCGCGAGCGGATTGCCGAACAGCTGGATCAGCCATGTCGCAAAGAATTGCGCGAAGCCGCCGAAGATCGACACCCCCACGCAATAGACGATCGACATGCCGGTGACCCGCATCGACTGCGGGAAAAGTTCCGGGAGCATTACGATATTCGGCACTGCTGTGAAAGCGACAATCGCGCCGAGTACCGCGACCACGCCCAGCACAGCCGGCACGGTCGGCATCGAATGAATCAGCATGAAGGCGGGATAGATCACGGCAATCAACAACACGCGCGAGTAGCCCAGCACGCGCTTGCGTCCATACCGGTCGGACAGCATGCCTGCGAACGGCGAGCAAAACGCCGTCACTAGCGCCGCCACCAGCGCCGCGCCCATGCCCACCGACATCGGCAGGCCAAGGATCTTGATCGCGTAGGTGGACATGTAGAACAGCACGATGTAATTCGCCGCCGTGCCGCCGATGGTGGTCAGCACGCCCGCAACGAGCGCGGTGCGATGGTGCGAAAAAATCTCCCGCACCGGGCGCGCCGCCACGGCGACCGTGGTATCCGTATCGACCGGTTCGACGTGCTCCAGCGTTTCGTCGAGATGGCGGCGGATATACACGCCCACCGGCACCACCAGCATGCCGATCACGAAGGGCACGCGCCAGCCCCAGCTTTGCAGCGCCGCGGGCGACAGCGCAGTCGAAAGCGCCATGCCCAGCAGCGCGCCGCACACCGTATTGAGGCCCTGGCTCACGAACTGCCAGCTGCCATAGAAACCGCGCGAACGGTCGTCGGCATATTCGAGCAGCATCGCGGTCGAGGCCCCGACTTCGCCACCCACCGCGAAGCCCTGCACCAGCCGCGCGAACACGATCAGCGCGGGCGCGGCCAGGCCGATCTGCGCATAAGTGGGCGCGAAGGCGATCAAGGCGGAACCCAGCGCCATGAGCCACAGCGTCAAGGTCATGGCGGCCTTGCGGCCCACGCGGTCGGCGAATGCGCCGATCATCACGCCGCCGATCGGCCGCACGATGAAGCCCACGCCGAAGCTGCCCACCGCGAGCAACAACTGATTCAGCGCGCCATGAACGGGAAAAAACAGCGTGCCGATGGTCGTCGCGAAAAAGCTATAAACCGTGAAGTCAAAAAACTCCAGGCCATTGCCAAGCGTGATGGCGGCGATGGCCTTGGCGCGCGATACGCGGGAAGCGGATGACGAAGCGGGCGCGGTGGCGTCCGGGTCGGTGTGCAAGGTGCTGGCGTTCATCGTATGTCTCCTCGTGGGCAGTGTCGGCCTTCATGCGCCGGTTCCCGCCGCCCTGATGCCTCGTGCAGTCACTGGCTCGCTGCGCGTCAGGCGCGCAGGAAACGCTCGGCGAGTTGCACCCAGTACGCCGCGCCGGTCGCGAGGCAGTCGTCGTTGAAATCGTAGCCGGGGTTGTGAACCATGCAGCCGCCCTCGCCGTCGCCATTGCCGATGATCAGATAACTGCCCGCGCACTTTTCGAGCAGGAAGGAAAAGTCTTCGCTGCCCGTTAGCGGATCGAGGTTGTCGATCAGCCCGGCCTCGCCAAGCCAGTCGCGCGCGACGTCCTGCGCGAAGGCCGTCATGGCCGCGTCGTTCACCAGCACCGGATAGCGGCGCTGATAATCGATGCGCGCCGTCGCGCCGTAGGCGCTCGCCTGCGCGTGCACCAGCGCCGTGATGCGTGCTTCGAGCAGATCACGCACTTCGGGGCGCAGAGCGCGCACCGAGAGCTTCATCTGCGCGGTCTGCGGAATCACATTGGGCGCTTCGCCCGCGTGGATCGCGCCCACCGTGACGATGGCCATGTCAAGCGGCGAGATGTTGCGCGACACGATGGTCTGCAGCGCAAGCACGATGTTGGCCGCCACCACCACGGGATCGATCGCCTTGTGCGGCACCGCGCCGTGACCGCCGCGTCCGTCGATATCGATGATGACGGTATCCGACGACGCCATGAACGGCCCCGAACGGAAGCCGAGCTTGCCGGTCGGGAAACCCGGCATGTTGTGCATCGCGAAGACGGCGTCGCAGGGGAACTGCTCGAACAGGCCTTCGTCGAGCATACGCTTCGCGCCGCCCAGGCCTTCTTCGGCTGGCTGGAAAATCAGATGCAGCGTGCCGTCGAATAGGCGCGACTGCGCGAGGTGTTTCGCCGCGGCGAGCAGCATCGCCGTATGGCCGTCGTGGCCGCAGGCGTGCATCTTGCCGGGGATGCGGCTCGCGTAGTCGAGGCCGGTGGCTTCGTGAATCGGCAAGGCGTCCATGTCGGCGCGCAGACCCAGGCGGCGCACGCCGCTGCCCAGCTTGAGCGTGCCGACCACGCCCGTGCCGCCCAACCCGCGATGCACTTCGTAGCCCCACTCCGCGAGTTTCCGGGCAACGAGATCGCTGGTTACGAACTCTTCAAAGCCGAGTTCCGGGTGGGCGTGGATTGCGTGGCGCAGCGCGATCATTTCTTCTTCGATCGCCGCGATTGCGGGCGGAATCGCCATCGTGTTCATCCGTCGTCTCCTGGAGCGCAGTCATTACTGGATGCCACAGGATAATGACGCCGATTTTTCGCCGACAGCCCTAAAATGGTTAGCCCGCCAACCGCAGGTTTTCACCCGGGTTTTCCCTCATGAAGTTCCATCAGTTCCGGGCGCTCGTCGCCATGGCCGATACCGGCAGCATCCGCGCGGCGGCGCGCGCGCTCGGCATCTCACCGGCGGCCGCGACCAAGGCCGTGCGCGAGCTGGAGGCCGAACAGCAAATCGCGCTGGTGACGCGCAATGCGAACGGCATCGCCTTCACCGAAGCCGGCCAGGCATTGCTTGTGCATGCGCGCGCGATCGTGCACCAGCTCTCGCGCGCTCAGGATGAACTGGATGCGCGGCGCGGCAGTGGCGGCGGCAAGCTCTCGATCGGCGTGACGCCGTGGCTCGCACTCTCGTTCCTGCCCGATGCGGTCACGCGTTTTCGTGAACGCATGCCCGGCATGCAGCTTGAATTCTACGAGGGACTCCTGAATATCGTCATGCCGCGCCTGCGCGACGGCACGCTCGACTTCTCGCTCGGCAAACCCGGACCGGCTTCCCTGCACACCGAGTTTTCGCAGACGCCGATCTTCGCGACCGAATCCGCCGTGGTCGTGCGCAAAGGCCATCCGCTCGAACACGCGCATTCGCTCGCCGATCTGCAGGAATGCGAATGGCTGCTCAACTGGGACCCGGCCAGCAAGGAGATGGTCACCGACGACGTATTCCGCCGCCACGGCCTGCCGCTGCCCCGCAACGTGCATCTGGCGCATTCGTTCATCGTGGCGATGGGGCTGATCATGAACACCAATATGGTCAGCATCTTTCCCTGGCCGCTGGTCGAGACGCGCTTCGCGCGCGAGAACCTTCAGGCGCTCGCGCTTCAGGAGGAAGTCGACCGTACCGTGGTGAGCGTGGTCGCACGGCGCGGCGTGCCGCTCTCCGCTGCCGCCGAATGCTTTCTCGACTGCCTCAAGGAGGCGATCCGAGCGGGTGAAGCATCACAAGACCCCGAGCGGCGACGGCTCTATCATTCGCTTGAACTGCTCATCTGACGCCATTTATTCCTTTGTTGTCAGCAGCCCACATCCGACCCCTGCATAGAAATTACATTCGCAATTACGAATCATTCGCATTATGATTTCGAACTTTCAAACAGCTTGACCCGCGAGGCATAAACCTCGGCGCTTTGCCGATTTTCCGGCGAAGGCCGGCCCGCGCGCGTCCGCAAGAAAAAACAGGGGTTGGGTTCGATGTCGTATGCCGTACAGGGCCTTCATGGCCGCCGTCACCGATTGATCAATGCATTGCTGGCCGCCGGTGTGATCGGCGCGATTGGCGGCCTGGGGCCGACCACCCAGCCCGCGCTGGCCGCCGACGCTCCGGCGGGCAGCGTCACCAGCGCCGACTCGGACGTGAACGCGAAATCAGATAACGCCAGACCGGGCGAAAAATCTGCCGCAGACCCAGGCCAGCCAGGTCAACAACTCGCCCCGATCAAGATCACCAGCGGCAAGACCCAGGGCTTTGCGCCGAAGAGCGTCGAAACCGGCCAGTATCGCGGCCAGGATGCACTCGACGTGGCCGCGACCGTGAACGTCGTCACGCGCGACCTGCTGGACGCTCAGGGCGCGACCGGCCTGTTCGACGCCGTGCGCAACGTCGCCGGCGTCTCGCGCCAGCAGCTCAACGGTCTCGCCTACGACAACCTCTCGGTACGCGGCATCGCGCTGGACAACCGTTCGAGCTTCTATATCGACGGCCTGCTGCCCATCGACAACAACATCTGGATGCCGATGGAAGACAAGGAGCGCGTCGAAGTGCTCAAGGGCGCCTCGGCGCTCTACTATGGCTTCACGGTGCCGGCGGGCATCGTCAACATGGTGATGAAACGCGCCGGCAGCGATCCGGTGACGAGCCTGAGCGTGCTGGGCGATTCGAACGGCTCGATTGGCGCGGCCGTGGATATCGCGCGTCGCTTCGGCCCTGACGATCGATTCGGACTCCGTGTGAATGCGATGGACGAGCACGTCGAGACACCCATCGAAGGCGATCGCGGCTACCGCAAGTTCGTCAGCGCCGCGTTCGACTGGCGCGTAAGCAGCCGGCTCAAGCTGCAATACGACCTCGAACACATCGAAACGAAGATCGTCGAACAGGCCGGCATCGCGCCGCTCACCGCCGTCAACGGCGTCATCACGCTGCCCGCAATGCCCGACCCCAGCCGTCTGCTGGTGCCCAACAATCGCCCGACCTACGCGAGCGCCACCTCGCAACTCGTGCGCGCCGATTACACCTTCAACGACCATTGGAGCGCGAACTTCTCGATCGGCCAGTCGATCACGCGACGCGACCGCTGGGCGTGGGTGTTCCAGAAGTACAACGTGGCGACCGGCACGGGCACGGTGCAGGGCAGCCAGCAAAACGGTCAGATGTACGAGAACAAGAACGTGCGCGCCGAAGTGAACGGCGACTTCAAGACCGGCCCGTTCACGCATACGGTCACGGTGGGCGGCACGCAGAACTGGCTGTTCCAGCCGGATTTCACGACCTACACGTATACGGCGACGCAGAATCTCTATGATCCGATCGATATCGCGAAGCTCACGCGCAGCGCCACCAGCAAGGCGTTTTACGCCCAGCATGTGCGCAATAGCGGCCTGTACCTGTTCGACCAGATCGATCTGACTTCCCGTCTCCAGGTGATGGGTGCGGTGCGTTACTCGCAGTACACAAGCTCCCAGGCCGGCACGCCGGGCCAGAACATCAACCGCACCTCGCCTTCGGGCAGCATCACGTACCGCCTGACGCCCAACACCAGCGTCTACGCGAGCTATGTGGAAGCGCTCGAATCGCCGGGCAGCGCACCCGCGACCGCCGCGAACGCCTACCAGATCCTGCCTGCCGCCGTGAGCCGTCAGGAGGAAGTGGGCGTGCGCACGCGCCTGCCGGGCAACACGCTGGTTTCGGTTGCGCTCTTCAACCTGCGCCAGCCTTCGGCGGAAACCAACACCAGCAACGTCTATACGCTCGACGGCATGGCGCGTTATCGCGGGCTGGAGTTCTCCGTGCAGGGCGAGCCGGTGCGCAATGTTTCGGTATCGGCGTCCGCGATGTATCTCGATGCGAAGACCACCGAATCGAGCGATCCCACGCTGCTCGGCAAGGTGCCCGAGAACACGCCGCATGTGACGGCCAGCCTGTTCGCCGAATACCGCGTGCCCGCGCTCACCGGGCTGGCCGTCAACGGCGGCCTCTACTACACCGGCCCGCGCGCGGTGAACGGCGCGAACCAGGCGTGGATCGGCGGCTATACGCTCTTCACGGCGGGCCTGCGCTATGAAACGCGCGTGCATGGCAAGCGCGTTTCCGTGCAGGCCAATCTGGAGAACGCCACCAACAAGCGCTACTGGAGCGCGGCGGGCTCGAACCAGATCGCCGTGGGCCTGGGCCGCACGGTCGAGCTGTCGTCGACGATCGACTTCTAGGCCGTTAGAACGACGTGCCGATCTGGAACTGGAACTTCTGGTACTGGTCGCCCGCGTGCTTGACGATCGGGAAACCGAGGTCGAGCTTGAGCGGGCCGATCGGCGAAATCCATTCGAGACCGGCGCCGTAGCTGTAGCGCAGGCCGTTCGCGCCAGTGCTGCTGCCTTCGGTACCCCAGACATTGCCGCCGTCCACGAAGGTGAACACGCGCAACGTGCGGTCGTAGCCGGTGCCGGGCAGCGGGAAAGTCAGCTCGATATTGCCGACCACCATCTTCGAACCGCCGATCGGGTCGTTGGTGGTCGTATCGCGCGGCCCAAGCGAGCCCGACTCATAACCGCGCACCGAACCAATACCGCCCGCGTAGTAGTTCTTGAAGATCGGATACGGCTTGCCGCCCAGGCCATTACCGTAGCCGCCCTGGAAGTTCATGCCCAGCACGAAGCCGCGCGCGAATGAGTAGTAGTACTGCATTTGCGCATCCGCCTTGTAGTACTGCGTCCCGGCCGGCGTGCCCACTTCGGCGTTGGCCTGGGCGAAGTAACCGCGGCTTGGCACCAGCGCGCTATCACGGTTATCGCGCGACCAGCCCACCGTGAACGGCACGGTGTTCGAGACGCGGCCGAAATCGGCCACGTAGTCCTTGTACGTCTGAGGCGTTTCCGAGTCGATGTCGAGGCGGTCCTGCTCGATGCCCAGACCGAAATACACCATGTCGGTTTCGGAGAACGGGATGCCGAACTTCATGTCCGCGCCATACGACACGATGCGAAAACTCGTGTCGTTGGTGCTCGAATAGTAGAGCGGCTCGGTGGTGCGGTAATAGACATCGGTGATGCGCTTGATGCCGTCCACCGTGAAATACGGATCGACCTGCGTGACCGACAGCGTGCGATACGTGGAAGCGGTATTGACGTTCAGCGACAGGCTCTTGCCCGTGCCGAACACGTTGTCCTGCGAAATCCCCGCCGAAATGATCGGCCCTTCGCCCGAACCGTAACCCAGGCCCAGCGACAGCGTGCCGGTGGGCTTCTCGGTCACCTTCACATCCACGTCCACTTCGTCCTGGGTGCCTTCCACGGGCACGGTGCTGACATCGACATCGGTGAAATAGCCAAGACGGTTGATACGATCCTTCGACAGCGCAAGGCGATTCGAATCGAACCACGAGCTTTCGAGCTGGCGCATCTCGCGGCGCACCACTTCGTCGCGCGTGCGGGTATTGCCGACCACATTCACGCGGCGCACATAAACACGGCGGCTCGGATCGACCTGCAGTGTGAGCGCGACGGTGTGATGCACCTGGTCGATCTGCGGCTCGGCGTTGACGGTCGCGAACGCGTAGCCGTATTCGCCCAGCTTGTCGACCAGCGCCTTGGTGGTGTCCTTGAGCTTCGAGGCCGAAAAGCGCTGCCCCGGCTTCACGCCGACCAGCTTCTTCAATTCCGCCTCGCGATCGAGCAGATTGCCCGCGAGATTGACACTGGAAATCGTATAGGGCTCGCCCTCATGCAGCGAAATCGTCAGGTACATGTCCTTCTTGTCGGGCGACAGCGACACTTGGGTCGAATCGATGTTGAACTCCAGGTAGCCGCGGTCCAGATAGTACGAGCGCACGTTTTCCAGGTCGCCGGTCAGCTTGTCTTTGGAATACAGATCGTTCTTCGTGTACCACGAGA
Organism: Paraburkholderia bannensis; assembly: GCF_014200455.1. Taxonomy (GTDB): domain Bacteria; phylum Pseudomonadota; class Gammaproteobacteria; order Burkholderiales; family Burkholderiaceae; genus Paraburkholderia; species Paraburkholderia bannensis_A. Next base: position 182,316 of record NZ_JACHBW010000009.1, on the reverse strand, counting down.
ACCAGTTCGGCGTGGAGAGCTGCATTTCGTCGCGCAGCGTGCTCTCGCTAAATACCTTAGTGCCGATGAAATTGACCTGGCGGATTTTCGCGCTCGGCCCTTCCACCACGGAGAACAGCAGGCCCACGCGGTTGCGGTCGATCGGCGTGACGGTGGTGGTGACTTCGGCGGCGTAATAGCCGCGCGTCAGGTACTGGCGCTTGAGTTCCTGTTCGGAGCGGTCGACCAGCGCCTTGTCGAAGCTGCGTCCCGGCGACAGGCCCACGGCGCCCAGCGCCTTGGTGAGATTGTCCTTGTCGAATTCGTGGATGCCCGCGAAATCGATCGTACCGATGGCCGGGCGTTCCTGCACCTGCACCACCACCGTGCGGCCTTCGGTGGAGACGCGCACGTCGCTGAAGAAGCCGGTGGCATAGAGCGCGCGGATGGCGTCGGAGGCTTTGTCGTCGGAGAAGGTGTCGCCCTGCTTGATCGGCAGATAGGCGAACACGGTGCCCGGTTCGATGCGCGCCAGTCCGTCGATGCGGATGTCCTGGACCACGAAGGGTTCGGTGGCTTGCGCGGTGGCGGCGATGCCGAATCCGAAGCCGGCGAAGGTCAGCGCGCGCGCGTAGCGCGAAGAAGATGAAACCGTCATGCGGGAAGTCGAGAAGTAGGCCAGCGAAGACAAACGAATACGCCGCGCAAACCGGCGCGACGCGAGGGACGCGGCGCGGCGGACCGCGCCAGCGCGTGACGAATTGGGCGCACGCAAGCCGGTTGCGTGCAGCGCCTAAAAGTGCGGGAGCTATTGCATGCGCATCCCGCTGGGCCGCAGCGGCCTGGCAAGACCGGTTGCGAGCGAGAGCACTTCGGTCATGTGCGCGGCTTGCGCCGGATGCAGCCTGAACGAGAGCTCCGCGCCGCCCGGCAGCCTGAAGCTCACCACGAGATGCTGCACAGCGCCGTTCTCGCGGCCCACTTCCCACCCTTCGCAAGGCATCGCGAACTTCACGCTCGCGGTCTTGTGGCGAATGCGTTCCGAGCGGCCAATGGCATTGGACAAGGCGGCCAGCATCTCGTGCAGGACCGAGCAATGCAGCGCGACGCTGTCCGGCTGATTGCCGTTGACCATCAGATACTGGCCGTCCGCGGTCAGCTCGAAACCCCGCAACGAATCGATGGCTAGTGACGTGGACGTGGACATGAACGGCACTCCGTGACAAAAGCATCGGCGCAGTCTAGTGCGCGCGGCGCAGCGGGGAATTACCCACGCGTTACCTGGATTACTTTCATCAATATTGCGTGGAGGGCAGGCGCAGAGGGCTCAAAGACGCTGAAGCGCCGAAGCCAGCGGGGCTGCGCCGCTTTTCATTTCCCCGTTGTGGGCGCAATCAGTGAACGGGATTCGAAATTCGCAGTAATCGGATGGATTACCAACGCTGACAGAGCGCAAACAGCCGCATGACTGCGCGCCCAAGGGGACGTATCGGTCCGAAAGCGGGATGTCGATCGCCTGCATGCAAGGGACCTACCGTCGTCCACGCTACAATGCCGCTGCCGCTCCACTGTCCAGTCAACATGCAGAATTCCAATCGGGCCTTCCTGCTCGGCCCCTTGCTCAAAGGCGTTTCCCGCTCGTTCTATCTCACCATGCGTGTGCTGCCCGCCGGCATGCGCGACCCCGTGGGCGAGGCGTATCTGCTCGCACGCGCCGCCGACACCATCGCCGATACCTCGCTGATCCCGCCGGCCCAGCGCCTCGCGCTGCTGCTCGCGTTGCGCGAACGCGTCAACGGCACCCACGCGCGTACGGGGACCGCGAACGACGACGCCCTCGCCCGCATCGCCAGCGAAGTGGCGGGTCAGCAGATGCAGTCGGACGAAAAGCTGCTGCTCGAATCGCTTGGCGGAGCACTCGACGTGCTAGCGCAACTCGACGAGGACGACCGCGTGGCCGTGCGCGAGATCGTCACGACGCTCACCGAAGGCATGGAATTCGACCTGAACACCTTCCCGGATGAACGCTCGGGCCAACTGGCCGCGCTTGGCAGCTGGGACGCGCTCGACCGCTATACGTATCTGGTGGCGGGCTGCGTGGGCGAGTTCTGGACGAAGATGACCTATATGCACCTGCCGGGCACGCTCGCGCCGGAGCTGCGCGAGACCATGTATCAGCGCGGCGTGCGCTTCGGCAAAGCGCTGCAATTGGTAAACGTGCTGCGTGACTGCGGCAAGGATCTGCGCATCGGCCGCTGCTATCTGCCCACGACGATGCTCGCGCAGGCCGCGCTCAAACCCGAGGATCTGCTGCAGCCGGGCACTTCCCCGCGCGCCCGCCCGCTCATGTTCGGTCTCGTGCGCATCGCGCTCGATCACTTCCGCGCGGCTATCGACTATACGTTCGCGCTGCCGCGTCTTTCGGTGCGCCTGCGTCTCGCATGCCTGTGGCCGATCCTGATCGGCCTCGAAACGCTGGAACTGCTGGTCGCCAACGAGGACTGGCTCGATCCCGCGCGGCCCTCCAAGGTCACGCGCAACGACGTCTATCGCATCCTCGCGTGCTCGACGCTCGCGGCGGCGTCCAATACGCTGCTCAACGCGTGGTTCAAGCGCCTGCTCGCACGTATCGAGGCACGCATGGCGGCCATCGAGAAAGCCTGAAAAAAGCGGCGCGAGCGTGTTACGCCCGCGCCGCTTGAAGGGTTTGCGCGCTTACCGCTACGCTTTGCGATACAGCTTGATGACGGCCGAAAAGTCGAGCTTGCCGTCGCCCTGGCTGCTCATCGCCTGATAAAGCTGCTGCGCGATCGCCCCCATGAATGCAGGCTGATGCGCGCTTTTCGCGGCGTCGGTGGCGAGACCCAGATCCTTGAGCATCAGATCGGTGCCGAAGCCGCCCGTATAACCGCGCGTCGAGGGCGCCGTTTCGATCACGCCCGGGAACGGGTTATAGGTGTCCGAACTCCAGCAGCGGCCGGTTGACGTATTCATGATGCCGCCCAGCACCTTCGCGTCGATGCCGAGCGCCTCGCCCAGCGCCATCGCCTCCGCCACGCCCGCCATCGTCACGCCGAGCACGAGGTTGTTGCAGATCTTCGCGACCTGCCCCGTGCCCGTGTCGCCGCAATGGACAATGTTCTTGCCCATGCCCGACAGCACCGGCTTCACGCTCTCGTAGAGCGCCGCGCTGCCGCCCACCATGAACGTGAGCGTACCGGCCGCCGCGCCGCCCGTGCCGCCCGAGACCGGCGCATCCACGAAGCTGTTGCCGTTCGCCGCGGCGAGCTTGCCGAACTCGCGTGCGCTGGCCGGATCGATGGTGCTCGAATCGATGATCGTCACGCCTTTGGCGATCCCCGCCAGCACGCCGTCTTCCGAGGTCAAAACGCTGCGCACGTGCGCGGCGGCGGGCAGCATGGTGACGACCCATTGCGCACCGCTGGCCGCATCTTTGGGCGACGCGGCTCTGGTCGCACCCGCATCGGCCAGCGTCTGCATCGCTTCGGCGCTCAGGTCGAACACGCTGAGCGTGTGCCCGGCCTTGAGCAGATTGAGCGCCATCGGCGCACCCATATGGCCCAGCCCGACGAAACCTATTTTCATGAGCGAGACTCCTTTTAGCGCAGGCTGATTGTGGTGTTCACGCCGTCGTTGACGGTCGCATCGTCGAACCAGCGCGCCGTCACGGTCTTGGTCTGCGTATAGAACTGCACGACCTGCTTGCCGTAAGGGCCGAGGTCGCCAAGCTTGGAGCCGCGCGAACCCGTGAAGCTGAAATACGGCACCGGCACCGGAATCGGAATATTGATGCCCACCTGGCCGATGTCGATTTCGCTCTGGAATTTGCGGGCCGCCGCGCCGCTTTGCGTGAACAGTCCCACGCCGTTGCCGAACGGATTCGCGTTGACGATGGCAATCGCTTCATCGAGCGTATTGGCAGTCAGCACCACCAGCACCGGCCCGAAGATTTCGTTCGTATAGATATCCATGTCCGTCTTCACATCGGTGAAGACCGTCGGGCCGACGAAGTTGCCGTTCTCGTAGCCCGGCACCTTGACGTCGCGGCCATCGAGCGCGAGCGTGGCGCCCTGCTTCACGCCCGATTCGATCAGACCCAGAATGCGCTGCTTGGCCGCGCGCGACACCACCGGGCCGACATCGGTCTTCGGCTCGTGGCCCGCGTTGACCTTGAGCGTCTTCGCTTTTTCAACCAGTTCGGGCACCCATTGCTGCGCCGCGCCCACCAGCACGACCACCGAGGTCGCCATGCAGCGTTGCCCCGCCGCCCCGAACGCCGCGCCAACCAGCGCGTTGATCGCCTGTTCGCGATTCGCATCGGGCAGCACCACGGCGTGATTCTTTGCGCCCATCATCGACTGCACACGCTTGCCGTGCTCGCTGCCGAGGCGATACACATGCGTGCCCACCGCCGTCGAACCGACGAACGAAATCGCCTTGATAAGCGGATGCGAGCAGATCGCGTCGACCACCTCCTTGCCGCCGTGCACGACGTTGAGCACGCCTTTCGGCACCCCGGCTTCAAGCGCGAGTTCGACCAGTTGCATGGTGGAGAGCGGATCCTGCTCCGAGGGCTTGAGCACGAAGGTATTGCCGCAGACGATTGCCATCGGGAACATCCACAGCGGAATCATCGCGGGAAAATTGAACGGCGTGATACCGGCGCACACGCCAATCGGCTGCTGCAGCGTGTAGGTATCCACGCCGCCCGCGACGTTTTCCGCGAAGCCGCCTTGCTGGAGCGTGCCGATCGAACACGCATGCTCCACCACTTCCAGGCCGCGGAAGATATCGCCTTCGGCGTCCGGCAACGTCTTGCCCTGTTCGGCCGTGAGCGTCTGGGCGATGCGCGACATGTTCTCGCGAATCAGCGCCTGCAGTTTGAGCATGATGCGCAAACGCGTACCGATCGGCGTGTTCTTCCACGTGGCGAACGCGGCGTGCGCGCTCTGCACGGCCTGATCGACTTCCGCGACCGTGGCGAACGGCACGCGCGCCAGCACTTCCTGAGTGGCGGGATTGACGATGTCGCGCCATTCCGTTGTCTTCGATTCGACGAATTCGCCGTCGATCAGCAGCTTGACGGTCGAAACGTGCGCATTGGATGCCTGGGTGACTGCGTTCATCTTGAACTCTCTCTCAAAGGTTCGAACAGACTGGAACGATGCTGCCTTGGCCGTGCCTCGTCCAATTACATAGGATGACTACCTGTTATTCAGTCGTGGTGTGAGCGCATCAGCAGCGTGCACACGAAGGCGATCACCGCCAGCACGACCATATAGGCCACCACGTAATGCGGCTTGCCGCCGCCATAAGCGAGCAGCGCGGTCGCGATCATCGGCGCGACGCCGCCGCCCAGCACACCGGCCACCTGCACGGACACCGAGATGCCCGAATAACGGATTTCAGCTGGAAACTGCGCGGCAAACAATTGCGATTCGGGTGCATAGAGAATCGGGAACACCACACCCACGCCCAGCACCATCGCCCACCAGACCGTCGTCGCATGCAGGGTTTCGAGCATCGAGAAAAACGGCGCGGCGAACAGCGCCATGATCACGAGACCCGCCAGGAACAGGCGCTTCTGGCCAATGCGATCGCTCAGCCAGCCCGAGAACGGCATGGTCACGAGCGAGAGCACGGCACCCGCGGTGATCGCATGCAGGATTTGGACTTTCGGAATCTTGAGTTGATTCGCGGCATAGGCGAGCGCGAACGCCACTACCAGGTAAAACCAGGTATTTTCAGCGGTGCGCGCACCGATGATGGTCAGCAGTTCGCGCGGCTGGCGACGCAATACTTCAAGCACCGGCGCTTTCACCGGCTCGCCCTGTCTTTTCACGCGTTCGAAATCGGGCGACTCGGGCACGCGCACGCGGATCACCCAGCCGACCAGCACCAGCAGGATGCTCGCGAGGAACGGCACGCGCCAGCCCCATGACAGCAGATCCGCTTCCGGCAGCGCGGTGACCGCCGCCATTGCAATCGACGAAAGAATCAACCCGAAGCCCACGCCCGTCTGCGGCAGCGATCCGAAGAAGCCCTTACGGCCCGGCGGCGCGTGTTCCACCGCCATCAGCACCGCGCCGCCCCACTCGCCACCCACGGCCATGCCTTGCAGAAAGCGCATCGCCACCAGCAGCACGGCGGCCCAGTAGCCGATGCTCGCATACGAGGGAATCAGGCCGATCACCATGCTGGGAATGCCCATGAGCAGGAGCGTGGCCAGCAGCATCGATTTACGGCCGATGCGGTCACCGAAGTGACCGAACACGATGCCTCCCATCGGACGGCCCACGAAGCCCACGCCGTAGGTCGCGAACGCGGCGAGCGTGCCGAGGATCGGATCGAGCGTGGGAAAGAAAACCTTGTTGAACACGAGTGCGGCCGCGGTGCCGTACAGGAAGAAGTCGTACCACTCGATCGTCGTGCCGGCCATGCTGGCCCAGCCGGCGATCAGATAATCGCGCGCGCGGCGTTTTTGTCCAGAAACGGGAACGGCCACTGCCGCCCCGTCGGGGGTCGACTGCATGTGCATCGTTTGTCTCCATCTTTATAGTAGGCGACCGTCTGCCGTATCGGCTGCAAGCTTTTATGAAGCGGTCTGCTAACGAGTATAGTTATTCGAATATGCTCGGCATATAGACGAAAAAGCCCATCCGATATGCAAAAAAACACAACGGGACAGGTGGAGACATTGAACTGGGACGATTTGCGCTACTTCCTCGAAGTGGCGCGCACACAGCGCGCGAGCGCCGCCGCAAAGCGGCTGGGCGTGGATCACACCACCGTCGCGCGGCGCGTGCGCGAACTGGAAACGGCATTGGGCACCGTGCTATTCGACAAGTCGCGCGCAGGCGGCTTCGTGCTCACGGCGGAAGGCCAGCGTCTGCTGGCTTATGCCGATGCGGTGGAAACCACGGTGCAATCGGCCAGCGAGCAATTCGCGCTGGGCGCGCAGTCGCTTTCGGGCCATGTGCGGGTGGGATCGACTGAAGGCTTCGGCTGCTTTTTTCTTGCGCCGCAACTCGCACGCTTCACGGGCAAGCATCCGGACATGTCGATCGATCTGCTGCCAGTGCCGCATTTCGTGAGTCTGTCCAAACGCGAAGCCGATCTGGCGGTCATGCTCGAACGGCCCGAACGCGGCCAGTATGTCTATACGAAGTTATGCGACTACCGCCTCAGACTCTATGGCACACCTGAATATCTGCAACAGCATGCGCCGATACGCTGCGCCGCGGATCTGCGCCAGCATGCCTTCATCAACTATGTCGCCGATCTGGCCTTCAGCCACGAACTGCTTTATCTGGAGCGCACCGCGCCCAACGTAACCGCGAGTCTGTGCAGCACCAGTGTGATCGCGCAATATCACGCGGCGCTGCAAGGCAGCGCGCTCGCGATCCTGCCGTGCTTTATGGCCGAACCCGATCCGCGACTGGTGAGCATCCTGCCCGACGAAGTGATGGTGACGCGACGCTTCTGGCTCTGCAGCCGCGAGGAATTGCGCAAGCTGCGGCGCATTACCTCGCTATGGGATTATCTGCGCGCCGCCGCCGACGCGAATCAGGCGCTACTACTCGGTGAATCGCCATCGATGCAATATGTCGAGCCCTGAAAGCAAAAAAGCCGTACGGACAACCCGCTACGCGGATTGCCGGTACGGCTTTGATATTGCGTGATACGGCTACGCAATACGACTGCGATCAGGTCCCAACCGGACGGATCGTCAGTGCATTCTTCACCGACGTCACGCCAGGCACGCCCTTCGCCACGTCCGTGGCGTGGTCGACCTGACTTTGCTCCGGCACGGTGCCTTCGAGGATCACAGCGCCGTCCTTGGCACGCACGGTGATGTTGGCCACGCTGATGTCCTTGTCCTTCGCGAGTGCAGCGCGGACCTTGCGCGAGAGCGCACGGTTGGCGGCCTTGGCCGACTTGTATTGCTGTTTCGACTGCTGGACCTGGGCCTTGGCGCTGTCGGTCGGCGCGGCTGCGCTGGCGGCGTCCTGCGCATAGACGTGAAGCGAAGCAGCGACCAGCATCGTGCCGGCTGCCAGTTTGAACGCCTGAATAGCCTTCATGCAGTTTCTCCTGTTGTCACAGTTTTTTGATGGCCCACCTGAATAATGGACCCGTGCACTACACACCCTTCACTACCGAAAACCGCGCTGCCGGCATGGCGGCCATTACTATCCATTCGCCCTGCCCGGCACTTTGGGGACTAACGATACTCCATTTAGTTCGAGCCTGATGTGAAAGCTGCCGCTATAACTATTCGAGTGTGGGTGAAATGCTTCGATTCCACCGAGGAATCGCTGCAGCCGGCAAGTCCGCGTCCACACGCCGTCCCGCATGCCAGGATAAAACACGCCATTCAAAATGCTATTGAATAGCATTTAAGGACGCGCCAATCCGGTGCATGCAGCGCGAATAGCCCGGCATAGCATAATTGATTGACGCACAATTGAACGTCCTTATCGACCAGCAACGCGCGGCATTCACTCAGCGTTGACAAACGCCAACACAGGTTTTACCCGCATTTACTCACGAAAGAAAAAAACGCGCGCTGAAGGCTGATGTTGAATGTTGCCTTCGCGTGACGCGTCACATGGCGAGTTGCGCCTTCACCCAGCGATAGAACTGCTGGATCGCGGCTTCACGCGGGTGCCCTTCGCGCCAGGTGAAGTAGTAATCGAGCGCAGCGGGTATGCGCGCCTGGCCGAGTTGCACCAGTTCGCCACGCTCGATAAAACCGCGCGCAAGCTGCAAACGTGCCGTTGCCGCGCCCTGACCCGCAACGGTGGCCTGCAACAGCAATCCTGCGTCGTCGAAAACCGGGCCGCGTTCGGGCTCGTCGCCGGCTACGCCTGCCGCCTCGAAGAAGTCGCGCCACGAGCGGCGCGAGAAACGCAGCAAGGGCATGGCGGCCAGATCTTCGATGCGAAAGCCGGGATAACGCGCCAGCAGCGTGGGGCTGCATACGGCCACCACCTGGTCGTCGAGCAGTTTGCGGATCTGGAAACCGGGCTCGTCCACGCGACGATGCCAGATGCCGATATCGAAGGGATAGGGATCGGGCGGCGTGACGTCGGCGTGCATGCGCACGGAGAGATCGACATCCGGATGGCGATCGTAGAAGTCGCCCAGACGCGGAATCAGCCAGACCGACGCGAAATCGGACATCACGCTCAGTTCCAGCCGCGTCACGCCGCTCACGCCAGGACGCGTGGCGTCCAGCGCCTCGCGCAGGTCTTCGAGGCTGCGCCGCACCCGCTCGGCGAGTTGCGCACCCGCCGCGGTGGGAATCATGCGGCTGCCCGCACGCCGGAACAGCTCGACGCCGAGTTCCGCTTCGAGCGCGCGCAAATGGTGACTCACGGCGCTGTGCGTCAAATGCAATTCTTCTGCCGCACGGCTGAAACTGCGCCGCCGCGCCGCCGCTTCTAGCGCGCGCAGGGCCTGCAAGGGAGGGAGCGATCGGGACATGACGTCAAATTCTACTCACAATCGCGGCTGAAATCTCTCGCTGGCCTCGTGCCTGGCTTTCGCCAATAATCGTGTCCCAGCCATTCAAAACGCTTTCGAGGCGCGCGGCACTGCCTGTTTTTAGCTTTCTGCACGGCACCGCGCGCCCCTGTCGACCGTCCGCATCATGACCGCACTCAGATTGCGCGTATTCGCCGTGTTCGCGCTCGGCTATTTCGTCTCGTATCTGTTCCGGGGCGTCAACCTCGGCTTCGCGCCGTTTCTGACGCACGAAATGGGCTTCACCGCCACCGATCTCGGCACCTTGACGAGCCTGTACTTCCTGGGCTTCGCGGGCGCGCAGATTCCGGGCGGCGTGCTGCTCGACCACTTCGGCCCGCGCCGCGTGACCGCCTGCGTGATGCTGGTGGCCGCCGCCGGCGCGCTCGTATTCGGGCTCTCGCACAGCATGGGCGTGATGATGTTCGGCCGTCTGCTGGTGGGCGTGGGCGTGTCCGTGTGCCTGGGCGGCGCGTTCAAGGCCACGGCCCAGCACTTCCCCGTCGCCCAGCTCACGCTCGTCAACGGTCTGGTGATGGCCGTGGGCGGCCTTGGCGGCGTAGCGGTGGGCGCACCGCTCTCCTGGCTGCTGACGATCGCGCCGTGGCGATCGGTGAGCCTGGGTCTGGCCGTGCTCACGGCGGCCGTCGCGGCGATCATCTGGATCGGCGGCCCGCGCACGCGCGACACCCACCATCAGGCGAGCGTGCTCGAACAGTTCAAGGGCACCGCGCATATCCTGCGCAGCCACGCGTTCTGGAAGACGGCGACGTTTTCGGCGCTGACACAGACGGTGTTCTACGCGATGCAGTCGCTCTGGGTGGGCGCGTTCCTGCGTGACGTGACGCCCGCGGGCACGGTGGACGCGGCTTCGCGCGCGGCCTCGCTGGTTTCCGTGCTGGGCGGTGCGTTCATTGGCGGCAATATCGGCTTCGGGGCGCTCGCGCGCGCCTTCGAGCGACGCGGCGTGAGCGTGGCGCGCTTTTCCGGCGTGACGATGGCGCTGTTCGTGGTGGTCCAGGCGCTGCTGGCCGCACGCGTGCCGCTGCCCGCACCGCTGCTGTGGGCCGCTTACGGTGCGCTGGGAGGCACCGGCATCCTCACCTATGCGGTGCTGGCTGAGTACTTCCCCGCGCGCATGATCGGCCGCGTCAACACCACTTTCACGCTGGTGATCTTCGTCGGCATCTTCGTCACGCAGATCGCCATCGGCGCGGCGCTCGGCCACTGGAGCGCCGTCGATGGGCACTATCCGGTGGCCGCGCATCAGACCGTCTGGACTGCGCTGATCGTGCTGCAAACGGTCGCGGGCCTGTGGTACTTCATGCCGGGCCGACGCGCCGGCGCGACGCAGCCTGCGATGGAATCCTGATCCGCCGCGCCGTCTGAATGACGCCTGCCGCGCAGCATCACGGCGGGCGTTTTTCTTGCGATCACCATTTCGCTATCCATACCGATAAGATCGGGCGGCTGAAATATATGCCGCACCGCCGGTCCATGCGGCCAGGTTTCCTTCTGGAAACGCCCGCTCACATAAATCGCCGCGTCGCGTACAATGCTGCCCCGCCGGCCTCGGAGCCATGCGCACAGGCGCTGAAGACCGACTGGCCGGTCGTATGACAAAAGCCCTCGCACCACGCCGCGCCGATGCGGAACATAGCTTTTGATGTGCTGCAGCGAATGCACGGTGCGTGAGAAAATACGCTTTCAAATGCTCAGGTAGCGCCCGGTTCATCCGCTCAGGCGATGATCGGAAACGGGAAAAACGCACGCCCGTCCGCTTGTTTCCAACCTGAAACGCGGCGGCCCGGCGTAAACTCCCGCTGTGCCATTCGATTGTGTCGATTGATGATAAAGAGAGAGAAACTTCCATGCCAGAACATAACCACTCGCACGACGAACACTCCGAATCGTGCGGCTGCGATCTGCTGCACCTCCTCGACGGCGTGGACGAGTTCACTCATCAGGTGTTCCCGGGCAACCAGGACCTGTTCCGCAGCCTCGCCCATAGTCAGGCCCCGCATACGCTGTTCATTACCTGCGCCGACTCGCGCGTGTCGCCGGAAATGATCACCCAGGCGCGTCCCGGCGAGCTGTTCGTGTGCCGCAACATCGGCAATATCGTGCCGGCTTACGGCGAGATGCTCGGCGGCGTGTCGGCCGTGGTCGAATTCGCCGTGATGGCGCTGAACGTCAAGCAGATCGTGCTGTGCGGCCATACCGACTGCGGCGCGATGAAGGGCCTGGCCTCGGGTGGTGCGGCGACCGCCGGCATGCCCACGGTCACCGCCTGGCTGCGCAATGCCGAAGCGGCGCGCAGCGTGGTGCAGACGCGCGGCCTGGACGAAAACCAGATCGTGCAGGCGCTGGTGGAAGAAAACGTCCGCCTCCAGCTTACGCACCTGCGCACTCACCCGGCCGTCGCGGCCCGCACGGCGCAGAACCAGCTGCAGTTGCAGGGCTGGGTGTACGACATCGGCCAGGGCACGGTTTCGATCTTCGACGACACACACGGCCGCTTCGAATCGCTCGGCGAGGCGCGCGCGCGCCTGCGCAAGGACACCACGGGCTAAAACGCCTACGCAATCAAGCCCATCCGGGCGGCGTCGCCGCCCGTCCCCTGCCGTTCCTCTGTCGTTCCCCCGCTATTACCCCGTACCGGACCGCGCCACGCTGGCGCCGTCCGGTATTGACGCTCGATCTTCTCATCTGCTGCAACAATGATTTGACGATCAGGTAACGATCTAAGTGTTTACCCTAGTCCCGGATCTGGCTATACTCTGGTCCGTACCATATGCGGTGCCCGACCGCAGCAGAAAAATAATTCTGGAGGTTGGTTACCCATGCAGTGTGCTTGCCTGCCGTATCCGCCGTACAAGACACCGAATACCCGCTTCACCCGCAGTCCTTTTGCTTCTTTTGCAGTCGCAGGACGAGCGCCCGCGCCGCGCTAACGCCGGCACGCGCATCGCGCCGTCGCGCCCTTTATGGCGCGACGGCCAGAATCTCAGGCCCACTCCACGTCAATTGCCGTTCTCAGCGCCACAGCGTCAGCCGCGGCGAACGGCTCGCGCTTGCGCGAACACTGGCGGCCGGTAATGGGCTTCGCACCCGACACGGGCTATGCGCCCGATTACCGATGGAGATGTGCCATGGAGTTCACCCTCAAGCCGCCCGCCAAGATCGAAGTCAAACTGCTGCTGCATCCGCACGACCACGACCGCGCCATGGCGATCGCCAAGGCCGCCAATCTCGCCGAGCGCGACTTCTACGCGCTGGCGATCCACCTCGGCGCAGCGCAAATCCTGCGTTCCGCCGAGTCCGAGTGAATCGCTACCGCATAGCGTGCGGCGCGGGCAGCGTCAGACCGGCGAGGGATTGCGCTCGCTAAACCCTTCCTGATGCCAGTACGGATACACGGGCCGCACCGCGCTCGCGGCGTCGAGCTTCGCGACCTGCTCGGCCGTGAGATTCCAGCCCACCGCGCCCAGGTTCTGGCGTAACTGCGCTTCGTCGCGCGCGCCGATCAGCACGGTCGATACCGTTGGCCGTTGCAGCAGCCAGTTCAGCGCGATCTGCGGCACAGTCTTGCCGGTTTCCTGCGCCACTTCGTCGATGGCATCGAGCACGCGAAACAGATATTCATCGGGAACCGGCGGCCCCTGCTCGGCCGTCTTGTGCAGGCGGCTCGTCTGCGGCAGCGGCTGGCCGCGGCGAATCTTGCCGGTCAGACGCCCCCAGCCGAGCGGGCTCCACACCACCGCGCCCACGCCCTGATCGATGCCAAGCGGCATCAACTCCCATTCGTAGTCGCGCCCGATCAGCGAGTAATAGGTCTGATTGGCGACATAGCGCGGATAGCCGTAGCGGTCCGCCACGCCCAGCGACTTCATCAGGTGCCAGCCCGAAAAGTTCGACACGCCGGTATAGAGAATCTTGCCCGCGCGCACCAGTTCGTCGAGCGTCGACAGCACTTCCTCTGCGGGTGTCCTCGCGTCGAAGCCGTGCAGCTGAAACAGGTCGATGTAGTCGGTTTGCAGACGCTTGAGCGCAGCGTCGACGGCGCGCTTCAGATGAAAGCGCGACGAGCCGACGTTGTTGGCGTCGTCATCGTCGAAGCGAAACGTCGCCTTGGTCGAGATGATCGCCTTGTCGCGACGACCCTTGAGCGCCTCGCCGAGCACCGACTCCGAGATGCCGCGCGAGTATATATCCGCGGTATCGAACATCGTCACGCCCGCATCGAGGCAGATGTCGATCAGGCGGCTCGCCTCGGCCACATCGGTCGCGCCCCACGCCTCGAAGAACTCGCCCTTGCCGCCGAAGGTGCCGGTGCCGAAGCTCAGCACCGGCACCTTGAAGCCCGACGCGCCCAGAAAACGGTATTCCATTTCCTATCCTCCACAAATCGTGCGTTGAAGAAGCGCCGATGAGTGTACGCGCCTCTCCGTGGCGCTGCCCCGTGCCCGTCGCGATCTTCCAGCCGCCTGGACACCCGCTGGAGGCTGTGCATAAAGCGCGTTCGTATTTTCACGCGCATCGGCATTGGCGCAGCGCCGTATCTGATGCCGCTGCTGTTCCAGATATGCACAGATGGCGCACGATGCAGGCCGCAATGTCGGCGGCGGTTCGCGCCGCCAGCGCGCATGAGATGTGTGCGACGCGAGAATCGCGCTCGATTGACGCGTCCAGGTCAATGTCGCGCGAAGCCTTGGCATCGCGCGACATCAAGCGGTCTTACTTGGAAAGGCTCGCGCGCACCGTGAATTCCTGCCCGGCGTCTGTTTCGAACCCGCCTTCGAATTCCTCGTCGGTCAGCCCGTGCGCGCGATGGAATTCCGACGACAGCGGCTCGACCGGATAACCGCGCCGCTCCCACGCATCGAGCCCGCCGCGCAACGCATGCGCGTGATAGATGTGCTTGTCGCGCAGACGGTTGACGATGCGCTTGGCCGTCACCTCGTTCGGGCAGACGCAATACACCACGATGGGACGCGCGATCAGTTCGGCGGGCAGCGCCTCGCTCGAATCGAGATTGAGCGGCTGCGCGCCCGGAATGCGATACGCCTCTTTCTCGCGCACGGCCTGCGGACGCGCATCGAAAACGATCGGCGGCGCGGCGGATTTCATCATCTCGTCGAGCTGATCGGGCGAAATGCGGTGCGTGGCGAGCCAGTGGCGCAACTGCAGGCGGCGCACCCAGCGATAAGCGAGAAACAGCACGCCCGCGGCCGCGAGCACGTCGAAAATGGTCCAGCCGTTGGCGCGCACGAACATCGCGAAGCGCGCGATTTCCGTATGCAGCGCGGCCCCGCCGATCAGCCAGGTGCCGGCCCAAAGCGTCGCGCCAATGGCGTCCCAGAGCAGAAAAATCCGCACGTCCATCGACGTGGTGCCGAGCAGCGGCGCGGACATCAGACCGAGTCCCGGCACGAACTTCGCCACCGCGAGAATCGGCGCGCCGTGGCGTTCGAACACGTTGCGCGCAACGCGAATCGTCGTATCGAGCGAGAGCGAGAAACGCACGAGGCCGTTGAGCAGGCGGCGACCACGCAGGCGCCCCGCAGAGAACCAGAGCGAATCGGCGAACAGCGTGGCCACCACCGCCGCCAGCAGCAGATTCCCATACGAAGCTTCCCCGCCGGCCGCCATCGTGCCCGCCAGGATCAGCACCGGCGCGGCAGGAACCGGCACGCCGAGTTGCGTCACGAGCACGCTGAGAAATACCGCCCCGGTGCCAAAATCGGGCGGGATGGCGCTGGGGAGAGTCCACATGGCGGGGTTTCCGGCTTGAAGCAATCTGAGAAGAAAGGAAACATTTGCGCCTTTTTGGCGCAAATACGGAGAGTACCGCAAGTGGGCGAATTCTTGCTTGCAGCGCAGCCGTTGCCCGTGCCGTCGAAACGGGTATCGATCACGCCAAATGGTGCTTTCCCTGCGTGAATCGGCTCACGCAGCGCGCCCGTTCAGTGCTACGCTCGAACGCTGCGCTCTGTTGTTTTTCTGCCTCGCTCCGACCGTTTTCCGATACGAAAAATGCGTTACTGGCGTCTCGACCGGCCTCGACAGGCAGGTTTATCCAGCTCATTCGACCTCGCCCGCGTCACCGGCCTGGTTGCCGCAATCGGCGGCGATAACGCCAATGCGCTCGCCGCCGAAGTGCTGAATCTGCTCGGCCCAGCGACGTCGGTATCGCAATGCACGGTCTTCGCATACGAGTTCGGCAACCGGCCACGCACGGTTTCGGTGGCCGACCATCGCGGCGGGCGCTTTCTACGTGACGTCGCCGACACCTACGCGCGCCTTTTCTACGCACTCGACGGCAATCAGCGCATCGTCACCGGCGACGACGGGCACGTCGGCCACTTCGGCAGCGGCGCGGACCAGTCTTCGTCAATGGTGCTGCACTGGCAATCGAGCGACGACATCGCACACGACGGCTATCGCCAGACCTGCTACAGCACGCCGAATGTTTCCGATCGGCTCTCCCTGCTCATGCAGCCCGCCGCCGATATCTGGCTCTCGGTCAATCTCTATCGCGAGCGGGACGCCGGAAATTTTCAGCCCGGCGAAGTGGAACTGGTCGAATCGCTCGCGCCCCTCATCGGCGAGGCCACCAAGCATCATTACGCGCTGCGCGGCCAGAGCCAACTGGGTATTCCGCAACTGATGCTGGCGCGGCTACGCAGTTTGTGTCCCGCGCTCTCGAAGCGGGAACTCGATGCGCTGCGCGGCGTGCTCGAAGGCCAAAGCGCGGCCGAAATCGCCGATAGCATGGGCGTGAAGCCCAGCAGCGTCGTCACCTATCAGAAGCGCGCGTATCTGCGCCTGGGGATTTCGAGCCAGCGCCAGCTATTCGCGCTGTGCCTCGCCAACGACGTACGCTGAGCGCCATCCGGCGCGCTGTACCCAAAATGAGGACAGCGCCGCCTCCCTTGCCCGCCATACTCGCTCCATCGCCGTGAGCTATTGAAGCCTGCGGCGCCGCGCGGTGCGCCTTGCGCCGCGCGCGAACAAAAATTTCCAGTCGGAGACACCGTGCGATGAGCGACCCCACGAGCGCGCAATTCAAACCCTATCCCTTCGAGGCGAAGCAGTACGACGCCCGCCTGCCCGAACTCGTCGATGACCGCAAAGATGACCGCGTAGCCCGCCGTGAAGCGCAACGTCACGCGGTGACGATCGTCGGCGGCGGCCCGGTTGGACTCGCCATCGCGCTGGGCCTCGCGAAACATGGCGTGCGCTCGGTGCTGATCGAAGCCGATGCATCGGTATGCGAAGGCAGCCGGGCCATCTGCATTTCGCGCCGCAGCCTGGAGATCATCGAGCGTCTTGGCGCGCTGGACGGCTTTCTCGCCAAAGGTTTGCCGTGGACCGGCGGGCGCAGCTTTTATCGCGAACACGAAGTCCTGCACTTCACCATGCCTCAGGACGAGAACCAGAAGCTGCCGCCGATGGTCAATCTCGCGCAGTATCACATCGAGCAATTCCTGCTCGATGCCGCCGAGCGCCACGCGGATCTGATCGAGATTCGCTGGCGCACGAAAGTGACCTCGGTGCAGCACGATGCGCATGGCGCGACGCTAGCGCTCTCGACACCCTTGGGCGACTACGAAACGCAGACCGACTGGCTGGTCGCGGCAGACGGCGGACGCAGCGCCGTGCGCGAGGCGCTGGGCCTCAACCTCGCGGGCACGAGCTACGAAGGCCGCTATGTGATCGTCGATATCCTGCTCGACAGCGCGCGCCCCACGGAACGCCTCGCCTGGTTCGATCCGGCATCGAATCCCGGCTCGACCGTGCTTGTGCACAAGCAGCCCGACAACGTCTGGCGCATCGACTATCAGTTGCGCGACGGCGAGGACGCCGAAGCCGCCGTCAAGCCCGAAAACGTGCTGCCGCGCGTGCAGGGCCTGCTCGACATGATGGGCGAAACCGCGGCCTGGTCCCCCATCTGGATCACGATCTACAAGGCCAACGCCCTCACGCTCGAACGCTATCGTCACGCTCGCGTGCTGTTCGCAGGCGACGCCGCGCATCTCGTGCCGATCTTCGGCGTGCGCGGCGCAAACTCCGGCATCGACGATGCGGACAATCTCGCGTGGAAGCTCGCCTGGGTCGTCAACGGTCGCGCCGACGCGCGCCTGCTCGACAGCTATTCCGACGAGCGCGTTTTCGCCGCGCACGAGAACCTCAGCTACGGCACGAAGAGCACGGAATTCATGGCGCCGCCCTCGTTCGCATTCGAACTGATGCGCACGGCGGTATTGAGCCTCGCCGCGCGACATCCGGGCGTGCGTTCGCTGATCAATCCGCGCCAGACATCGGCGATCGCGTACACAGATTCGCCGCTCAACGCAGTTTCGGATCCGCTCGTCAGCGGTCCAGCGCCGGGCGCGGTGCTGTCCGAGTGTCCTGTCACGATTGTCGATGGTGTCGTTGGCAATCGCGGGCGCGCTGGCCACATGACCGATCTGGTCGGCCCGCATTTCACAGCGTTGTATTTCAGCGATGAAGGTGGCGTGCCCCCGGAGTTGGTCGCGCTCGAAACGTCATGCACGGTGCCGCTCACGCTCATCCCGCTCGCACGACGCGCACCCGCCGATGTCGCGCGTCGCTGCGGCTGGGATCACACGGGCCGCCTTTTTCCGATGTACGGCGCGCATGCCAATACGCTCTATCTGGTGCGGCCCGACGGTCACGTGCTGGGCCGTTGGCAAGGCTGCGGCGCGACGCTCGCGCAGCGTGCAAACGCCGCGCTCCAACATGCGCTGCACGCCTGAGCAAATCGACCAAACGAAACCGGAGAACACCATGACCGACAGCGAACTCGACGCGGTCTATACGCGGCTGTGCAAGACCATGACCGAACTGGGCGAAGCCAACGCGCCGCTTTTTCTCGCGCGCTTCGCGCTGCTCGCCGTGGAGCGTATCGGCAACGCACCGACCGCATTGGCCTTGATCGAAGCAGCACGCGAGGATATGGACGCGGCCCGATGACCCGCGCGCAAGCCGCGATCGATTGCTGACGCCTGGTTTCTGAAACGAGCGATCGAGATGCATACGCACGGTCGTATAGGCAAAAAGGGCAGCCGAAGCTGCCCAGTCAAAACACCCTATGCGATGCCCTTCGCAATGAATTCCTCATTGAAGGGGATATACAACGAACGAACGCGCATCGCGTTCGAGCTTTTCGTAGCGGAAGGTTTCAGACCCCGCGCGCAACCGGTAGCCCTGACCGGCAAGATCCACGCGCGTTACTGGACGATGCGCGTCACACCGCGTCCACGCGGATCGGCAACGGCTTCAGGCGTATCGCCATCGATACGGATCGCCTGGATATCGCCGTTGAAGTCCTGCCCCTTCAGCACGTAACCCTTCGCTTCGACCTGCTTCGCCAGATCGCCGTTGATCGGCTCGTACGGCTCCCAGAAGATCGTGTTGGGCGGCAGCAGTTGATGGTGGAAACGCATCGCGCCCACGGCGTCCTTCAACGGCATCTTGAAGTCGTAGATGTTGTTGATGACCTGGAAGATCGACGTGAAAATGCGCGAGCCGCCCGGCGTGCCGATCACCAGCGACACCTTGCCGTCCTTCGTGAGGATCGTCGGCGACATCGAGGATAGGGGGCGCTTCTTCGGCGCAATCGCGTTCGCGTCGCTGCCAACCACGCCGAACATGTTCGGCACGCCCGGCTTGGCGGAGAAGTCGTCCATTTCGTCGTTGAGCACGATGCCCGCGCCCGGCACCACCACGCCCGATCCGAAGTAGCCGTTGATCGTGTAGGTGTTCGACACAGCGTTACCCCATTTGTCGACAACCGAGAAGTGCGTGGTCTCGGCCTTTTCCGGCATCGAGGTGCCGAGCCCCGCCTGCACGCTCTTGGTGTCCGAAGGCTTGTCGGGATCGACTTCGGCGGCGCGTTTGGCGATATAGGCGTCGTCGGTCAGTTGCGCGACCGGCACCTTGTAGAAGTCAGGATCGCCGAGATATTGCGCACGATCCGCAAACACGCGCTTTTCGATTTCCGCGATCAGATGGATGTATTGCGGCGAGTTGAGCGGCACATCCTTGAACTGCGGCGCAAGATCGGCCTTCATCTTGAGCAGTTGCACGAGACCCACGCCACCCGAACTCGGAGGCGGCGCGGTGATCACTTCGTAGCCGTTCCAGTTGGCCTCCACCGGCTGACGCCAGACGGCCTTGTACTCCTGCAGATCGCGCTTCGTGATCAGGCCGTGGCCCTTCATCGACGCGGCGATCAGATCGGCGGTCTTGCCGTCGTAGAAGTCCTTTGCGCCTTGATTGGCGATGCGCGTAAGCACATTGGCGAGATCGGGCTGCTTGAAGGTCTCGCCCATCTTCATGTTGCCGAAGTACTGGTCGAAGTTGGTCTTGCCGTCGAACTCTTTGGACGCTTCCTCGCGGCGCTTCGCCAGCAGTTCGCCGACGACGAAGCCATCGCGCGCGTACTCGATCGCCGGTTGCAGCACCTGCTTCCACGACAGCTTGCCGAAGCGCTTCTGTGCTTCCCACATGCCCTCGACGGTGCCCGGCACGCCCACGGCGTCATAACCATACAGGCTCTTGCCCGGGATCACGTTGCCCTGCTCGTCCTGATACATCGTGCGCGTGGCGGCCAGCGGCGCGCGCTCGCGATAGTCGAGGAAATACGGCTTGCCGTTCACATAGAGCGTCATGAAACCGCCGCCGCCGATATTGCCGGCTTCGGGATACGTCACGGCGAGCGAGAAGGCGATGGCGACCGCCGCATCGACGGCATTGCCGCCTTCCTTGAAGATCTGTTCGGCGGCATCGGCGGCGTATTTGTCCGCCACGGCAACGGCCGAGGCGTTCAGTACGGCGGGATGTTGTTGCGTGTCCTTGGCGAAGGCCGGCGTGGCTTCGAGAAAGCCTGCGGATAAGGCGGAAAGTGAAACGAGTGCGAGAGCGGCAGCGGAAATTTTCGTTCTATCGACCAGCTTCATTGAGTGACCTCCATGATTCGGTTCATCGTATAGCGCTTTTTTGCCCAGCTAACACCTGGCTTGTGACCCGGTCCCAACGCTTATAGCACGCACAGAAAACGATTGCGATCCGGCCATCCGCCGATAGCAGCATGGCGATCACATGGCTCCGTTCAGGCCTGCCCGCGCCGCCCGCGCGCGATCTCGTCGCCCGCCGTGGCAGGCAGGCGCAAGGTGACGGGAATCGACGCAACGGAGAACAGGCCGACCACGAGGAACGCCGGCCAGAAATCCGACCACACGATGGTCGAATGCCCTTGTAGCCGATGCGAAACCTGCAGCACGATGCCCGCGATCGTCACGCCCAGGCCCAGCGAAACCTGCTGGATCACGCTCGCAACACTGGTGGCGCGGCCAATGTCCTTGCCGGGGATATCCGCGTAGGCCAGTGAATTCAGGCCCGAAAACTGCAGCGAGGGAAAAATGCCGCCCACCAGTACGACGAACCAGATGAGCCACACCGGCGTGCCCGGCGAGAACGCGCCGTAGATCGCGATGGCCACGCCCGCAATCGCGGCGTTCACGATCAGGGTGCGCCGAAAGCCGAAGCGCCCCAGCACACCCGAGACGATCGTCTTCATGAAGATCGATCCGAACGCCGATGCGCAGGTGATCGCGCCCGAGGCGAAGGCTGTCATGCCGAGCCCCTCCTGCAGCGCGAGCGGCAACAGGAACGGCACCGCACCCAGTCCGATACGAAACAGCGAGCCGCCCGCCACGCTCGCGTGGAAACTGGGGATGCGCAGAAATTTCAGATCGAGAACGGGGCGATCGGCGCGCTGCGCGTAGAACCAGTAGGCCGCCAGCAAGAGCGCGCCGACCACGCACATCGTCACGGCTTTCCGATTGGAAACCAGTTCGCCGCCCACCAGTGAAAGTCCCAGCATGAAGAGCGAAGCGCCGCCCGCCGAAAGGAAGAAACCCACCCAGTCGAGCGGCCCAGGATGCTCTTCATGCATGTTGGCGATATGCCGGTTCGCGAGCCAGATACCCAGCACGCCAATCGGAATATTGACGAAGAAAATCAGCCGCCAGTGCAGATAGGTGGTGATGAAGCCGCCAAGCGGCGGCCCCACCACGGGACCGAGCAGCGCAGGCACAGTCAGATAGTTGACCGCGCGAATGAAGTCCGATTTCGGCAGCGAACGGAAAATGATGATGCGCCCAACCGGCACCATCATCGCCCCGCCGATGCCTTGCACGAAACGCGCGGCCACGAACATTTCGAGCGAGCGCGAAGCCGCGCACAACAGCGAGCCCGTCATGAAAATGCCGATGGCCGTGCGAAACACATTGCGCGAACCGAAGCGGTCGGCCACCCAGCCGCAGATCGGAATGAACACGCCCAGGCCAATCACATAACTCGTGACGGCAAGCTTGAGGGTGATGGGGTCGTGGCCAAGATCGCGGGCCAGCGCAGGCAGCGAGGTGACGATGACGGTCGCGTCCACGTTCTCCATGAACATCGAGCACGCAACGATAAGCGGAACGATGAAAGCGCCGAGGGCTAGTGGCATGGGCAGGAACGACAATCAGCGCGGCTGAAGGCGTAAAGCCGCCATTATGGCACCGTGTTGCGAAACGCGCGCGTTCAACAACAGATGAAGCGGCAGCCCAAACAGAAAGGCCACCTGCGTGCAGGTGGCCTTTTTACTCATCGCTAGCGCAAGATCACTCGGCGACTTGCTTCACGCGGCTCGCCACCGGCGTGAGTTGCGGCAGCACCTGTTCGGCGGCGCGCGTCACATCGTTCGGGAAGTCGATTTCGATCCACGGCGCGCCGGTGACGTCGGCCGTTTCGAATTCCGCGCCGCGTTCGAGCAGCAGATCGCGCAGCGCTTCTTCGTGCGGCAGATTCGCCCGGCCCGTATCGACATAGCCTTCGACGATCTGCGCAAAGCGCCTGGCCGTCGCTTCGTTCAGGCGGAAGAAGCCAACCGATTCGCCGATGGTGTCGTACTGCAGGCCCACCGCCAGTTGCTTGCGCAGTTCGACCGGCACGCCGTCGCGCAGGCACAGCTTGACCGGCTCGTCGCCTGCTTCGAAGTCACGGTCGATCAACAGACGGTTGGCCGGCGCCTCGCCCGCCACCAGCGGCGCGAACACGCGCTCGTCGTAGAGCACGTCCGCGTCCATCAGCAGCACGTCGCCACCGCGCGTCATGGCTTCGGCGGTGCGGTGCACGGTCAGCACGCTGCCCAGATCGAAGCGCGGGTTGAGCACGACCTCGACCTTGTGCGGCCAGCCGATGCGCTTGAGTTCGGCTTCGACCAGTTCAGGCTGAAAGCCGAGCGCGAGCACGACTTCGGTGACGCCCGCCGATTCGAGCATCTGCAGATGGCGTTCGAGCAGCGACACGCCCTCGAATTGCAGCAGACATTTCGGAAACTGTTCTCCAGCGCGTTGCTGAAGGCGCAGGCCGAGGCCTGCCGCGAGAATGATGGCGCGCATGCGCAACGTTCCTTGGGAGAAAAAGGTCAATCGGCGATTTCGACAGCGGGCACGCGCGGGGCGCGCCGGCGTTGCCAGCTACGTTCGCTCAGATGCAGATACAGCAGGCCCGGCAGACCGAGCACGATTTCGCGCGCGCGCTTGGTGAGCGAGAGCGCGAGCGCCGCCTCGGGCGGCAAGCCGACGAGCGGCGCGAGCAGCAGATAACCGCCCTCCTGCACGCCGAGCGAGCCGGGAATGGCAAAGGCCGCGCCGCGGATCGCCTGGCCGATGCTTTCCAGCAGCAGCGCGTCGATCCAGCCAACCGGATGGCCGAGGAAATGCAGCGCGAGCCACACTTCCGCCGTGCCCACGAGCCAGCCCGCGAGACTCAGCGCGAAGCTGGCAGCCGCGCGGCCGCGTTCGGCGTAGAGATCCTTGACGGCGGCGTCGATGGCGTCGGCGCGCGTGGCAAGCGACGACCAGTCGCGCTTGCCGAACACCTTCGCCGCGAGACGCAGCAAACGGCCAAACATGCCGCGGCGCTGCGCCACGTAAAACAGCGCGATCATGCCGCCGAGCACAACCGTGGCGATCATGGCGGCCACGCCGAGATCGCGCGGCGCGCCGTTGGCGGCATAGGCGGAAAAGAGCGCAATGCCGAACACCGCGAAAATGATCTGCGCGACCGCCTGCAGCGTCGTGCTCACCGTGATGGCCGCCGCCGCGTCGCGCATGGCCATGCCGCGTTGCGCAAGCTGACGCACCATCGCCACCGGACCGCCGATCTGACCGGCCGGCAGCAGGCTGTTCACGGATTCACCGGTCCAGCGCGCGAGCAAGGCGTCGCGTTGATCGACGCGCTCGCCCTTCCTGAACATCACCGCGATCGCCCCCGCGTCTAGCGCCAGCGGCACGACGTGGAACGCCGCGACCAGCGCGAGTCCCCAGCCGGCAGCGGCCAGCGTGCTCGTGATCGAGCCCAGGCCCTGCCAGGCCAGCAGCGCGATAAAGAGTGCCGTGCCGATCGACAGCAGCAGGATGGCAACCCGGCTCACACCCGCTCTCCGATCTTGCGAGCGCCGCCGGTAGCGGATTGCAGCGCCTTGCGGAACACCTGGCGGAAGCCGAAGTACGCAATCGCGTCTTTCATGTTCGAGATGAAACGCCGCCACGGACGCATATTCGGATTGGTCACGTATTCGAACGTCAGCGAAACGCGCACCTCTCCTTCGCGGCTGGCGGTGACGCGGTGACGCAGTTTGTCGCCGTCGAACAGCACGAGCGCGCCCGGCGGGTATTGCACCGCGCCGGCTTCATCGGCCTTGTTCGGGTCGCGGGTGTGCAGTTCGTAATCGAGAATGCACGACGAGTCGTCGATCACGCCCAGCAGCACCGTATAGCGGCGGCCGTCGTAATAAGAGGTGTCGTAGTGCCAGCCGATGTGATCGCCCGCGCGCGTGTAGTAATAGAGCGCATAGGCGTGCGGGTCGTCTTCAGGCGAAAGCTGGAGCTTGTCGCCGGTAATCTTTTCGAGCCAGGCGATCAGCTTGGGCGAGCGGTACAACTCGGCGATGTATGGCTGCAGGCGGTCGATCGTATGACGGCTGACGCTGCCGCCCGCCTTATGGCCGGGAATGAAATTGCGATTGACTTCGGGCATCAACGCGTTGGCGGCGTCGATGAGTTTCTGCGTCGCTTCCGCGGGCAGAAATTCGGCGAGGTACAGGAACGAACCCTGATTCACGTATTCGTCGCGCAGACGCGCCGAATCCAGACCGCCCAGGGCGCGGCCAATCGAGGCATCGGGTGCGCCGGCCGCCGCTGCGGCTTCGCCGCCGACGCTACGCCCGCGGCTCATCAATGCCTGTTCTTCTTCTGCTTGCACACTCATCTGCTGATCCAAACCTGACTGGTTTCCTTGCCGACCGCGCGGCGCGTCACGCGCCAGTAGTCGAACACCACGTAAGCCGCGAACAGCGGCGCGCCAATCGACGCGGCCACGACGAACGGCGATGCGATACCGGTGAGGGTGACGAGCGGCAGCAGATACAGCACGTCTTCCGTCTCGAAGCCGCCGACAAAAGCCTGCTGCGTGCCGGCTTTGCCCGCCATTTCTTCGATACGCATGCGCAGGAAGAAGATTACCGCGACGGCCACCCCGGCGATACCGCCCAGTACGGCTGGCGACACGCGCCATTCGGCCGCACTCGCGCCGGAGCCGGCTGCGACACCAAGGCCGTAGCCCATGCCAAGGAACAGCAGGATCGTCGTGGCAGCATCTGCCGCGAGATCGTAGAAATGCCCGATGCGGCTGGTTTTTCCGCTGATTCGCGCGAGTTCACCGTCGGTGTGATCAACGAAATTCGACAAGACGATCAAAAATGCGCCAATATTGACGTGCAGGAAGTCGCCGCGCGCCAGATAGAAGGCGCCAGCGAGCCCGATCAGCAGGCGCAGGGTCGTCAGGTGATTCGGAGTAACGCGGGTCGGCACGAGCGGCGTGACGAGCCAGCGCGCCGCGCGCGCATCCCACGTGCGCGGAAGCGGTACCGATCGCGGTAGCGTTTTCGCAGGTTGGTCTTTTCCAGTCATAACCGGGAAGTATAGTGTAAGCCGCCTCGATACGCTCTCGGGCATAGCACACTCACGTGTAACTTACCGATGTGCAAGTGTGTCGTTTTCTTGATCCGTAAAATGCGTTTCGCCAGCGCACACGGCGGCAAGCCCTCTAGCCGTGCAAAAGCCTGCCCGATGCCTGCGTCAGCCAGCTCACGGGATCGGTTTGCTGCTGGCAAACGGTCTTGAGCCCGGCAAGCTCCGGGATGGCTCCGGAGTCGGCCTGAAGCGCCTTGCACGCTCCCGAGGCGATGCTGAAGCCGTAGGCGAGCATGGCGATGTAGACGACGAGGAAGACGTCGACCGCCAGGAAGGCCGACGCAGCGAGCGCGGTGTTTTTCATATTGCACGTTCTGGCTTTATTCGGACTTCAGCGCCTTCGATGGGCGCGTCCGGGCGATTTTCTTGAGCGTCTGAGCGCCGGGCATGGATTTCCCCGCCACACCGGCACTTATTACCGCATCAAGACGGTTTTTCATTCAGAATGCATCAATTTTACCGCTACCCTACAGCGCGAGCATCGTTTCTGAGTACCAGGGCGCAAGAATGTCCGTCCTCAAGTGGGCGAACGTTTGCCTCGCGCGAATCGGACAGGATGTGGACAAGCCCGTTGCGGCCCCGCGAGCACGCTCGTGCAAACCCGCGTACAGTGCATCCCTTCGCATCGGCCCGGCATCGCGCACTGTTTGAAGCGTGCGGCGCCGACGCCACCAGATCACCCGAATTTCGATGAAACGTCATTCCCTCGCTGCCCTGCTTCTCGCGGCGCTCTCTTTCGCACCGCTCGCGAGCCACGCCGCCGCCCTCGACGACGCCCTCACCTGCAAGGAGTCGGCGCACGACTTCGTGTCCGGCTTGATCGACCAGAAGCTGATCGACGACAAGCCCATGCGCGTGGAGAAAAACTCGATCAATGCCTTCTGGCCCGCGCACGGCCAGCACCTGAGCGCCTACGGCTTCAGCGTGTTTGCGATCGTGGGTTTCCAGCAGGACGACCCGCTGTTCAAGACCGGCGACGGCAAGCCGATCGCCCGTTCGGCCTATGGCGCGGTGGTGGTGGGCACGCAGGGCAAGGTTCAGGCCGCCCTCGATGCGGTCGGCAATACGGCTATCGTTCATCACGCCGGACCGCTGCTAACCGCTATTTTCTGCCAGCAGGATTGAACCGCCCGGCGCCCGGGCGCCTTACTCGATACGCCCGAATCCGCCCTCGGCCCACGATTCGGCACGCGCCTTGGTCAGCTTGAAACTGGGCGCCACGCGCACCTGCGCGATCTGTTCGCCAAAGGTGTCCAGCGCCGTGAGTACGGCATAGGGCTCGTACTCGTCGGGCACGATGTCGAGCGTGACATCGATATCGCCGTCACCGGTTTGCAGGCCGACGCGCTTGTGCAGCAGCGCATGCAACTGCTGTTCGTGCCGGCGCAGCACTTCCGACGCCGTCTTCACCAGCGTATTGAACGCCGAGGTATCGAGCGGCTTCGGATTCTTCTTGTCGCGGCCCATCGTCCACGGGCCGACCAGCGCGGGCTCCGGCTCGCCGTCCTTGATCATCGCGACGGCCCAGCCATCGTCATCCTCGTTCTTCATCACGCGCGCCGTCCAACCGTCCTTGCGCCACAGGCGCGGATCCTGGATCACATCGTCGTCGGCGGTCGGTTCGAGGGAGTCGTCGGGGAAAGCGGCGGGCGAAGCATCGGTCATGGCGGGTTCCATCGGGTTCTGCGGGTCTGCCCGATTTCAACGGGCAGGCGTTGGATTTTACCCGCAAGCGCCAGGATGGCGGTCATCGCGCCACCCGACTCGCGCGACGCGCCACGCTGAAGGAATCCGCGCAATCGGCAAACTCACATCCGGATAATGGCCCGCATTCAAATGCCATTGCCATGCCAATCAATCGCGGCCGCTCTATATATTGATATAGAGCGGCAATTCTATTGACGTCTCAATTCAATTTATTTCGCTTTTCGCAATACGCTCTTTCGCGCCTCGATTGAACTATTAATGTTCGATATCGAAGCGCAAAAAAAACGCGGCCCGAGAGCCGCGTAAAACAGATGAAAAAAGACCACCCTTGGTCGAGGGGCAAATGAATTGTACCGCCGCGAGCCATGCCGATAGAGCGCATAATCTGGAACAGTACCTTTCAGAAAACAGCGGAAATATCGCGTAAAAATCCCTCGATCCCGCCAATTGGCTGCTACACAGACACAACAAAGCCGTGGCAGCGACGCAACAAAATCAGACTTGTCACATTTTGTCGCATCTCTCACCATCAAGAAAAATACCTTTATACGCAATTACTTACACGCACTAATACGGCTATTACAATTTTCAGAAATTATTGTTGCGCCCAATAAAACCAATCGGCGAAATCACCGGAATACACTTGGCCTCGAATCGTCAGACCACGGATCGCGTTGCCAGGCAATCGCATGCCGTGAGATTCCCAAGTACTGTCCGGAGTTAAAAAGCATGAAAAAAACCCTTATCCTCGCTGGCGTTCTCGGTGCATTTGCAATGAGCGCACACGCGCAAAGCAGCGTGACCCTGTATGGCTCGCTCGACGCAGGCCTCGTGTATGCCAACAATGCCGGCGGCCACAGCATGTGGGCGCAAGGCAGCGGCGCAATGTCGAACAACTACTTCGGCCTGAAAGGCGCTGAAGACCTGGGCGGCGGCCTGAAGGCGATCTTCACGTTGGAAAGCGGCTTCAACCTCAATAACGGCGGCTACAAGAACGGCGACTCGGGCTTCAACCGCCAGGCGTTTGTCGGCCTGCAAAGCGACCAGTACGGCGCCATCACGCTCGGCCGCCAGTACGACTCGATGAACCAGTACCTCGCACCGCTCTCGGAAGCCGGCGCGGGCTTCGGCAACAATCTCGCGGGCCACCCGTTCGACAACGACAACTTCGCCCAGTCGTTCTCGATCAAGAACGCGGTCAAGTACTCAAGCGCGAACTACTCGGGTCTGCAGTTCGGCGGCCTGTACGGCTTCTCGAACCAGGCTGACGGCTTCGCCAACAGCCGCGCATGGAGCGCGGGCGCATCGTACAGCAACGGTCCGCTCAATGTCGCGGCCGGCTATCTGCAGTTGAACAACTCGGGCACCGTGGGCGGCAACACCAGCGGCGCGGCTTCGGCTGACCAGAACATTTCGGCACGCCAGCAACGCACCTTCGGCGCCGGCGCGAACTACACCTACGGCCCGGCGCAAGTCGGCTTCGTGTGGTCGCATTCGCAGATCGACGGTCTGCAGAGCCTGTCGAGCGGCGGCGCGACGCTGGCCGGCGTGAGCGGCCTGAACCTGCACATGGACAACTTCGAACTCAACGGTGCGTACCACCTGACGCCGGCGCTCGCGCTCGTGGGTTCGTACACGTTCACCGACGGCACCGTGACCGGCACGGGCAACGGCGACCAGAGCCCGAAATGGCATACGGTCATGATCGGCAGCGACTACTCGCTGAGCAAGCGCACCGACGTCTACGTCGCCGGTGTGTACCAGCATGCTTCGGGTTCGATGGGTGTGAACGCCTCGGGTCAGGCTGTGGCGAACGTCGCGGCAATCAACACGCTGTCGCCCTCGTCGACCAACAACCAGATCGCTGCAACCATCGGTCTGCGCCACCGCTTCTAAAGCACTCTGGAATCATCGGGCAAGCGGCGCAACCCGCTGCCTTGCCTGGCTCCAGCAAAACGCACATGCGGCACGAGCGCATGTGCGTTTTTTCATTCGATGATTTCGATTGAGCGTCGCGTATGTTTCCAGCGCATTCTTTCAGTTTCGTATCGGCAATTTTTGTTGCGCAGGCTTCGCGAAGCAATGCGCGCTAGCGCTCGCGCAGTTGCATCTTTTTACTTCTCGACCTATCTGCGTCGGCGAGCGCGTGCGTATACTCTTAAGCACGTACTCGCAGCGCATCTCGCGTTGCGTCCTGCTCCGCATGGGTCCCACCGCTTATGAACACCCTCACGCAACGCCTCATCGCCGCCCTTCCACTCGCATTCGTCGCCGCCTGCGGATCGTCGCCATCCAGCACCGCATCGAACGGCGAAACGATGATCTATGTTTCATCGGCGCGTTCGCCTTCGTCGATCGCGAGCTGTCTCGAAGACCGCTTGTCGAGCGTGCACGAAGCGCGCAACGGCGAAGCAATGGAACTCTCCATTGGCTCCCGTTCGGATGCGTCTTACTTCGTCACGCTCACACCGAATGGTTATGGCTCGGTGATCCGCGTGACGCACGGCGCGGCGAGTTCGGATGACCCGCCTGAAGCCGAAATGCGCTTCGATGTGGCGCGTTGCACGACCTGATTTCAACTTATTTTCTTGCGTTGCAACTAACGACGCCGTGCGAGCGAAAAACTCGCATGAAGCCTCTGTCATGATGTCGTCACATCTGCGAAGATTGCGCCCTCTTAAGATTTTGCACGACATCGCTTCATGGCTTCTGGGTCCGCACATCATGCCACCGGCTGGGCCGCCGGCGTCATCGCCGCAGCTATCGTCACGCACGCGGGAGCGGACACCCCCTGGCATCTCGCCGCTGCTTTGGCCTTCGTTGCAGGCGTTTTCGGCGGCACGGCGCCCGACTGGCTGGAAGTCGCGTGGTGGCGCAAGAAGCGCAAGCTGTGGATCACGCATCGCACGCTCACGCATTGGGGCATTGGCTGGATAGCATTGCTGCTGGGCTCGTATCGCGAACTGGGACATTGGCTGATTGCGGCGCCCGCATTTGGCTTCGCGTGCGGCGGCGTGATTCATCTGTTCGCAGACTGGCCCAACCCGCTCGGCGTGCCGTGGATCGCACGGCGGCATTCATTGAATCTCTGGCGCAGCGGCCGGTGCGATCTGATCGTGATCGCGGCATCATGGGTGGCAGCCTGGTTCTTCGCCGTGCATGGCGTGCCGCATAGCTGGTCGTTCGAGCCGCTGCGGCGCCTGACCTCTTGATCGGCAATCCGAAATAAACCGGCCATAACGAAGGCGGGGCGATCCCTTGCTGCGTCGCCCCGCCTTTTGTCTTTCTAACGATCAATCGAGCGTGAAGTCGATGCCCTGCGCCAGCGGCAGCGCCGCCGAATAATTGACCGTGTTGGTCGCGCGCCGCATATAGCCTTTCCACGCATCGGAACCGGATTCACGGCCGCCGCCGGTTTCCTTTTCACCGCCGAACGCGCCGCCGATTTCAGCGCCGCTCGGCCCGATGTTCACGTTCGCGATGCCGCAATCACTGCCCGATGCCGAAAGGAAACGCTCCGCTTCGCGCAGGTCATTCGTGAACACGCACGACGACAGACCATGCGCGGCAGCATTGTTAGCGGCGACGGCAGCGTCGAAGTCGCGATACTTCATGACGTAGAGAATCGGCGCGAACGTTTCCTTCAGGACAATCGCGCTTTGTGCCGGCATTTCCACCAGTGCGGGACGCACGTAATAGCCATTCGCCAGACCCGCGACCTGAACCCGCTCGCCGCCCGTCACAGTGCCCCCCTCCTCACGCGCCTGGTGCAGCGCCGATTGCATGCGTTCGAACGCATGCGAATCGATCAGCGGCCCCATCAGCGTGCCGGCCTGCAACGGGTTTCCGATCGGCACTTTGGCGTAAAGCTGCTTCAGGCGCTCAACGGTCGCTTCGTACACGCTCTCATGCACGAACAGACGGCGCAGCGATGTGCAGCGCTGTCCCGCCGTGCCGACCGCCGAAAAGAGAATCCCCCGCAACGCCAGTTCGCGATCCGCGCTGGGCGTCACGATGCCCGCGTTATTGCCGCCGAGTTCGAGGATGGAGCGGCCAAAGCGCTGCGCGACCGCGACGCCGACCGCGCGGCCCATTTCCGTGCTGCCGGTTGCGCTCACGATCGCCGCGCGCGGATCGGCCACGAGCTTCGCGCCGACATCGCGTCCGCCGATGACCAGTGATGCGAGGCCCTCGGGCGCATCGCCAAAGGCACGCAGCGCGTCGTCCATGATCTTCTGGACGGCCAGCGCGGTAAGCGGCGTCTTTTCCGAGGGTTTCCAGATCACCGGATTGCCGCAGACGAGAGCGAGCGCTGCGTTCCAGGACCACACCGCAACCGGGAAATTGAATGCCGAAATCACCGCGCACACGCCCATCGGATGCCAGCTTTCAGCCATGCGATGGCCCGGACGTTCGGATGCAATCGTCAGGCCATAGAGTTGCCGCGAGAGCCCCACCGCGAAATCGCAGATGTCGATCATCTCCTGCACTTCGCCCAGCCCTTCCTGAAGGATCTTGCCCGCCTCCAGCGATACCAGACTGCCCAGCGCCTCCTTACGGGCGCGCAGGCGCTCGCCCAGCAGCCGCACGAGTTCGCCGCGCCGCGGGGCGGGTACGTTACGCCACTGGAGAAAGGCTTGATGCGCGCGCGTGAGCGCCGCGTCGACATCCGCCGTCGACTGGCTGGCCACCCGCCCGATCACTTCGCCGGATATCGGCGATTTCACTTCGATGTCACCCGACCTGGCCTCTTCTGAAATGCCGAGGCCGGCAAGAATGCTTGTTGCGTCCATGACCGATCCTTTATTTCCGATAAGAAACAAAACTCTGGTGAACCGACTATACACGGGCGCCGGAAGTGCAGCAAGAAGGGATGGAGCGCCTCCCGCAGGCTCGATATTCGACTAACTCGTCGCTATCAAACTGCGTACTTCAGTCATTTTGTTTCGAAAACCGGCTTGCGCACTGAAGTTTCCTTTAGGAAACATACCTGCCGAAATACGGGTTTCCGATAGGAAATAAAGTAGGTCACAAGCCGCGCGGCGATTCCCGATGACACAAGGCCGCCCAACGCCACGGGCGGCCTTCACGGGTTGAAAGGGAATCTCTCGGGAGCGAAGCCGAAACATCAAGCTCCGGCATCGAAGGGCAGCAGGTTTCGATTAAGACTCTTCCACGCATTCGGTGCGGCCGATGCGATGTCCGACAACCAAACCTGCGTCATAAGCGGATTCGAGCGCGCGGCCAACGTCGTCCGAGCTAACCAGATGGTAGTCGGCGGTTTGCTTGCCGGTCAGTTCGAAGCGCTCGACACCAAGCGTTTCTCGTGAGATGGCCAACAGTAATTCGAGACGTTCGTCGCGCATTTCCTTCTCCTTGCTTGATCTTCAACATTCAAATCACGAGTAAGGATCACCACAGTTCAACACGTGACGCCTCGACGCACATCGAAGCCCTACTCACATCCTTACTATATTGAAAGACAGTCCTGACAGAGATAAAGATCCGCGAAGATCTTTAAACATTGTCAATTCAAGCCGCTCAACACCCTAAGTGCGACAAAAAGTGCCAACAGAGCGGGCGAAAGCATCGCATCGATTGCAAACGTTGGCCATTCGGCCGATGTTTCCTAAAGGCGACGCTTTGCTATGATCGGAAACGTGCCAGAACATCCCCACAGGCACTGATCGTTCCTTTAACGCTTCCCGCTCATGGACACCACGCACACGCAATCGTCAGCCTCATCGACAGCAGATCTGGGACGCCGCGTTCGCGCCGCGCGCGTCGCCCAGGATCTGACGATCGAGCACGCCAGCCGCGTGTGCGGCGTATCGCGCTCTACGCTATCGAAGATCGAAAACGGGCTGATGTCGCCCACGTTCGACGTGCTGCAAAAAATCGTCGCGGGTTTGAAGATCGATCTGGGCGAACTGTTTGGCTCGACGCCGAAGCTCGATTCCGGCGGCCGTCGCGCGCTGACTCGGCGCGGTGCAGGCAAACCGCACGCGTATCGCGGCTACTCGATGGAACTGCTTGCCACGGAACTTGCGCACAAGGCCATGCTGCCGTTTCTGGTGCGCATCACCGCGCATTCAATCGACGCATTCGACGACTGGGGACGCCACGAAGGCGAGGAGTTCATCTACGTGATCAGCGGCAGCGTGTGCCTGCATACGGAACTCTATACCCCCACGCATCTGGAAGCGGGCGACAGCCTGTACTTCGACAGCCGCACCGGCCACTACGCCGTGTCCACGAGCAAGGAGGACGCCGTGGTCCTCTGGATGTCCACCGGCGAGACGGTGCCGGGCGCGCTTGAGGCGGCCGAGGCCGCCGAAGCTGCCAAAGCCATCGCCACCGCGCCCGCTACGAGCGCCAGACCGGCGCGTTCCAGAAGGAAACTTCCGCCAGGCTGAGGCCAGGCGAGCCCATCACGCCTTGCTCTTGCCGCGAGAGCGCCCCTTCCTCGTCACAACGACAGCCTGCGCTGCGGCCCGTTCGCGCGCCGATTGCCTTACCGCATCCATCAAGCCGCGCCCCGCCGCCGTCGGCTGCGTATCGGTGCGCTGAATCAGGCCCACGGGCTCTACGCCGCCGGCGCTCGGCAGCGGCAAGCGCACCAGCGTGCCCTCGCGCAGATCGTATTCGACCGCGCCGAAAGGCACGAACCAGACCGCGTCGTTCTCAAGCGCCAGCGCACGCCCGACCGAAACGGATAACAGCTCGACGAACGAGGTGAGCGGCGGCGCGCCCCACGCCGCCAGCAGACTGTCCGCCGCCTGGCGGATCAAGGTCCCGAAGGGCGGCAGCACCAGCTGGAATGTCGTCGGGAACGGCGCAAGCGGCTGCGCCTCGCCAGTTTCAGCGACGAGGGGATGGCCGCGGCGCACCACCACCGCAAGCGGCTCGTTATAGAGCTGCTCGAAACTCAGGCCCACCATGCGCTCCGGATCCGCGAGCCGCCCCACCGCGAAGCTGATCGCGCCCGCCTTCAAGAGTTCGAGCAATTCGGCATTGGCCCCCGTCACCAGGCGCACGCTCACGCGCGGCCAGTCGCCAGTGAAGCCGCGCAAGGCCGCGGGCAGCAGCGCGGTTGCCACTGTCGGCAGCACGCCGATATCGAGCGTCGCCGCCACCGCGCCTTCCTCGCGCGCGAGCAGCGCCACGCCCTGACGCAGCGCGCTCACGCAGGCGCTCGCGTGCGGCATGAAAAGCTGCCCCTCGCGAGTGGGTACCGCGCCATGGCGGCCGCGCTCGAAAAGCTTCACGCCCAGCGCCGCTTCAAGCTCGGCGATCGTTTTGGACACGGCGGGCTGGGTGATCGACAGGCTCTCGGCCGCCTGCTGCACGCTGCCGAACTGCGCAACCGCAAGAAAGCACTGGAGATGGCGGAATTTGACGCGCGAATCTGCAAGCCGGTTTTGCATAACGATTGGTTATACGAGACGCGATAAAACGTCATTTTGCATAACTTTTCGCGTTGGATAAAGTGGCTGCATGCGCGTGATGCGACCGTGCGCCACGCCGCAATAAATTTCATCCCACAAATCCTGCCAGGAGACACCCCCACCATGGACGAGTCCATCCTGTCGCCGCGCGACTTCGATTCGCATCCGGCGTTTGTCTATCCCCCGTATCGCTCCTCCGTCAAACGCGGCCCCACGCTGCCGATGATTCCGCTGAAGGAAAAGCTGCGCAATCTGCACGCTCCTGTTTATGGTGCGGAAGATCTCGGCGCGCTCGATCACGACCTCACGCGCAATGCCGTGCGCAATGGCGAGCCGCTGGGCGAGCGCATCATCGTGACGGGCCGCGTACTCGACGACGGCGGCAAGCCGGTGCGCAACACGCTGGTGGAAATCTGGCAGGCCAACGCGGCAGGTCGCTACGTTCACAAGCAGGATCAGCATGACGCGCCGCTCGATCCGAACTTCCTCGGCGCAGGCCGCTGCATGACGGATAGCGAAGGCCGTTATCGCTTCCTGACGATCAAGCCGGGTGCCTACCCCTGGGGCAATCATCCCAACGCATGGCGTCCGCAGCATATTCA
Organism: Paraburkholderia bannensis; assembly: GCF_014200455.1. Taxonomy (GTDB): domain Bacteria; phylum Pseudomonadota; class Gammaproteobacteria; order Burkholderiales; family Burkholderiaceae; genus Paraburkholderia; species Paraburkholderia bannensis_A. The sequence goes on along the minus strand of NZ_JACHBW010000009.1, from coordinate 146,916 downwards.
CTTCTCGCTGTTCGGCGATTACTTCGGCTCGCGCCTTGTGACGCAGATGTATTTCCCAGGCGACCCGTTGCTCGCGTTCGACCCGATCTATCAGGGCACGCCCGAACAGGCGCGCGAGCGCATGATTTCGCGCTTCTCGCTCGACACCACCGAAGAGAGCTACGCACTCGGCTACGAATTCGACATCGTGCTGCGCGGCCCGAACCAGACCCCCACGGAGCGTTGATCATGGCACTCAAGGAAACGCCCTCGCAGACCGTCGGCCCGTACTTCGCTTACGGCCTCTGCCCACAGCAATACGACTTCGACTACAAGAGCTTGTTTACGCAGGAGATCGCCGGTTCGCACACGCCCGGCGAGCACATCACGCTGATGGGCCAGGTAATCGACGGCGACGGCAAGCCCGTGTTCGACGCGATGCTGGAGTTCTCGCAGGTCGACTCGCAAGGCCAGTACCCCGAATCGCGCGCGCAAGTGGCGCAAACCGGCTTTCGCGGCTTCGCCCGCGTGGGCACCGGCACGGACCCGGAGCAGCGCTACATTGTCCGTACCGTGAAGCCGGCCAGCGAAAACGCTGGCGAAGCGCCGCATATCAATGTGATCGTAATGATGCGCGGCATGCTCACGCACACGTTTACGCGCATCTATTTCGATGACGAAGCCGCCGCGAATGCTGCCGATCCGGTGCTCGCCTCGGTGCCCGAAGCGCGCCGCAATACGCTGATCGCACGTCGCAGCGAGCAGGCCGGCAATATCGTTTATCACTTCGATATCCGCATGCAGGGCGAAGGCGAAACGGTGTTCTTCGATCTGTGAAGCGAGCCTTCGCGTGCAGCGATTACATGAGTTTCGCGTGGACTTTCACGCGGCTTTCATGAACCGGCCCTAAGATCGTCGTCACTGCGATCTGATCGCGGAACTCCGAGCTGTACCTTTGATGAGGCCTGCCATCGAGCAGGCTTCTTTTTTTGCGGCGCCGCTTTTGTTTGGCATTGCCAGAATCAGCCGAATGGCCGCACGCCGATCACGAGGGCGTGCAGCCAGAACGCGAAGATGCCCCACGCCACCAGGCCGATGACCACCACCACGGCGTCGAGTGCGACGGAACCCGGCGCGTAGACGACGCCGCCTTCGCGGTCGCGCCTGCGTCCCGCCCGCACTTCAATCAGCGACCAGACAAGAAACACGAAGAAAAGCAGCATCGCGTGCAGCGTGCCGTTGGCGAGCAGATGCGCGAACGCCCACAGCGCCACACCGCTGACGAAAGGCTGGCCCAGTGCGCGTTTGATGTGATTGCCTGGCACGTAGGCCGCCGTCATCATCACGAAGGCGATGGCGGTCAGCAGCCCGGTGACGTGCGCCATGCCGAACGGCGGCAACCAGATGGGCACGGGATAGCGGCGCGCGAGCCCATAGCCCGCGACGGTAAGCACGATGCCGAGTATCGACACCAGCGCGAAAATCCCGCGCCATGCACGTATGCCCAGGCGTTCGATCTGCGCGGCGCGCCATGGCGCTGCCACGATGCGAATCGAATGCACGCCGATAAACAGCACAAGCCCCGCGACCAGTAACGCCATATCCGTCTCCTTGCAGCCGCCCGGCCGCAGCGAGCACGATTATGGCGCTTATCGCGCCAGACAGGCTTGAGCCCGGTGCGTGAACCGCTTATTGCGCTTCAGGACCAATCAGAACGCGACTATGCGAAGCGCCATCGATTAAATGGGCTATATCGCTCAATGCATGAAAGGTATTTTAAAGCGTCACTGAAAAATATCGGATACGTCAAAATCAGCCGAACGACTGTTCGGTCATCGGTCCACTTAAGTTTGATTGAGCCGCCGTGCGCCACGCCGGGCCACGCGGGGCCATGGCGCTAGCAACGGAAATGCTCGATATCCTGACCCGCATGCTTATAACGCAACAGCCAGCTCGGCATATCGCCTTCTCCATTCCAGGAGTTGCCATATGCGTCACGGTACTTCGGGAGCCGTTCGCTTTCTGCAATGGATGATTCAAGAACTTCGAGCGTAATGCCGTACTCGTCCATGCGGCGTTTAATCCACACGATGAGCCGTTCGCGCGCCTCACTGTCGAGGTCGAACATCGGTTAATTCCTCTCGCATCGCCAAGGGTCGTGCGCCGATCGATATCGAATCGTCTGCCCTGAAAAGACAAAGGCTTCGCCAGTTTGCGCGAAGCTTTTTTGCACTGATGAGGTGACCAGGAGGTGAAATCCGTGGCCGGTTCGGAGGGGATCTGAGGTCCGCTGCTCCGCTCGCCAGAATGTGCCGCAAAGGTGCGCGGCTGTTTGCTGCAAGCGGAGCCCATGATACCTTGCCGCCGCTGCCCAGATCAAGCGATTTGACGCCTGCGCGGGCCATTAAAAGCCGTTGCAGGCGTCTTCCGGAAGCATCCGGACGGGGTCACCCCTGGGACGCTGCCGCGCGCCGCCTGGCGCCCTCTGGCTTGTGCGCAACCTCGGCCACGGGTGCATCGATTTGCGGCGCGTCGGACGGCGTGCGCGCGAGCACCGGTTTGAGCGCCGCGCCCGTGTGGCTCGCGGCGATCTTGACGAGTCCTTCGGGGTCCGCCGCGCCGACGATCGTGCCGCCGCCCACGCCGCCCTCGGGACCGAGATCGATGATCCAGTCGGCTTCGGCGATCACGTCGAGATCGTGCTCGATCACCACCACGCTATGTCCGCCATCGGCAAGACGGTGCAGCACGCGTATCAGGCGCGCGACGTCGGCCATGTGCAGGCCCACGGTCGGTTCGTCGAGCACGTAGAGCGTGTGCGGCGCTTTCTGCCCGCGTCGCGTGATGTCGTCGCGCACCTTGGAAAGCTCCGTCACGAGCTTGATGCGCTGCGCCTCGCCGCCCGAAAGCGTCGGCGACGGCTGGCCGAGCGTGAGATAGCCAAGCCCCACGTCCTTCATCAATTGCAGCGGATGCGAAATGCTCGTGATCGACGCGAAGAACTCCACGGCCTCGTCGATTTCCATCGTCAGGACTTCACCGATATTGCGGCCGCGCCAGGATACCGCCAGCGTTTCGGGATTGAAGCGCTGACCATGACAGACATCGCAGGGCACCTTCACATCGGGCAGGAAGCTCATGCCGATCGTTCGGACTCCCTGGCCTTCGCAGGCCGGGCAGCGGCCGTCGCCCGTATTGAACGAGAAGCGCGACGCGCTATAGCCGCGCGCGCGCGCCTCCAGCGTATCGGCAAACAGACGGCGAATCGCATCCCACACGCCGATATAGGTGGCCGGACACGAACGCGGCGTCTTGCCGATCGGCGTCTGATCGACTTCGAGCACCCGGTCGATGCTTTCCCAACCGCTGATCGAATCGCAGCCCTGCCACACATGCGAAACCTCCAGCTTCGGCTTCGCGCTGGTGCGCGCGAGCACGCTCGAACGACGTTCGGCGGCGCTCGGCGCGGTCTCCTTCGCGTTCTTGCGCGCGCGGCGCACCGCCGGCGACGACAGCACCGAACGGCCCACCGCATCGAGCAGATTCGAGAGCAGCACATCGCGCGCGAGCGTCGATTTTCCGGAGCCGCTCACGCCGGTAATCGCCACCAGACGACCGAGAGGAATCTGCGCGGTCACATCACGCAGGTTGTGCAGCTTGCCGCCATGCACCGTGAGCCACTGCCCGGGCACCGCTTCGCGGCCCGCGCGCGCCGGCTTCACTTCGCGACGCGGTTGCAGCGGATGCACGATCGGATGCGCAAGATAACGGCCCGTGAGCGAATCGGGCTGCGCGGCGAGATCGGCGACCTTGCCTTGCGCGACCACGCGACCGCCTCGTTTGCCTGCGCTCGGCCCGATATCGATGATGTGATCGGCGCGGCGGATCGTGTCTTCGTCATGCTCGACAACGACCAGCGTGTTGCCCTTGTCGCCGAGATTGCGCAGCGCGTTGAGCAGGATCTGGTTGTCGCGCGGATGCAGGCCGATAGTCGGCTCGTCGAGCACATAGCACACGCCCTGCAGATTGCTGCCGAGCTGCGCGGCCAGACGGATACGCTGGGCCTCGCCGCCCGAAAGACTGGGCGCAGCGCGATCGAGGCTCAGATAACCCAGGCCGACTTCCTCCAGGAATTGCAGTCGGCTGCGGATTTCGCTGATGACGTCGCGCGCGATCTGCGCATCGCGGCCATTGAGTTCGAGCGATTCGATCCAGCCACGTGTTTGCGCCACGGTCCATTGCGCGACTTCAACGATCGCATGCTCGTCGAACGTGACCGCGCGCGCCTCGGGATTCAGGCGCGTGCCGTGGCAATCCGGACACGGCTCGTCGGCCATTCCTTCGGGCTCCTGCTCTTCCGAAGGCAGTGTCTGCTCGCGGCCGCGATCGTCGGCGGACATCACCGTATCGTCATACACGGCGCGTTGTTCACGCGTGAGCGCGAGACCCGTGCCCACGCAGGTCGTACACCAGCCATGCTTGCTGTTGTACGAGAACATGCGCGGATCGAGTTCGGGATAGCTCGTGCCGCAAACCGGGCAGGCACGCCGCGTGGAAAGCACCTTCACCGTGCCGATATGTGTCGTCGATGTGCCGTTGCCGAGCGCGTCGTTCAGACCGTCGAGCGGCGCGAGCAGATGCACCACGCCCTTGCCGGCTTCGAGCGTGGTTTCGAGCATCCGACGCAAGTGGGCCTCGTTTTCAGGCTCGATCACCAGATCGCCAACCGGCAGTTCGATGGTGTGCTCGCGGAAGCGGTCGAGCTTCGGCCATGGCGCGACCGGCACGAATTCGCCGTCGACGCGCAGATGCGTATTGCCGCGCGCCTTGGCCCATTTCGCGAGATCGGTATAGACGCCCTTGCGGTTCACCACGAGCGGCGCGAGCAGCCCCACATGCTGACCTCGATGCTCGCGCAACAATTGCGCGACGATTGCATCGGCGCTTTGCGAGGTGACAGGCGTGCCGTCGTGCACGCAATGCTGCATGCCTAGCTTCACGTACAGCAGACGCAGGAAGTGCCAGACCTCGGACGTGGTAGCCACGGTGCTCTTGCGGCCGCCGCGCGAAAGACGCTGCTCGATGGCGACGGTCGGCGGAATGCCGTACACGGCATCGACTTCAGGGCGGCCCGCAGGTTGCACGATCGAACGCGCGTAAGCGTTCAGCGATTCCAGATACCGGCGCTGCCCTTCATGGAACAGGATGTCGAAAGCAAGCGTGGATTTGCCCGATCCCGACACGCCCGTAATGACGTTGAAACGGCCATGCGGAATATCGACGTCGAGCCCCTTGAGGTTGTGCTCGCGCGCATTCACGATGCGCACGACGTCCTCGCCCTGGATTTCGCGGCGCGCCTGGGCGGCGCGCATCGCGGTCTGCAGCGCGACGCCCTCCTCTTCCGCCAGCACGGGTTCGACGCCTTGACCGAGCGCGGCTTCGTAGCGTTCCAGCGCCGCGCCCGTATGCGAGCGCGGGCAGGCGATCGCATCGTCGGGCGTGCCCACGCACACCACTTCGCCTCCGGCGTCGCCGCCTTCGGGTCCGAGATCGATCAGCCAGTCCGCCGCGCGGATCACATCGAGATTGTGTTCGATGACGAGCAGCGAATGACCGCCCGCCAGCAGCTTGCCGAACGCGCGCATCAGCTTGGCGATATCGTCGAAATGCAGGCCCGTGGTAGGTTCGTCGAACATGAAAAGACGCCCGCCTGCCGCCTTGTCCTTGCCACGCGCCTGCGCCGTTTCCGCCAGATAACCCGCGAGTTTCAGGCGCTGCGCCTCGCCGCCCGAAAGCGTCGGCACCGGTTGGCCGAGCTTCACGTATTCCAGCCCCACATCGACGATCGGCTGGATCACGCGCAATACTTCGGCATCCTCAGCGAAGCATTGCGCCGCTTCGCTCACCGTCAGATCCAGCACGTCCGCCACCGACAACAAACGGCCGCCGCGCTCGATCTTGACTTCGAGCACTTCCGGACGATAGCGGCTGCCGTCGCAATCCGGGCAACGCAGATAGACGTCGCTCAGGAACTGCATTTCGATATGCTCGAAACCCGAACCGCCGCAGGTTGGGCAGCGACCTTCGCCCGAATTGAAACTGAACATGCCCGCCGTGTAGCCGCGTTGCTTCGCGAGCGTGGCCTTGGCGAACAGCTTGCGGATCTCATCGAACGCGCCCACGTAGCTGGCCGGGTTCGAACGCGCGGTCTTGCCGATGGGCGATTGATCGACGAACACGGCGTCCGTGATCTGCTCCGCGCCGCTCAACGCACGATAGACGCCCGGCGATTCCGTGGCCTTGCCGAGATGGCGCGCCAGCGCCGGATAGAGCACGTCCTGCACGAGCGTCGATTTGCCCGAACCCGATACGCCCGTCACGCACACTAGACGCTGCAGCGGAAACTGCACGGTCACATCGCGCAGATTGTGTTCGCTTGCGCCTTCCAGCAGCAAACTGGGGGTATTCGCATCGACAGGGCGACGCTCCCAGTGCGAGGCATCGGCCACCGCACGATGACCACCCAGATACTCGCCGGTGAGGGTGCCGGACGAGCGGATCTCCTTGGGCGTGCCGTCATAGACGATCGTGCCGCCGCGCTCGCCAGGCCCCGGGCCCATGTCGATCAGGCGGTCGGCTGCCAGCATCACCGATGGATCGTGCTCGACCACCACCAGCGTATTGCCGGCGTCGCGCAGGCGCTGCATGGCTTCGACAATGCGGTTCAGGTCGCGCGGATGCAGGCCGATACTGGGCTCGTCGAGCACGAACAGCGTCTTGGTGAGCGAAGTTCCCAGCGCCGTGGTCAGGTTGATCCGCTGCACTTCGCCGCCCGACAGCGTGCGGCTCTGGCGATCGAGCGTGAGATAACCCAAGCCCACATCGCACAGATACTTGAGGCGCGTGCGAACTTCCGCGAGCAGCAGTTTGAGCGCATCGTCAAGCAGTGCGGACGATAGCGAAAGATTGTCGAAGAAGCGGCGAATGCGCTCGATCGGCAGCAACATCACGTCGTGCAACGTCAGGCCGGGCAGCGCTTCGAGCTGCGCGCGCGACCAGTCGACGCCGTGCGGCAGGAAACGCGCGGCGGGCGCGAGCACTTCGTCGGCGTTCTCCTTTGTACCCAGACGCCACTGCAAGGCTTCCGTTTTCAGGCGCGCACCGCCACAGGTTTCGCATGGCGTATAGCTGCGGTATTTGGAGAGCAGCACGCGAATATGCATCTTGTACGCTTTCGATTCCAGGTACTGGAAAAAGCGCTTCACGCCGTACCACTGCGATTGCCAGTTGCCCTTCCAGTCCGCCGCGCCGTTGATGACCCAGTCGCGTTGTTCATCGGTCAGTTCAGACCACGCGGTATCGCGCGGAACGCCCGCCTTGGCGGCGTAGCGCATCAGGTCGTCCTGACACTCCTTCCACGCGGGCGTCTGCAGCGGTTTGATCGCACCGCCGCGCAGGGACTTGCGCGCATCCGGAATCACCAGCCCCCAATCCACGCCGATCACGCGGCCAAACCCGCGGCACACTTCGCAGGCGCCATAGGCCGAATTGAACGAGAACAGCGCGGGTTGCGGGTCCGCGTAGCGAAGATCGCTGTCCGGGCAATGCAGGCCGGTGGAAAAACGCCAGATCTGCGGCTCGGGTTTCGTATCGGAAACATCGCTCGAAGCGTCGGATTCCGATACGACATAAATGTTGACGCGCCCTGCGCCGCGCTTGAGCGAGGCCTCGATCGCCTCGACCACGCGGCTTTTCTCGGCGTTCTGCAAACGGAAGCGGTCGGCAACCACGTCGAGCACCTTGCGCGTGCCCTCAGCAGTTTTGACCTCGCGCTGCGCCTGCACGCGCGTATAGCCGCTCGCGGACAGCCATTGCTGCACTTCCTCTTCGGTCGTCGTATCGGGCAGTTCGACCGGGAACGTCACCACCAGACGCGGATCGCCCGCCGCGGTGCGCGCAAGCAGTTCCGCGTAGATCGTTTCCGGCGTGTCGTGCCGCACCGGCTGCGCCGTGACGCGATCGAACAGATTCGCGGCGCGCGCATAGAGCAGCTTCAGGTGGTCGTTCAGTTCCGTCATCGTGCCGACCGTCGAGCGCGAACTGCGCACCGGGTTGGTCTGGTCGATGGCGATGGCGGGCGGCACGCCATCGACGCGATCGACCTGCGGACGGTCCATGCGGTCGAGAAACTGGCGTGCATACGCACTGAAGGTTTCGACGTAACGACGCTGCCCTTCCGCGTAAAGGGTGTCGAACACGAGACTGGACTTGCCCGAGCCTGAAGGCCCGGTCACCACCGTCATTTCGCCGGTGTGCAGGTCGAGATCGAGGTTCTTGAGGTTGTGCTGACGGGCACCGCGGATTCTGATGGATCGGTTATCGCTCACTTGCGCTGGCATTCCGGATGGATCACAGGCGTAGGAACCGGGCGCCGGGCCCGGCCGCTTTCGGCCCGATCGGGCGGGCAGAGTATTGGAGATTTTACTGTATATTTATACAGCATGCAGGGCGCGTGCTGAGTCGCTCCCAGAGCGGCTTTCCGGCTCGTCAATCTGGCCAGACGGCCTATGCCATCCGGCCAGTTGGCTCAGTCCGCGATGCGCGGTTTCTCTTCACCCGCCCCGCTCCACTCTCGCCACATGGCCGCGTACGCAGTTTCCATACCACGCGCGAACCGCGCGCCGTCCATCAGCGGCGAGGCTTCCATTCGCGCGCGCAAGGTCGCGCGCAGATAGGCCAGACGCGGCAGATAGGCAGCGAGCGAAACCACCGTCTGCACGAAATCTTCATCGGAAAATGCGGCAAGCGCATCCAGCCCCAGATTCGCCAGTTGGGACAATCCGGCCCGGCCCGCGCAGGTCGCCCCCACCCGCGTTACCACTGGCACGCCCATCCACAGCGCGTCGAGCGTCGTGGTGTGGCCGTTGTACGGCAGCGTGTCGATGGCGATGTCGATCTCGTGGTAAGTACGCAGATAGGCGTCGCGCGGCTGAAATGGCACGAAACGCACCCGCGCCGGATCGATACCGTGGTGCGCGAGGCGCGCGGCCAGACGCGCCTGCGCATCGCCCTGCGCAGCCATCAGCATGAGGCGGGCATCCGGCAAGGCGGCGAACACGCGCGACCACAATGCGAGCGTCGAGTCCGTCAATTTGCAGGGGTTATTCAAACTGCCTAGCGTGACGTGCCCCGCCTGCTTCGCGGGCAGCGCGTTGACCGCCGGTTCTCGCGCAAGCGGGTCGTAGCACCAGAACGTGTCCGGCAAACGCACGGTGCGTTCCGTGTAATGCGCCTCGAACGTCGGTGGATCGAGATGCGGGTCGGTAAAGCGGTAGCCGATGGCGTCGACTCCCGTCGTACCGGGATAAGCCAGCCAGGCAACCTGGACCGGCGCTGGTTGTTGCGCAAACAGCAATGGCCGGCCATCGGCCATATGCATGGTGAGATCGACGAGGATGTCGATACCGTCCGCGTGGATCAACTGCGCGAGCGCCGCGTCGCCGAGCTGACGCACGTCGTGCCACACGTCGACATGGGTCGCAAGACGTGACGTGACTTCATCAGGACGCACAACGCTCGAATACGCATGGATCTCGAAACGGCTTCTATCGTGATTCGCAAGCAGCGGCGTCATGAACAATGCCTGGCAATGCTCACGAAAATCCGCTGATACATAGCCGATCTTCAAGCGGCGCCCCTGCCGCTCTTGCGGTTCGTGAGAATAACGTTGCGCACGCAACGGCGCTTCATGTTGCGCGGACCAGCGCCGCGCCTCTTCAAGAATCGCTTCCGGCCCGGCTGACTGGAACGAGAGCGCGTAGAGCAGATTGCTGTGCGCGGTGAGGTTATCCGGATCGCTTTTCACGGCGCGCGCGAAGCAAGCAATGCCTTCGTCGAGTTCGCCGCGGTCCTTCAAGACATTGCCAAGGTTATTGAGCGTGGGCGAATGTTCCGGCGCGAGTTCAAGCGCCTTGCGCAGCAGCGCGCAGGCTTTGTCCTGCTGACCCAGCGTGCGCTGCAGATTCGCCGCATTGTTCCAGGCATCGACGAAATCGGGCCGCACGCGAATGGCGGTTTCGAATGCGTCCATCGCCGCCTTGTGCTCGCCCAGTTCGCGGCATACATTGCCGAGGTTGTTGGCGGCTTCGGCATGGGCGGGATCGACCGACAAAGCATGGCGATACTGCGCCTGAGCCTCGCTGCGCCGACCCAGCGCGTGCAGCGCGTTACCGTAGTTGTAGGCCGCATGTGCGAAGTCCGGCGCAATCTCCAGCGCGCGTTCAAGCACAGCCGCAGCCTCTTGCGGATTGCCCTCGTCGAGCAGCAAAACGCCGAGGTTCACCAGCGCTGCGGTGGAATTGGGCGCAGCCGCAACCGCTTCACGCAGCAATGCCAGCGCGTGCGCATGCTGGCCTTGCGCGCGCAGCAGCGTGCCCAGATTGACGAGCGCATCGGCATTGCCAGGCTGCGCCGCAATCGCGCGCTCGTATGCTGACTGGGCGAGCGCCGCTTCGCCGAGCAATTGACGGCAATTGCCGAGATTGTTGAATGCGTCGGCGCGCTGCGGATCGCGCTGCGCGAGCACTTCCCACGCCTGCGCCGCGTCGTGATAGAGACCCTGCGCTTGCAATGCGCTTGCGAGGCCGAACCAGTGATCGGGGTCGCTGGCGTCTTCCTCCAGCAGCGTGCGATAAACCGCCGCCGCATCGGCATGGCGCTGCGAAAACGCATACGCCTGCCCGATTGCTTCGCGATAGCGCCGATTCGCCGGTTCGATTTCAAGCGCTCGCGTCAGCCCGACGATCGCTTCCTGAAAGCGGCCTTGCTGGATTGCGATCACCGCAAGCCGGAAATGCGCTGGGCCGTGCAAAGGGTCAAGTTCGACGATACGGCAATATGCGTCGTGGGCGGCGACGAAGTCGCCGGCGATATGCCGTTCATGTGCCTGCTGGAAAAGTTCTTCGATTTGCATCCGGACGCACGGGTCGATGGGCGAAACGCCCATTGTAATCGGCCAATGCGTCCGGCATCGGATGTCCGGCAATCCTCGCCCGGAAAGCCAACATTTTATTCGGAGTGCAATGTAATTGCGCGTTAAAAAATGCCTTCTTAAAGTAACTTCCATGCCCACTGCAAGGAAAATTGCGTCGATATGACACGCACAACTTCAACCCCTTACTTCACACAATTTGGCAAACTCAAAGAGTCACGAAAGCATGATTGCGCAGGTGTAACGCTCTTTCCCCAAACAGGAGCCGATGATGAGCAAGACAATGCAGGCAGCCGTGGTCCGCGAATTTGGCAAGCCACTGGTTATCGAAGAAGTGGCGATCCCCGAGCCGGGTCCCGGCGAACTCCTCGTGAAAATTGAAGCCTGCGGCGTGTGCCATACCGACCTGCACGCCGCGCACGGCGACTGGCCTGTCAAGCCGCAACCGCCCTTCATTCCGGGCCATGAAGGCGTCGGTTACGTGGTGGGCGTGGGCAGCGGCGTCAAACACGTCAGGGAAGGCGACCGCGTGGGCATTCCGTGGCTCTATTCCGCATGCGGTCATTGCGAGCACTGTCTGGGCGGATGGGAAACCTTGTGCGAGCAGCAGAAAAATACCGGCTATTCGGTCAACGGCGGTTTCGCGCAATACGCAAAAGCCGATGCGAATTACGTCGGCCTGCTGCCCAAGGGCGTGAATTTCATCGACATCGCGCCGGTACTTTGCGCGGGCGTGACGGTTTATAAAGGCCTGAAAGTGACCGATACGCGTCCGGGAAATTGGGTCGTGATTTCCGGCGTAGGCGGGCTCGGCCATATGGCGGTGCAATATGCCCGCGCGATGGGCCTGAACGTCGCCGCCGTCGATGTTGACGATACGAAACTCGCCCTGGCAAAGCGGCTGGGCGCGACCGTAACCGTCAATGCGAAAAACACTGATCCGGCCGCTTATCTGAAGAAGGAAATCGGCGGGGCGCACGGCGTGCTCGTCACCGCCGTATCGCCAATAGCGTTTTCGCAGGCGCTGGGCATGGTACGGCGCGGCGGCACCGTTTCGCTAAACGGCCTGCCGCCCGGCGATTTCCCCCTGCCGATTTTCGACATGGTGCTGAGCGGCGTGACGGTGCGCGGCTCGATCGTCGGCACACGGCTCGATCTTGAAGAGTCGCTGATGTTCGCGCAGGAAGGCAAGGTCAAGGCGACCGTCAGCACCGACCGGCTCGAAAACATCAACGACGTTTTCGCGCGCATGGAGCGCGGCGCAATCGAGGGCCGCGTGGTACTGGATTTCGCGCCCTGAACAGCGCAAACGAAAAAGCGCCGGGGCATCGCATCGCCCCGGCGCTTTCTCTCATGCGAACGCGGTTAGCGCTTCAAACTCAAGCGGCGATATCCACGCCCACCAGTGCCTTCACGTCGACCGGCTCGGCCAGCCAGTCGCCGATCTTGCCGCGAAACGCCACGTAGTGCGCGCTTTCGCGATGTGCCTGAACGGCGGCCTCATCCACATAGGTCTCGTAGAGGTGAAAGCCCGGCGTGCCGTCGGCGCGACGCAGCAGGTCGTAGCGGCGATTGCCCGCTTCCTTGCGCGTTTCGGCCACCATGTGACGCAGCTCTGCTTCGAGGTCGGCAACGTGTTCGGCCTTCGGCGTGAGGCTCGCGAAAAGATAGATGCTCATTGGAATGTCCTTATCGTCAATGAAATTTCCGATCGGCAATTTCTTCAGTCAGGGCGCTCAGGCCTTGTAGCGTTCGAGCCAGTGCGCGTACGGCGCGGGCAGCACCCATGCCGCGCGATCGACCTTCAGTTCCTGCGCTGCAAAGTACGGCCAGTGCGGGTTGGCCAGATGCGCACGGCCCACCATCACCAGATCGAGCTGCTCCGAAGCGACCGAACGCTCGGCCAGTTCCGGCGTACCGATACCCCATGCCGACGACACCGGCAGGCCCGCCGCGCGACGCACCTTCTGCGCGATCGGCGCGAGGAAAGCCGGCGCCCACGGAATCTGCGCGGTCGGCGTGGAGAAACCCACGCTCACGCTCAGCATGTCCAGGCCTTCGCGCTTGAAGTTCTTCGCGAGTTCGATCGATTCGGCCAGGGTCTGCTCATCTCGGCCATCGTATTCGATCACGCCAAAACGCGCCGTCAGCGGCAGATGTTCCGGCCAGACCTTGCGCACGGCAGCGAGCGTTTCCAGCAGGAAACGGCTGCGGTTTTCGAGGCTGCCGCCATAAGCGTCGGTGCGCTGGTTCGAGTGTTCCGAGAAGAAGCTTTGACCCAGGTAGCCGTGCGCGAAGTGCAGTTCGAGCCATTCGAAGCCCGCGTCCAGCGCGCGCTTTGCTGCTGCGACGAAGTCCTCGCGCACGCGCGCGATATCGTCGAGCGTCATCTCCTGCGGCACCTTCGGCAGATGCGCGCCAAACGGGATCGCGGACGGCGCGATGGTCTGCCAGCCGCGTGCGTCGCCTTCGGCGATATGGTCGTCGCCTTCCCACGGACGGTTCGCGCTCGCCTTGCGGCCCGCGTGGGCGATCTGGATGCCGGGCACCGACCCTGCGGCCTTGATGGCGGCGACGGTCGGCGCGAAAGCCTTGGCCTGCTCATCATTCCAGATACCCGCGCAGCCCGGCGTGATGCGCCCTTCCGGCGACACCGCCGTCGCCTCGACGATCACGAGGCCAGCGCCGCCGCGCGCGATCTGCGCGTAGTGAACGTGGTGCCAGTCGTTGATCATGCCGTCGACGGCCATGTACTGGCACATCGGCGGAACCGCGATGCGGTTGCGCAAGGACACGTCTTTGAGCTTGAACGGTTCGAACAATGCGGACATCTACTGCACTCCTTGAGCGGCGCGCACCGGTATTCCGGCAGACTTTCGCGCCATTGAAAAAACGTTGAATAAAGAATTCGGGATTTCCTTTGAGCACGCGCTATCGCGGCGAGCGACAAAAACTCCCCACGCGCCGCAACTTTCGCGGCGCGCAGCGTTGCTTAAAGGAAATGGGGATAAACCGGCTTACTTCTTGTCCAGCAGTTCGAGCAGCGCTTCGGCGACCGGCTCCGACGATGCGGGGTTCTGCCCGGTGATCAGCAGGCCATCGACTGCCACGTGGGGGGCCCAATCGTCGGCCTTCGAGTAGTGGCCGCCGTTCGCCTTGAGCATGTCCTCGACGAGGAACGGCACCACATCGGTCAGCTCGACGGCGGCTTCTTCGCTGTTCGCGAAACCGGTCACCTTCTTGCCCGCCACGATCGAACGGCCATCGGCGCCCTTGACGTGACGCAGCACGCCCGGTGCGTGGCACACGGCTGCGACCGGCTTGCCTGCCGCGAACATCTTCTCGATCAGCGCGATCGACTGCGGGTCTTCGGCGAGGTCCCACAGCGGGCCGTGGCCGCCGGGATAGAACACAGCATCGAAGTCGTTTGCATCGACATCGGCGAGACGTTTCGTATGGGCAAGTTCGGCCTGTGCCGCGGAGTCAGCGTCGAAGCGCCGCGTGGCATCGGTCTGTGCCGAGGGATCGCTGCTCTTGGGATCGAGCGGCGGCTGGCCGCCCTTGGGCGACGCCAACGTCAGCTTTGCGCCTGCATCGCGCAGCGCGAAGTAAGGAGCGGCAAACTCTTCGAGCCAGAAACCCGTCTTCTTGCCCGTGTTGCCGAGTTCGTCGTGGGAAGTCAAAACGATCAGTACGTTCATCGAGTTTTCCTCGTGTCGGTGATGCCGGGCGCTCGCACGCCCATTGAAACCGGTTTTGCACGCCGCGCCGATTCGTTCGGCGCCCGCAAAATTAGACCGGTCGTCTAGTCACTTGCCGCATGATACGACTTTTCAAGAAGACGCCTGCTCAACGGCGTCCAATCGATGATGTCATGCCGATGTGGCGGGTTGGTTACGTTTGCGCTTAAGCCTGGAACTGGCCTTCAGACAGCGCGCGGCAGATTCAGAAGTTGCCGCGTCGTGGCCATTGCGGCATCGAGCGGGCGGCGGTCGCGGCGGATTTTCTCCATCAGCGTCGCCCCCAGCCACAGCTCGTAAAGCGTCGCAGCGGTACAGCTCGCATCGCTGATGCCGGTGAGCGAACCATCGGCGCGCCCTTCGTCGATACAGACCGCGATGCGCCGGATGATCTCTTCCGTGCCACGGCGCAACACTGCGCGCATCGCTTCGGAAAGGTCGCTCACTTCGGCGCCGAGCTTCACCGCGAGGCATTTGCCGTCGGGACCATCGGCGCACTGCATGACGCGCCATTCCTCGAAATAGCCCATCAGGCGCTCGACCGGCGAACCGGCCCGCTGAACGAGCTGCTCTTCGAGGCGCGCTTCATACTCGGTGAAATAGCACGTCAGCAAAGCTTCGCCGAACGCCTCTTTCGAGCCGAAATAGTGATAGAACGACCCTTTGGGGACGCCCGCGGTCGCGAGAATCTCGTTGAGACCGACGGCCGAAAAACCCTTGCCCAGAATAATGGGCATGGCGGTATCGAGGATGTGTTGTCGAACTTCGACGGCTGGCGCTGCGTTCATGGGTTGCCATCTTACAGGCGGATTAGACCAGTCGTCTAGTAATCTCCCGACTCACGAAGTGGCTTTTATCGCTCCGGCCAGGCGCACGCGTTCGTGCACCATAAAGCGCACGACAGCCGGAAATTTCGCATCGGAAACTCACCATCAGGAGAGCCATCCATGTCGTTACGCACCCTGCTTTGTTATGGCGATTCGAATACCCACGGCACCAAACCGCTGAATCTGCCCGGCGAGCTTGCGCGCTTTGGCCCGGCCGACCGCTGGCCGGGCGTGCTGGCCAGCGCATTGAGCAGCGGCTGGCAGGTCGTGGAAGAAGGACTGCCCGCGCGCACCACCGTGCACGACGATCCGATCGAGGGCCGCCACAAGAACGGCCTCGCGTATCTGCGGCCTTGCCTGGAGAGCCAGTTGCCGGTGGATGTCGTCGTGCTCATGCTCGGCACCAATGATCTCAAGACGCGCTTTTCCGTCACTCCGGCCGATATCGCCCATTCGGTCGACGTGCTGCTCGAAACGCTGCTTGCCTGCCGCGCGGGCCCTGGCGGCTCGACCCCTCATGTGCTGCTGATGTCGCCCGTGCCCATCGAGGAGATCGGCTTTCTCGGCGAAATTTTCGCGGGCGGCGCGGCGAAGTCGCGCCTGCTCGCGCCGCTCTATGAGCGCGTGGCGGTGAAATACGGTTCGGCGTTTCTCGACGCCGGCGAATTCGTCAAAGTCAGTTCGACCGACGGCATTCACTACGAAGCGGATCAACATCACAAGCTCGGCCACGCCGTGGCGCAAACCGTACGGCAGCGCTTCGGCATTTGAGACCGGAAGCGCCCCAGCCACAAAAAGAAAAACGCCGCCGGGCGCGAACCCAAGCGGCGTTTTTTTGCTTTTCAGCGAGACGTGCGTTGAATCGAGGATTAACGCGACATCATGTTCATGCTGACGTTGTGCATGACCCACAGCGTACCGATCACGACGATCAGTACCGTCATGGCCGTGAAGCCAAATGCGGTCACGTTCCAGCGTTGGCCCGACGACGTGTTCATATGCAGGAAGAACACGAGGTGAACCACGATCTGCACCACTGCCAGAGCAGCCAGGCCGAGCAGCGCGGTTTCACGCGGGAAGCCGCCATGCAGAACCAGCCAGAACGATGCTGCCGTGAGCACCACCGCCAGGACGAAACCCGCCACATAGCCGCCGAAGCTGCCGTGGCTTTCTTCTTCGTGGATAGGATGAGCACTCATTTAGATCACGCTCGCAAGGTAAACAAAGGAGAACACGCAGATCCAGACGATGTCCAGAAAGTGCCAGAAAAGGCTGAGGCACGACAGGCGGCGCACTTCGCGATCGCCCAGTTCCGGCGCCTTCAGGGTCTGCACCATGAGGACGACCATCCAGATCATGCCGAACGTCACGTGGATACCGTGGGTAGCCACCAGCGTGAAGAACGACGAGAGGAACGCGCTGCGTTGCGGACCGTTGCCTTCGGCGATCATGTTCGCGAACTCATGGAGTTCGAAATACAGGAACGTTGCGCCGAGCAGGAACGTGATCGCCAGCCAGAACAGCACTTGCCCCTTGCGCTGCTTGTGCGCGCCGATCATCGCGAAGCCGTAGGTGATGGACGACAGCAGCAGCACTGCCGTTTCCATCGCCACGCCGTTGATGTCGAACAGGTCCTTGCCGGTCGGGCCGCCTGCGAACTGGTTCTGCATCACGGCGAACACTGCGAACAGCGTGCCGAACAGAATACAGTCCGTCATCAGGTACAGCCAGAAGCCGAACACCGAGTGTGACGGCGGGTGATCGTGGTGATCGTGCTCCGCGAGTGCGGCCGCACCAGTTTTCGTCAACATCAGTTGGCCTCCAGTGCTTCTTCAACCTTGCCACCGCGTTGCTTGACAGCAAACGCCTTGGCCAGTGCGCGACTACGCGCTTCTTCGTCCGCCCGAACCTTGGCGGCCGGGATGTAATAGCCTTCGTTCTTCTGGAAGCTGTAAGCGATTGCCGTACCGACGATGCCGATAAAGCCAACGATCATGAGCCACCAGATGTGCCAGATGCCAGCAAAGCCGAGCACCAGGCTGAAGAAACCGATGAACAGACCTGCGCTCGTGTTCGAGGGCATGTGGATGTCGGTGTAGTGCGTGTTCGCGACATCGACGGTTGCGCGGCCGGTTTCCTTCAGGTGATGGAACTCATCGAGTTCCGACACGTTCGGGATGATCGCGAAGTTGTACGACGGCGGCGGCGACGACATCGACCATTCCAGCGTACGGCCACCCCACGGATCGCCCGTCACATCGCGGTTTTCCGGCAGGTTGCGGTCGCGGATCGACACATACAGCTGCATCAGCTGGTGAGCGATACCGATTGCCACGAGCACGGCGCCAACCCACGCGATGATCATCCACGGATGCCATGCCGGATTGTCGTAGTGGTTCAGACGACGCGTTGCGCCCATGAAGCCCAGCACGTACAGCGGCGTGAAGGCGACGTAGAAGCCCACGAGCCAGAACCAGAATGCACGCTTGCCCAGCTTTTCGTTGAGCTTGAAGCCAAACGCCTTCGGGAACCAGTAGTTGAAGCCAGCCAGGTAGCCGAACAGCACGCCGCCGATGATCACGTTGTGGAAGTGAGCAATCAGGAACAGCGAGTTGTGCAGCACGAAGTCCGCGCCCGGGATCGCCATCATCACGCCGGTCATGCCGCCGATGGTGAAGGTGACCATGAAGCCGAGCGTCCACAGCACCGACGAGTTGAACTCGAGGCGACCGCGGTAGATCGTGAACAGCCAGTTGAAGATCTTCACGCCAGTCGGGATCGAAATGATCATCGTGGCGATACCGAAGAACGCGTTGACGTCAGCGCCCGAACCCATCGTGAAGAAGTGGTGCAGCCAGACGACGAATGCCAGCACCATGATCGCGCAGGTCGCGTAGACCATTGCCTTGTAGCCGAACAGCGGCTTCTTGGCGTAGGTAGCCACGACTTCCGAGAAGATACCGAACGCCGGCAGGATCAGGATGTACACCTCGGGGTGACCCCAGGCCCAGATCAGGTTCAGGTACAGCATGGCGTTGCCGCCGCCGTCATTCGTGAAGAAGTGCGTACCGATGTAGCGGTCCAGACCCAGCAGCGCCAGCGTGACGGTCAGGATCGGGAACGCAGCCATGATCAGCACGTTCGTGCACAGCGCCGTCCACGTGAACACCGGCAGCTTCATCATCGTCATGCCGGGAGCGCGCATCTTGATGATGGTGACGAAGAAGTTCACGCCGGTCAGCAGCGTACCGACACCCGAAATCTGCAGCGCCCACAGGTAGTAATCCACCCCTACCCCAGGACTGTATGCCAGTTCGGAGAGCGGCGGGTAGGCAAGCCAGCCCGTCATGGCGAATTCACCGACGACCAGCGAGATCATCAGCAGGATTGCGCCAACAGCGGTCATCCAGAACGACAGCGAGTTCAGGAACGGGAACGCGACGTCGCGTGCGCCGATCTGCAGCGGCACCACGATGTTCATCAGGCCAACCATGAAAGCCATGGCCATGAAGAAAATCATGATCACGCCGTGAGCCGTGAAGATCTGGTCGTAATGGTGCGGCGGCAGATAGCCCGGCGCGTTGTACGCGAGAGCCAGCTGGGTACGCATCATGATGGCGTCGGCGAAGCCGCGCAGCAGCATGATGAGGGCGAGCACGATGTACATCACGCCCAGACGCTTGTGGTCGACGCTCGTCAGCCACTCCGTCCACAGATATTTCCACTTACCGAGGTAAGTGATCCCACCGAGCACGAATGCGCCGATGATAGCCATACCGATCATCGTGCCGAGAATAATCGGCTCGTGAAACGGAATGTCGGCTAGTGTAAGTTTTCCGAACATGCCTGGTTACCCCTTGGTCACGCACGACGGGTCACTGAAATTCGTGACGTGGCCGTTGTTGTACTTCGCGATGATGTTGTTGAAGAGCTTCGGATCCACCGTCGAGAAGTATTCAACCGGTGCCTTCTCGCTCGGCTGCGCAACCGTCGCGTATTGATCCATCGAAAGCTGCGTCTGCGACGCCTTGACCTTCTGGACCCATGCGTCGAAGTCTTGCTGGCTCGTGGCGAGGGTACGGAACTTCATGTCCGAGAAGCCCTTGCCGCTGAAGTTCGCCGACAGGCCGGCGTAGTCGCCAGCGTGATCGGCGATCAGGTGCAGACGGGTCTGCATGCCTGCCATCGCGTACACCTGGGTGCCAAGCTGCGGGATGAAGAACGAGTTCATCACCGAGTCCGACGTAATGCTGAAGTTTACCGGCGTGCCCACAGGAACGGCCAGCTGGTTCACCGTGGCGATGCCCAGATCCGGGTAGATGAACAGCCACTTCCAGTCGAGTGCGACCACTTCGACGTTGATCGGCTTGACGTTCGATTCAAGCGGCTTGTACGGATCGAGTTCGTGCGTGGTTTTCCACGTGAGTACCGCGAGGAACAGGATGATCAGCGTCGGGACGGTCCAGACGACGACTTCGATAGCCGTCGAGTGCGACCATTTCGGCGCGTAGGTGGCGCTGCGGTTCGATTCGCGATAGCGGTACGCGAACCACAGCGTCAGGATGATCACGGGGATCACCACGATCAGCATGGCCCAGGTGGAGGTCGCGATCAGCGACTTTTCCGCCACGCCCACGCTACCTTTGGGGTCGAGGACTTCCAAGTTGCAACCGGAAAGACACATGGCCAATCCGGCGCTGACGGGAAGCAATAACCTTTGCAAGGTTGTTCTTTTCATCACGTTTGCCTGAATTTCATTCATTGAATAGTTCCGGGCACATCCCCTGACATCCGGCAAAGGAAGCGCGCCCGAATCATACAGCCGCTTTGATCCAAGACAATCAATGAATGCTGAAAATGATCTTTGTCAAAACAAAAGTGAGACACTATGTCGCATGCGTTCGCGAGGTCTGTCGCGCCTCATCAACACACGCACGTCATGCCCCACTTAAGCCTGGACGCCAATCCGCCGCGGCTTTTCTTCCGAATCTCAAAATTCGAAAACTGTTTAACGCGCTGCGCGCCGTACCGCCTCTGTGGGCGGGACAGCGCGCAGCGCGTCGTCATTCTCTGCAGAGTTTTCTGCGGTACTAACCTGCCCTGCTTACGTCGGCGAGTGCGGCGCGCGGGTCTCCGTGGCGGAGCGTGCGGCGTCGGTACGCACTGCATCGGCGTTGGCCGTATCCTCGGCGGGCTGCTTGCTGCGGCCTGCCTGGGTCACGAGGTTGGCGGCCGACAGCTCGATGGCGTCGGTCATGGGCTTCGGATAGATGCCCACTGCCAGAACCAGCGCGGCGAGCGAGCCCAGAATCAGCGTTTCACGGCGGCCGATGTCGGCCAGCTTGGCGACGCTCTTGTTCGCCACCGCGCCAAAAATCACGCGCTTGTACATCCACAGTGTGTACGCAGCGCTCAGGACGACGGTCGTGGTCGCAATCGCGCCGACCCAGAAGTTCACGCGGATCGCGCCCATGATGACCATGAACTCACCCACGAAGCCCGAGGTGCCCGGCAGACCGACGTTGGCCATGCAGAACAGCATCATGAAAACGGCGTAGCGCGGCATCACGTTGACAACGCCGCCATAAGCCGAGATCGTGCGCGTTTTGGTGCGGTCGAACAGCATGCCGATCGAGAGCAGCATCGCGCCCGAGACGAAGCCGTACGAGATCATCTGGACGATCGCGCCTTCGGTTCCAATCTGGTTGAAGAGGAACAGGCCGAGCGTGACGAGACCCATGTGGGCGATCGTCGAGTACGCGAGCAGCTTGGTCATGTCGGTCTGCGCGAGCGCGAGCAGGCTCGAATACACCACGGCGACCAGCGACAGCGTGATGATGGCCGGTGCGAAAAAGTGCGCGGCGTCCGGCGTGATCGGCAGCGTGAAGCGCAGGAAGCCGTAACCACCCAGCTTGAGCATCGCCAGGATCACGGTCGCACCGGTGGGCGCTTCGAGGTGGACGTCGGGCAGCCAGGTGTGGAACGGCCACATCGGCACCTTGACCGCGAAGGCCGCGAAGAAGCCGATGAAGACCAGCAGCTGCGGCACGAGGCCGATTGCCTGGTTATGCCATGCGGCCATGTCGAAGGTATGCGACTGGCTGTAGAGGTACAGCATCGACACCAGCATCAGCAGCGAGCCGGCGAGCGAGAAGAAGAAGAACTTGACCGCGGCGTAGCTGCGACGGGCATGGCCCCACGTGCCGATCAGCAGGTACAGCGGAATCAGGGTCGCTTCGAAGAACACGAAGAACAGCATGCCGTCGGTCGCGGCGAAGGTGCCGACCATCAGGCCCGAGAGGATCAGGAACGCGCCGTGGTACTGGGCCACGCGCACGGTGATCGACTCCCACGAGGCAATCACGATCACCAGCGTCGTGAATGCGGTCAGCACGACCAGCCACAGCGAAATGCCATCAATCCCGAGTCGCCACGCCACGCCGAAGTCGGGCAGCCAGTTACGGAATTCGACGAACTGCATGGCGGCAACATGGTTGTCGAAACCGGTAATGAGCGGAATGGTCACCAGCAGACCGACGATGGAGCCGATCAGCGACAACCAGCGCGTGCGCTGCGGATGGCGATCCGACCCGAGGCGCAGCACAGCCACGCCGAACAGGATGGGAATCCAGATCGCCAGACTCAGGAATGGAACGGATTGCATTTCAACAGGACCTTAAAAATGCGGGGCACATAATTCGTCTGCGCACGGGCTGGCGCGCAAGCAAAATGAAAGGTAACGCGGGGTGAAAATCGGACCAGGCTGGCTGCAATGGTTCCGTCAGCTGAGAGGCGAAATGCAACACACGTTCAAGGGTTAACGAGGGTAAACGGAATACTGAACTTTTGCAGCGCAACAACACAACCCAAATCAGGCACTGATACAAGTCATTGTTTTTGTGCAACTTTATGCTAGTACAAAAAACGGGAAACACCGCCTAAGCGCGTTCCTCCGCTCTCAAAAGAGCCCCCGACGACCTCTTGAACGCCTGTGCTTGCGACACGCCGTCACACCGCGCGGCCCGAATAATACCTTACTTGTTCTTTTGCCCTCAATGACTTATGCATAGGGGCGCAATCGCGCAGACCGCGCCAGGCTTGCGGGGCACGGCTTTGCGCGGTGCAAAAAAAAAGCCCCGGCCGTCTTCGGGCCGGGGCCAACTCTCACGATGCGCCAGCGACGCTGGAACACGCATGGGCGGCACTGTAGCGGCTGGTGGCCCGCCAATTAAGCGGCCTGCCTGGAAGAGTCCTTTCTCACGTCAAGGTGATTGATTCCGATCCTTAACGCAGCGCTGTTGCGGCGCCGCATGCGCGTTTCTAGTCAGCGGGCATCGCCTTTATACAAATGAGAATCATTTGCATTTGAGCTTGTTTTGGGGCATCATGTTTCCCATGCCGGCGAGGCCGGTCTAATTGATCTACTGATCCGCGCACCCCGCTGCGCGTTTGCCCAATTCGCCGGAGGCCCCATGAACTACACCGCCCCTTTCGCGAGAAACGACACGCTGATCGATGACACCTTCGTCCAGCATCCCGATAGCGCCGAACAAACCGTGCTGCGCGCCGTGCGCACCTGGCTGCGCCCGCATTGCGACGCCTATGGCAAGGCCGAGAGCTGGCGCGGCGTGCTGGCCGACGCTGGGCTTGGCGCCGAAGGCATCGCCCACTTCGACCTGCTGATGGGCACGCTATGCCGCGCCTCATGCCGACCGCTCGACACGCGCTGCCGCTGCGCCTCGGAGCTGGCGAAGGACGAAGGCTCGCTGCTGCAGGTGATCGCGCTGCTGCAATCGACCCGCAGCGAAGCCGCCGTGCGCCTGCTCAACGACTGGCTGCCGATGCAGAGCGTGAGCGGCATGCTCAAAACGTCACGCTGGTTCGCCATCTGCCTGCTCGACGCCGGCGTGCAACTGAGCGACCGCACGCGCCGCGTGACCTACATGCACTGAATGCACTACAAATGGGCAGGCATGCGCACCGCATACGCAGCGCATAAGCTCATTACGAAAGACGATTTGGGCGTCCAGCGGGCCGCCGGTAGCATTCGAGGCTTTCCAGCCGCCGCCCGCCTGCCCGCATGTCCTCCGCTTCCTCCGCCTCCTCCCCCGGTTCTGCCTTGGCTTGCCCTTCTTCCAACGGCCGCGCACTGATCCGCAGCGCCGCCGATGTCTCTCGGCTCGTCAATGCGGGCGGCGCGCCCGGCAGCAACGCGCGCATCGTCGTCGCGATCGCGCTGGGCGGCGTATTTCTCGATGCCTACGATCTGGGCGCGCTGGCCTTCGGCCTCAAGGACGTGGCGCGCGAATTTTCGCTGTCGCCAGCGGGGACCGGCTTCGTGGCCTCGGCGATCACCTTCGGCGCGATTGTCGGCGCGTTTCTGGGCGGCTTCCTGACCGACCGCATCGGCCGCTACCGCGTCTTCATGGCGGATATGTTCTTCTTCGTGGTCGCCGCGCTGGCCTGCGCGCTCGCACCCAACGCCTGGGTGCTGGGCGGCGCGCGCTTCGTGATGGGGTTGGGCGTGGGCATCGACCTGCCCGTCGCGATGGCCTTTCTCGCCGAGTTCTCGCGCCTCTCGGGCCGCGGCAACAAGGCCGCGCGCGTGGCGATGTGGTGCCCCGTCTGGTACGCGGCCATCAGTGTCTCGTATCTGCTGGTGCTGGCGTTCTATGCCACGCTGCCGGCCTCGCATTCGCATCTGCTCTGGCGCCTGACGCTCGGCTTCGGCGCGGTGCCCGCGCTCGTCATCATCGCGATCCGCAGCCGCTACATCAGCGAGTCGCCGGTCTGGGCGGCCAATCAAGGCGATCTCGCGGGCGCTGCGCGCATCCTGCAACGCTCCTATGGCATCGACGCCGAGGTCGCGCCCGAAGCAATCCAGGCAGCTGCCAAACCCGCGCGCGTGGCTTCGTGGAAGAACTATGGCGCGCTGCTGCGCGGCGTCTATGCGCGGCGCACGGTGCTCGCGACGGTGATCGGCGTGGCTTCGTCGTTCGCCTATAACGCCGTGGCGTTCGGCTTGCCGGTGATCATTTCGAGCTTCCTCGCGCAGTCGATGCTGACCACCATCCTCGCCTCGCTCGCGCTGAACCTGGGCTTCGCGTTCGTGGGCGGACTGATCGCCGTGCGCACGGTGCCGCGCTTCGGCGCGTGGAATATGACGGTGTGCGGCTATGTGATCCAGTTCGGCGCGCTCGTCGGCCTCGCCATCGTCGGCAAACCGGCGACGACGCCCGAAGTCGTCAGCGCGATCGCGCTGCTCGCGGCTTTCCTGTTCGGTCAGGGGATCGGGCCGGGTTCGCACAGCATGACGTTCGCCTCGCTGGGCTACCCCACTTCGCTGCGCGGCGTGGGGGTGGGCCTGAACCAGACGCTGATGCGCGCAAGCTCGACGGTGTCGCTGTTCCTTTTCCCCGTGCTGGCCGCCGCGCTCAACACGCGCGTGTTCTGGATCATCGCCATTGCGCCGCTCGCGGGGCTGGTGGCGCTGCTATCGGTGCGCTGGGAACCGTCGGGCTACGATGTGGACGCCGAAGATTTCGCCGATACGCAAAACGCAGACGTTCGCGTAACCGAAGCGGTCTGATCGGAAATTCCGATTCCTGAAGGAAACGTGAGGCGGAGCGTATTTCGCACCGCCTTTCTTCTACCTCGATTGATTCGAATTCCTTATTGAATCGCCAGGCTTCGCGTCGCTATCGGGAGCGCGACGCAAAACGCTCACGCACGAATTCGCGCGCCGCGCGCGCCATCTTCGGATACTGCTCGCCAGGCACGGCGAACAAGACGAGCGCGCACAAGGCGAGCACGCCGCAAAACAGAAACGTGCCGCGATAACCGAACGCTTGCACCAGCATCCCCGACAGCACGCCGGACAGAATCGAGCCCAGTCGCGAGGCATTGAAGAACAGCGCCGTCGCCCGTCCCGGCGAATCGGGCATCAGATCCTGCACGAAGGTCATGCCAAGGCAGGACGTCACCGCCACCACGAAGGCGTTGAGAATCTGCATCGGGATCAGTGAATGGACGCCGGGCGCCGCCGCCATCGACGCAAAATAGACCGCATGCACCACCGCGCAAGCCGCAAGCCAATGCGGCTTGTTCAGGCGCGAGGCCTTTGCGCCCAGCGCGAGCATCATCGGAATCTCCATGAGCGCACCCAGCCCCAGCATGATCGACACATCGAGCCGCGAGCCCTGCAACCCGTGGACGATGTAGAGCGGCAGCACGATCATGGTCGCGTTGGCGGCAAGACCGATCAGTGTGAGCGCAACGATCGCGCGCATGATGTCCTTCTGCGAGACATCGGGCGCGGCGGCGCGGATACGCTGCTTCACGGCGGGCTGCACCTCGGCCTGCGTGAGCGGCTGGCCCTCGTAGGGCGCGATCGCATCTTCCGCGCGCTCCTGCGCCACCTCCTGGGCCGTGGGCCGCGCCATAAGATGCTGCGTGGCGTGCTCGTCCTGGCGCGGTTCGCGCATGCGCCACACGATCGTGCCGCACGCCGCGAAGCTGGCCGCGGCAAACAGGAACAGCCCGTAAAAGCCGGTGGCCGCGAGCACCAGCGCGCCCACCGCAGGACCGAAGACCCAGGCGGCGGAAAGAATCGTGCGCAATGTCGCGCTGGCGAAGGTACGCTCGGCATCGTCGGCGGCCGGCAAGGCTGCGCGGCTGAACGAGAACACCAGCGACAGCGCGCAGCCGCCCGCGCCGATAAACGCGATGCCCACTGCCAGCAACAGACGGTAGTCGCGCACCACGCACAGGCACAGATAACCCAGCGTCGCCGCGCAGAGCGAGACCAGCAACAGCAGCCGGTGCTTGCCCGTGCGGTCGCTCCAGCGCCCCGCCGCCGTACTGGCGATCACACCGCTCGCGGCGATGGCGGTCATGAACACGCCCAGTTTGAATGGCGTCATGCCCGCGCGCTCGACGCCGAACAGCGAGAGATAGGGTGCGGTGAAGGACATCGCCACGCCCAGCATCAAGGTGGCGCCGGCTAGCGGCAGAAAACCGGGAATATGCAGGAGACCGACAAAGCGCGAGTTCTTGAGCACGGCGCGATGGAGAGTGGCGGGGAGAATGAGACGCGACGCGCGGAGCGAAGCGTACGCGATGCGTGCTGCGAACTGTTCAGACTGCCAGGATACGCCTGTGATGCCATCCATCACGCCCACCGGGCAGCCCGCTGCGAACCCGATTATCGGACTGAAACTGCGCAAGGCGCAAGACGGGTGTTATCGATATCAGCATCTGGGTCTGGCGCCCCGCGACTATCCACAGATTTTGTTAGCAGGCCTGTGCGTAACCCTGGGATGAGTGTTCCAAGTGCCTGATGCATATCGGATTGTCTGCCGCGTTGCCGATTGCAGCAGTTCTGACCCGGATCCGTGCAATGGTGCTGTGATTGTCCACAGTTTTTGTTCACAGCCTTGGGGACAAGTGCTGGACATCGCAAGCAAGCCCATGATTCATAAAGACAAACTCTCACGCACCAGCAAAAATGCACAAACAGCGCGCAGAAAAGTTGTCCACAGCTTCTTGGGATAAACCTGTTGATAACCTCCTGAAGAGCGCGCCAACTCATTGATCGGACGGACAGTTAGTCGATTTAGTCACGGATTCAGCAGATGGTTTCCGATGGGCAACTTTTGCTCGCCATCTGCTCCGGTCGCCCACCTCGGCTCCTGTCGTCCTTTTCTGCCGTCCTCTTCTGCCGCCTTCTTCACGCCAGATCGAGCGCCGCCGTGAGGTCGCCCGGCGGCGTCTGCCCGCGCGCCGCAAAAGCCTTGTCGCGCGACGCTACGCCGTCGAGCGGCGCGAGTCCGTGGACCCGGCTGATGAAGCGCAGGATCGAGTTGGTGTCGTAGAAGGTGTGGTCCACATACCCCTTCTTTGCGAACGGCGCGATCACCAGCGCCGGAACGCGCGAGCCCGGCCCCCAGCGGTCGCCCGTGGGCGGCGCGACCGGGTCCCACCAGCCGCCATTCTCGTCGTGCGTCATCACGACCACGGTGTTGGCCCAGTGCGGGCTGCGCTGCAGATGCTCGATCACAGCGGCAACATGGCGGTCGCCGGACTCCACATCGGCATAGCCCGCATGCATGTTCAGGTTGCCTTGTGGCTTGTAGAAGGTGACGGCCGGCAGGCGTCCCGCATCGATATCGGCGAGCAGGCGGTTGGTGGCCGGATCGTCGCCCACGCCTGCGTCGCGCAGATGCCGCGCGCGCTCCGTGGTTCCCGGCGCGAAGTTGGCGAAGTAGTTGAAGGGCTGATGGTGGTACTGGAAATCGGGCACCGAGCCCGTGTCGCGGTGGTCGAGCGCGAACTGCCACGCGCCGCTATACCAGGCCCATTCCACGCCCCTGGCCGAGAGCCGGTCGCCGATGGTGGCAAAAGTTTGCGGCGGCATCACGCGCGGATCGGAAGGATCGGCCCAGGCCGGATTGCCATCCTCGGCGGGCCGCACGCTGCTGGGCTGGTACGGCGGGGCCATCGTGTTGACCGCGTAGCCGTCGGGTGTGAAGGCGCCGTCGTTGACGAATTTCGGCGGGCCGCCCAGCGCCGATGCCGGGTTGCTGGCCGCAAGCTTGAGCCGCGTGCCGAGCGGATCGTCGCCGTCGAGCACGGAGACCAGATGCTTCGCGGGACTCGACTGGACGTTGGGGTAATACGGCGGCTGCCCGGCAATCAGATAGATATGGTTGAGCCATGAGCCGCCGAAGGCCGCCATGAAGAAATTGTCGCAAAGCGTGTACTGCTGGGCGAGTTGCCAGAGCCTCAAGCTCTCGGCGGAGTTCTCGTAATAGCCCATCACGAGGGCGCCCGAATCGCCCCACGCAGCGAACTGGTCGTTGCGCCCGCCGTTGATCTGCATCTGGTTCTGATAGAACCGGTGCACCAGATCGCGCGTAATGATTCCGTTCGGCAACGGTTGGCCTTGCGCGTCGACGATGCGAAACGGCTGATTCGCCAGCCCCGCGATCGCCTGCTCGCCGATCATGTAGCGCTTGCCGTCCAGTTCCTGCGCCTGCGGAACCAGGCCGCCCCAGATCTTTGGCAACTGCGTGAGCGGCGTCTTGCCGTCGCGGTCGAGTTGCGCGTAGCGCGACGCGCTCACGCCAGCAAGCGGCGTCTGCACGCCGGGAAAATTGCCATAGAGATTGTTGAAGCTGCGATTCTCGGCGTAGATCACCACGATGTGGCGCACCTGGTCGCGCAGCGCGGCATCGACGCGCGCATCGCCGGCGCTGCGCGGACCGAGACCCGCATTCGTCTCCGGGGACTGGCAACCGCTCAGCGCGAGGCCCACGCCCACCGCGGCGAGGCCGCCCAGCACGCGCCGGCGCGCGGGATCGTGGGGGGCGCCGCTTGCATCGCCTGGATCGCTTTTCTGATGCTCGTTCTGATCCGCAGCCTTGGGGTCATCATGCTTCATCAGCCTGCCTCCTCGTTCCGGTCAAAGGGCGCGCTGCGCACGCCGACATGATTACATCCTGGAGGAGGATACCGCGCGAAGCAGCCCGCGCGCAGGCCCGGCGCATGACAGATCCGTGACACGTGCGAGCGAAACCGCACGGCACACTGCCGCGCGGTTCAGGCAGGTCGAAAGAGAAAAATCAGCTGTTGCGCGGCGGCATCGCCGGCTGAGGCCCTTGCGCGAGCGTCTGTGCGGGGCGCGCGGCGACGCTGTCCGCCCGCTGCCCTTCGAGAGGCGGCCGCAGCACGGCCGGCAACTCCACGCGCTCGTGGCGCGGCACGTCACCTTCGTCGGTCCAGAGCGGATCGGGAATCTCGCCAAACACCTGACGCAGGCGTTCGCCCCAGGTCGAATGCAGCATCTGGAAATAGGCGTTCGAATGATCGAGCGACGCATAGCGCGTCACCCGCAGCGAATCGCGTTCGTAGACCAGCAAATCGAGCGGCAGCCCCACGGAAAGGTTCGAACGCAGCGTGGAATCCATCGAGATCAGTGCGCATTTGGCGGCCTCGCCAAGCGGCGTGCGCGGCGTGAGCACGCGGTCGATGATCGGCTTGCCGTACTTCGATTCGCCGATCTGGAAGTACGGATTGACGCTCGATGTTTCGATGAAATTGCCCGCGGCGTAGATCTGGAACACGCGCATGGCCTGGTCCCGAATCTGGCCGCCAAGAATAAAGCTGCAATTGAAATCGATGTTGAACTCCTTGAGCGCTTGCGCATCGCGCCGATGCACTTCGCGCACGGCCTCGCCCACAATGCGCGCGGCTTCCACCATGCCCGGCGCACTCCACAGCGAGGGTTGCGCGCTGTCGCGCTGCTCGGTCAGCACTTGCAGCGTCGCCTGTGTGATCGCCAGATTGCCAGCCACCAGCAGCACCAGCACGCGCTCGCCGGGCTCTTCGAACACCGCCATCTTGCGCGACGTGCTGATGTGATCGACCCCAGCATTGGTACGCGTATCCGACAGGAAAACCAGCCCCTCTTCCACCGCTAACGCTACACAGTACGTCATAGTTGTCCTTCGAATCGGCTCGTGCGTGACTTGCACGTAGCCGCGATTTTCGCATGCTCGCCGGTGCGGTGTTGCTGATTGGAAACCCGCGCCGTTCGGCGGAGTTTCCTTTCGTATAAAGAGAAAACTATTGCTGCTGTTGCTGCGTGTCGCTCGCGCTAACCCGCACGCTGACGTCGAGCGTTTCTCCAAGGCCGCCGATACGTCGCCCGCGCACCGGCGCAGCCGCTTCATAGTCGCGCCCTACTGCGATCCGGCAGTACTTTTCGCTTGCGAAACACGCGTGCGTGACGTCCAACGTCACCCACCCGTTGTCGAGCCAGACATCCACCCAGGCGTGGCTCGCCATTTCAGGCACATCGCCGGGCGCGAAATAGCCGCTCACGTAACGCGCGGGTACGCCGCGCGCACGACATACCGCCAGCATCACATGCGCGTGATCCTGACACACGCCACGGCCGAGCGAAAACGCATCGGCTGCAGTATGGGTGACATCGGTCACGCCGGATTCATAGCGCACCTGCTCCGTGATGCGCGATGCCGCCTCCAGAAGCGAAGCCGCGTCGTCCAACGGCCCGAGGCTTTGCGCAAATTCGGTGAGTGCCGCATCGGCCTCCGTGAGTCGCGTGGGCGAGGTGAAGTGCCAGGTGGGAATCGGCCCCTCGCCTTCGGTCAAACGGCCCTGCGCGAGCGGCACGGTTTCCACTTCGCCGCGCACGCGCAGCCGTATTTCACGGTGCGGACGCGAAAGCACCAGCGTCATGAGCGTGTTGCCATAGGCATCGCGACTCGCGTCGAGTTTTCCCGGCGCATCCACATGCCATTGCGTGACGATCTGCGAAGACGTGGTGAGCGGCGCGAGCCGCAATTGCTGGATCGAATAGTGCACCGGCGCGTCGTAGCGATAAACGGTGTCGTGACGAATCGCGAGCTGCATGGCGAATATCCTTCAACGAATCGATCTGGAATGCGAACGACCAGGCATCGTACTAGCCCACCGGCAGCATCAGATACGTGCGCGCCACCTGGTTGCCCAGTTCATAGACGCGCGCGAGAAACTGGGTGAGGAACGTATGCACGCCCACGGAGAAAATCTGCCGCAAATCCGCGTACAGGAGTTCTGCGCGCAGCTTGCCCGCAGTGCGCTCGACTTCGCGTGACGCATCGGTGCGCAGCATCGCCAGATTCACGCACACCCCTTCCATCGAAGCGAGCAGCGAACGCGGCATCTGCTGGTTCAGAATCAGCAACTCCACCACACGCGCAGGTGTCACCACATCGCGATACACCTTGCGATAAATCTCCAGCGCAGACACTGAACTCAGAATCGAGGTCCAGTAATAAAAGTCTTCCAGCTGGCGCGCTGCTGAGCGCGAATCGGCCTGATCCACCTCGACGAAACGCACGTCCAGAATGCGCGCGGTATTGTCGGCGCGCTCAAGGAAGGTCCCGAGTTGCGTGAAGAACAGCGCATCGTCCTGCAACGCCGTGCCCACCCGCACGCCGCGCGACAGATGCGAACGGAACTTCACCCACTCGAACAGCGACTCAGGATGCGTGGCCAGGGTGTCGCCGCGCAGCAGTTCGGAGAATTGCAGCCAGGTGTCGTTGACAGTCTCCCACCACTCGGTAGTGAGCGTGCCGCGCACCGCGCGCGCGTTTTCACGCGCCGCCTGCAAACACGAGTAGATGCTCGATGGATTCGTTGGGTCTGCAACGAGAAACTGCAGCACGTTATTGCGCGTCGTCTTTTCGTGGCGCTCGTCGAAAGCCGTATCCAGCTCGGAAATACGCAGCACCGCTCGATGGGTGCGCGCTTCGTCATCGGCGTTGCCGGGCAAGAGCAGCGCCGTCAGGTTGATGTCGAGCATGCGCGCGGTGTTCTCCGCACGCTCCATATAACGGGCCATCCAGAACAGGTGATCGGCGGTACGGCTCAGCATGCTCGCTCCTCTTTCAATACGCGTTGTGCAGTGTTTTTCGTCGGATCTTTTGCATAATCCATGGGCGCGCTCATTCGAGCACCCAGGTGTCTTTGGTGCCACCGCCCTGCGACGAATTCACGACCAGCGAGCCCTCCTTGAGCGCTACGCGCGTGAGGCCGCCCGCTACCATCTGCACCGTCTTGCCCGACAGCACGAATGGACGCAAATCAATGTGGCGTGGCGCGATGCCCGCCTCGACAAAGGTCGGGCATGCGGAAAGCGATAGCGTAGGCTGCGCGATATAGTTGCCGGGCCGCGCGATCAGCCGGGCGCGAAACGCCTCGATTTCCTCGTGCGTCGAAGCCGGGCCAACCAGCATGCCGTAGCCGCCCGCGCCATGCACTTCCTTCACGACGAGTTCGGGCAGATGGTCGAGCGCATAGGCCAGATCGTCGGGGCGGCGGCACTGCCAGGTGGGTACGTTGTTGAGTATCGGCTTCTCGCCCAGATAGAACTCGATCATGTCCGGCACGTAGGGATAGATCGATTTATCGTCGGCCACGCCGGTGCCCATTGCGTTCGCGAGCACCACGCGCCCCGCGCGATAGGCGGTGAGCAGACCCGGCACGCCAAGCGCGGAATCGGCCCGGAACGCCAGCGGATCGAGAAAGTCGTCATCGACGCGGCGATAGATCACGTCCACGCGGCGCGGCCCTTTGGTCGTGCGCATGAATACGTAGTTGTCCTCCACGAACAGGTCGCTGCCTTCAACCAGTTCCACACCCATCTGCTGCGCAAGAAAGGTGTGCTCGAAATACGCGGAGTTGTACATGCCAGGCGTGAGCAGCACGACAACCGGATCGTCGACGCCATCGGGCGCGCACGAGCGCAACGTTTCGAGCAGCAGATCGGGATAGTGCGCGACCGGCGCGACCTTGTGCTGAACGAACAGGTCGGGAAAGAGCCGCATCATCATCTTGCGGTTTTCGAGCATGTACGAAACGCCCGAGGGCACGCGCAGATTGTCTTCCAGCACGTAGAAGCCGCCATCGCGGCCGTCACGCACGATGTCGATGCCGGCGATATGCGCGTAGATGCCCAACGGCAGATCGATCCCTTGCATCTCGGGCCGATACTGCGCATTGGTATAGACCTGCTCGGCGGGAATCACGCCGGCACGTACGATATTGCGTTCGTGATAAACGTCGTGCAGAAACAGATTGAGCGCCTGCACGCGCTGACGCAGTCCGCGTTCGAGCGCGGCCCATTCGTCAGAGGGAATAATGCGGGGAATGAGATCGAACGGAATCAGCCGTTCGGTGCCCGAGAGATCGCCGTTGACCGCGAACGTGATGCCGACGCGGCGGAACAGCAGATCCGCCTCCGCGCGTTTGCGCGCCATCGTCTCGCTGGTCTGCCGCTCCAGCCAGTGCTGAAAGCGTTCATAATGCGGGCGCACCGCGCCCTCGTCGCGCATTTCGTCATGGACTTGCATCGCTCGTTCTCGCGCGTGGATGCAGCGGCACGACCTGAACCATGACATCGCGTCATGAGCCGCGCACTGCGATACGCTACAAAAAGCAAGGCGTATGCCATCACCGGAATGCGATTGCCCATGCCTGTTTCAAGCGCTTGTCATAACATTCACGCGCCCGAATGGTGCATGTTTTCGGGCGCATTCGCGCGGCCGGACGGCATTACGATTCGACGCCTCATCATGGTGCAGTCTAGCCGCAAGTGCCGCGCTTGCCCAGTCCGCGAGATTGCGCCGCCGTTTCGCGCCGTTGTTGCACGCCCAGTCCGGTGCGCTGCTGAACGCCCCATTTGCGCCGCCCGAGCAGAAAATGCAGCCAGCCCATTGCCGCGCCGGTATGGCGCATCAACTGGAACGAGAAGGGTTCGAAGATCGCCGCCAGCAGCGCCATGCCGAAGCTCGAACTCTTGCGGTCGCCACTCCAGCGTCGATACAGATGCACGGAAAACAGATGGAACGCGAGATCGATAACGATCTTGCCGACGATCACCGCCAGCACCGGTAAGACAATCGTAAAGCGCCCGTCGAACAGGAAACCCAGCAGCAGCACGAACGCCGTGAGACCGTAGATCGGCTGCACGGTATCGAAGGCCTTCACCGGCAGCATCATGAGCCCGAGTTTGCCGTAGCGGCGATTGCCGGTCATGTCGCGATACCAGTACTGCGTTTGCAAGAAGCCCGCGAACCAGCGGCGGCGCTGACGCAGAAAACTCGCGAGCGTGCCGGGCGCGTCCGTTGTGGCCCGTGCCGAACCAATCACGCGCACGTCCCAAGCCAGCCCTTCACGCGCCGAATAACGGCGCAACCGGTGAATCAGTTCGTAATCCTCTACAAGGCAATGAGGATCGAAGCCGCCCACCGTCACCACGGCCTCGCGACGGAACGCGGCGAATGCGCCCGAAACGAGCAGCAGGCTATCCGCGCGCATCCACGCGAAGCGCGAGATGAAATTGCGGATGTATTCGTAGGTCTGGAACCACTGGAAAAAGCGCCCGCTCGGCGAGGTGCCGCAAACCGGCGTCAGGAGCCCCGCCGCCGCCACAAGCGTAGGCTGACGCGCGAAGGCATCGGCCATGGCGGCGCAGGCGTCGGGTTCGAGCAGCGTGTCGGCATCGACGGTCATGACTGCGTCGGTGTCCATTGCGCAGAGCGCTGCGTTCAGGGCGCGCGCCTTGCCGCCGTGCGCGAGCTTCAACCAGCGCAGATTCGGATATTGCGCCGATGGCTCGCTCATGCGGCCTTCGCCCGGATCGCTCAGGCCGTAGTGCTTCACTAACAAAGCGGCGGTGCTATCGGTCGAGCCATCGTCGGCGATGACGATCTGGCGCGGCGCACGCGTTTGCGCGAACAAGGCGTCGAGCGTGATCGGCAGAACGCCCGCTTCGTTGTGGGCCGCGACGATCACGCCGAGCGTTGGCAACGCGGACGATGCAGGCGCGGCCAGGTACGCGCTTTCGTACGGCTGCAACAGCACGCGCGCCTGCCATGCCACGAAGATCAGCAGCACGGTGTCGTAAATCACGTAGGCGATGCCGGTCGACCACGCGACCACCCCTTGCAGGAAGAACGCGCGTGCGAACAGCACGCACCAGAGCAGCATCACGCCCAGATGAATCACGATGCTGATGAGCGGCGTGGGCGGCGGCGCGATGCGCGGCGAGGTGCGCGCAAGCGCCTGGTCGAGCGAGTCGTTCAAGACAATCCCTTTTACTGACTATTAGTCACTTTTGGCTTCACACTGGGTCGTTCAGGGCATCATCCGGCGCAGCACCGAATGACGGTCGATCCACTGATGCTTGAGCGCGCCCGCGACATGCAGCGCGAGCACGCCATAGAGCGCATAGCTGCACGCCGTGTGCAGCGCGCCGAACTGCTCGTGAAGCTGGTCCTTGGTGGCCGCATCGAGATTCATGATGAAGCCGATGCGCGGCCACTGGAACAGTCCGAACAGATACATGGGATGCGAGGCCGCGGCCACCCAGGCTGAATCGTGCAGCCAGCCCGTGAGCGGCATCGCGAAGATCAGCACATAGAGCGCGATATGGGCCGCGTGTGCAGCGGCGCGCTCCCACATGGGGAACTCGGCCGGCAGCGGCGGCGGACGGTGCGTCAGACGCCACAGCACACGCAGGATCGCCAGCCCGAGCACGGTGATGCCGATGGACTTGTGGGTGTCGATCACGAAGCGGATGTTTTCGTCGGAGAGCGTACCGTCGGGCAGCAGCGCAGCCGTCAGGCCGAGCGCGACATTGCCCAGCATCAGCAAGGCAATCGACCAGTGCAGCAGCACGGCCACGCGCGTGTATTTCTGCGCGGGCGCGGCGGCGGAAAAGCTCGATTCGGCGGAAAAAGAAGTTTTCACGAGGGCGGGCCGTAACGTTTCAGTAGGAGATAACGCGCGGCGCGGGGCGTTTATTCCCGCACGCGCAAAACAAGGATCGTGCATGGCCGAAGCGTCGCACCCATTTTGGCGCACGGCGCATTATGCGCCCTCGCACCTGACACTGCAGAAGCTGCAAAATGGCGGGATTGTCAGCCTGGATGCGCATGAATCCGCAGGAATGCGCATGTAAAAAGGCCGGAACGGCGCTAGCGCACCGCCCCAGCCTGCGAATCACTTCGGATCGGTCGGCGAGATGGCGGAAAGGAGCGCCACGCCAGTAACGTTTCCGTTCGGAATATCCACTGGAGAACGGAAATTTCATGCGTTTCAAATCGGAAATTTTCGCGCTGACCCGTCGCTGACCGATCGCCGATCGATGGTTGCCGATGTCAGCAAATTTTTAATTCGAATCAAGCATTTACTGAAATGCTGCGATGCACAACATAACGCTTGACACGCGTTACTTTTGAGATATTATGGAGCTAGATTGCTGCATCGCACCAATACGCGAACCGGTGATCGATAGAACGCTTTCTTCTTTTCACGGAACCGACGCGTAGCGGTCCACCATCAGGAACGACGACATGACTCTGCCTACTCCCGAACAATTCGCCGCCACCCAGAAAGCTGGCCTCGAAACCCTCTTCGGCTTGACGACGAAGGCATTCGAGAGCGCAGTCAAGCTCGCCGAACTGAACATCGAAACGGCCCGCGCCGCGATCGCTGAAGGCCAGGAACACGCCCAGCGCACGCTGTCGGTGAAGGACCCGCAAGGCTTCTTCGCCCTGCAAGCCGGCTTCGCACAGCCCGCCGCCGAAAAGGCGCTGGCCTACGGCCGCAACGTCTATGCAATCGTCTCGGCTACGCACTCGGAACTCAGCGAAGCCGCCCAGAGCCAGTTCGAACAACAGCAACGCGCCGTTCAGTCGTTCGTCGACAGCGCCGCCAAGAACGCACCGGCCGGTTCGGAAAGCGCGATCGCCGCGTTCAAGTCGGCCATCACGGCAGCGCAAGGCGCGTTTGACTCGGTGAACAAGGCTGCGCGCCAAGCCACCGAAATCGCCGAAAGCAACATCGACGCCGTCACCAAGGCCGCATCGAAGGCGGCTGCTCAAGCCACGCGCGCTGCAAAGCAAACGGCCTGAGCCAGACGCAAGGTTTCCGGCTGGACGCCCACGCGGCGTCGCAGCCGTGTAAAAAGCGGGTTTCGTGTAAACGAAGCCCGCTTTTTCTTTTCAGTGCAAATATTGCCGATCGACGTCGTTAAGACCTGAACGTTTCCTTTCGGCCACGCGGCGCATGTCGGCCAGCCCATCAGTCGTCGCAACTTCCCACGTCGAACATCATATTGAGTGCGCAGTGCGAGGTAAGCATGCGCGCCTCGTTGTGTCCGACGCCCGGCACGACATGAAACCTCTGATTCAGAGCCCCCGGATTGCGGCGCTGGAGGTAGTCGAAGAAGCTTTCGGCGCGCGCGAGGCGTTGCGGTCCTTGCGCCATGGCGGCGCAGCTTTTGTCGAGCGAGGCCGAGTTGGGATCGTGGTCTTCGCCGCCCACCAGATAGAGGATATGGCGCTGCGCGTAGCGTGCTTCCAGTTGCTCGGGCGAACGTTCGCGCAGAAACGCAGGGCGCGCCTGCAGGCCGTATTTCCAGTTATCGAAACCGGGACAACTCGCAGCGTCGAAGGCGACCGGACGCTGCGCATCAAAGTACGCATACGACGAGGGGCTGGCTACCACGAACCGCACGTCGATACCTGCCCGCGCCAGTTCATCCGGCGCATCCGAGGCAAGCGCATAGCGCTGCAACACCTGCGCTCCCCCCGAATGTCCCGCGAACACAATCGTCTTCAGATTGGGGAAGCGCTGTTTGTCGGCGAGACGGTGCGCGATCACGTCGAGTACGGCATAAGCGCCGATGGGCGCGCCGGTCTTTGCTTGCGCGCCGCCCATCCATGCGTTCGCATGCCAGCTCAGGAGATCCGGCGGCGAGTGAAAGACGCGCGCATCGTCAGTCGAAAGGAACTGCGGCGCAATCAGCAGCGTGCTGGCAGGATCGCCGCCCGCCGCCTCGCGCGCGCGCTGCGCCGTGCGGAAGTAATCGTCGGCGTTGCGCAGGCGGCCATGCAGCACGATCACGGCGCGCACGATCTGGGGCTGCGGCGTATTCCAGTCGGCGCTCAGGTCGAGCGCAAAGTCGGCGTGACCTTGCGGCGTATCGACCGGCATGCGCGCGCTGGCGATCGCGTCCACGGGACGCCCGTTAGAAGCATGCGCACGGCTCGCTTGAGCGCTATCAACGAATAAGGCGTAGAGCGCACTGGCCAGCAGCGCCGCGGCAGTGGCGCGAAAGACGGTCGATCGCATCGTGTTTCCCATTGGAAAGACACCGGATAAAGCCACAGGATAAAGCGTTCGGAAACGAAACCCGCTGACCGCAAAACGCGAAATGAAGCAAGAACGAACGCAAAAAAGGCGGCATCGCGCCGCCTTTCAATCGACAATCAAGTGCCGATTAAGCGCCAATCAAGCGCAGATCAAGAGCCAAACATCCGGTTGACCGCATGTTCGAGGTGCTCGCGCATGGCTTCCGAGGCTCGCACGGCGTCGCGTGCCTGGATCGCTTCGAGCACTTCCAGATGCTCCTGCTGCACGATGCGCTGACGCTCGATCGACTTGACGAGGGAGAGGTTGCGCGACAGATTCATGCTGAACACCATCTGCTCCTGGATGCCCGAGAGCGCGGTGATGAAGAACGAATTCTTCGAGGCGCGCGCCACGGCCATATGGAACGCAAAATCGTCCTTCGCGCCAATGCCCGAGGTTTCGATGATGGTCTGCAGATTGTCCCATTCGCGACGGATGGCCGTAATGTCGGCATCGTCGGCTTTTTGCGCAGCGAGCGCCGCCGCGCCCGCCTCCACCACCACGCGATATTCGTAGCAACGACGGATGTCCGACAACGATTCGAGCGGCGCGAAGCGGCGCACGTCCGGATCGGGACGGCGCATGACCGTGGTGCCCGAACCGTGCCGCGTGGCGATGATGCCGTCGGCGCGCAGTTGCGCGAGCGCTTCGCGCACGGTGGGCCGGGAGGTGGC
This sequence comes from Paraburkholderia bannensis, assembly GCF_014200455.1. GTDB lineage: Bacteria > Pseudomonadota > Gammaproteobacteria > Burkholderiales > Burkholderiaceae > Paraburkholderia > Paraburkholderia bannensis_A. Next base: position 107,939 of record NZ_JACHBW010000009.1, on the reverse strand, counting down.
GAAGCGCTCGGCGAGCATGTGCTCGGTCGGCAGGCGTTCGCCTTCCTTGTATTCGCCTTCGATGATGCGGTTCAGGATGTCGCTGTAAATCCGCGCCGGCATATTGGGCGCTTTCTGCTCAGCCATGGTCTGGTACTACGCGGTGAGTTGTCAGGTGTGTCGGGGATTGTAAGTCATATGAGACGCCCACAGAACGAATCTCCCCTTCCGGCAAGGCTTCTGCGCGTCACAACGTTGTTTTCCACCCATCAGGATCGCAGCGCGCTCACGGCGATACGCAGCGTCGCGGTTTCGCTCTGACCCGGCGCGAGCCAGCGCAGCCCCAGACCGTGGTGGATCGCATCGGGCAACCCGAGCCACGGTTCGACGCAATAAAAGTCCGATTCCGGCGCAAGCGTCCACGTGGTGACGGCATACCACGGCAGCGAACCAGGGCGCTTCAAGTCGATTTCGATGGCTCGGTTGAGCGTCGGCATTTCGATGCGCACGGGCGAGGCAGGTTCGCCGTCGAGGCAATGGAAGCGATCGACGATCCGAGGATCGTCGAATCGGTAACGCGTCGCGCCCGGCTGCGGCTCGGTCGTCGCGCCATCAGCCAGTTGATGCCGATACACCGTGCGCGGCAGTGCGAGCGTCGCCTCGCCGCGCTGCGTGTGCGGCAGCGCGAAATAGAAGTGATGGCCCGCGTAGTACGGCATGCTGCCCGCGTCCGCGTTGGCCGCGTTCGTCGTGGTGAGCGTGACTTCGAGCGTCGCCTCGCCCACCAGCCGATACTGCGCCTCGAAGCGGAAACGAAACGGATACCTCGCATGCGTCGCGTCACTGTCGGTGAGCGTCATCTGCACGCCTGCGCCTTGTGCATCGACGCACGCATCGAACGGCAGATCGCGCGCGAAGCCATGCAGCGGCATCTCGCGCACGACGCCCTGAGCATCGCGCCAGAAGCCAACGCGCCCCTCCACGCGATGCCGCGCGATAAAAGGAAACAGCAGCGGATTGCCGCCACGCACCAGCGCCGGCTCGCTCCAGTCAGCGGTATCGGGCCAGTGGATGATGGGCGCGCCGTGCAGATGCCACGACAGCAGCCGCCCGCCCGCTTGCGGCGCGAGCAGCAGACGCGAGCCGCCGCGCACGATTTCGATGACGTCCTGGTCCTGAAACTTCGGCATGTCGTATCGGAAATTGAGAAAACTTTTGCTGTTTTTTTGCTGTTGCCGCTGCGTTTCGCCGTGATTCAGCCGCGCGCCTTCTTCCACTCGGCGTAGGCCGCGAGCGTCGCCTCGTTCGGCGGATAAGTGCCGGGCAGCGCCGCGCCCGCTTCAATGCGCCCGGTGATAAAGCATTCGAGCGTTTCCTGTTCCGTGGCTGCCTGCGCGACTTCCTCCGCGAGATGGCGCGGAATCACGACCACGCCATCGGCGTCGCCCACGAGGATGTCGCCGGGAAACACCGCCACGCCGCCGCAGCCGATCGGCACGTTCAGATCGACGGTGTGGTGCCGGCAAAGATTGAGCGGCGCGGACGCGCCCGCGCAATAAACCGGCATGCCGAGCACGGCGATGGTCGCGCTATCGCGCACCGCGCCGTCCGAGACCATGCCCGCCACGCCGCGCATCTTCAGCCGCGTGGCGAGGATCGATCCCATCGAAGCCGCGTCGGTCACGCCACGGCAGTCCTGCACGAGCACCGCGCCGGCAGGCACGCTCTCGACACCCTTGCGCTGCGGATGCTCGGGATTCTGGAACGCGCTGAGTTGGTCGAGATCCTCGCGCGCCGGGATGTTGCGCATCGTGAAGGCCGGCCCGACGAGATTGGGCGTGCCCACCGCCGGCGACGCCAGCGGCTTCACGCCCTGAATGAAGACGTTGCGCAGACCGTGCTTGAACAGCTGTGTAGTGAGCGTCGCGGTGGAGACGTGTCGCAGTTGTTCGAGCGCTTGTTCGCTCACGTGGATGGCGGGTGAATTCATCGTGTCTCGTCCGTTTCCGGTGTTATGGCCATTCGCGCGTGGGTCGCGCAGGCGGGTTGCCCGACCGCTCCTAGGGGCGTGGCCGAGCACAACGACAGCATTGTTGTAATACAACATGAAAATTGTCAACCAGCCCGATGTGACTCGTTTTGCGAGCGGTTATCGGACAACCGGCGCAAGTCGCGATGGATTGGCTCGGGAGCGCAGCTCCGGCGCCTGTCCAGCTGAACCAGCCACGATCCGCGCCTTTCCTGACAACCCACAAGCGCGACTCAAGCGCCAGGGAAGTCCCAGGGAAATCCCCATCCAAACAATATTTGCTTTACAACTTTGCCACAAATAGAATGATGTCTTACATGACGGGCCTTATCCGGGCCGGTCACAGTCAGGTCGAAGGAACCGGAAACGGTTGGACAACGGCAGCGGGACCGCAGGGTTGCATGACAAGCGCCGCGGCTACGCTCCCAGCAAAGCGCACGCATACAACATCCATCAGGACGTACCGGCGGGCCACGCGCCTCACGGAACCGACGTCCGCCAAAGCAGGAGACGAGCAGTGCAACGCAAGACTATCAAAGGGGTTCGGTGGTGGATCATCGGTCTCATCATGATCGGCACGATCTTCAACTATCTCGCGCGCAGTTCGCTTTCCGTGGCGGCGCCCACGCTCACGCAGACGATGCACATGACCACGCAGCAGTACTCGTACGTGGTCACCGCCTTCCAGGCCTGTTACGCGCTTGCGCAGCCCATCGCCGGCTTCGTGCTGGATTCGGTGGGCGTCAAGATCGGCTTCGCGATCTTCGCGTTCGGCTGGGCCATCGCCAATATGCTGCACGGCCTGGCGGGCAGTTGGGGCGCGCTGGCGTTCTTCCGCGGCCTGCTGGGCATGAGCGAAGCGGCGATTTTCCCGGCCGGCATGAAGTCCATCAGCATGTGGTTCCCGGCGAAAGAACGCTCGGTCGCCACCGGCTGGCTCAACACCGGCACGTCGATTGGCGCGATGATCGCTCCGCCGCTGGTGGTCTGGTGCATTCTCAAATACAACTGGCAATTCGCCTTCGTGCTTACGGGCGGCGTGGCGCTGATCTGGGTTGCACTGTGGCTGGTGTTCTTCAAGACGCCCGCCGAGCACCCGAAGCTCTCGCAGGAAGAAGCCGATTACATCAGCGCCGGGCAGACCGCAGCGCAGAAGGCGAGCGCCGGCAAGCGCGCCTCGTTCAAGGAAGTGCTCAAGACGCGGCGCTTCTGGGGCATCGGCATTCCGCGCATGCTCGCGGAACCGGCATGGCAGACCTTTGGCGCATGGATTCCGCTCTATATGGTGACCGTGCGGCACATGAACCTGAAGGAAATCGCCATGTTCGCGTGGCTGCCCTTCCTCGCCGCCGACCTCGGCTGCCTGATCGGCGGCTACCTCGCACCGCTCTTTATCCGCTGGTTCGGCTGCTCGCTGATCACCTCGCGCAAGCTCGTCATTACGACCGGCGCGGTGCTGATGATCGGACCGGCCTGTGTGGGTCTCGTCGCCAGCCCTTACGCCGCTATTGCCCTCTTCTGCGTCGGCACCTTCGCACACCAGACGATCTCGGGCGCCCTGTTCACGCTCTCGTCGGACGTGTTCGGCCAACATGAAGTCGCCACGGCCACGGGTCTGTCGGGCATGTTCGGCTACCTCGGCGCGACGGTGTTTTCGCTCATCGTCGGCGCATTGGCCAGCACGATCGGCTATAACCCTCTGTTCGTGTGCCTGATGCTGTTCGACCTGATCGGCGCCTGCGTCGCCTGGCGTCTGATCTCGAACCAGCAACGCGACAACGTCGCCAGCGCCTCGTTGCAGGGCGCGCAGAACGTGAAAGCCTGATCGGCCCATCATCGGCCGGTGCCCGGGAGGGCGCCGGCTTTTGGCGTTTTCAAGAGAGGTAACACCACTGTGAAGAAAGTTGCATTGTCCGGCGCAGCCGGCCAGCTCGGCACCGTCCTGCGCAAGGGTCTGCACGAGCGCGGCGTGAACCTGCGCTCCGCGGCCGGCACCAGTCCGCTCGAACCGCTATTCGACGGCGAAGACGTCATGCACGGCGACCTGCGCGAGCCCGCCGTGGTCGACCGCCTGCTCGACGGCGTGGACGTGCTGATCCACATGGCGGGCACCAGTGTCGAGCGTCCCCTGCCCGAGATCATCGAGAACAATCTGCGCGGTCTCGTCGAAGTCTATGAAGGCGCGCGCCGTCACGGCACGCAGCGCATCCTGTTCGCCAGCTCCAATCACGCGATCGGCATGTATCCGGTCGAAGACAAGCTCGATCTCGACTGCGCGTTCCGGCCGGACGGTTTTTACGGGCTCTCGAAAGCGTGGGGCGAATCGCTCGCGCGCCTCTACTGGGACAAGCACGGCATCGAAACCGTGAATGTGCGCATCGGCAGCTGCTTGCCCAAGCCCACGGAATTGCGCCATCTGAGCACATGGTTCGGCCACGAAGACCTGTTCCACATGATCGATCGCGTGATCAACGTCGAATCGATTGGCTTCGCCGTTGTGTGGGGCGTGTCGAACAACACGCGCAGCTACTGGCTGCAGGAAGGATCGAACGACGACGCGAAGCGCCTGGGCTATAAGCCCAGGCAGAACGCGGAAGACTGGGCGCAAGAGATTCTGGCGAAGCAGAATCCGCTGGATGCCACGGCGCAGCGTTATCAGGGCGGCAGCTTTGCGAGCTTTGATTTCACGCCGGTGGACCAGCGTGGGCGTTAAACGCGCTTTGGCCTGAAACGCAAAAGCGCCCATCGGGGCGCTTTTGCATGGTGCGGAGCATGCCGTCACATCGCCAACAACACGCCTGACTTCAAGATCATCTGCACCGCTGCCGCCAGCACGCATACCAGCACCACGACGCGAAACGCCAGCGGATGCAATTTATCGCGCAAAGGGCGAATCAAGAACATGCCGATGATCGCAGGCACACTCGCCAGCGCCGAGATACCCAGATCCGCGCCATTCGCATGCGCGCCGCTGCCGAAGGTGGTGATGAGCGTGAGCACCGACACCACGAGGATGATGGCGATCTGCCTGGTGAACACGCGCCCCGTTGCACCCGAGGCAATCAGATACATCGCCAGCAACGGCCCCGGCACCGAGGCGATGCTCTCCATCAACGCCGCGCCAAAACCCAGCACGAATCCCACCGGCTTCACCAGCGCGGGCGAGAGCGTGAGCTTCGGCGACGCGAGCAGCAACGCAGCCGCGACGATCAGCGCAAGCCCCGAGGCCGCCTGCGCGCGATGCGGCTCCAGCCGGATCAACAAGGACACGCCCACCACATTGCCAAGCACCGTGCCGATCAAGGGCGCGGCGACCTGCTTGACCGTCTTCCAGAACTCGCCGCCTTCGAGCGCCTGCGGAATATTGCCGAGGATGATGGGCATCGATAGCAGCAGCACGGCCTGCTTGACGGGCAGGAAGTGCGTGAGGATCGGCATGGCGACGAGCGGCACGCCGATGCCGGTCACCCCCTTCACCATGCCGCCGAGCACCAGCGCGATGGCGATGCCGCCGAGCCGGAGCGCGTCGAGCGACTGCATGTGCGGAAGCAGGACGCCCCCGGAAAGCTGAAAATCGAACATCGTTGGCGACAGGTGCTTGAGCGGGCGGAAGACACGTAACAGGCGCGCCAATGGGCGCGGCGCTTTTTTGCGATACCGGGAAGCGATGATAGCGCACGACAAAGTTCGTGTAAGACACCAACCCGCCAGGTGCTGATAGACTTTCGCCCACGCTGGCTCAGAGAACGCGGCAAAGCGCACAGCCGGCTGTCGATAACAACGCGGGGTTGATATGTCTATTCGCACACTGGCGGCTCTTCTGGCCGCCGCTACTACGCTCGGCCTGACGGGCTGCAACACGATTGCCGGTTTCGGTCAGGACATCACGGATTCGGCCCGCACGGTGCAGCACGCGCTTTAAAGCGCGCCGTGATTCACAAGTCGAAGCCCATTTGCGCGCGGCCTGACGCCGTCGGGCGTTGAATTCCCGCCCCTCGCAGAGTCGGGCGGCGTCAGGCGGCGTCGCCTCGCCGCTCAAACCGTTACCACGATCTTCCCAAACTTCCCGGTCGTTGCCAGGTAGCGGTGCACCTGAGCCATTTCGTCGGATACACACGTCCGGATTACGATCGCCCTCCTTTCGCCAGACCCATTTTCGCTGAGGATGCCAGGCCACTGCGCCCCGGATTCCGGCGCGGTGTCCGGAAGCGGTTCTCGCAGATTTCGTCATCCGGTTGCCGTGGCGAGAAATTTGCTTCATGTCGGATCCCAATACGGATAATGGATCGTCATGCCCAGACCTTCGTTCTCCACGCAGCTTTTCGCGCTGTGGATCCTGGTTGCCGTGCTATGCGGCCTGCTGGCTGCATCAGTCTGGCTGGTTTTGTCATCGGCGCTTGGCGAGCGCGTCGAGGCTGCCAGGCAGCAGGCCGCAGCGGCGTGCGCAGCGGTTGCGGCGCGCTATGACGCATCGATGCAGCGGCCCGGTGAAGCCAACGTCGATCTCATGCATGCCGTCCTCGATCTCGTGCTGATCCGGACCGAGGGCATCGAAGGCGGCTTCTGGACCAGTGAGCCGGCATCGAACATCCCGAATGGCTTTCTTGCCTACGCGTTTCCAACCTACGAGGGTAGCGGCGTCAAGCGCGACATCCCCGAAGCCGAAACGCCACTGATTCTGCGCACGCTGAATATCGCGGCGAAGGCCAGTCAAACCAGGACCGGCGAGGTTGCAAGCGGCGCCGACGCCGTGGTGGCGGTCGCCTGCCCCGTGCCGCACCATGCGGGCCTGCTCGCGTGGACGCTGACGCGCGCGCGGCCGCCGCTTGGTCCGTATGGCGAGCGGGCCGCGACAATTCTGTCGGGTGTCCTCGTCTTCATCGTTGTGCTGGCGGTGGTGCTCGCGATCGCCCTCAGGCGCTGGAAACGAAATCTGACGCGCCTCGAACGTGCGCTCGCGGAAGATGGCGAGTTCGAGCAGGGCAAACGACTCGACCGGCTCGGCGAACGCGATCTGGACCAGATCGTCGAGGCGCTCAACCGCTACGTCGAGCGCGCCGAACGACTAAAACGCGAGACACGCGAGATGGGACTCCAGCTCGCACGCGCCGAGCGCTTCAGCGCCCTGGGGAAAATGGCCGCGCAGATTGCCCATGAGATCCGCAATCCCGCTGGCGCCATGCGCCTGAAAGCCGAGAATGCGCTTGCGGGTGACGAGGCGCGCCGCGAGGCTGCATTGAAGACCATCATCGAGCAGGTGGGACGTATCGAAACCCAGGTGACGAGTCTGCTCGCCCTGACGCAGCCGGTTATGCTTGCGCCTCGCGAAGTCGATTTGAACGACTGGCTGGGCAAATTAACCGTCGCCCACGAGCCCCATGCGCAAAGCCGGCAGATCGATCTGTGCGTCGAGGTCGATGCCTCTGGACTGGAGCAGCCAGTCTTCGACCCGACCCAGATGGCGCGCGCGCTCGACAATCTCATCGTGAATGCGCTGCGGCACGCGCCCGCGGGCGGCAACGTCAAGGTCGCCGGACGGCACACGAAAACGGACGGTGGCGAGCGTCTGCGCTTCGAGGTCAGGGACAACGGCCCGGGCGTGAAGGCGAGTGAAAGAAAGCGTATCTTCGAGCCGTTTATCACGGGCCGCCCGAATGGCTCGGGGCTTGGCCTTGCGGTTGTGCGCGAGATTGCCGAGGCGCACGGCGGCCGGGCGTTCCTTGCCGATGATCCGGAACCAACCTGCTTTGTCATTGACCTGCCATGGCGACCATACTGATCATCGACGACGACGACGGCTTTCGGGAAGGCCTCGCGGAAACCGTGCAGGATCTTGGCCATGACGCGCTGGAGGCGCGTTCCGGCGAGGAGGCGTTTGCCTTGCTGGGCGAGCGCGCCACGCCGGATTGCATTTTTCTCGACTTCCGCTTGCCAGGCGCGGACGGTCTTGCCGTGCTGCAGACGCTGCGCGAAACCGCGCCGTTGCGCACCGTGCCAGTCGTGATGCTGACCGCGCATGCGACGAGCGACAACACCATCGGCGCCATGCGTCTGGGCGCTTACGAACATCTGACTAAACCGGTCGGACGCGAACAGATCATCGCCCTGCTTGCCCGTATCCTGACGGCGCAGACCAGACCAGCCGCCACCAGTAGGTTCAGCGACGAAGTGAAGCCGCGCGAGCCGCGGCTGCTTGGCGTGAGCGAAGCCATGCGTGACGTGCAAAAACGGCTGGACCGTGCGGCGGGAACCAACGCCACCGTGCTCATCACGGGTGAAACGGGAACCGGCAAGGAAGTCGCGGCGCGGGTACTGCATCGCGCTTCGGCTCGCGCGAGCGGCCCGTTTGTCGCGGTGAACTGCGCGGCGGTACCTGCGGATCTGCTCGAAAGCGAACTATTCGGCCATGCCAGGGGCGCGTTTACGGGCGCCCAGGGCGAACGGCGCGGACGTATCGAAGAAGCGCACGGCGGCACCCTCTTTCTCGACGAGATCGGCGATATGCCGCTCGCCATGCAGGCGAAGCTTCTGCGCGTGCTGCAGGAGCGCCAGATTATGCCGCTAGGCACCAACCGGGTAGTCGACGTGGACGTGCGCTTCGTCGCCGCGACCCATCGTGATCTCGCATCGATGGTGAATGCGGGCAGCTTCCGTCAGGATCTGCTGTTTCGCCTGAACGTGATTCCGCTGCACTTGCCGCCCTTGCGCGAACGTGTAGCGGATATCCTCCCGCTCGCTGAACACTTCCTCGCGACGTTATCCGCCGATGCCGCTCGCAAGCACCTCGCGGCCGACGCGCAACGGCTGCTCGCCACGTTCAGCTGGCCGGGCAACGTCCGCGAGCTTGCCAACGCGATCGAACGAGCAGGCGCGCTTGCTCCGGGGCCGGTGCTCACGCGAGAAGATTTTGACTTCCTCGCGCCGACAACGAACCGCGAGGAGGAAACGATACCGGCCAGCCTGCTTGAGCTTCCACTCGCGCAGGCCGTGGCCCGGCTGGAACGCGCGCTGATCAGCCACGCGCTTGCCGCGGCGGGAGACAATCGCGCCGAAGCGGCGCGCAGGCTCGGGATCAGTCGCCAGACGCTCTACTCGCGGATGGCGGCGCTTGGCATGGGCGACGCGTCTGCCTGAGCGCATCGCTGTCACGAAACTGGACACGTCCTGTCCGGTTTGTGGACAGGACGCAGCCCTTCCAAAGCCGTCAACGCCCGCAATACCGACCTCGGGGCTATGGCATGGCCTTTGCAGAACACTCCGCGTCATGCAAAGGAGTGAATCATGCAATCGACCCTCAACCCGGCGCACGCAGTCGTGCTGCGCCTGACAGGCGCAACGTGTCTCGCGAGCCTGCTCCTCGCGAGCGCGGGATGCGCGGCACAGCCTCAACCTGAAGCAGCACCGGTTCCACCGCCACCGCCCAGCGCAGAAATTGCGCGTCCGCCGGGCGCAGCGCCGCTAGCGCCACCTGCGCCACCGCCCGGCACCGATCCCGGTCGGATGGCAAGCGCAGGCGTTGCCACCAGCAGCACCGCACAGGTTACTGTCGCGCGCTTTCTGATCAACCCGGACGGCGACATCGACGGCTTCCTGACCCGCGAGGGCCTGCTGATCCGCTTTCCACCGCACATGGGCGCCCAGCTTGCCGCCACGGTTCGCAAGGGCGACGCGGTACAGGTAAGCGGCTGGCGAAACGCAGGGGAGAGCCTCGACGCCCAGCGCATCACCGACACGAGAAGCGGCGCGCAACTGGTCGATCAACCGCCTGCACCCGATGCGACTGTGCGCCCGCTGCCGCGCGAACTGCGTGGCGCGGGCCTCTCGCCGATGAACGCACAGGGGCAGGTTGCGTACGTAACAACGGCTCCGCGCGGCGAGCCCGACGGCGTCATCCTCTCCGACGGCACCGTGATCAAGCTCACGCCGCCCGTCGCCCAGCAGTTCCCCGCACTGGTCCGAACCGGCGCGGAAGTCTCGGCCAAGGGCTATGGCACCCGTAACCAGTACGGCGCAGCGTTGCAGGCGACAGCATTCGGCTCGCCCGGCAACCTCTCCGCCCTCTACGACCGTCTTCCACCCACACCCTGACGACGCGCCCTGACGACGCGCCATCCGGCGAATCGCAACTGTTCACCAAGGAGAAACACGATGCATTGGATCGACCCCGACAGCCTTCCTGAAATCCGTGGGAAAGTCATCCGCTTTCTGTTGAACCCGCACGGCGAAATCGACGGGATTGTGCTCGATTCGCAGCAGGTTCACTTTCCTCCCCATCTCGCGAACAAGCTGGCCCGGCATGTGGCAACGGGCGAGGTCGCGCGGGTGCGCGGCGTAAAACCTCGCGGCGCAAACATGCTTGCCGCCGTGTCGCTCACGACCCGGAGCGGCGTGCAGATTCTCGACGAAGGCCCGCACCATGACGGCGAGAAGCCTGCGAAGCCGCATATTGAACGCAAACCCATGGAGGCATCCGGCGAGGTTGTGCTTTCCCTGTTCGGCCCGAAAGGCGAACTGCGCGGCGCCTTGCTCGACGACGGCACCTCGTTGCGCATGCCGCCCCACGCGGCGGCTGAGCTGGCCAGCTATCTCGCGCCCGGCGCGCATGTCCAGGCCTGGGGCAAGGGCGTGAGAAACAGACATGGGCGAACCATCGAGGTCGACGAGATAGCTGAACTCGTCGACGCGCCGTCGCCTGCCTGACGTCGTGAGCGCTCCATGAACCCCCAATACGCGCTGGAAGCGCTGAACTTCTTCATGGCCGATGTGCAGGCGGGCATCGGCCCGTTTCTCGGCGTGTTCTTGCAGGCGCAGGGCTGGCATCCGCAGGCGATCGGCACGGTCATGACGGTGGGCGGCATTGCCGGCATGCTCGCGACATCGCCCGCTGGCGCGCTGATCGACGCGACGCATCACAAGCGCGGCGTCATCGTCGTCGCCGGGGCGATGACGACGCTTGCAGCGCTCGCGCTCTGGATATCGCACAGCTACTGGATGGTGGCCGCCTCGCAGATCTTTACCGCCGTGACGGGAGCGGCGCTGGGGCCGGCGGTCGCGGGCATGACGCTGGGCATCGTCCGTGAAGCGGGCTTCGACCGGCAGTTCGGCCGCAACCAGGTGGCCAACCATGCGGGCAACGTCGTAGGGGCGGCGCTCTCAGGCTGGCTTGGCTGGAAGTACGGATTCGGTGCGGTCTTCGTGCTTACCGGCGTATTTGGCGTGATGACCATCATCTCGACGCTGCTCATCCGGCGCGATGCGATCGATCATGACAGCGCGCGCGGATCAGGGCCGTCGCCGTCGTCGCCGACGGCGCATGAACCTGCAAGCGGGTTCCGCGTGCTGCTGACCTGCCGCCCTTTGCTCCTGCTCGCCTTGTCGCTGGCAATGTTCCATCTGGGCAATGCAGCAATGCTTCCGCTCTATGGGCTCGCCGTCGTTTCCGCCCATCAGGGAGACCCCAATGCCTTCACCGCCGCGACGATCGTCATCGCGCAACTCGTCATGCTGCTTGCCGCATGCTTCGCGAACCGCCTCATCCAGCGCATAGGCTACTGGCGCGTCATCCTGATTACCTTTCTCGCGCTGCCCGTGCGCGGAGTCGTTGCGGCGCTGTTTATCGCCGCCTGGGGCGTGTGGCCGGTTCAGGCGCTCGACGGAATTGGCGCTGGCCTGCAAAGCGTCGCAGTACCGGCGCTAGTCGTGCGACTGCTGCAGGGCACCGGGCGCGTCAATGTCGGCCAGGGTGTCGTCATGACCCTGCAAGGCATGGGTGCGGCCCTGAGCCCCGCACTCGGCGGCATGCTGGCCCAGCATTTTGGCTATGCAACCGCCTTTCTTGCCTTGGGCGCCGTATCGACCGGTTCGCTCGCGCTCTGGCTGCTCTGTGGTTCAACGCTGAAAAAAGCCTGCGGCCGTCACGGTGACAACACCAACAATACGCCTCTGACAACATGAATCCTGTTCTGCTCTCCTGGAGCATTGCCTTCGCCGCGACTGCCGGCGTCATCCTGCGTCCATTCCGCTGGCCTGAAGCGATCTGGGCGGTCGCCGGCGCGCTGGCACTCGTGACGCTCGGACTGCTTCCTGCGAGCCTCGCGTGGCAAGCTGTCAACAAGGGCAGCGACGTCTACCTGTTCCTCATCGGCATGATGCTGCTCTCGGAACTCGGGCGCCGCGAAGGACTGTTTGACTGGATCGCGGTGCTCGCTGTCAACCATGCGAACGGTTCGCCGCGGCGGCTCATTTTGCTCGTGTACCTGGTGGGCGTCGTGGTGACGACCTTTCTGTCGAACGATGCGGCGGCCGTCGTCCTCACTCCGGCGGTGTTCGCCGCCGCGAAAAAAGCCCAGACAAAACCATTACCGCTGCTGTACGTGTGCGCATTCATCGCCAACGCGGCGAGTTTTGTGCTGCCGATCTCCAATCCCGCCAATCTGGTGCTCTATGCGAACCACACGCCGGCACTGGGCTTGTGGATCAGCCGGTTCGCGCTGCCTTCCGTGCTGTCGGTCGCCGCCACCTTCGTCGCGTTGCGCTGGACGCAGCGCAACGACCTCAAGGGGAGGTGCGCGCACGATCTGCCCATCGAGAAACTCAGCACGAATGGCAAGGTGACGCTGGCCGGCATCGGTGTGACGGCAGTTACCCTGCTCGTCGTGTCGGCACTCGACCTGCAACTGGGTTTGCCCACGGCGATTCTTGGCATAGCCACCGCCGCCGTTATCCTGATCCGGGAACGTCAATCTCCGGCCGGGCTTATCGGCGAAATCTCCTGGAGCGTGCTCCCGCTTGTCGCAGGCCTGTTCGTGATGGTCGAGATGCTCGATCACACAGGCGTCATTGGCAGGCTCTCGCATCTGCTCGCGCTGGCAACACGGCAAAACGAGCCGATAACTGCGGCCGTCGCAGGCGTGTCCGTCGCTTTAGGGAGCAACGCGATCAACAACCTGCCGGCCGGGCTCATCGCGAGCGCGAGCGCCATTCAGGCGCACAGTCCGGAGCGTGTGATCGACGCCCTGCTGATTGGCGTCGATCTCGGGCCCAATCTCTCCATCACGGGCTCGCTCGCGACCATCCTCTGGCTCGCCGCGATTCGCCGCGAAGGCGAGGAAGTCAACTTCATGCAGTTCCTGAGGATCGGCCTCATGGTCATGCTGCCCGCGCTGGTGCTGGCGCTCGGCGCGCGGCTCATCGGCGGTGCATGATGGGCGGCGTGCTCCCTGCCTCGACAGGGTGGTCGCCAGCGCGGGCTGAATGCGCTCTCGACGATGCCTGAGCGCACATAACCGTCCCAATGGCGCTGGAAAGCGATACCGGTCAGCGCTCGCTCCCCTGTAGTGGCTGTAAGCGAAAAGTGCTATACAGATGAGCTCTTTCCAGCCGGGGCTGCTGCATGCCACTCTTTGACCTGCGCACGGTCGTTCTCATGTCGTCGGTCATGCCCGGCCTGATGGCCATCGCCCTCTTTTCGCTTGCGCGGAGCTTTCCAGTCAATATCCGCGGCATCCGGCAATGGGCGTCCGGTTCCCTGATCGTGAGCGCGTCAGCCGTACTCCTGGCATTGCGCGGCGAGGTCCCGGACTGGCTTTCCATCCTCGTCGCCAACGCCGGCATCATGTCCGGCACCAGCCTCGGATTGATCGGCTCACAACTTTTCTTTGGCCGCCCGGTGACGTGGCGTTCTGTTGCCATCGTCCTGTTCATTGGCACGGCAGGTACCGCATGGTACTGGCTCATGGAGGACTCCGTAGCGGCGCGCGCCGCCTGCGTGACAGGCGTGCTGGCCCTTCTCTATGGAGCCCACGGCCGGGTGATGCTTCGCTACGGTCGGCCCGGTCATTCGGCGATGGCGCTTGGCGCCATGCTGTTGGCGGAGTGCGCCGTTGCGCTGATGCGCTTTGCGACGGTTGTCGCTGTTCCTGGCAGACTCTCCGGATTCTTCCAGGCTGGACCGCTCCATACGTTCTATCTGATGGCGGGCGCCTTCTTTTCGCTCGTCATCACGGTCGGATTTCTGCTCGTCGCAATGGACCGGCTGCGTACGCAGCTTGAGCAACATTCCTATCGTGATCCCCTGACCGGGCTGCAGAATCGAAGGGCCTTCGCTGCTGCATTCGAAAAAGAGCGGGAACAGACAAGCCGCACGGGCGGCGTGCTCTCGATGCTGCTCCTCGATCTCGATCACTTCAAGCATGTGAACGACCAGCACGGCCATGATGCCGGCGACAGGGTCCTGGTCGATTTCGCGCAGCGGACCGCGAGCGTTCTCTCGACGCGAGGTCACCTGTGTCGTTGGGGCGGAGAGGAGTTTGCCGTTCTGCTGCCCGACATGTTCGCCGACGATGCCTACCTTCTCGCCGAACGGATCCGGATGCGGATAGCGGATCAAGGTCCGGGCGCATCGGCCATCCACTACACCTGCAGCGCAGGTGTTGCCTGCATGGCCGCTGCACATGCGACGCTTGAAGAACTCGCGCGTGACGCGGACGCCGCACTCTATCGCGCCAAAGATGCGGGGCGTAATCGCGTGGAAATAAGCGACCAGGCGTATGTTGCCTGACAGCCAACTTTCGGGATCGCCAAACAAGGACCAAACAACGCACGTTGCGAAAAGATTGCCAAACAGAATTGCAGGGATGGCCATTCGCGCAACGACGCACAACCGGAAAGTACCCCGGTCATCCAGCGCAGAACGGTTGGCCGATTCGGGCTCCGATTCGGGCTAGATGCAATCCACGGTACCGCTGTTCTCGCCAAAAAGCCCTGCGATGACCTGCAGTAACCTGGGCGGAGAATAAGGCTTATCGAGGATTTCGAAGAACAGGTCCGCGTGTTCCCTCGCCGACGCCCCCTGTGCGGCACTTGCCAGGATGATTGGAATGCACGCCGTCACTGGATTGGCCTTGACTGCCTGAGCCAGCTCGAATCCCGACATGACAGGCATCATGTAGTCGGTAATGATGAGATCCGGCACGAGACGGTGGATCAGTTCGAATGCCTCTGCGCCGTTTCTCGCGACATGAACGATATGTCCTGCTTCGCCAAGCAGGAATGCGAGGACGTCTGTTATCAGGCTCTCGTCATCGACTACAACTATGGTGGCCATCTCTGCTTCCCCCGGTCCCTGCCGTCAGCACTTCTTGCACACCCAGGCGTGCGGCAACTGCTTTCAGGAAGTGGGTTTACCGGTGGCCACCGGGCCCGGATCGCCAATATGCGATCCGTGAATGGTGTCCGGCATGATGAGTTTTGTAATCGCCGGAGCAAACGCACTATCCCGTATCTTGACGACCTTCATGCCCTGATACAGTGCGTCTTCGGCTTCTTCGAGTTGCATGCCAATCACATTATCGAACAGGCTCAGCGCGGCTGGCGTCGCTGCATTCAATGAACTTGCGCTCAACTCCTTCATTTCCCATGTGCAGACAATCGTCACGTCCATTACCCGAAGCTGGTTGGTGAGCGCCGCCAGAAATTCTGTGATCCGAAAAGCATCGGCGCTCGCCCGCTCGAAGCCTGCCAGTCCGTCGATGACCAGACGTCGCACGCCGCGTGCCTGCACGGCGTCCAGCAACTGGTAGGCAAGACTATCGATCACGTTTTCGGTTAGCGGATTCCATAACACGGTTACCGCGCCCGATGCGACCAGTGCATCCAGGTTTATTCCGAGCGCGCGAGCCTTGCTTGCCAGCCGCGCCGGCGTTTCGTAGAACCCGAAATGGAGTCCCGGGGCTTCAGGTGTCGCCAACCGCAGAAAATTCAGCCCGAAGCTCGTTTTTCCGCTGCCACCGGGTCCCACGACAGCCGTCGCTGAATTGACTGGCAGGCCGCCCTTGATGCGCAGGTCAAGCTCTTCCAATCCACTCGAAATGCGGTTCTGGGGCGCATGATCCTCACCCACCGGCCGTCCATAAAAGGACTCTAGCCGCGGAAAAACCGTGATACCTGAATCATGGATCTGGTAGTAGTGCAGCCCCCCCAGTGATGCGCTTCCCCGCGACTTGCTGACCCGCAGACGGCGCACCGTTCGTGAACCAGAGAGTTCTTCTTCGAGTTGCAATACCCCGTCGACCATCGTGTGCTCGGGGCTGGACTCGTCGATGCGCCCACTTGTGAGAAATAACACGGTGCAAGCGCTGAACGACGCGTGCCCCTGCAGCTCCGCAACAAACGCTTTTACGTCGAGCGAACTATACGCACTCTCCTGCGCGATCAGCAGCCCGTCGAGGACCAGCATGGTCGTACCCCGGCGTGCAATCTCCCTTCTCAGAAGCTCGACCAGCGCACCCAGTCCATCGGTACGCAAGGTACGCAGGAGACTCAGGTAGGTCATCTCTCTGCCGACCATTTCCGCGTCGTAAAAAGTCAGCATGGAGAGCGACTGGAAGAGCCGGTCGTGTGATTCGGCAAGAAGAGTGACGTACAGCACCCTGCCGCCTTGCCTCGCCTGAGCGAAGGCAATCTGGTTGGCAAGGATCGTCTTGCCTGCGCCGGGTCTGCCCTGAACGATATACGCGGCACCTTCGATCAGGCCGCCGCCCAGCACTGGATCGAGACCCGGCACATCGCTTTTCAGGCGTTTCTGCTTGTGTCGCATCGATAGCGTTTCCAGCAAAGATTGCCGGAAGTCCCGGCGGGATCTGGCGCAATCGATGCGCACAATCAGTGAATCAGAAAAACTTGCCGCCATCCAATCCATGCACAAGTACGACTGGATGATTATGCGTTAAAGCGCAGCTTCACGCGCGCGAAGACCGACAATCCTGGCCAGCTCGACTCAATTTGTGTCGAAGTCTGTTGAACGCCAACTTCGGCTGTTCGTTGAGCGTTTATTTAGCAGGCGTTTCTGTTCGAGCCGCTGCCCGATCAAACTACCGATGTATGATGGGCTCACTGCAACGATGCTTCGCACACCGGTCTATCTTTCGTACTGCTTACGCAAAATGACGGTCTGGCTTGTGCGCAACGGACAATCCCCTGCGCAAGGCCATGCATTCCGGCCACGGCATCCGCCCCCGGACTTCAGTCAGAGCGACAGGCCCGGCGAACCGTTTTGCGGGCACTGGAGGGATCCATGTTCGACAAGGCACTTCGTATCGAGGGCGGGCCGGACTGGCATCACCTGAACGTCTATACCGATAGCCCGCTCGTCGCTTTCCTGCTGGTTGCCGCCCTGTTGCTCGCGATCCTGCTGGCGAGCGCGATCTGTTTCTACGTGACACGCTTGATCATACTGGCGGTCGTCGGCCATCTGGCTCGCCAGCCGCAGCGCAAGTGGCTACGTGCCGCCAGGTCCCACAAGGTGTTCGACCGGCTGGCGCCGCTGGTGCCAGCCTTGATTTTATATGCTTCTGCACCGCTGCTTTCCGGGCTTACGTTTGCGTCGGTTGCGGCGCTCGGCCATCCACTGGCGATCCTCGCGGCGTGCTACATGGTGTACACGTTACTGCGTGCGGCGCTCGCTCTGCTTGACAGTGTAGGCGAGCGCTACAGCCACTTCCCCTCTGCGAGCGAGCGGCCAATCAAAAGTTTCTTGCAGACAGCCACTATCGCGCTCTACGTCATCGCCCTGATAGCGGGGATCTCTGTTCTGCTGGAGCGCTCCCCCGCCTATTTTCTCACCGGCCTGAGTGCGATGACTGCGCTGCTGATCATCATTTTCCGGGACTCGCTGCTTGGCTTTGTCGCCAGCATCCAGCTCACCGTCTACGACATGGTCAGGGTCGGCGACTGGATCGAGGTGCCGGGCTTCGTAGCCGATGGCACGGTCATCGACATCGCCCTGAACACGATCAAGGTGCAGAACTTTGACAACTCGATCGTCATGCTTCCCAGCTACGTTTTGCTCACCAATAGCGTGAAGAACTGGCGCGGAATGATCGAATCGGGCGGACGGCGAGTCAGGCACGCGATACATTTCGATGCCGAAACGGTGCGCATTTCCGACGACGCGCTACTGGTCCAGCTACGCAACCAGTTTGGTCGCTTGCCAATCGAAGTGATGCCTGATGACATCCAGCATCGCACCAATCTTGGCCTGTACCGCCTTTATCTGGAGGCATATTTTCGCGCTCATCAAGCAGTCCGTCACGACATGCCCATCGTCATCCGCCACGTGCAGTCGACCCAACCTGTCATTGCGCTCGAAATATTTCTCTACATCAACGAAACGCGCTGGGAGCTCTACGAAAGCCTGCAGTCGGACATGCTCGATCACGCGTACGGACTAGTAGCGCTTTTCGGACTGCGCTGCTGGCAGGAACGACGGCCTTCGTCGCAGCCTCAATAACCCGCTCGCCCGGGACCCAAAATGAAAAAGCAAAAAGACTCCAGAGGCTGTCAAAGAGACTGGCGCGGCATCATCCACCGGGAGACCGGAGAACCGATTCAGGCATGGCGCTACAGGCTGTCGCGCAGTCAATCGATGATCAAGTGGTCGCAAGCCGGTCCGAAGACTACCTCGCGCCCGACGCCACTGCCCAATCCCCAGTCAACACGGGCAAGTCCGATCAGATCGTTGTTACCGTCAAGAGCATGTTCCGGCTAGCCAGGTAATCAACATCCCAAGCGAAACGACAAACGTAACCATGCCGAGGGTTAGCCACTGGTTCGGTGATGGTCGATATCTGAACTTCATGAATACTTTTCTTCCGCGGCCAACGCACGCGGCAAGAACGCCTGAGACGCAGTGGCCCACGAGAAATGCCAGAGCACCCAGCCGGTCAGGAATCTGGCTGTATTGCTTCACTGTGCGCCTGCCGTTAGCGGCAGAACACAGGGCGTCCTAGCCGAAGCGTGCATCGAGCCACTGCTTTGCCCAATTCTCGGCGTAGACGATTGCATCTTCGCGAAGCTCGAACGCCGCAAGATCACCACTCGAATAAATGTCATATTGGCTGCCGTCGGGACGGTTAGTGCTGATACGCGCGTGCGCCATAAACTCACCATCCGCTCGGCGCGGCGTGGGATCAATGCGGAACCGGGTCGAATCTGAACGCATGTTTCCCCCTGCTTTAAAGTGCCCGCAGCCCGCCTTTGGGGACTTCCGGCGACAACATCTTTCAAACGGAACAACTGTTAAGGAGTGCCATTATCTGGCCCGCCTCTGTAGCAGTTTCGCAATCAGGCATGCCTTCTTCGCGAAGGATGGCACGAACAGAGACGAACAGCCGGTATGCGTCGGCGTCGACTTCCTGTCTGCGCTCTCCGATGATGGCCTCCAGGTCGAGATTTGCACTCGATGGGAGGAATTCCTCAACCAGTTCTCGTGCGCGTATCCGAATCTGCTCAAGCAAATGGATCCTGTCCATCCGATCCTCCGCCAGTGGTTCACCAATCACCAGGCAAACTGTTTCCCTGCATCGGATTCCCGGCTATTTGATTCCTTCAGATCGAGCACGGTCTCGTCAGCCGGACAGGTGTCGATGAGATGCTCCGCGTAGGCGATGGAAGCGCGCCGCGCATCGCCCGCATTCAGGAACGGCCTCTTGACCAACAGACCGAAAACCCGGGTTCGAGGGATCAGTGCCAGTCCCTCTGGTTCCCTGATCCGGACCGCGGCATCGAAACCCTCTTCATAATTGCGCCCCAGACCCGGTAACGTTGGCTGATGGGGAAAAACCAGTGGGTGTATTTCAAGTCCACGGTAAAAGCGGATAGTGGCTGACATGGAGATGGCTCCGTGGTTCTGCACGAAGTGCAGAGGTCGTGAATATGGCGCAGCCGCACCACGGCTGATGCCGTTGAGCGCTAGCGTAAGTGGTCTGCGAGGGAGAGGAGCAGCTCGGTGCCTGAACAAGCTGCAGAAAGATGCGCTGGAATCGGTCGCAGGTCGACTGATCAAACCATCCTACACTGATCCCGGATTTTGTATACCCATCCATCGGCATTTCTTTTTCGGCTGTATGTGTGCCATCGCATCAGATGGACTCGTGAGATCAAAGCAGCACGCTGCATCGGGACCGCCTGATGGATTGAAAATGAACCGAAGCGACGAATGCGAGCCTGGGATAACGAAACTCAGCGAAACCCAGCGAAACTCAGAAAATCGCTGGATATCGTCGCCTGTCTCTTTGCTTCACGGCACGAGACTGCCACCGCGATCCTCATCGGCATAGGCCGAGAGCCGGGTTTGACGAGTAATGCGGCGACGTGACGGGCGCGGCGAAAGATCAGACGCCCACGGCCACCACCAGCGCGCGCACGGAGGATTTGAAACCACATGCCTCCCGGGCCCGAGGCCGGCTTGTCATGCGTTTTCCGATTAAGCCGCGCGAAAAGGGACGGCAGTTGCTACACTTGCGCCCCTGCGAGGTGTAAAAAGATGCGCCTTTGACACTATCCACGGCCCGCTCGACAGCAGCCGTGTCAATAGCAGTGGCAACCGCAGCAGCGGCAACCGCGTCAACCATCTCCCTACTCCCGGACCCCAACCAAGGAACGACTTGACTACTGTAATTCTGAAACCTGACGAACCCGTGGACGTTGCATTGCGCCGCTTCCGTCGCGCGATTGAGCGCACTGGCCTGATTCCGGAACTTCGTGCCCGAACCGCCTATGAAAAGCCGACTACGGAGCGAAAACGCAAGAAGGCCGCTGCGGTGGCCCGCGTACGCAAGCAGGCCAAACGGTCGTTGCCGCCGAAAAAGCGCTACTGAGCAGAGGCAACGGTGGGCAGCCAACATAGAGAGCTTGTCCACCGCACAATCCTCACCGTTCAGGCAGCGCGTGCAGCTCTCAGGGCCGCATCGCTTACCCGCCTGAGCGGCGCCCGGCGCAACGGTTACAAGATAAACCTTGACGCTGACGCCTGCGCGGGGTTAGTGTGTCGTCCGAAGGTCAGGAAGTTCGATTGCTGTTCATCAATTGCTCGCTTATCAGCGGTATTCGTGGTCACCTCACTCCTTGTCGCTTCACATGCTCTCTCTCAATGAGCAAGTCTTCATTTTTTTCGTCAAGGATTATTCATGGAAACCGGTACCGTTAAGTGGTTCAACGACAGCAAGGGCTTTGGCTTCATTACTCCGGATAAGGGCGGCGACGACCTCTTCGCGCATTTCTCCGAAGTCAAAACCGACGGCTTCAAGACGCTTGCTGAAAACCAGAAAGTGAGCTTCGAAACCAAGCAAGGTCCGAAGGGCCTGCAAGCGGCTAACATCAAGCCGATCTAAAGTTTGAAAAACCCGGCTTCCGACGACGGACGCCGGGTTGCAGCGACACCCTCGCGGAGCGTTGTCTCCCAAAGTTGGCGCGATTGCTCCTGTCTGCCCTGTTTCGGGCAGTATGACTACCGCCATACGCCTCGTTGCACCTCATTCTCTCCTTCGGGCTCCCACGCCTTTTGGCTTTACGGCCACTCCAGATTCGGCTCGCAAAAGCCTTGAATCGACGCGGCGTTGCACGTTTTCACGGCACACGCGCATTCGGATATAAAAAAATTAAAATGCAAAATACCGCAATTCATCAATACAACGGCTATGCCGTTCAACCGTCCGCGCATCGATTGCCCGACGGTAGTTTTTCCTCCAATCTTCTGCTTGAACGCACCGATCGTGGGCATACCGGCGGCTGCTACCACTTCTATTCGCTCGACTACTTTGCGAGTGAGGAACAGGCGCTGCAACACTCGACAAGTTGGGCACGCAACTGGGTCGATACCCGCGGATAGCAGCAAGGCTGCTTGAATAGCGTGTTCGGCTCGCAAACACCCGTCAAGATCACGAATCAATCTTACCCAGACGCTCCGGGCGCACCGCACGCACCTGGCACTGCGCTTCGCGACCGCCAATAAAAAACGGCAGCACCGTGCTGGCGCTGCCGTCAAACCTGCCTCGGAGCGTGACAATCCCGCGTGACACGCGTGACAATCAGAAGCGGTGCACGATGCCCACAGCGCCCGCAAACTGGCTGCGCGACGACGACGGCGCGCTGTTCTGACCGTCGCCAATGTCAGCGGTCGCGTTGATGATGTTGCCCGCGCCGTTCGTGCCCAGCGTCTGACCGCCCGCGCGCTGGTACGCCTCGACAAAGTACAGGCCGGTGCGCTTGGACAGGCTGTAGTACTGCGAGAGGTTGAACTGCTGGTACGAGGCCGCGCTCTGGATGCCGTTGGCCTTGGTCGCACGCGTGTAGCTGTAGCCGGCCGCGAGATCGAGCGCGACAAGCGGCTTGTAGTGCAGCACCACGCCGCCGGTGTTCCAGATCTGCGTGTCGAAGAACTTCGAACCCGAGCCCGCGATGTACTGCACATTCGAATACGATGCCGAAATATCCCACTGTGAATTGAACGAGTAGCCACCCGTCACGGCCAGGCGCTGCTGCGTCTGCGCCGTCTGGAAGCCGTTGGTCACGCCCGACACGCCCGGTTCGCCGTTGCTGTACGCCGTCGAGTTCGAGCCCCACGCACCGCCGCCGCTCGTCGAGTTGCACAGACGCTCGAAACCCACCGCAAGACCCACGGGACCGTGGATATAGTTGGCCGCCACGCTCCAGGTCTGGCCCGCGCCGACGCTGCCCGGCACGCCGCCGAATGCGTACATGCCGCTGAACGTGAAGCCGGCGAAATTCGGCGAGGTATAGACCAGCGAGTTGTTGATGCGGTAGATCGTGTCCATCGAGTCCAGATCGCCCGGGTGCGCACCGTACGCGCCCGTGAGCCACGTGGTCGGGCTATAGGGCGAGAGCAGCGTGTAGTAAGGCGCGTACTGGCGGCCCGCCGTGAGCGTGCCGTAGTCCTTGTTGGCGACGCCGACAAGCGCGGCGCGGCTGAACATCAGGTTCGAGGTGGATTGCGCGCCGTTGGCCGAGTTGTAGCCTTCTTCGAGCTGGAAGATCGCGCGCGTGCCGCCGCCGAGGTCTTCGCTGCCCTTCAGGCCGAAGCGCGAACCGGCCCACACGCCCTGCACCATCTTGACAGCCGAGTGGCCGCCCGAGTTGCTGCCAAGCGCCGCCGAGCTGCTTTGATAACCAATGCCGGTATCGACGATACCGTACAGCGTGACGCTGCTCTGGGCGTGCGCGCCCAATGCGGCGCATCCAAGCGCCGAAGCGATAAGGGTCTTCTTCATCTGCACTCCTGATTTAATGGTTGTGATGGTTTGTTTTTTTGACTACTCGTGAATCTCTTTGCGAGAGTGCTCCTGCGCTCCAGCATGGGACGCCGCTTTGCGCGACGCCCGTGCCTTCACTTGCGAACCGCCGTGTCCTTAGTGGATCTCGGGTTCGCCGCCAGCTGCGCTGCCGCCACCGCAACCGCCCGCGCCTTCACGCTGCATGAAATCGAATTCGCAGCCATTGTTGGCCTGCATCACGTGCATCTGGTACATCGCGCCATAGCCGCGCTTGAAGCGCGGCTCCGGCGCCACCCACGCGGCCTTGCGGCGCGCCATTTCCTCGTCGGAGATCAGCACGTTCAGGCGGCGTTCCGGTACGTTCAGTTCGATCAGGTCGCCGTCCTGCACCAGCGCAAGCGGGCCGCCGATGAACGATTCGGGCGCAACGTGCAGCACGCACGCGCCGTAGCTCGTGCCGCTCATGCGCGCATCGGAAATGCGCAGCATGTCGCGCACGCCCTTCTGCAGGATCTTTTGCGGAATCGGCAACTGGCCCCACTCGGGCATGCCCGGCGCGCCCACCGGACCGGCGTGCTGGAGCACGATCACGCTGTTTTCGTCGCATTCCAGTTCTTCGCTGTCGATGCGCGCGGCCATGTCGTTGTAGTCCTTGAACACCACCGCCTTGCCCGTATGAATGTGCAGGCGCTTTTCCGCCGCGCCCGGCTTGATCACCGCGCCGTCCGGCGCGAGGTTGCCGCGCAGCACGGCGAGGCCGGTATCCGGCATCAGCGGCTTCGCACGGCGATAGATCACCTCTTCGTTATAGATCTCGGCGTCGGCGATGTTTTCGCCGAGCGTCTTGCCGTTCACCGTCATCTGCGCGCCGTCGATCAGATCGCCGAGTTCCTTGAGCATCGCGCGCAGGCCGCCCGAATAATAGAAGTCCTCCATGAGGTACTTGCCGGTCGGGCGGATGTTCGCGAGCACCGGCGTGCGGCGCGCGACATCGTCGTAGTGCGAGAGCGTCAGATCGACACCGGCGCGGCGTGCAACGGCGATCATGTGCACGATGGCGTTGGTCGAACCGGACAGCGCCAGACAGGTCGTGACCGCGTTATCGACGGCTTTGCGCGTGATGATGTCCGAAGGCTTGAGGTCTTCCCACACCATTTCGACGATACGCATGCCGGTTTTCGCCGACATCTGCGCATGGCGCGAATCCGGCGCGGGAATCGAGGCAAAGCCCGGCAGCGTGAAGCCGAGCGCTTCCGCCGCGCTCGTCATCGTCGACGCCGTGCCCATCGTCATGCAGTGCCCGGGCGAGCGAGCGATGCCGCCTTCCACGCCCTTCCAGTCCTCTTCGGTGATCTTGCCCGCGCGCAGATCGGCCCAGTACTTCCAGGTGTCCGAACCGGAGCCGAGCGTCACGCCGTTCCAGTTGCCATTGAGCATCGGGCCGGCCGGCAGGAAGATGGTGGGCAGATCCATCGAGATCGCGCCCATCAGCAGCGCGGGCGTGGTCTTGTCGCAGCCGCCCATCAGTACGACGCCGTCGGCCGGGTACGAGCGCAGCGTCTCTTCCGCTTCCATCGCGAGGAAGTTGCGATAGAGCATCGTGGTGGGCTTCTGGAACGGCTCAGAGAGCGTTTGCACCGGCAGTTCGATCGGGAAGCCACCAGCCTGCCAGATGCCGCGCTTGACCTCTTCCACGCGCTGCTTGAAGTGCGTATGGCAAGGGTTGATCTCGCTCCACGTATTGAGGATCGCGATGACCGGCTTGCCCGCGTACTCTTCGCGGCTATAGCCCATCTGCGCCGTGCGCGAACGATGGCCGAACGATCGCAGGTCGTTCACGCCATACCAACGGTGGCTGCGCAGTTCTTCGGGGGTCTTTCGCTTGTTGCTCATCTTGCGTTGCTCCAGGTGTTTCCGCGGATGTGTTTCAGTGAGGCCGCCAGCCGCTCTAACGCGATTCCTTCACGCGCGACACGAGTTGCGTAGGGCTGACGAACTGCAGCGCGACCAGCACCCACGCGAGCGTGATCGCCATATAGATCATCGCCATGGCGTCGATGGACTGCGGCGCGCGCACGCCCGTCGAGAACACTGCGTAATACAGCGCCACGACGAGGGTTTGCGTGTCGGGTCCGGCGGTAAAAAAAGTGAGTTCGAACATGCCGATCGTGCGCACCAGCACGAGCAGCCCGGCCGCCAGCATCCCCGGCGCGAGGAGCGGCAGCAGTACGTAACGAAAATAGCGCAGCGTGTTAGCGCCAAAGATGCGCGCCGCCGATTCCAGATTCGGATCGATCTGCTCGATGAACGGCGTCATCACCAGAATCACAAAAGGCAGCGCGGGCACCAGATTGGCCAGAATCACGCCGGGCAAGGTGCCCGCGAGGCCAATCTGGTACATCGCCGTGGCCATCGGAATCCCGTAGGTCACGGGCGGCACCATCAGCGGCAGCAGAAACACGAGCATGCAGATGCGCTTGCCCGGAAACTGCGCACGCGCCAGCGCGTAAGCAGCAGGCACGCCCAGCGCGATGGACAGCAGCACGACCGCTCCCACCACTTCGAAGGTCACCCACAGCACGCTGCCCAACTGGAAATCGCGCCACGCCTGCGCGTACCAGTGCAGCGTGAAGCCCTGCGGCAGCGGGGTGCCGAACCAGCGTGTGGCGGTGGAGTTCACGCCAACCGTGGCGATCAGCAGCACGACGTTGAGCAGGAAGAACGCCACGCCGCCCCAGACGATCACTTTCCAGAGCATGTCGGGCACGCTCGCGCGGGGCTTCGCGCGCGGCGTAACCGCTGCGCTATCGCTATTGATCGGTGTGTTCGCGTGCAGGCCCGCGGCATTGCGTTGAGGTGCGCTCATCAGCCTTTCCCTCCGCTCACCGGGCCCGAGTAGAAGTAGCGTTTTGCACCGAGCATCGCGGCCACTACAACAAGCTGCACGAAGCCCATTGCAATCGCGATGGTCGACGCGAGCGAATAGTCGTAGCTCTCGAACGCCGCCTCCGAAGCCGCAATCGAAATCACACGCGTGGGACCCGCCGGCGCGCCAAGCAGCACCGCCGAAGGAAACACCGAGTACGCCTGCACAAACGACAGACACGCGGCCATCGTCAGACCCGGCGCGAGCAGCGGCAGATAGATCAGGCGAAACTGCTGCCACGGTCCAGCGCCAAGCGTGGCGGCCGCGCGCGCGAGCGTCGGATCGATGCCCGTCACGTATGAAAGCGTCAGCAGAAACGCAAACGGAAAACCCGACACGATCAGCGAGATCAGCACGCCCCAATAGTTGTGCGTGAGGCGAATCTCTTCGCTCGTGTACAGATGCAGCGCGTGCAGCGCCTGCGGAAACCAGCCGTTCGGGCCGAAGTAGCTGAGCATGCCGTCGGCGATCAGCACGGTGCCCAGCGTGACGGGAATCACCAGCAGCGTCGTCACCAGCTTCTGATACGGCGACTTGCGGCGCAGCGCGAACGCCACCGGCAGCGACAGCCCCACGTTGATGATCGTTGCGGGCACAGCCAGTTTCAGCGTGACGAATACGGTCGGCCACAACGCGAGATCGTGGAAGAACTGCAGGTAGTTCGCGAGCATGCCGCCGCCGTTCATTGGCTTGAACGAGAGCACGAGGCCGTAAGCGAACGGATACAGAAACAGCGCGACAATAAAGCCCAGCGCGGGCGCGACCAGCCAGCCGCGCGCGTCACGCGGCGCCTTGGTGAGCGACGTGACGAGCGTGCTCATGCGGCACGCTCCGCAGCGTCGGCATAGGCCAGCACGCGCGAGGGCGCGACGCGCAAGGTGGCGCGCTCGCCCGCTTCGAATTCGCCTTCCACGCGCGCCCACAGCTTGCCGAACGGCGCATGCGCGAGCAGCAACGAATCGCGGCCGCCGTATTCCACCATTTCGACTTCGACGTCGAAGGCGTTGGCATCGCCCGCATTGGCGCGCTCGAAATCTTCGGGACGCATCGCCACGGCAATCTCGCTGCCCTTGATATCGCCCATCGGCACGCCCGTGAGCGTGATGCCCGACGCCGACATCGCGATATGTTCGCCGCGCTCGCCACTCACCGCGAACGGCAGCACATTGCGATAGCCCATGAAACGCGCGACATGCAGATTCGAGGGGCGGCTATACACTTCCCTGGGCGTGGCCACTTGCTGCACGACGCCCTCTTTCATCACGACAATGCGGTCGGCCATCGACAGCGCTTCGTCCTGATCGTGCGTCACGTAGATGGTCGCGCGTTCGAGCTGGCCGTGAATGCGGCGGATTTCCGCGCGCATTTCGATACGCAGTTTGGTGTCGAGATTCGAAAGCGGTTCGTCCATCAGCACCAGCGGCGGCTCGATCACGATCGCACGCGCAATCGCCACACGCTGCTGCTGGCCGCCCGAGAGTTGTCCCGGCAGCTTGCCCTCATGGCCGACGAGCTGCACAAGCTGGAGTGCCTCGCGCGCGCGGCGTTTGACTTCATCGCGCGAAACGCCCTGCATTTTCAGGCCGAATCCCACATTCTCCAGCACCGTCATGTGCGGGAACAGCGCGTAATTCTGGAACACCATGCCGAAGCCACGCTTTTCCGGCGGCAGCACGTCGATGCGTTGTTCATCAAGCCAGATGCTGCCGCTCGTGAGCGGTTGCAGGCCCGCGATGCAGTTGAGCGCCGTCGATTTCCCGCAGCCCGAAGGCCCGAGCAGCGCAATGAATTCGCCGCGGCGAATGTCGAGATCGAGACCGCGCAGCGCCGCGAGCTGCGTGCCCTGGGCGCTGGTGAAACTCCGACACACCGCGTCCAGACGCAGACGATCGAAAGAATGCTTCATGTCCCCTTCCTGACCCCGTGATCCACTCATCCGAGACCAGGCTTCAAACATCGCTCGAAGCCCGGCGTCGCGCCCTTTGATGTGACTGCCGCGCTTACTGCGACTTCTGCGAGCCGATTTCGCGGTCCCATTTCTGGAACGCCGCCACCATCGCCTGCGCCGAAAGCGGCTGGACGTGCGGATACTGCGTGAGCCACTTCGCATACTCGGGACGACCGAATTTGGCGATCACTTCCTGGCTTGGCTTCGGCGCCATCGCAAGCGTCACGCCGTTCACGGCCGGGCCCGGATAGAAGTACCCGTCGTCGTAAGTCATGGCCTGCTGCTGGGGCTCCAGCATGAAATTCATCAGCTTGAGCAGCACCGCGAGCTTTTCCTTCGACACGCCCTTGGGCACCACCATGAAATGCGCGTCGTTCACCCACGTCATGCTGTCGAAAGCCTGCACCCTGAATTCGGCGGGCACGATGCCGAGCGCGCGCGGGTTGATGTCCCAGCCCGTCACGCTAACGGTCATGTCGCGTGAGCCCTCGCCCAATTCCTTCATCACCGCCGAGGTGCCGCCAGGGTAGTACGGCACGCACGAATTCAGCGCCTTGAGAAACGCCCAGGTCTTGTCCCAGCCGTTGATCGGGTCCTGCGGGTTTTTATCGCCGAGCAGATACGGCAGGCCCATCAGGAAGGTGCGTCCCGGGCCCGAATTGGCCGGGCGCGCATAGATCAGCTTGCCAGGATTGGCCTTGCAATAGGCCAGCAGTTCAGCGGGCGTGTGCGGCGGTTTGGCAACCTTGGCCGGGTTGTATTCGACCAGCGGACCGGCCGGCATGTAGGAGACTTCGAGGCCGTAGCCCTGCGCGAGGTCCTGCATCTTGCGCGGACCCGGCGCGTATTTGTCGAGCACGCCTGGCAGCGCCGCCGCTTGATCCGGCAGCAGTTTCGTCGAGAGGTTTTGCTCGATGCCTGCGGCGAGCGCGTCGGTGCCGGTGAGCACGAGATCGATATCGGCGCGGCCTGCGGCCTGCATCGCCTTGATCTTGCCCGGCAGTTGTGGCGCGGGCGCGTTGGTGTACGTGATATTGGAGACGAGATTCGGATACTTCGCCTTGAACGCCTCGAAGGCCTTCTGCGTGAGTTGCAGATTGCCGGCCACGTCGACAATGTTCAGGGAAACGGGATCAGCCTTTGCCGCGCTCATGCCGAACACGGCCACGGCCGCGACAGCCGTTACACAAGCGGCCAGCACCCTGACCTTCAAGCGTCCATCGAACATCGCATCTCCTCACTCTGTTTATGGAATTTTTCTACGCGGCTACGGTGATTTCTCGATTCTTGTTTTTGCGCCGCGGTCAAAGGATGCCGAACCACACATCAAGTTGTCAAGCAACGTGTAGGGATTTGCGAGGCAATTCTGAAAGCCTCTCCGGCAGCCCTACGACGAAGGCGCTTGCAGCGGTTCTGCAAGCGCCTTCGAGCCGGTCTTTTAACGCCTATTTGCGCACCAGCTCGCCGTCGCGCAGACGCCACAGCGCGAGCGGGTTGTCGTCCTGCAGCGCGACGGGCAGCAGTTCGGCCGGCAGATCCTGATAGCAGACCGGGCGCAGGAAGCGCTCGATCGCCATCGCGCCCACCGACGTCGTGCGCGCATCCGAGGTGGCCGGGAACGGGCCGCCGTGAACCATCGCGTACGACACCTCGACGCCGGTCGGGAAACCGTTCGCCAGAATGCGGCCCGCCTTGCGCTCCAACACAGGCAGCAGACGCGCGGCCATCGCATAGTCTTCGCGATCGATGTGCAGCGTGGCCGTCAATTGGCCTTCCAGATGCTCGGCCACGCGCACGAGTTCCGCTTCGTCGCGGCAAGCCACGACGATCGAGGTCGGCCCGAAAATCTCGTCCGACAACGCGTGCTGCGCAAGGAACTGTTCAGCGTTGGTCTTGAACAGCAGCGGCAGCGCGGCGCAATGCGCGTCCGTCTGCGTGCCTTCGGCCAGTTGCTCGACGCCCGGTGCGGTCTTGCGCGCCGCCACCGCTTCGCCGTAAGCCGAGGCGATGCCCGCCGTCAGCATGCTCTGCGACGGCTTGCCCGCGAGCGCGGCGCTTGCGCTCAGCACGAAGCGGTCGAGTTCCGGCGAATCGATCGCCAGCACTAGGCCCGGATTGGTGCAGAACTGGCCGACGCCCAGCGTGAGCGAATCGACGAAAGCCGTTGCGAGTGCTTCACCGCGTGCGGCCAATGCGGCGGGCAGCACGAACATCGGGTTGATGCTGCTCATTTCGGCGTAGACGGGGATGGGCTCGGCGCGCTGTGCGGCGACGTGCGCAAGCGCGAGCCCACCGCGTCGCGAACCCGTGAAGCCCACCGCCTTGATGGCCGGATGCGCAACCAGCGCTTCGCCGGTTTCGTTGCCTGCGCCGAAGATCAGCGAGAACACGCCTTCGGGCAGACCGACATCGGCAACGGCTTGCTGGATCGCGCGGCCGACGAGTTCCGAGGTGCCCGGATGCGCGAGGTGCGCCTTGACGACCACTGGACAACCGGCAGCCAGCGCCGACGCCGTATCGCCGCCCGCCACCGAGAACGCCAGCGGGAAGTTGCTCGCGCCGAACACGGCCACGGGGCCGAGGCCGATGCGCTGCGCGCGCAGATCCGAACGCGGCAGCGGCTTGCGATCCGGCAGCGCCGAATCGAGCACCGCGCCGCACCAGCGGCCGTCGCGCACCAGCGACGCAAACAGGCGCAACTGGCCGACCGTGCGGCCGCGCTCGCCTTCCAGACGCGCCTTGGGCAGCGCCGATTCAAGCTGCGCACGCTCGATCAGTTCATCGCCGATGCCGAGAATGCGTTCGGCGATCGCTTCGAGCAGCTTCGCGCGGGTTTCGTGCGGCGCGGCGCGGAAGGCGTCGAACGCCTGCGCCGCGAGATCGCAGGCGCGCGCGACTTCGGCCTTGCCGCCCAGCCCAAACGACGGCTCGATGTCCTTGCCGAGCGCCGGCGCGAAGGCGCGCATCTCTCCAGCCTGGCCGCGCACGGCCTGCGCGCCCAGCAGCATGTTCCCAGTGATAGACGACATGGTCGCTCCGTTCAGATCAATCGGTTGCGCGAGGCTCAAGCGTGCGCCGCCGCCAGCGACTGCTCGAACGCCAGTAGTTCCTTCGCGGCCGCGCCAATCGCGGGCAACGCTTCAGCCGGCGACTGCGAGAGCAGCGGCAGGATCGGGCCCATATCGGCGATCCCGGACAGCGTCACGGCATCGTGCAGCACGCGGATCAGCGAGATGTCGTCGCGCAGCGTTTCGAGCGGCATGAACGCGTCGTAGAGGCGCTGGGCGTCGTCGGCGCGGCCTTCCTTGGCGGCCTTCAGCAGCGCCATGACGGCGTGCGAGGCGATGCAGCCCGAACCCGTGGTCCATGCGGCCAGACCGAAATCGCGCACATGCACTAGCGCCGGGCGCTCGCCCATGCCCGAGACCACCTTCGAAGCCGGCACGCTTTGCAGCAGACGGCGCAGGTACGGATCATTGGCCGGATCGGCGCGCACGATGGCGTACTTCACGGCGATCAGCGTGCCACGGTCGATCAGGCGCACCAGCGTGTCGACATCGACATAATCCTCGCTCTTGACATAGAGCGTGAGCGGAATGCCGGCGGCGTCGGCGATGCGCGTGAGGCCCGCTTCCACGCCTGCGGGCGTGGTGAAGCCTGCGAGCGGCAGCACCATGGCGGTCTGATACTTCGTCTGTGCAAGGATATGCGCCTGATCGAGCATCTTGCCGTAGTCCGGGCCGATGGCCGGGATCACGCGCGTTTGCGGCGCGGTTTGCTCCGCCAGCATGTCCAGCAGCTCGCGGAATTCGCTGACCGCGACGTGATAGAGGTTGGCGTTGCCACCGTAGAGCAGCGTGCGGATGCCGCCCCCTTCCATGTGGCGGATGAGCTTGCCGTTGGCTTCAACGTCGAGCGAGAAATCGGGGCGGCGTGCCAGAGGCGGCACCGCCATCACGGTCGAAGCGAATTCGCTCTCGACGATCGGGGACACGTTCATGAGGCCTCGTGCTGGGTGGGAGGGTTGTCGATAGCCTGAACAGTAGCACCGGGGCCGCTTAGTTGTCAAACAACTTGCGGATTTGTTGGGGTTTGTTTGGAGGGGGCCTGCCGACGCGCGCTTTGCTGCCGCCCTGCGTCAGCCACGTCGAATTCAGAATCTTCTCGTTGTCTCGATCAGGATAATTCGCGACCATCGGACCTTCCGGCAAGGTTTGAAACATATCAAGATTGGAGTCATTGCACATGCTGCGACTGATTTTATGCGCCGAGGACAAACCAGAAACCGGCAGCTATATCGATAAAAAGGTGTTACCGGGATCCCCAACCATTAACGGATTCCATCAAGCATTTATTGGCAGCAAATCATTCTGCGCTGCTTGCAAGAGTTTTGGATTGATTGAAAAATCTGGCGGCCCTTCCCGTCGAACTCATGGCGGGCTGGAGATTGCGCTGGACGGCGATATCTTGTGATGCCAATGTAGTAAGCCGCCAAAAATGAAAGCGACGACACAATCCATATCGCGTCACGACGACGGCATCGAGCACTTCGAGGCGTGCGATCCGCAAAAAAGCCGCGAGTGCAGCGGATTTACATGGCGCGAATTCTGAATTCGATGAACAGGTTCGGATTGTTAACGCCACTGAACGCGATGAATACCCTTATCGGATTCAATCACCTGATACCCAACACGTTAGCGGTCGCCTGAGTGCTACAGGATTGCTGCCACGCGTGAGCAGCGAATTTAAGCCGAAGACATCACTGGAGAGAATTGGGTATCCAGAATCAAGGGCAGAACTGGCATTGTTATGTTTGACGGTTATTGGTCTCGAGAGGGTGAAACCGCCGCCAACCCAAGTGGAGGACACATTGATCTTTGGAATGGAAGCAAGCTCACAGGAATCGGGACAGGATTTCGCGTGAACTGGAATATCGTCATTCCCGGCGTATGGGAAGATTTTCGGAAGTCACGCACAATCCAGTTCTTCCCTCTTAAATGAGATTCACGAGATTTGTCCTTGGCGCATTGTTCGGTGCAATCTTCGCCACTGCAGTCTCGTGGGGAGGGCTGTACCTCTATGGCCAATTTCGCCCGGCAGGTAGTCTGTTCGACGCAGATCCGCAGTCAGCGGATCTTTTTTTCGCGATTTGGCTAGCGCTGGCTGGGGTCCTTGCGGTGATCGTCGGTTACTTCACGTCGCGCCGTTGAAGAGAATTTCATCAGCGATTTTCATCAGACAAATTGCGCCCTCCGCCAGCGGACCTACCAAACCCTCTAGTCTCCTGACAACCCGCCGCGCTTATTCTTCCCCAAAAAGCAACAAAAGCGACGCCGTGTCTCTTGTCAGAGAGACCTACATGCGCATCGCAATCGCGGCAAACCGGCCGCCCGAAAAAGCCAGTAACTCGCTGATTCACATAGAATTCCCGACTCATCTCGCCACGCTGAGCTTGCCACCAACCCAAGCCACAGCCCCTCGCGCAGCAGCACCCCACCGCCCGTCCGAAATTGATTATTGTAAAATTCCCCGATAATCATGGAACCGGTTCCAATTACCATAGCCGCACAAAGCGGCCCAGGCTAAAAGCCGGTCCCCGCCAACGGCACGGCCGGATCAGGCCATGCCGAATTGATACAGAATCCAATCATGTCCGAATCTCCTCTCACGTCACGCCGGGGCTTCCTGCGCACGGCGGTGGTGCTCGTTCCCGCAAGCGGCGCCCTCGCGGCCTGCGAGGGCGGCTCGCAGTCGTCTTCCGGTTCGGCGCAGCAAGGCGGCCAACCCGCAAGCGCAAGCAGCCAGTCCGCGCAGGCCGAATACAAACCCCGCTTCTTCGATGCCCGCGAATGGACCTTCCTGCGCGCGGCCGTCGACCGTCTGATTCCCGCCGATGCCGAAGGCCCCGGCGCGCTCGACGCGGGCGTGCCTGAGTTCATCGATCGTCAGATGGATACGCCCTACGCGCACGGCGCGCTCTGGTACATGCAAGGGCCTTTCCAGCAAGGTGCGCCGGAACTCGGTTATCAGTTGAAGCTGGTGCCGCGCGATCTCTATCGCCTCGGCATCGCGGCGGTCAATGCGTATTGCTCGAAGGCGTACGGCAAGGAATTCGACGCGCTCGACGCCAGCACGCGCGACGCGGTGCTGGGCGCGCTCGAAGCGGGCAAGGTCGAACTCGACGGCGTGCCGGCCAAGGTGTTCTTCGGTCAGTTGCTGCAGAACACCCGCGAGGGCTATTTCTGCGATCCGATCCACGGCGGCAACAAGGATATGGCCGCGTGGAAGATGATCGGTTTTCCCGGCGCGCGCGCCGATTTCATGGATTTCGTGAACCAGAACGGTAAGGCTTACCCGTACGGTCCGGTGTCGATCAACGGAGAGCGCACGTAATGGCGATCAAGAAACCTCATGTGGACGCGGTGGTGGTTGGCTTCGGCTGGACCGGCGCGATTCTTTCGAAGGAACTCACGGAGGCGGGTCTGTCCGTGGTCGCGCTCGAACGCGGCGAGTATCGCGACACCTATCCCGATGGCGCGTACCCCAACACCATCGACGAGCTCACGTACAACATCCGCAAGAAGCTCTTCCTCGATCTGTCGAAGACCACCGTTTCGATCCGCCACAATGCGGCCGAAACAGCGCTGCCCTATCGTCAGCTTGCGGCCTTCCTGCCCGGTGAAGGGGTAGGAGGCGCGGGCCTGCACTGGTCGGGCGTGCACTTTCGCATCACGCCGGAAGAGCTGCGCCTGAAGAGCCATTACGAGGAGCGCTACGGCAAGAAGTTCATCCCCGAAGGCATGACGATCCAGGATTACGGCGTCAGCTACGATGAACTGGAGCCGCATTTCGACTTCGCGGAGAAAGTCTTCGGCACTTCGGGCCAGGCGTACAAGGTGGGCGACAAGGTCGTGGGCGACGGCAATGTGTTCGAAGCACGCCGAAGCGACAATTTTCCGTTGCCCGCGCAACTGAATACGTATTCCGCGCAACGCTTCTCCGATGCCGCGAAGTCGCTCGGCCTGCATCCGTATCGTCTGCCGTCGGCGAATACGTCGGGTCCGTACACGAACCCGTATGGTGTGCAGATGGGCCCGTGCAACTTCTGCGGCTATTGCAGCGGCTACGCGTGCTACATGTATTCGAAGGCCTCGCCGAATCTGAACATTCTGCCCGCGCTCAAGCAGGAAAAGCACTTTGAATTGCGGGCGAAATGCCATGTGCTGCGCGTCGAACTCGACGCTTCGAAGAAGCGCGCCACCGGCGTCACCTATGTCGATCCATCGGGCCAGGAAGTGTTCCAGCCGGCCGATCTGGTGATCGTTTCCGCGTTCCAGTATCACAATGTGCACCTGCTGCTGCTCTCGGGCATCGGCAAGCCGTATGACCCGGTCTCGGGCGAAGGCGTGGTGGGCCGCAATTTTGCGTATCAGAACCTCTCGACCATCACCGCATTCTTCGACAAGGACACCTACACGAATCCGTTCATCGGCGCAGGCGGCAACGGCGTGGCGGTGGACGACTTCAACGCCGACAACTTCGATCACGGTCCGCTCGGTTTCGTCGGCGGCTCGCCGCTGTGG
Organism: Paraburkholderia bannensis; assembly: GCF_014200455.1. GTDB lineage: Bacteria > Pseudomonadota > Gammaproteobacteria > Burkholderiales > Burkholderiaceae > Paraburkholderia > Paraburkholderia bannensis_A. The sequence goes on along the minus strand of NZ_JACHBW010000009.1, from coordinate 72,406 downwards.
GTGAACCAGGCGGGCGTCAAGCCGATCAGCGGCATCGCCACGCCGTCGGGCACGCCCAACTGGGGCTCGCAGTGGAAGAAAGCCGTGAAGGATCACTATGCGCACACCGTCTCGATGGATGCGCACGGCTCGAACATGTCGTATCGCGATGTGTTCCTCGACCTCGATCCGACCTATCGCGATTCGTACGGTCAGCCGCTGTTGCGCATGACGTTCGACTGGAAGGACAACGACATCAAGATGGCGCAGTACGTGACGGGCCAGATGAAGAAGATCGCCGAAGCAATGGGTCCGCAGGCCATCAACGTCTATACGCGCGAATTCGGCGCGCACTTCGACTCGCGCCGCTATCAGACCACTCACCTCGTGGGCGGCGCAGTGATGGGCGAGAACCCGAAGACGAGCGTGATCAATCGCTATCTGCAGAGCTGGGACGTGCACAACGTGTTCGTGATGGGCGCGTCCGCGTTCCCGCAGGGCATCGGCTACAACCCGACGGGTCTGGTCGCCGCGCTCGCCTACTGGTCGGCGAAGGCCATCCGCAACCAGTATCTGAAGAACCCTGGCCCTCTGGTGAGCGTGTGACGAGCCGCATGAAGACGATCTTTTCCCCTACGCGCTTTGCGCACACAGTTTTGCGCATGACGGTTGTGGCCGCAACGTTGTCGGCTTTCGCACTGACTGCCCCCGTTGCCGCCAGCGCCGCCGATGCACCCGCCGCCAGCAAGGCCCAGGCTCAGGCCCAGACCGGCACCGCACTGCTCGCGCGCGGCGAATATCTCGCGCGCGCCGGCGACTGTATCGCCTGCCACACCACCCCAGGCGGCAAGCCCTTCGCGGGCGGCCTGAAATTCGACACGCCCATCGGCGCGATCTATTCGACCAACATCACTCCGGACGCCGATACCGGCATCGGCAAGTGGAGTTACGCGGATTTCGCCAAGGCGGTGCGCGAAGGCGTGCGTCCGAACGGCGAGACGCTCTATCCGGCGATGCCCTATCCGTCCTACGCGCGTCTGTCCGATGACGATATGAAGGCGCTCTACGCGTACTTCTCGAAGGGCGTCGCGCCCGTGGCGGCGAGCAATCGCGCCGTGGATATCCCCTGGCCGCTGTCGATGCGCTGGCCGCTCGGCATCTGGCGCACGATGTTCGCGCCGAAGGTGCAGGCGTTCGACGGCGCGCATTACAACGACGCGATCGTCTCGCGCGGCGCGTATCTGGTGCAGGGTCTGGGCCACTGCGGCGCGTGTCACACGCCGCGCGCGCGCACGATGCAGGAACTCGCGCTTACCGACCTCGAAGGCGACGATTTCCTCGCGGGCGGCGCGCCCATCGACGGCTGGGTGCCCGCGAGCCTGCGTGGCAATCCGCGCACCGGCATCGGCACATGGAGCGAGGACGATATCGTCCAGTTCCTCAAGTCCGGCCGCAATCTGCACACGGCGGCGTTCGGCGGCATGACCGATGTGGTCCAGCACAGCATGCAGTACATGACCGATGCGGATCTGCTGGCCATGGCCCGCTATCTCAAGACACTGCCGTCGAGCGACGCGAAGGAAACGCCCTACGCCTACGATGCCGCCGCCGGTCACGCGCTGCAAAGCGGCGATGCCAGCGCACGCGGCGCGGCCGTCTATCGCGACAACTGCATGGCCTGCCACCGCAGCGACGGCCACGGCTACACGCGTGTGTTCCCCGCGCTCGGCGGCAATCCCGTCGTGCAGGGCACGGACGCCACGTCGCTGATCCACGTGCTGCTCACGGGTGCGGCGCTCGAAGGCACGAAGGCCGCGCCGTCGACTTTCACCATGCCGCCGTTCGGCTGGCGCCTTTCGGATCAGGAAGTCGCCGATGTCGCCACTTTCGTACGCACGAATTGGGGCAACACCGGCGCGCCGGTGAGCGCCGGCGACGTAGCCAAGGTGCGCAAAACGGTCAGCATCACCGCGCCCGAGATGCCGCCGGGCGCCTCACTCAAGCGTTAAGACCTGAAACGCGGGGTTTTCGTGCGCCGCGTCACGCCGCGCGCGAAAAAGGCACTGGCGCTTTCGCCGCGACTCCGTAAAATCCACGCCTCTTTTCCGCACGCAGGCACAGGCTGCCACGCATTTTCACGCGAGGCAGCCTGTGCCTGCGGCATAACAAGAGACCGCTGCATGGCGGTCCACCACTCATCGAGACAACACATGATAAAAAAACACCTGATCGCTGCACCGATTCTGATGTCGCTCGCGGGCGTCGCGGCGGCGCAGGGCTCCGTCACGCTTTACGGGATTGTCGATGCGGGCATCAGCTATCGCAGCAACGAACGCACGGGCAGCGCCGGCGCGTATCAAGGTCATTCGAATGTGGGCGTGACGAGCGGCAACCTCTCGGGTAGCCGCTGGGGCCTCAAGGGCAAGGAAGACCTCGGCAATGGCCTCGCCGCGATCTTCCTGCTCGAAGGCGGCTTCGACATCACCAACGGCACCTCGGGTCAAGGCGGCCGCCTGTTCGGCCGTCAGGCCTTCATGGGCCTCGCCGACAAGCAATACGGCTCGCTCACGATGGGCCGCCAGTACACCTCGCTCAACGACTTCGTCGCGCCGGTTGCGCCGGTCAGCGTGGTGGGCGGCTTCGGCGCGCATCCGGGCGATATCGACGATCTCGACCAGACCACGCGCGTCGACAACTCGATCAAGTACACCAGCGCGAATTACTCGGGTTTCTCGTTCGGCGCGTTGTACGGTTTCGGCGGCCAGGCAGGCACGCTCAAGCGCAAGAACACCTGGAGCGTGGGTGCGGGCTACGCGAACGGCCCGCTGCACGTGGGCGTGGGCTACGAGCGCTCGGACAACAGCAAGACCGGCCTGACCGATAGCACTTACGGCAAGTGGCAAGGCACCTTCGACGGTACCTTCAATTCGTCGATCAACGAAGGCTACGCGAGCGCGCAATCGCAGCAGGTGGTGGCGACGGGCGCCACGTGGGACTTCGGCACCGTGCTGGTGGGCGTGAACTACAGCAACGTCCAGTACAAGGCGGGCGCGAACTCGCTCTACTCCGGCACGGCGGCCTTCAATATCGCAGGCGCATTCGGCATGTGGAACGTGCAGCCGCGCACGCACCTGATCGCGGGCTACAGCTACACGCGCGGCAACCACGTCGACGGTCTCGACGATGAAGCGCAGTACCACAATGTGTCGCTCGGCGCACTTTACGATCTGTCGAATCGCTCGACGGTGTACCTGCTCGCGGGCTACCAGCACGCTTCGGGCATGACGCTCAATGCGCTCGGCGAGCCGGTGGCGGCGACGGCATCGGTATCGGACAAGGGCAACAGCCACTCGTCGGCTGCGCAATCGCAGGCCATCGTGAGCATTGGCTTGCGCCATAAGTTCTAAGCGTCACAATGCAACAGGGCACGCGGCGCGGTTGCGCGGCGTGCCCTGCGTGCGGTTCGCCATGGTGGCGAACCCTTGCCTTATTCAATCAGGAATCCGGATCAATCCGGGAGCGTCAGTGCAGAACCTCGGGACGGGCGAGCAGGCCGATAAATTCCTCGATCGACAGCGCCGGGGCGAGTTCGGAGAGCGTCGAGTAGATCACGGTGTCGTAAATCGCGGAACCTGCTGCCGATTCCAGCTCGACACCCGCGACGGCGGCCCGATACTCGGCGCGCTCGTGGGCGATCGAGAGAATCAGTTGCGCTTCGGATTTGGAAAATGGCGTCTTCATATCCCGGCTAACGGCGTTGCCGGGGGAACCTTTAGGGTAAGGCGCGGTAATGCGCAAACGTTTTAGAGCGAAAGCAAAACGCAAGCTTCAACGTGCCGCGACCTCATGGGGCGCCATCAACTGCGGCGGCGCGGGCGGCGTCACGGCAGCGGGCGGCGTCACCGTATAGCCCGCGTCGCGCAGATGTTGAAGCAGCGATCGATCGCCGAAGAAGTGACCCGCACCCACCGCCACGAGGATCGGGCCCTTGCCGTAGAAATAGCCGTCGCGCTCCAGCGTGGCCGCAAAAATATCCGTGCCGCGCGCGAAGAGATATTGGCTGAAGTCATAGTGCGCGTCACTCTCACCCGCATAGCGTGCGTTCGCCAGATGCTCCAGCGCCGCGGCGTCGCCCTTCGCCCACGCGGCCTGAAACGATTCGTATGACACTTCGCCTGGCGTTTTCGCGCCGCGCAGTCCTTCGCACGCGCTTTGTAAAAACGCTTCCTGATCGGCGGCGGGCATGTGGTCGAACAACTGCATGCCCTGTTCCATCGTTTCCAGATAGATCAGAGGAATCTGCCGCCGATGCGCCAGCGCTTCCAGCCGCTCGTCGATGCCGGGGAATACCAGTGGTGAAGCGGTCCTCACGAAATGCACGTTTTTCGATCCGTCGCTCGCCCAGCGCCATTGATGCAGCCGCACTGCCTGCACCGCGAAGCCCGCCAGCCAAGGTTTGGTCTGGAAGAACGCGTGGATGTCGGCGCCGCTGTCGCGCGCGCAACGGGCCAGCGATTCCGCCGTCATCGAACTGACGTGATTGGTGAGATTGTCGCTCGCCGGATAGAAGCCGATGCGCCGCACCGTCTGCGTATCCTCGGGCGTGGGCTTCGTGTGAGTCTCCAGCACGATCGCCTGCACGCCGTCCGCGATCGAGGCGAGCGCCGCGTTCACGCGCGGATCGTCGCTTGCCAAAGCATGAATGGTCGGCAACAGGATCAGGGTGGGATGGCCGGGCGAGCGCGCGATCCACACGGGCGGATGATCTTCGGCGGACAACTTTGGCGCGGGAACCTGCGCGTGTGCGTGCGTCGCATGCGCGGCCGCAAACAGCAAAAACGCGAGCGAGACCGCGCACAGCGTCGCGCCCCATGTCCCGGAGATCTGCCTGGTGCCTGACATTGCTCGACCGATTGCTCGACCCATTTTTCGACCCCGCCAGAGGGGAAGGCCCGCTTACAGCTTACGTCACGCGGTGGCCTGCATCCGTGCGCCAAGCCACACGTCGCGCCGCGCCCGTGCCCAAGCCGGTGTCGGTCGTGTATCCGCACCGCGATCATCTGCCGGGCAAGGTGCGCGTATTCATCGACTGGATTTCGGAACTCGCGGCGCGCAGGCTGCCGGGGTAACACTTCGGCTGCAACAAAGGCACGCCGATTGTTATCGATCGAATCACAATGAGTGATCACGCCGCGCGTTGATCCGTGCGGCGCCGCGGCCTACGATGTCCCTTCGAATCCGTTCGATCGAAGGAGCCTGATATGTCACGCGTCGTCCGTTTCAACCGCACCGGCGGTCCCGAGGTCCTGCAAATCGAAGAAGTCGATGTGGCCCCGCCCAAGGCCGGCGAAGTGCAGATCCGCATCAAGGCCATCGGCCTCAACCGCGCGGAAGTGATGTACCGCAACGGACAATACACGCACGCGCCGCGGTTTCCCGCGCAACTGGGCTATGAGGGCTCGGGCGTGATCGAAGCCGTGGGCGAAGGCGTGACGGATTTCGCCGTCGGCGACGCGGTGAGCGTGGTGCCCGCGTTTTCGTTTCTCGATTACGGCATGTACGGCGAGCGCGTGAACGCGCCGGTGCACGCGGTCGTGAAGAACCCACCTGGGCTCTCGTTCGAGGAAGCCGCCGCAACGTGGATGATGTACACCACGGCGTGGGGCGCATTGATCGAACTCGGCGGCCTCAAGCAGGGCGAAGCGGTATTGGTGGGCGCCGCGTCGAGCAGCGTGGGCCTCGCCGCGATCCAGATCGCCAACCGGGTCGGCGCGACACCGATCGCGCTTACGCGCAGCGACAAGAAGCGCGATGCGCTGCTCAAAGCCGGCGCGAAGCATGTGATCGCCGGCGGCGGCGCGGCGCTCACGCAACAGGTGCTCGACATCACGGATGGGCGCGGCGCGCAGATCGCTTTCGATCCGGTGGGCGGCCCCGAAGCCGCCCATCAACTGCGTGCGCTCGCGCGTGACGGCACGTTCTTCCAGTACGGCGCGCTCGACGTACGCGATCTGGGCGTGCCGGTGATGGACCTGCTGGGCCGCCATTTGACCGTGCGCGGCTACGAGCTGTTCGAAATCACGACGAACGCCGCGCGTCTCGAACGCGCCAAACGTTTCATCACCGAAGGCCTCACGACCGGCACGCTCAAGCCCGCGATCGACCGCACCTTCGCCTTCGAGCAGATCGCCGACGCGCATCGCTACATGGAAGCGGGCGAGCAGGTCGGGAAGATCGTCGTGACGGTCTAAGCAGCTTTAAGCAGGTTCAAGCAGGCTCAAGCAGACTCAAGCCGCCTTAAGCGCCGCCCTGCGCGGCGCGCGCCTTCGCCAGCACATCCAGATTGCCCTCACCGAAGCCCTGGTGACCGCTGCGCTGCACCACCTCGAAGAAGATTTCGCCCGCGCGGCGCTTCACAAAAGTCTGGAAAAACAGGCGCGGCACGCCGTCTTCGCCAATCTCCCCGTCGATCAGGATATGGCGCTGGCGCAGCGCCTGCAGATCGACGCCATGACCCGGCAGGCGCGCATCGACGGAATCGTAATAAGCGGCGGGCGGCTCGACGAACTCGACGCCGTTCGCCATCAGCGCATCGATGCAGGGCACGATATCGTCGGTGGCGAGCGCAATATGCTGCACGCCCTCGCCCGGATGATCGGGCAGATATTCGTGCATGAGCTCGGTGCGGCGCGTGCCTTCCTCATAGACCGGAATGCGGATATCGCCGTCCGGCGACACCATCACGCGCGACTCCTGCGCGACGTGCCAGTTCGCGTTGATCTCGTGAATCTCGCGGAAATGCAGCAGGTCGCGATAAAAATCCAGCCATTCGCCGATACGCCCCGCCCCCACTGTCTGCGTGAGGTGATCGACGCGCTGCAGGCCGGTGCCGCTGTGTTCCAGATCGGCCTGAGCCGTGGCCACGTCGATCGGACGAAAGTCGATATCGAAGATCGAAATATCGCCCACGCCGCCACGTTGGCCGCCCCGGCCGCGCCAGCGGTCGACGAAATAAATATGCGAGTCGCCAATGCCCTGAATGGCCGGAATGCGCAACTCGCCCGCGCCGATGCGCTCGCCCTCGTAAGCCCAGGCGCCCAGCCGCAGCGCATGCTCGAACGCGCGCCGCGCGCTGTCCACGCGCACGCCGATCGCGCAAACACCCATGCCGTACTCCTCGGCATAGCGGGCGGCGAACGAATCGGGCTCGGCGTTGACGAGGAAATTCATCTGGCCCTGACGCCACAACGTGACGTCCTTGCTGATGTGACGCGCGATGGCCTTGAACCCCAGCTGCGCGAGCTGCGCCGCCAGCGCGGCGGGCTCGGGCGCCGCGAATTCGACGAACTCGAGCCCGGCCATGCCGAGCGGATTGGCCTGCTCCGCTGCAGCGGAAATAGGGGTGGACGACATGCGGGAAGCTCCTGATACCAGACGATGAAGCGTCGAAACGAAAAAGCGGCAATGAAACCAGGCGGCGCATACAGCCAGAGAGTGCGTGCAGAATGCGCGCGGCGCAAGCCCCGGTGCGACGCCGAATGAGAGCTTGCAACACGCATCGCGGCACCGGGCCGCCGCGCGGCAATTTTAACCAATTCGTACATTGCGCCAAAGACGGCCGCCTTTCTGCTGGCGTGCGATCCTCCGTGCTAACCCTCAAAGCGTTCGATAATCGCACACTTATGGGCGATAATCGCGCGTTTCGCGCGTTGTATGCATTGAAACGGGGCGCACGCGGCTCTATGCTCCGTTTCACCTCTGCGAGGCAACGCGCCCGCAGGCATCACATCAGGGCAGACCAAAGCGCTGCCGGGACTGGAGACACCCTCATGACCCCCACCCTCGAATCCACGGGCGCGGCCGAGCCGTCCAACGCCAGCCAGGCGCGCAGCCAGGCGCAGAAAGCGGCGCTTGGCAGCTTCGTCGGCGCCGTCGTCGACTGGTACGACTTCCTGCTGTATGGCATCGTCGCCGCGCTGGTCTTCAACGCCGAATTCTTCCCTGCCATCGGTAAGAACATGGGCACGCTGGCGGCCTTTGCCACCTTCGGCGTGGGCTTCCTGTTCCGCCCGCTGGGCGGCGTGGTGTTCGGCCACTATGGCGACCGCCTCGGGCGCAAGCGCATGCTCGTGCTCACCGTGATGCTGATGGGCCTGTCCACGGTCGCCATCGGCCTGTTGCCCACGTTCGCCTCGATCGGCTGGTGGGCGCCCGTGCTGCTCGTGCTGATGCGCGCGATCCAGGGCTTCGCCGTGGGCGGCGAATGGGGCGGCGCGGCGCTCATGGCCGTGGAGAGCGCGCCCAAGGGCAAGAAGGCGTTCTACAGCAGCGGCGTGCAGGTCGGCTACGGCGTCGGCCTCGTGCTCGCCACCGGCATCGTGGCGCTGCTGAGCCATCTGCTCGGCGATACGGCGTTCCGTGCGTGGGGCTGGCGTCTGCCCTTCCTGTTCAGCGTGGTGCTGGTGCTGATCGGCCTGTGGGTGCGTTCGAGCATGGACGAGTCGAAGGAATTCGTCGAGAAAGTCGAACACGGCCATCGCAAGCTCAAGATGCCGGTGCTCGAAGCGCTCACGCGTCATCCCAAGGCGTTTCTGTACATCATCGCGCTGCGTCTGGCCGAGCTTTTCACGATGTATATCGTGACCGCTTTCGCGCTGAGCTATTCGACGGCGAATCTGGGCCTGTCGCGCGATCTGTTCCTGGGCATCGGCCTCTTTGTGGGCGCGCTGTCGTGCGTGACGATTCCCTGTTTCGCCTGGCTCGCCGACCGTCTGGGCATGCGCCGCATTTATCTGATCGGCGCGGTGATTGGCCTTGCCAGCGCGGTGCCGTTCTTCCTCGCGCTCGAAGCCCGTTCGACGCTGTGGATCGTGATCTTCTCGGTGGCGCTAGCCAACCTCGCGCACGATATGGTGGTGAGCGTGCAGCAACCGCTCTTCACCGAACTGTTCGGGGCCGAATACCGCTACAGCGGCGCGGGCGTGGGCTACCAGTTCGCCAGCGTGGTGGGCGGCGGCTTCACGCCGTTCATCGCCGTGGCGCTGGTGGGCGTGGGCGGCGGCACCTGGCATCTGGTGGCCGCGTATCTGGCGGTGGGCTGCCTGATCTCGCTGATCGTGGCCGCGCGCATGAAGCCCGCGAAGGCCTGATTTACGCGCACCCATCTTGCCGGCAAAAAAATCTACCCTCGACAAACGCGACTGGATCGCAGGCCTGGAAAAAGGCCTCGCGATCCTCGAAGCGTTCGACAGCCAGCACGCGCGCATGACCGCGACGCAAGCCGCCGAGCGCACGGGCCTGTCGCGCACGGCCGCGCGGCGCTATCTCCTCACGCTCGAATCGCTGGGCTATGTCTATACCGACGGGCGCCTGTTCGGCCTCACGCCGCGCGTGCTGCGCGTGGGCTGGTCGTACTTCGATTCGGCGCGCCTGCCGCGCACCGTGCAGCCCTATCTCCAGCAACTGAGTGCGACGCTCAACGAATCGGCCTATGTGAGCGTGCTCGACGGCTGGGATCTGGTCGTGATCGCGCGCAACGGCGTGTCGCGCGTCATGACGACGGGCTTCGTGCTGGGCGCACGCGTGCCCGCGCCGCTGATCTCGCCGGGCGTGGTGCTGCTCGCGTACAAGGATGACCAGCAGGCGGTGTCCATGTGGCTCGACGGCGTGGAGCTTGCGCCCTTCACGCCGCACACGCTCACCAGCGCCTCGCGGCTGCGCGAAAAGATCGTGCGCGCGCGCGCCGATGGCTACGCGCTCATCGAACAGCAATTGCAGTTAGGCGTGCGCGGCGTGGCCGTGCCGCTGCGCAACCGGGCCGGCGAGGTAATCGCGGCCTTGAGCACGAATATGTCGATCGGCAGCGAAAGCACGGAAGCCGCCCTGCAGCGCGTGCTGCCGCATCTGCAGGAAACCGCGCTGGCGATGCTCAACGTGCTTTGACGCAGCTTTTTTTCAGCCCGCAGCTTCGGCGACGATCCAGCTTTCGAACAGACGCATCGCCGGCGTCATCGCCCGCGACGCCAGGCTCGTGAGCCAGTAACTGCCCGTCGGCACCTCGATATCGAAAGGCCGCGCCAGCATGCCGGCCTGCAACTCGCGCGTGAACATGCGCGCGGGCGCAAGCGCCACGCCCGCGCCCTGCATCGCCGCTTCGGCCATCAGCCGCGACGAATCGAAGATCGGCCCGCTGACCGTCCACGCCTCGATCCCGGCCGCCTCGAACCAGCGCAGCCATTCGTCGGTGCGATAGGAGCGCAGCAGCGTCTCGCGCGCGAGATCCTCGGGGCGGCGCAAACGCTGGGCGATTTCAGGCGCGCACAGCACCGCCAGCGGCGCGTCGAGCAGCCGCGTGTTCTGCGTGGCGGGCCATTTGCCGTCGCCAAAACGAATCGCGAAATCCAGCCCCTCGCCCGCCAGATCGACGAGATTGTTATTCGTCAGCAGCCGCAGTTCGACAAACGGATGCGCCTCGCGAAACGACTTGAGGCGCGGCATCAGCCAGCCGATCGCAAACGTCCCCACCACGCCCACCGTCAGCACTTCATGCAGGCGGCCGCCCTCGAACTGCTTGAGCACGTTTTCGATACGGCCGAACGCGTCGCTGAGCACCGGCAGCAGCGCGCGCGCCTCGTCCGTCATGCCCAGGCCGCGCGGCAGACGCCGGAACAAGGGCACGCCAAGCCAGTCTTCGAGCATGCGCACCTGTTGACTGACGGCAGCCTGGGTGACCTTCAGTTCGAGACCGGCGCGCGTGAAACTCAGATGGCGCGCCGACGCCTCGAAAGCGCGCAACGCATGCAGGGGCACATTGGGACGCATGGACGATCCATAATTTTTTCTTTTGGGTGAGGCAAATTATCATCGCTTGTCGGCGAGGTGGCAACGCCAGAGAATGCACGTCGCGCAATGCATGCGACGCTTCATTCAACTAATCATGACCTGAACGATGAATATCAAGACAAAAGCGGTACTGATGGCTTCGACCCTGGCGCTGAGCTACGCGGCGGTGAGCGCGCATGCGGCGCAACCCGCCATGAAAGCGGCGGTCGATGCCGCGATCGGGCCCGTGCAGGCGCAGTACGGCATCCCGGGCGTGGCGGTGGGTATCAGCGTGGATGGCAAACATGCGTTCTACAACTACGGCGTGGCGTCGAAGGCAACCGGTGCGCGGGTCGATGGCGACACGCTGTTCGAAGTCGGGTCGGTGACCAAGACGGTCACGGCAACGCTCGCGTGCTATGCGCAGACGCAAGGCAAGCTTTCGTTTGCCGCGCCCGTGACTCACTACGTCAGCGCGCTGCGCGGCAGCGTGTTCGACCATGTGAGCGTGCTCAACCTCGGCACGCATACGTCGGGCCTGCCGCTTTTCGTGCCCGACGCCGTGACCAACGACGCGCAGCTGACCGCCTGGCTGCGCAACTGGCAACCCGCGAGCGCGCCGGGCACTCAGCGCGTGTATTCGAATATGGGCATCGGCCTGCTGGGGCGCGCCGCGGCGCAGAGCCTGGGAAAGCCCGAGCGCGAAGCCGTCGAGCAGGACATGCTGCCTGCCTTCGGCATGGCGCATACATGGCTGCGCGTGCCGCCCGCGAGCGAGGCGCATTACGCCCAGGGCTACGACAAGACCAATACGCCCAAACGCATGAATCCGGGCGTATTCGACGACGAAGCCTATGGCGTGCGCACCACCAGCGCCGACCTCGTGCGCTATATCGACGCCAATATGGGCATCGTGCCGCTCGACGCCGCCTGGCAGCGCGCGATCGATTGCACGCATACCGGCTATTACACGGCGGGGCCGTTCACGCAGGATGTCGTGTGGGAACAATATCCGTGGCCGGTTGCGCTCGACACGCTCGAACGCGGCAACGGCCCCGACGCGATCCTCAAGCCGACGCCCGCGCGCGCGCTCACGCCGCCGCTCGCCCCGCAGGCGGATGCGCTCATCAACAAGACGGGTTCGACCAACGGCTTCTCGGCCTATATCGCCTATGTGCCCGCGCGGCGCATCGGCGTGGTGATACTCGCGAACAAGGCGTATCCGAACGAGGCGCGCGTGCGTGCGGCGTACGCGATCCTGGAAGCCCTCGATAAGGCGAACGCGCGGCGCTGAGCGCCTCGCGGTCGTTGAGGAGATATGACGTCCCGGCCCGGGCTATCATATTTCCCTCAACAATCCATCAAAACGGGGACCTGCAGTGGCGCACCGCTTTCTTCTCAAGGAGATCGCCATGCAGGCGGGAGTAGGCGTTGCGACCGTCGACCGCGTCATTAACGAGCGCGGCAGCGTCCGCGTGCAAACGCGCATGCGCGTTGCGCAAGCCATCAAGGAACTCGAAGAGCAGGAGCGCTTTTCGGGCACGAAAGGCCGCAAGCTCATCGTCGACGTGATCGTGGAAGCGCCGCGCCGTTTCGCCGATGAAATCCGCGATGCGCTCGAAGCCGAACTCCCCGCGCTCCAGCCCGCCCTGCTCCGCCCGCGCCTGAACCTGCAGGAAACCATGACGACGCAGGAAGTCGTCGCGGCGCTGCGTGCAATCGCACAGCGCGGCAGCCACGGCGTGCTGCTGAAGGCGCGCGACGTCCCCGACATTGCCGATGCCATCGGCGAACTCAAGCGCGGCGGCATACCGGTCGTGACGGTTTTCACCGACCTGCCGCTTTCGGGAAGAATCGCCTACGCGGGACTCGATAACCGCGTGGCAGGCGCAACCGCAGCGTACCTGCTCGGGCGCTGGCTAGGCGCTCAATCCGGCAAAGTGCTGATCACCATGAGCGACGAGCGCTTTCGCGGCGAAGAAGAACGCGAAATCAGCTTTCGCCGAGCGTTGAGAAGCGGCTATCCGCAGTTGGAGCTGATCGACGCGAGCGGCGGACATGGACTCGACGCCCCCACCGAAAAACTCGTGAGCCATGCACTCGACTCACATGAGAGCATCCTCGCGGTCTATTCGATGGGCGGCGGCAATCGCGCCATCCTGCGCGCGCTCGAAGCACAGGGAACAACACCCGCGTGCTATATCGGACACGATCTGGACCGCGACAACTTTGAATTGCTGCGCGAGGGCAGGATTCACGCGCTCCTCTATCACGATCTGCGGCAAGACATGCGCGCGGCCTGCCAGCACATTATGTGCTTTCACAAGATGTTGCCCGAGTCCGCGCTCACGCCATCGTCGTCGGTTGTCGTGGTGACGCCTGAAAATATCCCGGAGCATGTGGTGGCGCGATTCCGGCGCTAGCCGGGCGTTCCTGGCCAGTTTCCGCGCGCTATACTGGGCACTTTGCGCACGAAATGTCCTCTACTTCCTCCACGCAGCCGATCCAGCCGGGCAACGTCTTCAAGGACAACCTCGCACAACTGCCCGCCATTGACGGCATCGAGCGCATCGACCTGGTCGACGGCCAGGGCGCGCTGATCTCGACGATCGAAAACAAGCCGGGCAAGCAAGGCTCGCTGGCTGTCTACCACTACCTGAAGCTGGCATTCGGCACGCTCGACGCACAGGCTGCAGAGCACGGTCTCGCCGTGTTCGCCGAGCACACCGCCGACGCGCGCAACCGTCCCGGTGCGCATCCGAATGTCGACCGTCTGCTGGAAGTGGCGGCCGGCGGCCAGGCGCTGCGTATCGACGTGATCGCTGCCGCCTGAGGTTTATCGCGCAAAAGCAGTGGCCCAATGCCATTGCGCCACTGCTTTTTGCCGCCCTCGCAGGCTTCACATGCTGAAGACGACGGAGTTCTACCGCAGCGGCGCGCTGGAAGTCGCGCGCATCCGGGCCACGGGCACGGCTGAATTCGCGCGCCACACGCACGCCGAATACGTGATCAGCGCGACGCTGTCCGGCAGCGAAGATGTCTGGCTCGACGGCAAGACCTTCAGTTCGCCCGCCGGCACGGCAACCGTCTACAACCCTTACGCGATTCAGGCTTCGGCCTTCCATCCCTCGGCAGGCGACACCGAATTCATTTCGTTGTACCTGGAACCGCAATTGCTCGCGGATATCGCCAGCGCGAATGGCTGGACGTCGCGCGCCAGCGCACAGGAAGTGAACCAGGGCGTATTCGCCGATGCATCGCTGCAACAGCGCATTGTCGATGTTTATCTCGCGGCGCGTGCAATCAGCGCGGATCGACACGGGCTGACCGACACACTCGAATACGACACGGCGCTGACCGAACTGGCCGCCGCACTACTCGCGAACGGACACTCGCATGGGTCGCAAGCCCGCATCGAACGCCTCAGCGCACATCGCCTCGACGGCGTGCGGACCTATATGCGCGAACAACTGGACACGCCGGTCAAACTCGATGATCTCGCAACCATCGCCGACATCAGCAAGTTCCATCTGATCCGCGCGTTCAAGGACGCGTTTGGCATGTCGCCGGGTAAATACCACATGCAACTGCGCCTGATTGAAGCGCGCCGTCTGCTGCGCGCGGGCGCGACCATCGCGGATGTTGCGTTCACGCTGGGCTTTTACGATCAGAGCCACTTCATCAACGCGTTCCGCAAGGCGCTGGGCGTGAGTCCGCTGCGCTTTGCTACGCCACGCCGCCCAGAATGAGCGTGCGATAGCCCGACGTCACCACCTGAAACGCAAAGAACGCGAATAGCGCCGCCGAGGCGAAATAGCAGAACGACAAACCACGCGCGCCGAAGCGCTTGCCGCCCTGGCGCGCGACAAAACACACCGCCACGGTCCAAGCCACGCCCGCCGCGAAGAATCCAGCGAGAAAGCTGCCCGTGGCCTGCCAACCGCTCACGGCCGATTGCGCGATAAGCGAGCCGCCCACCGCCGCGAACCACACGATCGCGGAAGGCGACGACAACGCGAGCAGCGCCCCCTTCACGACTTGCTGCAAAGGCGAACCTTTATCTGCGCGCGATTCGTCAACCGGGCCCGCGCGCGCCGACGCAACAGCCGACTTGATCATCTTCACGGCCAGCACCGCCAGCACGACGGAACCGCCGAGCCACATGCACCAGCGCACGACCGAAAATTGCAGTAAGGCCGTCATGCCCGCGAGTGCGAGCACCGCGTAGAACAGATCGCCAAAGCACGATCCGAGGCCCAGCCAGAAGCCGTTCCAGTAGCCGCGCTGCATGGCGAGGTTCATCATGGCGATATTGGCGATGCCGATATCGAGGCAAAGCGAAAGAGACAGCAAAAAGCCGTTGGTTGCGGGATGCATGGCGTGGGGTGGCGTAAGGCATGAGCAAAGCAGCGATCATGCGACACGCCAGGCACGAAGTCTTGGAAGAAATTGCTGTGGCGGCCCCGGGCGCCCGCTCAAAGCTCCGACGACAGCCGCAACTGGTTGTGATAACTGCTCGTCAAGGCGAGCACCGCGGGATGGGTATCGGGCAACAGTGTTCGGATCTCCCGCACGCTGCTCGTGCGATTTGACGATCGACTGCGTCCAGAAAAATGCCGCCCAGCGCGTCCCGCGTGTCACCGGGCACGCTATGAATCGCGCCATCGACATGAGGCCCGTAGTGCATACCGAAGTCGTAGCGATTGAACATCGGCGATCGTACCCGCAACGGAATCGTCAGCGAATTGAACAGGCTATTGCGGCCCAGCGCCCGAAGCACCCGTTCGCCCATCTCGCGGAAAGGCTCAGAGCCCATTTCGATCTGGAGATTGTCCTTGACATCGCGCGCCTGCTCCCCGGCGCGCGCCTTGCCGTCCCCCCATTCGGACGCGCCCAGCACATCCCGGCAATATCGGACTTCTTCCGGGCTCAGCACGTTCGGGATTTTTACGATCATAGGTTTTCCGCGACGCGGCGCGGCCATTTCGGACCGCGCCCGCATCGCAATGCTTTGAGTTACATGGAAAGCTTGACGCTCAGGATGACGGCGCGCTCCGCCGATGGCGTCGCGCGTGCGGTATTGTCATTTTTCCATGCAGCAGCCGCGCGAAGTCATAAGTTATCCATAGCGTAGACGAATTCGTCGGCACACCCTGCACCGGATTGCCGATATTCGTTCTGGTGGCGGCGTCGGTGATTTCGCTGAGCAGATACATGTAGCCGAGACAGGCAGTCCAGTCCGGTGTGATCTGCCCGGTCAAGCCCGGTTCTGCGCCATAGTAACGTTCCTTGTTGCCGGTCGCGGAAACGTTCCCGCTGCCGTCGTCATGATAAGTATTGTTCTTTTCCGTGCGAAACAGCGCGCCCGTGAGTCCCAGACGCTCGCCGAGCAGATTGGTCTTGCCGCCCAGTTCGAGCGTTTTGGTCTTTTCGGGGTCGAGATTGCGCAGTGCGTTGCTGGCTGACGTCGTGCTGTTCACACCCAGCGGATTCGCATCTGCCGAAATCGAACCGGCTCACGGCGTCGCCGATGCCAAACCATAGGACAGATAGTAGGTCTGCTGTTCGGTCGGCTCCCAGATCAGGCTGAATTGGAGGCTAAAAAAACTCGACGTAGTGCTCACCTCCGCGGACGTCACAAGCGCAGCAAGCAGTACGAAGTGGACGTCAAGACCGATCACGAGCGCTGGGCGGCAATGTCGCGCTGTTCCGCATCGATCGCGGCTACGACTACACCAACCGCGAACATGTTCGTGCAGGACGGCACCGAGCGTTACATGGGCGTCGATTCGAGCGCCTGGTTCTCGCCGGTGCGCGATGTGCGCGTGATGGCGGGCGTGCTGGCGCTCAACGCCAAGGGCGTGGGTATCGACGACCCGAGCGTCAACGGCAAGCGCATCTTCGGCACGCCGCGCTTCCAGGCGACGGCGCGCGTCGAATACTCGCCGCCGGTCGTGCATGGCCTGACGCTCGATGCAGGCGTCAAGTACACCGGAAATATGGCGCTGGACGCCGCGAACCAGTTCATCGTGCCGTCCTATACGACGGTCGATATCGGCGCGAAGTACGAAACGGCCATCGCCGGCAAGGACGTGACCTTCCGCGCAGGCATCAACAATCTGTTCGACAAGCGCTACTCGACCACCGGTTGCGGTTACTACGCACTGCCTGGCGCCGTGCGCACGTTCATCGCCAACGCGACTGTCGAGTTCTGATTGCGTTGAGTCGATGCATTCGTTGTACCCGCAGGCCTCCACGACGGTGAGCAGATTTTTCGCGAATCTGTGAACCGGGTGGAGGTCTTTTTATTGCATCGATTTTTTTGTCGACATTGACAATCGAAAACCGCTCATCTAGTTTACTGGATAAGATCATCCACTAAACTGGACGCGATGGATATCCACTCCGCACTGGCACAGCGCCTGCGCGAACTGCGCGACGCGCGCGGCTGGTCGCTCGAAGCGCTCGCGGAGCGCAGCGCCGTCAGCCGCTCCACCATCTCGCTGATCGAGCGCGGCGAAAGCAGCCCAACCGCCGTCGTGCTCGACAAGCTCGCGACCGCGCTGGGCGTCTCGCTCGCTTCACTGTTCGAACCGCCCGGCTCGAAGGCGGCCGCCGAACCTTCGCCCTATAGCGCCGCGCACTCACAACCTGTCTGGACTGATCCGGCCTCCGGCTACGTGCGCCGCAATCTCTCGCCCGAACTCCCGTCGCCCATCCAGCTTGTCGAGGTGCAATTCCCCGCCGGCAAGCGCGTGGCCTACGACACCAGTCTGCGCGATGCGGAAATCCATCAACAGGTCTGGATCCTCGAAGGCACGATGGAAATCACCGTCGGCGAACAGCGCTGGCGTCTGGAAACGGGCGACTGTCTCGCCATGAAGCTCGATTGCCCGATCGTCTGGCGCAATCCCACGCGCCAGAGCGCGCGCTATCTCGTGGCGTTGAGCCGCATCGCTGCGTAACGTCCGTAACTTTTCGGGGATCACACCATGAACAGCGATATCGAAGTGCGCCGGCTTGGCGCAAACGAAGCCGCCGCAAGCATCGACGCGCTCGCGGATGTATTGATCGATTGCGTGGAAGGCGGCGCTTCGGTGAGCTTCATGGCGCCACTCGCGCGCGAAACCGCGCTCGCGTTCTGGAAGCGCGCCGCCGAGGGCGTAGCCGCCGACGAGCGCATCCTGCTGATCGCCGAAGACGCACACGGCCGCATCGTCGGCACGGTGCAGATCGTCACGGCTCAGGCGGAGAATCAACCCCATCGCGCCGATGTCGCGAAGATGCTGGTGTCGCGCGCAGCGCGCAGGCAAGGCATCGGCGCGCGACTGATGCAGGCCGTGGAAACCCACGCGCTGCAGGCAGGCAAGACCGTGCTGGTGCTCGACACCGTCACCGGCGGGGAAGCCGAGCGCCTTTACCAACGCGCCGGATGGCAGCGTGCGGGCACGGTGCCGGACTACGCACTCATGCCCGACGGCGGCTTCTGCGCGACTACCTTCTACTACCGGCAACTCGATCCCGCGCGCCGCCAGCCTTAATGGAAGTTGCGGATTTGCACCTGCACCTTGCCATCGCGGATCGGCATGACATCGGGACTATCGCCGCATTGAACATGCCGTGCGCGGCCGGCCCGGCTCGTCATGAGCCTGATGGCACGACGCAGCCAGCGGCACGCTATCCCACTTCTGCTGATAGAGCGCATCTTCGGGCGGATGCGCATGGCCGAGCATCGGCTTGATCGCGTCCTGCAGGTTCGATCCGACCGCATCGGTATTCACGAACATCACGTCATGCGGATTCACGAGATTGACCGCGAGAAACCACGGTTTGCCTTCTTTCGCGAGACGCGGCGCGTGATTGCGCATCCAGTTTTGCTCGCCGATTCGGTGGTGATGCCGTCGTAGTTATAGCCGCCGCGCACGGTGCTGGAAGCACTGCGCCACGCGGCGGGCGAACAGCGGGCAGCGGTCTGAACCACCGAATCCAGTCGATAAAACCAAATTCCAGGAAAAATACGTTAAAAATAACTGGGCGAAAATCAATACGATTGCACAAATCACTGGACTCACCCACTAACATTCGCCCGCAGGATTGCCTATGCCGCGCCCCATTTCCGTCCGCATCCATCCCGAAGCCGTTCGCCATAACCTTCGGCTCGCCGCGCGCAGCGCCGCGGGCGCGCGCGTCTGGGCGGTCGTGAAGGCCAATGCTTACGGCCATGGCATCGAGCGCATTTACTCAGCGCTCGCGGACGCGGACGGCATTGCCCTGCTCGACCTCGACGAAGCCGTGCGCGTGCGCGAACTCGGCTGGACCAGGCCGATCCTGCTGCTCGAAGGCGTTTTCGATGCCGCCGACGTCGCCACTGCCGTCGCGCATCGCTTGACCGTCGCCGTGCATTGCGACGAGCAACTGGCCCTGCTGGCCGCGGCGCAAACCACGCAGCCCATCGACATCCAGCTGAAGATGAACTCGGGCATGAACCGCCTCGGCTACAAGCCCGACGCCTATCGCGCCGCCTGGGAACGCGCCCGCGCGATTCCCACCATCGGCGCGATCAGCCTCATGACCCACTTCGCCAACGCCGACGACGGCGCCATCGACTGGCAGCTCGACCGCTTTGACGCCGCCACTGCCGGCATTCCGGGCGAGCGCTCGCTGTCGAACTCGGCGGCGGTGCTCTGGCATCCGCGCGCGCACCGCGACTGGGTGCGGCCCGGCACGATTCTCTACGGCGCATCGCCCACCGGCGCGGCGCGCCATATCGAAGGCCTTGGCCTGCGCGCGGCGATGACGCTGTCGAGCCGCATCATCGGGGTGCAGACGCTCGCGCCACAGGACACCATCGGCTATGGCCGCACCTACGCGGTCGAGCAGCCGATGCGCATCGGCGTGGTGGCCTGCGGCTACGCGGACGGCTATCCGCGTCACGCGCCGACCGGCACGCCGATCGCCGTCGACGGCGTGCGCACGCGCGTGGTGGGCCGCGTATCGATGGACATGCTCACGGTCGATCTCACGCCCTGCCCGAATGCAGGCATCGGCTCCCATGTGGAGCTGTGGGGCGAAAACGTGAAGGTGGATGACGTGGCCGAGCCGTCGGGCACGATCGGCTACGAATTGATGTGCGCCGTGGCGCGCCGCGTGCCCGTGACGGTCGACGATATGGCTGCCGTGCGGCGTGACGCTGAGGAAGGCGTCGCAGCGTAAGCCCGAAGCGGTTGGACGCGTGCGCCGCCGTTTGTTCAGCGCGCACGCGGTCTGCGCGTTACTCGGGCATCTCCACGCCCAGCTCCGCGAGCACTTCCTTCGCAGCACGAAACGCCTCGCTGGCAGCGGGCGCGCCCGCATAGATCGCGCTATGCAGCAGCACCTCGCGAATCTCGATCACGCTCGCGCCGTTATTGATCGCGCCGCGCACGTGGCCTTTGAGTTCGGTACTGCGCCCGAGCGCCGCCAGCATCGAGCAGGTGCACAGGCTGCGCGTCTTCAGATCGAGCCCGTCGCGCAGCCAGGTGCTGCCCCATGCATGTTCGTTGAGCCATTCCTGAAGCGGGCGCGTAAAGCCGTCCATCGAGCCCATCGCGCGCTCGACGAAGGCCTCGCCCATCACTTCGGTGCGACGGGCCTTGCCCGCTTCGGCGCCGGTGCTCGCCTTTGCTGTCTTTGCCTTGCCGGGTTTCTTTTTCGACTCCTTCGCATTGCTCATGGGTTTCTTCGCTCCCGAGTTTTGATGGTGACCTTTGCAGCCCATGCTAGCGCACCAGAATGACAGGACTACGCCGAATAAAGCCCTTCCGGACCATTGCGCAGCGTGCGCGCCAGCAGTTCCAATGCCTCGCGCAGCGCTTCGCACGAACGCGCGCCGCCCAGGCTCAAACGCACGGCATGCGGCGCAGATCCACGCCCGATCACGAAACTGTCCGCCGTCTTCGCCAGCACGCCTGCCTGACGCAAGGCCGCTGCGAATTCGGCGGCGCGCCAGGGTTCGGCGAGCGGCAGCCACAGATGCGGACTCGCCGGATCGGTGCGATAGCTCCAGCCCGACAGCACCTCGGCGGCAATCGCCTGACGCACATCCACGCAGGCGCGCTGCTGCGCGACCAGCCGGTCGATTTCGCCGTTGACGATCCAGCGTGCCGCAATCTCGGCACTCAGTGGCGAAGTCATCCAGCAATCGCTGCGGATCACGGCGAGAATCTTGCCCACCCAGTCCTGCGGCGCCTGCACGTAGCCCACGCGCAAGCCGGGCGCGACGGCCTTTGAAAGACTGCTGATGGCGATGCCGTGCTCGGGCAAACGCGCCGCCAGCGGCGTGGGCGGAGCATCGAGCAGCGCGGCGGGCACGAGATCCTCGATCACTACGAGGTTGTGGCGCACGGCGATCTCGGCGATGGCGGCGCGGCGCGCTTCGGAAAGCGTCGCGGTGGTGGGATTGTGCAGCGTCGGCACGCAGAACAGCGCACGCGGCGCGAGCAGCCCGCAGGCGCGTTCGAGCGCGGCGGGCACGATGCCCTCTTCGTCGATTTCGATGCCCACGAGATTCAGGCGCAGTTGCCGCGCGAGCGCCACGATGCCGGGATAGCTCAGCGCCTCCGCGAAGATCGTATCGCCGGGGCGCAGCACCGCGCGCAACACGCATGCGAGTCCATGCTGCGCGCCCTGCGTCACCAGCACGCGTTCGGCGGGCACCGTGCAGCCCATGCGCGCGAGCCAGCGCGCCCCGGCTTCGCGATGCGAGCGGCGGCCCCCTTCGGGCTGATAGAGCAGTAGTTCGCCGGCGAGGCGTTCGTCTGCGGCCAGCTCGCGCAGCGTCTGGGTGAGCAGCAGCGCTTCGTCGGTGGGCATCGGCACGTTCTGGCCGAGATCGACGGGCCGGCCCGGCGCGAGCGGCGCGGGGCTACTGGCCGTCGCAGCAAGGACGCCGGCGCTGGTGAAGTTGCTGCCCTCGCCCGCTTCGGGCGTCTGACGCGTGCGCGCAGGCAGACGCGCGCCGTCCGCATCGGGCTCGGCGACATACGTGCCGTCGCCCACGCGCGCGACCACCATCCCGCAGCGCTCCAGTTCCGTATATGCGCGGCTCACCGTGCCGGTGGTCACGCCGAGCTTCTTCGCCAGCAACCGGTGCGCGGGCAGTTTCTCGCCGGGCAACATCTGCCCCCCGTCGATAGCCTGCGCGTAGGCGTACGCAATCGCACGGTATTTGGGTTCGCCGCGAGGCAGCGCGGGAAGCGTGGGCATCCAGCCGTTCATGGGTGTTTTCCCGAGGGGTCGAAGCGCGCCACGCCTGCGCGCGACCGCTGCGTCATTATCGCGCCCAATCCGGGGAATTGAAGGCTGTCATTTACTTGAATTGACTTCATTGAGTGCCACCAATTGACCCTCTAGGATGCCGTAACGATAACGCCAGCACAGGCCAAGGAGACAATCGCCACCCGGCGCCGCTTTCAGCGCGCAAGGAGCGACGCCACACGCGCCATGACAAATCGCATCGCCCGCATCACGGTCAGCCAGCATCGCCTGCCGCTCGACCCGCCGTTTCCCGCCTCGTGGGACAGCCGTGCGCGCCGCGCCTTCCCGGCGACCATCGTGCGTGTGGAGGACACCGAAGGACGCGTGGGTATCGGTTCGGGCGACGCCATGTATGGCTTCGACGACTATCGCGATCTCTTTGTCGGCGCGGATCCGCTCGACCTCGCGCGCCATTCGGCCGTGCTCGACAACCTCAGTTTCCACGCGGGCCGCCTCTGGCCGCTCGACGTCGCGCTCTGGGATCTGGCAGGCAAGATACTCGGCCAGCCGTGCTGGCAGATGGCCGGCGGCCGTGCGCGGCGGGTGCGTGCGTACGCTTCGTCGGGCGTGCATCGCTCTCTGACCGGTATGGCGCAGTGGGCCGAGCACGCCGTCGCGCGCGGCTTTCCGGCGCTCAAGGTGCGTTTCGGCCGCGCCAGTCTCGCCGACGATATCGCCGCGCTTGCCGCCGTGCGCGAAGCCGCGGGCGACGCCATCGACATCATGGTGGACTGCAATCAAGGCTGGCGCATGCCTTGGGACATCCAGGCGCCGTGGCGCATGGAAGACGCGCTCGCCGTGATCCGCCAGATCGAACGCTATCGCCCTTACTGGGTGGAGGAGCCGCTGCATCGCGGCGATTACGCCGGTCACGCGCAGTTGCGCCGTTCGACCGGGGTGCGCATTGCAGGCGGCGAGATGACGCGAGAAGCGCACGAATTCGCGGCGCTGCTCGCGCACGACTGCCTCGATGTCTATCAGCCCGATGTGGTCTGCTCGCTCGGCATGGAAGGCGCACGACGCCTCGCCGCGCAGATCGAAGCCAACGGCAAGGTGTTCACGCCGCACACCTGGGGCAACGGCATCGGCCTTGCCGCCAATCTGCATGTGACGGCGGGCGCGGCCAACGCGCCCTTCATCGAATTCCCGTACGACCCGCCCGAATGGACGCCCGCGCGACGCGATTTTCCGCTTGCGCGCGCCATCGAAACGGACGCGCAAGGCTGGATCGATCTGGGCGACGCGCCGGGCCTCGGCATCGAACTGGATGAAGCCGTGCTGGCCGCCACCCGCGCGAACGACAGCCGCTACGACTAGAACCAGGCACTCGAACAAACACATCCGAATCAAGCGGGTCGACACAGGAGCGCCCCGCTGCGGCAACGCCAGGATTTTGCGAACGACCGGACAAAACCCGAAGCATTCCGAAACAATTCCAATAGAAGGAGACATCTCATGAAAAAGCTCACCCGACCGATTCTGGCCGCTATCCGCGCAACGCTGCTGGCCGCGCCGATCGCCGTCGCCACCGTTCCCGCGCACGCCGCGGGCAACTGGTGCAGCCAGGGCAAACCGGTCCATTTCGCCGGCGTGACCTGGGAAAGCGGCAACTTTACGGGCGAAGTGCTGCGCTACATCGTCAAGAACGGTTACGGATGCCAGACCGATACCGTGCCGGGCAGCACCGCCGCCACCGAAACCGCGCTCTCGCGCAATGATCTCCAGGTGTGGTCGGAACAATGGACGGGCCGTTCGGAAATCATCGCGGGCGCCGTAAAAGCAGGCTCCGTGAAACTGGTTGGCGACACGCTGCCGGGCGGCACCAGGGAAGGCTGGTACGTGCCCGACTACGTGATCCACGGCGACCCGAAACGCGGCATCAAGGCGAGCGCGCCCGACCTGCAATCCGTGAGCGATCTGCCGAAATACAAAACCCTCTTCACCGACGACGAGGAGCCGGATCGCGGCCGCTTCCTGAACTGCCCGTCGGGCTGGGACTGCGAGCGCGTCAACACGCGCCTGCTGAAGCTGCTCAAGCTCGACGACAGCTATACAAACTTCCGCCCCGGCACGGGTGCGGCGCTCGACGCAGCCATTTCTTCGGCCTATGCGCGCGGCAAGCCGATTCTCACCTACTACTGGGAGC
The DNA here is from genome assembly GCF_014200455.1 of Paraburkholderia bannensis. Taxonomy (GTDB): domain Bacteria; phylum Pseudomonadota; class Gammaproteobacteria; order Burkholderiales; family Burkholderiaceae; genus Paraburkholderia; species Paraburkholderia bannensis_A. The sequence goes on along the minus strand of NZ_JACHBW010000009.1, from coordinate 48,165 downwards.
CGGCCGCGCTGATGGCGAAGTACAAGTTCGTGCAACTGAAGATGCTGCCGTTCAACGAAGCCTGCTGGAAGACCCTGCGCGACGCCGGCAGCACGCAGCCCTGCGCGTCGTCGTATCTGGTCTCGCAACTGAAGATCGGCGTTTCCACGCCTTTTTATCAGGCCGAACCGGACGTGATGACCTTCTTCTCCAAGGTCAACTTCCCGATCGACTTCCTGAACACGACGATTCTCGACATGACCGAGCATAAGGTCGACGCTCAGGACGAAGCGATCAAGTTCCTCAAGACCCATCCGGAAATGTGGAAGACGTGGGTGCCCGCCGATATCGCGACGAAGGTGCAGAAGTCGCTGGGCGCGTAAATGTTCAGTTCGTACAACCAGGTAATCAGAAGCTAACCATAAATGGACGCCGAAGAAGCGGCGTCCAGACAAGGAGACTCGCAGTGAAGAAGAAACTTCTCGCGGCGCTGCCGCTCGCGCTGGCTGCGGCAGGCGCACATGCGCAAAGTAGCGTCACGCTGTACGGCATCATCGATCTGGGCGTGGACTACGCCAACAACGTCGTCAACGGCGCGAACGGCAACCTCGTGCCGGGCAGCGGCGGCCGTCTGGTGCAGATGCAAAGCGGCGTGCCGGCAGGCAGCCGCTGGGGCCTGCGCGGCTCGGAAGACCTGGGCGGCGGTTATTCGGCGATCTTCCGGCTGGAAAGCGGCTTTAACGCGGCCACCGGCGCGGCGGGCGGCGGCCTGATGTTCTCGCGTAACGCTTATGTCGGCGTGAAATCGGAACAGTACGGCCAGATCACCTTGGGCAAGCAGTGGGACGCCACGGTTGACCTGATCGAACCATACTCGCTGAACGGCAACTACGGCGGCTGGTACTTCGCACACCCGAACGACATGGACAACCTGGACAACGGGTTCCCCGTCAACAACGCCGTCAAGTACGTCAGCCCGGTCATCGCAGGCTTGCAGTTCGAAGGCCACTATTCGTTCGGCGGCCAGGCGGGCCAGTTCTCGAACAACGCCTCGTATAGCGCGGCAGCGGCTTATACGCTGGGTTCGTTCAGCGCGGGCGTGGGTTACCTGCGCATCAACGATCCGATTTCGGCGGTGGCCGGCTACGGCAGCGGCGGCGGCTTCGTGAACACCATTTACGGCGACGCGCTGGCGAATGCGCGTTACCAGGGCATTCTTTCGGCAGGCGCTTCGTATGTGCTGGGCGGCCTGAAGATGATGGCCAACTACTCGAACGTGGACTTCTCCTCGGGTAATGGCAGCCACGATCTGCACTTCCAGAACTATGAACTGTCGGGTACGTACGCGATCACGCCGGCCTTCACCGTGGGCGCGGGCTACACCTTCACGATGGGCCAGGATCACGCCACCGACGCTTCGCCCAAGTACCATCAGGTCAACCTGATCGCGCAATACTCGATCTCGAAGCGCACCTCGGTCTACGCGATGGGCTCGTACCAGCACGCGGCGGGCGGCGCGGAAAACGCGCAGATCACGGGCTTCAACCCGTCCAGCACGCAGAACCAGGTGGTCAGCCGCGTGGGCGTCACCCACACCTTCTGACGTTTCTGGCAGGTCAGGCGCCGGCGCAATGCCGGCGTTTTCCATTTAGCGATCCGTATCATCGAGATTCAAGAGGTTGCAGCATGCGCCGCCTTCCTTCCCTTTCGGCCCTGCGTTCGTTCGAAGAGGCCAGCCGGACTCTCAGCTTCACCAAGGCGGCGCAGAATCTGCACGTCACACAAGGCGCGATCAGCCGCCAGATCCGTCTGCTCGAAGATTACCTGGGCACGCCGCTGTTCATGCGGCATCACCATCGGCTCGAAATCACGGCCGCTGGCAAGCGCCTCCTGCCTACGCTACAGGCCGCGTTCGACAGCATCGCCCATACGCTCGATACGATTCGCGCCGATCCTTCTAACAGTCTGCTCAGTCTGAACGCCGCGCCCACGCTTGCAACGCGCTGGCTCACCCCGCGCCTGCGCGATTTTCAGATGCAGCATCCCGATCTGCGCATTTCCATCACGAACGAATATGGGCCTTTGCATGGCAGCGAACGCAATGAGGATTGCCAGATCCGCTTCGGCATGGAGTCGTTGCCGGGCGGACAAAGCACCTTGCTGATGCGCGAGCGGCATGTGCTGGTGGGATCGGCGCGCGAGTTCCCTCATGTGCCTGAAAGCGCCGATGCATTGCGTGAGATTCTCGCGCAGCATCCGTGGCTTTATATCCTCGATATCGATCGCCGCTTGATGGTGTGGGAAGCGTGGCTCGAAGCGGCCGCGCTGGACGTGGAAATGGCGCCGCGCGGCGAGCTGGAGTTCAGCACGCTCGATCAGGTGATTCATGCGGCGGTGGCGGGCCTGGGCATTGCCGTGGCGGACCGGCACATGATCGAGCAGGAACTGGCGAACGGCACGCTCGTGCAGTTGAGCGAGATCGAGGTAGACGGTCCTTCGGGGTATTGGCTCGATGTGCGGCCAGAGGTGCAGGAAACCGTGCGGGTGAGAAATTTCAGTCAGTGGCTGGTGGGGCGGCATGCGGTTAAGCCCTGAATTCGAGGCATAAAAAAGCCGCTACATTTTCAGGTAGCGGCTTTCGCCCCGAAACTCAAAAGGGCAATGCGTGCAGAACGCTCAACAGCGGGGGAAGTTCACCCCAACCCACCCATCATCATGTACTTCGTCTCAAGGTACTCATCGAGACCGTACTTCGACCCTTCACGCCCGAGGCCCGATTCCTTCACGCCGCCAAACGGCGCGACTTCGGTCGAGATGATCCCCTCGTTGATGCCGACCATGCCGCTTTCCAGCGCGCCAGCCACCCGCCACACGCGGCCGATATCGCGCGCATAGAAGTACGCCGACAAACCGAACTCAGTATCGTTCGCCGCCTGGATCGCTTCTTCCTCGGTCTCGAAACGGAACACCGCCGCCACCGGTCCAAAGGTTTCTTCGTGCGCGAGCATCATGCCGCCATGCGCGCCGGTGATGATGGTCGGCTCATAGAAGGTGCCGCCCAGCGCGTGCGGCTTGCCGCCGCACACGATCTCGCCGCCCTTCTCGCGCGCATCGCTCACATGCGCTTCCACCTTGCGCAGCGCCGCCGCATTGATGAGCGGCCCCTGCGTCGCGCCCGCTTCCATGCCGCCGGACACGCGCAGTGCACGCACTGCGGCCGCCAGCTTCCCGACGAACGCATCGTGCACGCCTGCCTGCACGTAGAAGCGATTCACGCACACGCAGGTCTGCCCCGTGTTGCGGAACTTCGATGCCATCGCGCCTTCCACGGCGGCGTCCAGATCGGCGTCGTCGAACACGATGAACGGCGCGTTGCCGCCCAGTTCGAGCGAGATTTTCTTGACGCTGTCCGCCGCGGCGCGCATGAGCAGCTTGCCCACGCGCGTCGATCCCGTGAACGAGATCTTGCGCACGGCCTTCGCGGCCATCAGCGTGTCGCCGATCGCCGGTGCGTCGCCCGTTACGACGTTGAACACGCCACACGGAATGCCCGCTTCTTCCGCCAGCACGGCCAGCGCGAACGCGCTCAACGGCGTTTCCTCGGACGGCTTGAGCACCATCGTGCAGCCCGCCGCCAGCGCGGGACCGGCCTTGCGCGTGACCATTGCGAGCGGGAAATTCCACGGCGTAATCGCGCCGACCACGCCCACGGCTTCCTTCGTCACCACGATGCGTGCGCCCTTCTTCGGCGCGGGAATCACATCGCCATAGGCACGGCGCGCTTCTTCCGCGAACCACGTGAGAAAGCTCGCCGCGTAGCCGACTTCACCGAGCGCTTCCGCATACGGCTTGCCCTGCTCCGCCACCATGATGCGCGCGAGGTCTTCGCGATGCGCGAGCATCAGCTCGCCCCAGCGGCGCACCTTCGCGCCGCGCTCAGCCGCCGTGGCATCGCGCCATGCGGGGAATGCATGCGAAGCAGCCGCCACGGCTTGCAGCGTTTCGCGCGCCCCTGCACGCGCGACTTCTGCCAGCGGCCTGGCGGTGGCCGGATCGATCACCGTGAAGGTGCTGTCGCCCGCCACCCATTCGCCGTCGATAAAGCTCGATGTACGCAGCAAACGCGTTTCCTTGAGACCGTCGATCATGCTGCGATCTCCAGGCGGCGCGTTGCGCGCGGCACACGCGGAATGCGCGAGGTGACGTAATCGTTGATCACATCGCACGGCGTGTAGTTGCGGTCGAGCTCATAGAGTTCGTCGGCGTCGAGTTTCGTGTCGAGTGCGGCGAGCGCGCTGTCGAATTGCGCGACCGTATCCGCGCCCACCAGCATCGACGCAATGCCCGGACGATTGAGCACCCACGCCTGAGCGATCTGCGCGCACGACACGCCGCGCGCTTCGGCCACTTCGGCCACCGAAATCGCCACATCGCGCGAAACCTGATCGTCGTACATCTGCGCGGTGAAGAAGTCGGTCTGGTTGCGCACCGACTTCGCGTCGCCCGACAACAGGCCGCGTGCGAGCGGGCTGAACACCGATACGCCCACGCCCTGGTCCTGGCAGAACGGCACCATTTCGCGCTCTTCCTCGCGATACGCACAGTTCAGTTGCAGCTGCATATTGATGGGTCGTGCGAAGTTATAGCGCTCGCAGGCCTGCAGGATCTTCGCGAACTGCCAGGTGAACATGGTCGATACGCCGATATAGCGCGCCTTGCCCGAGCGCACGATATCGTTGAGCGCATCCATGGTTTCCTCGACGGGCGTATTCACGTCGAAGTAATGCAGCATGTAGACGTCGACGTAATCGGTCTGCAAACGGCGCAGCGAACCGTCGATGCCGTCCATGATGTGCTTGCGCGAATGGCCCTGATTGTTCACACCGCCGCCAATCGGATAGCCCACCTTGGTGGTCAGCACCAGTTCGTCGCGCTTCGCGATGCGCTTGACGATGCGGCCCACCACTTCCTCGCCCACGCCCGTAGAGTAAAAATCCGCGAGGTCGATGAAGTTCACGCCCGCTTCGAGCGCGTGGCGCACGATCGGCTCGCTTTGCTCTTCGTTGTAAATCCACGGCTTCCAGTCGGGCGTGCCCATGTTCATCGTGCCAAGGCACAGGCGCGACACCTTCAGGCCCGAACGGCCGAGTTGCACGTATTGCATCGTAGTCACCTGATAGAGGAGTCGCGGCTCAGGCCGCTTTGGCCTTGGGCGTATAGAACGGGTTGCTGATCTGATCCTTGATCTTCGCGATGTCGTCGAGCTTGGGCAGCCCATTCATCGCAGCATGGATCGCGGTCTTGCAGGCTGCATAGTTGTTCTCGTACACAGCGTCCAGATCGTCGCACGACCAGTTCACCCAGTTCGCCGTGACGACGCACCATTCGTTTTCCGCTTCGGGCGGCAGCGTGCCGTCGAGCATCGCTTCCGTCACGGCCTTGGCAATGGCCGCCTGCGAGGCGCCCCACGTGGCATTGCCGTGCAGATCGCCGCGAATATCGGCCTTGTTCACGTAGAGCGTGGCGGGCTTGACCGGCACATTGGGCTGCGCCACCACCATGAAAGGCACGTGGCCTTGCGACGGCGAAGACAGGCTGTTCGTGAACGCCTGGCCGACCGGGCCATTGCGCGGGCCAATCATGATGTTGATATGGGCAGCGTTTACGCCTGGTCCTGCAAAACCCTCGCCGATATAGACTTCCAAGGCTTTCATATTGACTCCGTCTCCTGGTGTTCCGGTGTTTGATTGGTGCGCTGCAGCGTGCTGTTTTTGTCGATGCAGGCTGCGCGTCGGAACGAATTCCAGCACACGCCACGCAGCGCTGAAAGCTATGAAATCTCATGGGGGCATGACGCCGGATCATCGGCATGAGATCAGGTAATGCTTCGATGACTTTTCGTGGCTTTCGCAACCCAAAATGCTGCCGTTAGACTCTGTTCGCGCCGAAGCGAAAATCCGTAAAAAGCCGCTCATGCAGCGGCACGCACGGCGACCCCGAAAACGAACGGAGGAGACATGCAAGCAATCAAGCAGGCAGGCGTGCGTCTTGCCGCAGCACTGGCGCTCACCTGCGCCGCCACCAGCGGCTTTGCAGCGGGTAACGCAAGCAACTGGTGCCAGTCCGGCAAGACCGTCAAGCTCGCCCAGATCACCTGGGAAAGCGGCGCACTGATGACCGAAATGGTCCGCACGGTGCTTGAAAAAGGCTACGGCTGCAAAACCGAAGTCGTGCCGGGCGCCACCGCCGCCACCGAAACCGCGCTCACCAATAACGACCTGCAGATCTGGGCCGAACACTGGACCGGCCGCAGCCCGATCATTGCGCGCGGCCTGAAAGACGGCAACGTGAAACTGGTGGGCGAACTGATCCCCGGCGGCGACAAGGAAGGCTGGTACGTGCCCGACTACGTCATCAATGGAGACGCCAAACGCGGCATCAAACCGCTCGCACCGCAGCTGCGCTCGATCGCGCAACTGCCGCAATACAAGGATCTCTTCAGCGACGACGAAGAACCCGGCAAGGGCCGCTTCTACAACTGCCCGGCCGGCTGGGACTGCGAGCGCTTCAACAATCGCCTGATGTCCGCCTACAAGCTTGGCGACGCTTACACCAACTTCCGCCCCGGCACCGGCGGCGCGCTCGACGCGGCAATTGCCTCGGCGTATGAGCGCGGCAAGCCCATCCTTTTTTACTACTGGCAGCCGGCCGGGCTGATGGCGAAATACCGCTTCGTGCAGCTTGCGGGCGCACCGTACTCGGACGCCTGCTGGAACACCATCGCGGACCCCAAGGGCACCCCCTGCGCCTCGGCGTTCAAGGTTTCGCATCTGAAGGTCGCGGTCTCAACGCCGTTCTTCGACGCCCAGCCCGACGCCGTTTCCTTCTTCGAAAAAGTGAGCCTGCCGCTCACGCTCGACGAACAACTGGTCCAGCAGATGCACGACAAGAAGCTCGACGCCTCCACGGTCGCGCGCAGCTTCTTCGAGCAGCATCCGGAAATCTGGAAGCAATGGGTCACGCCGGATGTCGCGGCGCGTGTGCAGGCGGGTCTGAAGACCTGATCCGCACTGAGCGCACCACATCGCACCACATCGCATCACCTGTCACACGCTGAAACACGCTGAATGAGGCTCACCATGGGATCTCCCTTTCTCCACCTGTCGATCGCCGATTGGGTCAACGATCAGGTCACCGCGTTCGTGCAGCAATACGGCGACGCGTTCCACAACTTCAGCGTGCTGATGCTGCGCGATGTGCTCGTGCCGCTCGAAGGCCTGCTGCGCGCCATGCCGCCCCTGCTCGTGCTTGCCCTCGTGGGCCTGCTGAGCTGGCATGCGTCGCGCCGCGTGGGCGTGGCGCTGCTGTTTGTCGCCCTGCTCTGGCTGATCGGCTGCTTCGGGCTGTGGGACAAGCTCATGCAAACCTTCGCGCTGATGGTGGTGGCCACCGTCATTTCCGTAGCGCTCGGCGTGCCGCTCGGCATTCTGGCGGCGGGCAGCGCCACGCTGCGCCGCATCCTGCTGCCCGTGCTCGACGTGATGCAGACGCTGCCCAGCTTCGTCTACCTGATCCCCGTGCTGATGCTGTTCGGCCTCGGCAAGGTGCCGGCGATTCTCGCCACTGTGGTGTACGCGCTGCCGCCGCTGATTCGTCTGACCGATCTGGGCATCCGTCATGTCGATGGCGAGATCGTCGAAGCCGCGCGCGCCTTCGGCACCACGCGCTTGCAGTTGCTGTTCGGCGTGCAACTGCCGCTGGCGCGCCCGAGCATCATGGCCGGTATCAACCAGACCACCATGATGGCGCTGTCGATGGTGGTGATCGCATCGATGATCGGCTCGCGCGGCCTCGGTGAAGACGTGCTTGCGGGCATTCAGACGCTCGATGTGGGCAAGGGCACGCAGGCCGGCATCGCCATCGTGATTCTCGCGATCGTGATCGACCGCATCAGCCAGGGCTACGGTCAGGGACGCCGCACGCGCGGTCTCGCGCGCCAGGGCAAGCAGCCGTCGCGCATTCCGTTCCGCCGCGCACGCAATCAGGCCGACGCGAACGCCGATGCGTCTCAAACCCGCGACCTGAGCGGCCAGCCCGCCAAGTAAAGCGCACTCGCGCATGACACACGAATACGACACGAATACGACACGAACACGTCAAGAGGTAACCAACATGAGCGGCATCGAAGTCAAACACGTGTACAAGATCTTTGGTTCGCGCGACGCGAGCGAGCGCGCGCTGCAACTGCTGCGCGGCGGCGCGGGCAAAGCGGAAGTGCTGGAAAAGACCCGCTGCAACGTGGGCCTGAACGACGTGAGCCTGTCGATCGGCTCGGGGCAGATTTTCGTCATCATGGGGCTGTCAGGCTCGGGCAAATCCACGCTCGTGCGCCACTTCAACCGCCTGATCGAGCCGACCGTCGGCGAGATCCTGATCGACGGCAAGGACGTGCTCAAGCTCAACGACCACGGTCTGCGCGAGCTGCGCCGCTATGGCGTGAGCATGGTGTTCCAGAGCTTCGGCCTGCTGCCGCATCAGACGGTGCTCAACAACGCGGCCTATGCGCTCGTCACGCGCGGCGAGAAAAAAACCGCGGCACTGGCGAGCGCGCGCGAATGGCTCGGCAAGGTGGGACTCGGCAATTACGGCGATCACTACCCGGATGAACTTTCGGGCGGTATGCGCCAGCGCGTGGGCCTGGCGCGCGCACTCGCCGCCAATACCGATGTGCTGTTGATGGACGAAGCGTTCTCCGCACTCGATCCGCTGATCCGCACGGAAATGCAGGACCAGTTGCTCGAACTGCAAAAGACGCTGCAAAAGACCATTGTCTTCATCACCCACGATCTGGACGAAGCGCTGCGCATCGGCAACCAGATTGCGATCCTGCGCGATGGTCGCCTGATCCAGTGCGGCACGCCCGAAGACATCCTGGAACGCCCCGCCGACGACTACGTGCGGCGCTTCGTCGAGCGCCGCAGCGCCGTGACCCATTAAGCGCCCAATGCGGGCGCTCTACGGCCTGCTGGGCGGCTACACGGTTCTCGTCTGCGGCAACAGCCTGCTCACCACGCTGATCTCGCTGCGCATGCTTGAGGCCGCGCATGGCGCGCTCGGCGTGGGTCTGGTGCAGTCGTGCTACTACCTCGGCTTTATTGCGGGCGCGCTTGGCCTGGGTCCGCTGGTTGGGCGGATCGGGCCGCAGCGCGCCTTCATTGGTTTCGGTGCGCTCACGGCGCTGGCCGCGCTCGGCTATCTATCCTTCGATTCACCCGACGCCTGGGCCGTGCTGAGATTCGTGACGGGCTTCAGCATGGTCGGCATATTCACGTCGATCGAAAGCGGCGTGAACGGCGCGGTGCCCAACGAACGGCGCGGCCGTGCCTTCGCGCTCTATCTGGTGCTCACCTATCTGGGCGTGAGCGCCGGGCAATTCCTGCTGGGCGTCGCCGCGCCCGGCAGCCGTGTCGAACACACGCTCGTCAACGCCCTCTACGTGATTTCGCTGATTCCCGTCGCGCTGATCGGGGACTGGCAGCAAAGCGTATCGCCGCCCGTGACCGAAGCCGCCGCACGCGCCTCGCCGCTCGCCACGCCCAAGCGCCCCACGCTGCTGCTCGACGGCCTGCGCGAACTCGCGCGCGTCGCGCCGCGCAGCGTGCCCGCATGTATTGGCGCGGGACTGCTTTCCAGCGCCTTCTATGCGCTCACGCCGGTCTATCTCGCGCGCATCGGCTTTCCAGCGGGCGATATTTCGCATGCGATGGGGATCGTGCTGATCGGCGCGCTGCTGTCGCAATGGCCGGTGGGGCGCCTATCCGATCTGCTGGGCCGGCGCGCGACGCTTGGCGTGATTTCGCTGGGCTCCGCCGTCGCGGCCGCTGCGCTGATCGTCGTGCGTGGGCCGGTTCTCGTCGATACGCTGCTGTTTATCTACGTCGCGCTCACCTTCACGCTATACGGCGTGATCGTCTCGGACGTCAACGATCACGTCGACCAGAGCCGCCGCGTGCAGACCAGCGCCACGCTGCTGCTGGTGTTCTCGCTGGGCGGCGCGGCCGGGCCGACGCTCGCTTCCGTCTTCATGCGGCTGCTCGGTCCCGGCGGTCTCTATATTTTCGCGCTGTCCGTCACGCTGGGCCTCGCGGCGCTCTCGCGGGCGCGGCGCTGAATGGCGGGCCGCCGCAAGCCGGCATCCGGCGCTTCAGCCACACACGCCGGTGCGGCAACCCCGGCCACCCAGGCCACCCAGGCCGCGCGGCCCGGTATACTCCGTCGTTTTGGCGCCGCGCCTTTTCGCGATGGCGCCGACCGCGAGGAGACGACCTTGAAGCGAAAGATGCCGGCGCTGAACGCCCTGAAAGCGTTCGAGGCGGCAGGCACGAGCGGCAGCTTCACCCGCGCCGCCGAACAGCTGAACGTGACGCAGAGCGCCGTGAGCCGCCAGGTGCGCCAGCTCGAAGAACAACTCGGCGAAACGCTGCTGGAGCGCCACCATCACCGGCTCGAACTGACCGAGGCCGGGCGCGCGCTATTGCGCACGCTCCAGCAATCGTTCGACCGCATCGAACTGACGGTGCGCACGATCCAGCAGAAGAGCGACCTGAACCGCCTGCGCGTGAACGCGCCGCCCACCTTCGCGAGCCGCTGGCTGGTGCCGCGCCTCACGCGCCTGCACGCGCGTCATCCCTCGCTCGAATTGAGCCTCACGACGCAGCTCCAGGACACGCTCGCCGATTCGACCGCGCTGGACTGCGCGATCCGTTTCGGCGATGGCGAATGGGATGGGCTGGAAAGCTCGCTGCTGATGCACGAGTCCCATATCGCCGTGTGCGCGCCCGCGCTGCTGGCGAACGGTCCCGTCGATCTCACGCAGCAAACGCTGCTGCATGTGCTGGCTGCGGAAAACCAGCGCTATATGACGTGGCGGCACTGGCTGGACGCCGCACGCATCGAGGATGTGGACACCTCGGGCGGCTATGAATTCGATCTGCTCGACCACGCGATCCGCGCCGCCATCGAGGGGCTGGGCGTGACCATGGCCGATCGCAACATGATCGGGCGCGAACTGGCCGAAGGCCTGCTCGCGCCGGTGCGCGACATCCATGTGGATGGTCGGCAATCCTACTGGTTCGTGGTGCGGCCCGAACAGAAAATGTCCAGGCCGCTCCAGCTTTTCAGGCAGTGGCTTCAGGAAGAGATCGCCGCGGCCCGCTGAACGTTCTGCGCGAGGCTGTGCGCCGCGATCGTGCGATCCGCATCTTCGAGAATCAGGTCCGCGCCCTTTTCGGCCACCATCATGGTCGCCGCATTGGTGTTGCCGGAGGTGATGTTCGGGAAGATCGACGCATCGACCACACGCAAGCCGTCGATGCCATGCACGCGCAGGCGCGCATCCACCACCGAGGTGCGCGGGTCCGGACCCATCGCGCAACTGCCGCACAAGTGATAGATCGAGCCGCTTTGCTCGCGGAAGAATTTGAGCATGCTGGCGTCGTCGGTGACTTCGCCGGCGGGTGTAACTTCTTCCACCGTGATGTCCTTGAGCGCCTTCGCCTGCATCAACTTGCGCACCAGACGGCTGCCTTCGATCGCTTCGTCGCGGTCTTTTTGCGTCGACAGATAGTTGCCGCGAATCTTCGGCGCGTCCGCAACGCTGTTCGACGCGATTTCGACCGAACCGCGGCTGGTCGGCCGGCACGGATTGAAGCAGACGAGAAAACCTGAATACGGCTCCGGCGTCAGCTGCGCGCGATTGGATTTAGGAATCCGATACGACAGCGGATTGAAATAAATCTGCATGTTCGGATGCGCTTCCTCAGCCGACGTGCGGAAGAAACCGCCCGACTGGTTCACGCTCATCGAGAACGGTCCCTTGCGCTGGAACACATACTGCATGCCGAACCTGATCTTGCTGACCCAGCTGCTGAACGCATCGTTGAGCGTCTTCACGCGCGAACGATAATAGAAGCTAACGCACAAATGGTCCTGCAGATTCTGGCCCACAGCAGGCAGCTCATGCACCAGACCAATACCGTGCTGCTTAAGCAGCGCAGCGGGGCCCACGCCCGAGAGTTGCAGCAGCTTGGGCGAATCGACCGCACCCGCCGCCACGATCACTTCGCGATTCGCGTGAAACGTGCGCTTGACGCCTTGCTGTTCGATCTCCACGCCAATCGCGCGCGGCGCTTTTGAGTTAGCTTCCGGATTCGAATCGAACAGCACGCGCGTTGCCTGCGCATGCAGCTCGATCTTGAGGTTCGGGCGTTCAGCGGCGCGATGCAGATAGGCAAAGCTGCTGGAGGCGCGCTGGCCATTGCGCGTATTCACATCGTAAATACCCACGCCTTCGAGCTTCGCGCCGTTGAAATCGTCGTTGCGCACGTAGCCCAGTTGTTCGCAGCCTTCCAGGAAGGTCTGGCAGATCGGATGCGCGCCGTCCTTCATGGGGGAGATGCGCACCGGGCCGTTCGCGCCGTGCCATGGCGTGTCGCCCAGCGGGTGCGATTCGAGCTTGCGAAAATACGGCAACACGTCCTGATACGACCAGCCCGGATTGCCGGCTGCCGCCCAATCGTCGAAATCGCGCGGTGCGCCGCGCACGTAGATCATCGCGTTGATCGAGCCCGAGCCGCCCTGCACCTTGCCGCGCGGCGCGTAGATCTGGCGACCCGCGAGTTCCGGCTCCGGCTCGCTGTAGTACATCCAGTTGTGCACCTTGTCATAGTAGAGCTTGGCAAAGCCGATGGGGATCTTGAACCAGAATGAGTTGTCCGATCCGCCCGCTTCGAGCAGCAGCACCGAATGGCGTCCCGAGGCCGAGAGCCGTTCGGCGAGAATGCAGCCCGCCGAACCTGCGCCGACAATGATGTAGTCGTAATTCATCGCTATGTTCCCGCGTATTTTCCGCGTAGTAATGCAGCGCTCAGCCGCGCGCAGGCGAGGTATCGCGCACGTCGGCGGGCTGGTCCGCCATCTGCAGATGCAGACGCTTGCCGGTGTACGGCGAATGCGCGCGCACCACGTCCATGTTCAGCTCGACGCCCAGACCCGGCGCCTTCGAAGGAATGATGTAGCCGTCTTCCCACTGGATCGGCTGCTTGAGCACTTGCGCATGGAAGCCGCCCCAGGTGCCGATGCTTTCCTGAATCAGGAAGTTCGGCGTGCAGGCCGCCAACTGGATGCTCGCTGCCGCGCCAATCGGGCCGTTGTAGAGATGCGGCGCGATCTGCGCGTAATAGACCTCGGCCAGCGTGGCCACTTTCTTCGCTTCGAGCAGACCGCCCACGCGCGCCACGTTCAACTGGATGATCGAGGCCGCGCCCGCTTCCAGCAGCTTGTGGAACTCGTATTTCGTGGTCAGGCGCTCGCCCGCCGAAATGGGAATGCTGGTGTGCTTCGCGACTTCGGCCATCGCATCGGGCTGGCCCGGCGGCACCGGCTCTTCGAACCATAGCGGGTCGTATTTTTCGAGGCGCTTTGCCAGACGGATCGCCGAGGACGGCACCATCTGCCCGTGCGTGCCAAACAGAATATCGGCCTTGTTGCCCACGGCTTCGCGCACCTTGCGGCAGAACGTTTCGCAACGGTCGAGCACTTCCAGCGAAAGCTGATGGCCCGAGTACGCCGTATAAGGACCGGCCGGATCGAACTTCACGGCGCTAAAGCCCATCTTCACCATCTGCGCAGCGCATTCGGCGGCCAGATCGGGATCGTCGTAGTCGTACTCGCCCTTGGCGTTCTTCGGATAAAGATAGGTGTACGAACGTAGACGCTCGTTCACCATACCGCCCAGCAGCTCGTACACCGGCTTGTTCGCCGCCTTGCCGATGATGTCCCAGCAGGCCATTTCCAGGCCGCTGACGATGCCCATCATCGTGAGATCCGGGCGCTGCGTGAAGCCGCTCGAATAGGCTACGCGGAACAGACGCTCGACATGATGCGGATCGTGGTCGAGCAGATAGCGCGAAAACGCATCTTCGATCGCCGGCACCATCACATCGGGATGGAAGGTGGCCGCGTAGATTTCACCCACGCCCTGGATGCCGCAATCGGTTTCCAGCGTGACGAAGATCCAGTACATGCCGCCGAGGTGCGGAGGAGGCACCGCGACGACGTGCGTTTGCATTGCAACGACTTTCATGGTTCGAGCGTATTCAGGCAGGTTGTGAATGGGACATGCGCTTGAGCGCGAGCGCGGCGATGCCGCCGAGCGTGCCGATAGCGGCCACGTAGGCGAAATAGAACTGATAGCCCGTCATGCCCGCGTAGTGCTCCGTGATGTAACCGTTCAGGAGCGGCAGGAAAATATCCGACGAGTAACCAATCAGCGAAACAAGGCCAATTGCGAGACCGGTAATGCGCATGGGAATCGCGCAGTAATCGAGCAGCGTCCAGTAGAGGCCGCGAATCGCGTAAGTCATCAGGCCGATAAACAGCACGACCGCGCCGAGCAGCGCCATATTGCGCAGCGAAGGCAGCACGATCAGGCCGATCAGCCCCGCTACCGCGAGGAACATCGCCCAGATCAGCACACGCAGATTCGAAAGACGGTCGCCCAGATAGCCGCCGCCGATGCCGCCGAGCGGGCGCATCCACAGCTTGAGCGTGGTGACCATGCCGGCCGCCACGACCGTCATATGCATCTCGCCTTGTTGCAGATAGGCGGAGAAGCTGTAAGTCGCCCAGAAGATCTGATAGCCGCAGAACACCACCGCCGCCACGAGCCACAGCTGCGGAATCTTCGCGAGCGTGGAGAGATCGCGCCAGAGCGCACCGCGCGCGTTCGATTGCTCGACATCGGCGGCGCCTTGCGCATCGTCCTGTGCGGGCGCGGCGTCCTTGAAGAAGCTCATCAGCGCGCCAATGCCGATACACGTGAACGAATACAGAAAGATCACATGACGCAGACCCGCCGCTTCGCCGCGGCCCGAGCCGGTGGCCGCCGCGAACAGCGCGAGCGCGACGGTCGCCAGCAAGGCTTCGACCAGACCGCGTCCGCCATCGAGCAAACCAAAGAAGCGGCCCTGTTCGTTCGCGCCCGCAATCATGCGCACGCGCTTGAGCACCGATGCCCAGAACGTCAGCCCCGTCGTCAGGCCCCAGCAGCAGAAGATCACCATCAGCATGGGGAAGGCGGGAGCGGTCGCATACCAGAGCCCCAGCGCGCCCGTGCCGATCAGCGAGAAGCAGATCAACAGACGCGGCGCGACGCGGTCGGCGAGCCAGCCGCTCGGCAAGTAGGACAGAAAGAAAATGATGCCGAGCACCGAATAGAGGTAGCCCAGTTGCGCATTGTCGATATGGAACACATCGAGCATCGTGGTCTGATAGACCTGGCGCAGATAAAGAATCGGATAAATGGCGCCCGCGGCCAGCACCAGCAGCATGAGCTGGCCATAGCGCTGCATATTGCCGGACGTGGTGGGAATGGACGAGGCGGTCGGCGACGCAGGCGCGCCGGGTTTCGCGATGGACTTCTGCAAGATTGTCTCCATACCGCAGACTCGCTTGCAGGCTCGCTCAAGGGCGGCCATGCAGCGGTCGGCGTTTGTTCAAGCGGGCATCCGTTGCAGCCGACGCCCCTTACCCATTCGTTCAGCGATCCGAACGAATCAATTTTCTACAACATCTTTAGAACGGCATGACCACGAGACGCGTCTGCGTGAATTCGAGCATGCCGTGCTTGCCGTCGTCGCCGCCCAGGCCCGAACGCTTCCAGCCGGCGTGATAGCCCTGGTACGGGTCCGCAGGCGTGCGGTTGACGTACAGCTCGCCCGCCTCGATCTCGTTGGCGACGCGCATGGTCGAGCGATAGCGCTCCGTGTACAGCACCGACGACAAGCCGAACTGATGATCGTTGGCCATACGCAGCGCGTCGTCGAGCGTCTCGTAAGACAGCACCGGCAGCACCGGCCCGAAGATCTCTTCCTGCACGATCTCCATGTCCTGGCGGCAGCCGCTCAGGAGCGTGGGCGGATAGAAGTGGCCCGGGCCTTCCGGCAGATAGCCGCCGGTCTCGATCTTTGCGCCATCGGCCACGGCGCGTTCGACCATGGCGTGAATCGATGCACGCGCCTGCTCGCTGATGAGCGGGCCCATATGCGAAGCATCCACCGCGCGGTCGCCGAACGTGACGGCCTTCATCTTTTCGCGCAGCAGCTCGACAAAGCGCGCATGCACCGACGCCTGCACATACACGCGCTCGATCGCCGTGCACAACTGGCCGCAATGCGTGGTCTTGGAGCGCACGATGGCGGCGGCAGCGGCTTCGAGATCGGCATCGGCTTCGATGATGGCCGGCGTCTTGCCGCCCAGTTCGAGCGACGGCCTGGCGATGTTTTCCTTGCAGTAATCGAGCACCTTGCGGCCCGCCGTCACGCTGCCCGTGAGCGTGATCATGCCGACGTCGCGCTGCGTGCACAGCACGGCGGCCGTGTCGTGATCCATCGCCAGCACGTTGATGAGCCCAGCCGGCACTTGCGCGTCCTGTGCGGCGCGCGCCACTTCGAAGGCGGAGCAAGGCGTGTTGTTGCTCGGGCGCACCACCACCGCGTTGCCCGTGATGAGCGCGGGCGCGATCTTGCGCAGCAAGGTGTAGATCGGGAAGTTGAACGGAATCAGGCAGGCCGCCACGCCGATAGGCTCGCGCATCAACACGAGATTTTCGTTGGCGCTGTCACTGGGGATCACCTCGCCTTCGATGCGGCGCGCCCACTGCGCGTGGTAGCGCAGGACTTCGGCGGCGTAATGCGCTTCGGCGGTGGCGTCGGCCACGCTCTTGCCGGATTCGGCAGCCAGCACGGCGCCGATCACGGAAGAGCGGGCGTCGATGGCGTCGGCGAATCGTGTGAGGATTGCGCCACGTTCGGCAGCCGGGAGACGGCGCCAACCGCGCTGCGCCGCGGCCGCGGCCTCGACCGCGCGGACCGCGTCGGCGGCGCTTGCGGCGCTCACATGACCAATCAGGCCGCCCGTGGCCGGGTTATAGACGGCGATGCGCTGCGCGTCCGTTTCGAGGAATGTCCCGTTAATGAAGTTGTAATCTGCTCGCATGATGTGATGCCTGATCGTCGCCATCTGAGGTGGGCGCAGTATCCCGCTGCGACGGAATGGCTCACAAACGATTAATTGTCGAGGGAAGCATGCGGAAAACGCATGCTTCCCTCAGGCCCGCCCGGTAAGGGTTTCAGCCCTTACCGACGGCAAGGTTGCGCAACATTTTTCTCAGCCGCAGCGCGCTTGCGCGGCGGCATTTGTATACCCGAGAAAGGACTCGTAAGGCTTCCGGTAAAGCGCCCCTTTGATTGTTGCTTCACGGCGCGCCGCTTGACGCGAAGATTCACTCGCCGCCTCGAAACCCGGTTTCGGGCGGTGCACCACGGGGGCGGCCGCCGCGGCGGCGCGCGCCCTCCTCTTCGTTTCAATGTGCCAAGGAGGCCCCACATGACCAGTTCCATCGGTTCCAGCAACCTTACCCGCCCCGCGTCGCTTGAACCGCTCGCAAACAATCGCAGCGGCAAGCCCAGCGGCCTGCAGCAACCAGGCGGCGAATCGTCGGCCAGGCCGGAAACCGTGCAACCGACCCCGGTCGGTCCGCTCGGCCACACCATCAACACCACCGCATGACCGCTGAGTCGATTGTCGTGTCGTACTCCCAGGTAATGTCCAGGCTGACCGCCATGCAACTTTCCAATGGTTTCACGCGTACCGCGTCGGCCCTTTTACTCGCCGGCCTTGCGCTGCCGCTTGACGGCTGCGCGGTCGTGGCTTTCCCCTGCCGTGTCGCTTCGGCGACGCTGAAGATCGTGCCCCTCGTCGGTCATCCGGCGGCGATCCCGTTCGACGCCTGCGCGGCGGCAGTCGACTAAGCGGAGCTGCATCATGAAACGGGCGTCGTGGATTGTCTGCACGGTGAGCGCTATCGGTGCACTCTGCACCGGCGTGGCCGCCATGCCGGCGCGTGCCGAGGCAGTGGGCACCGCTGCGTCCGTTACTGCCCCGGCAACGACGCAAAACGTGCATAAGGCCGAGCTTGAGCAAGCCCAGCAAAAGTCGCCGAATCCGCCGTCATCGCATGCGGCATCACCTGCGCCGGCGCAACGCCATGCGACGCCTGCGCGCGGTCATGCCGCCGTGCAGGACGACGCGCCGTTCTCGTTTCGCGGCATCGCGCTAGGCATCACGCTGAGCGCACTGCGCGAGGCCAACATGATCCGCGCGACGCCACACGAAAGCACCCTGCTGTGCGAAACCGACGTGGCCGGCGGCGACATCGGCATGATGCTCAAGAGCTACGCCAGTCCCACCATCGCCTGCCGCTGGGCGCATCGCACCTCGAACGGCTGGACGCCGTCGCTTGCGGTCGTAGCCGGCGCGCCCGCCGTGGATCATGTGCTGCGTTTCGCACACGAGGCGCCCGGCGAGCCGTTGCGGCTCTATGAAATGTCTTTCGTGGTGGACAGCGTGACCGCGTTCGATCTGCGCGATCTGCTCGCGTCGCGCTATGGCAAGCCGCGCATGCGCGGCAACGCCGACGTGCCGCTGCTGGTATGGGACAACGCCGCCAGCACGATCACGATCTGCATGCTGCCCGATGGCGGCCGCGCCACGCTCACCTACCAGCTGAAAACACCCAGCCCGCGCCCCAAGGGCTTCGAGCGCGCGTTGAAGGTCAGCCAGTTCGACGAAGGCTGACCGGACCCGCAGCCTGCGGGCTGCACAGGCCGACAAACCGAGCCCGCCCTCACGCGTATCCCGACGAAAATGATGAAATCTTCTCGCGCTCAACACCTTCCTGTTAAATCGGATTCCTTATCTTCCGTTACCATTCGCAAGGCGCGGATATATTCGCCGGACTTCTCGCTCTGCCTGCTTGCAGGCGCAACGTTTGCATTCTCGCTCGCGGGCTGCGTCACTCAGGATTCGATTGTCGAAACGCCGATGACGCCGCCGCTTGCGGAAGCACCGCTCAACGTCAACACGAGCGGTTCGATTTATCAGGCCGGCACCTCGGTCGCGCTCTACGAAACGCCGCGCGCCCAGCATATCGGCGAAGTGCTGACGATCCGTTTGTCCGAATCCTATACCGGCAACGACAACGCCACCGCCGCCGCCAAGCGTTCGAGCGACATCACCGCCACCGCCGCCGATCAATCGACCGGTACGGCCGCGCGTCTCGCGCGTCTGTTCAATATCGGCTCGGCCTCGACGACGTTCAACGGCAGCGGCAGCCACACGCTGTCGAGCGGCATGAACGGCACGCTCGCCGTGACCATCATCAGCAAGACGCCGACGGGCAATCTCGTGGTATCCGGCGAGAAAATCATTGCCATGAGCGGAGAACATCAGCGCCTGCGCCTGTCGGGCATCGTCAATCCCAACGATGTCGAAGCTGATAATTTCGTGGATTCCGGCAAGATCGCCAATGCGCGCATCGAGGAAGTCGGCCACGGCATGCTCAACGACGCCACCACTGTGGGCTGGCTGCAACGCATGTTCCTGAGCGTGCTGACGTTCTGAGCTTGATTCCCGACGGGTCGAGAAATACAGAAAGGGCGGATCGCTTTCAATAGCGATCCGCCCTTTATTACTGAATTGTTATTGTTTCTTAATCGTCTTCTATTTTCACGTCGTTCTTGTATTCGCCCTTATATTCGCTGTAGCGTTCCGCCACGCCCACTTCGCCATCCGGCACGAACACATAGCCGTGCCCCCAGACGGTTTGCAGATAACGCGGCTCGGACGGATCGGTTTCGATCAGACGGCGCAGACGCCAGATCGCCACATCGAGGCTGCGGTTGCGATAACGCCCCGCTTCGCCGTAGACGATTTCGATAATCTGTTCGCGCGAAAGAATTGTCATCGCGTGATTGACGAACAGCTTCAGGAACGCGAATTCGCTCGACCGCAGCGCAATACGCTCTTCGTCGCGATAGAGTTCGCGCGAGCGGAAATCCAGTTCGAACGGCCCGAAGCTGAACGAGGCGCGGCTTTCGGGCGCGCCCGTCGCGCTCGCCACGCTGCGGCGGCGCATGACCGTGCGGATACGCGCGGCCAGTTCGCCCGGATCGAAGGGCTTGCCCACGTAATCGTCCGCGCCGAATTCCAGACCCAGTACGCGATCGATCACCTCGTTACGCGCGGTCAGCATGATCACGGGCAGGTCGTCACCACTCGCGCGCAATTCGCGCAAAGCGCTGATGCCATCCACTTCCGGCATCATGATGTCGAGCACAACCACCTGCGGCCGCTCGGACCGCAGCTTGTTTTGCAGGGCGCGCGCCGACGGCAGCGCAGTGACGGTGAAGCCGCGCATCTGGAGATACTCGGCAGTGACGTCGCGCACGACGGGATCGTCGTCGACGAGGAATACGTTATTGGTCATGCGCAGATCGTAAGGGACTTCGCCGCTCGCGGCATAGACCCCTTACCTTCCCATTCCTTTCCCGAAATACGCGGCGAGAAAGATTACTGGCCGCTCGAAGCCGACTCGAAGGTATTCGCGAGGCGCGTCTGATCCACCACCATGCTGTCGATCAGGCCCTGAAGCTTCACGGTCGCGCTGGAATAGCGGTCGGTGCTCAGTCCGTGCACTTCGTAGCGCGCCGAAACAGCGATACGGTTGTGCAGAAAGATCGTCATATTGATGGTCGACAGATAGGCCTTGCTATCGTCGCTGAAGGTCGGATGGCCAAATTCGATCGAGGCGTTATAAACAAGCCTGCCTTCGCAATTGGCGGGCTCCGTGCCGGGGCTATAGAGGTCCGAGCGCACGCCGCGCTGCGCGAGCGCGTATTGCAGCGAGGGCACGAAATCGGCCGCCGTCACCATCGGATTGATTTCGATGCAGACGTTGGTGAGATTCACGGGCCGTCCCGTCACGAATTTCGGCGACGAGTAATTCGATGCGACCGCATAACCGGCCTGGATCACCGAACCGGTGGCGTCGGCGGCCGTGATCAGCGTCCACGCGCAGCCGTTGAGAGCGAGCGGCGCGGCAAGCGCCGCTGCGCAAAGTGAGGTGCGGATAACGTTGTGCATGGCGGCGGAGGCTGAACACGTCGATGGGCTGCGCGGCGGGCGGCAGGGCTCGACATGCATCATCGCGGCAGAGTGCGCCGGGCGAAGGCGCAGACATCGGCCAATGTTGAACGTGGCTTTCCAGTTCTTCGCAAATCTCCCGGCGGGTAAGCGTATTTCCGTGGCACGCCCGCTGAAGCGGCTGCCCGGTGTCAGTTGCGCCCGCAATGACTTACCGCTCACACCCCATTTGAAATGATTCGTAAGCGATTCAGCAATCGCCCCGTTGAGCGAGGTTTTGTGTCGAGGTCGCTGCGTCTATCGTTTCCGTGCGGCGCAGTGCGCCGTGGCGACGCCGGACGAGCCGCCAGTCGTCCCCTGCCATTTCAACATCATCGTGTCCGCCATGAACCGAGAACAGACCAACCGCCGCGCCAAATCTTTCCTGCATCGCGGTCTGAGCACCGCCGCGCTCGCGCTCTTCGCCACGCTTGCTGCAACGACGGCAGCGCAGGCGGCGAGCTTCCATTGCCCGCACAACGCTTCGGCGTCGGAGCGTATCGTCTGCACCGATCCGACGCTTTCGGCGCTCGACGACAAGCTCGCCGCGCTCTATAAAACAGCCGTCGACGCAACGCCCGACTCCACCGCGCTCGAAGCCGATCGCGTGAGCCAGTGGCAATGGCGCCAGCACAACTGCAAGGACAAGGCTTGCGTGACGGACTGGTACAACCGCCGTATCGCCGAACTCGAAGGCGATTTCCGGCACGGCCAGCAAGCCGCCGTGCAACGCGTGAAGGACGGCGTCGCCGATCAACACCTTGCGCCGACCGCGCGTGACGCCGTGCTGGAAATGAAGGGCATCGAGCCTGCAGTCAAGCACACCGACGCTCAACACGACGATGCGCAGGCCAGCGCCGAAGCCTTGCGCCTGCGCAAGATGCCGAGCGGCGTGGCCGCCGACGCACGCCAGAAGCGTATCGCCGACGCACTCGCCAAACATATTCCGGCCGCCGTGCCCGCGCCGTCGGCATCGAACGCGCAGGCAAATGCAGCTTCGAGCAAGGCCATTGCACACGCAACCAGCGTGGCGTCGATCGACGAAGTGATCGCACAATCGAAGGACAAGGCCGTCAAGGCGGCAGCGGGTTCGACCCCGGAAGCCAAAACCGCGGCGCAGACGACACCAGCCACACCAGCGGCACAAGCGCCCGTTCAGGAAGCGGCGGTCGCCGTCAAGTAAGCGCTGGCAGGCCGTGGGACCTTGGATAAGGCCCGTTTCGGGACTCTCGTAAGCGAAGGTAAGAATTGGTCACATCGACAGTATTCATCGAAACGTCGACAACAATTAAAATTTCACGATGAGTCCACACGTTCTCATCGTCGACGACGATCCGGTCGTGCGCGATCTTCTTTCCCGCTTCCTGCGAACCCACGGCTTCCAGACCTCCGTGCTGCACGAGGGTACCCACCTCGCGCGGCGGCTCGAACTCGAACGGCCTTCGGTCATCGTGCTCGACGTCATGATGCCTGGCACCGACGGGCTGCGCACGCTCGCCGCGTTGCGCTCGCAGGGCGATGACATTCCGGTGATCTTCGCCTCCGCGCGCGGCGCGGTGACCGATCGCATCGCCGGGCTCACGCTCGGGGCAGACGATTATGTCGCCAAGCCCTTCGATCCGCAGGAACTGCTACTGCGCATCCAGACTGTGCTGCGCCGTCACGGCGCCGTGCCGCCCAGCGCTCCCGAAGCGCGCGAGCGTTGCCAGTTCGGGCCGTTCGAGCTCGATTTCGCCACGCGCTCGCTGCTGCGCGACGGAGAACGCGTGCCGCTGCGCGACAGTATATTCGCTCTCCTGAAGATCTTCGCCCGCAATCCCTACCGCGTGCTTTCGCGCGTGCTGGTTCACGATCTGCTGCGCGAAGACGGCGTGCCGTTCAATGACCGCAGCCTCGACGTGCCGATCTGGCGTCTGCGCCGCGTGATCGAGGACGATCCCGCCCAACCGCGTTATGTGCAGACCGTGCGCGGCAAAGGCTATGTCTTCGTGCCGCTGCGCGAAGATGGAATCGATGGCAACGGCGTGGCCAATGCTGCTAACGCCGGTTCATGAACAATCCGCTGAATACGCTGTTTGGCCGTATGGCCTTGATGTCGGCGCTCGTGCTTTTTATCGTGCAGGCCTGCTGGTTCGTCGTGTTCGCTCCGCAGCCGCGCCGTCATGAGGTAGAAGGCTTCGAGCGCGGCTTGCTGCTCATGCTGCACGCGGCCAACGGCGCGGCGCCCAATGAAGTCGAGCTGGCTCCCGCACTGCGTGTGCATCTGGTGCCCACCTGGAACATGCCCGCCGACGTGGATCTCAAAGTGCCCAAACGCGAGCCGCTCGCCGATCTGCGCAAGCAGTTGCTGCGCGATCTGCCGCCGGGCACCGAAATTCTCGCCGATCTGCAGCACCGCCGCGCAGCGCTCTGGGTGCGCTTTCCGGGCCATCCCACGTGGATCGTCGCGCCCGTCGATCTGCCTCCGCCGCCCAATCTCCTGCCGCAGGCCATTGGCCTGCTCGCCATGTCGCTGCTGGTTGCGCTGCTCGCCATGTGGCAGATGCAGCGTCCGCTTTCGCTCGTCGCCAACGCGGCGCGTGCGTTTGGCAGCGGCCATCGGCCCGAGCCCGTCAACGAACAAGGGCCGCGCGAACTGCGCGATCTGATCGGTTCGTTCAACCGCATGATGAAACAGCTCAACGAGGCCGACGATGACCAGGCCGTGATGCTGGCCGGCGTGGCGCACGACCTCAAATCGCCGCTCACGCGCATCAAGCTGCGCGCCTCCATGCTGGGTTCCGATCTCGAACGTCAGCAGCTCTATCGCGAAGTCGATTCGCTCAACGATATTGTCCAGCAGTTCCTGGAATTCGCGCGCCAGCGCCCCGAATCCGGGCCTGAAGTGGAAGTGGATGCGTTGCTGCGCGAGCAATACTATTCGGATACCGGCAGCGACGAAGACGTGCTTTTCAGGCTCGATTTGCGCGCGGGCCCGGCATTTCGCATGCCGCGCACCTTGCTGGACCGGCTCATTTCGAATCTCGTCGACAACGCGCTCGAACACGGCGTGCCGCCCGTCGAAATTTCCACGCGCCGCGAAGGCACGCAATGGCTTATCGAAGTGCGCGACCACGGCCCCGGCATTCCCGCCGACCGCGTGGCGGCCGCGATCAAGCCGTTCGTGCGTCTGGACGAAGCACGTGGCGGCGAAGGCCATTGCGGCCTCGGCCTCGCGATCATCACGCGCCTCGTGCGCAATCAGGGCGGTCAGTGCGACCTCTCCAATCACCCCGAAGGAGGGCTGCGCGTACGTATCTCGCTGCCTGTGCTGTAACGCTCAGGCCTCCTTTACATCCTCAAACCGCAAGACGCGCACGCAGACGGCCGACCGTCACCGAATCAAGACCCAGGCCGCTCTGCAGATAGCGATTGATATCGCCGTAGCCGGACTGCAGCGCGTCGCACGCGGCCTGCAGATAGCTTGCCCGCACGGGCGGCGTGAGATTCAGCGAATCCGGCGTGGTCGAGCGCCACGCATTCGTCAGAAGAAAATCCTGCACGACGATTTCAAGCGGCACGTTGGCGATCAGCAACAACAGCGCCGATGCCCAGCCCGCCGCATCCACGCCATTGCCGCCAACGATCAATTGCGGCCCCGGCGCTTCGGCAATATGTTCAAGCAACGCACCATACGCGATGCATTGCTCGCGTCCCATCACCAGTTGACGCCATTGCGCCTGCATGGCTGCATCCAGTTCGCTCGCCGAATAGCCGGCGAATGAGCGCGGTGCGGGCGTAGCGAGCACGTTGAGCGCGACGCGATTCGCGCTGGTCAGTACGATATCGGGCGTGGCGTCGTTCTCGGCGGGCGTGCGCAGATCGTAGACGCAGGCGAAGGCCATGCGTTCGAGCGTTACCGCGTCCGCTGTGTTGGGCGTGAGCGCATCGGAGCGATACAACAGTGCGCGGCGCACGTGCGCGCCATCGCTGGTCGAATATCCGGGTGCCGCGCCGCCGACATCACGGAAATTCGCCACGGAATTCACGACCGGCGTGGGCGCGAACTGTGGCCCCGTGCCATCCGAATAGTCACCGCCGCATGCGCTCAGGAGCGTGCTTGCGCAACCACCCAGCGCCAGAACGCTCATGGTGCCCTTGAGCAGCCTGCGCCGCGGCGGACTGGCCAGCGTGCCAGCCGCGCCGCGCGCGGCCGCTGTGAGGCCCACGGTGACGCCGCCGGGCATCGCGCCCGGCAAACCTTTGCGCAAGTGTCTGGACGAAGAAGAACTGGCGGAAAAAGGAAGCATCATCGATAGAAAGCGAGTAAGGAGTGCTCGCGTTCCGGCGAGCACGCGGACGGCGAGATATGCCGCGCGCGTAAAAATTGGAAAGTCGAAGTTTACCGGCAGACGGAACGAAAAAGGTTACGTTGCAAGAGTCCGTAATAATCCGTATTACCTTGCATTGCACCGCGAAGGCGCTGCGGCAACATCATGCCGCGCCATAAAGGCCGCGTCACGGTGCTTTCCAGCCACCAATCTTTCCACTTCTTTCCAATTCGACAGAGCCGGAAAGTTTGCATGAAACACCTTGTTTGCTCTCGCCTTAGTGGACATGGGCCGAGGCGAAAACCCCCTGATTTCATTAACGAAACTTCCAATTACTTTCAAAATATTATTCTTGACGCTCGATTTGCCGCTTCTATAATCGCCCGTGAAATTCAGGCATGGACGCCACGCCGCGAAGTTTGCGCACTGGCAGCCACTATTGCCCATGGGAGTGCAACGTCATGTACAAAGGCAGTGTCACCGAAGAGGCGCGCGAGGTCATGCGCGCAATCGAACTGATCCAGCTTGGCGCACGCATGCCGGTGCTGGAAAAAGAGCTCAGTCTCTCGCGCAATCGTTTGATCCGGCTCTATCGCGAACTCAAGGATGCGTCGCCGCCCAAGGGCATGCTGCCGTTTTCGGCAGACTGGTATTTCACGTGGCTGCCGAATATTCACGCCTCGCTGTTCTACAACATTTACCTGTATCTCAGGGATGAGGCGAAATGCAGCCGGCTCGACGCGCTCACGCGCGCGTACCGCCTCTATCTCGAACATTGCGATTGTGCCGAAATCGAACGGGTGCTGAGTTTCACGCGCGCATGGACGCTGCTGCGCTTTTTCGAAGGCGGCCTGCTCACGCTCACGCGCTGCAGCACCTGCACGGGCCGCTTCGTGCGGCCGGTGCGCGAAATCCATAAGCCCTATACGTGCTGCGTATGCGCCCCGCCCTCGCGCGCCGGCGTCACGCGCGCCGTGCTGGAAAGCCGCCAGCAGGAAAACGCTGCGAGCATGGCGCTCCTTGCTACGCCGCACGCGGCATAAACCGCGCGGCATACATGTTGGGTTCGATCTGCGGATCGAATCGGGCGCCGCTGCTTTGCACCCTCTCCAGCGCGACGCGAATATCGCGCATTTCTAAGCGTTATTCGTCAGGCAACGGGACACCGCGACATGGGAATATCGGGGCGTCGCGATAAAGCGATGGAATTAAAAGAGGTGAACAATGCAAATCGGCAGTTTGGCGACGCCCGCGGGCGACGGCGCCGCGTACACCCGCAGCAGTAATCCGGATGTCACGAACACCACCACGCAAAACGGGGCAGTAAAAACAGACACGAGCAATAGCGCCACGCCCGTGTCGCAGGACGACGCTGTAGAGATTTCGCCGCAGGGCTATGCCGCTGCATCGAACGATGCGTCGCCAGATGATGCAACGGACGATGCCGCCACTGCGTCGAGCGATGCATCGACGCACGCGGCCACGGGCACATCGTCGGGAGAAAGCTCGGACCCCGCGAACGCGCAGCCGGTTCGCTCGCTGGTCTATGGCGCGCTGGGCCTCGCACGGCCCGACCAGCCGCCCGATCCTAACCACGCCTATTCGTTTGGCCGATGGTTGGCTGCCGGCATCACCGTCGGCGGCCTGATTTCTCTGTTGATCTGAGCACTGAGCTACACGCTGCGCTGAACACCGCGTTCCAGAAGCGCTGATTCAAAGCAAGCGCGTGAAGGGGCTGGTGGCCGAATTGACCACGCGTTTCCCCGTCTATAGCTGGGCTTTTAAAAGTGAAGGCGCGGTCCCGAAATACCGCGCCGTGCTTATTCCAGCGCCGCCACCGCTGCCCGCAGTGCAAGCAGATAGCTCTGCGCACCGAATCCGCAGATCTGCCCCGTCACGATTTCGGCCAATACCGAGTGATGCCTGAACGGCTCGCGTGCGTGAATATTCGACATATGCAGCTCGACCACCGGACAGGTCAGAATCGCGAGCGCATCGCGAATGCCATAGCTGTAGTGCGTCCACGCGCCCGCGTTGATCAGTACGGCATCCGTGCCCTCTTCAAACGCGCGATGGATGCGTTCACACATCGTCGCTTCGCTATTGGTCTGGAATGATTCCACTCGCACGTCCAGTTCCGCTGCGAGCGTCTGCATTCGCGCATCGATCTGCTCCAGCGTGATGGTCCCGTACTGCACGGGATCGCGCTTGCCGAACATATTGTGATTAATGCCGTGCAACATCAGGATGTTCTTCATACCTTCTCCGGATTACGCCTGGTCGAGCGGGACCGTCAGCCGGCCGATCACCGCTTGCGTCTCGGGTCGCACGCCGCGCCACCATGCAAAAGCTTCGGCGGCCTGTTCCACCAGCATGCCGACGCCATCGACAATACCCGCCACGCCAGCATTGCGCGCGAGCCGCAAAAACGGCGTCAGGCGCTTGCCATAGGCCAGTTCATACGCGGTGCCATGCGCACTGAAGACACCGGGCGGCACCGGCGGCAGATCGCCGGTCAGACTCGCGGAAGTGGCGTTGATCACCAGATCGAAGCGCCCCATCCGCTCAAGTTCGCCATAAGTGCACGCCGCTATCGCACCGTGCGATGACAGTTGCGAAGTCAGCGCTCGTGCTTTGTCGACACGACGATTCGCGATCACCAGTTCGGCTGGATGTGCACCCAGAAACGGCAGCAATGCGCCGCGCGCTGCGCCGCCTGCGCCGAGCAGCAGCACGCGTTTGCCTGCCAGCGGCGCGTGCAGGTTGACCTCGATATCGCGCAGCAGACCAATACCGTCGAAGTTCTCGGCGAACATCCGCCCGCCTTCGAACTTGAACGCGTTCGCCGCGCCCGCGAGCGTTGCGCGCTCGCTGCGCTCATCGGCCATATCGAATGCCGCCAGCTTGAACGGCGCGGTAATGTTCATGCCCTTGCCGCCCGCCGCCATGAATTCGCGCACCGTGGCCGCGAACGCACCATCGGGCTCACGTGGTCCTTCGATCGCCGTATAGTGCATCGTCTGCTGCGTCGCCTCGGCGAAAAGACCATGAATCAACGGGGATTGGGTATGTCCGATAGGATTGCCAATCACTGCATAGGTATCGATCATCGTCGGCTCATTTGTCTTTACTGGTCGAACAGCACGCCATCGGTTTGCATCGCCTCGATCTCGGCGGCGCTGAAGCCGAGCGATTGCGCCACTTCGGCGTTATGCTGGCCAAGGTCGGGCGCGACCTCGCGTATCGTGGTGTCGCATGCGGAAAAGCGGAACGGCAGATTGGGCAGGCGCAGCGTGCCATAACGCGGATGCTCCTGTTCGACAATCATGCCGCGCGCCTGAATCTGCGGATCGGCGATCACTTCATCGATGCGCTGCACCTTGGCGCAAGGCACATCGATGCCATCGAGCAGTTCGAGAATCTGCGCCACCGTGCGCGCCGCCACCCACGGTTCGACCACGGCAAGAATCTCCAGCCGGTTCGCATTGCGTCCCACGCTGTTATGAAAACGCGCGTCGGCGCCAAAACCATGCGGGCCGCCGTTCGCTTCGATCAGCGCGGCGAAGCGCTTCCACGCATCGTCCACCTGCGCCGCGATCACCAGATCGCCGTCCGTCGCGCGGAATACGCCGTACAAGGTGGAGCCCGGCATATCGTGGCCGGTCTGTTCGGGAAGCACCTCGGCAAGTGTGTAGCATTGCACCGCGTATTCATGCATCGAAACCAGCGTGTCGTAGAGCGCCATATCGATATGCTGCCCGCGCCCGTTTTTGACGCGGCCCAGCAGCGCCGCATTGATGGCCGCCACCGCATGAATGCCCGTGTACATATCGCCAAGCGAAACGCGCAGCAACGGCGGGCGCTCGCCCGGCGTGCCGACCATCTGCATGATGCCGCTTTTCGCCTCGGCAATCAGGCCGAAACCGGCGCGATGCGCGTCCGGCCCGGTGTGCCCATACGCAGAAATCGAGCAGTAAACCAGCCCTGGATTGCGCGCGGCGAGCGTTTCATAGCCCAGACCGAGTTTGTCGAGCGCGCCGGGACGATAGTTCTCCACGAACACATCCGCGCAATCGCAGAGTCGCTCCATAAAGGCCTTGCCGCGCGGGTCTTTCATATTGACGCTGACGCCGCGCTTGCCCATATTGAGCTGCAGAAAATAGCCGCTGGTGCGTTCGTCGAGCACGGTGGCGTGCTGTCGTCCCGCGTCGCCGCTGCCTGGCCGCTCGACCTTGATTACTTCCGCGCCCAGCGCAGCGAGGCAACGCCCCACATAGGGTCCCGCGAGAAAATGGCTGTAATCGACGACGCGAATCCCTTCGAGTGGACGTGCCTGCTTCATTGCATGGCTCCCGGGCGGCGCGGCACCATCAAACGATGCTCGCCGCGCTGCACCACTTCGCCCTGCTGGTTGATGAGTTCCGAAGGCAGAATCACGATGCCCCAGTCGGGACGGCTCTTGCTCGGCCGCATCGAGCCGACGCGAAACTTCACATGCAGCACGTCGTTGACCTTGATTGGCAGAACGAAGTCCCAGCTCCAGCCCAGTGACATGCCCGGCAGAAAGCGATAATCGCTCTGTGTTTTAAGGCCATCCGCGATCGACAGACCGAACAAACCATGCGCGACGAGGCAGCCAAAGTGGCTCGCGTTCGCGTACTCTTCGTCCACATGAACCGGCGTGTGATCGCCGGTCAGGTCCGCATAGGCAAGAATGCGTTCCTTGGTCACGGTGTAATGCGGGCTCACGCATTCGTCGCCTTCGCGCGCATCGTCCCAGTATTTTTCAGCGATAGTCATGGTGTTCACCTCATACCTGCGCGCGCGGATCGATGGCGAGCGCCTGCGCAACGCAACGCGCCGGTTGCGCCTGAATGAATTCGATGGCGAGGCCATCGGGCAAACGCAGCCAGTTCGCGCCCTGCGACATCGGCCGCACGTCATGGCGACGTGCAGCAGCGAGCGCCGCTTCGACGTCCTCACACATGATGCCGAGATGTCCAAGCCGTCCTTCCGGTCCCTCGAAATCGGGCATATGAATGAACTGCATGCCGCCTAGCGTCCAGTACTGGCGCGGCGCTTCGCGCGCACCGTCCACCTCGCGCATCGTCATGCCGAACACGTCTTCGAAAAAGCGAATATGCCAATGAATGTCGCGCACGAAGATGGCGACGTGTTCCAGGTAGGCTTTCGGCGCGCTCATGCTCCGGCCTCTGCTTTTTGACGATCGGCCATCGCCCGTTCGAGGCCCTTGATACAGGCGACGAGCGTCGCGTTCACGGGCGTGGGCACACCATGGCGCGCGCCCCAACGCACAACCGAGCCGTTGATGAAGTCGATTTCGGTCACCGAGCCTCTTTCCAGGCTTTGCAACATCGACGTCTTGAACGCGGCGGGCAGACCTTCGGCGGCCAGCCTCCACGCCTGCTCCGGTTCGCTCATGGAAAGCGTCACGCCTGCTGCCTGCGCGGCTGCAATTGCTTCGGAAACGGCCGCGAGAGAAGCCGCCTTGAGCAACGGCTCGTCATAGAGCTGGCCATAGGTCAGCGACGTGATGCCGGTCAGCGCGCCCGTCGCAACGTTGACGAGCAGCTTGTCCCACATGGTGCCGACGATGTTGTCGCTCACCTGCGTTTCCAGACCCGCACTGCTGAATGCGTTAGCGATGTGTTGAACACGCTGGGTTGCACGCCCGTCCAGTTCGCCAATGATGGTGTGCTTGCCGGCCACCCCCGATTCGATATGCCCCGCGCCGCGCAGCACGCCGCCCACATAGGTCTTGCCCGCCAGCACGCGCTCGCGGCCCACGACGTCGGCCAGAATATCCTCGTGACCCAGGCCGTTTTGCAGCGACAGCACGACGGTCTGCGGCCCGACGAGTGAGAGCGCACCGCGAATCGCCGCATCGGTATGAAACGATTTGACCAGCACGATGACGACCTCCGCTTCGCCCACTTCGGCGGGCGCGGTCGTTGCGCTGACTCGCACATGGCGCGTGCCGCGCGCGTCGTCGACGCGCAATCCGCGCGTTCGCATGGCGTCGACATGCGCGGGCGAGCGGTCGATCAGCCAGGTGTCGTGGCCGCCTTCGGTGAGCGTCGCGCCAATCGCGCAACCCAGCGCGCCGGCACCCAGAATGGCAATTTTCAAGTGCGTCTCCTTGACTTCTTTAACGTTGACACCACGATAAGAGTCGCCGCCCGATGTCGCAATGCAATGGCTACAATGGTGTTATTGCCTCACGCAATAATGGTGAAATGCCGTGACTCCCGCCGATCTGCCGGACCTCAAACTGCTGCATCTATTCGACCTGCTCTACGACACGCGCAGCGTCACGCGCGCAGCCGAACAACTCGGTCAAAGCCAGCCAACCATCAGCATCTGGCTAGCGCGGCTGCGCGAGCATCTGCACGATCCACTCTTCATTCGTACGCCAGGCGGTATGGCGCCCACGCCGCAAGCGGATGCGCTGATCGGTCCATGCCGGGAAATTCTAGAATCGTTACGGCGCTTTGCAGCGTGGGAAATCGCCTTCGATCCGGCCACGGCGCAGCGGCGCTTTCGCATCTGCATGACCGATGCGAGCCACGTGACGCTGCTGCCTCGCCTGCTCGCGCATGTGCGTGCGCAGGCGCCCGGCGTACGACTGGAAGCCGCACGCATCGACGGCAATACGGAGCGCGCGCTCGAATCGGGCGAAGCGGATCTGGCGATTGGATACGTGCCCGGGCTCAGCGGCGGCATGTATCAGCAGCAGCTTTACGAGCAGGATTGGGTGTGTCTGGCGAATCGCCATCATCCGCGCATTCGCATGCGGCTCAGCGTCAAGGCGTACCGTAGCGAGGCTCACGTGGCGATTACGGCGGGAACCGGCACGGCGCTGCTCGAACAGGCACTGGCTCGAGAGCGTATCGAGCGGCAGATCGCGCTCGAATTGCCCGGTTTTCTGGGGCTGGGCGCGATCGTGCAGACCACGGATCTGATTACGACGCTGCCGCGCCATATCGGCGAGATGCTGGCGCAGGCCAGCGATCTCGCGGTCCATCGCTGCCCGATTCCCGTCGAAGGTTTCGCCGTGCGGCAGCACTGGCACGCGCGCTACCATCAGGAAGCCGGCAACCGTTGGCTGCGGGCCGTGGTTGTGGGTCTGTTCGGCGCGGCAGCGCCCGGCGTGGCGACGCCCGGCGCTCCGGCCTCCGCCGCTTAAGCCGCGATACGGAAAACCGCCACGGTCGAACGCAATCTCACCGCCTGTTCGTCGAGCGCCGCCGCGGCGGCCGCGGCCTGCTCCACCAGCGCCGCGTTTTGCTGCGTGACGGTGTCCATCTGCGAGACCGCGAGATTGACCTGCTCGATGCCGGTGCTCTGCTCCACCGACGCCGCCTCGATTTCGCCCATGATGTCGCTCACCCGCGTGATCGACTGCACGATTTCGCGCATGCGCTCGCCGGCCACCGCAACCTGGCCCGAGCCCGCATCGACGCGCGCCACCGACGAACCGATCAACCCCTTGATATCCTTCGCCGCCGCCGCGCTGCGCTGTGCGAGCGCCCGCACCTCGCCAGCCACGACCGCAAAGCCGCGACCTTCCCCACCCGCGCGCGCCGCCTCCACCGCCGCGTTCAAGGCCAGAATATTGGTCTGGAACGCGATGCCCTCGATCGTGCCGATGATGTCGCCGATACGGCGCGACTCGTCGGCAATGCCCTGCATCGTCTCGATCACCTCGTTGACGGCGCTGCCGCCGCGCCCCGTGGCCTCGGAAGCGAGCACCGCAAGCTGACGCGCCTGGCGCGCGTTTTCGGCGTTCTGCTTGACCGTGGCCGTGAGCTGCTCCATGCTCGCCGCCGTCTCTTCGAGCGACGCCGCCTGCTCTTCGGTGCGCTGCGAAAGATCCGCATTGCCCTGTGCGATCTCCGACGACCCCGTGGCGATCGAATCGCTCGAATGCTGGATGCCCTGCACCAGCTCGCGAAGTTTGCCGCGCATTTCGTGCAGCGCGTGCATCAGGCTGGAGCGGTCGTCGCTGGCCAGCGCGATAGGCGCGCTGAGATTGCCGGCAGCGA
This sequence comes from Paraburkholderia bannensis, assembly GCF_014200455.1. Taxonomy (GTDB): domain Bacteria; phylum Pseudomonadota; class Gammaproteobacteria; order Burkholderiales; family Burkholderiaceae; genus Paraburkholderia; species Paraburkholderia bannensis_A. The sequence continues at coordinate 14,729 of NZ_JACHBW010000009.1, read as the reverse complement.
TCTGCGCGGCCAGCCCCGCGGCATCGGCGGGTTCGCCGCCCAGCGCGCGGCGGATGCTGCGCGTCATCAGCCATGCCATGGTGCCAACCACCGCGAAAATCAGCACGGCGATCGCGATCATGGCGCGCGCAACACGCCAGAAAGCGGCGTCGATATCGTCATAGAAGAAGCCGGTGCCGATCCACCACTGCCAGGCCGGCACAGCCACGACGCCCTGTAACTTGGGTTCGAGCGGGCTATTTGCAGAACGATGAATCAAGACGTCCACAAGTGCGATATGCTCTTGGTTGAGTCCTCGCGCATAAGCCTGCGTATCCGTGAGATCGCCAATCGTCGTACGATTGCCGCCCGTTTTCGTGCCAATCAGACTGGCATTCGGATGCACCAGGTTGATGCTGTCCGTCGTGGTGATCCAGTAATAGCTCTTGCTATCGGCATTTAACTCGCTGATGGCCGCTTTTGCGGCATTTTGCGCATCGGTGCGTGAGAGTTTCCCCTGCGCTTCCTGACCTTGGTAATACAGCGCCAGATGTTCGGCTTTAAGCAACAGATTACGGATTTCCTGCTGCCGGCCCTCGACCAGCGACTGCTTCAGCTGCGAAAGCGTCATCGCGGCAATGCAAACGACACCGACCAGCGCGGTGCCGACGAGAAGGATCAGCTTGGTTGAGACTTTCATTTCGGCTCAAGAAGGGCAGGGAAAAAACGTCGGAGGACGTCGCTCAAGGAAGCAAAATTAACCATTTGGTTAACGCCGCATGAATGCATATCGGCACGCCGCCGGGCATTCTTGAGTCGGATAATGACCTGGACCACGGCATGAGTCGTTACGTTGCCTTTCCCACAATAGCGAATGGATGCGCCCGGCATATTGGGCATTGTCCGTTGTGTTATCCTGGTAAGGTATGATTTACCCCGGCCTGCACGACGAATACGTGGCAGGCGGAGACAAACAGAATGGATGAAAGAAAGCGCGACAGCATCGTGGCTTACCTGCAGCGCAGGATGGCCGAATTCAATATCACACCCGAGGCACTCGCCGCATCGATCGCGGAAGATCAACGCCGCCAGCTCGCGGTAAAGTATCGCGACGCGTTTGGCAATGGCTGGGATGGCGAAGGCGCGGCCCCCCAATGGGTGGTCCAGGCGACCAGCGCAGGGCAATCCCTTGAGCATTTTTCGGTTCGCAAGGCCCAGGAAAAGCCCTCGAACAAGGCCGCCGGCGTGGACTGGCGCGACGACCCGTTTGCCGGCACCCGCCTCGCTACCGTTAAAGCCGAACCGCTTCAAGCCTCCTGAGCCAGCCCCTCTTTAAACGTCCTTTATCTTTAAGTCCGCAAGCGGGAAAGCGAAAGCGCTTTCAGTCCTCGCCCAGCGCATTCTTGAGTGCCGCCAGCAGCGCCGTATCGCTGAAAGGCTTATAGAGGCAATCGATCGCACCCTGCCTGAGCAGGCGCTCGCGCAGCGCGTCGTCCTGATGGGCGGTGATGAAGACCACCGGCAATTTCCGCTTATTATGTTTTAACTCGCGCAAGAGTCCCAAGCCGCCCATGCCCGGCATATTGAGGTCGAGAATCAGGCAATCGGTTTGATCGACGATTGCGGACGCGAGAAATGCCTCCGCAGAAGAGAACACGCTAACGGCATAGCCGAACACACTCACCAGATCGGGAAGCGATTCCCGCAGTGCCTCGTCGTCATCGACCAACGTTACCCGCATCTTTGCCCCGCGCAATCGCCCTCGTTCGCCACTGAATCAAACGTCTTACGATGCCCGATTCGCAGACGCGCGTCCACCATACGGAAGTATGTGTATGGCTTGCCCGTGAGCGTTACGGCACCCGCGAGGTCGAGTGGACGGGAATGGAGAAGGCGAAGATGGCGCCGGGCGCATTGGCGGGTAACTCCGCCCACAGGCGCCCGCCCTGGCTTTCGATAATCGAACGGCTGATCGCAAGCCCCACGCCCATACCGTCGTCCTTGGTGGTGTAGAACGCGTCGAAAAACCGTTCCGCGTTCTCGGGATCGAAACCAGTGCCGCAATCGCGCACCGACAAGCGCACCATGCCGTGCGGCTCGGCTTCGGTTTTGACCCACATGAGTCTGGGACGGTCGTTCACGTTGCTCATCGCGTCCGCCGCATTGCGCAGCAGATTCATGATCACCTGCTGGACCTGAACGCGATCGCAGCCGGCGAGCGGCACATCGTCGGCGAATTCCGTGCGCAGGGTCACGCGTGCGCGGTCGAGATCGCTCTGCATCAGCGCGATCACCTCGCGCGCCGTATGGCCCAGATCGACCGCCTCGATGGCGGCGCCACGCTTGCTGAACAGCGCGCGTAGACGCGCAATGACATCGGCGGCGCGGTGCCCGTCACGGATCGTGCGGCGCGCCGTTTCCTGCGCAGCCTCGATGTTGGGAGGCTCCGCCGCCAGCAGGCGCAGACAGGTGCTCGCATTGGTGACGATGCCCGCCAGCGGCTGATTGACTTCGTGCGCGATCGACGCCGTCAACGCGCCCAGGCTCATCACCCGCGAAACGTGCAAAAGCTCCGAGCGCGCCTTGTCGAGCGCTTCTTCCGACGACCGGCGCTGACTGATATCGAGCATCGTACCAATATATTCGTAACGTCCCGGCCTATCATTGGCGCGATGCGCGATCAGATGCAGGTGTTTGATGGATTGATCCGGCATCACGAGCCGGTGCTGGCATTCAATATCGGAGTCGCCGCGCTGCCCCTGTTCGAAGAATTGCGTAATAAGGCATAAATCCTCAGGATGGCAGTGAGCGATGATCCGCTCCAATGTCATCGTCGTGCCAGGCTCGATGCCGAAGATGTGATAAAGCTGCTCCGACCAGGCGATCTCGTTCGTATCGACGTGCCATGAAAAGTTGCCCATTCTGGCCAGCGCCTGACCTTCGGCGAGAAACGCTTCGCTACGCCGCAACTCTTCTTCCGCGCGCTTGCGATCGTCGATATCGACATTGACGCCATACCATTTAACGACGTTGCCGTGCTGGTCCCGCAAAGGACTCGTGCGGAACAGAAACCATCGATACTGGCCGTCGTAACGCTGCATGCGCGCTTCGGCAGCGCCTGGCATGCGGCTGGCCATGATGTCCGTCCACGCGGCGATAAGACCCGGAAGATCGTCCGGATGCACAGTGCTGGTCCATGCGAAATCGCGCACCTGCTCAAGCGTGCGGCCGACGTAATCCAGATAATAGCGATTGAAAAACTCGCCAGTCCCGTCCGGGCGCGCCGTCCAGATCAATGCGGGAAGCGTGCTTATGGTCTCGTTGAGATGGCGCTCGCTTTCCGCCAGTGTGATTTCCGCGCGCTTCCTGTCTTCAATGTCGATTGAAAGAAGAATCCAGCGCAGGATCTCGCCATCGCGGTCGCGCAGCGGAAACCCGCGCACATTGGTCCAGCGATAAATCCCGTCGGCACGCCGGTGACGGCTTTCCACGTTATAGGTGGCGCCGTTTGCGAGCGACGCTTCCAGACCGGTGACGGCGGCTTCGAGATCTTCCGGATGAACGACTTCGTTGCCCCGCCAGGCCTTGAGTTCCTCGAACGATTTGCCGAAGTAATCCAGAGTGAGCTGATTAAGACTTTCGACCTCGCCGGTTGGCGACGTGACGGTCACGGGTACGGGAATGCTTTCGACGATCAATTGCAGATCGAGTTCGCGGCGCTTGAGCGCGTCCTGCGCTCGCCTCAGATCGTGGATATCGATGCACAGTACGCACCAGCGGACGATTTCACCATTGGCATCGCGCATTGGGCTCAATTGCAGCGTGTGCCAACGATATTGACCATCATGTCGACGCAGACGCGCCGATATTTCATCCGCCTGGCCTGAAACCAGGATGGACGCGAACTGTTCCAGCGCTTCAGGCAGATCGTCACGGCTTATCGCGTTCCGCCATTGCGTGCCGGATGACGCCGTGATGTCCAGTCCCGTATATTCGGACCACTTGCGGTTCACAAAATCGACACGACCATCGGCAAGCGCTGTCCAGGCAATGGCCGATAGCCCATTCAGCATGACGCCGAGATCAATCGCCAATCCCATCATTTGTTTGGATAATTTCAGGCAGGCGGCGGCTATTCGAACATCAGCCAAAACCCGCATCGGGGTGAATGAAGCGATTCAAGCAGCAAGCAGGCAATTATCCCATGCTGATATAGTCGTCGCAATCATGGTGGGAATCACCCTGCAACTCCCCCCTTAAGCGGCTGAAGACTCGATACGAGGCAGCACCCCATTTGCTCGTGCATAGCGAAGTCACTCACACCCCGAGCTGGGTGAGATTCTTGCGTGTTCGCGCAACGCCGCTGTTTCCCTTTTTGCGGGGCAGATTCCGCTGAAATCAGAATGACGGTTGACGTCCCGTACGGCGAACGGCTGGCGAATCGATAGCCGACGCGCCGGCCTTCATGAAGACTCAGGACGCGTCCGCCGCCTTACGCGTCATTTTCCATTGCTTGCTCGACGCTCCGTCGACAGACGAATCGAAGCCGGTATCGAGCACCCACTCCCAGTCCGGCACAGGCATTTTGCCCGCGGCTACGCTCGCCACCTGAGACTCCACCTGCTCGCGGTTCGCGAGGAACTTCAACGTCCCGCAGACTACGTTGAACAACGGTAGCTGGGAATCGACCATGAACACGTGGGCGACGAGACCATCGGCGCACGTGATGCGGGTTGACGCGCCGATAGACCGGGGAAAGGATACTGCGGATGTAACCATGAACTCCTCTTTCATCAGGTAACAGGACCGTCCCGGCCGCGTTGGCCATGCCATGGCAAGCCGCCGTGCGCGCACGAACGAACGATCCTGGCTGGCGCGGCAAGAAAGCGTCCGCTAAACAAAGCGTCACGATGACACGTGCGAGTTAACGGCAGCCAATCGAGCAACTTTATCGCGAGCGCCTGACCCAAAGATCATCCGCCCCTTCATGGAGCTTTGCTGGAGTCCGCCCTGGTGGCGCAAAAGATACAGGCTTCTGAAAGCTTCAGAATTGCCGACGGAGTGCTGGGATTTTTTGAATCTTCAAATGCCTCGCTCGCGAGGTGGTTTCAAAGACTCTGAAGAACAATATTGTAGAGGAACTCGATTGGCTTCCGAAAATTCAACCAAATAACTTCCGGATCTGATCCATCCGGCAGACTGGAACCGGTTCAACTCGGGGTTCGATCAACCATATAACTTCCAAGATTCGAGACTTTAAACCATTTGCCTTCCGCCGTGCGGGCCTTGCGAGCGGGTGTTGAACTGGTGCACCATCTCGCGCTATCACCACACCGAGGCGCTGTGCCGAGCAAACGTTGAGCAGTAACACTCAAGCCCGGCCAAATCAACATTGTCAATATCAGCAAGTACTTTGCCGACTGCGCGCACCCTCGTTCTCTTGCGATCTGCTAGCTGGCGACAGCGGTAGCTCAAGTCTTGCATAACTGACCATGATAACGCCCCTTATCACGGGAGGACGGCCTGACTTCGCCTGACGGAGCCGCTGCACTGGCGTGCCCCTCCCCTTCACGATGCTGTCTATTCAGTCAGCGCTGTCGTGCGCCCGTCCGGCACTACCGCTACATCGCGCTGGCTACGTCCGTGATCGGCCACAACCAGTCACACGCCCTTCCTAACGTTCAGACATTCCAAAGTCCGTTTTTGCACCGGAAGCTGTCATTGCGGCGCGCGGAGTCAGAACGGCCACTCAGGCGGTGGAAGCGTCTCTATGCATACTATTCACGCAAAACGCATAATGTACGCCGTCGGCAATGAAGGAGCACGCGACGTGACTCGGTGATTAGCCGATAATCAACGCTGCCGATAGGCTGCCGCATACGTCTCACCCGCTTTCGACCTAATTGTTGCAGCAGTTGGCTCTTCGGGGATTCGCGATGGAACATCAGGACAGGTTCATAACGTTTTGGCGCGCGGTTGCCGCCTACCCGGTCGCAATGACTGCCGGCGCCATGTCGTTTTTTCCTTTTCTTGCAGTCTCTACTCGACAGTGGCCAACCTTCTTGCTGGATCACGGGCTTGCGGGAGACGTTTTTCGTTTGGCTAAGGCAGGAACCGGTGTTGCCGTGATAAGCCTCGTTTTCCTGACCCCGCTGGTCCTACCTTTCTACGCTTTCGGCATGCTGATTGCCCATAAGCGCCGTACGCGGCATTGGCTTTATTTCTTGTGTTTAGGTGCTGTGCTCTCAACTGGGGGCTGGATGGCGATCAGTTTGTTTCAACCTCACGGCAGCGCACACCTCTACTCACCATTTCCCGCATTGATTCGGCTCATGATGCCAGTCGGAATAGTGAGCGGTTTTGCTTGCTGGGCTTTTCTCCACCTGACACGCACTTCTAGGTAATCGCTAGTTCGGCTCTCGATTTACGAAAGCGAGCGGCCGTTGGACTTTGTAGGCGGTCATTAGGTCGGCCGTAAGTCGAAAGGCAGCAACGGGTCGCGTTATGCCTCTCGAATCAAACGCCGCCCCCGAGACGATCGCCGCTCTCGGGCGTGGGGCGGTGGTCGGCCAGTTAGAGCCATTCGACACGATCGCCCAGTTGGTCGACGATCAACACGCGTAGACACAAACCAAGTAACGCCATATTCAGCCAGCCGCCACACCGGTATTCGCATGCCTATCCGGCAAAACGCGCTTTACCTTAGAATTGGTGTCAAAGACCACTACAAGAACCGGGAAGGGCCGCTATGCGTTACGTATTTCGCAGGAATAGCTCAGTAGGCGCGATGGACGCCGAGTCCGACGAAAGATTTTTACGCGATTGTTTTTTCGACACTGGCGATCTCGGGGCATTGTTGGATTGTGATGATCCGAAGAGAATCGTTGTCGGTCGCGTCGGCGCAGGCAAAAGTGCCCTACTTGGTCGGCTTCTCGCGAGCCAATCGAATGCAATCGAGATTCGCGCAGAGGCGTTGTCGCTAAGTTACGTCGCAAACTCCGATATCATTCAATTTTTCGAATCCGCTGGCGTCAAGCTGGATTTATTCTATCAGCTCCTTTGGCGACATGTATTTGTGGTCGAATTGTTGTGCAAACGATATCGTATATCGCGAGATGACCCGTGGAGTTTTCTTGAACAGTTCAGAGATCTATTCTCCCGAGATCCTGCAAAGAAGCGAGCTGTCGAATATTTGAGGCAGTGGAATGATCAATTTTGGCAAGATACCGAGACGCGTGTTAAAGAGTTTACATCAAAGCTCGAGAGAAAGCTTTCTGCTGCGATAGATGTGAAGGCCCATGGCGTGACATTAAATGCTTCGGGTGGACGCAGCCTCACTGATGAAGTAAAAGCTGAGGTGATGCACAAAGCGCAATCGGTAGTCAATGAAAATCAGGTTCGGGAACTGGGTGAAATAATAACACTTCTAGCCGATGAGATTTTTACTGACCCAAAAAATCGGTTCTATCTGGTTATTGATCGCCTCGACGAGTCGTGGGTTGACGACCGTATTCGTTATAAGCTTATCCGCGCTTTGATTGAGACGGTGCGGGCATTCCAGCGGATTCGCGCCGTTAAGACAGTGATCGCGATTAGAGAGGATCTGCTTCAATCGGTGTTTGAGGAAACACGCGATGCCGGTTTTCAAGAAGAAAAATTCTCTGGATTAATATTACGGTTGCGATGGAGTAAGGCGCAACTGAAGCAATTAATCGATTTGAGGGTCGATAAATTAATCCGTGAACAGTACACGCAAAAGAAAGTGACGTTTGATGACGTTTTTCGTGGCGACGTGCGCGGAGAATCTGCACTCGAATATCTATTAACACGAACGCTGCTTAGGCCACGCGACGTGATTGCATTTGTTAACGAGTGCATTGAATTGTGCGAGGGAAAAGAGTACGTACCACCATCGACCGTGCAAGACGCTGAACGAAAATATTCAACTGGAAGATTGCGCTCGCTTCGGGATGAGTGGAGTAGTCACTACGCGTCGCTCGCGGCTTGCACCGAGTTGCTTAGAGGGCGGCAATCGCACTTCAGGTACTCGGAGATCACTGAAGAGCAGCTTCAGGAATGCATCCAAGAGCACTGGTCAGAGATCCCAGAAACTGATCCAGTGGGAAGAATTGCAAGAGAATATTTGAACAATGAAAAAACCGCAAACGCATGCGTTATCCAAGTCTTGAAGGTGCTTTATACAGTATCAATTATAGGAATAAAGCCCGAAGCAACCGCGAGCGTTAGCTGGTCGCATCTCGATGATCGAGGCATTTCAGAAGGACACTATAAAAAAAGTTCGTCCATTAATGTTCATCCGATGTTGTGGAGGGCACTTGACATAGTGCCTCCGGCTCGTCTCGATAAACGCAAAAGGTCAGGAACAAGCAAAAGGAACTGACTCGGATTCGGTTCTTTATGGGGCGAACGAAGAACGAATGTGGAGATGTCCGATGACTGCTATGGGGAGAACTGACTGGCTCTTCAGGGTCGGGTGCTGCCGACCGTCGCCGTCTGCGCGCGACCCACGGGATATGCAATTTGCATCGGACAGAACCCGGCCAATTGGGGACGTTCGACATCGTGGTCTAGTTCGTCGACAATCCCCGTGGGTTTTATGACTCTAGAGTCAAGAGTGCTCTCCAATAACGAAAAATCGCATGGCGCAAGAATGACCTCGCAAACAGAAATCTATTTGAAAGATTTTCACCGCCGTCGGGCAGGAGCAACACGTCGAGCCTATGGCAATCTGCCCGCACGATCCGCGCAGGCAGAATACCCCTCCTCCTACCACGCACTGGCGAATCGTGTGCCGAATGAAGCGATTTCGCGGACTGTGCTGGACCTAGCATGTGGTGATGGACCACTGCTGAAAATTCTGAACGACAGGGGCCATGCGGCAACGAGGCTGATCGGCATAGACATGAGTGATGGCGAGTTAAGCGCGGCTCGGAGAATATTGCCACGCGAAATACGATTGCTCAATGAGCGTGCACAAGAACTGTCGTTCGAAAGCGGCTCGGTAGACTACGTGCTGTCGCACATGGCTCTCATGCTGATGGATGATATTGAGCAAGTTGTTCGAGAGATTCGCCGGGTCTTGCGTGAGGGCGGCAGCTTTGCCGCTATCGTCGGGCGGACGTTTTTAACTGGAAAGGTCGGCGAAGTCTTTTTGGATATATTCAAGCCGATTGCGAAGACACAGCTCGAACAGTTACGACTCGGTGACACGCGCACACGCAGTGAAGTTGGTTGGCAAGAGTTACTAAAGCCTGATTTTGTTGATGTCGCTTTTGAAGACATCGAAATCAACTGGACGCCTACACCCGAGCAGCTCTGGTTGGACATGTTGGACACCTACGATGCCGACCGGCTGTCGGAAACGGCGCGCGCACAGTTCAAGAGCGAACTGTTGGCGGCGTTTGCGCCCATGCAAGGCGAAGACGGCAAGTTGCAGACAGGATGGGGCCTGCGTCTTGTTCAGGCCACTGCTGCTTAGCTGCAAGATTGAAGGACGACTTCAAGCTCACATTGAACGAGTCAGTTGCTGCACTCTCTCCTGCGCGACGCATGAGTCAGTAGCCGGCCAGTTTGAGTCATTCGGCATGGTTTGCCAGATCGTCAACAATCGGCAAGCATCATCAAATTTTCTCGGTTGCCAACTTCAGACCTAGCCCGACGAACAACGCGCCCATTGTCTTAGTCAACCATGAAGAAATAGCTTGATTACGACGAAATACTCTTGTCATTCTCGCTGCAAGGAAAACGTAGGTGATGCTCATGGATATTCCAACCATATTGCCAGTCACGCCCAACGCAATGAGATGTTTTACAGGACTCGGGTCGTGTGCGTTCATGAACTGGGGAAGCAATGCGATGTAGAACAGAGCGACTTTCGGATTCAAGACATCACTGAGAAAGCCTTGCCAGAAGATGAGACGGAGAGCTTTCTTCTTGGTATCGCCGACAGGGAGGGCGACGCCCTTGGAGCGCAATGCTCCCCAGCCAAGGTAGATGAGGTACGCCGCGCCCACCCACTTTACAGCAGTGAACGCCGTCGCTGATGCCAATACAAGCGCCGAGAGACCAGTTATCGCCGCGAATAGATGCACGTAGGAGCCGAGATTAATTCCGAACGCAGCACATAACCCTGCTGCACGTCCCTGAGCAATCGTCCTCCCAAGCAGGAACAACATATCGGGTCCGGGGACGAGAGACAAAACAAGACTCGCGCCAACAAAGAGCATGTATGTATGCAGACTCATGGTTTCTCTTGTTCCATGTCAGATGGAAATTGACGACGAGTATATCCGTCCCGGTGCGGCCGAGGCCGTGTAAAAACTCGCAGCAAGGCCAGCCGGCGACGCCCAATTGGGCGAGCAGTTGCTTTCGGCCGAAGCGCAGGCAGATGAAGCGATCGTTTTTTTCGGGCAAACAGCATCAGCGCGCTGAGCTTACGCGCCTGCCAGCTTCATCGCTCGCATCGTCTTTGCGAATCCGAGAATCCTGATGACTCGCTTGAGGTTGTATGCCAGCACATGCAAACTCATTTCGGCCGCAACATGGCCCAAACCGCGAGTCTGGAAGTGGGTCGAGCCCATCCAGTGTTTGAGTGTGCCGAACACGTGTTCGACCGTCCGGCGTCGTATCGTCATGGCGTCAAGCTGGCGATCCAGTCTTGACTGCATCGCCTCAAGCACCGCCTCGTGCTCCCATCGTCGGATGCGTCTGTAGTCTGCTGGCGTGCACTGGCTTTTCATCGGGCACTTCGGGCAAGCGCTACTCCAGTAGGTATGCAAGGTCATTGGATTTTCGCGCTCAACCGAACTGAACCGGTAAATCGCCCGTTGGCCTGCTGGACACAGGTACTGATCGTCCCTGGCGATATAGATGAAGTCGGCTCGGTCGAACCGCCCGTCAGCCCTTGCGCTCGATGTTTGTGTTTTCGGCACCAGCGCCGCAATTCCCGCGTCGTCGCAAGCCTTGATTTCCGTTGCATTGAAGTATCCGCGATCGGCCAGTGCCTTGAGCTTCTTCTTGCCCATCGCTTCGCGCGCGGCTTTGGCCATTGGGCTTAGCTGAGCGCGGTCACTACCGACGTTCGTCACTTCGTGTGTCACGATGAGGTGGTGCTTCGTATCAACAGCCACCTGGACGTTGTAGCCCACCACGCCTGTGCCCTTGGCCTGTGACATCATCGAACGTGAGTCGGGATCAGTCAGCGACACCTGTTTTCCCGGTAAATCATTCAACAGTTCTGCGGCACGATCGAGATCGCGCATCTGCTCGCGCAGCGTCTCGATTTTGTCCCGTAGCCGTTCGGTTTTGGCTTCTACCTCGACTGGTTGCGTGCGATCAGCCGTTTCCAGAGCATCCAGATAACGCTGAATGCTTTGCTCGATCTGTTCCTGACGCTTCGCAATCTTGTTGGGCGTGAAGTTGTTATCGCGGCTGTTGACGGCCTTGAACTTGCTGCCGTCGATGGCGACCGCAGCTTGTGTGAAGAGCTTCAGGTCGCGGCATATCACCACGAAGCGCCGGCATACATTGCGAATGCCAGCGCTGTTGTTGCGTCTGAATTCGGCGATCGTCTTGAAGTCCGGCGCGAGCCGTCCGGTCAACCACATCAGTTCGACATTACGCTGGCACTCGCGCTCCAGACGTCGGCTCGACTGCACGCGGTTGAGATAGCCGTAGATGTAGAGTTTGAGCAGAACGGCCGGATGGTAAGACGGGCGGCCCGTATTCGCGGGTGTGGTGCCCTCGAATCCCATTGAAGCCAGATTGAGCTCGTCGACAAATGCATCGACTATCCGGACGGGATTGTCTTCGGCGATAAAGTCTTCGAGACGTTCCGGCAACAACGTCGCCTGATTGCGGTTCGCACCTTCGACAAATCGCCCCATCTCCGCCTCGCGCGCTAACAGGTTGATTCAGTCTAGGTGATCGCGCGGGTTTTGACACACCCTCGGCCAACAAGAGACGCTCGACGACGGTGTCCAGATTGGCGACGATTCGGCGTCAGCGTCTCCACTAGCTTGGCGACCTAGATTTTCTGTGAGTTAGGTTGATTTTGGCGAACCGAGCACAATCCGCGGGAAAGCAAGTCGCCACGGAAAGATCGAAATCATTTGGATGACGAAGGGTTCACTCAAAAGGAGGATCAGTTTTGTACCGGCGTTGAAATCTTCGCTCGCTCTATCCTCAATCGCACCTGGACTTCCGCCGCATTTGAGGATGTAGCACCGATGCTCGCGAACGTTCCAACATCTTGGCCGACCTTCGACAGGACGTAAGCTAGATAATGGTACGTTCCACCCTGACCTTCAATGTCCCGATCCGAAACAACTCGCAGTTGAAGACCGGGGCGTTGCGCGCCAGTCACTATGCGTTTGAAATGCTGGATTGAGGTGGCAGCGTCGCCTCTCCTTGCCCAAACGGAGCAAGAATTGTCGGCTTGCCAGATGACGATGAAATTGCCTAAATGGCTCGGCGCTGACCATACCTTGCCGGCCTTTCCTCTCAGCACTTTTTCAGAGAACGATGGGTCAACGTCACGCAAGTCATACTTGGCAGCCAGCGCATTCAACGCTTCGCGATTGCCAACTGATGGGATGCACAGATCCATGAACAGTTGCGTTGCCACATTCGACTGAGCGACTGCGGGGGATGAGGGGGCCTCCTGCGCAACAACATACGCCGAGAAAATCAGAGTTGTCGCAAAGATAAATGGTTTCATAGTGCAGCTCGGCTTTTGACTAAAATGTTCAGTCATTGACTTCCCTTTTTTTTTCTAATTCCAAGTCTGTCGCCAGATTTTGTCCTCAACTGGACCAGAATCCAACACCTTTCCAGGGGGCTGCTCTGGGTCGGGTTAAGCCTTTTGCATAAGACTTGCGGTCGAGGTGATCGCCGCGCTCGGTCGTCGGACGCATTGCGGCCAGGAGCGGCCAGTCGGCAACGACGCCCAAATTGCCGACAATCGCGGCCGTGGGGCATCACTTTGGCGACGAGGCAAATTGTGCCTGGCTACGAAGCGGCACGAGCCGTGCATGATATCCCTAAGGACTCAGGGAGCTACTCCGCGCGTCCGCGAATTGCATTTACAGTTCGCCAAACTAAAGGCAGCCACGTTATGGCGAGGCATACAGCGCCAATTGGACATAGAAGCCACGCATACCATAGCCATCGGTAATCGTTTTGCCCACTTTTGAAGGAAAGAGGCGGGTCTGCTACTAGTGTGACTCTCTCGCCAACTAACGAGGGCCCAACATCCGCAATTTCGAAAGAGATTTTGTTTCGTCCACGAGCGACCGTGAGTCTCGCAGATTGTGGCGAAGGCCATTGCCATTCCCCGAATGCTACCGAGTGATTTGGCGTCAGCGTCCGTGCAATTTCGGTCTCGCTCCACGCGCCGGCTGGCATTGCTTCGAGCCTCAGTGGTGGGCCACCATTCACTGAGATGTTGATCTTTAAAGCTTCGCCCGGGTTGGGGAATATTCGCTTTCCAGGCGTGCCGTTGAGCCAACGATAGCGGCCAAGCTCCGCTTCCCGATTTTCCGTTGGTTCGTGGTGGAACCGTACCTCGAACCCAACCGCGTGCCCCAAAATGCTTGTGACTTCGAGCTGTGCAATTGCGCCTGGTCGTAGGACGACCGCGGCTTTCGGCGCCTCGGTCGCGATTGCCCAAAGTGCGTAGTAACCCAGAACTAAAGCAGCGACGACGCCCCAGACTACCCATGCTCGTGCTAGCGGTCCAATTGTTTGCATAACAGGCGCGCGCTCCCTTCTTGACGTCAACGTCCGCTCGGAAGACCCTCTTCAGAAATCTCCAGCCTGACGAGTAAAGTGACGCAGTTCGGTGTTCCACCGAACGGAACGAGAGATTGGACAGCGCAGGGGTGCGGCAATTCAATAGCCTGCTCTCAGACCGATCCGCCATTCGCTTCGACTGAGGGAAAGACGGAGAAGGGTTTTGGTGGCGGCGTCAGCGGCTTCATGATCGAATCGGTCGTTGCTACGATCGAGGTTAAGTCCCTGCTTGATCAAGCCGCAATTGATCAATCCGTTCGAGCAGCGAGCAACGCTAAGGCACTTACGCCAAACGTCACGAAGTCGTTTTCGTCAGGATGGGTTCCGCCAAAAATATTGAACTTTGTCGTTGCCTACGACGGGCCAGCTCAGATGAGTACGGCGCACGGATGGATTTTAAATTCACATACGTCTCTAGGCATCCCACTTCCTACATGGACTCAGCAAACAAAAATCAACACTCCAGGAACTGCGCTCGACGGCGTCTTCCTTCTTCAAAAAGGTTTTATCAAGCTCGATAACTCACCACTGTCGTTGAACTCGGGTGTCAATCCGTTCCCAGGCATCCATGTGGTATGTGATTCCCCTACGGGCAATCTTCTGATGCTGTTCCTAAACCTACAGGAGGCCTGCAACAATATCGAAGGAGCTTGGCTCAATCCCGTTCCATACGTCCAAACAGTTCGCTATCCGCAGGTGCGGGTTATTTGAATTGAGCTCAGTAGGAGGCCTCTACGGACCTACATCGCGAAGCTGTCAGATGCAGTCAAGGGATGCCTTCTTCGGAGCTGGCCAGTCGGCCGTTATCGAGAAGTCCGACTATCCGTAACGGGTCGGGCCCGGAACCTGAAGCACCAGACCGCGTTGTCGGTCGCGTACGGCGCGGGGCTGCGCGCCAGTGAAGTGGTCGCGCTGAAGGTCGCCGACGTCGACAGCGA
>NZ_JACHBW010000008.1 GCF_014200455.1 Paraburkholderia bannensis | reverse complement strand
GGCGCGGCGCTTGGCCTCAAGGCCGATGCCTACAAACACATCGAATTCGACATCACGTTGACGCCGCTGCTGCAAGGCCGCGACAACCAGATCGTTAGCCGTCCGCGCGCCGCCGCTCGCACGGGAGGAGACAACGGTGTCCAGTGACCTGCGCGGTCAAGCCGCGCGCGAGATTCATGCGTTACCGCCCGATTGCGCCGGACGATCTGGCGCGCCTGCGATTGATCGCCGATGACGATCCGCCTGTCGTCACGATAGTCAGCAAATACAATCACGACAAAAGCCTGCTGAACGAATTGACCGGACAGCAGGCTTTTGCAGTTTCCAGCAAGCGCGAAACCGTGACGCTTGCGCATAGCATTCACGAAGGGGGCGCTGCCTCGACGCGCCAGGCCTCGACGCCGATGACGGCGAACTCAAAAGAGCGCGCTGCGCTGGCAACGCAATATGATGGCGTCGAATGGCGCGTGGTTTCTGCGACTCGCCATGGAAAGGACCGGAAGGCGGCAAGGCGCTGATGCTGGAGCGTAGCGGCGCTGAATGCACAAGCGCTTGATCAGTTCGCGCTGGTGCAATTGACTCAGCAGCAGGCGCAATGGGTCGAAATCGGTCGAAGTTAGTCGATGCGGTTTGCCAACGCACGCTGGCGGCATTGCCGGACATGCGGGCCGCACACGCAGTTGAGCGCGATGTGGATAGCCTTATCCACGCTCTCACAAACGTGCTTGAAAACGCGTTTCCCGATGGCGGGCACGGATAGCTTGCCGAATACGATGTCGTTCCCGCAAACGCGCTTCTGGAATTGAACGACAACGCACGGTTCGGAGATGGCGTTGAAGGAAGAATTACGCGCATACGCTGCGTAAGACGTTCTTTGCATGACAAACAAAAAATGCGCCGCAAAATGCGGTGCTTCAGATTGCTGATAAAGCCCAGGGTCCTACCCTGGGCCTTGTTGTTTAATGAGCGTCATGCTCAAGAAACCGGCCCCCACCCAGCACGAACTCGAGATGGTCACGCTCGAGGAACTCGTGCCGAAGGACCACCTGCTGCGCAGGATCGAGGCGGCCGTGGATTTCGAATTCATCCGCGAGAAGGTCGCGCACCTGTACTGCGCGGACAACGGCCGGCGCTCGATCCGGTGGTCATGTTCAAGCTGCTGTTCATCGGCTACCTGTATGGGGTGCGCAGCGAGCGCCAGCTCATGCGCGAGGTGCAGGTCAACGTGGCCTACCGGTGGTTCGCACGCTTTCGTCTCACCGACAAGGTGCCCGATGCCTCCACGTTCTCCCGGAACCGGCGGCCACGGTGTATCAGGAGATCTTCGATGCGATCGTGCGCCAGGCGATGGGCCACGGCATGGTGGACGGCCGGGTGCTTTATACAGACAGCACGCACCTGAAGGCCGACGCCAACCGCAACCGGTTCGATGCGGTGCAGGTTCAGCAGACACCGTCTGCGTATCTGGCCGAACTGGATGCGGCAGCGGCACGTCCACGGCGCAGACCAAAGAGATCAAGGTCAGCCGCGCCGATCCGGACAGCGGATACATGGTTTGCGACGACAAGTCCGGGGGCTTCTTCTATCTGGATCACCGCACGGTGGATGCGAAGCACGCGATCATCACCGACACGCCTGTGACAACGGGCTCGGTGCATGACAGCCAGCCGTATCTGGCGCGGCTGGAGCGGCAGCGCAAGCACTTTGGCTTCGAGGTGCAGGCGGTGGGTCTGGATGCGGGGTACTTCACACCCGCGGTGTGCCAGGGGCTGAAGGATCGCAACATCCCCGGGGTAATGGGCTACCGCACGCCGAATCACGAGCCGGGGATGTTCTACAAGCGCGAGTACGGGTACGACGCCTACCGTGACGAATATGGCTGCCCGCAGGGTCTTGTGCCGCGCTACAGCACGACCAACCGCGAGGGCTACCGGGAGTACAGGTCGAACCCTGACATCTGCCGGCGCTGCGGGGTGCGCCCGAAATGCACGAAAAGCGCCAACGCGGTGAAGGTAATGGTGCGCCCCGTCTGGGAGCGGGCCAAAGAGCACGTGCGGGCGCGCAGCCTGACTGACTGGGGCAAGCGCATTTATGCGCGGCGCAAGGAAGCGGTGGAGCGCAGCTTCGCGGACGCCAGGCATTTGCACGGGCATCGCTATGCGAGGATGCGGGGCTTGCGCAAGGTGGCGGAGCAGTGCCTGCTGGCTGCGGCCGCGCAGAACATCAAGAAGATCGCGCTGCTGCTCGCGAAGAAGGCGAAGGCAGGGCCATCTGGCCTGCAGGGACGCTACCGGTGTGTTCTGCAACGCATAGTGGTTCGTCTGCGCCGCTGCGTTGCGCTTGCGATGAACTGGACGCTTCTGGCCGGCGCCAGAAAAAGAAAAACCCCACGCTCCAGGAAAACGTGGAGTTGGTCAGCAATCTGAAGCGTCCTGAATGGCGCTTTTTTCGTTTGCTCAATCGGCGATAAATCGCTCAAGCCGCCATCGCGCGCGAGATGCGATGAAAATTCCGGCTGAAATACACCAGACCGTCACCATCTTGGCGCACGCGAATGCGCGTGGCTTCCACGAACATAACCGAATGCGAACCGACTTCCTTCATCTCGACGATGTTGCCTTCAATGCTCGCGAGCGCGTCGCGCAGCACGGGAACGTCGGAGTCGCCATGGAGCCAGCCCGGCAATGCGAAGCGCGCTTGCATTGGCAGTGTCGTGATGCCGGCAAAATGCTTTGCCAGGTCTTCATGCTCACCGGGCAAGACGTTGATGCAGACGCGCCGGTTGCCTTCGAACGCCGAATGCATCGTGCTCGAACGATTCAGGCAAACCAGCACGGTGGGTGGCGCATCGGTCACGGAACACACCGCGCTAGCTGTGATGCCACAGCGGCCAAGCGGGCCATCCGTGGTGATGACATTGACCGCTGCCGGGAGATGCGCCAAGGCCTGGCGGAAATTGGCGCGGGCGTCGTCGGTGGGCGTGAGGGCGTTACTGGCAGTGTGGGACATACATCGGTTCCATATTCGGGCGTGAGCGACAGGCTAAGATTAGGGCACGGCAATTTTGAAATGTATCGGCACGAATGCCTGCTTCATAAGTGCTTGCCCGCATCGATCTAAAGATTTCTTCAGCGCGGTGCGTGATGCATGGCAAACATCACCTGGAGCATGTCAGGCACTTGTATTAAGGGCTGCGAAGTGGACAAGCATAAGCACGGCAAATACGACGAAATGCAGTCGAGCCAGGGTTTCGGGCAATCTCGTGCGAAACTTTATGAGCTGCTGGCGCATCCGGTGTAGTGCCAGCATTGCCTGCTGCATTTCAGTCTTCACCGCAACCGGCTTGCCGGGCTGGTGTACAGCAAGCCAAATTGCCCTTGCATCAGCCGCGTCGTTCTTGTTACGTATGTTGAACGCCTTCACGAACTCTGCCGGCATCGGTTGCACCTGATGCCCCATCTTCGTGAGTTGCCTTGCCCAGTGAGGCGCACCGCCACAGGCTTCCATACCGATCAGGCACGGCGTGCGATTCGCAAGATGCTCGAGAAACTTCGCGCGTTTGACAGCCTTCTTCACTATCTCGCCGCTCTCCTGGTCGATTTAGTGCGATTGAAACACCGACTTGGTGATATCTACACCCACTGCCTCACGGTTCATCTGATACCTCCGGTTACCTGGAAATACCCGGTATTCTCCACGTTGGCACGTTGATGCCGACCGGCAAAGCGCGGGTAGAGCGGTTAATGAGCATCAACGGTATTCGAGGCCGCCACAAGCGCCGTTACCGCGTGACAACCGATTGTCGGCACAAGTTGCCGGTCGCGCCGAACATAGAGAGCCGGCACACCGATGGATTGAGCAGAAGTACGCCCCACTTCGTACGGCAAATCCGGTTCACCCGCGAGCGACCTATGCCGGGCCTTGTGGATATTAGACCATTCACTACGCACACATTCCAATCATGGCATCGCACCGACCTCTGTCTACGTTGCAAGACCTTTGAGGTAATAGCCGTAAAGAGTCTTCGCAAACGGGCTGATGGCGCTCAGCAAATCCATCGCTTGTATCCACAGATCGCTTTCAAAGCGATGCGGCGGAATATTGGCGCCGATTTGGAAGAACTCCTCCAGTGCGTCGCCCATCAGTCTACGAGCGTCTTCGGTCGCGAGACTGCCTGTCGTAGACTGGTTACCCTGGATGTTCAGCAATTCAGGCCCGGTCGTCTCGTGCACACGCGTGGTATTGCTGCAGTTGTTCACACGTCGATCCAGTGCGCTATTCGTGATGTTCACGTCGTCCTGACCATATATGACGGTGCAATCAGGCGCCGCGGTAACGATAGTGCCAGCACACATATAGCAAGGTTTCAACGTGGAATAAATTCGCGTGCCTTCTGGCAATGGGCCGCCGTTGGTTCGCTGGTGGGTCAGAATTGCCATCGTTTCGCCGTGCAGGCTTGGCCCCACCGCTGTCATGTTGCGTCCCCAACCAAAGATCTTTCCCGTTCCGTCGATCATGACGCAGCCAATATTGTGGCCGCCGGTTTCTTCAGAATGGGTGCTATGGCCAGCGTGCCTGATCGCACCTTCTGACCAGGAGACGCGCACGATCGCGTAAGCCAGCGTCATCAGGATTGCATCGCTCAATGGTGTCGGTCGATAGCCCGACGGCGTACCGGTAAGGTCTGGTACCGCGGTCAATGCTGGAGGCGTGTATTCACGCACCAGTTGGCCGACCATGTCGCTGACTTCGGTCGAGACCATGGGCGAAACCACCGCCTTGCCGTCCAGCCTGTTCGTACTCAGCCAGGTATTGGCCATGACCACTCGGTTGCTCGCACTGGACGTCACCCACGCGCGGGCATTGTCGGAGTACTGAACCGGGGCGGCGGTCCATACGAACGAAGCGACGGTTGCTTTATAGATCTGCGAAGTAGTCGCCCAAAAAAGGCCTCCCGATACCGAATTCATCTGGAACATGCCCCGGTCGAGTTCTCCCGGTTCGTAGCTCAGACATATCAAGCCCTGGCGCCCGCACTTGCCGTTGCGCAGAAGATTCACCAGCGCAGTACGGATCTGATAGCCATCCGTCGCGGTGTTGATTGCGCCAGCTTTAACGCCATTTGACTCGACGTAGATAGCGACGGGCTTGCCAGTCAACGCCGCAAGCGAATGCGCAAAATACAGACCTTTTTCATGCAAAAGCAGTGGCATGGAAGTTCCAGAAAAATGTTGAGCGGACGTCAAAAAGGGGTTAAGGCACCAGGACTGTCATCTGGCCCGGTTGTACGACTTTGATCACGCCTCCCCACATGCAGACAAGCGTGGCGCTCACATCGAGGGCAGGCATCGAGCCGATCAGTACGGTGGGTGCTCCGCCCGGAATCCATGGAGCCGCGATTGCAGGCAAGCAAGGCATCGGTGTCAATACCCCAAGCGCTGCGGCCGTCGCCGCAATCACGGCCGGATTCGATGGACTTTGGCACATCGCAAAGGGCGCGATATTCAGAATCGGCACATTGTCCATGACCGTGGCCGCCGGCATTGCGCCTGCCATCACGCGATTCACTGGCAGGACATTGAGCACGCCAGGCGCAGCGCCGAACGAGCATTGGAGCGTCGCGCCCGAGCAAACCTGCGGACAGCTCATGAATTCATCTCGTCGAATTGCGCCTGCATCAGGCCGTCCCGTTCGATGGCTGACCTGTGCCGGTGGCCTCGCCGTCCCACCATTGCTTCCAGCGCGGCACCGGCTTGCCGTTTGCACCGATCACGCGACCGTCGTCGCTATAGCGCTCTGCGTGTTCGAGCGGTTTGCCGCTCGCATACGGCTGCCTCAGCGCAAGCTGCCCATTGGGATGAAAGCGTTGCAACAGGCCCTGTAACTTGCCGTGCCGATAGTGAGCTTCTTCAAGCAGTGTGCCGTCCATGAGCCACGTCCGGCACGTGCCGTGCAACTGACCTTGTGCGTAATGCGCCTCGCGTTGCAGGCATCCGTCGGCAAAGTAAAAGCGCGCTTTTCCTTCCAGCTTGCCCGCGTGGTGATGCACTTGCGCCGATGGCGTGCCTTGCGCATTGAAGTACGTCGCTGGGCCATTCAGCACGCCGCGCGCGTAACTCAGGATCGCCGTGGTGCGGCCTTCAGTTTCCACGCGCACGGTGCCATGCAATGCGCCACCAAGCGTCGCGCCCGCCACGCGTGCGTCGTCGCGTTCAACGGTAATCGGCTGGAGTTTTTCCATCGTATGTCCTCAATTGAGCTTGACGATGCCGCCCTTGACCGTGAGCATCGCGCCTCCGTCCACGGTCTGCTCGACGCTGCCCTTGTTCGTCAGACTTTGCGCCTCGTTCGACAGCGTACCGCTCGACTTGTTGGTGAGCGCGGTGCCGGCCTCGTTCGTCAGCGACATCGCGGCCTGGTGCGTCATGGACGCGTCGCTTTTCGCCGCATACGAACCGGTGCTTTGAATGGACAGCGAGCCGCCCACCTTGATGGTGAGATTGCCGTCGATCGTCAGCGTCATGTCGCCCGTCACGGTCTGTTTGAGCGCACCGCCGACCGTGCGTGTTTCATCGCCACCGGCTTTGACCGTGCGCGTGCCTTTTACGTCGATGGTCTCGCCACCGGTTTGCACCGTCATACTGCGATTACCCTTTTCGATCGTGAGCGTGTCGTCGCTTTCCTGGATCGTATGGCTGCGCGCATGTTTCACGGTGCGTGTTTCGTCGTGTCCAATCGTTGCGCTCGCATCGTTCAGTACATTCACGTAGAAATTTTTTTGCGCTTGCAGGAAGACCTCTTCGTTATCTTTTTTGTCCTCGAAACGCAACTCATTGAACCCAGCGCCGCCCGGCGAGCTACTGCTTTTCAGACCGGATTGCGTCTGATTGTCAGGCAGCGCGTAGGGCGGAAGATTTGCGCCGTTATAGACGCTGCTCGTAATGAGCGGCCGGTCGGCGTCGCCGTCGATAAAGCTCACAACCACTTCGTCACCGATGCGCGGCATGAACTGCATGCCGAAACCCTTGCTTGCCCAAGGTTGCGCGACGCGAATCCAGCATGAACTCTGCTCGTCGAGCTTACCTTCGCGGTCCCAATGGAATTGCACTTTTACGCGTCCGTACTGGTCGGTCCACAATTCCTCGCCGCTTTTGCCGACGACAGTGGCGGTCTGTGTCGGCATGAACGGGCGGCGCGTGGTGCGTGGTGCGCGGTAATTGACCGATGCTGGAAAGGCTTCAAAGCGATTACGATAGCTCGTATGGTCGGCTTCATGCACGACGCTGGCCACAACCCATTCGATATTCGCGTCCGACGATTCATGGCCCGACAACGTAAATCGATAGCCCGGCGTGAGTGCGCGGCAGTCGCTTTCGCCGGTGAGCAGGCGCGTGCTCGCGCGCAAGGCGTCCACGCGTTGTTTGGCGAGTGTCGAAGCAACGTCGCTGGTTGCGAAGCGGCCCGGATATTCGTACACGGCAAAATCGCTCTGCACGGACTGCGCCTGCGAATACAGTTGTGCGGCTGGCGTTTGCCACGCGTAATCGCCATGGGAAAAAGTCCCGGCTGCGGTTTGTTCGACGATTTCGCAATAGAGGATCTGGCCACTTTCACGCCAACTGCCCGCGTGGCCCGCGAGCGGGGCGCAACTCAGTGTTGCTGCGCCAGGCAGCGTCGCAAAAGCGTCGTTGTTATCGGCAATCACGAGCGTGTGTACGCCGTCTTGATGGCGAAAAAAGTAAAACCAGCCTTCTTCTTCGCACAGACGGCTCACAAATGCGAAGTCGCTTTCGCCGTATTGCACACACCATTCGCGCGCGACGGGTGTGCCTGTAAGCGATAACGTGTACTCCGTCATGCTGTGGCCAGCGAACACCGCTTCGATGATTTGGGCGGCTGTCTTGTTCTGGAATATGCGGTTGTTCTGCGCCAGCGTGAGTAGCCAGAGCCACGAACGCAGCGTCAATGCAAAATGGCTCGCGTCCACGGTTGAGGGCAGTTGCGCGGCGCGCGTGCAGACTGCATCGACAAGCCGCGCGTTCTCGCCCCACGCGAATTTCAATGTCGCGTGCTGGCCGGGCATGCCGCCAGGCGCGGGCGGCGCCATCGCGCCCAGCGCACGTACGCTTATTTCTGCGGGCGCGCCGATGCGCTCGTCCACCGTGACCTGCGCGGCGAACAGGCCGGTGAAGGCACTCCCGCCCAGTTCAATGCGTGTATCGGTGTCGGTCAGGGGCGGTCGGTCCATGAGCAAGAAAGAGAGCGTGTTGAAGGAGTCGTAGAGTGTGCGCAGGTCATTCGAGTGCCCATTGGGCCAACGTGCCGACAAGCTCGTTCATCAATACGTTGTCGATTTCGCGTGCGCCCGAACTGCGGCAACGCGCAAGCACAGCGTCGATGATCCCGGTATCGAACGCAAACTGCTTGCCGGTCGCATCGCGATAGCGCACGCGCAACTGTTCAAGCTTCTTTTCTATGATGATGCGCAAGGCCGGATCGTCGAGCGCGACGTAGGGCACGGCGGTCATGCGCGCAAGGAACGCCGGGCGAAACGCGTGCAGCAGCGTTTCACGCAACTCGCGGTTAAAACTTTCGCTGGCGAGCGCGCTGGGTCGCGTCTTCAGCATCAATTCGGCGCCGACGTTGCTGGTCGCCAGAATCACGGTATTGCGGAAATCGACCACCAGACCCGTGCCGTCCTCCATCACGCCTTTGTCGAATACGTTGTAGAACGCTTCGAGCACATCGGCGTGGGCTTTTTCGATTTCGTCGAGCAGCACGACGCTGTACGGTCGGCGCCGCACGGCTTCGGTCAGGATGCCGCCCGCCGCGTGCCCCACGTAACCGGGCGGTGCGCCGCGCAACTGCGAAACCGTGTGTGCTTCCTGATAGGCCGCGAGATCGATCACGATGAGATTGCGCTCGCCGCCATAGAGCGCGTCGGCAAGCGCATAGGCCGTTTCGGTTTTGCCCACGCCAGTCGGGCCAACCAGCAGGAACACGCCAACCGGGCGCAGCGGATCGGCCAGACCCGCGCGCCACGCGCGTATGCGCCGCGCGATGCGCTCCAGAGCCGCGTCCTGTCCGACGATGCGCTGCGCGAGCCGCGTTTCCAGCGTGCGAACGGCGTGCACTTCATCGGCGAGCATCTTGCCGACCGGGATGCCGGTCCAGCCCGCGATGACCGCAGCCACGGTCTTCGAATCGACGCATACCGGCACCATGGGATCGTCGTCGCGGATCGCATCAAGGCCACTTTCGAGGCGCGCAAGTTCGGCGGCCAGATCTTCAAGCGCATCGGCGCTTTCATCGGCTGTGGGTTGGGGCGTTGGGCGATGCGACTCGACCAGATCATGCGCGGCCAGCCGCGCGCGCACCGCAAGAATCTCGCGTACCGCAGCCGCTTCGTCGCGCCAGCGCGTTTCCAGCTCGCGCACCCGTGCCGCGTTGCGCGTGTGTTCCGCTTCGAGCGCGGCGACGCGCTGCGTGTGGTGCGCACCCAGCACCATTTCCGCCCGCAGACGCAGAAGCTCGTCGCGCAATGCGCGCTCGCGCTGGCGCGCGCTTTCGAGTTGCACCGGGACGTCGTGCTGCGCGAGCGCAACGCGTGCACAGGCCGTATCGAGAACGGCGATCGCTTTGTCAGGTAGTTGGCGATCCGAAATATATCGGTGCGAGAGTTTAACCGCATCGACGATCGCAGCGTCGAGCAGCGTGACGCCGTGATGGGCCTCGAAGCGCGGCGCCAGCGCGCGCAGCATGCCGATGGCAGTGGCTTCGTCGGGCGCTTCGATCTGCACGAGCTGGAAGCGCCGCGCGAGCGCCGGATCGCGTTCGAAATACTTCTTGTATTCAAGCCACGTAGTGGCGGCGATCGTGCGCAGTTCGCCGCGTGCGAGCGCGGGTTTGAGCAGGTTTGCCGCGTCGCTGCCGCCTTCCGCACCGCCGGCGCCGATCATCGTGTGCGCTTCGTCGATGAAGAGAATCACGGGCGCGGGCGCGCGCCGTACTTCGTCGATCACGGCGCGCAGGCGGTGCTCGAACTCGCCCTTGACGCTCGCACCCGCCTGCAACAGCGCCAGATCGAGCACGCGCAGCGTGACGCCCGCGAGCGGCGGCGGCACGTCGCCCGCCGCGATGCGCAGCGCGAGACCCTCGACGATCGCCGTCTTGCCCACGCCGGGCGCACCCACCAGCAGCGGATTGTTCTGTCGCCGCCGCAGCAGGATATCGACGGCCAGGCGGATTTCGGCGGTGCGCCCGACGATCGGGTCGATGCGTCCCGCGCGAGCTTCGCCGGTCAGGTCGATGGTGTACTGATCGAGTACGGAGAGGGCGGGCGATTCCTGCGCGCGCGGAGTCCCGGTCGCGGGCGCGTCGAGCGGCGCAGCGACGTTCGCGGGCATGGCGGGCGTATTTGCAGCATTCGCCGGTATCCATGCGGCCAGGTTGCTGCGCAACGACGCGCTCGCCACACGCAATAGCGAAGGCGCACCTAGCGTCGTGCGTGCGCGCAGGTGGTCGTTATCGAGCAGGGCGATCAGCAGCACGGCGGCGCTGACATTGGGCCGTTGCAGGACCACATTGGCTTGCACGAGCGCGTCTTGCAGCCACACCAGCAGATCGGATGAGAGCGTGGGCGTGCCTTGATTGCCGCGCGGCAGGCGGGCGAGGGCGCTGTGCAGCTCGGCAGTGGGTGCCGTGCGTTCAAGCCCGAAATGCGGCAACACGGCGGCTAGTTCGCCGTTGGGTGTTTCCAGTAGCGCGGCGAGCCAGTGCTCGATTTCGACCACGAAGTGTGTCTCGCGCAGGCAGTGCTGCGTCGCCCGTTCGAGTGCGTCGCGCGGTTCGCGCTCGAGGCGCGCCATCAGCGTCTTGAGATCCATCGTCATCCCGGCGCTGCGTTGGCGGAACGCGCGGCCGCTGCAGGAGCAAGCCGCGTGAGTCGCGCAGGCGCGGTGTCGCCCGCGCCCGCCCAGGCGGTCCAGCCGAGCCGCGGTGGCGCCGCGCGTGACAGGCGGGCTGGCGCGAGTTGCCCCACCGCGAGTCGCAATTCGACGTGCACATAAAGCTCCGCGCCGAACCAGGCATCGGCTAGCGCCTGAAATGCGCCGTGAGAGTCGCCGCCGGGCAGGAACGCTTCATACTGCGCGCGCGCAAGCGGCCCGATCGTCACGCGGATGCCGCGATGCTCGTCCCACACGCGTGTGCCGACAATCGCCCCCGCGCCCAGCTTGCGGTTGCGGCCCGCATGGCCGACTGTCGTGCGGCTCGCGGCCGGCAGGGTGCGCCAGCCGCCGACAAACGGCGTCGAGCGCGCATCGATGCCGAAGTGATGGCGCAGCATCGCGTCGAAGCCCGCGAGCGAGCGCCGCTGGTTGGCGAACATGCCAGCGCGCGCAAGTACGGCGCGCAGGATGATGTCGCGGTCGGAGTGATTGCCAGAGTCTGTGTCGTTATCAGCGGATTGAGCCTCGCCTGTCGGCGTTTCGTCGTCGCGATGCCAGGCGAGGCCGGTGATCGCGCGCAGCATGGGATCGGCGGCCCGCCGCGAGTAAAGCGGATACGGATCGGCGCTGCGGTACTTGCGCTGGGCGCGATAGAGCAAGGCGAGCAGACGGTGCTGGAACAGATCGAGGAAGGCTAGCGCCGAGGTGTCCTTGCGGCGCAGGCGGTCCTGAATCCATTCCTGCCAGGCGCCCGGCAGCGGACCGTTCGGGCCGCCCAGCGCGAATGCGTTCACCTGGAGTTGCGGCAGGTGATCGGAGCGGGGCGCGGCATGAGAATCGACATCGCAATCGACATCGGAATTGGCATGAAGCTCGCGGAAATCATCGTCGAGCGCCAGAGAGCGCGGTGCGCGCTCGCGCAGCGGTCCGATCGCGCTGGCCGGAAACGCGGGCGAGAGCGTGCCGCTGAGCATCAACGCTTCGCGGCGTGGGTCGAGCCCGGTGCCAAGCGGTGTCGCATCCGGGCGCAGCAGTTCGAGCAGACGCACGGCCTGCGCGAACTCGAACGCGTGCGGCTGCGCGTAAAGCTGCTGCGCTAGAGTACGAGCGGGCTGCCCGTCATCGGCCGCCATAGATGGATCTCCCTTCCGTCACGCACGAGCGCGGTCTGGACAAAACGGTTGACGCTCGCGTAGAGCGAGAAGAAGTGCGCAAGCACGCCCGAAAACAGCACGGGACTTGCGCCGACGAAGCCTTCGCGTCCCAGTTCGAGCCGCACGCCCAGCCCGTTGCGCCAGCCGCGCCAGCGGTCCGCGCCGACATGCGCGACTACCGGCTCGCCCGCAAGCGCCTGGATGCCCGCGATCTGCCGCTGCGCCGCCGCGCTCGCGCCGAGGTTGTGCAGCACCAGCATCTCGCGCAACGTCTGCAACGCGTGCGGGCCTTCGACCAGCGACACATGGTTGAGCATCAACTGCGAGATCAGACGCCAGCGCGAGCTGCCGTCGAGTGTTGCCGTAATCTGACGCGTGGGCCGATGCGCGATGCGCACGGCGGCCACCGGCCCCGGCACTTCGAACGACAGCAGCGCGCCCGGCTCTAACGCCTGAGCCAGTTCGCGGTTGGTGCAGAGGAGATCGGCGGTCAGCGTGCGCGCGGGCGCATCGGATGGATCGAAACGCGTATCGACGAAGGTCAGCATCATGTCGCTGCCCGGACGGCTTGTGTGCAGGCCGCTTACGCGCCGCGCGTGCCAGTAGACGCTCGACGCGTCGCCGTGATGCGCGCCGTACCAGGGCGGCACCTCCGCGACTTCACGTCCGCTTACGCTGCGCAGCGCGCGCACCGCGTAGATTTCCGTGCTCGCTTCGCGGTGCGCGTCGGGGCTGATGCGATGCTCGCGTTGCGTGGCGTCGGGCCGCACCGGCTCGGAGGTGCGGGCGAACAGATTGATCGCCGGCGCGCAGCCGAGTGCGAAATCTTCCGCATGCACGGTGAGCCGACCCTCGGGCGCGACCGTGAAGCCGATCAGCAGATCGACCGTGTCGCTTTGGCCGACGCCCAGTTCTTGCGGGGCGAACGGCAGATCGAAGAAGGCGAACTTCTCTGGAAAGGCGAAGTATTCGACCAGCAGACGGCAGGCCGGATGCGCACCGTCTTCGAGCGGTAGCAGCGCGTGATCCTCGTCGAAACCCATTGGCTGCGGGCGGCCGTGCAGGCGCTGCACGCGGCCGTCGGGGTCCGTCAACCACAGCGCCTCGGTGTGGGCCGCGAGCAGATCGTAGAGCGCGGCGACGTTCACGGGCGAGCCGGTCAGGCGCACGCGCAGGCGCTCGATGGGCAGCGCGCCAGGCGCAACCGCGCCGGTTGAACGCACGCTCAGGCGCAGCGCGGATTGCAGCCGCGCGTCGCCCGTGAGCGCCTGGCTTTCCTCGGCGTCGAGCACTTGTGCATCGACGATCGCGAGCGGCCAGAGCGTGACGTCCATGGCCGTGCGCCAGTGAATCGTGTAACCGTTCGCATCGATATGCATGAGCGGCGTCGCGCGCGGCACGGCATAACCGCTCGCGAGACTGCCTTGGCTCGCATCCGGTTCGAACTGCACGATAGTCATCGACGGCACGGGCCGCGATGCATAGGGGTAAAGCTGTTCGAGCAGACCGTCGGTGAGCGTCGAGTATTCATCGTCGAGCGTGCGCTGGATGCGCGCAGTAAGAACCGCGAAACTTTCGATGAGGCGTTCGACGTGCGGATCGGCGCACTCGCCGGGACCGAGTTCGAGCCGGCGCGCGATCTTGGGATAGCGCGCGGCGAAACCTTCGCTCGCGCGCCGCAGATAGGTCAATTCGCGCTGGTAATAATCGAGCAGCAGCGCATCGATGGAGTCATTCATCGACGATTCCGGGCGTGTGGCTGTCAGCGTCGAAACGCACGATAAAGCGGGCGGGTTGCTGCGCGCCGTCATGCCCACGCAGCAATCCGCCGATGCGCAGACACAGGCGCCAGGGGGCGTCGGCGTCGGGCTCGATTGTCACGCGCGGTGCGGCCAGGCGCGGCTCGAACGCGCGGATGGCCTGCGCCACGTCACGTTCGAGCGTGCCGCGGTCGCCCGCGCGCGCCGCGCTCAGAGCGCTCCAGTCGGGCAGGCCGTAGTGCAGGACGTCTGCGGCGTCGGGACTGCTGCGGCCGCGCCGCGTGTTGAGCAGACGCAGCAGTTCGGCGCGCACCGAATCGCGCAGGCCCTGGGCGTCGAGCATACGCGCCGCCAAGGCGTGCGTGCGTTCGTGCGCGTCGAACGGCGCGTCGTCGGCGAGACGCTCGAACAGCGGCATCGGTGCGACGAAAGGGGGCGGGCGCAGTGGCGGCATCGGGCGTCGTGCTTATTGCTAGCGCTTATTGCTAGTGCTTATCGCTCGCGCTTACTTCGCGAGCTTGTTGGCGGCCATGTCCCACGTGGACGCGGCGGTGCCTTCCTTCGAGCCGTCATCCTTCTGCGTGGTCATTTCCCACTTGATCTTCGTGAAGTTCAGCGACAGCGTTTCGACCGGCTTGCCGCCCGCGCCGCCCGACACGCTCACGTTGCTGATGATCACGTTGCTCAGCGTGTAGGTGATGAACGGCATGATCTTGCCGTCGCTCTCCGCTGCGTTGCGGCCCACGATGACCGTTGCCGTGGCGATCGCCTTGCCGCCGCAGCAATATTCGTTGAGCGTGGGTGTGGCCACGTCGATGAATTTCGTCACGGTGAATTCACCGACGTGCGGCTTGCCCGAGGTGCGCTCGGAGTTGCTCACGTCGTTGGTGACCTGCATCGCGACATTGTGGCTATACGACATCAGTTCGATCTTGTCGGTATAGCCTTCGATCGTGCTTTCGCCTTTGATGTCGCTGCCGAGATCGAGAATGATCGAATCCATGTTTCAGGGCTCCTGAAGCGTGTGTGAGCGCGCGCGCCGTATGAGGCGCGCGTCGTCGTCAATGGGGAGTGCGCGAGGCGGCGGATGCGCCGCCCCCGGATTACGCCGCGGCCGGCGGCGGCAGGCTCGCAACGAGCCGGATCGAAGCGGTCAGTTCCTCGAGCTGGAAGTGCGGGCGCAGGAATACCGTCGCACGATACGCGCCGGGCTTGCCCGGTACTTCCGTCACGTCGATGCGCGCTTCGCGCAGCGGATACTGCGCCTTGATTTCCTGCGGCGCGTTATCGTTCACGAGGACGTAGTCAGCGATCCAGGTGTTCAGGTACGCGCGCACATTATCGCGCGTCATGAAGCTGCCGACCTTGTCGCGCATGATCACCTTGATATAGTGCGCGAAACGCGAAGCCGCGAGCACATACGGCAGCATCGCCGAAATGCGTGCGTTGGCGTTGGCCTCCGCCGTGTTGTAGGCAGTCGGACGATTCGCCGTCTGGCCGCCGAAGAACACCGCAAGCCCTTCGTTCTTCTTGTGCACGAGCGCGATGAAGCCGAGCGCGTCCAGTTCCTTTTCGCGGCGGTCGGTGATCGCCACTTCGGTCGGGCACTTCATGGCCTTGTCGCCTGCCGCGGTCTGGAAGATGTGATCGGGCAGCTTCTCTACCGCGCCGCCGCCTTCCACGCCGCGAATCGCAGCGCACCAGCTATGTTGCGCGAACGCGTTGGTGATGCGCTGGCCCAGCGCGTAGGCGGCGTTGCCCCAAAGGTATTTAGCGTGATCGGTGCCGTCCACGTCTTCAACGAAGTCCATTCCGTCGACGGGATTGCTGACCGGATGATAGGGGCGGCGCATCAGGATATGCGGCAGCGTGAGCGCGACGTAACGCGAATCCTCGCTCTTGCGGAATTCACGCCAGCGCGCCATATCGATGGTTTCGAACACCTTCGAGAGATCGCGCGGCACGCCGAGTTCCGTGAAGCTGGCCATGTCGAACAACTGCGCGTGCGCAGCCGAAATAAACGGTGCGTGCGCGGCTGCGGCCACCGCCGCGAGTTTTTCGAGGAGGCTGATGTCGGGCGTCTGGCGCGTGAAATAGTAATCGCCGATCAGCACGCTGAACGGATGGCCGCCGAACGTGCCGTACTCCTCTTCGTAGATCTTCTTGAAGAGCGCGCTCGTATCGACATCGACCGCTTTTTCCAGATCGTTCTGCAGGTCTTTTTTCGATGCGTCGAGCAGACGTAGCTTCAGACGCGAGCTGGTTTCCGAGTTCTTCACCAGATAGTGCAGCCCGCGCCACGACGATTCGAGCGCCTGGAAGTCGGGGTGATGCAGCACCTTGTTGAGTTGCCTGCTGATCAGCTCGTCGATACGCTTGATGTGATCGTTGATCATCGCGACGGTATCGCGGCTGATCGTCATTTTCTTGTCCAGCACCTGAAGAGCGAATTCGGCCAGCAATTCGCGCGCGTGCTTCTGCTGTTCTTCGTCATGGGCCATGCGGCCTTCGTGCACGATCTGGTCGAGCAGCGAGAGCGGTTCCGCCTGCGCCGCAGGGGCGGCAGCCTGAATATCGGACATGATGTTT
Organism: Paraburkholderia bannensis; assembly: GCF_014200455.1. Classification (GTDB taxonomy): domain Bacteria; phylum Pseudomonadota; class Gammaproteobacteria; order Burkholderiales; family Burkholderiaceae; genus Paraburkholderia; species Paraburkholderia bannensis_A. The sequence continues at coordinate 319,141 of NZ_JACHBW010000008.1, read as the reverse complement.
TCCTTGGGGAAGGGACTCAGGCGGCCGGTTGATCGCCGGACGGTTCGGGGTTGTTCTCGGGATTCGCGCCAGCGGCGGCGTCAGGCTTGCCTTCGGGCGAGGGCAATTGCGCCACCGGTGCTTCGGCCGGGTGCGCGGCGCGGATTTCGGTGAGTCCCTGCGTGTTATGCACGACGTCCTGCAGCAGTTTGTCGAGCTCGTCGTTGCCGTCGAGCTTGGTGAGCAGGTCGCGCAGGCGCAAGCGGGCGTCGTACAGCTGCTTGAGCGGTGCAATCTGCTGCACGAGAGCGACCGGATCGAAATCGTCGATATTCTTGAAATTGAGCTCGACGTTCATCTTGCTGCCGTCCGTGGCGAGCGTATTGTCGACCTGCAGCGCAAGACGCGGCGAGATCGATTTCATGACGTCGTTGAAGTTGTCGCGATCGATATCGACGAAGCGGCGCTCGGTCATTTTAGGCAAGGTCTTGTTGCCCGAGAGATCGGCCATTACGCCAACCACGAGCGGCAGTTCCTTCTTTTCGATTGCATTGCCGGTCTCGACGTCGTACGTGATCTGCACACGCGGCGGACGATTGCGTTCGAACCAGTGTTGAGTGCTGTCTGACATGGTCACCTCGGCGGCTCTTTCGTTATGGTGCGTAAATGGACACAAGAATTCGAATCGTTCTGTCATGCTAAATAAATTAAAAAGAGCATATCGCACATGAATCCAGCGGCCTGATTGCGTTATTCAAGTCGCATTTTCATGGCGCGATTCGCCGGGCCGCGCGCAAAGCCTTTCGTCATGTTGACGGATGCAGGGCGGTTGAGCGGGGCGCGGTAGACAGACCGACAGGAATTTAGGCGAGTAAACAAAAAAACTCAAACAGTATTTACCAGGCATAAGTTAAAGGCGTTTCATAATTTTTAAACACGGTTTATTGCAAAGGCGTATAAGAAATTCCCTATTGCGCGAGGCGTATTGGCGCTTGTAGACTACGCGCGGCGCACGAACCGAAACGCGTGTCTGTGCGATGCATAACGATTAGAAATACAAACGATTCAAGGATCCCGGCCTGCCCGGGCATCGGGCCATAACCATTTTTCGCTCATCGATGGGGTTCGCCGAGTGGATCTAACGTTTTCCTTGCGCATGGATTCAAGCCGGGTTCGCAGCGCCATCTGGGCGCTCGTCCTGGCGCTCTGCGCATGGCTGGCGGGATGCGGCAGCGCCTTGCCGAAAGTCGATGTCGATACGCTTGCCATCGCCGTGACGAGCGAAGCCAACATCGATACGCCTATCGCCGTCGATGCCGTACTCGTTCGTAGCCCTCAACTTCTCGATGCCTTGCTCGCCTTACCGTCGGCCAGATGGTTCGATCAGCGCGAACAATGGCTGCGGGATCATCCGAAAGATCTCAGTGTGATTTCCTATGAAGTCGTGCCGGGGCAGCAGATTGCGTCGGCGCCGTTCGCTTTCGGCGGAAAACGCGCAGCTGGCGTCGTGATCTTCGCCGGCTACCAGACGCCGGGCGCGCATCGCGTGCGGCTCGATGCGGGACCGTCGAACGCGCTGCTCGTGCTCGGCGATCAGGACCTGAGTGTCCAGCCCGCGCATTGACGGCCCCGGCCCGCCGACCACCCGCTGACTACTCTCCACATGCACACTACGTTTCCCGATGCGGTTTGCTGGTCCGAAGGCATGCCGCTATTGCCCCAGCATTTCCAGATGCAGGCGCTGCACGCGGCCGGACATGCCGCATTACTCGCGAGTGCGGCTCGCCCTTACTACTGGGGCGTGCTGGCGATTGCGCACGAAACGGCCGGACTCGCGCAGGGCAAGGTGCGCATCAGTGCGCTGGAGGCGATTCTCGCGGACGGGCTCGTAATCCGTCATACGCGCAGCGAGCCGGTGCTGGAGATCGATGTGCGCGAGGCCTTCAGCTCGCCCGATGAGATCGTCACCATTTATCTGGCCGTGCCGCCGCTGTACCGCGGCGGCAAGATCGACGCGGGCGCCGCGCGTTTCGCGCAGCGCGAGGCGGACGATGTGCCTGATCTGTCGTCGAAGGGCGAGCCTGCGTCGATTACGACGTGGTATCCGCGCCTGCATTTGATGACCGATCTGGGCCGTCACGAAGTCGATCGTCTGCCGCTCATGCGTGTGAAGCAGCAGGGCGGCGGCGTGGTGCTCGCCGACTATATGCCACCGGGGCCGTTCGTTCTCACGGGCTCGCTGCTCGGGCAGCGCGTGATGCGCATGCTGCGCCGCGCGCGCGAAAAGTGCGTGTTCCTTGCTGGCCGTTTGCAGGCCGCGCAGCGTGCCGAAGAACACGACGATGTCGCGCAGATCGAGCGGCAACTCGCGGCGATCTGGAGTCGCCTGCCGGAAGTTGAGGCGATGGCCGCGTCGGACATCGCTCATCCGCTCGAACTCTATCGCACGATTGCGGGCATGAGCGGCGCACTCGCCGCATTGCGGCCCGCGCGCGGCGTGCCCGCGTTCGCGCCGTTCGACTATCGGGATCTGCTGGCGACGTTCGATCCGCTGCTCGAATGGATTGACGAGGCGCTGTCGACGATACGCCAGGGCTATCGGGTACGCGCGTTCAGCGAACAAGGCGGCAGCTTCTGGGCCGATCCGCCGTTCGACGGCGCGGGCACGACGCTGCGCGAAGTCGTGATCGGCTTGCGGATGCCGCGCGACGCCACCGAGCACGATGCCAATCTGTGGCTCGATCAGGCGGTCGTGGCGTCGCGTCCTTATGTGCACACGCTCGCGCGCCAGCGCATGCGTGGGCTTGCGCGCCGCCGTCTCGCGCGCGAGGAGCGCGCGGCCTACGCGACGGGCGACGATACCGTGCTCTACGCCATCTCGCTCGACGACGACTGGTTCGATCGTGCCCAGCCCTTGTGCATCGAATTGCGCGCAGTGGTGGGGCGTGCGCCGTGGGCCGTGCAGTTGTTCCTGCGCGTCGAGGAAGCCGCCGATGGCGCGGAAACGGGAGCCGGGATTGTCTGAAGCCGCCGACAGCAATATCCAGCGCTCACCGCTTTCGCGCGCGTTCGTAGGCGCGTTCATGCAGGCGCAGACCGCGCGCTCGCGCATCGCGGCGCAGTTCGCCGTCGCGAAGCTCGATGTCGACGAAATTGCGGCCTTCGATGCAGCAAATGAAAGTGCGGATGGTGCCGAAGACGTGCATGCCGATGCGCACGCCGATATTGCGAATGTTGCGAATGCGCTGCCCGCCAGCGCGCAAGGCGGCGATATCGCTGATCTGCTCGCTACGCAACTCCAGGCGGTGACGCGCAAGCTCGCGCGCGATGCGATGGCGTGGACGGGCGCGGCAGGCGAAGCCGACATCGCCGCTGCGCAGTTCGCATTCGTGGCGCTGCTCGACGAACTGCTGGTGTTCTCCGACTGGCCAGGCGCGAGCGCGTGGGAAGCGCAGCCGCTCGAAGCGCGCATCTTCGGCACGCGCTCCGCGGGAGAGCGCGTGCCCGACGCCATCGAGACGCTGCTCGCCCAACGCGATCCCGGGCGCCGCGATCTCGCGAACGTCTACCTCGCGTGTCTCGAACTCGGCTTCAAGGGCAAGCTGCGCGGCGAAACGGGTGCGATGCGTCTCGATCAGCTTCGCCATGCGCTGTTCGGTTTCGCGATGCAGCGCGATCCCGATCCCGCGCGCATTGCAACCCCGCTTGACGAAGCGGCGCTGCCGCCGCGCGAACCGCGCATGCTCACCCAGATGTTCCCCGACCGCGCGCGGTTCGTGCTGCTGGTGCTGGGCGGATGCGCGGCGCTGCTCGGCGCATCGCACGCAATCTGGTGGTATGAGACCGCGCCCGTGCGCGTGGCGCTGGCGCAGTTCGAGGCGGTATCGGTGGCTGACGCGCAATCGATGGACTCGCGCGCTTCTGGCGCAGTCGCGCCAGGCGTTGCCCCGCCCGCCGGGAACAATGGAAACAGCGGCAATAGCGGCAATAGCGGCGGCGCAGCACGAGGCACGGCGTCGCCCGTTTCTCCGGTTTCGCCCGGTGGCAATCCGGCACAGCCGCGCAATACTGTATTCAGCGGCGCAGTGATGCCGTTGCGCGTATCGGTGGAAACGCCGTTAGCGACGCAGGCGCTGGCCACTGACGCGGGAGCGCAACCGTGACCACGACATTGATCGCCGTACTGCTTGCGCTGATCGCGCTGCTGGTTGTCGGCCTCGTGGTGGCGGGGATTCTGCGCTGGCGGCGCACGCGTGACGAGCGCAAGCCGCTGCGCACCTTCAGCGCGGCGATGCGGGCCGCACATGCGGCTATGGGCGTACGCGATATCTATTCGATCCCGCGTGTACTGGCGACCGGCTCGCCGGCTGCGCTCGATGCGCTGGCGCGCGGCTGGCGGCTCTCGGGCTCCGGCGAGCCTGGCTGGTTTGGGCGCATCTGGCACGACGCTGAGGGCATTCTGATTACCGAGCCCGGCAACACACTCGGCGCGGCGGCCCAGCGCCAGCGCGGCAACTGGGCGCGTCTCACCCGTGCGCTGCTGCGCTCGCGCGCGGGGCGTCCGCTCGATGCGCTGCTCTGGGCGATTCCCTATGACGCGCTGCTCGACCAAAGCGGCAACCCGCACGCCGACAGCAATGCCGCGCTCGACGCGTCACGCACGCTGGTGGCCCTGCAGCGTCAGTTTGGGCAGTTGCTGCCGGTTTATATCGTCGTGACGGGCTGCGACGCGCTGCCGGGTTTCGAAGCGTTGGGCGAGCGCCTCAAGCGCGCGCGCATCGACGCGGCGCTCGGCTGGGCGTCGCCATATGGACCGAAGCGCAGCTTCGAACGCAACTGGATCGACGATGCGTTTGTCGCGATGCGCCGCGCGCTGGCCACAACGATTACGGAACTCGGCACGCTCGATGGCGCGCTCGATCCCGATCAATTCCTCTTGCCACAGCGGCTCAACGCATTGCGCGAGCCGCTGCGAGAATGGATCGAACCGGCCTTGCGCGGGGCCGCCGACGGCACCGCGCCATCGCTGCGTGGCATCTGGTGCGTGGGTGCGGTGCCGCAGGCGGGCAGTGCGCCGGTTTTCACGCTCGATGCGCCGCAAACCGTGGCGCAATCCGCGCCCAGAGCGCTGCGCGGCGCACCGGCGTTTGCCGCGTGTCTCTGGCATGACGTGCTGATGCCCGGCCAGGGGCTCGTGCAGGCGATTCCGCGCGTGCTGGCACTGCGCATGCGCCGCCATCGTTTCGCCACCTGGGGCGCGCTTGTGCTGGGCTGCTGCTGGCTTATCGGCGTGGCGGTGGCGGGTTGGCAGGTGCGTGGCGATGCCCGTGCGCTGGCCAACGGCTATGACACGCTCACGACCGCCCGCGCGGCGTGGCGCGAATCCGATCACGGCGATGCGGCGGCGTCGCGCACCTTAGCGAGTGTCGCCGATACCTTGGTTCGCGTGCCGCGCTGGCATCTCTCGACGCCCTTCATGCCGCTCTCGTACTTCACGATGCATCGCCGACTCGAGGACGCGCAGCGTCACGTGTTGCGCGGCCTCGTCTTCACGCCGCTGCGCGAACGGCTCGTCACGCGCCTCGGCCAGCTTGGCTGCACGACGGCGGCCGATACGGCGTCGGCGGGCGTACGGCGTCCGCAGGATCTGCCGCTCTACGCAGCGGGCACGCAGCTCGTGATGAACACGGCGCAGATCGAGCGGCTCGTCGCGCGTTACAACACGCTCGTCGATGCGGGCTCCGGCAACGCGGTGATGCTCGCGCAACTCTTGCAAGAGGCGGTGGGCGTGAAGTTTTCGCCGGAGCATGTGGCCGATCGCGCGGGACTGGACGAAGCCGTGCGCGAGACCAGCGGCGAAGGCGGCGAACTGCCGTTCGATGCGCCGCTTGCGCTGGCGGCGCGTCAGCGCGCGAGCGTGTGCTTCGAAGATACGTTTGACCGCTGGTTCGATCAGATCTATCTGGATTCGGCGCTGACGACCAACGCCGCGCAGATTCAGACGACGCTCAACGACATGAAGGCGCCTGGCGCGACGCCCACGCCCGAAGCGCTGTCGGGTCTGGCGGCGAACATCGACGTGCTCGCGGCCCAGGTCGATACCGCCGACCACGGCTGGGCAGGCGCCCGCGGCCAGGAACTGGTGCCGGGTATGAGCGCCATGTTCGATACGGCTAAGCAGTTGAACCTGATCGGCGCGGCGCCGGTTGCGGCCGTGCTTGGCCACGAGCAGCAGGAGCAGAGCGCGTTCGCGGCGCGGTGGCTCGCGAGCGGCAACCTGCCTGGCGTGTTGAGTTCGAATTCGGCAAACGGTCTGCAACTGGCCGCCGATCTGCTGCCGCTGCGCGACGCGCTGCGCACGCTGCTGGGGCAGTCTTTTGTGGCGGAAGCAGGTGGCGCAGCGGAAATTCGCAACGTCGATAACGCCTCGCTGCAGCGTGCGCTCGCTGTGCTGCCCGCGTATCGCCAGTATGTTGCCGGGCCGCTCGCGCAGGCGCCCGAAACCTGGCGCGGCGCGCTGCTTTCGGCGGCGGGTAATGCCGCCGTGCGCAGCATGGTGATGGCGCTCTCGGCGCAGACGCCGTCCGGAGCGCCGCGCGATGTGTCGTTCGCGGTCGGCAACCAGGCGCCGGGTTTCGACGCGCTGCGCAAGAGCGCGCTCGATCTGATCGAAGCCTTCGATTCGCTGGGCCGCCAGGATCTCGCGCAGAGCGTGGCGCTGCGCGTGAGCGACTCGGCCATCGGCGTGCTGAAAAGCGGCGACGCGCAATTGCAGACGCTCGCGCCATTTCGCCCGGTGCGCGGTGACTTCTCCGACTGGAACGGCACCACGGGTGGCGCGACGCGGGCCTATGGCGCGGCTTCGCCCGACGAGTTGCGCGCATACCTCAACGCGCAATCAGGCGCGATCGCGGATACGGCGGGCACGGCGGCCGGCGCGCTCGACTGGCTCACGAGTCAGAATCCGCCGCTCGACGCCGCCGATGCACGACTCGTCGCGCGCTGGAAAGCGCTCTACGCCGATCTCGCGCAATACCGCGCGAAAAGCCCGGCGAGCGCGCTGGTCGCGGTGCCGGCCATTGTCGCGAATCAGCTCGACAAGATGGACCTCAACACGTGCGGTGCAATGCTGGCGCACGTGGACGTGCCCGATGGCGCAGACATTGTCTCGGGCGCGGGCGAGCGGCTGGTGGCGTCGGCACGCGAGCGCTGCTTCCATCTGCAGATCGGCACGGGCATGACGGCGTATGACCAGTTGCGCACGTTCTTCGCGCGCAACCTGGCGGGCCGCTTCCCGTTCTCAGCCGATGCCGATGCGCCCGCCGCCGATCTGCGCCAGACGGAGGCGTTCGTGGCGATGCTCGACGCCAGTCTCGCCGATGCGCAACGCGGCATGAGCGCGGCCGTCTCGACTGGCCGCGCGCCCACGGACGCTCAGCAGTTTCTCGACACACTCGCGCGCGCGAAACCGTGGCTCGATGCGCTGGTCTCGCGAGGTCCGGATGGACGTTATACGGGTTTGCAGGTCGCGGTGGACTGGCGCGTGGATCGCGGTGAAGAGTCGGGTGCGGACCAGGTGATCGAATGGTCGCTTGCGAGCGGCGCGCAGACGCTAGGCTATCCATCGACGGATGCTACGCCGTTGCGCTGGTCGCCCGGCACGCCAGCCGCGCTTACGCTGCGCTGGGCGAAAAACTCGTCATGGCAGCCGATGCAGGACGGCGCGCAGCCGACCTTGACGACCGACGGACGCGCCGCCACCTGGAGCGTTGGCGACAGCTGGGCGTTGCTGCGGTTGATGCGCCTGCATGCGGGCGGAGTGTCGGGGGCGGACGGTTCTGCGTCGCGCATGCAGTTGAGCGTACCCGTGCATGACGGCCACGGAGCCAACCAGACCGCGCGCATGTATATGCGCGTGTCCTTCCTCGCCAACGGCAAGACGCCGCTCGATTTTCCAGATTTGCCGTATTCGGCGCCCGGCACGCAGCCGCGCGCGATGACCACGACGCGCACGACACGCTATCCGGCGCGGCAATTCAATCTCGCGGCGGGGCAGCAATGAGTTTCTCCTTCGATATCGAAACCTTGTTGCAGCCGATTCCGGGCGACGCGCCTTGCGGCGTGTCGCTGCTGCACGATCCGGCGCTTGAGGCGATCAAGGCCGCGCGGCGGGAGGACGATCCCTCGCTTCCAATGGGCGTGTGGCAGAACGAGCTCAAGGTTGCCGACTGGTCGGTGGTCGAGGCGGGGTGCATCGATCTGCTGATCGGCAAAAGCAAGGACCTGATGCTGGCGGCGTGGCTGGCCGAAGCCTGGTTGCATCGTTATGGGTGGGAGGCGTTGCCGGTTGGACTTCGCTTGATCAATGAGTTGTGCGAGCGATTCTGGGACGTGTTGCATCCAATGCCGCGCGATGGTGATTGGGAATTTCGCGCCGCGCCTATCGCATGGGTGGCGGGGCACTTTCCGGGATTGCTGGCGGGACGAATCGAACTGTGCGAAACGGCCGACAATGCTGTTGTCTTAACCCTGGCGCGATGGGAGAGCGCTCATCGTCTTGCCATTGCGCTCGCGGACAGGAAGGATGTGCCCGCAGCACAACGCGACGAAGCGAAGCGCGAGTCGCTGGCGCTTGAAACAGCGTTGCGTGACGCGGCGCGTCCGGCTTTGGCTGCGAGCCTGCATGCAATTGCGTCAGCACACGCAGGCATCGGGCGACTGGATATATGGTGCACGCGGTATCTGGGCGATGATGCGCCTGCTCTGGGAGCACTAAGGGATGTGCTTGAGCGCGTGCTGGCGCTGCTGAGAGAGTGGGCGCCGATGGAGCTTGTATTGAACTCGAATGAAGCCAGTCTGGTCGATGCCGCGAGCAGGGCAACCGCATGTCAAGGCTCTGATGCACCCACGGGCGAGATCGCGCAGCCTGCCATGCCGTCGTCGCGTGAATCGGCTTATCGGCAGTTGGCCCTTATCGGCGAATTTCTGCTGCGCTACGAACCGCATAGTCCCGTGCCATACATGATCCAGCGCGCACTGGAGTGGGGGGGAATGCCGCTTCCGGAATTGCTGCATCAACTGACCGAAGAGGGGCGGGGCCGCGCGCTCGGCGAGGCCTTGGGGCTGCTACCGCATGAAAAATAAACTATCGAGCTCATTGCCAATGTACCCGGGATAAATATTATGGCCGACGTCGAATTCAATTTCAAACCGCATAACGCGTGGACAATGGGTCCAGCTTGCGGCACAGCGCTGATTCCATCGGTTAACCCGGCACCTGCCACGACCGCGTGCATCTATATCGTTCACAACTCGACGGAAAATTCGACGTACGTTGGCTACGCGGATAATGCATTCGATCGCTGGAAAACACGCGCAGAAACTTTTCATGCGCTTGGAATTCCGCATATCTACGGAAATAATATTCTGTGCGCCCAGTGCATGCCAGTTGTTTCACATGGACATTCAATGTATCTCGCGGGACAGAATAACTGCGAGCATCTTCTGATTCGCGCGGTCGTCAATGGTCTGCTGGGACCAACGACCAGTACGAATACACAACTCGGGAAGACACCGTTCATTAACGCGATCGCGGGGTTGGTGCGCGTATATCTCCCGTCGGATCCGTGGGGAAAACTGGAGGGTGCCAAGCAGGTGGCTTTGCCAGTTTACGGATATTGAGCGAACTCAACGGCATAGCGCGATCCTTTGGGGTTGCTTCTAATCGCCTATTGTTGAAATTTCTAACCGTATGACGTTCCTGCATCGTGCATTTAAGAAAATTATTTTATAGGGCGTGAATTACCCGATTTATTGAAAGATGTCTCGGATGTGTCTTCCTGAAAAGGATTATGAAATGGCAAAAAATTTATATTTCATTGGCGATGATCATGCAGTAGATGGCTGTATAGCTTATGGGTATATAAATTTGCGTATAATGATTTCGGCGACTTTCCGGTATGTGCTTTTGCTTGAAATAAACCGGGAGGATGATGCCCTTGACAAAACCGATGGTTATATAGAGGAGTTAATTCTTGCGGAAAAATCAGGGGGTGTTGATTCGGAGGTGTTGAAATTTCTTGTGAGTCGCGCCTATGCCATCTATGGATTTGACACGGAAAACTTAAAGCTCGGGGCGGAAAGCCGGTTTCGACAAAGCGATCAGTATAAAAATATAAATTATTACGTAAACAAATGTGAGGCCACCAATGAAATCGAAAATTTCGTTATTATCGCTGGCGATGCCCATCTTAAGCGCAGTCCCATAGATTGGACACCCTTGCAAGATTGTAATTACGGTGACGATGTATCTACTACGTACTATGGCGCCAAATTTCTTCAACACACGTAATTGGGCGCTGACGCAGACCTGCATGACGACTTGCAGGCCGGTTAGAGCGTGTAAGGCACTTGTGTTAAGGGCTGCGAAGTGGACAGGCATGAGTACGGCGAATACGACGAAATGCAGACCGGCCAGGGTTTCGGGCAATCGCTCATAGTCTCGTGCCAACCGGCGGAAGCGGTTCAGCCAACCGAAGCTGCGTTCGACCACCCGGCGGCGTGGCAACAGAATGGCCGGTGTAATGTGTACAGCAAGCAACTGGCCCAACGTATCGACCGCCATGTGAACCTTGCTGCCTCGCTTACGCTTATAGCCGTCGTAACCGGCGCGAGGTCAGCTCTCGCGGCTCGATTGCAGCGTACGCCCATCGAGTATGACGGCACCGGGCTGACCCTTGAGGCCCTGCGCGACGCGGATAACCGAACGCAGATCATTGACCATGGCCTCGAAACAACCCGCCTGAATCCAGCGTTGCGTCTGCTGATAAACCACAGATACGGAGCCGCAAAGCTCCATTCTTCGTTGGACACATCCGTCGGGTAAGGTTTGCGTTTTGCCATCCGTCCTATGCTGAAGCAGGCCGGGCTTCGGACGTCGGTTCGAGACGGCGCGAAACAGCGTCGGCATCGCCAGGTCCTTCGGCATGCGTTCACCTGTCGCAAAGCCAACGATTTCGCCGCTGTGCAAATCGGGGATGCGGCTATTTCCTGGACTGATTTACGTTGTTAGCCCGAGGCTTTCCCGGTACTCGATGGGGCTGAGACAGCCAAAGGCGCCCTTGATCCGTTACCGGCGGACGTAGGCGTTTGGTAACGCGACGAACTCCGCTATGTTCGTTGAACGCCAGAGCGTCGCGGTCTTTTTGGGTGCGATCGCGTAGGTCTGCTCCACCTAATGTGAAAAGGTAGCTGGCGAAATCGCATATTTCGCCGACATGGAGTGGGCGCGGTGCTTGGAGGCTCTATCAGGCCAGTCGACGGGGTGGTAGACGGGGCCGATGGCGTACGAGATCGCACCAAACGCCGAACCGCGCAGCGCGGGAGCCGTCGCGCCGCAGACGCCTTACGCTGCTTGAGTGTCTGGTGTTACTTGTCCTTCGTCCCGTGCCGTCCCGGTAAAGGCGACGGAGAACCCAGGTCGCTGCGTCCATTCACCCAAGTCGCGAGAAAGTCCTTGAACCCCTCAGCCGCAGGTGACGCTGCTCGCGAGGTTGAAAAATACACGCATACCTGTCGGACGACCTCGGGGCCGACGACGCGCCGTACGGTAAGTCCCCAACGCTTCGCGAGTAACCCAACATAGGCGGGTGCCAACGTCATGGCGAGCCCCTCCGCGGCGATTCCAAGCGCCGTACTGATATTGTCAACAATCTCAATGGGCGCAATTCGCTGCTCTTCCGGCGCACCGAGACGCATCTCAGACACGCTTCGCTCATGATCTCGTCCTGCTGCAACAAGCGTCTGCGCCCGCAGGTCGCTCCAGCGGACCGATTTTCGATGTGCAAACGGGTGGTCGGGAGAACACCATAGAACCCACGGGCTCGCGAATAGCGCGATGCGCCCTACATCATTGCCGACTTCGCGGTCCGGTCCAACGGCGAGGTCGACGTCCGCGTTCGAAACCATGTCGACCAAGCTGTCGACGGCAGCGTCTCGAATTCGCACTACAACTTTTGGGTGTTCCGCCGTGTACGCTTTAATTGCCGACGGAAGAATGGCGCTCGCAATGACCAGCGGCGCAGCGACGCGAACGATACCAGCCGCGCGGTTGCGGATGTCGGCAGCTATAGAGGCTGCCCTTTCCAGGTGATTCAGGACGCTTTTCGCCGAGGCGAGGTACTCGCGGCCAGCTGGCGAGAGAGACACATTGCGGGTTGTTCGCTCAAGCACGCGAAAACCCAGCGCCGTCTCAAGCTCGGCGATGAGCTGGCTAACCGCCGACGGCGTCAAAGAGAGCCGTTCACCGGCTCGACTAAAACTATGAGTGTCGACAACGGTCACGAAAGCATCCAGTTGGCGCAGCGTGATACGGGAAGGGGACATAGGTTCGAGTGCCGCAGCAGGGTATCTTTAAGAATTTCTTAAAAATACATCAAGAAACATCGTTTGTCTCGACGATGAGCCGCCGCCAGAATGGCGCTATAAAACAACAGATGGAGACAACGATGGCCTCGAGCTATAGCACGACCGCATCGATCGCTAATTCCGACGCGGAGCAAGAGACGTACTCGCGTGTGACGTGGCGGCTTATACCGTTTCTTTGCCTCTGCTTTGCTATCGCGTTTCTCGACAGGGTTAACGTTAGCTTTGCAAAGCTCCAGATGGTTTCCCAGCTTAACTGGACCGAAGAGATCTACGGCTTCGGCGCTGGCGTTTTCTTCCTTGCCTATTTTGTGTTCGAGGTGCCGAGCAACCTGATCATGCACCGGGTGGGCGCTCGCCGATGGATCGCCCGAATCATGATCAGCTGGGCGATATTGACTGGCGCAATGGCATTTGTTCATTCGGCGACCTCCTTCTACATCATCCGCTTTCTCATCGGTGCGGCGGAAGCGGGGTTCTTCCCCGGAATCATCCTCTATTTGACCTATTGGTTTCCGCTTAAGCGGCGAAGCCGCATGATTGCTCTTTTTATGACTGCCATTCCTATTGCCGGTGTGTTTGGAGGCCTGCTCTCCGGCTGGATCCTCAACAGTTTCAATGGCCGTCAAGGTTTGGCGGGGTGGCAATGGCTGTTCCTTCTTGAATGCGCGCCTTCTCTGGTGATTGGGATTGCCGCACTGTTTTACCTCGACGACAGTATCGAGCGTGCGAAATGGCTGAATCCAGCTCAAAAAAAGTTGCTTCGCCAAAACATCGATGCGGACGAGAAGGGAAAGCCGGGCGTTTCAGTGGAATCCGTTTTCAGGAATGGCAAGGTCTGGCTTCTTTCCCTTGTCTACTTCGGGAGCTCGATGGGCCAGTACGGGTTCGGCTTCTGGCTGCCTTCCATCATTCGCAGCACTGGCGTGAAATCACCGCTTGAGGTTGGACTTCTTTCGGCAATTCCATACGTCTTTGGCATCGTCGCCATGATCGCCGTCGGTCGTAGCGCTGATCGTACCGGGGAGCGGCGGTGGCATTACGCACTGCCGGCACTGGTCGGCGCGGCGGGTCTCGTGGGTAGCGCTGTGTACGGCGACCATACATTGTTTGCGATGACGGCGCTGAGCTTTGCATGCATGGGCCTTCAATGTCTCGCACCGGTGTTCTGGAGTATCCCCACCGCGATGCTCGGAGGCGCAGCGGCAGCGGCAGGCATCGCCTTCATCAACTGCCTCGGTAACCTTGCCGGTTTCGCAAGTCCCTACATGGTGGGTTGGATCAAAGATCATACCGGCAGTACCAACATCGCGTTGTATGTGATTGCGGGATTTTTGGTCCTCGCGGGACTGCTCGTGCTTGGCCTTCCTGGAAAGTTGCGCCAGGCCTCACTGTAGGCGTGACGGTGGGGGCAGAGGTTCGGTGAGAATCGGTAAGATGAGTTTCTCCGATGCCGTCGGTCGCATCACACTGGTGCTGGATGAGGGCGCGGCGTCATCGTGGCGGTGCGACCTGCGCCCAAGAAAAGGCCAGCTTCGTGCTGGCCTCAGGTTGCAGACAAAGCCTGGGGAGGCGCCCTGGGCTTTGTCGTTTAATGAGCGCCGTGCTCAAGAAACCGACGCCTGCTCATTACGAACTCGAGATGGTCACGGGCGAGGAACTCGTGCGCAATGAACACCTGCTGCGCAAGAACGAAGCGGCCGTGGACTTCGAATTCATCCGCCAGCAAGTCGCGCATCTGTACTGTGCCGACAATGGCCGCCCTGCACTCGATCCGGTGGTCATGCTCAAGTTGCCGTTCATCGGCTACCTGTTCGGCGTGCGCAGCGAGCGCCGGCTCATGCGCGAGGTACAGGTCAACGTCGCCTACCGCTGATTTGCGCGCTTTCGGCTCACCGAAACGGTGCCGGACGCCTCGGCCTTCTCGCGGACATGCCGCTCGCGCATCACCGACACCACGGTGTACCAGCAGATCTTCGACGAGATCGTGTGCCAGGCGATGGGCCACGGCATGGTCGAAGGGCACGTGCTCTACACGGACAGCACGCACCTGAAGGCCGACGCCAGCAAGAACAATTTCGATACGGTGCAGGTCCAGCAGACGCCCCCCGGCCTGCCTGGCCGAACTGGACGCGGCAGTGGATACGGATCGGGCTGCCCCCGGCAGGAAGCACTTCAAGCGCAAGGACGACCCGGGCGACGGAGATCGGCATGGACGTCCCCTCTCTGGCGTCGATGAACGTTCGCAACTTCATCCTGGCACATTGATGCCGACTCGCGCTTTCCGCCGCAGCCTCGGGATGGGGAAGTCCCTTTCATTCTCCAAGCGCAATACCTGGTTTGCCGGGCGATTTTGATCGGATAGGATGACGCGGGAGCAGGACGCTATTTCCGAGCCTGCAATGCACGTGCAGGATGTGTCAGTCTCGCGGGTCGAAGCCGCATTAACTTTTTGTGGAGAGAGCAGATGACGGTCCCTGCTCAGGTCGTTTATATCGTAGACGATGATAGTGGCATGCGTACCTCGCTCGCGTGGCTGCTTGATTCGGTGGGGATTCAATCTGCCGGGTTCGGTAGCGCCGCGGAGTTTCTCGCGGCATATGATGCGAAGACGCCAGCCTGCCTGATACTCGATGTTCGCATGCCTGAGCGCAGCGGCTTTGATGTGCAGTTCGAGCTAAACCGGCGCGGCGCTACGTTGCCGATTATCTTTGTGAGCGGTCATGGCGATATCCCCATGTCGGTTCGCGCGATGCAGAATGGCGCAATAGATTTCGTGGAAAAGCCCTATAACTCGCAGCAGATGCTTGACCGCGTCCAGCGTGCGCTCAAGATCGCCGGGCAGCGTCACGCGGTTGAAATGAAACGCGGTGAATTGCGGCAGAGAATCGAATCGTTGACGGCGCGCGAGAAAGAGGTGCTGCGTGGCGTGATCGATGGAAAGGGCAGCAAGCGCATTGCCGCCGATCTGGAAATCAGCGCGAAGACGGTGGACGTGCATCGCGCCAGCATCAAGGACAAACTCGGTGCGGAATCGATTGCGATGCTCGTGCGCGATGTGGTCGCAGTGTGGAATCCGGATGAAGGTGCAGATAAAGTTTGAGCGGGTTTCAGGTGCTTGTCAGCGGCGAAGAGCGACTGGCAACCGACTGGCACCGACTGGCAAGCGGCTGAAAAGCACGCACAATTCAGGCGCCCTTAGCGCATATATAATCCGCCGTTCACATCCCAGCAAGCGCCATTGGCGAAATAGGCCTGCCCGGAAGCCAGCAGAATTGCCACATCGGCCACATATTCGGCATTGCCGAGCCGTCCCACCGGAATGCCTGCAATCACCTTGTCGAGTTTATCCGCCGGCACGCTTTCGTGAACGATGGGCAAATCCAGCGGGCCAGGCGAGATGGCATTCACCGTCACGCCTTTGGCGGCGAGGTCGCGCGCAAAGACTTTGGTCAGCGTAAGCGTGCCGCCTTTTGCTGCGGCGTAATGTGCGCCCGTTGCCGAACCGCCATTTTGCCCCGCTAGTGAAGCGATATTGACAATACGCCCCTCGCCGCGATCGGCGAAATACTGGCCAAACACCTGGCAGCCAAACAGCGCGCTTTTCAGATTGACGTTGATGACCTGATCGAATTGCTCGCCGGTAATCTCCATCACGGGTACGACCTTGGATGCACCGGCGTTGTTGATGAGCGCGTGGACCTGTCCCCAGCGCGCGGCGACGGTTTGCAGCGCGCATTCGAAGTCCACTTTCGAGGTGACATCGAGCGGAACGGCAAAGGCAGTCGAGCCATCGGGGCTCAGCGAGGCAGCAACTTCACGTGCCGCGTCGAGCGCAAGATCGGCCAACGCAACGCGGTAGCCTGCCGCATGAAATTTCGCGGCAATGGTCGCGCCCAGACCTCGGGCCGCGCCTGTTACGACCACGACTCTTGTTGTCATAGCAATAGACTCCTGGCATTCATATTTTGTTGCTCGCGCAACGATAAAGCAATCAAACCATCAACCCATCAACCGATCAAACCGAAAGCGCGGCTTCAATTCGCGACGCCACGGCGCACACCCATTCGTCCTCGCCATGCCGTCCCACGATTTGCAGGCCCGCTTTGAGCGTGGTGCCTGAAACGGGAACCGGCAGACTCAGGGCCGGATGCCCACTCAGGTTAAACGGCCGGATCAGCGACGACATGGCGATCACCGAAGTTCCATTGCGCGCCTGTTCAAGCGTGATCGGAAAATCAGGCATCGTGGGCATGATCAGAACGTCCACGGTTGCCAGAGCGTAATTCACCGCCTGGGTAAAACGCGTTCTCACACGCTCCGCGTTTTCCACGTCCAGATCGCTGGTTTTTGCCGCCGCACGCAAACGCGCTTCCAGATCGGGCTGAAGGTGGCCCGTTTCCACGAGTGGGCCAAATGCCGCCGATGTTTCGCGGTTGATGATCGAAAGGCCCGCACTGAACGCATCGGCGAGGCCAGGCAGATCGACGTATGCCGATGCGAAATCGGCCTTGCGCACGGCCATTTCGACGGCTTTCAAAATATCGGGCCGCGCCTCGGCCTGCACGATGCCGATGCGCGCCACGCCAGCGCCGCCTTCGGCAATACCTGGGTCGAAAGCCGGACTGATTGCGGACATGGCAGCAATGATCACCCGCATCTCACGCGCAAGAGGCCCAACGCAATCCAGCGTGCTCTGCGCGGGCGCTGCGCCGACTCGCGATACGCGCCCAAAGGTCGGCTTTAAACCGATCACGCCGCAACAGGCCGCCGGGCCGCGTATCGAACCGCCCGTGTCGGTGCCCAGCGCCGCGTCCGCCATGCGTGCGCCTACAGCGACGGCCGAGCCGCTGGACGAGCCGCCGGGAATGCGCGTGGCGTCCTGCGGATTCACAGGCGTTCCGGTGTATTCGTTAATGCCGGTCATGCCGAAAGCCAGTTCGTGCATATTGGCTTTCCCGACGATCTTCCAGCCGCGATCGAGCAGTCGTTGGACGACTTCGGCGTGGCGCCGGGCTGGCGCCACATTGGCCAGCGCCCGGCTTGCGCCGGTGGTGCGATAGCCCGCGATATCGATCGAGTCCTTGATGACGATGGTGGAACTCTGGGCGTTATCGCCGCCCAATGAAAATTGCTCAAGCAGTGCACTCATGCTGACGTTTCCTGATCTGGAGGAAGAAAGGCGGCGCGGGGATGTACCGACCACGGTGCGTCGAACAGACGTTCGGTGCGCAAATGCGCGATCAGCCAGTCCATGCCGTTTGACGAAGGCGTGAAATCCACCACGAGCCGCGCGCCGATCAGTTCCGCACTGCCGTCGACATAACCGGACGCCTGCATCATGATCCAGCGTCCCGTTGCCTGCTGTCCGTTCACGTCGATGGTTTCCGAGGTGACGAAATGCACGTTGGTGCGGAAATGCGGCGCGGGCGGCAAATAGCGCGAGAGCATGGCGACGATCTGCGCGCGCCCCAGCGAGCGCCCGAAGGTCTGCGCGTAATGGGTGCCGATGCCTTCCCAGATGGCATCGTCGGTGAATAGCGCGCCCAGCGATTCGCCGTCGAGCACCGTTGCGGGCACGTCGCACAGCGCCATATAGCGCATGAAGGTCCGGCGCACCGCGCGCTCCGCTTCGAGATCGGCAAGGCGTGCTTCGAGCGCCGCGATGCGTGCGTCAGAGTCGTTCATTGTGTGCTCATGCGTTTGCTGTGTTCACTGCAGGCGGCACGGCCAGTGCGCGGCCCACGCGCGCTTCGATCTTGCCGTAGCGCCAGAGGTTGTATTCGCCAACCGCAGTCGTGCGATAGAGATTGCAGACGGCCGTGACCGTTTCGAAATCCACTACATCGGCCATGATGTAGAAGGTCCACGGCGCGCCGTCCGACTGGCCGACGGTGAGGCGATCGTCGTCCATGATGCCGAGCACGCGCACGCCTTCCATCGCCTCGATGGCGGCCAGCATCCTGCCGTAGGCCTGCCAGACAGTGCCAATCTGCTCGCGCGGCAGATCGAAGAAGTTCTGCGTCACGCCGCAGCAAAAGAGGACGCGCAGAGGAAGCTCGTTGGCGGTGTTCATCGAGTATGTCCCTGGTAGTTCGAATCAAATAATTGAATTGGGCGGATGCGTTGATCGAGAGCGTTGAGCTAAGGCGCTTCACAGATAGCCGGGAATCGGCGGCACGCCTACAAAAACCGCGCCCGCGCCATCGTAGTTACCTTCGGCGAGGAAAGCGTGCTGCGTCACCACGATGGCGTCGCGCAAAAGGCGCTGGAGGGGATGGGTGCGATAGATCGCCATGGTGCCGCCCAGGCGATAGGCGCGCATCACGACATCCGCGCCTTCGCGCGCGACCTGGGTGGCTGCGAGACGCAGCAGGCTCACCTGATCGGGCGTGGCGCTGTTGCCGGCCGCAATCGATTCCCACACGCTTTCGGTGGCCTCATAGAAGAATGCGCGCGCTGAGCGCAATTGCGCTTCGGCTTTGGCGAGTTCGATGCGGTAATAAGCGCGGTCCGCGAGTTGCGGCGCGCCGGTCGTCGTGCGGCGGCCGCCCGACATCTGGTTGGCGACGTCTAGCGCGGCGCGCGCAAGGCCCAGATTCACGACGGCCAGCACTTGCGCCGCGTAAGCGAGCGTCGGGTAGCGATAAAGTGGCTCATCCACGGTAGCCGGGCCGCCGCGCACGAAAGTCCATTCGTCGGAGACTACCGCGCCCCTGAGGCGCAGGTCGTGGCTGCCGGTGCCCTGCATGCCCACGACGCACCAGTTCTCGACGATTTCGATATCGGAGGCGCGAAACACGGCGGTGCGTGGCTTGCCAGACGCACCGCCATCCGTGGCGCCGGTGTCGATGCCCACGCCCAGCCAGTCCGCGCCCTTGCAGCCGCTCGCGAATTTCCAGGTGCCTGCGACCAGCCAGCCGCCGCCTTCGGCGGGCTGCACTTTCTGCACCGGAAATAGGCCCGCGCCGAAGGCCTGGTCGGGGCCGCTTGCGTAGATTTTGGCCTGCGTTTCAAGGGGCAGCGCGGCCAGATAGATATTTGCCGATCCGAAGCTCGCGACCCAGGCAGCCGAACCGTCGGCGGTGGCGATGCGTTCGATCATGCGCAGGAATTCAGCGGGCGCACGGGCGTCGCCGCCAAAGCGCTTCGGCGTGGCGGCGCGGTAGATGCCCGCACGCTTGAACATCTCGATCACATCGCGCGGTACGTGGGAGAGCCGCTCGAACTCGTCGCGGCGCGCGACGATGACCTCGACAAGCTCGTCCAGTGCCAGCGTGTCGTTGGCATCGGCCGGCAGCGAGGCCGGAAAGTGGCCAGCCTGAGGCGAAATGGCGGTCGCGGTAGCACGCATGAAGCATCTCCTGAAGATGGGGGCTGCAAGTGATTGACGTGGTGGTGCGGGCGCTGCTTACCTTTCGGCAAGCGGCTCATCCGATTTGCCATTCAGTCTAGGAACGACAAAATCGGCCAGCAATTGGGGCGCAGACTCGAAACATGGGTGAAATCCAGCGGCCATCTAAAGAAATCTTCAGGTTCCCGACGCACAGGGCCGGTGATATCGTTTCGACTGAGCGCTGCGGCTCGTTTGAGAGAAATGTGCATATGACGTCCCTGGTAGAAGCCGATTTCCATCGTCTGCTCGACGCATTGACCCTTTGCGTGCTGCTGCACGACTCGAAAAGCAAGGCGATCCTGTGGGCGAACCGGGCCGCGTGCGAGGCGCTCGGATTTAGCGTTGAAGAACTGATTCCGCTGAAGGCGCGCGACATGACGCGGCCCGAACCGAAGTACGATCGCGAACTGGCGATCGCGGCGATGAACCGGTCGGCAACGCAAGGGCCGCAGGTCTACGAGTGGTGTTACCGGTCGAGAACCGGCGGCGACATGCTCTCCGAGGCCATCGCCACCACGGTCCGTCTCGAGGAGCGCGATGTCGTGATGGTGCAGTTTCGCGACATCAGCGCGGAGGAGGGCATCAAAAGAAGGTTGCGCGCGCACGAAACGCGGCTGCGCGAGTTCATGCAGGACCTCAGCGAAGGCGTGGCGCTGCTCAACGAGGCCGCGGGGATCCGGTACATCAGCGAGTCGGGCAGGCGTTTGCTGGGTCTCGCGGCAGACGATGCGCCCGGTGCCATCGTCGATTACACCGCAGCGGACGAAGCGCAGCGCCTTTTGCAGCAACTCGCCGAGGCGCCGACGGAAGGACCATCCAGCCCCAGCCGTTATCGAAGCGCCGACGGCGAGCATTGGCTGCGCCTTACCTGCCGGCGCATCGAGCTTGAAGAAGATTTGCGCGGCGTGCTGGTTCACTTTCGAGACATCACCGATGTGGTGCGAACCGAAGAGGCGCGCCGCGCCGAAGCGCGTCTGCTCGAATACGCGGGCCGCTACAACGCGATGGGCGAAATGGCGATGGCGATCGCGCACGAGCTGAGTCAGCCGGTGGCGGCCATCCGCAATTTCGTGGAAGGCTCGATCCAGCGTCTTGCGCAGCCGGATTCGCTCGAATCGGCGCTCTGGGGATTGCGCGCAGCAGACCGGCAGGCCGAACATGCGGCGACGATCATCAAGAGCGTTCGCGAATACGTCGCGCGACGCGACCCGAATGTCGCCGTCACGGATTTGCGCACGATTCTTTCCGAAGCCGCATGGTTCGTGCAGGTGCGCGCGCGTGAAGCCGATGTGAGCGTTCATGTCGAACTGTGCGATGAGCCGTTATTAATCGATTGCGAGCGGGTGTTGATCGGGCAGGTCGTTCTGAATCTGGCGTTCAATGCAATCGACGCGCTGGCCTTGGCAGCTTGCGAACAAGGCAGCCGCAAGACCTTGACCATTGGCGCACGCGTGAATGAAGGGCAGGCGCTGGTATTCGTGCGCGATAACGGCCCTGGCATTTCGGAAGGGCTTGAGCGTCTCTTCGACGGGTTTTCGTCGTCGAAGGAGACGGGCAATGGCATTGGCCTGTCGCTGTGCAAAAGCATTATTGCCAGGCATGGTGGCGTGATCCGCGCGTTTGCGGTGGAAACGGGCGGGCTCGAATGCCGCTTCTGGTTGCCGGTCTCCAGCGATTGACGCTTAGCCGCCAACGACTATCGGCCGAGCGATTTGGCCGTCTTGCCGCCCAGGCCGAAATCCGTGTTCGGAATATCCTTGATCATCACCCGCGTGGCGTCGAGCGGCGTATCCAGAACACTGGCGCTCGTTTTGCATAGCGCGTGAATGAGCGCGCGTTTTTGCTCATCGGTGCGCCCCGCAATCAGGATGGCGATGATGACGGGCAACGCAGGCGGCGTACCCTGCGAAGCCGCGCGGCCGCCGATGCCATAGTCGCTTGGCGGCAGTTCGCTCAGGAGAATTCGCACTGCTTCCACAGGCGCACCGATGGCGTCGACGGTCGCTTGCGTGAGTTGTTCGATAAGCGCGGCTTTGCGCGTCTCGGCGTGGCTCGCGGGCACATACACTTCAAGCGTAGGCATGAAATTAACCGGAAGTGAGCAGGCCTGGATGCAAAATCGAGGCCTGCGGGTCATTTAAAGCAGGAAACCAATCGCGTTCAATGCATCCGTCGAATCGATCAGTCGGATCACTTTCTGCACGAGGCGCGGCTCATCGCCATCGAAGCGGATTCGATGCGTGAGATCGGCGGCGAAAATCGTCGGTATGGAGCGCTTGTAGGCCACGATGATCTGTGCCGATTGCACTTCCACCACCGCCGCTTCGTCGCTGGCGAGCGTAAAGCGCGACACCGTACGCACCGTACGCGCCGCATCCGATGCCGAAGCGGAGTAGCCCGAGGTCATGCGCTCCACGCGCTTTTCGCGCATGTCCTGATCGTCGAAGGCGTAATTCAGCGTGGCGGCGAAATCCGTGGTGACCGGGTCGATTGGCACTACGTAGAGACCCACGGGATCCCACAACTGCAGCCACTCGCGATATTCGCGGCGGTCGAGCATTTCCGCTTCACGCCAGATAAAGCGCACTGCGCGCGAAAACGTGTCCTGAGACATCAGCTTGTTGCGGTCGTCCATCATGCCTCCATCATCTTGCGCCACTGCGCATAGGCTTCGCGCATGCCGGTTTCATCGGTTGCGTGCGCGGTTTTTTCGCCATTGGGCGCGGTGGTTTCGCGATTCAAGCCGCGATTGACGAGAATCGGCGTATTCGCGCCCGCATGCGAGCCGCGCTGCACACGCTCCCAGGCTTCCGCGTCGTCGGGGCTGCCGAAGCCGAACGGGCCCTGAAAATGTTCGTGAATGCGCAGGCGCACGCGGTTCGCTTCCTCCGGGCCGCCGTCCATCGCCAGCGCGATGTGACGGATCTCGGTTTCTTCGGCGGAAATCGGCCGCAATACGCGGAAGAACGCCATCGACAGCGCGAGATTCGGGAACAGATTGAGATTGAAGCCCACGCCCATCAGCGAGCGCACGATGCGGCGCACTTCTTCCGGCGTGTGGTTTTCGGCGAGTTGCGCGGCGAGTTCGTCGAAACGTTCCGGCAAGGGCGCGCCGTCGTCCTGATCCAGATCTACCAGTTCGGGCACCAGCACGGCCAGGCTGTGACCGTTGCCCAACGAGCGGCAGAAGGCCTGATCGCTGGTCATGAAACTGGTGATGACCGCCGTGGTTTCTTCATCGATCGATTTGAGCCACGACTTGTGCACCACCGGGAAGTGATAAAGATCGGTGGTGTTTTCGAGCTGGATCTTCCAGTTGCCCTTGAAGCGGAATTTATGTTCGCCGTTCGACTTGACCGGATAACCCGCGCCTTGCTTCATGAACAGATCGATCCACGGTTTCGCGCCGCCCAGGAAGTCTTCGAGCGGTTCGATATCCGCATTGAAGCTCGCGAAGATCAGGCCTTGATAGACGCCCACGCGCAGTTTTTCCAGCGGCAGGTCGCCCTTTTCGCACACGCCTTCGTAGCCGTCGCCATAGGGCAGCGCGCGCAGCGTGCCGTCCAGCGCGTACGACCAGCTGTGATACGGGCAGGTGAAGCCTTTCGCGTTGCCCTTGTGTTCCTCGCAGACCGTCGCGCCGCGATGGCGGCAACGGTTTTGCAGCACATTGATCGCGCCGGTCTTGTCGCGCACCACAATCACCGGCTGGCGGCCGATGGTGGTGGTGCGGAAGTCGCCGGGATTGGGCAACTCGCTTTCGTGCGCGACCCAGATCCACGTCCTGTAGAAGATGCGGTCTAGTTCGGCTTCGAACAGCGCTGGATCGTAGTAAAGGGACGGCGCGATGCGGTCGGCCTGCGCGAGGCCGCGCAACGAACTCGTGTCGATGCTTTGCCAGGTTTCGCTCATGATTTGAGGGTATCGAAGTGAATGCGGGGTTGGGTGCTTGCTTCGCTTAGCGATGAATAGCGCGTAGAGGAAGTGTCGTTCCGCTCGTGTCATGCGTCAAATTGATCTAAAATTAGTCGATACATAAATGGTATGGATATCACATGCAAACGCTCGACGGCATCGACCTGAATCTGCTGCGGGTCTTTCTGGCAATCGTGGAAGAGCAGAGCCTGACGAGGGCGGGCGAGCGCCTTGGGCTCTCGCAGCCCGCGATGAGCTATTCTCTGGCGCGGCTACGCGCGTTATTCGACGACCAGTTGTTCGTGCGTACGCGCCACGGCATGCAGCCCACGCCGATCTCGCAGGAACTGGCGGTGATCGTCGCGCGGGCGCTCGATTCGGTGCGTGAGGCGCTCAGGTATGCCGAGCGTTTTGATCCGCTGGTGAGTACGCGGGCATTCAGGCTGTCTTTATCCGATGCCGGGGAAATGGCTTATTTGCCTTCGATCTGCGAGGAAGTGAAGCGGCTCGCGCCGCGCATCAAGATCTGCATCGAGCCGCTGCCGGTCGGGCAGATCGAAGAGGCGCTGCGCGCGCGCAAGCTCGACTTCGCCATCGGCAACCTGCCCGAGCTGACTTCGCGCACGCGCCATCAGGTGTTGTTCGAGGAAGGCTATGTATGTGTGCGGCGGCGTCGGCCCGAAATGGCGAAAAGCCAGCAGATGACGCTGGCGGAATTCGTGGAGGGCACGCACGTGCTGATCCGTTCGATCGAGCATAGCCATCACGCTATCGACGACGCATTACGCTCGAAGGGCGTGGCGCGCAACATCGGTCTGGAGGTGCCGCACTTCGTGGCGCTGCCGGGCGTGCTGGCCGTGACCGATCTGATCGCGACCTTGCCGCACCGCCTCGCGGGCATTCTGGCGCAGGGCGGCGGCTTCGAGATTTTCAAATTGCCGGTAGTGATCCCTTCGGCGGCCGTGACGATGCACTGGCACGAGCACTTTCACGAGGACGAAGGGATTGCGTGGATGCGCGAGCTGCTGATGAATATCATGCGGCGCTTTGCCGGGACGGCCGGCGCCGATGCGCTCACCCCCGCCGGCACGGCTACCGCGGCCGCCAGCGGAAGCGCCGGCAGGAAGGCCGCGGTTAAACGTCCAGGATCAGCATCGGCGAGCGCGAGCGCGAAACGCAGCAGCAAATAACCTTGTTGCTCACGCGTTCGGCCTTGCTCAGGCAATGGTCGCGATGCTCGGGCTCGCCTTCGGCCACGTCGACCATGCAGGTGCCGCACACGCCTTCGCCGCACGAGGTATCGATCTCGATGCCAATGGCGGCGAGGGCCTCGACGATCGACTGCTCCTTGCCCACGCGCACCACCTGGCCGCTGCTCGCGATCTTGACGTCGAATTCTCCCTGCGCCGCGCCGCTATCCATCGCCGCCACGGCGGCGGGATCGGCGCCAAAGCGCTCCAGGTGCACCTGGGCCACGCCCGGCGTTGCTTCGCCCACCCTCACCACTTCGCCCATGAACCGCGCGGGGCCGCAAGTGTAGACGTGCGCGCCGTCGCTCACTCCAGCCAGGCACTCGCGCAGCGTGGCGGCCAGATCGCCGTTTCCGATGCCGAAGTGCAACCGCACATGGGAGGCGAATGGCGCCTGCGCGAGCACGGGAAGAAACGCGGCGTGCGCTTCGCTGCGCGCGAAGTAGTGCAGCACGAATGGCTCGCCGCGCGCAGCCAGCCGGTAGGCCATCGACAGCAAGGGCGTGATGCCGATGCCTGCGCCGATCAGCACGTGCGCGCGCGCCCGGGCGTCGAGGCGAAACAGATTGCGTGGTTGTCCCACCAGCAGCTCGCAGCCAACGCCCACGTCGTCGTGGAGCGAGCGCGAGCCGCCGCGCGACTCGGGCTCGCGCTTGACGGCGAACATCTGGAACTCGCTGAAGGCCGGATCGCTGCACAAGGAGTACTGGCGCGTGACGCCGGACGGCGCGGTGACGTCGATATGCGCGCCCGGCTCATAGCTCTCGAAGGGTTGGCCGTCGACGCGGACAATGCGGAATGAACGGATACCGTGGGCTTCGTCGCGAATGCTTTCGACGCGGACCTTGAACGTATTGGCTTGCATGATGACACCGGCTGGGGAGGACGTTGACTGTGATGCCACGAAGGGCGGCGTGTGAGATGAGCTTATCCAGTCCCCATTGATCCGGCAAATTGATGAAAATTGAATGATTAAATCCAGGTGATTGATATCTGAAGGTTTTTCGCGTGCTCTGGCTCGGGAAAACCCTCATCAGGACGCGGGCCTGAAGTGCCGACATGCAGTTGCCACAGTCCGATGTTGCCATTCTCCCGAGCGTCATCGTCGAGCCGTGGCAAGAGCGATGGCACAGTCGTTCTCATTCGCGCGCCGCGAGCGGCGGGCTAGAACTCGCCTGGTAAGGCGAGACGCTATATATTGGGGGCTTCGCCTGGGGTCTGACCGGCGTTCGCCCTGGCCCCGGCGGCGGCTTTCCATTTGAGCCGTCCTCGTCACGCGATGGCTACACCTGCTTTGCTGAAGGTTATGCGCCATGAGAGGGGCAGATCGCGTACGATCTTCGTCCGCTGTCTGGCCACTGTCTGGACGTATGGCAGCAATAGTGAACTGGCAGGATCAAAAGAGCGCCTGGGAGGGCTGATTGTGATGTCGCGCGAGCGAATGGGGGAGTTACTGGAACCTAGCCGTCTGGCTATCCGGTGGGGAGGCGTTCTCGGCCTCCTGTGCCACCCCATCTATTGGGTCGTCTGGACCTATGTGCTGCCGCAGCCTTACGACAATCTGTTCGTGCGTCTGAGCGCGGCACTCGTGTGCATCCCGCTGATTTTTCAGGCGCGCTGGCCGCAGCGCTTCAACACCTGGCTGCTGGTTTACTGGCACGCGTGCCTGATCTACGTTTTACCGTTCGCCTGCACCTTCCTCACGATCAGAAACGGCTTCTCCACCATGTGGATGATGACCGAGGTGATGATGATCTTCATCCTCGCGCTGTGCATCGACAACCCGGTCCTGCTGCTCGCGTGCCTGGGCATCGGCGCGGCCGCGGGCTCGGCGGCGGCGGTGCTGGGTTCGCCTTCGCCCATCGTGCTGGGCGCGGCCACCCGGGCCGACCTCGCGCTGCTGCCGGTGGTCGTGCTGTGCAGCATGGCGTTCAGCTATGCCATCAGCAAGGGACGAATTTTTGTCGCGAAGAATCGCGCCTTGCAGGCGCTCGCGGGCTCGATCGTGCACGAGATGCGCAATCCTCTGAGCCAGTTGAAACACGTGCTCGACAGTATCGAGGCCACCTTGCCCGCTACCCATGATGCACGCCGTTCGACCACGATCTCGCCCGAGGACGCGGCCGCGCTCTATCGCCATCTCGCACAGGGCAAGATGTCGATCGAGCGCGGGCTGCGCGTGATCGCGATGACGCTGGACGAAGTGGGCACCAAGGCCATTCGCCCCGAGCGGCTCGCCTATCTCAACGCGGCCGCCACTACGCGCAAGGCGCTCGACGAGTACGGTTTCGCCGATGAAGCCGAGCGCAACAAGGTGCGCCTGATCGTGCGCGAGGACTTCACCTTCCGCGTCGATGAAACGGTTTATCTGTTCACGCTGTTCAATCTGATCAAGAACGCGCTGCATCAGATGGCCGCGCAGCCGGCCGCCACGCTCACGCTGACTATCGAGCGCCATGCGATCAATGTGCGCGATACCGGCGGCGGCGTGCCGCCCGAGGTCCTGCCGCATCTGTTCAATCCATTCCGGACCGCGAGCAACACGGCGGGAACGGGTCTGGGCCTGCTCTATTGCCAGCGCGCGATGGAGGCGTTCGGCGGCAGCATCGAGTGCCGCTCGGAGCCGGGCCAGTTCACCGAATTCACGTTGCGCTTCCCGCCGGTGCCCGAGCGCGAAGTGGCCGAGTACGAGCGCGAGATTCTCGATCGGGCGATGCCGGTGTTCGCGGGCAAACGCATTCTGATCGTCGATGACGACGAACACCATCGCACCCGTACGCGGCGCGTGCTGGCCGGTCTGGGCGCGTTGGTGAGCGAGGCTGGCAACGGCCAGACGGCGCTGGCGATGCTGGGTGACAGCGAAGCGCCGCCTTCGGATCTGGTGCTGCTCGACGTCAACATGCCGGTGCTCGACGGCTATGCGGTGGCGGAAAAGATCCGCGCGAATCATGCGCACCCGAATCAGGGCGTGCCGATCGCCGGCTATACGGTGGAGGAAGGCAACGTCGCGCAGGTGCGCGCGCGACGCGCCGGCATGGATATTGTGATCGGCAAGTCGGGCGGCGCGATGGGGCTGATCGTTGCGCTGGAATCGCTGTTCGCGAGCGGCAAGCGCCGCCGCGCCTATGGCGGCTTCGACGGGCTGCTGGGCAAGTCGATTCTCGTGGCCGACGACGATGTCTACAGCCGCCAGGTCGCCAGGGCGGTGCTCGAACGCGGCGGCGCGCGCGTGGTGGAAGAGGGCCACGGCCAGGCTGTGCTGGTGCGCCTGCAATCGGACATGGCCATCGACGCAATCGTGATCGACATGAACATGCCGGGCATGGGCGGCGTGGAAGCCACGGCGCGGATCCGCGCGGGCAGCGACCGCTATGCGGCGACGCCGATCATCGCCCTGACCTCGCAGTCGGATATGGAAGCGGTGCGCGAATGTATCGCCGTGGGCATGAACGACGTGCTGGTGAAGCCCGTGCAGGCCGCCACGCTCTACGCCTCGCTGATGACGCACCTGGCGCGCGTGCATGCGCCGACGGTGCGCGTGCCGCCACTCGCGGAATCCGCAAGGAACGCGATGCAGGCGCTCGACGAACGCGACCTGCTCGACGAACGGCATCTCGACGAACTGGTCGGGCTGGATATGCTCGACCAGACCTTCCTCGATGGCATTGCCCAGTTGCGCGCGCTGATCGCCGAGATCGCGAACAGCGCGCGCGCCAGGGAAATCGCCGCGACCCACGAGGCGCTGCATCGCCTGCTGGGCGTGAGCGGCAATATCGGCGCGAAGGCTTTGCATGCGTTCGGGCGGCGCATTTATCCGTCGATGGTCGAAGGGCGCTGGCCGGCGGAGCCCGACTGGGTCGAACGCCTGGGCTTGCTGGGCGCGCGTTCCGCCGATGCGCTCGACGCCTACTTCGAATCGGTCGCGTCGCTGCGGCCGCAATTGTTGCGCTGATCGGGTCGCAGCTCAGGTTGCAGCTCAGGTTGTTGCGTGCGAAACGATCTATTCAGCGGCGACAGGCTTCGCCGCTGCCGCCCGACGCCGCTCCTGCATCGCCGCGTTTGACCGCTGTTTTCCAGGGCTTATTCGTCGCATTCTTTCCGCAATTCGTCGGCATCGCGTCGGATTCGCACGCGAGCCTGGTGATTCTGAGCGCCTCTATCCTTGCGTCCAGCCATCTGCTGATTCACCGGCAGCAGCGCTGGATCGCGGTCCTGTGAGCGGGCTTCCTGCTCGTGGTGGCAATGACCGGGGCGGCAGGCGCCGCGCGCGGCGGCGTCCAGCGTCATAAACTGGGGTGGCATTGCCCGCTGAAATATTTTTCGCGTTCGCCACAATATTCCTGCGCCTGAAACGTCTTCAGACGCATGGAACCGCCAGCCACCTCGCAGCCGATGACCGACCGAGACAGCGAAATCACCGCGACCGTGGTGCGTGAGCGCACGAGGCTGGTCAATTTCATCCGGCGTCGCATCCGCGACCAGGATGATGCCGAGGACATCCTTCAGGAAGTGTTCCACGAATTCGTGCAGGCCTACCGGCTTCCCGCTCCAATCGAGCAGGCGAGCGCCTGGCTGTTCCGTGCCGCGCGCAACCGAATCGTCGATCGCTTTCGCAAGAAGAAAGAGCAACCGCTCGCCGATATCGAACCCGACGACGACGCGGATAGCGAATATCGCCTCGACCTGGCGCTGCCTTCGCAAGAGGCCGGGCCGGAGGCGATCTACGCCCGCACTCTGTTGCTCAAGGCCTTGCAGGAAGCGCTCGACGAGTTGCCGGCGGAGCAACGCGATGTCTTTATCGCGCACGAACTGGAAGGGCGGTCTTTCAAGGATCTCGCTGCGCAAAGCGGCGTTGCGCTCAATACGCTGCTGGCGCGCAAACGCTATGCGGTATTGCATCTGCGCGCGCGGCTACAGCCTGTTTATGACGAACTGGATATTTAAAGGAGTCCGCTGATGAAGTTTCGAATCAGATGTGCGGGGAAAGCACTGCTTGTCGTGGTGGCCATCGTCGTACTGGGATGGGTGGTGATGACGCTGTGGAACTGGGTGATTCCGGCGCTATTCGTGGGCGCCCGCGCGATCGACTTCGCCCATGCGTTGGGCTTGCTGGTATTGAGCCGCATCCTGTTCGGCGGATTTCGCGGACATGGCGGCGGGCGCTACCGGCGTCACTGGCGCAAATGGGAAGCGATGACGCCCGAGGAGCGCGAGCAGTTCCAGTCGGCATGGCGGGCGCGTCATACGCGTCGCACGGGAGATGAAGCATGAGCGCGAAACCCACCGCCGACTGCAAACAGAAGCCGGGCGTGATTGCGCCCGTGGTCGATCTGAAACGCTGCGAAGGCAAGGGCGATTGCCTTGAGGTTTGCCCCGAGAATGTGTTCGAAATTCGCCGTATCGATGAAGCGGATTATCGCGAATTGGGCTGGGGAAATCGGCTGAAGTTGCGGGTGCACGGAATGAAAGTCGCCTATACGCCGAATGCGCAGGCCTGCCGCTCGTGCGGTCTTTGTGTGACGGCATGTCCTGAAAGCGCGATCAAACTCGCACGGTCTGCGTAGCCCGTCATGTCGACGATATAGCGGGTTGATTGAAAACGACACACAGTTTTCCAAAAGCGCCATTGACGCTTACATTCTGTCCAAATGCCGTTCTCCTTCTATTGCAGCGCTTAATGGCGGCCTCTACTGAGCCGGTCGGCAACGTTACCTCCCGTGAGGTTGCCGTTCCCAATCAGAGGACGTCATGCGAATTGCTTCCGCTTCTCCCTCCACGCAAGCACGCGCGAGCGCTGCGGCCAGGCTTGAGCGTCTGCCGCTTTCCGGCTACCACAAGCTGATTTTCACCATCATCGCCCTGGCATTCTTTTTCGACTCGGTGGACCTCGGCACGATGACTTTCGTGCTGGGTTCGATCAAGAAAGAGTTCGCGCTCTCGAACGCCCAGGCCGGTCTGGTTGCGAGTTCGAGTTTTTTCGGCATGACGCTTGGCGCGGCGGTGGCGGGTCTGCTGGCGGATCGCTTTGGACGCCGTCCTGTTTTTCAGTGGAGCATGGTGCTCTGGGGCGTGGCTTCGTATCTGTGCTCGACGGCGCACGATATGAACTCGTTGATTATCTATCGCATTCTGTTGGGCTTTGGCATGGGCATGGAATTTCCGATTGCCCAGGCGCTGCTTTCCGAGTTCGTGCCGGCCGCGAAGCGCGGCCGCATGGTCGCTCTGATGGACGGCTTCTGGCCGCTTGGTTTCATCACGGCGGGGATTGTCTCGTACTTCGTGTTGCCCGTGCTGGGTTGGCGCACCGTGTTCGCGCTGCTTGCGATTCCAGCGGCTTTTGTGCTGGTAGTGCGCAGGGTCGTGCCCGAATCGCCGCGCTGGCTCGAACATAGCGGTCAGGCTGATGAAGCGGATCGCGTCGTCGCGCAGATCGAGGCCCGCGTCATGCGCTCCGCCGGGCTGTCGAGCCTGCCGCCACCGGCGCGCCGGGTGGAGTCCGCGCCTGAGCGCGGCCACAGCGCGCTGCGCGAAATCTGGAGCGCGGCGTACCGTCGCCGCACGGTCATGGTGTGGGCGCTCTGGTTTTTCGCGCTGCTGGGCTTCTATGGACTCACTTCGTGGCTGGGCGCGCTATTGCAGCAGGCGGGCTTCGAGCTCACGAAGTCGGTGCTCTATACCGTGCTGATTTCGCTGGGCGGCGTGCCGGGTTTTCTCTGCGCGGCGTGGCTGGTCGAAGTCTGGGGCCGTAAGCCGACCTGCGTGTCCTCGCTGCTGGGCGGCGGTGTGATGGCCTACGCCTATGGACAGACCGCGCTGCACGGCGCCAGCATCGTGCTGCTGCTGGGCACGGGCCTCGTCATGCAGTTCTTCCTGTTCGCGATGTGGGCCGCGCTTTACACCTATACGCCCGAACTCTATGGCACCGGCGCGCGCGCAACGGGCTCGGGGTTCGCATCGGCGATAGGGCGAGTCGGGTCGCTGATTGGCCCTTACGCGGTGGGCGTGGTGTTGCCGCTGTTCGGGCAGGGTGGCGTGTTCATGCTGGGCGCGCTGTCGTTTGCGATTGCCGCGCTCGCGGTCTGGACGCTGGGCATCGAAACCAAAGGCCTGTCGCTGGAAGTGCTGACATCGAGCGATGACGCCGTGTCTGCCGTGCCGATTGCGGGCAACGAAGTCTGGGAGAAATAAACGGAGTGTGGCGGCTTATGAACGATTGCGCCGTTGCGATTCACCAGCAGGACCACGTTGCAATTCGATGAATCGCGAAGCGAAGATCGAATAGAAAAATTGGCGCAGGGCATTGGACACGGTCACTCTCCAGCTGGAGCAAAATAGTCGCCTTGAATGCAACAGCCATGCCATCCGTCCATCCCGCCTGTTACCGATGCGCAAGGCGAACCGCGCGCCCTCAAATAGTGCCGCGCGGTTCGCGCATAGCGCATCACTCCCCAACATAGGGCGCGCGCTACCCGCGAATGCGCCCGATCGAAGGCGACGCTTCACCAACCGGATATCCCGCCAAACCCTTTAAATAACGGGGTTTTTCAATCGCTGCTCAAGCATTGGCACAGATCTCGCTAAATGAATCTGCGAGAGGTGCGAAGTAATTTGCATCATCTTAGGATCGCTAGGGTTCCGGTCGCTGCGCAGGACGATGCTGTATTCAGTCCGCGCCCGATGCCTGGTCCGAGAGCAATCCGGTCTCGTCTCCCACCTTCGTTTCGAGGGCGGTGCCGAGGCTCCACGGAGGGATAAAAGCCCGGGAGGTCGCGATGTCGTTTGATCGCCCTCTCACGCTTATTCCCTTCGCCACCAGGAGCCTCCATGCCGTCCAGCCTCCACGCTGAATTCGCGCTACCCGAGTTATCCGCCGGTTTTTCCGATCGAGCACCGCTGTGGGAGACCGTGATTCCCGCAGGCGCGCATTGGTCCGGCATTCTGCGCCGCGGCCTTGCGCTGCGCATCGTCGATCTCGAAGGCGGGGCGAATCTCGCCGCCGTTTTCCATCGTCAGGAAGATCAGCTCGAACGCTACAACATGGCGGATACGCTCAAGGCGCAGCATACCGCGCACCTCACGCGCGGCCACGCCCTGCATACCGATATGGGCCGCGTGATCGCATCGATTACCGCCGATACGCTCGGCTGGCACGATCCGCTGGGCGGCGTGGGCGATGCCGCGCTGTTCGAGCGCAAGTACGGTGTAAAGCGCTATCAGGAGCATCGCAACGACATGATCCGCAATGGCCGCGACAGCCTCGTGCTGGAACTGGCGAAATACGGGCTGGGCGCGCGCGATCTCGTCGCCAATGTGAACTTCTTCAGCAAGGTGTCGGTGGGCGAAGACGGCTCGCTTGAATATGTGCCGCGCCATTCGCAGGCGGGCGCTGCGCTCGATCTGCGCTTCGAAATGAATACGCTTGCGGCGTTCTCCACCGCCCCGCATCCGCTCGATCCTCAACGCGACTACGCGCCGAAGCCGGTGAAGCTGATCGCATGGCGCGCCTATGCCGCCGATGCGCGCGCGCCCGAAGACGATCTGTGCCGAACCTCGTGCGCCGAGAACGGCCGCGCCTTCACCAACACCGACCGCCTGTTCGCCTGAGGAGCCGCCATGCCGATCATCGAAAGCGCGCTCGACGCGCGCCATGCTCATTACGACTTCACGCTTGCCGCAGGGGAGCCGTGGCTTTATGACCTCAAGCGCGGGCAGACGCTGCGCATTGTCGATCTCGAAGGCAATCAGGCCGTCGATACGCTGTTCTATCGCAGCGCCGATCCGGTCGAACGCTACAGCGCGCAGGACACCATCCGCGCGCAACGCAATCTGTATCTGAGCGCCGGCAGCGTGCTGATGTCGAATCTGGGCAACCCGCTGTTGACCATCGTTGCCGATACCTGCGGGCGTCACGACACGCTCGGCGGCGCGTGCGCGGCGGAGAGCAATACCGTGCGCTATGCGCTCGACAAGCGTCATATGCATAGCTGCCGGGACAGCTACCTCAACGCTCTGGCGCATTGCACCTGTGGCGCGGCGGCCTTGCTCGGCAAGCGCGATCTCGTCAGCAATATCAACTTCTTCATGAACGTACCGGTCACGCCGCTGGGCAAGCTCACGTTCGAAGACGGCATTTCCGCGCCCGGAAAATACGTGGAAGTGCGTGCGGAAGACGACGTGACGGTGCTGATCTCGAACTGCCCGCAGCTCAACAATCCCTGCAACGGCTATAACCCCACGCCGGTGCGCCTGCTCGTGTGGGAGGCGTGATGGCGTTCGAGAAGATCCTGATCGCCAATCGCGGCGAAATTGCCTGCCGCGTGATTCGCACGCTCAAACGTCTGGGTATTGCGTCGGTGGCGGTGTATTCGCAAGCCGATCGCCACGCCATGCATGTGATGCTGGCCGACGAAGCCGTCTGCATCGGTCCCGCGCCGGTGGCGCAGAGCTATCTGAACGCAGCGGCCATTCTCGACGCCGCGCGCCGGACCGGCGCGCAGGCCGTGCATCCGGGCTATGGCTTTCTGTCGGAAAACGCCGCGTTTGCGCGCGACTGCGAAGCAGCAGGTATTGCGTTCATTGGCCCGCGCGCCGAGCAGATGACGGCGTTCGGCCTCAAGCATACGGCGCGCGAGATCGCTCAGGCGAACGGCGTGGCGCTACTGCCCGGCACCGGCCTGCTTGCCGATGTTCAAGCCGCACTGGAAGCGGCCGGCGTGCTGGGGTATCCGGTCATGCTCAAGAGCACGGCGGGCGGCGGCGGCATCGGCATGTCGCTGTGCCGCGACGCTTCGCAGCTCGAAACGGCCTTTGCATCGGTTGCGCGCCTTGGACAGAGCAACTTTGCCAATGCGGGCGTGTACCTCGAAAAGTTCGTCGAGCATGCACGGCATATCGAAGTGCAGATTTTCGGCGATGGAAAGGGCGGCGTGATTGCGCTGGGCGAACGAGATTGCTCGGTGCAGCGGCGCAATCAGAAAGTGATCGAAGAAACGCCCGCGCCGGGTTTGAGCGCGCAGGAGCGTGAGACCTTGCATGAAACGGCGGTGCGTCTCGCGCGCGCGGTGCAATACGCCAACGCGGGCACGGTGGAATTCGTTTTCGATGCGTGCGAGCGTGCGTTCTATTTCCTTGAAGTCAATACGCGGCTGCAGGTCGAACATGGCGTGACCGAAGCCGTCTATGGCGTCGATCTGGTCGAATGGATGATTCGTCAGGCCGAGGGCACGCTCGCGCCGCTCGACACGCTGGCGGCCAGAGCACCGCACGGCGCGAGCGTGCAGGTGCGCGTCTATGCGGAAGACCCGAACCGCCAGTTCCAGCCAAGTTCGGGACTCCTCACGCATGTCGTGTTTCCGGACGACGTGCGCGTGGATAGCTGGGTCGATGCGGGCACGGAAGTGAGCGCCTTTTACGATCCGCTGTTGGCCAAGATCATCGCGACGGCCGACACGCGCGAAGCCGCGTTGGCGAAACTCACGAACGCGCTCGAACGCACGCAACTTTACGGTATCGAGACCAATCTCGACTATCTGCGCGCCGTGGTGGGATCGGCGACCTTTGCTGCGGCCGAACAAACCACTGCGTTTCTGGGCAGATTCCTGTTTGCGCCACATACCGTCGACGTGCTCGACGGCGGCGTGCAGACCACCGTGCAACAAACGCCTGGGCGGCTGGGCTATTGGGACGTGGGCGTGCCGCCATCGGGACCGATGGACGATCTGTCCTTCAGCCTTGCTAACGAATTGCTCGGCAACGACGCCAGCGCGGCCGGGCTGGAATTCACGATGGTCGGCGCGACGCTGCGCTTCAATTGCGACACGCTGTTCGTGCTGGGCGGCGCGCCGCTGGCCGCCACGCTGGACGGCAAGCCCGTGGCGTTCTGGCAGGTTGTGCGCGCGGCGGCGGGCAATGTGCTCAAGCTCGGCGGCGTG
The DNA here is from genome assembly GCF_014200455.1 of Paraburkholderia bannensis. Classification (GTDB taxonomy): domain Bacteria; phylum Pseudomonadota; class Gammaproteobacteria; order Burkholderiales; family Burkholderiaceae; genus Paraburkholderia; species Paraburkholderia bannensis_A. The sequence continues at coordinate 283,247 of NZ_JACHBW010000008.1, read as the reverse complement.
ACGGGCGCAGGCGTACGTGCGTGCCTAGCGGTGAGAGGCGGCTTGCAGGTGCCCGATTATCTCGGCAGCAAGGCGACCTTTACGCTCGGCCAGTTTGGCGGGCACGCGGGCCGCGCGTTGCGCAAGGGCGATGTGCTGCATCTCGCACCGGGCGCAGGCAAGGGTGAGGCGGGCGCTGTGCTGCCTTCGGCGCGCATTCCGGCGCTCACGCACGCATGGGAGCTGGCGGTGCTCGACGGCCCGCATGGCGCGCCTGATTTCCTCACGCGCGAGGACATCGCCATGCTTTATGAAGCGCGCTGGACCGTGCATTACAACTCCAGCCGCACGGGCGTGCGCCTGATCGGCCCGAAGCCGCAATGGGCGCGTGCGGACGGCGGCGAAGCGGGGCTCCATCCTTCGAATATTCACGACAACGCCTATGCGATCGGCGCGGTGGATTTCACGGGCGATATGCCGGTGATTCTCGGACCGGACGGCCCGAGCCTGGGCGGTTTCGTCTGCCCGGTGACGGTGGTGGGCGAGGAACTATGGAAACTCGGCCAGTTGCGTCCCGGCGATACGGTGCGCTTCGTGCCCGCGCGCAAAGAATCGCAAGAGGACGCGCACGAGTGCGTGCTCTATCGCAGCGAACCCGCTAACGAAGGCGATGAGGCAGCGGTCGTATTTCGCCGCTCGGGCGATCGTAATCTGCTGATCGAATACGGCGCGCCGGTGCTCGATCTCAAGCTGCGTTTCCGCGTGCATGCGCTGATGAACTGGCTCGCCGATCATCGCCTGCCAGGCATTGTCGATCTCACGCCGGGCATTCGCTCGCTACAGGTGCATTTCGATCCGGCCGTGCTGCCGCTCGAACGCCTGATCGATCACATCAAGAGCGCGCAGGCCCAACTGCCTGCCGTCGATGCAATGCGCGTGCCCAACCGCATCGTGCATCTGCCGCTCTCCTGGGACGATCCGTCAACGCGCATCGCCATCGAGCGCTATATGCAGAGCGTGCGCCCCGACGCGCCCTGGTGCCCGAGCAACATCGAATTCATTCGCCGCATCAACGGGCTCGACAGTATCGACGACGTGAAGCGCATCGTGTTCGACGCGCGTTACCTCGTGCTCGGTCTCGGCGACGTCTATCTGGGTGCGCCGGTGGCCACGCCGGTGGACCCGCGCCATCGCCTCGTCACCACCAAGTACAACCCGGCGCGCACGTGGACGCCGGAGAACGCGGTGGGCATCGGCGGCGCCTATATGTGCGTGTACGGCATGGAAGGCCCTGGCGGTTATCAGTTCGTGGGGCGCACGGTACAGATGTGGAACCGCTATCGCTCGACGGCGGAATTCGCGCCAGGGCAGCCGTGGCTGCTGCGCTTCTTCGATGAAATCCGCTTCTTCGAGGTGAGCGAGGCGGAACTGGCGGAATGGCGCAGCGAATTTATCGCGGGGCGGCGCGCGCTGCGTATCGAGGAATCGGTGTTCGATCTTGGCGAATACGAGCGTTTCCTGCGCCACGAATCCGCTTCGATTGCCGCGTTCAAGACCACCCAGCAGGCTTCGTTCGAAGCGGAGCGGGAGCGCTGGCGCGCGGCGGGGCACGCTGAATATGTGGGCGAGGCCGGCGCGGAAAGCGCGGCGCACGCAGCCACGCAGGATGCACTCGACGACGATTGCCGCGCGATTGGCGCCGATGTGTCGGGCAGCGTGTGGAAACTGCTGGTGGCTGAGGGCGAGCGTGTCGAGGAAGGCCAGGAGGTGGCGATTCTCGAATCGATGAAGATGGAAGTGACCGTGTCGGCGCTCGCGGCGGGCGCAGTCGAATCGCTCGCCTGTGCGGAAGGCGATGCGGTTACCGCGGGGCAGCGGCTGATGGTGATCCGTATTGACGCCGACAGCGTGGCTCCCGTAACGGCAACAGAAAACATCGGCGGCGAGGAGGCCGAATGCCAATGAATGCGCTCACAACGATTTCCGGTATGCCGATGACGATTGCCGCGCTGCGCGCGCGCTATCTCGACGGCAGCCTCACGCCCGCGCAGGTCGTCGAAGAGATTGCCGCGCGCACCTCGGGCGACGATCCGCACCATGTCTGGATCCGCGCACTCACGCGCGACGAGATGATGCGCTACGTGGATGCGCTCGCCGGGCGCGATCCGGCGACGCTGCCGCTCTACGGCATTCCATTCGCCATCAAGGACAATATCGATCTCGCAGGCGTGCCGACCACGGCCGCCTGCCCGGATTACGCATACACGCCACCGGCGAGCGCTGCCGTGGTGTCGCGCCTGATCGCGGCGGGTGCGATTCCCGTCGGCAAGACCAATCTCGATCAGTTCGCGACGGGACTCTCGGGCCAACGTTCGCCGTACGGCGTTTGCCGTAATGCGCTGGACCCGGAATACGCCTCGGGCGGTTCGAGTTCGGGGTCGGCTGTGTCGGTGGCGCTGGGGATTGCGGTCTTCGCATTGGGTACCGATACCGCCGGTTCTGGCCGCGTGCCGGCCGCTTTCCACGGTCTCGTGGGGCTAAAGCCGACCAAGGGTGTGTTGAGCACGCAGGGCGTCGTGCCCGCGTGCCGCTCGCTCGATTGCGTGTCGATCTTCGCGCATACGGCGGACGATGCGCAGACGGTCTTCGAGTCCGCGCAGGGTGTAACGCAAGGCGATCCCTATGCGCGTGCATGGGAGGGGGCGTCTGGCGTTGCGGTATCGCTGCGCGGCCTGCGCCTGGGTGTGCCGCGTGAAGCACAGCGCGAGTTCTATGGCGATACTTCATATGCTGCGGCGTTCGACGCGGCGCTCGACAAGTTGCGTGCCGAAGGCGCTGAAATCATCGAGGTCGATTTCGAGCCGTTTCTCGACACCGCGCGCCTGCTTTACGAAGGGCCGTTCGTGGCGGAGCGGCTGGCGGCGATTCGTTCGTTTTACGACGCCAATCCCGATGCCTTGCATCCGGTGACACGCGCGATCATTGGCGGCGCGACGCGCTGGAGCGCGGCAGACGCCTTCGCTGCCTTCGACCGGCTAGCCGCGCTGCGGATGCAGGCCGAGCGGGTCTGGCCGCATATCGATGCACTGCTGACGCCCACCTCGCCGACCACCTCGACTGTTGCCGAGCTGGAAGCCGATCCAATCGGCGTGAATGCGAAGTTTGGCTATTACACGAACTTCGTGAACCTGCTGGATCTGTCTGCGCTTGCGGTGCCTGCCGGTATTTGCGAAACGGGCACGCATGTGGGCAAGCCTTTTGGCATCACCTTTGTTGCGCGCGCACACGAAGACACCAGGCTCCTGGCGATTGCGCGGGCCTGGCTTGGCGAGCGTGCGCTTGCGCTCAACGAGGCTAAGGAAAATAGCGTGCGCATAGCGGCGGTAGGCGCGCATTTGAGCGGGCAGCCACTCAACGATCAACTGACCTCGCGCGGCGCGCGCCTCATTGAAACGACGCGAACCGCGCCGGCGTATCGGCTTTACGCGTTGCCGCAAAGCCAGAAACCGGGCCTCCAACGCGTAGCCGAAGGCGGCGTTGAAATCGAAGTCGAAGTCTGGGAAATGCCCGTGGAGCAATTCGGCTCCTTCGTCGCGCTGATTCCCGCGCCGCTTGGCATTGGCACGCTGTCGCTCGCCGATGGCAGCACGGTGCAGGGCTTTTTGTGCGAAAGCCTTGCCTTGCAAGATGCAGCCGATATCAGCGCATTCGGCGGCTGGCGCGCATGGCTTGAGCGCGATGCGTCAAAGCCCATTGAATCGGCCGCTTCGGCTGCATCAGTTCAAGCGGCAGAAAAGCAGGAATGCTGATGAAAATCGTCAATCCCCGAGTTTCAGAAACCACCGTCGTACCGTTCAATACCTGGAGATCAGTCATGAAAACCACGCACGTTACGTTTGAACCGGGCACGTCCCCGGCGCGCCGCTGGGCCACCCGTGTTGCCGCGGGCGTTGCGCTCGCTGCCGGACTGTTTGCTGCAACCGGCCAGGCTGCGAGCGCCGCGCCGCTGCGCATCGGCTATAGCGACTGGCCGGGCTGGGTGGCCTGGCAAGTCGCCATCGACAAGGGCTGGTTCAAGGAAGCCGGTCTGGACGTGAAGTTTGACTGGTTCGACTACGCGGCCTCGATGGATGCGTTTGCCGCCAACAAGCTGGACGCGGTGCTGGTGACCAATGGCGATGCGCTCACGATGGGCGCGAACGGCGCGAAAAACGTCATGGCGCTGATCACCGATTATTCGAACGGTAACGACATGGTGATCGCCAAGCCGCCCGCGCGCAAGATTCAGGATCTGAAGGGCAAGAAGATTGGCGTGGAATTCGGTGTGGTCGATCATCTACTGCTGCTCGACGCTTTGCAGCGCGCCGGCATGAAGGAAGGCGACGTCACGCTGGTGAACGCCAAGACCACGGAAACGCCGCAAGTGCTGGCGTCGTCCGATGTGGCCGCGATCGCGGCATGGCAGCCTAACGCGGGCGAGGCGCAACGCGCGGTGCCGGGCGCGCGGCCGGTGTTCACGTCCGCCGATGAGCCGGGCCTCATTTACGACGTGCTCGCCGTGAATCCCGTGAGCCTGGCGGCGCACAAGGCCGATTACGAAAAGCTCGCGAAGGTCTGGTATCGCGTGGTGCATTACATCGAAGATCCGGCCACGCAGGGCGATGCGGTGAAGATCATGTCGGCGCGTGTGGGTCTGACGCCCGCGCAATATCTGCCGCTGCTCAAGGGCACCAGGCTGCTTACGCTGCCCGAAGCGCAGCAGGCCTATGTGAAGGCCGACGGCTTCAAGTCGCTTTATGGCTCCAGTTACGCCGCCGATGCGTTCAATGTGAAGTATCAGGTCTATAAGACCTCGCAGGATGTGGGCGCATATGTGGATCCGTCCATCACGAGCGCCTTGAAGTAAACCGCATCGCCGCATCAGAGGAGGGCACCATGGCCGAAATCAGCCAGACCGGTATGTTTGCAGTACGCCGCGAGCTTACATCGCGCGGCAAATGGATGTTGGGACTCGGCTCGTTTCTGGTGCCGCTCCTCGTGTGGTGCTTGGTGAGCTACGTGCCGTTCGTGTGGCATCCGCAGATGTTGATTACGCAGCCCGGTAGTGTCGATTATTTTCAGCCGGGCATGCGTATCGACAAGGCGGTGTTCGCCGATGAACTCTCCCATGCGCGAGACACGCATGCGGCGCTGCCCTCGGGTGTGCCTGCAAACCCCGTCTATCTGCCCGCACCGCATGAAGTGCTGCGTGCGTTCTATACGGCCTTCACCACGCCGCCCGCTTCGGCGGACGGTGTGTGGCTGCATCAGAGCCTCTGGCATAGCGTGCAGATCATTTTCTGGGGCTTTCTGGTGTCGTCGTTGATCGGCGTACCGCTGGGCATCGTGTGCGGCACCTATAGTGCGCTCGCGCGATTGCAGGAGCCGTTCTTCGAATTCTTCCGCTATCTGCCCGCGCCCGCGTTCGGTGCGTTGATGGTGGCCGTGCTCGGCATTTACGACGCGCCGAAGATTGCGATTATCGTGATCGGTACGCTGTTCCAGCAGGTGCTGATTATCGCGAACACCACGCGCAAGCTGGAATTTGGTTTGCTCGAAGCGGCCATGACGCTGGGGACCACGCGGTTGAAGCTGCTTACGCATGTCGTAGTCCCAGGCATCCTGCCCGACCTTTATCGCGACCAGCGCATTCTGCTGGGCTGGGCGTGGACTTATCTGATTGTGGCGGAACTGGTGGGCACGAGTTCGGGCATCACCTGGTACATCACGCAGCAGGCGCGCTATCAGCATTTCGACAATGTCTACGCCGCGATCATGATGATCGGCATCATCGGGCTGGGAACCGATCTGGTGCTGGCGTTCGTCGGGCGCAAGCTGTTTCCGTGGGACCGCATCTTGAAGGCGTGAACGCGCTTCATGAGCCTCATCTGCATCACGCTTTCATTTCAAAGGACGCCACCATGTATAACCCGCAGCCCGTCCCCGACTATCTTCTGCAATCCAGTGAAGTGCGCGAGCGCTTCGCGCGGCTCAAGGCGCGCGAGCCGATTCTCGAAGTGCGCAATCTGACCAAACGCTTTGCATCGCCGCAGGGCGAGCATACGGCGCTGGCGGATATCAGCTTCACGACGCACCGGCGCGAGTTCGTCTGCGTGATCGGACCTTCGGGTTGCGGCAAATCCACCTTGATCCGCATTCTCGCTGGGCTGGAAACGCAGACGTCGGGCGAAGTGCGTGTGGATGGCAAAGCCGTACGCGGTCCGGGTGTGGATCGCGGCATGGTGTTTCAGGGCTATACGCTGTTTCCATGGCTCACGGTGAAGAAGAACGTGATGTTCGGCCTGCGCATGAGCGGGCAGGGCGCGGCGCAAGCGCAGCGTGAAGCGCTGCAATGGCTCGATCTGGTGGGGCTGGAGAAGTTCGCCAATGCGTACCCGCATCAGCTCTCGGGCGGCATGAAACAGCGGGTGGCGATTGCGCGTGCGCTTGCCAACAGGCCCAGAATTCTGCTCATGGACGAACCGTTCGGCGCGCTCGACGCGCAGACGCGCGCGAAGATGCAGCGGCATTTGCTGGATATCTGGCGCAATGTGGACATCACAATTTTCTTTATTACGCACGATCTGGACGAGGCGATCTTTCTGGCCGACCGCATTCTCGTGCTCAAAGCGAATCCCGGCGAGGTGCAGGAGTTGATTGAAGTGCCCGTGCCGCGACCGCGCAGCTACGCGCAATTCAATTCACCTGAATTTCTCGCCACGCGCGCGCGCCTTGACGCCCTCATCCATCCGCCCACCCAGGACCAGACGGATGAAGATATCGGCGCTCAACCGCATATGATTCGTCTGACCGATATTCACGATTCGGTCGAGTGAATCGGCAAGCGAACGCGTTTCTCCGCGCGGGCGGCATGGGCGGCGCGTCATTTGGCGGCGACGGCCTTGTGCATCTGGTCGCTACGCGCCGCCTCGCTCCATTGCGTCCATTGCGCGCGAATTCTGGCCACCACGGCTTGCGGCAGCGAGACGTAATCCAGCGTCTGAATCGCCGCTGCGCCGTGTGCGAAGGCCCAGTCGAAAAACTTCAAGGTCGCATCGGCGTGACCCGAGCCGTCGGGTGCAACGTGCAGCAACACATAGGTTGCGCCGATCACGGGCCAGGCATTGTGGTCCGGCTGATTGGTCAAGGCTGGAGCCAGCGAGTTCGTCCAGTTGGCGCTGGCGACTGCGGCATTGAACGAGGACGGCCCGGGTTGGACCACAGCGCCCGCAAAATTGGTCATTGCCACATAGGTCAGATGATTCTGCTTCGTGAAATCCCATGCAACGTAGCCGATTGCGCCAGGCAGATAACCCACATAGGTCGCAACGCCTTCGTTGCCTTTACCGCCGATTCCCAGCGGCCAATGAACGCTCGTGCCTTCGCCTACGCGGCTTTTCCATTCGGGGCTGACCTGAGAGAGATAATGCGTCCAGATCAGCGTCGTACCGGACCCGTCCTGACGACGCACGACCGCAATAGGCGTATCCGGCATTTTGATCTGCGGATTCAAGCGCACGATGGCCGGATCGTCCCAATACTGGATTTTTCCGAGGAAAATGTCGCCGAGCACTTCGCCCGTCAATATCACTTGTCCGGCCTTGATTCCCGGTAGATTGACGACGGGCACGACGCCGCCAATGGCAGTGGGGAACTGTTGCAGGCCGTGGTGATTGAGTTCGTCTTCGGTGAGCGGCGCATCAGAACCCGCGAAATCGACTTCATGGGCAATGACCTGTTTGAGCCCTTCGGAGGAGCCCGTGGCGCGATAGATCACCTTGCCGCCGCCCGATTGCCGATATTCGGCAGCCCATCGCGCATAGAGGGGGGCGGCGAGGGTGCTTCCTGCTCCCGTCACACCGTCTGCGTGAGCAGCGAGCGCACAAAGAACCAATATCAGCCCCAGAAACAGGGGGCAAGCAGGTCTCATGGTTATCTCCGGCTTGATCGCGCTTTAAAAACTTCGCGGAGTTTGTTGTGCCGGGGCAAATCGATCCCGGTCGAGCGTGGGCGTATCAAAGATCGTCTGGCTTGCAAACCTGGGTATTGCCGATTCGCGCCGTGAGATTCGCCACATTCTCATCATTACAGGATGATGAAAGTCGCTATTCAAATTGAATCAAGCTATCGTGCGCGCTGTCTTCGCCGCTGTCTTCGCAATACTGGAGATATTCGAATGAAGATTTGCAATCCTTAGGGAAAAGCAGGAAAGGCCCAAAATGAGCCAGTCGATTTAGTCTGATGAGACAGCGGCGCGATCGTCGGCCGGCGTGTGAGCGGCGGACTTTACGCCCAATGGCGTAGTCTGCGCGAGCCTCTTGATGCGCTGGGCCATCGCGTCGTCTAGCGGGGTATAAACAATCATGCCCAGATCCGGCCGCCCATCGACAGCGAAGGCCGAATACTCCAGTTCGATCGGGCCGAGTTGGGGATGCAGCAGTTTTTTTACGCCGCCATCGGCGTGATTGTGCAGATCGTTCTCGCGCCAGAGTGCTGCGAATTGCGGGCTCGCGGCGCTCAGCTCATCGACGAGTTTGCCCGCTTCGGACACCAGACCCGCACGCGCCACATCGGCTCTGAATGCGCCCACCACAAAGCGCGCGACGCTATCCCAGTCATGCTGCTTCGCGCGCACCTGCGCATTGCCAAACAGAAAACGCAGAATATTGCGACCGTTGGGCGGCAGCGCGCCGTAGTCGGTCAGCACGACCGCCGCGGCGCGATTCCATGCGATCACATCCCAAACGGGGTTCTTGATGATGGCGGGACTCGATTGCAGCGAATCGAGAAAACGCTGCAGGCGCGGATGGACGTCGTTGACGGCGTGATAGCGAACCTCCGGCGGTCTGCCCAGACCCAACATGAAGAGATGTTCGCGCTCGGTATGGGTGAGCATGAGCGCGCTGGCGATGCGTTCGAGCACGCTGGCCGAGGGCGCGCCGCCGCGCCCTTGTTCGAGCCAGGTGTACCAGGTGGGACTGATATTCGCGCGTTGCGCGACTTCTTCGCGACGCAAGCCGGGTGTGCGCCGACGGCCGGAAAAACCAAAGCTCGCGGGATCGAGCCGGGTACGGCGGCTCTTCAGGAAGTCGCCGAGCGAGGTGGCGGTGGTGACTGACATGGCCGGTCCTGTTAGTCGTTTTACCATGATAACGTCACTACTTTAACGGAATAGCGATTCGGCAGATAGTTCGCAGGTCACGACCAGAAGGAGCTGACGATGCGAATCTTTTTGACGGGTGCGACCGGTTTTATCGGCTCGGCCCTTGTTCCGGAACTGCTTGAAGCCGGTCACGAGGTAATCGGCATGACCCGCTCGGACGCGGGCGCGCAGGCGCTCAAGGCGGCGGGCGCGCAACCCCACTTTGGCACCCTCGAAGACGTCGAGAGCCTCAAGCGCGGGGCCGCGCAAGCGGACGCCGTGATTCACGCGGCGTTCGATCACGACTTCTCGCGATTCGTCGAGAACTGCGAAAAGGACAAGCGCGCGATTGCAGCGTTGGGATCGGTTTTGCAAGGCTCGAACCGGCCGCTGTTGATCACCTCGGGCACGGGGGTGGGCAGCGGCGAGCACGGCGAACCCGCGAGCGAGGACGTTTTCAACACGAGTCATCCGAATCCGCGCATTGGCTCGGAGATTGCGGCTAACGCGCTGCTCGACGCCGGGGTGAATATCTCCGTGATGCGCCTGCCGCAAGTGCATAACCCGCTCAAACAAGGGCTGATTACGCCGCTGATCGCGATTGCGCGCGAGAAGGGCGCGGTGGCCTATCTCGGCGAGGGCAGCAACCGTTGGCCGGCTGGGCATCTGTCCGATGTCGCGCGGCTTTATCGGCTGGCAATCGAACAAGCGCGGCCAGGCGCGCGTTATCACGCCGTGGGCGAGGAAGGCGTGAGCAGCCGCGAGATTGCCGAATCGCTCGGGCGCGGTCTCAAACTGCCGGTGGTGTCGATTTCGCCGCAACGTGCGCAGGAACACTTTGGCTGGATGGCGATGTTCGTCGGCATGGATATGCCGGCTTCCAGTGCGCTGACCCAGGCGCGGTTGGGCTGGAAACCGCTCGGGCCATCGCTGATTTCGGATCTGGATCAGGCGCGCTTTCTGTAACCATGCCGCGAACGTGCCACCGGTTTATGCGGCGTCCGGAAACAGATGTTGATGCAGGAAGTCGACGAACACGCGCACCTTCGGCGGCGTCATGCGCCCCGACGGCCATAGCGCGCGAAACGCAATCCGGTCCGCCGTGAAATCGCGCAGGACGGCGACCAGCGAGCCATCGGCGAGTTGCCTGCGCACGGTGTAATCGGGGACGTTCGCGAAACCCAGTCCTGCTTCGGCCAGCGCGATGAGCGGCTCCACCGCGCTGGCGATGGCCGTCGAGGGCAGATCGACCTCGAACGACACGCCGTCGCGCACGAAGGTCCAGCGCCGCAGACGCCCGGAGCGCGAAAAGCGGTGCTGCAGACACGCGTGCGCGGCCAGTTCTTCGGGCTTCGCCGGCTCGCCGCGCGCTTCCAGATAGGCGGGCGCGCCCACGATCAGATGCGTGTAATAGCCGAGCGTGCGCATCGTGAGTTGCGAATCGACGCCCTCGCCGGTGCGCAGCACCACGTCGAAACCGTCTTCGATGACATCGACCATGCGGTCGCTGAAGTCGATATCGAGCTGCACTTCCGGATACGCGTGCATGAACGCCGCCAGCACCGGCATCAGCAAGGTGCCGACGAGCGGAATGCTCACTCGCAGGCGGCCCGTCGGCCTGGCGCGTGAGATCGCCAGTTCGGCTTGCGCCTCCTCGATTTCGCCGAGGATGCGCTGGCAGCGCGCCAGAAACAGCTCGCCCTCGGGCGTGAGGCGCATGCTGCGCGTGCTGCGATGAAAGAGCCGCACGCCCAGGCGCGTTTCCAGCCGTGCCACCGCCTTGCCGATTGCCGATGCCGACAGCCCGAGTTGCCGGCCGGCCTGCGCGAAGCTCAGCGTTTCCGCCACGCGCGTGAACACCACGATGCCGCTCATGTGATCGAGCGCTCCGGACGTGCGGGCGACGCCGGTGCTGCTCAGGCGTTCGGGTTCGGTCATCGCGAGGCTATTCCTGTGGGCGTTCGGGAACCTGAGTTCGGAACCTGATTGTGCATGAGCGCAACGGTTCACGAGCGGATCGATGCCAGCCGGGCGATATGACTATTCGGCTCGTGCCAACAATCGCAAAAGGCGCGCTGGCAAAGGGCGCCGCGCGATTGCGGACATCTGCGTCCGGGGTGAGTGCACCGCCAGAGCGTTTTTCCCGCACGGCTGCACGTCTACATTTCGTCTCAAGCGTCGCCGGTCGTCGGCATGACGCAACTGCTACACGCAATGATGGAGAACGAAATGCCCAAGCTCTTTTCGCCAGTCAAAATCGGTTCGTATGCATTCTCGCATCGTGTCGTCCTCGCGCCGCTCACGCGCATGCGCGCCGGGGAAGGCGCACGCCCCGGCCCGCTGATGGCCGAATATTACGCACAACGTACTTCGCCTGGCGCCTTGCTGATTGGCGAAGCCACCATCGCCGCGCCCGAGGGCAACGGTTATCTCGGCGCACCGGGTCTCTACGACGACAGCCAGATCGCCGGATGGAAAACCGTCACCGACGCCGTGCACGCCAAAGGCGGCAAGATCTTCCTGCAGCTTTATCACGCGGGCCGCCAATCGAATGCGCAGTTGCAACCGAACGGCGGCCGCCCGGTCGGGCCGTCCGAAGTGGCGCACGGCGGCGTGGCCTACACGGAAGCGGGCTGGGTGCCGAACACGCCGAATCGTGCGCTGGAGACTGCGGAACTGGCCGGCGTCGTGGAGAGTTTTCGCGCGGCCGCAAAGCGTGGCCTTGCGGCTGGATTCGATGGTGTCGAACTGCATGCCGCCAATGGCTATCTCTTCGATCAGTTTCTGCAGGACGGCAGCAATCGTCGCACCGACGAGTACGGCGGATCGATTGCGAACCGTGCGCGTCTGCTGCTCGATGCGACGCGCGCCGTGATCGACGTCTGGGGGGCGGATAAAGTGGCGGTGCGGCTTGGGCCGAGCGGTTCGTGGGGCGATATGTCCGATCGCGATCCGCAAGCGCTGTTCGCCTACGTCGCCGCGCAATTGAACGCGCTAGGTATTGCGTATCTGCATCTGATCGAGCCGCGCATCGCCGGCAATATCGAGGACGACGCGCGCGATCAGGCGCCGGTGGCGGCAAAGACGCTGCGTGCGGTGTTTCACGGCCCGATCATTGCGGCGGGCGGTTTCGATGGCGCGAGCGCCGAGGCGATCGTGCAGTCAGGCGACGCGGATCTGGTCGCGTTCGGGCGGCACTTCATCGCGAATCCGGATCTGCCGGAGCGTCTGCGCAAGCATCTGCCGCTGAATCCGTATGACCGCGCGACGTTCTTCGGCGGCACTGAGCTGGGTTACACCGACTACCCGTTCTTTGCCGGCGATGCAGTGACGGCTTGAGTGGGGCTGTCGTCGGTCGAGGGCCGCGCGGCAAGCGTCGCGCGGTCCCCGGCGTGTCAGCCACGCTGGCTTATTGGCCAAAGTAGACGGGCTTCATGCCGTCGTAGGCGGGGCGTGCTGCGGCAGCAGCGGCACCCGAAGCCGACGAGCCATCGGCGACGCCGCCAACAGCCTTGTTCTGCGCTGCAACCTTGGCTTCGGCGGCAAGCAGATCGTCCGGATAGTGCGGATCGCTGCCGCGTGCGGGGCTATAACCGGCCTTTTCGAGCTGAACCAGTTCGGCGCGAACCTGGGCGCGGGTCACAGGACCGTTCGACGACACATTCGACTGGGCAAACGATGCAACCGGAACGATAAGAGCAACAGCAACTGCAACGGTTTGAATCAGGGACTTCATGATGACAACCTCCATTGTGCTTTGGTATTCGGTGCGGCGGATTCGCTGCAACCGATGAGCACAGTCTACGAGCCTGGAGGCCTGGGGTTAACCATGATCCCTGGAAATCATTCTTGCGCACGGTGGAAGGATTGGCGGATCTGCTGGACGTTCGACGGCACGCCGCGGCACCGATTCTCGCGCGTGGATATGAAGCTTAGCTTTGCAGTTTAGCTTCATATTATCTAGAATGCGCGCATGACCGCTCATCCGACCTCCAGCACGACGCGACCCGACGCCCAACCCGTCTCCGCTCAGGCCGCTGCGCTCGCCGGCGATCTGCGCGCGCTGGTTGGCAAGCTCAAACGGCGTTTGCGCGAACAGGCGAGTGCAGGCGATTTCAGTCCATCCCAACTGGCCGTCCTGCAACGCCTCGAGCGCGATGGCCCGGCCACGGTGTCGAGCCTCGCGCGTGCGGAAGGCATGCGCCCGCAGTCGATGGGCACCGTGGTCGCCGCGCTGGAATCGGCGGGATTGCTGACCGGCGCGCCGGATCCGGCCGATGGGCGGCAGACCCTCTGGTCGCTCACCGAGGCCTTCGCGAGCTGGATGCGCGAAAGCCGCGCAGCGCGGCAGGACTGGCTCGCCCGCACGATCGAAGCGCGCCTTTGCAGCGCCGAACAGGCTGAACTCGCTCACGCCATTGCGCTGCTTCAGCGGCTCGTGCAGCCCTGAGGACGCAAGGCCCGTCATGAGCGATTCCGCCACCGGCATGTTCCGTTCGCTGCGCAGCTTCAACTATCGCGTGTGGTCGGCGGGCGCATTGGTGTCCAACGTCGGCACCTGGATGCAGCGCACCGCGCAGGACTGGCTCGTATTAACGGGCCTCACGCATCACAGCGCGGCGGCGGTGGGCGTGGTGATGGGGCTGCAATTCGGGCCGCAATTGCTGTTTCTGCCGTGGTCGGGTTATGCGGCCGATCACTTCGATCAGCGCCGTCTGCTGATGTTCACGCAGGCGATGCTCGGCGTGCTCGCGCTGGCGCTGGGGCTGCTGACGATCACAGGCGTCGTTCAGCTCTGGCACGTCTATCTGTTCGCGTTCCTGTTTGGCACCACCACGGCGTTCGATTCGCCGGTGCGTCAGACCTTCGTTTCCGAACTCGTCGGCGATGCCGATCTCGCCAACGCGGTCGCACTCAATTCGACCTCGTTCAACGCCGCGCGCATGGTCGGGCCGGCGGTGGCGGGCATCGTGATCGCATCGGTGGGCGTGGGCTGGGCGTTCGTGCTCAACGGGCTGTCCTTCGTAGCCGTGCTGGTGTCGCTCACGCGGCTGCGCTCGCACGAATTGCGCATGCGGGCGCGGGCCAAGCCCGCCAAGGGCAACCTCGTGGCGGGATTTCGCTACGTGTGGTCGCGCCCGGATCTGAAGGCGATTGTGGTGATGCTGTTTCTGATCGGCACGTTCGGCCTGAATTTTCCGATCTTCATCTCGACGATGGCCGTGCGCGTCTTTCACGCCGACGCGGGCGGCTATGGCCTGCTTTCCTCGCTGATGGCGGTGGGCACGGTGTCGGGCGCGCTGTTCGGGGCGCATCGCAGCAACCCGCGTTTTGCATCGCTGCTGATTGCATCGGTGATGTTTGGCGTGGGTTGTGTGCTGGCGGCCATTGCGCCCAGCTATGGCTGGTTTGGCGCGGCGCTGGTGGTGATCGGCGTGGCGTCGCTCACGGTCATGACGGAGACCAATAGTCTCATGCAGCTCTCCACCGAGCCTTCGATGCGCGGGCGCGTACTCGCGATCCGCCTGGCCGTGGCGTTGGGCGGCACACCAATTGGCGCGCCGATCGTCGGCTGGGTGGCCGACCATTGGGGCCCGCGCTGGGCATTGCTGGTGGGCGCGTCGTCTGGATTCGCGGCGGCAGCGGTGGCGATCCGGGCGATGACGCGCGGCCGCCTGAACCAGGCGGATTCAGCAGGCCGCGCAGATTGACGTGACGATCACGCGCAGAGCTTCGCGCTGGCGAGGCGGTTGAGGCTCACGCCTTCTTCGGTGGCCTGGATCACCAGCGCGCGATGGGCCGCTGGCGGAATCCGCACCTTGAAAATGCCGCTATAGCTGCGATCGGCGATGGGATCGGGCACTTTCTCTGCGTTAGCCGTCATTTCCTGCACGGTTTCGTCCACCAGGCGGCGGATACCGGCGAGCGCGCCCTCAGGCGACTTATCGAGCCACGACAGCGAAGGAAACTCCGCGCACAGCCCGACGTGTTCCTCGTCTTCCGGGGACCACGAGATACGATACGTGTAGTGGTCGTGCTTCATGGTTGCAGCTCCTTGAGCTTGTCGATCGCTTCGAGAACCTGGCGCACCTGATACACCTTGGCCTTGCCGTGATCGTTCTGGATATTCACGCGCGGGTCGCCCGGCCACGGCATTTTAAAAACCGCATGACTGGAGCCGCACTGACGTGCCGCGCCGAAATACGTCTCGCAGACCTTGAAGAGGTCGTTGAAGCGCACATTGGCGGGTTCGCCGCGCATCTGTTCGAGTATTTTCTGTTCGTGTCTCATGGTGTCATTATTGACACCATTCGTCAAGCCGGGCCTCGCGCTCGTGTGGCGTGAGTTTGCGCGCCGTCATGATTGGCGCGTGCACGGCGGAGATTCGAATGGTGGCGAAACAAGAGGGGACTGCGGGATCGAGTCCGACGCGGAAATCTTAAGAAGGGGATCCGGCGAGCAACACCTGGCCGGATGGCCAGCGAACGGGCATCAAGCTGGGCATCAAGCCGGGCATCGAACCGGGCGCGAAGGTCTGCTACGCTTCGAGCGCCGCTTACCTCTGCGCCTTCTCATGAACGGAACTGCCCGCCCCATGCATCGCCGCGCTCTTGTTATCCGCGCATTCTTTGCGCTTTGGCTGCTCGCCGCGACCTTTAATCACGCGCGCGCCATTGCGGCGCATGGGCTGCTTTGGGACTACGGCTACGGTAGCGACATCGTGTTCGTCAGCAAGCTCTTTTGGGCCGCGCTCACGCTGCTCGATCCGCTCGCCGCGCTGCTGCTATTCGTGCGCCCGCGTGCGGGCCTCGCGCTGACGGTCGCGATCATCGTGTGCGATGTGCTGCACAACGGCTGGTACGTCGCGAGACATGGGCAGTGGCTCGCGACGTTCTTTGTTTCCCAGCTTGCGTTTTGTGTGGCTGTGCTGGCGTTGACGCCGTTGACGCCGTTGGCGGCGAGGCCGTTTCGCTCGCGCGGCCCGAGCGCTGCGCTCAAATCCGATGTTCCGAAATCACGCGCGACGGCGCGACAGGGCTAACGAAGGAAAACGGCGCGCCGGTCGCGCCGAAGTGGTCGAGAAACGCGCCGCCCACCGCCGAAGCTGTGAGCGCTTTTTCCCCTCGCCGTGCAATATTTTGTGTCGACGGTACAGGCCGATACATTGGGATACAAAGCGTTTTTCTCTCTGCGCTATAAAGCCTCCATCGCAATCGAATGCATCGAGGAGAACGCTCATGAACGCCGAGGTCCTGCACGGTTCGTGTCACTGTGGCGCTGTGCGCTTCGAAGTCCGCACCGCGATCGCGCCCGCTTCGCGCTGCAACTGCAGTCTATGCCGCCGCAAGGGCGCGCTGATGTCGCCGCCGTTCGCGGCCGCCGGACTCACCATCACGCGCGGCGAAGAGGACCTCA
This sequence comes from Paraburkholderia bannensis, assembly GCF_014200455.1. GTDB lineage: Bacteria > Pseudomonadota > Gammaproteobacteria > Burkholderiales > Burkholderiaceae > Paraburkholderia > Paraburkholderia bannensis_A. The sequence goes on along the minus strand of NZ_JACHBW010000008.1, from coordinate 266,671 downwards.
CGCTCTATCAGTTCAACACCCGCGTAGCGAAGCATTATTTCTGCAGGCACTGCGGCATTTATCCGTTTCATCAGACGCGAAGAGATTCCAGACTCTGGCGCGTAAACCTGGGCTGTCTGGAGGGCGTGGACGTCTATGCGCTCGAAGCCGGCGTAAACGATGGCGCGAGCCTTTCGGTGGTTGCCGTGGCGGAGGACGCATGAAGCGGCTCTTTGCGATGCTCGCGCTGCTGGCTGGCGGTCTTGCGAACGAAGCGGTGCATCCGCTCGTCTGCACGCTGGCCCCGGCCACACGGCGCGAAAATCTCGAAGCGGACGACGACCCGTCGGCCAACCCGAACGAGCGCCGACGCCGCCTCGCGCGTCGTGCGTCACAGTGCGGAGTATGATCGGCGCATGGAAAAAATCGACCACATCCTGATCGTCGACGACGATCGCGGCATCCGCGAATTGATTGCGGATTACCTCGAAAAGAACGGTATGCGCGTGTCGCTCGCCGCCAATGGCCGCGAAATGCGCCAGGCGCTCGAAAACGGCGCGCCGGACCTCATCGTGCTCGACCTGATGATGCCCGGCGAAGACGGCCTCGTGCTGTGCCGCGACCTGCGCGCGAGCCGGTTCCGCGCGGTGCCGGTGCTGATGCTCACGGCGCGCAGCGAGGAGACGGACCGCATCGTCGGACTTGAAATGGGCGCCGACGACTATCTCTCCAAGCCGTTTGCCGTGCGCGAACTGCTGGCGCGCATCCGCTCGGTGCTGCGCCGCACGCGCATGCTGCCGCCCGGCATGCAGGTGACGGAAACGGCGCCGATGCTCGGCTTCGGCGAATGGCGGCTGGACACCACGGCGCGCCACCTGCTCGACGAGGAAGGCACGCTGGTGGCCCTCTCCGGCGCGGAATACCGGCTGCTGCGCGTGTTTCTCGACAACCCGCAGCGCGTGCTCACACGGGACCAGTTGCTCAACCTCACCCAGGGGCGTCAGGCCGATGCCTTCGACCGCTCCATCGATCTGCTCGTGAGCCGTTTGCGCCAACGCCTGCGCGATGGCGCGCGCGAACCGCGCTACATCAAGACGCTGCGCAACGAGGGCTATGTGTTCTCGGCGACGGTGAGCGCGATCGAGGGGACGCCATGAGCGCCGCCACCCATGCCGCGCCCGCGGCTGCCCTGAGCGAAGGTCCGGGGCGCCATCTGCTGCACTGGCCCCGCACGCTGTTTGCGCGGCTTGCGCTGATTCTCTGCATTGGTCTGGCGCTCGCGCAGACGCTTTCCGTCTGGCTCACGCTGACCGAGCGCGACGCAACCACAGCCAACATGATGATGGATTACGTCGAGCGCGAAGTGGCGAGTTCCGTCGCGTTGCTCGACAATCTGCCGCCCGCCGAACGCGCCGCCTGGTTGCCTAAGCTCGCGCGGCGCAGCTATATGTTCGTGTTGGGCGAGGGCGTGCAGGGCGTCGCGCCCGATGCGCAACTGTCGATGCGCTACGAGTCGGCGATCTCGAAGGGCATCGGCAAGCACTACGCCATGACCGCCAATGCGATCCCCGGCAACGGCGAGCACTTCCAGGTGCATCTGCGTCTGAGCGACGGCACGCCGCTCACCATCGACGTGCGCCCGCAGCGTGCGCTGCCGCTATCGCGCTGGCTGCCGCTGGTGCTTGGGGTGCAGTTGATCGTGCTGGCGGTGTGCTGCTGGCTGGCGGTGCGCGTGGCGACGCAGCCGCTCAATGCGCTTGCCAAGGCCGCCGATACCCTCGGCCCCGATCTCAAGACCGAGCATCTGGACGAAAACGGGCCATCCGAAGTCGCCCGCGCGGCGCGCGCCTTCAATGCGATGCAGGCGCGTATCTCCGGCTATATGGCTGAACGCATGCAGATCCTCGCGGCCATCTCGCACGATCTGCAAACGCCGATTACGCGCATGCGATTGCGTGTCGATGTGATGGACGACGACGCTCAAGCGACGCGTCTGCGCCAGGATCTGCAGGAAATGGAGCAACTGGTCAAGGAAGGCGTCGCCTACGCGCGCACGCTGCACGGCGTGGCTGAAGTGCCGGTGCGGCTCGATCTGGACTCGATGCTCGACAGCATCGTGTGCGATTACATCGACGCCGGCAGCGACGTGAGCTACGACACGCGTGCGCCGCTGGCGGTGGTGACGCGCGCCCAGGCGCTCAAGCGCATCGTCGGCAATTTCGTGGATAACTCGCTGAAGTTCGCCGGCGCGGCGGAAATTGCGCTGGTCGAAGGACCGGGCGACGCGCAGGTCACGATCTCGGTGATGGATCGCGGCCCGGGCATTCCGGAGGAATCGCTGGAGAAGGTGTTCGAGCCGTTCTACCGGCTGGAAACTTCGCGCAATCGCGGTACGGGCGGCACCGGTCTGGGACTGGCGATCGCGCGTCAACTGGCGGTGGCGATGGGCGCGCAGCTCTCGCTGCATAACCGCAGCGGCGGCGGTCTGGAAGCGCGTCTCGTGCTCAAACGCGCCTGAGCCGCCGGGATGTCTGCTTCAGACTGTCTGCTTCAAGCTGGCGACGTGACGCAGGCCCAGATCAGCCCATCGCGCTCGCACGCCGGATAAGCGGTGGCGTCGTTCGCGCTCATGCAGCGCGGCGACGCCACCGTCAGCATGCGCACCTGCTGGCCGTTCACGTCGAAACGCCAGCCATGCGAGGGGCAGGTAAGCAAACCGCCGTTGACGCTGCCGCCCGACAGCGGATCGCCGCGATGCGGGCAGCGGTCGTCCCAGACGTGCACGCCGCCCTCGCCGTCGCGCCAGACCACCAGCCTTGCGGCCCCGAGCGTCACGGCGCGCGCCGTGCAGTCGGCCACCTCGTCGCTCGTGCAGACCGCCGACCAGTCCGTCGCGTCTTCTTCAAACTGCCGCGCAGCGCTCGCGCCCCGTCCCGAAAGTGGCATACGTGTCGATCCATCCAGAGTGCATCAAAAAACCTATCTTACGACATCGACTGTCAATCTGGGATTTACCTCAAGGCGGCGTTACAACGGCATGCGCACAGCCGGATCGGCGAGCAGCTTGCCGAGTGTGCGCATCGCGGCCTCGATGCGCTCGCTCCACGGGTGGCCGAAGTTCAGGCGGATGCAATTGCGAAAGCCGTGTTCAGGCGAAAAGATCGGCCCGGGCGCGAGACTCACGCCGCTCGCGATGGCGAGGCGATGCAAGGCCATCGCGTCGATGGCTTCGGGCAATTCGAGCCACACGAAATAGCCGCCGCGTGGCCGCGCGTAGCGCACGCCGCGCGGCAGCCAGCGGCGGATCGCGCGCTCCATTTCGCCGAGTTGTGCCAGCAAAGCCGCGCGCACCTTGCGCAGATGGCGGTCGTAGCTGCCGTGTTGCAGATAATCGGCCATGCCCGCCTGCACCGGAATGCTCGCGGAAAGCGTGGACATCAGCTTGAGCCGTTGCACCTTCTGCGCGTAGCGGCCCGCAGCCGTCCAGCCGATCCGGTAGCCCGGCGCCAATGTCTTCGAAAACGAACTGCAGTGCATCACGAGCCCACGCGTATCGAAGGCGAGCGCGGGCAACGGATAGTCCGATTCGAAATGCAGCTCGCCATAGACGTCGTCTTCAATCAGCGGAATCTCGTGGCGTGCGAGCAATTCGACCAGCGCGCGCTTTTTCTCGACCGAAAGCGTGGCGCCGGTGGGATTCTGGAAATTGGTCATGAACCAGCACGCGCGGATGGGATGGTTTTCCAGCGCGTCGGCGAGCGCGTCGAGATCGAGGCCGGTAACAGGATCGACGCGAATCGGCACCGCGCGCAGATCGAGCCGCTCGATCGCCTGCAAAGCCGCGTAAAAACCAGGCGACTCCACCGCGACGCAGTCGCCGGGCCGCGTGACGGCCATCAGGCAGAGATTGAGCGCTTCGAGCGCACCATTGGTCACGACGATTTCGTCCATCGGCTGGGCGATGCCCATCCCCATGTAACGCAGCGCGATCTGCTGGCGCAGCGCCTCGTTGCCGGGCGGCAGATCGACCACCGTGCTCCACGGATTGAGATTGCGCGAAGCCGTGGCGAGCGACCTGGCGAGTCGTTCGAGCGGAAAGAGTTGCGGCGAGGGAAACGCGGAGCCGAGCGGCACGATATCGGGCTCGCGCGCGGCATCGAGCACCGAAAACACCAGATTGCTGATATCGACCCTGCCCGCAGCGGCGAGCGGCGCACGCTCGACTGCCGTGACGCCCGCGCCCGGCGCGACGTAGTAGCCCGAGCGCTCCTGCGCGCGCACGAGCCCCCATTCTTCGAGCAGATAGTAGGCGCGCGTGGCCGTGGCCTGGCTTACGCCGTGTTGCGCGATCACATGGCGCAAGGAGGGCATGCGCGCGCCCACCGGAATGCTGCCGGAGCGGATCTCGTCGGCCATGGTGTGCGCGAGGGTTTCGTAGCGATGCATGCGGCGCACGACGTATTAGCGATAAAGCCTGAATCCTACGATGACGCGCGCGAATCTGCTATGGAATCCTCATGTCCGGGCGATGTCCGGATGATTTGAACAGGCGACTTTGAAGATGCGACATTTTGCGCGCTGCTGCGATCGCGTCGCGCGCAACTGCTTCTATACGCTGCAAGGAGTAACTTGAATAATGTCTTCCGTGCCTGATGCTACTTACATCCAATCTGTCGACATCGGGCATGAGGATTACTGCGCGAGTGCCTGGGTCATCACCCCTTAAAACCCGCAGAGCTTGCGGCTATTTTTTGCCTGATTTTTCCGTTTGCGCGGCAAGCACCCAGCCCCAGCGTGTCGACGCGCTGGGGCTTTTTTACGTCGATTTAAAGCGTGGCCTTAAATCAGTCAAGAAGCGGAGAGCTTCACCGAAACGCCCGTGTTCGTATAAACCGGCGTGGCCTTGAAGCCGTCGACGTTGATGGTCGTGAATTGCATCGCGCCGCCGCTGCCGTCGATCAGGTCGAGCGTGTCGCCCGCCTTGGGCGTGTAACCGTTGACGAATTTCACGTGCAGCGTGCCGCCTGCGACGGTGAGCTGGCCGCCCACGCGCAGACGTCCGCCGCCGTTGCCGTCGAGCGATAGTTCGAGCGTGGTGTTGGCAAGCTGCGTGAACTTGCCGTTGACCGTCACCGGCGTGCCGCTCGCGGCCACCGCGACGCCGCCATTGCCGCCCACATACACATCGCCGCGGCCGAACGCATTGGCCGAATCCGCTTCGAGCACGCCGCCACTCACCTGCGAGCCGCCACTGAAGGTGTTATTGCCCGCGAGCTTGAGCGTGCCGCTGCCTTGCAGCGTGAGCTTGCCCGTGCCGGAGATATCGTTGCGCCACGTATCGACCGCATTGAAGCCGCCCTTGCTGGCGTCCATCGACACGCTCACGTTGCCGTTGAACACGCCATAACCGTCGGCGGCGGCGAACATGTTCAGGCGGCCCCAGCCTTCGGCGTCGTCCATCACGGGGTAGCCCGAGGCGATTTCCGTGGTCTTCAGCACCACGCGGCGCTGATCGGCGCTCAGGTACGGAAAGCGCGTCTCCAGCAGGACTTCCGCGCCCTTGGGCACCACGGGCGGTGCTTCGGTCGATTCGATCTGCGGGAAGCCGAAGGTCATGCGGCGCGCGAATTCGCTTTTGTTGGTCGCGTAGTCGGCGAAACGGTCGGTCGTGCTGGTGCCCGAATGCGCGTAGGCCGCGAAGGTTGTCGCGCTCGTGCTGGTGAGTTGCATGAGCGTGTTGTGTGCCTGCGTATAGGCCGCGCTCTTGAGGCTGGCGTTGGCCGGGTCGTAAAGATTCGCAGCCGTGGCCGCGAGCGCGAACATGCGCCCGCCGATCACGTCGAGGGGCGAGTGCATGCCCGCGAGAATGCGGTTTTCGCCGAGTTCGAGACCGCGGCTGGCCATCTCCTGGAAGCGCTCGGGCACGAGGTAAGCCATCGTCATGGCGTCGCGCATCGCTTCGGCTTCGTGGCCGCTGATGAAGCCGCCATCGGTGGCGGGCGTCGTGCTGATCGCGGGCACCAGGGTGGGATCGACCACGACGCTCGTGCTCCAGCGGAACGGGCGCGCGTACTTGTAGAAGCGCTTGGCCGGTTCCGTCGAAGCGTTATTGCCCATCGTATTGAGCAGATCGACCACCTGGCCGAAGCTGGTGTTGGTGCTGCTGCCCACGCCGGTGTTATTGCCCGAATCGTTGTAGAGCGTGGTAGTGGCGTTGCTGGGAATCGATGTGATGCTGGTGGTTTGCTGCGCGGCCGCGCGCCAGACGCTGGTGAGCGGGCCCATGCCGTCGGTCACGCTGTAGCCCTTGCCGCGACGGTCGTCGTAGTAGGCCGCATCGGCTTGCGCCTGGGTGCGATTGGTCGTTGCGTTGACAACGTATTGCACGTTTGCACCGAGCACCGTGCTGTTGAGAATCGTGCCGCCCGGCGTGCCGTCGTTGGGCAGGCCCGTCCACGTCGATTGCGTGACGGCCGGGAACGAGCCGTTCGCGGACGCGGAGACGCCTGCGTCGACGAGCAGCGTGAGCGGCTGCCAGAGGTCCAGAAAACGCGCCACCACGCGCACGCCGGCATTGGTTGCGAGCGTTGCGTAGCGCGCATCGCCGCGCTGGTTGGTGGCGATGTTGTCGACGAAAGCAGGGACGTCGGGAATGGGCGCTGCGTCGACGAAGCCCGGATCGGCGGGCGGGGCCGGCGTGGCGGCCGTCGTCAAATTATTATTGTTGCCGCCACCGCAGGCGGCTAGCGCGGCAACGCTGGAAAGCAGCGCGAGGCGCAGCGGAAAACGGGTGCGTGAAGCAGACATTCAAGGGGCTCCGTCGTCGTGAAAGCTCGCGAACGAGCGTTAGGAAATTGGAATCACGGCGGCGGATTATGGTTACAACTAATTACTCCCCAATTACGAATTTATTACTCATATGTTAAACGCGGTAAGTAATGAGTGCTTCGTTGTGGTGCATTCACTCGCGTTTTCAATCAGCCATCCGACGGCTTTCTGGCGCGCGAAGCGCCGGTGGACGCGGCTTGCGCGGCAATGCGCGGTGACACCATTTGCCGCCCGCGATGGCGGATTTCCTTACTGAACTCAAGGCAGGTTTGCGTCATCAGATCGGTTGAGCGATAGACCATGAAGACGTCGTAGTTCGGCAATTCATCGCGGATCGGCAGCGGTTTGAGTGCGTCGGGACTGAGCGCCAGCGGGCCCACGCCGCCGTTGAACACGAAATCTGACCACACGCTGATGAGATCCGTACGCGTGGCCAGTTGCAGACCCAGCAGGTTCGAACTGCTTTGCACCACGTCGCGCGGCATCTCCAGCCGATGCAGGCGCATCAGGCTCGCAATCGGGCTGCCGGGATCGTCGAGTGGATCGAGCGTGAGCCATTGCGCCTCGGCCAGCGAGCGGATGCGCGTGACGCGGCCCAGCGGATGGCCGGGACGCGCGGCCACAATCATGCCCACGGAAAAGAGCGGTTCCCACTGGAACGCCCCGGTGCCCGGGCCGCTATTGGTGGAAATCAGCGCGAGGTCGAGATGGCCTTCGCGCAGGCCTTCGAGGATTTGTTGCGGACGCAACTCATAGGCGCGGATCGTCACTGACGGAAAGCGCGTGCGAAACGCCGCGATTGCTTCGGGCAGGGGGCCGCTCGAAGCGACGGCGGAAAAGCCGATATTCAATTGCGCTTCGGCGTGACCACGCATCGATTCGATATCTTCCAGCGCGTGACGCAATTCATGCTCGACCACGCTCGCGCGCTTGACCAGCGCGCGGCCGTAATTCGTGAGGCTCACGCCCCGCACGGAGCGCGAGATCAGCGTCACGCCCAGTTCGCGCTCCAGTTCGGCGACGGCCTTGGACAGCGCGGGCTGCGAGACGTGCAGGCTGCGCGCCGCCTCATGCATGCTGCCGTGCTGCGCGAGCGCGAGCAGCACGCGCAACTGGTGGAGTTTCATCGGATTGGGTCCTTGGGGCGGGGCGGGTGCGAGGGTGATTTTACCGGGCGATCTGCGCAATCGTGAGCGTTTGTCATTTTCGCGGCGTCCTTTCGCCAGCTTTGGCCTCTCTCCAAACAAACCCTGGTTTGCCCAGCCGGATCGCGCGCGTTGCCGATTTGTGCTGCCGGTCCGCATTTTTGGCCTTCTACATTGCCCTCGAAGCGCGACATCGCGCTGACGCCTCGCTTCCACTCACGCTGAATACGATTCAAAACAACGATGAACTATAAATTGACCGGTCAGGCATTGGCAGTCCTTCTCATGGGTGTTTCGGCTGGCGCTGCGGCGCAAAGCAGTGTCACGCTCTATGGCACCGTGGATGCGGGCCTGATCTATTCGACCAACCAGCAGACGACCAACGCCGACGGCTCCGTTCACGGCGGCCACGCCGTGCAGATGAGCGGCGGCAATCTGGTGCCTTCGCGCTGGGGCTTGATGGGCAGTGAAGATCTGGGCGGCGGCCTCAAGGCCAGCTTCGACCTCGAAAACCAGTTCCTGACCGGCACCGGCGCGATGCTGCAAAGCGGTTCGCTGTTCAGTCGCCAGGCCTGGGTTGGCCTTGGCGACGCGCGCTATGGCACGCTTTCAGCCGGGCGGCAGTACGATTCGTATTCGGATTTTCTTGGCGTCTACGCGTCGAGCAACAACTGGGCGACGCTGTATGGCTCGCATTTCGGCGACATCGATAACCTGAACGAAGCGTTCAACTTCAATAACGCGCTCAAATTCACCAGCGCGAATTTCGGTGGATTCACCTTCGGCGGCACATTCAGCTTTGGCGGACAGGCCGGGGATTTTTCGGCGAAACGCGGCTATGCGTTTGCTGCGGCCTACAATCAAGGGCCGTTTTCCTTAAGCGCCGGTTATCTTTCGCTGAATCAGCCGCTCGACGCGGCACTGGGCGGATCGAGCGGTTATATCGGCGACCTGACCTGCTCCAATACCGACGCTTCATACTGCCAGTTGCAGAATGCGTCCTCGATGAAGGCGTGGGGCGCGGGCGGCTCGGTCGTCATCGACAAGGCGACGATTGCCGTGGTCTACACGCACACGCGCCTTGAAAACAGCCAGTATTTCGCCAGCGGCGCGCATCCATCCGGCTCGGATGTGTCGTTCGATATCGCCGAACTCAATGCGGTTTATACGGTAACGCCTGCGTGGACCGTTGGCGCGGCCTACATCTTCAACGATGCGAAGGTCAGCGGCGGCAGTTCCACGCGCTTTCATCAGATCAATTTGGGCGCCAATTATTTGCTCTCGAAGCAGACGGCGCTTTATGCCGTGGCGATTGCGCAGAAGGCATCGGGCGCAGGGCTGGGCATCGATACGCAAACGGGTGCGAGCGTGAATTACGCGCAGATTCCCAATCTCGTGAACAGTAATTCCGATCGGCAACTGGCCATCATGGCCGGCATTCGCGTGAACTTTTAAGTGTTGCCGCTTCGATATTCGACAGCATGCACGCAATGACATCGATACCTCGGGCAGAGGTTGGGGACGGCGAAGCGCGGAACCAGGAGCTCGGCATCATGCACAGCATCACGGGCAGGATGAACGGGTTTCTCTATCGGCAGCTCAATGACGCGACCTATACGGTCGTCTATGCGACGCCGTCCATTGCCGCGCTGACCGGTTATCCGGCGACCGATTTCATTCATAACGCCGTGCGCACCTTGCCTTCCTTGACCGAACCGGAGGACGAAGTCTACGTGCTCGACGTGGTGCGCAAGGCGCTGGCGAAGCGGGAGTCGTGGACAATCGACTACCGCATCCGGCCTGCACGCGGCGCGCCGATCTGGGTGCGCGAAGTGGGCGGCGGCGTGTATTCGGAGACCGGCGAGCTGCGGTTTCTGGAAGGGCTGGTGATTGAAGTGCAGGGCGAGCGCGCCGCGCAACTGGCGGCGCAGCATCGTCTCACGGCGATGACGGCGGCCACCAATCCAATCCTTGCGGACGTCGACGAAATTCTGCGCACCATTCGCACCCTGTCGATTCTGTCCTTCAACGCGCGCGTCGAAGCGGCGCGCGCGGGCGATGCGGGGCGCGGTTTCACCGTGGTCGCGTCGGAAATGAAACGGCTCGCCGACGATACCGACAAGCTCGCGAAACGCATCTCCGAACGCGTGAAAGTGGCGCGCCAGGTGCTGGCCGAACCGGTCGCCGGTTAGATATGGCTCGAAATGGCTCGAAATGGCTTGATCGGGCCGTCCGCCGTGTTTTCCCTGGGGTCCCGACACCTTGCCAATCTGTGCTGACGCTCGCCGTTTTTGGGCACTTAAAGTCGTTCAAAACCTGATCGGAGAGCAAGTCGATGTACAGCATCAAACCAGACGAAATCGTGCCGCAAATGGAAGAACTGGGCACGGTCGCAGAGCTCGGCGCGACGATTCTGGAAGGCGAGCTCGCGGTGTCTGGCCTGCTTACGCACGGCTCGCCGACCTCGCCGGTGAGCGCCGGCTGGTTCGGTTGCACGCAGGGCCGTTTCGAGATGGTCTATCCGTTCACGGAGCAGGCGACGGTAGTGGCCGGCGAAGTCACATTGCGCAACGCGCTGACCGGCGAGGCCGTGCGCTATCGCCCGGGCGATAGCTGGTTCGTGCAAAAAGGTACGCCGGTGACGTGGGAGATTCACACCGCGCGCTTCGTCAAACATTACTTCGCGGTGGCCTGAAGGCCGCCGTGCAGTTGCACGGGAGCGCGCACTGCGGCTCCGCTCGATTAACGCCTCACGCTTTGACGGTGCAATGCGCCAGCAGGAATTACGATGCACACAGATGAAACCGCGACGTACTACACGGCGACGAAGAAATACGAATTGAGCTTTCCGTCGCTCGAAAACGATATTCAGGCCGAAGTGGTCATTATCGGCGGAGGCTTTTCTGGCATTCACACCGCGCTGGAACTCGCCGAACATGGCGTGACGGATACGGTCGTGCTGGAGGCGCGCTATCTGGGCTTTGGCGGCACGGGCCGCAATGGCGGCCAGGTGATGGCCGGCATTGGCCACGATCTCGACGCCATCAAGGCCGACGTGGGCGAAGATGGTCTGCGCACGATTTTCGCGCTCAGCGATCTGGGTCCGCAGATCATGCGCGAGCGTATCGCGCGTTACAACATCGATGCCGATTTTTGCAGCGGCTACGGTTATCTGGCCTATAACGCGCGCCAGGCCAAAACGCTGCGCAGCTGGGAAAAGGATTTCAAATCGCTGGGCAGCCCGCACGAGATTCGTTATGTCGAAGGCGCGGACGTCAAGCAATTGATCGGTTCCGACGTGTATCACGCCGGCCTGCTCCATATGGGCGGCGGTCACGTACATTCGCTGAATCTGCTGCTGGGCGAGGCCAAGGCTGTTTCGGAAATCTACGGTGTGCGCATCTTCGAATACAGCCCGGCGCTGCAGATCGAATACGGCGATACGGTGCATGTGCGTACCGCCAAGGGCAGCGTGCGTGCGAAGAAGATCGTGTGGGCCTGCGATGGTTTCAATAACGGCATCGAGCCGGAATTGCACAAAAGCACCATCAATGTGTATGCGTACAACTCGATGACCGAACCGCTGAGCGACGAACTCATCAAGCGCATCAGCCCGATTCACGGCGCGTACAGCGATATTCGTCCGGTCATCAATTATTACCGCGTGACGAATGAAAACCGCTTGCTGTTCGGTTCGTCCACGTCGCTCGTCGAGCATATTCCGGCCGATCTCAAGGCATGGAACCGCAAGCTGATGCTCGAAGTTTTCCCGTATCTGCAGGACGTGAAAATCGATCTCGCGTGGGGCGGCCCAATGGCTTCGACGCTCAATCTGTTTCCGCAGATCGGCACTTTGCCCGACCGGCCGAACGCGTATTTCGTGCAGGGTTATTCGGGTTTTGGCGTCACGCCCAGCCAGATCATTTGCAAGATTCTCTCCGAAGGCATTCTGGGCGGTTCGGATCGTTATCGTCTCGTCAGTTCGATTCCGCGCGCCAGCATTCGCGGCAAGGATCAGTATCGCGCCTTGCTTGTCACGCTCGGCAAGGTCATGCACCAGACCTCGGGCTACTGGCACGGCCGTCGCTGATCGCCAGCTTTTCCATTCATTGACACGGAGTATCAAAACGTGAGTCTTACCGCAATCCAGCAAGGCATCCAGCTTTCCGACCTCGACGCATGGGGCAAACTCAGCGACCTTGGCGCGCAAATTCTTGAAGGCGGCGAGCTTGGCGCCTTCGGCAAGATGACGCACGGCGCGCCGACCGATGCCGTATCGGCAGCTTATTTCGGCACCCATCAGGGCAAATTCCGCCTGGTCTATCCGTTCTCGGAACAGGCAACCGTGGTGCAAGGCGAAGTGCGCCTGACCGACGAGTCGAGCGGCGAAACGCGCACCTTCAAGGCGGGCGATTCGTGGTTCGTGACCAAGGGCACCTCGACGGTGTGGGAAGTGCTGTCCGATGGCTTCGTGAAGCATTACCTCGCCTTCGCCTGAAGTCATCGCGGCAACAGGCAAGGTGTAGCGCGGGAGAGCAGGGATGGAGTTTGGAGTTCGGGCGTTGTCCGATGTGCATGATCACTCGCTGGCCGTGAACGGCTGGGAGCAGGTTTATAGCCAGCTCACGCCGGGCCGCTTCGAAAGCGTCGTCATGCAGGCACAGGCGAGCGATTTCCTGTTCTTTCGCGAATCGACCAATCGCAGCGTGGCGCAATCGGGCATTGCGCCACGCGGTTTTGCGTCGATTGCCTTGCCGTTGCAGCGGCCCGTTTCAGGCACGTTTCAGGGCTGCCGGCTGGATGGCTACGCGCTGTGGTTGCTCGGTCCTGGCGAGGACTTTCGCTTTTATACGCCTGAAACGATGTATTACCTCGGCGTTAGTATTCCCGCCGACGAAATGCGTGCGCTCGCGGCCTGCGTGCTGGGCGATCGGGCGGCAACGCTGCTCGATCGCAATCTGCTTCCCGTGGCGGCGGAAGAGGGTGAACGCGCGGGCTTGGCGTTGTCGCGCTTTCTCGATGCGTTCCGTCAGCAGCCCGAGGCGTTCAATAACCCCGTCGCGAGCAAACGCTTTCGCGACGAAATTCTCGGCATGCTGCTGGAGCTTTTTAATCCCGAGTACGCGCAAAAGCGTGACGTCACGCACGCGACGTACGCTGAAATCGTTTCGCGTAGTGAGCGCATTCTGCAACAGCGCGCCGATGAACCGCAGACGGTGCTCGATCTGTGCGTCGCGCTGCGCTGCAGCCGTCGCACGTTGCAGACCAGCTTTCAGCGTGTCGCCAATGTCTCGCCGATCGAATATCTGCGCTCGGTGCGTTTGAACGGCGTGCGCCGCTTATTGCGCTCGACCGGGCAGGATGAATTGATGGTGGGCGACGCCGCCGCGCAATGGGGATTTACGCATCCGAGTTATTTTGCACGCGAGTATCGGGACCTGTTTGGGGAATTGCCTTCACAGACTTTGCGCAAGGGGTGAATGGGTTCGCGTGCCACCAGCGACCGTCCTGAAAACCCGGTTCTTCTGCAAGGTCTGCTCATCGAGCGCATCGGCGTTGGCTTGCTCCTGCCGCGCCGCGCTGGATAACGTGGCTGCGGCGCTCAACGGTGCGAGCGCCTTGAACCTTGCCTCAAGCAACCTTGAACACGCTGACGGCCTCGCGCAGCGCATCGGTCTGCTCGGTCAAGGACATGGCGGCAGCCGCGGCTTCTTCCACCAGCGCAGCGTTCTGCTGCGATACCTGATCCATCTGCGAAACCGCGAGATTGACCTGTTCGATGCCGTCGCGCTGTTCCTCGGAAGCATGTGCGATTTCGGTCATGATCGTGCTCACACGGCCAATCGATTCGCCGATCTCATTCATCGTCGTGCCTGCTGAGCGCACATATTGCGCACCCGAGGCGACATGTTCGACCGACTCGCCAATCAAGGTCTTGATGTCCTTAGCCGCCGCTGCGGAGCGCTGCGCAAGCGAGCGCACCTCGCCCGCGACCACTGCGAAACCGCGGCCTTCCTCGCCCGCACGCGCAGCCTCGACCGCCGCATTGAGCGCGAGGATATTGGTCTGGAACGCGATGCCTTCGATAATGCCGGTGATTTCCGCGATCTTCTGCGAGCTGCGGTCGATGCGGTCCATCGTCTGCACCGCATCGCCCACCACCCGCGCACCGCGCTCGACCACTTCCTGCGCGCTGCCCGCGAGCGATTGCGCGGTGCGTGCGTGCTCGGTGTTCTGCTTCACGGTCGCGGTCAGTTGCTCCATGCTGGCCGCGGTCTGCTGGATCGAAGCGGCCTGTTCTTCGGTGCGCTGCGAAAGATCGTCGTTTCCGGCCGCGATCTGGCGCGTCGCGGAAGCGATCGATTCCGAGCTATGCGAGACCTTGCGCACCGTGCGCGCAAGCTCCTCCTGCATGGTCTGCAAACCGGCCACGAGGCGGCCCATTTCGTCCTGCGATCGTACGTCGAGGCGCGCGCTCAGATCGCCGGCGGCGATGCGCTGCAAGGCGCCCAGCACGTTCGCAAGCGGTGCGGCGATGGCGCGATGCAGCCCGATCGCGCAGACCAGCGCGACGCCCAGCCCCAGCGCGATCAGCGCGATACTGCCCGCGCGCAGTGCGGCGTAGAAGTCCGTGGCGCCGTCGAAGGTCTGCTGGCCGTGCGCCTTCTGCCATTGTTCCAGCGCGCTCGACGCCTTCGTGAGCGCGACCGACAAGGGCGGAATACGCTTCATCGCGATGTCGTCCTGCGCCGTGCGCTCGCCTTGCCTGATGGCGGCCATGAGCGGTTGAATGCCCTGTTCGAGCATCGCGCCCAGCGCAGTCTGGACCTGATCGGCGAGCGCCTGCTCGTCGGCATCGTGCGGCAGGGCGCGATAGTCTTCCCACGCCTGGTGCGAGGTGTCCAGGTAGGTCTGCGCCTTGTCGAGCAGTTGCGGCGCGTCGGGCGAATCCGGGTGCAGCAGGATGCGGTCGAGCGTGGTGCGCGCGATGGTCAGATTGAGATTCGATTTGCCGATATCGATGGCGGCGGCAAGCTGGTTCGAATAGGCATAGCCGAGCGCCGCATTCGAATGCGACATGCCGACCAGGCCGGCGAGGCCTGCCGCCACGATCAGCGCAGCCAGCACGCCGACTGCAATACGCAGGCGAGCGGAAATAGAGAGTCGGGCAAACACGACGTTAGCTCCAGGCACCCTTACGGGGCGAGATTTCGAATATTGGGGATGGGTGGTCTTGGGCGGGCGCGCGTTGCGCGGCTGTGCTTACCTGACTGGTTAACGGCGAGGCAGCGGGGAACTGAAGCGGCGAGGGCGGGGCGAGGGCCGCGTCGGGATCGATCAGACATTTGCGCAGCGTTATTCCGTTCACCAAAACAAAACGCCCTGCGGGCGAACCCGGCAGGGCGTTTGAAATGGTTATCGCTCGAAAGCTGCTCAGCCGATCGCCGGCTCCGAGAAGCGCTCGATCCAGAGCGCGAGGCGATCGGCCGCGAAACTGTCTGCGCGAGCGCCGGCGCGGCAGACGATGGCGTCGCCTTCTCGCACGAACTGCAGCGCGCCGCCGGCTTCTTCGAGCCACAGCAGACCGGCCAGCCAGGCCGCATGTTCCGCCGAAACCGCCTGACCCACGGGCCGCGCGAGGAACTCGCTCAGCGTGGCGGGCGTGGTCCAGATCAGCGCATCGCCGCCGCCGCGCACGTTGGCGCCCAGCACTTCCGTGAATACCTGCAAGGCATCGGCCGCGCCGCGCCCTGCATTGTTCGTACGCAAGGCCGCCAGACGCGTGCCGACCGCGTGGCCGAAGCTGCCGCTGCATTCGCTTTCGGCGCGCACCAGATCGGCGTAGTCCATGCGATGCCAGTCCGGCTCGACGTTGCGGGTGCCCGCCAGTTGCGCGCCGGCCAGCCAGGTTTCCACCGGCTGGAAGCGGCCCGGACCGATCAGACTCGCGCACAGCGTATGCACGATGCCGATGCGGGTGGCAACCGTCTGCGTCTGCAGCACGCCCAGTTTTTCGCGCACCAGTTGGTCGCGTTCCTTGCGCAGCCCCGAGAGCTCCAGCGCCTGCTTCATCTCCATGCGCAGCGCGGCGATGTCCCATGGCTTCTTGATGTAGCGATGGATCTGGCCTTGATTGACGGCCTCGACCGTCTGGTCAAGCTCGGAATAAGCCGTCGTCAATATGCGGACGATGTGCGGATAGCGCTCGCGTGCATAGCGCAGAAGCTCGTTGCCGTATTCGCCGGGCATGCGCTGGTCGGACACCAGCACGGCCAGACTGCCGGCGTGGGCGTCCAGCAGCGCCTTGCCGTCCTCGACGGACGCGCCCGTAATGACCGGTGCGATCGCGCCAATGGCGCGTTCGAAATATTTGACCGCGGTGGCTTCGTCATCAACGAACAAAATCGCCGGGGGCGGTGTCTGGTTGGCAATTGCATTGCTCATTGGTAACTCCTGTACTTTCGATCCTTGAATTTTTGGGAATGTCTGCGTCGCGGTCGTGTCGGCGGCGGAGCGTGTGGGGTTGGTGCAATCGGTGCAATCTTCGCGGCTATCGGCGCTATCGGCTCAATTGGCTTAATTGGCAGGCCTTGCATCAGTTCGGGCGCAACCCCGAGGCCGTTGCCGCCGCTGCCAGCACCTCGCGCACCTTGCTCACACCTAGCGGTTTTTCGAGGATCCGGAACACCTCGCCGGAATTGCCCGCTTCCTGCAACGCGTCCTTGTCCGCGTAGGCGGTCACCAGGATGCGCACGATATGCGCATACTCCTGCGCGACCTGCCGCAACAGATCTCCGCCATGCCGGCCGGGCATGCGAAAGTCGGTCAGCAGGATCGCGACCCGCGCGCCTTCGCTGCGCAGGATCGAGATGGCTTCGTCCGCGCTGGCGGCGAGCAGCACTTCGTACTCGCTTCCAGCCGAGCGCGCAAAATACTTGCGGGCTAACTCTTCGTCGTCGACATACACGACGGTGTAATGCGCCTGCGGGTTCTCGCTCATCTCGACCTCACTCGGCACGCGGCAGATCGAAGTTGAATGCGGTCCACTCGCCCAACTGGCTTTCTGCAAAGAGTGTGCCGCCGTGCTGCTCCACCACCGCATAGCTGATGGACAGACCAAGGCCCAGGCCCTGGCCGACTTCGCGCGTCGTAAAGAACGGTTCGAACACCCGCGCGAGATTTTCCGGGGCGATCCCCGGGCCGTTGTCGCGCACATTGACGTGCAGACGGCCGTCCTGCCAGTGCGCCTTGACATGGACCTGCGGTGAAGCGGTGCCGGCCTTTTGCATCGCCAGCGCGGCATTCGAGAACAGATTGATGAGCACGCCGACGATGGCGGCTTCGTCGCCCAGCACCAGCGTATCGACGGGCAGCTCGCGGGTGAGCTTCACGCCGCGCAGTTCGTGCGCGTCCAGCCGGATCGACGAATCGAGCGCCTTCTCGAACAGGAACGGCACGTCCTCGCTGGTCGCGCCGGGCTTGCGATAGGCGAAGGTCTTCAGGTCGGAGACGATGTGCTGGATGCGCTGCATGCCCTGTTTGGCATCGGTCAGGCACTCCTGTAGCGACGCGCTGTCCTTGACCAGCGGCTCCTCCATGGCGATTTCGATCGCCATCAGGCAGAAGTTCACGGGGTTGTTGACTTCGTGGAGCAGGCCCGCGGACAGCGTGCCGATTGCCGCCATCTTTTCCTGTTGCAACAATTGCCCCTTGATCTGCGCGAGGCTTTCATTGGAGCGCGCGAGCTGTTCGTTCTTGTGCGCAATCTCGTCCTTGAGCCGGAAAAGCTGGAAGCGGCCCTTCTCGTTGAAGAAGGTATAGACGGAGCTTGCCAGCGCGCAGAAGAAGATCAGGATGAGCTGGAACTGGAATTTGGCCGGATCGCTGATGCCGCCAGGGTGGGCCGTGCAGGCAAGGTAGTAGAACGCCACCGTGACGACGCCGAACGCCAGCGTCTGCCAGTAGCCGGAGGCGAACAGAATCCCCACCGCGAAGATGGTCAGCGTGAGCCCGGCATAGAACAACGACTGCTCACCCTGGGTGGCGTAAATCATCCACGAAATCATGGCCTGCGGCAGCAGCAGCCACAAAAAGGTGATGACCTGCACATGACGCTTGCCGGTTTCCGTATAGAGCGAGAGCAGGGCCAGTGCGATGGCGATGCTGGTCAGCCCACGAAGCAGGGCGAAGCCCTTTTGCTCGGCCGGATAGACGACGTAATCCATCGCCGCGCCCATCAGCACCAGCACGATCACGGTGAGCCCGCCTGCCTTGCTGCACAGCAGCCGGTAGTCGCGCAGCTCTTCGCGATAGGTCGACTGCAGCCCAACCAGCGATGTTGTCATGTCAGCCCACTTGTTGCTGGCCGATCGTTACTTCGGCGAACACGTTCACCCCGGTTACGTCCGTGTAGAGACGCGGCGCGCCACAGTTTTCCGGCATGATCGACTCCATCTGCGCCTCGTTGCGATAGATCAGATACCACTCCAGCACGTGTTCCATGCTGAAGCGCTCGGGGTTATCGGCGTGAACGTTGGTGACCAGCAGACGACCGCCGCGACGGGTGCGGCTGGCGAAATACTGGTTCAGGCGCGCGCAGACCTTGTCGGACAGGTAGTCGAACAGGCCCGCGCAATAGACTGCGTCGAACTCGCGCGCGTCGGGCGAATTCTCGTCCATGCGGCGCTTGAGCAGATGGTGAACCGAGTCGTGCGTGTAGCTGATGGCCATGCGCTTGGACGTTTCCTGAGCGATGGCGCCAAGGCGCGCACGCGTCCAGTCCAGCGTCTCCTGGCTGAAGTCGAGCAGTTCGAACGACAGCCATTCCGGCTCGTCGTATTCGTGCATGAAGCGCTGGATTTCCTGGGCGGGGCCGCAGCCCACGTTCAAGACACGGAACGGCCGGCGCGCGGCGCGCGCGTCGTTGGCGACGCGGGTCAGGTAGTCCACCAGCAGATCGATGCGATTGCGGTGCGCGCGCGCCACGGCCGTTTGCAGGAAGGCCGCATTGACGATCTGGAAATACGTGCTCGGGCCCTGGCGCGGGTCGTCGAGCATCTGGTTGACCATCTGGTAGTCGCCGGCATAACCGAGCGGCTTGGTGAAGGTGCGGAACACGAAGGGCGAGCGCAGCAGCAGCGGATGAAGCGCCGCCTGGGCAAACGCGCGGTGCGCCGGCGCGAGCTCTTCTTCGACCCGGCGTGCTTCGCCTTCGAAGTCGTCGAAGAAGACCTTGGTGCGCTCCATCAGCGGCGTGGCCAGTTCGAGGAAGAAGTCCTCGCGCAGACTCTTGCCGTCCTTCGGCAGGGTGTTGGCGAGGTCGGCCTGTTCGACCCAGCGCGACATGTCGGTCAGAAAGGCGCGAATCTGGTTGACCGCGATCTGATAGTCCGGACGGATCTGGAAACGCTCGGCCCATTCGCTCACGAAGCGGCGGGCTTCTTCGCCCACCGTGGGCGCTTCCAGCGCTTCGCCGCTCAGTTCGAGCCATTCGTCGATCAGGGTCACCGACACAATGGCGGTCAGGCCGGTATTCACCATGCTGATGACGACGGCCTTGCCCGAATAGGCGTGTTCCACGCCCATCTTGACCGTCAGTTCGCTCAACACCTCGCTGACCTGGACAATCGAGTACGGGTTATAGACCTCCATCACCAGCGACTTGCGCTGCAGATTGATGATCGTGCCCCGCACCTGCTCGCCCTGGGAGTTACGGAAGCTCACTACCGGATCGATTTGCGTTCTGGAATACACAGTATTGCGGCCAGGTAAGTACTGACGAGAAAGCCAGGAGTTGAGTGCGACGTTGCGCCGACGCTTTCACGCCGGCTCTTTTTTATGCAGCACCGGGGCCGGCAGGCGACCGGCTCGGCGTCGATCGTTTCCCCTGGGTCCAGGCGATGAAGCATCGCTATCGAGATTCCGTTTCGAACCGCTACGGCAGGACAAACGTGTGGTTTGCCTCGACCGTGTCACATCGCGATTGCGTCTATGCGAATTGCATGGCGATCTTGATGTGGCGCGTTAGCCTTCTGGTCCGGAAGGCCGAATTCGAAACGTTACGAATGTTTGCGATTGCAGCATTCTACTGAAAAATAATGACCGTCGTGTCTCGACAATTTCATCGTCAGTTTCACGGTCAATTTGATCGGCCAATCCAGCAGCGCATCTGGTTCTGAAACGACTCTCAGGCGCGCGACGAAGGGCGCCAAATACTACAAGGGCTGACCCGTCGAGCGCAAGCGCAATCGGGCGCGTGGCGCTGCAATCGTGTTGCTGATGGGCGGCTGCTTTGCGGGCCGCGGGCCCTGTCGCGCGCGGGACCGCCTGCTTGTCCAGGTGGCTTATTGCTACGGGATATTGCTGGCGGGTAAGTTCTGGAAGAAGTCCAGCGCGTGCTGGCGCGTGGCCATCGAGTTGAGTGTCGCCGCCGGGTCGAGTCCCGCGCGTCGTGCCGTACCGCTCACGAGACTCTTCTGCAGATCGTTGAGCGGGCGGGCGAGACTGGTGGCGATAAAGCCGGTAGTGGGCGGCGCGCTGATGACAGGCAGATCGGTGCGCGGCATCGCGAGGGTGAGCAACTGAGCGAGCGTGGGCGCGGCGGCGATGCGCTTGCTCGCGAGCATGTCGGCGGGTGCGATGTCCAGCCAGTCGCGCAAGGTCGCGAGTATCGACGTGTGGTCGTAAGGCGTTGCGATGGGCGAGCGGAATACGGTGCCCGCCGCGATCCACGGCGAAACAACCACTGCCGGCACGCGCACGCCGAAACTGTCGAACGCGAAGTTCTGGTCGCCCGGGTTGCTGACGGCGTCGGGCGTGACGGCATTGGCTGGCGGCAAAACGTGGTCGTAAGTGCCGCCGTGTTCGTCATAGGTGATGACGAGCAGCGTCTCGGGCCACGCGGGCGACGTGCTCAGCGCTTGCCAGATATCGAAGAGAAAACGCTCGCCCGCATAGACATCGTGCGGCGGATGTTGATCGTTGGGATCGAGCAGAAAACGCGGCTCGATAAACGAATACTGCGGCAAGGTGTTGTTCTGGCATGCCGAAACAAATGCGCCGAAGCGCTGGAAGTTCGGCCTGTATTTCGCATTCCATAACGTTGGGAACATCGTGAGCGTGAGCGAAGGCGCAATCAGTGCGTCGCTGTACACGGCCCAGCTCGCGCCTACCTCGCTCAGCACGTTGAAGATGGTGGGTACCTGCCAGTCGAAAGGATCGGGCGGCGAGCCGTTGTCGACGTGACCATTCGAGGTGCCGGCATGCACGAAGGCGCGGTTCGGCCAGGTCTGGCTGGGCACGGAAGCAAACCACGCGTCGGATACGGCGTATTCGCGCGCGAGCGTGGAAAGCACGCTTAACTGGTCGGGGCTGTGGCATTGCATGACCTGGCTTGCGTCGGTCGTCGCCGTCATTTCGTAGTTGAGCACGAACCCGGACATGGGCGTTGCGCCCGGCGCGTTACCGAGCAACTGAATGCGCACGTTCGCGAACGTTTCTTCCGGGTCGGGATCGGGGAGCGTAGCCGTGGAGGCCGGCATGCTCGCGGGGATCGTCGCGCCGGATTTCGACGGGTTGCTCAGGCCCGGCGTGAGTCCATCGAACGCTTGCCCCGTAGTCGACGCGGGCAGAAAGTTCGCGGGACCGGCGCCGTTCGCGCTGGCGGGATAGAGGCCGCCTAACATGGTATCGAACGAGCGGTTCTCGAACATCACGACGACGACGTGTTTGATGCTCCGCAGGGACATGACGCTCTCCGTTGCCGGGTCTGACGCAGAGTATTAGTGCAGAAAGTGGCTTTCGGCAAGGCTCGATACAGGGCGTCGGGTACGCGCTTTGCGAACTGTCCTGCGTTGAATTGCAGCCATTAATCATATTCAAGGAGACCGGAATGCGGACGATATTGGGTGCTTTTGCTGTTGCAGCGTGTCTGACTGGCGTGGCTCAACCGGCGTTGGCGGAGGGCTGCATGAAGGGCGCGGTGGCGGGCGGCGTGGTGGGGCATGTGGCCGGCCATCACGCGGTGGCAGGCGCTGCAGGCGGCTGCGCCATCGGCCATCATGAAGCGAAGAAAAAAGACAAGGCCGCCGCCGCGCAGGGGGCGAGCGGCGCTAAGTGATTGGGCGTGAATTCACCTGCGCCCGCGCCGCGAGCAAACCCAAACGAGCCGGGAAATAGCAGAAGGCTCGCTCGCGCGGGGGAGATTCTGCATGAAGCACGGATGGTAATTCGTCTCGCGCGGCAGCAGCATCTTGCCGTTCTTGCCGTTCTGATCAGGCGCGTAACACGAGCGTCTGCCGAGCGGCGAAGTCTCAACCGCGCACAGCCAGAGTCACTGCAATCAGAGCGGAAAACACCAGCGCCGGAGCGAGATGCTGCAAGGGCTCTCGATGGCGCAACAATGTGAAGAGCGCGCCGATCATGATCGCACTGGCCAACGCCAGGCCAAAGACTCTGGTTTGTTGTCGAGCAAGCAGTACCGCGCTGAGCACCTCAAGCGCGCCACACAGCAGCGGGAACCACGCTGGATAACCCCAGCGAGCGAAGTCGCGCTTGACCGCGCGGAGTCTTGCGAGATTGACCACGCCAGCCACGGCGAACAAAACCGCGAGGACCATCACGAGGGAAGATTCGAGAGAGGCGTTATTCCACACCATCGTCATGCTCCGTTGATTGGCTGAAAGTGGTTCGGTTCAGAGAGGTCTGCAATCAGCCCCGGACCACGCGGTTCCCACGCAAGGGCTCGCCGGGCAAGCTGACCGCTGACTGACTGATCGAGCGCCAGCGCGTCGGCGAACGGTCCAAGCGATTGACAGGCATCGTCGAGCGGCCAGAGTTCGACCTGATCGGCGTGGACCGAGGCCCGGATCGCTTCACCTATTTCGGCCACGGCAACGGCTTCTTCCGTGACCACGTTGAAGATCTGTCCCACGACTGCGCCGTTACCGGCAGCCGCCTGCTCGACCGCGTTCAGATAGGCCGTGGCGAGATCATCGACGTGAACGGCAGGCCAGTGATTGCGACCGTCGCCGACGAGCCGCACGCTGCCAGTCTCACGGACCATGCCGGCAAGCATGCCGAAGACGCCGCCGCCGTAGCCGTGCACCATCGCGGGCCTGAGAATCACCGCGGCAATCGCACGGCTTGCCGCCAGCGCTTGCACAAGTCGCTCGACCGCGGGCCGCCAGGCGACGAGTTGCGTTGGATTCAGCGCCGATGCTTCAGTCGCGGGCGCACCGGCCGTGTTGCCGTAGACCCACGTGCCCGACGTATAGACAAACGCCGCGCCCGAGCGCAGATGAGAAAGCATCGCTACCACCGCGGCCTCATCGGCGGCAGCGGCAGAAGCATCATTGGTCGACGCCGCGTGCACCACGCCATCCGCGGCACCGGCCACTGAAGCGAAAGACTGCGGCTCGCGCAGGTCGCCGCAATGCAGCTTCACGCCGAGACGCGCCAGCGCGCTTGCGGCCGACGACCTGTCGTGGCGCACCAGCGCCGTTAGCCGATGGCCGAGGCTGATCGCCTTGCGGGCGACGGCCTGCCCGATGTAGCCAGTACCGCCTGTCATGAACAGTTCCAAAGCGCTCTCCGAACGATTGCCCGCGAAGTTGAACATTGCCACAAACGAGACTGATTGGTCTCGTTTGTGGCAATGTAGACGAGACTGATCAGTCTTGTCAACGACTCTGCGATCTGGTATTTATTTCGCATGAACGCTTCCTCTCTTTCCTGCCTGAGTCCGCTCCAGCGCCGCAAGCGAACCGCCATCCTCGACGGCGCGAAAGCCGTTTTTTTAAACCACGGCTTTGGCCAGGGAACGATGGACGATGTCGCGGCGGCCGCCGGAGTCGGCAAACAGACGGTCTACCGCCACTTCAAATCGAAGGAAGCACTCTTCGACGGTCTGGTGAGGTCGATGTGCGCTCAGGTAGGCGAACTTCTTGCCAGTGCTCAGGGCATGCAATCGGATGGCTCACCCGAAGGCGAATTGCGCGAGCTGGGATGGGTTCTGGCACAGAGTCTTATCGCACCGGATTTTCTGCGGCTCTATCGGGCCATCGTTGCTGAGGCGGAGCGTCTGCCGGAACTTGGCCTGGTGTTTTACGAAAACGGTGCAAAGGTCGTGCGCGCCGTTGCCGCAGATATTCTGCGAAAGAGATTTGACGGGGCGACGGCTGCATTGCGGGCGGCGACATTCGTGAACCTGGTGCTGGGCGACGCGTATCTGGAACTGTCGATTGGTTTCGAGGTGCCCGATGTTGAAGCGCGCTTTGCGCGGCAGATTGACGAGGCCGTGGCGGCGGCACTGCGCTGAGGAGCACCGCCTACGATGTCGAACCGCTGCATGAATCGTGCGTTTAGCTGCAGGACGGGAGGCGGCGGGAAGCCTCTTTCGGCAGCGAACGTCCTCACAGGCATTGCCGCGCGTTTTCAGCATCCAAAGAGCTGGCGAATTCGTCTGGTGTTCTTTCGCGCCAGGGAACGGATGACGCAAAGAACTCGCGTCGTGCTCAAGCGCACGAGCATTGAAGAGTGAGTGTCGGTGGACGAAGTGGGAAATCCCTTCGCACGACGCATCAATTGGATCGGTCGACTGCGAATTTGCCGGGTCGGTCCGTGGCGGTCATTCAAGCCACAGCGCGCCACTACGGCTTTTCGGGCGTAGCCGCCGTCTGTTGGCTGCCAGCGTAATTTCGGCTCAGTACAGCTTGCGCGGCGGCAATGACCGTTTGATCTGTTTGCGGAGTCGGGCCACAGCGGCTGCCTTCTTTCGCTTTCGTTTCGCGGTCGGTGTTTCATAAGCCATTCGGGCACGCAGTTCCTTTATCAAACCGGTGCTCTCGATCGAACGTCGGAAGCGGCGCAACGCGACTTCCATGGGTTCATTCAGCTTGGGGGTTACAGTCGTCAATTTTCCTCCTGGTTGCGAGTTGGCGCTGCGAATCGTTCGGGTCGCCGCGACGCGGTTCGCTGCGTTTGTCTTCACCCAAAGCACACGTCCAGCCACTCGTGCGCCCATTCTCTTGCATGGGCAATGGCGTCTTCGCGCATGTCGAAGCCTGCAAGGTCGCCGCTCGAATGAATGTCGTACTCGCTCCCGTCCGCACGGCTGGTGGTGATGCGGGCGTGAGCCATGTATTCGCCGTCAGCCTTGCGTGGCGTCGGGTCGATGATGAATCGCGTCGAATTGAAGCGCACTCTATTTCCTTGTTCTTTTGCTGCGCGACCATGTTGGTTGCGCCAGCGTCGTGGGGATGGATTGCGTCACGCGTTCAAGAGCGCCATGATCTGGCCGGCCTCTTGATCCGAATCACAGTTAGCCATGCCATCCTTGCGCAGCATTGCGCGAATTGACACAAACATCAGATAGGCATCCGCATCGACTTCGTGCCGACCGTCGAGGATGACGCCTTCGAGTTCTGCACGAGCCCCCGACGGCAGAAACCGGTCGACAAGGCCGGAGCCGTCACGTCGAATCCAGTTCAGGAGATCATCTCTGTCCATCTCAAACCTCCGGTGTAGCTTGTGTTTCCCATCGCGCACCCGCGCAGAAAGGTTCCAGCGTGTGGCGAGGCGGGAATCACAACTTCAGGTCGAGGATGCTCGTGTTCGGGGAGCACGTGTCGATGAGGTGTTCGGCATAGGCAGTCGAGGCGCGCCGCGCGTCTCCGGCGCTCAGGAACGGTCTCGTCATCGCAAGCCGGAATACGCGGCTGCGGGGCGCTTCCCCTGAACTTCCGGGCTTCAGGATCCGTACGGCAGCGTCGAACCCTTCGTCATAGTTATGCCCACTTCCAGGCTCGGTGGCACGATGCGGATAGACCAGTGGATAAACTTCCAGTCCACGGTAGAGACGGAAACCGGTTGTCATAAAATACCTTTGCTGCCGCGCTAACAGGCGACGAATCGGGAAAAGGAGTGAACGACTGAGTTCAGTCTTCACATGATTGGCCGCGTTGGTCGGCCTGTGATGAGAGGGAGCGGCCCGATTCCGTTGGAAAGCGCGACTGAAAAGGCGCAGAGAAGGGCTGTGGGACAATCAACCCAATCATCCTACACCCATTGCGCTATGCGTACGCGAATGTTTTCTCGCCTCCGCTTCCTTTGCGAAACCGGCGGCGCAATGCCTTGTCCCGCTGTTGCGCTGGTCCTTGCGTCGGAAAGTGGCTTCTTCTTTTTGCCTGGTCGCGCATCTGGAGAGTTATTCAGTAATGCGGATCAATAGGCGAGGCGCCAGCCGAGGTGTCTCGCCAGGGCAAGACGCGGCAATCAAGGCACAGCGAACGCTGGCATGATGGGGAGCGACGTGATGAGCCTGCGGCCCAGAATCCGGGACAGGGAAGTCCGGGCGAACCCGCGTCGCAGTTCAATCAGCAGCGCTATCGTCGTTGGCTGGTCCAAGCAGGACGTCGATCGCTGCCTGACCCGCCACCTCTGCAATCAGGTATGCCCAGCGGCGGGTAAAAGGGCCGTTGCGCAAACGGATGTTGCGACCGCGTTCGCCGATGAGGGCAAGGTTCTCGCTACCTTTTATCTGGAAACTCACGTTGTACAGATCCTCTGCCGAGGAGGTCAGTTCAACATGAATCTCGAAACCCCGATAGGGGATCATCCGGTACATAGGGCGCTCCGTCCATTGACGAACCAACGCGCCTCTTGTTGGGGACGTGCGAAGGAATGTGGATTCATTGTACACGTGATGCCAGTCACATCGCCGTCAATGCCAGGAAAATGCCAGGAAATCAGCGGTGTGCCGTCTTTCTCCGAACCTACCCAGCAAGCGCGATAACGCGCTGGACCATTCTGTCTCAATTGACAGGATGCCAAAGTGTTTCGGAAGCATCCGCAAGCGGGATAGTTTTCCCGAAACTTGGGGGGGCGTTTTTAACCGCGCGTGTCGACCCAGTTGCGTGCCCAGCGTGTCGAGTGCTGCAGCGCCTGCTCTTCACTCATGAAGTAATCGAGCGAATAGAACTGGTAGCGGCCTTCGGCGCACACGCGATCGGTAAGTTCGAGCAACAGATTGGATGAAAAACTACCGTCGGGCAAACGATGCGCCGAGGCTTGCACGGCGTAGCCGTTGTAATGTTGAATTTGTTCGTTATGCATTTTAATTTTAATGATGTTCGCGTGCTCGCGTTCCGTGTGAAACGTGCACGGGCGCACGGATTCAAAGCCATCGCGAGCCGAATCTGAAGCCGTCGGAAAGCAAATCAGGCGTTGACGCCTGTGGGAGGGGATTGAGGTGCTACGACGCGCATGGAACCGGGCAAGCTGTTGATTAAACGGCTGCAGCCAATGGCGATCGTGCCAGATTGAGGAGGCAAAGCTCTGCTGGGATGTTGCTGCAACCCGGCGTCCATCGCATGAAGCCGGGTCCTTCAACTTTACAGCGGCTTGATGTTAGCCGCCTGGAGCCCCTTCGGGCCTTGCTTCGTTTCGAAGCTCACCTTCTGATTTTCAGCCAGCGTCTTGAAGCCGTCGCCCGTGATTTCGGAGAAATGCGCGAACAGATCCTCGCCGCCGTTGTCCGGGGTGATGAAGCCAAAGCCTTTGCTGTCGTTGAACCACTTGACGGTACCGGTATCCATGAAAAATCCTTGACGAACACTACGAAAATTTACCCTATGAAAGGGGCTGTGAAGCTTCAAGGAGGGAGAGGGCAACGAATACCGCTGAGGAGCGAGCAATTGATGAACAGCAATCGAACTTCTTGAACTTCAACAAGCACAATACCCGCTGGTTGCTGCCAGCGTCAATGCATATCTTGTAACTTTTTCAGCCGCAATGTTGAGACACACGCGTCGAGGGACTCGGGCTAGCCGCTAAGGGCAGGCTGCTCGTGAAAGGAAAAGCATCTATTGACTTGTAGGTGTTCGTGTGAGCAGCAGTGGCAAGCAAGGTCACCGGAGCGCGCTTAAATTGCGGAGCGATACGCCTCACCTGCCAGGATTCGCGTTCGATCCCGAAAGCCAGCATCGATGTGTTGGCGGGGCTCGCGTGAAGCCGCTCGTTAAGAAACCCGTGCTCGGTCGAAATGCAATGACAGGCTTCGAGCGCTCAAAAATGGGTGGAAGCCAGAGAGGCTTCATGCTGCCTATGTGTCAATGCTTCCGCTTGTCGCCAGGCTCAGCCGACTTGAATCTCGATGCGTCGTGGCCTCGCCTCATCGCGTCGAGAAGTGTCGAAGTCTTCGCTGACGTCGAACTGACGTGAAAAATAAGGAATCCGAACTTAGGCGTGAGGCAGCAGAGGCGCTGACGAGCCTGGTAGCACAGATTCAGCCTCGATTGTCAGGCGGCCATCGTGGACCCTCGCCTCCAGCTTGTCTTTCGAGACGCCAGGGAGGTCTGCCCAGAGCGTGACGGTATGGCTATCTTGGACAATGTCTACCGCAGGTGAGAGCGTGAGGCGCCGACTGGCGTCGTCCCGATCCGGGCGCGTCGTGGTCCCTTTGTGCTAGCGGCTTTCAAGAAGCGGTGAAAAAAATTCTTTGTCTTGAAAATTCGCCCGGAGCCCATATGGTTTGCGCACCGTTGTTCACTGGGAGACGATTATGGAATTCGATACAGAATGGAGAACGTTGGGCCGGCATCGCGTCAAGCTGCGCTCCACAAAAGGTTTTCCGACCGAAGTACTGCATCAGGTCGCCGAACTGACGAGACTTGCCGTCGACAACAACATGAGCGCGAGGGCGCGCGTTGTCGAAATCGTCTTCCGACATGAACAGGCCTACGACATCACCATCGGAACGACGCTGGCGGAAGACCGGCTCTGCCGACCTCAGATCGAGAGCGCTATTGCCACGGTGATGGGATTGTTGCCGGAACAGGTCAACATCTTTGTCCACACCGTTACTCAGGAGGAGGTCGACCTGCATTTTGGAGTGTACGAACGCATGCTTGCAGAGAAGCTGGGGGTGGTTCCGCCGATACAGTGAGCATCACATATTGACTTCAGCTCTTATTTATAATTGAAATATCGGCGTGAATCTACATAAGTCATTCCATATTGACTTGTGGAGTTGTTTTGCTAGATTTCACTCCGAATTTGGCAGGAGGCGGAATTCAAGCCGGCTCTTGCCGGATGCTATGGCAAACCTTGTCCGTATATTGATTGAACCGGAGGACCAAGGTTCTTTTTCTTGCTGCTTTTAAGGAGAAGACGATGTCTCAACGGGACGGCGATATAGCATTGAAGTTTCAGCGCGTTCTGCGTAAAGGCGGTGTGGCTTTTCTCTCGGTTAAAAGACATCTGCGAAAAGCCTGGCAGGAGAACAAAGCTCTTGCCGTGGACAAGCGCTCGCGACATGGTCGCGACGATACACAAACGAACGCGTGATTTGCAGACGTGGGACGAAGATGACCTGCCGGGCGCCCGCCGCCCCGGCGGGCGTTCGCGCTGACGGATAAAACGCATGCGATGGGGCGAGGCGCAACGTCCCGCCAACGAGAGCCTGAAGCGCAGAAGGCATTCACAAAGAGCATCCGCGATTCGACTGCTGCGAGATCTCCTCGCAGAGCGATCGTCGAGCTTGGGGATCAGCGTTGGTCGATGAATGACGCAACATCCTCCAGTACCGGGCCAACCGGCACAAAAGGCGCGATCAACCGCAACGGCGCTGCGAGGCTCCCGACCGTCATCTCATGCGTGAGTGCCGGATAGCGACGCACCTCCACAAAATCACCGTGCTTGCGCAACTGCACTGCCATGCGCTCCGTGTTGGCCGGGTCAACCATTTTGTCCCGCAAACCGACGCCGAGAAATACTGGTGGCTCGTTCCCTTCTATGAAATGGATCGGTTGACTCGCAGAACGTATGGCATCCGGGAAAATGCGCTCCAGCGTCTGATCGCGTAGAGGAAGGAAATCGTAGGGCCCGGCCAGTCCGATCGCTCCTGCCAACGCGTTGGCGGGTAGACCGGCCTGAGCTAACCACGAACGGTCTGTCGCGAGAAGAAGTGCGATCTGGGCGCCGGCGGAGTGTCCAGCAACAAAAATGCGATCAGGGTCGGCGCCATACATCGTCGCGTGCAGCTTCGCCCAGCGCACGGCCGCAGCCGCATCCTGCATGAAACCCGGAAACACAACCTGTGGATAGACACGATAGTCGGGAATCGCTGTCACGAATCCCTTTGAAGCAAGTGCCTCGCCAACAAACAGGTAGTCTTCGCGGTTGCCGCTTTGCCAGCTACCGCCGTAGAAAAACACCACCATTGGCCGTTTTCGGTGTGGGATTGCTGCGTCGTTGCCTTCTTTCGGCATGTACACATCGATTCTTTGCCGCAGGTTGGGTCCATACGGCAGGTTCACGAATCGTGTGCAACCGCCGCGTGGCACCAAGGCATTGAGCAATGCAAGCGGGTGGGCGGCTATCCAGGCAAGGCTGGTTGTAAAAAGTATGACGAGCACGCAAATGAGCAGGCGAAGCTTCATGCAGGATGTTTTTCTCGCAAAAGCCGCAGGTAGCGGGCGGGAAATGACGGCGCTCCCTCAAACTTCACTGGGTAATGCCGAGGAGGTTGCGCCTCAGATCGCTAGCGCGTGTGTTGGGGTCGAGCCAGATGCGGAAAAATGCCAAAGCAAAGGCAGCGTCGTTCACCTCTGCTGTGAGGGATCCGTTGGCATAAAAGCGTGCACCACGGCCGGGCAGAAAGACGCCACAAAGTTGGTCGCCGGGGGCCACGTCCCTGAAGGCTCGTGTCATGTCGCCGCGCCAATCGTCGAGGGTCGCCTTGGGTAACGGCGTTGGGGCGAGACGCTCCATTTCGTCGATTCCCGTATCGACCAGTTTGCGTGCCTTTATCGTTTTCCGGTAAGTGATAAGGAGCGCAAAGGGTTCGTCGAAAATGCGCGTTGGGTCTTCCGCCCAAAGTTGGGCGTCGTAAAGGCAGAAGCCAAGAAAGCAAAATGGGCCCGTGCCCATCAGATGAGCCTGCGGGACATCTGCGCGGCAACCCGCGCTCGCGGGCGGGCAGAGGAAACCCACTATCAACGCGATGCCGATGCAGGCGAGTTTTGATTGCATGTCAAACTCCAATTTTCACGACGAACTGCATCACGTCGATGCGATGCGCGACTCGTTGCGCTTGCGAGCCCGGCAATGCCGACGACGATAGCGATGCGCTGATCGGGCTGTGCCTGAACGGCTACTGGTGCATGGAGGTCAATCGCCGCTTCGCCTGGCATGACCTGTTACGGCACACATACGGACGAGGCAAAGAGTCGGATGCAGCGCCGCTCAGCCAACGTCCGATTTTGCAAAGTCTGGCTGGCCCACGTTGGGGGGGGCGGGGCGGCGGCTCGCCAGGCTGGCATTGCAGTGCCGCGGTAGCTGCGCTCGCTGTCGTTTGCGCCTTCGTTGCGCAGGCGCGTTCGGATTCGCGGGCGAACAGCTTGCGCTTGACAGTGGATGTGGCCCGGAATATGGCATGGCAGAAAATCGAGGCGCCGAACGTTGGCCGGGCCGGTATCATGGGCGATGACAAGGACACTCACCACCTGAACGAAATTAGCATCACGCAGACGAGGGCAAACGCGGCGTGAATGCAGGTGGTCGGATTCACCTCGCTGTCGTGCGTCAATAACAGCATTGCGCCGCTTGCCGAACCTCAAAACCGTGGGCGATGGATAGCTCCGGGGCATGGGCTGGCCATGCAGGGCGCGCGCTGCCATTTACCAGTCAGGAGCTTGTGCCGATGTCGATCTCGTCGGGCGTTCGCTTTAAAGGTAGACGGGGCAAAGGACTCGCCACACAGTATTTTGTGACGTGCCAGGCGGCGTGGTTTGTAGCGGTCTATGGCGGCGCGCGCGGGAGCGCGGTTCCCGCATTGCTCTGCGCGGCAGTGTTGTTGAGCTGGCACCTGCTACGCGCGGCCAAGCCGTTAGCCGAGGCTCGAATCGTTGCACTTGTGACGACGGTCGGGTGGACGTGGGACAGTCTGGTGGCGCAGACAGGCTGGCTCGCATACCCGGGCCATGCAATCGGTACGGTGCATGCGCCGCTGTGGATCGCCGCGCTCTGGGCGCTCTTCTCGATACAGCTCAACGTGGTGTTTGCCTGGTTGCGGGGGCGATGGTGGCTTGCTGCCGCCCTGGGGGCCGTGGGCGGGCCAATGTCGTTCCGCGCAGGCGCGGCGCTGGGTGCTGTGCGCTTCGCACACCCGGAGGCGGCAATTTGCGCGTTAGCTGCCGGTTGGGCCGTACTCATGCCGGCGGCGGTGTGGGTGGCCATGCGCTGGGATGGTGTCTCGGGGCCGCCGGAGCCGTCGGACGTTCAGACGTAGCGGGTACCGTGATTCTGTCGTGTCGCGAGATCGGCGAGCGTGGGATGCAGGCCTGGCCATGCGAACTCGTATCCGGAGGTCAACGCGACGCGCGGCTCGACGAGGCGGCCCTTGAAAAGCAGGTCGGCCATTTCCCCAAGACACAGACGGGCAGGTGCCTCTGGAAACCGGAGCCGGACACGCTGTCCGAAGGACTGTGCCAGACTTTCCGCAAATTCCGCCTGCGTGCTGCTGGCGGGTGCAACCACGTTGACCGGACCGCTGATCCGTTCGTTTTCGATGGCGAACCGGATAAGACCCACCGCATCGGCGATGTGAACCCACGGAAAATATTGGCGGCCGGAACCGAGCACGGTTGCGAGGCCCAGACGCGCCATCGCGGCCTGCATCGGCCATGCACCACCGTCGTTGCCCAGCACGACGCCGAACCGCATGCGCGCCACGCGCGTGCCGAGTCCTTCCGCTTGCATGGCGGTCTTTTCGATCACTGCACACAGATCGGACTGAAACTGGCCTGGCGTGCCTGGCGAGGATTCGTCGCAAGGCGCATTGCCTTGCTCGTCCGGGCAGCCATACCAGCCGACAGCCGATGCGCTGACGAATACACGAGGCGGCCGCGTCAGTCGGCGCATCAGCTCAATCAATGCGTGTGTTATATGGGTGCGGCTATTGATGAGCGTCTGTCGTCGTCCCGGCGTCCACGGCGGCCCGATTACGCGCGCGCCGGCGAGGTGCACGCAGGCATCGACAGGTTCGTCTTCCATCACCTCCCGGAGGTCTTCAATAACTCGCACATGTGCGCCAAGCACCGCGCGTGCGTCTTTGGCGTGCCGCGACAGCGCGATGATCGCGCAGCCGTCGCGAGACAAGTCAGCCGCAAGGTTGCGGCCGATGAAGCCGGTGGCGCCGGTGATGAGAACGGTGACAGGCATGGCGGCAGCTCCGTTTGAATTCGTGGGTTCAGGGAGTATCGTTGAGCCGGACACGCGACCACCAGGCCGAGAACGAATGGCAATCGCGGTCGGGATCGGTGAAAGCACGTGGCGCCGCGCGCAGTGAGAAACCATCGAAAGCGCGGCCGAGATGCGGATCCCAAAGCCCGTCCACCGAGCGCGCCTGACGCAACGCTTCCACGATGGACTCCGCCCCGTCGATCCATCGAATGCTGGCGACCTGCGACATGCGCGCGGCGACGCAACGCCAACGTCGCGCGCTCCATGGCCGACGGCTGTGATAGTGCGCATCGCACACCGCCACCGGGATGCGGCCGGGTGGTGGATCGGCAAGCGTCCACGGATTCACGAGCCAGATGTCGCGGCCTGCAATGTCGTGGGCGCGGGCTGGTGAGAAGCTATCTCCCGGCGGCGACGGCCAGAGGGCCGGCGGCTCTACGCCGGTGCGGCGTCCGGGGATCGCAGTGTGTGGCCATGGCGCCCGGCCTGCGGCGATAGCGTCGAGGGTGGCGTAATCGATGTCGAGCGGTGTGCCGTCGACATGCCACGCCTGTGGTGCGAATCGCCGTACGTTTTCGGCGTTGAACAGATAAGGCTTCCGGCTCGCCGTTCCCGCTACCCACTGCCATGAGAGATGATTGCTGGCGAGATCTCCATCGACGAGATAAGCCAGCATCCACTCTGCCCCGGCGCTCCAGTGCACCTTGCGCAGATGGACGAGATAGGAGGCCAGCCATAGACGTGCATGGTTATGCAGCCAGCCGGTTTCGTACAAGGTGCTCACAGCGCGGTCGATCACGGCAAGACCGGTGCGCGCCTCCAGCACGTCTTCGGGGACTGCGGACACATATTCGCGATCCGGCAGGGGGCCGGCATGCAGCGAGCGCTCAATTGCCTCGCGCTCGCGCAACCACAGATAGCGATAGAATTCGCGCCAGCCCAGTTCGAACACCAGTTTGTGATTCTGCTCAAGGCCGTATGCCGTGCGCAGATAGCGGATCACGGCGGCCACGCTCATCACGCCATGGGTCAGATAGGGAGAAAGCCGCGTCACGGCGCCGTCCAGGTGGTTGCATGAACTGGCGTAGTCCGCGGGGCGTATGGCCCGCAATCTGGCCATCGCCGCCTGTGGCGTGAGTTCGAGAGTGCCCACGTCGGTCACTGCGTCAAGGCTCCCGCGCGAATCGAGGCGGCCCGCGCCATGATGCGCATGCGCTCATCGGCGCCGACCCGCGCGAGATTGCGCACCTGCATCGTCATGCGCGGGTTGGCGGCCAGCAGCGCTTCGTGGCGCATCAAGAAATCCCAATACAGCGTGGTGAACGGACAAGCGTGTTCGCCCGTGCGCTCGGCCGGCCGGAACCTGCAACGGCCGCACAGGCTGCCTGCGCTCATCCGCTCGATATAGCGCCCGCTCGCGATGTATGGTTTGCTCGCCATCAGGCCGCCATCGGCTGCCTGGCTCATACCGAGCGTGTTGGGAAGTTCGACCCACTCGACGGCGTCCACGTATACGGCGAGATACCAGGCGTGTACCGCGCGCGGGTTGACGCCCAGCAGCAGCGCATAGAGCCCCGTCACCATCAGGCGCTGGATGTGGTGGGCGTAGCCATGTTTGAGCGTCTGCCCGATCGCGTCGGCGAGACAGGCCATCGGCGTGTGCCCGCTCCAGTAGAAGTCTGGCAGCGGCAGTTGAGCGTCGAGTGCGTTGCTTTCGATGTAGCGCGGCATCTGTGTCCAGTAGATGCCGCGGACGTACTCGCGCCACCCAAGTATCTGGCGGATGAAACCCTCGACGCTTTCGAGTGGCGCGCGGCCTTCGATCCAGGCTGTTTGAGCGGCGTCCACGACTTCACGGGGCGTGAGCAGTTTCAGGTTGAGCGCGGCCGACAACTGGGAATGCCATAGCCACGGCTCGCCGGGCCAGAGTGCGTCCTGCCAGCGGCCAAAAGAAGGAAGGCGTTGCGCGACGAATCGCTCAAGCGCCTGCAAGGCCTGCTCTCGCGTGACGGGCCAGGCGAATGTCGCAAGCTGCCCTGGATGTCCGGCGAAGCGTTGTTCGACCAGCGCAAGGACTTCGCGCGTGAGCGTGTCGGGTTCGAAGCGCGGCAACTCGGGCAGCCCGGCCGGACCAGTACGGGCGAAAGCGTTGCGATTCTCGTCATCGAAGTTCCAGCGGCCGCCGCACGGCTCTTCGCCATCCATGAGGATCGCATGACGCTTGCGTAACTCGCGATAAAAGAATTCGAGCCGCAACTGCTTGCGCCCACGCGCGTGGGCAGCAAATTCGCGCACCGTGCAGAAGAAATGGCGATCCTCGCGCACGTCAAGCGCCAGCCCTCGTGCTGCCGCTGTTTCGCGCAAAGCGGCAAGGACACGATAATCGCCAGGCGCAGTCATCACCAGCGATTCGGGGGCCAGGCGGTCGATGGCGGCGAGGAGTTCGGCGGCAAGGGTGCCCCGATTGGACCTGTCATCGAGGCGTGTGTAGTGAACCGTGTGGCCCGCGCGCGCCAGCGTCACGGCGAAGTGCCGCATTGCCGCGAGGAAACAGGCAATGCGTGGCTTGCTCGACCAGACGTGGGTGGACTCCTCGGCCACTTCGGCCATCCAGACGGCATCGCGCGCCGGGTCGAAATCGTCGAAGGCGCTCGCATCGGGGTCGAGCTGATCGCCCAGCACAAGCACGAGGCGCCGTGTCATGTTCGCGCCCGTTGCCGGCGGCGCCGGCATGCGTTCGAACAATAGCGCACGTCGGCCCAGTTCCTCGCCCACGCCCGCCGCCATGTCATCGACCGGCCGCAGACTGCACATGGCTTGCACGGCAGTCCGGCCTTGTTGCCCTTGAAGCCGTTTGATTCGCTCATTCGAACAACTCCATTTGCCCGGAGGAGGGCCGGGGCGCCTGGCGGCGGCGTTTGCCGCTCTGGGCGAGGCCGCTTCGGCGCGAACCGTGCCGCTGCTGGATTGCTTCGGCCTCCTCACGTGCTGCGATAGTTCGGCGCAGTGCAAACATCCGGTCTTTCGCGCGGGCAAGTGCTGCCCGTTCATCCACGATCGGCGCAGGATAGTGTGCGGTTCCGTACTCCGGCACCCACCGTCGCACGTAGTTGCCGGTGGGATCGTGATTGAAGGCCTGTCGGGAAGGCGAATAGATGCGCAGCGTATTGATGCCGGTCGTCCCGGACTGCATCTGCATCTGGCTCCAGTGAATACCGGGCTCGAAGTCGAGAAACTGGCGTGCGAGATGCAGACCGGGTTCGCGCCAGTGCAGCCATAGGTGATAGGCCGCGAAGCTCACGAGCATGGCGCGCATGCGGAAGTTCAGCCAGCCCGTGGCGATGAGTTGACGCATGCAGGCATCCACCATCGGATACCCGGTGCGCCCCTCGCGCCATGCATCAAAGTAATCCCGGTTGAATTCGCTCTCGCGAAGTCCGTCAGCTGTCCGGGCGAGATTGAGCCGCTCGATTTCCGGTTCGCTCTCAAGCTTTTGGATGAAGTGACAATGCCAGCGCAATCGTCCTGAGAAGCCGCGAAGATGCCACGCGAACTGGCTGGCGGCGACGTCGCGGCTGCCTTGCAATGCGCGAATGCGTGCCTCGGTAGCCTGATGAACCTGTCGCATCGAGAGGGTCCCGAACGCCAGATGCGCGGAAAGTCGCGAACATGCCCGCTCTGCCGTGAGCGGACTCGAAAGCTCAGCGCGATAGCAACGACCTCGCCGGTGGAGAAAATCGTCCAGTGTCGCCCACGCGGCTTCCTCACCGGCCGGCGCAAGCGCTCTCGCCGCGGGCAGCCCTAACTCGCGCAGCGACGGAAACGTACCGCGTCTGAGCCCGGTGATCCCGCGCGGCGCCGTGGGATGCACGAGCGCCCCATTCATGCGCGCTTGCCAGCGCCGTGCCCAGCCGTCGCGCGAACGAAGGCCGCGAACCACGCCGGTCTGCGCGTGCTCCTCCCAGGCGACGCCGCGCTCGCGGCACCACCGGGCGACCCGGCGATCACGCGCGTAGCTCCACAACGGCCCGGTCTCTTCGTGGCTGAACAGGTGCGTGAAGCCGGTCTCGCGATGCAGCGCCTCAAGCACCTCGGGCATGGGCCCCACGCGGATCAGCAAGGGCAGACCTGATTCAGCGAGTGCTGCCGACAGTGAGTCGACGCAAGCGCCCAGGTAAGCGACGTGCTGCGGATCGCATTCGGGGCTGGCGAGCCACTCCGGCTCGATCACCACGAGCGCGAAACCGTCCTCGCAGGCCGCCGCAGCAGCGAGCGGCGCATGGTCCTGAATGCGCAGGTCGCGCTTGAACCAGACTAGCGCGCGCGCCATGGCTGGCCGGCTAGCCGGTGGTCGATGCGAGCGTGACGGTTTGCGCGTGAGGATTGTCGGCGCAGGAACGCTTTGAAAAAGGGCATGAAAAATCTCCGCTCATCATGAGTCTTAATATAAACTCATTTGATGGCGGTTGACACGATTTTTTTTCTTTTGTTAGCCTAAAATGCTGTGTGTGAGTCAGTGTGGTGACTCGGGATGAGGTGTAATTTGGAATCGGTTTGGGCTGTATCCGTCGCATTGGAGAGCAAGGCGTCCGACTTTAAGGAGCGCACATGACTCACCGTGTGGCGATAGTTGGCGCAGGCATGGCTGGCGTGACCTGCGCGCAGCGCCTGACGGACGCCGGCCATGAAGTCGTGATCCTCGAGCGCAATGCAGACGTTGGAGGGCGCATGCGCACATGGCACGCTGGCGGGTTGCACTGTGACCACGGCGCCGCGTTCTTCACGGCGCGAGACGCGAATTTTGCCAATGTCGTGAAGGGTTGGTGCGAGGCGGGCTTTGCCGCCCCGTGGCGGGGCCGCTTCGTTGCGTTCGACGCCGCAGGAGTCGCTCAACAGGTGGCCGACATAGGCCGGTTTGTCGGCACTCCTTATATGGATGCCGTCTTTTCAACAACGGTCACGGGGCTGCGTGTCGAAACCGGACGCACGGTGTGCGCGCTCGCGAAAGTCGACGGCAAATGGCAGTTGACCACGCGGGAAAACGGTCGATATCCCGATCTCTTCGATGCGGTCGTGCTGGCTGTGCCGCCAGGCGAGGCTCGCGAATTGCTGCATGCGGCATCGCCCGCGCTTTCCGTCGTGGCCGACCGCGCGCGCATGCGTCCGTGCTGGGCGTTGATGCTGCGCTATCGGACGCCGCTGGAGTTGGGCTTCGAGGCTGCATTCGTGAACGGCGGCCCGCTGCGCTGGATGGCGAACGATGGCGCCAAACCGGGCCGCCGCGACGAGGGAACCTGGGTTCTACACGCAAGCGCCGAGTGGAGCGTCCGGCATCTGGATTCCAGTCCCGAAGCCGTGACAGAGGCATTGGTGCGGGCGTTCATCGCGTTCGGCGCCGGGTTTCCCGACGCGTCGGCGGCTTATCTCTGGCGCGATGCGGAGGCGGTGATCGAGTCCGGCCCGGCATCGCGCGGGTACGTTTGGCGGGACCTGGAGCGGATTGGTCTGTGCGGGGACTGGTGCAGTTCAGGTCGTGTGGAAGGCGCGTGGCTGAGCGGGTGGAGTCTGGGGCTGGCGGTACGGTCGTGTCTGGCGCGCGGTGCGGCTTGATCGGTGCACGATGCAGTGTGCGTCCGACTTCACCGCACAGAGATGAACTCAAATACTTCAGGGTGTAAACACAATGAAAACTGGCTTGCTTCGCTCTTATGGACCGTGGGTCATTCTGGTTGCCGCAGGCGCCGCGCTTGCGGGATGCGCTGCGTTTGCAGGCGGACCAAGAGGCAACGAAAACGTGCCTGCGCCTGCCAGGACGGTGGAACTCGATCAATACCTTGGGCGCTGGTATGAACTAGCCCGCTACGACAATCGCTTCGAGCGCGGCTGTGAAGGCGTGACGGCCGAGTACTCTCGGCGCGATGATGGTTACATCGGGGTAAAAAACACTTGCCGCGTCGGCTCACCGGATGGGGCCGCACGCGAGTCGCTGGGTCGGGCTAAAGTTGTGCCGGACAGTGGCGGAGCGAAGTTGAAAGTGTCTTTCTGGGGCCCATTTTTCGTAGGCGATTACTGGGTCCTCGATCACGCCGATGACTACTCCTGGTCCATCGTCGGAGAACCGTCCGGGCGGTTTCTCTGGATATTGACGCGCGTTGCACGTCC
Organism: Paraburkholderia bannensis; assembly: GCF_014200455.1. Classification (GTDB taxonomy): domain Bacteria; phylum Pseudomonadota; class Gammaproteobacteria; order Burkholderiales; family Burkholderiaceae; genus Paraburkholderia; species Paraburkholderia bannensis_A. Next base: position 227,315 of record NZ_JACHBW010000008.1, on the reverse strand, counting down.
TTCCGACTCTCTAACCGAAACGCTTTACAAGCGGGTTGCCGCGCTGGGTTATGACACGTCGCTGCTCCGTCGTACTGCGCAGCCAGGGTGACGGGTGGGTGGCGGGAGGCGCCGCCGTGGCGGCAGGGTGCCTGGGTCATGACTCCAGGTACACCCTGAGTTGTGCGAGGCCTCGGCGGGTTGGTTGCCAGCTGATCCTACTTTCCCTTCGTGCCCAGCAGATAGAGGAATTCGCGGCGCAGTGCGGCGTCTTCGAGGAAACGTCCACGCATGACGCTACTCGTCATTTTCGCACCGTCGTCTTTCGTGCCTCGCCAGTGCATGCAGTAGTGGTCAGCCTCGATAACGACCGCGAGCCCGTCGGGGCCGATCCTGCGTTCGAGCAGGTCGGCGATCTGCTTGACGGCCTCCTCCTGAATCTGCGGTCGCGCCATGACCCAGTTCAGAAGACGCGAGTACTTGGATAGCCCCGGTAGATTCGAATGCGCGTTCGGGAGCACGCCGATCCACGCGTGCCCCATGATCGGGCAAAGGTGGTGTGAGCAGGCGCTGCGCACGCGCAGCGGCCCGATCACCATGAGTTCGTTCAGTTGCTCGACATTCGGGAATTCCGTGACCGGTGGCGCAGCTTCGTAGCGCCCCGCGAACACCTCCCGCATGAACATCCTGGCAACCCGCTTTGCCGTGTCGCGCGTGTTGTGGTCGGCGTCGACGTCGATCACGAGGGCGCGCAGCGCGTTTTCGAGGTGGCCTGCGACTTCATGCTGCAAGGCATCCAGTTCGCCTTCGCGCAGATGTGCGGCGATGTTGTCATTTGCGTGAAAACGGTGCCCCGCACGGCGCAGGCGCTGACGAATGATCTGCGAAAGAGGCGCGCCTTCGACGACCTCGGTGTCGATGACGGCCTGTGAGTCGATTACGGCGCCCATAGCGTTTTCCTGTTGAGTGGAGTCGGAATCAGATTTGTGAGTCGCTCACGAGGCCAGCGAGGGCGGTTCCATCACGTCCCATCCTTCCTGCCTCGCGACTTCGGCAAGCGCGTCTTCGAACATGCGCACGGCCCGGTTGGCGGCGTCGCCCAGGTGCCGGTGCAGCAGCGCGTCGGCGGGCGAACGTGACAGACATTGGTTGCTGTAGTCCTCGAAGGCGGACAACTGCATCACCAGTTCAGCCAGATGCTTCGGGCATTCACAGGCGATCGTGGTGGACAGTTGGGCCAGTCGCGCAAGTGTGGCGTCGCCAAAGCGTCGCGGCGACCGCAGCCAGAGGCTCCGGGCGTAGGCTTCGGCCAAATTGCGTTGTCGCAAGAGGGTCGCGAACTCGGCGAGCACTTCGCCCGCGCGCAGCAGACCGTCCGGGCGCTTCTTGAGCGTCATACCCTGCAGGGCGGCGAGTTGTGTCGCCTCCTGAGTACCGAACGCGAACACCACCATGACCTCGCTCGCGCCTATGCGCGTCGCGGCTTCGGCAAGCTGGCCAACCGTTTCAGGGTAGAGCGAAGCCACGCACGCGATCAGGCCGGTTGCGAAGGCGTTGCTGTTGAGCACGGCGTCTAACGATTCAAAACATGCCACGTCGCATTCATTGGCCTCCAACTCGCCAAGGCCGACTGCAACGATCGTCACCGCGCCCGCGCCGCTCTCGGGCGTCGTGCCGGGTTGGTCTTTCGCCTTGCTGGTCAGCAGCGTTTGAAGCGCGGCACCCTCGAGGCGCGCGATCGACCCAATCGCATGGCCGCGGCCAACCAGCGCCTTGAGTAGCCGCAGGCGGTCCACATCCTCATCGGAATAAAGCCGCTGGCCGGCTGCGCTGGTCGGCGGAGAGATGACGCCGTAGCGCTGTTCCCAGATGCGCAGCGTCGCTGCAGGCATGCGCGCCAACTTCGCCGCCTCGCCGCTCCTGTATCGACGACTTGTCGCATCTTCTTTGCTCACGGCGCACCCTCCCACTTTCATTGCGACTCAATTTGATGCTACATCCTAACTCATAAAGTCGAGATGTGGCAAAAATTTCTAACTCATCGTCACGACTTTCCTTGAATCAGGCCGCGATGCGCCTTTCCTTACGGGGCTGTCGAGCGCGTTCTGAAGACTCATATCGCTCTCTAATTCAAACTCCCGGCCTCAAGATATCTGTGAGTAAGCAAACCGATTCCATCTGGTTATCAAGATAAAAATTTGTCACTTCTTTCAAAAAGCCGGCTGGGCTGAATATCGATTCGCGCCAGGCCCCAACAGACTCACCGGGCATCGCGCGCTCCCCACCTCGCACGAACGCGACGTTCAACCTTGCCCGCGGAGATCCGCCATGAATGACGTTACGCTCGGCGCTGCCGCCGCCGTCCCCACACCGGCGCGCCAGAGCCAGTTTCGCCTGATCGCCGCGTGCTCGATCGGCAATGCGCTCGAAATCTACGACTTCACCGTCTATAGCTTCTTCGCGCTGCTGATCGGCAGATTGTTCTTTCCCTCCGATAACCCCTATGGTTCGCTGCTGCTCGCCGTGGCGACCTTCGGCATTGGCTTCGTGATGCGCCCGCTGGGCGGCGTCGTGATCGGCAGTTACGCCGACCGGCGCGGCCGCAAAGCCGCCATGACGCTCACGATCGCCCTGATGGTGGGCGGCACGCTTTGCATCGCGCTTGCGCCAACCTACGCACATGCGGGTGTGGCAGGCTCGCTCGTCTTGCTGGCGGGCCGTCTTTTACAGGGCTTTTCGCTGGGCGGCGAGATTGGCGCTTCCACCTCCATGCTGATGGAGTCCGGCCCGGTCTCCCGGCGCGGTTTTCGCGTGAGCTGGCAGTTGGGCAGCCAAGGGATTTCGGCGCTGCTGGGCGCGCTCACCGGCGCCACGCTCTACGCCACGCTTGCGCCTGCCACGCTGGAAAGCTGGGGCTGGCGTCTGCCGTTCCTGGGCGGCCTGCTGATCGCACCCGTGGGCCTGTATATCCGCTCGAAACTCGATGAAACCCACGAAGCCGAACCGGACGCGCCCAGCCCGCTCGGCACGCTCATGCGCGAGCACGGCGACAAGGTGGTGAAGGGTATTCTGGCAGTCACGGCGGGCACCGTCGGCATGTATCTGGTGGTGTTCTTCATGCCCACTTACATGATCCGCGTGCTCAAGATGCCGCCTTCGCTGTCGCTGCTCTCGGGTTGCGCCACGGGCATCACGATGCTGATCGCGTCGCTGGTTTCCGGCCGTCTTGCCGATCGCCTTTCGCGCCGCAAGCCGCTCGTGATGGGCGCACTCGTCTTCAACCTGCTGGCGGTGGTGCCCGCGTTCTGGCTCATGACGCGCTTTCCCAGCGTGCCGCTCGTGCTGCTGCTTTCGGTGATCCTGACTGCGGCCTCGAACCTCGGCTCCACGCCCATGCTGCTCGTGCTGATGGAAATGCTGCCGACATCGGTGCGCGCGAGCGGGCTTTCCGTGATTTATAGCGTCGGCGTCACGGTATTCGGCGGCAGTTCGCAATTCATCGTCACCTGGCTGATTGCGAAAACCGGCAATCCGCTGGCTCCGGCGCTTTACATGCTGGTGTGCGGTGTCGTGACCCTGCTCGCGGTCTGGAGCATTCGCGAACGCCGCATCAGCTAGATAATCCATCGAGACACTCAAGGAGGAACCCCCACATGAAGCGCGAACCCACGCTCACGCCGTTCCAGCTTTTGCCGACTTTGCTGCCGGAGATCGAAATCGACGCCGAAGAGTTTGTCGGCATCAGGCGCCAGATTCATTCGCATCCCGAACTAGGTTTCGAGGTGGGGGCGACGGCGAAGCTGGTCGCGATGCTGCTGGAGAAATGGGGCTACGAGGTTCACTCGGGCATTGGCCGCAGCGGCGTAGTGGGGCAGTTGAAGGCAGGCGACGGCAAGAGACGTCTGGGTATTCGCGCGGATATGGATGCGCTGCCCATCGTCGAGAACACCGGCCTGCCCTATGCCAGCCAGAACGCGGGCAAGATGCACGCATGCGGCCACGACGGCCACACCGCGATTTTGCTCGCGGCGGCCAAGCGTCTTGCGCAGCAACGCGATTTCAACGGCACGCTCAATCTGATCTTCCAGCCCGACGAGGAGAATCTGTGCGGCGCGAAGGCGATGATCGACGATGGCCTGTTCGAACGTTTCCCTTGTGACGCCGTGTACGGTTTGCACAACATGCCGGGCGTGCCTGCGGGCACATTCCGCGTGCTGGAAGGATCGGTGAGTCTTTCGTCCGATGTGGCCGACGTGACGCTCAAAGGCGTGGGTGGTCATGGGGCGATGCCGCATCGCGTGAAGGATCCCATCGTCGCGGCGGCGGCAATCGTCACCGCGCTGCAGACGGTCGTGGCGCGCAGCGTTGCGCCTGACGATACGGCGGTTGTGTCGGTGGGCTTCATTCGCGGCGGCGCCACGCATAACGTGATTCCGGAAACGGTCACGCTAGGTTTGAATATTCGCGCGGCACGCCCGGAAACGCGCGAACTGGTCGAGCAGCGCGTGCGCGAGGTCGTCACGGCAACGGCGCAAGCGCACGGCGTGCAGGCGCAGATCGATTATCGTCAGCTCACACCGCCGATGGTCAACACGCCGCAAGAAACGTTGCTTGCGCAACAGGTGTGCACGGAGCTGGTCGGCGCGGAAAACGTTGTCGTTCAGGCGCCCAAAGGCTTGAATGGCAGCGAAGACTTCGCGTGGATGCTCAAGGAGGTGCCGGGTTGCTATCTGCTGCTGGGCAATGGCGAAGGCGAATTCGGCGGCTGCATGGTGCACAACCCCGGTTACGATTTTAACGATCGTGTGCTACCGCTGGGCGCGGCGGCATGGGTGAGGCTCGCGCAACGCTTCCTCGTAGCGTAACGGACAGGCGCGAACAGGCACAAACAGACGCGACTAACGACGAATTCCCGCGACAAACAATACAGACTGCCAACAGGCTGCTTTCAGTAATAAGCGGTATTACGCAGGGCATTCCGATGCGCGGCGCTTAAGCTTCTCTTCAGGGAGGCTTCGCTAAGATCGGCGAGCTGTTCCCGCGTAATGGAGTCAAACCCGCCATGAAGCCGCCGATTTTCGCCCAGCTGCACGCGGACCTTGCCGTTATCGCCCTCACGGCGATAGTCATTCAGGCAGCGGTATTTGTTGCGATCGAATGGTTGCGCGTACCACAGTACGATTTCATCACGCCTGGGTTTCGCTATGGCGTGATTGCCATCATCGCGCTGATGGTGCTGGTCGCGCGCCGCTTCGAGCGGCGTGCCGCCAATGATCCGAATGATCCGAATGACCGGATCAATACGATGGATTCACGCCCGCGCTATTGAGCGCCTTCGGTGCCCAGCGTTTCAAACCGTACCCTGCAAACTTCCTTCGTCGCTTTCGATGTGCAGATCGACATAGCGGCGTCCCTCACTGAATCCTCCCATCAATGCCTCGGCTTCGGACGCGAAAGCGTGTTCCGTCGTGCGTTCGACGCGCACCGGACCGAGTATCGGCTCGCCCTTCGACTCATCTGAATAAATCGTCAGGACAGCGATATAGTCGATTGTGCCGTTGAAATTGCCTTGGGCGGGAAGGGCGGGGCATTGCGCTTCGACGCTGACGTCGATAGCGTGGCCGCGATGCGAATAGAGGCGTTGCATGGCTGAGGCTCGGATCGCCGGGGAATGCGGCGTGTTGCGCGGGCCTCGATTATGCGTGCGCGCAACTTAGGAAACGCTTAAGAAAACACGCCGGAGCCTGACGACAGGTCCCGGCGCGCATGCATCAGGCGGCCGCTTGTGCGAGTTTGATGGCAGCGCCAGGCGGCTGACCGGTCTGTTGACGCGAGCGACCCGAGCTCAGGTACGCAGCAATCGAGTCCTGCGTGATCTCGCCAACATAGGCGCCCTGCGCATCCAGAACCGGCAGCCACGAAGCGCTGAACTGGTACATCTTCGAGAGCACCACGCGCAGGTTGTCTTCCGCGGAGACATTGACGGGAAAGGGCGTCACGCGCTCGCCACACGTACCGTCGCCCGCGCGCGCCGCGCGGCGCGTCACGAAGCCAAGCGCATGGCCCGCATCGTCGAGCACGCTCAGGTAGCGATTGTCCGTTTCATCCATCACGGAGAACGCGTGCGCGAGCGGCGTATCCACGCGCGCCGTTTCCGGTTGCGTGGCGGCGTCGCCGGCCTTCACCAGCAGCAGACGCTTGAGCGTGCTGTCCTGGCCCACGAACTGCGCGACGAATTCGTCGCGCGGGCGGGCAAGCAGTGTATCGGGATGATCGTATTGCACCAGCTGGCCTCGCCGGAACACGGCGATGCGATCGCCCAGCTTGATGGCCTCGTCGATGTCGTGGCTCACCATGATGACAGTCTTGTTCAACTGGCGCTGCATCTGGAAGAACTCGTTCTGGATGGTTTCGCGATTGATCGGGTCCACCGCGCCGAACGGTTCGTCCATCAGCAGCACAGGCGGATCGGCGGCGAGGGCGCGGATCACGCCGATACGCTGCTGCTGCCCCCCCGAAAGCTCACGCGGATAGCGTTTCAGATACTGAGTGGGATCGAGCGCCACCATCGACATCAGCTCTTTGGCGCGCTCCGCGCAGCGCTTCTTGTCCCAACCGAGCAGACGCGGCACCACCGTGATGTTTTCCTCGATCGTCATGTTCGGGAACAGGCCGATCTGCTGGATCACATAGCCGATATGCCGGCGCAGATCGACTTCATTGAGGCCCGTGGTGTCCTCGTTATTGATCAGCACGCGGCCCGAGGTTGGCTCGATCAGCCGGTTGATCATCTTGAGCGTGGTGGTCTTGCCGCAGCCCGAGGGGCCGAGGAACACGCAGATTTCCCCTTCCTGCACCGAAAGGCTCACTGCATCGACCGCCTTGACAGGCTGGCCGTCCTTTTGCGTGAAGGTCTTGGTCAGTTGGTCGAGTTCGATCATGTCTTCTGTACTCCTTTCGGTGTCAATGCACGCTGCAGCATCTGCAGGAACAGGTCTGCGACAATGGCGAGGATGCTCACCAGCACCGCGCCTACCAGCAATTTCATCATGCTGCTCTGGCCGATTGCACGCAGGATCAGCGTGCCCAGCCCGCCCGCTCCAATCACGGCGGCGATCGTCATCACGCCTATATTCATGACTACCGCGGTGCGCACGCCCGCGAGAATCACGGGCACCGCAAGCGGCAGGTCGACGAGTCGCAGGCGTTGCCACGACGTCATGCCAATGCCCGTGCCGGCCTCCTTGATGCCTGCGTCCACGTTATGCAGCGCCAGATACGTGTTGCGCATGATGGGCAGCAGCGAATAAAGGAACACGGCGGTAATCGCGGGCACCGCGCCAATACCCTGGCCAAAGCGCGAAAAAAACGGAATCATCAGCCCGAACAGCGCGATGGACGGCAGCGTGAGCACAATGGTGGCCACGCCGAGCAGCGGCCCCGCGAGCCACTGGTGACGATTGATGAGCACGCCCAGCGGTACGCCCACGAGGATCGCGCAGCCCACGGCGACGCCGACGAGATAGAGATGCTGCAAGGTAAGCTGCAACAGTTCGGGCCAGCTCGAAGCGAGATAGTCGAAAACGCTCATACGGTCTCCTTCAAGGCAGAGGATGCGCGCGCAGGAAATGCTGCGCCACTTCGCGCGGCGGCTTGCCGTCGAGATCCACGGCCTTGTTCATGTCCTGCATCACCGCGTTGTTGAGCGCGGCGGACAGCGCATTGAGCTGCGCCGCCAGTTTGGGGTTCTGGTCGAGCGCGCTCTTGCGCACGACAGGCACCGCGTTATAAGGCGGGAAGAAATGCTTGTCGTCGTCGAGCGGCACAATGCCGAAGCCTTTCACGCGGCCATCGGTGGTGTAGACCAGACCGATCTTCAACTGGTCGTTATGCAGCGCGGTATAGACAAGGCCCGGATCCATCTGCTTCATCTGCGAGCGCCTGAAATGCATGTCGTAGGTTTCGAGCAGCGGCTTGAGGCCGTCGGGGCGATTGGCGAATTCGGCGTCCATGCCGAACACGACATGCTTCGCATCGGGATTCGTCTTCAGATAATCGGCAAGCTGCGAAACCGTCTTGACGCCCGAAGTCTGGGCAAACTGGCTCGGCAATCCCAGCGCATAGGTATCGTTGAGCGACGACGCATTGAGCCACACGAGACCACGCGGCGCGTCGAGCGCCTTCACGCGCTGATACATCTGCTCAGGGCCGAGTTTGTCGGTGATCTTGTCGTACACCAGCGCCGCTGTGCCGGTGTAGTCCCACACAAGATCGAACTGGCCGTTTTCCAGAGCGCTGCGCATGAGCGTGCTGCCCAGGCCCGAGCGCACTTCCACGTCATAGCCGCGCGAGCGCAGATATTGCGCGGTGACTTCGGCCAGCACGTATTGCTCGGTGAAGTTTTTCGCCCCCAGCACGATCCTGGCGGCGAAGGCACTGCTGCTTGCCGCGGCGCAGAGCATGCCGATGGTGCAAAAAGCGGCGAAGCGTCGAATCGCTTTTCGAAACATCATGCGACGCCTCCGTGACGAAGGAGCCACTGACGACTGCTGGTTGCGACGATGCCGTCGAGCACGAGCGCCAGAATGGCGGTGAACGCGGCGCCCAGCAACAGCAGCGGTTCGTTGTCGAGATAGATGCCGGGAAAGATGAGCGAGCCGAGGCTGTCCGCGCCAATCAGATAAGCCAGCGGCGCAGTGCCCACGTTGATGGCGAGCGCGGTGCGGATGCCGCCTACGATGATCGGCAGCGCATGGGGCAACTCCACGCGCGTGAGCGATTGCCAGCCCGTCATGCCAATGCCTTTGGCGGCCTCGCGCAGCGACGCAGGCACGTTCTTCACGCCCTCGTAACTATTACGCGTGATCGGCAGCAGGGAAGCGAGAAACAGCGCGACGATGGCCGGAATATTGCCGATGCCGAAGATGCCCAGCGCAATCGCCAGCACGGCCAGCGAGGGAATCGTATTGCCGATGTTGAAAATCTGCATGAAGCGTTCGGCCCGGCGCTGCAAGCGCGGCCGGCTCAGCAGCACCCCGGCAGGCACGCCGACAAGGATGGCCAGCACCATCGAATAGCCAACCAGCAGCATGTGCTGGCCGGCGTAGTATGCGAGATCTCCCGCATGGCTGCGGAATGTATCGGCGCCAATGCCGCGGGCCAAAGCCCAGGCAATGACAGCGATGGCGATCAGGCTGCCCACAAGCTGGACAGTGCGTCGATTCATGAAGATATGCCTCCTCAAACACGGTGCGGCGCGCAAAAAAGACGACACGCCGCGATGACGCCAGATGGCGTCGCGAAAGGAAGTTCGTGATCCCGGCAAGGCCGCGATTGAACTGACGGAAACAGTCTGTACCGGCCGCACAAGCGCGCGGCCGGCGGTCGATGGAACGCGTTTGAGCGTTCGTCTGGTTGTCATGTTCAGCCAGGCGTAGCGAAAAGCGTGCCTGGACAAGGCGCCGTGCCGGTAAAAGACGGTATGAATGCGGTGGAGGCTGGTGCCGCACAGTAGAACCGGAACTCGAAGCCGCTGGAGCCGCAGACTCCTTGGAGGTGGCGAAACGGATGCGCCCGTGGATGAGGCCGTGACCGGACTCAAGAAAATCGGGGCATGCAAAAGAAAAAAGACGGTGTGCCGAAATGCAGCACCGCCTTTTCTGTGAAATCAGCGTTCTTTCAGCGAGCGCAGCCCGGCAATCAGATTTCGCCGCCGGGTACGATTGGCACGCCGGGCGCGAAGCGTTCGAGCGAGAATGGCGCGAGATTCACGCCGGCATCGCGACCGATGGCAATATCGGCGGCAGCGCGTCCCGCAGCCGGACCAATGCCGAAGCCGTGACCCGAAAAGCCCGTTGCCACCGTCAAACCGGGAACCGTTGCGCACGCACCGATATACGGAATGATGTCGGGCGTGACGTCCATATAGCAGGCCCATTCCTGCACGATCCGCGCGTCCTCGAATGCTGGAAAGAGTCGCCTCATGCTGGCCATCGCGGCGGCGACACCGCGCTGGGAAGGCGCGGGATCCATGGTGCGCGTGCGCTCGAACGGGCTGCGCCCGTCGGCGTTCCAGCCCGGACGATCGCGAAACTCGCGCAACGCGGCGGCATCGAAACGCGGGCGGATCGAGCGCCAGCTTTGCTTGAGCAATGGCGTATATTCGCGCAGAAAGCGCAGGCCATCGGGGCTGACCGGCGTGTAGCGATGACCGCTATAGCCGATGGTATAGCCGCCGTCCAGACGCTTGCGATAGCCGATATCGCCAAGCCAGCCGCAAGTGGGCGGACCGTTCTCGACTGGCGAGGTGCGCAGTACGGTGCCCAGCACCTTCAGTTGCGGCAGACGAATGCCCTCATGGGCGCAAAATAGACTGGACCACGCCCCGCCTGCGAGAATCACCGCGTCGCAGGCAATGCGGCCACGGCTGGTTACGACGCCTGACACGCGTCCCGCGGAGCGCTCCAGTGCGCGCACCGAGCAATGCGCCACGATGGTCGCGCCGCGCGCCTGTGCCGCGCGGGCGAGCGCGGGGACTGCGCGCTGAGGTTCGGCACGGCCATCGGTCGGCACGAACAGGCCTGCGCGAAACGTGCGCGATGCGCCGGGCAAGAGCTTCTCGAGATCCGCGCCGCGCAGCATTTGCGCGCCGGTTTCGTAAGCGGCGGCATCGCTGAACCACTGCTGGAAGCCCGCTTCGTCTTCTTCTGATTGGCCGATATACAGCACGCCGCATTCGCGATAGCCCACGTCGGCGCCAACGCGGTCGGCCATCGTGCGCCAGTGCCGCATGCTCTCGGTGATGAGCGGCATCTCGCGCATATCGCGGCCTGCCTGGCGACACCAGCCCCAGTTGCGGCTCGATTGTTCGCCGGCCACATGGCCCTTCTCGCAGAGCACGACGCTCACGCCCTGCGAAGCAAGATGCCACGCCGCCGCTACGCCGATGATGCCCCCGCCGACGATCACGACATCCGCGCGCGCGGGCAGCGATTCAGCCGAAGGTACGGCGTCCACATACGGTCCCATGCTGTCTTTCCTTTTTTTGCGCGCGGCGCGCGGATAAGGCGCGCCGCCGTGTTTTTTTGCTGGAGTCAGACAGTATACGGTGAGGACGCCGCGAATCAGGCCTCAGTGCGTAGCCTCGGGCGCCACGGCGCGGCGTGCCATGCCCCAGTAGAACAGTGCGGCGCAGCCTGCGATCGCGCCGCCAATCACGAAGGCGAGCGTGTACGAGCCGGTGCGATCGACGATGAAGCCCGCCGCAACCGGCGAGAATGCACCGCCAAAATAGCCGCCAAAATTCTGGATCGCACTGACCGAGGCGATCATCGAGCGCGGCGCGACATCGCCCGCAAGCGCCCACGCATTGCCTATGGTCGCCGCGATGCAGGCGAGCCCCAGCGTCATCAGCGTGATGGTCGCGCCGATCGTCTGCACGAAGGGCAGCGCGATGGCGCACAGTGCCGCGCCCAGCGAGCAGATTACGATCAACACGCGCTTGGCGACCATCGGCGAGGCGGTGCCGCGATCCACCAGTTTCGCGGCGATAAAACCCGCGACGATCTCGCCCGCCGCGCCGCCGAACCACGGAATGCTCGCGTAAAACCCGAGTTGCACGAGCGAGATATGAAAGCGGTCGATCAGATAGAGCGGCAGAAATACGAGGAACAGATTCCACAGCCAGATCGCGCAGAAGTAGCCGAGTATCATGCCCCACACGCTTTGCGAGGCGAATAGCGAGCGCCATTTGATTGGCGCGCTGGCGAGCGAATGTTCGCGCCCGCTGCCGCCTGCTTCGATATAGGCAAATTCCTCGCGCGACAGACGCTGGCTTTGCGCGGGGTTGCGATAGAGCAGCAGAAACAGTGCGGCGAACACGATGCCGAGCAGGCCCGTCACATGAAACAGCGAGCGCCAGCCAAACGCGATCATCAGCGCCACCAGCACCGCAGGCGCGAGCGCCGGGCCCCATTTCGACGACGAATCCCAGATGCCGGTGGCAAAGCCGCGCTCCTTGGCGGGAAACCACGCCGCCGTGATCTTGGCGGAGGTGGGCCAGCACGGCGCTTCGCCCACGGCCAGCAACACGCGCATGAGCACCAGTCCCGCGACCGAGCCGACCACGCCGGTGAGCAAGGTGGCCACGCTCCACCAGATCATGCCGATCGCGTAGACGCGCTTCGCGCCAAAGCGGTCGATGATCCAGCCGGCGGGCAATTGCATGACCGCGTAGGTCCAGGAAAACACCGTGCCGAGCAGTCCGATCTGCGTGCGCGTGAGGCCGAGATCATGAATCATGCCGGGCGCGGCAATCGCCAGATTCGCACGGTCCAGATAGTTGATGATGCCGCCGATCAGTAGCCACGTCAGCACATGCCAGCGGAAGTTGGTGCGGGTGGTGGCGGCAGCGGCGGGTGCAGCGGCCGCGTTCGCAACAAGCTTGTCATCCATCTCGTCTCCTGGTTTTTTGTGTATTCGCCCAGAGTGTGGGAAATGCTCGCTTACGACGGTTTCCTGCGTTCGCTACATTCTGCGCCTTTGTTGGCGAGGCGAAAAGCAGGGTGGTAAATCTCGTTGTTAGTGAGAGGAATTTCGTAACGCGAGACTGAAAATAGACAGGATGGCGAAATAAAAGGCGCGAAAAAACTGATGAGTTTGATTCATGAAAGCATGCCGATCCAACGCCTTTATCGCGCGCCTTATCTGGTTTCTAATGCGAGCTGGACGTCGTTACGACGCGCAGTCATCCAGGGGTTCCAGGAGTAACCGCAGATGGAATATCGCAATCTGGGCCGCAGCGGCCTGAAAGTCTCGCCCTTGTGCCTTGGCGCCATGATGTTTGGCGGCGAAGCCGACGAGGCCACCTCGAAGCGCATCATCGACAAAGCCTTCGAGCAAGGCGTGAACTTCATCGACACCGCGGATGTGTATCACGCTGGCCGTTCTGAGGAAATCGTGGGCCGCGCCATCGCCGCACACCGCGACGACTGGGTCGTGGCAACCAAGTTCGGCTACCCCGCGGGACCCGCGCAAGGCCCGAATCGCCAGGGGCAGTCGCGCAAATGGATCTTCCAGAGCGTCGAAGAAAGTCTCATGCGCCTGGGCACCGACTATATCGACGTGCTTTATTTTCATCGCGCGCTGCCTGATTTGCCGCTGGAAGAAAGCGTGCGCGCCGTGGGCGATCTGATCCGCCAGGGCAAGATCCGCTACTTCGGGCTGTCGAATTTTCGTGGCTGGCGTATTGCCGAAGTCGCGCGCATTGCCGATCAACTTGGCATCGATCGCCCGGTTGCGAGCGAGCCGCTCTACAACATCGTGGATCGCAGCGCGGAAGTCGAGCAACTGCCCGCCGCCGCCCACTATGGGCTGGGCGTCGTGCCATATAGCCCGCTTGCTCGCGGCGTGCTCACCGGCAAATACGCGCCCGACGCGCCGCCGCCCGCCGATAGCCGCGCGGGGCGGGGCGACCGCCGCCTCCAGCAGACCGAGTGGCGCACCGAATCGCTGCATATCGCGCAGCGCATCGCCGGGCATGCCGCGCAGCGCGGCACGAACGCCATCGCCTTCGCGCTGGCGTGGGTGCTCAACAACCGCCTCGTGAGTTCGGCCATCGCGGGCCCGCGCACCGAGGCGCACTGGGACAGCTACAGGCAGGCGCTCGACCTGAAGTTGAATGCCGACGACGAGCGCTTCATCGACAGCCTCGTGCCGCCCGGTCACGTATCGACGCCGGGCTATACGGACCCCAACTACCCGGTCGAAGGACGCGTGGCGTTCTGATGCCCCCTCAAACCTTGCCGCGATAACGCAACGCATCGATCACCAGGCCGAGCGCGCGCGACGATTGACGCCGGCTCGGGTAATACGCGTGATAGCCGGGAAACACCGGGCACCAGTCCTTGAGCACGCTTTTCAGTTCCCCTGCGCGGATATGAGGCAGCGCAACGTCCTCGGGCATGAAGGCAAGGCCAAAGCCGCCCAGCGCGGCGTTGAGCATCTGCGGGATGGTATTGACGGTGAGTTGACCGTCCACGCGCACCTGCAGATCGTGGTCGTCCTTCTTCAACTCCCACGCATAGAGACCGCCCGCGCTCGTGAGGCGCAGCGAAATGCAGTCATGCTGGAGCAGATCCTGCGGCGATTTCGGCGCCTTCTTCTTCGCGAGGTAGGCGGGCGAGGCGACGATCGCCATCTTCAGATCGGGCGCGATGCGCACGGCGATCATGTCTTTCGCGACCTGATCGCCGGTACGCACGCCAATATCGAAGCGGTCGGCCACGATATCGCGCAGCCCGTAATCCACGCTGATTTCCACCTTGATGTCCGGATACGCAGGCAGAAACTCCTTGAGCTTCGGCCAGATAACGGTATCGACGGTATGGTCCGTGGCCGTGATGCGGATCGTGCCCGCAGGCTTGTCGCGCAGATCGGCGAGTGCCGCGAGTTCGGTGTCGATCTGCTCGAAGCGCGGCGCAATCGCCTGAAACAGCCGCTCGCCCGCTTCCGTGGTGGAGACGCTGCGCGTGGTGCGCGTCAGCAGACGCAGGCCGAGCCGCGTCTCCAGCGCGCGTATCGTGTGGCTGAGCGCCGATTGCGAAACGCCTAGCTGCGCGGCCGCTCGCGTGAAACTGCGTTCGCGCGCCACGGCGAGAAAGGCCAGCAGGTCATTGAAATTTTCGCGCGCCATCTGAAACCCGAATGCACAGGAAGGGGCGCAAATCCTACCATCGGTGTGGCGCGCGGGTTGAGGGCGAATTCAGGCCGGTTCCGTCGCGCTGCTAAAGCCGATAATCCCGCTGAGTCCAGGGTAGCGCCGCTGCCAGGCGAACGCCACCACGCCGCAACCTCCTAAAACGATCCCGAGGCTGCCGGCGATCAGCAGCCACGCAGGCAGCGTATCGGCGAACCGGTAGATAAACGCGAACATGGCGATGCAGCAGGCGATGACGAGCGCGTATTCGATGCGGCGCGGGCTATTCATCGGTTCGAAGGTCTCGGGATTGACGCCCGCATCGACGAATACCTGCGGGTCGAAGCGCAGCCCCGGGCGGCGCGCGAGACCGGCGAGGATGGCGGTGACGACTTCGGCGCGATTATGAAAGCGCAGGCAGAGCACGTCATTGCCGGCCAACCCCAGACGCAGGCTCGTTTGCTTGATCTCACCGGAAGGCCGGCGTTGCCAGAGCAGCAGGTTCTTGGCGATGGCCTGGCGTGAGACGAAGTCGGTGGCGACGTCGCAACGCTCGCGCGGGTTGACGACGATATCCTGCCAGTCCACGCGCGTTTCCACGGCCGTGCGCGCCGCGCCGTGCTTGCGGCCAAAGCCATAGCGAAAACCCGTTTCGTCGACAACGAACCACGCGCCCGCATGGATCAGCGCATCCACGGCGATCGCGCCAATCCAGACCAGCACGGCGTAGATCAAGAGCATGAGCAGGCCGAGTACGGGGCCGATCTTCACGGTTTTGTCGATTGCCATCGCCCAGGCGAGGCTGACGCCGACGCCCGCGCACATCAGCAGCATCAGAACGCTGACGAGGCGCGTCGTGAAGAGGTCCGGCACGCCTTCCACGCGCGTGAGCGGACCGGCAAAGCGTGCGGGCAAGGCGATGACGCGCGTGGGGGCTTCGGGTACGGTCGGCGGGACGATCTGGAGCGGCACGGACGCGGGCGTTTGCGCTGCCCGTACGTGTTCCTGATGACGACGTTGTTGTCTGGCGGACGCCATGGCTGGTAGGTTCTTGAATTCGAGTGCGGCAAATAATGCCATCGTACGAATTCCCGAACAAGCTACGATGCAGTACGCATTGGTACGGAATGCGTTGTATGCCAGGCATGACTGATGGATCGATGCATAACGCACGATAAACGCATCGAGATTCGGCCGCGCGAGCGGATCGAGTGGTGCGATTCATCGCTATGAAAGAAAGGTGTGTGATCACGTAGATGCTTGCGCGCCTGTAGACGACCAGCGCGTAAACTCTACGCCGGATCTTCGGGGGCCGCGCCCACGCCTGCGCGACGCCGCGATCGTAGTCGATTAGACGTTCGAGCGGCGCGGCCGGAATGGCCAGATCGGCGTCGAGGAATAGCAGGTCGGCGCGCCGGGTCGCTTTCACATTGAGGCGGCCCAACATGCACCCTGCTTGCGCGTATCCATTGCTGCGCCAATGCCAGATGCGATCCGTGCGCGCGCAACCAGGCGTCGGAACAATGCACTCGCGTGGTGCGCAGCAGTCACACGGCGCTGAGCGCTTCGTGATCCGCGTAAGCAGGCAGCGTCAGGCAGACCGGCGCGGATGGTGCAGGCAGGGTCCTGACCACTGCGCGACTGAAGGGCATCGTGGCGCGATCGGGCTAGAATCGTGGCTTTGCTTCGTTTACCGTGATTCGCGTTATGAAAATTCTCTTCGCTTCGGCATTCGCCGCGCTGGTTGTTGCGGCCAGCCCGCTCGCGCAGGCACAAACCGCGAGCGCCGCCGCCCCGCAACAGGAATGCTCGATTGGCCGGGTGAGCGGCGTGGGCGGCGCGGCAGCCAGCATGCGGGAATACCTCGCGCTGCCCGAGCGCGACCGCTACCGCTATTTCTCGGACCATCAGATCGATTGCCAAGTGGACGATGATGGACACGCCACGCGCTGCGTGGGCCTCGTCAATCTGCGCAAGGATAAAGTCAGCGTGTACGACGATAGCGACCCGACCACCACCACCGTGGTCGCGCGCGTCGAGCTCGAACACGGCACGTATCCCATCATCATCGTGGTGCGCAAGCAGGACATGACTTGCGACGAGTGATGAAGTGAGCCCATCAAGGATCCTTACGTGATCGAAACCCAACTGCTCGTGCGGCGCTACGCGCGAGGCTGGCATTGCATGGGTCTGGCAAGCGAGTACCCGGACGGCCAGCCGCATACGCGTAACGTGTTTGGCTGCCGCCTTGCCGCGTTCTCGGATTCGAGCGGCCGTATTCGCATAAAATCGCAGGGAAAAAGTAGTCATTCATCCCGTTGTTCGATTTCCTCACAACGGTTAGGTTTGCGAAGAAAACCGAAAACCGCGGTTTTTTGCTGGGCTCGACGGCGCGCAAGCGCCTCCAGATGTGTGGGCGTCACCACTTTGTTTATAGGCTGTAGGTAAACCGCGAAGCACTGGCGGTGTGAGCGGCTTTCTTTTGCCTACTTTTTCTTGGCATTTCCTTGTTTTCTTGTCGGTATGCCAGTGTTGCCCCTGTGCGGGGCGGCACTTACTTTCTTTGCGGCGGCAAAGAAAGTAAGCAAAGAAAGCCGCTCAAACCGCAAAATTGACGCCGTCCACCACTCGCCCTTCAACGGAGTGGTAACTGGGCATTGCTCCCACCACGCGCCCAATATCGGAGTGACAAGGCAGTCATTCATCCCGTTGTTCGCTGCGCTCACAACGGTTCGGTATGCCAGTGAAAGCGCAAACCGAAGGTTTGCTGCTATGCCCCACGGGGCGCGTGCGCCCCCGGATGTGCGGGCGTCACCACTCCGATATTGGGCGCGTGGTGCGGGCGCTGCCCGGGCGCCACTCCGTTGTCAGGCGAGGGGTGTACCGCGAAGTACTGGCGGTGGTAGCGGCTTTCTTTTGCCTACTTTTCTTTGCCGCGGCAAAGAAAAGTAGGTGCCGCCCCGCACAGGGGCAACGCTAATAGACCGACACGACAACAAGGAAATGCCAACAGGGAAATGCCAACAAGGAAATGCCAACCCCGAATACCAAAAAAAATCGGATCCCAAAATGAACAAAAATTTGGGCACTTTCGCAACAAGGCCGATCTGCTCGAAGCGCTGCTGGAACGCACACGCTTGCCGCTGGAGGAGTTGATCGGCGCTTTCGTCGATCCGCTTGCGCCAGACCCGCTCGCCGCGATGCAGCGCGCGATTCTCGTCTGTCTGCACGATGCGCAATGTGACGCGCGGCGGCGGCGCGTGTTCGAGATCGTGTTCAATCGCTGCGAACTGGTCGACGAGATGGCGAGCGTGGCGGGCCGCATGCGCGAATGCGCGCGCGAAGGCCTGGTGAATCTGGAGCGTGGTCTCATGAACGCGCAGCGCCGCGATCAGTTACCGCAAACGCTCGATGTACGCCTCGCGCCGCGCTGCTGCACGCCCAGGTCACAGGGTTGATCCGCGATAGCCTGCTCGTTGTGCCACGTCTTGATTTCGTGCGCGACGGCGAGCGTATGGTTGCGGCGATGTTCGAGTTACTGCACTGCGCGCCTACGCTGCACGCGGTGCATTGCGCGGAACCGCTCTGAGCGATCAGCGAACTGACGCATCCGTGTCGCCGTCCCAGCCGCCGCCCAGCGCCTTGTTCAACGCGATGTAATCGGTCGTCACGCTCACGCGGCTCTGGATCAACGTGTCCTGCGCCGAGTAGAGCGAGCGGTCGGCGGTGAGTACGTCGAGAAAGCCCGTCGATCCCGATTCGTAGCGTGCGTGCGCAAGTTTCGCGGCTTCGCCATAGGCATCGGCGGAAAGCTGGAGGCTTTGGGTGCGCTCGGCTTCGCGAGCCAGCGATACGCTGGCGTTCTCGACATCGGTGAGCGCAGTGAGGACCGCCGACCGATACGCGATCAGATATTGCTCGCGCTGCGCGTCGGCAATATCGACGGCGGCTTTCAGGCGCCCGGCGTCGAACAGTGGAATCGTCACCGAAGGGCCGATCGACCAGCCAATCGACGAATGCCGCGCGAGGTCGCCGAGCTGCGTGCCCGAGGTGCTCAGCGTTCCGGTGAGCGTCACGCGTGGGTAGCGCGCGGCTTCGGCCTGGCCCACGCGCGCTGTGTATTGCGCGTAACGGCGTTCGGCTGCGCGCACGTCGGGGCGCGCGAGAAGCGTGTCGGCGGGCACGCCGCGCGGCACCGGCAGCGCAGGGGCGGGCACGGGCGGGGTGGCGTTCGCAGGGGCGTCCATGCGCTCGATCAGCGCGTCCGGCGTACGGCCCGTGAGCACCGCGAGGCTGTGCACGGTCTGCGCGTAGCTGGCTTCGAGCGCGGGGATGGTGGCCAGCGTCGATTGCGCTTCGCCCGAGGCGTTGGCTGCATCGAGGCCCGAGGTCGCGCCCGCCTGGTAACGCACGCGTGTGAGGCGCGCGGTCTCCTGTTGCGAGGCTGCTGTTTCGCGGGCCAGCGCAAGGCGCGCCTGGTAGCCGCGCGCCTGCACATAGCGCGTGGTGACGTCGCCGATCAGCGTGAGCAGCGCCGTGCGGCGGTCCCACTGCGCGGCGTCATAGCTGTCGCGCGCGGCTTCCAGGGCGCGTCGGTTCGCGCCGAAGATATCGATTTCCCAACTGGCGTCGAAACCCGCCTGGAAGAGATTCGTCGGGCCGCTGGAGCCGAGTGTGCTGGTTGTCGTCGATGCCGTGCTGCCCGTCGTGACGGCGCTGCTGCCAGCGCCGAAGCGCGTGAAGCCGCCCGTGGCGTTCAGCGATGGATAGAGCGCGCCACCCGCCTCGCGTAGCACGCCGCGGGCTTCGCGCACGCGGGCGGCGGCCGTCGCTACGTCCAGATTGCCGGCTACCGCTTCGTTCACGAGCGCGTCGAGCAGCGGGTCGTTCAGGCGCGTCCACCACTGTTGCAGATCGGCGTGCCCATCGACGAGAGTGGTGGGCGTCGAGGCGGACGCCGCGTGGATGGTGCGCCATTGCGCGGGCGTAACCGCCTGCGGCGCGCGGTAGTCGGGGCCGACCGCGCAACCGGCCAGCAGGGTGCTCGTGATTACGCCGGAATGCATGATGAGGCGTTGAAATGCGTTCATGTGCGCTTGCCCTTGAAAGCCATGCGGACCGCTACATACAGTAGCGGCGCGAAGAAAATACCCAGCACGGTGGCCGCGATCATGCCGCCCATCACGCCGATGCCGATTGCGTTCTGCGCGCCAGAGCCCGCGCCGGTGGCGACGGCCAGCGGCGCGACGCCGAGGATGAACGCAAACGAGGTCATCAAA
The DNA here is from genome assembly GCF_014200455.1 of Paraburkholderia bannensis. GTDB lineage: Bacteria > Pseudomonadota > Gammaproteobacteria > Burkholderiales > Burkholderiaceae > Paraburkholderia > Paraburkholderia bannensis_A. The sequence continues at coordinate 207,362 of NZ_JACHBW010000008.1, read as the reverse complement.
ATCGGACGCAGACGCTGGCGCGCGGCGTCGAGCGTCGCTTCGATGAAGCTCGCGCCATGCGCCTCGCGCTCCAGCGCAAACTCGACGATCAGGATGGCGTTCTTGGCCGCAAGCCCGATGGTCGTGAGCAGGCCCACCTTGAAATAGACGTCGTTGGTCTGGCCGCACAGCACCGCGGCCAGCAGCGCGCCCGCCATGCCGACCGGCACGGTGAGCATGACCGCGAACGGGATCGACCAGCTCTCGTAGAGTGCGGCCAGGCACAGGAACACCACCAGCACGGAAATCGCGTAGAGCGCAGCCGCCTGATCGCCCGCGAGCCGTTCCTCAAAGGACAGGCCGGTCCATTCGTGTTGAAAGCCCGGCGGCAGCGCCGCGACCAGCTTGTCGATCTGGTGCATCGCCGTGCCGGAACTCACGCCCGGCGCGGCTTCGCCCTGGATTTCCAGCGCAGCGTTGCCGTTGTAGCGCTCCAGCCGCGTCGGACCGAAGCTCCAGTGCCCGTGCGCGAATGCGCCGAACGGCACCATCTCGTTGCTGGCGTTGCGCACGTGCCAGTTGTCGAGATCGCGCGGCTGCATGCGGAAATCGGCATCGGACTGCACGTAGACGCGCTTCACGCGGCCACGGTCGATAAAGTCGTTCACGTAGTCGCTGCCCCACGCGACCGAGAGCGTCTGGTTGATATCGGCGAGATTCAGGCCGAGTGAACTCGCCTTGGCCTGATCGATCGCTACGGCGAACTGCGGCGTAGGTTCCTGACCTGTCGGGCGCGTGTTGGCGAGCGCGGCATCCTGCGCCGCGGCGGCGAGCAGTTTGTCGCGCATCTGCAGGAGTTTTTCGCGGCCCGCACCATTGGTGTCCTTCAGATAGAAGTCGAAGCCATTCGAATTGCCCATGCCATCGATGGCGGGCGGCAGCAGCGCGTAGACCTGGGCATCGCCGATGGCGGCAAAGGCCGCGCTCGCGCGCTGCGCCACTTCCTGTGCGGATAGATTCGCGGACTTGCGTTTGTCGAAGTCCTTCAGGCGCACGAACACCATGCCCGCGTTCTGTCCCGAGCCGCCGAAGCCGTAGCCTTCGATCGCCAGCACGCCTTCCACGGCGTCTTTTTCGCTGCGCAGGTAGTAATCGGTCACGCGCTTGAGCACGTCCTGGGTGCGGGCGTTCATCGCGCCGGGCGGCAATTGCACGGCGGTCAGCAGGATGCCCTGATCCTCGACGGGCAGAAACGAGCTGGGCAGGCGCATGAACATCCAGCCCATCGCCACGACCAGCGCGACGAAGATCGCCAGAAAGCGCTTGCGGCGCCCGAGCATGCCGGATACGCCGTTGCGATAGGCGTTCGAGCCGCGATCGAAGTGGCGGTTGAACCAGCCTGCGAAGCCGCGCTGCGCGCCGTGGCCGTCGCCGTGACCTTGCGGGCGGCGCAGGATCGTCGCGCACAGTGCGGGTGTGAAGATCAGCGCGACGGCCACCGAAAGCAGCATCGCCGTGACGATGGTCACCGAGAACTGACGATAGATCGTGCCCGTCGAGCCGGACGAGAACGCCATCGGTACGAATACGGCGGAGAGCACCGTGGCGATGCCGATCAGCGCGCCCGTGATCTCGCGCATCGATTTGAGGGTGGCCTCGCGCGGCGCGAGGTTCTCCTCGGTCATGACGCGCTCGACGTTTTCCACCACGACGATGGCGTCGTCTACCAGCAGGCCGATGGCGAGCACCATCGCGAACATGGTGAGCGTGTTGATCGAGTAGCCGAACGCGGCGAGCACGCCAAAGGTTCCCAGCAGCACGACGGGAATCGCCAGCGTCGGAATCAGCGTCGCGCGAACGTTCTGCAGGAACACCAGCATGACGATAAACACCAGCACGATGGCTTCGAACAGCGTCTTGACGACCTCGTGAATCGAGAGCGCGACGAAGGGCGTGGTGTCGTACGGATAGACCACCTCGACGCCTGCGGGCAGCGTGCTCTTGAGCGAGTCGATCAGCGCCTTGATGCCCTTGGCGGTGTCGATGGCGTTCGCGCCCGTGGCGAGCATCACGCCCAGCGACGATGCCGGCTTGCCGTTATAAGTCGACGCGTAGGAGTAGTTTTCCGCGCCCAGTTCGACGCGCGCGACGTCCTTGAGGCGCACTGCAGCGCCATCGGTCGCACTCTTGACGATGACGTCCTCGAACTGCGCAACAGTTTGCAGGCGGCTTTGCGCGGTGACGGTGGCGTTGAGCTGCTGGCCGGGCCGCGCAGGCTGCGCGCCAAGTTGGCCTGCGGCAACCTGCGCGTTCTGTGCGCGCAGCGCGGTCTCCACGTCGCCTGGCATCAGCGCGTATTGCTGGAGTTTCGCCGGGTCGAGCCAGATCCGCATGGCGTAGCTGGAACCGAACAACTGCGTGTTGCCCACTCCGGTTACGCGACGGATCTGGTCCTGAAGCGTGCTGCCCACGTAGTCGTCCAGATCGATCGAACTCAGCTTGTTGTTGATCGAAACGAAGCCCACGACCATCAGGAAGCTGGCGGACGATTTGGTAACCGTAAGGCCAGTGCTTTGCACGACTGAGGGAAGTTGCGAAGTCACCAGTTGCAGCTTGTTTTGGACCTGCATCTGCGCGACATCGGCGTTGGCGCTGTTGCTGAAGGTGAGGCGGATTTCGACCTCGCCCGACGCGTCCGAACTCGCGGACATGTAGAGCAGATTGTCGAGACCGGTGAGACCTTGCTCGATCACGCGTGTAACCGAGTTTTCGATGGTCTGGGCGTCCGCGCCCGCATACGTCGCGGAAATCGAAATGGTGGTGGGCGCGATCTCGGGATACTGCGCGACGGGCAGACGCTTGAGCGCCAGCGCGCCCGCGAGCATCACGACGATGGCGAGCACCCACGCGAACACGGGGCGTCTGATAAAAAATACCGACATGATGGCGTTCAGCTCCTTTGCTGCGTGGTCTTTGCGGGGTCTTTGGCGTCTGCGGCCGCGCTATTGGGCTTTGCGGCAGGCAGTGCGCGGACCTTGCCGGTGGCGGCGTCGAGGATCACTTCGGTAGCGGCGACGGTGTCGCCCACGCGCGCCTGCTGGGTGCCTTCGACGATCAGCGCATCACCGTCGTGCAGACCTTGTGTAACGAGCCAGTCGTTGCCGTGCTCGCGCGCATTCGCGAGTTCGACTTCCTCGACCTTGCCGCTGCGCACGAGCAGCGCGGTGGCCTCGCCACGCGTATTGCGGCTCACGGCGCGTTGCGGCAGCAGGTACGCCTGCGGCACCGTACCTTCCTCGACGATGGCGCGCACGTACATGCCAGGCAGCAGCAACCGGCGCGGATTGGGCACCGTTGCGCGCAGCGTGTAAGTACCGGTGCCGCTGGCGACACTCGATTCGCCGAATTCGAGGCGGCCTTCAGGCGCATAGGTCGAGCCGTTTTCGAGCTTGAGCTTCACCGGCACGCTACCGTTGGTCGTCACGATGCGGCCAGGATCGACGGCCTCGCGCAGATTCAGCAGATTCGCGCTCGACTGCGTGAGATCGATATTGACGCGGTCGATCTGGTGGATCGTCGTGAGCGCGGTGCTCTGGCTTGCGCTGACGAGTGCACCGGGCGTGAGGGTGGAGCGGTCGATGCGGCCGGAGATGGGCGCGCGGATTGTCGTGCGATCCAGATCGATACGGGCGGTGTCTAGCGATGCTTTAGCGGAGGCGACGTTGGCGCGCGCCTGCGCGAGTGCATCGATCGCTTCTTCGTAGTCCTGACGGCTGATGGCGTTCTGCTTGATCAGCGTCTGGTTGCGGTCGGCTTTTGCCTGGGCGGACGGAATGGCGGCCTGGGCGCGCTGCAAGGCGGCTTCGGCGCTGTCTCGTGCGGCGCGGTAGCTGGCGGGATCGATCTGATAGAGCGGCTGGCCCGCTTTGACTTCGCCGCCTTCGGTGAAGAGCCGCTGCTGGATGATGCCGCCGACTTGCGGGCGGACCTCCGCTTCGAGGAAGGCGACGATGCGGCCTGGCAGTTCCGCTGTGACTGCGACGGGTTGAGGGTGCAGTTTGAGGACGCTGACTTGCGGCGTGGGGGCGGCTTGAGTCGCGTTGTTTTGGCTGCGGTTGCAGGCCGTGAGCGCCGTGATCGCTGTCATTGCTATCAGGGTCGCGACGGTTATCTGGAGCTTCGGTGTATTCATGTCTGCTGGAGGTATCTGGGCTGGCGGTATGGCAGAGCATGGAGCGTGAGGCTGCGTCGTTCGAGGACGATGGATTTTTTGTGGAGGTTTTGTTGAGGGCGCGGCTTGCGCGCGCTGAGTGGAGGCAACGAGGGCCCCCGGCAGGCAGGGTGCTCACCTTTGGTTTTTTGAGTGTTGGCGTTTCCTTGATTTGCTTTTGGTATGCCAGCGTTGCCCCTGTGCGGGGCGGCACTTACTTTCTTTGCCGCGGCAAAGAAAGGTAAGCAAAGAAAGCCGCTCAAACCGCTAAATTGACGCCGTCCACCACTCGCCCTTCAACGGAGTGGTAACTGGGCATTGCTCCCACCACGCGCCCAATATCGGAGTGACAAGGCAGTCATTCATCCCGTTGTTCGCTGCGCTCACGACGGTTCGGTATGCCAGGGAAAGCGCAAACCGAAGGTTTGCTGCTATGCCCCACGGGGCGCGCAGCGCCCCCGGGTGTGCGGGTGGTACCACTCTGTTATTGGGCGCGTGATGCGGGCGCTGCCCGGGCGCCACTCCGTTGTCAGGCGAGGGGTGTACCGCGAAGCACTGGCGGTGGTAGCGGCTTTCTTTTGCCTACTTTTCTTTGCCGCAGCAAAGAAAAGTAGGTGCCGCCCCGCACAGGGGCAACGCTAATAGACCGACACGCCAACAAGGAAATGCCAACAGGTCAATCTCCCGCAAAAAGAAAGCTCCCCCAACTGTTAAGCTATGATGGAGATTCGATGGAGAACATTGCCCGGCAGGCGACACAAGTTCACGATTCGCTATCCCCAAAGCCGCGCCCCACCGCGACTAACCATGAACGCGCTGATCCTGATCGCCGAAGACGAACCTGAAATCGCCGAGATTCTCGACGCCTACCTCAGCCGCGAAGGCTACCGCACCTATCAGGTCAACAACGGCCAGGCCGCGCTCGACGTACAGCCGCTGCTCAAACCCGACCTCGTGCTCCTCGACATCAAGATGCCTGGCAAGGACGGCTGGGAAGTGCTCGCCGAGCTGCGCCGCCGCGGCGATACGCCGGTGGTGATCGTCACCGCGCTCGATCAGGACATCGACCGGCTCCAGGGCCTGCGCATCGGCGCTGACGATTACGTCGTCAAGCCCTTCAATCCCGTCGAAGTGGTGGCGCGCATAGGCGCGGTCCTGCGCCGCACTGGCGTTGCGCGCGCTGAAAGCGTCCTGCGCGTCGGCCGCCTGGAAATCGATACCGAAAGCTACGTCGCCAGCGTGCGCGCAGCGGCCGATACGCCCGCAGCCGGAAACGTGCAACTCGCGCTCACGCTCACCGAATTCCGCGTGCTCACCCACATGGCCAAATGGCCCAACCGCGTATTCACGCGCGCCGAACTGATCGACGCCTGCCTGCCGGGCGGCGACGCGCTGGAGCGCACCGTCGATAGCCACGTGAGCAATCTGCGCAAGAAGCTCGACAAGGCCGGCGCCGCCGACATCATCACCGTCGTGCGCGGCGTGGGCTACCGGCTCGCCGCATCGTGAAGAAAGAGCGCGGGCGGCTTGGCCGCCAGATCGTCCTGTCGATGGGGCTGGTGTCGAGCATCACGATGCTGATCGCCTTCGTCGGTTCCATCGTGATCTATGGGCTGCTCTATCTTTTCGCGCCGCCTTCGGGTCCGCTGACGCCCGACGATCTCTTCATCCCCGATCCGCGCGACTATCTGATCTTCGCGATCCTGTTGCTGATCGGTCTCGTGGTCGCGGTGGTGATTGCCTCGCGGCTCGCGCGGCGCATTCTCGCGCCGCTCAATTCGCTGGCCGAAAGCGCGCGCCGCATCGCGGCAGGCGATCTCGAAGCGCGTGCGCTACCGGGCGACCGGTCGCTTGGCGAAACCGCGCATCTGGTCGACGATTTCAACGCCATGGCGGTGCGCCTGCAGCGCATGACCAGCGATATGACCGCCTGGAATGCCGCCATTGCACATGAACTGCGCACGCCGCTCACGATTCTGCGCGGTCGTCTGCAAGGCATGAAGGATGGCGTGTTCAAGCCCGATGAAGCGCAGATTCGCGGTCTGCTGTTTCAGGTCGAAGGGCTCACGCGGCTGGTCGACGATCTGCATATCGTCACGCTGCAGGATATCGGGCGTCTGGAAATGCGCATGGAGCCCACGCGTATCGACGTGGAAATCCGTCACGCCGTCGATTCGGTGAGCGATACGCTTCACGAAGCGGGCTTCGCGGTGGAAGTCGATCTCGCCGATGTGGTGGTGGCCTGCGATGGCGCCCGTATCCGCCAGGCGCTGCTCGCGCTGCTGGACAACGCGCGGCGTTATGCGGTGCCGGGCAGGCTGCGCATTGCGCTGGTGCTGCACGAAAGCACGTTCACGCTGGGCGTGGAGGACGACGGGCCGGGTCTCGCGCCGGAATTCGCGCAGCAGGTGTTCGAGCCATTCACGCGCGCCGATGCCTCGCGCTCGCGCAAGTTCGGCGGGTCGGGGCTGGGTTTGTCGGTGGTGCGCGCCATTGCGCTCGCACATGGCGGCCAGGCGGTCTACCGCCGTTCGGCGGTGGGCGGCTCGATTTTCGAACTGGTGTTGCCACGCGGCTGAGCTTCGGCCGAAGCGCCAGCCGCGTATAAAGCGCTTTTACTCTTCCATCAGGCGCGCCCGCACCTTCTTGCCCTTCACCTTGCCGGCGTTGAGCTTGCGCACCGCGCTTTTAGCGATGCTGCGTTCCACCGCCACATAGGTCGAGAACTCCGTCACGTTGATCTTGCCGATCTGCGCGCCCGTAAACCCGGCTTCGCCCGTGAGCGCGCCCAGCACATCGCCGGGGCGGATCTTTTCCTTCTTGCCGCCCAGAATCTGCACGGTTTCCATCGGCGGCAGCAGCGGTTCGTCGCTGGCGGGCGTCAGTTCTGCCACCGGATGCCATTCGACTTCGCGCTTGAGCGCCTGCTCGATGCCGCCCACGCGGCCCATTTCGTTCATGCTGGCCAGCGACAGCGCCCAGCCGTCCTGATCGGCGCGGCCCGTGCGGCCGATGCGGTGCACGTAGACCTCGGGGTCGGGCGTGACGTCGACGTTGATGACGGCTTCCAGTTGCGCGATATCGAGGCCGCGCGCGGCCACGTCGGTCGCTACCAGCACCGAGCAGCTACGGTTGGCGAACTGGATCAGCACCTGATCGCGGTCGCGCTGGTCGAGTTCGCCGTGCAACGCAAGTGCGTGAAAGCCCTGTGCGCGCAGCACGTCGAGCAGGTCACGGCACTGCTGCTTGGTGTTGCAGAATGCAATCGTGCTGACCGGGCGGAAATGGTTGAGCAACTGGCCGACCACATGGAGGCGGTCGTTTTCTTCCACTTCGTAGAAACGCTGGCGGATCTTGCTGTCGTCGTGACGCTCTTCGAGCTTCACTTCCTTCGGGTTGCGCAGGAACTGCTGGCTCAGCTTCGCGATGCCGTCGGGGTAGGTCGCCGAGAACAGCAGCGTCTGGCGCTCTTTCGGGCACTGGCGCGCGACTTTGGCGATGTCGTCGTGGAACCCCATGTCGAGCATGCGGTCCGCTTCGTCGAGCACCAGCGTGTTGAGCGCGTCGAGCGAGAGAATGCCGTGCTCCAGATGGTCCATGATGCGACCCGGCGTGCCGACGATGATGTGCGCGCCATGTTCGAGGCTGGCCGTCTGCGGTTTCATCGGCGTGCCGCCGCACAGCGTCAGTACCTTGACGTTTTCTTCGGCGCGCGCGAGGCGGCGGATTTCCGTGGCGACCTGGTCAGCCAGTTCGCGCGTGGGGCAGAGGATCATTGCCTGGACATCGAGGCGTCGCACGTCGAGCTTCGCGAGCAGCGCGAGCGAGAAGGCCGCGGTCTTGCCGCTGCCCGTCTTGGCCTGCGCGATGAGATCGTGACCGGCGAGCGCAATCGGCAGGCTGGCGGCCTGGATCGGCGTCATCTCGACATAGCCGAGCCGGTTGAGGTTTTCGAGCGTGGCGGGAGCGAGCGAAAGCGCGCTGAAGGGCTTAGCGGTGGGTGTATTCGTCATGCTGGGTCTCGCGCCCCGGAGGGGGCGGATGCCGCGTTGAGGCGGCAGGAATGGATCGGGCGGCGTTGATCCTGAGGATGCTCGCGCCGCGCGTGGCGCAATTTTAACGGATAAGGGCGGCCGCGCCGCCAGAATGCGTGCGCGCGGGGCGAAAACCTGGCTGCGCCCTAGCCGCGCGCGTGTTCGGCGCCGAGTTCTTCGAGGTCGAGATCGTGTTCGACTTCGTGCAGCATCTCGTCGCTGATCAGGCCTGCGCGGTGCATGCGCAGGATCTCAGCGCGGCCCGCGCGCACGGCGGCCAGCACCACATCGTAGTGCGCCGTGCGCACGTCCACGGGCAGGCTCGGCGCATGTTCGAACTGGCGCGCGAGCGCGGCGCGGTAGCTGTACTGCTCCAGCAGGCGCGGATGGATCACCGCGCCGTCCGGCCCGTGCACGAGCGGTTTGATGGTCTCGAACTGCACGGCCACGAGGCGCGCCCACACCTGCGGTTCGTTGAGATACGCCGCGCCGGCCTGGGCGTCCTGCAGCGGGCGCACGAGGCGGATCAGCGGGCCGATCGTCACGCCTTGCAGCAGCACCGTGAAGAGAATCACGGCGAACGCCGCGAACAGGATCAGGTCGCGTCCCGGCAGGCTTTCGGGCAGCGTGAGGGCGATCGCCAGCGTGACCACGCCGCGCATGCCGGCCCAACTGACCACGGCAGCGGCGCGGAAATCACCGCAGAGCACCCGGCGCGGCGCGAGGCGGTGCAGCACGGTGCGGATGCCTTCGAGCCCGAAAGTCCAGACGCAGCGCGAGAGCACCACGGCCGCGACCACGGCGAGCGTTGCGGGCCCCAGTTGCGCGAGCGCTTCGCCCGCGCCGCCCAAGCGCACGATCACGCCGCGCAGCGACAGCCCGATCAGCACGAACACCATCGCCTCCAGCACGAAGACCATCACTTGCCAGAACGCGGTGCCGCGCATGCGCACGCGTGCGCTCAGGACTTCGTGCTGATGCCAGCCCAGGTACATGCCGCAGGCGACCGTGGAAATCACGCTCGACACGCCCGCCATCTCCCCGGCGATATAGCTGAACCAGCCCGCGCAGACGGCGACCGTGATGATCAGATAGTCGTCTTCGAGCAGGCGCAGCAGATTGACGACGAGATAGCCGATCAGCCAGCCGATCGCGACGCCGCCCAGCGCGAGGCCCGCAAAGCTCAGCAGCGCGCCCGAGGCGCTGAACGCGCCCGTGAGCGCGGCGGCCACGGCGAAGCGGAACAGCACGAGGCCGGCGGCGTCGTTGAGCAGGCTTTCGCCTTCGAGCAGCACCATGATCCGGCGCGGCAGCGCGAGACGCTCCAGCACGGCGCGCGCGGCGACGGCGTCGGGCGGCGAGACCACCGCGCCCAGCGCAAAGCACACGGCCCACGGCAACGTGGGCGCGACCCAGTGCGCGACCAGACCAACGGCCCAGGTGGTAAACGCGACCGCGCCGATCGCGAACAGCAGGATCGGCGTGATATGGCGCTTGAAGTCGGCCCAGACGAAGAAGTAAGCGCCGTCCATCAGGAGCGGCGGCAGAAACACGATCAGCACCAGATCGGGATCGAGCACGACGGGCGGCAGGCCCGGCGCGAACGCCATTGCCGCGCCGCCGACCAGCAGCGCGGCGGCGGGCGGCAGACGCAGCCGCCGCGCCAGCAGTTCCAGCGCGACGATGGCGATGAGCGACAGCAGGACGAGTTTGAAAGCCGAGACGGCGGACATGGTGGTTTCCCGGAATTCTTCTGTTTTTCGCCAGTCGGGGCTTGTGTCGCGCGCTCCCTTAACCTTCCTGCTGCGGTTCCGCCAGAATCTGACGAATCGCGTTTTCGAACGTCTCGACCGGTTGGCCGCCGCTGATCAGATATTGCTGGTTGAAGACGATGGCAGGCACTGACTGGATGCCCATCTGCTGCACCTGCGCTTCTTCGGCGCGCACTTCGTCGGCGTAAGCGCCGCTTTCCAGCACCTTGCGGGCGGCGTCGCCGTCCAGACCGGCCGATTGGGCGGCCTGCACCAGCACGTCGCGCTCGCTTACGTCCTGGCAATCGCCGTGATAGGCGCGCAGCAGCGCGAGCTTGAGCGCGAGTTGCTGGCCTGGCTGGCCTTCAAGACCGGCCCAGTGCAGCAGACGATGTGCGTCGAAAGTGTTGTAGACGCGCGTGCGCGGGCCGAACGTAAAGCCCACGCTCGCGCCGCGCTCGCTGATCGCTTGCTGGGTTTCGGCGATCTGCTCGGGCGTGCGGCCATATTTCTTGCCGAGATAGTCGACCAGCGACGCGCCGCCAGCTGGCATATCGGGGCTGAGTTCGAAGGGATGCACGGTGATGCGGGCATCGACGGCATCGCCCAGGTTTTCGACTGCACGCAGCAGCGAAGAAAGCCCGATCGCACACCACGGGCAGGCGATATCGGAGATGAAATCGATTTGAAGCGGGGCGGCTTGAGTCATGAACGTTCCGTAAAAGGGGGCGCTGCGCGATGCAGCGCGAATCCGCCGATTCTCTCATGCCGCTGTGAAGCGCGCGGTTAGCGGGGTGGCGGGGCGGTCAGGGTGGTCAGGACGGTCAGGGCGGTTGGGCAGCGTCAAGCCCGGTTCGGCAAGCCGTGTTTCGATAAACATTCAGGTTTCCTCTATTTATTGAGCTACGTGACAAGCGCGGGCACGCATTGATGCTTATTCCGCCGTGTAACAAGTCATGTGCAACGGTCTGTGTTTATCGGCTCGCGCGTTGCCCTTAAAGTGCGCTTCATGAACGGCGCCCGGGACGCGCCGTCAGAACCCGAGGCTCGGCTATCATCATGACGCGCGTGTTTAGTTCGATCGCTTCTGCCGGCTGTTCTGTGGATATTGATGCCGAGATTGCTGCCCTCGCCGACAAAGCCGCTCAATACGGTGAAGACGCTCAAGACGATCAGGCGCATCAACCGATGTCACGGCCGGAATCCCCTATGCAACGCAACTTCGACGATTTGTTACTGGGCAGCATCGAGCTGTTTTGCCTTGCCGCCGAACTGGGCAGCTTCACGCTGGCCGCCACCCAGGCGAGCGTGACGCCCGCCGCCGTGAGCCGTTCGGTCGCGCGCCTGGAGGCGCGCCTCGGCGCCCGTTTGTTCGTGCGCACCACGCGCCAGATCCGCCTCACCGATCCCGGGCGGCGCTACTTCGAGCAATGCCGCGAAGCGCTTGCGCAACTGCTGGACGCCGAGCGCGAAGTCACCGGTCAGCAGTCCACCCCGGCGGGCGTGCTGCGCATCAGCATGCCAACGCCTTACGGCCACTATCGCGTGCTGCCCTTGCTAGCCGCGTTTCGAGCCCAGTATCCGCAGGTGGAAGTGCAAACGCACCTGAGCAACCGCAATATCGATTTCGCCGACGAGGGCTTCGATCTCGCCATTCGCGGCCGTGCGCCCGACGATTCCAACCTGGTGGCGCGCAAGCTCGAAGACGCGGAACTGGTGATCGTCGGCAGCGCCGCGTATCTGAAGCGCGTGGGCAAACCGCGCAGCATCGAAGATCTGCAAGGCCACGATTGCATTCAGTTCGAACTGCCAAGCAGTGGCCGCAATATTCCGTGGCTTTTCGCCGAAGGGGACAGCGAACTCGAATTGGCCACCCAGGGCGGCTATGGCACGTCGGGCGATGTGCTGGCGGGCGTCACGCTCGCGCGCCATGGCGCGGGGCTGTTCCAGACCTACCGTTTCATCGTCGCGGAAGACCTTGCCGCCGGGCGGCTCGTGGAAGTGCTGCCCGAGAAGGGCGGCCGTTCGCGGCCGTTCTTTTTGCTGTATCCGCATGGACGTTATCTGTCGTCGCGCGTGCGGGTCTTCGTCGATTTTCTGGTCGATCAACTCGGGCCGACACCGCTCGGCGCGAAGCCTAAAAAGCGCACTCGCTGACATCCCGGCCGTTGCGCGCCCACTCCATTGAGGTGTTTCCATGAACGCATCCCGTATCCGCCTGCTCGACAAGCTCCAGATGACCCTGCCGATCGTGCAGGCGCCGATGGCAGGCGTAAGCACGCCCGCACTGGCCGCGGCGGTCTCGAATGAAGGCGGCCTTGGGTCGCTGGGCATCGGCGCAATGAACGTGGAAACCGCGCGCAAGACGCTACGCGAAACCCGCGCGCTGACGGCGCGTCCCTTCAACGTCAATGTGTTCTGCCACCGGCCCGCGCGTCTCGATGCCGAGATCGACCGCCACTGGACCGAATGGCTCGCGCCGCGTTTCGCGCAGTTCGGCGCGCAGCCGCCCGGGTCGCTCAAGGAGATTTACGTGAGCTTCGTGGAAGATGCCGCGATGCTGGCCATGCTGATCGAGGAGCGCCCGGCGGTCGTGAGCTTCCATTTCGGACTGCCGCCGCAAGCGGCCATCGAGGCGCTGCGGGCGGCGGGCATTCTGCTGTTCTCGACCGCCACCAACGTGGACGAAGCGGCGCAGGCCGTGGCGGCGGGCGTGGACGTGCTGGTCGCGCAGGGCATCGAGGGCGGCGGCCATCGCGGGGTGTTCGACCCCGACGCGCGCGACCCGCTGCTCGGCACCTTCGCGCTCACGCGGCTGCTGGCGACCCAATTCGACTTACCGGTGATCGCGGCGGGCGGCATCATGGACGGCGCGGGCATCGCAGCGGCGCTCGCGCTGGGCGCGCAGGCCGCCCAGTTGGGCACCGCCTTCGTCGCCAGCACGGAAACCGCGATCGACGACGGCTACCGCCGCGCGCTGCTGGGCGAGGGGGCGCGCGAGACCACGTTCACCTCGGCGATTTCGGGGCGCCCGGCGCGCAGCCTCGTGAACCGCTTCACCGAACTGGGCGAGGCGGCGGACAAGCCCGCGGTGCCGGCGTATCCGGTTGCCTACGATGCGGGCAAGGCGCTGCACGCGGCCGCGAAGGCGCATGGCGAGTTCGGCTATGGCGCGCAATGGGCCGGGCAGGCCGCGCCGCTTGCGCGCGCCTTGCCCGCCGCCGAGCTGGTGCGCACGCTGCATCAGGAAACCTTGGCAGCGCTGGCCGACGTGCGCAAGCGGCTTGAAGAGTGACGCAAAGGGTGGCGCGGACGCTAGAATTCCGGGTCTATCAGGCTGGCGGGGATCGGGAGAACAGGGAAAACGGGGAAAACGGGGGGTATGGGTTGCCTCGAAACAAGATGTGACCCTGATATAGAGCGTATCGGCGGCAGCGGCTCCGGCAGCGGCTGCATCCGGTTTCAAACTTGCGCCCATCTCGCGAATAGCTCCCTGTAAACCCGGCTTTTCGGTCGATCAAGCGCAACGCGCTTCCCCGACAATCTGTCGTATTGCGCGGTCACACTGCGCTCGCTCCAACCACTGATCGACGAAAGGTCTTCGTCACCCTACTTACGCGTTATTGAGGCGGATATGTCTAGCAACAACATTGCGATCACCGATGAACTCGTTGCTGAAATCGCGGACCGCATGGCCGAGGAAGGCCAGCCGGTGTCGCCCGTGGCCATCTGGTCGGAAGTGCATACCGGGTCGGTCGTGTCGGTCGCCGCATCGCTGCGCAAATGGCGCGAAGCGCGCGCACCGCGCCCGCCGCAGGTCGTCGAGCGTCCCCCTCTGCCCGAAACCGTGACCGATACGATGCGCGACGCGCTCGACCGCCTGTGGACCTCGGCGCAGGACGAAGCCGAGCGCGCCGTGGCTCGCCGCCTGAGCGTCATGCGCCAGCGCGTGGACGACGCATCGAGCGAACGCGACGACGCGCTCGCGGAACTGCAGAATACGGTGCAGGAACTGGACACGCTGCAAGGTCAGCTGGACCGCGTGACGACCGCCTACGAGGCCAAGGTCGACGTGGTGGCCGGTCTGGAAGAGGACATTGCCCTCGCGGTGCAGCGCACCGACGCCGCCGAAAAGCGCGTGCAGGAACTCGCCGATCGCGTCGCGGCACTCGAAGCCGAGCTGGAAACGGCGATGGCCGAACTGAGCGCCGAACGTGAAGCGCGCGCGGCAGCCGAAGCGAATATTGCGGCCGCACCGCAGGTCTCGCAGGAAGAGACGGTGGCGCAAGAGCCCGCAGCCGTCGAGGCAATTGAAGGGGTTGAGGCGGTTGAGGCGGTTGAGCCGATTGAAGCTGTCGAAGCGGTCGAGGGCGTCGAGAGCGTCGATCACGAAGCGCAACGCGCCGAACTGGAAGCCGCGCATTCGGAAGCCGTTGCCCGCCTTGAAAGCGAAGTGGAAGCCATCCGCGCCGCACTGCAGGCCGAGCAGGAAGCACACGCAGCGCAGCGCGAAGAAGTGAACGGCGCGAAGGCTGCGCGTGACGCCGCTGCATCCGAACTGCGCAACGTGCAGGCGCAGTTGGCGGCTCTCGCCGACGAGCGCGACGCCGGCGCGAACGAAATCGCCCGCCTCTCGGCCAGCCTGACGCAAGTGCAGGAGCACGCCGCCGAACTCGCCCAGAGCGTGGCCGCGAGCCAGACGAAGCAAAGCGAAGAGCAGTCCGCAGCGATTCACGTCGACGAAGAAGCGCTCGAAGCGCTCAAGGCGCAGCTCGCGCTGGAAGCGCAGACGCATGCCGCCGCGCTCGCCGAAGCGCACGACAATCTGAAGAAGTGGTCCGACTACGCGAACGGCCTGAAGCAGCAACTGGTGCAGGCCAACGAGCAGATGATGCTCGTGCATGCACGCGGCGTGGGCGAAGCGTCGCTGAGCCGCCGCCTGGCTGCGGAACTCGCCGAGCTGAACCCGGAAAACGAACTGCTGCGCAAGGAATCGCAGCAGCGCGTGATCGTCGAAACCATGAGCGCGCAGCTTGCTCAGCAGGGCTATCACTACGATATCGCCACCGGCGCGGTGACGAAGCTGAGCACGGAAACCGCATCGGCTTGATGGGGGTTCCGGGCTGAACGGGTGCGTTGAAGACCGGATACGCAAAAGACGCGCGGCGTGGGTGAGCCGCGCGTTTTTGCTTTTAGCTGCGAGTCAAATGCGCCTCGTGCAGCGCTGCGGGGCCCGAAGTTGCCGACAATCCGTCGTTCAGCGTCTTCTTGAACGAGGCGAGATCCTGAATATCGGCTTCGCTCAGCGGGCCGCGATGATGATCGCCTCGAACAGCGGGTTCTTCCAGCGGCGGCACGCGTGGTATCGTGCAACGCTGCGCGGTCCGACGCGACCGCTGAATCACCGGTATTTCTGAAAAGCATGCTCACGCCACTTTCCTCGCCGCGCGAACAACCTGCGGGCAATCAGCAGGATGGCAACAACCTGAACGAGCGCCGCGAATTGATTAAAACCGTGGTCGCGTCATCGCTGGTGACGGCTCTGGAAATGTTCGATTTCACCGTCTTCGGATTCTTCGCGGTGATGATCGGCGATCAGTTTTTTCCGGCGGGTGATCCGCTGATTTCGCTGCTCTGGGGCGTCGGCACCTTTGGGGTGGGCTTTTTGATGCGGCCGGTCGGCGCGATGATGATCGGCGCCTACGCCGACCGCAAGGGCCGCCGCGCGGCGCTCACGCGCACCACCTGGTTGATGGCGCTGGGCACGGCGGCGCTGGCGCTCTGTCCGCCGTATGCCAGTATTGGCGTGCTTGCGCCGTTCGTGATCATCGTGGCGAGATCGTTGCAAGGCTTTGCGGTGGGCGGCGATATCGGCGTGGCTTCGGCTTTTGTGCTGGAGGCCGGCCCGGCTGCGCGCCGCGGCTCCCGCGTGAGCTGGCAGCCCGCGAGCCAGGGCGCGGCCGCGCTGCTGGGCGCAAGCCTGGGAATCCTGATTATCCATACGCTGCCGCCAGTTGCGTTGGCGTCGTGGGGCTGGCGTATTCCGTTTGTGGTGGGCCTGTTGATCGCGCCGCTTGGCCTCTATGTGCGGCGGCGGCTTCGCGATGTGCCGATGCCGCAGCGAGCGGCGCAAGATGCCGGCATGCCGCTGCGCGAATTGTTCCGCGACCACGGCAACACAATCGTGCTGGGGATGCTGATGATGATGGGGCAGACCATCCCGGTCTATTCGATCGTCTATTTCATGCCGAGCTACGCGATGCGCGTGATGCATCTGCCTGCGCTGACGGGCTATCTGGCATCGGCCTCGTCGGCGTTTCTGTTGATGGTGATTCCGCCGCTGGCGGGGCGTCTGCTCGACCAGCTGCCGCGCCGCAAGCCGGTTGCGCTGGTGGCGTCGGGCTGCACGACGCTGCTGGTTTTGCCGGCCTTTGTGCTGGCGACCCGCGCTACCCATGCGCTGCCGATCATCGCCGGCGCGGCGCTCGTGAGCTTGACGATGGCGTTCAGCGCGGTCGCGATCGCGCTGCTGGTGCTGGAGGCCTTGCCCGCGCGGGTGCGGGCGAGCGGCATGGCGGTCGCACAGGCGTTCAACGTCGCACTGTTCGGCGGGACCGCCCAGTTCATCGTGACGGGCTTGATCAAATGGACCGGCGATCCGCTCTCGGCGGCCTGGTATGTGGCGCCCGCGTGCGCGACCAGTTTCTGCGCGATCGTGCTGTTCAGGGAGCGACGCGGCAGCTAGGCCGCCATTCTCCGGCCCACCAGCGCCCGGTAATCCAGCGGCGCCATATCGAAGGCGCGCCGGAACGCGCGTGTGAAATCGGATGCGCTTTTGAAGCCCAGCCCGTAAGCGATTTCGACGACAGCAAGATGCGGATGCCGGATCAGGTCGTCGGCGGCACGGCGCAGGCGTTGCTGGCGGATATAGGCATTCACGCCGCCCTCGTGCTGGAACAGCCGATAAAGCGTCGGACGCGGGAATTCGAAGGCGGCCAGCACGCTTTCAGGGGATAGTTCATCGTCGGTCAGATGCGCCTGAATATAGCGCCGGATCTGGCCGAACATGGCCGCCCGCGCCGCTGCGCGCGCATCGCCGCTCAAGCGCGCCTGGCGTCCGAAGGCGGCAACCGTCAGCCTTCCTGCCGCGCGGATCGCCTCGTCGGCTTCCAGTGCGTTCATCGAGCCGATGGTCTGGCCGAGCGTCGCAACGTGGTCGAGTATCAGCTGTTCGAGCGGCAGCGAACCATCGAGCGTGCGCCCGTGGATGGCCTCTGGATCGGGGAAAACTTCCTGCACCAGCGTGGCCGGCACGAAAAACGAGATCAGCCGGCATGCCTGCCGTTGCATGCGAAAGGGCTGATTCATATCCAGCGCGAGGATACGGGCGCGTGCTTCGGAGCCGTCGCGGGCTGCCGGCGACGTGGCGCGCACGCGAACGTTGTCGGCGCTACCTTCCATGAACACCTGAAAAACGAAGTCGCGCACCCGGTCCGTCGAGATGCGGGCCAGCGAGCGGTCGAGCAGCATCGCATCCGAGCGGCAATCGGTCATTACCAGATCGCCCACCTGAAAGCGGTCGATCGCAGCCTGAAACGGCCGTTCCAGATCGGCGCGCGAGGGCAGTACGTCGACCATATGCCCGACCCGGTCCCGCCAGGCGAGCAGCCGCCGTTGCGGTGCTTCACCCGCCACGCTGAAGCGGCTATGGACGATGTCGCGCGCCGGCCGGGCGAGCACATCGAGCGAAGGGACGCGTGAGTTCATGCAAAAAAGTGCTGTGCTGGAGTCGACGCCTTGGCAATGTAGCTGAAATTCCCGTTCCGGTGTTTTTTCAAAAAACGGGCCGAGGCGAATTTCAGACACCGACGTACGCGAATACGCGATAAAGCCGCGCTCAGCGATTGACATCGACGACAATGCGCCCGCGCACACGGCCTTCCAGCAGTTCGTGCGCGGCAGGAATCGCCGCTTCCAGGCCGATTTCCGTCGTGATGGTGTCGAGCGTGGCCAGCTCCAGCGTATCGGCCAGCGCTCGCCACGCCTGCTGACGTTCCGCGAACGGGCGCGTCACGCTGTTGATGCCCAGCAGGCTCACGCCGCGCAGGATGAAAGGCGCGACGGTGGCCGGAAAATCCATGCCCTGGGCGAGGCCGCAGGCGGCAACGGCGCCGTCCGCGCGCAGGCTGGCGCACACGTTGGCGAGCGTATGAGAGCCGATCGAATCGATGGCCGCCGCCCAGCGCTCCTTCTGCAAGGGCTTGCCGGGCGTGCCGAGCGTGGCGCGGTCGATCACCTCGGCAGCGCCCAGCTCCTGCAGCCAGGCGGATTCCTGCAGCTTGCCTGTCGACGCCACCACGCGATAGCCGCGCCGCGCGAGCAGCGTAATCGCAAAACTGCCGACGCCGCCGCTTGCGCCCGTCACCAGCACGTCACCATGACTCGCGCCGATGCCATGGCGCTCCAGCGCGAGAATGCAGAGCATCGCCGTGTAACCTGCCGTGCCGATGGCCATCGTCTGCCGCGCCGTCAAACCCTTCGGCAACGGGATGAGCCAGTCTGCGCGCACACGCGCCTTTTGCGCCAGGCCGCCCCAGTGCTGCTCGCCGACACCCCAGCCGTTGAGCACGACCGCATCGCCCACGGCATAACGCGGATCGGCGCTTTGCGCGACCGTGCCCGCGAAATCGATGCCCGGCACCATCGGAAAGCTGCGTACCACGGGGCCTTTGCCCGTAATCGCGAGACCATCCTTATAGTTCAGCGTGCTGTATTGCACATCGACTAGCACATCGCCATCAGGCAGACGCGCTTCGTCGATATTGCCGACACGGGCCGAATATGTTTCGGATTCCTTTTCGATCAGAATGCCTTTGAACATGATGATTGCCTCGCTGTTGATGCGACGATGAGTGTGTGGGGTTTTGGGTGATCTATTGCGCCGATGCTGCAGAGCCGAGCCCGGCGACGAATCCCTGGAAGAAGGTCTGCAAGGGCGCGGCGTCGCGAACGACACGCGCGCGCAACACCGCGCCTTCCCAGCCGATCCAGAAAAACGCGGCCAGCGCGTCGAGATCGGCGTTCTGCGCGATGCGGCCTTCTTGCTGCGCTTCGCCAAGACAGGCGCGTACGCGTGTCTGCCAACCTTGTAGCGCGTCTTCGAGCCGTATGCGGTAGTCATCGGGCAGGACGCCCACTTCCAGTCCCAGATTGCCGACGAGGCAGCCGCGTGTGTAGTCGTAGCGCGCCATGCCGGTTTTGGCGTTGTCGACGAAAGCGGCCAGGCGCTCCAGCGCGGGCCGCGTGTCATCCAGCAGCCAGCGGTCGAGCATCGCGCAGAAATAGGCGTCGTAGGCGTCCATCAGCGCCCGGCCGAAGGCTTCCTTGCTGTCGAAGTAGTGATAGAAGGAGCCCTTGGGGATGCCGGCAAGCTTGAGCACGCTGTCGAGACCCGTGGCGGCGAAACCCTGGCTTGTCAGCAATTCCAGACCGGCGCGGATCAGCGTTTCGCGCGTATCGCCATGCGCGCGCGGATCTTTGGGCGGACGGCCGCGACGCGGCTTCGAGGTGGAGATCGTGTCCATCGCAGCGATATTAGACCGATCGTTTCTAAAAATCAATGGGGCGGGGTTTCAGGGAATTCCACGGCACTGAGATCCACATGATTTCGTGTCGCCCCCATGACTGACGCGATGGAAAGCACTGCGTTTTCAACTCAAGCGCGCGAGCTAGCCGCAAAGGCCGTGCGTTGCGGCGCTGGTGACGTGGGTCACGCTGCGCATGCGTGGGAGACCGCCCACAAAAACAAAAAGCCGCCCGGAACCCCTATCCCGAACGGCCTCACCCATCAACTCTGCGGCGCCACCACAAAAAACACATAATCGCGCGCCGCAAGCTCGCGTCCCCACGCGTGCTTGTGCACGCTAACAGGCAGCGGCTGTTCTCCGCTGATCCAGCGCGCCTGCACGATGCAGCGCACGTCGTCCACAGGGCAGACGAACAGGGCGCCGCGCCGGTCGAGGCCCGCGAGGTGCAGCCACGGCGTCGTTTGTGGCTCGCCCATATTCCAGTACTGCGTCTGCCCGCGGCTGTAAAACGCCACCGACTGCGCTTCATGCGCCGACCCCGCCACCGCCGGCACATCGCGCCCGAAGCGCTGGTTCCACATGCCTTGCGCCGCCGCTGCGAGTTCCGCGCGCGGCTCGGCGGCTTCGTCGCTGTTGTGGCGCGCGCCCAGATAGCCAATCGTCGCCGTGACCGCGAGCACGATGAGCCAGTAGCCGCCCAGCATGCGCACCGCACGCGCCGGCACCAGCGCGATACCCGCGCGATAGAGCACGGCGAGCCACAGCGGCGCAACGGCGAACCACTGCGCCATCCCCCAGACCGACGCCATCTGCGTGCGCGCGGCGCAGGCGATCAGGCCGACGGCGAATAGCGGACCCAGCGTGAGCCACCACAGGTCCGGATTGAGCGAGGGCTTCAGCACGCTGGCGGCCATCAGCCTGGCCGCTTCGCCGCGCCGCTCGCGCACCATCAGCAGCATGGCGACGAAGCTCAACGCGAGATAGCCGATCTGCGCAAGCGTGTAGATGCCGAAGCGTCCCAGCGCTGCGCCGATCGAGCCGCCCGTGCGTTTATCGGCGTAAGCGAAGGTCGGGAAATGATTGACCACGAGCCAGTGCACATGCGGTGCGAGCGCGGCTGCGAAAGCCAGTGCGACCAGCAGCGTGCGGCGCTCGAACAGGCGCGCGCGCCATGCCGGGCGGGCAAGCGTTGCGAAAACCAGCGCGGCCAGCAATACCACCGAGAAGTATTTTCCCAGCACCGCCGCCGCTGCCAATACGCCCAGTGCGAGCGCAGCGCGCGCTTCGCGCTTCTGCATGTAGCGTACGAAAAAGTATGCCGTCCACGGCCAGATCGAAAGCAGCACCGAATTCGCATTGAACTTGATCGCGAGATTCGAGTAGAGCGGCGAAACCGCCATCGCCACGCCCGCGAGCAGCGCCAGACGACGCGGCACGAAGCGCCCGGCCAGCGCGACGATGCCGAACAGTCCCGCCATCGCGTTGAGCGACGACAGCGCGAAATAGGCGATGTCCGTGTGCGGAAACACGCGGAACCAGCCGGCCGTGATCCACGCGAACAGCGGCGGATGCTTGGCGTAGCCGGCTTGCCATTCGATCCCCCAGACGTAGTTCTCGACCATGTCGCCAGGCGTATCGAGATTGCTGCGCGAAAGCCACGCAGCGAGGGTCCAGACGATGGCGTGCAAAGGCAGCAGCCACAGCAGTTTGCCGGTCTCGTTGGACTCGCGCAGGTTCGAGGCCGCAAGCGGCGGCTGGAGGGTAGTGGTCTGTGACATCGGTGATTCGTTCTACGTGACGGGATGCCTGGCGTGCCGTGGAATGCCGGACGCTGCGCTCAGGCGCGGCGGGTCTGAAAGGTCCAGAGCGAATTGGCGCTATAAGTGAGGATCAGCACGCAGGCCGTGGTGATGCATTGGGCCAGCAGCCACGCGGTCGCGAAGCGGTGGATCAGCAGGTACATGAGCGCGCTGTTGACGGCCACGCCCACCGCCGCGACGGCGAAAAAGCGCGGCGCGGCTTCGCGGTGCGAGCGCGTGGCGCGAAAGGTCAGGCGATAGTTCAGCACGTAGTTGACGATGGCCCCGGCAATCGCGCCGATCGCCGAAGCCACCACGGCCCCGCATGCGTGCACCAGCACCAGTGTGCTGAGCACACCGTACTGCACCGCGGTACCGGCGGCGCCCACGCAGGCATAACCCGCAAAGCGCCGGATCTGGGCGAACTTCATGCGGCGCGCTTGCCGGACTGATTACCGGTTTGATGGTAGAGCGGCCCGCTCGTCATGCGCGGCGCGCGATTGCCTTGAAGCGGCATGGCGCGCGAGCGGCGCGGACATGCGAAGGTATCGTGGTTCACTTTTTTCTCGGGCAGGGTCGGACGCCCTTTTTCGGGTGGTCCGCCGCAAGGAGGCGCGCCGGACCGCCATTTATCTGGCACCCATCTATCGGCCGGTTCGCCGGAATGTTTGGATAAACCGGCGGAATTCTACCCTGGACCCGGCTCGCTCAAGCGCCTTTCATCGAACGAAAAAAGCCGCCCTACGGCATCCAGCGATGCACGATCACACTGGTGCCGTTGTAATTGTCCTTGGTGATGACGTATTCGCCGGTCGAACGCAGGTAGACGCGCAGCCCGTACATCGAATCGACATCGTTGCCCACGTCCACGGCGCCGGGGCTCGCATTGGTGAGCGTGGTGACGAGCTGGCCGGTCGTGAGGCTGTAGACGTCGATATTGGGCACCGTATGCACATAGCCGACAAACAGATAATTGCCGGCTGCGGCGATCGATTTCGGATTCGCGCCGGTGAGCGTGATGACGGGGCTGGGCTTGCTGATATTGCCCGCAGACCAGCCGTGATAGACCTCGATATAGCCGTTCATGGCGGTCCAGTCCCAGTTGCCTGCGAGACCTTGCGCGAGGATCATCGTGTCGCTTTCGGCCTGGTAGAGAATGCGCGCGGTCGGCCGCACGCTTTCGGGCGTGGAGATCGTCGATGCCGCGCCCCATGACGGCTTGCCGGTGCCGTCGAAGCCGTTGAAGGGGTAGTGGTAGAGGTGATTGGTGCGGTCGAGCCCGGCCCAGATGTCGCCGCGATTGTCCAGGCAGAAGCCCCCCGTGACCTGCAAGCTCGTTTTGAAGGCGGCGCCCGGCAACGAGGCATCGGGAATGGCGATATAGCCGCTCGCGGTGTTGAAGTGATAAATGTAAAAAATGCCTGGATTCTGGCCCGAGGCCACCAGAATGCGGTTGCCGCCCACCGTCACTAGCTGGCCGAAATGTTCGTCGCGCTGCGTGTCGTTCATGTTCAGGCGCGGGTCGTGTGGGTAAGTGAAAGGATCGACGGTATTGGCCACGAAGCTGCCCCCCGCCGTGCCCGTGAAGATGCCCGTGCCGCTGTAAAAGAGCGTGGCGTCGGTGAGCGGGTCGGGCGCGGCCACGCCTTCGAAATTGAGCGCCTGGAGTTTGTAAAGCAGGCTGCCGGCGGCGCTGTAGACATGAATATCGGTGCCGCCGTTGCGGCCCAGATCCCAGCCGCCGCCCCAGGGATTGTTGAGCACATAAAGATTGCCCGCGCTGTCCTTGCCGATGCCGGTGATGCGCGTGAAGCGCTTGTCGCCCACCTGGCCCTTGATGCCGGTGGTGCTGTTCAGATAGCCGCCCGTTACACCGAAGGTGCCGGTGAGCGTGGGCGCGCCCGCGATGTTGTAGAGCTTGATGTTCTGGTCGGGGCCCGCGTCGCCCACCATCAGCAAGCCGGTGGACGCATCGAAATAAAGCGCCGAAGGCTGTGCGCCCGCCGCCATCTGGATGGTCTGCAACGGCGCGCCCGCCGCGCTGAATTGGTTGATGACGCCGGTGCTTTTTTGCGCGACCCAGAGATTGCCTGCGCTGTCGAGTGCGAGCGCGCCTGGGCTCTTGAGGGGGATGTCGCGTTGCCAGACGCCGTCGGTGCTGAACACACGCACGCGGTTGCTGAAGAAGTCGCTCGCATAGAGCAGCGTGCCTGCAGTGGCGAGGCCGGTGATGGCGTCGGCGCGGCTCACCTTGTTCCAGACGCTCACGTTGATGGTGAGCTCGCGCGTGCCATCCGCGCGGTTATAGCGGGCGACCGTACCGCTGCCATACGAGGTGCCCGATTGCAGCACCGTGAAAATCGACGTGGCGTTGCCGGTGATTGCGCCGCCCTGAAACTCGTCGTGAATGCCGATCGAGCCCAGGCTCTTGCCGTTCTGATAAATCGCCACGCCGCCTTCGTTTTCGTCCCAGAACGAGGCGGTATAGATGACGCCTTCCGGCGAGACCCACATCGAGCGCGCGCCATTGCCGACATGCGCGGCGAGCGTGCCATAGGTGTTCGCGAGCCAGTCGGTGGTGTATTGCTGCGCCGGCGCGCAAGGCGAAACGAGTGCGAGGGCTGCTGCGGACAGCAGCGTGAGCCGGAGGGCGCGCGTACGCTGGGTGAACATGAAAAAACTCCTGATGCACTCACGCAATGAGGCGATGAGGGTTGAATAAGGGGATTGAATTTGAATCCGCCGCGCATCAAGCCGTATGGCCAGCGGTGAAGCAGGCTGCGCGGGCGTGCGCGCAAGCGGCATACCAACATGCCATACAAACGCAAACGTTTGCGATGAAAGAAAAGCGTACAAAAATCGCCAGGCGCAGCCACGGGGCTTTGCTCATGCGAGGCGAATCAATTTATTTTCTTTCTTTGGCTTGCCGATGGCCGGGTTTGACGGCGTCACGCGTCTGCGATGGAATGATCTGCAAGCGCAACGGAATTTTTTTGCAAGCCGCCATCGGTCACACGGATGTCATTGAGGGCCGTAATTACCAGGTATGACTAACTATTTCTGGTGGATTCACTCAAGCGCGCCGCACGGCTGTCGCATTTTCGACGCCATTCCAGGCGCATCATCGGGGCAAGCTGGCTTGGTTCGATCCGGGCCGTTTCAGCATTAGGGCGGCCCGCAGGCGTATAGTCGCGGTTTGCGCCTCGCACTGCGGCTGGCGGCCAGCCAGAGAAACGGGTCACGTTGCTGCAACACTGGCCGCTTCCAATGCACGATGCGCTCTTTGCTTGCTTTTGTGATGTCCGGCCATAGCTATGGAGTCTATGTCTGGAAACCAGGGACAGCATGCCAGTGAAAACGGAATTCATCGAAGCGAGCAGTGCCCGCCCGGAATTGCTCTGTTATCTCGTGGCGATCGCCGCGTCGTCCTATGCGTTGACGCAAGAATGGCGCGTCGATCATGTCGTGTCGTGCTGCCGCGAATGGCTGGACAAGGCCGGAGCGACCATGCACTGGCTCGACCGCGTGCGTCTGGGCCAGCTTGCGCTCAAGATCGCCAGCCGCGACCTGTTGGGCGCGGGCATCGCCGTGCGCCTGTCGAGCGTCTCGGCCCTTTTTACCAGCGATATGGAACTCAACGAGGCATCGACGATGGTGCAGAGGATGATGTCGTTATGTCAGGCCAATCTGCACCCAGATTTTTCTTTAAAAACATAGCCTTGATTGAATTTCTAGGCATTCTGATACATCCCAAAACCTGCAAATACGTACCAATAGAATCAGATACTTACCTGTTGTTTTGAACAATTGTGCCGAGTAGTTGATTGCGTCTTCGCGCCTGATAAACTGTACGTATATACAGTATTCGGGGTGAAAAAATGGATCCGGTTTGGGAGTATGAGTGGGAGTTCGTTCAGAGCGGTAAATGGGGCGGCGTGAAGCGCACCGGCTTCTGGATGACCGACTACGAGGCAGAGCGGTGGTGGGCGTATAGGGGCAGCGGGACGCGACGCCTCGATGAAACGAAGCGCGACCGGAATACCCACAAGGTGGATACGTCGTGCACGTTCACCGGTGCTGGCCGACCATGGGATAAGGGCGGCGTACCATACGGCTCGAAGGGCTGACGGGGGAAGGTGATGTTGGCCGAACAAGGCGATCTATTTAGCAAACATTGCAGTCGCTGCAAGGTGCTGAAGCCGTTCGATCAGTTCTCGACCAATGGATTGGGGAAGTGGAAGTCTCATTGCAAATCGTGCGGATCGAAAGCCTCCCGCGCCTATGAGGTTGCCAATGCGGAGGCCGTTGCCGCAAAGAAGGCTCATCGTTATCGCGAAAATATTGACGAGCACAAGCGCAAACGCGCCCAGAGGTATTGGAAGGATCCCGAGTCGGCGAAGGCATCTGCAAGAGCGTGGGGGGCGGCTAACAAGGAGCTAGCGAAAAAGCAAGCAACGAAATGGGCGCGTGAGAATCCAGAGGCGCGTGGCGCAATTCGGTCGCGAAATCTAGTAAGGAATCGTGATAAGTACAACGAATCGTCGCGGCTCAGAAAGCTCTTGTACCGACGCCTGAAGCCAGATGAATCAAGGGCAAAGGCTGCTTCGTACCGAGAGCGCAATCGCGCACGCATGACGGCATACGTTGCAATACGTCACGCGAGGAAGATGCGTGCCACGCCGCCTTGGGTCGATCAAGTGGCGATCTCGAAAATTTATTTTGCCGCAAATTTTCTCGGCATGGTGACGGGTGAGTGGTATCACGTCGATCATATCGTGCCGTTGCAGGGGCCGCTGGCGATGGATGGCCCGTTCAAAGGCGAACGCATCGTCAGCGGCTTGCACTGCGAGGCTAACTTGCAAGTCATACCAGGTAGATTGAACCAAAGCAAAAGCAATCGTTACTGGCCGGATATGCCTTAGGAAGTGACGGAATGGCTTGCCATGGAAGCGATCTTCTCAAGCCTGGATTCATAGTGGTCAATGTCGTGATCGCTGAACTTCCAGCCACCGGGCCATTGACTTCCTTCGATCACGGTGAATGCGCCGGCATCGCTCTGCAGCCAGATGTGTTGAGCAAGCGGTCGCGCTTGCCATCTGGGATCTACCCACGGCCATGAGCACCATCCATCCTCACCATTCACAACGCAAACCATAGCCGCTAACTCAGCGGAATATGTCCGATAGTAATCGGCAGCGAGAAATTTCGGTGCAGCGAACGAGTGCAGCGCGCCGATCTGCGCGGCCGGAACGAACAGCGGCGTCAGGTGCGTGCGTGACGCGCCTAGGCTGTGGCCGGCGACGTTGAACGCGGTGCCGTGCGGGACCTTACCGAGCGCCCAGTCCCAGACGTTCTGCATCCCGTCATACACGCCGGTCGTGACGCTGCCGCCTTTGACGGCCAGAGGCCGGAGCGAGACGTCAGCGAGGATGTCTTCGAGCGCGCCCTGGCTCGCGCGCGTGCCGGAGATGCTGAGATGCACCGCGCCGGTGGCGTCGGTCGAGAGAACGGCTTGATGCGACCGATCCTGGAACTGACCGATCCACGTGTCGCCGAGCGCCGCGAAGGCGGCAGCGCTCGCATCGTCGTTCTCGATATAGGCGGCGTTGGCCCGCTTCGCCGCCGTTACGATCGCCGCCCAGTCCATTACTGGCTCGCGGCGACGGGCGCAGAAGCGGCGGATGCCGTCGACGCCGGGGAGGCCGCCGCGGCTTGTTGCGCCTGCACCGTCGCGAGAACCTGATTCAGGATCGGTTGCGCGAGCGTCAGCCCGAGCAGAATCGCGGGTTGGTTCGGCAGCATCGGCAACGCGCCCACGAGCGTGATGAGCGCCGGGAACGCCGTGTTGTTGAGCGTTTCCAGATTCGTCACGTCGATCGTGTTGCCGGCCGCGCAGACCGACTTGTTGATGGCGATGATGCCCGGCTTCGTGGCATCGCTCGGGTCGCCATTCAACAGCACCTTCTGGCTCGCGTTCAGGAGCGGTGATGCAGCGATCACTGCAAGGTCGGCGTTGACGACCGGACAGAAGTCCGTCGCAAGTTGCTGCGGCGTGATGATGAGCTTGGGTGCGGACGTGGTGCCGTTCGTGGCGCAACCAGCGAAGAGCATGGACGCGACAAGGCCAACTGCGAGAAGCAGCTTCTTCATGAGGATTCCTTTGGAGTTATGCCGCGAGCGCGGCGGAAGGGTACTGCCGAGATGCGGATGGTTAAGCGGTCGGTGTGCTCTTCGATGCGGTGTAGCGCTGGCCGAGCCAGTGGGCAGCGGTGACGATGCCGACGGCGATCGAGACTTGCGCGTCGGCCGGCACGTCGATGTTGAAGTGTTTCACCAGCGCAGCGACTACCGTAACGACTGCTGCGGTGACTGCGCCGGCGGCGCCGGTGGAGGCGGGGGACGTGCTGTTCATAAATGCTCCTATGTTGCGTGGTGGATAACCTCGACTTCCGAGAACTGATACCCCTCCTTTGCGTACTTCTGTGCGATCCATAGAGGGAATGGCATCGCGTGAATACCCTCGTCTTTGCCGATGTGGTGCGCCTTGCAGAGCAGCATCCCATTAACGGTCATGTCGTCGACGAATTGCTCCCAGCTCGTGAAGGTCGCCCAATCGAAGGCGCGGATCCTTTCGCCCCACACGCCAGCAAGTGCGTCGGCCTTAAAGCGATCCCAGTCGATGAGTTCGGCAAGTGAGCGTTCGATAGGATGGTGATGGGCTTCAGGCGGATGGCCAGACTCTCCAGCCGTTGCGTTGCAGACGAAGCAGCGTCCGCCTTCACGCTCGATCAGTTCTTTGCGAGTGCGCTCGAACAAGGCGGTCGTTTTGCGCGGAGCATGTCCGGGGATGTTCACTTCGACGGAGAGGGTTTCTTTTTCGGTATGGGTCTGTTCGACTGTCATGGCAGAAATGAGAAAAGCCGCGCAAGGCGGCTATTTGATGGGCAATTGACGGCTATTTGCTCGTCCTACGCAATTCCATCAGCGACTGGCATAACTCCGGTTTCCATCGCTTGAGCGAGACGTTGTGAGCGGACTCCGACCTGTCGGGCCCAGAGCGACGCACGCATACCAGTCGCGGCCGCCGTGTAGTAGCCGAGCTTGATGTTCGTGAGGGTGTTACGGAAAGTCAGGAGGCCACTGATGCCCATGTTGAACGCCATGTTCGCGATCACCCTCTGGCGCACCTCATCCAGTCCGCTCCACCATGGAAGGTTGAAATCGAGCTTTGCCAGCGTCGACGTGATGTCGTTCGTCATTAACTGATTGACCTGATCGTCGGTGAGCGGGCAGACCCACCCAGCCGGTAGCGGCGATATCTGGCAGTTGTGGCCTACCCCGACCGTAGGTATGCCTGCGGTATCACGATAGATGGAATAGCGAACACCCTCATCGCGGCGCAACTCGGCCTCAAGCAGTGCGATGATCATAGGACCGCTGCCAGAAGATGGAAGACCTCTCCGAGAGGTGCCGGCACAGCCCTCCCTTCATGGATGCACCACAATCCATAGAGGACGCCGAGCGGCAACACGACGGGAATAAACACCTGGCGCAGCATGAATCGCCACGCCGCTGCGAGACGACACCCCAACCTCACAACAGCGACACCCTCGGCCCAGGTGGCCCGAATGAACGCAGTGTCGTCCGCGATCTTTTTCGTCGTCGATGTGTTGTCGGTCAGGTCCGTGCGCATCGCACTCATGCACTGCTCAATGCTATCCACGCGCTTCTCCAGTTCCGCTATGCGGTGCTGATCGGTCATTTGGTCCCCGGACAGAAATGAAAAAAGCCACCAGAAGGTGGCTTGCAGTTGGTATGGACGTAAAAAAACCGCCCGTAGGCGGTTGGTTTAGATGTCTAGTTTGCGAGAGCGCTTGCTCACTGGTATCTCGATATCGTCGCTGGTATCAAGAGCCTTTTCGATTGCCTTCCGGCGCGCCGCAATCTGTTCTGCGACTTCACTCATCCGTTTCGTTGCATCCATGAATTTCTTGGTCTTTTCCTCAGCTTCGCGCAAGAGTTGATCTGGGGCTTCTAGGAGTTCTTGAGAGTCCTTCAGCCACTCATCAACATCTGCTTTGATCGTCGGGTCACCATCCAGCACATCCTTTGGAATGTGGTAGACGGCAAGCCGAAGGCACAGAGCCAATTCGGCGAGTCGCAGATTTGCTTCCGCGAGTTGTTGCTCCACGTCAGCTAACTCAACACCAAGGCGAATTACGCCTCGCGCCATGTCGCCCGCTTGAGGATTCTCATAGCTGCGTTCAAGACGACTCACCATTTCTGCATTCAACGAATGACCACGTTCCGCCGCCGATTTGGTCAGGGAGGAGTGGAGGGCTGGTGGAAGCCGGAGAGCGGTCTTCACGTAGTCGTCTTGCTTGGCCATGCGCGCATTGTAGCGCGCGCCAGCGTGTGCCTCCAAAAAAATGGCAGAAAGCGATTGCCTCAGTTTTGAAGGCACTCTATACTGAACTCACTGCCTCAAATTTGGAGGCATTCGGAGGGAGTAATGAAAGAAGCGAAGATTCAACTCCGCCTTCCAATCGCATTACGAGATTGGTTCAAGTCGTATGCTGATTCGGAAAATCGCAGCATGAACGGTCAGATGATCGAACTGATCAAGGAAAAACAGGCGGCAGAAAAGGCAAAGACCCCGAACGCTTAATCTTGGCGGATGACGTTCGAGGCCTTTGGGTGCAGTGAACCTTAAGAGGTACACAACATGAAGAATGTTAGCACGGCTTCGGCCGTTGGCAAGTCACGTCTTGCCCTTGAAGTTGACCTGGTAGCGCTGACGAGCTACCTCGAAAGCGAACGCGCCTTTGCGGACGCAGCGACGTCCGCCGAAGAATTCCTGGCGCTCTCTCAGCAGCGCGGAGAGGTGTGCCATGCGTAACGCACCGGCTGCCTCACAACAGCTCGCAGAATCGCTCACCAGCCTCGACTGGGCGTCGCAGCAGATGTATGCCCATCTGTCGACGATATTCCTCGCGATCGAAAAGGTTTCCACGACGGAGCCTAACCTTGCGGCTTCGCTCGCGCGCCTCGGGGCCTACGTCACCGAAGCAGCGGTAGCTGATCTTGACGCTGTCGGCATCTCCCTCGACCGCACGATGAAGGAGGTTCACTGATGGAAGACGACCGCAAAGTCACTCCTGAAACATTGCCGGCGATCGTGTGGCGCGAAGCGAGCGTCATCACGACCGAATTGTTGGCAAAGCTGTATCAGACCGATGAGGCGCGCATTCGGCAAAACTTCATGCGGAATGCCGCGCGATTCGAAGAGGGGAAGCATTATTTCCGCCTTGAAGGCGACGACCTGAGGTCCTTCAAGGCACTGAGTATCTCAAAGATACTCAGTCGAAACACCCGCAGCTTGATCCTCTGGACGGAGCGCGGAGCCGCCCGACACGCCAAGATGATCGAGACCGATAAAGCTTGGGATGTCTTCGAAAAACTTGAAGACTGCTACTTCCGTCCACGAGAGCCACGGTTTGACGCAATTGACGAGATCTCGTCATCGCTTGAACGATTGCCGCTCTACCTCGGCGTCGCACGCATGGTCATCATTCGACGCCTCATGTTCAGCACGGCCTACACCAACGTCAGCCTGCGCGTCGGAGTTCTCCACTTCCGTGATATGACAAAGCGGAACGTCCTGATCGCGGATGGCTTCATTCGCCGCGTGGAGGCGGGGACCGCAACTGCAGAGGACTTTAGGACAATCCAGCACAACCGGAACCGGCTACTCGGCCCGGATGCGCAACTCAAACTGATCGAGGACTGAAAGCACAAACAAGTGCGCCCCGCACCGGCGGCAACCGGGCAGGGCGCGTGACACGAAACCCGAACTCTGACGTAAGGGAAACGAATCATGAAAAAGCATATCACGGCTTTGGCCGTAGCGATGACGCTCGGCTGCGCGGCTGCATCTCAGGCGCGCGCCGACAGCATCACCGACTACATAAAATTCGAAGCAGGTGTCGGCTTTGGCGTCGCCAAAGACATGGGCGACGGTACCTGGATTCAAGACGGATCTCCCGACAATTGCGAGAAGCTGACGTTTCCGGCGATTTTGGCCGGATTCACTGGTCCGGTTTTTCAACGTGGTGCATGGGATGTGCGGTGGCATCTTGATTACGCATATCTTGGCGAACAGCGAGCATCTGTAATGGGTGTACCTGACGACCAATACAATCCCAAAACGCATCAAATCGTCGACTACGATGGCGAACGCTATAGCCCGTTCAACGGCCACGGCCATCTCCAGGGCATACCGGCTACTCTTGACCTCGGCTATACGTACCGCGATTGGCGATTCGGCGCGGAGGCAGGTGCGTGGATTTACTGGCAGGCGTGGCACGAGAGTCTGTACGACCTCGCCAATCAGTGGGATGACCTGTCGCACAAGACGGTCGCTCAAGTCGGATTCGTTGCTGGAGCCTCTATTGAGCGCGGGCCGCTCAGCGTGAGCTACCGCTACTACCAAGTTAGCTCAAAGTGGAATCCTTACCCCGGCCTTGTGACCGGGGCTCACGTGTTAATGCTCAGGTACCGCTTCTAACAAGCAATCAGGATGCGCTGGGAGCTGTTGTCGCGACCAGCGCACCGTTTTCAACGGTGTAACCGGGCCTCGCCATGATCTGCTCTAACTGCTCGTCCTCAATCGCCAGCACTTCCTGCGTGGACGATACCGGCCCCGAACAGAATGCGACGATCTCGCCGGTCGCGATCACATACGTCACTGATGCCATCTATCGGCCCTCCTTCAAGGCGGCAATTTCCATCTTCATGCAGTCAAACTCGCGGAGCAGCTTGCGCAGGACTGCCGCATGAATCGGAATGATCTGCTGGTAATTGACGTGCAGCTCGGCATTCGCTGGCGAAACGAACCCGTCGTCATCGACCATCTCCGCCAAGTCGTCAACGTCATGAGACGTGAGCAACTGCACGAACCGACCATCCACGGCCTTGCCAACGTCCTGAGCAATGAACCCCGTCTCGGGAGCGCCTCGTTTGAGGTAGGTCTTAGGCTCGACCGTGCGAACAAACTTCTCTGCATCGGCCTCATTAAGCCCCTCGATCTGAGTCTTGATGCGAATATCTGACGTAGTCCAGAACTGGCCGGCCATTGACCCCGACGTCGTATAGAAGCCACATCCGAGAGAGCTTGTTGTCGTGGAGTTTCCTGCTCCTGTGTTATTCAGATAGCCGAAGGTGGACGCACTATGACTCACGGAACCCGTTGAGTTAAC
This sequence comes from Paraburkholderia bannensis, assembly GCF_014200455.1. Taxonomy (GTDB): domain Bacteria; phylum Pseudomonadota; class Gammaproteobacteria; order Burkholderiales; family Burkholderiaceae; genus Paraburkholderia; species Paraburkholderia bannensis_A. The sequence goes on along the minus strand of NZ_JACHBW010000008.1, from coordinate 174,744 downwards.
GGCACCACCTACTGATAGAGCCCCCCCAAAGGTAGATCCCGCGCCCGATGTGTCGAGGCCGCATGCCCCAGCAACAGTCAGCGTACCGCTCATGTTGATAAGGCCAGCAAACACCGCGCTGTTTGCCAGAGTCAGTGAGCCTCCATTTATTACGAGGCCGCCCTGGACGTTTATACCCCCAGCAGAAACCGCAATTCCGCCGCTGCTTACCGTGAGGTTTGTGACTGTTGGTGACGCTTTCGGGGCGTAAGACGTAAGCGCGCTCGTCATCTGCCCGTACTGCACTGCATGCTGGCTCTGCGTACCTGGTGCGACCTGGACTGCTGCGCCAGTGCATTCAACCAGAACCCACGAAGTGATATCGGCGCGGTAGATCAGATTCGCGCGTCCGCCTGCGACCGTCTCCCCACCCTGAAGCGCCTGATGAGCAGCTCCGACGACAGGAGCGGCCGCAATCACACCCGGGTTCGGCGTGAAGGTGGTTGCGCCGGTATTGGCCGCGGCCACCTTCACCCACACATCCATGCCGTCGATCAGCGTCGTGACCGGAATGGGGAATTTCGCCTGGATCGTGTTTGCGGTGCCGCTATCCACCCCGTATGTGAGGTTGCTCGTGACGATCGACTGCAGGATGCCGCTCGGCAGGATGGGCGAGCCGGTGTACTGGCTGATGTTCGAACTCGTCAGCGACGTCGCACCGTAGGGCACCGTCACCACCCATAGACCGACCCAGCCAGTATCCGGTGACGGCGTCGTCTGCGATCCGGTAGTCGCCGCCACACCAGCCTTGATCTGGTACGCGACGACGCCATCGCGGAACGTATTGCTCGTCGCGCCACTGTTGTTCGGGCCTGACCAGGGCGTCGACGGATTGGCGGCGTTGTAGAACTGCAGCACGACCGGCGACGTACCGCTCGTCGGATCGAGACTGATGTCTGAATCCTGATACTGAGCTTCGATCAGATAGTTGATCGACTGGCCGCTCGTCGTCGGCGCGGCAAGAGCGGGCGTCGTGTACGTGCCGAGTTGGATGCCTTGCTTGAGGATCTGGTAGGCCGTATTGGCGGGCAACGTGCCGCAGGCGGTCGCCTCCAGATTCTCCATTTGGTAGATCTCGCCGGCTCCGATCTGCACGGTCATGGTGGCCGGGCTCGTCGGAGTGCAGGGCAAGCCGTTGACGGTTCCGCCAGTCCCAAAGAGGGCCGCGCACACCTTGGCAACTGCCGTCATGTTGTTCTGGGCCTGCGCCGAGAACAGCCATTCGTACACCTGCTGGCCTACGTACGTTTCGACACGACGCATGAAAACTCCGGACGTAAAAAAGCCAGCTCTTGGCGGGCTCAGAAAGAGAAAAGCCGCCCGGAGGCGGCTTGGTGCTTTGTGTGTGGAATGACTACCGTTGTGGAAGCGTCCACGGATCCGGCCATGGCGCAGCCAGACTCTGCTCAAATGGATTGAGAACTCGCGGCTGCACAGTCAATATTGCAGGCACCTCAATTCCGCCGCCTAATTCAGGCGAGGGAGGAAATCCAGGTATTTCGTGATCTGTTTCTGTCTCGACATCCAAAGCATGTTTCAGCTGCTGGAATGACACATCGTACTGCTTTCCGTCGAGTATGAAGACGCAATCTACGATCTTTCTCGCACCATTGAACTTCGCCGATTCTTCTTCTTTGCGAATGTAAGCTTGGGATGCCTCGACTCTCAGAATATTGTATTGATCAAATACGACAGGCATTTCGCAATCCTCTTAGTAACGAGATCAACTACCGGTGCAATGGAACTGCACGGTATCTGTGCTGGTTCCCGTGAATGTGATTGACGTGCCAGACGTCTGCCCGACTTTTACGGCAGCCGCAGCAGTCGTGTCAATCGCGGTGCAAACATAGCTCGATGAAGATGTATAGACGGCGGATCCACTCAAAGTCACTGTGGCGGTTCCAGATGCAAGTGCGACGCTGCCTTGAACCATATGGGGAGCATTGACTGCCGTCCCCGTCGTTCCGTACAGCGGCATAGCCCCCGTAGTCGTAGCACTGAGCGCGCCTGTCACCGCAACGCCAGCCGCAAATGTGGTTGGTGGGCTAAACGCGAGTGTTCCGCCAGATGGCATCTGCGCTACGAATGCGCTGCCTGCGTTGTCGTAAATGTAAAGGTTATTATTCGCTAGCTTGCCGATCTGCCATTTGTTTGTGCCATTGTCGTTAAGCAGCAATTCGCTTGCCTGCGAACCTGCGTTATCAACGGTCACCGCTCCGGTCCCGGAGGGTGCCTTGGCAATGAACCCGCTGTTGGTCTGCAAGTTATGGCCGGAACCGCTGTCAGTGAGTGTCAGGTTCCCATTGCTCGCCACCTGATACTGCCACGAACGAACGGTTGCAGTGCCGTCAAAATACGTCTGCAATACAGGTTGGCTAGCGACATTTGAACCACTCGCGGATAACGCCCCGAAATTTGCGGCTTGCGTCGCGACGCCGTTTTGCGTGGCAAAACCGTAAGTCCACTTTGCGAGACCGGGGCTTTGAACTGACAGCGATCCGACTGTGAAACCATTTGCGGATACGGGTTGAGCGAGCGAACTGCCGAGCAGCGAAATACCTTGTACGGTCGTATTCGGGGACGTTACGTCGAAATCGTATTCTGTACCCGTTAGCTTCACTCCGGTAACGCTTGATGTTGCATATGTCGTGTTATCAATCAACACGTTGTTATTGCCCCAGCACGAAGCGTTATTTACGCCACATGTCTGAATGCTAAAGAAATTAACGCCGTTGCCAGTGGTGGGCGTTCCGATTCCATTCTGATTGTTGATGTAGCTGCTGAAACCACCGACCGTCGTTACGCTCGTCCCTGAGGGGATTGTCAATGCAGATTGATTAGCATCGTAAGATGTACACCCTGCGCAAATGCCCGTGTAGATGCTTTGGCCCGTAACGCCGCTTTTCGAAAGTGTCTGATTAAGCGCACCTCCTGAAGTGATGGCTGCACTGATCGATCCCGTCAAGCCGAATGTGCCAGTGAGACTCGGTGAGTTCGCGAGGACTACCGATCCGCTTCCTGTGGCGGTGCTAGCACCTGTGCCCCCACTTGTGACTGCGATCGGCGTCGATACCGTCAACGTCGGCACTGTCAGCGGCCCTGTAAGCGTACCTCCTGCTATCGGCACATAGAGCGAGAACTGACTGTTGAGCTGCGCAGCGGTCAGCACCTGTCCTGGCGTGAACTGGGCGTGCGCGATCGCGCTCAGGAAGAACAGGAGAAGGGCGAGGATACGTTTCATGAGAGCTGTGATTCGCCGAGGATGAAGGTCGAGTCGAGCGTCGGTACTGGCACGCCGTAATTGGTAATGCACACGCCGATGTTCGTAGCCACGGGTCTCGTGGCGTTGATTGCGGCGATGATGTCACTATCTGTGGCGGTCGTCGTCTCTGCCTCAAGCGACCCTGTGTAGCCGTGGGAGAGGGGTGCTCCCATTGCCGACCAGGTTGGTGCATCAGCATAAGCCGCGCCCGCGCTGCCGCCCGCGACCTGCGGGCGATACACCGTGATCAGCGCGCTATAGGGACATGCAAGTGACCCCATTCGCGCGACGCCGCAGAAGCTCGCTGGCCCAGAATTCACTCCCAGGCATCCGGTATCGAGCGGTCGGTTTGGCTCGAAGATGATCGGTGCGCGCCCGGTGAGCCGCGTCAACACGTTCATCATCGCGGGCCGCGTGGCACGCTGCTGTAAGATCGTGTACTGGATACGCGCGATGTAGCTGGCGTCGGTCTCGTTGGGCTTGCGCGGTAACGTGCCGCCGAAGAAGTCCGCAGCCCATAGATCGATCCAGCCGCCGGTTGATGTCTGCAGGCGCGTCTGCGCCCAGAAGAACATCACGAGCGCGTAGATGACCGCAAAAACTGATGCGATGCCCGCGAGAACCCCGCCAATGACCGGCGCTTCGCTCCAGTCGCCGAACCACCCTCGGGGCAGGTAAGACTGAAGGCGCGAGGTGATATCTGCTTGATCTCCCGTCGCCATATCAGTTCACCGTTACGCTGCCAGTCGTCGCCTCGAACACTTGCTGATACGTGATCGTCAGGTCTGACGTGCCGCCGTTGAGCAACACATTCGTGACGTTCGTCACGCCTTCAATCTGGTAAGCCTGCGCGGCCAGACTCGTGTAGGGCAAAGTAGCGCCGCTCGCGGTCGTTTCGATCTCGTTGATGTACGCGATGAGCGCCGCCTGTACTGCGGCCGTCACGGTCGAGTGCGTATAGCCGCTCGCCGTCGTGATGGTCATCGACACGGTCACGGCATCCTGCACCGGTGCATGCACACCGAAGGTGACCGTCAGCGGCCGGACATTTTCGATTGCATTTGCGACATTCGCCTGCTCTGTCGACGTGAGACTGCCACTTCCGTCGTTGGCAACCACCGTGAAATAGCCGTACTGCGTCTGGCCGTTGTATTGCTGGTTCTCAACGATGATCCCGCTCATGTTCTGCTGGACGCCAGCGATCGCTGCCTGGATGGCAATCAGCGTCGCGCCGCCCAGACCAGCCACCCACAACACGAAGCGTGCGCGCGCAGCAGTATCGGTCTCGGCTGCGATGCCGTTCTGGACATTTGCACCGTTTGAGACGTAGTCCACGCCAGCGATCGCCGTGCCGAGAGTGTTGAGCGCACCTGCGGCGACGTTCCCGACGGTCCCAGCCACAGTGCACTGCATCGTAACGTTGACGCTGGCCTGACCGGCCGGCAGCACATAACCGCCTGCCGTCGCGCTATACGCGGCGTTTGTCGCGTCTGCGATGACCGTGAAGCTCACTGAGCCGTCGGCGGTGGTAACGGTCGCACCGAGCGGTATGACTGTCTGGTTCGTGGGTGTGTAGCGTGAGAACGTCTCCTGCGTCTCGGCGGCGACTGCCGCTTCCCGTGCGAAGCCGAATTGCGCGAACCATGAATCGAGATCAGTTCCGTTTGACGTTGCTGCGCGCGTGAGCGCGGCGACCTGCAGGATCAGGCCTTGCAGCCAGAGCGCAACACCGCCCATCGCCTCGGCGATTGCGCGCAGCACCGATCCGATCGTGAAGTCGATCAGCTGGGAAGCCGAACCCTGCACGGCCGCCGCGAAGTTCGACACGATCGCCGAGAACGACTGGGTATTGAGATTCGCCATTGCGTCATGTATTGATGTCGAAATTCACGAGCTGCGTTTGCGCAGTGTTCGCGTCGGTGTACTGGATGGCGGTGCTCACCGCGTCCTGCGACTGCGTCAGATTGATCCGCGGCGCGGGCAATTGCGCGACAGCAGATTCGAGGAGCATCTGGCCGCGGATCAGCGCGCGCGTCGCGGGCACGTTGCCCGGCGAGCCAACCTTGCGCGGAACACCAGCACCATAGTCGGGATGCCACGTGTAATCGGCGGATGCCACCGGCTGCCCAGCCGCGTTCGACAGCGCAGGATTCGTCAGCAGACGTCGATATACCCGTTGCGTGCCCGTCGTCGGCTGGTCAGCAACCAGAAGATCTCCCGATGGCGAAGCTGAGAGGTCCGAGCCATAGAAGTGGTAAATGTCCACGGTCATTCAGCCTGAACAATTGAGGTTTGGCCGCTGGCCGGCGGCGGCGTAGTTGGCGCGCCGGTGTTCGCGCCGCCGTTGCCGTTCGAATGCACGTGTGTCGATGCCCATTGAGCGAACAGGCTATTGAGCAGCTTCTGGAGCGCGTTTCCTGCGCTCTGAAGCTTGATCGACGCGGCCTGAACGACTGCGGATGCTGCACTTATCGTGGCGCTGCCGGTCGCCGTCACGGTCGCACTTCCGGCAACGGTTGAGGCCATGTTGCCGCCCACGGTTGCGTTGAGATTTCCAGCTACGTTCACGTCGATGTCGCCGTTCGTGACCATCTTCACGAAAGACCCGCTTGAGTGAAGCGCCCAGATCTCGCCGGTCGGGACGGCGGGTGGTTGCTGCGCTACTGAAAACACGCGCGAGACGATAACGCCCGAACTGAAATCGCCGTTCTCGTAGACCACCAGCACCTGATCATTGATCTGCGGACCTACTGCGATTCCCCAACCGTTGCCTATGCCGATCGCGCCCAGTGGCATCCAGTTGGATTCCTGCTCGCCAATCTCCGGGTCGACGGGCTGGACGATGACCTTGACGGCATGATTGCTGGCGTCGTAGCTGCTGATCGTGGCGAGGCGTGGAAGCGCCTCGTGTGCGCTGGCCATGCGCGCCTGCTGTCGCACGGCATTCGCGAAACGAGCCATGTTCATGCGATCACCGTCGAATCAGGAGCGTGGTTCTTGGCGCTGATCGTCATCTCGTAGCCACCGTCGAACGAGATGGACCGGCTAATGCTGTCGGGGTAGTACTGCTGATCAAACGCGGTCCCGGTTCCTCCGAGTTGGATGATCGACGTGATATCGACGTCATTGTCTCCAGGCATCGTGAGCCCATCGATTTTCAGTTCGTGCGCGATGAGCTGCGAATACCACTTCTGTGCGAACTGGAGTGCCTGGTCTTTCGTGAGGTTGGGAACCGTCTTTGAATAGATCTGACCACCTGCGCCAACTGTCGATTGGCCCACCTTGATCGTCTTCACATTCGATGGATACGAGACGGTGAAGCCCTTCGCATACTTCTTGTTCCAGCTTCGAATCTTCACCTGTATGCCGCGAGATACGGTGAGCGATCGCGTGAACTTCACGGCTTCGAAATTTGCTTTCGGCCCTGCGTTTGTCGACGTGACCTGATAGACGATATCGTAAGGCGTCGTCTTCGTAGGATCGGGTGGTGCCTGAAAATACAACGTCTGCCCGCGCACCCAGACCTTGAAGCCTTCGAGATCCGCCAGGTAGTTCAGAATGTCCCACTCGGACCGCTCGTCAGACATGTTGACGTGGTCGATTTCGTAATACTTGCCGACCAGCGTGGTCGTTGCCGTTACTGCAGGTGTGAGTCCGTGCGACGTTGCCAACTGGGTCGCGATTTGGCTCGAAGTCTGGTTAGGCCACTTTTGCGTGGTCTTCGCGTCGATAAACACGCGCGTCAAATCTCGCCCGTCCACCTCGATGGTGTTCGCGATGGGGTCAATCGTGATGTGGTCGACCTGCCCATAAATCCAGCTGGTCAGATCATCGGATGTGTATGCCGAAGGATTCTGCGGGAATCCAATGAACAACTCGACATACATGTCCTGCTGCTGCGAAAACCATGCTGCATTTCGATCTGCAGGCAGCCGAGCACCAGAAAAGCTGCAGTGGAACGTGTCCGCACTGAAAAAGTTGTTGTTGTCGAGATCGAAGCTGATCCAGCCGGGGAGCAGCACACCATTGACCTTAACCGCACCGCGGGGTATGCGCGCGGACGGTTGAAGGAATGCAGTCATGGTCATTTACGAACTGAGGATACCGCCACTGGTGCCGTTGCTGTACGGCGGGATGATCAAGGTGTTGACACCCACCAGCGTTGGATCGCTGAGGTTGTTGGCCTGCGCGATCTGTGTCCAGGCGGATGGATCGCCGTATTCCTTCGAGGCAAGATCAAACAGGTTTCCGCCTCCGACCGTAACGACGCGCCCGCTCGAACTGACCTGAGCCAGATTGCGCTGCATTCGACCGAGCAGGGCGTTGACCTGCGTGTACTGCATCTGCAAGGTAGTCGCGTTGAAAATCGATTCGAACTTGGATACGTTCTGAGCGATCGGCAATGATGGCAACACACCGGCGGGAACACCCACGCTGGCGAGCAGACTATCGACCTGGCTGATAGACGTCGAGACGTATCGTGCAGCGTTATTTAACGGTTGCAGCACCGTCGCAACTTCGCTCATCGTTGCGCCGACGAATGATTTGACGTTGCCAACGGCAGTGCTGAGTGTCCCCATGAGGCTGGAGAGCGTGCTATCGCCACTGCTTGCGGTCAACGCATTAGCCGAATCAAGATCGCCGTTGATGACGTCGTCGGCATCAAGTCCAGCATCTGCGTAGATGGGCGCCGTCAAATCCTGCAAGACTTCGCAGGTGATTCGATATGGGATCTGGTAGAAGCGATAGTCCGGCTCGAAGGAGCGGATGACTACCAGAAAGTAGAGCTCGTCCCAGGACAGGGAAACCGGCTGCGCCGCATTCACCATTTGCTCGACGGTGCGCGCACGATCCAGCGCCGATTGACCATCCGCCGTCGGCATGAACGTGCCAGACCAGACGATCGGTGGCCAGTCTGGCCCAAGCATTTGAATATCGCGTACGCCACCGACCATCTTCTTGATAACAAGACGCTGCTCGGTATTGAACGGGATGCGCTCCGGGACTTCGAAATCCTGGAACTGGAAGTCTCCAAGGACGACTGTGATATCGCTCATTTCAGGCCCGGCATCGGAAGACTTGCGCCGTTGTCAATCCCTCCGGTGTACATCCCGGATCCCAACGGAGCAGCCATATACGGGGTGACGGCCTGCGCGACCTTGCGGCCATCCATATTGATGGTTGCCTGCAACATCCCCTGGTGTTTCGCAAGCGGACCGACTGTATCGATGCGGTTCAGGTCTGCCAGTGTCGCGTGGCCAGGCCTGTCTGGCGTCAGCCGCGCGCCTCCCTGATCCTTATACGAGTCGATCTCATGTTGCGTCATCGGACGATAGGCATATGCCGCTGCTGCGAGTAGCCCGATGGCGGTGATCACAAGCCCCAGCGGGCTGACAAGCGCGCCAAGCGCCCCGGCCAGTCCGCTTATTCCAAGTCCGGACGCTGCAGCGGGGATCGCCGCTCGTAGGACCGTCATCGCAATGCCGAGCCCCCCGAATCCGGCGCGCAGCAGCATGAGGGTACCTCCGAACGTCATCGCGGAGCTCAGACCGATGAAGCCCATCGTGAGCGTCTTGATCAACGCTGGATACTGCGCAAGCTCGTGGAAGAACGCCGCGAAGTCTTTAACCACCGGTGTGAGAACAGGCAAGACACTCTGCCCGATTTCCAGACTGAGATCGTGCAGCGCCTGATGGAACTTCCGGATCTGCATCTGCGGCGAGTTCTCGTTGTCCTCGACCGTCTGGTTTTCGCCGCGCGACTGGTCGAAAGCCTTCAGTGACCGCTCGATCACCGGGAGCTGCTTCATCACCAGGTTCCAGAACCGGGCACCCGTGGTGTTGAACAGGATCTGGTTTTCGCGAGCAATATCGGCTTGGCTGGTAATGCCCGCTGCCCTGTATCTCGCCAGCATTTCTGCGGCAAAGCCAGGGGCATCACTCGCCATCAGGTCTTTCAAATGGGCGTTGAGCGGATCGCCCTTATTGAAGCGCGCGGCGCCCCCGCGCGTCAGTTCAACCTTGTCCTTATCCCACAGCCCAAGTTTGATCGCCTCCTGCACCAGCAAATGAGGTGCAAGCGACATGACGCCATTCATGCGATTGAACGACGTCTGGAAACCAGTGCCGGCCGTCGAGCCGCCAAGTTCCCCGATGATCGGCTCAAGACCGCCAAAAATCATCCGGTCGCTCATGCCTGCCGATGCCGTCATGGCGTACGTCTTGAACAGACGCAACTGGCGCGCATCGACCATGCCGCCGCTCGACATCGCCGCCTTGAAAACGGCATCAGCGATCTCCGCCGCGCGCTTTGAACTATTCAGGCCGCCCATCTGCTCAACGATCTTGTTGAGGTTGAGTTCTTCCTGCTCGCTAGTTTCTTTACCGAGGAGCGCTCGGGCGGTCACGTAGTTTGCCAGGACTGGCGTCATCGTCTTGGCCGCGTCGAGCGCGGCCGCGCCGCTCATGCCACTCTCTCGAAACGCCCCCTGCGCTTCAACGAACAGGCGCGTGCGCTCCTGTATCGACGTGCCGATGATCTGGTTCGCATTTACCCACTTGCGGGCGTCCGCGATCTGCGCGTCACCTAGCCCCATCTGGCGCAGACGTGCCCAGTACGTTTCGTACTTGGCTGCGGCCGCACCGAACTTCTCCGCCATTGCGAGCGCGCCGACGCCAGCGCCAGCGAGGATGCCGCCGGCGGCTGCCAGCTTGCCGAGGCTTTTCAGCCGGCTTTCGAGCGCATCGACATTCTTACCGGCCCCGGCCAACTGGGCCGAGAAAACCGAAAGGAAGGGCCCGACCTTGTCTACAATGGAAAGCTCGACGGCAACCTTGTAGGCGTCAAAGATCATGGCGAAATGGGCTTTTCGGGCGAAAGAGTGGCTGGCTGACCGCACCGGGCTTCAATATCCCAAGTTGCGGGTAATTCAGCCGGTCAAACCGGCCGTTCAATTCAAGTTCAAGGACTTCGTAATCGGGATGCAGGCACTTGCGCTGGCATCCGTCTGCCTGGTCACCGGCATCCTTCTGCTATTTGTTTGCGGAATGCTTGTCTACGCAATATTCGTCGGGCTCAGGGGGTAATGTCCCGGTCATAGCCAAGCGCTGGCGCGGCAATATGGCCACCCGAAATCCCCCGTGCAACTGCTCCGCCCAGAATTTTCACGATCAGTTTCTCGTTGTGGATCACGGCGGGCCCCATGAAGGGCCGCGGTGGAATTCGGTTGGTGCCGAATTCCTGATAGGCGGCGATATCGCTTTTGCTGCCGATCACGGCGCGCAACTGTTCGGTTTCGTGCTCAATGGAGTCGCGCAAATCGCCTTTGCGCAGAAGTGGATCATTCGGAGTAAAGCCGAGACGCTCGCGCTCCTCTTGCGTTGAATCCGCCAACTGCGGCCAAGCTGAAAACGGCCCCACTGCATCCTGATAGGTGCCAATTTCCTGTTTCGCGGTGTGCTCGACCACTGTCGCACAGTGCTCCAGCCCACGCTTCATCTCGGCCAGTGTGATCACAGGCAGGGCGGCCGCCGCAAACAGGCTGAAGTCCGTCAGGGATTTGAAGGTTTTCACGGCTGATCCACCGATTTCCACGACATTGTGTTGAAGTCGAATTCGCTTCCCTCGAACTCGCGGAAGGTCATCGACATCGCCATGCGCTCGATCCTGTCGAGACGTAGAGGATTCGGATCGTCGATATCGCGTCCGAGCGCAGCATGCAAAGGAACCCCGTTTTTTACGAGCCAGCAAAACTCGCGAAACTCGGGGTTCCTTACGAGTTTTTTAGGGCTTCGGCCTCGGCTGACAATCCATTGCCGCCCTTGAGGAGTGCTTCAGCTTTGGCTTTTTCCATGATTATGGCATCGCGCGCGATCACAGCGGCCGCACCTTCGCGCCCAAGTCGTGCGATTGCTGCCTCGACCTGATTCAGATTGGTCGGGCAGGGAACATGGACGCCATCGATCTCAACAACGCGCACCGCAGGCATCACATAGCCCATCACGTACCCTGTGTTGAGCGATGCTTCGCCCAACGCGCGGATGATGCGACTTTCCGTGAGGAAGTCGGGCTCGCCGATCACGAGTCGACGGCCGCGCGAGTCGATGACCACGTTATCCGGGAGTGCGGCATCCTCATGGGTCGAGTCCATCGGCTGGGCGACGCTAGCGTGAGGCTTGACGGTTACTTTCTGCATGAAGCGATCCTTTAGGCGATGCGGATCTTGCGACCCGCTTCAAACGAAAACTTCTGCACAACCTTCTCCTGGCCGCGCCAGTTGCCGTTGTCTTCCGGGTACAGCGCCACATCGCTGTACTGCCACTGCGACACAGAGCCATCGAGTTCGTTGACGGTCTGCGTGATGAAGACCTGCCCGGGAGGCAAACCGGCAAAGTAGGCAGCTTCCGCGTCAGCGAAATACTGGTCGTACGAAGCGTCCTGTCGATCGATCTCAAACGTGCCCGAATGACCGTCGTAAATTGAGCGGCGCAGCACGCGGCCGTTCACCGGTACGCTTTTGAGTTTGATCATCTCCGGCTTCGAGGAGAAACCGGTGATGTTGCTGATCGTGACTGGGCCGGAGTTCGAGTCGATGATTGTCAACTGCGCACCGTCGCGCCCAATATTGAAAGTGTTTTCGCCCGCCATGTGCGGCTCCCGAAAAGGAAAAGCCCGCACGAGGCGGGCGCAGGATTACGACTTAGCTGACCGAGACGCTGACCGTCGAACCACCTTGCAGCGAGATGAGGAACTCCCGCACGATCGACTGGAATTTCACCTGCACCAGGCATTGCATGATGCCCAGCGAGACATTGCTGTCTGGATTGTTCGATTCATCGAGAGTGACCTTGTACGGCTGCTTGGTCGGGTTATTGACGTCGCCGATGTACTTGTTGACGAGCCACAGTGTGGAAAGCCACGCCGTGATCGCGTCGCGTGCCTCAGTGCGCAGGTCATCGGTTTGCGGGTTGCCAACGACATAGCCGAAGTTCGCCGCGAGCGTGAGCGCGATGAAGTTCGTCATCGTCGTGTACGACTCGCTGTTCGTCGAAGCGTCACTCGACGTATTTCGGTCGGTCTGGAACCCGAAGTAGTTCCCGCCCGGCGACGGATTCGCGAGAAAGTCGAGACGCGCCTGCACAGCCGACAGCGTTTCCGGGCCGGAGTAGGGCACCTGCTGCACAGAGCGCTGCGTCCCGATAATTCCCTGCACGGGCTTGTTCAGCGTCGACTGGTTCGGCGCGAGATTTGCGCGCATCGGCCCCCAGATGGTGGCTGGCCCCACCAGCCGTTGGACGTTATTGACGTTGTCCTGCCAGTAGACCCAGTCGCCCACCAGAGCCTTCAGCCCATAGGTGTCCACGCCTGCCGTGTTGAGGCTAGTGGAAACGGTCGAGATAGACTGGCCCGGCTGGCCCTGTGCCGCGCCAAACACACCGAACTGCTGTCCGAACAGACCCATCGTGCTCCATTGCGAGGAGGTCGAGTGATCGACGAGGTTCATCGTCTGAACGCCCGAGCTCTGCAGGGCATACATGCCGCTCGGCGGTGTCGTATTCGCGCCGATGAGCGACGCGTCAGTCACGCCGGCCGCGCCGTCAGTGCCACCGGAGAGCGTCACGGATGCAAGTGCTGGCGCCGCAGCCGACGTCCCGATCGTCGCAATCGCGAGCTGCGACGGGCCACGTACACCAGACTGCCCCTGGTTGATGGCGTTCACCAGATTCAACCAAATGCTCGTGGCCAGCACGACGGAGCCACCAGTGCCCGCGCCGCCACCCGACAGCGTTGCCGTCGCGCTGGTATAGCCGCTACCGGGGTTGGTGATCGACACCGGGCCGAGTCCCCACACCAGATTTACCAACGCACCCGTCCCAGCCCCCGACGTCGATTGCTGAGCGACCGGGTTCGTCGGGATGGAGCCGCCCGTGAGCGAGCCAGCATTCGTGACGCTCAGCGCCGTGATTGCGCCAGCGGTCGCGGTGACACCCAGCACAACGCCGTTGGAAAGTGTGATGGTATCGCCGGTCGTGTAGCCGCTGCCCGCGTTAGCGCCGCCACCAGAGACGTTGGCCGATACCACCTTCAGCGTAGCGTTCGCCGTCGCCTGTACCCCATTTGCGCCCTGCGGAGCGGAGATGGCGAGATTGGGCACCGACGTGTAGCCGGTGCCGGGCGTCACGTTAGCGCTGCTCACACCCTGCGTGAGGTTGTCGAAAATCTCGGGCTGGAAGCCAGGCAACGCCAACGTGACCTTGTAGCTGTTTGCCTTAGTGCCGGTCGACGTGGTCGCGACGAGGCTGTTGCCGAGCGAGCCAGTGTAGAAGCCGGTCAGCGTCGCGCCAGTGGCATTCGAGCCGTCCTTCAGCGTTCCGGTCGCGGCGGTGTCGGTGCCGTCGGTGACACGCACCGCGATGTTGTTGTACTGCCCGAGCATGAACGCGATTGCGATGGCCGTCGCGAGATCGCGCAGTCGGTTCGTGACCGGCCCCCAGTTGGCCTGATTGGCTTGGGGTGACCCCGTGACGACGGGGCTGTTCACCGGCCCCCACGAAGCAACGCCGACAAGGCCATAGCCATTCGTGGCGACGCCGGCAACAACGGGAGGCGGCTTGACGATCTGGACGTAAGCGCCCGGCGCCATCGCGCCAGCCGTATTCAACTGGCCATACTGGTAAATCATCGTGCCCATGTAGCGGCTCCAGAATGCAAAAAGCCGCCTGAAAGCGGCGGCCTAATGCGCGGTGTGAGGTGGATTACTGCGGAATCACCTTGCGGCAGTGGTGCGCGTTTTCGCTTTTGAGAACGGCATCCACCTCGTCCGGATCGGTGATGCTATCGCCCCGGCGATAGTCGCCGAACGCGTGCACGACGACGAGTGTGCGGTCCGCGACGCGCTTCACCTGCTCGTCGGCCTGTTCTTTCGTTGCTGCTGCCATGTCGGCTCCTAGTAGGTGCGAGTGAGGATCGGTGCGCCGTCCTGCGTTTCTAGTTCGACTTCAGTTGCAACGACCGTCGCGATCTGCTTCGTAGAGGTGGTTGCGTATTCGATGTCGTAATACAGATCGCGCCGGTAGACGTGCACCTTCTCCGCTGCGTCTGAAAGCACGTTGCGCTGATATCTGATCCGCGCGCCGTAGCCATCGGGCATCGTGATGAACGCGATCTGGGAAAGTGCGCTTTTGATCGCCGCGCCGATCGTCGCGCGCGTGCTCGGGTCGGGCGCCCACACGGTGATCTGGAAGATCTGCGATTGCCGCTCCCATTCCGTCGTCACCGTTCCAGTCGTACCTACGCGCGCTGCGCTGGCGCTCACGCCCCTCGGCAGTGTGATGACCGGTCCGCTGTTCGTCGTGCCGGGGTATTCCGCCGCAATCAGGTTCGCGAGGCCCGTGGCGACCGACGTCAGCGTGTCACTGGCTTGCACCGGATAGACGAACGCTTGCCCACCAACGATTGCGGCGACGTTGTGCGGCGTGAACGGCGATGGCATGCTGCCGCCAACCGTCAACGTACCGACACCAGCACTCAGCGAGATCGTCGCCGTGGCGATCGCCATCACTTTTTGCTTCGGACGGTACCGTGTCGTGTTGCGCTCGGTCGGAGTCGCATAGACGCTTACGTCAGCCACTCCTTGCGGCATGTCGATATCGATCTGGTTCGGCATCGGCCAGCCGGGAAACACCTTGATGGCTTTGCCGGTCACCGAAGGCTGGGCGGTCCCGCTCGGGTACACGAATCCTGCGATCTGGGCAGCGACCGTGTTCAGCACGTCCTGCACGTCGGCCATTTATGCCTCCAGCCGTTCGGCTAGCAAGTTTGGGCCGAGCGAATTTACATACGGCCCCCAGACCTGATATCGCTGACCTGCATCGTCGATGACGATGTCGCCGCGCAGAACTGAACCCGCGGTGACGCCAGCCGAGAGGGGCATGAGTATTCTCCACAGCGTTCGTCCCGCGTCGGCTGGCAGATTGGTGTCCGGCTTGCCTCGCTCTTTTGCTAGCTGAATCGAAGCAGGCAGACCGCTGAAAATGGTCACTTCATCTGTTGGATCCGTACCGGAATACGGCTGCAGGCCGGCGCCGCCTTGGGCCGACTGTCTGCTGATCGAGATCGTGCGCGGATAGATGAAACTCATGCCCAGGCCTTCGCGCGGAACGGTGCCAGCATCGCTTTCGTGTCGTCGTCGAGCAAGGTCGCGGCAAACCGCTCAAGGGCGGTGTCGCCAGCCTTGTACGACTTGACTGCGCCTAGCTGCGGCACGGAGGCCTGCGCCTGAATGACGTTCGCACACGCCATCTTGATCGCCGCCGGGATCCCAGAGGCCGGGTAGCCCGCGAGATACCAGAGATTGATCTCGCTGTAATACGCCAGCATCACGCCAGCCGGCACCCAAATCTGACCGGTTTCGGAATCCACGCCGGTATTGACCATGGGGAAAAATTCCCAGACCGGTGGGCCGCCGAAGTGTGACAGCGACGCGAGCAGGTTGAACTCATCCACCTGATAGCGTGACGATGCGCCGCGGCGTCCGTATCCATATCGCCCCTGACCCGCGAGCAGCCGCGCGATCGGCGTGTAGGCCAGATTCGTCACTGGGCGGCCGTCCGGCATGAACTTGTGCTGCTTCAGCACCATTCCAGCGTCCAGCGTGCACGGGCCCGGGTGTTCGAACACCACGTTCTGCAACGTGACCTGCACGGGCGGCGTCACGCCAGCGATCGACTGAAGGCCGTTCCCGAACGAGACGACGGCGACCGGCTCGGCGATCCCAGCATTGGCGCGGTCGAGGATCAGCACGTCGCCGACGTTGATCGACGCCACGCCACCGGTCAACTCGACCGTCACGTTCTGCCCCGGCGAGATCGGTCCCGCGCACTGGTACGTGATGCTGGGCGAAAGCGCCGACATCCACCCCGGCGCGCCGGTACCGTCCGGTGACCAGACCAGACCCTCTGGCCGCTTCAGATACAGGTCGATCAGCGTCGAAGCCTGCGTGACCTGGCCCGTGGTCGTCGACGACGGCAGCCCGTAGGTCGAGAAGTCGTCTGAGGTCAGGTAAGAAGAGGGCATATCAGGACGCCTGGAAGAGGCCTTGCACGTTCGACAACGTTGCGGCGCTCGCGCCGCTATTCGTCACCGTGACCTGCACGCTGGCGAAGGGCAGGCCATCGGCGCCGACCGTTGCGTAGCCAGCCGTGTTCGCGGTCAGAGCCGCCGTGACGGCCGCGCCCTGCGGAACCGTGCCCGCGAGATCGAGGAAGCGCTGAACGCTGATCTGGCCTGCCTGAGTGCTCTTCAGTCCGACGGCGAAGCTCTTCCAGCCGTTCGAGACGATGACGTTGCCGGACAGGCTGCCTGACGCAGGCACGCTCGCGTTCAGGCCGAGTTGCGCAGCAGACTGCAGGCATTGCAGGGCGGGCCCGAGTTCGCCGCCAACGCCGGAAAGATCGGATCGTTGAGTCATTACGAGGTCAGCAGGATGTGCGTGCGAAGCCGTGATCGCGCAGGATCTGAAGGTCGGACAGCGACGCATTGACCGTTTTGTGCCCCTGTCCGCTGGCGTCCGGATAGACCGTGATATGACGGCCCGGATACCGCGTTAGCAGCTCGACGGCCAGCGTCGGCGTGTCGCGCACGCCGGTCAACTCGCCAACGACGATCGGGCAGTCGAACCGATCCACGCAGACGATCGCCGTGCAGTTGTAGACGTTGAAGTCGATACCGATATGCAGCGGCTCGCCCGGCATGTCGAACGTATCGACATGGTTCAGGCGACGATCGAACTCCGGGTAGACCGCGCCGCTCGTCAGGTTGACGAAAAGCCCTTCGAGGTACGCGTCCAGCAGGTTGGCCGGATAGATGTCCCGAAGTTGTTCGATATAGCCATCGGGCAGGTAAGGATTGCTCGACGTCGGCGCGCGGTAAAGCTCATAACCGGCCTTTGGAGCCTTTTCCCACGTGTCGTAGACGAATCTGAATCCCTCCGGCGTGGTGGCTATGGCCAGCGTGTTCTTCTCGCCGTCCGGCTTTTTCTTCCGGCAGCGCGCCAGGCATTTGCGCCATGCGTTCGCGGCCTTCTTATGCTCGAGCGTGTCGAACTCATCAATTCCGCCGTCCGAGACTTCGAAACCGACGATCCGGTCTGGATTATCCAGCGTGCGGAAGATCACGCTGCCGCCGGTGCGCAGCTTTAATTCCTTGTCTGCCTTATTCAGCTTGTGCCGGATCTTCATCGCATCCAGCCGCTCTTCGAACTTCGGCCATGCGATGAGGCTGATAAGGTCGTACGTCGGCGCGAAATAGCCAACGTTGAACTGCGGGTACATCAGCTTCTTGATCATCAGGCGCGTCACGAGCGCATCTGACTTGCCTGCTCCGAAGCCGCCCACGAATGCGGGGAACTGCGCGTCGGAGAATACGAACTGCTCCTGCGGCTCCGTGAGCGTCAGGTCGACATCAAGCTCACGAGCCATCTTTCACCGCCCGTCGCACAGTGATGCGGATCGCTTCAGGCGGATCGTCGTCTTCGCCCATCAGATCCTTGCGCGTCTTCTCAAGCATCGCCACGCGCGCCGTCAGCCGATCAATCAGCCCGGCATAGTCGCGCACCTTGTAGTGACGCTCTGCCTTGGCCGTGACCTTTTCCGCCCCCTCGCGCTCAACTTCGCTCTCCAGCTCGACGGTGTCGCCGCGCTCCTCTTCAAGGCGAAGCGCGCGCATCAGGCGGATGCGGGTCAGGCGCAATTCCTCGTCGACGCTCCCAAGCTCCAGCGCAGCTGCGAGGCGCTTTTCTTCGGGTGTCAGGAACGCGCTATAGAGCGAGCCCGGTTTCGCCGCATTCCTGCTTCCCTTGCGCGGGCCGGTGCTGGCTCCGCCGTGCAGCTTGCAGCGCCGCTTTCCCTCCATCGGGGCGCGCTTGCACGGCTCACCCGAGCGAGTCTTCGCCCCACATGTCTTTGCCATGTGCGGCCTCGTTCATAGGGTTAATTTCGCAAGAGCAGCATATTCATCTCGATTTTGAGTGATTCATTGCTCTCGGGGGCGCGGGCCGCGAGAAGAATTCGCTCGCAATATGCGGCGCTCAGAGTGAAATAATTTTGAAAGATTGCCGCCGCCCGTCGCCCAATTAATCCGGCATTGCGCCGGCAAGGGAGGCAGGGCTTACATTTCGTCGGCGGACTGCCAGTGTTTCTGCCCACCGCTGGCTGGGGCACTCTTTAACCTTGTTTCGACGGCTGCCAGCGCACGCCGCCGTCTTCCATGAACTCGAACGACAGGCCGAGATGCTGCTCGATCGTCGCGCGGTCCTCAGGCGATGCATCCTGCAGGTGGACGCTGTAGAACTTGTCGTAGGTCGTCGCACCGGCAATTGAGTACTTCACCCATCGGTCACGATCAGGCAGGCGCGCGCCAGTGCTCTCATCGAAGCGCGGCTCGGGGCGATGCACCCAACCGTCGCCTTCCGGCTTGAAGTTTGCCGACGTGCGAATCTCGCGCAACCCGACGTGCGGGTTCGGGATTCCCTCGAAATAAGCCTTGTGCGGCCAGCCGTACTTGCGATCGGCCCAACTCCCCGTAGCGCCTGCGCGAATCGCGGCCGCAACGTCGGCAGGATGCATGGATCCGCAATACGAACAGCAGCGCAGCATGCCAACGCTGCGACCGCTGCGTCGAACGCTTCGAGCGTCCATTCGGTCAGCTTGGCCTGCTCGATCTCGTCCACGGTCAGCCACCTCGCAGGATTGCGCGCACGGCTACGGCGCCGAGGACGGCTGCGCAAATCAGGATGCCGACCACGAGTTGGGGTATCGTCATGGCGGAGTCCAATGCAAAAAGCCCACTGGCTTGTGGCTCAGCGGGCTTTGAGTGCAGTTCTCGAATCTGGCGAAAATATACATCAATCCCGCCAGATTCGCAAGTACTTTACGCGCTTACAATTTCGGCATCCTCAGCTTCCACAAGTCCGTCGCGCTCGAACATGGGTTTGAGCCGTTCGACGCCCTGATTCTCCAGTCCCCGCAGTCGTTTGCGGATCATGAATGCCGCGCGCTCAAGCGTGCGCACCGGCACACCGTAGTGCTTCGAGATCTGCTGGTATGTGAATTCCTTTTCACGCTGGTTCGGGAAGGCATGCGCGGCGATGAGCGCCATGATCGTCTCGCGATTCTGCAGGTTGACGCTCGGGCGCAGGTAGGTGGCTATGCCGAACACGCCGCGCTTCCATTCCATCGACGGCGGGATACCCGGATCGGCGGCGCGCTGCGCGGTGCGCGGCTGGGCCGGAATGCCGCGTGCGTACCGAATCCACATGGCGTAGCGCTCTGGTTCGGGCAACTGGTCCCGTACGCACGCTACGACCATCGCACACTGTGCACGCACCTCGTCTGAGGTCAGGCCGCCAAAGTTGATCGTTCCGTCCGGCGCGTCGCCGCGCAGGTAGGCGAGAAACTTCTCCTGATCCTTGCCCAGTTTCGGAAGCGCTTCGAGCGCCTGAATCAGCGCCACGCGAAACGCGTTCTTCTGGCGCGAGGGAAGGGAGGTGACCAGGAACCCGACGTGCAGGGCTTGTTCGGTGCTCTGGAAAATTGCGTTCAAGTTGACTCCCCGGTGTCATAAATTTCACAGCGCTTTGTCAGTTCGACGCGGGCAGCTGGAGACCGCTTCCTCTTTCTGCATGCCACTTCCGGACCACCAAGCGGCGACTTCACCAACAGGCGGCAACCAGCGCACGTCTGCGCCTGCTTGCGCTCGAGCACGACCGACGGATCGTCGGCAGCGCGCCAGCACCGGCTCAAGGCTCCTCCTCGCCAGTCACGCCGAGGAACCGATACGCGATGCGGCCGCCATCGCGCTCAATTGACTGGGCCACTTCCCAATCGGTGACCTGATCGAGAGTCTCGACGGGTGCCAGGCCTTTCTGAGCACGCAACTCGTTCATCCAGACCGGCACGCGCTTTGATCCGTGGCTAGCAGTAGCGGAAGCGTTCGTCGAGACGGATATGTGCACGCCGACTCGTCGCTCGCGGAGCGCTGCGCGGGTCCGAGGCAGGTCAAAACTCGTGACCTTCCCGGTCGCGCGGTTGATCAGATGCGTCAGCGCGACGTCGACCTCATGAAACTCACCGAGCCAACGCTGCGTCTCGCGCGCCTCGACGCGCCACCGTTGCAGTTCGTCGAGTTCGCGCCCGGCGATGAGATGTTTGAGCCAGCCAATCATTTGAGAACTCCCTTTTCGTGCAGGCGCACGATCGATCGAATGTGACCTTCGAACCACGCGACCACGACATCGGCGTACGTCATGCCGGCAGGCGGCTTGCGCTGGCCGTCATAAATCGCGTCGCAGACGGTGCACGCGTAGGCGCCGCAAAGGTCGTCGGCCTTCAGCGCGCCAGCCTTGCCGCCCGCGGCGCCGCGGTAGTGGCTCCAGATGGTCGTGCGCGGATCGTGAGTGCACGCGCCCGGCAGGCGCACCAGGCACTCTTCGTCGCGCGCCGAGTCGCGGATTTTCTGATTTCGGTAGGTGAGGACTTTCGGGAGTCCGATCAGGCGCGCCGTCATCGTGCGAACCACGCAAGCCAAAAAGCGACCCACGGTGCGGCCATCGACGTGAGCAACAAACGACCACGTGTCCGGCTGGACAGGTAGACCGGCCACACGAACCCGAACAGGACGAAGTACACGACGAGCAAAAGCATCTTCATTGTTTAACTCCCTCGCGGGCGTTCCGCGATGTGTTTCCCAGCAACGCGGATGCTGCATCGAGAAGTGTCTCGAAGCGGCCGAGATCGTATAGAACGGCGTTGGACGTGAAGCGCACATTCCACTTGCGACGCGCAGCTTGGTAGTAGATGCCTTTCAAACCACTCGTGGCTCGCCGCACCGGCGTGAAGATCGCTTCGCGGGCTTCCCAGCCATGCTTGTCAATACGCAACGCGATCACATCGGCGTCAATCCCTGATGCCCGCGCCCATTGCGCGAGTGTTTTGGTAGCACCGTCGAGCTCGATAAGGCGGTTGGTCGTCTTGTTGTTCGCCTGCTCAAGCAACGTTGCCCAACGACAGTTGCCCGGTTCGTAGTTGCCATTGCAATCGGGGAAACGGTCGATCGAATATTCCGGCCCGGGGCGTGGTCCCATGTCGACCAGAAAATCTTCGAATGAATGGCGCCAACGGTCACAAACCGAAATGCCTTTTGCGCCGTACTTTTCGTAGCCGCTACTTCCGACGCGGTGGCAGCGCGCCTTCATGGCGCACCAGATCGAATACTCCGTGGTTTGCCCATCGTCTTTCGTGTGCCCGTGCGTTTCGTTGAAGTGCTTCATTCGAAGACCACTCCTAGCTCGGAAGTTGCATACGCCTCGACTTCCTGCGTGAACTGCGCCATCCGCTTCACGCTGATGTGGCCACGCGCCACCGAGCTGCGTTTGAGCACGATTTCGCCGCTCGGCGTGACGATCTCGCGCGTCGGAAGGAACATCTTGGCGAGTTCCTCGTGCCAGGCATCCTTGTCGAACTGGCGACCGTTGATCCACGCTTGCTCGGCTATCGTCTTCACTGTTATGCCGAAGTAGTAGCGGATCTGGACGTCTAGGCGATCCAGTTCCTCTTCGGTGACGATCACGCGAAGAGGCGTTCCTTTGTCTGCAAGGCTGGGCGCGGTTGCCTTTACGAACTCGACCAACTTCGACCAGACGCCTCCATCCCAGAGAACGAATTCCTGATGAATGGCTGCGGTCATGCGGCCTCCCGATGCAACTTCCTCGCGTAATCCGCGATTTGAGCGAAGGGATTCATGCTCGCGTCCTTCTTGTGACGCAGGCGGTTTCTCAACGCGGCCGGCCGCGGGCGCGGCACATCATCACCTTCTCCCCATGCATAGACGGGGGGCGGTGGTCCGTTGCGCGCGGTCTTGCGCCAGCCTGTGATGTGCACCTTGTCTTCGGCGTGCATGGTCCGAAGAAAATCATGGACACGGCGATAGGAAACGCCTGTCACCTCTGCGAGACCTAACGCATGATTCGGCCCACGCTCGAGCGCCATCTTGAGAATGGCGTAGGCCGCCGAGTACTCAGCCTTCCCGCGCGTGCGCGGGGGCAGCCCGATTTCGTGAGCGTGCTGCATAGCCGCGCGCGGACTACGTCGCGGCAAGCGATGCATGTTTGTCTTGATCGGAGTCGGCAATGCCCAGATCTCGGCGAGGATTGCCTCTTCGTGAGTGGTCCACTCGAACCAGGCTTTCGCGGTATCGCTCATGCGACCTCCAGATCTAGCTTTGGCTGGTGCATCAGGCTGCTAAGCGGCTCGACCACCACTTCAGTGCGTGGGTTGTTCCGGTCGATCGCGTGATAGACGTGTTTCTCGCGCACCTGGCGGTCGTTCACGTAGACGCCGCGCTGCACGAGCACGCGCTTCGCCTTGACGCCGCAAGCCTTCTGCATCGGCGTGAGCTTCTCGCTCGCGTAGCGGTCCTGCATCACGTCGAGCACAACCGACTCGTCGAGGTCCGGACGCTCGCTGGCGTAGAAGATCCGCAGCGTGACGCTGACGGGGCACGTCATCTGCACGCGGGCGCGCGGCGGAATCTGGGGCAGCGCCATCGCTTCGAAGCCCAAAGCCTTCTCGCTTTTGACAGACCTCGTTTTGCCGGCGATCTTGACGATCTTGCGGCTGTTCGCCTTGCTTGCCGGTTCGCCGAGGATGACGAAGCTGATCCGTGTCATACGGCACCTTCCGTGAGGCGGAGCTTCGTGGGCTTCGGTCCGGTCGTTCCCGACGCCTGCATTTGCGTTACGCCGAGCAGAGGATTGTTCGAACCGCCGACGAGAACCGCCGCCGCGGCGCGCGGATCGCCGATGAGGGTAGGTTGCTCACTCCCAAATCCGCCCTTGGTGTTCGAGGCCTCGGCGATGCCGACCAGCAGCGGCAAATACTCGGGAATCTCGCTGCGCATCCGGAATCCGCGGTAGCGATTGACGAACTCGTTGCGTACGAACGGCCATGCTTCCTCGTCCTTCGACCCGATCGAAACCCAACCGCCCATGTCGGTGATGACGCGATGGATCACAGGGTCGTCGAACACGACACTGCGATACGTGCCGACCTCGCGCACCGCACGATCGACCTTCGACCAGGCGACAAGCGCGGCGTCCACGGTCGAGCCGCCGAGCATCTTCACGACGTCGGCTGGCTTCGGCAAAAACTGACCGCTGTCAGGGTTGACGCAATGGCGATTGAGCGCGTCTTTCACGGCCTCGAAGTCGTAGGGCGACATCGCTTGCCACCAGACGCTGAGAGAGAAATCCGAGGCGTCTCGGCCATAGAAGCCGTAGACGCCCGACATGAATTGCGCGAACGACGCGCGATCCTGATCGATCATGCTGATCCTCCTTCGGCCCATCGGCGGGCGACTTCGTTGTTGCGAGCTTCCAGCGCTTCCTGGCGATTGGGGCGACCTTTCGCACCACCGGACTTCATGCGCGCGTTGATGGCGCCGGAGATCCATGACGCGGGCTCTACGGGCTTCTCGCGCATCAGTTGCTGAGCAAGCTCCCAAGCGCCGTCATCGCCAAGTTGCTTGCGAGCGGCGCCCATGAGCGAACGGGCATTCCGGTCTGGCACGCCGCGTTCGACGAGCCACGGGACTGCGACCTGGAATACCGCTTCTTCGGTCGTGAGACCAGGAGGTGGTTCGGCTGACTGCGACGCGTCAGCGTCACAACCGTTAGGTTGTGTATATCCCTGTCCCTGTCCCTGTCTATTGCGATCCCCTGACGATTCGCCACCCGAATCGCCCCCCGATGCTTCGGGAGATCGGGGGGCGATCTTTTTTGGATCGGGGGGCGATCCGGAAACGATCGCTAAGACCTGCTTTTTGCGGAGCGTTTTGGATTGGGGGGCGATCGCGCCGAGAAGCTTCGTGGCTTCGATGATGCGTTGGCGGATCGTCTCCGTATCGATGTCGATGCCCCACCGCTTGGCGTTACCAGCCGAACCGGAAAGCCGTTCTTCGAATGTCTGGATTGCCGTTGGCGCGGTCATGACGCCGCTAGCGTCAATGGGCTACCAGCGTGCCCGATCGTGCAATGTGCGTCGCTCGAGCTCCGGCGCACGCGGCCGCGCGTATTTTGCGCGTCGCTCGCCGATGTATTCGATACCGATGTCGATCCGGCGTGGCGCCGCGATCTATTCGACCTGATCGAGCTGACGCCCAATCTCATCTGGCTGCTACTGACGAAGCGTATCGGCAACGCATTCCGCGAACTTTCGCGTGCGCGCTCACACGACTGGCTGATGGGACGCGACAACGTCTGGCTCGGTGCGACGGTCGTGAACCAGGCCGAAGCCGAGCGCGATATCCCGAAGCTTCTGCAGGTGCCGGCGCGCGTCCGTTTCCTGAGCATGGAGCCTCTGCTCGGTCCAGTGCAGTTGGACCGCCTGCAGATCTCCGACGAACGCGAGCTCGACGTGCTCCGCGGACGAACCGGCTCGACGGCGCAGCATTTTGTCTTCAGGCCGAAGACCGGAGATCGCGTCGACTGGGTAATCGCAGGCGGCGAGAGCGGGCCCGGCGCTCGGCCGATGCATCCGACTTGGCCGCGCATGCTTCGCGACCAATGCGCGGCGGCAGGCGTGCCCTTTCTATACAAACAGTGGGGCGAGTGGACCGACGAGGATTGGGGCGAGCACGCGGGCTATCAGGACACCGCCGGCGTGCTGCCGTCCGGGGAGTTCGAGTTGATGTCGAAGGGCTACTCGCCGCCGTTCGATCAGCATGAGCGCCTGATGGCGGGTAACGTACGCCTCGACGGGCGGATGCTTATGGACCGAGTCGGCAAGAAGAACGCCGGGCGTTTGCTCGACGGCCGCACGCATGACGGTTTTCCGGAGGAACGATGAAAGTTAGACTGGATGACTGGCTCGCCAGCCAATTCAACCCTGCGCCCGCGATTCGCACGGCACGACTCTGGATCAAGCAGGGCAAGATCTATCCAGCGCCGACGAAGGTAGGGCGCGCCTACTACGTCGAGAAAGACGCAATTTTCAATGATGGCGCTTCGCGACCGCGCCTGGCTAACCGCATCCCCCGATAATGGCAGCACGACCGAGAATGAAGAAGCGGGCCCATTGGCCCGATAACCTCCACGAGCCGCGTTCTGGCTATTACACGTGGCGCGACCCGAGGGATGGTCAAACGCATATTCTTGGCCGCATACCGCTCGCGCAAGCCATCTATGAAGCTACCGAGGCGAATGTGATCGTGGACAACGCAAAGGCCACGCGCAGCCTCGCAGAGCGTCTTTCTGATAGCGGGAGAACCGTCAACGACCTCCTCGACAAAATGCCAACGGCGGGCAAAGCAACGACGCTTTCATCGCGCCGTTATTACGACAAGGAAATTCGCAATGCTTTCGGGGGGAAACTTTGTCGTGAGCTGACTGTGCAGGATGCATCAGATCTCCTTGAGTCGATCAAGGCGCGCGGAAAGCTGCGCTTCGCTCAGGCCGTTCGCAGTCGCCTCATAGGCATTTGCACGAAGGGCGTCGCGCTGGGCTGGATGGACCGCAATGTTGCTGAGATCACGGAGACGTTCAAGGTCAAGGTCCAGCGGAAGCGTCTGACGCTCGAGCAATTCAATGCGATCTTCGAGAAGGCCCCGAAAATCGCCGATTGGCTTCAGGATGCAATGCTGCTGGCGCTAGTATCCGGCCAGGACCGCTCCACGGTTGGCCGGTGGCGGGTGGACTGGACTGTCGGTGACGTAGTAATCGTGCATCGATCCAAGACAGAAGCGAACATCGCGATCCCATTAGCGCTGCGCATGAATGCAATCGGAATGTCGCTCCAAGACGTCATCGATCGATGCATGTCTAGCGGGGTTAAGAGCGAGTTCCTCATTCATCACCGCCGTCGTCACGTGCGCGTATACCCAGGTTCGCACGTTAGATATCAACGGATATCGCACTACTTTTCAGAGGCACGCGACCTGGCCGAAATCACCGGCGAGAATGCGCCGACGTTTCACGAGATCCGAAGTCTTTCAAAACGCCTCTATATGGAGCAGGGCGGCGTGGATACGAAAGCACTGCTTGGGCATAGTACAGATCAAATCGCTGCGCTCTACGCGAATACGCGCGGTCTTGAGCCGATCAAAGTAAAAATCACCTGAATGCTTTTTGTTTTGAACGCATTTTGAACGCCTATTGAACAGGCGTAGGCGTGACAAAGGTTTTCAGGCAGCGGATGATGTCGTTATGCCAGGAGGCGCTGTGAGCGTCGGCGGTTCGCCGTGGTCTTGCGCTGCGAAATTTGCGAGCCAGGTCCACGGATAAATGCCGCGATCGTGGCCGTCGCTGAAAACGAATTGCACGCCATAGCCCATCGGCGCGATGCCGGTTACGCCCAGTTCGAAAGGGATCGATCCCGCAGGGTCTACGCCACGCAGGCGCGCGGCGCGACAGTGGCCGCAGGGGCAAGCGGCTCGCAACGCAGCCAGCGGCAGGCGCTGCCTGGCGCCGTCGGGCCACACCAGAACTAGCGCCGTTTTTTCTGCGCGCAATTCCACAGGAACCATTGGAACATTCACGTTGCGCCGCCTTCGAGTTGCTGCAAGGCGATGCGCACGGCTTTGCGCACTTCAGGATCGCGATCTTCCAGCGCGGCCTGTAAAGGCGCGATGCTCGCCACCGACCCGAGTTCGCCCAGTGCCAGCGCCGCTTCCTTGCGCAGATTGCTGATCGAATGCGTGAGCAGGGCGCCAACAGCATGAGCCGCTTGCGGATCGGCCAGACGCCCGAGCGCGCGCGCCGCGCGCAGGCGCACCTGCCAATAATCGTCGTCCAGAGCCGCGACTAGCGCATCGCGCGCTGCCCGGCTGCGCAGCTTGCCAAGCGTTGTGGCGGCTTCCTCGCGCACCTGCCAGTCGGCGTCGCGCAGGGCGTGAAGCAGCGCCGCAGCGGCCTGTTCGTCATCGGCGGTGGCGAAGCCTAGCGCGCCCGCCGCCGCGCGCCGCACCGCGACTTGCGGGTCCGAGGCCAGCAGCACGGCAAGCGGGGCGAGGGCGCGGGCGTCCTTGAGCCAGCCGAGCACGGCCACGGCCTCGATCCGCACTTCGGCGTGAGCGTCGTCGAGCGCGGCCCGCGCGGGCTCGAAGGCGGCGGCGTCGCGCAATTCGCGCAATCCACGCAGCGCAGCGCTGCGCGCGAACGGTTCGGGCCGCGCGGCCCAGCGCCGCAGAACGGCCGCCGATGCCGGGTCCTTGAGTTCGGAGAGCGCCTGCTGGGCGGCATCACGCACATGCGCATCGGCATCGAGCAGCGCGACGCATAGCGCTTCCACCACGTCTTCCTGCTCCCACGCGGCCAGTACGCTTGCCGCTTCGCGGCGCACTTCGGGCGCGGGGTCGCTCGTGAGCGTAGCCACCAGCGTGGGGACGAGCGATTCGTCTTCGAGATCGGCTAGATCGAGCACGGCGATGCGTCGCACGGCGGCGTCGGCATCGGTCAGGCGCGCAAGCACACTGGGTTCAGAAATATCGGTCATGTCGGCAATCGATTGGGAATACGAATTATTGTGCCGTATGGATAGGCTTCAGGCACATGGCCAATCAGCGCAGCAAATACGGAATCTCGACCTTGACTGCGCCAGTCGGGCAATCGCGCTCGCAGGGCATGCAATACCAGCATTCGTCGAATTGCATAAAGGCCTTGCCTTTGGAGGTGTCGATAGCAAGCAGATCGAGCGGGCACACATCGACGCAGACGGTGCAGCCTTTATCGGCGATGCAGCGCTCTTCGTCGATGGTGACGGGCGCGCTGCTGCGCTGGAAAATATCGTGGGGCGTGAAGGACATGATGTATTTTCTCCGTGCGTGTTTCAGTGTGCTTCGGCGAGTTCCTGCGCGGAGCGGATGCGCATGCGCCCATAGGCGTCCTGCTCGGCCGCGCCGATCGGCACGATATAGGGTTTGACAGCGCGCTTCTCGCACATCATCTTGCCGCTCTCGTCTTTGCGCAGATCGGTGTGGCAGAACCAGTTGGCGTCGTCGCGCTGTGGAAAATCGACGCGATGGTGATACAAACCCCAACGGCTTTCCGTGCGAAACAGCGAGGCGCGCGCGGCCATTTCGGCGCAATCGCGAATCGCCCGCACTTCAGCGGCGCGCATCAGTTCATGCGGGTTATTCGCCTTGATCGCCTCGATGTCTTCGGCGATGGCGTCGAAGCGTTGCAGGCCGATTTCCATCTTGCGCGTGACTTTAGGCGGCTGCAGATAATCGTTCACCATGCGGCGCAGCTTGTATTCGACTTGCGATGGGGCGAGCCCATCTGCACGGGCGAGCGGCGCGTAAATGCGCGCGCGTTCCGCGTCCACTTGCGACTGGTCGAGCGGCGCGTGTTCGCGGCCCGCCACGTAATCGGCGGCGTCGTGGCCCGCGAACCAGCCATAGGTGAACGCGCCTAGCATGTAGTTATGCGGTACGGCGGCCATATCGCCCGCCGCATAGAGCCCCGGCACGGTCGTGCGGGCGCGCGCATCGACATACACGCCCGATGCGCTGTGCCCGCTGCAAAAGCCTATCTCGGAGATATGCATTTCCACCATCTGCGAACGATAGTCGGTGCCGCGTCCGGCATGGAAGCGTCCACGGCTGGGGCGTTCGTTGGTATGCAGGATCTGCTCGATGGTCTGGATGGTTTCCTCGGCGAGATGGTTGAGCTTGAGAAACACCGGGCCATTGCCGCTTTGCAGTTCCTGATAGAACTCCCACATCATCTGGCCGCTCCAGTAGTCGCATTCGATGAAGCGTTCGCCTTTGCCGTTGGCCGTAAATCCGCCAAGCGGGCCCGTGACGTAGGCGCAGGCCGGGCCGTTGTAGTCCTTGATCAGCGGATTGATCTGGAAGCATTCAAGGTTGGTGAGCGCCGCGCCCGCGTGATAGGCCATCGCATAGCCATCGCCCGCGTTGGTAGGGTTCTCGTAGGTGCCCATCAGATAGCCCGAGGAGGGCAGACCCAGCCGCCCCGCAGCGCCACAGCAAAGGATCACGGCCTTGGCGCGCACCACCACGTTGTGCGCCGTGCGGCAGTCGAAGCCGATCACGCCAGACACGGCGCCTTGCGCGTCCTTGAGCAGACGCGTGGTGACGACGCGGTTGGTGATGTCCACGCGCGCGCGTTTGAGCTGGCGGTACAGCACCTTCTTGATGTCGTGGCCCTCGGGCATGGGCAGCACGTAAGCCCCCATGTGATGGACCTTTTTCACGGCGTAATCGCCATTGCCATCTTTTTCGAACTTCACGCCCCAGCGGTCGAGCTGCTCGATGGTGGTGAAGCTGTGCTGCGCATAGGCATAGACGGCGTCCTGATCGACGATGCCGTCATTGGCAATGGTGATTTCGCGCGTGTATTGCTCAGGCGTGGCATGGCCCGGGATGACGGCGTTGTTCAGGCCGTCCATGCCCATCGAAATCGCGCCACTGCGTTTGACATGCGCTTTCTCCAGCACCAGCACCCGCAGGGCCGGGTTGCGCTCCCTCGCCTTGATGGCCGCCATTGGCCCGGCGGTGCCGCCGCCCACGACAACTATGTCGTACTCCATAATTTCGGTGGGAATCGTTTGCGTATTCATTGCATCATCCTTATGGACTGCCGGTGTGCGAGGCGTTCTTTTCGCGGTCCACGCGCAGGCGGTACTGGAACGCGTCGCCGCGAAAGTAGAGATACTCGTAGTCGATGGGTGCGCCGCCGGCATCGTGCGTGGTGCGCTCGATGCGCAACACCGGGCTGCCTTCCTGGACGCGAAGCGCTTTGACGATATCGTCGTCCGCAAGCATGGCGTCAATCGACACATCGGCATGACCGAGCGCCACGCCGCAGTCGTTCTCCAGAATCAGAAAGATGTCGCGCGTCGCCAGATCGGCACTGGCCAGACGTTTGCCCAGCGCTTCGGGCAGCCAGGTGAGTTCGAGCGAGACCGGCTCGCGATTGAGCAGACGGACGCGATGAATCTCGACCACGTTGTCGCCCTCGGCCAGCCGCAGTTTTTGCGCGACGTGGCGGCTGGCCTTGACGACGCGAAACGAGCGCAACTGGTTGACGATCTCGTAACCCATCGACGACATCGCCTCGGCGAAGCCTTGCAGCGAGGTGACATTCTGGAACGCCTTGGGCTTGGAGACGAAGGTACCCTTGCCATGCAGGCGAAACACGAGTCCTTCTTTCTGCAGGTCGCCCAGCGCCTGGCGCACGGTGATGCGGCTCACTCCAAATAGCGCGCACAGCTCATGTTCCGAGGGCATCTGGCTGTGCGGGGCATAAGTACCGTCGAGAATGCGCGCGCGCAGCGTGTCTTTGATCTTGGCGTAAAGGGGCTGCGGCGGCAGGGCGACGAGTTTGTTCGGTGGCATGGGTCACTTGTTATAACAAGATGGATCCCAGTCTAGTGAGCCGGTGTGGGAACGTCAAAGAAGGATTTCTGCTATCGACGTTCCATCTCGCGCATAGCGAATGCGCAGCTTTCATATTGATTCGTGCAATGCTTGGTAGGCGCGGCGGCGCGCATCGTCGAGAATGGGCCGATTTAGCTAGCGCAACTGATAACGCTATCGACTCTTCCCTGAAGAAGGAGCAGCATGGGCAACCCCATCCGCAGTGAAATCGATTTCGACGCCAACGGCCGCCATACCGGTTATCTGCGTCTGCCGCATTCGGTGCATCGTTCGGCTTACGGCTGGATTCCGATTCCAGTCGCGTCGATCCGTAATGGAGCCGGTCCCACCGTGCTATTGATGGGCGGTAATCACGGCGACGAATACGAAGGGCAGATTCTCGTTTCGCAATTGCTGCGCGAAATCGAACCGCAGTGGGTGCAGGGCCAGTTGATTTTCCTGCCGATGGCGAATTTTCCGGCCGCCGATGCGGGGCTGCGCACATCGCCGCTCGACGGCGGCAATCTGAACCGTAGTTTTCCCGGCGATCCACAGGGCGAGCCAACCGCTGTTATTGCAGATTATATCGAGCACACGCTGCTGGCCCGTTCGCAATATCTACTCGATTTCCACTCGGGCGGCAGTTCGCTGATTTATCACGGCGCGAATATGCTGGCGATCGAGCCGCGCGATGCCGAAGAAAATACCCGTTTGCGCAGCGTGCTAACGGCTTTTGGCATGCCGCGTGCGTTTTTGCATTCGGAGAACCCGCTGCATTCGGCCAGCGCGGCGCGCCGCCAGGGCGCATTGTCGATCGTCACGGAACTGGGCGGCGCGGGCATCGTGCAAGCGCACTTGCTGCGCGAGGCGCGAGAAGGCGTGCTGCATCTGCTGGGCAGGATCGGCGTGCTGGAGGGGCCGCTGGTGCCCGCTGCGCCGCCCGCAGAGACACGCTTTTACCGCGTTGCGGGCGCATCGCACTATGTCTATGCGTATGAGCGCGGCGTGTATGAACCGCTCGTGCAGCCTGGCCAACGTGTGAGTGCGGGCGAGCCCGCGGCGCGCATTCACTTCCCCGATACGCCGCTGCGCGAACCCGTGACCGTAACGTTCAAAGCCGAAGGCGAGGTCGTATGCCAGCGCGCGATGGCGGCCGTGCAACGCGGCGACTGCCTTTTCCATCTTGCGCAACCCGTATAAGCGGCAATGCAACGCCATTACGCGCCAATCGAATGGCGAAAAACATGCAGCATCGGATAAAAAAGCCACTTGTGTGAATATCCGGGCAATCGATAAAACGGATTCGATAAAGATATTAGAAATGCTTGGTTAATCTGCATTCGCTGAAGGGCTAATCTTGTCGCAACTGCAACGGTCGTCAAATTGACCGACGAGCTTGCGAAAACAGACCATCACCCATGCAACGACCATGAGCTACCGCATATTCGACACGTCGCCGCTCGACCCCGTCGCGCAGCCTTTGATCGACGCGCTGACGCAGGAATACGCCACGCGTTACCGCGCCTTTCGTCCCGATAGCCAGGCATCGGCAGCTGCGGAACTGGCGCGCTATCCCGCCGAACTGTTCGCGCCGCCCGAAGGCGCGTTCATCATCGTCGAGCGTGATGGCGAAACCGTTGGCGGCGGCGCATTCAAGCGTTACGACGCCCAGACCGCGGAACTCAAGCGCATCTGGACGCGCGAGGACCAGCGCCGCCAGGGACTCGCGCGCCGCGTGGTGGAAGAACTCGAAGCGCGTGCGTTGCGCCAGGGCTACCGGCGCGTGTATCTCACCACCGGTTTCAAGCAGCCGGAAGCGTGGGGCCTGTATATCGACTCGGGCTATGCGCCGCTATTCGACCGCGCGATTGCGCCCGAAGTGCACGTGCATCTGCCGTTCGCCAAGGACCTCGTGAATCCGCGCGCCATCGACACGCTCGAAGACCTGCGCCCGCGCGAGCCGCTGGGAGCACAGCACTGAACAAGCGCTGAAAAATCGCTGACCAAGCGCTGAACAAACACCCGGCACGCAGCACCCGGCGTTTCCTTATTTCCAGACCTGCCTGTATCGCCATCATGAAACTCAAATACACACTTGCTGCGCTCGCGGGCGCACTCACGCTGGGCGCGGCCAGCCTCGCCCTGGCCGCGACTTCGTTCGACCTGAGCCCGGAACAGCACGGCCGTGTACGCGCCAGCGCCGATCCCGCCATCATCAAGACCGTGCCGGCGAGCTTCAATTTCGTCGACAAGGACACGCTCACCATCGGCATCGTGCCGGCGCTGCCGCCGATCAGCACGTACGCCACGGATGCGAAAACAGTGGTGGGCTTCGACGTCGATCTGTCCCAGGTCGTGGCCGACAGCCTGGGCCGCAAGCTCAAGCTGGTCGTGCTCGCGTGGCCGGACTGGCCGCTCGCGCTGCAGTCGGGCAAGGTCGATGCGGTGGTCTCCAACGTGACCGTTACCGAAGAGCGCAAGGCGAAGTTCGATTTTTCGACCTATCGCCGCGATGAAGTGGGTTTCTACGTGCGTAAGGACAGCGCGATCAAGTCGATCCGCGAGCCGAAGGATATCGCGGGCCTGCGCATCATCACCGATGCGGGCACCAATCAGGAGAAGGTGCTGCTCGAATGGGACAGGGAGAACGTGGCGCACGGTCTCAAGCCGGTCAGCGTGCAGTACTACGACGACGATGCGGTGCGTACGCTCGCGCTTCAATCGGGGCGCGCCGATGCGATCTTCAGCGTGAATGCCGTGCTTGCATGGCAGGCGGCAACGCAGGGCAAGACGCGTCTGGTCGGCACGGTGAGCGGCGGCTGGCCGCGTACCGCCGAAGTGGCGATCACCACGCGCAAGGGCAGCGGTCTGGCTGACCCGCTCACGCAAACCCTCAATGAACTGATTCGCGACGGTAAATATCGCCAGGTGCTGGACCGCTGGAATCTGGAGTCCGAAGCGATCGAGCGCGCGGCCACCAATCCGCCGGGCCTGCCCAAAACCTGATGCAGCATGCGCGCCGCACGGCTATCGAAAGGCGCGGTTTAGAAACAGTGTGTAGTCCATGGAAATAGAAGGAGCGCTTCATGTCGGACTCAGTGGTCGTCGCGGGGAAGTGGGCAGCGCGCCCGCGGCAATACGGGGCGCGCAAGCAGGGATCGGTGCGCCGCTACGCGGGGATCGCCATCGTACTGCTGTTGCACGTGGTGTTCATCTGGGCCTTGCTCAACGGCCTCGCGAGCAAGGTGGTGCAGGTTATCCAGAAGCCCGTGGAAGTGCGGATTCTGGAGACCATCAAGCCGCCGCCTCCGCCGCCCATCCCCACGGTCAAGCTGCCGCCGCCAAAGCCGGTCGCGCCGCCCAAGCGCGTGGCGCCTTATGTGCCGAAGCCTGAGGTGCCGGTAGTCGCGCCGCCCGCGCCGACCATCACGCATCAGTCGGAAACCCCGGCCCCGCCCGCGCCGCCAGCACCGGTTGCGCCGCCGGCTCCGCCCGCGCCCGCGAAACCGGTGAGCCACGAGGCCGGCGTGGTATGCCCGAATTCGGACAAGGTGCGCGCCGCGATGGTGTACCCGGAGGAAGCGCAGGACAACAACATCACCGGCGACGTGCTGATCTCGTTCGTGGTGGACGCACAGGGCCATGTGACGGAAGAGAAGGTTGAAAAATCCGCCGATCCTTTGCTCGACCGCGCCGCCTTCAACACCGTCAAGAAGTTCAACTGCATCTCGCAGGGCCAGCCCGTGCGCGTGCAGGTGCCGTTTTCGTTCAACCTGAATTAAGCGTATTTCTGGAGCAATCATGAAGAAGCAAAATCTTGCCGCGCGTTCCGCCGGCCTCGTTTCCGCTGCGGCTGGCGTGGTGACGCTCCTCGCATCGCCGCTCGTGCTGGCACAAAGCGCGCCCGCCGCCGCCGACGTCAACCCCTATGGTCTGGGCGCGCTATGGGCCAACGGCGACTTCGTCGCGCGTTTCGTGCTGGTCGTGCTGGTGGTGATGTCGATGGGCAGCTGGTACATCATGATCACCAAGTTCGTCGAGCAGGCGCGCGCCGCCCGCCGCGCGAAGACGGCCGATGCGCAGCTCTGGAGCGCACCGTCGCTGGCCGTGGGCGTTGCCGACCTCGACGAAAACTCGCCGTTCCGCTTCATCGCCGAGACGGGCATCGAAGCCGCCGAACATCACGACGAAGCGCTGCTCGAAGAAGTCGATCGCAACACCTGGATTCAGGTGTCAGTCGACCGCGCCAGCAACAGCGTCTCGAACCGCCTGCAGGACGGCCTGGCGTTTCTCGCCACGGTTGGCTCGACCGCGCCGTTCGTGGGACTGTTCGGCACGGTCTGGGGCATCTATCACGCGCTCACGGCCATCGGCATCGCAGGGCAGGCGTCGATCGACAAGGTGGCGGGACCGGTGGGCGAGGCGCTCATCATGACGGCGATCGGCCTCGCGGTCGCCGTGCCGGCAGTGCTTGGCTACAACTTCCTCGTGCGCCGTAACAAGTCGCTGATGGAGCGCGTGCGCGGCTTTGCTGCGCAACTGCATACGGTGCTGCTCGCCGGGGGCCGCAAGCGCCCGGTGCGCGCGGTCGTCAACGCCCACTGAGCACACACGCCATGGCCATGAACGTAGCGCAGGACGGCGGCGAAGACGAAGTCATCGCCTCCATCAACACGACCCCGCTCGTGGACGTGATGCTGGTCTTGCTGATCATCTTCCTCATCACGATTCCGGTGGTCACGCATACCGTGCCGGTGCAATTGCCGAAGGAGACCGTCAATCCGCTGCAAACCAGGCCGGACAGCATCGAGATTGCCGTGGACAAGGACGGCGATCTGTTCTGGAACGAGAAACGCGTGGATGCGGGAACGTTGCTCACGCAACTGAAAGGCATCTCGCAGCGCGACCCGCAGCCCGAGGTGCATGTGCGCGGCGATCAGGCCACGCGCTACGAGTACATCGCGCGCGTGGTGAGCACCTGCGAACGGGCAGGGATTGCCAAGGTCTCGTTCATCACGCAACCGCCCGCGCGCGGCGGCTGAGCGACAACATAGGTTTAAAAAGCGGGCAGAAAGCCCGCTCCAACAAGGAGTCAAGACGATGGCGATGAACGTCCCATCGGGCCACGACGAGCCGGAGGTGCTGGTGGACATCAACACCACTCCGCTCATCGACGTGATGCTGGTGCTGCTGATCATGCTCATCATCACGATCCCGATCCAGATGCATGCGGTGAAAATGAATCTGCCGGTGGACAGCCCTCCGCCTCCGGCCACGCCGCCACCGGTGGTGCAGATCGATATCGGCCCGACTGGCGCGCTTCAGTGGAACGGCGCGCCGCTCGCGGCGGGCGCGGATCTGGAGCACCACATGGCCGAAGTCGCGGCTCAGCCGGATCAACCGGAGATTCATCTCTCGCCGGACAAAGCCGCGCCTTATAGCGCGGTGGCGCAGGTGATGGCGGCCGCACAGCGCGAAGGCGCGACAAAGATAGGGCTGGTGGGCAACGAACCTTGAGTGCGCATCCGGGAACGGGCGCCGACGTTCCCGGATTTCGCTAGCAGTCGCGAGTAACGGGGATGTCGGCGCATGAAAACAAAGCAGTCTTTAAATTAATAAGTTGTTCGAATGAAAACGAAAAACAATATTCATGCTTCGGGTTTTGGGTCGGTGAGAACAACACTGAGCGCACGTCATGCGCCACGCCTGCGCCGCACGACGCTTTCCGCAGCGGTGCTGGCGCTGGCCTGCAACGGCGCGGTCTGGGCACAGGAAGCGGCAGCGCCGGCGGAGGGTGCGAGCAGCAGCGCCGCAGTGAGCAGTGCCGCCAACAACACCGTGCAGCAAGATACCGTCGTGGTCACCGGCAGCCGCACGCAAACGAAGGCGAGCAAGAGTCTCACGCCCGTCGACGTCATCAGCGGTCAGCAGCTGCGCTCGACCGGCCAAACCAATCTGCGCGACGCACTCGTGCAGCTTTCGCCCTCGATCGGCCACGAGACCTACGCGGGCGACGCGGCCTTGCTCACCAACACGCTTTCGTTGCACGGCTTGAGCCCCGATCACGTGCTGGTGCTCGTGAACGGCAAGCGCCGCCATACCACGGCGAATATCTCGCTGGATGGCGGCTTGAACCAGGGCGCGACGGGCGTCGATGTGGACATGATCCCCATCGCGCTGATCGACCACATCGAAATCCTGCGTGACGGCGCGGCGGCGCAATACGGCTCCGACGCCATCGCAGGCGTCATCAACATCATTCTCAAGCGCGCCTCGCACGGCGGCGAAGTGACGTCGACGACGGGCCAGACTTACGCGGGCGACGGCCTGAAGAACGCCGAATCGGCGAATATCGGCTTCAATCTCGGCGATAAGGGCTTTCTCGATCTGAGTGCGGAATACGCGCGCCAGAACCATACCGTGCGCACCGGCCCCGACGATTACTTCGGCACCTTCCCGCAAGGGCAGGGCTATTACAACCGCATACTGGGCGATCCGTCGGCCACGCGTGAGTCGGTGGGTTTCAACGCGGGCTATTACCTGGGCGACAACGTCGAGCTGTACGGCTTCGGCACCTATGCGCACCGTAATGGCAGCGCATACCAGAACTATCGTCCGCCTTCAGTGCTGCCGTCGATCTATCCGAACGGCTTCACGCCGCAGGAAACCGTCAACGAGAACGACTACTCGATCACGGCGGGCATCAAGGGCGACAATCTGTTCGGCTGGTCATGGGACTTGAGCACGACCTACGGCGGCGACCACGACAACATGGGCATGGTCGATTCCGCCAACACCGGCCTCTACGCGGCGCAAGGCTTCACGCCCACCACGTTCCACCTGGCTACCGTCAGCAACACGCAGCTCACCAATAACCTGGACTTCTCGCGCGCCTTCAATCTGCCGCTGCTGGCGGGGCCGCTGCATGTTTCGTTCGGCGTGGAGGAGCGGCGCGAAACCTATACCGTGGGCGCGGGCGATCTGTATTCGTATCTGGATGGCGGCGCGCAGGCGCTGCCGGGTCTTGCCCCCGTGAGCGCGAGCGACACCTCGCGCAACGTATTCGGCACCTATATCGATCTGGCGACGAAGATCACGCAGAATTGGCAGATCGATCTTTCGGGCCGCTACGAGCATTACAACGATGTGGGCGACACCACCAACGGCAAGATCTCGACGCGTTACGACTTGACGCCGCGCATTGCAGTTCGCGGCAGCGTCAGCACGGGTTTCCGCGCACCCTCGCTCGCCGAGGAGTACTACACGAATGTGAACGTGTCGCCGGCTTCCGCGCAAGGCCTGCTGGCTGCGAATTCGGCGGCGGCGAGGCTGATTGGCGCGCAGTCGCTCAAGCCCGAGGAGTCGACCAACTATAACGTCGGCTTTGTGCTGCAGCCGGTCGATAACCTGCATCTCACGCTCGATGCGTACCAGATCGATATCCGCAATCGCATCGTGTTGGGCGGTACGGCAGCGGGTGCGGATGCGCTTGCTGCGATCGAGGCGGCTGGATTGTCGGTGCCCGGTTCGGTGCCGCTTTCGGCGGTGTCGGCCAGCTACTTCACCAACGGCGCGAGTACGCGCACGCGCGGCATCGATCTGACCGGCACGTACCACACAGGCTTCGGCAGTTTTGGCCAGGTGGACTGGGATCTGGGCGTGAACCTGAACACGACCTCGGTGCGCGATGTGGCGAAGAATGCCAACGGTACGGCCGCGCTCAATGCGCAGCAGATCGGCTGGCTGACCACTTCGACGCCCAAGAACAAGATCATTATCGGCGGCACCTGGCATCGCGACAAATGGGCAGTGAGCCTGCATGAAACGCGCTACGGCTCCACGTCCAGCGAATTGACCTATATCGTCGGGCCGAATGCGTTTTCGACCACGCAGTTCCAGCACGTCGAAAACGCCGCGCGTTACGTCACCGATGTGGAAGTGCGCTATGACGTGACGAAGAAATTCCAGATCGCGGTGGGCGCGAACAATCTGTTCGATGTCTATCCCTCGAAGATTCCTTACGTGAATCAGCTCGAAGGCGTGCAGTACGACGGCTACGCGTCGAATGTCGGCATAAATGGCGGCTTTTATTACCTGCGCGCGCGGTATCAGTTTTAAGCCGATTAAAAATCGGCTCCTAAACATCGTGCGCCCGCACTGATATGCATAGCAGAAATCGCTCGTACGCTCCGGCGCATTGCGTCGACATAATGTCTGGAGCGTATCGAGCAGTCTGCGAATACACCCACTCGTCACCGCTTAAAACCGTTCGACCTGTGCGCAACCCGCGCATGGGGAAGGAGTGATATGGTCTGGTCTCTTTCCATTCTCGACAAAAGCCCGATCGCCGAAGGCGCGAGCGCGCACGATGCGCTGCGCTTTACGATTCGCCTGGCGCAACGCGCGGAAGCCCTTGGCTACCAGCGTTTCTGGATCGCCGAACATCACGGCGCACCGGGTCTCGCGAGTTCAGCGCCGGAAATCGTGGTCTCGCATCTGCTTGCGCATACCTCCCGCATACGCGTGGGTTCCGGCGGCGTGATGCTCCAGCATTACAGCCCGTTCAAGGTCGCCGAAACGTTCCGCGTGCTCGCGTCGCTCGCGCCGGGTCGCGTGGATCTGGGCGTGGGCAAGGCGCCGGGCGGCCTGCCGCTCACCACGCGCGCGCTGCAATGGTTCCACGACAAGGCGAAAAAGCCCGACTTTGCCGCGCAACTCGCGGAACTGGACGCTTTCCTCAAATGGGGCGTGCCAGAGGATCACGCGCTGGCCGGCGCGGTGGCGCTGCCGGTGCCTCCCGAAGCGCCGCAGCGCGTGTTGCTGGGCGGCAGCCCGGATAGCGCGCGTCTTGCCGCGAAGCACGGCTGGGACTTCTGCTACGCAGGCCATTTCAACGGCGACGAAGCCAATATCGCGCGCTCGATTGACGCGTACAGCCGCCGCCTGAGCGGCGACACGCTGCGCGACCATCTCGGACTGCCGCGACGCGAGAGCCGTTACGCGCTCGCCAAAGCCCAGTGACGCCATGAACGCCGAATCGAGCAGGAACATCGAACCATGAGCGACACCCCTCACATCGCCGTCCCTTCGTCCGCGCGCGGCGGCAACGCCGCGCACGACGCCAACGATTACGCGCATTTTCGCGTCGTGCCCGCGCGCCATCGTGCGCGCACTGCGGGCACCGTGCTCGCCGTCGTGCTGATCGCGCTGGTGCTGCATTCCGTGCTGGGCAACCCGCGCTGGGAATGGAGCGTTTTCGCGCAATGGTTCTTCGCGGAACCGATCCTCGAAGGGCTGTCGCGCACTTTGCTGCTCACGCTGGTGGGCGCGGTGATCGGTTTCGCGCTGGCTGTGCCGATCGCGCTGGCGCGGCTCTCGCGCTCGCCATTGCTGGCGGCGTGCGCGTGGGCGTTCGTGTGGTTGTTCCGCTCGATTCCGCCGATTGTGCTGTTGCTGCTGCTGAACAATCTGGGCTATCTCTACGAGACCGTTTGGATTGGCGTGCCGTTCACGCATCTCACGTTCTATAACGGCCCGACCACGGATCTCATCAGCCCGTTCCTGGCGGCGGTAGTGGGCTTGTCGCTCAACCATGCTGCGTTTGCCGCTGAAGCGTTTCGCGGCGGCATTCTCTCGGTCGATCAAGGCCAGCGTGAAGCCGCTGCCGCACTCGGGTTGCCGCACGCACGGCAAGCGTGGCGTATCGTCTTGCCGCAAGCGATGCGCGCGGTGTTGCCGACTGCCTTCAACGATGTGATCGGGCTGGCCAAGGGGACGTCGGTGGTCTACATCCTCGCCATGCCGGATCTGTTTTATACCGTGCAGATCGTCTATCACCGCAATCTGGAGGTGATTCCACTGTTGATGGTGGCGACCATCTGGTATCTGGTGATTCTCACCGTGCTGTCCGCGATTCAGGTGCATATCGAGCGCCACTATGCGCGTGGCGCAACGCGCTCGCAGCCGCAACGCTCTGCGCTGGTGTCGTCGTTGCTCAAGCCGTTTGCGCGTGCGAAGACCGGGCCGGTCGCGAACGAAGCGCCGCAAGGCGACGCGGGCTGGGCGCAACGCCGCAATGGCGCTCGTGTAGGCATCCATAATGTTTCGAAGAGCTTTGGCTCGCTCAAGGTGCTCGACAATGTATCGCTCACGGTGCCGCCGGGCAGCGTGACGGTGATTCTTGGCCAATCCGGCTCCGGCAAATCGACACTCCTACGCTCGATCAATCACCTCGAAAGTGTCGACGATGGCTTTATCGATATCGACGGCGAACTGGTCGGCTATCGCCGCGAAGGACGCACGCTCTATGAGCTGAAGGAAAAAGACATCCTGCGTCATCGCGCTGAAGTCGGCATGGTGTTTCAGAACTTCAATTTGTTCCCGCACCTGAGCGTGCTCGACAACATCACCGAAGCGCCAATTGCGGCCGGTGTGCCGCGCGCCCAGGCACGGGCCGAAGCGCGTGCGTTGCTGGCCCGTGTGGGCCTGGCCGATAAGGCCGACGCCTGGCCGCGCCAGCTTTCCGGTGGCCAGCAGCAGCGTGTGGCGATCGCGCGTGCGCTTGCGCTCAAGCCCAAGGTGCTGCTGTTCGACGAACCGACCTCGGCGCTCGACCCAGAACTCGTCAATGAAGTGCTCGACGTGATTCGCCAGCTGGCGCGCTCGGGTACGACGCTGGTGATCGTCACGCATGAAATCGGCTTCGCGCGTGAAGTGGCGGACACGATTGTCTTCATGGATGGCGGCCGGGTAGTCGAAGCGGGGCCGCCAGCCCAGGTGCTCGGCAATCCGTCTCACTCTCGCACGCGTGAATTCCTTTCCAAGGTGCTCTGATATGAAGTCACGTAAATTTGTTGCGAGCGCAAATGTTCCGCAAAGACGCGATTTTCTCCTGAAACTGGCCGCCCTGGGCGCAGCGCCTCTAGCGCTCCCTGCGCGAAGAGCGCAAGCCGCTTCGGTAGCGGATTTCGATTTCAGTCCGCAGCAGCGTGGCCGTCCGCGCGCGCAGCGCGATGCCGAAGCGCAACGCGCGGTGGCGGGTTACCGGTTCGTCACGCCCGGCGTGCTGACGGTGGCGGTTGCGCCGTTCGCGCCGCCGATTGCAACTTACGCCACGGACGCGCGCAGCATCGTGGGCGCGGATCCGGACTACGCCCAACTGCTGGCCGATGCGCTTGGCCTCGGCATCA
Organism: Paraburkholderia bannensis; assembly: GCF_014200455.1. Classification (GTDB taxonomy): domain Bacteria; phylum Pseudomonadota; class Gammaproteobacteria; order Burkholderiales; family Burkholderiaceae; genus Paraburkholderia; species Paraburkholderia bannensis_A. The sequence goes on along the minus strand of NZ_JACHBW010000008.1, from coordinate 132,825 downwards.
GCTTCGTGCCGGTCGCCTGGGCCGACTGGCCGCTGGGTCTTGCGAGCGGCAAATACGATGCGGTGATCTCGAACGTTGGCGTGACCGAGGCGCGCAAGCGCAAGTTCGATTTCACGACCTACCGGTTGGGGCTGCACGCGTTCTACGTGGGATCGAACAGCCGTATCCAGTCGATCCGCGAGCCGAAGGACATCGCGGGCCTGCGCGTCATCACCGGGTCGGGCACGATCCAGGAGCGCATCCTGATCGAATGGAACCGCCGCAACGTGGCGCAGGGTTTGAAGGCCGCGCAATGGCTCTATTTCGACGATCGCGCCTCGTCGCGGCTCGCACTGGTTTCGGGCCGCGCCGACGCCGAACTGAATCCCGATGCGCCGCTCGCCTACGAGGCGGCCACCCAGGGCGGCATCCGCAAGGTCGGCACCGTCAACGCGGGCTGGCCGGATAACGCCGATGTGGCGGTCGCCACGCGCAAGGACAGCGGCCTGGCTCCCGCGCTCACGCTGGCGACCAACAAGCTGATCCAGAGCGGCCAATATCGCGCGGCGCTGACGCGCTGGGCCATCGAATCCGAAGCCGTCGAGCGCGCCGAAACGAACCCGCCGGGTTTGCGCGACGCCTGACACCTTTCATTCCCTTTCAAACAACGAACGTATGTGCGCAGCTCATATCGATCACATCGCCTTTCTCACGCCCGCCAACTATCGCGATGACGCGCCGCGCGCGGGCATCGAAGCCGCGCTCGAACTCTTTCAAACCGGCGAGTCGCTGGGCTACGACAGCGCCTGGGTTCGACAGCGCCATCTCGAACATGCGGTGTCGTCGGCGGCCACTTTTCTTGCGGCGGCGAGCCAGCGCACCACGCGCATCGGCCTGGGCGCCGCCGTGATCCAGATGGGCTACGAAAACCCGTTCCGTCTTGCCGAGGATCTCGCGAGCGTGGACGTGCTTTCGGGCGGACGGCTCAATGTGGGTCTAAGCGCGGGCGCGCCGGGGCACGGCGGTTTGCTGGGCGAGCGCCTGTTCGACACCGATCCCGCGCAGATCGACTTTACCCATGCGCGCGTCGAGCGCTTGCGCCGCAACCTGAGCGGCGAATGGCTGGGCGACGAGGAGAGCTTCGTCGAATCGGCGGCTGGGCGCGTGCGCCCGCGCATCACGCCGCATGCACCGGGTCTGGCCGCGCGGCTCTGGTATGGCGGCGGCTCGCAGCGTTCGGTCGAATGGGCTGCGCGCAACGGCTTCAATCTGCTGATCGGCAACATCACGACGGGCGAGGGCACCGACGATTATCGCGAGGCGCAATTGCGTCAGCTGGAGATCTATCGCCAGCATTGGGCCGGCGCGCAGCCGTCACGCGTGGCGCTTGGCCGTGTGATCGTGCCGTTCGACAGCGCCGATGCCGATACGCGCGAGCGCTATCGCGCGTTCGCGGCGGGCCGCCACGAGCGCACGCTGGCGCCGCGCGGCGAGCGGCGCACGGTCTTCGTGCCGGATATCGTCGGTACGTCCGAGGAGATCATCGCGCAACTACAGGCCGATCCGGTGCTCGCGCAAGTGCGCGAACTGCGGCTGGAATTGCCCTACGATCTGCCGTTCGAGAACTACCGGCAGATTCTTGAGGATTTCATTACGCGGATTGCCCCGGCCTTGCAGTGGCGTGCTTCGGCCGCAACGAATCCGCCCGCACAGATCGCGGCTTGATGAGCCGGTCGAAATAAATCGTTATCCTGATCAAATAAAAGGAGTCGCTCGACATGAGCCAGGACTTGCTGCTGCTGCTGGAACCCGCTTTTACCGACCCGAAGCACCCCGGCGAACTGTTCGTTTGCCCGCATGGCCTTTCCATCGAAGGCTTGCTCGCGAGCGATCCCACGCGTGCGGCACAGCTGGAAGTGAAGCGCGTGGGATTCGCGCGTCCGCGTGCCGAGGTGATTGCGGCGCTGGATGAAGCCCATCAAGGCTTGCCCGCGCTCGTGCTGGGCGATGAACATCCGGTGCCCGACGACGCCCTGGCGCTGGGCGATACGCGCTTCGTCACCGACCCGAAGCGCATTCTTGCCTTGCTGGCCGAACGCCACGGCTTTCCGAAGGTGCATTGATGGCGCATGAGGCGTTTGTCTACGTCACGGTGCGAGACCCGCGCGCGCAGCCCTTGTTCGCCGAGCTTGCCGAGGAATATCGCAGCCGCTACGCGGATGTGATTGCCGCTGAAGATCTCGAACGCGAGATGACGCGCTATCCCGATGAGGATTTCGTGCAGCCGCGCGGGGCCTTCGTGTTGTTGCTGCGCGATGGCGTGGCGGTGGCGGGCGGCGCGTTCATGCCGCATGCGGATGCGGGCACGGCGGAATTCAAGCGGATCTGGGCCAGCCGTCACGAGCGCCGCCAGGGACTCGCGCGCCGCGTGCTGGTGGAACTGGAAGCGCAGGCGGCGCGCCAGGGCTATACGCGGGTGTTTCTGGGCACGGGGCCACGCCAGCCCGAAGCGGTGGGTCTGTACACCACGAGCGGATACACCTTGCTTTCGGCGCACGACTTCGGCGACGTGCATCCGCCCGGCTATCACTTCGAAAAACTGCTGCCTGTGCTGCAGGATGCCCAGGCGTAGCCTTCGGCTCGCGCGCCGCTTCAGCCGGCGCGCTGGCCGAACACCTCCTTGAACACCGGCATCGCCGAAAACGTCATCGGCCAGCCCGCGTAGAACGCGAGTTGCGTGAGCGCTTCGGCCGCTTCCTCCTGAGTCAAGCCGTTGTCCATGGCACGGTTGAGGTGATACGGAATCTGCGCGCTCTGGCCGTTGGCAGCGCGCTCACCGTCACGATGCTACGATCGCGCGGCGAAAGCGGGCTGCGCTTCCATAAACCGTCGAGAACCGTGTCCGTCGTGTAGCGGGTGAGCGCGGGCGAGACGGCTTGCGTGGCGTTGAAAGTGGTCATCGGAATGATTCGGAATCCTGTGTTTATGTGGAGCGTGCGGTAGACGTACTGGATGCAGGACAGACGTAAAGCAAACGGGATGGCCATTGGCGTGAAGCCGGCCATCCCGTTTCTTGCGATGCAACGATTACGCTGATACCGCTTTGGACTCTAGCATCGAGCAGGCGTCCGATTAAGGTGCTACGGTTGCATGCCCTTATCGATGGGATTCATGAATCGATGCCGCGCCTGCCATTCCTGCCAGTTCTGCCATTAAACCCGGGCTTCGGTGGGCAGCGATTCATATTCCGCGTGGCTTTCGCGCTCGGCGAGGTAAGGCGTGCGGTAGCCCGAATTCACGCCCCAGAAGTAGAAGCCCAGCGAGAACAGCGCCACCACCAGCATGTCCCAGCCGTAGGGAATCAGGTCGTGACCGCCGAACTGCTTGCTGCCGATCAGCGAGAGCACCGCCATCGTCGGCAGGTAGGCGCACAACCACCATGCCGCCTTCAGATCCTGGCCCCAACCGCCGAAGCCCTGCTTGGCCTGGAAGTAGAAGTAGACCGGCAGCGCGACAACCATCAGCAGAATGATTTCGCCCGTCAGCGGCCACTTGGCCCAGTACAGGATCATCGATGCGCAGACGAAGGCGAACGGCGCGATGACCTTCATGAACGGCACCGACAGCGGACGTTCGACGTCCGTTGCAGCGCGCTTCAGGGCCATCAGGCTGATCGGGCCCGTGAGGTACGAGATCACGGTTGCCACCGAAATCACCGCCGCCAGCGAACTCCAGCCGCGGAAGAAGAACATGAAGATGAACGAGATGGCGAGGTTGAACCACATCGCCTGACGCGGCACGCCGTAGAACGGGTGCACGTTGCCGAACATCGCCGGCATCGTGTTGTTGCGCTCCATCGCGTAGATCATGCGCGAGGTCGTAGCCATATAGGTCGTGCCGGTGCCGCTCGGGCTCACGAATGCGTCGACATACAGCAGGATGGCCAGCCAGTTCAGGTTCAGTGCGATCGCGAGTTCCGCGAACGGCGACTTGAAGTTGAACGTATCCCAGCCCTTCATGACTTCGGAAGGCTCGACCGCGCCGATATACGCCACCTGCAGCAGCACGTAGATCACGAGCGCGCACAGGATCGAGCCGATCACCGCGAACGGCACGCTCTTCGACGGATTGCGCGCTTCGCCCGCGAGGTTGATCGGGCTCTGGAAGCCGTTGAACGCGAACACGATGCCGCTGGTTGCAACTGCCGTGAACACGGCCGACCAGCCATACGGCGCGAAGGTGCTGGCTTCGCCGAAGTTTTCGTGGTGGAAGCCGGTCGCCATCAGGCCGGCAATCGTCAGACCCGGGATGATGAACTTGAAGATCGTGATGGCGCTATTGGCGCGTGCAAAGACTTTCACGCCCCAGTAATTCAGCATGAAATACACGATCACGAGCAGCGCGGAAAGGAACAGCCCGGAGTGTGTCAATGAGCCATCGACGAACAGCGCTTGCGCCCATGGATAGGGCCAGGTGCTCATGTACTGGATGGAGGCTTCGGCTTCGATGGGAATGACCGAAACGATGGCGATCCAGTTCGCCCATGCGCTGATAAAACCCACCAGCGCGCCATGCGAGTAACGGGCGTAGCGGACCATGCCGCCCGATTCCGGGAACATCGCGCCGAGTTCGGCATAGGTGAGCGCAATCGCCAGAATCACCACCGCGCCGATGATCCAGGCGCAGATCGCAGCGGGACCCGCGATCTTGGCGGCCTTCCATGCGCCGAACAGCCAGCCGGAGCCGATGATCGACCCGAGGCCGGTAAACATCAGCGCGAACGGGCCAATATGTCGTTTTACAGAACTGCTCACGTCATCTCCTCATGTCCAGAGCGCGGGATATCGCTGCGGGTTGCGCGGCGATTCCCGTCGTCGTTACAGGCATTCGCGCCGCCTCTTACGTGCGTGTATGCGCGATGCGTGGCCGCCTTTGGGTAGGGGCGACCGGCTGGCTTGAATGCCGAACGCGGATACTCGGGCGATGCATAGATCGCGTCCAATGCTGAATACACATAGCGTTATGCGTAATTTGCATGACATGTGAAAAAGTGCAGACAGGTCAGCAGATTCTCGTGCGCGCTGCGCATTCTTGTTCATCAATGTAATGCGCCATGTTTAGCCCGGCGACAGGGTTCCCCGAGCGTCATTCGAGATTTTCAGGCAGGTAATACGGATTTTTCGGCATGGCCGATCCGGCTTCGCGCAACTAGACTCGGAAGGTCGTGCGCGAACGGGCGTGCCGTTTTTGCTCGTCCTGCACGAGGCCTCGTCCATTATTCAGCGCCTGCGTATTCCAGCAACATATGGCCGGTCCGCGCGTGAGCGCAGGGCCCGGCCGCTCCCCACATAGAAGGTCCAGGATCATGGTAGAAATTGTGATTAATGGTCAGCACCATCAATTCGATGGCGATCCCGAGATGCCGCTGCTCTGGTATCTGCGCGACGAACTCGGCCTCACGGGCACCAAGTTCGGCTGCGGCATGGCGCTGTGCGGCGCCTGCACCGTGCATCTGGATGGCCAGCCGGCGCGCGCCTGCGTGACGCCGGTTGGCGCGATCTCGGGGCGCAGCGTGACGACCATCGAAGCCGTCCACGAGCAGAAAGTCGGTGCCGCCGTGCAGGCCGCGTGGATCGAAAAGCAGGCGCCGCAGTGCGGCTACTGCCAGTCGGGGCAGGTGATGTCGGCGGTCGCGCTGCTCAAGACCCAACCGAATCCCACCGATGCCGAAATCGACGACGCCATGAGCGGCAACATCTGCCGCTGTGCGACCTATCAGCGGATTCGCGCCGCGATCCACGAAGCTTCGGAGGCGCTCAAGCATGCGTGATCCGAAACTCACTCACGACGGCGCACGCGCGGCGATCTCGCGCCGCCAGTTTCTGGCCGGCATGTCGGCGCTCACGCTCGCGGTCGGTTTTCGCGGCGGCCTCGCCGTCGCGGCCACGCTCGATCCGGCGAAGAACGCCACGCAGTTCAGCTTCGAACCGAATGCCTTTATCCGCGTGGATGCCAGTGGAGCGGTGACGGTCATCGCCGAGTATCTGGAGATGGGCCAGGGCACCTTTACGGGCCTTGCCACGCTCGCCGCCGACGAGCTCGATGTGCCGCTCGACAAGGTCAGCGTCGAAGCCGCGCCTGCTGACGTGAAGAAATACGCGAACCCCATGTTCGCCGCGTTCGGCTGGACCTTGCAGGCCACTGGCGGCAGCACGGCGATGGCCGGGGCGTGGAAGCAGATGCGCGAAGCCGCCGCCGCCGCGCGCGTGATGCTGGTCAGCGCCGCCGCGAAGCAATGGAAGGTGGACCCGGCCACGCTGCATGTGGAGGACGGCGTGATCGTCCATGCGGCCTCGGGCCGTCGCGCGGGCTATGGCCAGTTCGTGGCCGCCGCCGCGCGCGAACCCGTGCCCGCCAAAGTCGCGCTCAAGCAACCGGGCGAATTCAGGCTGATCGGCAAGCGCGATACGAAGCGCGTCGATATTCCGGCGAAGGTGAACGGCTCGGCCATTTACACCCAGGATATGAAGCTGCCGGGGATGCTGGTGGCCGTGATCGCGCATCCCCCGCGTCTGGGCGGCACGGTCCGTCATGTCGATGCGAGCAAGGCCAAGGCGATTCGCGGCGTGGTCGCCGTCGTGCAGATTCCCGGCGACGACGAAGTGCAGGGCGGCGTGGCCGTGCTGGCGTCGAACACGTGGATCGCGCGCCAGGGGCGCGACGCGCTGAACATTACCTGGGACGACAGCCGCGCGTTCGCGCTCAGTTCGACGGATATCTTCAGCCAGTTCCGCACGCTCGCGGATCAGCCCGGCAATGTGGCCGAGCAGCGCGGCAAGGTGCTCACGGCAGCGCCGGAGGGCGGCAAGTATATCGAGGCCGTCTACGAGCAGCCCTATCTCGCGCATGCGCCGATGGAGCCGATGAACTGCCTGATCCAGTTGCAGGGCGATCGCTGCGAGATCTGGAACGGCGAGCAATGGCACACCGCCGACCAGTCGATGGCGGCGAAGGAACTGGGCCTGAAGCCCGAGCAGGTGACGATTCATCAGCTCTATGCGGGCGGCAGTTTTGGCCGTCGCGCCAATCCGCATTCGGACTTCGTGCGCGAGGCGGCCCGGGTGGCGCGCGCGGCGCACGCGCAAGGCGTGACGGCGCCCGTGAAGCTGGTGTGGATGCGTGAGGACGATATGCGCGCGGGCTATTACCGGCCGCTCACGGTGCACAAGGTGCGCGTGGCGGTCGATAAGGCGGGCGCGCTGGTGTCGTGGAATCACGATGTGGTGGGACAGAGCTTCATGCAGCTGCCGAAGCCCGATTCGATCGATCCGGTGCTGGTCGAAGGCGCTGCCGATATTCCCTATGCGATTCCCAATTTCCGCGTCGCGCAGCACAAGGCGAAGCTGCCGGTGCAGACGCAGTGGATGCGCTCGGTCGGGCATACGCATTCGGCTTTCGTCGGCGAAACCATGATGGACGAAGCCGCGCGTGCGGCCGGTAAGGATCCCTATGCATTCCGTCATGCGCTGCTCGGCAACATGCCGCGCCATCGCGGCGTGCTCGAACTCGTTGCGCAGAAGGCGGCCTGGTCCACGCCGCTCAAGCCGGGGCCGCAAGGCACGCGGCGCGGGCGCGGCATCGCGCTGCAACTTGCCTTCGGCACGTATGTGGCGCAGGTGGCGGAAGTGACCGTGCAGGCCGATGGCGCGTTCACGGTGGACCGAGTGGTGTGTGCGGTCGATTGCGGCATGGTGGTGAATCCGGACATCGTCGCGACCCAGGTGGAGGGCGGCATCGGTTTCGGCCTCACCTTCCTGCGCACGGCGATCACGTTCGACAAGGGGCACGTCAGGCAGGGCAATTTCAACGATTACCCGGTGCTGCGCATGAGCGGCATGCCGGTGGTCGAGGTGCATATCGTGCCGTCGAAGGAAGCGCCGACCGGCATTGGCGAGCCCGGGGTGCCGCCCGCCGCGCCCGCCGTGGCCAACGCGCTGGCCGCCGCCACGGGCGCGACGATCCGCTCGCTGCCGCTGGGCGATGCGCTGCGCCCGGCGTGAGCCTCCCGCTTGCTTCGAATCGACAACACCCAACGCAACCATACATCGTGAAAATTCGCAGAATCATCGGCTATACAGCGCTCGCGGCGGTCGTAGCCGCCGCCGTCCTGTGCGGCCGCGCGTGGCTATCGCCCGCTGGCACCGAGCCGCAGCCGCCTGTCGCGGGCACGCCCGCCGATCTGGCGGCCGCCGTGGCGCACGGCGAATATCTCGCCAAGGCCGCCGATTGCGTCGCCTGCCATACGGCGCAAGGCGGCACGCCCTACGCGGGCGGACGGCCGTTCAAGCTGCCCTTTGGCACCCTTTACGCCACCAATCTCACGCCCGACAAGGACACCGGCATCGGCAACTGGAGCGACGACGCCTTCGTGCAGGCCGTACGCGCGGGCATCGGCTCGCACGGCAATCTGTACCCGGCGATGCCGTACACCTCGTACACACAGTTAAGCCGCGACGATGTGCTGGCGATCAAGCAGTATCTGCTGAGCTTGCCCGCCGTGCATCAAGCGCCGCCCGCGAACGAGCTGTCGTTCCCGTACAACCAGCGCGTAGGCATGGGCGTGTGGAACGTGCTGTTCTTCCACGAGCAGCGTTTCGCGACCGATCCGGCGAAGAGCGTCGAGTGGAATCGAGGCGCGTATCTCGCCACGGCGCTCGGCCATTGCGGCGAGTGTCATACGCCGCGTAACGCGGGCTTCGCGATGAAGTCGCGCGACTATCTGTCGGGTGCGGAAATCGAAGGCTGGAAGGCTTACAACACCACCTCGGACCAGAGTTACGGCATTGGCGCGTGGAGCGACCAGCAGGTTGCCCAGTATCTGTCGCAAGGGCATGCGCCGGGGCGCAGTTCGGCGGCGGGGCCGATGGCCGATGTCGTCGAACATAGCCTGCAGTATCTGACGCCCGGCGATATCGCGGCGCTTGTCACGTATCTGCGCAGCGTCGCGCCCGCGACCGGCGCACAGACGAGCGCCGCCGCGACGATCAACCTCGATCCTTCGGCGGCGCGCGCTTCGAATGCGGTGCTGCCCGGTGCGGTGGCTGCAAACCCGGCGCTCGAACGCGGTCAGCGGTTGTTCGCGGGCGATTGCGTGGGCTGCCACCAGTGGAACGGCGCAGGCCGCCAGAGCGATTACGCGTCGCTCGTCGGCAGCCATGCGGTGAACGATCCGTCTGGTGCCGCGCTCGTGCAGGTGTTGCTCAACGGCACCTCGCTGACGGTCAACGGTCGCTTGCAGCAAATGCCGGGCTTCGCAGGTGCATACAGCGATTCGGATATCGCGGCGCTCGCCAATTTCGTGCTGAGCCATTTCGGCTCGAAGGAGGGCACGGTGACGGCGGAGCAGGTGGGCAAGCTGCGCGCGGCGCAGTAGGGGTGAATGAGGCTGAATGAGGCTGAATAGGCGGCAGGGCTCGATGGGGTTGCGTCGACTTTCGATTCCTGGGCCCAGTCGCCGTGCATTGGCCACCACCTGCGGAAGGTGGTGGCTTGAAAGCAGCGCGGCGTGTGGTTCCACGCGTCCTCAAACCATGCGCCTGAGCAGACCATTGCGGGCGATCCATTGATGCTTCACGACCGCGAGCACATGCAGCAGCACCAACCCCGCCAGCACCGCGCAACTGGCGCGATGAAACGCAAATAGCCGTTCAGTCAGCGCGCCCTGCGCGAACGGTGTCGGAATCTCGAACAGTCCAAAAAACTCGTAGCCCTTCGGCACCATCAGATAGCCGCTCGTGAGCACCGCAAAGATCGTCAGATAGAGCAGCCGATGCGCGCCATGCGCAATCGCGCGCTGCATCGGCGAAACGCCAGCTGGCTCGCGCGGCGGCACGCGCACCGACGCCCACCCGACCCGCAGCGGAAACAGCACGATCAGGACTGTCGCGATCGACATATTCAGGCGCGAAAGAAACTCGCGCAGCGGGCCATCGGGCAGTTGCGCGAGCGCATAGCCCGCGACCGTGGCGTAGAGAATCGCGGCCGCAAAAATCCAGTGCAGCACGCGCGTGAGCGCGTCATAACGCGCAACGTCGCGCTCGACCGCGCCCACGCTTTCGACCGCATCACGCACTCCAGGCGCTAACGCGCTCTCGACCGTTTCCATTCGCCGCCCACCGATCAAAAACGCAAATGATAATCAACTGCATTGACAATTTGATTACGCGATTGCGCCCTGAAATTCTCGGCACGCCGAATGCTGCCGAGCGAAACATGCCAGCCCAACTAGACGGGAGGACCCAGCGATGAGCAGCCACATCGATTCACCCGATAACGCCGTGCCGCCGGCCGTAATGGAACCCGGCGGCGAACCCGGCAAGCGCCCGCAGGAAGACGATGCGCCGCCGATCCTCCCATCGGAGCAAAATCACCCCTTTGGCGATGCCGTGCCTGCGCCCACCGAACCCGGCCTCGATCAGCCGCTGCCGCCCAAGCGGCCTCCCGCCGATGTCGAACCCGCGCCACAGCCGCAACAGGACGACGCGCGCGACCCATTCCGCGAAGAAATCTCGGTTCCGGTCGGCGATGCCGTGCCCGCGCCGAAGGAGCCTGGCCTCGATCAACCGCTGCCCGAAAAAAAGTCCCCGAAGCCGCTCGCGCCCTGATCCGCCGCACGCCGTCTGCGTCCTGCCGCCCATGCGCGGCGATTTTTTCCGCTGGAGTACGCTGCTAGCGCGTGACACACCCGCGGCGTCGCGTGGAAGAAACGGTCGAGCGCACGCCGCGCTTCCCCCTCAAGGAGCAGACGATGCCAACGATGCAGGCGGTGCAGGTAACGAAAGCGGGCGGACCGCTCGAACTGGTCGAGCGGGACATTCCCGAACCGGCCGCGGGCCATGTGCTGATCAAGGTGCAGGCCTGCGGCATCTGCCATAGCGATTCGCTCACGAAAGAAGGTCAGTGGCCCGGTCTGGCGTTTCCGCGCGTGCCGGGCCACGAAATAGCCGGCGTGATCGAGCGCATGGGCGCGGGCGTCGAAGGCTGGAGCGTCGGTCAACGCGTCGGCGTAGGTTGGCATGGCGGTCATTGCGGCCATTGCGGCCATTGCGAGCGTTGCCGTCATGGCGACTTCGTGCTCTGCCAGAACGCGCAGATCCCTGGCATCAGCTACGACGGCGGCTACGCGCAATACATGGTCGCGCCGCAGGAGGCGCTTGCGCGCATGCCCGACGATCTCGCGGATGTCGACGCCGCGCCGCTGCTTTGCGCGGGCATCACCACTTTCAACGCGCTGCGCCACAGTGGCGCGCGGGCGGGCGACGTGGCGGCGATTCACGGTATCGGTGGCCTTGGGCATCTGGGCGTGCAGTTCGCGCGCAAGATGGGCTTCGTGACGGTGGCGATCGCGCGCGGCCAGGACAAGGCGCCGCTCGCGAAGCAGTTGGGCGCGCACCACTACATCGACAGCTCGGCGCAGAACGTTGGCGAAACTCTGCAGGCGCTTGGCGGCGCGCGCGTGATTCTGGCGACGGTCACCAACGGCGCAGCCATGAGCGCGGCGCTCGCGGGCCTGGGCGTGAACGGCAAGCTGATCATGGTGGGCGTGGCGCAGGAGCCCGTGGAAGTGCCGGTGACGCAGTTCATCATGGGGCGGCAATCGGTGCAGGGCTGGCCGTCGGGCACGGCGGCGGACTCGCAGGAGACGCTGGCATTCAGTGCGATCTCGGACGTGAAGCCCATGATCGAGGAGTATCCGCTCGAACGCGCCGCCGAAGCTTACGATCGCATGATGAGCGGCAAGGCGCGGTTTCGCGTGGTGCTGACGCCGGGTAAGCACTAGCGCTGAAAAGGGGCGGCGGCGCTAAAGCTCGCCGCGCGCATCGCCGTTATAGAGGCTTTGCCCCCGGCGCCAGGCCCGCGAGCGCCGCCGTGGCACGTTCCATCATCGCCTCGTCCTTACCGCGCCCACGGGCTGCCCCAACACCGCATGAGCAAGCTGATCACCTCCCGGCGTCCGACCCCTCTGCATCGCTGGATCGCGCTGGGGCTGGCATTGGGGATCGGCGTGCTGGTGGCGCTCATTCTGCCGTTTGCCTCCGCGCAACTGCCCGCCTGCGCGCCCTTCGTGCCGATCTTCTGCACGGCGGTCGTGCTGACCGAGGCGATGACTTCGCTGCTCATGTGGGTGCGCTATCGCATGGGCAAGTCGCCGATCGATGCGGCGCTCTCGGCGGCCTATGCTTTCAGCAGCCTGACGTGCGCGGTGCAACTGCTGATCTTTCCGGGCGTGTTTTCGCCCACCGGTTTGCTGGGCGCGAGCAGGCAGAGCGCCGTCTGAATCTGGGTGCTCTGGCACGGCGGCTTCCCGACGCTGGTGTTGCTGGGTTTCGGCGCGCACTGGCTGGCGCAGTCGCGTTTCATTTTTCGTCTCAAGCACGCACGTCTGCTGATTCTGCTGGGGCTCGCCGGCAGCGTGCTCGGCTGTATCGTCGCCGTGCGTTTCGGCGACGCGCTGCCGATGCTCATCAAGGACGGCTCCTATAGCTTGCTGCGCCATAGCCCGGTTGCGTTCTACGTCGTGGTGGTATCGGTGGCGGCGCTTGCGGCGCAACTCGCCAGCGGGCGCTTGCGCACCGTGCTCGATCTCTGGCTAACCATCGCGTTGCTGGCTTTTTTCGCCGATGTGACGCTCACGCTCGCGGGATCGGCGCGCTTTACGCTGGGCTGGTATGGGGCGCGCGTGGCGTCGGTGATCGCATCGTCGGCGCTGCTGGCGGCGCTGCTGGTTGAAATCTCGATGCTCTATTCGCGGCTTGCGCGCATCAACGAAGACCTGGAACAAAAGGCGAACCGCGACGCGTTGACCGGTCTCTACAACCGCGGCTGGTTCGACATGGCCTATGCGCGCGAGTGTCTCGTCGCGCGCCATCAGGAGCAGCCGCTATCGGTGCTGATGGTCGATGTCGATCACTTCAAGCTGTTCAACGATGCCTATGGGCATGCGGCGGGGGACGATTGTCTGCGGCAGGTCGCCAACGCGCTGCACGGCTGTTTGAGGCGGCAGGGCGATGCGGTGAGCCGTTATGGCGGCGAGGAATTCGTGGTGTTGCTGCCGGGTTGCGCGACGGCGTCGGCGATATCGATTGCCGAGGCGATGCGCAGCGCCGTGCGCAAGCTCGATATTCCCGCTAAAACGCCAGCGGGACGGGTGACGATTTCGCTAGGCGTGTACACCTGCGAGGCAGGGAAATCGCATTCCGGCGACCCGCTGCAATGCGCCGATGCGAATTTGTATCGGGCGAAGGCGGCGGGACGGGACAGGGTGGTGGCCGGGCGCTCCGCGAAGGGCAGAGGCCCCGGCGGCATCGGTCAGGGTGCGCTGGCGCAGTGACCGCTGCATATTTGAAGCGCGCGGGATGATCCGCGCTTAATTGCGCTCCGGCAGGAACCAGTTCATCACGAGCGCGCAGATGCCGCCCGTGGCTACGCCCGATTCCAGTACGTTCTTCAGCGCATGCGGCAGGCTGGTGAGAATCTCCGGCACCTGCGATACACCCAGACCCAGCGCCAGCGACACCGCGATGATCAGCAGCGCGCGACGATCAAGCCGGATGCCCGCGAGGATATTGATCCCCGACGCCGCCACCGCGCCGAACATCACCATCGCCGCACCGCCCAGCACCGGCTCCGGCACGGCCTGAAGCACGCCCGCGACGGGCGGGAACAGCCCCAGCACCACCAGCATGCCCGCGATCCAGACGCCCACATGACGGCTGGCGATGCCGGTCAGCTGGATCACGCCGTTGTTCTGCGCGAACACGGAACTTGGGAACGTGTTGAACACGCCTGCGAGCAGCGAATTCGCGCCGTTCACCAGCACGCCGCCCTTGATTCGTTGCATCCACAACGGACCCTCCACGGGCTGGCGCGAGATTTTGCTGGTGGCCGTGACGTCGCCGATCGCTTCGAGCGAGGTGACCAGATAGATGATCAGCATCGGCACGAACAACGACCACGAGAAGCCGATGCCGAAGTGCAGGGGCGTCGGGATCTGGAACAGCGCCGCTTCGCGCGCCCCCGTGAAGTCGAGGCGGCCGAGCGCGGCGGCCACCAGATAGCCCACCACCAGCGCGATCACCAGCGCCGTGCTGCGCACCCAGACGATGGGCACGCGGTTGAGCACAATGATGGTGCCCAGCACCACGCCCGAGAGCGTGAGGTTTTCGACGCTGGCGAAATTGCCCTTGGCGATGGCGCCGTAGCCGCCGCCCATGCTGATGAGACCCACCTTGATGAGCGTGAGGCCGATCAGCAGCACCACGATGCCCGTGACGAGCGGCGTAATCAGGCGCTTGACGAAGGGCAGAATGCGCGAGACGGCCATTTCGACGAACGAACCCGCGATGACCACGCCAAAGATCGCGGCCATGACGGTTTCCACCGGCGTGCCCTGCTTGACCATCAGGCTGCCGCCGGCGATCAGCGGGCCGACGAAGTTGAAGCTGGTGCCCTGCACGATCAGCAGTCCCGCGCCCAGCGGGCCGAAGCGGCGGCATTGAAGGAAGGTGGCGATACCCGAAATCACCAGCGACATCGACACGATCAGCGTGGTGTCGCGGCTGGAGACGCCGAGCGACTGGCAGATCAGCAGGCCGGGCGTGACGATCGGCACGAGGATGGCCAGCAGATGCTGGAGCGCGGCCACGAAGGCGATGGTGGGGGCGGGCTTGTCGTCGGGGCCGTAGACCAGGTCGCGGCCGACAGGGGCGTCGTCGATGGGGTGTGAGGCGGGTTGCCAGGGCGAAGCGGGTTGCATCGGGAAAGGCCGGGTGGAAAAGAAAACCCGGGATTTTAGCGGGTAGCGGAGGGGAGCGAGGGGTAGCATCGAGGGCGCAATCGAAAAAGCGATCATGCTGGGCGCGATGCGCGCCTCGTCGCGCGGCCCAGGAAACACGCAGGAGACACGCAGATGACCCACAACACCGCCACCGCGCGAAAGGTTCTGGCCGAAATCCAGTTGGCCTGGAGCGCGGCCGCAAGCGCCGCCGATTTGATGGCCGCGCGAAATATCTGAGCGCTGAAGCCACGTCTGATTAATTTGGAATCCAGATTAAATGAACGCTGCTTCACCGGGGATAAGCCTATTCATCCTACAAAACCAGTAAGCAACCGGTAAAAAAGATCGGGTACGGATCTCGCTAAACTTTGCCCGCTTCGGGCCGTTAAAAAGGCATCGAACTCAACTGAAGCTATCGTGTCCTTGCTCATCGGCTCCGATCGTCCCGCCTCGCGCCCGCAGATCTTCATGAGCGGCTTCCAGCCCACTCACGCTGAGCCGTCGGTGGTCGAGTGGCTTTTGCATGACGATCAGGTCATGCGCGAGTGCTTCGGCCACGCTACCGGCATCCTCAAGTTCGTGACGGGCGCGGCCTATACCACCGTGACGCTGCTCGACGCCGCGCATCAGCACTTTTGCGGCGATCTGGGCGCGCTGGTGGCGAACACGCCGCGCGATAGTTCGTTGAGCGAGCACGCGCTGCGCAACGGCGGGGTCTTCGTGGTCGAGGACACGCACGAGCGCGCCGATGTGCAGGGCTGCGATCTCGTGCAGTATCCGCCGCATGTGCGCTTCTTCGCGGCGGTGCCGATCCGTCTGCCCGACGGCGAGCCGATCGGCGCGCTGTGCGCGATGGACCCCGAGCCGCGCCGTATGGATGCGAACGCGCGCGGCGTGCTGCGCCACCTGGGCGAGATGATCGAGAACGATCTGCGCCTGCGCATGGCCTCGGCCGTCGACCCGCTCACGCAACTGTTCAATCGCCGCAGCACGCTCGAAAGCGTGCATCACCGCTGGCAGGACACGCCGGACGGCGAGGGCGTGGGTTCGGTGATGGTCGATATCGACTGGTTCAAGCAGTACAACGACACCTACGGCCACCCGGCCGGCGATGGCTGTCTGCGCGCGGTCGCGCAAGTGCTGCGCGAAGCCGCCGACGAGCACAACATGATTGCGGGCCGCGTGGGCGGCGAGGAATTCGCGCTGCTGCTCACGGGCGTCGAGCGCGCGGAACTGGGCTACGCGCTGGAGCGCGTGCGCGCCGGTGTGGAGCGGCTGGGCATCGAGCATCGCGGCTCGCCGCTGGGCGTGGTCACGCTGAGCATGGGCGCGACGCATACCTGGCGTAACGCGCCCACCGATCAGGGCTACCGCGATGCATTCGGCGTGGCCGACGACGCGCTCTACGAGGCCAAAAAAGACGGGCGCAATTGCGTGCGTTTTGCCTGAATCCCCACGGCGCGGCGCGAACTGGAATTCGGCTATTCAGCTCAAACGCGCGCCGGCAATTGGCCGGAAGTCATGTCGAACTGCAGCGCCGCCAGCTGCGCGTAGAGCGGCGAGCTGTGCAACAGTTCGGCGTGGCGGCCCTGCGCGACGATGCGCCCATGCTCCATGACGACGATGCGGTCGGCCTGCTGCACGGTCGCCAGACGGTGGGCAATCACCAGCGTGGTGCGGTCGAGCGCGGCGTTGTCCAGCGCGGTCTGCACGAGTCGCTCGCTGGCCGCGTCGAGCGCGCTGGTGGCTTCGTCGAGCAGCAGGATCGGCGGGTTCTTCAGGATCGCGCGCGCTATCGCCAGACGTTGACGCTGACCGCCGGACAGGCGCACGCCGCGTTCGCCGAGGAACGTATCGTAGCCTTGCGGCAGCGCCTCGATGAAGTCCGCGGCGGCGGCCATCGCGGCCGCGCGCTTCACCTGCTCAAGGCTTGCATCCGGCATGCCGTAGCGAATATTGTCGAGCACGCTACCCGAAAAAATCACCGATTCCTGCAGCACCACGCCGATCGACTGGCGCAAGGCGTGCAGCGACGTCTGCGTCGTGGGCACCCCGTTGATCATGATCTGCCCTGATTGCGGGTCGTAAAAGCGCAGCAGCAGTTGGAACAACGTGGTCTTGCCCGCTCCCGAAGGCCCCACCAGCGCAACGTGTTCACCGGGCCGTACATCGAGCGTGAAGCCATCGAGCGCGGCGAGGCCGGGCCGCGACGGATACGAAAAACTCACGTTCTCGAACCGGATGCCTTCGCCTTGCGCAGGCAGCGGCACGGTGGTTGCGGCCTCAACGACTGGCGAACGCGCGGCCAGCAGTTGCAGCAGTCTTTCGGTTGCGCCGGCGGCGCGCTGCAGATCGCCCCAGACTTCGGCGACCGCGCCCACCGCGCCTGCCGTGAAGACCGCATAGAGAATGAACTGGGATAGCTGGCCCGCCGTCATGCGCCCGGCCAGCACGGCTTGCGCGCCCAGCCACAGCACGAAGACGATGGCGGCGAACACGAATACGATCACCACGGCGGTCAGGCCCGCGCGCGCGCGAATGCGCGTGAGCGCCGTGTCAAACGCTGTTTCCACCGCGCCGCCGAAGCGCTTTGTCTCATAGCCTTCCTGGGTGTACGACTGGACGGTTGGCATGGCGTTGAGCACTTCGCCCGCTAGCGCGCTCGCATTGGCGACCTTGTCCTGGCTTGCGCGCGACAGCTTGCGCACACGGCGGCCAAAGATGACGATCGGCGCGACCACCACCACGAGCGTTGCAATGATGTAGCCGGACAGCACCGGGCTGGTGGTGACCAGCATGGTCACGCCGCCGATCGTCAGCAGCGCGTTGCGCACGCCGAGCGACAGGCTCGTGCCCACCACGGCCTGGATCAGCGTGGTGTCCGTCGTCAGACGCGAGAGGACTTCGCCGGTCTGGGTGGTCTCGAAGAATTCGGGGCTCATGCGCATGACGTGGTCGTAGACCGCGCGCCGCAAATCCGCTGTGACGCGCTCGCCCAGCCAGGAAACCCAATAGAAGCGCAAGGCCGTCGCCGCGGCGAGGATCAGCGAGACGATGAAAAGCGCAATGAAATAGCGGTCGATATGCGTGCGATCGCCGCTGGCGAAACCCCGGTCGATCAAATATTTGAAGGCGACGGGCAACGCCAGCGTTGCACCCGCCGAGGTAAGAAGCGCAAGAAACGCAAGCGCCCAGCGCCCGGCATAGGGGCGCAGAAAAGGCAGAAGCGCGAACAGCGGGGCGACGCGTTGTGAACGGGGAGCAGCATCTGGCATGAAGTGTCCTTGCCCTGGCGAAGGGGGATCGGTTTATCGTGAAGCGGCGGCCAACGGCGGTGATTATCGTTCACTGACCGTGCAGACAGCTTTCAGTCAGCCCATGTCAGCGATTTGACATGATCGACGCATGGCACCCATAATTGCGCCGATTCTTTCGTGGGAGAGTGAGGCAACCAGGCCTCCGCCGAAGGCGCAAGCTCCCGGAATCGCTCAGGCAGACGTACCACGAAAGACATTCGCCGACTGGAGAGAGGCAGCGTTTGGTGCGCTATTCACGCACTGGACTGTGGCCCACCGAAGGGGCAGGCTCGCACGCGAGCCCGAACTCTCAGGTAAAAGGACAGAGGGAGAGGCGTACAAGGCAGGCCCAAAATCCGCCTTGTTCTTTCTCAGGTTCCTATGCGCGCTTCCCCGTTTTTTTCGCCGCCTTTCGCGGATTTCCTGCTGCATCTTCATTCGCATGCCCAACGCGTTTCGCCGAGGTGCGCAGCATGCTGAATCTCATCTATCTCGTCGCCATTACAGCCGAAGCCATGACCGGCGCGCTTGCCGCCCGACGCCGCAATCTGGACGTCTTTGGCGTGCTGGTGATTGCCTTTGTGACGGCGCTTGGCGGCGGCACCGTGCGCGATATTTTTCTCGGGCACTTTCCGGTCGCGTGGACCCAGCATCCGGGCTATCTCTATCTGGTGCTGTCCGCAGGTCTCCTGACGACGCTGATCGCGCCATTTTTGCGTCATCTGCGCGAAATCTTTCTCGTGCTGGATGCGATGGGGCTGATGGCGTTCACGCTGATCGGGTGCAACGTGGGATTGACGATGGGCTATGAAGTTCCGGTCGTCATGATGGCCGGCATGATGACGGGCGTATTCGGCGGCGTGTTGCGCGATGTGCTCTGCAACCGCGTGCCGGTAGTGTTTCAGCGCGAGTTGTATGCGAGCGTTTCGCTGCTTGCGGGCGGCCTGTTTCTGCTGCTGCGCGCCGCCGGGGTCGATCAGGACGTGGATACCGCCGTGAGTTTCGTGCTGGGCCTGACCTTGCGGCTGATTGCGATCTGGCGCGGCTGGCGCTTGCCCGCATTCGAAGAGGACGAGGCGCGTGGCGTCAAACCGCAGGATGCACAGCATGAATAAGCCGCTGTTCAAGCGATTTGCAGTGACGGTTGCATACGTGTGGTTTGCTTCTCACATCGCGCCAGCCGGCGCCGTGCAATGATCCGTTTCGAGCAGGCCGAGCAGGTTGGGCCCGCCAAGGTGCTGACGAAAATCGCCTGCACCGCGCGCGCTTGACGAGCTTGACGTGCCCGGTGCCGGGCATCGATCGCATGCTTCACTGCTTGCCGCACAGCAATAGCAGACGTTCCTGATCCGTACACGGCCGTCCGTTGATGGTCTGCCCGGAAGTCGCCTGTTGGGGGGCGCTGGTTCCCGCGGCGGCCTGCATCGCCGCGCGATGCGCGAAACAGGCTTTGAGCCGCCGCTCGACCGGCGGATAGTATTGCCAGCCTTTGCCGAGTCCGGGCAGTTCGAGCTTGACCTGTTTCCACTTCGGGTGGCCGTGTTCCTGGAGGTTATCGAAGTTCTCGCACAACGAATCGGCGAAGCGTTTCAGGTTGCCGACAGTATCGCGCAGGTTGTAGTCATAAGTGACAAGAAAAGCCTTGACCGTCCACGTCGGCACATCTTCCTTCAGCCAGTTGGGGTAGCTCGACGTGTGGATCGTGGCGGGGAAGTAGGTCTGCCTGGCGCGCGCCGTTTCGGGCGCGGCCGGATCGACGCGCAGGAAGCGGATCTGCTGCAGCAGGCTGGGATTCATGTCGGTGAACAGCTTCGCCGGTTGCCCCGCCACGACGATCGCCACGTCGATCTTCTTGACGATCAGAGCCGCCAGCGCGTCTTCGTTGCTCAAGTGCTGCACATTCTGGTCGGGAATCGGCTGGCCGAACATCAGACGGTACAGCGTGGTCGCCGATTGCGCGGTTCCGCTGCCGATCAGCCCAACGCTGATGGTCTTGTCCTTGATCTCGTTGATGTTCTTCATCGGCGAGTCGTTACGTACGACGAAATAAATCTCCTCGTCGTAGAGCGGCATGATGAGGCGCAACGGGCGGATCGTCGTGCCGGCGTCCTGGTTGCCGGCATTGGCCATATCGACATAGGCCTGATAGACATCGGACTGCACCAGCGCGAGTTTCACGCCCGGCTCGAAGCGCATGCGCTGGACGTTTTCCGCCGAGCCTTTCGAGGGCAGCACTTCGAGGTCGATGCCGGCCGGTTGCGCGACCCATTTAGACAGATCCTGGCCGATCTGGATGTACGTGCCGCGCTCCGGCCCGGTGGTGATCTTGTAATGCGCGTCTGCAGATGCCGCGACGGCCAGCGTCGAGGAAAGCAGGGCGATCAGGCCCGCCAGTGCCGCTAGAGTCGTCTTCAGCATGTCTGTCTCCCGCTGGGGATGTGATGGAAGGCTGACTTCGAAAAAAAGCAAACCGCTTCAATGGCCCGAGCCGGACGGTGTGGCTTGCTTCCAGCCGTTCTGCAGGATCGCGCGTTGGCGCGCGTCGACCGAGCTGTCGTTGCCCGAGGGACTGCTGGTGGAGGCCGCCGGCGTCGCCGCGTTCGCCGAAGCCTGCGGCGCCCATGCCGTCGACAGGATCGCGCGCTCCATCAGCGATTGCGCCTGCACACTGCTCGAATCGATCGCCAGCGCCTGCGATGCCTGTTGCTGCACGCAGGCCCAATCGCGTTGGTTCACGCATCGATCGGCGTTCTGCAGGGCGCCGTCGCGCTGTTGTTCGCGCGTGGCGATAGCGCGCTGGATTGCCAGTGCGTCGTTGTTGCCGGCGTCGCGCGCGAGGGCGGCGTTGTCCGCAGCCCTCGCGTCAGACAGATTGTTCGCAGCCAGACTGGCGTGTGCGGCGCGCAGGCTCTCGGGGACGTCCTTGTATTGAGGCACGGCAGCGGGCTTCGGTGCATCTGTCTGCGGCGCGGGCGGGCCGGTGTTGGCGGTGTCGGAGGCCTTCGCGAGCGGGTGCGGCAAGTAGGGCAAAATCGATCCGACCAGCGAATGCGTGCCTTGATCGTCGCTCGCGCCATCGGGCTTGCGATTGCCGCCCAGTATCAGATACGCGGCATAGACGAGCGCGAGGAGGAGCAGCACCAGCAACATCGTTCTGGGGACACTGCGCGCTTTGACCTGTCCAGGCGCGGATTCGTGCTCGATGGTCGTGTGTGCCTGGAATTCAGGCTTGACCGGCGGATGATCCCGCACGGCCAGATTGGCTGGCGCGGAGGGCACGCCGGGAGGCAGCGAAGGGTTTCTGGAGCGCACGCGCAGCGCTGCCAGTTCCAGCGGGCGCTTCGCGCCGCAGTAAGGGCAGCTGTCGGCGTACTCCTTGAGCATCGCGCCACAGTGCTTGCATGCTGCGGGCAAATGCTGGTCACGAATAGTCTGAGCAGACATGCTGTAGCCCCACCGTGATGGCGATGCCATTTCGGCATGCTCAGGATCGTCGTTGAAGCGATCGGCGAACAATCGCGGAACACGATCTACATGCGCAGGAAAGCCGGAAAGCGACGCGACCGGATTGGCTTCAGCCGCTTGAAGAAAATATGGGAGGTTTCCCACATTGAGTCAATCGCCGTTGTTACCTACCGCACAAAAGTCGCTTGCGAATGGCGGATGACGACTTGAACCCATGATTTTTTCGCCACCTACGAAACCCGTGCAGCGTGCGCTTTGTTCAGAGGAAAAGGCCGTTGTCGCCGATGCAACCCTAAATTTTGCCGGGCAAAAACGCCGTAGCTCAGCGTTGATTCGCGCGGCCGTTCGCGCAATAAACATGCAAACGTTTGCTCCCAAAAAATAAACAAATCAATCCGAAATTCATATTCTGGCGATATTGTAAGCAGTCCCTCGTATGTTAGGATTTTCTCCGTTCGCGATTTCAGACGGGATACGCGATCGGCCATCCGGCGATTGCCGCTGCACCAAAGGATTGACTGGCTGCCACATCGGACGATACGGCAGCCTTTTTTGTACGTGTATGCCGGATACAGATAAAAGATAAATCAGAATGACCTCATGCCCGCATGCGTGCGCGGGTAGAGAAGGTCGCAATAAAAAATGAAAACCACCGAATTCATGTTTCGTTTCCCGGGGAATGGAAACGAACCGGCGGGAAACGAACCGGCGCGCTACAGCGTCATCGTGGTGCACGGCGTCAGCGCGACCTTCATCCGGATCGGTGCGGCAGTGAAGCCGTTTTCGCTGATGGTGACCAGAGTGCGCGACGAAACATTTGCGCACGCACGTGCGGAAGATCTCGCGCGCCTGGCAATCGCTCAGGCGATTTACACCGGATTGTTCGAGGCGCATCCGCAAGGCGCGGTCGACCTGGAGGTTCACGGCCCGCTCTGGGACGGCGAGCTCGAAACCGGGCAATGGCAGCACGGTATGGCGAAACCCGCGCCCGAGGTACAAGCTATCGACGCCGCGCCTGTCGCACGGGCGTTCAGCGCGTCTGCGCAGATCACAGGCAGGAGCGTCGAAGTGCAGGTCGAAGTGCAGGTCGAAGCACACCTCGCCTACGCCGCCGTCACGCCTTGACAGCTTTTCGTAATGGAGACCCGGGGGAAAGATGGCGAAAAGCCGCGCAACGCGATGACTAGTCTGATGAATATCGCAATCCGTTACGACACCGATACTTTCGACGTGCCCCCTTTAAGTCGCAAACGTTTTACCTGATTAATTTGTCGCGCAGGAGTGACAGATTGTGCGGCGCCCCACAAATTTAAAAATAAAAACCGGATGAATAAAAAGTATAATCCGGCGCGCGCTACGTTTGTGATCATTGCGCAAAACGTCGGTCACTGCCCCAATGGTGCTCAGGGCCGTTTTCCCAGTTCTGCAGTAGCAATGTGCGCCGCCCGGCAGGGCCCATCGATACGCCATGAATTCCACGTCTGCACCGCAATGGCAGCCGTTCCTGTCTGTCTTCTCGCAGGAACTGATGCAAAACCTGACGCCCCGGCTTCTTACCCAGCTCATGCGCGGTGCGGGCAGCCAGTTTGCCCGTCAATACACGCTGGCGGGCGCGGGCACGGTGGCCGAGATGCAGGACGCGATGAATCGCGTCTGGAACGAGCTGGGCTGGGGCGTGGTGGAGATTCGCGAGGCTCAGGACTGGCTGGTGCTGACGCATTACCACGCACCGCTCAAGGCGGTATTTGGCGCAGATAGCCTCGCGTGGGCCGGGGCATTTCTTGAAAGCGCCTACGAAACATGGATGCATCAGCTTGGCGCGGATTCGCAATTGCGAATGAGCACGGCAGGTCCGGCGGATGTTTCAGGCACGATGGTTTTTCTTTTCGGCAGATAAGCGGCAAGGAAAGGGAAAGTAATAGATCGAATCGAAAACAGCAGTTTGTGCTCTTGCGCATGACGCGTAGTGGTGAATAGCACAACGAAATCGATGGGGTTAGCGCATGAGCGGTGCTTCGGATATTGCGAAACTTTTTGCCGTGGCAGGCGGAAGTGCAGCGCAGTACCAGGAAGTGGAGAGAACGGAGCAGTTGGAAGGCGCGCGCGGGCGTTGGTCCGCGCACGCCGATGCCGATCCGGATCTCGCCGCGCAGGACGATGCCGCGCCCGATGCCGCTCAGCCGCTGATCTCGTGGTCCATCGCCGCCGTGACGGAAGAACCGCCTCCGGTCGTGACCGCCGCGCAGGAAACGCCCACGATTCAAGCTGCTGTTGAAGCGCCGGTTCAGGCGCAGACTCAGCCTGTGGTTGGCTCCTCGGTTGAACCTTCAGTCAAATCTTCGATTGGACCTGCGCTCGAACCCAGCGCCGAACCCGCGGCTCAAGCCACGCCCGCGCCCACCGCCGCCGCGCCGCAACCGGCCGCGCTCAGCAGTGTGTTTGCCCGCCTGATGGCGCGCGACGAGCCTCGCACCGATGCGCGTACCGGCGTTTGTACCGGCGTGCGTAACGATACCGCGCCGCGCGGCAAGCCATGATTGTCGTCGCTGTCGTTTCCGCCAAGGGCGGCGTGGGTAAGAGCACGATTGCCGCCAACCTGGCCGTGGCGCTGAGCCGCCATGGGCGCACGGTGCTGGCCGTCGATCTCGATCCGCAGAACGCCTTGCATCTGCATCTGGGCGGCAAGCCGCAGGACATCGGCGGCCTGTCGCGCGCCAGCGTGGCCGGCGCGGCGTGGAGCGATGCCTGCACGCGCGCTGCGTCGGGCGTGCACGTGCTGCCGTTTGGCCGGATCAATGAAGCCGATCTGCCCGCGCTGGAGCGTCGCATCGCCGACGATCCGCACTGGCTCTCGACGCAACTGCGCAGCCTCGCGCTGCCCGACGATGCCGTCGTGATCCTCGACACACCGCCGGGTGTCTCCAACACGTTGCGCCAGGCGCTGGGCGCGGCCGATCGGGTGGTCTCCGTCGTGCTGGCCGATGCGGCGTCGTACGCCACCTTGCCGCAAATCGAAAATCTGATCCGCCGCCACTACAGCGCGCGGCCCGGCAGCGTCGATTCCGTCTACATCGTCAACCAGCTCGATGCAGCGAGCCGTCTGTCGCGCGAAGCGCTGCAACTGATCGAGGGCGTACTCGGCACGCGCGTGCTCGCTCGCGTGCGCGCCGACCGCTCGGTGAGCGAAGCGTTGGCGCAAGGGCAAACCGTCGTCGAGTCTTCGCAGGACAGCGTGGGGCGCTTCGATCTCACGCAGTGCGCCGATCAGGTGCTGCAGCTTCTGCCTTCGCGTCGCGATGAAGCTTCTGCCGCGCCCAAGGCGCAGGCCGACGCAGCGCAGGCCGTAACGGCTGTCGTGCTGGACGACGAAGAACGCCGTCGGCATGAGCAAGCCGGGCAAACCGGCCAAGCCGGCCAAGCCGCGCAGAAGTCGCGCAAAGTTAGCGTGTATCGGTTGATGGCCGTGCTGCTGTGTGCGGTGCTGGTGCTGCTGATCGTGCTCTGGATCAGGACGCGTTGAGGAAAAACCGCCATGGCATTCATGAAACGCAAGCCGACATCGCCGAAGCAGGGTCCGGCGCAAGCCGCTCAAGTCGCTCAATCGCAGCCCGCCGGTTCGGGGCAGACCGACGACGCGGGCGACTGGGACGACACCCTGCTGAACACCGGCACCGCGCTGCTGGCCCCGGCCTGGGCGCGCCTGAGCGTGACGCTCGCGGCGGCGGCCTTGTTCGTCTCCACGCTGACCGTGCACCTGGCGTTGTCGCAGCAATGGCTGTTCGCGATCCTCTGCATGGCGGTCGCGCTGCTGCTCAGCCGCCTTCAGGGGCGCGTGCTCACGGTCTCGCTGGTGGCGCTGTCGGTGTTCATGTCGATGCGCTATCTCTACTGGCGCGTGACGCAGACGCTGGATTTCACCACGCCGCTGGACCGGGTGTTCGGCTATCTGCTGCTGGCCGCCGAAGGCTACGCGGTGCTGATGTTGTTGTGCAGCTACTTTCAGACGCTCTGGCCGCTGCATCGCCGGCCCGTGCCTCTGCCCGCCGATACCTCGGCGTGGCCGACGGTGGATGTGTTCATTCCCACCTATAACGAGCCGCTCGAAGTGGTGCGCCAGTCGGTGCTGGCCGCGACGCTGCTCGATTGGCCCGCCGACAAGCTGCGCGTGTACCTGCTCGACGATGGCCGTCGCCCCGAGTTTCATCAGTTCTGCGAGCAGGCGGGTGTGGAATATCTGACGCGCCCCGACAACAAGCACGCCAAGGCGGGCAACCTCAACGCGGCGCTCGCGAAAACCCACGGCGAATTCGTCGCCGTATTCGACTGCGATCACGTGACCACCCGCTCGTTCCTGCAGATCTGCATGGGCTGGTTCCTGAAAGATCCGAAGATGGCGATGGTGCAGACGCCGCACGTGTTCTATTCGCCGGACCCGTTCGAGCGCAACCTCGAAACCTTCCGCAAGGTACCCAACGAAGGCGACCTGTTCTACGGCGTCCTGCAGAACGGCAACGACCTCTGGAATGCGGCGTTCTTCTGCGGTTCCTGCGCGGTGCTGCGCCGTTCGGCGCTTGAGGAAGTGGGCGGCGTGGCCACGGAAAGCGTCACGGAAGACGCGCTGACCGCGCTCAAGATGAGCATGAAGGGCTACAACACGGCGTATCTGGCGATCCCGCAGGCCGCGGGCCTCGCCACCGAAAGCCTGGGCCGTCACGTCGGCCAGCGGATTCGCTGGGCGCGCGGCATGGCCGAGATCTTCCGCCAGTTCAATCCGCTCTTGATCAAGGGCCTGTCGCTGCCGCAGCGCCTGTGCTACCTGAGCGCGATGATGCACTTCTTCTTCGGCCTGCCGCGCCTCGTGTTCCTGATTACGCCGATGGCGTATCTGTTTTTCGGCGCGCATGTGTTCCACGCGTCGGCGCTGATGGTGCTCGCCTATGCGGTGCCTCATCTCGTGATTTCGAGCATCGGCGCTTCGCGCATCCAGGGGCGTTTTCGCCACTCGTTCTGGAGCGAAGTCTACGAAACGGTGCTGGCCTGGTACGTGGTCGTGCCCGCGCTGCAGGCCGTGTTCTTTCCCGGCAGCAAGGGTTTTAACGTGACCTCGAAGGGCGGCGTGATCCGCAAGTCCTTCCTCGACTGGGCGATGGCGCGGCCTTATATCGGCCTGCTGATCATTAATCTGACCGGCTTCGTGGTGGGCATCGTCGGGCTGATCCGCAGCCCCGGCTGGCCGGAGGCGATGAGTATCGTGTTCAACCTGGTCTGGGTGATCTACAACGTGATGAACCTGAGCGCGGCTGCGGGCGTGGCGACCGAGTCGCGCCAGCTGCGTCTCACGCCGCGCGTGCAGATCAAGCTGCCCGCTGCCGTGCGGCTGGCTAATGGCCGCCACATCGACTGCCAGACCAGCGACTATTCGCAGGGCGGCCTGGGCCTGGTGCTGCCCGATGACGCGCCGCTGCCGCAGCGTGGCGAGCGCATTCTGGTTTCCGTGTTCCGCGACGACTACGAAGGCAAGTTCCCCGCCGAAGTCCAGGTCGTGCGGGGCCGCAACGTGGGCGTGAGCTTCCCGGCGCTGACGATCGATCAGGAGCGCGATCTCATGCGCGTGACGTTCTCGCGCGCCGATAGCTGGATTGCCTCGTGGGGCCGCTATCGCCCGGATCGGCCGCTGCGCAGCCTGCTGGAAGTGCTGGGCGTGGGCCTGCGCGGCCTCAAGGACCTGTTCCGCTTTGTGCTGCTGGGCGGGAGCGAGCGTTTGAACCGCGTCGCGCAAACGGCGGCCAGCAAGATGGGATCGAAGCAATCGTGAATCCCGTCCACCTGTCGTCTTTGCGCGTCTCGACGCGCGTGCGTCTGGCTGCGTCGCTCGGTTCGGCGCTGGCCGTGCTGGCGCTCGGGGCCAACGTGGCGATCGCCCAGGCTACGGCTGCAACGGCTTCTGTTGCCGCCGTTGCCGCGGTTGCTTCATCGCCATCGCCCGCTTCGCAGGCCGTGGCGGCCGAAGCGCCCGCGCAGCCCGCCGCCGATACCGATACCGCTACCGATACCTACACCTATCGCATCCCGCTGTCGCGAGAGAATGCCGCGCAGGGGATGACGCTGCTCGGCGAGGACGCCTATGGCGGCATGGACTTCGGCCTGCGCCAGGACGAGCACGTGGTCAGCGCGCGTCTGGTGCTGGACTATCGCTATTCGCCGAAACTGCTGCCGGGGCTCTCGCATCTGAACGTGCTGCTCAATAGCGTGGTGGGCGCAACGATTGCGCTGCCCGAGCCCGCCCCGTCCACGTCGATGACGACGACGGTCGATCTGCCCGTTTCCGTGCTCACCGCGTTCAATCATCTGAACCTGGAATTGATCGCGCACAGCAAGGCGAGCGACGTGGGCAACGATCCGCAGAGTCCCGACCTGTGGCTCAAGGCCGGACCGAACAGCGCGCTCGAACTGACCGTCGCGCCCATCAATCAGGCCAGCGACCTGTCGCGTCTGCCCGCGCCGTTCTTCGACGCGCGCGATGTGCGCCGCGTGGATCTGCCCGTGGTGCTGCCGCGCACGCCGGATGCCGGGCGCCTCGAATCGGCGGGCATCGTCACTTCGTGGCTCGGCGCGCAGGCGGGTTATCGCGGCTCGCACTTTGGCGCGAGCCTGGGCGGCTTGCCCGCGCACGGTCATGGCGTGGTGCTGGCGCTGCGCGATGAACTGCCGTCCTTGGGCCTGGCCGGCGCCACGGTGGACGGCCCGACCATCGCCATCGTCGCCAACCCCAACGATCCCAACGGCAAGCTGCTGCTGGTGACGGGCCGCGACGAAGCGCAACTGCGCGTGGCCGCGAAGGCGCTGGTGCTGGGCGCGAAGACGCTGTCGGGCGCGCAGGTGCGTATCGACGGCCCCGTCAACGTCGCGCCGCGCTTGCCTTTCGACGCCCCGAACTGGCTGCCTGGCGACCGTCCGGTGGAACTGGGCGAACTCCTGCCCGCCGGGCGCTTCACGGTGCAGGGCTTCCGTCCGGGTGCAATCGACGTGGATCTGCGCCTGCCGCCTGGTCTGTTCGGTTTCGACAGCAGCGGCGCGGTGCTGGATCTGCATTACCGCTACACGGGGCGGCCGGATTCGACGCAATCGGCGCTGCGCGTGCTGGCGGGCAACACGCCGGTCGGCACGCTCGCGCTGCGCGGCGACGCATCCGACGCGCGCGCCGTGTTGCACATTCCGCCGTATCTGCTGCCGCCGCTCACGACGCTGCAGTTCGACTACCAGTACGAAGCGGTCAAGACCAGGGATGGCTGGCAGGATCTGCCGGGCGGCCCGCTGATGAGCGCCATCGATCCGACTTCGACGATCGACATCTCGCATCTGCCGCGCTACGCCGCCATGCCCGATCTGCGCGCCTTCAGCGACGCGGGCTTCCCGTTTACGCGCATGGCCGACCTGTCCGAAAGCGCGGTGATCCTGCCCGCGCAACCGGTCGCCGCCGATTATTCGGCCTACCTCACGCTCATGGCGAGCATGGGCCAGGCGACGGGCTATCCGGCGCTGGGCGTGACGGTGGCCAGTGCCGATCAGATCGGCGCGCTGCGTCAAAAGGACCTGCTGGTGCTGGCCTCGGGCGACAACCAGCCCTTGCTCAAGCAGTGGCACGACGCGATGCCGCGCGGCTTTTTCGGCCCGGATACGCGTGCGGGCCACGGGTTCGCCGCGTGGTGGGACCGGCTCACCGGCGGCCAGGCGCAGGCGCGCCACGAGGCGGAAATCGCCGCGCTCTATCGCAGCGACGACCACGACGGCATGGTGGCCGGCCTGCAGTCGCCGCTCGCGCGCGGACGCAGCGTGGTGGTGGTCTCGGGCAATACGCCGGGCGGGCTCGACGCTGTGGTGAGCGTGCTGCAATCGCGCCGCTATCGCGTGGGCGACACCATCAACGGCAGTCTCGTCATCGCGCACGGCGGCGTCCTGACCACGCTCAACAGCGAGCAGAACTATTTCGTCGGCTCGCTGCCGCTGCGGCTGGCCGTGCAGTGGTTCTTCGCGAGCCACATCGTGCTGCTGCTCGTGGCGACGCTCGCAAGCGTCGTGCTTATCGGACTGCTTGGCGGCGTGCTGCTGCATCGACGCGCGCTGAACCGGCTGGACCTGGACATTCCCCAGACATCGCAACGTGAAGAAGGACGACGAGGTTCTCATGTTTAAAAGACGGCCTGACATTTCCCGGGCACGCCTCGCGCGTCGCATGACTGCGCAGCCGGTATGGCCGGCGCTGCTGCTGGGCGGTGTCCTTGTTTCGACGCCGGTGGTCCAGGCCGCGCAAGCCACGCCTGGCGCAAAGCCTGCCGCCAGCGCGGCCACGATGCCCGCGATGCCCGCGACGGCGGCGAACACCGCCGCGAATGCGCCCGCCCCGCAAGCTGTGCCCGAAGCCAACGCTGCCGCATCGTCAGGTCCCGTCACGACGGTGACCTACACGCTGCAGCAACTGGGCGCACAGTACGCGCTCAATCTGCGCGGCGTGGACGGCAGCAACACGCTGCCGGTGGGCGTGCGCGACGATCAGGTGGTGACCGGCGCGCGCCTGAACCTGCGCTACGCCTATTCGCCCGCGCTGCTCGCCGATCTCTCGCACATCAACGTGCTGGTCAACGACCAGGTGGCGGCCTCGATCGCCGTGCCAAAGGAAACCGGCGGCCAGAGCCTGCAGCGCACCATCGCGCTGCCGCCGTATCTGTTCACGACCAACAGCAAGTTGCGTCTGCAACTGATCGGCCACTACACGACGCAGTGCGAAGACCCGCTGCATTCGAGCCTGTGGGCCAACATCAGCAACGAAAGCACGCTGAGCATCGACACCCAGCCGCTGCCGCAGGGCAACGATCTCGCGCGTCTGCCGCAGCCGTTCTTCGACACCCACGACATCCGCCGCCTGAACCTGCCGTTCGTGTTCGCGGCCAGCCCCGATGCGGCCGCGCTGGAAGCGGCGGGCACGGTGTCGTCGTGGTTCGGCGCGCTGGCCAACTATCGCGGCGCGGATTTCCCGGTGTCGCTCTCGACGGTGCCCGCGCAGGGCAACGCGATCGTGATGATCGAAGGCGCGGATCAGGCGACGCTTGCCGGTGCGCCGCTGCAAGGCCCGACGCTCGCCATCGTCGCGAACCCGAACGACCCCAACGGCAAACTGCTGCTCGTGATGGGCCGCGACGGCAAGGAACTCAAGCAGGCCGCCGACGCGCTGGTGTCGGGCAGCCAGACGCTCTCCGGCCCGAGCGCGCGCATCACGCATTTTGCCGATCTCGCGCCGCGCAAGCCCTACGATGCACCGCGCTGGCTGCGCACGGATCGGCCCGTGTCGTTCGGCGAAATGGTGGACGCGCGGCAACTGGGCGTGTCGGGCTATAGCCCCGACCTCATCCGCATCAACACGCGCGTGCCGCCCGATCTGTTCGGCTGGCATGCGCCGACCGTGCCGATCGACCTGCATTACCGCTACACGCCGCAGCCGTACATGGTGAATTCATCGCTGCTGTTCAGCGTGAGCGACCAGTTCATGAAGTCGATTCCGCTGCCGTCGCTCGAACGTCTCGAAGGCAGCGAAAAGCTGCGCGCCGAAGTGCTGCCCGACAGCAGCCTGCCGCGTCAGGCGAAGCTGGAAGTGCCACTCGAAACGCTGCTGCAGCCGAACACGCAGCTTCAGTTCCGCTACATGTACGACTACATCAAGCAGGGCGAGTGCCGCGACATCATCATCGACAACGTGCGCGGCGCGATCGATCCGGAATCGACCATCGACCTGTCGGCGTATCCGCACTACATGGCGATGCCGAATCTCGCCGCGTTCGCGCAGGCCGGTTTCCCGTTCACGCGCATGGCCGATCTGTCCGATACGGACGTCGTGCTGGGCGCCAATGCGGGCGCGCAGGAATACAGCACGTTCCTGGCCGTGATGGGCCGCATGGGCGACTCCACCGGCTATCCGGCGAGCGGCGTGACGGTGCTGCGCGGCCAGCGCATCGACGCCATGCCTGCGGGCAAGGATCTGCTGGTGATCGCCTCGGGCGCGGATCAATCGTGGCTCAAGGACTGGGCGCAGTACATGCCTGCCGCCTACGACCACAGCGCGCAGTTCTCGCTCTCGGATCTGCCGGGCCGCGTGCGCGGCTGGTTCCATTCGAATCCGCGTCTGGACGCCGAACCCGGCCGCATGTCGCTGGCCTGGACGGGGCCGGGCGTGAGCGCCGTGCTGGCCGGTTTCGAGTCGCCCACGCAGAAGGGCCGCAGCGTCGTCATGCTGGTGAGCAACCAGCCCGAAGGGCTCAAGGATGCGGTCTCGGCGCTGCTCGGCGTGCCCAGCTACGACACGCAGCCGATCCAGGGCAGTCTTGTTTCGATCCGCGGCCAGGAGGTGGCTTCGCTGGTCGGCGAGCACACCTATTACGTGGGGCATCTGGGCCTGTGGCGCGGCCTCGACTGGTGGCTGGCTTCGTTCGGCCTGTCGCTCGCGTGGCTGCTCAAGGTACTGGGCGTGATCGTGCTGTTGGGCGTCGCAGCGGGCGGCTTCTGCTTCCTGCGCAGGCGTCAGGCGCGCCGCGATGTGCAGGCCGAAGCGCGCCTGCGTGCCGCAGCGCAGGCCCAGCGCGACAAGGCGCAGCAAGAAGCTGAGCAAGGCGCGCAACAACACGCGAAGCAAAACACGCAGCACGAAGAACACTAATCAGGGATCAGGAAAAGTTCATGTCAGTCAGCCGCAGCCAGGCCTGCATTCTGGGATTGTTGCTCACCACGGCGAGCCACCCCGTGTGGGCGCAGGACGCCACTTCCAGAATGCTGCTGGAACAGGGCCGCTATTGGCAGGCGCATGACAAGCCCGATCTCGCGGCGCAGTCGTGGCAAAAACTGCTGCTGACCGATCCGAAGCAACCCGAAGGTCTTTACGGGATGGCTTCGGTGGCTATCGGCAAGAAGCAGTTTTCGGTGGCCAACGACTATCTGGCGCGGCTGCGCGCCGCCGCGCCAGACAGCCGCTTCGTGCCGCTGCTCGAACAAGATCTGCGCCTTGCCGTCGAACCCGGCAAATCCACGCTTGCCAGGGCGCGGCAGATGGCCCAGGACGCCGTCAACCAGAACGACATCAAGGCACTGGGCGCGGCCATCGCGCAGTACAACAAGGCGCTGGGCGGCAAGCCGCCGCAAGGTGCGGTGGCGCGCGAGTACTACACCTACCTGGGCTATACCGAAGGCGGCACGGATCAGGGCATCCAGGGACTTACGCGCCTGAATGCCGAAACGCCCAATGACCCGTACACCATGCTGGCGCTGGCCCAGCATCAGGTGCGCGACGAACACGATCGCGCGGCGGGTGTCGCGCTGCTGGAAAAACTGGCGACGCGTCCGGATATCGGCGGTGCGGCCACGGAGGCGTGGCGCTCGGTGCTCACGTGGGTCACTCCCACGGCGAAGAACCGCTCGTGGTTCGAGGACTACCTCAAGCTGCATCCCGATGACGATGAAATCCGCCATCAGATGCTCTCGCCGCGTGCTGCCACGGCAAACGGCAATGCGCCGCCCGTGCCGGTGATGGACCCACGTCTGACGCGCGGCTTCGCGGCCTTCAAGGCGGGCGACGTCACCACGGCCGAACAGCAGTTCAGCGCTGTGCTGCGCGACAAACCCAACGACACCGACGCGCTCGGCGGCCTCGGCCTCGTGCGCATGCAGCAGGGCGATCTCGCGCAGGCGCAGACGCTGCTGTCACGCGCGGCCTCGCGTCCGGGCGCGGGCGCCAACTGGAGCCGCGCGCTGGCATCGGCGCGTTACTGGCTGCTGGTGAATCAGGCCGAAGGCGCGCAGAGCGTGGGCGATTACAGCACCGCGCGGCGCGATCTCGATCAGGCGCTGCGCATGGACCCGGCCGAGGCGGGCGGGCGCAACGCATCGGCGCGTCTGTATGCGGTGCAGGGCGATCTGAAGCGTGCCGAAGCGGTGTATCGCGGCGTACTCGCGGACCACCCCAACAATCGCGAAGCCGTGAGCGGCCTGGTCGATATCCTCGCCGAAACGGGCCGCGCGGATGAGGCGCAAAAATGGGTGGACAGCATGACGCCCGAGCAACAGGCCGGCATCGGCGGGCTCGACCGTCTGCGCGCGGCCGTGGCCTCGGGCCGCGCGGATGCTGCCGAACAGCGCGGCGATCTCGACGGCGCGAAGCGCATTCTGGAAGACGCCCAGCGCGCCGACCCCGACAATCCGTGGCTGCGTCTGGAACTGGCGCGCTACGAACTCAAGCAAGGTCACGCCGACCAGGCGCGCGAACTCGTCGACGGTCTGCTCGAATCGAACCCGGACAATCCCGACGCCCTCTACGCCAGCGCGCTGCTGGCGATGCAGATGGGCGACTGGGCGCGCGCCCAGGACACCATGGCGCGCATTCCCGCCGCCGGGCGCACGCCCAATATGGTCGCGACGTCCCAGTTGATCGACTTCCAGGCGGCCACGGCGCAGGCTTCGCAACTCGCGCACGACGGCAATCTGGACGATGCGCGCAATCTGCTGGCGCGGCTCGAAGCGTCGGCGGGCAAGGACCCGGCGCGCGTGAGCGCGCTCGCCTCGGCCTATGTCGATGCGGGCAATCTGCCGCGCGCGATGAGCCTGATGCGCGGGCTGATGCCCAACGGCGTGAAGGGCGCAGGCCCCGATGTGCAACTGGCGTACGCGGGCCTGCTGCTCAAGACCGGCCAGAACGTGCAGGCGCAGGACGTGATGCGTGAATTGCAGACGCAGACGCTGAGCGCCGATCAACGCCGTCAGCTCGACGATCTGAGCTACCTCTACGCGGTGCGCCTGGCCGAACAGCAGCGTCAGCAAGGCGATCTCGCGCAGGCCTACGACACGCTCGCGCCGGTGCTCGCAAAGCGCCCGAACGATAGTCTCGCCAACGCGGCGCTCGCGCGCATGTATGCCGCCGACGGCCAGTACGCCAAGGCGCTGGCGCTTTATCAGAAGGCGCTGTCGAACGACCCTGACAATCCTGGCCTGCAACTGGGCGTGGCGATGGCGGCGGTCCAGGCGGGCAATGGCAAGGTGGCCGATGCCGCGTTGAAGCAGGCCATCGCGAAAGCGCCCAACGACCCGGACGTGCTGGCGGGCGCTGCACGCATCTACGTGATGCAGGGCAAGACGCGCGAGGCGCAAGCGCTGCTTGAAACGGCCATCGCCGCGAAGGAAAAGCGCATGGGCGTGCAGGCGCAGGGCGTGCACGTGGCCGGCAATCCGTTCGTTCACGAGGACGAGGAGCGCCGTCGCCGCTTGCGGGAAACGCGCCTGGCAGCGGCTTCGGCGAGCGATACGCTGTCCGCGGGCGATGCGTCCGGCGGCATCTCGAACTTGGCGTCGAACACAGCGTCGAACACGGCCTCGAACGCGGCGTCGACCAACGCTTCGAGCGAGGCCGGAACGTCGACGCTGGCCGTGGCGTCGTCCGCGCCAGCGCGCGATCGTGCAGCGGCGCGCTCGACTTCGCTGCCCTCGGTGGCGGGCACGCCGATCGGCTCGCAAGGCCCGCAGGAAGACCTCGCGGCCAACGCGCCGGAGGACGGCAGCACCTCGCTCGACGAAATGCGCCAGCAACTCGACGACATCCGCGCCGAACGCTCGCCGGAAGTGCGTGGCGGCCTGTTCGTCTCGACCAACAACAGCGCGGGCGGCACCTCGCAGCTCACCAACGTGCAGATGCCGACCGAAGTCATCCTGCCGGCCGGCAACGGCAAGCTGTCCGTGCGCGTGACGCCGGTGGAACTCGAAAGCGGCACGCTCGGCGTCGATTCGTACAGCAGCAGCCAGTTCGGCGGCGGTCCTTCGGCGGCGCTGGCGCAGAAGGACGGCACGGTGAGCGCGCCGTCCTCGCAGACCGCGCGCGGCGTCGGCCTCGGGCTGGGCTACGAAACGCGCAACTGGGCCGCCGATATCGGCACCACGCCGTTGGGCTTCCAGTACACCAATATCGTCGGCGGCGTGTCGTTCAAGAGCGCCATCGACGCGCAGGCGGGCAGCTGGTTCAACGCCGGCGTGTCGCGTCGCGCGGTGACCGACAGCATTACCTCGTTTGCGGGCACCAGCGACGCGCGCTCGGGTTTGAGCTGGGGCGGCGTGACGGCCACCGGCCTGCATGGCGCGATCGGCGTGGACACCGGGCAATACGGCTTCTACGGCTACGGCTCCGTCAAGTATCTGGACGGTCACAACGTCCAGTCCAACGAAGGCGCGGAAGTGGGCGGCGGCACGTACTGGTATCTGGTGCGCAACACCAACAGCATGCTCACGGCGGGCATGAACCTGAGCGGCGAGTTCTATCGTCACAACGAAAACAACTTCACTTACGGCAACGGCGGCTATTTCAGCCCGCAACGCTACTACGCGTTCACGATCCCGGTTACCTGGGCGCAGCGTTCGGACCGCTGGACCTACAAGCTGCAAGGGTCGGCGGGGCTGCAGTATTTCCATCAGTCGGCCGCGCCGTATTTCCCGACCGACAGCGCGCTGCAGTCGGCGGCGGTCACGGCGGCATCGTCGCTGGGCCTGACCGATGGCGCGATTCATCCGGCGCAGTCTTCGACCGGCATCGGCTATAACCTGCTGGCGACGGCCGAGTACCGCTTCAGCAATCATCTGAGCGGCGGGGCGTCGGTGGGCGCGAACAATTCGTCGAGCTACCGCCAGTGGGTTGCGGGCCTCTATCTGCGCTTCAGCTTCGCGCCGCAGACGAAGTCGCTCGACATGCCGGTCATGCCTTACCAGTCGCATTACAGCGATCAGTAACACGATTTCAGGAGTCAAAGATTCATGCTTGCTTCCGTACTTGCGGGTCTCAGCATTCTTATCGTCGGCGATAGCCATCTGAGCGAACCGGGCTATCTGATCGACACCTTGCAGGATCAACTGGTCGCCGCCGGCGCCCAGGTGCATACCTATGGCGTGTGCGGCAGCACGCCCGGCGACTGGGTGAAATCGGTGCCGGGCACCTGCGGCGGCGCAACGCGTGCGGGCAAGGCCCCGCTCGTGATCGACCACAACGCGAAGACCCAGCCCATCGATCAACTGATTGCCGCGAACAAGGCCAATCTCGTGATCGTGGTGGAAGGCGACACGATAGGCGGCTACGGCAAGGACGATTTCCCGAAGACCTGGGCCTGGCAGCAGGTCACGGCGCTCACGCAGGATCTCGCCGCCAGCAAGACGGCGTGCGTGTGGGTGGGCCCGGTGTGGGGCACGGAAGGCGGCAAGTACCAGAAGACCTTCGCGCGCGTGAAGCAGTTGTCTTCGTTTCTCGCCACCAATGTCGCGCCGTGCTCGTACATCGATTCGACCACGTTCTCGAAGCCGGGCGAATGGGCGACGGTGGACGGCCAGCATTTGACCACGACCGGCTACAAATACTGGGGCGGCGACATCATGAAGGCGCTGGAGAAGCTGCCGGTGGTGCAGCAGCACAAGTAACGCCCTGGTATCGCCATTTGATTCGAATCACTAATTAACCGGCCGCGCCGGATCAGGAGTTTCGTGTGCCTGCAGCAGCATCGGTCTTGTTGGGCCTTTCCGTGCTGGTCATCGGCGAAAGCCATCTGACCTTGAACAATCATCTGCGCGAGCCGCTCGTGCAGAGCCTGCAGGCGCAGGGCGCCGCGCACGTCCATGTGATCGGCGCGTGCGGCGCCAGCCCGGCGCGCTGGCTCAAGAGCACGCCGGTGGACTGCGGCGCCGACCAGGTCGACAAGCGCCCGGCCACGGTGCTCGGCAAAGAGGCGCACACCACGCCCATCGCGGATCTGATCCGCGCCGACAAACCCGATGTCGTGGTGGTGATCGAAGGCGACACCATGGGCTCGTACGACAAGCCCGCGTTTCCCAAGGCCTGGGCCTGGCAGGAAGTCACGGGGCTGACCAAAGCTATCGCCGATACGCACACGGCCTGCGTCTGGGTCGGGCCGGGCTGGGGCAGCAACAGCGGCCAGTTCGCCAAGAGCGACGACCGCGTGCGCGAACTGAATGCGTTCCTCGCCAATAACGTCGCGCCGTGCGCGTATGTCGATTCCACGAGCTTCGCCAAGCCGGGCCAGTGGCAGACGCTCGACGGCGAGCACTACACGCAGATGGGCTACGCCGCCTGGGGCAAGGACATCGTCAACGCCATGGCGAAAACGCCGGCGGTTCAAGGGTTGAAGAAATGAAAAACCTGTTTAGCGTCGTGTTCGGCGGCCTTGCGCTATGCGCTTCGGCATTGGGATCGACTTCGGCATCGGCGGCCGATATCCCGCTCTATCCCACGGGTCCCGCGCAGGATTCGTCGTTCGTGCGTTTCGTCGATGGCGGCACGCGGCCGGTGGACGTGACGTCGGCGGGATCGAAAGGGCGTCTGTCGCTCGACCCCGCCAACCCGGCCAGCCACTTCTTCCCGATTGCGGCGGGTAAGCCGATTGCCGGCACGCTCGCGAGCGGCGGCGCTCATCAGGACGTGAGCGCAACGGTGCAGCCGGGCGAGTTCGTCAGCATCGTCGCGCTCGACGGCACGCATGCCGCGACGGTGCGCGAGAAGCCGGACGATTTCAACGCGCTCAAGGCATCGGTGGCGTTCTATAACATCGACGCACGCTGCGCCGCGCCCACGCTGAAAGTGGCGGACCGCGACATCGTGCTGCTCGACGGCGTGGCCGCGGGCCAGGCCAAACGCCGTCAGGTCAATCCGGTGACGCTTGCGGTGCAACTGCTGTGCGGCGGTCAGCCGGTGGGGCAGGCGCTGAGCCTGGGCACGCTGGTGGCGGGACAGCGCTACACGGTGTTCCTCGTGCCCGCCGGGGCGCAGTCGCGCATCTTTTTCGCCAACGATGCAGTGAGCCGCTGAGCGCCGACGCGCCTGGCCTTGTCTCGCTCACGCGTCGTCGCGCCTGAGCGGGCGCGGCGCGCTGCCGTTTCATTCGCCCACGCCTTTCCATCCACCGAGCTTTAACCGGGCTTTAACCGGGCTTCGACTGAGAACGTTGCATGGTTTTCGCGTCCCTCGAATTCCTGACGCTGTTTCTACCGGCTTTTTTCGCGCTGTACGTCGCGTCTCCCGCACGCTGGCGTAACGGCGTGCTGCTGTTTTGCAGCTGGTTTTTCTACGGCTGGTGGAGCCCGGTTTTCCTGCTGCTGTTCATCGCACTGACGTTCTGGGGCTGGCTGGGCGGCTTGGTGATCGCCCGCGCACCCGGCGCGCGGGCGCGCGGGCGATGGCTCGCACTCTTTATCGCCGTGAACGTGGCGACGCTGTGCTGGTACAAGTACGCGAATATCGTAGTCGATAGCCTCGACCACGTGCTGGCGCTGGGGCACGCCGGACCGATTCCCTGGAAGCACGTGGTGCTGCCGATCGGGCTGTCCTTTATCGTGCTGCAATCGATTTCGTATCTGATCGACGTGCAGCGCGGCACGGTGCCCGCCGATCGCAGCATGATCCGCTATGGCGCCTATCAGGGCATGTTCGTGCACCTGATCGCCGGGCCGATCATTCGTTACGCCTGGGTCAAACGCGAGCTGGTTTCGCGCACGGTGGACTGGGACGGATTCACGGCGGGCGCGCGGCGGCTCATGATCGGCATGAGCATGAAAGTGCTGGTGGCGGACACGCTGTCGCCCATCGTCGATGCGGCTTTCGCGCTGCACGCGCCCACGCTGGCGGACGCCTGGCTCGGCTGCGGTTTCTACACGCTGCAACTGTTCTTCGATTTCGCGGGCTATAGCGCGATGGCGATTGGCCTGGGGCAGATGCTGGGCTTTCGCTTTCCCGAGAACTTCAATCATCCGTATCTGGCCAGCAGCATTCA
The DNA here is from genome assembly GCF_014200455.1 of Paraburkholderia bannensis. Lineage (GTDB taxonomy): Bacteria > Pseudomonadota > Gammaproteobacteria > Burkholderiales > Burkholderiaceae > Paraburkholderia > Paraburkholderia bannensis_A. Next base: position 93,403 of record NZ_JACHBW010000008.1, on the reverse strand, counting down.
GGACTTCTGGCGGCGCTGGCATTTGTCGCTTTCCAGCTGGATTCGCGATTATCTGTACATTCCGTTTGGCGGCAACCGGCACGGCGAATTCAACACCTGCCGCAACCTTTTGCTGACGATGGGCATTGCGGGGCTCTGGCATGGCGGCGACAGCTGGAACTTCCTGCTATGGGGTCTTGCGCACGGCGTGGCGCTGATCGTGGCGCGGCTGTGGCGGCGCTTTGGCATGCCGCGCGTGCCGCTGGCGTTATCGCATGCGCTCACGCTCGTGTTCGTCATGCTCGCGTGGACGCTGTTCCGTGCGCAGGGCTTTCATGCTGCGCTCGCCATGTATGGCGGGCAGTTTGGCATGAACGGCATCGCGCTGAGCGACAGCCTGGGGGTGCTGTTGCGCCCCGTGCATGCGCTGGCGGCGGCGCTGGGTATCGTCTGCGTGCTGCTGCCGATCTGGCAGGCGCGCTGGGACAGTCGGGCCGATAGCGCGCCGCGCAGGATCTGGGCAGCCGCATGGCCGCTCGCGGGCTTTCTGCTGTCGTTTGGGCTGATCGTCGCGCGCGGCGCGGTGCCTTTCCTCTACTTCCAGTTCTGACGCCATGGAAGACCCCAAGCCGCTGCCCCAACATCCCGCCACGCGCGCCGGCAAGATTGCCGCCGTCGCGCTGATGGTCTTTCTGTTCGCGGGCCTCGCCTGCAACCTGCGCTTCGCGGCCACCACCCAATCGCTGTTGCCGCACGCCGTAACGCGCGCGAGCCTGCTGGACGGCGCCGTATCGAAGGAACTCGCCAGCCGCATGGCCGACACGCCCATCGCCGCCGACGCCGCGCGCGTGCAACGGGCGCTCGGCTGGCTGACGCTCGGCGATCTCGGGCCGCGCGTGCGTCAGGGCTGCCCCGGCTGGCTGTTCCTGCGTGACGAACTGAACGTCTATGCCGATGGCGAACGCCATCTCGCCACGCGCGCCGATACGCTCGCCGCCGTGCAACGCGAACTGGCGAAACAGGGCATCGCGCTGCTGGTCGCGGTAGTGCCGGACAAATCGCGCATCGAGTCGCAACATCTGTGCGGCCTCAATCGACCTGCATCGCTGGCCCGGCGTCTGGGCGACTGGACCACGCGTCTGGCTGCCGCGCAGGTGCCGGTGCTGGATCTCAGTGCCGCGCTGCGCGGCGTGCCCGGCGACGCGTTTTACCGCACCGATACGCACTGGACCCAGGACGGCGCGGGCGCGGCGGCGCAGGCCGTGGCCCAGCGTATTCGCGCGATGAACCTGCCGTTGGGCGCGAGCCAGCCGGGTTATCGCGTGGCGAATCAACCCGCGGCGCGTCGGCCCGGCGATCTGGTGCGGCTTGCGGGCCTGGAGAAATTGCCGCCGTCGTGGCAGCCCAAAGCGGAGATCGTGACGAGCCGCGCGTATTTGCACGAAGCGCAAGCCGCTGCGTCCGCCGACGATCTGTTCGGCAACGCCGATTTGCCGGCTATCGCCGTGATCGGCACGTCGTATTCGACGACCTCCGATTTCGTGCCGCAACTGGCGCTGGCGCTGGGAACGGGAGTGGGAAATTTTGCGCGTGAGGGCGCGAAGTTCGGCGGCTCGGCGCGGACCTATTTCGCAAGCCCGGCGTTTGTGCAGACGCCGCCCAGACTCGTGGTCTGGGAACTGGATGAACGGGATCTGCAGTCGCCGATCGAGGCGGAGGATGGGGTAGCGGTGCCGAGCGCGGCACCTGCAGCCGGAGCCGTTCACTAAAGTGCGGCCGATGCCATTGCCCTGCGTTACGACTTTATCCCCGATTCACGAGCGCGGCGGGCGACAGTGCGCGCTTTGCCTCGGATGCCACGCGCTTCGCGCTGTCGCGCACAACGCAGTCAACGCATTAAAAGCACGCTTTACCAGTTGGCGGCCCATTCGCCGCCAACTGGATTGCGGCGTCCGGATGGCGATCAGGTATTGGAGCCCGTCACATTCAGGCCGCCGGCGCCGCTGAAGGTGAGGGTGTCGTTGGTGTTGAGGACGTTATCCCATGCGCTGCCGCGCGACGTCACGACTTGCGAGCCATTGGAAAACGCGCCATCCGATCCTGAGGATACGACCAGACCGTTCAGATACGGATTCTGCGGATTGCCATATTCGACGGTCTGCCTTCCCCCCGGAGGCAACGTAACGGCGACGATCGGCCCGGACTGATTCGGCTCCGACCCGACGCGGGAAACCAGTTCGACTGAAAGCGCAAGACCACTCTGATTGACGAGCTTCTTGAAAGCCATGATTCGCTATCCTTATTAAAGATAATGCGCGTTGGGCTGCCGACGGTCTGCACATGCCCCTCCACGAGCGCGCGGCAGTTCGCGATCACGGAGAGTTTGATGCTGAAGCTGCGAAATAGAGCGCGGGGAAATCACGACGCGGCGAGGCGCTGCGCGATGCGGAAGTCCCCGAAAGTCTTGCGAGCCGTGCTCTGGTTTCTTGTGAAGAAAATATAGGCGATACAGCGCGCCAGGCAGTTCGATAAAACGCCTGCCTACCCAGGTTGATAGGGGCCGCGTGTTGTGGCAACGGCAATAGACACCATGTTATTCCCCTCAATCGACGGCGCGTTCATAAAGCGACCACAGATAACCATCCGCTTTAACGCCGACGCGAACAAAGCCCAGTGACTCGTAATACGCGCATAAACGCGTGTTTTGCACGGCGCAGTCAAGCCGCACAAAACGACGGTTCATGCGGCGCACCGTGCTCGCGCACCAGTCGAGCATGAAACTGCCCAGACCCGTGCCATTGAAGCCTTTGCGCACACTGAGCCCATGCACGTAACCGGCGACCGGTTCTTGAGGCCCCCAATGGGCGTCGTCGTCGAGTTCAAGTGAAAATGTGCCGGCCAGCGTGCTATCGCAGTCCACGACATAGACCGGCTTTTTCTCAACATGGTTGTGGACCCAAGGTTCGGAAAAGCCATCGCCTTGCTTGCCCCACGCGTGATCGCCGTATGTCACTTTCTTCGCATGAGCGTCATTACGGATCTGGGTGATCGCAGCAACGTCGTCCAGCGTGGCTCTGCGGATGTTTTTGATCGACATGACAAACTCGCGTGGTAACCGTCGAGCGCAAAAGTTCAGCGCGGCATCAGATTCGCACCCTTGCAGGTCGGATCGGCCTTGTCGCTCAGTGCAAGCATCGTAAAGCCATTACGCTCCTGGTGGATCACGCCATAGCGTGCGTCTGCGTGATCCGACTTGCGCGACTGCAAATCGATCTCCACCTGATAGCGATCCTTGCCGCTGCTGCACGCGCGCACCGGCCCGTAGTTGAGCACCGGTCCGTTCTCGTCCTTGACGCCCGACACGAGCGCATGGCGCGCCTTCAACAAGCCGTCTGCCGCATCCGGATCGCTCCAGTTGCGTGCGTGCGCATCGTCGACCACCAGCCATTCGTCGACGAAATCGCGACCGTTGAGCGCAATCGGCTGGATGCGCTCGACGGTATCGCCGCTCACACGGTAGCGATAGATCACCTTGCGCTGGATGAGATCGGCGTCGAGCGGCGAAATCGTGGTGCGCACTTCGACGCCATCGGGGCGCGCCTTGAGCGTCAGGCCATCGTCGGCGGCGTCGAAATCCGCGGCGTAGCTGTGGTCGAGATGAAATAGCTTGCGCTGCCGCTGCGCGCCGTTCGCGGGCGCGAACACATCGAGGCCGAAATTGCGCCAGCGCGACGAACACCACGGGCCGCCGTGCGCCACGGCGATCTGGCCGCCCGGCAGCGTCTCGTACTGAAACGTATCGCCGAATGCGCCAGAAATTTTGGCGTAATCGTCGCTTTGCCAGCGCAGCACGCGCCGCCATGTGGCACCGTCCCATGCGTACGCCACCAGCAGATTGTCGTCGCCGCACGGAATGCCGTAGCCCGCACGCACGAATACGAGCGCTTTGGGATCGGCGCCGCGCGTGATTTCCACGCTGACGGCCTGTCCGAAGCCGCCGCTCGCATTAGCCGGAGGCGGCGTCTTCACCACGCCGAGCGACGCTTCCAGCGCGCGTTGCAGGGCGGCCGGTTCCGCGTGAGCGTCGCTGCATGCGAGGCGCGTGTCGATGGCCCTCACCAGCGCGTCCTTGAAATCGCGCGTCGCCGTGCGCTGCTGCGCCGAAAGCGTTTCGTCGTCGCCGTCCTTGCTTTTGGGCGCGTGCTGAAGCCGATGCTGCGCCTCGATCGCCGTGTGGCCCGCGACGTCCGCATCGACGCAACTGCTGGCGGCCCATGCGAACGTAGGCGCGGCGAGCAACATTGCCCACAGCGAAAGTCTGCCTATCCGCGAAACTTCGCGCGAAACTGCCCGATGCATTGCTGGATTCATGTCTATTCGAAGCGAGTGGACGGGCGCGATGCAGCCCGGATTAATGGGTTCGAAAAAGGGGCGCCATTTTATGACAACGCGCCCCGGCAGGTTTTGTAAGTGCCGCATCGTGCGCTTCAGTTCCGGGTTTTCCCTGATCCTTTATAATCGTCCCGCGCTTCGGGGAGCGCCGCTTTGTTCGTTGCTTGTTCGTCGTACCCTGGCCGTGGCTTTTGCAAGCGTGCCCGCGCGCGCCCCTTTTGATCTGAATTCCATGAAGAAAAAACGCGGGATTGCGCTGCTGCTCCTGGTACTGTCGGCGGCTGCCGTGGCCCATTTTTTACGCCCGCGCTTTACGCCCGCCGAGCGCGATCAATACACCGCGCTGCTGTGCCACGTCGTCGCCAATGGCAGCCATGACCCGCGCAAGGATATGCAGGACGTGATCGAGAATGGCAACGCCGATTACGCCCTGCAACATCTGGAATTCAATGCCGCAGCAGCCAATGACGCGCTCAAGCGATTCGCGAAACTCGACGCCGCCCAGCAGCACGCCGCCGCTCAAAGCGCCGACGATTGCCAGCGTCAGCTCGGCCTGAACGTGCAGCAATAAAACAACGAGGCGCTAAAGAGCGCCTCGTGGAACTGCGATCCGAACGGGTAAAACAGGCTCAGCGCATGCGTCGAACCGTCTGGTCGATCACGCCAAAAGGCGCTTCGGCCTGATCCGTTCGGGCCACCATGTGCACGCGGTCGCCGAATTTCATGAACGCAGTCTCGGGCGAACCGCGCTCGAGTATTTCGATCACCCGTCGCTCCGCAATGCACGCCGATCCCGCCGCGCGATCCGCATTCGACACCGTTCCCGAACCGACGATCGTGCCAGCCGTCAGGCGGCGCGTTTTCGCGGCGTGAGCGATCAGCGTGCCGAAATCGAAATTCATTTCGCTGCCGCTGGGGTGGCCGAACGGCTCTCCGTTCCATTCCACATGGAGCCGCAGATTGACACGGCCGTCGCGCCAGTCACGGCCCAATTCGTCCGGCGTGATGGCAACCGGCGCGAAACTGGTCGAAGGCTTGGCCTGCAAAAAACCAAAGCCCGTTTTCATTTCGCGCGGCCCCAAGGCGCGCAAACTCCAGTCGTTCAACTGCACGATCAGGCGCACCTGTTCGAGCGCTTCGCGCGCATCCACGCCGATCGGCACCGCGCCCGTGATCACGCCGAATTCGCCTTCAAAGTCGATGCCGTGCGCTTCGTCCGGCAGGAAGACATCGTCGGTGGCGCCGAGAAAATCGTCGCTCGCGCCTTGATACATGACGGGAATCGTGTCGAAGTCCGGGATCGGCTCGGTGTTGAAGGCGCGCTCCATCAGGCGTCCGTGATTGAGGAACGCCGAGGCGTCGAGCCATTGCGGGCCGCGCGGCAACGGCGCGGCACAGTCGCGCGGCTCGAAATCGAACGCGTGATCGGCATGACCTGCGTTCAGGCGCTCGTAGCGCGTAGCGAGTTGCGGCGCGACGTCGTCCCAACGCTCCAGCGCGGCGAGCAGCGTGGGCGCGATGTCGTGCGCCGACACCGCTTTGGTCAAATCGCGCGCCACGATCAGGAGTTCGCCGTCACGGCTGCCGTTGCGGCGGGTGGCGAATTTCATGCCGCGACCTCCTCGACGATCGCGACGGCGCGCGTCCAGCCCGCCGACGCCTTGCGGATCTTGTGCGGAAAGCAACTGATCGTGAAGCCGTGCGGCGGCAGCGCTTCGAGATTGTGCAGCTTCTCCAGATGGCAATAGCCTATTTCACGACCCGCCTTGTGGCCTTCCCAGATCAGCGAGGTATCGCCGGTCTGCGCGACGTGCTTCGCCGTGTGGGAGAAGGGCGCGTCCCAGCTCCACGCATCGGTGCCCGTGAGACGCACGCCGCGTTCGAGCAGATAGAGCGTCGCCTCGCGGCCCATGCCGCAGCCCGCGCCCACGTAGTCGTTATGCCCGTAGCGCGAGCCCGCGCGCGTGTTCACGACCACGATGTCGAGCGGCTCCAGCGTGTGGCCGATGCGCGCGAGTTCGGCTTGCACATCGGCGGCGGTGGCGACATAGCCATCGGGGAAATGGCGGAAATCGAGCTTCACGCCGGACTGGAAGCACCATTCGAGCGGCACTTCGTCGATGGTGATCGAAGGGCGCGGCTCGCCGAAGCGTGCATCCATCGTCGAATGAAAATGCCAGGGTGCGTCCAGATGCGTGCCGCTGTGCGTCGTGAGCGTGACCCATTCGGCGGCGGCGGCTTCGCCGTCGGGATAGTCCTCGACGCGGGTGCCCGGCAGCATCGCCATGAATTCGGGCAGCGTGTCGGCGTGGGTTTGATAGGTGATCTTCGGTGCGAGCGGCGGCGGATCGGAGAGCACGTCGTTCTCCAGATAGATCGAAAGGTCGATAAAGCGGCGCACGGGTTTCATGAGGCGTGTCCAGAGGTGTCGAGTGAACGGGGAAGGCGTGTGAAGCAAGCACAGGCGAGCGCGCCCACCACGAGCGCCGCGTAGCCCAGGCTGCCATAGCCGAAGTGTTTGACGAGCGCCCCGCCGAGCAGCGGCCCGGCGGCGGCTCCCGCCATCACCATCGCGGGCGTGGCGGCGGCGGCGCGGCCGCTGGCGTCCAGCCGGGAAAGCAGCCCGAACGCGTAGGTGTGGCAGAAGATCATCACGGCGGGGAATACGGCGGTGGCCGCGGCATAGGGGGCGAAGCCGCTGCCCAAGGTGATCGTGAGCGCCAGCGCGGCTTGCACGAGCGGTCCCACGCGCACCACGGCGCGCGCACTCAAACGGCGCTGCGTGAGGACGGCGAGTGGCGCGGGCAGCAGATTGACAAGGCCGAGCGCGATCAGCACCGAGGTCACCGCCGTCAGACCGAAGCCCCGTTCCACGCCGATACGCGCAACGAAACTCGCGAGCATCGCCTGGGTGAGCGCCATGCCAATCACGCCCGCAATCGCGAACCACACGGGGGCGGCGAGCGGCGGCTTCGGCACCGATGTGGCCTGAACCCCGATCCTCGATGCGACCGACGGAAACGCGAGCGCGCTGCACAGGGCGGCGACGGCCATCACCGCCGCGACGATCGTGAAGAAAGCGCGCGCGCCGTAGGCGGCCACCGCATGCGGCGTCGCGCCGAGAAACGCGATCGAGAACGCGCCGAGCGCCAGGCCCGCGAACGCGAACAGCCGATGCGGATTCGCACTACGCCCGATCGTGCCATGCGTGATGCTCAGGCTGCAGCCCACGGCCAGACCCGCGAGCAGATGCAGCACGGCCATCGCACCATAGGTGTTGGACGCACCGGCCGCGTAGAACGCGAGCGCGGCCAGCGCGAAGCCCGTCGTGACGACCGCGCGCGCGGGGACGCTCGCCGACAGCCGCAACAGCAGCGGCGAGCACACCGCGCTGCTCGCCACCACGCCCGCAAGGAACAAGGTGGGCAGCGCGCCCGCGTGCTGCGCGTCGAGATGCAGGCCGCCGATCAGCGTGGCGACCCAGACCGGCAGCGCCACGAGATCGACCATGCCCGCGCAATGCGCGATCATCAGCGCGGCGAAAGCGGTGCGCCGGTAAGTGGCTGGCGTGTTCGCCGAAGCGAGCCAGACGGACGCAGCGGGATTGTCCATGGGCGGCCTCCGCTCAGATCGCGTGCGCGAGATAGTGATGCGTCTCGTGCATGATGCGTGCGTGTTCGGCGCGGTCGCCATTGGCGATTTCGATTTCCCCCAGTCGTCCCGAATTCTCGACCACGATACGACAGCGCTCGAAGCGGCGCGCTTCGAAGGCGGCCAGCGCATCGGCTAGCGCGGCGTGGCGCGCGAGTTCCTCCGCGAGCACGATGCCGTCCTCGATGCCGATACCCGCACCCGACGCCATATGCGGCGTGGTGGCGTGCACGGCGTCGCCCACCAGCACGACGCGTCCAACTGACCACGGGCGCTGCATCAGCAGGCTTTCGAGCGGCCGGTAGATCACGCTCGACTGCGCGCCGATCTGCTCGCGCACGCTCTGCAGGACCGGCGCGCCGAAGCCTGCCAGCAGATCGCGCAGCATGCCGGGCGCGGCGGCGGCATCGACATGGGCGCGCGTGGGCCGGTCCTCGGTGAGGAACAGGTACATCTCGTCGCGAGACACCGGGTTCAGGCCCGCCTTGACCTTGTGGCCGAGCCACATTGACGCGCAGACGATCTCCTGCGGGCGCGGCAGCACCGCGCGCCATACGCCCTGGCCGGTATAGCGCGGCTCGGGCGCGTCTGCGAAGAGGGCGGCGCGTACTTTCGAGTAGAGGCCGTCCGCGCCCACCACGAGGTCGTAGCGCGCTTCGCTGCCATCGGTGAGCTTGACGTTGACGTGATCGTCCTGCGCGTCGAGCCCCTCGAAGCTGCAGCCCAGCTTGACGTTCACGCCCGCCGCACGGGTGGCCTGCGCGAGGATGTCGGCCAGCACGGGGCGCATGATCGCGCCGCCGCCGGGCACGTCGTCGCCGGCGACGCGCGGCGTCGGCAGGGTGCCGAGCGGCGTGCCGTCCGGTGCGAACAGATTGACGCCGTCGCCCGCAAAGCCGCGTTCGAGGAAGGCGTCGAGCACGCCCACGGTCCGCAGCGCGCGCAAGGTCGGCCCGCCGATGCTGATGCCCGCGCCATACGAGCGCCAGCTCGCATCGATTTCGACGAGATCGACTTCGAAGCCGCGTTTGGCGCATTCGATGGCGGTGGTCATGCCGGAAAATCCGCCGCCCACGATAAGCACGCGGTGCACTGGCTGGTTCATGTTGATGTCTCCTGGTCTTGCTGTTGTGGGGTGTTGTCGTGCACGAACACGCGGCCGTTTTCGTCGATATGCAGCGGGACCGGCGTGAGACGCTGGCCCAGGCACGGGCCTTTGATGCACACGCCGCTCTCGATATCGAACAACGCGCCATGCGCGTGACAGACGATGTGCGCGCCGCCCGCATCGAGCCAGGCGTCCTTGCGCCAGGCCATCGGCGTATCGCCGTAATGCGGGCAGGCGTCGCGCCATGCCCGAACGCCGCTCGCGTGATGCACGACGAAGAGCGTCGCCTGGCCAGCGCCGTGCGGATCGAAGCCGCGTGAACAAGGCTGCGGCAGGGCGTCGAGATCGGTCAGGTAGATCACGGGCCGGTTGACTGGTTTATCGAGCCGCGGGCGGCGGGCCGCCCGGCGCCCACTTTTCGCGATGCTGGAGCAGGAAGAGTTGCGAGGCGTCGGCGCCCATCGGCGCGGCGCGGGCCTGCCATGCGTCGTCGTGCAGGTCCATGTCGGCGTCGTATTCGACGTGACAGCCCAGTGGGCTGTTGAAGTACCAGAACCAGTTCGATCCAAAGCGGTGACGCCCCGGGCCCCAGAACGACTGGTAGCCCTTTTCGACGAAGCGCGTACCGGCCTGCACGACTTCGCTCGGGCCGCCCATATGGAAGGTGAAGTGCTCGCAGCCCTTCATGAACGGCGGCGTTTCGATCATGAACAGCGTGTGGTGATCGAGTGTGCCGGCGGGGCGAAGAAACGGGCCGACGCCCGTGAAGCGGTCCGTGCAGCGAAAGCCCAGGCGCTCGACATAGAAGGCTTCGGCGCGCGCGGCGTCGGGCACGAAGTAGACGACGTGCGAGAGCGTGCGCGGCGTGAGCACGGCGGCATCGTTCGCGGCGACCACATTGGGCGCTCGCTGGGGGCTCGCGCCGGGTGCATTGATGGCTTCGGCGGGCAGCGCAAGCGGGCGGCGCACGCTCACCTGGAAGCCGAGCGTGAAGCCCATGTCGTCGGTGCTTTCCAGCGAGCCGTCGGCGAGCGTGCGGACTTCGCGGTCCTTGCGCAGTTCCGCGGCGATCTGGTCGAGCGTCGCCGTATCCGCGACGCCGTAGACCGTTTTGCGCAGCAGGCTGGCGGTGCCGAGCGAGGGCGGCAGGCGCGCGTCGTCGGCGCGGCGGATTTCGATGGCGGTGCCGTCGAGCGCCTCGAAGCGGCCGCCCGCGCTTGCGCCGTCGGCGTCGGGTAGGTCGGGTTGGTCGGGTTGGTCGGGTTGGTCGGGCGCGACCGGCAGCAGGCCGTAATCGACGAGATACTGGCTGCACGCGGCGACGTCGTCCACGCCAAACACGAGACAGTCGGGGCCGATGATGTTCATGCCTTGGATTTCCTTAAAACTTGCAATAAAAAATGGTCTTAAAGGCGGGTCTTTCCGCCCAGCACTTCGGCAACCCAGTCGGCGATGTAATGGCCGGCATTGATCGAGTTGTCGAAGCTCGCGTGCTGCGCGCCGCCTTCGCGATCCGTGAAAATCTTCAGTTCGCGTTTCGGGCTGTTGATGAGCTGCTCGTAGGTGCGATGCGCCCAGGCCAGCGGAATCTGCGTGTCCTTTTCGCCGTGCGTGACGAGGAAGGGCACGCGGATGCGATCGAGCACGCCGTCCAGATGAACGTTTTCCGCGATGCGCATGAAGTCGTCGATATCCTTCGCGCCCCAGACCCAGCACACATGTTTCCAGTAATGCGGCACCGGGAAATCGCCTTCGCGTTGCAGGCGCTTTTTCTGCACGTCGCGCCAGTCGTGATTCGCGCCCCACACCACGCCGCAGGCAAAACGCGGCTCGAAGGCCACGGCGCGCGGGCAGTAGTAGCCGCCCAGCGACACGCCCTCCATGCCGATGCGCTTTGCATCCACGTCATCGCGCGTTTCGAGCCAGTCGACGATGCGGCTCGCCCAGCGCTCGCTATCGTGGACGGCGGTGAGACCGTGCAGGCGCAGCGCTTCGCCGGTGCCCGGCTGATCGACGATCAGCGAAGACACGCCGCGCTGCGCAAGCCAGGCGGGCAGGCCAACGAGGTACTTCATCTCCTTGGTGGAGTCGAGCCCGTTGACCTGCACCAGCAGCGGGGCACGCGCGGGCGCGTGGTTGGCGCGCACATACAGGCCCGAAAGATGACCATCGCCATAGGGAATCTCGACGCGCTCGCAGTTCTCGCCGGCAAGCGCGATGCCCTTGGCGAACAGGTCAAGCTCGCGCCGGTACAGTTCCTTGCGGCCAGGCGAATCGTGCGCGAGCATGCGTTCGCTCGTCAGCAGGTAGATGCTGGCGCGCCTGTATTTCTCGCCGGCGGAAAGCAGACGGCCGCGTGCTTCGTCTTCCCCGGCCAGTTCGCAGAGCTGGTCGGCCATCTTGACCCACGCTTCGCGAAAGGCGCGCGTGCCTTCGGCATCGGGTTGCTTCGCGGCCTCCTGGAGCGGCGCGCACATAGCCTCGATTTCGCCGATGCGCGCGCCCATTTCGATCGCGAGATCGATCGAGAGATTCCAGACGTAATTGGTTGGGAAATAACGGAACATGTTTTCGACTTTTCCTTGCTGACGATTTAAAGCCTGCTGTAAAGCGCCGATCTCGCGTTACAGCAGCGGGATCGCGACGTTGAGCCAGACGTTATTGCTCTTCGACGTATTCGCGGCGTACAGACCTTGCTGGTAATTCAGATTGACCTTGACCGGTCCCGCGTCGTAGACGATCGACGGACCGAAGCCAAAGCTGCGCGTGCGATAGCCCGAGGCCACGGTCGCGCCGTTCTGCGTGTCGTTGCTGTACTGATTGAGGTAGGAGCCCACCACGCCCAGCTTCCAGTGGCCCAGATGCCAGCCCGCTTCGAATTCGCCCAGATACGCATCGCCCGAGCTGTAATTCGTGGTCGAGTTGCGCTGGTTGAGCAGCAAGCGGTTCGAGATGCCGATATCGATGCCACCGGGCTGGTCGTAGCGCGCCGCGAACACCGGTTGCAGCGACGTATAACCCACCGCGACGCTTGCCTTGGTGGCGCTGTACGAGCCGGTTTCAAGCGCGAGGTCGAGGCCGGCCGCGAAGGAGAGTTCACGGGTGGGCCGCCAGTCGATGATGAGCGGCGAGACGGTGATATTCGACAGTCCGTTCTGCGACGAATGCTGTCCCGCCACCGTCGTATGCAGCGAGACCACGGGAATCACCAGCTGCGAATAGAAGCGCGCGCCGTAGAACTCGAACGGATATGAGGCCAGCAGACGCGTCACTTCCGTCGCCACCGACGAATGGAACGGCACCGGCAGTTTCGAGCCGTCATTGCCGTAGAGCCCGTTCGAAAAGCTGTAATTGAACTGCTGCAACGCGAACAGGCCCGGGAACGGCGGCATGGACGCGATGTTGTCGCCGGTGGCGCTCGCGGGATAGGGCGAGATGCCGCCTTCGAATGCCTGTGCGTGCTGCGAAATCGTGATGAGTGAAGCAAGCGTAGCCATTACGCACGCATTGCCGATGTGCCTGAAATTGCCCTGCATGGTGTCTCCTGAACGATTCTGTGAACCGTTTCTTGTGGTGTTTTTGTTGTCGGTGCGGCTAGGTTAAGATGCGGCGAACTATGTGAAAAATGGATTCGATCCATTCGGCAAATCGATTTGCTGAATACCAAGGGTGAACCCTGGGGAATGGATCCGTAAAAAGAAAAGATCGGAGACGGAACGCATGCGTTTCAACAAGCTGGATCTCAACCTGCTCGTGGCGCTGGACGCGCTGCTCAGCGAGCGCAGCATCAGCCGCGCGGCGGAGCGCGTGCATCTGAGCCAGTCGGCCATGAGCAATGCGCTGGCGCGTCTGCGCGAATATTTCGACGATGAATTGCTGGTGCAGGTGGGCCGCAAGATGGAGCCGACGCCGCGCGCGGAATCGCTCACCGATGCGGTGCGCGACGTGCTGGTGCGGGTGGAGGCGACGATCTCGACACAACCGGCCTTCGTGCCTGCCGGGTCGACGCGCGAGTTCCGGCTGCTGGTCTCCGACTACACCATGACGACCTTGATGCCGCACGTGCTCGCGCGCGTCTACGCGCTCGCGCCGAACATCCGCATTCATCTGCGTCCGCAGGTGGCGCATCCCGAGCGCGCGCTCGAACGCGCCGACGCCGATCTGTTGATCATTCCGCACGAGTACTGCTCGACTGAACATCCCGCGCAGACCTTGCTCGAAGAACAGTTTTGCTGCGTGCTATGGAATGAGTCGCCGCTGGCGGAGGCGCCGCTTACGCGTGAGGCGTACCTGGGCGCGGGCCATGTCGTGGTCCTGCCGGGGATGGGGCAGCCGGCGCTTGAGGACTGGTTCGTGCAGCGCCTGGGCGTGTCGCGCCGCGTGGAGGTAACGACGTATAGTTTTGCCGCTTCGACGCAGCTGGTGGTGGGCACGCAGCGCATTGCGACGGTGCATCGGCGGCTGGCCATGCAGGCGCGGCGTCATGAACCGATCGTGATGCGCGACGTGCCGCTGCATATGCCCGTCATGCATCAAACGATACAGTGGCACAAGCATCGCACGGCCGATGCCGGTCTTGCATGGTTGCGCACGCAATTACTTGAAGCGGTTGCGCAGATGGATCAGGCTACGCTGCGGGTTTGAGGCGGCGTAGCGTTTTCGTCGCAGGCTGTCCCCGTAGCACTGCTGGATTCCCAGCTATAAGCTCGGGCGCCGTGGCCCCGGCGACGGAGTCCAGCAGGGGCGGCCAGAGCGATGCTAGTATGAGCCCCGAATTTGCAACCTTGACGGACTCATGAGCCACGATTGCGTAGACCGCACCATCGCTGTGACCCCTGCATCGAATACACCTCGTTTTCTGTTGTTTCTGATCTGCCTGTTCGCCTCGGCCGGTCAGTTCGCGATCGACGTCTATGTGCCCGCGCTGCCCGCGATGGCGCATTACTTCTCCACCTCGTCGCAGGCGATCCAGTCGAGCGTTTCCGGTTACATGGCGGCCTACGCGCTGGGGCAACTGATCTTTGGGCCGATCGCCGACGCTTACGGGCGCAAGCGCGTGCTCGCAGGCGGCCTTGTGATCTACACGATCGGCTGTGTGTTGTCGCTGGCCGCGCCCAATATCGGCCTGTTCCTTGCGGCCCGCTGCCTGCAGGGCTTCGGTATTGCCACCACCAATCTGCTCGCCAAGGCCATCATCACGGATTCCTTCTCGGGACAGGCGCTGCTGCACGCGTTCACCTATATGTCGATCGCCTGGGGACTGGCGCCGATCGTCGCGCCGGTGATTGGCGCGCATCTGCAAACGTGGTTCGGCTGGCAGGCGTGCCTCGTGTTCCTGCTGGTCTGTTCGCTCGTGATGTGGACGGTGCTGTGGCGCTATCGCGAGACCTTGCGGCAGCCCGTTCATCTGGAACCGCGCACGCTCATGCGCAATGCGGGCAAAGTGCTGTCCAGCCCCGTGTTTCAAAGCTGCTTTTTGGCGCAGGGGCTGTGCTACAGCATCCTGCTGGTATTCAATATCGTCGGGCCGTTCATGGTGCAGAGCACCTTGCACAAGCCGCCGACTTTTTTCGGCTATCTCGCGCTCGGCATCGGCATGATGTACTTCCTCGGCGGACTGTCGAATCGTCTGCACGGCCCGCGTCTGCCGACGCCTGAGCAACGTCTGCGTATCGGCACGCGGGTGATGGCAGCGGCGTCGCTCACGATGCTGGTGCTCGCGCTGACGGTGGGCCTGCGGGTCTGGACGCTGGCGACGCCCGTGCTGGTGATGGGCTTCTGCGCCGGGGCGATGTATCCGACGCTGATGGCCAAGGGCAATTCGCTGTTCCCACACATCGCCGGGCTGACCAGCGCCATTCTTGGCTGCGCGCTGTTGCTGGTGTCATCGGCGATGATGGGGCTTGCGGGCTTCGTGTCGATCCAGTCGCTGACGCCGCTGGCGATCTTTTTCGTGGTGCTATCGCTGATTGTGGCGGAGATGGTCAGCAAGCTGCTGCGCCACCTGGCGCTGATGGACGCAAACAAGCGCACGGTTTGACCGGGGGAAGGTGGGCGGCACGCGAGTTGCTGGCGTTTTCGCAAAGCAGACATGGCGATAGTCGGAGGAAACCATGGCGAAAACGCAAAAGTGCGCCGAAGTCCCCAAACCTTCGTCTGACCAGATGCCGTCGGGGTTGCGTTACGTCGATGATTCGCGCGCCGGCTATACCCGCAAGGCAATGCGAGGGGCGTTCGCGTACTTCGATACACAGGGCAAGCGCATCGCCGACGAACGGGAGATTCGCCGCATCGATTCACTGGCGATTCCGCCGGCTTACACCGAGGTCTGGATCTGTCCCGATCCGCGCGGCCATCTTCAGGCGACCGGCCGCGATGCGCGCGGCCGCAAGCAATATCGCTATCACCCGGACTGGCGTGCGACACGCGACGCCGACAAGTACGAACGGCTGCTGGCCTTCGGCGCGGTGTTGCCGAAGCTGCGCGCACGCGTGACGCGCGATCTCGCACTCGACGGCATTCCGCGCAACAAGGTGCTCGCGACCGTGGTGCGGCTGCTCGATACGACGTTGATACGGGTTGGCAGCGAGGAATATGCGCGCGAAAACCACTCGTATGGTTTGACGACGCTGCGCAAGCGCCACGTGAAAGTGTCGGCTGGCACGCTGCGTTTCAGGTTTCGCGGCAAGAGCGGCATCGAGCATGATGTCGCCGTGAGCGATGCGCGTATTGCACGCATCATGAAGCGCTGCATGGATTTGCCGGGCCAGGATCTTTTTCAGTATCTCGATGCCGATGGCGTACGCCATGTGGTCGGATCGGCCGACGTCAACGCGTATTTGCGCGAGGCAACCGGCGCGGATTTCACGGCCAAGGACTATCGCACGTGGGCCGGGAGTGTGTTTGCGCTCGCGGCCTTGCGCAAGCTCGAATGGGCGACGGTGACCGAGGCGCGCAAACATATCGTGGGAACCATCAAGGAGGTTGCGCGATTGCTGCGCAACACGCCGGCGGTTTGCCGCAAGTGCTACGTGCATCCGGCGATCATTGGCGCATTCGAGACCGGTGAACTGGCGGATGCGATCCGCGTCTCGCGCCGACGCGGTCTCAAGAATGGCGAGGCTTCGCTCGTTGCGTTTCTTGAGAAGGAAGCAAAGCGGCGTGCGCGCGAAGCGCGTCGTGATCGCAAGGTGCTGGAATCGGGTCAGACGGAACTGACGCGGCAATTGGTCAGGTCGGTTCGCTCGGTTAGGTCCGTTCGCTCGCGCCGCAAGGCGGCCGATGCGGCCGAAGCCCGTGCGCTGTCGATGGCGGTCTGAGGGTGAACATGTTTGCGGAAACCCGATAGTTTTATTTGGGATCCACATACATGCCGGGCCACATAGAGAAGTTCGCTTTCCCGCCCTATTCCGCCTGTGATTCCAGCACAAGCCGTATCGCCTTGTGGCGGGCGCTAATGGGACATCAATACCGGCAGTGTTGCTGTGAGCAGGACGGATCGCGTCGCGCCGCCCAGTACGAGTTCCTGCAAGCGGGCGTGACCATATGCGCCCATGACAAGCAGATCAAATCCGCCGTCGACGGCAAAGTTGAGCAGGGCGTCGCCCGTGGTCTCTGCTGCGTGCCGGTCAAAGCGCGCGATGTCGATGGAAGTCGCGCCATGACGCGCGAGCGTCGCTGCCAGTTCGCTGCACGACGCCTGCGATGGTGCGGGAGAAAAAGTCGAGGACGACGCTGCAATCGTAACGTGAGCGGCCCTGACGACGAAGGGGATCGCGTCATGCACGGCTCTCGCCGCCTCGCGGCTGCCATTCCAGCCAATCAGCACGCGGGTGCCGACGGTTTCAAAATACCCGGTGTTCGGCACGAACAGCACGGGGCCTCCAGCGCCCAGGACGACCATCTCGGCAAAATGGTCGGCGACGAACGTTTCCGCATCGCTGGGGTTCGCTTGTCCAATGATCGTCAGATCCGCGCTACGGCTATGACGCAGGAGCGAGGCAACAGTATCGGTATGGGTCTCTGCGTCGATGAGTGTGCCCGCGACCTGGGCTCTCTCCAGTTCAGCCCGAAACAGCCGCTCGATAGCGGCACGCTGCTCAGCACGAAGCTTGCGATGTGCGTCGTAATAGTCAGCGGTGCCAGCCATGACATAGAACTCGCGCGGATGTGGCTCGAAGGCCGCAAATACGCCGTCCAGATGTGATCCAAACGAGCGTGCCAATTTGAGCGCCAGCGAAACGCGCACATTGGCACGGGTACTCGAATCCAGATGAACCATCAGGGTCTTGTAGCTCATTGCGCATCTCCGCAGCGAAGAAAGGAATCACGGCCTCGCACAGGTCACGCTTCGGGTGAAACTGAGTTTATGAGCCGTCCTCGGTTTGCCGTTGACATGAATCAAGCGATGAATCGCTGGCCGTCGGGCGCAGCAGGACTTCGCCGAGAAAGGTGGTTGAGGCAGATCAATTGCGGACTGCGCTTATTTCTTACATTGGAAGCGATGTGTGCGAGGGCGCGCGGCTCATCACTGCGCTTGGCCGATTCCCGAATATCGCGCGGTCCGGTATCGGAACGGCGTGTTATCCCTGAAGCTGCCTCAAAGAGCACCTGTCGCACAGAGGAACGTGCAGATCGATTGACGCATCGTGATCGCCTGGTGCGGAGCCGGCACGGGTTGATTGAATGAAACAAAATAAACCGGACAGGATGCCGAACGTGAGCACAGTGCCGGCCAGGGAGGCTACGCGATGGGACTGGGAATGCAGATGGTCTATCTGGGTTTTGCGGGATCTGCCGCGATCGAGGCAGAGGCGGGCGTGCAACTGTTGCGGCTGGCGCGCTTCGGCAAGCTGTTGAAGTCCTGTCACCTCGCGATTGAAGAGGTGCATGGCAACGATTCGTCACAGACGTACGATGTGCGTCTCGATCTTGTCACCGCATCAAGCGGCTTTAGTCCGGTTGCGCATCATTGCGGTCCGGATCCGCTTGTCGTTATGCGGGAAGCTTTCGATGCAGCGGAGCACGAACTCGCGACGAAGTCAGCATGATGGGAAGCACGAGCGTGCATTGCGAAGCTGGCGGGCTGATGGCAGAAAGCGCTCCAATCAGCCATTTTTATCGGCCTTTTTTGTCGGCCTAAACGCGCGCGAGTGCCTGGGCATCGACGATGCGAATCTGTTTGCCTTTCGGTTCGACCAGACCATCGCGATGAAAGCGTGAAAACATGCGGCTGACGGTTTCGAGTTTCAGTCCGAGATAGCAGCCGATTTCCTCGCGGCTCATCTTCAGATTGAACTGTGCGCCGGAGTAGCCTCGCGCACGAAAACGTGCCGCCAGATCCAGCAAAAACGAGGCGAGACGCTGCTCCGCGGTCATCGTACCGAGCATCATCATCAGACTGGACTCGCGCACGATTTCGCTGCTCATCAAATAATAGAGATGATGCTGCATGCGCCGACTGTCGCGGCAAAACGATTCGAACTGGGCAAACGGAATGATGCAAACCGTGCTGTCCTCCAGCGCAATCGCCTCGCAACTGTGCGTGCCCGAACAGACGCCGTCGAGGCCCAGCGGTTCGCCAGGAATCTGGAAACCGATGACCTGTTCGCGCCCGTCGCGGTGCATCACGATGGTCTTGAAAGAACCCGTGCGCACGGCATACAGGCTCTGGAAAACATCGTGTGCGCGAAAGAGTGCCTCGCCGCGTCGCACGTGACGCGTTGTGAGCACAACGGTATCAAGCTGCCGGATCTCGATGCTGGAAAGATCGGCTGGCATGCAGACTGCACGCAGCGAGCAGGTCGAGCAGCGGGTCGACAGACACCCCGGCTCGCTTACGTGGCGCTGGCGATTCACCGGTATCAAAGCAGCGCCTGGCCCGGCCGGCGACGGGGATGACGGTGCGGAGGAGGGGGCTTCGCAGACAGACTCGGCATACATGATCGTCTCCAGTTTCACCGCGCGTTGCGCGCGCGTTATCGGGACGATGGACGCTCGGCTTCGGCAAGGGCGGCGGGATCTGCATGTGTCCAGTATCGGCAGCTCAATCCCGAAAATAAATCGGCGGCGGTGGAAACTGGCGTACGCCGGGAGGAAGTCTTGTGGGGCGATTCCTACAGATATGCGGGACTCGGCCGCGCGGGTCTATCGCCGTGCCGGGTCGGGCGTCGGCTCTGCCAAAAGCTAGATTTCGTCCTGATCGTCAATCAATTTATGACGCAGGGCATAGCGTACCAAGGCGGCTTCGTGAGGCATCTGCATTTTTTCCAGAATGCGGACCTTGTAGGTGCTCACGGTCTTGCTGCTCACACACAGAGCGTGGGCAATTTCGGTAATGGTCTGCCCGGAGGCAAGCCGTCGGAAGACGTCGAATTCGCGGTCGGAGAGACGCTGGTGTGGGAGAGCATCCGAGGGCTCGTTCAGACTCTGCGCGAAGCGCTCCGCCATGGCCATGCTCACGTACACGCCGCCGGCAGCCACTTTTGTCACGGCGCTCACCAGTTCCGCGCTGGCGCTTTCCTTCGTGAGATAGCCAGAGGCTCCCGCCTTGAACGCACGCACGGCATACTGCTGCTCGGCGTGCATGGTCAGAACGAGGATGCGCAAGGCCGGGTTTTCTTCCTTGATCTGTTTGATGAGATCCACGCCGCTGCGACCGGGCATCGACAGGTCGAGCACGAGCACCTGGGCGGGCTGATTGCGCACAAGGGCCAGCGTGGTCGCGGCGTCCCAACCTTCACCGGCAACCTCGAAGTCATGAGCGCTTTCGAGGATGCGGCGCAGGCCATCGCGCACGAGTGTATGGTCGTCGGCGAGGATTACCTTGATCATGAAGTTGTCTCGTCGGATAGAAGCGCGTCGAGTTCGAATGTGATGGAGAGGGAAAAGCCTTCGCCTGGCGCGGTGTCGATCTCGACGACTCCATTGAGCATGTGGGCACGCTCGCGAATGCCAAGTAATCCAAAGGTTTTGTCGTGTCGTGTCCGATAGTGGGCGTCGCCGCCTTCGCGTGTCGTGCCGCAGCCGTTGTCGGTAATACGCAAGTTGCAACGCCGCGAGTCCACCGCCAGCGTCAGGTCTACCCGGTCTGCCTGCGCGTGGCGGGCCACGTTGGTCAGTGCTTCCTGAACGATGCGAAACAGCGTGGAGGCCGCTGTGCTTGAGAAGACCACATTGCCCGTTTCCAGCCGCAGCCGCACCTTGATGCCGTAACGGCTGGTGAAATCGTTGGCGAGCCACTCGATGGCTGAGGCCAGCCCCAGGTCGTCGAGCATGACGGGGCGAAGATCGGCGGCAATGCGACGTACTCCGCGCACGGTGGCATCGATCAGTTCGCTCATGCCTGCGAGGCTGGCTGTGATATCGGGCGCAGTCTCAGGCCCCAGACGCTGCGCCAGCGACGACACGTCGATTTTGAGCGCGGTGAGTTGCTGACCGAGATCGTCGTGCAGTTCGCGCGCGATGCGGGTCTTTTCAGCTTCGCGCACGTTTTGCAGATTGGCGGACAGCTCGCGCAATTCTTCGCGCGAACGCTTGAGTGTGTTCTCGGCGCGCAATCGCTCGGTGATATCGCGCAGCATGACGGTATAGAACTTGCCGGACCCATCGCGGATCTGCGAGATCGAGGCTTCGATGGGAAATTCCTCGCCGTTCGCGCGCAAACCATAGAGCACACGCTGCTGATGGCCCATCTGGCGCTCCGTCACCCCGGTGACGCCAAACTGCTCGACCTGCTGCGCGTGCGCGGTGCGAAAACGCTCGGGGATAAAGCGTGAAAGCGGCGAGCCGATCGCTTCCATGGCGGTCAATCCAAACACATACTCGGCGGCCGGATTAAAAATCACGATCTTTTGTGCCTCGTCGATCGTAATGATCGCTTCCATCGACGATCGGATGATGGCCATCATCCGTACTTCGTTGAGGCGGGCGTCGCTGGCGCTGGTTGACTGCGTCAGTCGCGCGGCGACGAGCCGATACGCCAGCCATGCGCACGCCGCCGCTACGAGCGCCCCCACCAGCAGGATGGCAGTGGCGCTGATGGCTGCGCCGGTGTGAAGTGGACTGCCGTCCGCGCGCGTGTCGATCGTCAGTGCCGTGCCACCCACGAGCAACTGATCGGTTTGCTCAAACCGGTGGGAGGAAAAGATTTCGTCAGTTTCAACCGGCGCGCTCCGGTAGACCTCGAACGGCGGATGGGTGGCGCGCACGGTGATTTCGAGTCCTGGCTGGGCCGCCAGCAGCGGCGCGAAGAGGCGCTGGACATCGAGCGCGGCGACCGCGAAGCCGACGGGATTGCGTGAACCGCTTCCTCGTGCCGCCGGATCCTCGTAGACGGGAAGCCACAGCTTCAACGGAGTCCCGGTGGTATGGCCCGCCGCGGCCACAGCCAGCACCACTTCTTCAGGTTCAACTGTGGCAGGCCGATCGGACTGGACGGGTTCGTTGCCCGAACTGGCTGCCGGACCCGCCCAGAGCGTGACGCCGGATTCGCTGGGGACGTAGCCGAGCGCGACAACCGCCGTGTTCGAGCCGTCCAGATCAAGCGAAGACACATATTGTGTCCAGTTCCCGGCTTCAGGAGAAAGCATCCCGGCGAGATGCGCGCGAGCACCGCGCAGCACGGCTTCGCTGGCGATCAGCGAGAGCGCGATGGACTCGCGCAGTGCAGCGGCGCGTTGGCCAAACCGCTGCTCGGCCGCGTTCTGCCATTGCTGCGCGACGAACACGGCTACCGCGCCCGCGAGGGCGAATGCCGTCACAAACGCTGCGATCGCGGCCACGGCTGGCCGGCGGATTTGCGCGGGTAGTGGCGTGACGTCAGTGACCGATGTCATGGCAGCCGTCTCTAGCGAGATGCTCGTGGGCGGGCGAATTGTAAGTAGTTTGTAGGCAAACGGGCGGCGCGATTGAGACGGCCCGGCGCGCGGGCACACATGCCGCCCGTCTCGATATTATGTCCCCAGGATCAAGCGCGTCGCGATCTTCAGGGGTTCAGTTCTCCCTACCCGGTAACTGAGCGGCTTCGCAGGGCGGACAAGGGTGTTCCCGGACCGGATCTTCAGGGAGTTCCACGGAATCGCGGTATTGCGGCACGCAGCAATCCCAGTGCAGCGTCTCGACGATCCTTCGGCGCAGCGCGTCGGCGGCCGGGGGTTCGCCGTGCGTAACAAAGGTGCGTACAGGCGGGCAGTTCATGCCGGCGAGCCAGCGGATGGTCTCGCGATAGTCGGCGTGCGCGGACAGCGAGGAAATCGACGAGACCTCAGCACGCACGCGCACATAATCGCCGTGCAATTTGATCACGGGGGCATGGGCTTCCAGCGCTGCGCCGCGCGTGCCGGGCGCCTGATAACCAACGAGCGCGATCGTATTGCGCGGGTCGGGCGCATAGAGGTTCAGGTGATGCAGCACGCGGCCTCCCGTGGCCATGCCGCTGCCCGCGACGATGACCATTGGCCCGCGGCGCGAAGCGATCGATTTTGAGTCGTCGACGGTGCGCGCCATGAACGCTGCATGGTCGATTGCGCGCATCTGCGAGACGGTCAGGCGGTGCTCGCCCATGTGGCGGCGGTAGAGATCCGTCACGCTGATTGCCATCGGGCTGTCGAGGTAGACGGGCACGTTCGGCATACGGCCGCCTTCTTTCAGACGGGCGATGTAGTAGAGAATTTCCTGCGTGCGGCCAACCGCGAAGCACGGCATCACCACGATCCCGCCACGCGCAAAGGTTCGCGCGAACATCGCGGCGAGTTCGTCTTCCGGATTGAGTGCATCGTGCAGCCGGTCGCCATAGGTCGATTCGACAACCAGATAGTCCGCATGCGCGGGCGGAGCGGGCGCGCGCATGAGCGGATCTTCAGGGCGGCCAAGATCGCCCGAGAATGCGATCACGGTGTGGCCGCAACACAGCACCACGCTGGCCGCTCCCAGAATGTGTCCGGCTGGCAGGAGCCGAAAACCTAACCGGTTGCTTAGTGCAAAGGGCGAGTCGAACTCGCGTGGCACGATCAGGCGCAGGGTGTTCTCTACGTCGCTGGTGGTATAGAGCGGCAGCGCCGGATGATGTTTCGAAAAACCGTGCCGGTTGGCGAACGCGGCGTCTTCCTCCTGCAGCCGGGCACTATCGCGCAGCATCACATCGCACAGGTCTGCGGTGCCGGGTGTGCAATAGACCGGCCCTCGATATCCGTTGCGCACGAGTACCGGCAGATAGCCGCAATGATCGATATGCGCATGGGTCAGGATCACGGCGTCGAGCGTGTCTGCCGCAAAGGGCAACGTTTCCCAGTTGCGAAGGCGCAGGTTTTTCGTTCCCTGGAACAAGCCACAGTCGATCAGCACCCGCTTGCCGTCGGCTTCCAGCAGGTAGCGCGAGCCTGTCACGGTCTGGGCCGCGCCCAGGAAGGTCAGCTTCATCATGTCCTCCTCGCATTGCGCCATGCGGGCGAGCGAAACGCCTCACGGCATCATGCGCTGTAACACCCTGTCGCCGAGTACAAAGCGATGGTAAAGCGCCCCAGCGATGTGCAAGCCAATCAGCACCAGGAGTGCCCATGCGAGCGCGCTGTGCACATCGCCCATCGAATGTCCGAACGCCGAGCCGGCTGGTGAAAGAGAAGGAAGCGCCGCGAGGCCGCCCAGCTTGACGGCCCACGCGCGCGACGATGCATTAATCCACCCAAGCAACGGCACCGCGAGCAAAAGGATGTAGAGAGCGCCGTGCGTAAGGGCGGAAATCGCGCGTATTGCTTTGGGCAGGTTTTGCGGCGGCGGCTGGTGAGTGGCGCGCCACGCGATGCGACATGCCATGACGGCGAGGAGCGCGGTTCCCACGCCCAGGTGCCACGCGATCTCGCCGATGGGCTTCGTATCGCGGTGCACGTCGGGCATCGTCCAGCCAATCACGAACTGGGCCGCAACCAGCAGGACGACGAGCCAATGGAGCAGTCGTGCAGTCGTGTCGTAGCGCGTATTGGCGGCAGCGTGCATGGCGAGTCTCTCCTGTGAAAATAAGCCGGTCGAAAAACGGGATTCTAAAAGGCCGGAGCTTAACGTTAGATTAAGGGCCTGAATTTAAGCGTGAGGTTAAGCCCAAAATCATCCAGCAGCAGAGGGCGCAGATCTGGCGCCAAGGGGCGCTGCTTCAATGGGACATGAGAACCGGCAGTGTCATCGACTCCAGCAGCGTACGCGTGACGCCGCCCAGCACCCGTTCGTGCAGATTCGAGTGAGCCCATGCGCCCGCCACCAACAGATCGGCGTTTACATCACTTGCGCGGCTAAGCAAGGTCGCGCCGGCTTCGAAACGATGTTCGCAGACACTTTCGTGGAATGATGCGCTGACGCCGTGGCGTTCGAGCCATCCCGCAGCATCGATTGCGGCGCTGGTCGCGCGAGCGAGATCGGGACTGCGGGGCGGTGCGACGACCGCGAGCGAAACGTACTGTGCATGCGCCAGAAGCGGCAACGCGTCTGAGGCCGCGCGCGCCGCCTCGCGGCTGCCGTCCCAGGCAATCAGGACATTCTGTCCGAATGAGGCAAATGCGCCTGCATACGGCACGATGACGGCGGGGCGCGCACATGTCATCAACAGGTCGGCGACGAAATGTGCGGCGCCATTGATCATCCTGTTTTGCGGGTCATCCTGACCGAGCACGAGGAGGTCGGCGTGTCGTGCATGGCGCGTCGCCACCGGCAGATCGGCAGGCTCGGGGGCGCGCCATTCGACGATCCGTGCCGCGCGCTCGGCGGCGCCGAGAAAGCTCATATGCGCATTGGCCCGGCGTTGTTCCGCCGCGCGTGCATCATCGGTGTCGCTGAAACGCGAAAGGGGCAAAAATAGCCCGACGAGATGGGCGTCGAAGCGCTCGGCGAGATCAAGTGCGAGTGCCACGCGCACCGCGCATCGGTCGGTATCGTCAAGGTGCACAAGCAGACTCTTGTAACTCATAGCCAGGTTCCTCCGGACTGTTGTGCAGATCCGTCTTGCGCATTCAATGCGACATCAGGACTGGAACGGGCATCAGACCCATCACCGCATGCGTCACGCCGCCGAGCAAAATCTCTCGCCATCGGGCGTGGCCGTAGGCACCCATCACGAGCAGGTCACAGCCGTTTTTTTGCACGGTCGACAACAAGGCTTCTTCGACGGATACCGTCGGCGGCGGATGCAATGCCGCGACCTCGACCTGAATGCCGTGGCGGGCCAGCACGAGACCCATGTCGGCGCCCGGAATACGGCTTCGTTCACTGTTCGGGAGGGTGAATGTGACGAGTGAGGTCTGTTGCGCCTGTCGCATGAACGGCAAAGCATCGTAGAGCGCGCGCGTGGCCGACTGGCCTGCATCCCACGCAACGACAATCCGCTTCCCGATGCTCGGGAACTGGCCCGTGTACGGCACCCATAGAACCGGTCGGCCCGCCGCCAGGGTGAGGCGCGTCTGGAAGCGGTTGCCCAACGAGGCGTTGGGGTTCTCGGGATCGCTTTGACGCAGGACGATCAGGTCGGCGTACCGCGCACGCGCCATCATTTCCCGCTCCGCGTTTTGCAGTGCCGTATGCCATTCGCCTTTGAGTTTTGCGTCTGCGAGCCGCTGCAAAAAGTAGTGTTCCAACGCACGTCGATGATCGTCCTCTTCGCTCATTTGCCGGTCCCAGTATTCGGTCCCAAACGTGAACACGTAGTCGAGCCGGTGTTCGATAGCCGCTGGCGCGCAGAGGGCGCTCACATGCGCGTCGTGCTGCTGCGCGATCTGCAGCGCGATGTCGACGCAGCCTCGCGCCCGCTCGGAGTTGTCAAGATGAACCAGGATGCTGCGGTACTCCATGATCGACACTCCCGGCAAGACAAATGCCAACTGTGTATTTAGCGATTCAGTCTATGCAGCAATGCGTTACGGCGATTGACCTGAATCAACGCGATGCTGAGCACCGCCGCTGCTGCCATGCCACTCAGGTGCGCATGGGTACCCCTTCGACGACGGCATATCCGCAGGTGAAAAGCCGATTGATCCAGATCAGTCGAGACCGGCTGACCCGTGCGACGCTTGCTTCATGCGAGTCATTTCTGTGAAACCTGGTGGAGGCAGCAATGAAATCCGACCTGCAGATCAGGCATGACGTCGAGGAAGAACTGGAATGGGAGCCCGGCGTAGCCGCATCCAGTATCGACGTCGAGGTCAAGGAGGGCGTCGTGACGCTCAAAGGGCATCTTGCAAGCTTCGGCGAGAAAGTCGCCGCTGAACAGGCGGCGCAGCGTGTAGGCGGGGTTAGAGCGCTGCTGGCCGAGCTGACCGTGCGCCTGCCGCAGGAGGAGGTTCGCGGCGATGGCGAAATCGCCAACTTCGCGCATAGCATGCTGCGGTGGACCACTGGCGTGAGCGAAGGCTCGGTGCGTGTTCTGGTCGAGCATGGCCATGTCGTGCTTAGAGGCACCGTCGACTATGCCTGGCAAAGCCGTGCCGCAGCGCGGGCGATCGCACAGTTGCGCGGCGTAACCAGCGTTGCCAACGAGATTGAAGTGAAGCACCTCGCCGAACCGGCAAAGATCAGCAAAGACATTCTGGACGCCATGCACCGTCACGCCGAGCGCGAAGCAAGGCACATCCGGGTATCCGTTCGCGAGGGGACGGTGACGTTATCGGGAACCGTTCATTCCTATGCGGAGCGCGCCGTGGCGCGCGGCGCAGCCTGGGCCGCGCCGGGCGTAGGCGCTGTGGTCGACGATCTGAATGTGGAGTGAGCGTCGGCGGAGGAATCCGATGGATGGGGAGACGCGCCACGCTGGCATTGCAGGTCTTCGTCCCTTATCACCGATACATGCGCTTTCTGAAGTGGCTGACGCTTTCGCTCCTCACCTACGTGGCGGTGCAGTTCACCGCCCATGTACCGAGGCGCCATTGCGATGCTGGTTACGCATTGGACTTTGCCGGAATCGGTTGATCGAGGTCAATTGCAAATGAGCCTTGACGGCTAGATTGGTCGATAACAAATCCATTCGACCTTGGGAGCACGCTCATGCAAGCCTCTGACATCATGACAACGGAAGTCATCTCGGTGCCTGTTTCGGTGAGCGTTTTCGACGTTGCCGAGCTAATGGCGAAACATCACATCAGCGGCCTGCCCGTGCTAGGCGATGACGGAAAAATTGCCGGCATGGTGAGCGAGGGCGATCTGCTGCATCGCGTCGAAACCGGCACGGGCAAACCACAGCGTTCCTGGTTTGCCGAGTTTCTCTATTCGACGCGTCGGCTCGCAACGGAATATCTCAAGGAGCATGCGCTGAAAGTCAGCGACGTGATGACGGCGAATGTCGTGAGCGTCCTGCCTCAGACGCCGCTCGCGGACGTGGCCGACCTTTTGCAGCGGCATCGGATCAAGCGCGTGCCCGTGGTCGTGGACGGCAAGGTGCTCGGGATCGTGAGCCGTTCCAATCTCGTGCAGGCACTCGCGCGTGCTGCTCAAGGTCCGTCAGACGCACTGGCTTCCGACGAAGCGCTGCGCCAGCACGTCGTGCAGGTGCTCAGCGGCCATCGCTGGGCAATGGCTGCGGAAGATGTGGTGGTAAAGGATGGCATCGTCCATCTTTGGGGTACGGTCACCTCGGAAGAAGAGCGCAGGGCGATTTGCGTCAGCGCGGAGCGGGTGATCGGCGTCAAGGGCGTAGAAGATCACCTGGGCTACCCAACTTATTTCACGCCGATGTGACGGCCGATGCTTTGGCCGATTCGTTGGCCAGCCGGTAGCGCCACGACCGGGCACCCGGGTTCTGCATTCCATCATTTGACCATTGCCCTGCTTTTTATGCACGCGCAGGCGGTCGTCTTCGCGGCGACAGGGGGCAGAATTTCGCGGAGGAAACATGAAAGCCCTGGTCTACAACGGTCCCGGCAAGTTCGCGCTTCAGACCTGCCCGATGCCCACCTTGCAGGGACCTAGCGATGCGATCGTCAGGATGTCGAAGACGACGATCTGCGGAACCGATCTCCATATCCTCAAGGGTGATGTGCCCAGTTGCGAGCCGGGGCGTATTCTCGGCCATGAAGGTGTTGGCGTGGTGCACGAAATTGGCAGCGGCGTATCGACGCTCAAGCCAGGCGACCACGTACTGGTGTCGTGCATATCGAGCTGTGGTCAGTGCGAATACTGCCGCCGCGGCATGTACTCGCACTGCAAGACAGGCGGCTGGATTCTGGGAAATCGCATCGACGGAACGCAGGCCGAATATGTCCGCACACCACACGCGCAGACGAGCCTGTACCGGATCCCGGCGGGTCTCGACGAGTCAGCGCTCGTCATGCTATCCGACATCCTGCCGACGGGCTTCGAGTGCGGCGTGCTCAATGGCAAGGTGGCGCCCGGTAGCACGGTTGCCATCGTCGGCGCGGGCCCCATTGGTCTCGCCGCGTTGCTGACCGCGCAGTTCTATTCGCCGTCACAGATCATCATGATCGACATGGATGCCAATCGCCTCGCGTGCGCGAAGCGGTTTGGCGCCACAGCTTGCTTCGATCCGCGCACGGGCGATGTCGCCGATGCCGTGAAGACACTCACTGACGGCGCAGGGGTGGACTGTGCCGTCGAGGCCGTTGGCGTGCCGGCGACATTCGAGCTTTGCCAGCAACTCGTGGCTCCGGGCGGGGTCATTGCGAACGTTGGCGTGCATGGCGTACCGGCCTCGATTTTCCTCGACAAGCTCTGGGATCGTAACGTCACGATCACAACTCGGCTGGTCGACACGGTTAGTACACCGATGCTGCTCAAGACAGTGTGCGCGGGCCGCCTTGATCCCAGTCGACTGATTACTCATCGCTTTGCGTTCGAAGAGATGACGAAGGCCTACGAGACTTTCTCTCACGCTGCCGATACGCACGCGCTGAAAGTGATCATCGAGATCTAATGCGCGAGCGAGTTGGCGTGCTCAAGTTGGCGTGCTCAACAAGGAGATCGACACTGTGACACTCAATGGACATATCGACACGACAGGCTGGAGCGTTGACGCCCATACGTCACCCGCATCCGAAGGAGGTTTCTCGTGCGAGATCGTTGTTTCGCATGAAGAGGCGGCGCAACACGCCACGCATACGTTCACGCATCACCTGACTTTCGAAACCGAGCGTGATGCCCTGCTGGAAGGCTTGCGCGAAGGCATGGTGTGGGTCGATCTGAAACTTCGCCACGCGTTCGAAATGTAGTCGGGTGCGCACTCCGCTCTTTCGCGATGCGGGTGGTGTATGCGCGCCGCCCGTATCAAGTGAGCCAGCAGCTTGAACTACTGGCTCAATACCCACTGGACAAGTGTATGCGCGTCCTCGGCGGAAAGCGGGCCACCGCGATCCTCAGGTAATGGCATGGCCATATCGCCCCAATGCACCTTGCCGCCGTGCCGCAGTTTGTCTTCAAGCATGAAGCGTGCGTCGGGTTTGTCGCGGTAGCGTTGTGCAATCTGGCGGAACGACGGCGCAAGAAACGGCGCGTCCGACGTGTGACAGAACATGCAGTGTTGCTGGTCGACAAGTGCGGTCGGTTCGGGAACCTGTGCATGTGCGATATCGCCATGCAACGCCATTGCGCATGATGCTACAGCGTGAATGAGGATCAGGGCGGAGCGCGACATGGGCGACAGCGTTGCTGGAGCAGTTGCAACCGTAAGCGGGGTAGGCGACATCGAGCATCTCCTGGAATCAATCGGGGAACTGGAGGGGAGAGTCATCAGTTCATAGTGTCAGGCATTGGCTCTGTGCCGTTGATATGTGTCAAATGGGCATGGCGCGCGTACGGGCGGCTTGCAAAAAAAGACGGCACCGTACAAGGCGCCGTAAAACCACGCGTACCTCAGGGCCAAGGTTCACCGCGCCAACACTATCTCCGCATTGGTCACGATACGACGTCGCTCAGCGGGCGGCGTGGCGATGGGCCGTCGGGCGTACCGTGTCCAATGCGCAGCAGGATCTGCGCAAAGGCGTGAGCGTCGTCTATGCCTGTCGCAATGCACACAACAGAGGCGATCCCGCCGCCAGGTTCCGATGAGTTGCAGCGACGCCGTCGCCGATATCGAACGTCCGGATCGCCGAAGCAGCGAGTGGCGTGGCGAAGTCGAGCAGGGCGCCCAGTCCGGCGGCATGGGCTGGCATGCTGTCGCCGGTTCGGCGCTGATGGACAAAGTTCGCGTCTGAAACCTGGGTTGCCGAACTGGCATCTATCGCCTTCAGCGACGAGATCAGCCATTGCCTCGCGCGTGGCCGCATCGCCCGTGCATGCCACGGCTGGTTGTTATGGCTCGACGGAGCAAGTGTTGCCTGACGCAAGGCGTAACGCAGACTGTCGTCGGCGGGTTCGCTGCATGCAACGTCAGATGCGCACGCCTGCGTAGTATCGAGCATGGTGATTGGCACCTCTACGACGCGCGGCACGCGCCAGGTGTCGATCGCGGGAAACAGGCGGGGCCGGAATCATCAATCTGGAAGCGTCTTCTGCATGCGAGCCAGTGCAGGGTCGATCGACCGATTGCAGTTGACCCGAATCAATCCGATCTGATCAGCACACGCAGGCCGATGGGCCCGGCATCAGTTGATGCATATCAAGCGCGGACAAGGAGCCGTTCGTATAGTGAAGCGATGTTTTCCCGAGCCGATTCGCGCCCGGGCCACCGTACGAAAGGAGAGCGCGATGCGCAAAGACCGGGTTGCATTCATCAGCGGCGGCATGGGTGGACTAGGCGCAGCCATCAGCCGCAGGTTATATGACGCGGGTATGACCGTTGTCGTATCGCATTCGGAGCACAACGACCATGTCGCGACATGGCTGAATCACGAACAGCAAGCCGGGCGGACGTTTCATGCTCTGGAACTCGACGTATCGAGCTACGATTCGTGCATCGAGTGCGCGCGCAAGGCGGTGGCGAAATTCGATGGGGTCGATGTCCTCATCAACAATGCGGGGGTCACCCGAGATGCGAGTTTCCTGAAACTGACCAAGCCCGACTGGGATACGGTGCTGCGCACGGACCTCGACAGCCTTTTCAATCTCACGAAACCTTTCCTGCCAGGCATGGTGGAGCAGGGCTTCGGGCGAATCGTCAATATAGGTTCCGTGAATGGCTCACGAGGCGCGCTCGGGCAGACGAACTATGCCGCGGCAAAAGCCGGGATTCATGGTTTCACGATGTCGCTTGCACTTGAAGTCGCTAAACGCGGCGTGACCGTTAATACGGTATCGCCCGGCTACCTTGCGACGGCGATGATGGAGGCGGTGCCGCAGGACATCATGAATACGCACATCCTGCCTCAGATTCCAGTGGGACGCCTTGGGCGGCCAGAAGAGGTTGCTTCGCTGATTGCCTACCTCTGCTCCGATGACGCAGCATTTGTGACGGGAGCGAATATTCCTGTCGACGGCGGCATGCATATGCAGTAGCTAACGCTGTCGTGCACGCGCGGCGCACCGTGCGCATCGTGTGCTCAAGTCCGGGCAAGGCACCGAAAGCGCTTCACGAAGCGCTGAACCAGTTCGCCCAGGCAGGCCCGGCGCGCCCGGGGCTGGTAGACCCTGGGCGGGCGCTGCGCGCTTGGAATCCACGGACCCGCATCGCTCACCTTGACCCGCTCGAGTTCGCGCATGCTTGCCGTGATCAGCTCACGTCCGTTCATGGTTCGCCCCTGGTCGACGCATCACGCAAGCGTGCGCGTCAATCAGGGCAGGAATCGGACATTTCTAATGAGCCAGAACCGGACATTTCTAAAAAGCCGCAACAAATTTAAATTCGATAATTTATCTTATGTAAAATTGAAAAAGTTTACCGAAACTCAACCCGAACATCGAGGCGCGCAACGAATTCGGCGACGAACAGATTGCACATCTATATGAGGCGTTTCTCGATTGCCAGTTTGATTGTCAGAAAGTCTGGTATCGAAACGGCCGTCAGCGCACACGAAACATCCTGAAATCGCGGCAGATCGGCGCGATGTTCTATTTCGTCCGCAAAACGCTCGACGACGCGCTACAAACCGGGCGGAACCAGATTTTTCTATCCGCGAGTAAAGCGCAGGCGCACGTATTCCAGCAATACAATTGCGCAGTTTGCGCATGAAGCGGCCGACATGGAATCGACGGGCGATCCGATCGTGTTGCCGAACGAGGCGACGCTCTACTTTCTCGGCACGAACGCGCGCACGGCGCAGAGCTACCAAGGCAACCTGTACGTCGACGAATATTTCTGGATCGGCCGCTTTAAAGAGCTGCAAAAAGTCGCGATGTCGCAGCAAAAGTGTTTGGCCGCAATGAAATTGAGCCACTTCAGCCACAGTTTCTCGCATTCAACGAATGGGCGGGCGAAAAGGTAGTCCGCTTTTCACCGTATACCCTTGGTGTTGAACCAAGTATATAGAGCCGCCCATGCCTTCGTCACTGAAGCAAATCGTTGGAGATATTTTGATCAGCCAATTCGTCAGCGAAATAACCGTCAGGCACTTTCGGCAAAGCTCTTAATTCAGAAGCCTTGAATTGAAAATGCTTCGGAATCATCTCTTTGACATTTGGGCGACGACGAAACCCCGTAAACAACGAATAATCCAAAATGTAGGCTTCAAACCGCTCGCCCGCTTTCCTTGGCGTGATGGATTGGTGGATCAAGTGCACCATACGCAGATCGCTGAGAATTTGCACAACAGCGCGTTCTGGCGTGTCATCACCACGGATAAGGAAAGCATTAATTTTCTCCCTATCGAGACAGAGTGTTTCTAACTTTCCCAACATTGCTCGCAGTTTGCCCGCAACGTAGCGTGCGTCCTTTTGCAAATCGTCCATTTTTTGCTGACCGAACTCTCCGATTGCGACATTTACATCAGAAAGGGTAACTGTTGCATGGCGATTGCGGGCCGCGTGCTGAAGAGACCGTCCGAACATCTGCAAGAAGTCGCGGGGAACCCCTGCATTGGCCCAAGCTAACCGTCGAAAAGCCGCATCGGGAAGCACTGTGCCTGTCAACGAATAGCCTACCGCAGTTAAGAATCCTTCGAGGATCACTTGAAGATGCGCCTCCGCCGCTTCCGGGTTTTCCAGCGTCAGATCGAGCTCAACATACTGAGCATCGCCTGGGATTTGTAAGCCCTCTCGTTCATTAGGTGCATAGACGTTCAATAGTGAACTGAGTCCAGCCACTTTTATCCATCCGTTGCTGCCCTTCAAAGCCGCGTGAATACTATGCAAAAGTTTGGGCTGTGCCTCGCGCGCGACCAAATGGAAGTCGTCGAGGAACACGAATGCGTCGGTTGAGAAGCCGTGTGTAACCGATGACAAGATTCGCTTCGCAAGAACTGGCGCGCGCGCAATTGACGTTGCGCCAGAGGCAATGTCATTTGCCAGTGCTCGCAAAGCGTCGACGTCCGCATTCGATCTGCCCGAACGCCGAGTTGCGGACGAAGCAATTCCAATACACATGTCAAAGTACACTTCCCTAACGAGATCGTCTCCCTCTAGGGTCGAGTATGTTTGCATGTCTAGTATGCAGACGAGCGCTCGCGTGTCCGCTAGCAATTCAGTAGCGCGTCGGATCAGCGTCGACTTGCCAACGCCGCGCCTACCGCGCACGATGTGGTTCGCTGGTTGCGCAAGCAGATGATCTTCGCGCTTTTGAAACGGTGCGTAGGGAATCGAAAATCCATGAGCCGACGTACCTTGCGCCTGCTCTCTTGTCGAACGGGTTAGTAGCGTCTGCAATGCGCTCGCCTCAATAGAAGCGGGAAAATTTGCCGCTTTTTCGGGCGCAAGTGCAAGCGCACCCTTAAAAACATTGTCCGGACGCAGATTTTTCTGCGCTGCCAACAAAGCGTAGGTGTACAGAGGCGCTTCGCGACCGACTCCGAATTTCAGGAACTCGCGGGGGCCAGCTGAAACTTTGCTGTTTGGCACGTTGCTCACGCCGACTTCACGCTCGAAGGCAGCAATCGCTTCTGCCGCATCATCTTCGTAATCTTGATCTTGATTCATAGTTTGATACCGAATTTGGTGTCCAGATACCCGATAGCGACAGCGATAAAGGACTCGGCGTCGCTAATTGCTGTTTGGGATGACAAGGTTTGATCGGCAATAGTGGTTGACCAATTGTCGTAGTCCGCGCGTAGTCGATGCTCGTACAGTCTGCTGATCTTTACAGACCAATCCGCAACGTTGGGGAAATCGTGGGGCAAGTCTACCGAGGCCTTTCCGTGATCATCCCCTTTGAGACTTACGATTCCCTTCACCAGATATCGGACTGATTTCGAAACGTTGTAGGCGGCGTAGTAGGCACGAGAATGACAGGCGCGGATGCAACCAGCGGCCTCAAGGAGTTTCGCCTCGTCTAGATGTTGCTGGCCCAATCGGAACCATTTGGTTCCCACTTCCACTCCGAATTCGCGAATCTCCGCATTCGTCCAACCTAGCCTCTCCAACTTTTTGACGAATTCGAGGTGGTTAGCGGTGATCTGTAAGAATTCAAGTTCAGAAACGGGTAACGGTCGAGTAGCCATAATGGAGTTGCCGCTTATCCAAGAATTGGGGCCGATTGTACTGGATCTGTGTTGCGTCACTCTCCTCTACGACATTGGCGTTTTTCTGCATCTGGCTGCGTTAACTGTGGGGTCAGCTGGACGCCCGAAGCACCAAGGAAGGGAGCTGGTCCGCGGACGATGGCGTCTGAGTCAAAAAGCGCACATTTAGAGCAAGGCAGGCGGGGAGGCGACTGCGTTCTTTGGCTTTCTCGGCAGGCGCGGCCGCTCCCTATCCGCCGCTAAAACAGCGAGCCTCGCTTCCAAACGCCCCGCCTTGCCGTTTTCCCGCCTCGCCACGGGCCTGCTTAGGAGTGGGCTTCGCGATGACTCGCCCCCTGAGCGCCCCTCAGCGCCGCTCAGCGGCTCCTATCGGTTGATGTCTCGCTTTGCCGCCTTCGCCAGGCATCGTTGTACTGCATATCCATACAGTACAGATTGAATCTCGCATGCGTCACCGCCCGCCCTTGATCGCCGCCCGACTCGCGGAGATCTGGAACGAGAGCCCTCCCCCGCTCGTGCCTGAGTTGCTATGGGAGATTCACCGCCTACGCTCCACGATCAGCCGTCAAACCAGATTCGGCTCTTTATCGGTGAGGGAGACGGTGCCGTGCCTTCAACGGTCCGGCTGTGCTTTCAGCGCGAGCTTGCTGCGGAACCATACTTGACCGATCCACCGACTCCGGGACAGCAGGCAATGCTGGATGCGTTTTCGTCGAGGCGCGAAGCAGAGCAGAAAAAAGCGACTAGACTAACCGAAGTGATATCACTTTTTGATTGCATACTGATAGCACTTTCCGCTATCAGTATGCATGAAAACGAAGCGCGCCCGCATCCGGGCAAGGAAGCCAAGCGCTATCAGGTCGAAGACATGCGCGACGGGTTTAACGATATGGGAATCAAGCCATGAGCAACGCCATGACCTACAAGGGATATTTCGCCAGCATCGACTTCGACGGGCGCGACAACATTTTCGTCGGGCATGTGCTCGGCGTTGACGACAAGATCAGCTTCCACGGTTCGACCGTCGACGAACTGATGACCGATTTTCACGCGGCCGTCGATCATTATCTTTCCGACTGCGAGGCAAGCGGCCGCAAGCCCCAGAAGCCGGCGTCCGGCAAGCTGATGCTCCGCATTGACCCGGACATTCATGCTCGCGTCGGTATCGCTGCTGCTGTGCTGGGTGAGAGCGTGAATCAGTGGTCGGAGGAAGTGCTGGGCCGCGCCGCGCGCGAAGTATTGGAGCGTGCGGCGCACGCCTGAATGTCAAGTCACAAAAATGAAAATGCCGCCGCGTGTTACCACGCAGGCGGCATTTTTTATGACGGCTAGAAACGTAAGGCGCTAGGTTCTCGGCGCTGTCTGCTTACTCAGCGCAGCGTTGGCACGCCAGACAAGCAGAGCGGCCAGCAGGAACGAAACTGCCATCGTGATGTAAAGGTAAAGGTCTTCCAGTGCTTCGTCACCATAGAAGCCGAGTAGCCCGCCGAACCGTGCGTAAGCGGCCGCCATCGAGTCAGAGAATGGAATATGTCCAAACGCCCACATGAATCCGGTAGCGAGCGCCAGGGTCAATGCAACGTTCACAACGATTTTGAATGGCTTCATTTCACTTCGATGATTCCATATGCGAAACCTTTCCCGCCAGGTATCGGCATTGCTTTGCTCGCCTTCAGTGCCGCCCTTAACCGGGAGAATGCGCTAGGGTCTGCGAGAGTTATACACCCTTCGCTCAGATTCCTTGGGCCGCGCGGGTGCAGGCGAAAATTTCCTCGCTTCACGCCGTTGATGAATACCCAGTCTGCGTTAGTGCCTGCGTTGTAGAGTGCGAACCAGGCACTTCGATCGGTGCCATAAATATGGTCGAGCATGAAGTCCCGAACGTGGGTAAAGATACCGCCTGAACCGCGATCCACGATGTAATAGCGCCCCGGCGGCAGAGGCCCGATGTTCGGGATTGCTGCGGCTCCAGCGTTATCTTTTCCGTTTCCGTCTCCGGAGAAGGCCGCGAAGTCTCCAACGCCTGCGCAACTCAGCTTCGACATCGGCTTACCGTTTAGGTCGAATGTGCACGATATAGCCATTTAATCACCATTAGAGCGATATTAATCTATTGGATTTTATCGCAATGCCGATTTTATGGAGTAACCGCCAACGTTGGTGATCGAAAGGTGCAGCACGAGTTCAGATAGGCAAGCAGCCAGGCGATCATCCCGTAGTTGCCGCCGTAGATGCCGAACGTGAGCAGAATCGCCTTGAGTGTGGTGGCGCGCAGCGGGCGCTCGAATGCGGCTCAGATGCTCGGGCGATCAGCGGTGTTCGCCCCGCGCGTCTGCGCGAAGACCAGTGCTGTCTTGATGTGGCGTCTGATCCACAGCACCAGCAGCGTCGGCAGCAGGCCGATTACGAACAGCACGCGCCCGTAGCGATCGGCCAGAATGCCGGCGATCCAGCCGCCTGGCGAGGCCATGATCAGCACCGTGGTGCCCAGCAGGCCGGCTTCGCCGCGCGTCATGCCCCACAGGGCGATCAGCGTGGGAATCGCGAGCGCATACATCTGCGTGTCCATCGCGTCGAGACCCCAGCGGCCGAAACACGCCCAGTACGTCTGCTTCTCCGGCTTCTTCAGCTCGGTGTATCACTTGGACCTGCGTTGTCTCCGTAAACCATGCCCTGTGTATAGAGTTTAACGATGCAAAGAACGCAACTCATGTCACAAACTCGCAAGGCGCTGAGTCAGAGCGGCTCGGCGCACCGGGCCGCTGAGCGGCCTCAGAAGTCCGTCGTCACCGAGAACCATGCCGTGCGCGGTTCGGCTTGCGTCAGATAACCGCCGAGCGCCGACGACCAGTACGCGCGATTCGCCAGGTTTGTCACCATCACGTTGAAGCTGGTGTCGTGCTTCGCAATCTGCGTCTTGTAGCGCGCGCCAATGTCCAGGCGCGTCCACGACGGCACTTTCTGCGTGTTCGCCGTGTTCAGGTATTGCGAGCTGGTCCAGATCGCGCGGCCCATCAGCGTGAGGCCGTTGAGCTGCGGCACATCGTATTCGAGGTTCGCGTTGAAGGTCCATGCCGGCACGCCGATCGGACGATTGCCCTCTTGCGCGCTGTCACCCGTATCGACGAGCTTCGCGTTGATGTACGAGACGCCGCCGATCAGACGCAGCCCTTTTAGCGGCTCGCCATACATCGAGAATTCGACGCCACGATGCTGCTGGATGCCGTCGGTCTCGTAGATGTTGGTGACGCTGTTGGTGTACGCCACCTGCTGCCTGATCTGATAGACCGCGAGCGCCGCGCCGTAGTGATTCGCGTCGTACTTCACGCCCGCTTCGTACTGCTTTGCGCGGAACGGCGACATCACCTGGCCGACGTTGGCCGTGCCGCTGGGCGCGATGCCGCCTTCGACGAGGCTTTCCGCACGGTTCGCGTAGATCGACAGGTTCGGCTGCAGCTTGTAGACGACGCCGAAAATCGGCGTGGTGGCCGAGTCGTTGTAGTTCGAGCTTTGCACTTGCGTGGCGTAGGCGTAACCGTTTTCGAGGATGTCCTGATGGCGCGCGCCAATCGTGAACAGCAGGCGGTTCTGGAAGAAACCCAGCGTATCCGACACCACAAAGCTGCGCATCAGGATCGAGGTCGTCAGGCCCGGATCGGAGAAATTGCCGCCGCTATAGCTCGCCGACGGGAACGCAATCGCCTGCGCGTTGTACAGGCTCGTCGGGAAATAGCCGGTCATGTCATAGGCGGCATATTCGGCGATGCGGTTGATCTGCCAGCCCGCGTTGATCTGGTTCGACACCGGGCCGAGATCGAATTTGCCACGCACGCCCACGTTCGCCGAAATCGCGTTTTCCTTGAGCGTGTCGCCCATGCGATAACCCTCGGACGAACCGTTGTC
The DNA here is from genome assembly GCF_014200455.1 of Paraburkholderia bannensis. Classification (GTDB taxonomy): domain Bacteria; phylum Pseudomonadota; class Gammaproteobacteria; order Burkholderiales; family Burkholderiaceae; genus Paraburkholderia; species Paraburkholderia bannensis_A. The sequence continues at coordinate 54,841 of NZ_JACHBW010000008.1, read as the reverse complement.
GTAGTAGATCGACTCGTACTGGCCAAGCTCGGTCGTATGGCGCGAGCCGACGCCCGCATAGGCGGTCCAGTTCGGCGCGATGTCGTATTCGCCGCGCAACATGCCCACCGTGTCTTCCTGCTTCGAGTACGTCCACGGCTGCGCGGCGTTGTAGCTCGCCGACGGCGTCGCCGGCATCTCGTCGCCCGTCACGAACACGCCCGAGCGCCCGCCCGTGATGTTGTTCTTCTGATAGAGGAAGTCGGCGTAGAGGCGCAGTTTGTCGCCGCGATAGTCGAGCGAAATCGCCGTCTGCTGCGAATGGCTGTCCTGGTTCTGCACCGCCGTGCTGCCGCCCACCACGGTCTGATTCACGCGAATGCCGAACTGGTCGTTGCCGCCAAAGCGGCGGCCCACGTCCACGTGCGTGCCCAGTTCGCCTGAGGCGCTGCCTTCCACTGTCACGCGTGTAACGGGCTTGTCGTCGGCCACCTTGGTCTGCACGTTGATCGTGCCGCCCACGCCCGAACCGCCCGGCGACGCGCCGTTCACGAAGGCGCTGGCACCCTTGAAGATATCGACGCGTTCGACCACGCCGGTGTCGACCATCTGGCGCGGCGTGAGGCCGTAGAAGCCGTTGAGGCCCACGTCGTCGGAATAGACCTGGAAGCCGCGGATGATGTACGTCTGCGAGAAGTTGCCGTAGCCAAGCGCCGTGCGCACGGCCGGGTCATTGGCGACTACGTCGGCGATGGTCTGCGCCTGCTGGTCCTGAATCAGCTTGGAGGTGTAGCTCGTCACCGAAAACGGCACGTCGATCATTTTCTGCTTGCCGAGCACGCCGATCTGCGCCCCGCTCGCCACCTGAGCGCCCGCGTAGGCCGGGGCGAGGTCGCCCGGCAGCGTGTCGCGCGCAGCTTTCACGCTCACGGCGGGCAGCAACGCCGATGCCTTGGTGTTGTCCGTCGTGCTGGCAGCGCCCGTGTCACTTGCAGCGCTCGCAGCCTCGGCGGCATAGGCCTGGACGGACAGGCTTGCAAGCGCGAGCGCCGCAGCGGCGAGCGGCGCGAGGCGGAACGCCTGCGCGGATGAAGAGAGGGTTCGGTTCATTTATCGGTATCCGCAGCGTGGTGGCGGGTCTCGCGACCCAATATGCATCAGAGGCCGCGATCATATCGATAAATGCGAATGATTCCTATTGCAATTGATAGTTTTGCGGGGAAGTCGCTAACCGTTGGTAAGGAATAGCAGCGAGCGGCGCGCAGGACGGGAACAGGATGGCCTGGCGCTGCGCCTTGCGGGGCACGGCGCAGCGCCAATTTTTGCTTCCGACGGACCTGTAAGAAGGCGTAAAAATTGACGTGTTGCGCCGTTTTCAGGTGGCTTGCGCCAGGATTTCCACGTCGATTGCCTTACAGAGCGCCTTCACCACCTCGTCCCACTGGTTGCGATGAATCTGCCGGAACAGCCGTGCGTTGGCGTACCACGGGCTGTCTTCGCGATGCATTTGCCAGCGCCAGTCGGGCGTAAACGGCAGCGCGATCCACACCGGTTTGCCGAGCGCCCCCGCCAGATGCGCAACCGCGGTATCGACGGCGATCACCAGATCGAGTTGCGCGATCAGCGCCGCGGTAGCCGAAAACGTCGTCAGGCGCGGCCCGGCGTCGATCAAACGCCCGCGCTGCACGAGATCGTCGACGCACGCCCGGTCGCGCTCGCGCACGTCTTTTTGCAGGGAGACGAAGCGCGCGTCGGCGTCGAACAGCGGCAAGAGTTCGGTGAGCGGCATCGAGCGATTGCGATCGTTGAGATGCGTGGTGTTGCCCGACCAGACCACGCCTACGCGCAAGCGCCGCTTCTGATCCGCTCGATCGCCCTCCTCCGCGCCGATCACATCGGACCATGCGGCCCGCGCGGCGGCGGCGTCGGCGTGCAGATACGCGCCCGAGGGCGCGAAATCCGCTTTGCGCAGCGCGAGCGCATGCGGCAGGCTCAGCATCGGCAGGTGATAGTCGAACGCGGGTGCAGGCGACGCTTCGCCGATCACGCTTGCCGCGCCAGCCACGCCTTGCAGCAACTCCACCAGTTCGTCCTGTACCTGCACGATTACGTGCGCGCCCTGCATATGCAGGCGGTCGACAAAACGCACGAACTGCACGGTGTCGCCAAACCCCTGCTCCGCATGCACGAACACCGTCTTGCCCGCTAGCGGCTGGCCCTTCCATTGCGTCGCGTCCGGCAAGCCATGCGACATGGTGCCGTCACGCCAGCGCCATTCGTATTCGCGCCAGCCATGTTCGAATTCGCCGAGCAGCAGATTGGTTTGTGCGCGATTGGTGCGCGCGCCCGCGTCGTTGGGATTGATCGACACGGCCTTTTTGAAGTGGCGCAGCGCATCGTCGAAGCGATGCAGGTCGCGCAAGGCGACGCCCAGATTCGTCCAGGCCGCGACGAAATCAGGCTTGAGTTCGATCGCGCGCCGGTACGCGTCGAGTTCCTCGTCGTAACGCCCGAGCTTGCCAAGCAGCGCGCCGCGGTTGTAGTGCACCTCCGGCGCTTTCGGATTGCGGCGCGTCAGGCGCGCGAGGTACTCAAGCGCGGCCTCGCCCTGTTCAAGTTGCACGAGCGACATGGCCGCTCCGTGCAGCGATGCGGCGTGATCGGGCACGAGCGCAAGCAGACGCTCATAGAGCGCCACGGCGTCGGCGTGACGCTGCGCGAGCTGGCAGATGCGCGCGGCGTGCTGCAACTGGTCGGCAGGCGTTTCGGCGGGGCGCGCGGCACGCCACGCAAACTCCGCCGCGCGCACATAATCCGAGCGCGCCGACCAGACGAAGGACATCGCTTCCAGCGCGCCCGCGTGATCGGGATTCGTTTGAAGGATCGATTGCAAAACCTGCTCCGTGGCGTCGAATCGGCCTGCGGTGAAGTGCTGTTGCGCTTGCGCGATCAGTGCGTCGTTAGCGTCGGTCATGGAAGCCAGGGCGTTCGCGCCCCAAACAAAAGTGGTGGTGTAGTGAGCAAGGATAGCGGCCCGGACCACAGAGGAAAAAATTCGCCGGAACCGTCCGTACCGCCGAATAGAGGGAATTTTATCGCGTTATTAAGAAACCGCAATAAAAGGTAATTTCCAATTTCGAATATTTCTCTTGATTACCGGACCTGCACGCGTAATCACGCGATTTATCCATCACCACATCAATCAGAACACCCCTTGTTTTACAGGATATTTCCTCCGAATGAGCCCTCTTCGTAATAAACAAGAATCGGAAAGACAATTGGCGTCAGAAATCGTCGTTCGCGAACCACATACGCTAAAACATATTGCGATTGTCGCGTTATGCTCCGCGCTCGCTCCCCAGGAGCGAATAACAATTCAATGGAGTAACGATGAAAAAGCACACCCTTTCCGCCCTCGCCGTTGCAGCGGCCTCGTTCGCAGGCGCAGCACACGCACAGAACACAGTCACGCTCTACGGCCTGATCGACGCAGGCGTCATGTACACCAGCAACCAGAGCGGCAGCTCGAACGTGCAGCAGACGAGCGGCGCGCTCAACGGCAGCCGTTGGGGCCTGCGCGGCAGCGAAGATCTGGGCGGTGGCCTGAAGACGATTTTCGTGCTCGAAAGCGGCTTCAGCATTTCGAACGGCACGGCCAAACAAGGCAGCCGCATGTTCGGCCGGCAGGCGTTCGTCGGTCTGTCGAGCGACCAGGCGGGTACGGTCACCCTCGGCCGCCAATACGATAGCGTGGTCGACAACCTCGGCGGCCTGGCGCTCAACGGCACGCAATACGGCGGCACGATCGCCTCGCACCCGTATGACAACGACAACCTTAACAACTCGTTTCGCGTGAGCAACTCGCTCAAGTACCAGAGCGTGAACTACGGCGGCCTCAAGTTCAATGCGCTGTACGGCTTCTCGAACTCGGCTGGCGGTTTCTCGAACAACCGCGCATACAGCGTGGGCGCAACCTACACGTTCGGCGGCCTCAAGGCCGGCGCGGGTTACCTGCAACTGAACAACTCGGGTTCGACCATCAACAGCAGCGGCGCTGTCAGCGACGACGCCACCTTCACCGCTTCGCGCCAGCGCACTTATGGCGCAGGCCTGAACTACGCGTTCGGCGCAGCTAACGTCGGCTTCGTGTTCACGCAGACGCAGCTGGGCAACCTCACGGCGATCAACTCGTCGAACGCGGGCGCCACGACCTCGCTCACGGGCAACAGCGCGCGCTTCAGCAACTACGAAATCAATGCACGCTACGCGTTCACGCCGGCGTTCACGCTGTCGGGCGCTTACACGTACACCGATGCGAGCCTCGAAGGCGTGAGCCCGAAATACCACCAGTTCACGCTGCAAGCCGACTACGCGCTGTCCAAGCGCACCGACGTCTACGCCGAAGGCGCGTATCAGCGCGTTGTGGATGGCGAAGGCAAGATCCACGCGGACATCATGGGCGTGTCGGCATCGAATTCGAATTCGCAAGCCGTGGCAACCGTGGGTATCCGTCATCGCTTCTAAAACGAAGGCGCGAGATTTGCCAGCTATAGCTCGGCTATAGCGAGGCGAATACAGATAAAAAGGGCTGGTAGAGGCTTCGGCTTCTGCCAGCCCTTTTGCTTTTGCACCACCGTTTTTCCCGCGTTTTTTGCAGCCGGATTGTTCCGATTGCTCCGATTGTTCAGCTTCCCCATCTTCTCTTTTCGGAATTCGGGTCTTTTTGTTGGACAAATCCCTGCCTAGAATTCGATGCCTCGATCCACGTTCATTCCACGCAATCCAGGATTAAGGCCTTCATGCAAATCGATACCCATACGGCTTCAGTATCTCTGGAGGGAACGGCCACTTCCGCGAGTCAATGGCTGTCGGTCATTGCGGTCGCCATCAGTGCGTTCGCGTTCGTGACTGCCGAGTTTCTGCCCGTCGGCCTGTTGCCGCAAATCGCGCACGATCTGGGCGTCTCGACCGGTGTCGCCGGCCTGATGGTCACCACGCCCGGCGTCATGGCAGCGATCTCGGCGCCGATGCTCATCGTGAGCGCGGGCCGCACGGACCGGCGCTACGTGTTCCTGCTGCTCACCGCCGTTCTGCTGATCGCCAATATCCTGTGCGCCGTCGCGCCGGATCTGGCGCTCATGCTGACCGGTCGCGCGCTGCTGGGCGCAGCGCTCGGCGGCTTCTGGACGCTTGCCACGGCGGCGGCCCCGCGCCTCGTACAAGGCAAGGACGCCGCGAAAGCCACCGCGACGATCCTCACCGGCGTGACCTTCGCCACGGTGATCGGCGTGCCGCTGGGGACCTTCATCGCGTCCTTTTCGTCGTGGCGGCTGGCTTTCGGTGCGACGGCCGGACTCGTCGCGCTCGCGCTGGTGGCGCAGGCTTTCCTCGTGCCGTCGCTGCCGTCGAAATCGGCCTTGCGCATGGCGGATTTCCGCAAGCTGCTTGGCCGTTCGCACACGCGCCTGAGCATGCTGATGGTCGCTCTGGTGTTCGGCGCGCATTTTTCGACCTACACGTATATCGCGCCGCTGCTCGAACACGACTTCTCGTTGAACGCCATGACGCTGCTGTTGCTCGGCTTCGGTCTGATCGGCTTCTTTTCGAATGCGATCACCTCGACGGTGATTTCCGGACACATCAAGAAGTCGGTCGCCACGATGGTCCTGCTGCTGCTGGCGGCGATGTCCTCGATGCTGCTGCTCGACCATTCGCCCATCGGCGAAACGGCCGGGATGCTGCTGTGGGGGATTGCGTTCGGCGCGCTGCCGCTGTGCTTCAGCGTCTGGATTCAGCGCGATACGGCGGATTTGCCCGAAGCGGGTTCGGCAATGTTCGTGAGCGTGATCCAGGTGGCGATCGCCGTGGGCTCGGCGGTGGGCGGCACGATCGTCGATCGCGCGGGCGTGCATGCCGATTTTCTGCTGGGACTGGGGCTTGCCCTGCTGGGCCTCGTCACACTGCAACGTCTGGCCGCCGCCACGCGGCCGGCTAAAGCTTCGAATCTAGACTGCGCCTGCGACCCGTCGCTGGATTGACACCCATCGTCAGACCGGCGCGGCGAGCGAATTTCATTCCTGCCGCGCCGCCCAATCTCGCCAAAAACTCCTCCCTCTTCTCCCGGATTGCCTATCTTTGACTGAAGGATGTCATCAGGCATCGGGAGCATGCATATGTCGCAGGAATTAATCGTCGCGACTTTCGGAACACTGGACGAAGCCCAACGCGCCGCGCGCGACTTCAAGAACTTCGAGACCGACGGCCAGGGCCTGCGGATCGAAAGCGGTGTCATGGTGCAGAAAGACGCATTGGGTGCGCTCAAGGTGCTCGACCAGTACAGCCGGCCGCATTGGGGCACGGTGATCGGCGCGGCCACGGGCGCGCTTATCGGCCTGCTGGGCGGGCCGGTCGGCGCGATTGCGGGGCTCGCGATCGGCGGCGGGGTTGGGCTGGGTGCGCGCGAGATCGAGGCGCATCTGGACAGCAGGCTCACACGTACCATCGAGGGCGAACTGAAGCCGGGTGGCTGGGCACTCGTGCTCGAAACGCACGATCCTGCGCCCGCGCAGATCGATGAAATCGTCCACGGATATGGCGGCCAGGTGTTTCGTCAGGCGCTGGCCTGGTGAACGGGGCCGCGCGCGGGATTCAATAAAATTCCAGGGGAGGAAGGATCATGGTGCAAGGATCGCAACCAGCACAACAGCAAAATCGTCAACGCCGGGGCTTTCTGCATAACCTCAAATGGATGTTCATCCTCTGGTGCGTGGGATTCGGCGCGACGGTGCTGCTCACGCTCCCGTTCCACTTTCTGGTTGAGGCGATGATGCACAAGTAGGCCCGCCGCCAGGCGCACCGCCGAGCGCCGCGTGCTTCACAGCCGCAGCCTTGATCACACGTTGCGCGCGCGGATAGGTCTCGCCGGTCGCGGCCTGATACTGCTTCAGCGCCACCACCGCCTGCGCAAACGCGCTGCCGCCAATGCACGCCTTCAACTCGCCCGCCTGCTCGAGCGCGGGATAACGCGCCTGCGCCTCGTCGAGAAAGCCGTCCATCGCCGTGTGCAGGTCGTCGTAATTCTGGGCCTGCTGGATGCCGTCGATACGCTGGTCCGTATTCACGATTGCCCTCCTTGCCGGTTTGCCTGAGTTCATTGAAGCACAGGAAAGGCGGCGCGGAGTTTAATCGACATGGAAATGCGGCAGCACCTCGGCGGCCAGTTCGTCGACGACTTCGCGCGCGCGCCGCTCGCCGCCCAGATTGAAGGTCACGTGATGCATGCCCGCTTCGCGCATCGCCTCCAGCATGCCGACGAGCGCGATGCGCCCGGTGCGATAGCCCAGCGATACCGGCGTCGCCGCTTCGTGGGCGTCGTCGCTCAATTGCAGGCGCATGGCCGTGCCGAAGGCGCGGAACGCATCGGGCGCGTTGCGCGCCACCGCGGCACGCCAGAGTGCATGACGCGCACGCTGGGCTTCGGGTTCGCGGTGATAGGTCATCCAGCCGATCGAACGGCGCGCGATCCAGTCCACGCTCTGTCCGCCCGAACCGACCGCAAGCATGGGCACCGGTTCAGCCGGGCGCGGCAGAAGAAAGAACTCGGGCGCATCGACGGAAGCCAGATCGGGCACGATGCGCGAATCCGGGGCCAGCGCTGCGGCCAGCGTGTCCCAATGCCGCCGATACAGCTCTCGACGCGCCTCGCCGTCCTGGCCAAATGCGGCGTATTCGGCAGGCCGATCGCCGGAACCGAGCCCGAGGATAAAGCGCCCCAGCGCCAGATGGCTCACCGACACCGCGCCCTTGGCGATATGCAGCGGATGACGCAGCGTCAGCACGATCGCGCCGCTGATGAGCGCGGCGCGGCGCGTGTGCATGGCGAGCGCGCCGAGCAGGACCCACGGATCGAGATGGCCGACCGGATCGGGATAATCGGCGCTGTTGAGCGGCACGTCGCGCACCCAGAGCGCGCGAAAGCCCAGCGCATCGGCGTGCTGCGCGAGAGCGACCTGCTCGCGGAAATCGGCGATATGAGTATCGGTGCGCAGAACCGGCAGCGATAAGCCGATGGTCAGTTGCGATGGTGCGAAGACGCGTGCGGCGATGGGCGCTGCGTGCGGTAAAGAAGCCATGAACATGGTCCCGAAGGAAAACTGCCAGAGCGTGACGATAGCGTGTTTCAGGCGTTGTCGTGATCAGCGCGCCGTGTCCTCGCCGGGCGCACGGGTTTCGCGTCCCACCGACGGCATATCGAAGGCAAGTCCGCTGCGCACGGCCTGAATGCGCGAATTCACGTTGAGCTTCTCGAAGATATTCTTGAGATGCCATTTGATGGTTTCAGGCGCGACGCGCAGCGCACGGGCGATTTCCTTGTTCGAAAGACCGCGCGCCACGTAGTCCAGAATTTCCACTTCGCGCGCGCTGAGATTGTTGGCGGCGAGGCTTGCGGCCGGACGTGCAGCCACTTTTTGCCGATTGCTACGTGCGCCCGCAGCAGCGCCGGCGAACGCCGACTTCAGTTCGTCGAGATACCACGGGCTTACGTCCGCAAAGCGCGCCGGCGTCTGAGCTATCGCCGACAACAACGTCACGACGCCCTCGCCTTCATCGACGAAGCTGCGCACGAGGCCATTGCGCTGGCCGTACGCAAGCGCATCGGCGAGCAAGGCAAGCGCGGCTTCCTCATGGCCCGCGGCATGCCTTGCCAGCGCGCCGGGCACGGCTGCCTGCGCCGCGAACCACGGCACGCCGCGCGCGGCCAGTTCGCGATGAACCGCGCCGAAGGCGTCGGCGGCTTCTCTCGCATGCCCGTCGCTCATCAGTAGCCGTGCGCGCGCCGTCTGCGCAAAGGCCCATGTTTCGATGGCGCTGCCTGCGGCAGGCGGCGGTTGTCCATCGAAGTCCGAGAGCGCGCGCAACGCGTCACCGTGACGATGCGCGTGCGTAAGATTGCCCGCCATCAGACCGATGCGCACCTGCGCCCCCAGGCAAGCGACCTGCAAACGCAGCCATTGCCGCCCCGCCGCGACGCGCTCCACATCGCGCAGCAGCGCATAAGCACCACTGAAATCGCCCGTGTGCGCGAGATCCATGGCCGCGGTCAGCGCGAAGCGCAGCATCGGCCCGAGCGAGCAAGCCTGCAAGGCGATCGGCAGACGCTCGCGCTGCAACTCGCGTACGCGTGCAAGATCGCCCCATTCGTAGCAGATCGCCCCAAGATAGCCGGCTGGCAGCGCCGCCGCCGCGCACAGGCGGCCCGCGCGTTCCTCGGCTATACGCAGCGCGGCTTCGAAGGTGTTCGACGCATCGTGCAGCCGCCCGGCGACGAATTCACCGAGGCCGCTCATGCTGCGCCGGTAGACGTTCGAATAGAGCGGCTCGTGTTCCGACGCTTCATCGCGGGCGCGCAGCCGCAGCATTTCTTCGAGGCCTCCTGCATAGCTGAGCCCGAAGATCAGCGTGGTCTGGCCGATCTGCTCGACCCACGAACCGGCGGACGGCTGGGCGTCCAGCACCTGGCGGCCGAGCCGCAACGATTCGGCGCTGTCGTCGGCCAGACCCGCGACCAGCGAACGCACGGCGAGCACGTCGAGCGCAGCGACATCGTCGATGGCCAGCGCGCCGTTGTCGATATCCGCTTCGATGCGTTCGAGCGCGCGCCGCGCCGCGACGATCTGCAGCGACAGGGCCAACGCCCATGCGTGAGCCAGGCGCAGGCGCACGCGGCCTTCGAACGCGGAATCGGGCAGGCGCGCGATCCAGTTGAGCACGGTGCGCACGTCGCTCGCGGCGATCAGCTCCATCGCGCAGGATTCGACCCAATCGGCGGCCTGCCCGACTTCACCGGCGGCTAGCGCATGACGTACGGCTTCCGGCCAGAGGCCCGCCGCGCCTAGCCAGCGCGCCGCGGCACGATGCAGATCGGGCACCGTCTGCGGTTTGCGCACCAGCAGTTCCTCGCGCAGATAGTGCGAAAACAGCGCGTGATATCGGAACCACTGCGTTTCGCCATCGAGCGTCTTGACGAAGAGATTGCGTGCACTGAGCCACTCCAGCATGGCGTGCGCGTCGTCGCGGCCCGTGAGCGCGTTGCAGAGCGCGGGCGTCATGCGGTCGAGTATCGCCGTCGCCAGCAGGAAATCGCGCACCGGCTGCGGCAGCGCGTGCGTGACGTTTTCGTTCAGATAGGCCGCGATGCCGCCGCGCGCCCGGGCGACGCGGCGCACCACCTGCGCAGCGTCCGCGTCGTCGCGCAATGCCAGTGCAGCCAGTTGCAGACCCGAGACCCAGCCTTCGGTCGCGCCGACCAGCGCTTCCAGATCGGCGCTGCCGAGTTCCTTGCCGGCCACGCGCCGCACGAATTCGGCGGCTTCGGTGCGCGAGAACCGCAGCGTATCGGCGTCGAGCCAGACCAGTTGGTCGCGCGAGGCGAAGTAACTGAGCGGCAGCGCGGGCGTCGAACGGCAACCCAATACCAGATGCAGATGGTCGGGCGCGTAGCGCAGCAGGCTGAACAGCGCCTCATGAATCGCAGGCGCTTCGAGGCGGTCGATATCGTCGAGAAACAGAAACAGCGGCGTGCTGCTGGCGGCCAGTTCGTTGAGCAACTCCGCAAAGGCGACGTGGATCGGCAGCACGGCACGCTCGCGCAATTGCTGCTGGGCCCGCAGGCCCACGCCGCCGGTCGCCTCCATCACGGCGGCGATCACGTAGGCGGCGAAGACGGACGGCTCGTCGTCCTCGTCGTCGAAACTGACCCACGCGGCCTGCGCGCCTTGCGCGAGCAAAGCCGTGCGCCACTCGGCCAGCACGGTGGATTTGCCATAGCCCGCCGGTGCGCAGACTACAGTGAGCTTGCGATCGAGGCCCGCACGCAAACGTTCGATCGGCGCAACGCGCGCCACGTGCTCGCGCGCATGCGCGGGCGCCAGCCTGGTGTGGATCAGTGCGGCCGCGAGTGCGGCGGCACCGGCAGCATGGTCTGCGGGCGCGTCGCGTCTGCGCCTTTCGGGGCGGGGATTCATCGGCGCGGTCGGCTCCTCAGCGGCAGCACATTCAGGCTCGGCGTGGCGCGAACGAGCTGGCCGATCTCCTGTTCCTCGTTGCATAGCGCGGGGCCGAGTGTCGCGCGCAAATGTTCGACGAAAGTACGGATGCGCGCATCGACATAGACCCGCGACACATACACCGCATACACATTGAGCGCCTGCAGCCGGTAGTCGGGCAGCACGCGCACCAGCGTGCCCGCACGCAGATCGTCGATCACCGAGTATATGGCGAGCGAACCGATGCCGCTGCCCGCACGCAACGCCACGGCCAGCGCCTCGGGTTCATTGAGCTGTAACGCGGGCTCGCCGAGCGCGTGCACGAATTCGCCGTCCGGCCCTTGCAGACGCCATTCGTGCGCGGGCGCGGCGGGCGTGTCGAGGCCGACACTGGCGTGCTTCGCAAGATCAGCGGGGGTGCGCGGCACGCCGTGACGCGCGAGCCACGCGGGCGAGGCCACCAGCACGCTATAGCTCATGCCGATGGGCTGGGCGATATAACCCGAGTCGGGCAAGGACGCGGCGCTCAGCACGGAAACGTCGTAGCCCTCCTCGACCAGATTGGGCAGGCGCTGCGAAAGCGTGAGTTCGACCCCGACATCGGCATAACGCTCGCGGTACGCGACCACCGACGCCGTCACGTGGCGTTGCCCCAGCCCCGGCATCGCGTGCACGCGTAGTCGCCCATAGGGCCTGACGAGCGCATTGCGGGCCTCGGCGTTGGCTTCGTCGACATCGCCCAGGATCGGCCGCACGCGTTCGAAGTAACGTCGCCCGCTTTCGGTCAGCGCGAGATGACGCGTCGTGCGCTGCAGCAGCCGCGTTTCCAGGTAGCCTTCGAGCTGGGAGACCGCGCGGGACACCATGCCCGTCGAAGTATCCATGCGCTTCGCGGCGGCCGTGAAACTGCCGGCCTCCACGACGCGCACGAAAGTACGCATGTTTTCGAGCATGTCCATCATGATCTGCGGGTTATGCGAGGCGGCGCGCCGCCATCGGAATCCGCATTATCGGCGCGGCGCACGGCTGCGATCAGCCCCCCGCGTGGGGGGCTTCCGCTTTGCGGCGCTGTCCTGATAGCGTTCGCGCAAGGCGCGCTTGTTGATCTTGCCGACGCTGGTGCGCTCCAGCGCTTCCACGATCAACAGCCGTTCCGGCACCGCAAAGCGCGAGATCAGGCCGCGCTCGGCCACGCGCTTGACGTGCGCCTGCAACTGTTCGGGCGTGACGCTTTCATGCCCCGGCGCAAGGACCACCAGCGCGAGCGGACGCTCGCCCCAGCGCACATCGTGGACGCCGATCACCGCCGCTTCGCGCACGCCCGGATGGGTCGAGAGAAGGTTTTCCAGTTCCAGCGAGGAAATCCATTCGCCGCCCGTCTTGATGACGTCCTTGATGCGGTCGGTGATGCGCAGATTGCCCTCGGCGTCGATCACACCGATGTCATTGGTATGCAGATAACCGCCCGCCCAGAGCGCCGCGCTCGCCTGCGCATCGCCCAGATAGCCTTGCGTGGCCCAAGGCGCGCGCACCACCACTTCGCCCGCCGACTTGCCGTCGCGCGGCACGTCGCGCATATGTTCATCGACGATACGCAGATCCACCAACGGTAGCGGCGTGCCCGCGCGCGTGCGCACGCCGATATCGGCCGTCGCTCCCGGCTCTGCGGTCTCGCCGCGCGCCTGGGCGAGCGTGAGCAGCGGACAGGTCTCCGACATGCCGTAACCCGTGTACACGTCGATGCCGCGAGCGCGCGCGGCGCGCGTGAGGCCTTCCGAAAGCAGCGAGCCGCCCACGATCACCTTCCAGCGCGACAGATCGACCGATGCGGCCGCCGGGCTGGCGAGAATCATGTCGAGCAGCGTGGGCACGCAATGCGAGAAAGTGACCGCCTCGCGCTCGATCAGACGCAGCAGGGTGTCGGGCGCGTAGCGGCCCGGGTAGACCTGTTTGAGCCCCATCGCCGTGGCGATATACGGCATGCCCCACGCATGTACATGGAACATCGGCGTGATCGGCATATAGACGTCTTCGCGATGCACGCGGCCCTGCTCGCGCGCGCTGCCGAGTGCGGCCATGCCCGCGAGCGTGTGCAGCACGAGTTGCCGATGGCTGAACGACACGCCCTTGGGCAAGCCGGTGGTGCCGGTCGTGTAGAAGGTGGTCGCGCGCGTGCGTTCATCGAAGTCGGGAAATGCGTAGTCGGGACCACTGGCGTTGATCAGCGCTTCGTACTCGCCGTGAAAGCCGGCGGGATGGCGAGCATCTTCGACGTCGTCGCCAATCAGAATGAAGCTGCGCACCGTCGTGAGGCGCGCGCGAATATTTTCGAGCATCGGCAAAAAGTCGCGATGCACCAGCAGCACGCCGGCCCGCGCGTGATTGAGCGTGTAGAGCAACTGCCCGGACGAAAGCCGCACGTTCGCGGTCATCAACACCGCACCCATCATCGGCACGGCGAAATAGCATTCGAGGTAGCGATGGCTGTCCCAGTCCATCACCGCCACGGTGTCTCCCGCGCTTACGCCTGCGCCGGCCAGCGCGCTCGCCAGTTGTCCGAGCCGATGCCGGAAGCCCCAGTAGGTGTAGCGGACTTCGTCGCCATAGACAATCTGCTGCTCGGGACAGGTCGCGAGCGTCGTGTGCAGCAATTGCTTGATCAGCAGCGGGTACGCGTACGCCTCGTCGCCCTGCTCAGTTGGGTTGTCGGGTGGATTGCCTGCTTGATTGCCTGCACTTTGTTTAGTCATGCCAATCTCTTCGATAGACGTTCGCGAATCGGATGCAACAGCGTAGCGAAGCGCCATCGCGTATTCAGCCCCCTGATTGGGGGGAACCCGGTTATTCCGTGCCTGCACGCGCATTCGCACGCCGCGTGCAACGATGATTTCCTGTTCACGCCGCATTCGGTGCAACCTGCCGACCTACAATCGGCCTGCATCGACGCATGCGGGTTGCACGATTGCCTCAATGCCTGCTCGCTCCCGCGCCTCGCGTCGCAACCCGTATTGAGGATGTTTCCGATGTCGCAATCACCGACCGTCAATCGACGTGTAGTTCTTCATTCGCGTCCGCTGGGCGCGCCCACGCACGAGAATTTCCGTTTGCATGAAAGCGCAGTGCCGTCTCCCGACGATGGCGAAGTGCTGTTGCGCACGCTGTGGCTTTCGCTCGATCCCTACATGCGCACCCGCATGAACCATACGGCCTCCTACGCACCGTCCGTGGCGCTTGGCGAACCCATGGTGGGCGCAACCGTGAGCCGGGTCGTCGATTCGAAACATGCGCAGTTCAAGGCGGGCGATCTGGTGCTCGCGCAGGCGGGCTGGCAGGACTACGCGCTGGCGCACGGCGCGTCGCTTACCGCGCTCGACGGTATCGCCGAGCCTTCGCATGCATTGAGCGTGCTGGGTATGACGGGCTTTACGGCGTATTGGGGCCTGCTGGAGATCGGCAAACCGCAACCCGGTGAAACCGTGGTGGTCGCTTCCGCGAGCGGCGCCGTTGGTGCGGTCGTGGGACAGATCGCCCGACTCAAGGGCGCGCGCGTGGTGGGCATCGCAGGCGACGCCGACAAATGCCGCTATGTCACGCAGGCACTGGGCTTCGACGTGTGCCTGGACCGTCGTGCGCCCGACTTCGCCGCCCAACTGGCGCAGGCCTGCCCTGCTGGCATCGACGTCTACTTCGAGAACGTGGGCGGCGCAGTATTCGACGCCGTGCAGCCGTTGCTCAACACGGGCGCGCGCATTCCGCTGTGCGGATTGATCTCGCAGTACAACGCAGACAGTGCGCCGCCAACGCCGGACATGCTGCCCGGCTTCCTCCAGATGTTGCTGTTCAAGCGTATTCGTCTGCAGGGCTTCATCATCGGCGACCATTACGCGAGCGGATTCGATGCATTCCAGCGCGACATGCGCAACTGGATCGCCGGGGGCAAGGTCAAGCTCCAGGAAGATATCGTCGACGGCCTGGAGCGCGCGCCCGAAGCGTTTCTTGGTCTGCTGGCGGGCCGCAACTTCGGCAAGGTGGTTGTGCGCGTCGCGCACGATTGAACGCGTCGCCGCGCGCCGAGCCTTGCCCACCCGTTCGGGGGGCTTTGTGCGCGGCGTGCGATTTCCTACCATGTTCTCTGTGGTTCGCGCCACACCGCCTTTGCCAAATTCCCCTGCCCGCTGTTGTCTTCAACATCCCATGCAAGGAAATCTCATGACTGCCGCCCAACAGGCGTCCGATCGCGCCCCCACGCCCGATCACGCCGAGCACAACGCCTTCTTTCCCTCGCCGTATTCGCTCACTCAGTACACCGCGTCGAAAACTGATTTCGATGGCACGACTTATCCGAACCCCTATAAAGAGGGCAAATGGAAAGTTCTGATGATCGCCACCGACGAGCGCTACGTTCTCACCACCAACGGCAAGTTTTTCTCGACCGGCAATCATCCGGTTGAGATGCTGCTGCCGATTCATCACATGGATCAGGCCGGTTTCGAAGTCGATATCGCCACGCTTTCGGGCAATCCCGCCAAGCTCGAACTCTGGGCGATGCCGAACGAAGACGAAGCCGTGCTGGGCACGTATCGCAAGTACCTGCCCAAACTCAAGCAGCCGCTGAAACTCGCCGACGTGCTGGAAAAGAGCCTTGGCAAGGACTCGCCGTATATCGCGGTGTTCGTGCCGGGCGGCCATGGCGTGCTCGCGGGTATTCCGCACAGCAAGGAAGTCAAGCAGGTGCTCAAATGGGCGATGGATCACGACAAGTACATCGTGACGCTCTGCCACGGTCCCGCGTGCCTGCTCGCCGCCGCCGTGGACGAAGATCCGGCCGACTATCCGTTCAAGGACTACGAAATCTGCGTGTTTCCGGATTCGCTCGATACCGGCGCGAATCAGGAGATCGGCTATATGCCGGGACTGCTGCCCTGGCTGGTGGGCGAAAGCCTTGAAAAGCTCGGCGTAAAGGTGCTCAACCGCGGCATCGATGGCCGTTGCCATACCGATCGCAAGCTCATCACGGGCGACAGTCCGCTTGCCTCGCACAATCTCGGCAAGCTGGCTGCGGCGGCGCTGTTGAAGGAAGTGGGTCTATAGCCGCGGCATCTTGCAGGTGATCGCGCCCGCCGCTGTCCAGCACGCGGGCGCGATCGTTATACGCTTACTGCTGGGGCGACTGCGAAGCGGCGCGGGTCGTCAGCACGATCTTGCCGATGTGCGTGCCCGAATCCATCAGCGTGTGGGCATCGCGTGCGTGCTCCAGCGCGAAGTGGCGATAAATCATCGGCTTTATGCTGCCGCTGCGGATATGCGGCCAGATGTGCGTTTCGAGTTCGTGAATGATGTCCGCCTTTTCCTCATGCGTGCGCGAGCGCAAGGTCGAGCCGATATGCGTGAGCCGCTTGGTGAGCATCGGGAACAGATCGACCTGCGTGGCCGGCCCCTTGATGACGCCGATCTGCACGATGCGCCCGTTCACCGCCGCCGCCGCGAAATTGCGCGCCACATAGTCGCCCGCAATGATATCCACGATCACATCGGCGCCCTTGCCGTCCGTGAAGGCCAGCGTTTCCTCGACGAAATCCGCGTGACGATAGTCGATTGCGAGGTCCGCGCCCAATGCTAGGCTCGCCGCGCGCTGCTCGTGCGAACCCACCGTTGTGATGATGCGGCCCGCGCCCAAGGCCTTCGCGAACATCGTGGCGGTCGTGCCGATGCCTGACGCACCGCCGTGGATCAGCACGGTTTCGCCTTTGAGGAACTTGCCGCGCTGGAACACGTTGAGCCAGACTGTCATGAAGGTCTCCGGCATCGCGGCGGCTTCCACGAGGCTCAAACCAGCGGGAATGAAAAGCGTATTCGATTCGTGCGCCGTGGCGTATTCGGCGTAGCCACCGCCGGCAATCAGCGCGCAGACGCGGTCGCCCAACACGAAACGCGTGACGCCCGCGCCCAGCGCGACGACTTCACCCGCTATTTCAAGGCCCGGCAGATCGGACGCGCCCGGCGGCGGATCATACAGCCCTTTGCGCTGAAACACGTCGGGGCCGTTGACGCCCGCGGCATGAATGCGGATCAGGACCTCGCCAGGACCCGGCGCCGGCACCGCGCGCACCGTGGGCACCAGCACTTCCGGGCCGCCCGGCTGCGTAATCTCGACCGCCGACATGACCGGCGCAATCTTGTGTGCTGCATTCGACATCGATTCATCCTCGTAAGCTCGATCGAGGTGCGTGGGGAACCGGAAGGTTTCGTTGGACTGCACGCCTCGGATCTGCAGACGAGTATAGTTTTCAGGGTCTCGCAGGCCACGCAGCAAATTACCCGCCTGCTGATGCAAAATTGCATCAGCACTGCACGGAGTATTCATGAACTGGGACGACGCCCGCATCTTCCTCGCGATCCATCGCGAACGCACTCTGCGCGCCGCCGCACGCGTGCTCAACCTCGATCAGGCGACCGTGGGACGGCGGCTAGCGACGCTCGAACAGAGTTTGTCTGCCGCATTGTTTGTGCGGAGTTCGCAGGGGTATGTGCTCACGCCCGCCGGTCAACTCGCCTTGCGCCCCGCAGAATCGATGGAGCGTTCTGCTCATGATTTGACGCGGCAAACACAGGGGCTCGACAAGCGGCTCGCCGGCGAAGTCAAGGTGACGACCACCGACGCGCTGGCACTCGAATTCGTCATTCCCGCGATTGAGAACCTGCACGCGAAGCATCCGGACGTCAGCGTGCATCTGAGCACTTCGACGCAATTACTCAACCTCGCCAAACGCGCGGCGGATATTGCGGTGAGGACGGTGCGCCCGCGCAATCCCGGTCTTATCGCGCGACAGCTTGCGAGTTGGGAGATGGGGCTTTTTGCATCGCAGGCTTACCTCGATCGTATGGGGCAGCCTGGACCAGGCAAAGCATTCTCTGGACACGATCTGGTCGTTTATCAGCCTTATATCGATGCCATGCGCGTCCCGGCGCTCGCGGGCGAGCCCTTGCACGGCGGACGCATCGTCGCCCGTTTCGACTCGAATCTGAGCGTGCGCGCGGCCATCAAGGCCGGCATCGGGCTGGGCGAGATTCCCGCGAACATGGGCGAGCGCGACGGTCTGATCCGCGTGTGGCCGTCATGCAGACGCGAAACGCCGTATGAAGTGTGGCTCGTCACACACGAGGATTTGCGCCGCACCGCGCGCATTCGCGCGACCATCGACGAGATTGTGCAAGCCTTTCAAGCGCCGCCCTGATCGCGCGTGGCGAAGGCGTGCGTTCTAGACGCTGCCGGCCCTCTCGATCACGAGAATACGCGCCTCGCCCAGCGGATGCGCAACATGCTCGGCGCCCACCGAGGCGAAGAACACATCGCCCGTTTCGAGCACGGTCGAATGTTCGACGTCAGCCTCGCGATAGCGCATCTCCACCCGTCCGTCGAGCACTGCGAAAACTTCTTCGCCGTCGTTCACATGCCATTTATACGGCTGGTCGGTCCAGTGCAGGCGAGTGGTGATGCCGCCCATATTGGCGATGTCGAGCGCGCCCCAGGCGCGTTCAGCGGTAAAGCTTTTGCTGCGGATGATTTTCATGGGAGACGTCGCTGATCGGGATCGCCTATTGTCGATCCACGATCAGCCTCAAGTCCAGCCCGTTTCCATGCCCTTGCGTGCTTCAAGGCCTTTCCAGCATCGCCATCGCCCGCACGATCACCAGCAGGACCGAAAGACTCACGCCGCTGGTGGCGCGCAGTTCCGTGAGCAGATGCGCGTAGCGCTCCAGCGCCGCTTCGTGCTGGCCGCACCATTCGTCCACCAGCGTCTGCGGGTCCGCGCTCGCGGGGGCATCGGCCAGCACGCTCATCGTCAGTGCGCGCTTGAGGCGTCCGATCTCCGCAAGCGCGGCCGCGCGCGCCATGGTGTCCCAGTGGGTCGGCGTCGGTAATGCGGCGGCACGTTCGCTGATCCAGCCGTAGTTCAGGCGCGTGCCCAGCGCGAAATACACCGCGGCCACCCATTCGAGCGGACGCGCGCAGGCCGCCGCAACATCGGCGATATCGAGCAGCGCGACCGACAATTCGCCGCTCGCCACCCGCACCGCCAATGCGCTCTCCACGCCCGCATTCACCAACGCCGCCTGACGCGCCGCCAGTGCTTCGAGATCGGCGGCCGGCAGCAGCGTCGGCAACTGCGGCGCGAGCTGTTGCGCCGCATCGCGGCAGCGTGCAATGAGCGTATTGACACTCACGTTGTCCGCTGCGCCGGTCTGCAGATGACGCAGGAACCAGAGCGCCGCGCGTTCGAGCAGCCGCGCCACATCGACGAACATGCTGGCCTGCACGTCGTCGGGCACGCGGTTGTCGAGTGCGTCGATGTCGCGCCAGATCTGGTCGAGATCGAACACGTCGCGCGCCATGATGCACGCGCGCACGATCTCGCCGGGGCGCGCGTCGGTTTCCTCCATCAGGCGGTGCACGAAGGCGCAGCCCACGCGGTTCACCAGCGCGTTGGTCAGATGCGTGGCGAGAATCTCGCGGCGTAGTGGGTGGCGCTGCATCGGCGCGCTGAACCGCGCCTGCAGCGGCACCGGAAAATAGTCGATCAACAACGCGGCGACCAGCGGATCTTCGGGCACGTCCGAATCGAGCAGCGCGTCGTAGAGCCACATCTTGCTGTAGGCAAGCAGCACGGCGCGCTCCGGAGAGGTCAGGCCGAGCTTCGCCGCCTGACGTTCGGCTACCTGTTCATCGGTGGGGAGGAATTCGATGACGCGATTCAAGCGCCCCGCGCGTTCGAGCCAGCGCATCAGGCGCGTTTCAGCGTCGAGCAATTCAGCGCTATAACGGCCCGCGATCGAGAGCGCCTGAGTCTGATAATAGTTGTCGCGCAGCACCAGCAGGCCCACTTCGTCGGTCATTTCGGCGAGCAGGGTGTTGCGCTGCTTCGTGGTCATTTCGCCATCGGCCACTACCAGGCCCAACAGGATCTTGATGTTAACTTCGTGATCCGAACAATCGACGCCTGCTGAATTATCAATGGCATCGGTATTGATGCGTCCGCCTTTCTGTGCGAATTCGATACGGCCATATTGCGTGACGCCCAGATTGCCGCCCTCGCCGACCACCTTGCAGCGCAGGTCCGCGCCGTTCACGCGCACGGCGTCGTTGGCGCGGTCGCCCACTTGCGCGTTGGTTTCGTGCGCCGCTTTCACATAAGTGCCGATGCCGCCGTTATAAAGCAGATCGACGGGCGCCTGCAATATCGCGCGAATCAATTCGCTGGGCGTGAGCGCCGCCGCCTCGATGCCGAGCACGGCCTGCACGGCCGGCGAAAGCGGAATCGTCTTGACCGTGCGCGCGAACACGCCGCCCCCCGCCGAAATCGCTGCGGGATCGTAATCGGCCCAGCTCGAACGGTCGAGCCCAAACAGACGGCTGCGTTCCGCGAAACTCACGGCGGTATCGGGATTCGGATCGAGGAAGATATGCCGGTGATCGAACGCGGCCACCAGCTTGATATGCGGCGAAAGCAGCATGCCGTTGCCAAACACATCGCCCGACATATCGCCCACGCCTGCCACGGTGAAATCGGTCGTCTGGGTGTCCACGCCCATTTCGCGGAAGTGGCGCTTGACCGATTCCCACGCGCCACGCGCCGTAATGGCCATTTTCTTGTGGTCGTAGCCAACCGAGCCGCCCGATGCGAAAGCATCGTCGAGCCAGAACCCATACTCCTGCGAAATGGCGTTCGCGTAATCGGAGAAGGTGGCCGTGCCCTTGTCTGCCGCGACCACCAGATAGGGGTCGTCCTGGTCGTGGCGCACGACATCGGGCGGCGGCACGATCACATTGCTTTCAAGATTGTCCGTGAGGTCGAGCAGCCCGCGCAAAAAGGTCTGATAGCATGCGATGCCTTCGCGCATCCACGCCTCGCGATCCGTGATGGGCGGCGGATTCTTCACGACGAAGCCGCCCTTCGATCCCACCGGCACGATCACGACGTTCTTCACCATCTGCGCTTTCATGAGGCCCAGCACTTCGGTGCGGAAGTCCTCGCGCCGGTCGGACCAGCGCAGACCGCCGCGCGCCACGCGTCCGCCGCGCAGGTGCACGCCTTCCACCCGCGGCGAATACACCCAGATTTCGAACATCGGCCTGGGTTCGGGCAGGCCCGGCACTTTCGAGGGATCGAACTTGAACGAAAGTGCGGGCAGCGGCGCGCCATCGGCATCGCGGCGAAAATAATTGGTGCGCTGCGTGGCGTTGATGACGCCGAGAAACTGACGCAGGATGCGGTCTTCGTCGAGATTGGGCACCTGGTCGAGCGCGGCTTCGATGGCCTTGAGCGCAAGCTCCATGCGGGCCGTACGCGAGGCCGTCACCACCGTGCCGTCGCCCGCGCGCGGATCGAAGCGGATCAGGAACAGTTCGACCAGTTGCCGCGCGATGGCCGGGTTGCCGGTGAGCGCGCGTTCGATATAGGCGTCGCTGAAGGTCGAACCGACCTGGCGCAAATACTTCGCGTAGGCGCGCAGGATCGTCACCTCGCGTGCACCGAGATACGCGCGCAACACGAGGCGGTTGAAATCGTCGTTTTCGATGCGTGCGGTCCAGACCGCTTCGAACGCGTCTTCGAACAGGTCTTTCACACGCTCGATATCGAATTCGGCGTCGTCGGCCAGTTCGAGGCCGAAATCATGCACCCAGGCCGGTTCACAGCCCGGCACCTGAATCACATAGGGCCGCTCTTCGTCCACGCGCACGCCCAGATGTTCCAGCATCGGCAGGCTGCGCGACAGCGCGATGGCGTCGCCCGCGCAATAGACCTTGAAGCGGAATGCGCGTGGCCCCGCCTCGATAGGCCGATACAGATTCATGGCGATACGCCGCGTGCCCTGCACGCGCTCGATCAACTCGATATCGCGCACTGCCGTGCGGGCGGGATAGTCATCGCGATAACCAGCAGGAAAGGAATCGGCGTAACGGTGCAACAGGCGTGTGCCCTGCTCTTCGCCAAACGCATCGAGTAGCGCATCGGCGAGATCGTCCTGCCAGCGGCGCGTGACCTGCACGAGCCGCGCCTCCAGTTCGCGCGTGTCGACCTCGGGCATCTCACCCGATTTGATATGCACGACGAAATGAATGCGTGCGAGCGTGGATTCGGACAGCAGCGGCGTGAATTCGACCGATTCGCCGTTGAAGGCCCCGCTCAACAAGTGGGCGATCTTGCGGCGCAAATCCGTGTTGTACTTATCGCGCGCCACGTAGACAAGGCAGGAAACGAAGCGGCCAAAGCGGTCGCGCCGCACGAACAGGCGCGTGCGCTGATGCTCCTGCAAACGCAGAACGCCGAGCGCGATATCGTAAAGCTCGTCTTCGCTGGCCTGGAACAGTTCGTCGCGTGGCCAGGTTTCCAGCACGGTCACGAGGGATTTGCCCAGATGGCCCTTGGGCAGAAAGCCCGCACGCCGCACGATATTCGCGCATTTGCGGCGCACGATGGGGATCTCGGCGATCGAATCCATGTAGACGGTCGAGGTGTAAAGCCCCACGAAGCGGCGCTCGCCGACCACGCTCCCGTCCGCCCCGACGAGTTTGACGCCCACATAGTCGAGGTAACCCGGGCGATGCACGGTCGCGCGCGAATTCGCCTTGGTCAGAAAAATGGGCCATGCGCCCAGGATGATTTCATTGGCGGCGGGCGGCAATGGCGTAACGTCGGGAATGCCGGGCGTGCGCCGGGATTCGCGCAGAATGCCGAGCCCCGATCCTTCCACGCCGCGCAGGCCAAAGCCGCCTTCGTGGTCGACCAGTGCGTAGTCGCGCTGGCCGAGGAAGGTGAAATGATCGGACACCATCCATTCGAGGAAGGCACGCGATTCGATATCTTCCGCGCTCCTCTCTCGCGCTTTCATGGCCTTGATGGTCTCGCGCGCAACTTCGACAATCTTTTGCCAATCCTCCACCGAGGCGCGCACATCGCCCAGCACCCTGGCGATATCGTGGCGCAGTTCGTCGAGCTTTGCTGCGTCGCCACATCGATCGATTTCGAAATGGATGAACGAGGCCAGTTGCGATTGCCCGTCGTCGGTGCCCGCGCCGCCTACGTCAACGCGGGTAATCGCGCCGTCCTGGCCGCGCCAGATGCGAAAGACCGGGTGCATCGCCGAATGCAGCGCGAGCCCGAGCTTGTTGACGGCCATCGACACGGAATCGACCAGAAACGGCATGTCGTCGTTGACGATCTCGACGACGGTGTGGTCCGAATGCCAGCCGTGCTGTTCGAGGATCGGGTTATAGACCCGCATGCGTTCGGTGCCGGGCACGAAGCGCTGGGCGGTTTGCCAGTGCGCCATGGCCGCGCCGTAGAGGTCGGCGATCGCGCGGCTGCGCAGGTCCTCGGCATCGACGAAATCGTAATAGTGACGCAGGAAAGGCTCGACGATCTGGAAGGTCGATTCGGGTAATCGCGCGCGCGCGAAGTCCACGAGATCGGAGAGCAGATGGGCGACGAATTCCTCGTTCCTCGCTTGCATGGCGGGCTCCTGGGCGGAAGGCCATCGACTGCTATCGGCAGGGAGTTCATTATGCACCGCCACGGTGATCGAACGACGACTGCGTGCGCAGGCCCGTGTGCGGGTATGCAATCTGCTGCATCGATGCTATGACTTTCAATACGCCGATCGAAAACATCAGGCGAAACGGACCGACCCGACTAAAAGGAAACTCCGGGATGGAAGAGGATCTCCCGTTGCCCCAAACCGGCCGCACCGCGATCTGGCTCGGGCTGGCCGGTGTGCCGCTTATCTGGCTGCTGCACCTCGCGCTTTGCGTGACGCTTATCTCCAACGCCTGCGACGATTTCCAGCGCAGCGGGACGCTGACCTGGCCCCAGGTGGAAAGAATCGTGGCTGGCGCGTCATTGATCGCGCTGGTGGTCTCGGCGGTCATTGCCGTGGCGGCGGGCCGCGCCTGGCGCGTGATCGCCACGCGGCTGCCAGGCAAGCGCGATCCCGACCGATTTATCGCATGGTGCGGCGCGACCGCGGCGGTCGCCTTTACTGTTGGCCTGGCGTTTTCGTCCTGCGTGCTGATCGTCGTGCCGATCGACCGGCTCTGCGCCACGTTCCACTGACTTCGCAATCGAGTGACCATCGGCCCCTCCTCTGAAGGGGTCGAATCTTGTTTACACGAAGATTTCGATTTGCCATGCGAAATGACTGCATCTCGCCCAATTGACTTCTTTGCTCGCCACGTAAAGTCATGGGCGTCAGGAGGCCCATAGCGAGCGCTTCCTGATTTCAGGGAGAGAGCAGTGAGATCAATTAGTCATCCGATTTATCTGGCGCTGGGCGCCTTGCTGGCGAGCGTGGCCGTTGGGCACGCCCAGGCGCAGGAAGTCTATGTCACGGGCGGCACGCTGGGCGCGGGCCTGGGCGGGGCGCTCAATTTGAGCCCGCATTTCGGCGTGCATGCCGATGCCGAAGGTTTCGGCCTGAGCCACACCGTCACCGTGGACGATAACCGTTATGACGGGCGTCTCACCCTCGCGCAAGGCGGTACATATCTGGACGTGTTTCCGTTCGCGTCTAGCGCGTTCCGCCTGACGGCTGGCGCACTTTTCAACGGCGATTCGCTGAGTGCGAAGCTTCAGCCCAACGCGCAAGGCAACTACACCATCGGCGGTACGAGCGTGCCGGCGCTCGGCCCCTCGCCGTCCGCGAAGGTAACGCTGCCGCACGTGATGCCGTATATCGGCATCGGCTATGGTCACAAGAAGCCCGCACTGGGCCTGGGCGTGTCATTCGATCTGGGCGTGGCGTATGGCCGCCCGCGCGTGGACTACAACGTGCCGTCGGTATACGACCCGTTCGTCACGGATCAGAACATCCTCGACGAAGAACAGAAGTTCAGCGACAAGGTGACCCGCTACCACTGGTATCCGGTGGCGCAGGTCGCCCTGACGTATCGCTTTTAAGCGCTAACGCGCCGAGCTTCAGCGCTTTCTGAACACGTCGATCGACGACAACGCGCGACCCTGGAAGTCAAACAGGGTGTTGTTGTCCCACTGGTCGCCCGCGCCCACTTTCCAGCCGACGTTGGGCGTGGGGATCCATTCGGGTTCCCACCAGAACACGCCCTTGCCGCGCCCGTTCGGGATGCTCTTCACCACGTTCGTGAGCGCGGCGAAGAACTGCGTCTGGCCTTCGGGCGTGGGCGGGAAATTGAGCGTGCCGGTGTTGGTCATCGAGTTGGGTTCCGGGTCGCCGTCGCTCGTGGTCCACGGATAGGCGGTCTCCACCACGATGATGTCCTTGCCATAGCGCGCGGACAGATCGTTGGCGTTGTTTTGCAGATCGTCGAGCGAACCTTGCCACTGCGGGTAATACGAGAGCCCGATCAGATCGAATTCCACGCCGCGCTGCACGGCGCTGTCGAACCACCAGCGGCTTTTGGCGTTGTCGCCGCCGCTATCGATATGCAGCATGTGTTTGATGTGCGGATCGACGGTTTTCACTGCATCATGTGCGGTCTTGAGCAGCGTCGCAAGGTTATCCCACTGATCGTATTTGCCGAGCGGCCAGAGCATGCCGCCCGTGATTTCGTTGCCGGTCTGCACCCATTCGGGGCGCACACCCTCTTCGCGCAGCGTGCGCAGCACGCCCGTCGTATAGTCGGAGAGCAGTTCGCAGGTTTGCGCGAGATCCTTGCCCGCCCAGGCATGCGGCGGATACTGCTTGCCGGGGTCGGCCCACCAGTCGCTGTAATGAAAGTCGATCAGCACGCGCAGCCCGAGCTCGGCGGCGCGGCGCGCGAGCACGCGTACATGTTTCGCATTGTTGTAGCCTGCCGCGACGCTTTGATTGGCCGGAAAATAATCAGGATTGCCAGGGTCATTCCAGACCTTGATGCGGATGGCGTCCAGTCCATGCCGCTTGAAGATGCGCAGACAATCGTCGGCTTTACCGTGGTCGTAGAATTTCGCGCCGTTCGCTTCCAGTTCCAGCAGCGTCGATACATCCGCGCCCAGTGTCAGGCGCTCGCCACTGCCGCGCGCGTCGCTCGCCAATGCCGAAGCCGCAAAACCGGGCGCCGCACCGGATGCAAGCGCGGTGCAGGCCAGCCAGGACAGCATCTCTCTTCTTTTCATCTGTGCTCCTCCATCGTCTCCGGCGAGCCGCATGAGTGCTGCCCGCAACGCTTGTGGTCGGTTTTGTCGAAGGCTCTATTGCGGATCGCGCCAGGCGCACACGTCACCGGTGCCCAGCGACGCCTCGCCCAGCACGAATTGCGCATTGGCGGGTGCGGGTGCGATCGCGCGCGCTTCACCGAAATTGAAGGCGAACGTCAAGCCGCCGCGCCTGGCCAGGCGCAAGCCTTCGGGCAAGCTCTGCAGCGTGAGGCCCGCTGCGCGCGCGGCATCGGACAGCACGGTGCGATGCAGATCGTGCGTGAGCCACGCAGCCACGTAATGCACACGCCCATGCGAGAGCAACGCGGCCCATCCATCGGCGAATTCGGCATGCACGTGTGCGCCCGGGTTTGCGCGCACGTGTTCGCGCCAATGCAGCGCCGTGCCGTGAACGTCACCTACGCTCAATGCCGGGGCAAGCGTGGGCCGCAGCGATTCGACTTCGAGCACCTGCAGCGGCAGCACGCGCTGCAGCGCGCCGGGCGGCAACGTGCCGGGAATCGCGAAATCGGCCGTCCTGGAGCCGCTGCGCGGGCCGAATACCCATTGCGCGTCGCTGCGCTCGATCTGGTCGACGAATGCATCGTCGATCACGGCCAGTGACGGCACGACCACCAGCCGATAGTGCGAAAGATCCGCGTGCCGCGACACGATATCGATATCCAGTCCCTGTTCGCGCAGGGCCCGGTAGTATTCGAACGCCAGCGTTTGATAGTCGAAGCCCGCGCCGTGACGCTGGATCTCGAACATCCATTGCGTCTCGTAGTCGAACACCAGCGCTACCGGCGCGCGCACGGGCGCGGCCAGCGTGCGCAGCACCTCGCTCTGCGCGATTTCCTGCGCCGCGCGCGCCACTTCCTTGCCGCCTGGCGATAGCTCGTTGTTCGGCAGATTCAGGCCCGAATGCATCTGTTCCTGCGCATAAGGACACTGTCGCCAACGGAAGTACGAGACCAGTTCCGCACCATGCGCAAAGGCCTCGTAAGCCCAAAGGCGCACCATGCCCGGCGCGGGAACAGGATTCCAGGGCGCCCAGTTCACCGGTCCCGCCTGCTGCTCCATGACCCAGAAGCGCCCCCCACCGATGGCGCGATAGCGGTCATGATCGAAGGCCGAGACATCGGGATGCGCCGTGCGTGCGTAGCGCGCCTTGTCCGCTTCGGGCAGGCCGATGACTTCGGTGCGGGCGATCGGATAGCTATCCCATGTGGCGACGTCGATCGCCTTGTCAGCCGCGAAGCGATAGTGATCGAAGGTAGTGAAAAAGCCCATGAAGTTGTGCAGCACGTCGACGCCCGGAGCGTGACGGCGCAGCACGTCGGCCTGCTCGCGATGGAAACTCGCCACTTCGTCGGACATGTAGCGGCGAAAATCGAGCAGATGGGAGGGATTGGCGTCGGTGGGCGTGAGCATCGGCAGGCCGATCGATTCGAACGCCGGATACTCCATGCTCCAGAACACGTTGCCCCACGCGGTGTTGAGCGATTCGACGCTGCCATGGCGCTGTTGCAGCCAGGCCTGGAAGCGCCGTTGCGCAGCGGGCGAGTAGCTGGGCACGGTATCGTGACAACCGAGTTCGTTGTCGGTTTGCCACGCGACCACCGCAGGATGGCGCCCATAGCGCTGCGCCATTGCCTTCGTAATCCGTATGCATTCCTTACGATACGTTTCGCTGGCGATATCGTAATGGCGGCGCGATCCATAATTCCAGCGCGTGCCGTCCGCGCGCACCGGCAGCATCTCGGGATCGCGCTCGACCAGCCATTTCGGCGGCGAAGCCGTGGGCGTGCCGAGCACGATTTTCAGGCCTTGCGCGGCGAGCGTTTCGATCGCGTCGTCGAGCCATGTCCAGTCGTATTCTCCCGCGCGCGGCTCCATGCGGCTCCAGGCGAATTCAGCGATGCGCACGTGCGAGATGCCCAGTTCGGCCATGCGGCGCGCGTCGTCGGCCCACATCGTGCGCGGCCATTGTTCGGGGTAGTAGCAGACACCGATTTGCATGAGTGAAAACCCGGTTCGAGTAGTGTGATCAGGCGTTGGACAGGAAAAAGGACCTTCGGCGCAGCAATGCCGGACAGGAGCTCAGCCCTTGCTGGCGCCGAAGGTCAGTCCCGCGACAAAGTGTTTCTGCATGGCGAAGAACATCAGCACGGAAGGCAGCGCCGCGAGCACCGAGCCCGCCGCCACCAGATTCCACGCCGTGGTCCACTGCCCCTTGAGGGCGGCCACGCCTACGGTGATGGGCGCGGCATCGTCGCCTTGCGTGAGGCACAGGGCCCAGAAGTAGTCGTTCCAGACAAAGGTAAAGACCAGAATGCCGAGCGCCGCGAGCGCGGGCCGCACCAGCGGCATAACGATGCGCCAGTAGATGGTCCATTCGCTTGCGCCTTCCACGCGCGCCGCTTCGATCAGCTCGAACGGCAACTGCTTGATGAAATTGCGCAGAAACAATGTGCAAAATCCGGTCTGAAACGAGACGTGAAAAATGATGAGCGCCCAGACCGTGTTGTAGAGCCCCACGCGCAGCGCCATATCGCGCACCGGAATCATGAGGATCTGGATCGGCACGAAGTTGCCCGCGACAAAGGCGAACAGCACGGCGGTGTTGCCGCGAAAGCGATAGGTGGAGAGCGCGAAGCCCGCCATCGAGGCCAGCGCGATCGCGCCAAGCACCGAAGGCACCGTAATCAGCACGCTATTGGCGAAGTAATGAAGCATGGGCGTCTGCGTGAGCGCCGCGCCGTAGTTCTCCAGAAGCGCAAAATGCTTCGGCCACCCCCAGTAATCGCCCTGTTGCAACTCGTCGGTTGAGCGGATCGAAGTGACGAGCACGGCGAGCATCGGCAGCAGCCAGATAATGAGCGCAATGGGCAGCGAGATCTTGTAGAGCACGCGATTCGCCGGTTTCCAGCGTTCGACGGGAAGCGGATACATGTGCGAAAACTCCCTTGTTTCAGCGTTCTTCGCGCAGCATGCGGCGCAGATGGAACACGATGTAGACAAGCATGATGGCGAACAGCACCACGGCAATCGAGGCTGAATAGCCTTCGCGGTAATACTTGATCGCCTGGTCGTACATGTAGTAAGCGAGCACGGTGGAGCTATCGAACGGACCACCGCCGCTCATCACCGCAATCAGATCGAAGCTGCGCAGCGCGCCGATCACGGTCAGCACGATCGCCATAAAGGTCACGGGGCGCAGTTGCGGCAGGATCACGTGCCAGAAAAGCTTGATGCCCTTCGCGCCTTCCATGCGCGCGGCTTCGACGATTTCCGGGTTGATCGACGTGAGGCCCGTGAGATAGAGCACCATGCAGAACGGCGTCTGCGGCCATAGCGCGGCAAGGATAATGCCGGGCGTGACGAGTTTCGGGTCGCCCAGCACCGCCACGCCATGCCCCACAATCAGGCGCAGCAGGCCAAAGGTGGGATCGTAGAACCACGAGAACACCAGCCCCACCACTACGCCCGAGAGCACAAAGGGCGCGAAAAACAGCGACTTGACGATGCGGATGCCGCCCACGCGCTGGTTCAGATACAGCGCAAACATCAGCCCGACTGGCGGTGCGAGCAGGAAAAGCACGAGCCACAGCAGATTGTTCTTGAGCGCGGTGTAGAAGGTGTCGGTCTGGAACAGCTCGACATAGTTCGCGAGGCCCACAAAGGTCTTCGGCGTCATGCCGTCCCAGTTGTAGAAACTCAGCGCGATGCTGTTGACGATCGGATAAAGCACGCAGAGCGTGAATAGCGCGCAGCCAGGCAGCAGGAACCAGAGCGCCGCGCGGCTCTGCTTGCTACGCACCGTCGATTTGCGCTGCGTGCGCGCCGCACCAAGCGGGCGCGCGACAGTATCGGACATGATGAGGTCTCGCCGGATCGTTTATTTCGTTCAATTAATTCGGATGCCGAATTACATGAAACACTTGCACTCCGTAGCGCGCCGGCAGATTGCACTGCCAGCGCGGGAAGCAGGCAGACTTACTTGTGGTAGATGCGCTGACGCGTCGTTTCGAGGCGCACAAGCAGCGCATCGATCTGCGACGGGTCGCTGTAGAACTGCTGCATCGCCTTCATGCCCTCGTCGGCCATTTCCTTTTGCATGTCGCGGTCATAGAACTGCGCGATGCCGCCACGCGTACTGGCGAGCGTCTGGAAGCCGACCTTCGAGATCGCGTCCTCGGGTTCGGCGGCCTTGTTGTTGGACGGCAACTGGCCCCAGCCGCGCGCGAGATCGGCATTGATCTGCGGCGTTTCCATGAAGGCCAGCAGGCGGCGCGCGTCGGTCTTGTTCTTCGCCTTCGCGGGGATCAGCAGTACGTTGACCGGGCCGTCTTCGGCAGTCGGCACACTGGCGTCGATCACCGGGAAGCGGAAGAAGCCCACGTCCTGCCTCATCGTCGCCGGGAAGCTGGCCGAGAAGAACGTGCCCATCAGCATCATGGCGGCCTTGCCGTTCACCAGCACCGGCGCGACCGAATCGACGTCATAGGACAGTGCGTTGTCCATGAAATAGTGGTTGTCGATCAGCGTCTTCCAGGCGGTAAATACCTTTTTCACGCGCGCATCGGTATAGGGAATTTCGCCCGCCATCAGTTGCTGGTGGAAGGCGTTGCCGTTGATACGCAGGTCGAGATAGTCGAACCACGCGGCCAGCGTCCAGCTGTCGCGCGCCGCCACGGCGATCGGTTGCACGCCGCTCGCCTTGAGCTTCCTGCAGGCGTCGAGGAATTCGTCCCAGCTTTTCGGCTCGGCTTTCACGCCCGCTTTCTGGAACAGATCCTTGCGATAGAAAAAGCCGTAGGCGTCATAGCCCAGCGGCGCGGCGTACTGTTTGCCCTTGTAGGTCGAGGCCTCTTTCACCGAGGCATACTGCTCGTTCCAGCCGTTCTTCACCCAGTCGCCCGACAGGTCTTCCAGCAGGCCGCGCTGCGCGTAATACGCCATGCGTTCGCCGTCGTGCCACGAAACCACATCGGGCGGATCGGCCGCAAGCCAGCCGCTCATCTGCACCTTGTAGGCTTCTTCGGTCACATAGGCCACCTTGAGATCGACGTCCGGATTGGCCTTCTTGAACTTGTCGAAGGCGTCCTGCCAGGTCGCGCGCTGGTTGCCGCGCGCCGAAACGTTGACCGTGAGCGTGCCGGCATCGGCCGCGCCGCTGGCGAGCGTGGCGGCCACGAGCGCCACGGCGGCGGTGGCGCGCGCCAATGTGCCGAAACTGGGTAAGCGATAAGCGAACATCAGGTGTCTCCTTGGTTTGCCTTGCCTTGGTGAAAGACCCGCTCTGGCGGCGGGGTCATACAGATTCACAGATTGATTGCTTCAGGCCAGCGCCACCGCTGCGAGGGCCGGTGACGCCAGGCGCCGCCGCGCAACGCCCGCCTCGTCGAACAGATGGCACGCATCGGCGGGTACGCGCACACGCAGACGCTCGCCCACGCCCACGGGCGTGTCGCCGGGCGCTTTCGCCACCAGCGTGCCGGCCGCGTGATCCGCATGCAGATAGCTGTGCTCGCCCAGACGCTCGGTGATGACCGTTGTGCACGCAACCGTTTGATCGTCGCCGTCGAGACGCAGATGTTCGGGCCGCACGCCCAGCGTCACGCGCTGGCCGCGTTGCAGGCCGCGCCCATCGACGCTGGCGAGCAGTGCTTCACCACCGTTGAGCGTCAAGCGCACGCCGCCCTCTTCGACCGCATCGACCTGGGCATCGATAAAATTCATGCGCGGCGAGCCGATGAAACCCGCCACAAAGCGCGACTTCGGATGGTGATACAACTCCAGCGGCGCGCCGCTCTGCGCGACGCTGCCGTGCCTTTCCATTTCCGCGCCCGCGTGCAGCAGCACGATGCGGTCGGCCAGCGTCATCGCTTCGACCTGATCGTGCGTCACGTAGACCACGCTGGCGTTTTCGAAGCGTTGATGCAGGCGCGCGATTTCCACTCGCGTGTGGCTGCGCAGCGCGGCATCAAGATTGGAAAGCGGTTCGTCGAACAGGAATACGCCGGGTTCGCGCACGATCGCGCGGCCAATCGCGACGCGCTGGCGCTGGCCGCCCGACAGCGCTTTGGGATGACGGTCGAGCAGCGCTTCGAGTTGCAGGCTGCGTGCGGCGTCGCGCACGCGTCGTTCGACTTCGGCCTTCGCCACTTTGGCGATCTTCAGGCCGAAGGCCATGTTCTCGAACACGGTCATGTGCGGGAACAGCGCATAGCTCTGGAACACCATCGCCACGCCGCGCTCCGCAGCCGGCGCGTCGTTGACCACGCGGTTGCCGATACGCAGTTCGCCGTCGCTCAGTTCTTCGAGGCCCGCGATCATGCGCAGCAGCGTGGATTTCCCGCAGCCCGAGGGACCGAGGAACACGCAGAATTCGTGATGGCCGATGTCGAGATCGACGCGCCGGATCACGGGCGGATGATCGCCGTACTGCTTGCCGACGTTCGACAACTGGATCGCTGCCATGGATTTGTCTCCTCCGTTTTCGCCGCGCCTTGCCTGATTCCTCAGATTTAAGCGCTTAAATTCTACGCGATAAATTTAGCCGGGGGGCTTGTGCGACGGCCATTTAACCGCTTAAATTTCTGGGCGGCACAATCGCGTACAAATCGCGTTCCGGCTTGGTGTGGGTGAAAATTAACAAATCCTCGCTACGCCTTGCAACATTTGAATCGTGTTCCCTGAATGTGGGAAACGTCACGAAATACCCGCTAAACCCCGGGTAAACGCTTGAAACAGCGCCAACAAAAAGGCAGGACATGGTCACCTTGTCAGAAGTCGCGCGGCATGCGCGCGTTACCGCCGCCACCGTTTCCAACGTGCTGCGCAACCGCGAGAAGGTGCGCCCGGAGACGGCGGAACGCGTGCTCCAGGCCATCGCCGAACTGGGCTATCGGCCCAATCTCAATGCGCGCGCGCTGGCGCAAGGCAGGTCGTCCACGCTCGCGCTGATGCTCTCGAATATCGCCAACCCGTTCTATCCCGAGTTCGTGCTGGCCGCCGAGCGCGCCGCGCGCAAGTCCGGCCATTTCCTGATGGTCTGCAACACCGACGACGACGCGCAGATCGGCCGCGCCTACCTCAACCAGATCGCCGGCACCTTCGCGGACGGCGTGCTGGTGATGAACACCGATATCGCCATGAACGAGTTGTGCATCTCCGCGATGCATAACGGGCCGATCCTGCTGGCGATGTGGGAGCACCCCGAAAAGCCGCCGGCACTGCCATGCGTGGCGGTCGATTTTGCGCAGGCGGGCGCATTGGCGGCGAAACATCTGCTCGAACTGGGCCATCGCAAGATCGGCATGTTGATCGGCGACGGTTGCGGCGGATTGCAGGACGCGCGTTCGGATGGTTTTCGCGCAGCGCTGGCAGCGGGCGGCGTGGCGTGCGCCACAGCGCAAATGCAGGTGCGCGACTCGATCGACGCCGGGCATGAGGCATGTGTGACGCTGATGAAAAAACACCCGCAATTGACGGCTATTTTTGCGTCGAACGACCTGCTGGCCATCGGCGCGATTCAGGCCTTGATCGGCATGGGACGCGCAGTGCCGCACGATGTTTCGGTGATCGGCATCACCGATATTGCGCTTGCGCATCAGGTGCGCCCCGCCCTCACTACCGTGGCGATCCAGACCGCTGCCGTGGCCGAACTGTCGATCAGCCGCCTGATTCAATTGATCGATGCGCCCGTGCAGGTACCGTCAATGGCGATCGGACCGCCGCCCGAACTGGTGGTGCGCGATTCCACGGGACCCTGCAAAGCGCGCGCATCGGGTTGATCGCGCGACGCTTCAGGTCGCGCGCCAGCGTATCAGCAGTGCGAACACGGCCACCACCGCGCAGAAAATCGCCAGCGAGGAAAGCAGATTGGCGCTTGCTACAAGGGTTGCCTGCGTTTCCACCATCGTCGCCATGTGCATCATGTCGGGCATCGGCGGCATGCCGCCCAGATCGAACATCGTGATGCGATCGACAAGACGCGAGCGCGCGATCGCCCGCCGTATTGCAGCCAGAGGCTGGCCGCACCCGTACCGGCGGCGGTCGCGATCTGGCGCACGATATTCTTGAATGCGTAGGCGTGCTGAAAATCGTCTTCCGTGAAATCGACGAACGTCATACCCGCCACTTGCGCCATCACGAACGGCACCGTCAATCCCTGCAGAAACAGCGCGGGCAGAATCACGTCCATCGATACATCGGTGAGCGTGCGCAGCGACAGCATCAGCAGCGCAGCGGCAAACATCACGTAGCCCAGCGCGATATAGCGGCGGCGTCCGAACACTCGATGTCCATTTCCCAGAGCGCGCCCGGCGGCGTCACGCGGCTCGGATACGTGAGCACGACCAGCACCAGCACGGCCAGCGCCAGCACCACCTGGATCACGAACACCATCTGCCACGCGGCGCTTTCCACCAGTACGGCCGCGAGCCAGGGCGTAAGTGCGGACAGCCCGAAGGAGCCGATATTGAAGCCGACAAAGAGGGGCGCGCGTTCATCGCGCCGACACCAGTTGAATCAGGATGCGCGCGGCAGCGAACAGGCCGCCCGCGCCAAAGCCCTGCACCGCGCGCGCAAACGTCAGTTCGAGCGGCGTATCGCACAGCGCGCAGAGCAGCGAGCCGATCGCCGCGACGATCAATCCAGCGATGGTGTAAGAGCGATAGCTCGTGTGCCGCGCGATGCGGCCGAGCATGAGATTGGCGACCGTCGCCATGGCGGCGTACGAGGTCATGCTCCAGAGGAAGTCTTCGGGCGAGGCATGCACGCCGCCGCGAATATGCGTGCCGGCGATACCCATCATCGACGAAGCCACGAAATCCACGCCGGTTGCGGCGCCCAGCGCGACGGTAAAGAAGAACACGCGCAACGGCGAAAAATGCGGCAGCGCGCGTAGCCTCATCGGGCAGCTCCGCGCGTGCGCTGCTTGTCAGGCATCGGTCGGGTGGCGTTGCTGGGCGTCACGCGTTTTCCCCTTCGCCATCGTAGCGGCGTGCAAATCAGTGTAGCAAAGCGCGGGGGGCGCTTCGCTTAACGTCTGCCCTGCTCGCGCGGTTCTTGAACCGCGCTTTGGAACCGCGCTTTAAAACCTGTCAACCATGCCGAACTGCACGCCGCGTACCGACGCGCCCGGCCACGATGGCGTCAGGCCCGTCACGTTCACGCCCTTGAGCGTGAATTCGCCCTGCCCTCGATTGCGCAGCCAGCCCGCGCTCGCGTACGGCAAAACGCGCTTGCTCAGGTCGTACTCGCAGGCGGCGCTGAACTGGTCGGCATTATCGTCGCCGCCCGAGCGGTCGCGCAGGTACGTGTAGCCCAGCGAGGCGCGAAAACGCGCATTGACCGCATAGCGCGCCGACACCGACACGCCATCGTTGTGATAGCGCGGGGTACCACCATCACCGTTGAAAAACGACAGATAGCCCGTGATCGGGCCGTACACATAGGAGACGCCGCCCAGGTTGGCGCGCAGTGCGCCGTCGCCGTGCGTTTGCTGGTGTGCGTACGAAATGCGCAACGGCCCGTTGCGGTACGCGAAGGTTTCGATATTGCCGGCGATACCGTTGCCGTCGCCATCGGTCGAATCGCGCAGCGAGGCCATCAGCGTGGTCGAAAAGCCGTGGAATTCCGGCGAGAGATACGTAATCGCATTGCTCTCGTAGGGCGTGATCTTCGAGAGATTATCGAGGCCCGAGGCGATGGTGCCCGCGCCGAACGCGTCCAGCCCGCCCTTGAACGGAATATAGATGGGCGAATACTGGCGGCCCATGCGCAGCGTGCCGTAGGGCGTGCCCAGACCGACCCAGGCCTGGCGGTTAAAGAGAGTGTTGCTCACGGCCATCGTGCCGTTGCCGGAACTGAAGCCATTCTCCAGATCGAACAGGATCTTCAGGCCATTACCGATGTCTTCGGCACCGCGCAGGCCAATGCGCGAGCCGCGATACGCGCCCGAGTCCATGCGCGCGACATAACCCGCGCCGGGATTGGTGATTTCGATGCTGGTATCGATCGCGCCATAGAGCGTGACCGAGCTTTGCGCATGCGCGCCAATGGCATGGGCCGCCAGCGCGGTCAGCGCGACGTACGCTGCGTATGACACGCGGCGGGCGTTGGAGTGTGGGCTCATGTCGGGTACAGAAAGGAAACAGCGAAAGAACAGATTAAGCAGGCAAAAAAAACGGCATGCCAGGCATGCCGCTTCCGGTGTCATCGCGTGCGCCGCGAGGCTTCAAGGCCCGCGCGGCGCACGCTGCACGTATCAACCAACGTGCGTCAAGCGCGCTTTAGTTCGGCAGCGCGTAAGCGATCACGTAATCGCCCAGCTTGGTGCCGAACGAGCCGTGGCCGCCTGCGGCGATCACGACGTACTGTTTGCCGTTGATCGAGTAGCTCATCGGCGTTGCCTGCCCGCCTGCCGGCAGGCGGGCTTCCCAGAGCTGCTTGCCGTTGTTCACGTCGAACGCGCGGATGAAGTTGTCCGCCGTTGCGCCGATGAACGCCACACCGCCCGCCGTCACGATCGGGCCGCCCAGCATCGGCATGCCCATCTTGAACGGCAGCGGGATCGGCGAGCTGTCACGCACCGTGCCGATACGCTTCTTCCAGACGATATCGTTGGTCTTCAGATCGATACCGGCGATGTAGCCCCATGCCGGCTGCTTGCACGGCAGGCCGAAGGGCGACAGGAACGGGTTCAGCGTGACGCCGTACGGCACGCCGTATTGCGGCTGGATGCCCGATTCCGTACCGCTGCCCTTGGCGCCTGGTTCCGGCTCGATCGGATTGCCCGGACCGCGCGGGATCAGACGCGAGACGAACGGCAGCGCGATCGGGTTGGCGATGGCGATCTGACGATCGGTGTCGAGTGCAATACCGCCCCACTCGAACATGCCCAGGTTGCCCGGGAACACCAGCGTGCCTTGCAGCGACGGCGGCGTGAAGGTGCCTTCATAGCGCAGCTTGTGGAACATCACGCGGCAGACCAGCTGGTCGTACATCGTCGCGCCCCACATGTCCTTGTCCGTGAGCAGATTCTTCGGACGGAACGTGAGCTCGGAGAACGGCTGCGTCGGCGAGGTGCGGTCGCCAGGCGCCGCGCCTTGCGGCACCGGCAGTTCCGGAGCCGGCACGACGGTTTCGCCGGTGCGGCGGTCGAGCACGAACAGGTTGCCGGTCTTGGCCGGGCCGTACACGACCGGCACGGTCTTGCCGTCCTTGGTCGTGATGTCGGCGAGCGTCGGCTGCGACGGCATGTCCATGTCCCACAGGTCATGGTGAGCGGTCTGATAGAACCAGGCCAGCTTGCCCGTCGATGCATGCAGCGCGAGCAGGCCGCTTGCATAGCGCTCCATCTCCGGCGTGCGGTCGCCGCCCCAGATGTCCGGGGTGCGCACGCCCATCGGCAGATAGACGATGTCGAGCTTCGCATCGTAGGCGGCAGGCGCCCACGAGTTCGGCGAGTTCCAGGTGTAGTGCTCGCCCGGGCCCGGGATGTGGTTCGGGTCCTTCGCACCCGGATCGAACGCCCACAGGAGTTGGCCCGTACGCACGTCGAAGCCGCGGATCACGCCCGACGGTTCGCGGTTCGAGAAGTTATCTTCCACCGCGCCCGCCACGATGATCACCTTGCTGGTGATGATCGGCGGCGAAGTCGGCTCGTACATGCCCGGCGTCGTGACCGGCATGGCGTGCTGCAGATCGAGATCGCCGTTGTTGGCGAAGCCCGCGCAGCGCTCGCCCGTCAGCGCGTCGAGCGCGTACAGGTGGCCGTCGTTGACCGGCAGATAGATACGGCGCGAGCAGGCGCCCGTCACCGGTGCGGCGGCCGTGGTGGTCACGTCGCTGGCCGGAGCAGCAGCTTGCGCAGCCGAAGCGGCAGCGTCCGAAGCAGCGGCTTGCGGCGCCGATGCGGCAGCAGCCGAAGCAGCGGCGTCGCTAGCCGGTGCAGCCGCATCAGCCGCAGCATTCGCCGTCAGATCGACATACGACACGCCGCGGCAGGTCACGTGCTGGAATGACGGATCGGCCTTGAGCTTCGGATCGAAGGTCCACTTGAGCGTGCCGCTTTGCGCGTCGAGCGCGAACAGCTTCTGGTGCGGCGAGCACAGGTAGAGCAGATTGCCGATCTTGATCGGCGTGACTTCGTTGGTGATTTCGACCGGATCGTTCGGGCCTTTCATGTCGCCCGTGCGGAACGTCCAGGCCACCTGCAGGTTCTTCACGTTATCCGGCGTGATCTGCTGCAGCGGCGCGTAGCGCGTGCCTTCCTGGGTGCGGCCGTAAGCGGGCCAGTCGGCGTTGTCGATGCCGTTCGCGTTGGCGGCGAGCGAACCCGTCGACGAAGCGAGCGTGCCGTTGACCGTCTGCGGATCGTTGAAGCCGGCATACACGAGCACGCCGGCCCAGATCACCAGCGCGCCGACGAGCGATTGCACGCCCAGCTTGCGCGGCGCTTCGAGACGCCAGCTCACGAGCAGCAGCAGCCACACGCCGAACACGACGAGCACGCCCGAACGCGGCGCGAGCGCCCAGAAGTCGGGACCCGACTCCCACAGCGACCAGATGGCGGTACCCACGAGCACGAGCGCGTAGAGCACGAGCGCGGTGGGACTGCGGCGATACAGCAGCCATGTGACGGCCAGCAGCACGACGCCGGTCACGACGTAATACGCCGAGCCGCCGAGCGAGAGCAGGTATGCGCCGCCGATCAGCAGAAACAGCGATGTGAGCGCGATGAATAGTAAGGTGATGACGCCGATGAACCCCGGCGATGATGATTCTCTGGATCTGGACATGATGATCTCAACCTTCTTTTGAGGACGCCGCCCGCATCGCCTGTCACACGATGCCAGCGGCGAGGCGCGCCGACACGAAGGCCGGCGAGTCGTCCAGCCGCTGCGCTACGCCCGCGGCGGCCGGTTGTGCGGAAAACACTCCGCGAAAAAACTGCTGCTTCAGAAGACGTGCATCATCCCGACGTAAGCGCCGGTCTGCGATTCGCCCACGTTCGGGCTGGTCGGCGAGCTGGAGTCGCGCGGCGTGGCAAACACCGAGAAGTTGCCGTTCTTGCTGTTGTCCACATAAGCCACCGTGCCGTACAGGAAGGTGCGCTTGCTCAGGTTGTAGGTGGTGCCGAGCGCGTACAGCATGGCGTGGCTGCCCGGATCGTGCGCAGCGTCGCCGCTGCCCTCGCCCACGTGAATGTAGAAGCCCGCGGCCGTGACGGCCCACTTCGGCGTCGCCTGATACGTCGCGCCCAGCCAGTAGTGGTCGGCACTGTCGGCCACGCCCACCGGCGAATCCGGCGCGGCGTAGTGCGTGTAGGCCGCCTGGATCTTCCAGTTGTCGACGCGCAGATTGCCGCCCACGAAGAATTCGCGCGAGGCCGTGAAGATGTTGGAGAAACGGCCGCTGGAATCGCGCAGCTCGTCGTAGATGCCGCGCACGTCGAAAAGCGGCGAGTGGTACGTCAGCATGATGCCGTCCGAGCGGCCAAAGTCGCCGTCGGCGCCATTGTTGAAGCCGCTCGCCTGGTTGCCGAATGCGTACTGGCCTTGCACGTCGAGGCCATGCCACACGGGGCTGTGGTACTCGACGTTGTTGCTGGTCTGCTGCCAGTTGCGCCCGCGCACGAGCGACGCCGACGACACCGCCTGCTGCACGAACGGGTCGAATTCCCACACGCCGTCGCTGTCGATGAAGAGATTGCGACCGGCCTGGATTTGCCCCCAGGTGTCGTTCTTCAAGCCGACATAGGCACGGCGCGAGAACAGCTTGCCGCCGCCCGAGGTGCCATTCATGATCTGCAGCGCGGTTTCCAGGTCGAACAGCGCGGAGGTGCCGCCGCCAAGATCCTCGGTGCCCTTCATGCCCAGCATGCTGGTGCCCCAGTCGCCGCCTTCCGCGCTCCAGCGGCTCGACTGGCCGCCACTGCCATTGGCAATGTGATTCAGATATTCGATACCGCCGTCGACGCGGCCGTAGAGCGTCACGCTCGATTGCGCCGAGGCAGCCGTGCTCGCTGCCAGCAGGGCAATTGCGCCCAGTTGTTTTTTCACGTCAGCTCCCAGATGGATCTTCTTTCGTTGTCCGTGCCGACCGGGCCGCCTGAGCCCACTTGCGTGGTTTCGCTGCGCCTGGCGCGTTGCGGTCCGTGAAAGCCATTGCCGGTTATCCCGAAATGGCCGTACCGAAAGCAGTGAAACGGGTCGATAAATTCCGCTTCGCTGGGGATGCTTCGCGCTGTGCCCGGTGGCGACTTTTTGTTCGATGCGTACCGCCGCAAGCACACGACGCCTGAAAAATATAGCGCGTCATCTGGAATGGTGCTTTCTGGCTGGTCGCAGCGGGGTCGGACTATAGCAGTCCAGAGCGAATTTCGCATCCAACTTTACGCAATCGGGCAAAACCCGCACGGGGTTTTGCCGAATTCCATTGAAGCCGCCTACCCAGCGGCTCGTTGCGATTTTGTAAGTTCAATCGGCAAGGTGGATTGGCTCAACGTCCCAGCACGTTCCGTACCTAAATTTTTATGCTGGTGGATCGGGCGATGTGCGCGCCTGCCGGCGCTGGGCTTGGTCGAGAAAGGGAAAGGCGCTCACCTGGGCGGGCATGGTCGCGGCGTGGCGCACGGTTCACCTGAAGCGCAGCGCGGGGGATCTGGGAAAAACGGCAGCTAAAGCAGCTCGCACTGTGTTTCGATGACGGGACGAGCAACCCGCGTCACCGCGTCCATTTTGAGCGCGGGAGCGATGCCGGGCACCGAGGCCGCGCACATCAAGGTTCCTGCTTTCGTTGTACTGGCAACGTGTGCCGGGAACGATAGCCGCGCAAAATGCCCGCAACCTGCGACTTCGGTTGCGGGGGGATCAACCGCCGGTCAATACCGTACCGCCCATGCCGCTGCGGGCGCGCCCGGCGGCCACCGCGAGAATGCAATCGACGAAATATTCGGCGGGCCGGGTGATCTGCGCCTCGGGCGGCGCAAACAGATAAAGCTGCAAGGCGGGCGGCTGCACTGGCAGATTCAATTCGACGAAGGCGCGTCCGAGTTCCGCCGTTTGCAAGGTATGGCGCGTCCACGCGAACACCGCATCGTTGTTGAGCGCCAGGCCATAGAGCAAGCCGTAGGAGGTGCAACGCGTGATGCGCTGCGGCGGCGCCAGGCCCGCACGCTCGAACATCGCGCGGATATTGGCCGGATAGCCGTCGGTGACGTCGGTGTGGATCCACTCGGCGTCCTGCACCTGCGCGAGCGAGGTGGCCTGGGCGAACGCGCCGCTGGCGCGCGTCACGAACACCGAATCGAAGGCGAACAGCGGCCGGGCCGTGCCCGAATCGTCGCCGGGACTGGTCGGAAACGCCGCGAAAGCGAGGTCGAGCGTGCGATTGCTCAGGTTTTCGCGCAACTGGTTGAAGCCCAGTTCGCGGAATTCGACCGTGACCTGCGGCCAGTGGCGACGGAAATCGGTGAAGGCTTCGGCGAGTCCCGCCGTGCCCGCAATCGGCGTCACACCGATCACCAGCTTGCCGGTGCGCTTGCCTTTCAGGTGCGCGAGGTCTTCTTCGGCGCGTTCGAGTTCGCGCACCACGGTGCGAGCGCGCTGGAGCAACGCCGCGCCCTCGGCCGTGGGCACCACGCCCCAGGGATTACGCTCAAGCAGACGCACGCCGCATTCGTCTTCCAGGTCGCGCACTGCCTTGGTGATGGCCGGCTGGGTCACGTGCAGACGCCGCGCCGCGCCGTTAATACTGCCGGTTGCGGCGATTTCGACCAGCGCACGCAGTTGGTGGATCTTCATAAATAGCCTTTCATGATGCGGAGGATATTACCAAAAGTTATAGACATACGCATTTTTGCTTTTTTATTTTGACCGATCGTCCTTAGTCTGTGACTCCAGAGGCCGTCACCCGTACGGCCAGTCAAGAGAGCCCAGACATGACGCAAGCCCACGCTGCCCTCCCCCCCAACGACGCCGAGCGCGCCGCGCTCGTCGAGACCCTGCGCGAGCGCCGCGCGCCGTTCGTGCAGATTCGCCACGACATCCACGCGCACCCCGAGCTGGGTTTCGCCGAGACGCGCACCGCCACGCTGGTCGCTGAAAAGCTCGCCGAATGGGGCTACGAAGTGACAACCGGCATTGGCGGCACGGGCGTGGTCGGGCGCATCAAGCGCGGTACGGGCGAGCGCGCCATCGGCCTGCGCGCCGATATGGACGCCCTGCCGGTCCAGGAAAACACCGGCCTGCCCTACGCCAGCACCGTCGCGCAAACCATGCACGCCTGCGGCCACGACGGCCACACGGCCACGTTGCTCGCCGCCGCGCAGTACCTGGCGAGCGACGCGCAATTCGACGGCACGCTCAACGTGATCTTCCAGCCCGCCGAGGAAGGCCTGGGCGGCGCGTCGCGCATGATCGCCGACGGTCTGTTCGAGCGCTTCCCGTGCGACCAGGTGTTCGCGCTGCACAACGCGCCGGGCCTGCCGGTGGGCCATTTCGCGGTGCGCCACGGCTGCATGCTGGCGTCTTCCGACACCGTCACGATCACCGTGACCGGACGCGGCGCGCACGGCGCGATGCCGCAAATGGGCTGCGACCCGATCGTTGCGTCCGCAAGCATCGTGATGGCGCTGCAAAGCATCGTGGCTCGCAACGTCGAGCCCACGCGCGCCGCCGTGGTGACGGTGGGCGCGATCCACGCGGGCAAGGCCGGCAACGTGATCCCGGAAAGCGCCACCTTGCAGCTTTCCGTGCGCGCGCTCGACAGCGAGACGCGCAATCTGCTGGAAACGCGTATCCGCAGCATCGCGGAACTGCAGGCGCAGTCCTATGGCGCGACGGCCACGGTCGACTACAAGGCGATCTCGCGCCCGCTCGTCAACGAGCAGAACGCCACCGATCTCGCCATCGAAGTCATGCAATCGCTGGTCGGCAAAAGCGGGCTGACGATGATGCCCGAGGCCGTGATGGGCAGCGAAGACTTTTCGTGGATGACCGAGAAACTGCCCGGCTGCTACGTCCTGCTGGGCAATGGCGTAGGCAGCGTCGGCGGCTGCTCCGTGCACAACCCCGGCTACGACTTCAACGACGATGCGATCCCTTATGGCGCGGCGTGGTTCGTCGCGCTTGTCGAGCGCTATCTGCGCCAGGGCTAAAAGCGGACCGGAATCCGCATCACGCCGGCGCACGTCGTCCTGATGAGACAGGGGCTTCACGCGCCGGCAGTTGTGAGCCGGCAGTTCTCAGCAACGGCCGGCTCACAACGATAAAAGGTCAGGCGCGCCACTTCTCGCCCTCGCGCGCCGCCCTCCCCGCAGTTTCTGACCAACCTCAAGAGTCTATCAATGCCAGCAAGCAGCATCACGCCTCAGAACCCGAGCGACGGCGCACGAACCCTCGCAGGAACACGCGCGCCACGGCAGACCCGCATCGCGCGCGCCACGCGTCTGGTTGCGTGCGCAACCGTCGTGGGCGGCGCCTCGCTCGGCGCACACGCCCAGGCTTCGAATCTCTTTCTCGAAGACTATTTTCAGGGTGTGCCGTATGCGACTACCGGTGCGTATTCGCCGGGCGTGCGCCTCTACGGCGCGGTGGACCAGTCGATCGGTTTCACCAAGGGCGCGCAGACGGCGTTCGTGCAGCAAAGCGGCGGGGAATGGACCTCGAAGATCGGCCTGTACGGTGTCGAGGATCTGGGCGGCGGCTATCGCGTGCGCTTCGACCTGGAAAACGGCTTCAACGCCGCCAACGGTCAGTTGGGGACCGCGAATACGCTGTTCAATCGCGAGGCGTGGGTGAGCATCGGTTCGCAAAAGACGGGCGAGTTGAAACTCGGCTTGCAGGACGATGTGGGCGTGCCGCTCTTCATCGACGTGTTCGGCCAGGTGGGCACGGTTTCCACCGTCGCCTATATGACGGCGTGGGTCTACGATCTGGGACCGGGCGCGAGCTACGAAGCGAGCCGTCTGTCGAACGCGATCAGCTATTCGTCGCCGTGGTTCGGGCCGCTCAATGCGCAAGTGGCGCTTTCGCTGCACGACAGCAGTTCCAGCGCGCCGACCATCGTCACGCGCGCGCTCGCGCTGAATTACTTCGACGGCCATCTGTTCGGCACGCTGAGCTATCTGGGCAACTACGGCCTGAACGCGCTCACCACCTCGCAATACGTGCGCACCGATAACTTCGCAGCCGGCCTGCTCTACGACGCCGGGCATTACGTGCTCTCGGCGGGCTACAGCTTTCTCGCGCCGCGTCTGGAAGGCGACCGCGTGGCCTCGCTCTACACGCTGGGCGCGCTGTATCGCTATCAGCAGCGCAACGACTTCCGCGTGGAAGTTGCGTATCGCGACGTGGCGGGCGTGAGCAGCCATTCGTATGGCCTGACGCTCGGCTACGACTACAACCTCTCGAAACGCACGGCCCTTTATGTGCGCGGCGCGGTGATCCACAACACGGGCACGACGCCGACTTACGGCCGCTATCCGTCGCAGCAACCGAGCGTCGACAACATCAGCAACAGCTATACCGGCAGCACGGGAACGGAGATGTATCAGTCGCCGCATCTGATGCTCGTCGGCATGTATCACAAGTTCTGAACACCGTTCGTATCGCTACAGGAGACAGGGGATGAGCATTCACACGAAATCGCACGCGGCGCGGCGCCTGGTTGCCGTCGCGTTGTGCGCGGCCGCCGCGCTGGGCGTTCACAGCG
Source organism: Paraburkholderia bannensis (assembly GCF_014200455.1). GTDB lineage: Bacteria > Pseudomonadota > Gammaproteobacteria > Burkholderiales > Burkholderiaceae > Paraburkholderia > Paraburkholderia bannensis_A. The sequence goes on along the minus strand of NZ_JACHBW010000008.1, from coordinate 9,936 downwards.
CTTACGCACAGGGCGGCAGCGAGGCCAGTGCGGCAACGGCCACGCCGGCAGTCGCCGCTTCGCCGGGCGCGGATCGCGCACTGGCCGCCAATGTGCGCCACGCGCTCAAGGCGGCACGCAAGCAAGGACTGAAATCGAGCTTTATCCGTGTGCGCGCGCGTGACGGCGTTGTCACGCTCTCGGGCGTGGTCGCCAGCCAAAGCCAGATCGACATGGCGACGTCGGTCGCGCAAGGCGTGAGCGGCGTGCGCTCGGTCACGACCAGACTCGTGATTCGCGACGACGAAGGCATCAAGGGCAGCCAGTAACGAGGCCTGCGAGGCGGCGCTTCAAGTGAGCGCGCCGCCTCGCCAACGAAGCATCAGCAATCGAGGCATCCGCATGAACGTCGTACACGAACGCGCAGCAACGCATGGCGCAGCAGAATCAGCACGCACGAGCCGCACGATGGTGCTCGCCGCCGCGCTGGGCAACGGTCTGGAGTTCTTCGACTTCACCGTCTACAGCTTCTTTTCCGCACTGATCGGCCAGTTATTCTTCCCGTCACATGACGCGATGTCTTCGCTGATGATGTCGCTCGCGACCTTCGGCGTGGGCTTCGTCGTGCGTCCGCTGGGCGGCGTGACGATTGGCGCCTATGCGGACCGCGCGGGCCGCAAGCCTGCGCTGATCCTCACCGTGCTGCTGATGGCGCTGGGCACCGGGCTGATCGGCCTTGCGCCCACCTATGCGCAGATCGGCCTCGCCGCACCCGCGCTTATCGTGCTAGGGCGTTTGCTGCAAGGATTTTCGGCGGGCGGCGAAGTGGGCGCGGCCACCACGTTGCTGATGGAAGCGGGCCGCGAAGGCCGCCGCGGGCTGCTGGTGAGCTGGCAGATGGCGAGCCAGGGCGGCGCGGCGCTGGCGGGCGCGTTGATCGCGCTGCTGTTGTCGAAGTCGCTCTCGCACGAGCAACTGATAACTTGGGGCTGGCGCGTGCCGTTCCTGATCGGTCTTGCCATCGGTCCGCTGGGGTTTTTCCTGCGCGCGCGGCTGGACGATACCTTGCCCGCCCATGCCCATGCGCATGCAACCCCCAAAACGAGCGCCGTGCGCCGCAAGCTGCCGCTGCGCGTGATCGTGGCCGGCACGATGCTGGTGATCGGCGGCACGGGCACGATGTACACCATCGTCTTCTTCCTGCCCGCGTTCCTCGCGCTCACGCTGCATATGCCGGCGGCCACCGCATCGGCGAGCGGTTGTGCGGCGGGCCTGGTGCTGCTGATCGGCTCGCCGTTCGCGGGCAAGCTGGCGGACCGTTTGCCGCGTCGCAAGCCGCTGCTCGCCATCGTCTCGGTCGTCTCGCTGGCTCTGCTGTTTCCGGCCTTCGCGGCGATCGCAGCAAGGCCGACCGTGAGCACGGTGCTGATCGTCGCCATCGTGCTGATCGGCCTGATGACGCTCACGAGCCCCGCGGGCTTTCTGATGATTCTGGAAGCGCTGCGCCCCGAAGTGCGCGCGACCTCGCTGGGCATCATCTACGCCGTGGGCGTGACGCTGTTTGGCGGCTTTGCGCAGTTGGCCGTGGGCGCGTTGTGGCGTGCGACCGGTAGCTTCTATGCGCCGGCTTGGTACGTGCTGGGATGTGGAATCGTCAGCCTCGCGGGACTGACGCTGTTTCGGGAGAAAGCCAGCGGATAGAATCGGTTCTTTCCAGGGGAACTGTTTTATGTCTACTGCATTGCTCGTCATTGACTTCCAGAACGGCCTGGTCGCGACCGACCCGCTGCCTGGCGACGCGGCCGCAATTTCCGCCAACGTCCGCGAGCTGACGGAACGCGCCCACGCCGCCCGCGTGCCGGTGGTCTTCATCCAGCACGAGGACGAAGAACTCGTGCCCGGCAGCGAAGCCTGGAAAATAGCCGATTCCGCGCAGGCGCAATCGAGCGATTATTTTGTGAGCAAGCGTACGCCCGACTCTTTCCTGAACACGGCACTGGGCGCGACGCTTGCCGAACATGGCGTCAAGCATGTGGTGATCTGCGGCTACGCGACGGAATTCTGCGTCGATACCACCACGCGCCGCGCGGCGGCCAACGGCTTCACGGTGACGCTGGTCGCCGATGCCCACACCACACACGACAAACCGCACGCCACCGCCGCGACGATTCGCGAGCATCACAACCAGACGCTGTCGAGCATGCGCAGCTTCGGGCCGCGCATCAGCGCCGTACGAACGGCGGATATTACGTTCTAAGGCTTTTTGCGGCACGCACAGCGCAGTCAGCGCCCGTCGTGCCGCGCGTCCTCGCCAGCCTCCAGGGCTTCCTGCTCCATCGCGCGGATCCGCTTCCTGACCTCGCGCGTATGGAACACCGGCAAGCGCCAGCCAAAGTACAGCGAAGCCAGACGCAGCGCCACGCAGCCAAGCGTGGCGACCCACGGCGTCCAGAACGTCGACCAATCCATATACGTCAGCCCGATCTGAAGCGCCGCGCCCAGCAGCGCCGCCGATGCGTAAATCTCTCGCTCCAGGATCGCCGGCACACGCGACAGCATGATGTCGCGCAGGACGCCGCCACCCACCGCGCTCACCATGCCGAGCACGATCGCCGTCTCCGCGCTGTCGGTCCAGATCCACGTCTTTTGCGCGCCGGAAACCGCAAACAGTCCCAGCCCGATCGCATCGAAGAACAGCACCGGATGACGCAGCCGCCGCACTTGCGGATAGGCGACGATGGTGAGCAGCGCGGCCAGCACCGTCACCGCCATATAAGCCCAGTTCGACAGCCCCGCAGGCGGAATCGCGCCGATACAGACATCGCGCACGATGCCACCGCCGCACGCCACCATGAAGGTCACGACGAGGATGCCGAACAGGTCCAGCCGCCGCTGCCGCGCCGCGACGGCGCCCGAGATCGCAAAGGCGAAGGTGCCGATGAGATCGAGCGCCGTGTACGCCGTATGGGCGTTCATATGCGCGCTAACGTGCGCGCCCAATGCCATGCTCACGCCGCCTCGCTCATCGGTTGATCCGCTGCGGCGGCGTCGTGGCCCAGCCACGCGCCTGCCGCGCAGAGCATCGCTTCGAGCCCGGTGCGCAGCGTCGGGTCGATCACCGGCGCGAAGCGCGGCGAGTGATTGCTCGGGATCTGGTTGATCTTCTTCTCGGCGCGGGCTTTTTCGAACACGGCACGATCGGTGCCGCCGACGAACCAGAACGCGTAAGGCACGCCCCACTCGCGCCCGAACACGCTGAAGTCTTCGCTGGCCGCCGCCGGTTCCGTCTCGTAGGCGCGCTCGCCGAACTGCGCTTCGAAGGCGGTGCGCAGGCGCGCCGTAGTGGCTTCGTCGTTGACGGTCAACGGGTAGCTGGAGAGCGTGGTGAACTCCGGCTCGCGCGGCGCGTTGGACGCCGTGCATTCGGCGCAGCAGATGCGGCGGATCGCGCCCAGCATGTACTCGCGCACGTCCTCGTCGTAGGTGCGCACGTTCAGTTTGAGCGTGGCGTCGTCGGGGATGATGTTTTCCTTGGTGCCCGCCTGCAGGCTGCCAATCGTCAGCACGGCGCTGTCGCGCGGCGAAATTTCTCGCGACACGATGGTCTGCAAACGCAGCGTGGTGGACGCGGCCATGATGACCGGATCGATCGAGGTCTGCGGCTGCGAGCCGTGCGAGCCGCGCCCGAACAGCTTGACCTTGAGGCTGTCGCCCGCCGAAAGAATCGTCCCGCTGCGATACCCCACCGTGCCCGCCGCGCCCACCATGACATGCTGGCCGAGAATCACGTCGGGCTTGGGAAAGCGTGTGGTCATGCCGTCGTCGATCATGCTGCGCGCACCTCGCCCCACTTCCTCGCCGGGCTGGAACACCGCCATGAGCGTGCCGCTCCACGCGCCGCGATGCGCCGCCATCAGGCGCGCCACGCCCAGCAGCCAGGTCACATGCATGTCGTGGCCGCAGCTATGCGCCACGCCAACCTGCACCCCGTCCTCGTCCTTCGTCACCACCTTGCTGGCGTACGGCAGGCCCGTGTCTTCAGCCATCGGCAGCGCGTCCATATCGGCGCGCAGCATCACAGTCGGGCCCGCGCCGTTGCGCAGGATGGCGACCACGCCCGTCACGCCGACTTCGCGCGTGACTTCGTAGCCGAGCTTTTCCACGTAATCGGCGACGATCTTCGCGGTGCGCAATTCCTGCATCGATAGTTCCGGATGTTCGTGCAGGTCCTTGTAGATCGTCTCCAGTTCAGGCAGCAGCGCGCCGATGGCCGGCGCGAGCGTATCGATCAATCTGGTCATTGTGACTCCTGGAAAGGGGGTGCTTGCCGATTGCGGCGCATCGGTCAGGCGGCGCCGTTGAGCAAGCTGTCCGAAAGTTTTTCGAGCAGACGGTCGAGCGTCTTGCGTTCGTTCGCCGTCAAGGCAGCGGCCAGTTCGCCTTCGAGATCCGCGCCGACCTTCGCCGATGCCTGCGCCACCTCCAGGCCCTCGGGCGTGCCGCTCAGCGCGATGCTGCGGCGGTCCTGCGCGTGGGTGTCGCGCACGATCAGGCCACGCGCTTCAAGCTCGGCGAGCGTTTTCGACAGCAGCGTTTTTTCGATCAAGGCGCGCTGCGAAACGGTCTTGGGCGTGATGCCCGCTTCGGCACAAACGAGCCGCAATACGCGCAGCGCGCGCACGTCCAGCCCCCAGCGCTCGCGGTAGATCGCGTTGGCGCGCTCGCTGAGCAGCGCGCTCGCGAGATCGAGCCTGAAAGTAAGAAAGCCGGGATGCAAGCCGGAAGACAAGAGCGCGCTCCAATGATGAAAGCCCGATGAAGTTTCGAGCCTGGCCGACGACGCATCGGAGTATAGACAAATAGTTGAAAATTTCAACTATTATCGAGATGGTGACGGCGCGATACACTATGCCTTACAGGTATAATGAGATGCGTTTGAGCGCCATTCTGTAACGAATCAATATCCCAGAGGTTGGAACATGGAACTGCGCCATCTTCGCTACTTCGTGGCTGTCGCCGAGGAGCGCAGCTTCACCCGCGCGGCGCAACGGCTGCATATCGCGCAGCCGCCCCTGAGCCGCCAGATCCAGCAGCTCGAAGAGATCCTCGGCGTGCAGCTTTTCGAGCGCAATTCGCGCCCGCTCAAGCTCACCGATACCGGCCGCTTCTTCTATCAGCACGCCTCGCAGTTGCTGGCGCAAACCGCCGAACTCGAATCGATGACGCGCCGCGTGGGCAAGATCGAGCGCAATCTGTCGGTGGGCTTCGTCGGCTCGACGCTGTACGGGATGCTGCCGAAGATCATCCGGCGCTATCGGCAACAGCACGCCGAAGTCGAATTGAGCCTCAACGAAATGTCCACCATGGACCAGATCAAGGCGCTTAAAGAAGGTCGCATCGATGTGGGATTCGGGCGCATTCGTCTGGACGATCCGAGCATTCGCCGCGTGGTGCTGCGCGAGGAGCGCATGATCGTGGCGCTGCCGATCGGCCATCCCCTGGGCGACGCGAAGGCCGAACTGTCGCTGCACGACCTGCTCAGCGAGACACTGATAATTTTTCCGAAGTCGCCGCGCCCAAGTTACGCGGATCAGGTGCTGGCGGCCTTTCACGATCGCGCGCTCAAACCGGGGCGCGTGCTGGAGACGCGTGAATTGCAGGTGGCGCTGGGCCTCGTGGCGGCCGGAGAAGGCATTTCGATCGTGCCGAAGAGCGTCTATGGCCTCAAGCGCGACGACGTGCTCTACAAGGATCTGGACGACGCCAATCTGGTGTCGCCGATCATCATGAGCGTGCGCATGCTGGACGAATCCGAGGATCTGCAGCGCATGCTGCAACTGATCTACGACCTCTACGAAGAGCAAGGCATGGCGTACCTCACGCCAACCGATCGCGAAGCACACGCGAAAAAGGGCTGATTTTCGGGCCTTTTATCGAGCAGCGGGTTTCAAGCCGTGGTTCAGACCGCAGTTCAGCCCGTATCGCCCCCTGCAACCGGCAAGACAGACCCGGTGATATAGCTCGCTTCATCCGACGCGAGGAACAGGATCGGCGCGACCTGCTCGTCGATGCTGCCGTAGCGCTTGAAAAAAGTCGATTCGGTGACCTGATGGACGGCTTCGTTCATCCACGCTTTTTCCTGCTCGCTGTCGCCGGCGGCATTGCGCGGCACGCGTCGCGGCGGCGCGCTGGTGCCGCCGGGCGCCGTGGCCACCACGCGGATATTGTGCTCGGCGTATTCCATGGCCAGCGCCTGGGTGATCGCGTTGACACCACCTTTTGCAGCCGAATACGGCACACGTCGAATCCCGCGCGTGGCATTCGACGAAATATTGACGATGGTGCCGCCGCCGCGCGCCAGCAGATGCGGCAGCACCGCGTGGCAGGTGTAAAGCGTGGGCATGAGCGAGCGGCGGATTTCCGCGTCGATCTGCTCGGGCTCGAACTCCGCAAACGGACGCATGCGGATCGCGCCGCCCACGCCATTAATCAGAATGTCGATGCCGCCAAATTTTTCCACGGCAAAGGCCATCGTCGCCCGTGCGCCTTCGTAGGTTTCGAGGTCGGCGACAAAGCCTGCGGTGTCGGTGCTCACGGCCTCGGCCGCCACTTCCGCCACAAAATCCGCGCGATCGACGAACAGGACCTTGCCGCCCTCCGCTGCTGCACGTAAGGCCACGCCGCGCCCGATGCCCTGCGCCGCGCCGGTGACAACCAGCACCTTGCCCGCAAATCGTTGCGCGCTCATGCTGCCGCCTTCGGCGCGACGTTGGGCGTGAACTTCTCATAATGGAAGCTGTTGGGCTTCACGCCCTGGTCGTCGAAGTGCTTGCGCACGGCATCGACCATCGGAGGCGGCCCGCACAGATAGACGTCGACGTCGCCGTCGTTGAGCGCATCGGCGGGAATATGCTGTGTGACCCAACCCTTGCGCGGGTGGCTCGACGCATCGTCCGCCACCACCGTGCTGAAACTGAAATTCGGCAGCTTCGCCGTATAGGCTTCGATCGCTTCGACCTGGACGAGATCGAGATCGCGCGTCACGCCATAGATCAGATGCACCTTTTGCCGCGACTTGGCGCGCGCGAGCACTTCCAGCATCGACAGGAACGGCGCGAGCCCCGTGCCGCCCGCGAGGAACAGCAGCGGGCGCTGCACGTCGCGCAGATAGAAACTGCCAAGCGGCCCGATCAGTTCGAGCTTGTCGCCGGTTTGTGCGGCTTCGAGCCACGTGCTCATCACGCCGCCGGGGATCTTCTTGATGAGAAAGCTGAGCTTCGACTCGCCAGGCGCCGACGAAAACGAATACGAGCGATGCTGACCGCTGCCGGGCACGTCGATATTGACATACTGGCCCGGCAAAAACACCGGCGCGTTTTCTTCGACGTCCAGTTCCAGCACCACCGCCGCATCGTTATGCAATTCGATCTTCGCGACCGTGGCGGCAAATTTGCTCTGCCCCGTCTTGCACACCGCCGAGGAAGCCGGCACCGCAATCACGCAGTCGCTTTGCGGCACCATCTGGCAAGTGAGCACAAGGCCGCCGCATTTTTCGTCGTCGCTCAGGGCGTCTTCGATATAGTCGTCGCCAAGGTCATAGCGGCCGCTTTCGGCCTTGCATTTGCAGGTGCCGCACACGCCGTCGGAACAATCCATCGGCAGATTGATGCGGGCGCGAAACGCCGCGTCGAGGACTTTCTCGCCGGCCTTGCATTCGATGAAGCGCGTAACGCCATCCTCGAAATTCAGCGCAATATTGAAACTGGACATGGGGACCTCCTCCAACTACCTGATATTGATGCGTTCGACGCCAGACAAAAATTCAACGTGATTTACACGTGATAGACGTCGAGAACCTGCCGGATATAGTCGTTTTTCAGCACGATCTTCTTATAGGCGATCAGCCACTTTGCTTCGACCAGGCGCAACGTGACGAACATCGTGCCGTAAAAAAGGTCCGTCGTGCGGTAGCGATGGTTGAGCGTCTGGAAGTTGTAGCGCAGATCCACTTCGTTATCGCGCGTGGACAGCACTTCCACATTGGTGATGTTATGGCTCGTGCGCGGCTCCGGCGTGGACGCGCCGCTGCGCTCGGTCTTGATGCGGAACACGCGGTCTTCCAGGCCGCCGCGATCCGGGTAGTACATCAGCGAGATCTGGCTTTCGTGGTCGTCGGTGAGCTGGTCGTCGTCGTCCCAGGCCGGCATCCAGTAGGTGACGTCCTCGGTGTAGCAGGTGAGCCATTCGTCCCACTGACGGTCGTCGAGCAGGCGCGCTTCGCGATAGAGCACTGCGCACAGGGTTTGATAATCGAAGCTCATGCTACGGACTCCTCGCGTTCTTTCTTCAGCGCGTCTTGCATCGTGCGCACCCAGTATTCGTGCTGGCACACGAACAGGCCTTCGTCCTCGCTGCGCTCGCCCGAGATGAGCGGCTTGAGGCCCATCTTCCTGGCGTTCTCGTCCGGGCCTTCCACCCAAAGGGGCGCGCCGCGTGACAGATCGTTCCACATGGCCGCGATGCCGGCATAGCCGTTCTGGCAGGCGCGGAATTCTTCCAGATCGTCCGCCGTACCCATGCCCGAGACATTGAAAAAGTCTTCGTACTGGCGGATGCGCGTGGCGCGATCCGTTGCGCTCTCGCCCTTCGGCGCGAAGCAGAAAATCGATACTTCGGTTTTATCGACGCTGATCGGACGCACCACGCGAATCTGCGTGCTGAACTGATCCATCAGGAACACATTCGGATAAAGGCACAGATTGCGCGTCTGGTTGACGATGAAATCGGCGGCGACTTCGCCCACACGCGCCTTGATTTCGTCGCGCTGGTGATAAACCGGGCGAACCTCGGGATTCATCGTCTGGGTCCACAGCAGAATGTGGCCGTGCTCGAAGCCATAGACGCCCGCCACCGACTTGCTCCAGCTATTCGCATCCACCGCCTTGGTACCCTCTTCCTTGCGGCGGCCCATGGTGGCGGCGTAATTCCAGTGCACGGTGCTGACGTGATAACCGTCGCAACCGTTTTCCATCTGCATTTTCCAGTTGCCCTCGTACACATACGAGGAATTGCCGCGCAGCACTTCCAGGCCGCCGGGCGCCTGATCGACAATCTGGTCGATAATCACGCGCGCTTCGCCCAGATACGCTTCGAGCGGCATCGCATCCGCATTGAGGCTGCCGAACAGGAAACCGCGATAGTTCTGGAAACGCGCGACCTTTTTCAGGTCGTGCGAACCGTGCGTGTTGAATTGCACGGGATATTCAGTGGTTTTCTCGTCTTTCACCTTGAGCAATTTGCCCGTGTTCGAGAAAGTCCAGCCGTGGAACGGACAGGTAAAGCTGCCCTTGTTGCCGTGTTTGCGACGGCACAGCATCGCTCCCTTGTGCGCGCAGGCATTGATCACGGCGTTCAGTTCGCCGGTCTTGTCACGCGTAATGACGATGGGCTGGCGGCCGATCCAGGTCGTGTAGTAATCGTTGTTGTTCGGAATCTGGCTTTCGTGCGCCAGATACACCCAGTTGTTCTCGAAGATGTGCTTCATCTCCAGTTCGAACAAGTCGGCGTTGGTGAAGATATCGCGACGGCAGCGGAAAATACCGGCTTGCCTGTCGTCCTGCACGGCGGTGGCCAGCAGATGGTCGAGTTCGTTGGCTTTGTCGATGATGGCGGACATGTTTCCTCTCCCTATGCGTACACCGATCCCTGCACGGGACGCATGCATCGGTGGCGAACGGGTTCTCGCGGGGGAATCTGGGGATGGCGGCAGCGCGAATTGCAGTACGGTCAGTACCAGGCGGCTGCCGCCGTGCGGGACGCTCAGGCGGTGGCGGTAGCCTCGGCCGCTGCGCGCGGACGCTGGACGATCTGGTTGTCGCGGCCTTGCAGCAGCGGCGTCAACGTGATGTCGAATTCGATGTGTTTGTAGGCATCGGCCTTGAGGCCAAGCGCCGCGCC
>NZ_JACHBW010000007.1 GCF_014200455.1 Paraburkholderia bannensis | reverse complement strand
GCGCTCTCGGACTTCCGGGGAAAACTTGGTTACCTTCTTGTTCATGGCTCCATTCTCTCAAGAGTTGGAGCCTCCACAAAACCCGGGGCGGTTCAAACCATCTCAGCACGATCTTTGCGCGGCGCCCACCCAGCGAATTTCCACCTCTAATCCAGAACAAGCTGAGTATTCGACCATCCTCCATCGGTGCGATCGGTCGCGTTTTGTACGGTCCAAACCTCAGATAGTTCGAAGAGAAAGGCATGCTGCAGGCCAAAAATGCAGAAGGCCGCACCGAAAGGTGCGGCCTTGATTGAAAAGGCATGTCGACGCTGTCGCGGTGCTCGTCCTCTAGAAGCAAGCGGAGCGGCGCTTAGGATTCGCTTACCTAAATGTTGCTCCTCCAGCGACTATCGTAGAGTCGACGATCTACGTGGCTGTCACGCTAAATCGGTCACCCCTATATTCATTCTCGGTCGCAAGAGCATCTTCTTCCTTCACGTTCGCGATCAGCCTTGCGGCCGTTCCGATTCATAAAGTACGCGAATACGCAAAGCAGGAAAGTAATTCCTAATATAAAAAATCCCAATCCCATCATATTCCTCCGTCTGCCGACGTTAGTAGGCAAAGAGTATCACTGAGGCCTGCGGTGCTTCGCCGCCGGAATTGCCGCCCGTGATGTCATGGTGCGGCTCACCAAATTGCACTCGTCAGCCGGCGAGTCGCTTAACACTTCCTAGCGGGTAGTGAGCCTGTATCCAAGGTAGCCGAGTGCAAAAAGTATGATCAGACCAAACATATCCACTCCTTATTTCGAGGTTATCGATCGAATCCGAATCGCCATCTTCTAAGCCACTGGTGCTGCGTCTGCGTCACAGGCGCCTGCACTGCTTAGGCCAGAAAGCTACATGTTTTGTCTAGCTTTCCGGTTGTTACATGTAGACGCCTAGGAAGCGCGCAACCAACACACCAAGATAAAAAATGCGCCCCGCAAGATGTACCAGCCTCCGACTGCGAAGAAACAGCCGAAGCTAGAGACGGTGCCCAATAACTCAGCAGCACCATGGAACCCCTCGCTGTAGATCCATGCTGAAGCGAGCCACATCAGGTAAAGGGCAAAGGCAATCACGGCTCGCTGCAAGAAGTGATGCCAGCCTCTGAACAAAAGCCATAGTTTCGCTAAACGGTTCATCGCTCCTCCTTCGCTCGCCGCGAAAATTCATACGTGATATCACCGAATTTCCAACCGGCGATCGCCACTGCGACGAGCGCGGTGAGATAGAGCCACGTGAGAGGTTCAGTCAGACGGTCACCGTGCAGAATTGCGCAAAGAAGTCTGTATTCCATGTCTGTTTCTCCTGTTGAGGTATATGCACCGGCGCGTAGCGCGATCGCGACGTCACAGATGCACAATTCAGGATTGCATGCCTGTTGCAAAGTCAAGTCGACGCTTAAGGAATTGCGCGCAAAAAATTCGATACTTCAACGGACATGGGTACGCGGATAGCGAACTTGGCTAACGCCAATGTGATATTTGCTGGAAGGCAATTGTTCGGACGCACGCTGCAATGGGGAGGACGACGCACGCGGGCTCATTGAGCTGAATTGATCGGTGGCCGCTAGTCTGTGCCAGCGCGAATCGGATATCCGGCTGCCTCTGCGAGTCGGGGCGACGCTACTGAGCTTTCACGTCACGAATGCAAGCAACGGGTGCTTGATGAGGAAGAAAGTTACGCGCGCTTGAGGGTTACCGAGATGTCCCAGCACAGTCGCGCGCGTCCTACGGCAGGTAGGCTTTTTTTATCGACCGGGTCACGATGAAAGCATCTCCATTCGGCGAATTTGAGAGGATGCGCCTCACCCTACAGGCAAAATCGCCACGACGGTGTACGAGCAAATCGTACTGCACCTCGCAAAGTATTTTTCGACATATCGAGTCCGAATCGACAGCTCATTGTCAATCGGCTAGAGCCATCGCAGTAGGAACGGCAGCAGAACCGGCACGACAAACGCCGTAAACACGCCGTTCAGCCCCATACCAAGTCCCGCGAACGCACCCATTTCCTCGCTCACCTGAAACGCGCGCGCGGTGCCGATACCGTGCGACGCGACGCCAATCGCGAAACCTCGCACCTCGGTTTCGCGCACGCCCACGGCATTCAGAATCCAGCGCGCCGTCACCGCGCCGAACACGCCCGTCGAGATCACCAGCACCGCCGTGAGCGAGGGAATACCGCCCACCTTCTCGGCGACGGCCATGGCGATCGGAGTCGTCACCGACTTCGGCGCAAGCGATGCCAAGGTCTGCGGCGTCGCGCCCAACAATTTCGCAATCCCCACCGCTGATACGATTGCCGTCAACGAGCCGGCCAGCAGACCACCCAGCAACGGCAGCGCGGTACGTCGCAATTTGTCCCATTGCCGATAAAGCGGCAACGCTAGCGCCACGGTCGCGGGCCCAAGCAGGAAGTGCACGAACTGCGCACCCTCGAAGTAGACGCGATACGGCGTAACGGTGAGCTTGAGCGCAATCACCACGATCGCCACGGCGATCAGCACGGGATTCGCGAGCGGATTGTGCTTCGCGCGCGCATAGACGTTCAGCGCGATCAGATAGGCGACCAGCGTAAGCGTCAGGCCCAGCAACGGCGACGCAGCGAGATACACCCAGATGGCGTCGAGCTTGTCGATCGGCAGATGCGAATTCACGATGCACCCTCCTCGACGTGACGACGTCGTTGCCGACGCAACAATGCGCGTGTGACGAGTGCAGTAACGGCGATACCCAGCGTCGTGCTCACGATGAGACTCGCGATCACCGCGAACGCTTCGCCACGCACAGCTTGCGCCGACACCATGATGCCCACGCCCGCTGGAATGAAGAGCAGCGAGAGATGGCGAAGCAGTTCGAGCGCAGTGGGTTCGATGGCCGTGGCGGCGGCGGGACGCATCATCGCAAAGGCAAACAACAACAGCATGCCGATGACGGGACCGGGAACGGGCAGCGAGAAAACGTAGGAAACGCTCTCGCCGAGACACTGGAAAATCAGCAGGACGGCAAGGGATCGGAGCATGGTCGGGGCGTTGCTGGACAGGCAGCATGAAAGCTTGCGATGCGCCGCCAAGTTTACAGGAACGTTGCACGCGCGGCAGCGTGCGCCCCATCTAATCAGCGCGGTGCGCGCGGATCGAAACGCATCCGGATCGATTCGAGCTCCGCAGGCAAACGCTTCGAACGCGGCTTGCGGCGCGGCAGATCGACAAAACCCAGACGCCGATACAGCGCCGCCGCGCGCGTATTGCTCGCCAGCACGTCGAGCACGATCTCGCGGGCGGGCGTATCGAGTCCACGCTCGACCTTGCCCAGCGCGTGCGCAAACAGCGCGCTGAACGCGCCAGTACCGCGCGATTCTTCACGCGTCGCGCAGTGTGCGATCAAAGTCTGGGCCCGCTTCGGCTTGGGCAATTCAGTTTCGAGCACGAGGCCGCGCAGCAGCATCGGCACCGTGCGCAGCAAGCCGAAGTGGCGCAGCAGCGTGAAGACCACATGCGGATCGTCGGCGAGAATGCGGCGACCGTCGTGCGCCGCCAGCACGGCGACGATCTCGCCGTTGGCATCGACGGCGACTTCATGACGACGCCACGAAAAGCGCCCACCGTTAAGCCCGAAAGCAAAGGCCAGAAACGTGATGCAGCGCTCGGGCGACACGCCCAGAAAGAACTCGAACTCATGCTCGCCCGAAGCGAACACGAGCGGCGCGCACACGAACGCGTCGCTCGCACGCGCGGGACGGAATGTGAGCGTCTGCGCCTGCGTCGCGATTGAAGCCGATACCGTTGTCATTGCAACGTTCCTTTATGCCCTGGCGAGGCGTGCAAGTGCCGCGACCGTACGCGTAATCTGCTCGGGCTCATGCGTCGAGCAGATGAAAAATCGCAGCCGCGCGGCGCGTTCTTCCACCGCCGGATAAAAAATCGGCTGCACGTTGATGCCTTCGTCGAACAGCGCGTTGCACCATTGCGCGGCCTTCAGCGAGCTCCGCGTGATGACCGGCACGACGGCGTAACCCGCGCTCGTGCCCGTATCGAGTCCGGCGGCGCGCGCTTCAGCCAGAAACTGATGACCCCGCGCCTTGAGCGACGCAACCCTCTGGGGCTCGGCCCGCAGGCGGTCGAGCGCGGCAAGCGACGCCGCCGCAAGCGTCGGCGCAAGGCCTACGCTATACAGAAAGCCCGGCGCGAGATGACGCAGCATATCGACCAGCGGCTGGCAGCCCGCGATAAAGCCGCCGCAACCCGCCAGCGTCTTGCTCATCGTGCCCATCCACAGATCGACGTCCTGCGGCGCGACGCCCGCATGTTCGCGGATGCCGCGCCCGGTTTCGCCGAGCACGCCCAACGAATGCGCCTCGTCGACCATCAGGAACACGCCGTGACGACGACGGATTTCCACGAAGCGCTCAAGCTCCGGAAAGTCGCCGTCCATGCTGTAGAGACCTTCGATCACCACCAGCACATTGCGATATTCGTGGCGCACGCGCGCGAGCAGGCTGTCGAGTTCCTGCCAGTCGTTGTGCGCGAAAGCGAGGCGCTTCGCGCCGCTCAGTTGCGCGCCCTGCACGATGCTGTTGTGCGCGAGCGCGTCGTGCACGATCAGATCTCCATGACCGAACAGCGCGCCGATCACCGTCACATTGGTCGCATGGCCGCTCACGAAGGCGACGCAATCGTCGGTTTCGTAGAAGTCGGCTAGCGCGCGTTCGAGATCGCGCTGCACGGGGCGCTCGCCCGCCACCATACGGCTCGCGGAAACCGACGTGCCATAGCGCGTGATCGCGCCTTGCGCCGCCGCCATCACCGCTGGATCGGAAGCGAGGCCCAGGTAGTTGTAGTTCGCGTAGTTGATGTACTCGCGCTCGCCGATGGTCGTGGTCGCGCCCGCCATGCCTTCGTGCACGCGGAAAAACGGCGACTGCACCTTGAGCGTCTCGCCCATCTCTTTCATCAGCTTGACCTGCTGATAAAGCGGCATGGCTTCGAAACGCACGCGCGCATCGAACGATGCGCCTTCTACGCTGGTCGCTTTCTGATGCGCGACAACGCCCGACGGCTGCGCCGCTTCGTTCGAGACGCGCTCCAGTTGGCGCTTGAGCGCCGCGGCAGCGAGTTGCTGCCGGATCTTTTCACCTACGCCCATCTGCGCGCGATTCCTTGTTTGATTTGCGTGCGCGCCGCTCAGGCGTCGCACTCGGCCCATGTCCACGCGTCGCGCTCGGCGAGCAGCGCGGACAACAGCCGCCAGTTCATTTCATGGCTCGGGCGCAATGCACTCACGCGCGCCAGCAGCGGCGCGCCAGCGAGCGCGAGATCGCCCACGAGGTCGAGCACGCGATGGCGCACGAACTCGTCCGGAAGACGCATGCCGCCGATCACGCGATTGCCCACGATCGAGGCCGTGCACGACAGCCGCGCCCCGCGCAAAATCGGCGTGCGCTTCACGTAACCCGCCGCGATGGCGGGCAGCGCCCATTTCACGCGCCCGTACGAGCGTGACGGCGCGATCTCGCGCGCGAATACGTCGGGCGTGAGCGCGCCTTCCCAATGCATGTCGCCAAAACCCTTGAGGTCGTTGCGCACGCTAACTTCGTAACGCTCACATGGCTCGATGCGCATCTCACGGCGCTGCGAACCTTCGCCGTCGGTCACGACCACCGGCTTCGTCACGCGGATAAAGCGTTGCGGCTGCGCAAGCGCCGTGCGTCCGCAGGCGCGGATCGCGTCGATCCAGGGCGCTGCGCTGCCATCGAGGATCGGCACTTCTTCGGCGTCGAGTTCGACGATGGCGTGGTCGATGCCGCACACCAGCAGCGACGCAAGCAGATGCTCGACCGTGCGCACGCCTTCGCCCTTCGTCACACCATCGCGCGTGCGCAGCATCGTGCAAAGCGGCTGCGCCTCGCGCAAAGCCGGATCGGCGCGCAGCGTGGCGACTTCGCGGCCCGCTTCGACGCGGCGAAACACGATGCCGTGAGCCGCCGTGGCGTCGGGCACCGGCAGGATGCGCACGTTCACGCGGCGGCCCGTATGCAGACCGTGGCCCGCCAGCGTCAGTTCGCGCGCGAGCGTGCCCTGCGTGTCGCGCCAGCCCTCAGGCGCCCTCATTCGACCAGCTCCTCGACAGCGGGCGTGGCCGACGTCGAAGGCTCGACCTCGATCGCATGCTTGCGCGCGAGCGCCGCGGCCGCTTCGGTTTGCGCGGCGTTCTGCGCGGCGTTCTGCGCGTCGGCCTGCGCTTCGAGCGGCGAATCGGCGGATTCGGCGTCGGCCTCGATCGATTCGACGATGCGCGCCGCCAGCGAGCGCACCGTCGCGCCTTCCGCGATCGCCATCACCGAAAGCTTGACCTCGAAGGCCTCTTCCACCGCGAGGCCGAGCTCCATGCCCATCAGCGAATCCATGCCCATATCGAGCACGGAACGCTCCAGTTCCACCTTTTCCGGCGCAAGGTGCAGGATGCGCGCGATCTGTGTGCGCAGCGTTTCTTCCACCAGCGCGAGCGCTTCGGCATGCGGCAGCGCCGCGATGCGCCCGCGCAGTGGCTGACCGCCATCGCTTGCCGGTTCGTTCGCATTGCGCGTGCGCAGCGCCGCGTAACGGCGCGCGCTGGCCGCGGGCATACCGCGCGAGAGCGCCTGCCAGTCGAGGCGCACCACGGCCTCGCCCGCGCCGCCCGCCACCAGCACGCGTTCAAGCGCAACCAGCGCTTCATCCGACGAAATCGACGCGCCGCCAATACGCGATTGCAGCGCCTCGCGCGTTTTCTCGTTGCGCGCCAGGAAGCCGACGTCGTCGAGCGGGCCCCACGCCATGAAGGTGCCCGGCAGACTCGCAGCGCGTCGCATTTCCACCAGTGCTTCGAGGAAGCTGTTCGCAGCCACGTAGCTCGACTGGCCCGGATTGCCAAGCGCCGTCGTCGCCGACGAATAGACGATGAAGAAGTCCAGCGCGCAATCGAGCGTCGCGCGATGCAGATTCCACGCGCCCGCGAGCTTCGGCGCGAGCACGGCTTCGAAACGGGCGTCGTCGAGATTGCGCACGAGGCCGTCGTCGATATGCATCGCCGAATGCAGCACGCCCTTGAGCGGCGTGCCGCGTGCGGCGATCTGCGCGACCAGCGCCTGCACTGCCGCGGCGTTCGTCACGTCGCAGGACACCACATGCGTCTGCACGCCGTACTCGTCCTTCCAGCGTGCGACTTCGGCGAGTGCGGCGTCGTTCAGCGTGCCGCTACGGCTCGCGAGCGTGACATGACGCGCGCCGCGCGCCACCATCCAGCGCGCCGTCGCGAAGCCCAGACCACCCGTGCCGCCGATGACCAGATACGCGCCGTTCGCATCGCAGCTCAGCGCTTGCGCCGCGTGCGTCGCACCGCGCGTCGGCGCAGGCGTGCCCGCCGGATAACCGACCAGCACCTTGCCGATCTGACGCGCCTGCTGCATGTAGCGGAATGCTTCTTCGACGCGCGCCGCCGGGAACAGGCGATACGGCAGCGGATGCAGCACGCCATCGGCGAAACGCTGCATGACGGCTTCGAACAGCCGCGTCGTCAGCTCGGGCAGCGCGCCCATGAGCTGATCGGCGTCGATGCCGAAATAGCTGATGTTGTTGCGGAACGGCCGCAGACCGATGCGGCTGTTCTCGTAAAAGTCACGCTTGCCCAACTCAAGAAAGCGGCCGAACGGACGCAGCGTGTCGATGCTGCGCACCATCGCCTCGCCCGCGAGCGAGTTGAGCACCACGTCCACGCCCGCGCCGCCGGTCGCGTCGCGCACCTGATCGGCGAACGCAAGGCTGCGCGAATCGAACACGCGATCCACGCCCAGCAGGCGCACGAATTCGCGCTTCTCGCGGCTGCCTGCGGTCGCGTAGACCTCCGCGCCCAGCAGACGTGCGAGCTGGATCGCGGCGATACCCACGCCGCCCGCGCCGCCGTGCACCAGCACGCGCTCGCCTTCGCGCACGCGCGCCAGCTCGACGAGCGCGTACCAGGCGGTAAAGAACGTGGTAGGAACCGTCGCGGCCTCTTCGAACGTCATCGAAGCGGGCTTGCGCGTGACCGCACCCGCCCGCGTGACAACACGCGTGGCGAACGAAGCCGGCGCGAAACCGAGCACGGCGTCGCCAGCCTTGAACGTGGTCACGCCAGCGCCAACGCGCGTAATGCGCCCCGACAGTTCCATGCCGACGGTCGCGCCCGCAAAGCCGGTTTCAACGGCTTCGTCGGAAAGCAGGCCCATCGCGTACATCACGTCGCGGAAATTCAGGCCGGTGGCGACCGGTTCGATTTCGACTTCGTCGGCTTCGAGTGCGCGCGGCACTTGCGCGAACCATTCGAGGTTGCGCAGCGAGCCCGGCGTGTCGAAGGCGAGCACGGAGCCTTGCGCGGTCACGCCCTTTTCCGGCGCGCGACGTTGCGCCTGCGCCGCATCCAGCATACGCGGCACGAAACGGCCACGCGCGTTGAGCAGCACTTCTTCTTCGACATCGCCCGCCAGCAGTTCCAGCGCAAGCGCTTCGAGGGCGTTTGAAGATGCCGCCGATACGTCGATCAGGCGGCAGCCCAGTTCGGGATGCTCGTTCGAGAGCACGCGGCCCAGGCCCCAAAGCGTCGCCTGTTCAGCGCGCCGAGGCGCGCGATTGTCGTCGCCTTCGAGCGCGAACGGCGAACCGTCCTGCGTGACGATGCTCAGTTGCACCGGCAGCGCGGACGCACCGAGTTCGCGCACAAGGCGCGCGAGTGCCACCGAAGTCGTGCGCTGCGCCTGCATGAGCGCGGTGCCGTCGGCATCGACGGGCAGCGCGGCATCGGGCGCGACGAACACGAGATGCAGCGGTGCGCCATCGCGCGCGGCGCTGATTGCGTGCAGTGCGGTCGCGACTTCGGTTTGCGCGATGAGTTCGACATCGCCGCCGTGTGCGCGCAGTGCTTCGGCGAGACCGGCGGCGCGAGCGTCCGCCACGTCATCGGCGTGGACCAGCAGCCACGGCGCTTTCGCCGGTTCTACCGCCACAGTGGTGTTCGTCAGCTGACGCATCGGTGCGCGCGCAACGATCATCGCGGGCGTACCTTCGATCTCGTAGCCCTGTTCCGCGAACGACACGACATCGGTGAAACCGGCGGCTTCCAGCAGGCGCACCAGATCGGCGGCATTCAGCGACGATGCCGCACCGGCACGCACCGGGCCGAAGACGATATCGGTAAAACGACCGCGACGCGGTTCCGCCAGCGCGACGAACGCGCCCGGCGCGAGCCAGCCGCGCAGCGCGGTGAGCGCCGCGAGCGGGTCGTTCTGACCGGCCAGCAGGCAGTTGGCGATCACGAGGTCGTAAGGGGCATCGTCGTCGCTTTGCAGCGCCAGACGTCCGCCCGGCTCGCCCGCAACCAGCGTGACGAGGCGCGCGCTATGACCGCCCTCGGCTGCCAGCGCCGCCTGTTGCGGCGCGGTGCAGGCGATGGCGTAATCGCAGCGCGCGAGCGGCAGCGCGACTTCGAGCGGACGCGGCACATCCACATCCGAGCGGCCGATCTCCAGCACACGCAAACGGCGCGGCGCTTGCCACGAGGCCACCGCGCGCGAAGCGAACGCGGCGATCAGGGCGCGCACATGCGACCACGTCGGCGACGCTTCGAAGAAGTGCTCGACCAGACTCTTGCTGGTCGGCGACATCAGCTTTTCGGGCGCCATCTCGCCCGAGAGCAGCGCGGGCAGCGCCGAGCCGCAATGCGCGAGCAGCGTGAGTTCCGCGACGTGCGCGGGCGACTGTTCGAGCAGGCTGTGCCAGAGTTCATCGACCGGCGGCATCGCCTCGCAGGCCTCCGGATCGCGCACGAGCAGATCGCCCTCAAAGTGCGCGAGACCGTCTTCGACCAGCATCGAGGCCAGACGCGCGGCCAGTTCCGGCAGCGGCCCGAACGCAAGGCCCGGCGTGCGGAATGCGCCGATCTTTTCGAATGCGCGCAGTGCATAGCCGCTGGCGAGCACGTCGACGAGCGGCAGCACTTCGGTCAGATGCATCGCGCGGCGCTTCTGCGCGTCCTGGCCGTCGTGGTTCGCCAGCACGCGCTGCGCTTCTTCGAGCAGCGCGGCGGGCGCGGGCAACGCAGACGCATCGAAGCCGCCGGGAAGCGGGCGCGCTTCGAGGTGATAGGTGTAGCGCGACGGTGCAGCATGACGGCGCGCCTGGAGATCGACGCGGCGGAAGCGGCACTGCGCCAGGCGCGCGACCACGCGCGCGGCGCTGTCGAGGAAATGGAACGAGACGACCACCGAATGCGGACTGCGGCGCTCGACCACGGCCAGCACCTGGCGGATCGTGTCGCCGCGCAGATAGTCGATGCGGCCGAACTGCACCGGCAGCCAGGCGGCGCGGTCGCCGTTGTTGGCGGCGGTCAGCGCGAACAGCGGATGGAAGCCCGCATCGAGCAGCGACGGATGCAGGTTGTAGCGCGCGAGATCGGCGTCATCGGCGAGTTGTGGGGCGGCGAGTTCGGCCAGCACCGCGTCGCTGGACGCACGCACGCATTGCACGCGGCGGAATTGCGGGCCATAGGTCAGGCCGATCGATTCGGTGGCCGCGTACAGCGTGGGCGCGTCGATGGCCAGTTGCGTCGACAGCGATTGCAGCAGGCGCGCGTCCGGCGCGGTGTTGGCATCGAGCGTATTGCCGCTCGCCAGCAGTCGGCCGACCACGTTGACCGACCACGCGTCGTCGCTCATGCGCTCGCGCGTTTCGATCGTGAACGCCGCCGTGCGCACATCGATGACGAGGCGGAACAGCTTGGCGTGATTCGCCTGGAACACCACCGGCTGACGGATTTCGACGTTTTCGAGCGCGCAGGTGTCGGTCGCGAAGAACACGCGCGCTGCGGCCAGCGCCATCTCCACGAAGCCTGCGGCCGGATAAGTCACGCCGCCATCGACGACGTGATCGGCCAGATACGGCAGGCGCGTCGGATCGATATGGTTTTCCCAGCCGAATGCGTGCTCATGCAGGCGGTAGCCCAGCAGCGGATGCACGCGATGGCGGTTTGCAAGGCCATAGCCTTCGACCGTCGGCACCAGCCAGTAATGTTCGTGCTGCCACGGATACGCGGGCAGCGCCACCGGATCGGTATCGGCGACGCACGGCACCAGACGTTCGCGATCGACGCGCGCGCCATGAGCTACTGCGGCGAGCACCGCGCGATGCAGCGTCGCGGCGCTGTCGTGCTGACGCTTGAGCGTGGGCAGCGGCGCTCCGGTCTCCTTGAGCGCGGCGAGCGTCTGCTTCACGTAGGTGCGCAGAATCGAATGCGGGCCGACTTCGACAAAGAGACGCACGCCCTCGCCCACCAGATGCGCGATGGCGTCGCCAAAGCGCACCGGCTCGCGGATATTGCGCCACCAGTATTGCGCGTCGAGTTCGTTGCCTGCGAGCGGTGCGCCCGTGACAGTCGAGACGTAACGACGCGTAGCAGCGCGCGGCGCGATATCCGCAAGACCCTCGCGCACCGGCGCTTCGATGCCGTTCATATGACGGCTGTGGAACGCGTAGTCGAGATCGAGCAGCTGATAGAAGCGGCCCGTGGCCTTGAGCGCGGTACCGATCACGTCGAGCCCCGCGAGCGAACCCGCCAGCGTCACCGACTGCAAGCTGTTGATACCGGCAACTTCGACATCGCCGGTCAAGCCTTGCTGCAGGATCATTTCGCGCGCTTCGGACTCGCTGATGCCGGCGGCGGCCATGCGGCCCGTGCCGCGCGTGAGCGCCTGAGCGCGGCTGCGGATCTTGACGACCTGCACGGCATCGGCGAGCGTCAGTGCGCCCGAGGCCCACGCAGCGGCCACTTCGCCGACGCTGTGACCGACGCATGCGTCATAGGCCACGCCATGCGCTTCGATCACGCGCACGATGCCAACCTGGATCGCGAACAGCAGCGGTTGTGCGTGTTCGGTAGCGGCGAGCGTTTCATTGTCTGCGCCCGCTGCGAGCATGGCTTGCAACGACGGGCTGCCGTCCGCGCACCAGAGCGCATCCACTTCTTCGACTGCCGCGCGGAACACGGCGTCTTCGGCAAGCAGTTGCTTGCCCATGCCCGCCCATTGCGAACCATTGCCCGAGAACACCAGCGCAATCGGTGCATCGTCAGCCACCACTTCCGCGTGGACCAGCGCGGCAGGCGCGATCTCGCCCTGCGCTTCTGCGTTTTGCGGATGCGCCAGCGCGGCGAGCGCCGCCTGCGCTTCATCGAACGTTGCGGGCGCAATGATCGCGCGATGTTCGAGCCATTGGCGACGATGTGCTGCTGCGGCAGCCAGCGTGCCCCACGACTGGCCTGCATCGAGGCGTGCGAGATAGCGCGCGGCGAGCGTTGCGAGTGCGCGCTCCGAACGTGCGGTGAGCACGAGCGGCGCGAAGCCTTCTGCTTGTGCTTGCAACTTGATTTCAGCTTGCTGAGCGGGCGCTTCCGTCAACACGACGTGCGCATTCGTACCGCCAAACCCGAACGAATTCACGCCGACCACCAGTTCGCGGCCATGCGCGCCAATCGGCGTCATGCGCTCGACCACGCGCAGATGACCACCCGCGAAATCGATATTCGGATTGGGCTTTTCGAAATGCAGCGAACGCGGCACCGCACGATGCTTCAGGCACAGCACGGCCTTGAGCAGCCCCGCCATGCCCGAACCCGTTTCCAGATGGCCGATATTGGTTTTGACCGAACCGATCAGCAGCGGCGAATCCGCATCGCGGCCCGCGCCGACCACATCGGCGAGCGCGCGCGTTTCGATCGGATCGCCCACCGCCGTGCCCGTGCCGTGCGCTTCCAGATAATCGACGGTGCGCGGATCGATCTGCGCGCGCGCGTAGACCTCGCGCAGCAGCGCCGCCTGAGTGGGCGTGCCCGGCACGCTGATGCCGCCTTGCGTGAAGCCGTCCGAATTGACGCCGCTGCCTGCGATGACCGCGTGAATCGTGTCGCCGTCCGCGAGCGCGCGCTCAAGCGTCTTCAGCACCACGACCGCGCCGCCTTCGGCGCGAACATAGCCGTCGCCGGTGGCGTCGAACGCGCGGCAACGCCCGCGAGGCGACAGCATCGACGCCTTCGAGAAGCCGACAAAACCGTAAGGATGCAGCAGCAGATTGACGCCGCCCGCGAGCGCCATGCTGGCGTCGCCGGTTTGCAGCGCCTTGACGGCCTGATGCAGCGCGACCAGCGACGACGAGCACGCCGTATCGATCGACATGCTCGGCCCGCGCAGATCGTAGACCCACGAAATGCGGTTCGAGGCGATGGAGAGCGTGTTGCCGGTGGCCGAATACGGATCGACGGTGTTCAGGTCGTCCATATTGCGATTGCCGTAGTCCATACTGGCCACGCCCACGTAGACCGCGCAATCGCTGCCGCGCAGCGCTTGCGGACGCATGCCGGCGTCTTCGAACGCTTCCCACGTCAGTTCGAGCAGCAGACGCTGCTGCGGGTCCATCTGCGTGGCTTCACGCGGCGAAATGCCGAAGAAAGCCGCGTCGAAACCGGCGACATCGTCGAGCACGCCTGCAGAGAACGTGTAGCTCTTGCCGGGCTCGCGCTTCGACGGATGCTGATAGAACTCCGTGCCGAAACGATCGGCGGGAATCTGCGTGACGGCGTCTTGCTCGTTTTCGAGCAGACTCCAGAATTCGTCCGGCCCGGTGACCCCACCCGGGAAACGGCACGACATACCCACGATTGCGATCTTGCTGTTCTTCATAGCTGCTCTGTTCTCTCGGACATGCTCGCCGCGACCTCGCGCCCGCCCGCCGACTCCATCGTGTGGAGCAGCGCGGCGCCGAGATCCTCGACGGCTCTGTCTTGCTTCCTGGCCGGCCGATCTCCGAAATTCCGCCAGATGAAGTAATGACTGCGGCTCGGTACCGTGCCGAGCCGTTCGAATACGTGCGGTAACGCGGGAACATGATCGCCGTAGAAACACAGCACGGTGTCGCGGCGGCGCGCGCGCAAATGCGCGAGCAGCTTGCCGATCATGGCGTCCGCGTTCGCGATGTGACGCAGATACGCGGTGAGATCCTTGTACGCGGGATCTTCCCCAAGGGTGTGATAACGGCCGGATTCGCCTTTTTCTACAGTTTCCAGATGAAGCGGACCGTGATTTTCCATCGTCATCGCGAAGATGAACGCGGGTTTCGAGCGCGACGAGTCTAGCTCCTTGACGATGAGATCGGTAACACTGTCGTCCGAAATATACGGCCCAGCGCGACGAGCGCTGGCGAAGGCGCGGATGTCCAGGAAACGGTCGAAACCTAGCAGCGGGAAAACGCGCTCGCGGCCGAAGAAGTCGGCGTAGTACGGGTGGATGGCGACGGTTTCGTAGCCAGCTTTTTTAAACCCGTTCGCGAGCGACGCGCAGGCGCGGCGGACGAATGCGTACGGGTAGAAGCGCGCGTAGCCGAGTTTCGACGATGAAATGCCGCTGAGGAGCGCGAATTCGGAGCGCATCGTATTGGCGCCCCACGCAGGGACTTCCAGTTGGCCGTGAGTGGCCGATTCTCGCAGCGCAGCGTCGAAATGGCTGTAGAGCGAAGGTTCGATTGCCGTGCTTGACTCGCGCGCGTCGAAGAAGGATTCGCTCTGGATGACGATGATGTCGGGACGGTTCTTCGGCTCGAAGGCTTTTGCGAATGGGCTTGTAAGCACTGCGCGTTCGAAGGCGCGGAACGTCGCGCGGCGCATGCCGTTGAGCAGGTACGCGACGAAGACTGCGAAGAAGCCGTGGCGGTGTTGGTCTTCGAGCGGATCGAGCGTAAGACGCAGGCGCGCTGCGAGTGCGTAGCCGAGTGCGAGCCATAGCGCCGCCGTGGCCGCAGCGCCCGCTGCAATGGGCGCGCTCGCCGCCGGATCGAAACAGAAACCCGCCGCCACGGCCCCGACGCCCACGACGATCGCCACCACCGCCCCCGCGCTCAAAAACGGCAGGTAAAGACGCGGATGCGCGAAAAGCTGGCTGAAAAGACTTAAATCGGTAAAAACAAACGGCTCGCGCAGCGAAGCGTATTTGGCATTGCTCACGGTGCTCACGAGCGCAACCAGCGCGAGCGCCATGAACGCCGAAAAATGCGGGCGCCAGGTGAGCGCTAAAAACAGGCTCGCGAGGAAAAGCACGCTGGTGATGTGCAGCGAAATGGCGAGCAACGGGCGGCGCAAGGCGGCCCGCGGGAGCGCGATCGCGTCCGCGGCGAACGACAGCACGACGGCTGCCGCAAAGGTGATCGCGATCGACAATGCCACGCTAGCGCTCCTCGCGCGGCAGATAGGACAGGCGGCCGAGAATGGCGTCGGCAAGCGCGGCCGGCAGCAGCGTGAGAAGGCGCATGCCGAAGGCGAGCAGGCCGGGGAACGCGATTTCGGCGCGGCCTTTTTGCAGCTTGCTCTGGATGTGGTGCGCGGCTTTTTCAGCCGACCAGAGGAAGGGTTTTTCGCCGGGGAAGACGTCGCTCATGGCGGTTTTGACGAAGCCTGGGAGCACGATCGAGACGCGGATGTTCTCGCGGGCGAGGACCGGGCGCACGGAATCGCCCCAGGCTTTTAGCGCGGCTTTGCTGGCGCAATAAGCTGGGGAGATCGCCATGCCGCGTAGCGCTGCGATCGAGCTGATGAGCGCAATGTGGCCGTGGCCGCGCGCGCGCATGCGCTCGATGACAGGCAAGGCTGCGTTGAGCGCGCCAGTGAAGTTGGTGTCGACGATGTTGGCGGTGCGCTCGCGCCCTTCCCAGTCGTTGGCGTGCGCGAGCGTGCTCGCGACTCCGGCGTTGGCGATTAGCAGGTCGATGGGGTGGTTTTTGTCGAAATCGGTGAGCCAGTGCTCCATGGCAGCGGCGTCGCGGACGTCGAGTGCGGCCGTGATCACCACCGCGCCCTTCGCGCGGCAAGCCTCAGCGCATGATTCAAGACGATCGGCGTTGCGGCCGACAAGCCCTAGTGTCACGCCAGCAGTTGAATAGGAAACTGCAAGGGCACGCCCCAAGCCCGCACTAGCGCCCGTAACGACGACATGACTGATCGCGCCGCTAGCCATGCGCCGCCTCGAGACGGTGAACCGCCCCGGCCGTCGCCATTTCGATGCCCGATCGCGTATAGAAATCGCCGTTAATCTGCGTGTGATGTACGACGTAGTCGAGAAACGCCTGGTAAAGGTTCAAGTCCGGCATCGACGCACCAATCCAGAAGTCGTCGAGGTCGCCCTGCCAGGTCAACCCGGACATACTGTAAATTGCCGCGCCAAGTGCAATTACTGGACGGCCGTGATGAAGCGCCGACAGACCAACCGTGCTGTTCACGACCACCACACCCTGTGCGCGATCGAGAAGCGTAGGCAAATGGCCGGCCTCAATGAAACGCAGACGATCTTCGAAATCCAGCTCACGCGCGAGTCGCTGCGCATAACGGCGGTAGTCGATTATGCCCGTATCGAGGGGATGGTTCTTGATGACCAGCAGCGCGTCGCTGGGAGCGTAGCGCGCAAACGATTGCACGACCCTGTCTATCGCCGCACGCACACAGTCGAATGGTGAATGGACAATGATCTGTGCGTCGGAATTCAGTTGCAACGGGAAGAGGTAGTACCTCCGACCGGAATCGCAAAGCTCCCGCGTCACGCGCTCCGCTTCGCGATGATGTTGACGCTGACGTAGTGCACGCGCAGCCAGCCCCCCATACTCAAACAAACCGTTTCTCGGGCGGTGGCTATGGTAATACGGAAAGCGCAACGCATAGAGCGCGTTCGCTGCTCGGTAGCGAATATCGTGACTACCCCGATCAAACAGGTTGTAGCCTGTAGAACGGCCAGCGGGACTCGGCGGCGTGATGCTCCGCTGGTCAAGATACCAGTCCGGATTGCGCGGAAGTAACGAACGGCCGTTGACGCCATGCTGCTCAAGCGTCAGCCAGTGCGGACGAACATAGCCCTCCTCGAAAACATGCACCCGCAGACCAAACGCCTGCGAGACCGGATGCATGTGTCGATGAACCTCGCGACAATCGCCGAACATAATTACGTCCGTGAAATCGCCTGTTCGCGCAACATTCGTGTACCACTCGGGTAGATCCGCCAGTTTCCCGCGGTAGTTCCAAGACTGCCCGCCCCCCCCATAAAGCAGATCGCCCCCGCAGAAATTTACCCTGCGCAGACTGTGTCCGCGGTCCCGTAGAGCGTCGGCAAGCCGACTGAAAAATGGAGAAGCCGTGCCCTGCAAGGCAAGGAATGAGCGAGGCATGTATTTTTTTTAAACGACGCGTCGGGCCTTGCCGAAAGGCATCTGCTGTTTCCGCGATGCCTTCTGTGAATGAACCCCGTGGATGTCACCGGATGTTAGCGGATACTACCTAGTCTTACCGAGTTGCGAAGAATACATCATTGCAGCGAAAACTAAAATCAAGACAAAGAAAAACTTAGAAATATGTTGTAAGAGGCACGAGTATAATGGTGCCGCGCATGTCGGGTGGTTAGAATCGGCCGCCCGTATGCCGTCTCCACGCACATAAATGCAAGTGAAAGCTCACCGAACACATGCTAGGTGCTTGAAGCGCTGCGCGCGGGGCGTGTAAAAACAGGTAGGCCGCCGATCCGATGAAAGCGTTTTCGTGGTTTCGGCGGTGCAGTTTTACGGATATTTTCACTTCTTTGTCGTACGACGCTACCAACAGCGAAATATGCAAAGGGGCTAACGAGCCTGGGAAAAAGTTGGAAAACGTATCTGGCAGGACGGCGACGTTGGATTCGCCAACAAAAAAGCGAAAAGGCCTGATCGGGCGTGTCAAAGGAATCAACCGGCTCTTTGCGTTGACGGTGCTGGTCCCAACGACGATCGCGATAGTCTATTACGGGCTTATCGCCTCGGACATCTATGTATCGGAATCCCGCTTTGTCGTACGCAGCGCACAGCGCCAATCCCAATCGAGCGTGGTCGGCGCCTTGCTGCAAGGCACTGGCCTATCGCGCGCGCAGGACGATACCTACCCGGTCATCGATTACATCCGTTCTCGCGATGCATTACACAAGCTGAACGACAAGGACTATATCCTCCAGGCATACACTAGCCGCGGCGACTTCGGAAGCCGCTTTCACCAAAGCTTCGACGACAGCTTTGAGGCGCTTTGGAAGTACTACGACGGCCACATCGTGACGGTCGACTTCGACTCGTCTACGTCGATCACGACGCTCAAAGTCCGCGCATTTACGGCACACGATGCTGCACACATCGACGAGCTCCTGCTCCAGTATGGGGAACAGCTCATCAACCAGATGAACACACGTGCCGCACAGGACGCGATCACGTTTTCGCAGCAGCAGGTTGACCTCGCCGCAAAGAAGGCCAAAGATGCAGCGGCGGCACTCGCGTCGTACCGCAATTCGGAAACGATATTCGATCCGGACAAGCAATCAGCGTTGCAATTGCAGCAAATCGCGGGCCTTCAGAAAAACATGATGGACGCGAATACGCAATTGGCGCAACTCCTTTCGATCGCGCCAGCGAACCCTCAAGTTCCAACATTGAAAACTCAGATCGCGACGCTGCAAATGCAGATTGCGACCATGACGAACGCAGTTGCGGGTAGTCGCGGCTCGCTTTCCGACAAAGCTGCAAGCTACGTTCGAATGCAACTTGACGCGGAGTTTGCGAATAGAGAGCTTGCGTCCGCCATGACTTCGCTCGAAAACGCGCGGGCCGAAGCGCAGCGCCAGCAGCTCTATCTCGAGCGGGTCATCCAACCGAGCGAGCCCGATTCCGCCATTGAACCGAAACGCTTGCAGTCGATCGCGGCTACGTTCCTCCTCGGCATCGTGGCGTGGGGCATTCTGACGATCTTCATTGCGGGCGTCAAAGAGCACAAGGATTGAGACTCGCGATGAATACGGAATCGTCGTTCCTTCGATCGCTGAAGATTCAGCTCCGAGTGATGGGTGCGCTGATCATGCGCGAAATCATCACTCGCTATGGCCGCCACAACGTCGGCTTTTTGTGGCTGTTCCTCGAACCGATGCTTTTCACCCTCGGCATCACGACGCTTTGGACACTGCTCAAGGCAACGCACGGCAGCAACCTGCCAATAACAGCGTTCGCCGTAACAGGATATTCCTCACTAATCTTGTGGCGAAATTGCAGTAACCGCTCAGTCAAGTCCATTGAGGTCAACCTTGCCCTGCTCTACCATCGCAACGTGCGTGCGTTCGACGTCATCGCTACTCGCATCATCCTCGAAATCATTGGCGCGACAACATCGCTGATTGTTCTGACGATCACTTTCTCCGCAATTGGTTGGATGAGCTTTCCCGAGGACATTTTCACCATCCTGATTGGCTGGTTCCTGCTCGCATGGTTCGCATTTTCTTTGAGCCTAGTCGTTGGCGCTCTTTCGGAACGGTCTGAAACTATCGAACGTGTCTGGCACATCATCACCTATTTGATGTTTCCGCTGTCCGGTGCAGCGTTCATGGTCGACTGGCTACCGGAAAAATTTCAACGCTTGATCCTCTGGGTCCCAATGGTTCACGGGACAGAGATGATTCGCCATGGCTTCTTCGGCGCTGCTGTACATACTCACGAGCAGCCCTGGTATCTCATAATCTGTAACATGGTCCTGTTGCTCATTGGCATGGCTTTGGTCAGGGAAACCGGCCGGAGGGTGGAACCCGAATGATTGTTCTCGACAACATCGTCAAGACTTATCACACTCGCTCCGGCTCGCGCATGGTGCTTAAAGGCATCGACCTGACGATTAAAAAAGGCGAAAAGGTTGGCATTCTGGGCCGTAATGGAGCGGGTAAATCGACGCTAATTCGTCTCATTAGTGGCGCGGAATTGCCGACCAGCGGACGCATCCATCGTGGAATCAGCATCTCATGGCCACTCGCGTTCGGAGGCGCGTTCCAAGGAAGCTTGAGCGGTCTCGACAACGTGCGTTTTATTTGCCGCGTCTATGGCGCTCCGATCCAACCTGCGATCGAATTCGTTGAACATTTCTCCGAACTCGGCATCTATTTGAGAGAGCCTGTTAAAACCTACTCGTCCGGGATGCGTGCTCGACTCGCCTTCGCCATCTCGCTCGGTGTCGAATTTGATTGCTTTCTTATCGACGAGATCGTCGCCGTCGGCGACAGTCGCTTTCACGAAAAGTGTCACATCGAACTGTTCAAGAAGCGCCAGGATCGTGCAATGATCATCGTGTCACACAATCCGGACTATATCCGCGAGCATTGTGATCGGGCCACGGTGCTCATAGATGGTGTCTTGCACGATTTTGGCACAGTCGATGAGGCACTTCATCATTACCACATTATGGCTGGATGAAGTAGCAGTGTCGCGCATCTGGCCCAGACGCTCGATATGTCGTCCCGAGGTCTCTCGGTACGAAGTCGTGGTCGATCAATGCGATACGAAAGCGATCCGGTTCATCGGGGCATTGCGACGCCAATATGGCG
The DNA here is from genome assembly GCF_014200455.1 of Paraburkholderia bannensis. GTDB lineage: Bacteria > Pseudomonadota > Gammaproteobacteria > Burkholderiales > Burkholderiaceae > Paraburkholderia > Paraburkholderia bannensis_A. The sequence continues at coordinate 319,242 of NZ_JACHBW010000007.1, read as the reverse complement.
AAAATATCAAGCATGCATGGTGACCCGTCACTACAAAACCACCACTTTAATGAGCAGCGCAAATGGATAACACTCGTCCTTCGCTGAGCACGATCATAGAGTTACATCGAGGCAACGCGCTCGACAAATGGAAGAGCTACATTACTGCTTATGAGCAGCTATTCGAATCGTATCGCGACGAATCGATCAGCCTTCTCGAAATCGGGGTCCAGAACGGAGGATCGCTTGAAATCTGGAGCAAGTATTTCGCGAGCGCGAAGTGCATCGTTGGATGCGACATCAATCCGAAATGCGCGGATCTCGTTTTTGACGACGAAGCGATACGTTTTGTCATCGGCGATGCGAATGCCAACGACGTGGAAAATCGCATCCTCAATGAATCGGAGCGGTTCGACATTATCATTGACGACGGGTCACATACGTCAGGTGATATCGTGCGCTCGTTTGCGAAATATTTTCCGCACCTCAATGACGGCGGAATCTTCGTGATCGAAGATCTTCACTGCAGTTATTGGCTCGATTTTGAAGGGGGATTGTTTAATCCGACTTCGTCGATGTCGTTCCTCCGGATGCTTTCCGACATCGTGAACTTCGAGCACTGGGGGACGGCACAGTCACGTCGCGCACTGGTACATACGTTTGAAAAAACGTATCACACAGTGTTCGACGAGGTTACACTCGCACACGTTCATTCGATCGAATTCCAAAACTCCCTCTGCATAATCAGAAAAGCTGCACCGACGGAAAATATCCTCTATTCCCGCGTAGTGCGCGGCACAAACGCAACTGTCTACGCCGAGGCCCCTTCGCTTCACGGTATGCGTAACTACGCGCCACCAGACCAAAGCGCCAGTCCATGGTCCGCTAGGGTTGATCTTGATGGTCTGCTCGGCGTTCGCACACAGGAAATTGAAGCGCTGAAGGCGGCACTAATCGATCAAAAAAGGCAGCACGACGAAGCTCTAGACAAGTGCCACCAAACGCTCGCTGAGCGCGACAAACTTTACGCTGATCGCGAGCAATACCACGAACGCCGCTACACGGAGGCGCTCGAAAGCTACCACCACTCACTCGCTGAACGGGACAAGCTTAGCGCCGCTCGCGGGTTCGACCACGAGAGCTGCCTTGCAAGCATACGACTTGAATACGAACGTCGTGGTAAGGAGCGCGATGCGCTACGGACTCAGCGCGAGCAGTCTTTGCTCGAACAACTGTCTCGCTCACACGAACGCATCAAGCAGCTGATCGAAAAGCAGATCAAGCGCGACCGTGAATACGTAATTGACATGTTGGGCAATTCCTTCGAAGACGACAATACTCAACGTTAAACCTTAATCGCCGTGTTTACCGATCGCATTGAAACCGTGCCTTAAGGTAGCCGGTCGCACCGATTCGTTGGTCGAATCCTGTCCGCGCGACCACTCGAAACGAATTTGCCGGACGCTAATACCTAATCTTTTGACAATATGCTGCGGGTTTGATCAATGATTGAAAGCCTCACCATCTCTTGGGGAATTTGATGAATACTCCCGACAACGATTTCGAAGTTAGCGATAGCGCTCAGTCGATTGGGCTGCAGGCTATTGCAGCATCGAATGAAGGCGATGCTTCGACACGAATGCACGAAAACGAGTGCAGCGTTCCTGCGGATCGCGACGACGGTGAGTGGCAGACTAACTTTGAACGAGAAGAAGCACTGCTGGAGCAGCTTGCGGCAGCACGCCAGCAACTCGATGACGACCTTACTTCACTGGCAGACAATGAGAGTGACTTTTCTCGGCAAATGATCGAGAGTGTCAAGGAGCTCGTCGCAGGCCAGCGACGACACGCGGCCGCACGTGAAGCGGCGGCCCTCGCAGAAATAGTGCGTGCGAGCCAAAGCCTTGAATCCCGCGCAGACGCCCTATCAGCTGCACAGCGCGCACTCGCAGTGGACCTGGACAAGTCCCGCGCGCTCGTAAAAGAACAGGACAGCGCGCACAGAGTCCTGATAGCAACAACTCGTGATGCACTTGAGGCGCGGTTGGCCTTGCTCGAGAATTGGACAAGTGAGCAAGCGGCACGTACAAGTGAGGTTCACGAGCAACTCGACGGTTATATGTTGCGCCTCGAAACTCGCGAGTGCGAGTTCGCGGAGCGTCTCGAATCATTAAATTGCGAGTGGCAGCGCCGGATCGACGACGATCGCGCCGTCAATCGTGAGCTTACCCGCGCTAACGCCAACTTGATTGAGCAGACGCAGCAACGCATCGAGCTCGCATTTGGCAAGCTCGTGGCCCGAGAAGCCGAACTCGCTGGGCTACTACACGAACTGAAGCGCGTATCCGAACACCATCGACAGGATCGCGAACAGTACTTTGCATTGCAGCTTGAAGGCAAGCAGCGGGCAATTGACGATCTGCAAATCAAACTGACTGTCAAGGAGCAGCATCATGAAGCTGCATACGCCCAGCTTGCTGGGCAAGTCTCTGCGGCTTGCTCGGCGCTGCCATGGCGATGGATGCGGCCAATGCGTGCACTCCAGGCACAACTCGCGCCACAGAGCGGGATAAAACGAAGTACGGCCAATGATGAGGACGCTGGAACAATTGCGTCATTGACGCAGCCACCACAGCGGATCATCCGCCACGCTATATCAGACTGCACGAAGGCCGCCGCAGCGGCCCGACCTACCGGGGAAACCATTCCGATGATTCAAACGCACAGTCCCGCATCCAGCCTGTCTGAGCTGATCGCACTTTATGACGAACGTTTCGTGACGGTCGCGTATCACACGCTACTGCGCCGCGCACCGGACGTCGAAGGCATGCGGTATTACCTCGCGCGCCTGCGTTCAGGCATCAGCAAAGCCGAACTGATTGCGCAGCTCCACCTCAGCCCTGAAGGTCGATCGGCTCGCGTCAAACTACCCGGTCTGGATCGTCTGATGCGGAGCTACAGGCGCGAGAAATTGCTGTCACCCCGGAACTGGTTCCGTCAAACGTCCGTGACACGCGCACAGGAAAGGGACAATTCGATTCGTGCGATCGAAAACAAACTGAATGTGCTGAGCGAAGCAATACAGTTTCAGTTTGCGGAAATGAATCGCAATCTCTCGCATCTGAACAACGTCGTGGCAACAGGCGCGCTCGGTGCTTCCCAGGCTGCCCTCGCCCTCGAGGCGCCCGCCGAATCCACGCCGTCAACAGTTCACGATCCGATCGCTCGCCGCTACGAGGCGATGCTCGCATTGATCACGCCTCGTTTCACGGCTCAGGCGACGGAACTGTCAAGTCTGTCGACGGAAATTCGAATCTCGATTCTGATGCCGGTATATAAGGTGCCCCTTAAATACCTTGCTAAAGCAATCGAGTCCGTGCGCTACCAGAGCTACTCCAACTGGGAGCTTTGCGTCGTAGACGACGGATCGAATGACCCGGCCCTCGCTCAGTTCTTGCGCGACGCCGCGGCACGCGACACACGCATTCGGGTTTCGATAGAGAAGACGAATCGAGGCATCGCTGGTGCCACGAACATCGCCCTCGCAATGGCATCCGGTCAATACATTGCCTTGCTTGACAACGACGACATGCTGACCAGCGACGCACTGCATTGCGTCGTCTCGGCGATCAAGGCGAACCCGGATGTTGAGATGCTTTACTCGGACGAGTGCAAAATCGACGAGTATGGGATGCCGACCGAGCTGTTTACTAAGCCAGACTGGAGCCCGAGCATGCTGTTTAACTGCATGTACACGGGCCATCTATCCGTCTACCTTAAGACGATCGCGGATCAAGTCGGCGGTTTCCGCTCTGCGTACGATTTTTCGCAAGATTACGACCTCGCACTGCGCGTTGCAGAAGTTGCCAAGTGCGTGCACCACATCGATCGCGTACTTTACGGCTGGCGAATGATTGCGGGCTCCTCCGCACAGGGTGACAAACCGCACGCACGCACGACCAATGTTGCCGCGTTGCGCGATGCGGCCAAACGCCGAAATCTGGTAGGCGAGGCATTTGGCGAGCGTGCCGCCAATCACTTCCGGGTGCTGGTTAGCGCGTTGAAGCAAAAAGTCTCGATCGTGATCCCATCGGACAACCTCGACAACATCAAGGAATCGATAGCGTCCATCGTTGACCAATCGCTCTATGGTAACTACGAGATCCTTGTCGTCACCAATTCGAAGTTGATCAGGAAGCTCGATACACCCGACTTGCCGAACTGTGTGCAGTTAGTGTCGTTCGACCGACCATTCAACTTCTCGTTGAAGTGTAACGAAGGGGCTGCGCGCGCCACCGGTGAGATCGTCATTTTCTTCAACGACGATGTACGCGTCGTGAGCCGGGATTGGATCGAAATGATTATCGAGGGTTTTGCGATCGATCCGAATGTCGGCGTGGTCGGGCCAAAACTTCTCTACGAGAACTACCTGATTCAGCACGCAGGAATGGTGTCTGGTGTGCGCGGCCTTGTCGGCACGGCGTTCCATTGCCTGCCGCACGAAACGGATCGGCATTTCAGCATGGCGCAGTGGATGCGCGAGGTCTCGCTTATCTGCGGCGCATGCCTCGCCATGCGAAAGGACGTATTTGACGAGCTCGGGGGTTATGACGCGGTCAATGCACCGATTTCTCATTCGGATGTAGATCTGTGTTTCCGCGTACGCGAATCAGGTCGGACTTGCCTCTATACCCCGCACGCGACGCTCATTCACATCGGCCATATGTCTATCAGCGAGACCGAGAAGGCTGAGAAAGCCGAAACTCGTCGCGGCACAAAGCCCAAAAAGGACAAATCCGATATCTTCCTGTTGCGACGCTGGGGGAAAGAGGTCTCCTACGACCCTTATTTCCCGCCCGCAATGCGCGACATTCTCTATCACGACTCGCCGGACGCGTGGCAGTTGTACGCCGATGTGCCCCAGAGCCCAGAGGGCGGCAAGGATATTCTGCTGGTCTCCCATGATCTGTCGGGCAGCGGCGCACCGCGCGTCGTCTTCGAGATGGCACGCGTGCTACGGGAGGCAGGACATTTCGTTGTGGTGGCCTCACCGACTGACGGTGTATTCCGCCAGCAACTGAACGACATCGGTGTGCCCGTTATCATCGACGAGCTTTTGCTGCTCCAGCATCCGTCAGTAGAGAGATTTGCGAAGAATTTCGACACGGTGATTGCCAATACGGTCGTCACGTGGCCGGCCGTCATGCAATTGAGCCACGTGGTCGACACATACTGGTACATCCACGAAATTTCCTTGCTTGAACACCTCCTGAACGTGCAGCCAGGCATCAAAGGGGCATTCGACGCTGCGACCGGCGTTTGGGTCGGCAGCGAGCATGCTGCAGTGCTGGTTAAGCAGTTTCGGCGCAACGCAGAAGTGCTCAAGTACGGCGTGCAACCCCATCGCGCCGACCCTGTCGTTCCGATGAAAGTTAGCTTCCCGCTAAATGTATCACTGATGGGTAGCTACGAGCCACGCAAAGGGCAGGACCTTGCTGTCGCAGCGTTCGGCTTGCTGCCTCCCGAATATCGCGCAAAGCTTCGGCTGAATCTTTATGGCCGGATACTTGATGACGCGTTTTTCCGTGCTGTCGAGGCTAGCGCGCAGAAACTGCCGGAGATCTCTATTTTCACGGAAATTCCGTATGAGCAGTACGTTGAAGAGTTGTCTGCTGCAGATGCGATCCTGATTGCCTCGCGCGACGACACGCTGCCGCTGGTCTCGATTGACGCGCTCGGTGTCGCAAAGGTCTTGATGTGTACGAATACGACTGGCACGTCGTCATATATTAAACATGGCGAATCCGGGTTCATTTCACGGTCCCCGAGTCCACTGGACATCGCCGATATGCTGCGTGAAGCTGTCGACCGGGCGAACGACTTGCCCAATATCGCCATGCAAGGCAAGCAAGTCTTCGACGAGCAGTTTTCGACCAAGGCGTTTACGAAGGCGTTTTTCAACGCTTGCGGTGTCCCTGCTGTGATGGTGACCAGGACCGAATATGCACTTGCATGAGCAAAACCTGTCGCGGCTGGCTGGCGCCCGCTGCGCCGTGCTGGGAGCGAATGGGTTCATCGGGACGAATCTCTGCATCGCGCTACACTATGCCGGAACCACCGTTGTCGGCGTGGGTCGCTCCCAGCGTGCTCGCGATGTGCTTGTGGACAAGGTCGAGTGGCGTCGCGCTGACCTGGCCACCGGGAGCGCATTCGAGCACGCTGTGCGGGACTGTGACTTCGTCGTTCACCTCGCAAACACGCTGCTGCCGACACCGTCAAATGCCGAGAAGGTCCGCGACGTCCAGGAGAATCTCATCGGTACTCTCACACTACTGGAGAGATGCCGTGAACTCGGCGTGGGCAAGGTCATTTACGCTTCGTCTGGCGGGACTGTGTACGGACCTCAGACAAATACTCCGATCAGCGAAGACGTGTTGCCGCGTCCGATTTGCTCCTACGGCGTCGTCAAACACGCGGTCGAAGGTTACCTTCATCTCTATCGGCAATTGCATCACCTCGACTACGTAGCGCTACGAATCGCAAATCCGTTCGGGCCGCACCAGATGCCGCACGATCAAGGTCTCGTCGCTGCGCTGTTCGGCAAAGCGCTGGCTGGTACGCCGATCAGCATTTGGGGCGATGGCAGCGTCGTGCGGGATTATGTCTATATACAGGACGTCGTTGACGCGATCATCGCTGCGATGGTGCTTAACGAACCCGATGCTCCGCGTATATACAACATCGGCAGCGGCGTCGGCAGGTCTGTCAACGACGTCATAGCGTCAATCCAGGCTATACACGGCGAGTTGCCCGAAGTTGGTTATCAACACGCCCGGGCCGCCGACGTTCCAGTGAACGTGCTCGACATCCGCCGCGCTCAGACGTATTTGGGCTGGAACCCTGCTACACCTTGGCACGACGCATTGCGGGCCACATATATATGGCTTCATGACGCTCTGGGCGCCTCCGCAAAGGCGCAATCCTATGCAATCGTCTAGGTGGGCCGCTGTTACACATTGGTTCGGACGCTGGCGCTGGAAAAAGTCGTCACTGCGACCCACCACGCCATCGACAGAGCCAGGTTCAGTATTCCGCCTCGGGGGAACTGTGCGCCCGGGATGGTACATGCTTGAACTGCAGGTCGTTCTGCCGAAAACCCGCACGATCTGCGGTATCAGGACACCTGCTGCACGCGAAGATCACGTTGATCTTCCGTTCACGGTCTATTCGGGGCGCCTCGGCAAAAGACTGGTCCGCGTCAATCAGAACGGACCGTTGGAGTTGCATTTCGACCTCCCCTGCACGGATGTCTGCATCGCCCATTTCGCTTTAGTGCGCGTTACGCAGCGCTTCGCGACTTCCAGGATGCACAAACGCCTGATGACGTCGCATCCTGCATACAGAATTACCGTCAACCGGACAAGCGCGCCTCTCCCGACGGACGCACTGTGGCACCATTACTGCGACGTATTCGAAGAGGGTAGCGATATTGGCGGCTACACGAAGTGGGTTCAGGCATTTGGCACCCTGAGCGAAACCGAACGCGATGCCATCCGCGTCGATATCGGAACGCTCGCCAGCACGCCACTGATCTCCGTTGTCATGCCGGTCTACAACCCGCGCATCGACTGGCTCCGAGAAGCTATCGAGTCGGTTCGCGCGCAACTCTACGACAACTGGGAGTTATGCATCGCTGACGACGCGTCGACAGATTCGCAAGTGGGCGACTTACTCGACGAGTATCGCTCGAAGGATTCCCGCATCAAGTCCGTCCGCCTGCCCATCAACGGCCACATCTCCGCCGCGTCGAATGGCGCGTTGGAACTGGCGACTGGCGAATGGGTCGCATTTCTCGACCAGGATGATCTACTCGCCGAACATGCTCTGTTCGAAGTGGTCAGCGCAATCGGTCACACGCCCGCTGCGCGAATCATCTACTCCGACGAAGACAAAATCGACGAAGCGGGATTGCGCTCAGATCCATACTTCAAGAGCGAGTGGAACCCCGATCTATTCTACTCACACAACTTCTTCTGCCATCTTAGTGCTTACAAACGCTCACTGATTAGCGAGATCGGCGGCTTCCGTATCGGCTTCGAGGGAGCACAAGACTACGATCTCGCCTTGAGATGCATCGAACGCACTGCGGCGACAGAAATTCATCACATCCCCCGCGTCCTGTACCACTGGCGCGCACACTCGTCGAGCACGGCATCTCAAGTAGAAATCAAGTCTTATGCACTCGATGCCGGCCGGCGTGCGCTTCAAGAGCACTTCGCAAGGCGCGGCATCGCAGCGGAGATCGAGAACGATGGAGTTGCCTACCGGCTACGCTATCGACTGCCGGACGTATTGCCGCTTGTGAGTCTCGTAATACCGACACGCAATTCGCTGCATCTGTTGCAGCGCTGCATTGAATCGATTCTTAAAAAAACAACCTATTCACCGTACGAAATCCTCATCGTCGACAACGGTTCCGACGACCCCTCCACGCTTCGGTATTTGCGCAAACTTGCAGACGAGAAGCAAATACAGGTCATCCGGGACGATGAGCCATTTAACTACTCCCGACTCAACAATCTCGCCGCCCGCCATGCACGTGGCGCCATCTTCGGCCTCGTCAACAACGATATTGAAGTAATCACGCCTGACTGGCTCTCGGAGATGGTCAGCCACGCAGCGCGTCCGGAGATAGGCTGCGTTGGCGCACGGTTATGGTACCCCGATGACACGCTTCAACATGCGGGTGTCGTGCTCGGCATACATGATATAGCGGGGCACGTTCATCGGTTCTTTCCGCAAGGACATCCCGGCGCGCGCGGACGAGCGTCCGTCATTCAGGCATTTTCGGCTGTAACAGGAGCCTGTCTTGTCGTGCGCAAGGATGTATTCGAAGAGGTCGGAGGCCTGAACGAAAGGGAACTTGCGATCACCTGCAACGATGTGGATTTTTGCTTGCGTGTACAGGCAGCGGGATACCGGAACATTTGGACTCCGTATGCTGAGTTGTACCATCACGAGTCGGCCACTCGCGGCCACGACGACACGCCCGAAAAGTGCATACGCACCGCTCGCGAAGTAGCATATATGAAACAGATGTGGGGCGACTTGCTGCACAACGACCCAGCCTACAACCCAAACCTGACGCTCGAAGCCGAAGATTTCGGATACGCATGGCCGCCACGATGCCAAGCATCAGGCGCGTCGAGCAAGACCGTCGGCACTGGCGCGCACGTTACCCTGACATGAGCTATTCCGTCTTGCCCTCTACCCAAAAGCTTCGCACATTGCTGGAAATGCGTCCGGCACTCGACGGATTCGCCGGGATACCACAGGAAACCCGGTTGTTGTTCCGTGCTTTCTGCGATAGTCAGTCGATCGACATAACAGGTCTGCTGCAGACGTCACTGCGCTTTCTCATAGCCGGGACGCCACGCGAGTTGAACTCTCGTGAAACTACGCGCGAGCCTGACAGCAAGCGTTACGATCGCTACTCCCGCTTGATCGTCAGTCTCGACACAAAGCCGAGCGGCAAGTTATTCGACGAAATACGGTTGTACCTGAAACGCCGACGCGTGGCCTACCGACTGATGCTTTCCGCCGTCCTCGGCGGCAATCGCAAATTAGTCAGACTCACAAAGTTCGAGCCTCGACATTTTGAGGAATACGTCTGGCACGCGCTATTTGAAAAAACGCTCCCGCCAGAGGACTTTGAACCCGTAACGAGTCGCGATCACCTTGTCTGTCAAGTGCCTTGGAATATCCTACAATCCGCAGGATTGCTGACGCGCAAGTGGCGAGGCCGTCCGGTTTATCCGACGCTTGATACGTCTGGCATCGACATCTTCGTCGCACAGACGCCTTACCCTGGACGCGTCACAAAAAACACCAAACTTGTCATCCGATATCACGACGCGTTGCCAATCTTCATGCCTCATGCGTTCGCAAACAAGGCCCGGCACCAGGCAACACATTTTCAGGCTCTGGCAGACAACGTCGCTAGCGGTGCCTATTTTGCCTGCGTCTCGGAGACCACACGCCAAGCCTTGATGACCGTCTTTCCGGAAACCGAAGCGCGCAGCGTCACGATCCATAACATGGTGTCGCACCATTACTTCTGCGAGAATCCTCCCCCCGCACGAGTCGCGCAAATCGTCCGTGCTCGCCGCAATGCAATTGTGCACGACGGGGTGAGCACGCCCCAGGATGTCGACACGACCGACGATGCCGGCATGAAGTATCTATTGGTTGTCTCGACAATTGAACCGCGCAAGAATCACAGCCTCCTAATCTCCGCGTTCGCTGCGCTACGAACCGAATATGACAGCACTCTCAAACTTGTGATCGTCGGCAGCAACGGATGGGGAGCAGACCAAATCGTCCGTGACATGCGGCCGTGGATCCAGCAGGGCGCGCTATTCGCGCTTGATCGTGTACCTGCAAGTGAATTACGCGTGCTTTATCGACACGCAGCAGTGACGGTCTGCCCTAGCCTGGCCGAAGGCTTTGATTTTTCGGGAATTGAGTCAATGCGCAGTGGCGGCGCTGTTGTCGCGTCGGACATCGCAGTACATCGCGAAATCTACGGCGATGCAGCCGAGTACTTCGATTCTCACTCGGACACCAATCTGAAGGCCTGCCTGCTGCAAGTGCTCTCTGACGAGAATGCCAGCGCGCGACGCAAGATGATGATCGAGCGAGGCGCCGCTGTATCGGCGCGCTATTTGCCCGAAGCAATCTTGCCAAAATGGGAGGCGTTCCTGACGCAAATTGGTCGGCAAGACACGTAAAAATCTGAAGAACACTATCCTCGAAAGCTAAGGCCGCCCGTTAAGAGATCAAGCGGGTTTGTCCACGGGGCGCGGAATAGCTATGCCAACAGAAAGGCAATCTCGAACACGACAAGCAGGCTCTTAAATCAAGGAACTATTACGCCTCGAACAGTTGGCTGTCGATCGAAAAATGTACAACGTTACATTTTCGATCGATGCAAACAGTAAGAGGATCCACTTGAGGCGTTCTTGATTTCTTTATCGACGTAACCACGAACGAGACTGGCGTTTATTCCGAAGTAGTACCTTTCACCGTGGTCGCCTCTGAAATCAAGCTTTCGAGCTTACCAATCTGACGCTGGAGACTATGGCGCCGTAACGTCGCCCGATGAAGTTCCGCATTGGCTTCAGCGTACATTGACAGCGTCTCCTCGGCACGAAACCAGTTTTTATCCACGTAAGCCAGCTTTTCTTCAATGTTATTTTCGTAAATATTCGCACTATCCAAAACAGGACTCATTTCCTCTGCGTCACCGTCGACTTCTTTGCCATCGATTGATGATTCAACCTCAGCCTGAGTGGCACGCAGTTTGTCCAGCTTGTTTCCAAGATGCTTAACGATCGCATCGGCTTTGCTACTGTCTTCCTCCAAGAGTCGCGTCATCTCCCGCATCTGGTTCACCCGCGGGGGGACAAGCGACTCTATGATCCCAATGGAATCGATCCGATTATCAACCTCCAGATTAAGTCTTAACTCCTCTGCGCGGTCCACATCCGCACTGACGGCATGGTAGCCACCTTCGGCGTGAAAAAATGCCGTTGCTTTGGCAGCTAACTTTCCGTCTGGATCTGAAATACCAAGAAACTCCCTCAGATCTTCCACCAATTGACGAGGTGATTCGTTAACTTCGTCAAAATTAAAAAATGCGAGTGGATATGGGCATCGACTGGTGAACTCAGCGATCGCTGAGAATACTGGCGCTATATCCCGCATGGTAACTGCCATTGGCAGCTTATTGTGACGACCAACAGATTGACAAACAGCAATTGGATTCCGCAGGGCAATAATAAAATGCGGATTGCTGAGGTAACACGCCAGCTTGTCGACAAAGAAGACAGCACGTGGTGATTTCCAACCCCACATCTTATATTGCTTATCTAGATCTTCAACACGATGAATGATTGCCTGAGAACTATCATTCTCATGGAACAAATCAATCTCGTGCTTTAATGCGTGAGCGTTGTCTCCCATAAAGACACCAAATTCCCTCAGCATTCCGGAAATTAGCGAAGTGCCGCCCCGCGCGAACCCGAGGACAACAATCGTTTTATTTTCCACCACCGCGTTGCCGGGAATCATAGTATGGAAGCTTCGACTCATTTTATGCCCTTATTTAATCAAGTAGATATTCTTCTGCTTCAACCCAAAGGCCGCTCGTCATTCACGCGGCACTGCTTGCGCCGTCAACTGACCGTTCCGTTTTTATTAAAAAAATGCCAAGGATAACTGGAATTAACAACAAGCGTTGAACCTGATTTTTGAGACTGCTGACCAGTTCGCTGGCAACGATATTGGTGATCCGCGGCTTCGAGAGGGTGGTCCGTCGGTAGTGCTTCCTTCGCAACCTACGTCACTACGTGACGTTGCCGGCGCGCTTCTTCAGTATTCCGATTTTTTATGAACGCAATTCAAACGAAAGAACCTGACGTCGAATCGCGGCGAAGCGGAATCGCTCCGTTCGCCGCGTAACAACAGCAACATTTATCTGAACGTTTGGACGCCAGTCACCACGGGATATGCGACTGAAAAGAACAGATTCAAAACCTTTTGCCACTCGCTCACTGGGGCATTCGAGACGTACAGAAGGTCCTTATTGTCCATCATGAAATTTTGCGCAACGAAGAACGAATTGGCGTCCCGCAAATCCACTCGATAAATCACAGGCACCTTTCCATCCGCGGTGGTGCGAACCGGCTTAGTCGGCCATGTCAGCGCGCTCGCATCTTCGAATCGGAAAATGAATACACCCCGGACGTCCGAGCGAGAATCTTCCAATCCACCTGCGCGAGCCAATGCCTGAGCAAGCGAGACCCCTTGAGCCTCGAAGTTAACTTCCTGATTCTTGCCTGTCGCGCCGAGCACCGTGAAACTATAGGGCTGGAACACCGCAGTCACGACATCGCCTGCGTGCAACGGCACGTTTTGCCGTGGATCACGAATGAGCGCCTGCATGGGGAGTGAGGCGACAACATCGCCGCGTGTCACCTGAACAGTCACCTTGTCGACCGATTCACGCGCGCCACCTGCGAACGCGATGGCATCCAACACACGTTCGCCACGAGCGCTCAAAGGCATGCGCTTGTTGGCCGCGACATCACCAACAACTGTCACGTACGACGTAGCGTTACTCGCAAGCCGCACAAGCACCTGCGGATCATGCGCGATACCGCGCAAACGCCCCACGATGTCTCGTTGAAGCTGGCTTGGAGTACGTCCCGCAGCCTTCAATGCGCCGATGAACGGGACCGTGATGTTACCGTCGCCGTCTACGAGTTGCTCTGGCAACGCTGTCACCTGGGACCCTGCCCCGATGCCTTTACCTTCCGCGCCAGATGCAGAAAATAACGTCGCCGGAGGTGCTTCCCAGATGGATACGTCAACGAGATCGCCAATCCCAAGTTGCTGCCTGAATTCCGTGTTGCCTCCAAGGGTCGTCGCAAAATCTGCGGATTGCCGCTCAGCGAACAACTTGCGCGCGACGCTATCGGTCAGATCGACAATCTGGATACCCGCGGCATCGGGGGCCGCCTGTACGTTATCAATCTGCGATCTGCTTGGACCGGAGGTTGGAATCGCCCCCGCGCAACCCGCCAGCATCACAGCCCCGGCAACATACGTTGCCCACAAAGCCCCATATGACAAACGCGACATCGCTTTCCATTTTGTAATTTCCTAGCGGCCAGAATTGTCGCACGATGACTCTTCAATTAGTATGTCGCCGACAAAAAAAACACGTGCCAATGATCTGCGAGGTCAGGCACGCCGGGCGATTCAGAGCAGAAAACCTCTTTGCCAGTCAAGATAAGCAAGTCAAGAATACGCAGCTTCGAAAAATTGCCGCACCCCGACACTTGAAATAGAATGGACGTATTAGAAAGTATTTGACAGTAACGTTAGAAGCCAGCGACTCCTGTCGCCAAGACCAGAACGCATCCTCGTGTCAAGAATTCTCCTGGACGTCACCCGCCTGTTGACACGCCTTTACGACGGTCTGCTACCCACTGGTGTTGACCGTGTCGGCATTGCTTACATCGAGCGTTATGGCGCCGGCGCGCACGCAGTCCTGAGCGAACGCGGTTTTTCGACGGTTTTATCTGAAAAAGACTCGCAAAACGCGTTCGGATTGATTATTTCCGGCGTGCGCAAACGTTATGCAATTCGCGAACTCGTAGCACGCGCCTGCATCAAGCATCTGGGCCCAAAGAACAGGGACAAAGGCGTCCTCCTCCACACCAGCCATAACGGCATGGAATTTCAGCGCTATTACAACGCGATGAAAAAGCGCGGGTTGCGCCCGGTCTTCATGGTCCACGACCTCATCCCGCTGACCCACGCCGAATTCTGCCGCCCCGGCGTCGACGCCGCGCACCGCCAACGCATCCACACCGCGCTCACCCACGCTGACGGCCTGATCGCCAACTCCCAGGACACGCTCGACGTACTCGCCGCCGAAGCGAAACAAGCCGGCCTGCCCTTGCCCGCCAGCGTCGTCGCCCGGCTCGCCCCTGCGATCACCACGCGCACGCCGCATCCCGCACCCATCGCACAACCCTATTTCGTTGTGCTGGGAACGATCGAGCCGCGCAAGAACCACTGGTTTCTGCTTCAAGTCTGGCGGCGCCTCGTTGAACGTCACGGCGCTGCAGCGCCGAAGCTCGTTGTGATCGGCCGTCGCGGCTGGGAATGCGAGAACGCCATCGACATGCTCGATCGCTGCACTCACCTGCAGGGCGCCGTGATCGAACTGCACGGCTGCTCCGACGAGGACTTGCGCACGTGGATGCAACACGCGCAGGCCTTGCTGTTCCCGTCGTTCGTCGAGGGCTACGGCATGCCGCTCGTCGAAGCACTGGCGCTCGGCGTACCGGTGATTGCCAGTGATCTCGGCGTATTCCGCGAGATCGCCGATAATATCCCCGACTATCTCGACCCACTCGACGGCCCGGGCTGGCTGGCCAGCGTTGAAGCCTATGCAGCGCCCAACAACGGCGCGCGCGCGACGCAACTCGTGCGTATCGAGCGATTTAGCGCACCTAGCTGGGCGGATCACTTCGAGGCCGTCGATCAGTTCCTCGCCTCGCTGAACTAGCGTGAACCGTCCGCCGTCCTTTTCCGCCGCCTTGCACCTCGCTGCGCTCAAGCGCTGCACCCGCGAGCTCGGCTGGCTCGTGGGACGATCCAACGTCCTCTGGTGCGACAGCATCGCAGGACGCATCGCGCTCACTATCGCCCAATTGACGCGCCGCCGTTTCGAAGCCGCGTGGCAAAGCCCACTCTGGACGCGCGAGACTCGCGAAGCCCGACCGCTCGCCTGGTTTAGCGTGCCACGCGCGAACGGGTCGCCGGCCTCATTCGCCCGCGCGATCGACGCAGCATTTCTATGCAATCAGCATAGAGACGCCGCGCCTGATATCAACCGTCTGATGGCACGCGTTCGCCTCACGCACGCGCTCGACCCGGCTCGGCGCACTCCGCGGCCCGCGACGCCGCTGCAACTCGCCGATGCCAGCACCGAACGCGTATTGCTCATCGACGAACGTTCATCGAGCACGCACGACAGCCTCGGCGCGCGCGCGAGGCGCGCGGCGTTCGCGCGGATGGTGGCATCGGCCGAAACCGCTCACCCGCGTGCGCAGTTCTGGCTGATCCGATCGCGCGCCAACGGACGCGGATGCTGGCTTTCGCAAGCATGCGACGCGCTGCCGCACGGCATTTTCCACGCCTCAGCCGACAGCACCGCCTGCGCCACAATCGATCAAGTCGACCGCGTCTATACATTAGCCGCGCCCGAAGGTCTGCACGCCCTGCTGGCGAACGTGCCGCTGCATGTCTTTGGCTCGCCGTGGTATGCGGGCTGGGGGATCACGCACGACGAACACCCGCAGCCAGCCCGACAATCGCGCCCAACGCTTGCGGCGCTTTTCGACATCGCGTTTCTGCACTTCGGCCGTTATCTCGATCCGGCCACACACACGCCGGGCACCCTCGACACCTTTCTCGACAGCCTCGAACTGCAACGCCAGGTCGCGGCCCGCTTCGAAGCGCTCGGCGATGTCGTCGGCGTGCGCTTTCAATGGTGGAAGCGTCCGTTCGCCACGCCCTATCTGGGCGCTGGCGGCCACGCGCTGCGCTGGGCCGATTCCACAGCCGAAGTGGCACCGCACGAGTGCGCTGCGCTCTGGGGCGCCCGCAGCGCCGAAGGGCTCGCCAGCGGCGTGCGCCAGATCCGTATCGAAGACGGGTTCCTGCATTCGCTCGGCCTCGGCTCCGACATGAACGCGCCCCACAGCCAGGTGATCGATACGCGCGGGCTTTATTTCGACGCGAGCCGCCCGAGCGATCTCTCGATGCTCCTCAACGAAACGTCGTTCACCGACGACGAACTCAAGCGCGCGGGCCGCCTGCGCGCGCAGATCGTGGCGAGCGGCCTGACGAAATACAACCTCGGCCGCCGCAAGCCGCAGTGGCAAGCGCCAGCGGGCAAACGCGTCGTGCTGGTGCCCGGCCAGGTCGCCGACGACGCCTCGATCCGACTCGGCACCCGCGCCATTTCAACGGCGGACGCGCTGTTAAAGGAAGTGCGCGCGCGCAGGCCACACGCCTTCATCGTCTACAAGCCGCATCCGGACGTTATGTCAGGCAATCGCAACGGGCTGATCGACGCACAGCGTCTCGCTGATATCGTCGACACGCAATCCGATGTGCTTTCCCTGATCGAAGCCTCCGACGAGATCCACACGCTTTCCTCGCTGGCCGGTTTCGACGCGCTGCTGCGCGGCAAAGAGGTGCACGCCTACGGCATGCCGTTCTACGCAGGCTGGGGCCTGACGCACGATGCGCTCGCGCCACTCCCATGGCGCGAGCGCACGCTCACACTGGACATGCTCACGGCCGGCGCGCTGCTTCGTTATCCGCTTTATTGGGACTGGGATCTCGGCATTTTCACGACACCGGAAGCCATCGCGGCACGCCTGGCCCCCGGCGCGGCGCGCCCGCTACGGTCCGTCCAGGGCGATCGTTGGCGGTTCTGGCGCAAGGCGCGACGCTGGACGCACAATGCGCTCGCACACCTCGCCTGGCGCATCGGGCAGCGCGTCGGGCAAACTCGCAACGGTTAATTCGGGCCGTATATTGCAGCGCGAATCGTTCGGATAGAATGCGGAACGACACGCCCGACGCCGCGTACGGGGAGCCCCGGGCGTGAGCCAGTCAGGCTGCCCGTCTTACAGATTCCTCAGACGGCCGCGCCTTCCGTCACAGCACGAACGAATATCCGCGGCGCCACTTCGTCGGCCGCGTTCCGCGATCCAATCGATAATGACCATCCATCCGGTAATTCTTTGCGGCGGAAGCGGTACCCGCCTGTGGCCGCTCTCGCGCGGCAGTTATCCCAAGCAGTTCCTCAATCTTGCCGGCGAGCGCACGCTCGTTCAGCAAACTGCGCTGCGCGTGCGTGATATCGACGGCATGGCTGCGCCGATCGTCATCGCCAATAATGACCAGCGCTTTCTGGTGGCGGAGCAACTGCGCGAAGCCGAGGTAAAACCCACTGCCATCGTGCTCGAGCCGCTCGGGCGCAACACCGCGCCCGCCATCGCCGTGGCGGCGCTGATCGTGCTCGACAAGTCGCCCGAAGCGCTGCTGCTCGTGCTGCCGTCCGATCACGCGATTCGCAACGACGCGGCGTTTGCCCAAGCCGTGCAGGCCGCCGCTCACGCAGCGAGCGACCAGTATCTCGTCACGTTCGGCATCGAGCCGACCGAACCGCATACGGGCTACGGTTATATCCGCCTTGGCGAGTCGCTTGGCTACGAAGTGCCAGCATGGCGCGTCGACGCTTTCGTCGAAAAGCCAGATGCACCGACCGCCCAGTCCTTACTCGCCGATGGCCGATATCACTGGAACAGCGGCATGTTCATGCTGAAGGCGTCGACCTTCATGGATGAACTGCGCCGCTATCAGCCCAAGGTCGCCGAGCAGGCGGAACAATCGCTCAAACTCGCGCGCGCCGACCACGACTTCCTGCGTCTGGACGAGGCAGCGTTCGCGGCTTGTCCGAGTATTTCGGTTGACTATGCCGTGATGGAGAAAACCGACCGGGCCGCCGTGATTACCGCGAACGACATTGGCTGGAGCGATATCGGCTCATGGTCCGCGCTTGCCGAACTCGCACAAACCGACGGCGCGGGCAACGCGGCGCTGGGCGACGTCTTCCTGCACGATGTCGCGAACAGCTATGTGCGCTCGGAGCATCGTCTGGTGGCGGCAATCGGCGTGGATGATCTCGTTATCGTCGAAACCGCCGACGCTGTGCTCGTAGCCCATCGCGACAACACGCAGGATGTGCGCAAGATCGTAGAGCATCTGACGAAGGCGAAGCGCAGCGAGTCGATCACGCATCCGCGCGTCGTGCGTCCGTGGGGTTCGTATGAAGGTGTCGATCAGGGCGAGCGGTTTCAGGTGAAGCGCATCGTCGTGAATCCGGGCGCGCGGTTGAGCCTGCAGATGCACCATCATCGCGCCGAGCACTGGATCGTCGTAAAGGGCACCGCGCTCGTGACGAATGGCGATCAGCAGATCATGCTCAGTGAAAATCAGTCGACCTATATTCCGCTTGGCGTGACGCACCGGCTCGCGAATCCCGGCCGCATCCCGCTCGAACTGATCGAAGTCCAGTCCGGCGCTTATCTAGGCGAGGACGATATCGTGCGGTTCGAAGACAACTACGGCCGCACCGGTTCGTAATATCGCGAAGGGGCTTTTTTAAAAAAACGCCCCTTTTTTCATCTTTGCGTAACAGATTGTGGGTTTGTCGCGACACCATCCGGGCCGCAAACGTTTGAAAGCCCACCTTTGTAAACGATTGTAACGCAATGATTAAGGAACTATTTCCAAAACCTTACAGTTCACTCTAAAATCGTCGCCGGAATAAGCTTTCAAACCAGACGGATAGGCGCAGGCTCCGTCAGACTCGAATCGAGCCGAAATCACTGTCAGCGCAGCAAAATCAAGATCAGTTAGCGCGTGCGCCCAGGTGCAAGAAAAGCGCGCAAAACACTAGACCAAATGAAACGAGAGCCAATGCAGATCGTCGTTGAGAGCCCGACGAGCATCCAGCCATCGGACCGTGCGCGCATCAAGGGGCAGCGCGCATTCGTCGTTTGGCTGACAGGGATTTCCGGGGCGGGGAAATCCACCCTCGCCAATCTTCTCGAACAAAGCCTGTACGCGCGTGGCCTTCATACCGCGCTGCTCGACGGCGACAGTCTGCGTCTGGGGTTGAACAGGGATCTCGGTTTTTCCGATGCGGATCGCAGCGAAAATATTCGCCGCGCCGCTGAGGTTGCCAGGCTGATGGTCAACGCAGGCCTCGTGGTGATCGTCGCGACGATATCGCCAATCCGCGCCGCTCGCGAATCCGCTCGCGCGCTCTTCGCTGAAAACGAATTCTTCGAAGTCTTCGTCGATGCTCCGCTCGACGTGGCGGAAGCGCGCGACGTAAAAGGTCTCTACGCGCTAGCCCGCCAGGGCACAATTCGCCAGTTCACCGGCATCGGTTCGGCTTATGAGCCGCCTGTGCAGCACGACGTCCATGTGCAGACCGCGCATATGAGCAAAGAACTCTGCATCGACGCGATCCTGCAAAAGCTGCCGATTCACCACGCCTGAAATACTGTGTCCGTCGCCGTTCACGCGCGACGGATGATCGGCGCCGGTCTGCGTCTCGAAGGCGCTGCGCCGTCGGTTAGAATGCTGCACGCCGCAACAAACCCGCTTTTTTAAGCGCGTTTGCGCGCATCGCACGCACTCTGCCACGCACCCGGATCGTCCCGCCTGTGAATTCCCGCGCCAAAGACCACGCTCTCCACATCGCCCTCGTCTGTAACACCGCGTGGGCGATTTACACCTATAGACGCGGACTTTTGCGTGCGCTCACGCAAAGCGGCGCACGCGTAAGCATCATCGCGCCGCGCGATCGCACGTTCGAACCGCTCGCGCAGATGGGTTGCGAGTGCATCGATCTGCCGGTGGCGTCCAAAGGCACGAATCCGCTGCACGATCTGCGCACCTTGCGCGCGCTTTACCAGCACTATCGCGCCCTCAAACCCGACGTCGTATTCCACTACACGATCAAGCCGAACATCTACGGCTCCGTTGCGGCGTGGCTGGCACGCGTGCCTTCGTTGGCAGTGACAACGGGTCTGGGCTACGTGTTCATCCAGAAAAGCCGCGCCGCGCAGGTCGCCAAGCTGCTTTATCGCTTTGCGTTCCGCTTTCCGCGCGAAGTGTGGTTTTTGAACCGCGATGACGAAACCGCTTTCCGCGAAGGCAATCTGCTCGCGCATCCCGAACGCGCGCGCCTGCTGCACGGCGAAGGCGTCGATCTCGAAGACTTTGCATTCGAATCGCTGCCCGAGCGCAACGAATTCTCTTTCGTGCTGATCGGCCGATTGCTGTGGGATAAAGGCGTAGGCGAATACGTCGAAGCCGCGCGCCAGTTGCGTGCGCGCTATCCGAACGCGCGTTTCAAACTGCTTGGCCCAGTCGGCGTCGATAACCCCAGCGCGATCACGCGCGAGGAAGTGGCCGCGTGGGAGCGCGAAGGCGTGATCGAGTATCTGGGCGAAACCGCCGACGTGCGCCCCTATATTAGCGACGCCGATTGCGTGGTCCTGCCCTCTTATCGAGAAGGCGTACCACGCACGCTAATGGAAGCCAGCGCTATGGGCCGCCCGATCGTTGCGACCGATGTACCGGGCTGTCGCGAAGTGGTCGCCGATGGCGAAAACGGCCTGCTCTGCCAGGCGCACGAAGCGGCCTCCCTTGCGGCGGCGTTATCAAAAATGCTCGATATGCCCCCATCAGAACGCGCGGCGATGGCCACGCGCGGCCGGAAAAAAATCGAGAAAGAATTCGATGAACGGGTTGTGGTACAACGCTACCGGGACTTGATCCAGGACATTACTGGATCGACCTTCTAACTAGATTGAGAGCAAACGGGAATACAGCATGGCAGCGACTCACTCCAAAGGCACGATCCTCGTCACGGGCGGCGCGGGCTTCATCGGCTCGCACACCTGCGTCGAGCTGCTCAACGGTGGCTACGATGTGGTCGCCGTCGACAATCTCGTCAACAGCCGCGAGGAGTCGCTCGCCCGCGTCGAGCGCATTACGGGCAAGCCGGTCGCGTTCTATCACGCCGATGTTCGCGATGCGCAGGCGCTCACGCGCATTTTTGAAGCGCACAAGATCACAGGCGTGATCCACTTTGCTGCGCTCAAGGCCGTGGGCGAGTCGGTCGCCAAGCCTATCGAGTACTACCGTAACAACCTCGACGGCCTGCTCGTCATGCTCGACGTGATGCGCCAGCATGGCGTGAAGCAGTTCGTGTTCAGCTCGTCGGCGACGGTGTACGGCGTGCCCGAGCGCTCGCCCATCGACGAGACTTTCCCGCTTTCCGCGACCAACCCGTACGGCCAGTCCAAGCTGATCGCCGAACAGATCCTGCGCGATGCGGTGATTTCCGATCCATCGTGGCGTATAGCCGTGCTGCGTTACTTCAATCCGGTGGGCGCGCATGAGAGCGGCTTGATCGGTGAGGATCCGGCTGGTATTCCGAACAACCTGATGCCGTTCGTCGCTCAGGTTGCGGTGGGCAAGCTGGAGAAGCTGCGCGTGTTCGGCGGCGATTACCCGACGCCGGACGGCACGGGCGTGCGCGACTACATCCACGTGGTTGATCTGGCGCAGGGCCACTTGAAGGCGCTTGATGCGCTGGTGGCGCGTGACGAAGGCTTCACGGTGAATCTGGGCACGGGTCGCGGTTACAGCGTGCTGGAAGTGGTGAAGGCGTTTGAAGCTGCGTCGGGCAAACCGGTGCCGTATGAGATCGTGGCGCGCCGGCCTGGCGATATCGCTGAGTGCTATGCGAACCCGGCGACGGCGGAAAAACTGATCGGATGGAAGGCCCAGTTCGGCATCGAGCGTATGTGCGTCGATCACTGGCGGTGGCAGGAAAATAATCCGCGTGGGTTTGAGTAAAGCAGTTTTCGGAAAGCTTCATTGGTCAGACTCTGAAAGGGAAAAAATTAGAGCGAAACTGAGTAGTGTCGGGCAGGAGTGACATAATTCCGACACAGTCAGGACTATCCAAGAGGCTTTCCAATGAACCGCATGAACATCCTCGTCAGCTCCACGAGACAATGGAATCCTGGCGATGAGTTCATAAGAAAAGGGGTCGAAAGATTACTGCGCAGTATTCTGGGCTCTCGCCATAACTGGCTACTCTGGAATCGTAATCCCGATCTTTTTATCGATCGCTGGACTGATTGTCGGATGCGGACCGATTTTCTTACGAATTCGCTGCGCGATCCCGGCTTGGACATCGTTGATCTTGTCGTCTTCGCTGGCACACCGGAATGGCTGGGGCAGCCGGTTGAACAGATTTACCGCCGGTTGCTAACTGCGCCGAACATCCCAGTCCTTATCCTGGGCGCGGGCTCTGGAAGTTCGCTGCCCCAACTCGCTCCGCACGAACTCGAAGTCCTCAATCGCGACAACGTTTTTATCACTACGCGAAGCTCGGACCTCGCAGAATGTCTGAATAGGCAACTCGCAACGCCCAAAGCCATCTCCCTGCCGTGTCCCGCGTTCTACTGCGCACCCGAGTCCGACAGTGGGCCTGAGCAAAGCCGCGTCGGCGTGATCGTGCAAAACTCCTCGGTCGTGAATCAGAGCATTGGCGAGGATTTCGTACAGAGCCTGATAATGGCGCTGCGTGACGCTCAGGGCGAAATCGACCTGGATATCGTCAGCCTATATACCGACGAACACAATCGCTTCTCACGACTTGGTCTGAAGCACCCGTGCGTCTATAGCTACGAACCCGACCATCTGTTAGAGGAGCTCGCGGGCTATTCGACCATCATTTCGACGCGTTTACATGGCGCGCTTGCAGGGCTTTCTGCCGGCGTCCCATCCATTCTGCTCGCGGAGGAAAACAATTTCCGACTGCGGAGTACGCAAAAACTGTTTGGCGATTTATTACCGATTGTTACTCCGCGGGAAGCGTTTCGCGTCGCCGCCGGGACCACTCTGCAAGATGCGCGCCAACAATCCAAGGTGATCCGCTCATTCAGAAGCAGCGCATTTGGCGACTTGAAACGTCGAGTGGAAGCATTCCTCTCTGAAGCGCTTCCCGCTCGATAACGATTGATGCCTTCGGCAAGCGCCGTTGAGGTGCGATATCGCAGGACGGCCAGACAAATGACGGGCGCCACGCCGCGCGGTCACGACTGATCACCCGGACGCAACACGGCGCGCCCAGATTTCGGAGGCCACATTTTCTTGCGGAATCACCCCTACAGCCACAAACTCGACTCACTGCATACGCCCCAAAGTGCTTATGCGTTTTGGCGCTTTCTATCACAGACACATCAGAATTATGACTATTCTGAAGGCGATCCCCATCGTTTCCGAATACTTCGCTTCCGATGATGACCGCAACGCTGACTCGTGGCGCTCCGGACTCCATTCCGGCAATATCGGCGACATCGTCTATGCGTTGCCGACATGCCGCATGCTCGATGTCAATCATTTGATTCTAAATGTCTGCGCCGACCCTGGATTCGGCGGTCGAGTACTGACCGACCAAGCAGCCAAAGCGCTTGTACCGTTGCTCTTCGCCCAAAAATTCGTTCGACGCGTCACGATCATCAAGTCGGGCGTGCCTTGGGAGTTCGCCAACCCTGCCGATCTCGGCGTCGACTATATTCTCGATTCGTTCCGGGCCAGCTTCACCAATCCCCGATTGCATCTGGTGTATGCCCACGCCACTCCGTTCAATCTGATGATCGATGGCGCGAGGCCATGGATCACGATCGACGCGGCGCCGATTACGGACAAGGTGAAGCAGCAACCCTACATCGTTGTCGGTCTAACAAACCGTTATCGCCGGTTTGACCACGCCTATTACGAGTACATTTTCCGCGACGTACCTGCAGACAGGGTGTTCTTCGTAGGCGTTGGGAGCGATCAAATCGAGCGCAGAAACATCGGCGGAACGGTGTTTCAAACGGAAAGCTTTTTGGATCTCGCGAAGCTTCTGGCCAATTCCGCGCTATTTATCGGCAATCCGTCGTTCGCTTATGCCATGGCGGAAGGGCTCAAAGTCAACCGGCTGGTTGAGGTGCCAGAGGAAAACAACGTTTATCCGTTGGATGGCACAGGTTCGCTGATTCATATGACTTCCCCGGAAGCCGTACGCGCACGCGTATTCGAAGCGTTGCAGCTGGAGGACCACAGCCGCATTTCATGGGAAAACGCCCTGCCCGCTCAAATGCTAGCCAATATGCCATCTACGCAGCTGTATTTCGATTCCGGCTCAGGATTCAATGAAATCGAGTCGCTGCGCAGATCGGTGATCCGGGGCGCGCGTCGATATGTTTTCGGAGGTTTTCCGCAAAATGAAGCCATTCTGGCATTCCGCTTTGATCCCGTCGATGATCACACGATCGTGCGCATCAATAAGGTTTGCGTAACGAGCGAAGCCGGCGAGCTGGTGCTGAATGCCACTCCGTTGAATGCGACCTATGTTTTCGACGCTGCTGAATGTTGCTTTACGCATAACGATCCGCAGTTCATCGTGCACGTGCCAGCAGAACACCAGGTTGGCCTGAAGAACGTCATCGTCGACATGGAAACCTTGGCAATCGGTGCAACCGAGGTCATTAACCGCTTGTACCCTCGGCAATTTGAGCAGTTGACGGAGGAACTGAGCCAGCTAGCGACAACGAAAATCGAAATGATCCAGCAGTATGGACATCTGCTTTCAGAGCGAGATCAGTTAGTGAACGATCAGGGCAAGACCACAATGGAATTCCAGCATCTGCTGGCCAGGCTGGACAGCTTGACCATTGAGCGAGAGCAGCTTCGTTCCGAGCGCGATCACTTGCTCATCGAACGCGATCAACTGTTCGCCGAACGAAACACCATTTTGAAAAGCCGCTCCTGGCGAGTTACCGCCCCTCTGCGCCGTTTTCTACGGATGTTTGCCGCTTGATAGAGCGTTGACGGTGCAGATCGCGGGTCGCAGCGCCTAGCCTGCGATCCGCGCAACGCTCAAGTATCTGAACACCGTGGCGCGCGTTATCGGGCTGCCGTCAGCCCAGTCAAGCCCACGCTTTGCAGTTTCGGCCTGACCGCCGGCTGATACTCGGGCACCCACCGCCGCAGATCGCGACGCACTTCATCGTCGCTCGGGACGCGATGCTGCATAAGCCACGGCAGCAGTTCATCCAGCAGATTATCCGGCACCTCGCGTGCGCGCGCGATGCGCAACTTAGGATGCGGCGTGCGCGTGGTCGTTTCATCGTCGGCGAGCAGCTCTTCGTAAAGCTTCTCGCCCGGCCGCAGTCCGGTGAACACCACCCGAATCTGCTCTTCGGAGAACCCATACAGGCGAATCAGATCGCGCGCAAGGTCAACAATCTTGACCGGCTTGCCCATGTCGAGAATGAAAATCTCGCCGCCATGGCCCATGCTCGACGCCTGCAGCACGAGTTGCGACGCCTCAGGAATTGTCATGAAGAAGCGCGTGATTTCCGGGTGCGTCACGGTCACGGGACCGCCCTTCGCAATCTGCTGCTGGAATTTGGGAATGACACTGCCCGCGCTTCCGAGCACATTGCCAAAGCGCACGGTTTCGAACTGCGTGCGCTCACTCGTTTGCTGGAGCGCCTGGCAGGCCATTTCGGCCAGACGTTTGCTTGCGCCCATCACGTTCGTCGGATTGACGGCCTTATCGGTCGAAATCAGAACGAAATGGCGCACCTGATGCTTGATCGCGGCGCGCGCCACGCGATAAGTGCCCAGCACGTTATTGCGGATCGCCTGCCACGCGTTAAGCTCCTCCATCAACGGCACATGCTTGTAGGCCGCTGCGTGAAAGACGATGTGAGGCGTATAACGCGCCATGACCTGATCGAGCAGCAGGGCATCCTTCGCATCGCCGACAATCGGCACAACAGACAACTCGGGGAACCGCTCGCGGATCTCTTCCGTGAGCCGGTACATGGAATACTCGGAAAGATCGACCGCCACGAGCTGCGCGGGCGCAAAACGCAGGATCTGCCGGCAAAGCTCGGAGCCGATCGAGCCTCCAGCGCCAGTCACCATGACGACGCGCCCGCTCAGCAGTGCTTCGACGTGCGGCGTGTCGATCTTCACCGCATCGCGGCCCAGCAAGTCTTCAAGGTCGATATTGCGGACTTGCGACAGGAAGCCCTGCCCCGGCGTGAGTTCGGTGAGCGCGGGCAACATGAGTGCCTTGACGCCGGCGCGCACGCATTGCGTCGCAGCCCGGCGCTGAACCTCGGCCGACGCCGACGGGATGGCGATGATGGCAAACTCACAACGCAAGGTGCTCGACCAATGCTCGATGTCGCTGATTGCACCCAACACCTTGTAGCCGTAAATCTCTCGACCTTGTTTGGCTGGATCGTCATCGAGCAGGCCAACGAGACGCCATTCGGCCGAGCGAGACAGCTCACGTGCGAGACTCGCTCCTGCGCCGCCCGCACCGACAACGATGACGGGCTTGCCCTGCGCCACAAGGCCGCCATACAGATAGAACTCCTTGGTCGCTCGATAGAGCGCACGCGCGCCGCCCATCACAAAAAACAGCAGCAGCGGCGAAACGATCAGAACCGAACGCGGGATGATCGGCATCGGCTGCAACATGACCGAAATGATCATTACGATCAACGCCGCCGATATGATGGCTTTTGAAATACGCATCAGGTCCGGAAGGCTCGCGAACACCCACATCCCACGGTAGAGACCGAAGATGCGGAACATCATGGCGTAGGCGGGCAAGACCCAGATTAGCGTTTGAATAGCCCCGTGCCAGAACTCTGGCGGCACGGATGCGTTGAAGCGCAGGAAATATGCAACCAGCCATGCTGCGGCAACCGATCCGACATCAAATAGAAAGGCGCTAAAAGAGAGCCATGAGGCTTTATTGCGAATCATCGGCATTGACCTCAGGTTGTCTGGTTAGGGACTGAAAACTACGCCAGCGCGCATCGATTGCCGCGCCCATCAGAACAAGAACCACAGCCCAACCCACCACGATTCCCCACTGCAGGGCCGCAGAGCACCTCAAGGCCCAATGAGCAATTATTATGCCGACTAACATCACAAGATACCACTTCAGTGCCGTAGCGGCGTGACTAGCCCCAAGGCGAACCATGCGTTGATAGTAATGCTCACGATGCGCTTGCCAAAATTTTTCGCCCCGCGCGAGGCGCCGCAGCAAGGTGACCGAGGCGTCCCCAATGAAGGGCGAGAACACGAGCGCCGGAAACCAGATTGGCCATGCACCGCCACACCATCCCCAATAACCGAGCGCGCCAGCCAGGAAGCCTAACGGGATAGAACCAGCATCGCCCAGAAAAATCCTTGCCGGGTGAAAGTTAAAAAACAGAAAACCGATGGCTGCGCCTGCAATTGCCGCACTGGCCCAACCGAGTTCGTAAAGCGGATGCGGCCCGAACAAGGCTGCGCAGGCATAGCCGCCAAAGCCGAACAACGCCATGCCACCGGCAAGACCATCTGCGCCGTCCATGAAATTGTAGAGATTGACGAGCCACAGCATCAAAAACGCCAGCATCGCAGCACACCACCAAGGCGCGGGCGCAGGATAGGCAACAATGAGCGCCAGCACGGCGAGGAAATGGGCCGCGAACCGCACACGCGCAGGCAAGCCACGCCGATCATCAATTTGCGAGACAGCTGCGACGAAAACGGCGGCGATCGCAATCAGCCACAGCGAAGGCGCGAGCAGCAGCGTAGCACCGACGGCAACCGGGACCAGCCCCCAGCCGCCGACACGCGGTGTGGGCCGCACGTGCAATGAACGCTCGTTAGGGATGTCAGTGGCGAGCCGCCATGCAAGTCCGCTCTTCAACAATAAGCCTAGGATGGCCGCGCAAAGCGCCGCGCATACCACGACGGTCGACGCGAGCGTCGACCAGGGCGAAATCGGTACATTCAACGTCAATGTGTAAGGTCTCCGCGTAATCAGTGCGTCGCACGGAACCAATGCGCGGTCGCTTCGAGCCCCGAGTCCAGAGGCGTAGGCGGATACCAGCCGAGCTGTTCACGAATGCGCGAAGCGTTGACTTGAAGGCCCGTCGTCAGCCGTTCGATCTGGGCCGACCGCCCAAGGAGCGCGCCGGCCGCCCGAAGCAAGCTCACCGGCACCGGCAATAGCCGCGCGGACCGCCCCAGATGGCGTCCCAATGCTCGCAGCAACTCCGCGACCGAAAGATCGCCATTGTCCGCGACATGAAAACAGGAATTGGCGGCACGTCTGTCAGTCGCGCAGCGCATCAGCGCATCGGCGAGATTGTCCGTATAGACGAGACTTCGGCGCGCGTCGACAAGACCGAGCGGCAACGGCAAGCCGCGCGATACGGCGCTCATCATTTGCAAGAAATTAGCGCCCACTCCCGGCCCGTAGACGAGCGGCGGTCTTACCACGACGATCTCCATCCCGGTTTCGGCGCCGAATTTCCATAGTGCTTCTTCAGCCGCTCTCTTCGAGATCCCATAAGGGTCAAGCGGCATGGGCATCGTCGATTCGCTCAACGGCATGCCGGCATCCGACTCGGCGACCGCCTTGATGCTGCTGACGAACACCATCCGGGGTACGCCGCGCGCCTGAGCGGCTCGCGCCACGCGCAAAGTGCCGTCGACGTTGGTCGCCTGAAACGCCGCCAAAGGGTCCGGCGCCTCATCGTTCATGACATGAACGCGCGCTGCTAAATGCACCACGCAATCGGGCACGTAGCCCGGTGGCCAGGCTTGCTCCAGCCCCGCGAAATCCGCGGTGGAATAGCACCACTCGCGCGCGCCGGCCACCTGCACGCCATCGCGCCGGACAAGCGCGGTGACTTCGTGCCCCTCGCGCGTCATGGTCCGGCAAAGCGCGCGTCCGACCAAGCCGTTTGCCCCCGTCACCAGAACGCCGCTCACAACCACTTCCATCCAAATCGGTTATAGAACTTGAACGCCGACGCCAGGAACATGCGGATATGCGCCAAGCCCTTGCGCGACGCTCCGCCGCCGTGATGCAGCACTCGCACCGCGGGAGCATAAACAACGCGAGCCACATCATGCGTGCGCAAACTCAGATCGTAATCCTCAAAATAAAGGAAGTAGCGCACGTCGAAACCGGCCAACATTTTCAGCACGTCCGTGCGGAACAGCATGAAGCAACCGCTTACGATGGGCGGATCCCAGATCGTGTCGCTCTCATTGATCTGCGCGCGCATCTCGTACCGCGCAAGACGCGCCTCGAACGGACGGCGCGCGGCGCGCGGCAGGAAGCCTCGCACGAACAGATCGGTAAGTGCGGGAAACTGGCGGCACAGATACTGAAGTTTGCCCGTGTCGTCGATGATGGCAGGTGTAAGCAAACCCGCTTGCGGGTGCGCGTCCATAAATTCGATCGCCTCCACCAACGCTCCTGTCTCTATATCGACGTCCGGATTGAGGACGAGGTGGTAGCGGCTGGATACCTGCTCGATCGCGAGGTTGTGCCCCCGCCCATATCCGACGTTGCCATGGCCGGAAATCACCGTGCTATCGATGCCGGCCCGCCCCAAAGCGGCAAGTGTGTCGCCCACTTGTGGCATACCGCCGTTGTCCACCAGATAGAGACGAATCGAGATGCCAGGCTTGACTCGAGCGAGATCCGCGCCAGCAGCGGCGAGACTGTTGAAGGTTCTGGTTAGAAGTTGCTGGTCGGGATAGAACACGACCACCGATACGGATACCACGCCGTAATCCATGCTGGATTCCGCACTCATTGTCATCTAAACACGCGACGATCTGGCGCCCAATGCACCATCCGCACCAAGTGGGGGAGATAAAAAAGAACAGTTTGCTGAAAACTAACGGTTCCAGCAACCGGCTTTTACTTTTGTTACGGGGGGCTGACGTTGCGGGGTACTCCTCCTTTGAGGAAAAGCCACGCCGAAGTTGCATGGTCTTTCATAGAGGCCACTACTTATGTTGCCCCCCACAAATCCGGGCGTGGGAATGGCATCATTTCGACTTCCAAGGACAGCACAGAGCCGCCGACAAAAAAGGGCACGATCTACCTGCAAGCCACATTTTGTGGCCAATTCAGGTCCACTGCATCAACATTGATGCGCAAACGATAGAATTCTGTTAGTCCACAAACAATCGTCGTTCCGCTTCGAAGCCAAGGCTTCCTGTCCGATAGGGCACACCCTGTGCGATTCGGTGCGCGAAGCCTCGGGAAGCGGTACGGACTCGTGCAGAAGAAACCCGTATCACCCCATTCAACGCGGCTTCGCCCCAATGCCTCTGACTTCTACTGATATTGCACTTGGTTCGCTGCTTGCCATAGCCCTTGCGTTCCGAATCTCGCAGTTTGTCTGTCGTTCCAACACCTTTTACAAGAGTGCAATCAATAAGGAGATCGCCTCTGCGCGATTCCACGCGCTCGACGGCCTGCGCGGCTTTCTCGCGATAGGCGTAGTGCTTCATCACATTTATATCAATCACCACTTTTACCAGACCGGAACGTGGGAACTGACGACGTCCCGGCTTTCGACCTTTCTAGGCCGCGGCTCGGTTGCCATGTTCTTCATGATCACGGCATTTCTTTTCTGGGGCCGATTGATCGAAAGCAAAGGCGGCTTTGACACTATTCGATTTTTTGAGAACCGTGTTCGCCGTATCGCCCCTATGTACCTTGTAAGTGCGGGCCTCGTCGTCGTGACAGCATTGGCCCTCACTCACTTCAGACTCGATGTGCCCCTGCGCGATCTCTTTGTGCAAATTGCCTCGTGGCTGCTTTTTACCTTTCCAGGCGTACCACCAATCAACGGCTTCGCGCCAACGCCGCTGATCAATACGGTCTTCTGGTCACTGACCTACGAGTGGAAGTTTTATCTCCTCCTACCCTTGCTAGGCGCGCTTACGATACGCTGGGGTACGGCCATGGTCGCGTTTGGCACATGCGCGTGTATCGCGTTGTTCTCGTCCAGCCAAGTCGAGTGGTATTTCATCGCGGGCTGCGCGAGCGCGATGGCACTACGCATTTCCTCGGTCCAACGCTTGTGCAATGGCGTCGTACCTGCCGTGGTAGCGATTTGCTGCACCGTCACCGCAATCTACTGGCAGCCGCTGATCTATTCAGCAGGCGCAGCGGCCCTGCTTTGGGTGACGTTTCTGATCATCGCCGGAGGCAACACATTATTCGGCCTGCTCGCAAACAAGGCTGCTCGTCTATTAGGCTTGTTGAGCTACAGCATCTATTTGCTGCACAACTGGGTGCTTTATCTTGCGTCTCGACTGCTCAACCACATTGTCCCCATCGCTTCGCTTTCGCACCTTAGCTACATCAGTTTTGGCGCGAGCGTAGTCGGCATGACCGTGCTGCTCGCCAGCTTGACCTATCGTTACATAGAGTTTCCGCTGCTCCAGAACCAAAATGTGCCAGTTGCGGCGGACTGCGCATCCGCGTCTTGACGACCAAGCGGAGAGACAGCGCGGCCGCCGTCTCCTCCCGCGCAAAAAAAGACGCCGTCCCGGCTTCAACTCGCGCTGGCCGCAGGCAGCATCGCAAAGAACGCCTGCAGCGCCACCGAATCGACCGTATATCCGGTGCAGTAATCCCTTTCAGGATATGCAACGCAGGTCAGCGAGTTGCACGGCGAGCAGTTGACAATAGGTCCGAGATTCAGGCACGGATTCGCCTGGCTCCTGAACCAGCGCTTGGAATTCACGTGGTCCGGGTGCGTCGAGCCATACATGCAGACTTGCGGAATATCAAGGATCGCGCCGAAGTGCGACGTCCAGGAGTCCACGCAGATCAGCGCACGCCCAAGCCAAAGAATCTCTTTCCACTGTGACGGCATGAAGTTTTCAAGAATCGCGCCATCGGTGTGAGCGACGCGCCTATCTTTGGCCGCACCAATTTGAACGAGCTTGAATCCCGCTCTATGAACCTCCTCCGCCAGACCCGCCATGATGTGCGGAGGAATGGACTTCAAGCTCCAGCCGCCAAGCGGATGCACAAAGACAATATCTTCACCAATCGCATCGACGAGTTCACGCGCGCGACGACGTTGTGCGTCGGTACTGATCGGTTGCAGATTCGGCAAACGCGTTTCGAGCGGAAGCCCTGCCTCCCCCAGCATATATTCGACAAGATTGCGTCCAGTGTCCGACAAGTGACGACTCGGATGGCTGCGTGCAATGCGTGGGACGGCATCACGCCGCAGCGAGACGTATTGATATGAGTCGAGCAGCACGGGGTACGTCTCTTCCGCGCTGACCACCGGAACGGGGATCGATTCGACGTTAAGGCTCGGCCCGAACTCCTTCGCCCAGGAGACTAGCGGTTCCGCAACGTGCAAGCGTACGCGCTTGCCAACCGCGGCCGCACTCGCTGCCACCTGAACAGCGAGGATCATGTCGCCACGATGAAATGGACAAACGATCTCGATGACTTCATTTTTGTCAGGCGTGGCCGACGACGCGCTCGCCGCAATCCGACGCAAATCGTGGATCGATTCCCATGGCTCTGCTCCGTCGGTCATTTTCCCCAGTGTCGAACGCGAATACGCGCTGCCACTACGCACAAGCGCTACCCCCTTCGCCCGTAGCCTTTGGGATAGTTTGGTCACGGCGAGATTGCTCAGCAAACGCGTGTCGAGCAGTTGACCGTCCTCGTCGGCCAATAATGCACGCGGACCGCCGTAGATGCCCTCCGAAAAGGCGTCAAGCGGTTGATCCATCGGCAATTTTTGCGTTTGAACACTGCTTGCGTTGATCGCTCGCGCGAGCAGTGCGGCGCAAGACGCTGCTTCGAGAATTCCCTCTTCCTGCTCGCAAACTGGACCAAGATCAACGACAACCGAGCGCAAGCTTGCACCTGGCTCGACCGTGCCAGAAACGATTACGGCACGATTTCTCTGTTCGAGTTGGGTCTTGAACAGATAGGTAAAACACCCATCGAGGGGAATGTCGTAACGCCCCACGACCCATACATTCTCGTGCTGCGTCTCGCGCCACCCGAGCGCAAGCGCATCGACGTACCTGAAATCCTGCGAGTCGCTGGGCACCACCTTGAAACTGGTAAGCGGCAGCCGCCGCCGCCAAGCCGCAACGTGATCGCGAATCGCCACTAGACGCGGTTGTTCCGCCGTAGCGTCGACAACCACGATCTCCGCGACATCCAGTTTCTCATTGCGGAGTTCATCAATGAAAACCGATACATTGTCGAATGGCGCCGCTCCAGACACGACAATTGACGATCGCGAAGCAAGCGCCGCCACATCCGCGTCGTCGATGTGCACACGTGCGTCGAAAGCGCGCTGGCTTTCCTGAATCTGCGCAATCAGGTTTCCGAATCGCGCTGCATTGCGCGCATCATCACCGCGCCGTGCACGCAAGGCCAAGCTCAACCGATCCGCAAGCCCAGGGGCCGCACGCCGGATCATGCGTTTCAATTTCCGTTTTGCACTTGCTTTCATGTTCATCGCACCTGCGCATCAGTATCTTTCCAGCGCTTCACTGCACGCGGCGGAAAGGCAAGACCGTAGTTCTCTGCTGCAACCGTGAGGTTGGGGCTGTAGAAAGGATCGTGAGCGATGACATTACCCCATCGGGACATCATGTAAGCGCGCTCAAGTGCATCGCGCTCGATCTGCGCAGCCGAAAGATTCGCGCCACGCGAAATCGACTCCAAGTGGTACAGCTCAGCAAACGGTGTATAGACGACGTCATAGCCAGCCTCGCGAATCTTCAGGCACAGATCCACGTCGTTGTAACC
Source organism: Paraburkholderia bannensis (assembly GCF_014200455.1). GTDB lineage: Bacteria > Pseudomonadota > Gammaproteobacteria > Burkholderiales > Burkholderiaceae > Paraburkholderia > Paraburkholderia bannensis_A. The sequence continues at coordinate 285,335 of NZ_JACHBW010000007.1, read as the reverse complement.
CACGGTGAGATTAATTTCATCGTAACCGCCGACCTTCTCGAACACGTCCTTGCGCGCCAACATGCAAGCTGCCGTCACGGCAGTCATATTCTGCACCAGCATCGGACGACCGAAATAGCCGATCGTATTGCGAGGGAAATGCCGGTGTCCGTGCGCAGCCACACCGTAAAGGCCCAGCACCACGCCGGCGTGCTGGATCGTATCGTTGGCGTAGTAAAGCTTCGCACCTACCGCGCCGACGTTCGGCTGCGCCAGTTGCGCCACCATCTCCAGCAGCCAGTCCGAATGAATGATCTCGATATCGTTGTTGATGAACCCAATCATCGAACCCGTAGCGATCTCGACCGCCGCGTTGTTGAGCGCGGAGAAGTTGAATGCGCCCGGCACACGCAGTACCTTGACTCGCGGATCGCGCTTGATTTGCTCGAAGTATTCGAGCGTCTCTTCTTCCTCGCTGTCGTTGTCGACGACGATAATTTCCAGGTTCTCGTAGTTCGTCTCGTGCATCAGTCCATCAACGGCCGCGCGTAAAACACCCACACGGTCACGAGTCGGCACGATGAGCGAGACACGCGGCAGTTCGACGGGCGGCTGGCGTTTGATGCGCCACCAACCCGGGAAGCTGTCGATAGGCAACACTTCTGACGTCGGTTCAACATCCGCGAAGTACTCAACCATCGCGCGGCGTGCGGTGTCGACCGACGCATCGGGATTGTCGGTCGAGAAGCTTGACACGCCGGGGAAAATCCGCCAATGGTACAGAACGTGCGGAATATGGCGGATTCGCTTGCCATCTGTGTGCTTGAGGAAGCGCAGCGCGAAATCGTAATCCTGGCTGCCCTCGAAACCCACCCTGAAACCACCGATCTGCCGCACAATCGACGTGCGGTACACGCCAAGATGCGCGATGAAATTCTGCGAGTAGAACAGTTCGCGATTCCAGTCGGTCTTGAAGTGCGGATCGTGACGCTGATCGTTCTCATCAACCTTATCCTCGTCGGTATAGATAAGGTCGACGTCCGGATGACGATTGATCTCGTCGGCCACCATAAACAGCGTGTGCGCAGGGATGGCGTCGTCGTGATCCATCAGTGCGACAAATTCGCCCTTGACAATCTCGATCGCCGAATTGGTCGACGCCGAGATATGGCCGTTTTTCTCGCGGAAGACTACGCGAATTCGCGCGTCCTTACGCATATATTCTTCCAGCACCGTGCGAATTTCCGGATTCGGCGATGCGTCGTCAGCAATGCACAGTTCCCAATTCGGATACGTTTGCGCAATAACGCTGTCGAGCGCTTTGCGCAGATATTTGGGACGTGTGTTGTAGACCGGCATTACGACCGAAATGAGCGGCTTTTTTGCCAGCGCGTCACCCAGTTCGCGCAGGCGCACGAGATCCTGCTCGGTGAGCGTGTCATAAGTCTCCACCCACGCGCGATATTCACCCTTGTCGTATTTGCCGACAATGCCCGAGCGCACCAAGGTCTTAGCCAGCCGAAGTTTTGCGCCAAGAAGGGCGCGCCAGACCTGCCCTCGTTGTTCAGGCGAAAGCGCGGCATAACCTTCGCGAACCAAGCCCAGCCTGCCGATGCTGCGAACGGAGACGTCTTTTAGACTAAAGCGAACGTCGCGGCGATCGGTCGGATCGAATCGCAGCGAGCGCACATCCGGCGGCAGCACGATCAGGCGCCTCTCTCGCCCCTTGCCGTAGCCAGGCATGGCGTAAGACGAAACTTGCGCGCCGTCAGCGCCGTGGAAGGCATAAAGGACCGGATTCAGACTCGGTTCATTTGAGTCCATATCGACCGTGAGCACTGCCCAACCCGGACGCAGTCCGGCCCAGTGCGGTGTGACCGCGACCTGCGGATCAGCGCCTGTGGACACGAAGCCGGCTCCTCCTGTCGACTGCATCTCGTGGACGGGCGTGAACGTCGGCTTGCCCGCCGACATCATCAAGCGATACAAGCCGCGGGCGACGTTGCGGCCACGCCGCGCAACGCGGCTCGCCACACGAACGGGAGCGGTGATGCGCCAACTGAACGATGTGCGATAGGCATGCACCGCGGCGTTGAGTTGCTCGACCGATGCACCGAGCCGGCTAAGCGAGGCTTCGAGCGCGTGCTTCTCGGCCTGCAGACGGGTCAACTCGGTCCGCTGCACCCGGGCCGCACTGCGCAGCATATTGATCGAGGCCGTCGCGCTTTCCAGTTGCGTCGCCTGCTCTGCTGCGTGCGCCTGGGCGTTCGCCAAGGCGCTCAGGGTCTGCTCCAACTTCTCCTGGGCCTGCGCGCGTGCTTCTTCAGTACGCGCATGAGCAGCACGAGCCTCTTCTTCGGCGCCCCGCACCTGATGGAACGCCGCTTCAAGCGCCGTGCGGCCCTCGTTGAACTCGAAAATCTCATGGTCGCGTGCGGCGATCGTGGCCTTGAGCTGAGTCACTGCATCGGACTCGCTAATATCGGTCTCGAACACACCGGACGCCAGCGGCGGCACCTCGGCGTCGGATGCGACGGCGATGAGATACATCGGCGCGACGAGCCCCGAGTCATGCTCGACGTTAGACGAGGTCTTGCGAAAGCTCTCGATGGGCCCGCCCTGCTCCGCGAGCAACGCCGATGCATAGACGACTCGCTGGCCATAAATGGCGACATGCTTGAACGAAGCACGCACCAACGTCTCGAACTCCTCCCGGGTCAGTTCCTTGACGTGGTATTCATTGCGAAAGCCTGGAATCTCGGAGTAGACCACGCGATCCGGGCTTGACATGATAAGCAAGCCGCCCGGACGCAGCACGCGCCGGATCTCGGCCATCATCTCGTCGTGCTGATCGTGATGCTCGATGGTCTCGAAGCTCACAACGACATCGATCGACGCGTCGTCGATCGGCATTTTCGCCGCTGAACCCAACCGGAATTGCAGGTTCGCAGCCGCGTGATGCTGCGACGCATGATCGACAGCTTCCTGCGCGATATCCACGCCGATGACGCTAGCCGCGCTACGCGCGAGCAGCGACGAACCGTAACCCTCTCCGCAGGCGATATCGAGTACTGTTTTACCCTTACATAGCTCAGCGGCACAAAGATACCGGTGCACGTGTTCGAGCTCAATATTGCCCTTCTGGTCTGGGACAAAGCGTTCGCCGGTGAATTTCATGATTCCTTCGTAGATTCCGCTAGAGAGATGCCTAGTCAAACTGACCTATACGCGGCGATTCCGACAAACGGAAAAACTGCCCGCCATCGATTTCGAGATTTGGGTTGTAGGCAGGATCGCTCACCAGCCTTTTTCCCCATCGCTGTCTCATCCACGCCGCCTCGCGATTCAACCGGGCCGCGCGCTCGCCGGTACGGTCCGCCCCACGGGATGCTGACTCGTGGTGGTAGAGGTTGGCATAGGGCACATACACGTTACGATATCCTTCCATATTCAACTTCAGGCAAAAATCGATATCGTTGTATGCAATGCCAAGATTTTCCTCATCGAGCCCGCCAACCTGCTCGAAAAGCGCCTTCCTGACCACCAGGCACGCGCCGGTCACCGCGGAAACCTGCTGCGCCAGCAATGCGCGGCCAAAGTAGCCCGCTTCGTCGCGGCCAAGCATGTGGTGGAGATGGCCCGCGACGTCATCGCCCGCGAGCGCGACGCCGCCGTGCTGCAACCGCTCATTCGGATACCAGAGCGCGCAGCCCACCGCACCGATGCCAGGCTGCATCGCATAGCCGCAAAGGATCGACAGCCACTCCGGATCACGCGACTCGATATCGTTGTTCAACAGACACAGCACGGCGCCGCGCGCCAACGCCGCCGCCCGATTGTTGAGCGCAGAATAGTTGAACGGCGAGTCATCGCGTATCACGCGGCAGTTTTCTTTTGCATCGTATGCCGACAGCAACGCCAGCGCGCGCGCATCGGTCGAGCCATTATCGACGATCAGGATTTCGATATTTGCGTAGCGCGTCCGCTGCGACAGACTGTCGATGCATTGGGCCAGCAAGTCCGGCTTATCACGTGTCGGAATGATGACCGACACCAGCGGCTGCGGCTGCTGCACCGGAAAAACCACGCGCAGCATGGACGACGTCGGGCGCAGCCAATCGACATCAGCGATGCGGCCAGTCCTCTCAAGATGCTCTTTAACCGCACGCTTCGCTGCCTCGCGCACATACGGCTTGGCCGCCACTTCCCGCGCGGTGCTTTGCTCACTGATGCGCCAGTGATACAGCACGTGCGGAATGTGAACGATTGCGGACGCATCCACTTCCTCCGCACAGCGCAACACGAGGTCGTGATCCTGACTGCCTTCGAATCCCGCTCGAAAACCGCCGACCTCGCGCACCAACGCCGTCGAAATGACACCAAGGTGCGAGAACATATTCTGTCCGAGCATGAGAATAGGGTCCCAGTCCGGCTTGAAATACGGTTCGATACGCTCACCGTCGGGCGTCAGTTTGTCCTCATCGCTGTACAGCAGCTTCGCTTGCGGATGCAACTGAAGATAGCGCGCGATCAGATACAGCGCGTGTTCTGCGAGCCTGTCGTCGTGGTCAAGAAGCGCGACATAGTCGCCGGTCGCCAGCGCAAGCGCATCATTACTGGCCACGCAAATATGGCCATTGACGTCGCGACGCATCGTCTTGATGCGGGTATCCGCAGCCGCGTACTGCGCGAGAATCTCTGCGACATGAGGTTCAGTGGACGCATCGTCGCACAAACACAGTTCCCAGTCCGGATAGATCTGTGCGAGAACAGATTCCAGCATGTCGCGCAGGTGCTCTGCCCGCGGATTGAACACCGGCACGACGATGGAAATGCGCGGACGCCCCTTAAGCTGCGCGACTTTATCGCGCAGCGAAGCACGGCTTGCCTCGTCGATGGTGTCGAAACGGGCAATCCATGCGCCGTAGTCGTCGGTTCTGGCCGCGCGCGAAAGCAGACTGCGCACACCGCCCAGACCTTGTCGCCGAATCACGCCCATCGCAGCCCGCGCCACCGGCAGGACACCGCCGCGCGAGCGCACAGCCTGATGGGCTGCGCGCCAGGCTCGGTACGCGGACCCGGGCACAGAACTCCAGCGCATGTCAGCCGACCTGCTGCTCGTACGCCGCGACGACTTCCTCGACTGGACCGAATGCGCGCACGCGGCCGCCGTCCATCCAGAGCGCCTTGTTGCACACGCGACGGATCTCAGAATTTGCGTGCATGGCAAGGACCACGATCTCAGCGCGGCTATGCAGGTCGTGCAGACGCTCCTGAGCCTTGTGCATGAACGCTGCATCGCCCACGCCCATAACCTCGTCAAGCAACAAAATTTCGGCATCGACTGCCGTCGACACTGCGAATGCAAGGCGAACCCGCATCCCGCTCGAATAGGTGCGTAGTGGCAAATCAAGGTAATCGCCCAGCTCACAGAACTGGACAATACTCTCGGTCTTCGCCCTGATCTCTGCATCTGTCATGCCGAGCAGCAGTCCACGCAGACGGATGTTCTGCATCCCGGTGGAGTTGTCATCCATGCCGAGACTGATATCTAGCAACGGCACGATCTTGCCATCGCTTTCGACCGTGCCGCGCGTCGGCGCATAGATGCCCGCCATCGTGCGCAGCAGCGTCGACTTGCCTGCGCCGTTTCGCCCGATCAAACCAATGCGGTCGCCAGCTTCGAAACGCAGATCCACGTTTTCGAGCGCCTTCACGACGACCACACCGTCGCTGTCCTCGGCGATCGTGTTGCGGCGGCCCATGCGAAGCACCTGCTTCTTGAGCGAGCGTCCCTGCACGTCGTAAATAGGCAGGTCCAGACACGCACCTTTCAATTCGATAAATGCCACAGTGCTCTCCTAGACCCAGTACGGAATGCGTTTGAGATATCGGCCGGTCATTGCCAGCGCAAAAGTCCAGCCCACGACGGCGAGGCCAATCGCGACGCCCCAAGTCGTAGCCGACGGCATCTGTCCGATCAACGGTGCGCGCACCAGTTCGATCAGGTGGGCAAGCGGATTCAGTTGAACGATGAACGCGAAGCGCTTCAACGAATCCGGGCGATAGATGATCGGCGTTACGTAAAATGCAATCTGGATCAGCGCCGAAATGATCTGCGGAAGGTCGCGGAAACGGGCCGACAACAGGCCCGCGAGCATCGCAACCCACAGCGCATTGGCAAGATAAAGCAGCAGTGCAGGAACGAAGATCGGCAACACGGCCCAATCCTTGACGCCGTAAATGGCAAGCAGGATCAGCACGATGATGAAGTTGTGCGCAAGAATGACGAGATTGCGCCACACGACCTGGAAAACGTAAATTAGCTTTGGCGTTGCAGCCTGCCGGATATACGTCGCGCTATTGATGTAAGCGATGCTGCCTTCCTGCACAGTCTGGGCAAACATCGTCCACATCACGAGGCTGATCGCCAGAAACGGCAGATAGTCGCTCATCTTCTGGCCGAACAGCGACCCGTACACCACGCCGATCGAGCCGATCATGACGCCCATACTGATGGTCAGCCAGAACGGCCCCACGCGCGAGCGCGCATAGCGCTGCCGGATTTCAAGCCAGCCAAGCAAGGTCCACAACCGGTAGGACGCGATGCTCTGCTTCAGGTCTGTAAATATCAAGTTGAACATAGCTGTAGTCGAGGGATTGCACCGCCCGCGTAAGCACGTTTGCTTCGCGAGGTCTGTAATTCAAAGCTCGGATTCGAGCGGGCCGCGGCGGCCCCGCAATCCGTGCCATAAACCAAGAAACGCCATCCCGAGATGGCGTCGTCGAGGCTTGAGCCAGATGCCGTAGATCGCCAGGCGAAACGGCATCTTCAGCAACTCATTCGCCTTCCATTTCCACGGTATGTACCGCCTCTTCATGAGTTCGACGGCATTTCTGAACATGTAGTAGTGCCGCATCGGCGAGTGACTGGGATAGCTGCGTCCCAGGATGTTCACCGGCTCGCCGCCCAGTTCGTGGGCCAGCCGCAACCACGGTGCGCCTGCCACGCGATAACCTGCGGCACTTGCCCGGATGCACCATTCGAGATCCACGAAGTCAATGAAAAGCGAATCATCCATTCCGCCGATCTCAGGCCAAACGTCCAGATTCACGCACGAACCCGACGTGATCAGAAAGTCCACGTCGATCAGATTCTCGCCGTCTGCCGCGACGCGCTGCAACGCGGGAAACCCGAAGCGAACGAACGGCGCGATCCCGCCAAGACGCACGTCTTCGTAGGCCGGTCCGATCAGCGCAATGCGTTGCCCGGCTTCGACTTCGCGCGCCAAGACGGCGGGCAACTCGAGCAGCAGATGCGCGGAGGGTTCGCTATCCTGATCGAACAACAACACGCTGCGACAACCTGCGCGCCGCACCTGTTCCACGCCCTGATTGAGCGCTGTGGCAATGCCGAGATTTGCGCCGTTCGCAACGTATGTAATCTCCGGCCTCAGGCCCAACTCCTGCGCGGACCAAACACCCTCGGTATTGTCGACCACCACACAATGGCCGAACTCCACAAGGCGATTGGCACGCTCGATACAGGCGTTGTCGGGCCGATAAAACACCACGACGATGCCTGGCTGCAACTGCACGAGCACCGTTACTTCGCCAGCCAACGTACGTAACGATCCACCCCTTCCTGAACCGTCAGGAACGGTGCGTCGTAGCCCGCTGCGCGCAACTTCGTCTGGTCGGCCTGCGTGAAGCATTGATACTTGCCGCGCAGCGCGTCCGGGAACGGGATGTACTCGATCAGCCCTTCCTTGACCTGCTCTTCGAGCGTGAGCGCGGGCTTGCCTTCCATCGCGCGCAGCGTGTTGACCACGCTCGTGGCGATATCGTTGAACGGCTGCGCGCGGCCGCTGCCAAGGTTGAAGATGCCCGACTTTTCCGGATGATCGAAGAAGAACAGGTTGACCTTCACCACGTCTTCCACCGACACGAAATCGCGCGTCTGCTCGCCCGGCGCGTAACCGTTGTACTCGCCGAACAGCTTCACGCGGCCTTCCGCGCGGAACTGGTTGAAGTTGTGGAACGCCACCGACGCCATGCGCGCCTTGTGCGTCTCGCGCTGGCCGTACACGTTGAAGTAACGGAAGCCCGCGATCTGGCTCTGCGCCGTGGGCAGCACGCGGCGGATCACCTGGTCGAACAGGAACTTCGAATAGCCGTACACGTTCAGCGGCGCTTCCACTTCGCGATCTTCGACGAAGCGCGTCGAGCCGCCGTAAATCGCCGCCGACGACGCATACAGGAACTGCGCGCGCTGCGCCTGGCAGGCGTCGAGAATCGCGCGGCTGTAGCGGAAATTGTTGTCCATCATGTAGCGGCCGTCGGTTTCCATCGTGTCCGAACAGGCGCCTTCGTGGAACACCGCGCGCACCTTGCCGAAATCGCCGCGCGTGAAGCGTTCGACGAAATCGGTCTTGTCGAGGTAATCGTCGATTTCGCAATCGACCAGATTCTTGAACTTGTCGGCGCGCGTGAGATTGTCGACGGCGATGATGCGGTCTTCGCCGCGTTCGTTGAGCGCCTTGACGATGTTGCTGCCGATGAAGCCGGCTGCGCCGGTCACGATGATGGTCATGATCTTCTTGGTGTCGTTCGGTGGCGAAGCGATCAGATCGCCGCTTCGGTAACGAACACGTCGTCGTAAGAGATGGGGGAGGTCCCTACACGGCCCACCACCACGCCTGCCGCGCGATTGGCATAGCCAACCGCGTCGATCAGCGGGACGCCCGCGCCCAGCATGGCCGCTACCGTGCCGATGACGGTATCGCCCGCGCCGGAGACATCGAACACTTCGCGCGCCGCCGTAGGGACGTGTACGGGAGCATGGTCGCTAAAGAGCGTCATGCCCTCCTCGGAGCGCGTTAGCAGCAGGTTTTCGATGCCAAGCGATTTGCGCAGTTGCGTAACACGTGCGGTCAGGTCCGCTTCGGACGACCATGCGCCAATGACATCGCGCAATTCCGCGCGATTTGGCGTGATCAGGCTGGCGCCGGCATAGCGCTGCCAGTCGCTTCCCTTGGGATCGATCAATACCGTCTTGTCGAGACGACGAGCCGTCTCAATCATGTTGGAGACGTGCGTCAAGCCGCCCTTCGCGTAATCGGAAAGCAGCACGATGCGCGAGTGCGCAACCATGGCATCGAAGCGCGCAAGACTGGCGAGCAGAATCTCCTTGGTCGGCGTCTCTTCGAAATCGACACGTACCAATTGCTGTTGGCGGGCGATGACCCGCAGCTTGATGATCGTCGAGATCGAACGGTCGCGTTCGGCGTATGCCTTGACATTGCTTTCAGTAAGCAGCGTCATGAGCCGTTCACCCGGCTCATCCATCCCTACCACGCAAAGCAGCACGGCGTCAGCGCCCAGCCCAGCAATATTGCAGGCAACATTCGCCGCGCCGCCAAGACGCTCTTCACTGCGCTGGACGTGCACGACGGGAACCGGCGCTTCGGGCGAAATTCGATTGACGTCGCCGAACCAGTAGCGGTCGAGCATCACGTCGCCCACCACCAGCACCGAAGCGCCTGCGAGCCGTTCGCGCGAAACCGTCGGAAGCGAGTGTTCCTGGTTCGATTTCATCACGGCGCTTTCAATGACGGACATAGGCTTTTGGGAAAATGAGGAATCGCGGAACAAAGCACTGAACGCGCCCCGTCCTTACTGCATGCACAACGCCAGCGCCTCGCGCCAGTCCGGAGCACGCACGCCAAACGCCGCTGCAAACTTGTCGTTCGAGATGCGCGAATTGGCGGGACGCGTTGCCGGAGTCGGATACGACGACGCGGGAATAGGCTTGACGACGGGCCGCTTCGCGAGCGACGACAGTTCAAAGATCGCCTCGGCGAAGCCGTGCCATGAGGTCGAGCCACCCGCAGTCAGATGGTAGACACCCGACTGTTGCGCCCACCACTGACCGCGGTCGGCGGCACGCGTCGCCTGCGCGAGCACGTGAGCGGTCGACGTCGCGATCGTACGAGACCACGTCGGCGCACCGATCTGATCGGCTACGACAGTCAGCTCTTCACGCTCCGCGCCAAGCTTGAGCATCGTCAGCAGAAAGTTCTTGCCGCGCGTGCCGTACACCCAGCTTGTACGAAGAATAAGGTGATCGCAGCCGCTCGCCGCGATCGCCTGCTCGCCTTCGAGCTTGGTCTTGCCGTAGACACTCTGCGGATTGACCGCGTCGGTCTCGACATAGGGCGTGTCCTTCGTGCCGTCGAACACGTAATCCGTCGAGTAGTGAACGAGCGCGGCTTTCAGACGCTTCGCTTCTTCGGCGAGAACGACGGGCGCATCGACATTCAGGCGCTGCGCACCTTCAACGTCGCTTTCCGCCTTGTCGACCGCCGTATAGGCGGCCGGATTGACGATGATCGTCGGATTAATCTCGCGCACGACGCGACGAATCGCATCGGGACTATCGAGATCCAGCGCCGCGCGATCGCAGCCAATCACACGCCCAAGCCCCTGCAGCGAGCGCAGCAGCTCATACCCAACCTGACCGTTGACGCCCGTCACGAGAATGGTGGAATCCATCACACCCTCACGCAAACACGTCGGCTTCGGCCAGCTTCTTGCCCGCCGCATCCTTGGCGGCCAGCAGCGGCTCGAAGTCGATCGGCCATTCGATGCCGACGGCCGGATCGTTCCACACGAGACTGCGTTCGTGCTCCGGATACCAGTAATCGGTCGTCTTGTAGAGAAACTGCGCCGATTCCGACAGCACGACGAAGCCGTGCGCGAAACCCGGCGGCACCCACAACTGCCGATGGTTTTCCGTCGACAGATGCACGCCGACCCACTTGCCGAAATTCGGAGAGCTCTTGCGAATATCGACGGCCACGTCGAACACTTCGCCTTCCACCACGCGCACGAGCTTGCCCTGCGCGTGCTGGATCTGATAGTGCAAACCGCGCAGCACGCCCTTCGCCGAACGCGAATGGTTGTCCTGCACGAACTCCACGCCCGGCTCCACGAATTCCGCGAATTCGCGGCCGTTGAAGCTTTCGTAGAAGTAGCCGCGCGCGTCGCCGAACACCTTCGGCTCGATGATCTTGACTTCCGGCAGCGCCGTTGCCGTTACCGTGATGGCCATGCGACCTGATCCGTAAGAATGTTCAACAAATATTTGCCGTAGCCGTTCTTCGAGAGCGGCGCAGCGAGTTTCTGCAGTTGTTCCGCGTCAATCCATTGACGGCGATACGCGATTTCCTCTGGACACGCGACCACGAGGCCTTGACGTTTCTGCAGCGTCGCAATAAAGGTCGCCGCCTCGATCAGCGAATCGTGCGTGCCGGTGTCGAGCCACGCAAAACCGCGGCCCATGATCTCGACGTTAAGCGCGCCATCGGCGAGATAACGTGAGTTCACATCCGTGATCTCCAGCTCGCCGCGCGGCGACGGCTTGATGTCCGCTGCGATATCGCAAACACGGTTGTCGTAGAAGTACAGCCCCGTGACCGCATAGTTCGAGCGCGGTTGGGCGGGTTTTTCTTCGATCGACAGCGCGCGGAAGCTCTTGTCGAACTCAACCACGCCGTAACGTTCCGGGTCCTGCACGTGATAGGCGAATACCGTCGCGCCCGATTCCTGCGCCGTGGCGCGCTCGAGCTGCTTCGCCAGATCGTGGCCGTAGAAAATGTTGTCGCCAAGAATCAGCGCCGACGGATCGTTGCCAACGAACTCCTTGCCGATGATGAACGCCTGCGCGAGGCCGTCCGGGGACGGCTGCACCGCGTACTGGATGTTCATGCCCCACTGGCTGCCGTCGCCGAGCATCGACTCGAAGCGCGGCGTGTCCTGCGGCGTCGAGATGATGAGCACGTCGCGAATGCCCGCGACCATCAGCGTCGACAGCGGGTAGTAGATCATCGGCTTGTCGTACACGGGCAGCAGTTGCTTCGACACCGCATGGGTAATCGGATAGAGCCGCGTGCCGGAACCACCAGCGAGAATAATGCCTTTGCGTGCCATATGGTCCTGCCTTTACGTACGCTGCGCGTAGTTGGTTTCGACCCACTTGCGATAGTCGCCCGATGCGACTTCGTCAGCCCACGCCTGGTTGTCCAGGTACCACTGCACCGTCTTCGCAAGACCCGTTTCGAAGGTCTCGGCCGGCTTCCAGCCCAGTTCGCGTTCGAGCTTGCGCGCGTCGATTGCGTAGCGGCGGTCGTGGCCGGGGCGATCCGTCACGTAGGTGATCTGGTCGCGGTAAGAACCTGCGGCCTTCGGGCGCAGCTTGTTGAGCAGGTCGCACAGCGTGTGCACGACTTCGAGGTTCGTCTTCTCGTTCCAGCCGCCGACGTTGTAGGTCTCGCCGCTCTTGCCGCGCGCGAGCACTTCGCGGATCGCGCTGCAATGGTCGCCCACGTAGAGCCAGTCGCGCACGTTCTGGCCGTCGCCGTAGACCGGCAGCGGCTTGCCCGCGAGTGCGTTGGCGATCATCAGCGGAATGAGCTTTTCGGGGAACTGGTACGGCCCGTAGTTGTTCGAGCAGTTGGTTGTAAGCACCGGCAGACCATACGTATGGTGATACGCGCGCACGAGGTGGTCGGAACCGGCCTTGGTCGCCGAGTACGGGCTGTTGGGCGCGTACGGCGTGGTTTCCGAGAATTGGGGATCGGTTGCCGACAGCGAGCCGAACACTTCATCGGTCGAGACGTGAAGGAAGCGGAAGGCGGCCTTCCCTTCTTCCGGCAAGGTATTCCAGTAATGACGGGTGGCTTCAAGCAGCGTGAACGTGCCGACTACATTGGTCTGAACAAAGTCCGCCGGAGCGTGGATCGAGCGATCGACATGGCTCTCTGCGGCAAAGTGCAGCACGGCGCGCGGCTTGTGTTCGGCGAGCAGCACGTCGAGCGCGGCGCGATCACAGATGTCGACGCGCGCGAAGACGTGCTTCGGGTTGCCCTGCAGCGATTGCAACGTGCCGAGATTGCCCGCGTAGGTCAGCTTGTCTACGTTCAGAATGGCTTCGTCGGATTGACGGAACCAGTCAAGCACAAAGTTGGCGCCGATAAAGCCGGCACCGCCCGTTACCAGGATCATGGAATTCCTTTTGTAGGCGTGTGAAGGTGGTGCGCCTGGCCGTCTAACCCAAAGGCCCCCGGCAGCCAAACGCACGAAAGGATGCTGTAAAAGTGGATTTTTTGCGAGAAAAATGCAGCACTTTATCCGTGGAGCATACTCTTCTAGCTCTGTTTTATCGTGTCAATTATACGGACAGACCGCACGAAAACCATACCGCTAACATCTTGAAACAGCTTGACAAAGTTATCTTATTTCTTCTTGATTGTCATTCTTACTCCAGCCTTACGCCAGCAGAATTAATGTCGATCTCGTTTATCCGTGATCCCGATCCCAATCCGGCATCACGCGGCAATCGTTTTCCTGTGATACCGTCACTTCCTGCCTTGGCACCCTGCCAACCTATTGCAGACTACTGCAAGTGATTCAGATTCAATGACCAAGCAAGCGCCGTTCCCGCCGCCTCTCGCTTTTGGCGACCTTCAGGGTTGTCTCACCCCGTTCCGGGAGTTGCTGGCCAAGGCCGCGCCCTCTGCCGATACGCCCCTTTGGTTCGCCGGCGATCTCATCAATCGCGGCCCGGCGTCGCTTGAGACGCTACGCGAAGTAATCGCCCTTGGTGATCGAGGCGTAGCGGTGCTCGGCAACCACGATCTGCATCTGCTGTCGGTGTCGGCGGGCATTCGTAAGTCTAAAAAGGGCGACACCATAGACGCCATCCTCGCTGCTCCGGATGCCGACGATCTGCTGCACTGGGTCCGCCATCGCCCGATCGCGCACTTCGAACACGGCATGCTGATGGTTCATGCGGGCGTGCTGCCGCAGTGGGATGTGGATCTGACGCTGGAACTTGCGCACGAGCTGCAACAAGCGCTGCGCCGCGACGACTGGAAAGAGACGCTCGCCGGCCTCTACGGCAACGAGCCCAATCGCTGGTCGAAGAATCTGAAGGGTATCGAGAGGCTGCGTCTGACATGCAGTGCGCTTACGCGCATGCGCTTTTGCAACGAAGACGGCGTGATGGATTTCAGCGCGAGCGGCGGACTGGATTCCGCGCCGCCGGGCTACAGGCCGTGGTTCGACGTGCCGGGGCGCAAGACCTCGGACATCACCGTCGTATTCGGGCACTGGGCGGCGCTCGGCCTGACCTTGCGCAAGAACGTGATCGGCCTGGATTCGGGCTGTGTGTGGGGCGAACGGCTCTCGGCGGTCAGTCTCGCAACCGATCCTTACCAGCGCATTCTCACCCAGGTCGCCTGTCCGAACTGCCGCGCAGTATCGGCCTGAACGCGGCCAAAGACGGCCTGATGGATGGTCGCCTCAGCGCTTCTTGTTGTACACGTGCGTCGTGGCCTTCACGCCTTTCGGGAAGACGCGGCGCACAAAACCGCGTGCCGCCGCATCGGCCTGAAGCACCACATCGCGCACGGGCTGCTCGGGGCGACCGCGAAACGACGTCGGATGAAAATAATCATCGGCGCCAACCGGATGATCGGAAAAGTAGTAGTTCGACACGCAGCAACGCTGCTCGTCGCTTACGTTTTTCGACACCGAATGCCATGAGTGCTGGTTCGTCACCATCACGGCCAGGCGATTGAAACGGCTGACGATGGTCGTCGGTTCCGCCTTCGGGCCCTGCGGCCACACTTCGAGATTGGCGCCCTTCTCCAGCGACCAGTCCGGCGACACGTAGTAAAGCAGATTGAGCACGCGATAGTGCTCGCGATCCTTATCGTGCGAGTTGTCGAGGTGCGGGTTCAGGAAATGTCCCGGCCCCATCATGGAGATACCGCCCGCATACAGATGTTCGTCCGGATACAGCGAGCGCAGCCCCGTGATTTCCTTGACGAGCTCGACCACGCGCGGCGCCTGGAACGCGAAGATGATCTCTTCGAGCAGCGGCGCATGTGCATCCATCTGCGCGGATACGTACTTGAGTTCGCGCAGGCTCTTGCGCAGCATCATCTTCGACGCATCGGGAAAGCCCGCGCGGATCTCGCGGGCAATCGCTTCCGGCAACACATCGTCGATATGGAAATGCTGGATAGGCGCAGTCTGCGTCCATTGTTCGCGCAGCCGTGCGAGTTCAGTTTCAAGTCGCGCCGCGATCAGCGCACCCAGTTCCGTACGATCCATGATGACTGTCCTGCTTTCGATGTTCCGATGATGATGGTCTGTGCCGCTGCACGCGCGCTGAATCACACGCTCTGCACCACACCCGCCGACGCCCGCTCCCGCATCGCCGCCAACCCCGCCTCCACCGCCTCCTGCGCCCGCGCCGCCAGCTTGCGCCGATCGTCGCCCGGCTCAAGCGCCTCGCCCACATACACGTGCGCGGTAATCGGCCCCGCATTGAGCATGGCGTCGAGCGAATCCTTCAGCGACAGATCGTCGATATAAGCCGGCGCAGTCGACTGCCTTCCCTGCGCATCCTCGTACATGATGCAGATCGGCTGCACCGGGCGCGCCGCCGAAACAGGCGCCTGGAACATATTCGAGTGAAACTGCTTGAGCGCCAGCCCGTCGGTCGTCGTGCCCTCCGGAAACACGCACATCAGCTCGCCGCGTTCCAGGCGCGAAGCCAGCTCGTGCATGATACGGCGCGCCTCGCTGCGCTTCTCGCGCTCGATGAACACGGTATCGAGATTCGCCGCGAACCAGCCGATCAGCGGCCAGCTGCGCACCTCCGCCTTCGACACGAACGGGGTCGGCCGCCACGCGTTGATCACGTAGATGTCGATCCACGAAATATGGTTGCTCACGACCAGCGCGCCCGCATCGAGGCGCGCCGAATCGTTATGCACCACCAGCTTCATGCCGCACAGGGCGAGCATCTTGAGCGACCAGGCGCGGTTCAGGGCGTGGCGCTGCTCGGGCGTGGCGCGCGGAAAGCGCACGCCGACGGTCCAGGCGCCGCGCAGCAGGTGGCCCAGCAGACGGGCTTTGCGAAAAAAGAGACTCATGGCTGGGTCAGTATCGAAGTCGGTCGCGGCTTGCGTTCAGTGATGCCCGGTTCAATGGCGCTCGAAGCCGATGCGCCCTGCCACCAGCGTGGCACGCACCAGCGCAGGCAGTTCGTAGCCGAGGAACGGCGTATTGTGCCCCTGGCTCTTGAGCGCGCGCGGTTCGACCTGCCAGTGCGCGTGTTCGTCGAACACACAAAGGTCTGCGCTCGCGCCCACGGCGAGACGCCCCGCGTCCTTGCCGATCACCGTCGCCGGCGCCGACGTAATGCGCGCCAGCGCCTTCGCCAACGGCACATTGGCTTCCTGCGCCCACTTCACCGTGAGCGAGAGCAGCAATTCCAGGCCCGTCGCGCCAGGCGTTGCTTCGGCGAAAGGCAGCAGCTTTTCGTCGTCGTCCACGGGCGTGTGCTGCGAGCAGATCGCGTCGATGGTGCCATCGAGCACGCCCGCGCGCAGCGCTTCGCGGTCGCGCTGTTGACGCAGCGGCGGGTCAAGGCGGAACTGCGCGTCGAAGTAGCCGATATCCGTATCGGTCAGATGCAGATGATTCGCCGTCACGTCGCAGGTCAGCGGCAGGCCTTCGGCCTTGGCCGCCCGCACCAGCTCCACGCCCGCCGCCGACGACAGATGCTGCACATGCACGCGCGCGCCCGTCACGCGCATCAGCTCGAACAGCGTGAAAAGCGCAATGGTTTCCGCGCTGACCGGCACGCCCGACAGCCCCAGCCGCGAGGCCAGCGCGCCGCTCGCGGCCACGCCGCCCTTCGACAAATACGGATCCAGCGGGCGCAGCCACACCGGGTAGCCATACGTGCTCGCGTACTGCAGCGCGCGCAGCAGCACCTGAGTGTCGCCGATCGGCGAGTCGGCCTGCGTGAAGCCGATGCAGCCCGCCTCGGTGAGCGACACCATTTCGGTGATCACCGCGCCCTTGAGGCCGACCGTGAGCGCGCCAAGCGGATGCACGTTCGCACGTTCGAGCTTGCCCGCGCGGTACTTGAGCATTTCGACCAGACCTGCTTCGTCGAGTACCGGATCGGTGTCCGGCGGACATACGAGCGTCGTCACGCCGCCAGCCAGCGCCGCGTGCATTTCCGAATCGAGCGTGGCCTTGTGCTCGTAGCCCGGCTCGCGCAGACGCGCGCTCAGATCGACGAAGCCGGGCGCGACCTTCAGGCCGCGCGCGTCGATCGTCTTATCGGCCGTGAAGCCCGCTGGGGCCGTGCCAAACGCGGCGATCGTGCCCGCTTCGATGAAAACGTCCTGCTGCTGTTCGGTGCCCGCGACCGGATCGATCAGCGTGCCGCCTTGAATATGAATCTTCATGCTGCCCCGCGTTATGCGTTGTTGTCTGCGCTGCTACTCACAGGATTACCCGCGACGATGCCCATCACCGCCATGCGCACCGCAATCCCGAAGCTCACCTGATCGAGGATCACCGATTGCGGCCCGTCCGCGACCTGCGAGTCGATCTCGACGCCGCGATTCATCGGCCCCGGATGCATCACGATGGCATCGGGCGCGGCAAGCGCGAGACGCTCGGGCGTGAGGCCCCAGCTCTTGAAATACTCCTGCGCCGAAGGCAACAGCGCGCCGCTCATACGCTCGTTCTGCAGGCGCAGCATGATGATGACGTCCACGCCCTTCAACCCTTCGTCCAGGTTGTGGAACACGCGCACGCCCATCTGTTCGAGACCGCCCGGCAGCAGCGTGCGCGGACCGATCGCGCGCACTTCCGGCACGCCCAACGTGGTGAGCGCGTGAATGTCCGAACGCGCCACGCGCGAATGCAGGATGTCGCCAACGATCGCCACGCGCAGATTGGTGAAATCGCGCTTGTAGTGGCGGATCGTGTACATGTCGAGCAGGCCCTGCGTCGGGTGCGCGTGGCGGCCGTCGCCGGCGTTGATCACGTGGATGTGCGGCGCGCAGTGTTCGGCGATCAGATACGGCGCGCCGCTCGCCGCGTGACGCACGACGAACATATCGGCGTGCATCGCCGAGAGGTTGCCGATGGTGTCGAGCAGCGACTCGCCCTTGCTCGTCGACGACGCGTTGATGTTCAGGTTCAGCACATCCGCCGAAAGACGCCTGGCGGCGATCTCGAAGGTGGTGCGCGTGCGCGTCGAGTTCTCGAAGAACAGGTTGAACACCGACTTGCCGCGCAACAGCGGTACGTTCTTGATGTCGCCGTCAGTGGCGCTCACGAACTGCGTGGCGGAATCGAGCACCTGATTGAGGATCGCGCGCGGCAGGCCCTCGATCGAGAGCAGATGCTTGAGCTCGCCGTTCTTCGTGAGCTGCGGATTACCTTTCAGAAAGCCGTAGCGATAACGCTTGTCGGCGGCATCGGCCGCATTTTGAGATGCGATCGATGCGGGCGTGGGCTGTGAATTCATTGCTTGAGTCCTGCGCGAATGGCTTGCGGGGTCAATCTCAAAAGGTGTGCGGCGTGGCGCGTCCGGCTGGATAGACACATCACCCTGGCGGCACTCAGGCGGAAGGGAGTTCGTCGAGGTATTGCTGGAGGATCACGCAGGCGGCTTCGGCGTCGATGTGTTCGGCGCGTTCGCCGCGCTCGCGCAGACGCGCTTCGGCATCGACCGACGAATAGCGCTCGTCCACCCACACCACGGGCAGATTGAAGCGGCCATTGAGCTGGTTGCCAAAGCGCTTCGCCTGCTTCGTCATGACGTGCGGCGTGCCGTCCGGGTGGCTGGGCAAACCGACCACGAGGCGATCGGGCTGCCACTCGCGCAGCAGCGCGGCCACGGCTTCAAAACGGGAATCGATGCTGCGGTTCTGGATCACGGTGAGCGCACGGGCGCTGCGCGTGAGCGCATTGCCCAGCGCCACGCCGATGCGTTTTTCACCGTAATCGAAGGCCAGCAGGGTCGCCTCGGCGGCGTTGCGCCCCGCCACGCTCATGCGTGACCCGCTTCGCCCGAAAGCATCGTCGAGGAAATGCCGAGCAGCGCGAGCGCCGCTTCGAAGCGATCTTCGGCGGGCACCTCGAACACGATCTTCGGATCGGCTTCCACGGTGAGCCAGCCGTTCTTCGAGATTTCGTCTTCGAGCTGGCCCGCTCCCCAGCCGGCATGGCCGAGCGTAAGCAGGAACTGCTCGGGGCCGGTACCGCTGGCGACGGCTTCGAGCACGTCCTTGGAGGTGGTCATCTCCAGGCCGCCCGGCACCGACATCGACGACGTGTAGTTCGTGCCCGTGATAGGCGCGTGCAGCACGAAGCCGCGCTCGGTCTGCACCGGGCCGCCAAAGTAGACGGGCACGTGCAGCAGCGGTTCGATTTCCAGCTTGAGGTCGATGCGCGAGAACAGCGCTTCCAGATCGATATCGGTAGGACGATTGATCACGAGACCGAGCGCGCCGCGCTCGGAATGATCGCAAAGGTAGACCACCGTTCCTGAAAACGTGGGGTCCGCCATGTTGGGCATGGCGATCAGGAACTGATTGGTCAGATTGATGCGATCGTTACTTTTGGACATGATTTGAATTCTAGCAAAGACGATACGGATTGGCGGTGGCCTGCGTGGCCCTCCGGCTGCGCGCTGGACTCGTCCTCGACTCATCCTGGGCTCACCGTAGCGCGGGGAATAACTCACTCTAACATGCTGGCGCGGCGTGCCAGTAACGCCCCTTTTGCATGGCCGCAACGGGTCGGTTGCCGCATTTTCGGCTAGCGCGCCGCGAGCGGCGCGGCCGGTGCGCCCACCCCGCCCGCGGCTCCGGAAATCGCCGCGCCGAGCAGGCGTACCGTTGCGCTCGCGTCAGGCTGGGCTACGCCCGCCGCAACCTTGTGCAGCATTGCGCGCAAGGCTTCGTTGGCCTGCTCGATTGCGTCGAAATCGGGCGCATTCGAAGGTTGCGCGCCATAGGCTGGGGTCGACCCGGCACGATTGCCGGCCGCGACTGCCGCATGCGCGGTACATCGCCACGCAAGACCCAGGGCGTCGGCCAGCAGCCCGACATGGCCCAGACCCAGCGCCCAGGCCGCAGCGCCGATCCGGTAGGCTGCCTCCGCCGCCACCAGTGCGGCGGCCGGGTCGGTCGGCGTCCCGGCGGGCTGCAGCGACACAGCGCGCGCCTGGGTGCCGAGCGCGAGCATCGCCGCATCGGCGGTCTGCAAAAAATCCTCGTAGGCATTGCCATTGACGACCAGCGCGCCCAGATCACGCATCGGCGCGACACGGCTGGCGAGCGCATCGGCCTGCGCACTTTCGGCTTCCCAGAGCGCCTCGGAATCCTGCGTGCCCGCGACATGCCAGTCCACGGTCAACCCGTAGTCGTGCAGCAGTTCGACATCGGCCGTATCTTCCGCTGCCGCGCCGAAGAGCGCGTAATCGCGCCACAGCAGCGCCAGCGACGTGCGAACGAACGACTGCGGCGCGACGCGCAAGCCGCGTGCTTGTTCCGCCATCAACAGATTGCAGCGGGCGTAGAACCGACGCGCATCCTGGTCGCCCCACAACGCGGTGCTGCGCTGCAACACGCGCGCGCACGCTCCGGCGAGACGCCAGCAGTCGTAGGGATCGTCGCTGGTCAGCTCGGCGAAACAGGCGTCCATCTCGCCGAATGCCGCCTGCGCAAGTGCGTCGGAGGCACGGTTGCCATTGCTCTGGCGCAACTTCAGCACCGGCAGCAGCGCCGTTTCGAATCGCGCGCGCGCCTGCGCGAGACGCTGCGTGGGCTGCGCATGCAGCGCGGCAACGGCGATCGGGCGGCCATGCAGCGCGACGTCTTCGTAGGCAAGCGACACGCCGGGCGCGTGCTCGGCGAGCGCTTCGACCAATCTGCGCTGATGCGCGTAAAGCGTGGGCGAACAGGCCAGTTCGCGCAGATTGTGGCGATCGAGCGCGGCCGCCAGATCGGTCAGCGCGTCGCGAAAGACTTCGCGGAAGCGGCTGTCGTCAGGGCCATCGTGATCGTGCGCCGGCCGTGGCGGCATACCGGGCGGCGGTGGCGTGGGCACGTTGGCCGCTAGCGCAAGGGGCGAAGCCAGCAACAAGGTGTCCGCAAAGCGCGCCGCCGCCAGCCAGCCCGCATCGCATAGCGTACGCACCGCCTGCCGAAGCGGCCGCGCGACGTCGCGCTGCTCGTCGAGCGCCTGACTGGCCTGGGCCAGCGCAGCATGTGCGAACGGCACATGGCCGCCGCGCGGATTTGGCAGCGCTTCGAAGGGAGCCGACGATGAGTGATCAGTCATGAGGCAAAGGCAGCGCCGGAAACAGTTGCGAACTGATGCAGACGGACCTGCGGCGGGCGAACCTGCGGCAGGCCGTCCTGCAGTGCGGCACAACAACGTAGGTCAACGCCCGACAATGACAGATTTCGCATCATCGGGGCGTCTGGCTGACCAGCCGCCTCGGTTGCACGCGATGCAGGGCAGTGACAGCAAGTTGCGCGCCGCATGAAGTTTGAGGCAGGACGTTTGAAAACCGCATGCGGCGACATCAAACAAGCCATCACACAAGCCGAAGCAGCGCGTGTCGCACGCATCAGGCCGCCCCGCCACGCTTGGGCGCGATCGAGGCAGGCCTCAGATCTGGACCATCTCGAAGTCTTCCTTGCGCGCGCCGCACTCGGGGCACGTCCAGTTGATCGGCACATCCTCCCAGCGCGTGCCCGGCGCAATGCCTTCGTCTGGCAAACCGGCCTCTTCATCGTAGATCCAGCCGCAGATCAGGCACATCCAGCTTCTATATTCCATTCTTATGCCGCGTCGAAAAGTCGAAAATACCGCGCGCCTCTACCCTCTCTGGAGCGGACGCGATCGGTCGGGGAAAACTGCCAGGTCATGAGAGCCATGATGGTACCGTGTTGCCGTTTTTATGCCTAGCAACCGTGTCAGGGGCAGGACGCTCCCCTGTTGTGAGGTCAAGACGGAAATATCCCTCGCCTTAGACCGGTCATCCGTCCCCTGCTACGCGCCCGAGACGGCATAATTGAAGCGATAGCATCATCAACAGCAGCGCCAAAGCAGCCGTAACGAACCAACCCCTCACTGCGTCAACGTCCATGCCCGGCGACACCCCTCCCATCGTCCTTTCCTTCGGCCTTTCCGATCCGACCGGCGGCAGCGGCCTGCAAGCCGACCTGCTCACGCTCGCGAGCATGGGCTGTCACGGCGTCAGCGTTCTCACGGGCTATACCGTGCGCGATTCGGCAGGCTGCGACGAAGTCACCGGAATCGACCCCGAAACCGTCGCAAACCAGGCGCGCATGCTGCTCGAAGATATGCCCGTGGCAGCTTTCAAGGTTGGCGCGGGTGCGCGCGCGGAAGTGGTCAGCGCGATTGCCGAAGTCGTCGCCGACTACGACGAAGTGCCGCTGGTGCTCGCGCCCGACTTCACGCTCGACGACGAACACGTTCTTGCCGCCGACGAACTGCGCGAAACCGTCACAGATCTTCTCGTGCCGCAAACCACGCTGCTGGTCGCCGATGTGTCGGTGCTGCTCGCGCTCGCGCAACCCGATGGCGACTCCGAACCGCCCGGCATCGACGCCGCGATTTCGCAACTGCTGTCGAGCGGCTGCGAATACATTTTGTCGATGGAAACCGGCTCTCACCGCGTGGTCAACACCCTCTATAGCGAGGAAGGCCAGATCCGCCAGGACCTGTGGGAGCGCACGAGCCAGCCGATGATGGGCGTGACGGATACGCTCGGCTCTGCCATCGCCGCGCTGCTCGCCAACGGTCAGGAGCCGCCCGAAGCCGTGCGCGAGGCCCAGGAGTATCTATACCAGGCCATGCAGAGCGCGTTCCGCCCAGGCATGGGCGCGTGGGTTCCGGACCGCTTCTTCTGGGCGCGCAGCAACGATGCCGAAGAAGGCAAAGACGACGCAGCGGACGATGAAGATGGCTCGGGTAAGACGCCGCCTTCGGGCGAGGCACGGCATTGATTGTCTGACCAACCGCAGCGAGCTCTGGCATCCGGCCCGCGCCGTGCGGCAGCCGATCGCGTACGCCGGGACCGCGAAACGCAATTTACAGATACTGACGGCGGGTATACTGCCGGGCCTCCAGACAAAGATAACACCGCCCGAGCAGTCCCAGACGCGAAACCATTCTCGACAATATTCGAGATGGTGCGTCATGACCGATACGGGCGCACCCCACTCACGGCAGACCCATGTCCCGCACCCTCCTGTCACTGGTCGTACCTTTCTACAACGAAGAGGACGCCATTGCGGCTTTCTTCGCCGAGGTCGTACCCGCTCTTGAAGCGCTCGGCCAGGCCAACGAGACCGACTTTGAAATCGTGTGCGTCAACGACGGCAGCAAGGACTGCACGCTGCCGCTGCTCGTCGACGCCGCCAACGCCGACGCGCGCATACGCGTCATCGACTTCTCGCGCAACTTCGGCAAGGAAGCCGCCTTGTCCGCGGGGCTCGCCGAATCGCGCGGCGACATCGTCGTGCCCTTCGACGCCGATCTGCAGGATCCGCCCGAAGTCATCGCGCAACTCGTGAGCAAATGGCGCGAGGGTTTCGATGTCGTGCTCGCGAAACGTTCGGACCGTAGCTCGGATACATACCTGAAGCGCCAGTCCGCTGTGAGTTTCTATCGGCTGCACAACAAGCTCGCCGACGTGAAGATCCCGGAAAACGTCGGCGATTTTCGTTTGATGACGCGCGAGGTCGTGGATACGCTCAACGCGCTGCCGGAGTCGCGCCGCTTCATGAAGGGCCTGTTCGCCTGGGTGGGCTTTCGCACCGCCGAGGTCACTTACGTGCGCCACTCGCGGGTCGCGGGCGAGACCAAATTTTCCGGCTGGAAATTGTGGAATTTCGCGCTAGAGGGCATCACGAGCTTCAGCACGGTGCCGTTGCGGATGTGGACGTATTTTGGCCTGATGGTGGCGGCGAGCTCGTTTCTCTATGCGGCGTATCTCGTGCTCCGCACCCTTGTGCGTGGCATCGACGTGCCGGGTTATGCGTCGATCTTCGTGTCGCTGCTGTTTTTCAGCGGCGTGCAGATGATCGGCATCGGCGTGATCGGTGAGTATATCGGCCGGATTTATCTCGAATCGAAGCGTCGGCCGCTCTACGTGATTCGCCGTCGCTACGGCAAGGAAAAGTAAAAGCATGAACAATCCGCATGCGGCGCTCGTAGAAGCGCCCAGGCAATCGGGGAACGAAATTGCGCGTCGCATCGATGCCAGCGTCATCGTGCCGGTGTACAACTGCGAGCCATGGCTCAGGACGCTGCTCGCCTCGGTGCTCGAACAGGAAGGCGTCGAACTCGAAGTCATCGCGGTCTGCGACGGCGCAACGGACGGCAGCCTCGCGATCCTCGAAGCGATCGCTACCGCAGACCCGCGCGTGAGGGTCGTCGCCCAGGAGAACCGCGGCGTCTCGGCATCGCGCAACGTGGGACTTGCGCTCGCGCGCGGCGAATGGGTCGTGTTCGCGGATGGCGACGACTGGGTCAAACCCGGCGCGCTGCGCCGGTGGATCGAGCACGGTCGGCAGAACAATCTCGACGTCGTGATCGGCAACGGCTTCGCGTTCGATACGCTACCCGCGCCAGCACGGCCGTCGCCCATGTACGAACACCAGCCCTGGGGCGAGATTTGCGACGGCCGCACGTGGATGCTGCGAACCGTGCCGGACGACGATTGGGTCGTTTGCGTCTGGCTGCAGTGCATGCGGCGCGACTTTGTCGAACGGTTCGGCCTGCGCTTCGAGGAAGGCGTGGTTCACGAGGACATCATCTGGACCCTGCAGTTCGCGCAGCACGCCCAGCGCATGGGCTTTGTCGAAGAGCCGCTTTATGGCTATCGGCACAATCCTAATTCGATCATCAACGCGCCGTCTGAAAGCTCGCTCGCGCGTCGTGCCCATGGCTATCTGCGTGTCATCGATGCACTCGCCAGTGCGGCCAGTGCACGGCGCGAAGATCGTCCGTTTTACAGACTGCTGCTTCGGCAGATCAATCGCGAAGGCGGGAATTTCCTGCATCTGCTGAGAAAGCGTCTTCAAAGCAGCGAGTTGCGCCGCCACTATGCGCGCGCGTTTCTCGACAAGGGAAATATCCGGGTCATGCTGCGCGGGGCCACCAACGCGAGCGAAGTGTGGCGCGCGCTGCGCTGCTGGCGCACGCTTTCGCGTTTTGTCCAGACGTCGAGCCCGGCTACACGCTGAGCCTCGCGCATAGCGCGCGGCTGCACGATGCGGGAACGACGCGCATAAAAAAACCCGCATCGCTGCGGGTTTTTTCTTTTGGGAAGCACGCTTCGCAGCGCGCTTCCCACATGGTTGTAATCCAGTTGCCTGGAATTACATGTCCATGCCCATGCCGCCCATGCCGCCGGGCATGCCGCCGGGCATCGGTGCATCTTCCTTGGCGATTTCAGCAACCGCTGCGTCCGTCGTCAGGAGCAGGCCAGCAACCGAAGCTGCGTTCTGCAGTGCCGTACGCGTGACCTTCGTCGGGTCCACAACGCCGGCCTCGACCATGTCGACGTACTCGCCCGTCGCTGCGTTGTAGCCGTAGTTGCCCGAACCTTGAGCAACGGCTGCCACCACGACCGACGCTTCTTCGCCGCCGTTCGTGACGATCTGGCGCAGCGGCTCTTCCATTGCACGCAGGACGATCTTGATACCTGCGTCCTGGTCTGCGTTGGCGCCCTTCAGGCCCGACACAGCAACGCGAGCACGGATCAGTGCCACGCCGCCGCCCGGGACGATGCCTTCTTCAACGGCAGCGCGGGTTGCGTGCAGCGCGTCTTCCACGCGTGCCTTCTTTTCCTTCATTTCGACTTCGGTCGCAGCGCCAACCTTGATTACTGCAACGCCGCCTGCCAGCTTGGCAACGCGCTCTTGCAGCTTTTCACGGTCGTAGTCCGACGTCGCTTCTTCGATCTGCGTGCGGATCTGCTTGACGCGCGCTTCGATGCTTGCGGCTTCGCCTGCACCGTCGATGATCGTCGTGTTTTCCTTGCCCACTTCGATGCGCTTCGCTTGACCGAGTTCGTTCAGCGTTGCCTTTTCGAGCGTCAGGCCGGTTTCTTCAGCGATGACCTGACCGCCGGTCAGGATCGCGATGTCTTCCAGCATCGCCTTGCGACGGTCGCCGAAGCCCGGAGCCTTGACAGCAACGGTCTTCAGGATGCCGCGGATGTTGTTGACGACCAGCGTAGCCAGTGCTTCGCCTTCGACGTCTTCAGCGATGATCAGCAGCGGACGGCCAGCCTTCGCGACTTGTTCCAGAACCGGCAGCAGATCACGGATGTTCGAGATCTTCTTGTCGAACAGCAGGACAAACGGGTTGTCCAGAACGGCGACTTGCTTGTCCGGGTTGTTGATGAAGTACGGCGACAGGTAGCCGCGGTCGAACTGCATACCTTCGACGACTTCGAGTTCGTCTTGCAGCGACTTGCCGTCTTCGACGGTGATGACGCCTTCCTTGCCGACCTTGTCCATCGCTTCAGCGATACGGTCGCCGATCGACGAATCGCTGTTCGCCGAGATCGAGCCGACTTGCGCGATTTCCTTGTTGGTCGTGCAGGGCTTGCTCAGCTTGCGCAGCTCTTCGATTGCAGCGGCCACTGCCTTGTCGATGCCGCGCTTGAGGTCCATCGGGTTCATGCCCGATGCGACGTACTTCATGCCTTCGCGAACGATCGATTGCGCGAGGACGGTTGCCGTCGTCGTGCCGTCGCCTGCGTTGTCGCTGGTCTTGGAAGCAACTTCCTTGACCATTTGCGCGCCCATGTTCTGGAGCTTGTCTTTCAGCTCGATTTCCTTCGCGACCGAGACACCGTCCTTGGTGACCGTCGGGCCGCCGAACGAGCGTTCGAGCACCACGTTGCGGCCCTTCGGACCCAGCGTGACCTTCACTGCGTTGGCGAGAATGTTCACGCCTTCAACCATCTTGGAACGGGCGGAATCGCCGAACACGACGTCTTTAGCTGCCATCTTCTAACTCCTTGGGATTCTTGATGAATGTGCGGTGGGCGGAACTTACTTCTGCACCACGGCCATGATGTCTTCTTCGCGCATCACGAGCAGTTCGTTGCCATCGACCTTGACGGTCTGGCCAGCGTACTTGCCGAACAGGACGCGATCGCCAACCTTGACGTCGAGAGCGATTTGCGCGCCCTTGTCATCGCGCTTGCCCGGGCCGACTGCCAGGACTTCGCCTTGATCCGGCTTTTCAGCCGCTGCGTCCGGGATCACGATGCCCGAAGCGGTCTTGGTTTCTTGATCCAGGCGCTTGACGATCACGCGATCATGCAAAGGACGAAGGTTCATGGATAGATCCTCTCTTGATTTGGACTTGAAGAGACTCAAGAAAACCTGGCTGCCGACAATCGTCAGCCAGCGGTATAAGTGCACCGAGCGTTCTTAGCACTCTCATGCGGTGAGTGCTAATTATATGGACGGGTAGTGACAAATTCAAGAACTGGGGCCGAAGGAAAGTAAGATTCCTATAACCGCCCGTCGGCGACTCCAAAGCGACTACCAGCCGAACCGAGAAGCGCAAAAAAAATCAGAAATAATCCTTTATAAACATATTGTTGCAGTTCGTTGAAAAGAAGAAATCACAAAATTGGAGACAGACCACGCGCGCAGACGAAAAGGCGTGGACATCGGCAACGCATGAGCGGAAGGGGTAAATCCTGGGGAAATTACCGACGTCGCCCGATATTGGCGACAGAGCAATTGATCGCGGAAGTGGGATCCGAGCGCTAGGACAACGTGCGCTGGTTATTCTTTGCCCGCAAGCCGGCTGGTGGGCAACTAATCGGGATGGGCAGAGGGACGCCCCGCTGTCAAGGATGCGATAGCGGCGTCAGGCTTTCGTTCGGCGGCAGCCGGGCCGCCATTTGTGGACACGCCGGAAGCGACCCGGCGCACATGTCCTGAATGGGTCTTCGGATAACTCAGCGCTAGCAGCGCTACGCCGATGACGATGACTGCGACACCCACGAGGCGCATGGCTGGCAAACTTTCACCCAGGAGATAGTGGCCGGAGAACGTTGTTACGACCATCCCCAGCGCAACGAACGGGTAAGCATACGAGACGTCGACCCGGGAGAGCACCACCAGCCAGATCACTACGCTCAGTCCGTAAGTCACCAAACCGCCAATCAACCATGGCGAGTGCGACAACGACATCGCCAGCCTGAGAATTTCGCCCCGCCCCAGGGCCACCTGCGCGTCAGGCGCGCTCATGCCGACCTTCAGCATGACCTGCGCCGCGGCCGACATCAATACGCCCAGCAAGATCAACGTCAGCACCACCATATCCGTTGCACCTGTCTTTTTCATTGGCCAGGATCTACTGCGAAAACACAAAGTCTGCCTGATCGGTAGACGGGAACTTGACCAGCCGCGACGGTGCAATCATCGACCACTCGCCCAATCCCGTTCTCGCTCGCGTAGGCCAGGCGTTCCGGCAACGTTCTGGCAAGCAGGCTGCCGACCATCCGCGCGTGCCAGAGCGGATAATAGCTGGGCAGCCACAACGCGGCCGCGCCGTATTTCCCGGCAACCCACACCGAACGATGAGACAACGTCACGAACACCTCGCTGCCAACCAGCAGGTCCGACATGCGTTGCGGCTCCGCCGGCAACGACGTTCCTGACCATGTCCGCATCACCGGCAGCAGAAACACTGTATCGGGCGGCGTGCTGGTCTTGGCCCAAGCCGCCAGTTCCTGCCATTCGGCGCGTTGCATCGCAATTTGCGAATCAGCGCGATACTCCTTGCCGATCTTTACCGCGACCCCCAGGCTGGCCATCGACAGTAAAGCCAACGCTACCGGTGAAACCGTCAGCCAGCTCGCGGGATGCCACGCTTTGCGCAGCAAGAGCAGTGGCAGTACCAACGCACTCGCCAATGCCGGCAACACCGAACACACAACCAGAAGCGGTCCCCACAATTTGCTGTCCGCCCGGTTCGTTGAAGTCATCCATCTCGTCGTGAGCGCGGCCAGCGCGAGTCCAGCAAGTATTTGCAGATAGGTAGTCGAGCGAAGCAAGTGAAGATTGAACAGGAGCGGCGCTTGTGTCAGGAACGGCAAGAGCGCGCCGATCGACCACACCATGAGCAACGTCGCCGCCATCATCCGGATCAGGCGCGAGACACTCGCGGGCAACTGCCAGGCCGTCGCGAAGACGGTGACGATGACAATCCCGAAGCCGATGTATTGCCTCGGTGCGAGGTGCATTGCCAGAAAGTGATCGGGCCAGTGTTCGAGCAAAAAAACACGATAGTCGTAACCGGGTCGATGACCAACTTCGGGGTTGTGAGCCAAACTGATGAGAACCGGGAGCGCAATAACCGCACAGACGAGCAGTCCAGGCAAGCATTGCTTGACCAGACGCGCAATCGAAACCGGTTGATCGCGTAATCCCATCAGAAAAGTACCGACCATTAGCGGCGCCAGCCATACGGCCATGAAAATGTTGAGGAAGAAAACCAGACCGGCCACGCTCAGTGCCCAGCCATAGGCGCGACGCCAAACGAGTGATAGCGCAATCAAGGCAAGTCCATTGCCCAATTCCGAGTGCGTAAACGAGCTAATCGCAATGCCGCCGTCGCCAGCGAAAGAGGTGCCGCGCAGCAGGCTGCCGACTGTCGCCAGCAACATGAAAATCAGCACCTGCTTTCGCCCTGCCAGCCCTAGCATTGCGGTCCACGAACCGATACCGGCAAAGAAGAGCACTCGCGAAACAAACAACCATGGCAGAAAAAACTTCAGGACCGAATCGTCATCGGCGACTCCGCTCTGAAGCAACCAGAATCCCGAGGAAAAATAACGCAATGACTGGATAAACGGATCGTGGATGAACTGCGGCTCGCGCCACAGCGCCTCCAGAATCGGCAAATGGAAAATATTATTGTTGTCAATGGTGAAACCCGTCACACCCAGCGACAGCACGCTGAGCCCAACGAGCAGAACTGCCCACCCTGCCCAACTGAGACCGGCTGCGGTGGAAAGCAATTCCACACGATTCAGGCGAGGCGCCTCGTCGAGCTTTACTTCCATGGTTTTCTCCGTCGTCGACGTTGGCTGCTTTACAGGAATGCGGCGATCATCACGATTGCGACAAACAACGCACCACCGATGCGGCAGACTCGATCACGAAGCGCCCAGACAAGCGGGTCATCATCCATCTCGCGCCGATGGGCAACCAGCAATGCGCGGGAAATCAGAAAGAGCATGAGCGGGCACGTCCCCCAAAGCCATTGGGGGTGATGGTAAAGCAGCGATACGCGCGGCGAATCGATATATAACCCAAGCACGGTGACTGCATTCAAACCGGTTGCTGCAGCCAGCGCGGAAATGATGGGCAAGTCCTCCTTACGGTATCCGCGATTACGCGCCTCCGGTAAGCCGGCGTCCAGACGCACCAGCAACTCCGTATACCGCTTGATCAGCGCGAGGGACGCAAAAACGAAAACACAGAAACCGAGCAACCAGTTCGACAACTCAATCCCCGTGGCATAGCCGCCTGCAATCACCCGCATTTCATAAAGCAAAGCAAGAACAACGATATCTATCAGTATCTTTCGCTTCAGAAAAAAGGAATAGCTCGTGGTCAACGCAAAATAAGCAAGAAGAGTCAATGCGAATTTAGGGGCAAGCGCGACGGCCAATGCACTGCCAAGAACAAGCAATAAGACACCCACGGCGAGCGCGTGAAAAACACCGATCTCCCCTGCGGCGAGAGGACGGTGCTTTTTCGTGGGATGCAGGCGATCATCCTCCAAATCGACGAGATCGTTGATGATGTAGATGGCAGATGCAGTTGCAGAGAAGGCAACAAACGCAACACAGGCTTCGAAGAAAATCTGCCAGTCCAGCATGTGCCCTGCCAGCATCGGCAAGAACACCAACACGTTTTTCGCATATTGATGAACGCGCAGCGCCTTGCGCCAGACCCTGAAACGGTTCGACGACGTCGGCAGCACTTCGCTGTCGAGCGCAACGGATTGCATCATCTTGATCGTGCTATGACTGGCGCCGATGGCATACGCGCGTCTTGCATGCTGCCAGACAGCGACGTCAGCCTTGCTGTTGCCAACGTAATCGAACCCTTTCTCGCCAAACGCCGCAACGAGCTCAGCTGCCTTATTGCCACTCGCAAGATTGAGATCGGCCGACGTCGCAAACCGGCCGTCGAACATGCCCAGATGGTCAGCGACCTTGTTACCGTAGCGTTCGTGACTTGCCGTAGCCAGAAATACGCGCCGTCCGCAAATGCGCGCAGTTGAAATCAAATCGAGCACGGCCTGCCGATAGGGCAGCCCGACAACGTCTGGCGCCACCAGCATGGCGATGCGATGTTTGAATGCGGCTTTTCCCTGAGCCAACATAGGCAGCGCCAGCAGAAACTGCAAGGGATGGCGAAAGAGCAAAGTGACGACCGCTTCATGCAGCAGATCATTTGCAATCAGTGAGCCATCCAGATCCACTACGAGAGGGTTCTCCATGCTGGAATCACTCGTCGTCAACGTGTTCATGGGAATCTCGCCATGCAGGATTGCTTCGCGAATGGGAGCTGCTCGCCTGATCGGCCTGTTTCGACGACTTGCCGCCATCCGATTGGCCTGCGAGTAGCATTTGAACGGCGCTCAAACGGGATGCCGTTCGACTTTGTACGCATACAACTCTTTCACCGATGTACGTCAGCACACATTCGGACTGGGTCGCCGACGCACAGGAGGCAAAATACCTGCTTACGATAAGCCTGATATCCACAGCACAGAAACGCCGGTCACACCGTGACCGTCACGTCACCGATTGGCCCTCATTTTTCAATCGTCATTCCAGATACTGACCGGCGGAAACTCCGGCGTGCCAATATTCTCGATCTCAATGTAACGCGGCGGCTCATTCGCCGCACGCGCGTACAACCCCTCCCGCGTTTGAGAGAAGCCAAGGCGCTCGAAATAATCGTGACAGGTGGCATTCCTGCCCGTGTCGACGAGTTCGGCCTTGACCTCGGAGCGAGCCTTGAGCGCCAACCGTGTAGCAACCGCTCCAACGACCAGCTCCGCACCCAGCCCGAATACGCGGCACGACAGGACCACCTGGACGATGCTGCCGCCCTTGATCAGGCAGACGGAAATGATACCGTTGTCGATCAATTTATCGCGCAGCGACGAGACGACACAAAGTCCCCCTTTGCCCAGAAAATCCTCGAATTCCGATTTTTCCCAACGCTTGCCAGTCGTATTGAACTGATTTGTCTTGTTGATCAGTTCAAACGCGCGATCGAAATATCGGGAACGCGGAGTTTCGATCAGGAAAAACGATTGACGAAGCTTGAGCGACGCGAGCCACTCCTCGCGCGAAATGCTGCCTGCCGTATCTGCATCGGTCTGGCGTTGTGAGATGGCGCGCACGAGCTCGGTGCGGCGCGACGACTCTTCGCTCACGAACGGAACCTGCGTTTCGGACGAGCGCAGGATGATCCGCCGCCAGTCATAGTGATTACCGCCCAGGCAACGCATTTCGGGGATTGCCGCCTTTACTTCGGATAGCTCACGGTCGTTATCATCGATGAAGACGCAGTTCGCTGGCAGCAAATTAACCTCCTTGAGGATGCCAAGGATATTCTGCGATTTTGGCTGCCAGTTGATGCGCACGCTCGCGAAATCGTCCAGCGTGATCGCGCCGCGCCAGATCGCGTTAAACCTTTCGACGGTGGGCGCTTCTTCATTCTTGCTGCAGATCGCGAGCAGGCCGCCGCGCTTCTTGAAGAACAACAAGGCTTCCGCCAGTCCGACGGGCCAACCCTCGATCCGTTTGTCCACGTCCATACTTTCGCCTTCCGCAGCGACACCGCGCCACATGGTGTCGTCGAGGTCGACAATAACCAGCTTGACCGGATCCCGCTGTTCCGCAATCTTGACGATCGTTTCTATCCTGGAGAGAAGCAAAAGCGTAAATTCGCGCGCCGCGACTTCGTAGGTCAGCATATTGCCGAACGCCTTCGGCGCGTTCAGCCGGTTTGCATCGAGCTTGAAATCCCAATCGTTGATAAACGAAGCATGCGAACTGCTGGCCAGCACATCATCCTGCAAGTGGCGGCGGCCAATGAAATTCAGAATCTCATTGGAATCGAGAAAGAAACCGTTACTTGCCTTGCGCACCGCGCGCGACAACAAGCGGTTGAATTCGCGCACGAGATACGTGGGCGACGTCGGGTCGAATGGATCGATCACATCGCCCATGTAATTGAAACTCGGTTCAAAAAACGACATGAACAGAACCGGTATCGCCGCGATTTTCCCGGTGATCGCCATCACCTGCTCGGAAAGAAAGGCTTCGGTGCGCTCAAGTAGCACGCGGGCGTCGTCCTCCGAGCACAGCCGGGCGAAAACCATGTCGACCTCTGGCTCCGGCGTTTGCGTCACCTCGCTCAGAACATGCCGCAAGGTCAGGCCCACCACGGCCACGTCGTCGCCCGGTGCGGCAGCGGGTACGACCGTATGACGCTTCGAGCCCATCAGCACATGCCGGATGGTGTGCCCGGAATTGGCACTACGCTTGACGAGCATATCGACCGCGCAGGTGCCAAGCAGGAGGATATTGAGCTTGCGCGGGCCGCCTGCCAGCGGCGTGGGCGGCAGGGGTAAATTCACCTGTCTATCGGCAACGGAACCGTAAAACAGATCGCGGATATATTGACGCATTGCATCCCCCCAGAATCGAAGCGTGCCAGACAGGCACCACTTTTATGGTTGCTCTCGGCGTCTGCGCGAACGACGACTGCGCCCATGCCCTGACTGAGACTGCGTGTGAGTTTCGCCCGGGAGGCGCATCCCTGCGCACCGCCGATGCAGAGGCGATTAAAGCAGAGCGAGCGCGCATCCTCTGTGCGCCGACATACAGAAAACCCTGTCATGGGGCGCGTAGTGAGGCGTATCCGGCAAGCGCGATCGTACTTAGGCCGAGTAATCGCCGATCTGGATCTTTTTCCTCAACTTCTTCATGACGCGCACACCTCCCCTGCCAATAATCAAGCGCATCAGCAAAATCAACCAACCCTTTTCCGGAACATTAATCTCGCCCATCACGATTTTACTGACGATACCAAACCGCGACATCACGCTCAGCCTCTTATAGATCAAGACATCGAAGACAAACGAAGAAACCTGTCTCCTCGACATTGTTTTCTTATATTTATTGAAAAATTCCAGACTCGGCTCTCCGCTTGGAATTTCTGAAATCCGGAGGCCTGCACCATTCAATGAATATTCCGAAAGCGCGTCATGAACATAGATAAATTCACAACCTTGCCTTTGCGCATTGATGGCGAAATCCCAATCCTGATGACGACGCAAAATCCCATCGAAGCTGATTAATGGATACTGATGACGCCACATCATGATCGAGGAGGTCTGAATATAGCCACCCTCCAGCAAGATAAAATCGAACATCGATTGACCGCGATAGGGCACCGGATTGCCCAAAGTGCGCCGGTTACCGTCGATCAACATGACATTGCTGAACAACACTTTGGCGTTGGGATCAGATGGTTTGGGGCCAAACGCGGCGATGCACCGCTCCAGTTTGCGCGGAAGCCATCGGTCATCCGCGTCAAGGAAGGCGATCAGGTCGCCAGTTGCCTCCTCGATGCCCCGGTTGCGGCACCAGGCCGCCCCGCGATTCTGCGTCTCTCGAATCAGGCGCAGTCTGATATCCGCGCCGCAATGACTCGGCAATTCGAACTGCAACGCCGATGCATCGTCGATAACAATGATTTCCGATGGAACCACCGTCTGGGTTGCTATGGACTCGATAGCGACCCAAAGCAGATCAAGCCTGTTGTAATGTGGAATCACCACACTAACGTTATAGGCGCCATCTAAATCCCCTCGCATTCCGCACCTCGAATCTGGACTTCGAATAATTAATCACATGAATAGCTGAATCATTCAATCCGCATTGCAGTGCTTACGACTTCCACCACTTGCCAAGGTGTTATCCCGCCTACATCA
The DNA here is from genome assembly GCF_014200455.1 of Paraburkholderia bannensis. Taxonomy (GTDB): domain Bacteria; phylum Pseudomonadota; class Gammaproteobacteria; order Burkholderiales; family Burkholderiaceae; genus Paraburkholderia; species Paraburkholderia bannensis_A. The sequence goes on along the minus strand of NZ_JACHBW010000007.1, from coordinate 250,364 downwards.
ATTCGCCTGCAAATAGCCATCAATCGCGCGAGCGAAACAATTACACGGCATTACATTACAAAATCTAGACGTGGCCATGGCTTCCGGGCATCACCGCAGCGCGCATTGACGCGAACTGATGGCGCATTTGTTCCAGAAAAACCGTACCGGCGTCGTTCGGAATCGCATATAACGATGGACTTCACAAAATCCGGTGGGCGATGACTTCTCCCGACGCCCGTAAAAGGTCGCAGGAGGATTACCCGGCAGTGCTAACTTCCAGGGTCACAGCAGGACTGAAGCGTATACACGAGACACCACCTGCCTGGCAGGTGGATAACGGCAGCCAGATAATTGGGTTGCGTAGTTCTGATCCTGCACAAGCGACGACGACGCGATGCGTAGTTCGTCGTGACCATGCAATCGCGCCCGCAAGGCCGGACGCACGCGCCGTGCTAAAGACCCACGCGGCAGGATCACCCGAGCGTTCTACGCCATCGTATAACGAGGTCCACATCCCTTGCGTGGGCTGCCCAACAATACGGCGCGATTTCAGCGCAAGTTCCAGACGGAACGTCGACGCCTTGCGCACGCAGGCAGCGTGTTCGCCTGAATCACAAACGCCGCCTGTCACTCATGTCTATGTCTATCGCGCGAAAACAGCGCGCCGGCGCACACCGGACACGCGTTCCCGGCTTGTAGAATCCGCTCACGTTGTCGCCAGTCCATCTCAGGCTCTCAATGTCTTCCTCTGCCCTCGCTCCACCCGCTGTGCACGAAGTGCATATCTGGCGTTGGAATCTCGATGTCTGCAAAAGCCGACTCGATCGCTACTGGGAAACGTTGTCGCCACAAGAACGCGAGCGCGCCAACGCGTTTCATTTCGAACTGCACCGCAGCCGTTTCGTCGCGGGACGCGGTGAACTCCGGCGCTTGCTCGGCGACTACCTCACTCGTGCGCCGCAAGCGGTTGCGCTCGGTTATGGCCCGCAAGGCAAGCCGTTTTGCACGCACCAGCCTGAAGGCTGGACGCTTGAATTCAACCTGAGTCACAGCGCAAACATGGCGGCGCTCGCGGTTTCAAACAGTCTTGAGATTGGCATCGACATCGAGTGCATTCGCCCGATCGAGGAAAGCATGCCGGTCGAGGTGTTCTCCGCACGCGAGCGCGCGACATTCACCGCGCTAGCCGATGGGCAGCGGCAAGCGGTCTTCTTCGAAACCTGGGCGCGCAAGGAAGCCTGTCTCAAGGCACTCGGCACCGGCTTCATCTTGCCGCCCGATCACTTCGAATTCGATCTCAGCACACGCGGCGACACCACACCGAGCCATGTCGCAGGCGACGCGATCGAAGCCGCGCATTGGCGCATTCGCGCGCTGACGGGCGCGTCGGACTGGGCAGGCGCGGTCGCGGCACGGCACGCGCAATGGTCGCTCGTCGTCATGAACTGATCGCTGCCGCTTCATTTCGGAGCCTGCGATCTGTGCGTCTACGCACAGAAGCCACCGAAACATCAAAGGCAACGAGGCGTCGCGCGTGCCTGCCGCCCGCGTTGCTCGCCCCACCTGCGTTGTCGTGTTGCCGCGGCGTTCGTGTGTGCGTCGGCGAACGGACAGTCTCGCCGCGCAAAATTAAATTCGACTTACAGAATATTTCGCACCGAAGCAGGTACCTGGGTGCGCATAGGCAGTGTATTAACGGGGCTTTCTTTTTGTCGTGAACTCGCCGAGGTGCATCGAGCCACCACGTTGACGGCGACGAATCGACGATCCAGCAAATTCCGATGGCCGATCAAAACGATTGGGAGACCGGCAAATGTCGCATCGAGATGAAATATCAGGGGGCGTGACAAGCGGCGCCGACCACGCTGCAAATGTGGTCGAGCGCTTCGACGTCATTCGTGCGGAATATGGCGATCGAATCGCCGTACTCGACGCGACGGGCGAAGAGCGTTACGCCGATCTCGGCGAACGTTCCGCCCGTCTCGCCACCGTTCTGCGCAATTGGGGGCTGCAGCCCGGCGATCGCTGCGCGATCATGGTGCCGCGCAGCCGCGACACGCTGGCGCTGATCCTCGCGATCCTGCGCGTGGGCGCGGTATACGTTCCGCTCGATCCTGCCTATCCGCGTGCGCAACTCGATTTTATCGTGTCCGATTGCGCACCCAGATTCCTGATCTCGCAAGGCGCCGAACTCGCGCATGCCGACAGTCTCCACGGAGTCCTAATTGATCTCGACGATCTCGTGACCTCGGCGCAAGCCGCGGTAGTTGCCGCGTCCCATGCAAGCGGCCGCGACGACCCGGCCTACATCATGTACACGTCCGGCTCGACCGGCAAACCCAAAGGCGTGATCGTTCCGCACCGCGCGATCCTGCGTCTCGTGCACAACCAGACGTTCACTGAACTGTCGCCGCAGACGTGCTTTCTCAATCTCGCGCCGCTCGCCTTCGACGCGAGCACGCTGGAAATCTGGGGCCCGCTGCTCAATGGCGGTTGCGCGGCCATCATCAACGACGTGCAGCCGTCGCTCGACACCATCGCAGCCGAAATCGCACGGCTTGGCGCGACCAGCGCGTGGTTCACTGCAGGCCTCTTCAACGCGCTCGCCGATTACCGGCTCGAAGCGTTTGGCCCGCTCAAGGAAGTGTTGACGGGCGGCGACGTGCTCTCGCCCGTCCATGTGCGCAAAGTCATCGAGGCGCATGCCGGGCTACAGGTCATCAACGGCTACGGCCCCACCGAAAACACCACGTTTTCGTGTTGTTACCGCATTGCGCGCAACAGCGAAGCGCTCGCACACGGCGACGCCATTCCGGTCGGTCACGCTATTGCGGGCACGCAAGCCTATATCCTCGATGACAAGTTCGCGCCGGTCGCGGACGGCGAAGTTGGCGAACTCGTGGTTGGCGGCGACGGCGTCGCGCTCGGCTACCTCAATCGCCCCGAACTGACGGCACAGAAGTTCGTCGATGACGTCTTCACGCCGGGCGCGAAGCTGTATCGCACCGGCGACCTCGTGCGCCGCCGCCCGGACGGCGCAATCGCTTTCCTGGGCCGCAACGACCGGCAGATCAAGATTGCGGGCAAGCGCATCGAACTCGACGAAATCGAGCATGCGCTGCGCGTTGCGCCCGGCGTCGCTGATGCGGCCGTAGCGGCATTCGAAGGCCACAGTGGCAAGGCCATCGCAGGCTTCGTGAAGGCCGACGCCGCGTCGGCATCGACCTTGCTCGACGCGCTGCGCGCGCATCTTAAAGCTGCCCTGCCCGACTACATGATGCCGGCACAGTTGCGCGTGCTGCCCGACTTTCCGTTGACGCCGAACGGCAAGATCGACCGCAAGGCGCTGCTCGCGCTTCTCGACGTGCCCGCCGCATCCGCACTCAACACGGTCAATACGATCGCCACGCAGACACAGGACGACGACCTCGCCGGCAAACTCGCCGCCGTCTTCGAAGGACTCCTTGGCAAAACCGTCGAACGCCGTGCGAACTTCTTCGATCTCGGTCTGCGTTCGCTCGATCTGATGCGCGCGCACGCGATCATCGTGCGCGACGTGAGCGCGGGCATCGCACTGGTCGATCTGTTCCGCCATCCGAACGTCGATGCGCTGGTCACGCATCTGCGCGCGACGCTCAGCACGCAGCAATGCGGCGCGATCGAGCGCCGCCGCACCACGGCGGGCGGCGCGATCGCCGTGATCGGCATGGCCGGACGCTTTCCGGGCGCGCGCAACGTTGCCGAACTGTGGGCCAACCTGCTTGCGGGCCGCGACTGCATCACGCATTTCGATGTGTCGGAACTCGAAGACAGTTTCGACGACGACGCGCGCCGCGAAGAACGCTATGTGAAGGCGCGTCCGATTCTTTCCGATGTCGACCGTTTCGATGCGGGCTTTTTCGGCATGCTGGCGCGCGAAGCCGCGCTGACCGATCCGCAACAGCGTCTGTTCCTCGAGATCGCGTGGGAAGCGTTCGAGGACGCGGGCTACGATCCCGCCGCCGTCGCAGGCGCGGTCGGCGTATTCGCCGGCACGTCGATGAACACGTACTTCCTCAAGCACGTGCTTTCGGATCGCAGCGTGATCGACGAATTCACGAGCCAGTTCCAGATCGGCGAATATCAAAAGCTGGTGGGCGCGGGCGATTTCGTCGCCACGCGCACGGCCTACAAACTCGGCCTCAAGGGCCCGGCGATCTCCGTGCAGACCGCCTGCTCCACCTCGCTCACCGCGATCGGACTCGCCGTCGAGAACCTGCGCGCGGGACGCTGCGACATGGCGCTGGCCGGCGGCGTGTCGATCACCTTCCCGCAAAAGCGCGGCTACTTCTACGAGGAAGGCGGCATGGGCGCGCCCGACGGCGTGTGCCGTCCGTTCGACGCCAACGCGAAGGGCACGGTATTCGGCAGCGGCGCGGGCGTGGTGCTGCTCAAGCGCCTCGAAGACGCCATCGCCGACCACGATCCGATCAGCGCCGTGATTCGCGGCGTGGGCATGAACAATGATGGTTCCGACAAGGTCGGCTTCACCGCGCCAAGCGTCGATGCGCAGGCGCGCGCCATCGCCATCGCCCACGCCGAAGCGGATATCGACCCGGCGACGATTGGCTATGTCGAGGCGCATGGCACCGCCACACCGCTGGGCGATCCGATCGAATTCGCCGGGCTCGTGCAGGCGTTTCGCCTCGGCGGCGTCGAGGGCGGCCAGTTCTGCGCGCTCGGTTCGGCCAAGGCCAATGTCGGCCATCTCGATGCAGCGGCGGGCGTCACCGGCCTGATCGCGGCGTCGCTCGCGCTGCGCGATCGCACGCTGCCGCCGCTGCTGCATTTCCAGTCGCCCAATCCGGGCATCGACGCCGCCAGCAGCCCGTTCTACTTCAACGCCACCGCGCGGGCGTGGGACGATGGCCCGACGCCGCGCCGCGCGGGCGTGAGTTCGTTCGGCGTGGGCGGCACCAACGTCCATGTGGTGCTGGAAGAAGCGCCCAAGCGCGCACGCGTGCAGGCGAACGCGCAACCTGCGCTGCAGCTTCTGCCGCTGTCCGCTCGCAGCGCCGGCGCCCTCGAACGCGCGAAGGCGAATCTCGCCAGCCATCTGGCGGCGCGCCCGTCGATCTCGCTCGGCGACGTGGCCGCGACGCTGCAAACCGGCCGCCGCGCCTTCCCTCACCGCGCAGTGATTGTCGCTGACAGCCTCGATCAGGCGCTGGCAAAGCTGCAAAAAGGCGCGATCGAAGCCCAGGCTCCGCAGGCCACGCCCCCGGTGGTCTTCATGTTCCCCGGCCAGGGCGCGCAATATCCTGGCATGGGCGCGGCGCTCTATCGCACCGAGCCGGTCTATCGCGAGTGGATCGACAAGGGCGCACTGGCGCTCGAACCGCAGCTCGGGCTCGACATCCGCACCCTGCTGCTGAGCGACGCCCCCGAGGGCGACGATACCCCGCACCCGATCCGCTCGACGATCTACGCACAGCCCGCGCTCTTTCTCACCGAATACGCGCTGGCGCAGGTGTGGATGGCGCGCGGCATCAAGCCGACGGCGATGATCGGCCACAGCATCGGCGAACTGGTGGCGGCCTGCGTGGCCGAAGCGATCGGCTTCGAGGACGCGTTGCGCCTGATCGCCCAGCGCGGCGCGCTCATGCAGGCGGCGGAACCAGGCGCGATGCTGGTCGTGCGCCTGCCGGAGGCCGAGCTGCGCGCCACGTTGCCCGAAGACGTCGATCTCGCGGCCATCAATGCGCCGTCGCTTTGTGTCGTGGCGGGCCCGTTTGCGGCAGTCGAGGCGTTCGAGGCCACCTTGAAGGCGCGCGACATCGAGCATCGGCGTCTGCATACGTCGCACGCGTTTCATTCGCGCATGATGTCCGGCGTCGTCGAGGAGCTTGCCAAAGTCGCGGGCAACCTGACGTTTGCGCTGCCGAAAATCCCGTACGTGTCGTCCGTCACCGGCCAATGGGCGGCGTCGGATCGTCCCGTGTCCGGACGTTACTGGGCCAGCCATTGCCGCGATGTGGTGCGTTTCGGCGACGCGCTCGCCACGGTAACGGCGCAGGGCAAGCCGCTGCTGCTCGAAATCGGCCCCGGCCGCACGCTGGCGACCTTCGCCACGCAAGGCCTGCCCAAGGACCGCTATCAGGCCGCCATCGCTTCGCTGCCCGATTTCGCGCTGCGCGAGCGCGAGCTTGCCGTCTTCGCCGAAGCAACCGGGCGGCTGTGGCTGAATGGCATCACGCCGGACTGGACGCGCCTTCAGAGCGAAGACGCCCAACGCATCGCGCTGCCGACTTACCCCTTCGAACCCGAACGCCACTGGATCGATGCGCCCGCAACGGCCGCATCCCGCCCGATCACGACGCAAGCGGCGGCGATTGCCGCACCTGCTTCCCTCAACGCGATTACCGACCTTCCTCAGACCGCCATGGCACAAACCGCACAAATCGATCGCAAGCCGCGTCTCGTCGCCGAACTGGCGTCGCTTCTCACCGAAATGTCGGGCGAAGCGCCGGATACGTCCAATCCGGATGTGACCTTCTGGGATCTTGGCTACGACTCGCTGTTCATGGGGCAGGTCTCGCGCCAGCTGCGCCGCCGCTACGACGTGACGATCAGCTTCCGCCAGATCATGAGCGACTACCCGACGCTGCCCGCGCTCGCTCAGTTCCTGGACGGCGCGCTGCCGCCCGATCCGGAACCAGCCGCCGCGCCCGCACCCGCGCCTGTTGAGGCCGCTGCGGCAGCGGCTCCGGCTGGCGCCACGGCCGCCACGCCCGTCGTTACCGCAGTCACCGCCTCGACCGCGATGACCGCGATGCCCGCGATGCCCGCGATGCCCGCGACGGGCGACGTGCAATCGGTGATCCGCGATCAGATCGCGGCCATGCAATCGTTGATGACGCGTCAGCTCGAAGTGCTGCAAGGCGTGCCGCTGGCGGTTGCGCAGCCCGTCGCGCCGATTGCGGCGATCGCAGCGCCGGCAGCGGCGGCCGCGCCCGCTCCGGTTGCGGTGCCCGTCGCGGCCGCCGCGGCCGCGCACGCCGCCGGCCCCGAGATCAAGTTCGAAGAAAACCGCCCGACGCGCTTCACCGCCTACAAACCCGGCGCGACGAACTCGGCGCAAATGACCGACGCGCAGAGCGCGTTCATCGCCGATCTTACGACGCGCTACTCGGCGAAAACCGCCACCTCGAAGTCGCGCACGCAGTCGTACCGCGCCGTGCTCGCCGACCCGCGCACGGCCAGCGGCTTTCGCGAAGAGTGGAAGGAACTCGTCTATCCGATCGTCGCGCAGCGCTCGAAAGGCTCGAAGATCTGGGACGTGGACGGCAACGAGTACATCGACCTCGTGAACGGCTACGGCCAGACCGCCTTCGGCCACACGCCGGACTTCGTGGTGGACGCTGTCAACGCGCAGATGGCCGAAGGCTTCGCGATCGGGCCGCAATCGCCGCTCGCAGGCGAAGTCGCGCAGATGTTCGCCGAGATGACCGGCCATGAGCGCGTCACGTTCTGCAACACCGGCTCGGAAGCCGTGATGGCCGCGATGCGTCTCGCGCGCACCGTCACGGGCAAGGAAAGGGTGGTCTGCTTCGACGGCGACTATCACGGCCAGTTCGACGAAGTGCTGGTCAAGCCGGGCAGCGAAGCCGGTGTTCCGCGCGCCTTCCCGCTCGCCCCCGGCATCCCGAACAGTTCGGTCGGCAATATGGTCGTGCTGCCCTACGCACGCACCGAAAGCCTCGAATGGATCAAGGCCAATATCGACGACATCGCCGCCGTGCTGATCGAGCCGGTGCAGTCGCGCCATCCGAATCTGCGTCCGAAGGAATTCGTGCAGCAACTGCGCGAAGTGACGGCCGCCAACGAGTCCGCACTGATCGTCGACGAGGTGGTCACGGGCTTTCGTGTGCACCCGGCCGGGATGCAAGGCTACTGGGGCATCAAGGGCGACATGGCAACCTACGGCAAGGTGGTGGGTGGCGGGTTGCCGGTCGGGGTGCTCGCCGGCAGCGCGCAATACATGGATGCGCTCGACGGCGGCCAATGGCAATTCGGCGATGCTTCGGTGCCCGAAGTGCCGCCCACGTTCTTCGCCGGCACCTTCGTGCGCCACCCCGTGGTGCTGGCCGCGATGAAAGCCGTTCTGCTGCATCTCAAGGCCGCCGGGCCGGCGCTGCAGGAAACGCTCGGCGCGCGCATGGAAGGACTCGTGCAGCGCATCAACACGCATCTGGAGAAAGTCGGCATCGCCACGCGCGCGGAAAGCTTCTCGAGCTGGTTCTACATCAGTTTCGCGGGCGAGGACCGCCTGGGCAGCCTGTTCTATGCCTATATGCGCTATCTAGGCGTGCATATCATGGAAGGCTTCCCCTGCTTCCTGACCACGAGCCATTCGGACGAAGACATCCGCAAGATCGGCGACGCCTTTGTCGCCAGCATCGCCGCGCTGCAGGGCGCGGGCATTCTGGGCAATGCGACGCAACCGGTTGCGGCTGAAGCAGTGCCGCCGCTCACGCAAGCGCCGCTCACCGAGCCGCAGAAAGAGATCTGGATGTCGGCGCAGCAAAGCCATGCCGCCTCGCTCGCATTCAACGAATCGTTCACGCTGGAATTGAACGGCGCTCTGAACGAAGCCGCCTTCGAACGCGCCTTCGCCGCAACCGTCGCGCGCCACGATGCATTGCGTGCGCACTTCTCGCGCGTCGGCGACACGATGTTTGCGGATCCGGCCGCTCGCGTGCCGCTCGAACAGATCGATCTGAGCGGCCACGCCGATGCGCACGACCAGCTCGCCGCGCTGATCGATGCGGAAGCGCGCGAGGTCTTCGATCTCACTCGCGCTCCGCTGGCGCGCGCGGCACTCGTGCGTCTGGAAGCCGGCAAGTGGGCTTTCGTGTTCACCGCGCATCACATCATCTGCGATGGCTGGTCGATCAACATCATCCTGCGCGATCTGCAGGCGCTGTACGCCGCCGAAGTCTCGGGCAACGCCGCCGAACTCGACGAAGTGCAAAGCTTCCTCGCCTTCGCCAAGGCGCAGGACGAAGCCGGCGTGGACAAGGAAACGCGCGACTTCTGGATGAACCTGCATCGCGAGGGCGCGCCGCAGCTCGACCTGCCTGGCGACCGTGCACGGCCCGAAGTGAAAAGCTTCAACGGCGCCTCGACGACGCGCCTGCTCAGCGCCGATCTGCTCAAGCAGCTCAAGACCGCCGCCTCGAAACAGGGCTGTTCGCTGTTTGCCGCGTTGTTCGGCGGCGCGCAGGTTCTGTTCGGCAGCCTGGCGGGCCGCGACGATGTGGTGATCGCCGCGCCGATGGCGGGTCAGTCGCAAGCCGGTGAGGCACTGCTGGTCGGCCACTGCGTGAACTTCCTGCCGCTGCGTGTGAAGTTCGATCGCGCACAGCCGTTCGCCGCGCACATGAAAGCCGTGCGCGACCATCTCTACGACGCGGGCGACCGCCAGAACTACACGTATGGCGCGCTGGTGCGCGACCTCGGCATCAAGCGCGACTTCAGCCGTCTGCCGCTGACCGATCTGCAATTCAACCTGGAGAAGGTCGATTCGCAGCTCGACATGGCGGGCGTGAGCACGCGCTTCGCACCCAATGCAAAGGCCTATTGCAACTTCGATCTGTTCCTGAATGTGATCGAATCGGCGCAAGGTCTGCGTCTGGATTGCGACTTCAACACCGATGTCTACGACGAAGCGACGATCCAGCGCTGGCTCGGCCACTACGAAACGCTGCTGACGGCGATCGCCCGCGACGCCGATACGCCGGTCGCCGCCCTGCCGCTGCTCAGCGACACCGAGATCCGCCATCTGCGCGACGAACTGAATGCCTCGCAACGCGCCTACGAACTTTCGCAGACGGCTGCCGCGCTGATCGCCGTGCAGGCCCACCAGACGCCCGATGCAATTGCCGTACGCGACGAACTGGCGAGCTTCACCTATCGCGAGCTCGACGCGCGCGCCAACCAGATCGCACGCCGTCTCGTGGCAGCAGGCATTGCACCGCGCGAGCGAATCGCCATCGCCATGGAACGCACGGCGATGACCGTGGCCGCCATGATCGGCGTGTGGCGGGCGGGCTGCGCGTACGTCCCGCTCGACATGACGATGCCGGCCGCGCGCCTGCACCAGATTCTCGACGGCGCCGACATCGCCGCCGTGCTTAGCGATGCTCAAAGCCGCACGGTACTGGAACCGCTTGAGCATCGCGTGCTCGAACTGGAAGCGCTGCTCGCGCAACATGACGACGCGAGCGTGACGCTGCCCCAGGTGCACGATGCCGATGCGGCCTACGTAATCTTCACGTCGGGCTCGACGGGCCAGCCGAAGGGCGTGGAAATTCCCCATCGCGCGCTGAGCAACTTCCTGCTTTCGATGGCGCAGGCGCCAGGCTTCACGGCGCAAGATCGCATCGTGGCGGTCACCACCTTCTCCTTCGATATTTCGGGTCTCGAACTATTCCTGCCGCTCGTCGCCGGCGGCCAGGTGTTCGTCGCCGGGCATGCCGAAGTGCGCACCGGCTACGAGCTGGTGGCGCGCCTCAAAGCGCAGGCGTCCACGATGCTGCAAGCCACGCCGTCGCTCTGGCGCATGCTCCTCGAAGCCGGCTTCAAGGCGCCGCAAGGCTTCAAGATCCTGTGCGGCGGCGAACCGCTGCCGCGCGATCTCGCCGACGACCTGCTCGCCACCGGCGCCGAAGTCTGGAACCTGTACGGTCCCACCGAAACGACGATCTGGTCGGCCGCCGCGCGTGTGCAGACGGGCGGCCCGGTGGTGATCGGCGCCCCGCTTGCCAATACGCAGTTGCACGTGCTGACCGACGAGCTGCGCCTCGCGCCGCAAGGCGTCACCGGCGAATTGTGGATCGGCGGCGAAGGTCTTGCGACTGGCTACTTCAAGCGCCCCGATCTGACCGATGCCGCGTTCCAGACGATCGCGGTCGAAGGCGCAGCTCCAGTGCGTCTCTACCGCACCGGCGATCTTGCGAAGCGCCTGGCGGACGGCTCGCTGCAGCATCTGGGCCGCCGCGACCAGCAGATCAAGCTGCGCGGCTTCCGTATCGAGATCGGAGATATCGAAGCGGCGCTGCGTAAAGCGCCCGGCGTCGCCGCGGCGGCCGTAGCGCTCCATAGCGTGGCGGGCCATCCGCGCCTCGTCGGCTACGTCGTCGAAGCGTCTGGCGGCAAGACCGATCTCGGCGAAGTCGCCGCGCACGTGGCAACGGAACTGCCGGCCTATATGGTCCCGACCTTGTGGATGACGCTTGGCGCCCTGCCGCAAACGCAGAACGGCAAGCTCGACCGCAAGGCGCTGCCGGTGCCGACCGCCGACATGGTGGCTGCGCCGGCGCGTACGGCACATCCGGCGCTCAAGGCCGTGCCGCAGGTTGCCGCGCCGGTCGAGGCGCAAAGCGCGCAGAGCACCCAGGCCGACGAAGCGATCGCCAAAGCGCCCGTCGCGGCAAGCGAGCCCGCCGCACTGACGCCGACGCAAGCCACGCTCGTCTCGATCTGGGCCGATGTGCTGGGTCTGCAGCAAGTCGGCATCGACCAGCCGTTCTTCAGCCTCGGCGCGGACAGCCTGCAACTGTTCCGCATCGTCGCGCGCGTGAACGAAAGCGGCTTGGGCGTCGACGCGCGTCAACTGATGAAGAACGTCTCGATCGCGCAACTGGCGCAAAGCCTCGACGGCGCACACGTGGAAGAACTGGCCGATGCGGCCGCCGCGGCGCGGCCTTCGATCCTCAACTTCAAGCGTAGAAACGCAGGAGGTATGTGAGCGATGAACGGCACAGCGTTGAAGATCGTCCCGGCCGAGGCGGCGCAAACCGGTTACGCGCTGTTCCCCGCGACCGCCTGCCAGGTGCGGTTCTGGCACGAGCAGAAGGCGTCCCCGCAGGCATCCGCGCTCAACATCGCGTTCCGTCTGCAGTTGTCCGGACCGCTGGACGCCGCGAGCCTCGAACAGGTGCTGGCGGGGCTGGTCGCGCGGCATGAAATCCTGCGCACCGGCTTTCTGATGACGGGCGCGGGACTGCGCCAGCAGGTATGGAGCGACACGCCCCTGCGTCTGGACGTGATCGACCTCACTGGCCGCGACGATCAAGCCGCGCGCGCCGAGGCCGAACGCGTCGGCGGGGAGCAGGCGCGCACGCCGTTCGACCTTGCATCCGCCTCCTTCTTGCGCGCGGTGTGGCTGCCGCGCTCCAGCACGCAAGGCGAATTGCAGCTGACGTTCCATTCGCTGGTGATGGACGGCTGGTCGTTCGCGATTCTGGTGCGCGAACTGGTGGAAGGACTGGCGGCGTTGCGCGCCGGCAGGCTCGCCGCTTACGCCGATGTCGAGCTGCATCATGGCGACTACGCGCTGTGGAAGGAGGAGTTTCTTGCAAGCGGCGCACTCGAGGGCGCGCGCGCCCACTGGCGCCGCGAACTGCACGACTTCAGCCGCTTCGATGTGCCGGGCGATCGCGCGCGCCCTCAAACGCGCCGCTTCCGGGGCGCGATCCGCTCGATACTGTTGCCGGGCGAACTAAGCGAGCACCTGATCGACTCCGCCAAGGCGCAAGGCGTGACGCTCTTCAGCGTCGCTGCCGCGAGCCTCGCGATGGCGTTGCAAAGCGCCGCCGGCGGCACGCGCGTGGCGATCGGCACGCAAATGTCGGTGCGCGATCAGCAGGAACTCGAAGGTGTGGTCGGGCCGCTCATCAACACGGTGATCCTGCGTCTGGACGTGGCGCCGGGCAGCGCGCTGAGCGCCGTCATCGCGCAATGCGGCGCCAAGCTCAGCGATGCGATCGAACATCTGCACGTGCCGTTCGAGGAGATGCTCGACATGGTCGGCGAAACCTCGGGCGCGGAACGGCCGCCGCTTTGCCCGGTGAACTTCGCCTTGCAGCAGAGCTTCGTCGGCATGGGCGACGAGGTGCGCAGCGGCGAATTCGCCGCCACAACCTCGCCCTCGTTCAATGCGGGCGCACTTTACGACCTCAACTTCTTCATGGTGCGGCGGCCCGAAGGCTGGCGCATTTCGTGTGAGGGCGATCTCGATCTTTACGACTTGGAGACGATCGACGGCCATCTCGCGAAGTGGCGCGAAATGCTGGAGAGCGTGGAGATACAGGCCGAACGGCCCGCGCCTGCCGCGGCGCAACCGCGGCCGGTGCAAGCGGTGCAAGCGCGCGCCGATGTCGGCGTGAGCGGCTTCATGAGTCGCGCGGAGCTGGAAGCGAAGGCGCACAACATCGTGCGATTCAACGAGCACGGCACACAAACGCCCATCATCGTGCTCAACAACATCGCCGTATTTTACGAACTCGCGCAGCAGGTCGGCGCGCAACGGCCTGTCGTCGATATGCCGATGGTGCCGAAGACGCCGCAGCACTTGCCGCCGCGCGCCTTCGAGGACCTCGCCGCGGACGCGGTCAGGCTCATCAAGACGATCCAGCCGGAAGGGCCGTATATCCTCATGGGCTACTGCGTGCTGGGCGCGATGGCGCTGGAAGCCGCCCATCAGCTGCGTCGCGAAGGTGACACGGTGGAGCTCGTCATTCTCAACGACTCCTGGTGCCCCGGCTATCGCGAGCAGATGCCCTGGTACGACCGGCTCTGGCGCAAGGTCCAGGTGCGCATGGACGACATCCCGCGCGACTACCGTCTGGCAAAGCGCGGCGAGATATCCATGATTCACTTCCTCCAGCAATTTCGCACCGTGCGCCTGCTGCGTCTGACCCAGCTCGCGGTCAAGTTCGGCATCCTGAAGAATGAAGGCGCCAGCAACATGATCGACGAGAATCTCTGGTACGGCCGCAATATCGGCTATCTGCGCGAACAGCAGGCACGCTATCGTCCGGCGCCTTATGACGGCGACGTGCAGATCTTTCGCAGCGCCCAGGTGCTCAAGGGCCGTCTGTTCTCGCATGCGATGGGCTGGGACGAAGTCATCACGGGCAAGCTGGTCGTCACCGAGGTGCCGGGCTTGCATAACCAGATGTTCCGTGCGGCGGGTTCGGCTGTCATCGGCCAGCAGTTGCGCGAGCGGCTGTCGGCGTGACCGCCGGCGTCGACCATGGCGAACCCACGTCGCTCACGCAGAATCCTGCTAGCCGCCTTATGCGGCGTGCTGGCCGTCACGGGCCTCTTTGCCAGGCTGGGCGTGCCGGGCTTGCTGCGCAAGCCGCCGGTGAGCGTAGCAACGGCTACGCAGCGACCTGCCGGCCCGATACGGTTCGCCGTGCTCGGCGACTCCGATAGCCAGTCCTACCATGACACGCTGATGCTGGGCGGTCCGGACCTGCGCGGCGGTCCGTGGCGCGCGACCACCTGGCAATGGACCGAAGTGCTCGCGCGTCTGCGCAGCGAGCAGATCGATCCCGGCGCATGGGGTGCATGGGGCACCGGTAAATATCGCGCCTTCATCGACGAAGCGCGCGGCGCCCTTTCCCGCACCCCGCCCAAGGAAGACTATCGCTATGACTTCGCGGTCAGTGGTGCGACCTGCCATCAGTTGATGGGCCTGACACAGCGCCAGGCGATCCGCCTGGTCGCGTTGATGGACACCGAACCGCTCGCCTGGCGCGGCGGCGTCGTGCTGATCCGCATCGGTATCAACGACATCGGCGGCCACGATGTGATGGACGAACTCGCGCGCGATCGCCACGCAGCACGCCCAACGGCGCTGATCGACGGCTGCCTGGACGCGATCGGCAAGGCCGTCACGTTAATCCGCACCCATCACCCCGACACCCACGTCGTGCTTGTCGGCATACTCAGCAATGCGGACTGGTCCGCTGAATTCGACAACTGGCAATCCGGCGCCGCCATCGCCAATATCGACGCCGGACTCGATCGTTTCGACAACGGCTTGCGCAACCTCGCCGCAACCGATCGCCATGTCCTTTTTCTCGACGATCGCGCATGGTTCCGCAGCCTGTGGGGCGAGCGCGACGCTCAGGGTCTGCCGCGCTACAAGACCGTGCGCCTGTCCCCGGGCTGGGCCATCACCAATACCTCCGGCAACGATCCGCACAATGCCGTGCTGACCGACAGTCACGCGGGCGTCGTATGGAACACGTTGTGGACGCAACATCTTATCTCCGCGCTGAACAGCGCCTTCGGTCTGTCGATCAAACCGGTTAGCGACGACGAAGTCATCGCATTTCTCCAGCCTGCCTTTGCGTCCCGGCATCGCTACGCGAACGCCGACACTGCCGCTTCGAAGTGAGCCCCGCAGCGCTTGCCCGTAGCGCTTCCCGTAGCGCTTCCCCTTAGCGCGAACGTCGTTTGCCTTGCAGGTTTTAGGCGCCGTGCGGGCGCGACGACAAAGTCCAGGAAAACACAAATTGATGCCCGTAACGTGAAAAAGCGAGATCACGTCAGGCCGCGCATTCGCTCTTTATTTCGATTGGGTTACTTTTCTGTCTTTTTGCCGAATGCGCCCTTACGAACAGAATACAAACAAACTTTCAATGTTTAATAGGACATGTTAGACGAGGGAAATTCCGGGTGATCATCGGGAGGCAGATGTTCGACACCGAACATGTGCTGGACAAGCACGCTAGTAGCCTGAAGACAGGTCTTTTTCAACCTGTGAGGCTGCCATGTCCAACTCCGGCGACGATGCTGCGTGGGCCGACGAATTACTCCAATTCCCCCCGGACGACACTATTCTTGAAGCTCAAAAAAAGGAGTTCAAAAGCAGATTCAATCTTCATCCTTTTAAGTTCAAACATACCCTGCATCAAAGCGGATTGTTTGAAATTCCAAGGATCAGGCAGGTCGCGCAGCGAATGATGGATCGCAATGGCAACTTCTGCGCGATCAATTTCAAGCACGGCTCTGTGGATACGAAATTCAGCGCCATGCCACATAGCAATCAGTTGGACGAGGCGTTTTCCCTGGTTGGCGAAAGCACCACATGGATCAAACTCACTCAGGCCCAGCATTACGATCCCGAGTACGCACAGGTGCTCGACCAGGTGACGGCCGAACTCGAAGATCTGTCCGATTTCCCGCTGCGCAGGGACATGACCTGGCGAACCATGACGCTGATCATCGCCTCGCCCTTGATCGCCACGCCCTTCCATATCGATCACGAAACCAACTTTCTATTTCAGATTCAGGGTTCGAAAGACGTTTGCCTGTTCCCCGCGACCGATCGCGAGCTGGTACCGGATCAGGAAATCGAACGTTACTACGGCGGCAATTTCGAAGCCGCGCATTATCGCCAGCAGTTGCAGGATCGAGGCACGATCTTCCGGCTCTCGCCAGGAGAAGTCGTCCATCACCCATCATTGGCGCCCCATTGGGTGAAGAACGACAACAATATATCGGTGAGCATCAGCATCAGCTATTGCATGAAATCTCTCGAGCGGCGCGCGAGGGTTTATCAGGCAAACTATATTTTGCGCAAGATGGGATTGCACCCGGTGTCGCCCGGGATTTCGCCACTACGCGACAGTTTGAAACGCAAAGTCATGTCGACGCTCGAACATCCGCATCCGAAGACTTTTTCGGAAGTCGTTCACGAACCCTTGAACCGCTTCAAGTCACCGCTCAATGCAGTGAAGCGAATCGTCAAACGCTGAGCGCTAAGCCTTCGGAAAGCGCCCTACGTGCGCCGCGGATTCCGGATTGTCAGCACGCTCACGCCTTGCTTGCGATTACTCGCTCCTTGTGGAGAAAGCTCATGTTGATCACTGACGACCCCTCCGTGACCCATACGCATTGGCGCACCATCGCTCCCCTGCTGGAATGCCGTCGCGAACTGCATAAGACGGCATTTTCGGCGCACCACCCGCTCGCCGGCCACCCGCTTTTCACCATCGAGGCGCTGGCGAAAGTGGCCGAAGCCGCCTGCAAACGCAAGGGCGACGTCTATGTCGATGCGGGAGATCTCTCGCTCGCCGACAAGTGGGGAACGACGCCTCGGCCCAATATGACGATTCCCGAAATCATTGACCGCATCGAGACCGCCGGTGCCTGGCTCGTGATGAAACACGTCGAATGCGATCCGGCCTATAAGGCGTTGCTCGACGAATACGAAGCCTTCGTGCGCGAGATTGCCGGCCCCGAAGGCTCGGGCCTGTTGAGCAACGCCGAAATGCTGGTATTCATCACTTCGCCACGGCGCAAGACGCCATTTCACTTCGATGCAGAGGTTAATTTTCTGGTGCAGATTCAGGGGTCGAAGGACCTGTGGGTTTGCGATCCCAGCGATCGCAGCGTCACGACAGAAGAAGAACTCGAACAATATTATTCCGGCGCGATGAATGCGGGAACCTACAAGCCGCATGCCGAAAAACTCGCCCGGCAATTTACGCTGCACCCTGGCGACGCCGTGCATATTCCCACGCATGGCGCGCATTGGGTGCAAAACCACGACAACGTGTCCGTCTCGCTCAGTCTCAACATGGAATTCCCGCGGCGTTACGGCGACGCGTATCGCGCCAACCACTATATGCGCAAGCTCGGTCTGAAGCCCCGGCCGCCCGGATCATCGGCATGGGTCGACCGGTCCAAGGCGGTGGCCATCGACGGCCTGCGTCACGTCAAGGCCCTGATCAGGCGATAGCGGTAATGGCTCGGCGCAGAGAACCCGAACGTGCGTATCGGCAGCAACGGGACTTGAATTCTCTTATCAGCCTTAAAGGAGCAATTCCATGGAACTGTCCACCATTGAACCGGTTATCGATGCGACACTGCCTGGCGAGTGGATCGACGCGGATGCTTCGGTGTTTCGAGAGAATTTTGAGCGGCGCAGCTTTGAGGTGTTTCATCGATTGGCCGGCCACCCGTTGTTCCAGTTGTCGAATTTGATGGATTTGGCCGAGCGAACGCTCAAAACGCGTCCATCGGATCTTTATCACGACATGGGTAGTGTCGCTCCTGGGCAAAAGTGGAAAGACGTCAATCGGGCGTTTTCGCCGCTGGATGCGTTAAGGCAGCTTGAAGATTCGGACGCGTGGTTCATATTCAGGAGCACACAGCGCGACCCCGCGTACGCCGAGCTGTACCGGCATGCGATCGCCGAAATCAAGACCATGTTGGGCGGCGACATCGAGTCCCTGATCAGCAAGGAAGACATCATCATTTTCGTGACGTCGCCGAAGCGGATAACGGCCTATCACATCGACCGAGAATGCAATTTCATTCTCCAGATTCGCGGAGAAAAGGATATTTTTGTATTCGATCGGGAGGACCGGGAGATCCTCCCAGAGGTCGAAATCGAGCGGTTCTGGGCCACGGACAACAACGCGGCCAATTATCGGCCTGAATTGCAGAACCGTGCAGTGACGTATCGGCTGGTTCCCGGTAACGGCGTTCACGTTCCGGTCAATTGTCCTCATTGGGTGCAAAACGACGACAATATTTCGGTGACGTTGAGTGTCAACTTCCAGTTTGCCGATGTGCTGCGGGCCGATATTTACCGGGCCAACTATTACCTCAGGAAGCTTGGCATCGATCCCACGCCGCCTGGCCGCCACGCACTGCTCGATCGTGCCAAGGCCCGGACATTTTCCACAGCGTGCGCCGCCAGGCGCGCGCTTAAATCGGCATGGCTCGACCCTCGATGAACGAATGAATCGAGAACCTAGCGGCTCAACGCATTGACGGCGTCGAAGAGACCGCGCGCCGCCCGGGTCCAGGTGAAGCCGCTTGCCTGACGTCGCCCCGCCGCAATGAGCGTCTGGCGCACGGCGTCGTCGTCAAGCACGGTTAGAATCGACGCGCGCCACGCTTGTGGATCGAATGCGTCCGCATACAGCGCGGCCTCACCGCACACCTCCGGTAATGCACCGAGCGGAGCGGCAACAACCGGACAGCCCAGCGCCATGGCCTCCAGCGGCGGCAAGCCGAATCCTTCGGTTAGCGAAGGAAAGGCGAGCGCGCCCGCATTGGCCATCAGCCCGACCAGTTCTGGATCGCTGATCCGGCCGGTGAATCGCACGTTGGGCGGCAAGGCCTGGCCGAGGCTTTCGAATTCGGCTTTTGTCGCGCCGCCAAACAACACAAGGTCAACGTCGTTCAATGAGGCGTCCGCGAAAGTCTTGAACAGCACACCGATGTTCTTGTGCTTCTGGGTATTCGCCAGCGCAAGCACGTAGCGCCGCGGCTTCAGACCCAGCACCGCAAGCTGCGTGTCGTCGGGTTGGACGTGCTGAACGTGGTCGCAACCGTTGTGGACCACGACGATCTTGTCGGCGCGAGCAATGCCATAGCGAATCAGTTCCCGCTTCGAGAATTCGGAAACGGTGAAAATGAGCCGATGCCGCTTGCCGATAAAAAAGAACTGCAATCTGTACCACAACCGGAACGGCAGCGAATAGGAAGCGGGCGCGGAATAAACCTGGGCGTCGTGAATCAGCGTGGCGGAGTTGCGATGCCAGACCGGCCCGAGATTGCACAGATTGAGAATAAAATCCTGCCTGCGCGCGAGGGGCAGATAGCATTGTTCCCACGCGATCCTGTGCATTCTGCGAGCCCACGAGCTTTCGCGAATGCAGGCGATATTACGGTATGGCGGTACCTCGACGCGGTCGCGGACAACGAGCACACAATCGACACTGCGCTCGCCTTCCCCTGCAATCAAGGCGTCAGTCGCGGCAACGAGTTGCTCTGCGACCCGATGCACGCCGGTGGGCGCGGCCCCAAAAAACTTACCGTTGAACGCTATCGTCTTCATGGCTTGCCCGCATCTCAGATCCGGTCTTTATAGCGCGAGCGGATTTTCATCTGGCCGTCGCCCCAGACTCGCAAGGTTTGCGCAAAATAGTAGCCACCGCGAAACGGCGACTTCAACTTTTCCAGCCAGGCAGAGTGGTAATCGCTTTCGGAGCGCTCCATTCCAACGGTGGAAACAATGCCCGTCTTGCCTTGTTTGCGCAGAAAATCCTGAATGCAAAGCGCGGGATGCAACTGAAACACGCGCATTGATTCCAGATCACCGTCGAACATGACGAGGTCGACCGCACGATCGGCAGTGGCCAGACGCGCGATCATCTTGCGGCACCCTTCCCGCGAAATAATGTAAGCGGCCGCACCGCCGTGATTACTGCGCAGTCGATGCAACTCGGCCTGATCCGATAAGCGAATGCCTTCACGGTCGACAAATATGCCTGCCAGAAAAGTCTCGATCTTGATGATGTCGAATTGCAAGCCGCGTGCGATTTCCTCGTTGATCGATTCGAGGTGTTTTTTCGCGTCATGGCAGAAATGAACATCGTCCTCCAGCACAAGCGCATGATCGATACCTTCATCGAGCATCATGTTCCAGATTGCGTAGTGACTGAGCGCAACGCCTTTTTCCGGCATCGTGCATGCGCCATGCAACAAAGGTAGCGCCAGCGCCTTCGCCATCTCTTCGACCTGCGCGGGACCGCACGCCGGGAATCGCTCCCATGCGTAACCCAGACGCTCGATCTGCCGGGTCATATGACTTAGCCTGTCCGTCGATTTATCGAGGTTGATGACGAATATTTTCATTGAGATCCCCCTGAATAATTTTTTATGTAAATCATGCAACGCAACGGCAACACAACTCACCACATGGACGGCCCCGGTCGAAGCGGTCCTTCACAACCGCTCAGCCCGTTCGGGCGTGAGCCTTCCACGCAGGCAATCCCAGATGCCAATCACGTTGCCGCTCAGGCGTCCGCGCCGGTCGATCCACGGCTCCGGCGCAAAGCTGCGCAAGACGTTGCTGGCGACATTGCGTGCCACGTGACGGACTGCGTCGCGCCAGGGCATGGTCTTTTTTTGCACCAGATAGAGCGGATTGACGACCTGCGAATAGCCGAGTTTGCGCCCGGACACGCGCCCGCGCTTCACGCCCAGATGCACGCCGAGCGCCGTGTTGATGCGCACGACCTGATCGCCCTGATTCCAGATCTGTCCGCCGAAATCGCGATCCTCCTGCCAGCCGTAGAGCACCAGCCGCTCGTCGAAACGCAGGCCCGCAATGCTGCTGGCGCGAAACGCCATATTGCATCCGTATGGCCCGCCGGTCGGCGCCACGATCAATCTTTGCGGCAGTTCGCCGGCCTGTCCCACCATCGCGCGTGCTTCTTCGTATGAAAAGCCCGGCCCGTTGATGCCGTCGGCGATAACCGTGCCCGTCACGCAGGCGATCGACGGATCGCTATCGAACGCCTTGAGGACTTCGGCAATCCACCTGCTGTGCATGAGGAAATCATCGTCGAGAATAACCACGACATCGAAGTCGACCGGAACGTGGTTCAACGCGTGATTGCGCTGAGCCGAACTGCCGGGACGTCCCTTGATGACAATCAGGCCGCGATGGGTCGCGAGGTCGCCCACATCGTCGTCGCTCACGCAGGAAACGATGATCAGATCCGGTTTGACCGTCTGCATTGCGACGAAGGCGACAACCTGCTTGAGAATCTCCGCGCGACCTCGCGTCGGGAAGATCACGCAGACTTTCGACTTCTTTGCGTGGAAACGCTGCCCTGGCGGCGTGAATGCGCTCTCCACGTCTGCTTGCGAACTGACGCTCGTATCCATCGCTGACCTCTTCGATCACTACACGTTTCCCCGAAGCCGGAAGATCGCACGGGCGCCGGTGCTCGCAACCCGTCCCCGCGGCGAGCGTGCCGCGAGGGGATCCCGCCTGTCTGTTTGACGCGATGGTAGGGGCTCGGCCGCTTTTGCACTGCGGCCTGGCGCACGCATACACACTGCTCGCCCGAACCTGTCACCGCCTCAGCTGCTCGGCGCTTGCGCTCGCCGGCTTCGTTGGACCGGCCAAGCGAAATCAGTACCCGAGCCATCTGCCCAGGCGGCTGAAACGCGTTGGCAACGACGCTTCTTCGTGCAAGCCGAGGACCTCGCGCATGAGCCCCGCCCGCCAGATGCAGAAAGCCAGAATCATCAGCAGCGAGCCCTCGGACAGCAAGCGCGCCAACGCCATACCCGAGGCGCCCCAGTAACTCGCCAGTGGAATCGCCACCGACACGTTGACCAGCGCACCGATCACGCCGCTCCAGGCGAGCAGACGTTCGAGCTTGCGCGGAATCAGGAAATAAATGCCCACGACCCGCGTGCACACACTGACGGGCAGGACAAACACCATGATGTTGAGCACCTGAACCGCCGGACGGAATTCCGGGCCAAGTACCAGCGGAATAAGCCAACCGGAGAACAAGGTCGTGACAATCACGCCCAGCACCGCGCCGCCGAAGAAGACGGCAAATATCCGCCGCGCGATCAGATTGGCCTGAGCAACGTTGCGCGTCACCAGATACATGACCTTCGGCGCAAGGATCTGCGCGGCGGGGGCCATGATGCTCAAACCCGCAGCAATCAGCCGCTCCGAGACGCCGAAGGCGCTCACCTCGGCGGGCGAGGCCAGCAGCGACAGGATGTAAGTGGAAACGGCGAGCAGGAGCACCGCCGTGCTGCTGTAAATGAAGATCACCGACGAGCGCCTGATCAGATTCATCGCCGCGCGCACGGGCGCCATAAACCCTGTGTACTCCTTGCGGACCAGCCAGTATGCGACCAGCGTCTGGATCATGCCGGAGGCAAACGTCAGCGGAAATACGCGGTTGATGTCGGCCGGCTTGTGGATGAAGGCAATCAGCAAAGCGAGCGAAAGCACCAGTCCGAACACTTCGATGGACACACTCGTACGCGCGCGTCCCGTGCTGGTGAAATACCAGCCGATATTGAAAGCGGCCAGGATCCCGCCAGCCACGACAAAGAAGCCTGCGCCGGGAACATTCGCAATCGCTTCCGAGCGGCAAACCGCAATTGC
This sequence comes from Paraburkholderia bannensis, assembly GCF_014200455.1. Lineage (GTDB taxonomy): Bacteria > Pseudomonadota > Gammaproteobacteria > Burkholderiales > Burkholderiaceae > Paraburkholderia > Paraburkholderia bannensis_A. The sequence goes on along the minus strand of NZ_JACHBW010000007.1, from coordinate 227,596 downwards.
GCCAATCAGCGCGGCGGGAATACAGATCAACAGGCGCGCCGTAAACTGGTCACGAAAGATCTTATCGCGCTCGCCCGGTTGCTCGGTATGAACAATATCGCGCGCTCCAACCGTCGAAAATCCGAAATTCACGAGCAGCCACAGGGAGCTCGACAGCGACATGCCCGCCAGCACCACGCCATAGCCGCTCGCGCCCAGCACTCTTCCGTAGTAAGGAACCAGAACGAGCGGATAGAGATAACGTACCGCGTATGAGAAGTACACCGCCAGCAGTTCGATCTTCGACAACGATGCATGAACCTTATTCATGAGCCCCCCTGACAACCCAAGGCCCGCTCGCGGGTGCACGTCGTGGCGCGCGCGCCGACAATGCACCCGCTGCGGCCGCAAATATATAGAAACATGGACCCAACTCGAACACCCCAGCCGAAGCCGATGCCACAATCAGCGTAGCGACCATCGCGTGACGTGACGCGTAGCTGACTGCGCGCTCCTCCAGCGGATAGTGGCCAGGCACCGGCGAGAATATCGAGCGGGCAAGGAACGTCCCGTAGCACACCACGCCCACCACCCCGAGATTGGCGAGCACCACCACCAGAAAACTGGATGCACGAATGCTGCCCAATCCCACGCCGATTCCGTAGGTATCGAGGAAGTTGGTCACGCCCTGCGCATTCCAGCCCATCCGTTCGACGCCGGACGAACTTCCGGCCTTGTTCATCACCGCTTCGTTGACGAAGTCACTTAGCACGTTGACGACTCGCGGCAGGAAAAGCACCATGTACAGCGCGGCCAGCACGCCTACACACGCTCCAAAAATCCACAGGCGCTGCTTGCGGAGAGCGGCGACACGCGAAATCGCGCCCGGCCGGCTGATCAGCAATACGATCTGATAGACGCCCAGACCGACATAGGCGGTGCCGGAAGTCGACAGCAGCAAGAGCATTCCCGACGCCATCGCGAGCGTGCCGGACACCTTCGCGCGATACCCCACTATCCAGAGATTCAGACAGAAAACAAAGAGTGGCAGCGTAAAAGCGGAAAACGCCGACGTTTCAGGAAACGTGCCGCTGATGCGAACCAACCCGCCCATTTCCTCGCCGGTCAAATCAGCGAACTGCGCTGTCTTGAGGACCGATAGGGCGTCGATACCGGCTGCGTGCGAGACGATATCGATCACGCCGGCACACACGTTGAGCAAGGCGAGCAGGAAGATAGCGTTCGCAAGCGTGCGGTACACGCCGCGAAATCTCAGGAATGCGAACATCGAGCAATACACAACGACATCGCTCACACAGTAGACCGCTTGCGACAGATTGCCGGAAACCGGCCCAAGCGGACGCAGCAGGATTTCCGTGCTGCTGCGATCGACCGGAAACACCAGCGTCGAGCCGCTCAGCAATCGCGGCAATACGATGGCGCCCGCAACACCCCACACGCAGGTGCACAGCAGCCAGAAGCCCGGTTTGTCGAGCGCCAGCGCATCGGCAAGCCCCTTGCCGCCGGCGAGATTGAACGCGCGGATCACGAAGAATGCGAGAAACAGCTGCGCGGGCAAAACGCCGATACTGCCCAGGCCGAGCGCGAGCGTCGCGCCGAACAGCGCGAACACCGCCATCGAATAGATCGCGCAGCGATACGACGCGTAGAGCGCCATCAGTCCGATGGCGATCACGATGAGTCCAGAGATGGTCATGCTTGAACCCCCATTCGTTCACCAGGCAGCGCGCATGAACGTTTTCTTTGTCGTGCCGTAGCAAGCCGGGATCACGCAGAGTGCCAGCGCCGCGCCACAGCCGGCACTTCGGTAAAGCCTTTTTCGGCATCCATCGCCCGCTCCACGACGGCGAGGAATTCATGCTTGAAGCGCTCTTCACTGAAACGCATGGCATTGCGGCGGCATACTTCGGCTTTGAGCGGCGGTTGCCGTTCGAAGCGCTCCACCGCGTCGACGATCGATGCAACGCTCTGCTCGGCGAAGAAAAGCCCGGTGCCGCGTTCGGGATCCGGCGAATCCACCACGATCTCGCGCGAACCGCCACGGCCCAGCGCAATGACCGGCGTGCCGCAAGCCTGCGCCTCGACGACGGAAATGCCAAAGTCCTCTTCCGCTGCGACGACAAATGCGCGCGCTCGCTGCATGTAGTCCACCAGCACGTCATCGGGCTGATAGCCCAGTATGGTCACATTGGGCGTCGCACACGCCTTCACGCGCGCAAAGTCGACCCCATCGCCGATTACCACGAGACGCCGGGAAGGCATCGCGGCAAACGCTTCGACAATCAAAGGGATCCGCTTGTACGGCACCATGCGCGAGGCGATCAGATAGAAGTCCTGGTGCTGCTCGCACAATTCGAAGCGCTCGACGTTGACGGGCGGATAAATCACGGTCGCGTCACTGCCGTAAGCCTTGCGGATGCGTCGCCCGACAAACGCGGAATTGGCCACATACGCATCCACGCCGTGCGCCGTGCGCTGGTCCCAGATGCGCATGTAGTGAAGCAGCGCGCGCGCAATCCAGCTCTTCGCGCCGCGCTGCAATCCGGCTTCGCTCAGATACTGATGCTGTAAGTCCCACGCATAGCGAATCGGCGAATGGACGTAGCTCACATGCACCTGATGCGGTCCCGTCAAAACGCCCTTGGCCACGGCATGGCTAGAAGAGATCACAAGGTCGTAAGACGAGAGATCGAACTGCTCGATCGCCAGCGGCATCAAGGGCAGATAGCTTCGAAACGATTTGCGCGCGCGCGGCAGATGCTGAATGAACGAAGTCGTGGCATGTCTGCCGCCCAGCACACCGCGTTGCGACTCCGGAAAGAAGTCGACGACGCTGTAGAGATCGGCTTGAGGAAAGAGCTGGAGAATCTGCTCCACGACCTTTTCCGAACCCGCATAGGTCACGAGCCACTCGTGCACCAGCGCGACACGGCCGAAGCGCCGTGGATCGTTAGCGAGGTTCGACGCAAGCGTTACATTAGCCACGGCGATATCTCCTCGATCAATTTGACGGCAGTGGCGCGCCAGGTCAACTCTGCCGTGCGCGCTCGGCCGCGCTCGCGCAGACTGGCGCGCAACCCTGCATCGCCCGTAATCCGCTCAAGCAGTCGCGCGAGATCGGCGGGATCGTCAGGCGAGGTGTAGAGCACGGCATCGCCGCAGGCCTCCTGCACGGACGGCAACCGCGAAGCAATCACCGGACAGCCCAGCGCCAGCGCTTCAACCGGCGGCAGCCCATATCCTTCGTAGCGCGACGGATAGACGAAACACGCTGCACGCCGATACAGCGCCGCGAGTTCGCCATCGCTCACATAACCGAGATGCTTCACGAATCCGGGCAACGCATGCTGACCCGTTCCATACACCCGTGCGTCGCCGCCGCCCACCACCACAATGTCGAACTGGGCGTCGCGGATCAGGCGTGCAGCGTTGGCGACGAGCTGAAAATTCTTGTGACGATTGAGGCTGCCGACGGCCAGCACGAAGGGACGTGCGCGCAACGCAATGGTTGCGGGGCTGTCATCGGGTTGCACGCGTAACATGTGCTCGCCGCTCTCCGGCACGACGCCGATCTTGGCCGCCGGGATCCGATACGCGTCGCACAGCTCGCGCCGCGAGAATTCAGACACGGTAATGACGCGCTGGGATACGCGGCCAAGGCTCGGCGCCATCAGCCGGTACCAGGCGACAAAGGAGCGGCTGTAGCTGTCGGGCACGCGCGTCGGCGCGGCGTCGTGCAGCACCGTCACCTGACGGCGGTACAGCAATGGCCCGGAATTGCAGAGGTTGAGCAACAAGCGTCCGTGCGCGGCTCTGGGCAGCGCGATCTGCTCCCAGCGCACGCCGTGGCCTTTGCCGCTCGCGCGCAGCGTGATGTGCCGGAAGGGGTTCGCCATGCCGGCCAGCGCTTCTGGCACGACAATCTCGGCACGCAAACCGGCGCTAAGCGGATCGCCCAGGTCGATCATCTGATCAAGTGCGCGTACGGTCTCGAACGCGAAGCGGTCGACGCCTGTCGCGCGGCGGCCAAGAAAGCGGCCGTTGATCAGCAGGTTGGAAGCGGGTTTCATCGAGTTGGTCCTGGGAGTCGCTCATGACCGGCTTCGTTCGTGTGCGACGGGATCGCAACGCGGGGCGGGTTTCGACGAGCCACACAGTTCAATGCATATGGCTTCGAGTGTGATCGATCTTGAACTGAACGAATGTTCGCCGACGCTCATGCTTTGCGGGTTCGTGCACATTGCACTGTCGAGCAATACGACGAACGGCAACACCTGCCCACGCCACGCAACAGTCCTCTGCCGCGCCTGAAAAAGCACGGCCCGCCGCGGCGAACCGGGCGGGCCATGAGGGATTGCGCAAGCCTCGGGGGACGTGCGCCGAAGCTCAGTTCCCGGCGCCTCGCGCATCCTTGGCGAAGCCGTAGCTCGAATAGCCGTAGGCGGCATACTCGTTGCCGTAGCGGCCCGGACGCGAGGTCATGTCATTGAAGATGACGCCGCGAATCGGCACGCCAACCTGTTCGAAACGTCGCACCGACTCGCGCAGCTCGGCCACGCTCGTCGCACCTTGACGTGCGATCACGAACACCGTCCCCGCCAGTTTGCCGATAATTCCCGCGTCGGCGACCGGCAGCACCGGAGGCGCATCGATCAGCACGATGTCATAGGACGCGTCGGCCCAGTCCACGAAATCCTTGAACGAGCCATCGCGCAGCAATTCGCTGGCATTCGCGACATAGCCGCCCGTCGCGACGAAGTCGACGCCCGGCATGACGTCCCGATGCACCAGTTCCTCAAAGCCGCCCTGCCACTCGACGATATCGGTCACGCCCGGCCTGCTCGGCACCGACATGTGGTGATTCAGCGTGCCTCGGCGCAAGTCGGCATCGACCAGCAGCACGCGCTTTTGCGACGCGCCGAACACGGCCGCAAGATTGATCGACACGAAGGACTTGCCCACCATCGGCGTCGGGCCCGCCAGCAGCACGACACGATTGGCGGCGCTCTGCATCGAATGCTCGAGTGCGCTGCGGAAGCTGCGCAGGCTCTCGACAGCCGGATCGAACATGGCCGTATGAGCCAGCACCGTGTTCGCCCCCTCCTGTCCGTGCGGCAAGCGTCGCGTCATGCCGTACTGGATGCGGCTGCGCGGCACGGCGGCGTACACGGCCAGCCCGGTGCCCGCTTCGATTTCGTCGACCACCGAAACGCCGCGATTCAGCCGTTGACGCATCAGCACGATCGCCGCGCCAACGAAGAGTCCCGTGAACATCGCCGCCATCATGAGCACGGCGCGCTTGGGACGGATCGGGGCTTCGGCCGGCACTGCTTCGTCGATCATGCGCACGTTGGAAATACGGCCAGCCTTGAGCAGACGCAATTGCTCGCGGCTGTTCAGGAGGTTGGTATAGATGTTCGTATCGACCGTCACTTCCCGCTGCAGGCGCACGAGCTGCTGCTCCACAGGCGGCAGCGCACGTGTTTGCCCGACCAGCATTTGCAGCGACTTCGCCGCCTCGGCCAGTTGCCCGTCGACGGCGACGAGCGCCGGATTGTCGTCGGTGAAACGCGCCATCAACTGCGCACGCTGCTGGCGCAGATCGGCGATACGCTGCTGGGCCAGCGCCGAACTCTGCAGAAGCGCCGTCGCTTCGGCGCCCAGGTTCACGGCGCCGTGCGCGGAGCGAAACGCGTTGTACTCGTTCTCGGCTTTTTCGAGCTGCTCCTTGAGCACAGGCAATTGCTTGTCGAGGAAGGCAATCTGCTTTTCGGCTTCTTCCTGGGTGCGCTGGGCGTTCTGCCGGATGTACTCGTTGCCGATCGCATTGAGAATCGTGCTGGTGAGCACCGCATCTTCGCCGTCGAGCTGCACGCCGATGACGTCGGACTCCTTGCCCTTCTCCGAAATCGCCAGCGAGTTTTGCAGCGTCTGGATCGCACTCAGTTCGGACTGCCGCTTGAGATTGAAAACCGTGCCGGGCTGCGCGTCGATGCTCTGCACGACCAGATCGATCGCGCCGCCTACGACCTGCGCATGCAGCCCCCGTCCCACGATCCCTTCGAACTTGAGGCCGCCGTTCTCGATCGTATAGGCGCCGTTACCCACGTAGGTCAGGACAAACGGCCGGTTTTCGAGGCGAGCGGGAACGTCGAATTGCGTCACATCGATCGCTTCGTCACCCCAGGCGTAGCCGCCCCAGCCCGACCAGTTGCCCAGGTTCAGATGCCGGGCGACCCAGCGTCCGACGACCGGAAAATAGCGCGGCGTGACCTGAATGTATAGCTTCGTCGAGTTCACGGCAGACGACACGACCATGCGCGAGCGCAACACTTCCATTTCCGCCGACGCGCCCGTCTTGATCGCGAACTGCGAGGACAGATCGGCCAGCGCGGATTTCGCGGCGTTCGGGCTCTCTTCCACCTGAATGAGCATGTCCGACTCATAAACAGGCGTCGACAGCAGCGCATAGAGGCTGCCCGCGAGTGTGCAGATCACGGTGGCGATCAGGATCGTCTTGCGGCCCGCATACAGCGTGTCGAGCAGATTGCTCATATGTGCGCTGTCGGGCGGGAACGGCATGACCGTCTCGGCAGGTCCTTCCAGCAGGTAGTCGCGCGGCTTCATCTTGTCTTCTCCGTAGCGAACGCGCCGAGGGGCGCGATACGCGTTCATGCGGGCATCAGTAACCCACCGCGCGCGTCGCCGCTGCGGCCTGGGTCGTAGGCAGAATCAGGCTGATGACACGACTCCACTTCACGAGGGAAGACGTATCCACGAACACAACGTCGTTGGGCTTGAGTTCGAACGAGTCGGCCGTGGCCATCGAAGCGGCACTGCTGGCATCGAGATGAAACACGGTCGGCTGGGTCGTATCGCGGCCACGCACGACGTAGACCTGCGATGCGTCGCCCGACGACTGGTTGATGCCGCCCGCGTTGCCAAGGGCCTCATTGAGCGACATGCGCCCGTTGTTGAACGTCACGCCGCCGGGACGTTCGACTTCACCTACCACGAAAACCTTGCTGTCCGTCTGCGCGAAGATGCGCACCAGGTCGCCGTCACCCAGCACGATCCGGTCGGGATTGAAGCCCTTGCGTATCATCGCCGGCATGTCGACATCCACGGTGGTGTCGCCGCGCGTCACGGCAACATGCGAGCGATCGGCATTGCTGGTAAAGCCGCCTGCGCGGTTGATCGCCTCGGGCAAGGTCATCGGCCGGTCATTGAGCACCTGCACGCCGGGCGTCTTGACTTCGCCGTCGAGATAAACGCGCTTGCTGCGGTAGGTCTGGATACGCACCGTGATTTGCGGTTGCCGCACGTACTTCGCGAGCTTCTGCGCGAGAACTTCGCGCACGGTCATTTCCGACAGTCCAGCGACTTTCAGTGGGCCAATGTAGGCGTACTGAATGAACCCGTCCGTATCGACGGTGTAGCCCGGCGCAACCGAACTCGCGCCCGTGGGACCGTCACTACCGCCGGCGCCCGTTGGAAGGTTCAGCTCGGGATGATCCCAGACCACGATGCTCAGAATATCGCCTGGGCCGATTTCATACGGCGTCGCCTTGGCAAAGAGCTTTTGCACGTCCTGTGGAATGCCCTTGGGCCGCGCCGCGGCCTCCTTGTCCACCAGTTCGCGCGTGATTTCCACGAGCTTGCCTGAGGGCGCCCCTGCGAAGCCCTTGGCAACCACGCTGTCCGGCACGGCCGGGGCGCCCTCCGCGGCGTTGGCCGTACTGTTGACCGCGCTCGCACCCGACCCCGCACCGCTCTTTTGCGAGTCGTACGTCATACCTGGCGCCAGCGCGCAACCGCTTAACGCGGCAACGGCGAACCAGGCCGCAACAACGCCTGCGCGCCGCAACGTCCGCCCTACGGCGCCGTCCTTCGCAGGACGCCCGCATGCACCCTCGATCGCATTCATCGTGTTCAGTTCCATCGCAACCCCCAATCACGTTGCTCGCGTTCCAGGTCATGCCTTGTGGCCCGGATACCCGAAATGCCTGGCGAGATTGCCCGCCTTGCTGCTTGCCGCCGTCCTGCTCTGCCTTGCTCAGTACGCGCCTTTACCGCGAATCACCACGAGAACCGTCTTGAAGAGAATTCCGATGTCCTTGCTGAAGGTCCAATTCTCCACATACGAAACATCGAGCGAAACGCGCGTCGCGTAATCGATATCGTTGCGCCCGCTCACCTGCCATAAGCCCGTAATGCCCGGCGTCGCCATCAGATAGAACCTGCTTGCCTCGCCATAGCGCTCCAGTTCCTCGTCGATGATCGGGCGCGGGCCGACAAAACTCATCTCACCGCGCAGCACGTTCCAGATCTGCGGCAATTCGTCGAGGCTCGAGCGCCGCAGGAAGCGGCCGATCGTCGTCACGCGCACATCGTTTTTCAGCTTGAATTCACGCTCCCATTCGGCGCGCGCCAGTGGATCGCGCGCCAGCAAATCCTTGAGCACCTGTTCCGAATTCACCACCATCGAGCGGAACTTGAAACAGCGAAATTTCTTGCCATGACGTCCAACGCGCATGTGCCCGAAAAAGACCGGGCCGCCATCGCGCTTGACCATCACTGCGAGCGCGACAAACAACGGAAGAAACAGGACCAGCGCGGCAACCGCGGCGACGATGTCGAACATGCGCTTGAACATGTGGCCGATAACGGCCGGGCGGACCGCACTGCGCGATTCGACGTCGAACGTCTTACGACGCCACCATGCGTGCGTGAGGCGAAGCACGCTGAATTCAGAGAGGAACAACGTGTGCGACGCCATCAACGAAATGCCGGTGGTGAGCGTCCAGTAGAGGAACCAGGGCAACTGCAACAGGTGATCGCGATGAATGGCATAAAGCAGCACGAGACCGCAAAGCTGCACGGCAAGCCAGGCAAGCGCCGTGCGGCCCGCCACGCTGAATATGGAACGGCTTCCGCGTGAGCCATAGGTTCCGCACGCGGGAAATACCGACAACGCAAGCGCTGCGCAAAACGCCACCAGCGTGGGGTCCGGATGATGCGCCGCGCCGAACAGCGAAAAATTCAGGTTCAGGTGCACGGCGCAAATTGCGCCCAGAACGATCAGCACCACATCGACCGCGCGTTGCGTCAGCGGTGCGCGCGGTGCCTCCTGAAACCCTTGTGTTAGATCTGACATATCCCTGCCCCAAGTGCGTATCGTGTTCGTCAGACGTTTGTGGTCTGGCCAGATCGTTTGTCGCGAGCGGCGTCACGATTCATTGCCTCAAACGGACCACGCGTTCAATCGGGCCTCCCTGATGATCCACGACATCACATTAAGGTGCGAACAATCACGAAACCGTGCGCAATCCCACCAACGGTTTGCATTCGCTTTGCGGACCAGCCGCCGCAACACGAACGAGCCGCGAGGCTCAGCGCCTTCCCGCTCTTCTGTGTGCGCTCGCGCACACAGAACGTGCAACGAGCACGTTGCGAAACCCGCATTTGACAGCGAATTCACGATTGATAAGCAATCCGTATTATCAATAAAGCTTGTTGAGAATCGCACCATCTTCATCACAGACACACGAACCCGAGCGTGAATCCTCTGCGCAATGTCGATCTGTTCGGCTTCGCACAAACTAAACGCCGGGCTTGGGATCACAATGCTTCACGATTGCCGCTCGTGTAGCGGCAGAAACGTCGCAGCCCGCTCGATATTCATTGGCGACTGGCGCAACCGCTGCGAAACAAGCCCGATTCGCCGAGCTGGCAAGCCCAGCAAGCAAGGAACGCGCAATGCATCCCCCGGCCAGCCTTCCCCCCCAGTTCGCCCATCATGTCATCTCGGACGGTACGCGTTGCACCAGGCCGACGAAGCGATTCAGGCGTTCGAGCAGGCGCTGCGCCGAAATCCTCATTGCGGGCTGCCTTGCTTTCGCCTGTATATCGGCCGTTCACGCTCAGGCCGTGCGCGCGATGGCTGTCGACACCTTCATTCAAACGCTCGCCGTCGATACGCACGTCAATTACACCGACGGTGCTTACGCCAATGTGCATAACGTCGCCGACGACATGAACTGGCTTGGAATCCATCATGTCCGCGATTTCACGCCCGTCGCGGCGGTTCCGTTTTCGAGCTACGTCTATCTCGCTCAACGCGGCATCAAGTTCAACTTCCTCACTGGCGCGAATTTCGAGGAGTCGATCGCGAATGCCGTGAAATTGAATACGGCAGTGCCTGGCAGCATTGCGGCAATCGAAGGCTTTAATGAAATCGATAATTTTCCGGTCGCCTATAAAGGCCTCACGGGCGCGGCTGCCGGGCTCGCCGCGCAGCGGGAGCTCTACGCGCGTGTGCGCGCGACGCCTGAACTTGCAGGCGTGCCGGTTTATGACGTGACGGGCTACAACCCGAAGTCGGTCGAGACGCGCACGGACTCCGCCGACTACGCCAACGCACACTTCTATCCGCAGAACGGCGAACAACCCAGCTGGAACGCAAACGGCGACAAGTGGATGGCGGCGGCGCTCTATGTCGGCGAGAAATTCCAGTTGCCGCTCGTCATCACCGAATTCGGCTATTTCTCGATGCCGCAGTCGGGTTGGTACATGCTCGGCGTCGATGAACCGACGCAAGCCAAAGGCATTCTCAACGGCTATCTGGATGCGGCGGCCGCGGGCGTGAAGCGGCTCTACATCTACGAATTGCTCGATCAGAAACCCGATCCGCAAAACAAGAGCGCCGAAATGCACTATGGTCTGTTTCGCAACGACAACAGCCCCAAGCCGGCGGCGCAGGCGATCCGCAATCTCACGACGATGCTGAACGCGAGCGTGCCGCATCGCGCCAGTGCCGCTGCGAGCAATACGCTGACTTACTCGCTGCGGGACATGCCGGTATCAGCGAATAGTCTGCTGCTGCAAAAGAAGGACGGCCGCTTCGTGCTGGCGTTATGGAACGAAACGCTGATCTGGGACCGCGCGACGGGCAAGCCGCTCACCGCCGCCCCCGCGCGCGTCGAGATCGATTTCGGCACGCAGGCGCGTCGCGTCGACATATACGATCCACTCGTCTCGGCGTCTGCGCTGGCGAGCCACCTGGACACGCGGCAACTCGCAGTCGATATCCCCGACCACGTGATACTGCTCGAGATCACACCGGCAGATAAATCGGGCACCTGATGACGGCTGCCAGATCGTTGACTAACGCTTAAGCCAAGCCCGCGCCGCAAAAAACGGCCGATACACCCACGGACAAGCCGCATAGAGAAACATGCGCAACCGGAAACCCAGTTTGACGCCTTGTGTGCCAAACAATAGGCCAAGTTTTGCGCCCAGCCCCTTGCTCGCAAACACATCGCGCGCGTAATGCTCACGCGCGAGCTTGGGCACGAGCAACGCGCGCATTTCCTCGCCCACGCCCGCGATCTGCGCGTCGCGCTGGAACTGTTCCGATTCGGCCAGCCCAAACGCCGTCGTGAGCTTCACGCGCGCGATGTACTGCTCGACGCTGCGATAGCGCTTCTTGCCCGACAAACCGCCGCGCCGGTAGTGCACAAGCGGCTCGCGCAGACTATGCGCGCCACCGGTCATGACCGCGCGAAACGTCATGATCTGGTCTTCGGCCATCGCGCCGGGCAGCATCGGCCCGAAGCGCTCGAACAGGCGCCGCGACCACGCATGCGAAGCGCCCACCACCCACGGACGCTCGCGCGCCCAGTCGGCGAAACTGCGGTACTGGCCGAGATCGGTCGGCGCCATGCGGCCCGCGTCCGGCGAGGCGCTGCCGAGCTCCATCAGATCGGAGGCAATCAGGTCCACGCGCCGATCGAGCGCGTTCCAGCATTCGACGAGGCGTTCGCAGCGTTCGGGCACGGAGATATCGTCGCCCGCCGTCACCACCAGCAGTTCACCGTGGCTCATCGCCGCGAGCTGTGAAAGATGCGCGGTGATGCCGGCGTTGCGTTCGTTGCGGTTGAGAACGAGTCGATGCGGGCCGCGATAGTCGCGGGTGGCGGCTTCGATGGCGGCCCATGTGCCGTCGGGCGAACAATCGTCGGAGATCAGGATTTCGAGCGGCGAATACGTCTGTGCAAGCGCACCCGCGATGGCGTCGCCGATCACGTTCGCCTGGTTGTACGAGATCAGCAACATCGAGACAAGGGGCCGCGCGGCATCGTGCGCGGCCGGCGCTTTGTGCGCGGCCGGCTCAATGCGCGGCTCAATGCGCGGGTCTATGCGCGGGTCTATGCGCACGTCAACGCGCTGACCGGCGTGTTCGTTATCCTGATTCATCGGCTCTGAAATGCGCGCGCCATCAACGCTGCGGCGCATGGAACGTGTAAGTGGGCGTGGGCGCGGCCGCGCGAGCGGTCTCCAGTGACGCGCGCGACGGTGCGGGCGGCCATACTATCATGCGGGCCAGGCGCGTCGAAACCGGGTTCGGGACGCCGGCCTGTCTAAACATTTCCGGCGCGGCGAACGTGTGCGACGGGAAGGACGTCCAGCGCACCTCAAGCCCACCTCAAGCGCGCCCCGCCGCCTTTGTATAATCCCGCATTCCCCTTTTGCGCCCTGCGTTTACCTTTCATGCTTAGTTTCGCACTCGGCTTCATCGTCTCACTGCTGGTCACGCTGCTGATCGTGCGTTATGCGCATCTGCATGAAAGGTTTTCCGTCGATTCGGATCTCGCTGGCGTGCAGAAATTCCACGCACGCCCGGTGCCGCGTATCGGCGGTACCGGCATCCTGGCCGGCCTGATCGTCGCGGCCGCGCAGTTGCATGGCGCGTATCCGGCGGTTTCGGGCGGCATTCTCGGCATCGTTGCGTGCGGGTTGCCCGCGTTTGCGTCGGGTCTCACCGAGGATCTGACCAAGAAAGTCTCGCCGCTCGTGCGCCTGATCTGCACCATGGCCGCCGCCGCGCTCGCGTACTTTCTGCTTGGCATCGCGGTCACGCGCATCAGCGTGCCGCCGCTCGATTTCCTGCTGTCCTACGCGGCGATTTCCTGCGTCATCACAGTGCTCGCGGTCGCCGCGCTCGCCAACGCGATCAATATCATCGACGGCTTCAACGGCCTCGCTTCGATGGTCGCGTTCATGATGTTCGCCTCGCTCGCCTACGTAGCCTTCCAGGTGCACGATCCGGTGGTGCTGTCGGCGTCGTTCATCATGATGGGCGCGGTGCTGGGCTTTTTCATGTGGAATTTCCCGGCAGGCCTGATCTTCCTTGGCGACGGCGGCGCGTACTTCATCGGCTTCATGCTGGCCGAACTGTCGATCCTGCTGGTGATGCGCAATCGCGATGTCTCGGCGTGGTATCCGGTGCTGCTGTTCATGTACCCGATCTTCGAGACCTGTTTTTCGATCTACCGCAAGAAGTTCGTGCGCGGCATGTCGCCCGGCATTCCCGACGGTGTGCATCTGCACATGCTGGTCTACAAGCGGCTGATGCGCTGGGCCGTGGGTGCGCGCACCGCACGCGAGCTCACGCGCCGCAACTCGCTGACTTCGCCGTATCTCTGGCTGCTGTGCCTCGTCGCCGTGATTCCGGCCACGCTGTTCTGGCGCCACACGCTGCATCTGTTCTGCTTCGTGGTGGTGTTCGCGCTGACTTACGTGTGGCTCTACGTGAGCATCGTGCGCTTTCGCTCGCCCAAGTGGCTGGTGGTGCGCAAGCATCGGCGGACCTGAGACCGCATTGGCGCATGTGACCCCGGTTCACACTGACAAGCGCGTACAATCGGTGTCCGATGCCCGGCACTGCGCGCGGTGCCGGGCACGGGGACGCACGTGCGGCTGCGAATGTGCAGCGCCGTGTCGTTTGTTGTGTTCCTTGCTGGGGATTCCATTAAAAGGAGAGCCGACATGAGCCACATGAAGCGTTATCTTGCATTCGCCCTTGCCCTCTTCGCCGTCACGCTCGCCGCGTGCAACACCATTGCCGGCGCTGGCGAAGATATTTCGAAGGGCGGCAACGCCATCACCAATTCGGCAGAGAAGGCAAAGTAAGCACCAGGCTGCTCGCTTCGCCTGACGCCACCAGGGCCGCTCCCGCTCGATTTCCCACCGATGCGCGAGCGGCCCTTCTGCTTTGCCGCCGCTTGCGCCCTCTTTTTAGCCGCTGTGCCGGGAATACGCCTCGCGCATTCAGACGCCGTCATCCCGCGCGAAAGCGCTACCCTTGTTACTCGCGCCGCGCAGCGCGAGTCCACTCATCGCTTCGGCAGCGTGCTTCGTTGCGCTCATCTGGCGTTCGCGACGTTCAGCCGAAGCATTGGCACGGAGGCAAGCATGTCGAAGTCGATCTGGGTCGTTGTCGCCAATCGCGTCACCGCGCGCATTTTCGCCACGGAAAACCCGCTGGGCCCCATCGAGGAAATCGAGACGCTCCTTCATCCGGAAAGCCGCGTGCCTCAGCAGAGCCTCGTGAGCGACCGCTCGGGCCGCACCGAGCGCTCCACGGCGGGCCGCCAGTCCAGCGATCCCGATACCGCCCATCACGAACACGAGTCGACGCTGTTCGCCGCGCAGGTCGCCACCACCCTGGCGAAGGCGCGCAACGATGGCCGCTACGGCACCCTCGTGCTGGCCGCGCCTCCGGCGTTTCTTGGCGCGCTGCGCAAGGCGCTCGACCCGCAGACAAAAAACCTCGTCACGCTGGAACTCGACAAGGATCTCGCGCTGCTCGACGCCCGCACGCTGCGCACGCACTTTCCCGAGCGGCTGGTGCGCGCGCAGACCTGAGGCAGCGCGTCGGAGCGCGACGTCAGCCCGCCAGATGCGTGATGCAGTTGCGCACGAAGCCGATGGCGTGCTCGCCCGCGAGCATGCCCAGCAGGCCGACCAGCGCGATGGTGGGCGGCGCGGGTGATTTGACGTCGAGCACGCTGTAAAGCAGGCCCGCGAGCGTGCCCACGGCGAACGAAACCAGGTAAGCCTTCATGGCGAACTCCCGAGTCGGTGTGAATGCGAGCCGCGCTCAGGCGATGTCGATAACGACGCGTCCGCGCGTGCCTGCCGCCACCGCTGCGTAGGCATCCTGCGCATGTTCGAGCGCGAAGCGTTCGGCCACAACGGGTGGGGCGAACTTGCCCTCGTCAAAGGCATCGGCGAGCGCGCGCATGATCGGCGCGGCTTCGGCCACGCCCAGCTTCGCGCTGTCCGCGCCTAGCAGCTGCGTTTCGTTGTGATAGAAGTCGATCAGGTCGAACTCCACGCGGCGCTTGCCCGTGGCGCTGATCTCCACCACGCGCCCGCGCCGCTTGACGAGCGAGAGCGCCAGTTCGAACGCCACACCGCCCACGGCGTCGTAGACCACGTCCGCGCCGGCGCCGCCGGTGAGTTCGCGCACTTTGGCGGCAGTCCCGGCGTCCATCGGCACGAAGGCGTCGATCAACTTCGCGGCTGGCGATTCCGCATCCGGCGCCTCACGCCCCACGCCGATCACGCGCGCGCCGCGCGCCTTGGCGATCTGCGTAACCGCCCCGCCCACGCCGCCCGACACCCCAATCACGGCGATCGTTTCGCCCGCGCTCAATTGCGCGTAATCGACCGTGCCGAGCCACCCCACCACGAAATTCACGCCAATCGACGCGGCCTGCGCGTGCGAGAGCGCCTTGGGCTTGCGAGCCAGCGCGGCCACCGGAATCTCGATGAATTCGGCGTGGGTGCCGTCGCGCGTGAAGCCAATGTCGCCGCCGGTGCCCCAGACTTCGGCGCCGATCCACTCGTGCGGGCCTGACACCACCACGCCGCTGAAGTCGCGGCCCGGCACGCGCGGCAGAGTCGTGTGATCGAAATGGCCCGAGACGTTCTTGACGTCGCTCGGGTTCACCGAGGCGCTTTTCACCTGCACGAGCGCGTGGCCCGCGGCGGGCGTGGGCGTCGGCAGATCGACGAGTTCGAGGACGTCAGGCTTGCCGAAGGTCTTGAACTGGATGGCTTTCATGATGGGCTCCGTGAGATCGGTTGCGATGTCGGTTCAGTTGTCGCTTGAGTTGTCGGTTGCAATGTCGGTGACGACGTGAAGCCAGTCTAGATTGCCAGGACGCAGTCGAGTGGACAGATGCTTTCGAATTTCGGACAAAGCCAGGTGCAACGAAAACGGCCTGCGCGAAGGCAGGCCGTTTTGGGCAAATCGAAACGCGCGATCAGAGCGCGTCGAGCGGAATCTTCAGGTAGCGCACGCCATTGTCTTCCGGCTCGGGCAGGCGGCCCGCGCGGATATTCACCTGGATCGAGGGCAGGATCAGGTTCGGCATGGCGAGCGTGCGGTCGCGCGCGCGGCGCATCTGCACGAAGGCGTCCTCGCTCACGCTGTCGTTCAGATGGATGTTGCCCTCGCGCTGCGCGCTGACCGTGCTCTGGAAGCTCGGGCCGCGCGATTGCGGCGGATAGTCGTGGCACATGAAAAGCCGCGTTTCGCCGGGCAGATCGAGCAGTTTGCGCACCGAGCGATAGAGCATGTGTGCGTCGCCGCCGGGGAAATCGCAGCGCGCGGAGCCGACATCAGGCATGAACAGCGTGTCGCCCACGAACACCGCATCGCCGATCTGGTAGGCGAGATCCGCGGGCGTATGGCCGGGCACGTGCATCGCGCGCGCCGCGAGCGGGCCGATCTGGAAGGTCTCGCCATCGGTGAAGAGATGGTCGAACTCGCTGCCGTCGCCCGCCAGCGCGCCATCCAGATTGAAGACCTTGCCGAACACGCCCTGCACCGTGCGGATGTGCTCGCCCATCGCGATCGCGCCGCCCAGTTCGCGCTTGAGCAAGGGCGCGGCCGAAAGGTGATCGGCGTGAGCGTGGGTTTCCAGCAGCCATTGCACCGTGAGACCGTATTCGCGCACGAAGGCGATCACGCGCTGCGCCGATTCCGTGGACGTGCGGCCCGACTTCGGGTCGTAGTCCAGCACGGAATCGACGATGGCGCAGGCCGATCCGCGCCCCGAGTGCACCACATAGGTCACGGTGGACGTGACCGGGTCGAAGAACGGCTCGACCCGCGCGGCCGCGGTTTGCGCTGAAGAGGCTGACGCACTGTTGACGTGTTCGGACATCGATGACTCCATACGGCTTATATTCTGTTGAAGCACATATTATGAATCGATATAATGTTTGTCAACAAACTGTCAGCCGCTCCATGATGTCGCACATCGTTTCCCGCCTCGTTTCGGTGACCTGCCCATGAACTCACCTATCACGCCCGACGCACTCGCCGCCCTGCGCGAATCCGCCGAAAAGTGCTGCGCGCTGCTCAAGGCGCTCGCGCACGAAGACCGCCTGCTGCTGCTGTGCCAGCTCACCGAGGGCGAGCGCAATGTCGGCGAGCTCGAAGCGCTCGTCGGCGTGCATCAGCCGAGTCTGTCGCAGCACCTGGGCGTGCTGCGCGAGGAAGGCCTCGTCGAGACGCGTCGCGAAGGCAAGTACATCTACTACCGCCTCGCCAGCACCGAAGTCATCCAGGTGATGCAGACGCTCTCCAGCCTCTACTGCGGCCGCCTCAAGGTGCAGGCGGCCCCGGCAGTGCAGCCGTCGCGCCCTGCGTAAGTGCAAAAAGCCGCAAAAATTCGCACACCACCGCCAGATCATTCAGCCATACCAGGAGTTTTCGAGCCCATGCAAATCGTGCAACACGACGCGCGCTTCGCGAGCGCCGACCAGATCACGCCCGCCGATCTCGCCGCCATCGCGGACGCGGGCTTTCGTTCGATCATCTGCAACCGGCCCGATGGCGAAGGCGGCCCGTCGCAGCCCGCATCGGACGACATTCGCGCCGCCGCGGAGCAACTCGGTCTGACCTTCGCCTATCTGCCCGTCACGCCCGGCAAGATCGGCGCGGACGATGTCGCCCGCTTCGCGCAACGGCTCGCCGATCTGCCCTCGCCCGTGCTCGCCTACTGCCGCACCGGCAACCGTGCGACTAATCTTTGGCAGTTCGCGCAGGCAAGCGCCGTGGCCGCGCCCGTCGCCGCGTCGAGCCCTGGCACGGCCGATGAAGCGCAACCCTGGGACGTCGTGGTGATCGGCGGCGGTCTGGCGGGCATCAGCGTGACGTCGAGCCTGCTGCGCCGCCGGCGCGACCTGCGTATCGCCATCGTCGAACCCAGCGACACCCACGACTACCAGCCCGCCTGGACGCTGGTAGGCGGCGGCGCATTCGACGTCAAGAAGACGCGCCGTCCGATGGCCAGCGTCATGCCGCAAGGCGCGACGTGGATTCGCGCGGACGCCGCGCGCGTCGAGCCCGCGCAGAATCTGGTGCGCCTGACCAACGGCGAAACCGTCGCGTACAAGCAGCTGATCGTCGCGCCGGGTTTGCGGCTCGCGTGGGAACGCATCGCCGGGCTGCAGGAAACGCTGGGCAAGAACGGCGTGACCTCGAACTATCGCTACGACCTCGCGCCCTACACCTGGGAACTGGTGCAGAAGATGCAAAGCGGCACCGCGCTCTTCACGCAACCGGCCATGCCGATCAAATGCGCGGGCGCGCCGCAAAAGGCCATGTACCTGGCCTGCGATCACTGGATGAAGCGCGGCGTGCTGCCCAAGGTGAAGGTGGAATTCGATCTGGCGGGCGCGGTGCTGTTCGGCGTGCCCACTTTCGTGCCGCCGCTCATGGAGTACGTGAAGCGCTATAACGCGCAACTCGAATTCAGCTCGAACCTGGTGGCCATCGACGGCCCGGCGCGCAAGGCCACCTTCGAAGTGAAGGACGCCGACGGCAACGTCACGCGCATCGACAAGCGCTTCGACATGATCCACGTGGTGCCGCCGCAGGTCGCGCCCGACTTCATCCGCGAAAGCGATCTCGCCGATGCGGCGGGCTGGTGTGAAGTCGATCACGCCACGCTGCAGCATCCGCGCTGGCCCAACGTCTTCTCGCTCGGCGACGTGTGCTCCGCGCCCAATGCCAAGACCGGCGCGGCGGCGCGCAAGCAGGCCGTGATCGTCGCGGAAAACCTGCTGGCCGCGCGTGCGCATGTGGAAATGCGTTATCGCTACGACGGCTATGGCTCATGCCCGCTCACGGTCGAAAAGGGCAAGGTGGTGCTGGCCGAATTCGGCTACGGCGGCAAGCTGCTGCCGACCTTCCCGCTCGACCCGACGCGCCCGCGCCGCCTGATGTGGTTCCTCAAGGCGAGCGTGCTGCCGCGCTTCTACTGGAGCGGCATGCTCAAGGGCCGCGAGTGGTTCACGGGCGCAAGCGCCAGCGACGCCTGATGCCGCCGCTCGATCATCGGGAGACCCGCGTATGGATACCGCCCTGCTCGTGAGCGCCGTGCTCGGCTCGGTCGTCGGGCTCATTCTTGCGCTGACGGGCGCGGGCGGCGCGATCGTCGCGGTGCCGCTGCTGGTGTTCGGTCTGGGCCTGAGCGTGGCGCAGGCCGCGCCCATCGGCCTGTTCGCGGTGGCGCTCGCGGCGGGCATCGGCGCGCTGCTGGCGCTGCGCGAGGGCAAGGTGCGCTACAAGGCCGCCGCGCTGATGGCCTCGGCCGGCGCGGTGATCTCGCCCGCCGGGCTGTGGGTTGCGCACCGCGTGCCGGACGCGCCGCTGATGCTGCTGTTCGCGCTGGTGCTCGCCCGCGTGGCGTGGCGCATGTTTCGCCAGCCCGCCGCCGGCACAGCGCACGATCTGCAAGGCGGCGCCGATCCCTGCCCATCCGATCTGCCCTGCCGCCTCAACCTCGAACGCGGCAAGCTCGACTGGACCGCACCCTGCGCGCGGGCGCTCGCGTTGTCCGGGGCGACGGCGGGGTTTCTCTCGGGTTTGCTCGGCGTGGGCGGCGGTTTCGTGATCGTGCCGGCGCTCAAACGCGCCTCGGATATTCCGATGCAGGGCATCGTCGCCACTTCGCTGGCGGTGATCGCGCTCGTATCGGTTTCGGGTGTGGCGGCGGCGGCCGCCAGCGGCCATATGCTCTGGCTCAATGCGCTGCCGTTCGCGGCAGGCGCGCTTGCCGGCATGCTGGTGGGCCGCGGCTTCGCGCGCCATGTGAGCGGCGCGCGGCTGCAGCAGTCGTTTGCGGTCTTCGCGGGGTGCGTGGCCGTGGGCATGGCGGTGAAGGCCGTTCATGCGCTGATGTCCACCGGCGTCGTGTGAGGCTGGCTCAGCCCTCGAAATCCAGCCCGCCGATCAGAATCTCCGGCTCGCCCTGCGTGCGCGTGGCGAAGTCTACCGGACGCGCCGTTTCCCACGACGCCATCTTGCGTATCGTCGCTTCCAGGTAGTGGGCAAAGCGCGCCTCGCCGCCCGGCTCCATGAGGCGCTCGATCTCATCGACGTCCCAGGTCAGCGAGACGTTCAGCGCAAACGCGTACGGGTGCCGCGCCTGCGCGGGCTCGCCGCGCAGGCGCACGCGGGTGGGACGGCCATGTCCTTCGTTAGGCACCACATCGACCTGCACCGTCGGCCCAAAATGCTTCGCGAGCTTTGCCGCGATTCGCGGCGCGAACGCCTCCTCGAAACGGTAAACGGCTTCATTGCTCATGCGCGGGTTGCTCCGTTCCTTATGCTCTGCCGGCCCTGACTGCCTTGACGGGTTAGCGCCACATCGTCGCATAGGCCCGGCGCGTCGGCCAGCCCGCAATGCCTTTGTCGCTTCAGTTGACCATGCGCGCCGTGCGCGCGGCCCGCGCCGCCGCCAGCGTGCCGCGCAGCCCTTCGAGCGAATACAGCGCAAGCGCGACCCAGATCGCGCCATAGCCGATTGCGCTCACCGGTCCAAACGGCTCGCCATAGATCAGCACGCCGGTCAGCAGTTGCAGCGTGGGGGTGACGTACTGGATCAGCCCGAGCATCGATAGCGGAATGCGTCGCGCCGCCGCCGCGAACAGCAGAAGCGGCACGGCGGTGATCGGCCCGGCCGCGGCCAGCAGCAGTTGCACGCCCAGCGACGCATGCCCGAAGTGACTCGCCCCCGCGAGGCCAATGATCGTCAGATAAACGATCGCCACGGGAAACAGCAGCAAGGTTTCGAGCGTCAGCCCTTCGAGCGCGCCCAGCTTCGCGGTCTTGCGCAGCAGCCCATAACCGCCGAACGTGGCCGCCAGCGCGAGGCTGATCCACGGCGGCGTGCCGTTCTGCCAGGTGAGCCAGGCCACGCCCAGCGCCGCGATCGCCACCGCGCACCATTGCAGGGGTCGCAGCCGCTCACGCAGGAACGCGTAGCCGAACACCACGTTGATGAGCGGATTGATGAAGTAGCCGAGACTCGCCTCGACGATATGCCCGGCGTTCACGGCCCAGATATAGATGCCCCAGTTGGCCGATAGCAGCACGGCGCTGGCCGCGAAGCGCGCGAGCAACCGGCGATCGCGCAAGGCGGGGCGCAGCCAGCCCCAGTGATGCCGCACGATCAGCACGCCAAGGATGAACACGAGCGACCACGCCATGCGGTGCGCCAGCATTTCGAGCGCCGGAATCTGATGCAGCGTCTTGAAGTAGATCGGAAAGAGCCCCCACATCACAAAGGCGGACAGGGCGTAGGCGATGCCGGAATTCATAGGTGTTCTAGTTGAATGACGCGCAGATTGAGGCGGACTCGACGCCTGATGCGACGTCGGAATCGGCAGGGGCGAGCGTAAGCGTGCAATCGGCGCGGCATGAAATTTCAGGAAGATTGCATCGATGCCCTGCGCCGCATCGCCGCTTTTGCGACAATAGCGGATTTTCGCCGCCAGACTTTGCCGCTGTCCAGCTTGACGCACCGCCTGATCGCCTCGATACAGGCCCGCGCAGCGACACCGCGTCATCCGCGAGGCATGTAGCTAGACCCGCATTCTTTTCACGCGAGAGGCGCGCACTGCGCGCGTGTCCGCGCCGCCGCGATGTCCCTACCTCATATCGAACCGCTGTATTCGCTGTCCGGCCTCGCGGTCGGGTTCCTGGTCGGCCTGACTGGCGTGGGTGGCGGCTCGCTGATGACGCCGATCCTCATGCTGCTCTTCAACGTCCACCCCGCCACGGCCGTGGGCACCGACCTGCTCTACGCCGCCGCGACCAAATCGGCGGGCACGCTGGTGCACGGGCTCAAGGGTTCGGTGGACTGGCGCGTGACGTTGCGCCTGGCGGCCGGCAGCGTGCCCGCGGCCACGATCACGCTGATCCTGCTGCACCGCTACGGCATGGACACGCCCAAGGCCGGGCATCTGATCCAGGCCGTGCTGGGCGCGGCATTGCTGATCACCGCCATCGCGCTGCTGTTCCGGCCGCAACTGGCGGCCTTCTCGGCGCGCCATCGGCATGGGCCGAGCGAGGCGCGCACGCTGCTTTTCACGATACTGACGGGGGCGATTCTGGGCGCGCTGGTGTCGCTGACCTCGGTGGGCGCGGGCGCGATCGGCGTGACGGTGCTGCTGCTGCTCTATCCGGCGCTGCCGACGGTGCGTATCGTCGGCTCGGATGTGGCCCATGCGGTGCCGCTCACGCTGCTCGCGGGCGCGGGGCACTGGCTGCTGGGCTCGATCGACTGGTCGATGCTGCTGTCGCTGCTGTGCGGATCGCTGCCGGGCATCGTCGTCGGCAGCATGTTGTCTTCGCGCGCGCCTGAAAAACTGCTGCGCATGCTGCTCGCCGCCACGCTTACGCTGGTGGGCGTGCGGCTGGTGCTGGCCTGATGTGATCCGCGCCTGAGCGGGTCGGTTCGCGCTCAGGCGACACCCGCGGGTATTAGCTCAGATATTCCTCAGGCATTCCCCGCCGCCCGCGCGGCCGTTGCGCCGCGCGTCTCTTGCCGTCTTTGCCCGTTATGCCTCCACCCGACCGGTCGCCCGGCTCAGGCGTAAGGCGCGCGGCTGAAAAAACGTCCGTTCAGATCGGTTTCGAACTGGCGCAGCCACTGCCCGCGCGCGTCGATGCGATAGGCCTGCGCCCACGCGCCACGCCGCACGATCAGCAACTCGCCATGCTCGGGATCGTCGGGATCGGCCTCGCCGCTCACGTCGAAGTGGATCGGAGCAAAGCCGTGCCGCGCGCAAGCCAGCTCGAACGCCGCGCGATCGACGAGCGGCAAGTCGGTGTAGGTATGAATAGTCATGACGGTGTCCGGCAAGGTGCCACAAGAGACTCTTGGGGTCTGCATGATTCCAAGGTATACCCCCAAACACGCGAAAGCTGTGTGTCAGTCCACATTTAATCGCGTGCATCCGCCATTCCGCGTGCAGATAGTCCGAAAAAAACGGGCCCCGGCGCTTGCCGGGGCCCATTCATGCGGTGATCCGCGAGTTGAGGCCAGGTTTGAAGCCGGGTTAGAGCCGGCTTCAAACCCGGCTGCGCAACGAATTACTGCTGCTCCACCGTCAGCTTGTTCGAAACCGACTTCACGCCTGCCACGCCTTCTGCGATCTGGCCTGCCTGGTCGATCTGACCCTGCGTCGGGACCGAGCCCGTCAGGCTGACGGCGCCCGCTTTCGAGCGCACGGTGATGTTCGACACGTCGAGGCCCTGTGCCTTCGAAAGCGCCTTGCGCACGCTGTAGCCGAGCTTGCGGTCAACCTTCTTGGCCGACGGGGCCGGAGCCGCCGACATCGTTGCGGCCGCGCCGCTCGCCGAGTTGTCCTGTGCATACACGCTGCATGCGACCGTCACGCAGGCCACAGCGGCCAGAGTCTTCAGAATAGCGACCGATTTCATATTTTCTCCTTGTTACTATCGCGTTGTTGCTTCACACGTTGCTTCGCTCATGGCTCAAACCACGTGGCGAAAATGGACCGCCTCTAGCCGTGGCAGGACAAAGTGTTACGTCCGGCCCGGTCTGACGGCTTCGGTACGACACCCACGGGCAGACACGCACGCGTATGCGCGCGCATACGCGCGTCAAGACACGCGACGCCGCCATGGTCGGGACACGCTGGTGCGAGAGGCAAGGATCCGGCGGGACGAGGCGGCATGACTGCACTGCCTGCGCCGATTGCCATGAAGATGCTGTGGTGCTTCTGGAACGGTAACGGTCGATTCGTTCGACTCTGGTTGCCGCGGCGCGTGAGCACGGCGGCGACCCACAATTTAGCCTGGGCGGGGCGCGAGCGCAAAGGATTTAGCGGCCATGCGCGGCGTGCGCGCCACGCCCGGGCGCCTGGCGCTGCAGCCGCCATTCTCATGTAACATCGGCAGGCAGCGGGCGCACGGCAATCCGCCGCCGCACGACCCGAATCTCCCGAGGCCCACCACTCCCCGATGAAGTCCCCCTCCGGCCGCAAACCTCCCCCGCGTCTCGTCGCGCGCTTCGTGGCGATTTCGTGGCGCGACCTGGCTGTCTCGTTCGGCCCCATCCTGCTGGTGAGCGTGGCGGCCATCTGGCTCGCCGTGCGGCTGATCCAGCCCGCGCCGCCCAGCACGCTGACGATGAGCGCGGGCCCGAAGGGCAGCACGTTCTGGAACGCTGCGCAGAAGTACAAGACGATACTCGCTCGCAACAACATCACGCTCGACGTTGTGGAATCGGAAGGCTCGGCGCAGAATCTCGCGCGCCTGTCCGATCCGGCCGCGCATGTCGATGTGGCGTTCGTGCAGGACGGTCTGGCGAACAAGGTGCCCGAGGGGCTGGTGTCGCTCGGCAGCGTGGCGTATGTGCCGCTCGCGGTGTTCTATCACGGGCCGCCCGTCACGCGCCTGTCGCAGTTCGAGGGCGAGCGCCTCGCCATCGGCGCGGAAGGCAGCGGCACGCGCGAACTCGCGCTCACGCTGCTCAAGGCCAACGGCATCGAGCCGGGCGGCAAGACGCAACTGCTGCCGCTGTCCGGCGACGACGCGGCGCACGCACTGGTGGCGGGCAAGATCGACGTGGCGTTTCTCGCTGGCGATTCCGCGCAGCCGCCGGTCATGGGCCGCCTGATGCGCATGCCGGGCGTGCGCTTTTTCGACTTCGTCCAGGCCGACGCCTACGCACGCCGCTTCCCCTATCTGACCGCGATCACGATCCCGATGGGCGCGTTCGACTTTGGCCGCAACCTGCCCGCCGCGCCGCTGCACTTCATCGCGCCGACGGCCGAACTGGTCGCGCGCGACTCGCTGCATCCGGCGCTCTCCGACCTGCTCGTCGAAGCGGCCAGGGAGGTGCATGGCCGCTCGACGCTGCTGCAGCGCGCGGGCGAATTTCCCGCGCCGCGCGCGCAGGATTTCCCGATCAGCGACGACGCCGCACGCTACTACAAGTCGGGCAAGAGCTTCCTGTACCGCCTGCTGCCGTTCTGGCTCGCGAGTCTTGCCGACCGGCTGCTGGTGGTGCTCGTGCCGATCATCGTGGTGCTGATTCCGGGGCTGCGGCTCGTGCCTGGCCTCTACGCATGGCGGGTAAAATCGCGCATCTACCGCTGGTACGGCTCGCTGATCGCGCTGGAGCGCGCCGCGCAAGCCGACGTTTCACCCTCGGAACGGCGCTCGCTGATGCGTGAGCTCGACAAGATCGAAGAATCGGTCAACGGCATGAAAATGCCGCTCGCCTATGCGGGTCAGTTTTACGTACTGCGCGAACATATCGGTTTTGTGCGTGAGCGGCTGCTGGCGGTGCGCGAGAAGCTCGAAGCGACGCGCGACGAAGTCGATGGGAACGACGTGGCGCGCAGCAATGCCGAGGCCGCAACGCAGGAACCTCAGGAACTTCAAGAACCTCAGGAACCGCAGGCACTGAAGCCGCACACCGGCGCGCCAGATGCGGAAAGTCCCAGGTAAAAAAGCGGCAGGAAAGCAGCACAAAAGCACTGGATACGATCAATACTCGAACGACGGGCCGCCGTTGCGGTCCGCATGAAGCCCATCTCGGAGGAACAGCATGATCCGCGGCATCGACGCCAACCAGCCGGCCTGGTTCTACGACTTCGTGTCGCCGTTCTCGTATCTGCTGCTGGAGCAGTACGACAAGTGGCCGGGCTTCGACTTCGTGCCGACGCCGGTGTTGCTCAGCGACCTCTATCGCCATTGGGGCACGCCGTACGGCGGCGCGATTCCCGCCAAGCGCATCTTCACCTATCGACACGCGCTGTTTCGCGCCGAACAGCTCGGCATTCCGCTGAAGATGCCGCCCGCGCATCCGTTCGACTCGGTCAAGCCGATGCTGCTGGCGATCGCCGCTGGCGGCGAATTCGCGTGCGTGCGCGAGATCTTCCGTTTCATCTGGCGCGAAGGCCGCGACCCGTCGAGCGAGGAAGGTTTCGAGCAGTTGTGCGAGCGCGTGGGCATCGCGCACGGCGAAACGCTGATCGAAGAGGAAGCGGTGCGCGCGCAACTGCGCCGCTACACCAATGACGCGATCGCGATGGGCGTGTTCGGCGTGCCGACCTTCTGGATGAACAAGCAACTGTTCTGGGGCGAAGACGCGCTGCCGATGGTGCTGTACTGTGCACGCTCGCCCAACTGGCTCGACTCGCGCGAGGTCAAGCGCATCAGCACGCTGCCTTCGGGGCTGGCGAGCCCGGAAACGGCCTGAATCTGGGCTGATGCCGGCCATAGGGCGCGCCCTATGGCGGCCGGACGCGCGGCAGCATAAGGTTGTGGCTGAAGCCGTGCGCGCGCGGCACGGCGGCGTCTCCCCACGCGGCCTCCCCAGCTGAACCTCTCGCAGAACTTAACGCTGCCCCCACGCTTTCGCATCACATGGACGACACTGCCCTTTCCCTCGACATCTGGCTCGTGCGCGTGCTGCGTACGCTGCTGGTCGAGCGCAGCGTCACGCAGGCCGCACTGCGGCTGAACCAGACCCAGCCGGCCATCAGCACGGCGCTGCGGCGCCTGCGCGAAATCCTGGGCGACCCTATTCTCGTGCGCGGCAAGGCCGGCATGGTGCCGACCGAATACGGCGAGTCGCTGCTCGCGCACGCGCAGCGCGTGCTGCGCGACGTCGATTTTGTCGCCACGCCGCACGGCGATTTCGACCCGGAGCGCTCGAAGCGCACCTTCCGCGTCGCCGCGCCCGACTACCTCAACGACTTCTTCATGCCGACGCTGATCGCCGGGTTTCGCGAGGCGGCCCCGGCAGCCCGGCTGGAGATCCTGTCGCTGTCGCCCACGCTCGACCACTACGGCGCGCTCGAAGCGGGCGAACTCGACATCGTGATCGGCAACTGGCCCAAGCCCGATGCGCGTTTTGCGCGCAGCGACCTGTTCACGGACCGCATCGTCTGCATGATGCGCGCCGATCATCCGCTCGCGCGTGCGCCGCTCACGCGCGAGGCCTATCTGGCGGCGGGACACCTCGCGCCCACGCCGTACACCGGCGCAAACGCCAGCCCGATCGACATCGGCTTCGCGAAGGCCCGCGCGCATCGGCACATCGTCGCGACGCTGCCCTACTTCGGCCTCGTGCCGCAAGTCTTGCTGCAATCGGATCTGATCTTCACCACCACGCGCCGTTTCGCGACGCACTATGCCGGGTTGCTGCCGATCGCGGTGGCCGAGCCGCCGTTCGCGTTTCCGCGCATCCGCTGCTATCAGATGTGGCATCCGCAACCAGATCGGCCAAGCGATGTCTACTGGCTGCGCGATCTGATCGAAGGCGTGTCGGCTTCGTTGACGGTGCGCGGGGGCAAACGTGCAGGCGGCACGCCGCGGGCAAAGTCTGTTGCGGCTGCGCCGCAGGAAGAAGCCTGAAGGCTTTCAAGCGCCCCGATCATTCGGATTGCAAACCAATCTTCACGTGAGCGCTTTCGCGTTCATTTCGACACTTTCATTTTCCAGTCCGGATGACCGGCGAGCACGAATTCGCCGTCATCGCCCTTGACAACCTGGCTGCACCAGTCGGACACGTTCTTGCGCCATTGAACATGGCTGCAATATTTGCCGTCGTCGGAGATTTTCCAGCTGCCCGTGCCCGGGCTCGAATAGTGTTTCGATGAGGTAAAGCCCGAGGTCCAGACGGCTTCGACGCTGCCGTCGTCCGCGTCTTTCCAGAGCGTCGTCGAGCCATCCGTATAGGTGATCTCGATCTGCGCGCCGGGCATGAGTTGCTGGAGTTCGTCGTGCGTGAGCGGCGTGGCGCCGTCGGCGAAAGCGGGTGAGGACACCGAGAAAAAAGCGGAGAAAAAAGCGAACACCGGAGCGGCGATCGCGTGGCTTGCGAGCAGGACTTTCATATTGGACCTCTTCTAACGTCATGCAGCATGCACAAAACAAATTGGGCGGCCTTGCAAATCGCACGGCCGCCCAATTCATTGAAGCTGTTGCAAGGTCCAAAAGCAAATTGATGCGCTTGCTACATAGGCGCGCGCTTTGTTTGCCAACGCGCGGTTTCGATTCGACTATGTCTGAACGAAAGACTCGCGATGCACGTCGTTCGGCAACATCACGCGCATCTGCATCAACTGCGCGGCCACGGCCACCGCAATCGAAGACGGCGCCTTGTCGACGATCCCCGTCACGCCGATCGGGCAAGTAATCTCGCACATGCGCTCAGCCGCCACGCCCCGCTCGATCAGACGCCGTTCGAACTTCACGCGCTTGGTCTGCGAACCGATCAAGCCGAACCACGCGAAATCGCGCCGCCGCATGATGCACTCCGACAACTCGAAATCGAGCGCGTGGTTATGCGTCATCACGATGAAGTACGCACCGGGCGGCGCCTCGTCGACAATCGCGGCCGGCGTATCGGTGGCTTCGATCTGAACGTTCGCGGGCACTTCGTCCGGGAAGAGTTCGTCGCGCTCATCCACCCATTGCACCACGCAGGGCAGCATGCCCAGCAACGTCACCAGCGCGTGGCCCACGTGCCCCGCGCCGAACAGCACGACGTGCATGGGCCCGTACTGCGGCACCGGCGTGCTGCGTCGGCCGATAACAACGCGGCCCTGGCTGTCGACATTCACACAATGGTTCGGACGACTGGACGGAACACTGCGCATATCAAACTCCTCGTTCGCCTGGGCCGTCTCAAGCGCGCGCCATCGTGCGCACCGCGCGCACGCCCTTGAGGATTTCCTCGGCGGTGGCGGGCGCGTTCATCGGCGGATTGAAGCGGTAGTCGGCCACGCTCGACACGGCGTCGCGGATCGCGAAGAACACCGAGAACGGCAGCAGCAGGGGCGGCTCGCCCACGGCCTTCGAGCGATGGATGCTGTCCTCGGCGTTGCGGTTGTTGAAGAGCTTCACGTTGAATTCGGGCGGCGTGTCGTTCACGGTCGGAATCTTGTAGGTGGACGGCGCGTGCGTCATCAGCGTGCCGTCCTGCTTCCACCAGAGTTCTTCCGTGGTGAGCCAGCCCATGCCCTGAATAAAGCCGCCCTCCACCTGCCCCACGTCGAGCGCCGGGTTCAGCGACGCGCCCACGTCGTGCAGTGCATCGGCGCGCAGCACGCGCATTTCGCCCGTGAGCGTGTCGATCACGACTTCCGAAACGGCTGCGCCATACGAGTAGTAATAGAACGGCCGGCCGCGCAGCGTCGCCTGATCCCAGTAGAGCTTGGGCGTGGCATAGAAGCCGTCCGACCACAGTTGCACGCGCGCGAGATACGCCTTTTGCACCAGCGTGCCGAACGGCACCACTTCGTCGCCGACTATCGCGCAGTCGTTGGCGAAGCGCACGTCCGCCGCATTGACCTTGCCCTTGCCCCAGAGATTGGCCGCAAGCGACGCGAGACGTTCGCGCAACTGGCGCGCGGCGTCCTGTGCGGCCTTGCCGTTCAGATCGCTGCCGGTGGACGCCGCTGTCGCCGAGGTGTTCGCCACCTTGCTGGTATCGGTCGCCGTCACACGCACGCGGCCAAACTCGATACCCAGTTCATGCGCCACCACCTGCGCGACCTTGGTGTTGAGGCCCTGGCCCATCTCCGTGCCGCCGTGGTTCACGAGCACGGAGCCATCGGTATAGATGTGCACCAGCGCGCCGGCCTGGTTGAAGTGCGTGACGTTGAACGCGATGCCGAACTTGCACGGCGTAATCGCGATGCCCTTCTTCAGCACTTCGTTGTTCTGGTTGAATTCGCGGATCGCCGCGCGACGCTGGCGATAGCCACTCGTTTCCACGAGTTCGTCCAGCAGCTCGTGAATCACGTTGTCTTCGATGGTCTGACCGTAGGGCGTTTCGTTGTTCGCGGTCTTGCCGTACAGATTGCGCTTGCGCACGTCGAGCGGGTCGAGGCCGAGCGAGCGCGCCACGTCGTCCATGATGTATTCGATCGCGAACGCGCCTTGCGGGCCGCCGAAGCCGCGGAATGCGGTATTCGACTGCGTATTGGTCTTGCCGCAGAAACCCGAAATCGACACATCGGGCAGCCAGTAGGCGTTGTCGAAGTGGCACACCGCGCGCGTCATCACCGGGCCGGACAGATCCGCCGAGAAGCCGCAGCGCGAGGTCATATCGACGCTCACGCCTTCGATGGTGCCTTGATCGTCGTAGCCCACTTCGTACGTGTAGTGGAAATCGTGGCGCTTGCCCGTGATCATCATGTCGTCGTCGCGGTCCGGGCGCAGCTTCACGGGACACAGCAGCTTCCACGCCGCCAGCGCCGCGCAGCACGCGAAAATGCCCGACTGCGATTCCTTGCCGCCAAAGCCGCCGCCCATGCGGCGGCATTCCACCAGCACGTTGTGCGACGCCACGCCCAGCACATGCGCCACCAGATGCTGCATTTCGCTCGGGTGCTGCGTCGAGCACCAGACGTGCATGCCGTCGTCGTCCTTGGGCACGGCGTAGGCGATCTGTCCTTCCAGATAGAACTGCTCCTGGCCGCCCAGCAGCATCTCGCCTTCATGGCGATGTGCGGCGCGCGCGGCGCGCGTGGACGCTTCGCCGCGTGCGAGCTTCATCGGCGGCAGCACGGATTGATTGGCGGCGCGCGCCTGCTGCGCCGTCAAGATCGGCGGGAGTTCTTCGTACTGCACTTCGGCGCGGCGTGCGGCCTGGCGCGCGATATCGTGCGAGGTCGCCACCACGATGAACATCGGCTGACCGACGAATTGCACGATGCCGTCGGCCAGAACGGGATCGTCATGGATGATCGGGCCGCAGTCGTTGACGCCGGGGATGTCCTCGGCGCTCAGCACGGCGACGACGCCAGGCGTTGCGCGCACCTTGGCGAGGTTCATCGATACGATGCGCGCGTGCGCCTTCTGCGACAGGCCAAGCGCGGCATGCAGCGTGCCCGCGACGGTGGGGATGTCGTCCGTGTAGGTGGCGCGGCCGCTCACGTGCAGATGCGCGGATTCGTGCGGGCGCGAGACGTGCACCTGGGTGAAAGGCTCACGCGCCTTCGCTTCTTCCAGGAACGGTTCGGCTTGCTGGTTCATATTTCGTTCTCCGTATCTTTTCCGTTTGCTGGGGTTTAAGCGGTTTCCGCCGCCACGTTGCGCACATTGATCGCGTGCGGCGCAAGCGGGTTATGCGGACGCGTTTCCAGCCAGAAACGGTAAAGCGTGTTCTTCGCGGCTTCGAGGCGATAGTCGCTGGTCGCTCGCATGTCCGAAAGCGGCGCGTAGTCGTTGCCCATCGCGATCATCGCGGCCTGCGCGGTGGCTTCGTGCCATTGCGCATCGGCCAGCACGGCTTCGGTGTGCGTCGCGCGTTTGGGCGTGGCGGCCATGCCGCCGAACGCGATGCGCGGCTCGCGCACCGTGTCGCCGTCGGCGATAAAGGCGAACGCCGCGCACACGGCGGAAATATCCGAGTCGAAGCGCTTGGACACCTTGTAGGTGCGGAATTGCAGATTCGCGCGCGCGCCGGTGCGCGTCGGCACTTTGAGCGCGAGCACGAATTCATGCTCGGCCATGTCTTTCTTCTGATACGCCAGATAGAGATCTTCGAGCGGCATCTCGCGCTCGACCGCGCCGCCGCGCAGCACCACGCGCGCGCCCAATGCGATCAGGCCCGGCATCGAATCGCCGATCGGCGAGCCGTTGGCCACATTGCCGCCGATGGTGCCCGCGTTGCGGATCGGCAGCGAGGCGAAACGCAGCCACATTTCTTCCAGTTCCGGATAGTGCTTCGCGAGTTCCGCATACGCGCGCTCGACGCTCACGCCCGCGCCGATTTCGATGAACGCGTCGCTCACCCGGATCTCGCGCATCGCCTCGACCTGGCCGACATAGACGATGTCGCCCAGCTCGCGCATCTGCTTGGTGACCCACAGGCCAATATCGGTGCTGCCCGCGAGAATGCGCGTGTTCGGGCGCGCCTGCTTGATGGCGGCGAGCCCCTCCACAGTGCGCGGCGCGTCGTACTGCTGGCCTTTGTGCTCGTAGTGGAAGGTCTCGTTGCGCTCGATCGCGGCGAGCGTTTCGCTCAAGCTCTTCACGTCGACGGGCGCTTTCGGGCCTTCGAGCTTGAACATCTGCTCGGCGGCGTCGAGGATCGGACGATAGCCGGTGCAGCGGCACAGATTGCCGGTGAGCGCGTTGGCGATATCGTCGCGCGAGGGCGTGCTGCAGGCGGCCTTATTCGCGCAACCCTGCTGCCCGGCGTGTTCGTGACCGGTCTTCTCGTAGAGCGCCCACATCGACATCACGAAGCCAGGCGTGCAAAAGCCGCACTGCGAGCCGTGACAATCGACCATCGCCTGCTGCACGGGGTGCAGCGAGCCGTCGGGCTGGCGCAGGTCTTCGACGGTGAAGAGCGCGCGGCCGTCGAGCGTCGGCAGGAACTGGATGCAGGCGTTGACGGCCTTGAAGCTCACGCCGCCTTCGGCATCGCGCTCGCCGACCACGACCGTGCACGCGCCGCAGTCGCCTTCGGCACAGCCCTCCTTGGTGCCGGTGCAGTGCGCGTCTTCGCGCAGATACTGGAGAACGGTGCGGGTCACGCCCGCGTCGCTGACTTCGCGAATCGCGTTGCGGTGATAGAAGCGGATCGGCTCACTCATGATGTCTGTCTCGTCGTGCTTGTGCGTTGCTCTTGCGTACTTTTGCGTGGCGCCCGGAAGAGGATTTGCGGGGGCTGCCGGCGCATGCCACCTATTCTTTCCGTGGACGATTCGAAAACTATCACCGCCAATATTGCGAACCCATAGCAGCAGGTGCATGTGGGATATATCGTCGCGGCGATAAATCGGCGCTTTGTCGTGGTGCGCCGCTTATAGCGGCATGGCCCTTTTGCACCTATTAATCTCAATTTATCGCAAACAAGACAAGAACGAGGCGGTGTTCGTGCACCACAAAGCGGCAATTCGCTTTCCTTTCAGCGTAGTGCAACGCCACCGCGCTTCAATTCCGACGAACCCGCGCCCAACTTCGTCCATTTCCACTCACGCACCTGTCTCGCGGTTGACACGCCGATGGACACGCCAATTACGTGACAGACGTGCGGCCGGCCCTGCAAAAACCGTCGGATACGCCCAACGGATGGCTTCTTCAACGTCCGCATAAGAACCGGTTCCATGGGACAATCACGTCTTTCCCGCCGTTATCCATCCGCGTTTTCCCCATGTCCGCTGATTTGGCGCCCCCGCGCTCCGGGTTGTCGACGACCATGCAGATCATTCCGGTCGTCTTTTTCACCTTCATTTGCTATCTGACGATCGGCATCCCGCTCGCCGTGCTGCCTGGCTACGTGCACAACGACCTCGGTTTCAGCACCGTGGTTGCGGGCGCGGCGATCAGCGTGCAGTACATCGCCACGCTCTGTTCACGTGCGCTCGCTGGACGCTCGGCGGATACGCTCGGGCCGAAGAAGACCGTCAGCATCGGCCTGACGATCTGCGGCGCGAGCGGCGTGATGCTGCTGCTCGCCACGCTCGTCGATCACTGGCCGGGCCTTTCGCTCACGCTGCTGATCGCCAGCCGCCTGCTGCTGGGCTGCGGCGAAAGCCTGTGCGGCACCGGCGCGATCCTCTGGGGCATCGGCCGCGTGGGCACCGCGCACAACGCCAAGGTGATCTCGTGGAACGGCATCGCCACTTACGGCGCGCTTGCGCTGGGCGCGCCGGTGGGCGTGGAAATGGCGCACTACCTCGGTTACTGGATGCTCGGCATTTCGGTGATCGCGCTAGCCGCGCTGGGCTTCTGGCTCGCGCGCCCGATCGCGCCGGTGCCGCTCGTGCATGGCGAGCGCATGTCCTATCGCAGCGTGGTCAAGCGCGTGCTGCCGCACGGCTTGGGCCTCGCGCTCGGCTCGGCGGGCTTTGGCTCGATCGCCACCTTCATCACGCTGTTTTACGCCGCGCGCCATTGGCCCAATGCGGCGTTCTCGCTCACGCTGTTCGGTCTGATGTTCATTGGCGCGCGACTGCTGTTCGCGAACACCATCAAGACGTTCGGCGGCTTCCGGGTGGCGATCGCCTCGTTCTCGTGCGAGTGCGCGGGCCTGCTGCTGCTGTGGCTCTCGCCCACGCCGCACGTTGCGCTGCTGGGCGCGGCACTCACGGGTTTTGGCTTCGCCCTGGTGTTTCCGGCGCTTGGCGTGGAAGCGGTCGGTCTCGTGCCGGCGGCTAGCCGCGGCGCGGCGCTCTCGGCGTATTCGGTGTTCCTCGATCTGTCGCTGGGCATCACCGGCCCGCTCGCGGGCTATGTAGCGAATGTGTTCGGCTACGGCTCGGTGTTCCTGTTCGCGGCCATCGCCGCCGCCGCTGCCGTGGCGCTGTCCGTTTCGCTGCATCGCAAGAGCGTGCGCGAGGCAGCGCTCAAGCAGCCGGTGACATCGCAAGCGCAATAGTTCGCCTACGATCATTCGCAGGCGATAAAAAACCGCACCGGGCAGCGCGCCCGATGCGGTTTTTTTGTTTCCACCCGGCCTTACTTCTTGACCGTGCTAGGGTCGAGCTTCTTGCCCGTTTCCTCGTTATAGCGATGGACGTACTCTTCGCTGAGCTTGCGCATCGCGCGGCCGATCTTGCGGTAATCGGATTCGTTGAGGTTCGCGAGCGACACGCGGCCCGACGGATGCGCCGTGCCAAAGCCCTTGCCCGGCAGCAGCACGACGCGCGCCTCCGCCGCCAGACGGAATAGCAGCTCGTTCGGCTGGACCTGCTTGAGCAGCCACTCGACGAAATCGCGGCCAAAGCGCTTCTCGCCCAGAAACTCCATGTCGATGATGGTGTAGTAATCGACCTGGTTCGGATCGGCCTCGTCGACGGCAATGCCCATCTCCTCGAACAGCGCGCGCTTGCGGCTGCGGATCAGGCGCTTGAGCGCGTTCTTGTAGGCGTCCGGCGTATCCATCAGCGAGAACAGCGAGAACAGCACCATCTGCACCTGCTGCGGCGTCGACAGACCGGCCGTGTGATTGAGCGCGACGGTACGGCTATCGGCCACCAGACGGTCGATGAACTTGAGATTGTCCGGCTCGGTCGTGATCGACTCGTAGCGCTTGTGGAGGATCTTCTTCTCTTCCTTGGGCAGCTTCGCGAGCGTGGCGTCCAGCACGTTGTCGCGATGCGTGGCGATCGCGCCCAGACGCCAGCCGGTCGCGCCGAAGTA
Organism: Paraburkholderia bannensis; assembly: GCF_014200455.1. GTDB lineage: Bacteria > Pseudomonadota > Gammaproteobacteria > Burkholderiales > Burkholderiaceae > Paraburkholderia > Paraburkholderia bannensis_A. The sequence goes on along the minus strand of NZ_JACHBW010000007.1, from coordinate 192,300 downwards.
CTTCGAATAGGAGTACACGAGAATCGTGTTCTTCGGCGCGAGCGCGAACAGCGAGACGAAGTTATCGGCGAAGGTGCCGTAGACATCGTCGGTCAGCAGGATCAGGTCCGGGCGTTCCTTGATGATCTCCGCAACGTACTCCAGGCTTTGGTCGTCGATCTTCACCGACGGCGGATTGCTCGGATTCACGAGGAAGAACGCCTTCACCTTCGGATCACGCAGCTTGTCGAGTTCCTTCTTCGAGTATTGCCAGTTGTTCTCGACCGTCGCCTCCAGATGCACGACGTTGAGCTGGTAGTCGTTGAGTTCGGGAATTTCGATGTAGGGCGTGAAGATCGGCATGCCCAGCGCGATGGTGTCGCCCTCCTTGATCAGGAAGTTCTCGCGCATCGTGTTGAAAATGTACGTCATGGCCGCCGTGCCGCCCTCCACCGCGAACACGTCGAACTCGCCCACGAACGGATGCTTGCCGATCATCTCGCGGCGCAGATATTGCCCGACGATGATCTCCGAGAGCTTGAGCATGCGGTCCGGCACGGGGTAGTTACACGCCAGGATGCCTTCGCACATTTCGTAGAGGAAGTCGCCCGCGGAAAGGCCCAGCTGGTCGCGCACATACGACACCGCGCCGCCGATAAAATCGATGCCAGGCTGGCCCTTGTTTTCGCGCAGGAACTGGTCGAAGCGCTCGACGATGCCCTCGCGCTGCGGGAAGCCGCCCACGCCTTCAGGCATGTACGCGAACGAGCGCTCCGATTCGCGCATCGCAAAGAGACCCAGTTGCCAGAAGCCGTGACGCGGGATGGTTGCGAGGAAGTTGGGGTTGCCGCGGCCCGCGTTGAGCATCGAACGGTTGGCCGGGCGCTCGGTCGCGCCGCCGCCCGCTGCCTTGATCAGTTCGTCCTTGAGCTCGAACGGGCTCAGTGCGTCGAGGCCAGCCTTTTCCTTCGTGCCGCTGCCGTTACCGTTGCCTTTACCTTTTGCCATGATGCTCTCCAGTGGAAGACAGTGAGCGTGCCGCAGTCATGTGCGCGTATTGCGCGATTTGCGCGATTTGCGTATGAACGCGGCACGCGTTTTCGACCCATTGAGGCGAACCGGCGCGCGTCGAACATCGCGCGGCCCGCTTTGACTTCATCTCATGCAAGACCGACCACGAGCGGCCCGAGCAGCGTCAGCAGCACGTTCGCGATCGCGTAGGTGATGGCGAACGGCACCGTCGGCACGGCGCTCTCGGCCTTGTCGAGGATGCCGCCGAACGCCGGGTTCGCACTGCGCGCGCCGGACAGCGCGCCCGCGAGAATCGCCGCGTTGTTGTACTTGAGCACGTAACGGCCAAACAGCATCGTGAGGAACAGCGGCACGAGAGTCACCACCACGCCAAGCAGGAAGATGGTGACGCCGCTCTGCTTGATCGTCACCACCGCCTGCAGCCCCGAATTCAGCCCCACCACCGCCACGAATGCCGCAAGACCGAAGTCCTTGAGCAGTTGCGAGGCGGCGGGCGGCATCACGCCGTACATCGGATGCTTGCCGCGCATCCAGCCGAACACCAGACCCGCGAGCAGACAGCCGCCGCCCGAGCCGAGCGTGAGCGGAATGCCCGCCACGTTCACGACGATCAGGCCCACCAGCAGGCCCAGCACCAGACCCACGCCCATGTAGATAAAGTCGGTCTTGTTGCTCCACGCAAGCTCGTAGCCGGCTTCCTGGACGGCGCGTTTGGTATCGGTGGCGGTGCCGTAAATCGTGATGACGTCGCCGTGTTCGAGCTGCGTTTGCGGCAGCACCGGCACCGGCTGGCCCGCGCGTTCGATCTTCTCGATATAGACGCCGTGGCGCATATCGCGATCGACGTTCTTGCGCACTTCCTCAATCGTCGTGTGGTTCATGCCCTTCTTCGTGAAGACGAGCTGGCGCGTCTGCATCACGAGGTTCATGCCGCCCGAATCCGGCACCTCCGGCCCGATCAGCGCGCCCACTTCGACCATCTGTTCGCGGCGCCCCACCACCAGCACGATGTCGTCGCGGCTGAGCACGAAGTCGGGCGTGGAATCGACCACCTTGCCCGCACGGCGGATTTTCTCGACCGCGACGAGGTCTTTCTCGGCCGATTCGAGCTGCTTGACGGTCTTGCCCGCAGCGGCTTCGACGCGAAACACCCGTCCGAACAGCTCCGGCAACGCCGTCACCTGGCCCGGCGCCGACGACGCGGCGCCGCCCGCCATTTCGCGCTCGGCATCGAGCGAGGCGTCCTTGAGGCTGCGCCCCATGAACTTCGGCAGGATGTTCACGCAGACGATGATCGCGCCCAGCGAGCCGAACACGTAGGTCACGGCATAGCCGATCGCCACGTTGGCCTGCATGGCCTTGACCTGGTCGGCAGGCAGACCGAGACGCGCGATGGCGTCGCCCGCCGTGCCGATGATCGCCGACTGGGTCATGCCGCCCGCTGCGAGACCGGCGGCGAGCCCCTTGTCGAGGTGAAAGAGCTTCGCGCACACCAGCACCGTGAAGAGACCCGCGAGCGCCATGAACACCGCCATGGCGATTTCGCGCAGCGTCTTGCGGTTGAGCGAGTTGAAGAAGCCTGGCCCCGAGTCGTAGCCCACGGCGTAGATGAAGACGGCGAACATCACCGACTTCACGCCGTTATCGATCGTCACGCCCACCTGACTGACCACGACCGCGGCGAGCAGCGAGCCGCCCACGCCTCCTAGCTGGAATTTGCCGAAGTTGATCTGGCCGACCCAGTAACCGACCGCCAGCGAGAGAAACAAGGCGATTTCCGGGGATTTGTGAAAGATGTCATGTAGCCATTCCATCGTGCCCTCGCATGGGTAGGTGTGATGCCCTGCCGCCGCCGCTCAATGACGACGGCTGCGCGAACCAGCGCCGCGTCAGCCGAACTTCGTCGCGAGGCCCACCACCACGGGCCCCATGAGCGGCAACAAGATATTCGACAGCGCATAGGTGATCGTGTAGCCGATCACGGGTGTCGAATTGCCGGTGACGCCAACGAGCGCACTGATCGCCGGCGTGCTGCACTGCTGACCTGCAATTGCACCGAGCAGCATCGGCGCTTCGAGCTTGAGAAACATCCGCCCGATCCAGAGAGAGAGAAGGCCCGGGATCAGCACCATCAGGATGCCGGCGAGCGGCAGCGCGAGACCGTATTCGCGCACCAGCTTGATGGCGTCGGGGCCGGCCGACAGGCCCACGGCGGCGATAAAGGTGGCGAGACCGAAATCCTTGAGCACCTGGGCAGCCGCCGAGGGCAGCGAGCCGACCACGGGAAAATGCGAGCGCAGCCAGCCAAAAAAGAGCCCCGAGAGCAGACAGCCGCCGCCCGTGCCGAGCACCAGCGCCACGCCGCCCACATTCACGCCGAGACGCCCGATCATCATGCCGACCAGCACGCCCAGGCCCAGATAGACGAAGTCGGTTTTCTGGGTCTGCTGGATCACGTAGCCCAGACGCTTCGCGCCGCGCGCCACGTCCGAGGGCGCGCCAAGCAGCGTGAGCACGTCGCCGCGATGCACCGTCGTGCCCGGCAGCGCGGGCACCGTGGTATCGAGCCGCGTGATCGCGCCCACATAGATGCCACGCGCGTCTTCGGGCGAGGCGCGCTCGCGCAGTTGCGCAAGCGTCAGGCCGTTGGCGTCGCGGCGCGTGAGCATCACGTCCACGCGCTGGGCGAGCAGCTTCGTGAAGCCTTCGCCGGAAACTTCCGCGCCGAGCAAGGCCGAAGCTTCCACCATCGCCTCGCGCCGCCCCGCGATGAACACCACGTCGCCCGTCTGCAGCACGAACTGCGCATCGGCTTCGATTTGCCTTTGTGCGCGCAGTACGCGCTCGATCGTGATGTTGTTGCCGAAACGCGCCTCGAACGCCGACACCTGCGTGCCCGCCGCCGGCCCCACTTCGAAGGCGCGGCCCACGAGCGGCGGCAGCGCGAGGCGCTGGCCGTCGTCGAGCACGCCGTCGCCGCCCAGCTTGCGAAACAGGCGGGCGGCTTCGTCGCGCAGATTCACGCGCATGATGAGCGGCGCGATCTGGCTGGTGAACAGCACGATGGTGATGAGGCCAAAGAGATAGCTCACGCTATAGGCCGTGACGATGTGCGCCTGCATCGTGCTCACCTGGGCGTCGCTCACACCCAGTTTGGCGATGGCCTCGGATGCCGTGCCGATCACCGCGGATTCCGTGGCCGCACCCGCGAGCAGGCCGGCTGCGGTGCCCGCATCGAGCTTCATCAGGACGACTGCAATCATCACGAGCGTCATGACGGAGACGATCTCGACGATCGACAGCAGGCCGTAACGCCAGCCGCGTCCCACATTGGCGAAAAACTGCGGACCGCCCGTAAAGCCGAGCGCAAAGATGAAGAGCGCGAACGCCACGTTCTTGAGATCGGGCGCGAGCCGTGCGCCGGTCTGGCCGAGCAGCAGCGCAACGATCAAGGTGCCGCATACGCCGCCCAGCGATATCGGGCCGAAACGAATTGAACCAATCAGATAACCGAGTGCAAGACTCATGAACAGCGCAATCTCGGGCTGAGACTTCAGCAATTCCACGATCATGTCAGGTCTGCCGATTTACGTTTTCGTTTTGCCAGATTCGCTTAATAGCTATGCACAGGGCATGCGCCTCTTTATGCCTTCGCTTCGCCGATAATTGGCGCAGCGCGCAATAAAGCTCAAAACCGTCTTTATCTACCGTATTTGCCAAAAGTGTGAATCGAATCTGTACACCGAATTCACACGGCACTCGACAAAGGATTGAAAACAAACGTATTACGCCGGACAAAATAGCAGACTACGGAAAACGCTGTCGCGACAGTGTGCAAACTGACCGGTCGTGCTTTGTGCGCCTGTCAGGCGAGCGATTCAAGGTGCAATTGACAGGATTTCAAAGCAGCCCACAAGCATGGCATAGCGCGAGAAAGCGCCTCTTTCGACTGTCACATAAAGCGCACATGCATTCTTTAAACAAACGTGAAACAACTCTATCGCTTAAGATAAATATTGTAATTCCCAACGACTGTCAATATTATTTTCGTGCACGATCGCTGTTCGCTCATCAGGAAGCTGCGTTACATCGGATAGCCGGTTTTTGCCGCCCAAAGCCCATGTAATGCCCATTCAACCGGCACATGCAACAGCATACGAGGCGAATTCGATGAACCAGATACACGCCATGCGCGTCTTCGTCAGGGTTGCGGAATCGCAGAGCTTTCGCCGCGCCGCCCAGCAGCTCGATGTCTCGAATGCGCTCGTCACCCGTTCGATCGCGATGCTCGAGGCGCATCTGCATACGCGCCTGATCAACCGCACCACGCGCAATCTTTCGCTGACCGAAGCAGGCCTGCGCTACCTCGAAGGCTGCAAGAGCGTGCTCGAAGAACTCGATCATCTGGAAGACTCGCTCGCGCTCACCGAGCGCGAACCGAGCGGCACGCTGCGCGTGATGGCTGCGGGCGCGCTGTCGCTCGCCACGCTCACGCCGCTGATCGACGGCTTTCGCCGGCTTTATCCGCGCGTGAACGTGCGCCTCACGCTGGCTGAGAAGCCCACCGAAATGCTCGAAGACGGCTTCGACGTGGGCATCGTCGCGGCCTGCGCCACGCGCGGCGCCGAGTTTGTCGAACACGCGCTGGGCACCACGTCGTTCGTGCCGTGCGCGTCCCCCGCGTGGCTCGCCGAGCATGGCGAACCGCTCACGCCCGAAGAACTGGAACTACACGCCGCCGTCACGTTGCCGCCTGAAGAGCGCAGTGTGAGCTGGCTGTTCGCGCGGCCGGGGGAAAGCGCGCAACAGGTCACGCTGCAGCCCGGCTACGCGGTCAACAACATGCTGATGGTGCGGCTTGCCGCGCTCGCGGGCATGGGCGTGGCGATCGTGCCCGCGCCGCTGGTCGCCGACGATGTCGCGGCGGGCACGCTCGTGCGCCTGCTGCCGGAATACGAGATCGAAGACGCGCAGGCGAGCATGGTCATCGTCTATCCGCGCCGCCAGTATCTGCCCGCCAAGACGCTGCGCTTCGTCGACTACACCGTCGAGCATTTTCAGCAGGCCTGCGAAGAAAAACCGCTGCACGCGCCACGCGCGGCGCACGCGGTCGACGCCCACGTGTTGATGAACGGTTAGAACGAAAAGCGGCAGGACATCGAAGGGCGCTCGCGCGCCCTCCTCCATTTCTGCATCGGTCGTGATTCAACGTTCAGCGCGAATGCTGCACGGCTTCGCGCTGTTCGTCGTCCTCGCCCGCCGCGCCGCAGAACTCGCGCAGCAACGGCGCTTCGCGCTCATGCACTTCCACCGGCAGCCAGACCGCCCCCGCCCACGCCAGATAGCGCGCGCGATGCTGGCCATTGCGAAACGCCACCACGCCCACATGCGCCACGCCAAGCCAGCCGGCCAGACCGCTCGCGCGCCGCTTCGAGATCGTCACATAGGGCATTTGCGGTACGCGCTCGTTGCCGGGATCGAGAAACTCGCGGATGCCGCGCACTTTGCCCACGTGCCAGTCATCGACGGGCTTGAGCACATAATCGGTGTCGTCGCGGTCGGCGCAGAGCAACAGTTTGTGGAGATCGACCAGCACTACGACGTGGCGCGTGCCATCGGTCGTGAAGACACGCTTGAAGCGCACATGGTCGTAGGCCTGATGGGCCGGCAAGGGCACGACCCAGACCGGGCCGCTGGCGGCCTGTGATGTCGATGCCGAGGGCGACGACGAGAACGGCGGCAATGACGGCGGCAATGACGGCGGCAATGACGGCGGCGATGGTATCGAAGGCATCTCGTGGAACGTGGGCATGGACGTCTTCGGCATGCAGGTAAGGCGACTCTCGCAGTGAGGAAAAGCGACCTAAGCTACGAGGGATTCGTGACTATTTCGTGACCTATGCCGCGTGAATGGGCGCCGTGTGGGTTCATCAGGGAAGCCGCCAATGGACACCCGCAACGGCAACGACAACGACACGCGTATCGATACATTCGGCGCTCACGTGCGCATCGAATCGTGCGGCCCCGACGCGACGATTGCCACCATCGTGCTCGATCGCCCTGCCCAACGCAATGCGATTGACCGCGCCGTCGCGGATTCGCTCCGCGCCGCCTTCGCACGTTTCGAATCGAATCCGCAGTGGCGCGCGGGCGTGCTGTTCGGCGCGGGCGGCACCTTCTGCTCGGGCGCCGATCTGGGCGCGCTCAACGACGACGCGCGCCGCAACGAAGTCCACGCCGATGGCAGCGGGCCAGGGCCGCTTGGCCCGACGCGCATGGTGCTGAGCAAGCCCGTCATCGCCGCCATTGCAGGATACGCCGTCGCGGGCGGGCTGGAACTCGCCTTGTTTTGCGATCTGCGCGTGATCGAACACAACGCGGTCTTGGGCGTGTTTTGCCGCCGCGTGGGCGTGCCGCTGATCGATGGCGGCAGCGTGCGTCTGCCGCGCCTGATCGGCCTGTCACGCGCGCTCGATTTGATCCTCACGGGTCGCGCCGTGCACGCGCAGGAGGCATTGGCCTTTGGGCTTGCGAACCGCGTCGTCGCGCCGGGCGCCGCGCGCGCCGAAGCCGAAGCGCTGGCCATGCAGCTGGCCGCTTTTCCGCAGGCGGCGCTCCTTGCGGACCGCCGTTCGGCGTTTGAAAACAGCGCGCTTGCCGATCTGGGCGAAGCGCTGCGTCGCGAAGGCGCCGGGGGTTATCGCGCGGTGATGGACGAAGGCCTGGCCTTGGCCGCGCGCTTCGCAGCGGGCGCGGGACGGCACGGGGAGGCCATCGACGATTGAGCTTGCGCGATTGAGTGTGATCGAAGCTTGCACGTGGCAGTGCGAGCCGCTAGATTGAATCTGACAGGCTTGCATCCGAGCCCCCTCGTGGCTATGCGACGCTGCGCATCGCAAGCCCTGTCTCGACAGCAAGACCAACTTCGCCCGCGCCGCGCGCGCAACCCATGGTGCCGTATCAGGGGACCGCCCATGCCGACGGATCGAATCATCCGCTTCGCGGACTTCGAACTCGACGTCGAGCGCTATCAGCTCCGCCGCGCCGGCGAGCAGGTCCGGCTTGAACGCCTGCCGATGGATCTGCTGATCCTGCTCGCCTCGCGCCATGGCGAGCTGATCTCGCGCGCCGATATCGTCGAGCGCCTGTGGCGCGGCAACCCCTACCGCGACACCGAAAACGGCATCAATACCGCGATCCGCAAGATCCGCATCGCGCTCGACGACGATCCGCTCCAGCCACGTCATCTGGTGACCGTGAAGGGCAAAGGCTATCGGCTCGACGGCACGGATTTCGCCAGCCAGCCCAGCGCCGGCGCAACCTACGCCGCCAACGCCGCCGATGCCGCCGACGCCCTCGACACATCAGGCGCGCACAGCGCCGTGCGTGTGCTGGTGCTGCCGTTTGCAAACCTCACCGGCGACGGCAATCAGGAATACCTGTGCAGCGCCCTCGCCGATGAAATATCGGCCACGCTCGGCACGATCGGCGCACTGGGCGCGCAGCCGCTGCGCCTGATCGCGCGCACGACGGCGGCGCGTTACCGCGACACCGCCAAAGGCATCGGCGAGATCGCCCGCGAACTCAAGCTCGACTACGTGCTCGAAGGCTCGCTCTCGCGCGAAGGCCCGCGCGCGCGCATCCTCACGCGCCTGATCCGCTGCGCCGACGAAGTGCAGATCTGGAGCGGCGCGCACGAGCCGGTCTCGCCTGGCGCGCTCGACATCCTCAAGGAAGCGGCTGCCGCGCTCGCGCAGGATCTTGCCGCGACACTGCCGGATCTGCAGCGCTCGATGCTCGCGCGGCGTTTGCCCGTCGATCCCGCCGCGCACGACGCCTATGTGCGCGGACGCTACTTCTGGTATCGGCGCGTGCATTTCGATGCGGCGTTCTGCGCGCATCACGGCGTCGACGGCGAGGACTTCGCGCGCAGCCGCGGCTACTTCGAAACCGCGCTCGAACACGATCCCAACTACGCGCTGGGCTATGCGGGTCTGTCGAACTACTACGGCGCGACGGTCGTGCACGGCATGTTCGCCCCCGACGACGGCTGGCCGATCGCCCGCGCGCTCGCGCACAGCGCGCTCGAACTCGACCCCGATCTGCCCGAAGCGCACCATGCGCTCGCCGCCGTGCGCTACTTTTTCGAATGGGACTGGGTGCGCGCCGAAGCCGGCTTCAAGGAGGCGCTGCGGCGCAATCCAAGCTACCCGGAAGCGCACCGGCTTTACGCGCGTCTGCTGCTGACGGCCGGCCGCCGTGCCGAAGGCGAAGCGGAAATGGCGCGCGCCGAGCGTATCGATCCGTTGGCGTTTCAGGGCTCGCGCGCGTTCGGCATGATTCTCGCGGGACGCCACGAGGAAGTGGTGAGCGACTATCTCTCGCCGGGCCACATGGATTATTCGCCGCTTGCGTATCAGGTGCTCGCAACGGCCTTCGAAGTCAAAAGGCTCTACGCACAGGCCGTCGACGCGACCGTGGAGGCGCTGGTGCGCTGCGGCCTGCACGCACGCGCGGCGACGATCCGCGCGCAATGGGACGCGGGCGGTTACGACGCGGTGCTGCACTGGTATCGCGACGATTTGCTGACCAGACGGCGCAGCCAGTACACCTCGCCGCTACTGATCGCCGAAATCTACGCGCGGCTCGCGCAACCCGACGAGATGTTCCAATGGCTGGACGCTGCACTGGCCGAACGCAGTTCGCGTCTGTGCGAGTTGCGCATGAATCCCTGGTTGGGGCCCTATCGAGCGCGCGGGCGGATGAGAAAAATCGAGCAGTTGATTGGCGAAGGCCGGACGCAATAGCAGCGGTGCAGTCCGGCCCTGCAATCGGGCGCGCTTGAGCGCAGCGTCCTAGTTGCCGTGATAGATATCCTTGTTCAGGCGATCGCGTTCACCCGACTGCTCCGAGCGCAGCAGATCCTGATAGACCTGCGCGTGCGTGAGCGCCATCGGTGCGCCCGAGGCGCTATGGGTCATGGGCGTGCCGCCCACGTCCTGCGAGGCCGACGGCGCGCCCTGCGACGGATCGGCGGGCGAATCGGCCAGGGCAAGTCCGGCAAACAGGGCGGCCGAGCAGGCCACCGCGATGCGTACGGTATTCAGCGTGTTCATGTCATCGCTCCAGAAAAGGAAAGCGCATGCGAGGCGGCCGCCATGCGCGGTGCGGACGAAAACCGGCCCGGTGCGCTGACACGGCGGCGGGCGGGTTCGTCGTCGCATGGTGCGGCCCGGGCGCGCCGCGCACCATGGACGTAACCTGAAGAAATCGTCAAGGCAACCGGCCAATCGACGATGTTGCGTAAGAAGAACGCAAGAAAAGGGTGCCGCATGCGACGCGGCGCATTTCAGTACAATCCCGGCTTGACTCCTGCCCGATCCCGGCAAAGGCCCGCAAACCGGCCTCTGCGCCTGCGGGATCAGTCCCGATCACGTCCGATCACGCCAGCCACACAGCCATGCCCCTGCCTCTGCTCGCCCTTGCCGTCGCCGCGTTTGGTATCGGTACCACCGAATTCGTCATCATGGGCCTGCTGCCCGACGTCGCGCGCGATCTCAGCGTATCGATTCCGGCGGCGGGGATGCTGGTCTCGGCCTACGCGCTGGGCGTGACGATCGGCGCGCCCATCGTCGCCATCGCGATCGCCAACGTGCCGCGCAAGGCGGCGCTGATGCGCCTGATCGGCATCTTCATCGTCGGCAACCTGCTGTGCGCGCTCGCGCCCAATTATTCGATCCTGATGGCCGCGCGCATCGTCACGGCGTTCTGCCACGGAGCGTTCTTCGGCATCGGCTCGGTGGTGGCGGCGGGACTGGTCGCCCCGAACCGGCGCGCCCAGGCGATCGCGCTGATGTTCACGGGCCTCACGCTCGCCAACGTGCTGGGCGTGCCGCTGGGCACGGCGCTGGGCCAGCTCGCCGGCTGGCGCACCACCTTCTGGGCCGTGACCGGCATCGGCCTGCTGGCGGCGCTGGCGCTGCAGGTCTGCCTGCCGAAGCACATCGAAATGCAGAAAGCCAGCCTCGTGCGCGAATTCAGCGTGCTCAGGAATCCGCAGGTGCTGATGGTGCTGGGCATCAGCGTGCTGGCGTCGGCGAGCCTGTTCTCGGTGTTCACCTACATCACGCCGATCCTCGAAGACGTTTCCGGCTTCTCGCCGCACGAAGTCACCTTCGTGCTGCTGCTGTTCGGCCTCGGCCTGACGGTGGGCAGCACGCTGGGCGGCAAGCTCGCGGACTGGAAGCTGATGCGCTCGCTGCTGGTGTTCCTGGCAATGATCGGCGTGGTGCTCGCGGTGTTCTCGGCGACCATGCACGACCCGGTGATGGCCAGCGCGACCATCTTCGTGTGGGGCATCCTGGCCTTCGCGATCGTGCCGCCGCTGCAGATGCTGATCGTCAACCGCGCGAGCGAAGCGCCCAATCTGGCCTCGACGCTCAATCAGGGCGCGTTCAACCTGGGCAACGCGGGCGGCGCGTGGATCGGCGGCGTGGCGATCGGCTCGGGCGCCGCGCTGACGACCCTGCCGTGGGTGGGCCTGCTGATGGCGCTGGCTGCGCTCGGCCTCACGTTTGTCTCGGCGCAACTCGACCGGCGCGCGCGTCGCCGTACTGCGGTAAGCGGATCGACCTCCGCAATCTGACCCGCAAGCAGGCTAATTCCACACGGGCGCCAGACGGGGCGTAGTAGGATGGCGCCCGATGAAAACCGTCCTTACCCGCGATTTCCTCGCGCTGATCCTGAGCGTGGCCGTGGTTGGCCTCGGCTCCGGCGCGACCCTCCCTCTCACTGCGCTCGCACTGGCCGACGCCGGCCATGGCGCGACCGTGGTCGGCCTGCTGACCGCTGCCCAGGCGCTCGGCGGCCTGATCGTCGTGCCGCTGACGGCGTGGATCGCTGGGCGATTTGGCTCACGGCAGGTGATCGTGGGCGCCGTGCTGGCTGTGGCCATGGCGACAGCGCTGATGCAGTGCTGCGCGAATCTGTGGCTATGGGGCCTGCTGCGGATGATCTGCGGCGCGGCGCTGATGCTGCTGTTCACGATCGGCGAAGCATGGGTGAACGAACTCGCCGACGATTCCACGCGCGGCCGCGTGGTCGCCATCTACGCGACCACGTTCACGCTGTTCCAGATGACGGGGCCGGTGCTGGTGAGCCAGATCGCCGGTTATACGGCGTGGCGCTTCGCGATCTGCGGCGCGATCTTTCTGGTCGCCTTGCCGATGCTGGCTGCGATCCGCTCCAGCCCTCACACTTCCGATTTGCACGAGCCGCATGGCGGCTGGCGTCATGTGCTGCCGAGGATGCCTGCGCTGATTATCGGTACGGGCTTTTTTGCGCTGTTCGATACGCTGGCGTTGTCGCTGCTGCCGCTATTTGCGATCGGGCACGGGATGGGGCGTGAGGAGGCGGTGCTGTTTGCCTCGGTCGTGCTGCTCGGCGATACGACCATGCAGTTTCCGATTGGCTGGCTTGCTGACCGGCTCGGGCGCGAGCGTGTGCATGCGCTGATGGGCGTGATCGTGGTTGTGCTGTTGCCGTTGCTGCCTTTTGTTGTGGATGTGACGTGGCTGCGCTGGCCTTTGTTGTTTGTGCTGGGGGCGGCGGCCGGGTCGATTTATACGCTCGCGATTGTGGCTTGCGGGGAGCGGTTTGAAGGCGTGGCGCTGGTGTCGGCTAGTGCGCTGGTTAGCGCTTCGTGGAGCGCGGCTAGTTTTGGTGGGCCTATTGTTACCGGGGCGCTGATGCAGCGGGCTGGGGGCGATTCCATGCTGTGGGTGTTGTTTGCTGGTGGGCTGGTGTTTCTTGGGGCTTTGTGGTGGGAGCGGATGCGGGTGTTTGTGGTGAGGAATCCGTAGTATTTGGGGGTTGGCATTTCCTTGTTGTCGTGTCGGTCTATTAGCGTTGCCCCTGTGCGGGGCGGCACCTACTTTTCTTTGCCGCGGCAAAGAAAAGTAGGCAAAAGAAAGCCGCTCAAACCGCCAGTGCTTCGCGGTACACCCACAGCCTATCAACGGAGTGGCGCCCGGGCAGCGCCCGCACCACGCGCCCAATATCGGAGTGGTGCCACCCGCACAACCGCGGGCGCTGCGCGCCCCGTGGGGCATAGCAGCAAACCTTCGGTTTGCGCCTTCCCTCGCAGACCCAACCGTTGTGAGCGCAGCGAACAACGGGATGAATGACTGCCTTGTCACTCCGATTTTGGGCGCGTGGTGCGAGCAATGCCCAGTCACCACTCTGCTTAAAGGCGCGTGGTGGACGGCGTCACTCTAGCGGTGTGAGCGGCTTTCTTTGCTTACCTTTCTTTGCTGCGGCAAAGAAAGTAAGTGCCGCCCCGCACAGGGGCAACACTAATAGACCGACTAGATCACAAGGAAATGCCAACGGTGTTCACACAGCCCGCTAAATCGCCGGCACCACCACCCCAACACACACCCCAAACCCAACCCGATAACCCTCGCCCTGACACCATCCGGCCAGCGTCAGCTCATCGCCATCCTCGATAAACCCACGCGTCCCACCAGACCCAAGCGAAAGCGGATTTTTAGCGTTCCAGGTCAGCTCAAGCAAACTCCCAAACGAATCGTCGGTAGGCCCAGAGATCGTCCCCGAGCCCATCAAATCACCCACGCGAGTGTTACACCCACCCACCGTATGATGCGCAAGCTGCTGCGCCATCGTCCAATACATATGCTTAAAGTTCGTCCGCGCAATCGTCGTAGCCTCGGCAGCCCCTTCAGGACGCAGCAGCACCTCCAGCGCGATATCAAACGCATGCTCGCCAGAATGGCGCAGATATTCAAGCGGCTGCGGCTCCTGCACCGGCTGCGCCACGCGGAACGGCTCCAGCGCATCGAGCGTCACGATCCACGGCGAGATCGTCGTCGCGAAGCTCTTCGAATTGAACGGCCCGAGCGGCACATATTCCCACTGCTGGATGTCGCGCGCGCTCCAGTCGTTGAGCAGCACAATGCCGAAGATATGCGCTTCGGCATCCTTGCAGGCGATGGGCTCACCCAGCGCGTTGCCGCGCCCGATGATGAATCCCGTTTCCAGTTCGATGTCGAGCTTGCGGCACGCGCCGAACACCGGACGCTCCTGATCCGGCAGTTTCAGTTGACCGTTGGGACGGCGCACCGGCGTGCCGCTCACCACCACCGACGACGCACGCCCGTTATAGCAGATCGGCATCTCTGACCAGTTCGGCAGCAGCGCATTCTTCGGATCGCGAAACATCGCGCCCACATTGGTCGCGTGCTCTTTCGACGAATAGAAGTCCGTATAGCCGGGAATATCCACCGGCAGGTGCAGCTTCGCATCGGCGAGCTTCGTGAAGACGCGCGAGCGCAGCGCGGCGTCGTCGCGCAGCGTAGCGGTCTCTTTCGCGAGCAGCGACGAGAGTTGCACCCGCACACTGCGCCATGTGTCGCGGCCCAGCGCGATGAAGTCGTTCAACGCGGACCGCGCGAACACGTTCGTATCGGCCGGCAGACGCAACAGCCCCGCAGCGTGCAGCGCGGCCAGATCCGCGACCTGATCGCCAATCGCCACGCCCACGCGCGCTTGCGCCTGTTGCGCCGTGCTGAACACGCCGAACGGCAGGTTCTGGATCGGGAAATCGCAGGCTGCATCGTTTGCGCTGTCGATCCAGCTCTTGCGCGCGGGGTCGAGGGTCGCCTGCAGATCGCTATGGTTAGGGATGCTCATTGCTTCTCCGGATTGAAGTGTTTCTTGAGGCCTTGCCAGCACTCGTAGTAATGCGCCTGCAGTTGGCTCGTTTCGAGCGCGTATCGCGTCGGGCGAATCAGCGTGCGGGTCTCGAACATGAACGCCATCGTGTCGCCCACCTTGTGCGGCTTGCTCGTATCGGCGTTCGAGGCTTTTTCGAAGGTCTCGGCATCCGGGCCGTGGCCCGACATGCAGTTGTGCAGGCTCGCGCCGCCCGGCACGAAGCCTTCGGCCTTGGCGTCATAGACGCCGTGTACGAGGCCCATGAACTCGCTCGCCACATTGCGGTGATACCAGGGCGGGCGGAAGGTGTTTTCGGCGGCGAGCCAGCGCGGCGGGAAGATCACGAAGTCGATCGAATCGACTCCCGGCGTGTCGGTCGGCGACTGCAGCACGAGGAAAATCGACGGATCCGGATGGTCGTAGCTGATCGAGCCGATCGTGTTGTAACGGCGCAGATCGTACTTGTAGGGCGCGTAATTGCCGTGCCACGCCACCACGTCGAGCGGCGAATGGCCGATATCCGCACGCCAGAGTTCGCCGTTCAGTTTGGTGACGAGTTCGAACTGGCCTTCGCGGTCCTCATACGCCGCGACCGGCGTGAGGAAATCGCGCGGATTCGCCAGGCCGTTCGAGCCGATCACGCCCAGATCGGGCAGACGCAGCAGCGCGCCAAAGTTCTCGCAGATATAGCCCCGCGCCTCGCCATCGGGCAGTTCGACCGCGAAGCGCACGCCGCGCGGGATCACCGCGATCTCAAACGGCTCGATGTCGAGCTTGCCCATTTCCGTCGCGATCGACAAACGTCCCTGTTGCGGGACGATCAGCAGTTCGCCATCGGTGTTGTAGAAGAAGCGCTCCTTCATCGAGCGGTTCGCCGCGTAGAGATGAATCGCGCAACCGCTCATCGAGGCCGCCGAGCCGTTGCCCGCCATCGTCACCCAGCCGTCGATGAAATCGGTCGGCGCGGTGGGCATCGGCAGCGCGTCCCAGCGCAGCTGGTTGGGCGGCGTGGGCGGCACAGCACCGAAATCGGCCACGATGCGTGCGCCCTGACCTTCGGCCTCTGCTTTGAGCGGCTTGAGCGGCGTGAACGGCTGATGCACCGCGCCCGGACGGATGCGATAGAGCCACGAGCGGCGATTGTGCGAGCGCGGCGCGGTGAAGGCCGTGCCCGAGAGCTGCTCGGCGTACAGGCCGTAGGCGCAGCGCTGCGGCGAGTTCTGGCCGGCCGGCAAGGCGCCGGGCAAGGCCTCGGTCGCGAATTCGTTGGCGAAACCGCTCATGTAGCCATCCGGGTAACCGTCGTGGCCGCGAGCGGGCGCGTGCTTCACGTCGGGCAAAGGTGCGTTCATCTCTCTCTCCATGTCCATACCGGTTCGGCTGGCGCGCCGGCACGTTTGAGCCATCTCCCGTCGCGCGATTTACGAATAGTAAAACGGATTATGATTAGTGAAATTTCACGTAAACCCTGGGAATCGTCCTCCAATCGCCTTCCCGGCCTGTGGAGCCATGCGAGGCACGCCTTCGCGTGTGGATATCGTTATCACCAATCAGTGCATGCCGCGGCGTCCAGGGCTGCTACCATCAAGCCATGCGGCCCCGTGGCCGCGTCGCTGTTTTTTCTTTCCGCTGTTCGTCTCATTACCTGGTTCTCTTCATCGCGTCATGATCGCTCCGACCATTCCCGAGCTTGTTGCCCGCTCCGCCAGCCATCCTTTTCTCGGCGAGCACCTGGCGATGGGGAGCGGCGCGCATCACGCCGAAGCCATCGCGCGCCGTCGCGGCGTGGAAATGCTCAGCGCCTATGAGCCGATCTACGACATCAGCGTGCATGGCGGCGCGCAGTCGCTCACGGCCGATCTGTCGTCGGCTGCGCGTTTCGGTGACGAACTCGGTTTTCAGGCGGTGACGCTTCGCGACGACGGCGGCAAGATCAGCGCCTTCGATCCGTTCTCCGACACGCTCGACGACCCCGAACTGGTGGCGCTCGATCGCTGCGTGCGGGCGCTGCATGCGATCAACTTCCTGGGTTCGCAGCAGCATGGTCTGTTGTTCCTGCGTGTGCACGAGCGTCTGCTCAAGAGCGTGAAGTACGATCACGGGCGCCATTTTTCGAACGTGCTGGTGTCGTTCGGGCTCAATCCTGGGCGGGTGGTGATCGAATTGCCGGCGGCGGCGGTCGCGCACCGCACCTTCGTCGGCTATCTGACGAAGAGTTATCAGCGCTATGGCTTCAAGGTGGCGGGCAATCTGTCGAACGCGGGGCAGATCCTGTCGGTGTCGGATAGCGCGCGGCTCGATTTCGTGAAGATGGATGCCAGTTCGGCGTTGCGCGACTCGATGGTCAAGCCGCTCGTGAGTTACGCGGCGCGGCTGCGCATCCCGCTGATCTTCAACCGCGTGATGGACGTCGCGCAATTCGAGCAATTGCAGCAGTACGATGTGCGCTTCGTGCAGGGGCCGGTGTTCGCCGCGCAGAACAGCGCGGCCTGAGCCTGAAAAGCAGAACGCCGCGTCTTGAAGGCGCGGCGCTCTGTTGCTGGACGTTGTGGTTCGCCCCGGTTTTAGAGGCTGATCGGTTCCTGCTCCAGTTCCACGCCAAAGCGCGCCATCACATCGGCCTGGATCGCCCGCGCCAGCGCAAGGATGTCGCTGCCGCACGCGCCGCCGCGATTCACCAGCACGAGCGCCTGACGCTCATGCACCGCTGCCGCGCCCAGCGCGCGCCCTTTCCAGCCGCACTGGTCGATCAGCCAGCCCGCCGCCAGCTTGACGCGGCCATCGGCCTGCGCATACGAAACCACCTGCGGCTCGCGCAACACCAGCGCGTCGAACTGCTCCGCCTCGATCACCGGATTCTTGAAGAAGCTGCCCGCGTTACCAAGCACGAGCGGATCGGGCAGCTTGGCGCGGCGCACCGCCACCACGGCGTCGAACACGTCGCGCGCATGGCGCGCTTCGGCAAGGCCTTGCTGCGCGAGTTCACGCGCGAGATCGGCGTAACCGGCATTGGCGCGCCACGCTTTCGGCAGCCGGAACGTGACCGATGCGATCACGAAGCGATCGCGCCCTTCGCGCTTGAAAAAGCTGTCGCGATAGCCAAAGCCGCAGTCGGCGGCGTCGAATTCATAGGCAATGCCGGTTTCGAGTTCGATCGCGCGCACGCGCGCGCAGCGCTCGGCCATTTCCAGCCCGTAAGCGCCGATGTTCTGGATCGGCGCGGCGCCGACCGTCCCCGGAATCAGCGCGAGGTTTTCAAGACCCGGCATGCCCGCTTCGAGCGTCCACGCCACGAAATCGTGCCAGTTCTCGCCCGCTGCGGCTTCCACGTACCACGCGTCGTCGTCTTCGTGAACGACGCGCTTGCCCGCGAGCGCGATCATCAGCACGAGGCCGTCGAAGTCGCGCGTGAGCACCACATTGCTGCCGCCGCCCAGCACGAGCGTAGGCAGGCCGGCGGCGCGCGGGTCGTTCAGCGCCTTTGCCAGATCGGCTTCGTGTTCGATGCGGCAGGCCAGACGCGCGCGCACGTCGAAGCCGAAGGTGTTATGCGCGCGCAGCGCATAGCCGGGGGTGAACCACACGGGGGACGGATCGGCGGACGCGAGGGAAGCGGACATCGGGAAAAAATCGGGACGGAAACGGCAGTGGATCGGGTCGATCGATACGGGCGAAGAACCCAGGGCGCGCAGCGCTTCACGCGCGCAGCCTTGGGCAAACCCGGCCACGCCGGTAAAATGACGCGGTCCGTGATTATAGCGAGTGCGCGGCGCGTCTCAGTATCCGCTGCGGCGGTCCGGCACTGCGGCACTCGCACCTTTGGGAGAAAGTAATGCCATCGTTTGACGTCGTCAGCGAAGCCAACATGATCGAAGTGAAGAACGCGATCGAGCAATCCAACAAGGAGATCTCCACGCGCTTCGACTTCAAGGGCTCGGATGCGCGCGTCGAGCAAAAGGAACGCGAGCTGACCGCGTTCGCCGACGACGACTTCAAGCTCGGCCAGGTAAAGGACGTGTTGATCTCGAAAATGGCCAAGCGCAATGTGGATGTGCGTTTCCTCGACTACGGCAAGATCGAGAAGATCGGCGGTGACAAGGTCAAGCAGATCATCACCGTGAAGAAGGGCGTCTCGGGCGACCTCGCCAAGAAGATCGTGCGTCTGGTGAAGGACAGCAAGATCAAGGTCCAGGCCAGCATCCAGGGCGACGCCGTGCGCGTAACGGGCGCCAAGCGCGACGATCTGCAGAACACGATCGCCATGCTGCGCAAGGAAGTGACCGACACGCCGCTCGACTTCAATAACTTCCGCGATTGATGTCGCCATGCGCGGCTGGTTGCGACGGGGCTTGAGGCAAGATTCAGGCGCCCGTCGCGGCTAGCGGCATCAACGGCTCGCCCTTTTACAGCAGGGTCTGCAGATTCGGCGGGATGCGCGGCCAGCCGTCCGACACGGCCTCGACGAACCGCAGCGCCGCTTTACCGTTTCCGATTGAGCGGAGAACTATCCGGATCAAAATCCGGATAAAAATCCGGTTAAAAATCAATCGAGCCTGAACTGCGCCACCGCTTCCGCAAGATTCACCGCCTGGCTGCGCAGCGCGGCGGCCGCCGCCGTCGATTGCTCGACCAGCGCCGCGTTCTGCTGCACCATCTCGTCAAGCTGGCTCACCGCACGATTCACTTCCTGAATCCCGCGCGTCTGCTCTCCGGCTGCGTTCGTCACTTCCGAAATAATCGTGGTCACGTTCGAGACGTTCGCGACGATCTCGTCCATCGTCTCACCCGCGCGGCGCACCAGTTGCGAGCCCGAATTCACGCTCGCCACCGTCGATTCGATCAAGCCCTTGATCTCGCGCGCCGCCTGCGCGCTGCGCTGCGCGAGGCTGCGCACTTCGCCCGCGACCACTGCGAAGCCGCGTCCCTGCTCGCCCGCACGCGCCGCTTCCACCGCCGCGTTGAGCGCCAGAATATTGGTCTGGAAGGCGATGCCGTCGATCACGCCGATGATGTCGGCGATCTTCACCGACGCCTTTTCGATCGCGCCCATCGTATCGACCACGTCGCTGATCACCGCGCCGCCGCGCGAGGCCACCGTCGATGCCGAGTTCGCCGTGATGTCGGCCTGTTGCGCCGCGTTGGCCGATTGCGCGACCGTCGCGGTGATTTGCTCCATCGACGCCGCGGTTTCTTCGAGGCTCGCCGCCGCCGATTCGGTGCGCCCGGAAAGATCGACATTGCCCGCGGCGATTTCGTCGCTCGCGGTGCGCACCGACTGGCTCGCATCGCGGATATGGCGCATCACGTCGCGCAGCTTGTCCATGAAAGCGTTGAACGAGCGCGCGATCTGCGCGACTTCGTCGTTGCCGGTGACCGGCAGGCGCTGCGTGAGATCGCCCTCGCCCGCGCTGATCGCATCCATCGCGTCGCGCACGCTCGACAGGCGCTTGAACGACACCGAAGTGGCCGCGCCCACCACCAGCGCCGCCACCACCGAAATCACCACCAGCGCAATCAGCGACACCGTCAGCAGCGAGCGCATGCCCGCCAGCGCGTCGGCGCGGTCGAACGCGACGATCACGCGCCAGTCCGTGCCCGCGATTGCCTGGGCGCGCATCAGCTTGGCGTCGCCGTTCACGTCGACAGCAACCGGGCGCGTCGCCGCGAACAGCGCGGCCAGCTTGTCGCCCGCCAGATCCGGCGCGACGTCGGTAACCGGCTTGAGCGTGAGTTTGGCGTCGTTGTGCGCGACGATCTCGCCCGCGCTGTCGACCAGCATGCCGAAGCTCGCAGGCGTCGGGTGAATCGAGCGCACGTTGGCGATCACGCTGTCCATCGCCACATCGCCGGAAATCACGCCCTTGACCTGACCGTCGCGGATCACGGGCGTGGCGAACGCCACCACCACCTTGCCGGTGCCCACGTCGACGTAAGGCGGCGTCACCACTCCCTTGCCCGCCGCCACGGCCTGCTTGTACCAGGGGCGGCCGGTCGGATCGTAGTCGGGCGGGATGCCGGTTGCGTCGGAGAACTTCGCGGTCTTGTCGGCGTAACCGACGTAGACGTTGGTGAAGCCGCCTGCCGTGGCGATCTGCTTGAGCATCGGCACTGGATCGGGTTGCAGCGCGGCGTCCTGCAGCGATTCGATCATCTGCGCGTGCGTCGCCACCCAGTCGCCGATACCTTCGGCGTGGCTGTTTTCGACGGCAGTGAGCGTGGCGTCGATCGAATCCTTGTTGTGCGAGTCCGCTACGAAATAGTCGAGCGCGGTATTAGCCGCAAGCGCCACGACGACGATAACGGCGCATAGCGCGACGATGCGCGCACGAATGGTGGAAAACATGGTGGGAAGTGTCGAGAAATGCGCCGTGTGGAGATATCTGAATCAGACTGCCGTACAGAACAAACTGCAAAAAAACTGCGAAAGACTGACTGCCATGAGTGGACGACAGATGCAATTACGGCAGGCGGCGCACCCGACTTGAGTAGGGTTTATCGGGGTATGAACGGATGATTTTCCAGGCATGCGCGTCGAACGGGGGAATCGCATAACCATCTGATCTGGCGGGAATTTTGTGCAGGCCAGTCGAAAGCCGAAACGGAAGCAGAAACAAGCGCAGAAATGATCGCCGAAATGCAAAACGGCCCGCGCGAATGGCGGGCCGTCGCAGGCATGCGTCCAGCAAGAGGAGCGGCTTATTTGCTCGCGGCAGCGGCCTTCTTTTTATCGCCGATACGGCTTTCGGTGCCGTTCATCAGCTTGGCGATATTGGCACGGTGACGCCAGAACAGCAGCACGCTCATGGCGAGGATCGCCAGCGCCATGACGTGGGGGCCAAACATGAAAACGTCGAAAAGCGGCGCGAACACCGCGGCAGCCAGCGCCGCCAGCGACGAATAGCGCGTGAAGAACGCGACGATCAGCCAGGTGAGCAGCGTCAGCGCGCCGAGCAGCGGGTTCACTGCAATCAGCACGCCGGCAGCGGTCGCCACCCCCTTGCCGCCCTGGAAGCGGAAGAAAATCGGGTAAAGGTGGCCAAGAAATACGGCGATGGCGGCCAGCGCCACTGCGGTTTCGCCCAGACCGAAGCGCGGCCCGAAATACGCCGCCAGCCAGACGGCGAGCCAGCCCTTGAAGGCGTCGCCGATCAGCGTGAGGATGGCGGCCTTCTTGTTGCCGCTGCGCAGCACGTTGGTCGCGCCGGGATTGCCGGAGCCGTAGGAGCGCGGATCATCGAGGCCCATGACGGCGCTGACGATCACCGCGAACGAAACCGAACCGATCAGATAGGCGGCGACGGCGACTAACAGGTTGTACATGCACGAAACCCGAAGGAGTGGATACGAAGCGAGACAATGCGACGCGAAGCGCAGCGCGCGAAGGCGCCCATTCTACCGAAGCGCGCGCGCGCTTTCGCGCGCAATCCCGGCTATACCGGGCAAAACCAGGGAAATCAGGGAAACCAGGGACCGAACTTCGGCTTCAGCGCCTCAATCGAGCAACGCGCACTGCACCGGCTTCGCGCCCAGCAGCGTGGTCAGCACCTCGGGCGCAAGGCTCACGAGGTAACCGCGCTTGCCGCCGTTGAGCCAGATCTGGTCGAGTTCGAGGATCGTCGATTCGACGTAGACCGGCATCGCCTTCTTCGTGCCGAACGGCGACGTGCCGCCCACCAGATAACCCGAATGGCGATTCGCGACTTCCGGCTTGCAGGGCTCGACGCTCTTCACGCCGATCTGCCGCGCGAGATTTTTCGTCGACACCTTGCGGTCGCCGTGCATGAGAACGATCAGCGGCCTGGCGCGCTCGTCCTCCATCACCAGGGTCTTGACGACGCTGTGCTCGTCCACGCCGAGCTGGCGCGCGGATTCTTCCGTGCCGCCGTGCTCGACATATTCGTAGGGATGTTCGCCGAACGTGACGCCCGCGCGGCGCAGCATCTGCGTGGCAGGCGTTTCGGAGACGTGTTTCGATTTGCTCATGGCGCACATTTTAACGACTACCGCCCTTATCCACGCGGATGATGCTTCGCATGCAGCAGGCGCAGGCGTTCGCGCGCGACGTGCGTGTAGATCTGCGTGGTCGAAATATCGCTATGGCCGAGCAGCAGTTGCACCACCCGCAAATCCGCGCCGTGATTGAGCAGGTGGGTAGCGAACGCGTGCCGCAACGTGTGCGGCGAGAGCGGCGCATGCACGCCCGCATGCAGCGCGTGCCGTTTGATGATGTGCCAGAACTGCTGGCGCGTCATGCCTTCGGCGCGCGCGGTGACGAACAGCGCATCGCTCGCGCGCGCGCCCAGCAGCGCGGGCCGCGCTTCGCGCAGATAACGCGTGATCCACGCCGACGCCTCTTCGCCGAACGGAATCAGGCGCTCCTTCGAGCCCTTGCCGAGCACGCGCACCACGCCTTCGTTCAGGCCCACCTCGACGGTCTTGAGCGTGACGAGTTCGGTCACGCGCAGGCCGCTCGCGTACATCAGTTCGAGCATGGTGCGATCGCGCAGGCCCAGCGGCGTGGCCACATCGGGCGCGCCGAGCAGCGCCTCGACCTGCGCTTCGGTGAGCGTCGTCGGAAAGCGCGGCGCCTGTTTGGCCGAGCGGATGCGCACGGTCGGATCCGCGCTCACGCGTTGCTCGCGCAGCGCCCAGCCGTAGTAGCGGCGAAACACCGAAAGCCGCCGGTTCGCCGAAGTCGATTTATCGTCCTTGCGACGCGCGCTATAGGCAATCAGGTCGTCTTCCTGCGCCACGTCGAGACCATGCTCGCGCGCGCTGGCGAGCCATTGCGCGAACAGGCGCAGATCGCGCCGGTAGGCGTCGAGCGTGTTGCGCGAAAGATTGTGCTCAAGCCACATGGCGTCGCAGAACGTGTCGATGGCCAGTTGGCTGGTGGCGAGCGCCTGCGCGGCGGCAGGCGTGAGCGCGATGTCGTCGGCGGGCTCGGCCTCGCCGGCCGCTGCATCGGCGCAAGCGTCTTCGGGTTCGTCCGTGAAATCGTCGCCGGGCGCACCGTTGTCGGGGTCTTCGTGTATCTCGTGCTGATCGTTCATGGCTTTCGGGGTTTGCGTCGCGTTTGCGTCGCGTTTTGCTCAGCGCTCAGCGGATCGTGACGCCTTCGTGGGCGAGCAGCCAGCGCTTCACGTCGCGGAAAAAACCGTCGCCGCCGTGATGCGAAAAGCCGCCGATGCCGCTGGCCGAGACCACACGATGGCACGCAATCACGATCGGAAAATAGTTCGAGCCGCAGGCCTGCCCCACCGCGCGCGCGTTGAGAGTGCCCACACGCTGCGCCAGTTCGCCGTAAGTGAGCACGCTGCCCAGCCCGATCGAGCGGATGCCGTCCCACACGCGGCGCTGAAACGCCGTGCCGAGCGGGGCCAGCGGCAGATCGAAGGGCGCGGCTGCGTCGTCGAGGTAACGCGCGATCTGCGCGGCGGCGCGTTCCGCGAGTTCCGAATTGGGCGCGAGGCCCGGCGTATCGCCCGGCAGATAGACGATATCGCGCACGCCGCCCTCGCCCGTGACGATGCCGACCTTGCCGAACGGCGCGTCGATCACCGCGTTGTAATTGCGCGGCGCGATCTTGCGCAGCGCCTGCGCGCTGGGGGCTTTTTCGGCTTTCGCCGGTATGGCGGCGGGCACCTGCGCGGCTTCGCGCATCGCGGCGTCTTGCGCGTCGTCCCACAGTGAATACGATGCCGATGCTTTCATCTTCGCCGCTCCTTATACGAATCGATCAGGCCGCTTCCAGCGCCCACTCGACATGTTCGCGCACAATCGCCGATTCGTCATGCGCGCGCGCGCGCAGCGCCGCCACGATGGCCTCGCGCCGCTCGGGCGCCTCGCTCGACAGCGGATTGCGCAGCGCATTGCCCATCGCCACCGCGATATTGCGCGACCAGCTTTCATAGCCGATGCGCCGGATCGCGCTGCCCTGCATGTGCTCGTCGAACTGCGCCGCGCTCCAGCCGAACAGATCGACCAGACTCGCGCGATCGAGCCCATGCCGCACATCGAAATCGGCCACCGGCGCGGCCTGCGCGAATTTGTTCCACGGACACACCAACTGGCAGTCGTCGCAGCCATAGACGCGATTGCCGATCTGCTCGCGCATCTCCAGCGGAATGCTGCCCTTGAGTTCGATCGTCAGATACGAAATACAGCGCCGCGCATCGACGCGATACGGCCCGGTAATCGCGCCTGTCGGGCATGCGTCGATGCAGCGCGTGCAACTGCCGCAGTGCGCGCCGGGCGTTTCGGGCGCGGCGCTGAGGGGATCGTCGGCGTCGGTTGGCAGGGGAATATCGACGAAGATTTCGCCGAGGAAAAACAGCGATCCCGCATCGCTTTGCAACAGCAGCGTGTGCTTGCCGCGCCAGCCGATGCCGGCCTTCTGCGCAAGCTCCACTTCGAGCACCGGCGCGGAATCGGTGAAGACGCGAAAACCGAATGCGCCGATTTCCTTTTCGATGCGCTCCGAAAGCTGCTGCAGGCGCGCGCGCATGACCTTGTGATAGTCGCGCCCGCGCGCATAGACGGAGACGACCGCCGCGTGCGGGTCGGCCAGACGCGTGTGTTCGCGGCGGCGCCAGTCTTGCGGGGCGCTTGCAGAAGACGATTCGGGCGTCTTGCCCGATGCATTCGCATCAGCAACGCCTTCGAGCGTCGAAGCCGGTAAATACGCCATGCGGGCCGTGATGACACGTCGCGTGCCGGCCACAAGCTCGGCGGGCCGCGCGCGTTTCATGCCATGTTTGGCCATATAATCCATTTCGCCGTGGCAGCCCGCTTCGAGCCACGCGGCAAGGCCCGCCTCGGCATGCGACAGGTCGGTATCGCTGATACCGATCGCACCGAACCCCAGCTCGCGCCCCCATGCGCGGATACGCGCCGCGAGCGCGGCCAGCGCCGCCTCGTCGAGCGTCGCGGTTTGCTCGCGGGCAGCCGTGTCAGCGCCTGACGCCAGATTCGACGCCACCTCGGACGTTGCGTCCGTCGATTGCGATGCAGCCGCTGCGTGCGGCGCGCGCGACTCGTTCGAGGGGGAAAGCAAGGGGTTCATCACGCTATTTTACGAGAATGCCCGACACGCCCGAACAGCACCACGCGAGCCTGCCCGCCGTTCCCGTTCAACTCGAACGCCGCTTCGAGCTCGCAGACGAAACCGCCACCGATGCGTTCGGCGCCCGCTTTGCGCACGCGCTCGACGCGTTGCGCTCGCCAGAATCCCAGCAGCCCCAGGCTACGGAGCCTGCTCAACTGCCTGCGCAGTTGCCTACGCAGTTGCCTTCATTCGCTGGCCTGCACGTGCAGCTGCTCGGCGATCTGGGCGCGGGCAAGACCTCGCTTGTGCGCGCGGCGCTGCGCGCGCTCGGCCACACGGGCCGCGTGCGCAGCCCCACCTACACGCTGGTCGAGCCTTATACCGTGGCGCGCCCGGCTGAGGCGGGCGGGGAACTCCAGCTCTATCACTTCGATCTGTATCGATTCAGCGACCCTGCCGAATGGGCCGATGCCGGCTTTCGCGAATATTTCGCGCAAGGCGCGGTCTGTCTCGTCGAGTGGCCCCAACGCGCGGGCGGCCTGCTCGGCGTGCCCGACCTCGTGTTCCAGCTCGAACCCGGTGCGCACGGCGAAGGCCGCGTGCTCACCGCCTACGCATACAGCGCATCAGGAAAGGCATGTCTAGAAAGATGTTAATCAAACCGTTCCGCTCGATCGAATCGGCCGCCACCGCCACGCACAACTGGCGGCGCCGGCAGATCCTGAAAGCGGGCGCGTCCTCGCTGATGCTGGGGCTCGCCGCCCCGCGCCTTGCGCGGGCGAGCTCGGTGATGGGCGTGCGCGTGTGGCCCGCGCGCGATTACACGCGCGTCACCATCGAATCCGACCAGCCGCTCACCACCACGCAGACGCTGCTGCAAAACCCCGATCGACTGGTGGTCGATCTGAGCGGCCTCGATCTCGACGATGCGCTCAAGAACCTCGTCTCCAAGATCACGCCGAACGATCCGCAGATCCAGGCCGTGCGCGTTGGGCAATACCAGCCGCACGTCGTGCGCATGGTGTTCGACCTGAAGGGCAGCGTGAAGCCGCAGGTATTCACGCTGCAGCCGGTGGGCTCCTACAAATACCGGCTGGTGTTCGACCTCTACCCGGCCGTCGCGCCCGACCCGCTGATGGACCTGCTCGCGCAGACCGAGAAAAAGCAGCAGCAACTCGACGCCCATCAGGCGATGCGTGACAGCGCGCCGCCTTCGACGCCTTCCACGCTGGCCGGTCCCAATACGCCGCCCGCGCACGACAACAGCGAAGCGTTCTTCAGCCGCTACGCGCAGAGCGACGGATCGCCTGCGCCGCGACCCACGCCCTCCGTGCCGCCGGTGCCGCCCGTCATCGCGAAGCCCAGGCCCGCGCCCAAGCCCCCCGTCGTCGCGCAGAACAACGATGACGATGGTGGTCAGAACAACGACAACTACGCCTTCACCACGCCGAAGTCGAACAAGAGCGGCACCACGCGCCTGTTGACGGTGGCGATCGACCCGGGCCACGGCGGCGAGGACCCGGGCGCGATCGGCAGCGCCGGCACGTACGAGAAGCACATCGCGCTGGACATCGCCAAGAAGCTGCGCGCGAAGATCGACGCGCAGCCCAATATGCGCTCGATGATGACGCGCGACGCCGACTTCTTCGTGCCGCTCAACGTGCGCGTGCAGAAGGCGCGCCGCGTGGGCGCGGACCTGTTCGTGTCGATTCACGCCGACGCCTTCACGACGCCTTCGGCGCGCGGCTCGTCGGTGTTCGCGCTGTCGGAGCACGGCGCATCCAGCGCGGCCGCGCGCTGGATGGCGAACAAGGAAAACTCGTCGGACCAGATCGGCGGCATCAGCGTGCAGACGGCGGACGCCGCCGTGAACCGTGCGCTGTTCGATATGTCGACGACGGCGCAGATCCGCGATTCGCTGCGCTACGGTAATTTCGTGCTCAACGAAGTCGGCGACATCAACCATCTGCACAAGGGTTCGGTCGAGCAGGCCAGCTTCGCGGTGCTCAAGGCGCCCGATATCCCCTCGATCCTCGTGGAGACGGCCTTCATCAGCAACCCGGAGGAAGAGTCGAAGCTCAACGACGACGCCTATCGCGACAAGATGGCCAACGCGATTCTCAAGGGCATCAAGCGCTATTTCGCCGCCAATCCGCCGCTGGCGAAGAACCGCATGACGTAAGGCGCGCATGCACGCTCGCCGCCGACGCAAAAACGCCGCGCCATCCTCACGGATGCGCGGCGTTTGTTTTGAGCGCCTGGCGCGCCTTAAGTACGCGCCGCCGAAACCCGCTGTTTCACCCAGCCGCCGAACACGTTCACGATCAGACCGGCCATGACGAGCGCCGCGCCGCCCACCTGCGCACCCGTCAGACGCTCGCCCAGCAGCAGGGCCGCCGAGGCCAGCCCGACGATCGGCACCAGCAGCGAGAAAGGCGCGACCTGGCTGGCCGGGTGCTTCGCAAGCAAGCGGCTCCACAGGCTGTAACCGAGAATCGTCGCGATAAAGGCCAGATAGACGATCGCGCCGATCGAGGCCATGCCGATGCCGGTGAGCGCGGTCTCGATCCGTTGCGGCCCTTCCATGAAATACGAGAGCACGAGGAACGGCAGCGGCGGAATCAGGCTCGCCCACACCACGAGGCCGACCAGATCGATCTTGCCCACCTTCTTGGTGACGATATTGCCAAGCGCCCACATGCAGGCCGCGCAGAGCGTGAGCACGAAACCGGCCGCCGTCATCGCCTGCACGCCGGCGCCGCTCACGCCTGCCGACGACTGCAGCCCGATCAGCGCCAGGCCGCTCGCCGCGATCAGCAAGCCGATCACGTTCTGCGCGCGAAACCGTTCGCCGAGGAAAAAAGCCGCGAACACCAGCGTGAAGAACGCCTGGGCCTGCAGCACGACCGACGCGAGACCGGCGGGCATGCCCACGTACATCGCGCTGAAGAGGAAGGCGAACTGGCCGAACGAGATCGTCGCGCCATAGGCAAACAGCCAGCGCAGCGGCAGTTTCGGGCGTTTGACGAACAGCACCGCCGGGAACGCGGCCAGCGCGAAACGCAGCGCGCCGAGTAACAACGGCGGGACGCCGTGCAGCCCCACCTTGATCACGACGAAATTCACACCCCACGCAATCACCACGACCAGGGCAAGCAACAGGTCCTTCGGCGACATCTCCGGCTCCGGTTATTGTTCTGTCAAATGAAACTGCAAGTTTAACGGTTGGGTCGCCCGGGCCTTGACCTCAGCCTTACACAGACTTAACGGCGCACTGTCAGAGCGAGCGTTAGAATGGGCGCCTGTCGGCGCGGCGCCCCCCCCCTCCTGCGCCTCGAAACCCCATTCGCACCGTCCGGTTCATCAAGGAAGCGTCCATGTCCTCATCGATCAAAGCGGTCCTCAAGCCCCATCAGCGCGACATCGGCAATCTCTATGTGCGCCGTGTGCTGCCCGCGATGGCAGCGCGCCTCGTCGGGCCGTTCATTTTCTTCGACCACATGGGCCCGGCCACGCTCGCGCCCGGCGCAGGCGTCGATGTGCGCCCGCACCCGCACATCGGCCTCGCCACGGTCACGTATCTGTTCGACGGCGAGATGATGCATCGCGACTCGATCGGCTCGCAGCAGAAAATCCTGCCCGGCGACGTCAACTGGATGACGGCGGGACGCGGCATCGTCCATTCGGAGCGCACGCCCGAAGAAAGCCGCGACGGCAGTCTCACGATGCACGGCATCCAGACCTGGGTCGCGCTGCCGCTCGAACACGAAGACACCGATCCCTCGTTCTTCCACCACGAAGCCGCCACGCTGCCCAAGGTCGAACGCAACGGCGTGACGCTGTGCGTGATCGCGGGCACTGCGTTCGGCGCGACGGCTCCCGTCAAGACCTTCTCCGGCACGCTTTACGTAGCCGCTGATTTCACGCCGGGCAGCGTCATTGCGCTCGACGCGGAGCACGAGGAACGCGGCGTTTATCTCGTCGAAGGCGATCTGACGATCGACGGCACGCCGCTCGAACAACACACGATGGCCGTGCTCACGCCCGGCGAAACCGTGACGCTCGCAAGCACCAACGGCGCGCGCGTGATGCTGCTGGGCGGCGAAAAGCTGGCGGGCGAGCGCTTCATCGAATGGAATTTCGTGGCCAGCTCGCGCGAGAAGATCGAAGCCGCCAAGGCTGCATGGACGCGCCAGGAAATGGGGCAGGTTCCGGGCGAAACGGAATGGATTCCGTTACCCCAGAAAAAGCCCGCGCATTGAAGCACATGGATTCGCCCCCATCTTCGCGACGAACGGAATTTACCTGACGAGGACGCAATGGATACCACTCTGGCCACTTTTGAAAAGGACGTGATCGAGGCGTCGGCGCTCGCGCCCGTGCTGGTCGACTTCTGGGCGCCGTGGTGCGGCCCGTGCAAGACGCTGGGCCCGATGCTCGAAAAGCTCGAAGCCGAATACGCGGGCAAATGGAAGCTCGTGAAGGTGAATGTCGACGAAAACCAGGAGCTGGCCGCGCACTTCCAGGTGCGCAGCATTCCACACGTCGTCGCTTTCGCGGATCGCCAGGCGGTGGACCAGTTCATCGGCGTGTTGCCGGAAAGCCAACTGCGCGCGTTCCTCGACCGCCTGATCCCGGATTCGGCCGAAGCCTCGCGCCTCGCCGCCCAGGAAGCGCTTGCCGAAGGCCGCCGCGAGGATGCCTATGAGGCGCTGCAGGCCGCGCTCGCCTACGACCCCGGCTTCGACGAAGCGCGCATGGACCTGATCGAGCTGCTGCTCGCCGACAACCGCGCCGACGAGGCGCACAAGGAAGTCGAGCTGCTCTCGCCCAAGACCACGCAGGGAATCGATACGCGCTTCAATGCGCTGAAGACCCGCCTGGACGCGCTGGACGCAGCCGCCGATCTGCCACCGACCGACGCGCTGGAAACGCAGGTGAGCGCCAACCCGGACGACCTCGAAGCACGCTTCGATCTGGCGAGCGCGCTGATTGCGCGGCGCAAGTACGCGGGCGCGCTGGAACATCTGCTCGAAATCGTGAAACGCGACCGCACGTTCCGCGAAGATATCGGCCGCAAGACCATGCTGTCGGTGTTCGATCTGGCCGAACATCAGCCGGAACTGGTCAGCGAATGGCGGCGCAAGTTGAGCGCAACGTTGAACTGAGCCTACGCTGCAATGAGACTCAAAAGCCCGCTCATTGCGGGCTTTTTGCTAGAGGCGGGTCTTGCGGTTATGTCGCAAGCCGCCGCCCTTCACCGCGCGTTCGCCTGATGCGCAAGCGTGCGCAACACATACGCCGCCGCCGCAAAACCAAAGCTCGCCGTCACGCACACGCTCGATCCAAAGCCCGCGCAATTCAGCCCCACCGGACCGTGATGGCCCGGCGAGGTCGTCACATGCTCGGCCTCGTTATCGACATCGCACACGGCGGCTTCCGGATAGATCAACGGCTCGTCCGAATACACCGCGCTCACCTTGAAGCGCGCTTTCGGGCCGCGCGGAAAACCGTGGTGCTTGCGCAGTTGCCCGCGCACCTTCGAAAGCAGCGGGTCCTGGATGGTGAGCGCGAGATCGTCGATGCGGATGCGTGTGGGATCCAGCTGCCCGCCCGCGCCGCCCACGGTGATGAGCGGCACGCGATGCTCGACGCACCACGCAATCAGCGCGGTCTTGGTGCGCACGCTGTCGATCGCATCCACCACGTAGTCAAAGCCGCTACCCAGCAGCGCGTCGAAATTCGACGGCTCGACGAAATCCTCCACGAGCCGCACGTCGCACGCCGGGTTGATGAGCTTGATGCGCTCGGCCATCGCCTCGACCTTGGGCTTGCCGTAGTTGCCGTCGAGCGCGTGGATCTGGCGGTTGGTGTTGCTCTCCGCCACGTTGTCGAGGTCGATCAGCGTGAGCGTGCCGATTGCGCTGCGCGCAAGCGCCTCCGCGACCCACGAACCCACTCCGCCGATGCCGATCACTGCGACACGCGCGCGCTCGAACGCGTCGAGCGCGGGTGCGCCGTAAAGCCGCGCCACGCCGCCGAAGCGGCGCGCCCGGTCGGCGACATCGGCCGCGTCTGGCGCGGTAAGATCGGCGGGGTCGGCCGCGGGTTGGAACGAGGCGGTCGAAGCGGAAAGCGGTGTACTGGTGGACATGACGGTAGAAGATCGAAAGCGGACCGATTGCGTACTGTCACGGCCCTGGCAAGACCCGTATTTTGCCTGATCGCGCCGGCCTGGGCTCACGTCGGGCTCGGCTCAGGGCGATCTCGGCGCGCCCTGCCCGCTCGCGGCATCCGGCCCCGCATTCTGATTTCTGGTTATACTCGTCCGCACTGAAGCGTCTGCATAGAACATGACCTCCCTCGCCGATCTCCGCAAGAACTACTCGCTCGGCTCGCTCGACGCCGCCGATGTCGACGCCGATCCGATCCGCCAGTTCCAGACCTGGCTCAACCAGGCGCTCGACGCGCAATTGCCCGAACCCAACGCGATGACCGTCGCGACGGTCGACGCCGCAGGCCGTCCGGCCGCGCGCATCCTGCTGATCAAGGGCGTGGACGAGCGCGGTTTCGTGTTCTTCACCAACTACGAGAGCCGCAAGGGCCGCGAACTGAGCGCCAATCCGCACGCCGCGCTGCTGTTCCACTGGATCGAGCTGGAGCGTCAGGTTCGTATCGAAGGCCGCGTCGAGAAAACCAGCGACGCCGAAAGCGACGCCTACTACCATTCGCGTCCACTCGGTTCGCGCATTGGCGCGTGGGCGTCGGAGCAAAGCGCGGTGATCGACAGCCGTGGGCAACTCGAAGCGCGCGAGCGCGAAATCAGCGCACAGTATGGCGATGCGCCGCCGCGTCCGCCGCATTGGGGCGGTTATCGCCTCGTGCCGGACGCGATCGAATTCTGGCAAGGCCGCCCGTCGCGGCTGCACGACCGTATCCGCTATACGCGCGACAGCGTGCAGGCCCCGTGGCGCATCGAACGGCTCGCGCCTTGAGCGCAGGCTGATCGTCAAGCGCTCCCAGGTGCGCAGAACCCCGTGCGCCCTGCAGTTTTGCCGTGTTTTTAGTTCGCTTTTAGCTGGTCGTCAGCATCGCAATTCGCTTTTGTCTTTTTGCTTGAGCCGTTCAATCGACAGCAATCAACCCGCATGGGACCGGAATGAGTGCCCCGCACTCGCTCCGGGCGACACGGAGAGAAACGCATGTTCTGGGAGAAAAAACTCGCACAGTGGGTCGACGAGGTGCGCAGCAAGGCCAACCTGCCCGCGCGCCTCGTGCTCTGGAGCGGCCAGCAATACGATTTCGGCCACTTCGCCGCGCCGCAGGTCACGCTGAAGGTCAATAGCGCTTCGGCGCTGCCGCTGCTGCTCGAACCGAGCCTCGACAATCTCGGCGAGGCCTACGTCAAAGGCAAGATCGACATCGAGGGCAAGGTCGCCGACATCATCAACATCGGCTACTCGCTCGCGCGCAGCACAGTCACGAGCGCCGGCAAGCTCGCGCGGGTACGCCGCTACTTCACGCATTCGAAGAGCACCGATCGCCGCGCCATCCAGTATCACTACGACGTCTCGAACGCGTTCTACAAGCTCTGGCTCGACGAGAACATGGTCTATTCCTGCGCGTACTTCGAAAACGGCGACGAAGATCTCGCCACCGCGCAGATCAAGAAGATCGACCACATCCTCACCAAGATCCAGTTGCGCGAAGGCCAGACGCTGCTCGATATCGGCTGCGGCTGGGGTGCGCTGGTGCTGCGTGCGGCGCAGAAGTTCGGCGCGCGCTGTGTGGGCGTGACGCTGTCGCAGAACCAGTTCGATCTGGCCACCCAGCGCGTGAAGGACGCAGGGCTGGAAGACCGCATCGAAATCCGCCTGCAGGACTATCGCGACGTGCAAGGCCAGTTCGACCGCATCACCAGCGTGGGCATGTTCGAGCACGTCGGGCGCAAGAATCTGCCCGGCTACTTCACGAAAGTGCGCGAACTGCTCGCCGACGACGGCATCGCCATGAATCACGGCATCACGTCGTCGGACGCCGAAAGCGGCGAAACGGCGCTGGGCGGCGGCGAATTCATCGACCGCTACGTGTTCCCCGACGGCGAGTTGCCGCATATCAGCCTGGCGCTGGAAGCAGCACAGCGCGGCGGTCTGGAAGCGGTTGACGTGGAGAGCCTGCGCCGTCACTATGCGCACACGCTCGATATCTGGGCCGATAACTTCGAGGCGCACGCCGAGGAAGCGAAAAAGCTCGTCGACGACGAGAAGTTCCGCATCTGGCGCGTCTATCTGGCGGGCTGCGCGTACGCCTTCGAGCACGACGATGTGTCGATTTATCAGATCGTTTGCCGCAAGGCCGGCCGCAGCGCGACGACGCTGCCGTGGTCGCGCCGCTATATGTACGAAAAGCCGCTGTGATGCGCCTGCGCGAGTGGGGGCGAGCGGCGTTCGTCGTCGCCCGCCCTCACCCGCCACCCTGAAATCTGCATGAACGAACGCGAAGACGGCCTGTTCCCTGATCTGCCGGATCTGCCCGATCTCGGGGCGCAAGACAACGAAGGATCGGCTTCCACGCCGCGTGCCGCGCGTGCGGCTTCGCGACGCGCCACGCCCGTCGAGCGCCCGGCGCAAGCGCAAACCGATCTGTTCGGCTTCGTGCCGCCGGAGCCGCCGCCGAAGCGAGCCGAACGCGCGTCGATAGCCGAATCCGAACCCGCCGAAAACACCGCAGCAAGGCCTGCCGATTCGCCCGCTCCCAAACGCCGCGCGCGCGGCGTGCTGCCCGCCGAGCCCGGCCAGGACGTGCTCGATCTCGCCGCCGATCTGCCCGCCAGCGTGCGGCTGGGCACCTCGTCGTGGTCGTTTCCGGGCTGGAACGGCATCGTCTACGGCGACGACTACAGCAACTCGAAGCTCGCCCGCGAGGGCCTCGCCGCCTACGGTGCGCAACCGCTGCTGCGCTCGGTGAGCATCGACCGCTCGTTTTACGCGCCGTTGAGCGTCACCGACTATCTGCGTTACGCCCAGCAGGTGCCGGATCATTTTCGCTTCATCGTCAAGGCGCCGGCGCTCATCACCGACGCCAGCGTGCGCGGCGATCGCGGCGAGCCGGTTTCGGCCAACCCGTGCTTTCTGAACCCGGAAATGGCCGCGCGCGACTTCGTCGAGCCGTGCCTCGCGGGCCTGGGCCGGAAAGCGGGCGCGCTGGTGTTCCAGTTTCCGCCGCTGCCCGATCAATTGCTTGCCGATCCTGGCGTGTTCGTCGAGCGCTTGTCGGCTTTTCTCGCCGCGTTGCCGCCGCTGCCCGCGCCTGCGGAAGACGCCGCGCCCGGCGACGCGACCTGCTACGCCGTCGAGATCCGCGACGGTATCCTGCTCACGCCGCGTTTCGTGCGCGCGCTGCGCGCGGCGGGCGTGCGTTACTGCGTCGGACTGCACGCGCGCATGCCCGACCCGCTGCGCCAGGCGGCCGCCCTCGCGCTGATGGACGGCGAAGCGCCCGCCGGGCCGCTGATCGTGCGCTGGAGTCTGCACAGCGGCTTCAAGTACGAACAGGCCAAGGCGCGCTACGAACCGTTCGACAAACTCGTCGACGAAGACCCGCACACGCGCGACACGCTCGCCGAACTGGCCGCGCGCTACGCGATCGCGGGCCAGCCGGTGCTGATCACGACCAACAACAAGGCCGAGGGATCCGCGCCGCTCTCCTGCCAGAAACTCGCCCGCGCCATCGCCGACGAAATCGCGCGACTGCGCGAGGAACTCGAGCCGTAAATGAAAACGGGCGCAGCCCGATTTCTCGAACCGCGCCCGCTCTGGCGTCGTGAGCGATCCCGACTACGTCCGCTCAAGCCTTGAGCCGATGCGCGAACTTCTGGCGGAATTTCGCCACCTTCGGCGCCACCACGAACGCGCAATAACCCTGATCGGGATGCTGCTCGAAGTAATTCTGGTGATAGGCCTCGGCGGGGAAATAGTTGCCGTCGAGCGGCAGCACCTGAGTGACGATCTTGCCGTCGTAGACGCCTTCGGCCGCCAGCTCGCCGATCGCCTGCCCGGCGATTTCGGCCTGTTGCGGCGAATGCGTGAAGATCACCGAGCGATACTGCGTGCCGACATCATTGCCCTGACGGTTCAGCTGGGTCGGATCGTGAATCGCGAAGAAGATGTCGAGGATCTCGCGATAGCTGATCTTCGCCGGATCGAAATCGACCTTCACGACTTCGGCGTGGCCGGTCACGCCGTCGCAGACCTGCTCATAGGTCGGGTTGAGCGTCTGGCCGCCCGCATAGCCCGATTCCACCGCCGTCACGCCGTCCACACGCAGATAGACCGCTTCGAGGCACCAGAAACATCCGCCGCCCAGGGTGGCCGTTTCGATCGTCTGACTCATGCTCAACTCTCCTTTGACAATGGCGGGCGCGCCGCGCGCGCCACGCGCACAAACGCGCGGTAAGCGCTGCGCGAATTGGTCTAAATCCCTGCCGCGCGCCGCTTTTCGCTAAAATTGGGGCAATTCGCCGAAATTCCACATGACGTTCATTCCGACTTCCGCTTCGACCAAGGGCGTGCAGCCATGACCCGCCGCGCCAGCCCGCCCAACTTCGACGCCGCCTCGTTCCGCCGCGCGCTCGGCCAGTTCGCGACCGGCGTGACGGTCATCACGACGCGCGCGCCCGACGGACAGCTCATCGGCATTACCGCCAGTTCGTTCAATTCGGTGTCGCTTAATCCGCCGCTGGTGCTCTGGAGCCTCGCGACGCGTTCGGCGTCGATGCCGGTGTTTCGCAGCAACAGCCATTATGTGGTCAATGTGCTTGCAGCGTCGCAGCTCGACCTGTGCAAGCGCTTCGCCACCGTGAAGGGCGACCGCTTCGAAGGCGTCTCGCACGCAGCGGGCGATTCCGGCATGCCGGTGCTGGACGGGGCGATCGCCTGGTTCGAGTGCCACAACCGCAGCCGCTACGACGAAGGCGATCACGTCATCTTCGTCGGCGAGGTGGAGCGCTGCGGCGTGCGCGAGGATCTCGATCAGGCCTCGCCGCTCGTGTTCCACGGCGGCGGTTTCCACAAGATCGAGCCGCTTTAAGAGCGAAAAGCGGTCTAAAAGCCCGGCGCGCCGGGCTTTCGTTTGCCTTAGTGCAAGCTCAATTCGCCTTCGGCTCGCCGCGCTGGGCGATCAGATCGACCGGCACGCCCGCCTCCACCTTCAGCGTCGTAAGCACGATATTCGAGCGGATATCCATCACGCCCGGCGCCTTGTACAGCTTGTTGAGCACGAAATCCGAGTAGTGCTTGAGGTTGTGCGCGAGCACGCGCAGCAGATAGTGCGTCTCCCCCGTCACCACATACGCGCCCACCACTTCGGGCCAGTCGCGCAGCGCCGTGACAAAGCGCTCGTGCCAGCTTTCCTGGTCGTTGCGCATCGACACCTGCACGAAGGCCTCCATCTCGAAACCGAGAATCTCCCGGTTCAGACTGGCGCGGTAGCGCTCGACCACGCCCTGCTCTTCGAGCAGGCGCAGCCGCCGCAGACACGCGGAAGGCGATAGCGAAATTCGTTCGGCCAGATCGAGGTTACTGATGCGTCCCTCGTTCTGAAGAACGGCGAGAATCCGGCAATCGGTTGCGTCGAGCGAGATAGCGTTCATATTTGGTCCCCTTTCCCCTCTTGTAACAAATTATGTGCCAAGAACTGTAGCCTAAGGCGTTTTTTTCGCAAGCACATTTCGCGGCGGGTTGCCTATCATTCGAAAAATACGGAGACAACCTTGTCAGCGCAATGAAAAAGCTCTGGGATATTTCCCCCTCGATCCATCCTGCAACGCCCGTCTGGCCCGGCGACACGACTGTGAACGTCGAACGTGTCTGGCGCATGGAAGCCGGCTCGCCGGTCAACGTGGCGCGCGTGACGCTTTCGCCGCATACGGGCGCGCACACCGATGCCCCGCTGCACTACGACGCCGAAGGCGCGCCCATCGGCGAGGTGCCGCTCGATACGTATATCGGCGCATGCCGCGTGATTGACTGCATCGGCGCTGCGCCGCTGGTGCTGCCCGAACATGTAAAAGCTGCGCTCGACGGCATCCCGCCGCGCGTACTGCTGCGCACCTATGCGCAGGCGCCGCAGGATCGCTGGGACAGCGCGTTTTGCGCGGTCGCGCCCGAAACCATCGAGTTGCTCGCCGCACAGGGCGTGCGTCTTATCGGCATCGACACGCCTTCGCTCGACCCGCAGGAATCGAAGACGATGGACGCGCATCACCGCATCCGCGCGCATCGCATGGCGATTCTCGAAGGCGTGGTGCTCGACGAAGTCGCCGCCGGCGACTACGAGCTGATCGCGCTGCCGCTGAAATTCGCGACGCTCGACGCCAGCCCCGTGCGCGCCGTGCTGCGCGCCCTGCCCGAATAACAGCACGCACCCAAACAGCTTCGATTGCCCTTGCGCTTGCCCTTTCGCTTGCACCGCAATCGCCCCGAGACCCCTTCAGCTACCTTCAGCTACCTTCAGGCCCCCATCGATATGAACGACCGTAACGAAGCCCTGGCGCTCGACAGCGCCGACCCGCTCGCGGCCCTGCGCGAGCAATTCACGCTCGCCCCCGAGACCATCTATCTCGACGGCAATTCGCTGGGCGTGCCGCCCAGCGCCAGCGCCGCGCGCGCCCAGGCCGTGATCGGCGGCGAATGGGGCGAAGGCCTGATCCGCAGCTGGAACACCGCGGGCTGGTTCGCGCTGCCGCGCCGTCTGGGCAACAAGCTCGCCCCGCTGATCGGCGCGGCCGAGGACGAAGTGGTCGTCACCGACACCATTTCGATCAACCTCTTCAAGGCGCTGTCCGCCGCGCTGCGCGTCGCCAATGAGCGCGATCCGAAGCGCCGCGTGATCGTCTCCGAGCGCTCGAATTTCCCGAGCGATCTGTACATCGCGCAAGGCCTGATCGAGCAGCTCGATCGCGGCTACGAGCTGCGTCTGGTGGACGATCCGTCCGAGCTGCGCGCCGCGATCCGCGAGGACGTGGCCGTGGCCATGATCACGCACGTGAACTACCGCACCGGCGAGATGCACGACATGCGCGCGCTCACCGAACACATCCACGCGCAGGGCGCGCTCGCGCTGTGGGATCTGGCGCATTCGGCGGGCGCGGTGCCGGTCGATCTGAACGGCGTGAATGCCGATTACGCGGTCGGCTGCACCTACAAGTATCTGAACGGCGGCCCGGGCTCGCCGGGCTTCGTGTGGGTGCCCAAACGCAACCAGAACACCTTCTCGCAGCCGCTGTCGGGCTGGTGGGGCCACAAGTCGCCGTTCGAAATGAACCCGACCTATCGCCCCGACGACGGCATCGGCCGCTATCTGTGCGGCACGCAGCCGATCGTGTCGATGTCGCTGGTCGAATGCGGCCTCGACGTGTTCCTGCAAACCGATATGCAGGCGATCCGCGCCAAGTCGCTCGCGCTCACCGATCTCTTCATCGAACTGGTGGAAACGCGTTGCAAGGCGTTCGATCTCACGCTCGTCACGCCGCGCGAGCATGCGCAGCGCGGCTCGCATGTGAGCTTCGAGCATCCGCATGGCTATGAAGTGATGCAAGCGCTGATCGCGCGCGGCGTGATCGGCGATTATCGCGAGCCGCGCGTGCTGCGCTTTGGTTTCACGCCGCTGTATGTACGTTACGTCGATGTCTGGGACGCCGTGGAAACGCTGCGCGACGTGCTCGCGACCGAATACTGGCGCAAGCCGGAATTCGCCGCACGCGGCGCAGTGACCTGAGGAGCGCGCGATGACCGACCATATGCAGATTCCCGGCGCGCCCGAGCAGACGAGTGCATCGAACGACGCGCCGCGCGGCGGTTGTCCGTTCGGGCATGGCGCGGCCCACGGTGCGCCGTCCGCGCCGTCCAGCGTGCAGGAAAAAGGCGACGGCTGGCACGACGCCCAGCTCGACTTCTCGGAGTCGATGAGCTACGGCGACTACCTCGGGCTGGACAAGGTGCTCAACGCGCAGCATCCGCTTTCGCCCGATCACAACGAGATGCTGTTCATCGTCCAGCATCAGACCAGCGAGCTGTGGATGAAGCTCGCGCTGTATGAGTTGCGCGCGGCGCTCGCCAACGTGCATCGCGATGCGCTGCCGCCCGCCTTCAAGCAACTGGCGCGCGTCTCGCGCATCCTGGAGCAACTGGTGCAGGCCTGGAGCGTGCTGTCGACGCTCACGCCGTCTGAGTACACGGCGATGCGGCCGTATCTGGGCGCGTCATCCGGCTTTCAGTCGTATCAGTACCGCATGATCGAGTTTCTGCTCGGCAACAAGAACGCGCAGATGCTCAAACCGCACGAGCATCGCCCGGAGATTCACGCCCAGGTGAAGGCGACGCTCGACGCGCCGTCGTTCTACGACGAAGTGATCCGCCTGCTCGCGCGGCGCGGTTTCGCGATCGCACCGCAGCGCCTGAACCGCGACTGGAGCCAGGCGACCGAACACGATACGACGGTCGAAGCGGCATGGCTGGAGATTTACCGCAATCCCTCGAAGCACTGGGATCTGTACGAGATGGCCGAAGAGCTCGTCGATCTGGAGGACGCGTTCCGCCAGTGGCGCTTCCGCCATGTGACGACGGTGGAGCGCATCATCGGCTTCAAGCAGGGCACGGGCGGCACCAACGGCGCGCCGTATCTGCGCAAGATGCTCGATGTGGTGCTGTTTCCGGAGTTGTGGCACGTGCGCACGGTGCTGTAACGCGTTTCAGATGCCAGGAATGCAAAAAGCCCGCCATCTGGCGGGCTTTTCTTCTGCAAAGGCGCGGAAGGCTAAACGGGGTCGCCTCAGACCACCACGGTCTGCGCTTCGCCTTCGCGGCTTTCGCGCACGAAGCCGATCTTCCAGACCTGCTCGCCCGCTGCGGCCAGCAGCGCGGCGGCGGCTTCAGCCTGATCGGCCGCCACGACCACGGCCATGCCGATGCCGCAGTTGAACACGCGATGCATTTCCGCATCCGCCACGCCGCCTTCCTTCTGCAGCCACGAGAACAGCGGCGGCAGCGGCCATGCGGCATGGTTCAGCTCAGCCGTGAGACCTTCGCGCAGCACGCGCGGAATGTTTTCGACCAGACCGCCGCCGGTGATGTGCGCCATGCCCTTTACGGTGATGGTTTCCATCAGCTTGAGCAGCGGCTTGACGTAGATGCGGGTGGGCGCCATCAGCGCGTCGCCAAGCGTGCGGCCGTCGAAGTCGGCGTTCAGGTCGGGGTTCGCGCGCTCGATGATCTTGCGCACCAGCGAGAAGCCGTTCGAGTGGATGCCGCTCGACGCCAGACCCAGCACCACGTCGCCCGGGGCGATGGTGCTGCCGTCGATGATCTTGCTCTTTTCGACCGCGCCGACCGCGAAGCCCGCCAGGTCGTATTCGCCGTCCGGGTACATGCCCGGCATTTCAGCGGTTTCGCCGCCGATCAGCGCGCAGCCCGACAGTTCGCAACCGTGTGCGATGCCCTGCACGACAGTGGCCGCCGTATCGACGTCCAGCTTGCCGCAGGCGAAGTAGTCGAGGAAGAACAGCGGCTCGGCACCTTGCACGAGGATGTCGTTGACGCTCATCGCGACGAGATCCTGGCCGACCGTGTCGTGTTTGTTCAGATGAAACGCGAGGCGCAGCTTGGTGCCCACGCCGTCCGTGCCCGACACCAGCACGGGTTCCTTGTATCGCTTCGGCACTTCGAACAGCGCGCCGAATCCGCCGATGCCGCCCATCACGCCTTCGCGCAGGGTCTTCTTCGCAAACGGCTTGATGCGGTCGACGAGCGCGTCGCCCGCGACCATGTCGACGCCAGCGTCGGCGTAGGAGAGGCCTTGTTCCTGATTAGCGGGGCCGGATTTCGGTTGATTCATGGGGAAGCGCCAGAAGGTCGGTAAAATGCGATTTTAACCGATTGACGGCGACCCGCCGACGCGCCCAGGGTCAGTTTTTTGGGATGACGCAACGCGACGGCGCCTTGAATGCGCACGGCGCGCTCGCAACGACGGGCGCGCCGCGGCGAGCCAGCACGGGCAGGAGACAAGGCGAACGACGCGCAGAGCACGGCTCGCGCAGGACCGACGCCAGCCCGCCCTACCACCGGAAAACAACGTTTTGTCGCAGAACACACCGATTTTCACGCCGTACCAGCGTCAGGCCTTCATCTGGGCCGCGCTTGCGCTCGCCTTCGGCATCGTGCTGTGGCTGCTGCGCCCCGTGCTCACGCCTTTTCTGCTCGGCGGGCTGCTCGCCTACGTGCTGCAGCCGGGCGTGGCGTGGCTGGTGCGCAGGCGCGTGCCGCGCGGTCTCGCCGCACTCACCATGATGCTGCTCTTCGCGCTGGTCGTGACCATGCTGGTCGTGCTGCTGCTCGCCGTGATCCAGAAGGAAGGGCCGCAGCTCAAGCAGCAGGTGCCCGCGATGATCACGCATCTGCACGACTGGCTCACGCCCAAGCTGGCGTTTCTGGGCGTACGCGACGATGTGCTCGACTTCCAGAGCCTGCGCGACCTGATCACGAGCCGCATCGAAGGCAGCGCGCAGACCGTTGCGCTCTACGCGTGGACGTCGATCCGCACCAGCAGCAACGTGGCGATCGAAGTCGTTTCGAACGCCGTGCTGGTGCCGCTCGTGCTGTTCTATCTGCTGTACGACTGGAACGCGATGCTCGCGCGCGTGCAGACCTTCGTGCCGCGCCGCTGGTTTGCGCGCACCATGGAACTGGCGGGCGAAATGGACCGCATGCTGGCGCAATATCTGCGCGGCCAGTTGCTGGTGATGGCGATCCTCGCGGCGTTCTACGCGATTGCGCTGTCGATCGCGGGCTTCGAAGTGGCGCTGCCGGTAGGCGTGTTCACGGGCCTCGCGGTGCTGATTCCGTATCTGGGCTACGCAACGGGCCTCGTGCTCGCGCTGGTTGCCGCGCTTTTGCAGTTCGGCAACTGGTATGGTTTCGGCGCGGTGGCGCTGATCTACGGCGTGGGCCAGGTGCTCGAAGGCTTTTTCCTCACGCCACGGCTCGTGGGCGAGCGCATCGGCCTGCATCCGCTCGCGGTGATTTTTGCCTTGCTCGCCTTCGGGCAACTGTTCGGGTTCTTCGGCGTGCTGCTCGCACTGCCGGCCAGTGCGATCCTCTCGATCGCCCTGCGTGAATTGCGCCGCAGCTATCTCGCCAGCGCGCTCTATCGGAATTGAACGAGCAGGAACCGCACACGCACTGACAGCACAGAGAGCACAGAGAGACCCGACACTTCGGCCAGACATACCGTGCAGCGACAGCTAACGCTCGATCTCGGCACCCCGCCGCCATCGACCTTCGACAACTTTCACACCGGCGCCAACGCGGAGCTGGTGGCGCGCCTGCGCGGGCTCGATGCCGCGCTCGCTGCGGGCGTCGATCCGAAGGCCGACCGCACGTTCTACGTCTGGGGAGAGCCCGGCAACGGCCGCTCGCATCTGCTGCGCTCGCTCGCTTATGAAGCGCCGCCGGGCCATGTGCGCTATCTCGGGCCGCAAAGCGCTCTGGCTGCCTTCACCTTCGATGCGCGCGTGACCATCTACGCGGTCGACGACTGCGATTCGCTCTCGGGCGCGCAGCAGATCGCCCTCTTCAACCTCTTCAACGAAGTGCGCTCGCATCCGGCCACGGCGCTGGTCGCCACCGGCAATGCGCCGCCGATGGGTCTCGCGGTGCGCGAGGATCTGCGCACGCGCCTGGGCTGGGGTCTGGTGTTCCATCTCGCGCCGCTCTCGGACGCAGGCAAGGCCGCCGTGCTCAAGCAAGCGGCGCGCGAACGCGGCATCAATCTAGCCGACGACGTGCCCGCCTATCTGCTCACGCACTTTCGCCGCGACATGCCCAGTCTGATGCGCCTGCTCGACGCGCTCGACCGCTTTTCGCTGGAGCAAAAGCGCGCGGTGACGCTGCCGCTGCTGCGCACGATGCTCGCCAACGGCGAAGGACCGCTGAGCCCCGAGGCGCTCGCGGGCGACGACGCCGCGCTGTTCGCGATGCCTGCCGAGGAGGAGCAGATCGTCGAGATCGCCGATCTGCCAGACCCGCGCGAAGCAGAGAACGAGGCCGACCCGGAGCCCGCCGCCGCCGCAGGCGTCGAACTCGAACTGTTCCCGCTGCTGGACGCGAGCGACCCGAGCCCGGTCGATCCGGCCTACGAAGCGCCCAGGGCCCCGGCCCTGCAGACCCGCGAGCCGATCGGCGACAAGCCCTTCGAGCCGCCCACCGACAATGTCGATGGCGAACTGGGGGTCAAATTCCGCGACGTGGTCCATCGCGAACTGGGCACCGACCTGCAAGGCGAGGT
Source organism: Paraburkholderia bannensis (assembly GCF_014200455.1). Taxonomy (GTDB): domain Bacteria; phylum Pseudomonadota; class Gammaproteobacteria; order Burkholderiales; family Burkholderiaceae; genus Paraburkholderia; species Paraburkholderia bannensis_A. The sequence continues at coordinate 148,169 of NZ_JACHBW010000007.1, read as the reverse complement.
CAACGCCGACGTCAGCAACGAATTGACCGGCGAGCTGAACGGCGATCTCGATCCGCCCGCTGTACCCGCCGACGCGAATGAGCCTGAGGCGGCGCACGCTGCGGCCAGCCCGTCCGAAACAGCGCAAGCGCAGCCGGACGCAGCGGACACATCGAACGCCCCGGACGCAGCACCCGCCCCCGCTCCCGCCGAACCCGACACGCAGCCCGCCCCGCCGACGCACGTCGGCACCGGCAACGGCTTCACCCGCTTCAAGTAAAATGAGCGCCCATGGCTAATCTCGCACTTTTCGATCTCGATCACACGCTGATCCCCACCGACAGCGACCACGAATGGGGCCGCTTCATGGTGAAGCTCGGCCTCGTGGACGCCGAGCGCTTCACCGAGCAGAACGACTTCTTCTACGGTCAGTACAAGGCCGGCACGCTCGACATCAACGCGTACCTCGTCGCCGCCCTCACGCCGCTCGCGAAGCATTCGCGCGCGCAACTCAAGGCCTGGCACGATCAGTACATGCACGAAGTCATCAAGCCGGCCATGCTGCCGGTGGCGATCGAACTCGTGCGCCAGCACAAGGACGCGGGCGACCTCGTCTGCATGGTCACGGCGACCAACGAATTCATCACCGCGCCCATCGGCGAAGCCTTCGGCGTGGACAAGCTGATCGCGTGCGAGGTCGAAACCGTGGACGGTCATCCGGAATCGGCTTTCACAGGCCGCCCGACCGGCACGCCGAGCTTCCGCGAAGGCAAGATCACGCGCGTCGAAGCCTGGCTCGCCTCGATGGGCAAGAGCTGGTCGGACTTCGATCGCAGCTACTTCTACAGCGACTCGCACAACGACATTCCGTTGCTCGAGAAAGTCACCGACCCGATCGCGACCAACCCCGACGACACCCTGCGCGCCCACGCGCAACAAGCAGGCTGGCGCATTCTCGATTTGTTCCAAGCCTCGTGATCAAGAAATTCATCCGCAAGCTGTTCGGCCAGGACGACGCCGAAGCCGTTCAAACGCCGGGCGAACACGGCGACGACGCCCACGCAGCAGCGCATGACGGCGACCAGGCCGTTGGCACCGCTGTTGGCACCGCCGTTGGCACCACCACCCGCGCGCGCCGCAAGACCGTCACCGTCAAGAAGGAAACCAGCGCGCGCGGCGCGCCGGGCAAGAAGGGCGCCGCCGATCCGACCACGCCCGTGATCCTCTCCGCCGATGTGCACGGCATCAACCCGGCGCTGATTTCGCGCAACGCGGTGCGCGTGACCGAAGGGCTGCAACAAGCCGGCTTCCGCGCGTTCATCGTCGGCGGTGCGGTGCGCGACCTGCTGCTGGGCGTCGCGCCCAAGGACTTCGACGTCGCCACCGACGCCACGCCCGATCAGGTGCAGAAGCTGTTCCGCCGCGCGCGCATCATCGGCCGGCGCTTCCAGATCGTGCACGTGCAGTTCGGCCAGGAAATCATCGAAGTCTCGACGTTCCGTGCGCTGGTCGATGCGCCCGCACCCGCGCCCAGCGCCGCGCCGGTCAAACGTATGCGCCGCGACGAACTCGACCGCAAGACGCATCATGTGGACGCAAGCGGGCGCGTGCTGCGCGACAACGTCTGGGGCGAGCAGCACGAAGACGCCACGCGCCGCGACTTCACGATCAACGCGATGTACTACGATCCGGCCACGCAAACCGTGCTGGACTACCACAACGGCATGGCCGACATGCGCGCGCGCCTGCTGCGCATGATCGGCGACCCTGCCACGCGCTATCGCGAAGATCCGGTGCGTATGCTGCGTGTGGTGCGTTTCGCGGCCAAGCTCGGCTTCGAGATCGAAGAACACACGCGCGCCCCGATCCTGGAAATGGCCGACCTCATCAACAACGTGCCGGCGGCGCGTCTGTTCGACGAGATGCTCAAGCTGCTGCTCTCGGGCCACGCGCTCGAATGCCTGCGCTGGCTGCGCAAGGAAGGCCTGCATCACGGCCTGCTGCCGCTGCTCGACGTGGTGCTCGAACAGCCGCAAGGCGAGCGCTTCATCACGCTCGCGCTGTCGAACACCGATGCGCGCGTGCGTCAGGGCAAGCCGGTGTCGCCGGGCTTCCTGTTCGCCACGCTGCTTTGGCACGACGTGCAGCAACGCCTCACGCAGTACACGGCCGAAGGCGAATTCCCGGTGCCCGCGCTCAATCGCGCGATGGACGACGTGATCGACATGCAGACCGAGAAGCTGGCGATCCATCGCCGCTTCTCGTCGGATATGCGCGAGATCTGGGGCCTGCAACTGCGCCTCGAAAAGCGCGGCCGCAGCGCGATCAAGCTGCTGGAACACCCGCGCTTCAGAGCGGGGTATGATTTTCTCCTGCTGCGCTGCGAGTCGGGCGAGCTCGACGCCGAAATCGGCCAGTGGTGGACCGACTTTATCAGCGGCGATCTGGCCGCACGCGAAACGCTGCTCAATGCGGGCGGCACCCGCGAGCGTTCGCCGCGCAAGCGCCGCCGTCGTGGCGGAGCGAAAAACCGTAAAGCGGGCGAAACTGCTGCCGGAACCGAGAGTGACGGCGCGGATTCGTCGCACGACCAGGGCGACGACGGCCCGTACGAGGACTGACGCCATGCAGGCGCAGCGTAGTGTGGGCGCGCTCCATGCGCCTTTGCAACGATAGCCGCAGGAAGTGAAGCCATGACGGTTGCCTGGCTGGGAATGGGCGCGAATCTGGGGGATGCGCGCCAGACCCTCAAAGACGCGGTGGTGTGTCTTGCGCAGCAAAGCGCCATCACCATCGTCGCCAAATCGAGTCTGTACCGCACCGCGCCGATCGACGCGGGCGGCGACGACTATTTCAATTGCGTCGTGAAGCTCGAAACGTGCCTCACGGCGCACGATCTGCTGGCCCTGTGCCAGCGCATCGAGCATCATTTCGGCCGCGAGCGCCCCTTTCGCAACGCGCCGCGCACGCTCGACATCGACGTGCTGATGTTCGGCGACACCGTGATCGACGAGCCCGGGCTGATCGTGCCGCATCCGCGCATGACGCTCCGCGCGTTCGTGCTCGCGCCGCTCGCCGAAATCGATGCGGACCTGCTCATTCCGGGCCAGGGCGTGGTACGCACGTTCCTGCCCGGCGTGGCCGATCAGCGTATCGAAAAGTTGCGGCCGCTGTGTCAGTGCCTGGGTGTCGCGCCAGAACCCGATGGCGAGAGCGCCATCGACGATAAAAAGCCAGGCGGCTGCCGGTGAACACGCCCTTGCCGATCGTCACCGCGCGCGCCACCCGGCCCGCGCTCGACTACATCGTGATCGAAGGGCCGATCGGCGCGGGCAAGACCGCACTGGCCACGCGTCTGGCCGAACGCTGGCAGATGCAGACGCTGATCGAATCGCACACCGACAACCCCTTTCTCGAACGCTTCTACCGCGATGCCTCGCGTCACGCGCTGGCCGCGCAGCTTGCCGTAGCGCTGCAGCGCGAGCGCCTGTCGCATGAAGTGAGCGCACGGCGCGGCGCGGGCGAGCCGCTCGTGACCAACTTCCTCGCCGAGCGCAACGACGTGTTCGCGCGTCTCACGCTGCCCGAAGAGGAACTGCCGCTCTATCGCGCGCTCGCCGCGCGTTTGCCCGTGCAGGCGCCGCCGCCGGATCTGGTGGTCTACCTTCAGGCGAGCCCTGAAGCCCTCTTCGCGCGCATCCAGAAACGCGCCGTGCCGGTGGAACAGCACATCTCCGACACCTTCCTGCGTGGGTTGTGCGACAGCTACAACGAATTTTTCTATCATTACGACCGTGCGCCGGTACTGACGGTCGGCGTCGAGAATCTGAATCCGCTCGACTCCGACGAGGACCTTGCCCTGATCGCCGAACGTATCGAAACAATGCGCGGGCGCAAGGAATCGTTCGTCAAGGGCACCTCGCTCTGAGCCTCGCCAGGCTCGTTCCAGCGACCGCCCTGCCGGTTTCCCCCTCCATAACGGATCACCCCAGGATTTCCCCATGAGTTATCTGCAGGAAACGAGCCGCAGCGCGGTCACCGTGCCCAAGCTCCAGTCCATGCGCGACGCCGGCGAAAAGATCGCCATGCTCACGTGCTACGACGCCAGCTTCTCCGCGCTGTGCGATCGCGCGGGCGTCGATACCGTGCTGATCGGCGATTCGCTCGGCAACGTGCTCCAGGGCCACACCACCACGCTGCCCGTCACGCTCGACGACATCGCCTATCACACGGCGTCGGTGGCGCGCGCGCAGACGAAGGCGCTGATCGTCGCCGATCTGCCGTTCGGCACCTTCGGCACGCCCGAAGAAGCCTTTGCCAGTTCGGTGAAGCTCATGCGCGCGGGTGCGCAGATGGTCAAGATCGAGGGTGGCGAATGGCTCGCCCCCACGGTGAAGATGCTGGTCGAGCGCGCGGTGCCGGTGTGCGCGCATATCGGCCTCACGCCGCAGTCGGTACACGCCTTCGGCGGCTTCAAGGTGCAGGGCAAGACCGATGCGGGAGCGGCCCAGCTGGTGCGCGACGCGCTGGCGCTCGAAGCAGCGGGCGCGCAGCTGGTGGTGATCGAGGCGGTGCCCTCGGCGCTCGGCGCACAAGTCACGAAGCAGTTGCGCATTCCGACCATCGGCATTGGCGCGGGCGTGGACTGCTCGGGCCAGGTGCTGGTGCTGCACGACATGCTGGGCATTTTCCCCGGCAAGCGTCCGCGCTTCGTGAAGGACTTCATGGAAGGCCAGCCGAATATCGAATCGGCCGTGCGCGCCTATGTGAAGGCGGTCAAGGACGGCTCGTTCCCTGGACCTGAGCACGGCTTCTGAAGCCGTTTTTCGTGCCGATATGAAAAAGCGCGTGACCTTGATGGCACGCGCTTTTTGTTTGGGGCTGCGTGGTGGCGCGGTTTTACATCAGCTTCGCCGGCACTGCGCCGCGCAGGGCGTTGGTAAGCAGGAGCGCTTCGGCTTCCAGCACGTCGGCACGCGTGAGGACACGCTCCTGCGCGCCCAATGTCTGATCGTCGAGTAGCACGCCGCGCATCACGCCCGGGAGCACGCCCGAAACCAGCGGCGGCGTCCACCACTGACCGCCGAGCTTCACGAACACGTTCGAGCGGCCGCCTTCGGTCAACTCGCCGCGCTCGTTGAAGAAGAGCATGTCGAAGGCGCCTTGTGCTTCCGCCGCGCGCCATGCGCGGTCGAATTCGGCGCGGCGCGTGGACTTGCGCAGCAGGAGCGCATCCGCGGAGGCAACCGGCGCGAAGCCGTGGTCCGACGCGAACATCACGCCCACGGTGTCGTGCGCCAGCGGCGCAAGCGGTGCGGACGTCAGCGTGATTTCGCCGCTTTTGGCCAGCGCAACGCGCACGCGATGCGGTGCGTCACTCGCGTCATCGTCCGGCCATGCGGCGCAGGCCTGCGCGAGACGCGCCCGCAATGCCTCGACATCGCACGGGAAATCGAACCACGCGGCGCTCGACGCAAGCCGCGCGAGATGGCGTTCGAGGTGGCGCACGCCCTGGGCGCGCGTTGCGTACATCGTTTCGAACAGTTCGATGCCGGGATCGGCTCCGGTCAGGAAGCGGGCTTTCAAACGCATCTCCTCATATTCGTCGGCGGCCACGCTGTCGAGCACGATGCCCGCGCCCACTCCCATCTCGCCGCGGCGTATTCCCGCCGTGGCCGCCTGCGCGGCTTCCAGCGTCAGCGTACGGATCACCACCGAGAGGCAAAAATCGCCGCAGGCATCGCCATCGCGCGGCGCGTCGAACCAGCCGATCGTGCCCGTGTACAGCCCGCGCGGGCCATGCTCCAGCGCGTCGATCAGCTCCATCGTCCGATGCTTGGGCGCGCCGGTGATCGAGCCGCAGGGGAACAGCGCGCGCATCGCGTCGGCGAATGTGGTGCCTTCGCGCAGCTTCGCTTCGACCGTCGAGGTCATCTGCCACACCGACGCATACGGCTCGACGCTGAACAGCGCCGGCACGCGCACGGTGCCAGTCTGCGCCACGCGCGAGATGTCGTTGCGCAGCAGATCGACGATCATGACGTTTTCGGCGCGGTTCTTGGGATCGTTGCCGAGAAACCGCGCGGCGGCGGCATCCTCGGCCGGATCGGCCCAACGCGCGGCGGTGCCCTTCATCGGCTTGGCGCGCAGGGTGTCGCCGTGTTTCTCGACGAACAGCTCCGGCGAGCACGACAGCACCCAGCGGTCGCCCGGCAGCGCGATCAACGCGCCGTAACGCACGCGTTGACGCTCGCGCAAGCGCCGATACAGCGCGAGCGGCGAACCAAACGCCTCGAAACCGAGCCGATAGGTGTAGTTGACCTGATACGTGTCGCCGATGCGCAGCGCGTCCTGCACTGCGCCGATGTCGCGCTCGAAGCGCTCGCGGTCCACGCCCATCGTCACGCCTGCGATGCCTGCGGGATGCGGTGCATGCTCGTCCGATGTGCAGCCCTCGCGCGCCGCGAGCCACGCATCGGCTTCATCGCGCGAGAGCTTCTCGCAGCGTTCGAACAAGAAAAAACGCAGCGCGGCGTGGCCGTGCTGCGTTTCATGAATGGGGGCGCTCTGCTGGCCGAGCACGAGTGCGCGCCCGAAGTCGTAATCGCCGAGCACGAGGCTGTGCAGCCCCGCCTGCTGCGCGGCGCGCACCTGTTCGCAAATCACGTCGAGATCGGCTGGGCGCTCGCACGCGAGTTCGCGCACGAAGCCCGTATAGAGACGGCTCGAACGGCGCTGCGCCGTCGAGTCGCCATCGTCGAGCAGCGCGAACACCGCGCCGCCTGGAGTAACGGCCATTGTGTGACTACCTGCCTGACTGGTCCGGAGCACGCTGGCGTTTCAAGCCAAACCCGCAGCGCGCCCCGAAACCCGCGCATCAATCGAAGAAGCTCTTGACGCGGTCGAACCAGCTCTTGCTTTGCGGGCTGTGGCGCGAGCCGCCTTCCACGAGCGACTTCTCGAACTGCTGAAGCAGTTCGCGCTGGTGCTCGGTGAGCTTGACCGGCGTTTCCACCTGCACGTGCACGTAGAGATCGCCCGCGATGCTCGAACGCAGACCCTTGATGCCCTTGCCGCGTAGACGGAACGTCTTGCCCGACTGGGTGCCTTCGGGAACCGGGAAGGTCGCGCGGCCCGCCAGCGTGGGCACTTCGATCTCGCCGCCGAGCGCGGCCGTCGAGAACGGAATCGGCATCTGGCAATGCAGATCGTCGCCGTCGCGCTCGAACACGCCGTGCTGCTTGATGTGGATCTCGACGTACAGGTCGCCCGAGGGACCGCCGTTGATGCCCGGCTCGCCGTTGCCGGCCGAGCGGATGCGCATGCCGTCGTCGATGCCCGCCGGAATCTTCACTTCCAGCGTCTTGGTTTCCTTCACCTTGCCCGCGCCGTGGCAGGACGTGCAGGGTTCAGGGATGTACGAACCGGTGCCGTGACACTTCGGGCAAGTCTGCTGGATGCTGAAAAAGCCCTGCGACATGCGCACCGAACCCGAACCGTGACAGGTCGGGCAGGTTTCCGGCTTGGTGCCGGGCTTCGCGCCCGAGCCGTGGCAAACCTCGCAACTGCTCCAGCCCGGCACGCGGATCTGCGTTTCGTAGCCGTGCGCCGCCTGCTCCAGCGTGATTTCCATGCTGTAGCGCAGGTCCGCGCCGCGATACACCTGCGGGCCGCTGCGCTGGCCGCCGCGGCCGCCGGCCGCCTGGCCGAAGATATCGCCGAAGATGTCGCCGAAAGCGTCCGCGAATCCGCCGAAGCCCTGCGTACCCGCGCCGCCCATGTTGGGATCGACGCCCGCATGGCCGTACTGGTCGTAAGCCGCGCGCTTTTGCGAGTCCGACAGCATTTCATAGGCCTCTTTGGCCTCCTTGAAATGCTCTTCCGCATCCTTGTTGTCCGGATTGCGGTCGGGGTGGTACTTCATCGCCAGCTTGCGATACGCCTTCTTGATTTCGTCGTCGCTCGCGTTCTTCGCGACGCCCAGAACCTCGTAGTAATCCCGTTTCGCCATATCGGTTCAACGCCAAAGCGCACGCTGCGCGCACGCCGGCTCCTCTTGAATGCTGGATCTCGTGACCCGTTAGCCGCTCTTCCTGAACCCCGCGCACGCGCTTCTCACCGACTTCAAACGCGCTTGCGGCCCCTGAAAAAGAACGGCCTCCATAAAACAAATGTGCCCGGAGAGCCGTGAAGGCTCGCCAGGCGCTGCAATGCAGAACGCATCGTAACCGATGCGGCCGCCGCCGTCCTTGCTGCTCTGGCTGCAACCGCCAACGGTTGCAGCCTCGGCATCCGGACGCTTAGTCCTTCTTGACTTCCTTGAACTCGGCGTCGACGACGTCGTCGGCGTGGTTCTGCGCGCCTTGCTCGGCACCGGCGGCACCTGCACCCGCCGCGCCCGCTGCACCTGCCGCGCCAGCCTGCTGCGCCTGCATGTCGGCGTACATCTTTTCGCCGAGCTTCTGCGAAGCGGTGGACAGCGCCTCGACCTTCGCTTCGATCGTCGCCTTGTCAGCCGACGTATCCTTCAGCGTCTCTTCGAGTTCCTTCAGTGCGGCTTCGATCTTGTCCTTTTCGGACGCATCGATCTTGTCGCCGTACTCGGCCACTGCCTTCTTCGTGCTGTGCACCAGCGCATCGCCCTGGTTGCGCGCATCGGCAATCTCACGCAGACGGTGATCTTCTTCCGCGTTCGCTTCGGCGTCCTTCACCATCTTCTCGATTTCGGCTTCGGACAGACCCGAGTTCGCCTTGATCGTGATGCGGTTTTCCTTGCCGGTCGCCTTGTCCTTCGCGCCGACGTGCAGAATGCCGTTCGCGTCGATATCGAAGCTCACTTCGATCTGCGGCACGCCGCGCGGTGCGGGCGGAATGCCTTCGAGGTTGAACTCGCCCAGCAGCTTGTTGCCCGCCGCCATTTCGCGTTCGCCCTGATACACCTTGATCGTCACGGCCGACTGGCTGTCGTCAGCCGTCGAGTAGACCTGCGAGTGCTTGGTCGGGATCGTGGTGTTCTTGTTGATCATCTTCGTCATCACGCCGCCGAGCGTCTCGATACCGAGCGACAGCGGGGTCACGTCGAGCAGCAGCACGTCCTTGCGGTCGCCCGACAGAACCTGGCCTTGAATCGCGGCGCCAACGGCCACGGCTTCGTCCGGGTTCACGTCGCGGCGCGGGTCCTTGCCGAAGAACTCCTTGACCTTCTCCTGCACCTTCGGCATACGCGTCTGGCCGCCGACGAGGATCACGTCGTCGATGTCGCCAACCTTCACGCCTGCGTCCTTGATCGCCACGCGGCACGGCTCGATGGTGCGCTCGATCAGGTCTTCGACCAGCGCTTCCAGCTTGGCGCGCGTGATCTTCAGGTTCAAGTGCTTGGGACCCGAAGCGTCCGCCGTGATGTACGGCAGGTTGATTTCAGTCTGCTGGCCCGACGACAGTTCGATCTTGGCCTTTTCGGCGGCTTCCTTCAGGCGTTGCAGCGCGAGCACGTCCTTCGAGAGGTCGACGCCCTGCTCTTTCTTGAATTCGCCGATGATGTAATCGATGATGCGCTGGTCGAAGTCTTCGCCGCCGAGGAACGTGTCGCCGTTGGTCGAGAGCACTTCGAACTGCATCTCGCCGTCCACATCAGCGATTTCGATGATCGAGATGTCGAACGTGCCGCCGCCCAGGTCGAACACGGCGATCTTGCGGTCGCCCTTCTCGGCCTTGTCGAGGCCGAAAGCCAGTGCGGCTGCGGTCGGTTCGTTGATGATGCGCTTGACTTCCAGACCGGCGATGCGGCCTGCGTCCTTGGTGGCTTGACGCTGGCTGTCGTTGAAGTACGCGGGAACCGTGATCACGGCTTCCGTGACCGGCTCGCCGAGGTAGTCTTCAGCGGTCTTCTTCATCTTGCGCAGCACTTCTGCCGAAACCTGCGACGGTGCGAGGTTCTGGCCGTGCGCGGCAACCCATGCGTCGCCGTTGTCATGCTTGACGATCTGGTAGGGCATCAGGTTGATGTCCTTCTGCACTTCCTTTTCGTCGAAGCGGCGGCCGATCAGGCGCTTGACTGCGTACAGCGTGTTGCGCGGGTTGGTGACCGACTGACGCTTGGCCGGTGCGCCGACCAGCACTTCGTTGTCGTCCATGTAGGCGATGATCGACGGCGTCGTACGGGCGCCTTCCGAGTTCTCGATCACCTTGACCTGATTGCCTTCCATCAGCGCCACGCACGAGTTCGTGGTGCCAAGGTCGATACCGATGATTTTGCCCATTTTTCTCAATTCTCCAATTTTGATCCGCTGTTGCGTGCGCCGCTTGTCGCTTTGGCTGGCGCTACGCCTCAATTCATTCAGAACTGCTGCCCAAATAAGTGCCGAGACGGCGTTTTCAAGAGCTTCGGGCTATGCGTTCGTTAATTTTTTTCAATCGGCGGCGCTTTTTCGCGATGTTCGGGGAAACGCGCCGCCCTTTGCTTTCGAATGCCTTTCACAGATCGACGCAATTTCACGCAAATCGATGTAGAGGCCGTTGAAAGCGGTGATCCAGGCAACCGGTTACGGCAGTTATCGACCGGTTCGCGCCGTTTATTTAGGTTGGGAAACCGTGACCAGCGCCGGACGCAGCACGCGCTCGGCGATCACGTAACCCTTTTGCAGGACCGAAACGACGGTGTTGGCTTCCTGCTCGGACGGCACCATCGAGATAGCCTGATGGCGATGCGGATCGAACTTCTCGCCAACCGGGTTGATCGCCACCACCTTGCCCTTCTCCAGCGCGCCGGAGAGCTGCTTGAGCGTGAGTTCGACGCCTTCGTTGACCTTGGCGAGGTCGTCCGAGCCGTGCGCGAGCGCGGCTTCCAGGCTGTCCACCACCGGCAGCAGGTGTTCGGCGAAGCTTTCGATCGCGAACTTGTGGGCCTTGGCGACGTCTTCCTGCGCGCGGCGGCGGACGTTTTCCGTCTCGGCCTTGGCGCGCATGAACGCGTCCTGCAGTTCGGCGATCTTCGCCTGGGCTTCGGCCAGCGCGGCGTCGGCGCCTTCGGCTGCCGGTGCGGCGGCAACGCCCTCTTGCTGCGGGGCGGCGGCAGCGGCCTGCGACGCCTCGTCCGCGGGCGTGGGGTTCTGGCTCGTCGGGTTCTCTTGCGTGTTTTCCATGTCGCTGAACGTCGTTGAATAGTAAAAAAGGGAACGAAGCGTGGGGCATCCCGCCCCTCCGCTCGCTGCGCGTTGCGCCAGCGCGACAGATGCTTCGTGGATTGCGACAGCACATGGGTGCCGGATCGCTTGTTTCAAGGGCTTCCGCGCGCTTTTTTAGACAAACATCAAAGCACCGAAACCGCCGGTTACAACCATTACTGCAGCGCGGAAAAAATCGGATTGAGTGCGCCGCGCGGCTGACCTACACTCAGGAGCAGGTGCTGATCACGCCGTGTTTACCCGGAGCTTTCAACACCCCACCGAACCGGTCCGCACGCACCACAACGGGCCACCTGTCTGGCCGTTTTGCAGCGATCCCATGGGGAGTACCGTGAAACTGACCTTTGCCATCTCGGTGGTCGCTCTGGTACTGATCGCCGGGACCACCACCATCTGCATGTCGGGCGCCGTGAACGACAACACCACGGAATATGGGAGCGCGCACGCCACGATGGAAGCGCTCTTCAACCCTCACGCGAAAGTTTGTCGATAGTGCGCCGGTCGCGCTTGGTCGGCCTGCCGTGCAACGCGGAGGCCGGCTCGCGAAACAGCTTGCGTCGTTCCTGTTCGGCCACGCGCGCCGCGCGGCTTTCCCCGGTTTCTGCATACAGCGATTGCGCAACGCTCGCCGGCCCGCGCACTTCACAGATCCCCAGCACGTCCACTTCCAAGCGCACGTGATCGATCTCGACTTCGACGCGATCGCCCACCCGCACATCCTTCGACGCCTTGACCGCCTCGCCGCCGATGCGCACATGGCCTTTGTTCACGGCGTCCGTGGCCAGCGAGCGCGTCTTGAAAAACCGCGCCGCCCACAGCCATTTGTCGATGCGCAAACGCGCGCCCGGTTCGGTGGAGATCTTGTAGTTCATCGATGACTTCCTGCTGACAATTCTTCTGCCGTGCTCAAACGCGCAGCGGCGCTGTCAGGCCGTCGCGCCCGCGTGAGCCGGCGCCTGCACCGGCCAGCCTTGCAGGTTCTGCGCAACGATCTCTCCCAGCGCCGAAATCCACGCCGGCGAATTGTTCAGGCACGGAATACGGTGGAACTCCTTGCCGCCGCCATGCAGGAATTCGTCGCGCACTTCCATGCCAATTTCCTCGATTGTTTCGAGGCAATCCGCCGTGAAACCGGGACAGAACACGTCGGCGCGACGCACGCCGCCCTGCCCGAGTTCCTTGAGTGTGGGTGCGGTGTAGGGCTGCAGCCACTGCGCGCGTCCAAAGCGCGACTGGAACGTCACGCGGCATTCGACCGTCGACAGACCCAGCGCATGCATCAGCAGCGAAGCGGTCTGCTGACACTGGTCGTGATACGGATCGCCGAGATCGAGCGTGCGGCTCGGCACGCCGTGGAAGCTCAGTACGAGGCGGTCGCCGGAAGCGAAATCGGGCCGTCCATGCGCATGCCAGTACTGCTGCACCTGGGCCGCCAGCGCGCCGATATAGGCCGGATGGTCGTGGTACGAACGGATGGTGCGAATTTCCGGCTGGTTGCGCATACGACGCAGTGCAGCAAAAGCAGCGTCGAAAGCCGTGGCCGTGGTCGACGCCGAATATTGCGGATACATCGGCACGAGCAGGATGCGTTCGGCGCCCGCGAGCTTGAGCTGATTGAGCATCGCCGGGATGTCGGGCGTGCCGTAGCGCATCGCGTAATCGACCAGCACGGTGTAATCGTTGATCTGCAGCAGATGTCGCAGGGCGTCGGTCTGCTTTTGCGTGTGTACGCGCAGCGGCGAGCCTTCGGGGGTCCAGACCGCCGCGTATTTTTTGGCGGACGAGCGCCCGCGCAGCGGCAGGATCAGCCCGCGCAGGATCACCTGCCAGACCGGCGCGGGAATCTCGACCACGCGCGGATCGGAGAGAAATTGCGCGAGATAGCGACGCACGGCGCGCGGCGTGGGCGCATCGGGGGTGCCGAGATTGATGAGCAGCACCGCGACACGATGCGCGACAGTGGACTGCAAGGGCCGTTCGAGGTCGAAACGCATAGGCGATCAGGGACGCCACGCGCGGGGCGCGGCAACGGTTGCACAAGTGCGCATTATAGCGGGCAGTGTTTTACCCGACCGCGCTAGCCATTCGGCCAATGGCGCGGCGCGCCGCTTCGGGCGATCATGCGTACAGACGGAAATCGGGCGAGCAAACGGGCGAACAAACGCTCAGTTCTGGCTGAGCGTGAGCGAAAGCAGGCGCGCGGTGATATCCACAATCGGAATCACGCGGTTGTAGGCCATGCGCGTGGGGCCGATCACGCCCAGCGTGCCGACGATCTTGCCGTTGACTTCGTACGGCGCGGTCACCACGCTCATTTCCTCGATCGGCACGAGTTGCGACTCCCCGCCGATGAAGATCTGCACGCCCTGGGCATGGCTGGAGACGTCCAGCAGTTGCAGCAGGCTGGTCTTCTGGTCGAACACGTCGAACAGCTTGCGCAGGCGCGCCATGTCCGAAGAGAGATCCGCCACTTCGAGCAGGTTGCGTTCGCCCGAGATCAGCACGGTCTCGCCGGTATCGGATTCCTCGGTGCTCGCGGTCACGGCCGCGTGCATCAGGGTGGTCATGTCGCCACGCAGGGCATCGATTTCCTCGCGCAGGCGGCGACGCACATCATCGAAGGAGAGACCCGCGAAATGCGCGTTGATGTAATTGGAAGCTTCGATCAGCTCGGAAGGCGTGAAATCGCGCTGGGTCGCCATGATGCGATTCTGCACGTCGCCTTCGGGCGTCACGATGATGAGCAGGATGCGCTTGTCCGACAGGCGCATGAACTCGATCTGCTTGAACACGTGGCTGCGGCGCGGCGTGAGCACCACGCCCGCGAACTGCGAGAGGTTCGACAGCACGCTGGCCGCCGCCGCCACCACCTTCTGCGGCTCGCCCGGGCGCAGCGTGGTCTTGACCGCGCGCGTGACGGCGTCCTCTTCGGCGGAAGGCTCGACGGTCAGCATGGTGTCGACGAACAGACGGTAGCCGCGCGGCGTGGGCACGCGCCCCGCCGAGGTGTGCGGGCTGGAAACGAGCCCCAGCTCCTCCAGGTCGGACATCACGTTGCGGATCGTCGCCGGGCTCAGTTCGAGCCCGGAGAAACGCGACAGCGTGCGCGAGCCGACCGGCTGACCTTCGGCGATGTAGCGCTCGATCAGCGTTTTGAGGAGGGTTTGTGCGCGGGGATCTAGCATGACTGAAAATTCTAGCCTAATGCCGGGTTGGCGGCGAGTACGCGCGGGCAAGGGCAGCGGCGCCCCGGGTTCATCGGCAGGTCACGCAGATGTCAAAGCCATGTCACCGGCGTCTGCCCAGGAGCGGTCCGGCCCACGCCCATTGGGCATGAGCGCGGCCGCGAGGTTCTTTTCATGCACTGACTATGGTGTAATGCGGGCATGCAGATCCAGAAGATCCAGAGCCAGTTCAAAACGGTTGCGCTCGTTGGGCGCAGCAATACGCAAGGCATTGGCGAGCCGCTGACGGCGCTCGCCCAGACCATCTCCCAGCGTGGCTTCGACGTCGTGTTCGAAGCGCAGACCGCCCAGGAGATCGGCGTGAGCGGTTATCCCGCGCTGCAACCCGCCGAAATCGGCGCGCGCGCGGACGTGGCCGTGGTGCTCGGCGGCGACGGCACGATGCTCGGCATCGGCCGCCAGCTCGCGCCCTACCGCACGCCGCTTATCGGCATCAACCATGGGCGTCTAGGCTTCATCACCGACATCCCGTTCTCCGACATGCAGGAGATCGTGCCGCAACTGCTCGCGGGCAGCTTCGAGCGCGAGGAGCGCTCGCTGCTCGAATCGCGCATCATGCGCGACGGCGATCCGATCTACCACGCGCTCGCCTTCAACGACGTGGTCGTGAACCGCTCGGGTTTCTCGGGCATGGCGGAACTGCGTGTGCACGTGGACGGCCGCTTCATGTACAACCAGCGCTCGGACGGCCTGATCGTCGCCACGCCCACGGGATCGACGGCTTACGCGCTGTCGTCGCAGGGGCCGATCCTGCATCCGCAGCTGCAAGGCATCGTGCTCGTGCCGATCGCGCCGCATGCGCTCTCGAACCGCCCGATCGTGCTGCCCGACGACTGCAAGGTGAGCATCCAGATCGTCGCGGGCCGCGACGTCAACGTGAACTTCGACATGCAGTCGTTCACGGCGGTCGAACTCAACGACGTGATCGAAGTGCGCCGCTCGCGCCATACGGTGCCCTTCCTGCACCCGGTCGGCTACAGCTATTACCGGACGCTGCGCCAGAAGCTGCACTGGAACGAGCCACCCGCGCTGCAGAACCTGACGCCTGATCCGCACGACTGATACCCGAATCTGTCCGCGATGCGCGCATGTCGGCCACTATTGCGACAATCGCGACGATCGTGACCATCCCGCTGAAACAACGAACCATCGAACCGGCGCCATCGCCATCCGCCAGATTCAAGACGCCATGCTCCGTCATCTCTCGATTCGCGACTTCGTGATCGTCGCCGCGCTCGATCTCGAATTCGACAGCGGCTTCACCGTGTTTTCCGGCGAGACCGGCGCGGGCAAGTCGATTCTCATCGACGCTCTTGCGCTGACGCTGGGCGCGCGCGCCGACGCAGGCGTGGTGCGCGCAGGCGAAAGCCGCGCCGACATCACCGCTGAATTCGATGCGCCGCCGCACGTCGCGGCATGGCTGGAAGAACAGGCGCTGACCAACAGCGACGCCGAGAACGGCGTGATCCTGCGCCGCGTGGTCGATAGCGGCGGCCGCTCGCGTGCCTTCATCAACGGCACGCCCGCGACGCTTGCGCAACTGCGCGACATCGGCGAGCGTCTCGTCGATATCCACGGCCAGCACGCGCATCAATTGCTGATGCGCCCGGACGCCCAGCGCGAACTGTTCGACACGCACGCAGGCCTGCTCGAACTGGCCGCGCGCGTCACGCGCGCCTGGCGCGACGCCCGCGATGCGCGCTTCGCGGTGCAGACCGCGCAGGCGCGCGAGCGCGAACAGCAGCTCGAACGCGAGCGCCTCGCCTGGCAACTCGCCGAACTCGACAAGCTCGCGCCCCAGCCGGGCGAATGGGAAGAAGTGAGCGCGGAGCACACGCGGCTGTCCAATTCGGCGAACCTGATCGAGGGCGTGCAAGGCGCGCTGGTGGCCCTGTCAGAATCCGACGACGCGATGATTTCCGGTCTGAACTCGATCGTCTCGAAGCTGCGCGATCTGGCCGAAGTCGACGGCGCACTCGGCGACGCGCTCGCCGCGCTCGAACCGGCGGCGATCCAGCTTCAGGAAGCGGCCTACTCGCTGTCGCATTACGCGCAGCGGCTCGAACTCGATCCGAACCGGCTCGCCCAGGTCGAGAAGCGGCTGGACGCGCTGCATTCGGCGTCGCGCAAATTCCGCCTGCAGCCGGAAGCGCTGCCCGCCGAGCATGCATCGCGCCGCCAGCAACTGGCGCTGCTCGACGCCGCGTCCGATCTCGACGCGCTGCGCGCCGCCGCCGACAAGGCCAACGAGGCGTATCTCGTCGAAGCGCGCCAGCTTTCGGCCGCGCGCGCCGGGGCTGCGCAGGCCTTGGGCGCGGCGGTCACGCAGGGCATGCAGGAACTCTCGATGGCGGGCGGCAGCTTCGAAGTCGCGCTGGTGCCGCTGGGCGGCAATAGCGGCAACGGCGAGCCAGTGGGCGGCGCACATGGTCTTGAGCAGATCGAATTCCGCGTCGCGGGCCACGCGGGCGTGCCGCTGCGACCGCTCGCGAAGATCGCCTCGGGCGGCGAACTCGCGCGTATCAGCCTCGCGCTCGCGGTGATCGCGAGCGCCGCGAGCCCCACGCCCACGCTGATCTTCGACGAAGTGGACACCGGCATTGGCGGCGGCGTCGCGGAAGTGGTCGGGCGCCTGCTGCATCAGCTTGGGCAAGCGCGCCAGGTGCTGTGCGTCACCCACTTGCCGCAGGTGGCGGCGCGCGGCGACCATCATTTTCAGGTGGCCAAGGCCGGCGACGGCAACGGCGGCACGGTCTCGGCGGTCACGGCGCTCGACAGAACCAGCCGCGTGGAGGAAGTCGCGCGCATGCTCGGTGGGCTGGAAATCACCGCGACCACGCGGCGGCATGCCAAGGAAATGCTGGCGGCTTGAAGTCAACCGCCCGACGCTGCGGGCAGCGGCGGGCGGCCATCGTGGGTTTCTACGTCATGGCTGCGTGCCACAGCGCCCGCGTTTCGTCTTACGGGTTTTCCGCACGGCTGGGCGCGGGCGCCGCGCCCACGGCCCTGCGTATGCGGGCAACCTGATCTGCGCTCACCGCAGCAGCGCGATTGCCCCAACTCGAACGAACGAAAGTCAGCACATCGGCGATGTCGCGGTCGGTCAGGCGGCTCGCGAATCCCGGCATGCCGTAATGCGTCGGCGCGGCTTTGGTCGACGGCATCTGACCGCCTTGCAGCACGAGGTGGACAAGCGAAGTGGGATCGGCGCCGTTGACAACCGAACTGAGCGCGAGCGCCGGGAACGTCTGCGCGTATCCGCTTCCGCTCGTGCGATGACAGGCCGCGCAATTGTCCACGTAGGTGAGCGCCCCGTTGTCACGCGCGGTTCCGGCGCGCAGCTTCAGCGCCGCGCTGGCGTCGGGCACCAGCGCCGCCCCGCCCTCGTGAGCCGGCTTCAACGTTTTCAGATAGGCGGCGATGGCTGCGAGATCCGCGTCGCTCATGTACTGGGTGCTGCGCTCGACCACGTCCGACATCCCCCCGAATGCCGCAGCGTGAGTGCTGCGCCCGCCCTTGAGGAACGCGACGATATCGTCCTCGCTCCATGCGCCGAGCCCGTCCTGGCGGTCGCCGCGCAGATTCTTCGCAACGTAGCCATCGACCACGCCGCCCGAGAGAAAGTACCGGCCATCGTCGCTCAAGGCTTTCTCCTGCAGACCGAGCCCGCGCGGCGTGTGGCATGCGCCGCAGTGCGCGGCCCCTTCCACCAGGTAGCGTCCGCGCGCCACGCGCTGGGCACCGGAAGCGGCCGCGTCGGCGTTTGCCACGGGCGCCGGCGCGAACGTCATGCGCCAGAAGCGCAACGGCCAGCGCATCGACAGCGGCCAGACGATGCCCGTCGCCCGGTTGGTCCGCGAAACCGGTGCGACCTCATGCCGGAAGTAGGCATAGAGGGCGCCCACATCGGCTGGCGTCAATCTGGCGTATGACACGTACGGCATGGCTGGATACAGCGTCGTACCGTCCTTCGCAATCCCACGTCGAACCGCCCGGTCGAAGTCTTCAAGGCTGTAGTCGCCGATGCCGGTGGCTTTGTCCGGCGTGATATTGGACGAATAGATGACGCCCACCGGAGAGGCGATCCCAAGCCCGCCGGCGAAAGGTTTTCCCCCCTTAGCCGTGTGGCAGGCGACACAATCGGCGGCGCTTGCCAGATAACGGCCCTGGGCGATCAGTTGCGCACTGGCCTGCGCCGATGGTGCGCCGGACGCAAGCACCTTGGCGGGCGCATCGATGGATGCAGCGGCGCGCGCCTGCACCGCTCCGAGGGCACCTGCCAGCAGCACGATAGTCGCAAGTTTCTTGAATTTCATGGCCGCCTCCTCAAACCTGCACCAGCGGCGCCGGATGTTTCAGGTACTGCTCGCGAATCGCTTTGGCGCAATGCCATGCGAGCGCCGCCACGAGCCCGGTCGGGTTGTAGCCCATGTTCTGCGGAAACGCCGATGCACCAGTCACGAATACATTCGGCACATCCCAGCTCTGCAGATATTTGTTGACCACGCTCGTGCGCGGCGAATCGCCCATCACTGCGCCGCCCGTCGTATGCGTCGACTGATAGACGCGCGTGTCGTAGTGCTGGCAGCGCTTGCGCACCGCCTTGAACAAGGCTTGTGGGTTCATCGCGCGCGCGACCTCCTCCATGCGCGTGCCCATGTAGTCGAGCATCGCGTATTCGTTGTCATGCCAGTCGAAGGTCATGCGCAGCAGCGGCTGACCGAAGGCGTCGCGATAGGTCGGATCGAGATCGAGATACGCGTCGCGATACGGCATGACGGAGCCCGAAATGCCGATGGTCAAAAAGCGCTGGTACGCGTCGGCCACGCCCGCCTTCCACGCGCTGCCCCATGCGGGCGTGCCGGGCACCGTGGGCGTCTGCTGGATCGGCCGGCCGCCATAGCGAACGTGGCGGATGCTCGCGCCGCCCACGAAGCCAAGCGGTCCGTGATCGAACTGGTCGCCGTTCAGGTCGTCGAGGGCCACGCCGCCCGCTCCGGTGCCGATGAACGGATTGAGCTGCGTGCCTTCGGGCAGCAGCACGTTCACGGCGCCATTCATCTGGTAGGCGTAATTGCGCCCCACCACCCCTTCGCCGGTTCTGGGATCGTAGGGCTTGCCGATGCCCGAAAGCAGCAGCAGGCGCACGTTGTGCATCTGGAACGCCGCGACAATCACGAGATCGGCGGGCTGTTCGACCTCGCGTCCCTGGGCATCGATGTAGCTCACGCCAGTCGCGCGTTTGCCGTCGGCGGCAAGCAGCACCTTCGTCACATGGGCGTGGGTGCGAAGCTCGAAATTGGGCTTCTTGAGCAGCACCGGCAGGATGGTGGTCTGCGGCGAGGCCTTCGCGTACATATAGCAGCCGAAGTCTTCGCAAAAGCCGCAGAAATTGCACGGCCCAAGACGCACGCCATAGGGATTCGTGTAGGGCTGCGAAGCGTTAGCGGCCGGCGCGGGATACGGATGGAAACCGGCTTCGCGCGCCGCCTTCTCGAACAGTTGCGCACCGTAGGTGTTCTTCAGCGCGGGCGTCGGAAAGTCGCCGCTGCGGCGGCCTTCGAGCGGATTGCCGCCTGCCGTGGCGACGCCGTTCAGGTTGCCTGCCTGGCCCGATGTGCCGAACACCTTTTCCGCGAAGGCGAAATGCGGTTCGAGCTCGTCGTAGCTCACGCCGAAGTCCTGCACCTGCATGCCCTCGGGCATGAAGCGCCGCCCATAGCGCGTTTCATAGCGCGTGCGAAGTTGCAGTTCTTCGGGCAGCGCGCGGTAGTGCATGCCGTTCCAGTGAAAGCCGGCGCCGCCCACCCCGTTGCCAAGGTAGAACGAACCATGCTGCCGGTAAGGCACGGCGACGTCGGCCATACCGTGGCGGATGGTCACCGTCTCGCGCGAGAGGTCCTGAAACAGCTTGCCACGCACTGCATACTTGAGTTCGTCGATGACTTTCGGATACTCGGCATCGGTGGGAGTGTCACGCATCGCGCCGCGTTCGAGTGCGACGACGTCCAGACCTGCGTCGGTCAATTCCTGGGCGAGGATCGCCCCGGTCCAGCCGAATCCCACGATCACGCAATCGACTTTGTTCTTTTTGATCGCCATGCTGTTGCCTTATCCCCGTCTGCCGTCGATCGACACAGGGCCGTACGGATACTTCACGCCCGGCTGATCGATCCAGTCCGCAAAATCCGCCCGCGCGCCGGTAAAGCCGATCATCTTCCAGCCCACCATGTCCTTGTTGCCGCCGTAGATCGGATCGGCGAAAAAACCCTCCTTCGCATGGGCGAGCAGGAAGGCGAAAAAAGTCTGGGCAGGCACGCTTTCGAAGCCGATCTGCGCGTGCTCCATCTGGCCGAGCACGGTTTCCTGCTCGTGCTGCGCAAGCTGCGCGAACGGTTTGCCGGCGAACCGCGCGCGGCAATGCGCGTCGCAGGCCCGGATGCCGAGCCGGAATACGTCGCGCGGCGCGAGATTCAGCTGGAAGCCCATTTCCGCGGGCTGATCGGTGTGGAACGGGCCTTGGGTGTACCAGAGCTTGCCGTAGCCATAGGGCGTTTCCATCTGCCGGTCGATGTATTCGGGGACGCCCGCCGCCAGCGCGCCAGCACCGTGGCTGTCAGCGGGAATCAGGCGATCGACGGCAGCCTGCAGGAATTGCCATTCATCGGCGGTGAAATAATCCGGCCGGTAAGCGCCGGCGACTGGCGTATCGCCCGGAGGGGAAGGTTTGCTGCATGCAGCCTGGGTGAGCGCGCCGCCCGTGGTGACGGACGCGGCGGGCACAACGGCCAGCATCTGCCGCAGGAAGCGGCGGCGTGGTTCCTGATTGCTCGACATAACGGGGGGGTTGCAACGTTGGGTCAATCGTTGCTTTGACAACGATTCAGACGGTCAGAAGGATCTAGCCATGCAAAATGCATGCGAACCTTAATCCAACCATCGAATCTTGAAATTGCCGAAGCGGATTTTCACCGATGTGCGTTGATGCACGTCAGAAGGTTCTCCGTTACCACCCCACATCCCCCTACAACAACTACGGAACAATCTCACACCCGATCCTGTCACACAGGATTCCTTACCAATTACGAAAGACCTCTCACCAGAAAGAAGGCGCGCGCGCCGCCGCTCCAGCGACGGCACAGCACGCACCCTGTTAAGGGCAGGGCCGGGTCAGCCTCGCTCCCCAAACACCCGTTTCCACAAGCCCAGCACCACTTGCCGCTCCGCCTCCACGCGCGCAGGATCGACGCGCGCGGTTTCCATCCCGTCCAGCCGCAACTGATGCTGGAGTTTGCGATAGAGCCGGTACGCCGAACCCACGGCATCGGCTTCGGCTTCGCTCATCAGCCCGAAACGCGACACCTCGCGCAGCAGCGCGATATTGCCAGTATTGCGGATCAGCTCCGGGTCCTGCGCCGCATGCAGCAGCACCCAGTACTGCACCGTGAACTCGATATCGACCATGCCGCCGCGATCGTGCTTGAGATCGAACAGCGGCGTGCGGTTCGGATGCCCATCCTCGACACGCTGGCGCATCTCGACGATCTCCTGCGCGAGCGGCGCGGCGTCGCGCGGCGTCGTCAGCACCTGCACGCGGATCGCCTCGAACGCATTGCCGATCGCCGCATCGCCCGCCGAGAAGCGCGCGCGCGTAAGCGCCTGGTGCTCCCAAACCCAGGCCGTATTCGCCGCGTCGCCTTCGCGCAATTGATAGCGCCGGAACGAGTCGAGATCGGTCACGAGCAGGCCCGATTCGCCATTGGGCCGCAGCCGCAGATCGATATCGAACAGCGTGCCCGCGCCCGTGGCCGTGGTGAGCCAGGTGATCAGGCGGCGCGCGAACGCCGCGTAGATTTCAGCGGCGCGGTCGTCTTCGTCGTCGTAGAGGAAGATGATGTCGAGGTCCGAGGCATAGCCCAGTTCCTTGCCGCCGAGCTTGCCGTACGCGATCGCCGCAAAACGCGGCACCTCGCGATGGCGTTTACCAAACTGCTTCCAGACGGTTTCGATGGTGACGTCGAGCACCGCATCGGCAAGTTCGGACAGCCGGTCGCTGACATGCTCCACCGAGAGCCGCCCCGCCAGATCGTTGAGCAGGATGCGGAACACTTCGGCCTGATGGGCGTGGCGCAGCAGGTCCATCTGCTGTTCCATGTCGGCGGCGGTGGCGAGGCGCGCGCGCAGCAGACGCGAAAACACGGGCCAGTCGAACGGCGAGGAAATCGCCTCGTCGTCGAGCAGTTCGTCGAGCAGTTGAGGATGGCGGATCAGATAGCCCGCCGCCCATCGCGACGCGCCCAGCACCTTGAGCACGCGGCTGAGCGCATCCGGATATTCGGTGAGCAGCGCCAGATACGCGCCGCGCCGGATCACGGCTTCGAGCAGGTCGAACATGCGCGCGAGCGTGTCGCCGCGACGCTCGCGCGGCTCCATCGTGCGCGCAGCTTCGAGCGCGCGCTTGGCGACGCTATCGAAGCGTTCGCGGCTTTTCTCGGGCAGGCCGGTGTAGCGCGACGACTGCCACAGACCGCGCAGACGCGCGAGCAACGGCGCGGGATCGTCGATGCCGAGTTCGATCAGACGCGCGAGCAGATCGCCGTCGGCGCCCTCTTCCCCCAGCGCGCTGCTCCAGACCCACGCCGCCACGCCGTCGTCGGGTGCGCCACAGCCGCTTTCGCCGCCCACCTTGTCGGAGAAAATCTGGTCGAACTGCTGCTCCACTTTTTCCCGATGCGCGTCGAGCACGCGCATCAGCGCCGCATAGTCGTCGTAGCCCATCGAGTGCGCGAGCGCCGCGCGCTCGGCTTCATCGACGGGCATCGCGTGCGTCTGCGCATCGTCGCGGTATTGCAGACGGTGTTCGAGTGCGCGCAGGAAGTCATAGGCCAGCGTCAGTTCATGGCAGATCTCGGGCGCGATCAGCCCGCGCGCCGCCGCGTAGCCAAGCACCGCAAGCGTCGGGCGCACCCGAAAGCCCGCATCCTGGCCGCCGCGAATCAGCTGGAACACCTGCGCGCTGAATTCGATCTCGCGGATGCCGCCGCGCCCGAGCTTGATGTCGTCGGCCTTGTCGGGGCGCATCATGGCGCGGCGCTGCGCTTCCTGGCGAATCTGCAGATGCAGCGCGCGGATCGCGCTGATCACGCCAAAGTCCAGATAGCGGCGATAGACGAACGGCTTCACCAGCGCGTCGAGCTGGGTGGCCAGGAGCTGGGCGCTATCGCTCTCGCGTTCGGAAACCAGCCGTCCCTTGATCCAGGCGTAGCGCTCCCACTCGCGGCCCTGCACATAGAAATATTCTTCGAGCATGCCCAGGCTGCACACCAGCGGCCCCGAATCGCCGTTCGGTCGCAGGCGCATGTCGACGCGGAACACAAAACCGTCCGCCGTCACGTCCGACAGCGCGCCAATCAGACGCTTGCCCACGCGCGTGAAAAAGTCCTGGGTGGCGATGGGCGAGCGCTGGCCGCCCGTGGTTTCGCCGTCGTCCTCGTAGACGAAGATCAGGTCGATGTCCGACGAAACATTGAGCTCGCGGCCGCCGAGCTTGCCCATGCCCACCACGCCGAGCGTCAGGCGCTCGCCGTTGGGGCCGCGCGGCTCGCCAAAGAGCGTTTCGAGGTCGGCGCTCACCACCGCCAGCGCGCGCTCGATCGCGACCTCGGCAAGGTCGGTCATGGTGCCGGTGACTTCGACGACGTCCGCGCTACGGGCGAGGTCGCGCTCCATCACGGCGCAGAGAGTTTCGATGCGCAGCTGGCGCAGGGCCTTTTTGAGCTGTTCGTCGGTGAGTGCGGGGACGCGGGCCGCGCCGGGCGTGCCGGGCGTGGCACTTGCTTGCAGACACAGGGCGTCGAGCCGGGCGACGATGCGCTCGCGCGTGATCGGCGCGGCGGCCAGCGCCGCGACCTGGTCGGCCAGTTCCGGACGGGCGGCATAGACGCGCGCCGCATAGCGCGAATAACTGGAACTCAGGAGAGGAATGTCAGTCATGAAGTCTCTGGCTAGACGGATAAAACGGCAGTCGATCTGGTCTGCAGATCCGGTCAACAACGCAGGGAGTGAAGATGGCGAGAGAAGCCGACAGGCATGCCGATGACCGCTATAGCGGCTAACACGCGCCAAACGTGCATGAACGGCATGTGGCCAGGTCATTTCTTCGTGCGCGCAATGCCGTGCAAAGCCCGGCCGACAACCATCCCGGCTTCCCCGGATGGCCGGTCCCACGGTCCTGTGTGATACATTTCGTCGTCAGAACGCAACGCTACCATACCCCACCCGCCGCAGCATGTCCGAGCGTAACGATCCCGCCGGCCCGCCTCAAACCGGACATGCCAGCCGGGAAAGCGCAGACGCGGGCCCGCAACATCACCACCCGGTACTGCGCCATTCGCTGCGCGTGCTGGCGTGCATCGCGCTCGTCCTCTACTTCATCGTCGCCGTGCTGCTGCTCGGGCTGCGCTATGTCGTGCTGCCTCACGTGGACGATTTCCGTCCGCGCATCGAAAAGCTCGTCTCCGACAAGATTCACGCCGATTTCCGCATCGGCAAGCTCTCGCCGCACTGGTCGGGCTTCCAGCCTGGCATCGACGTCGCCAACCTGACGATCCGCGACCGCCACGGCAAGCTCGCGCTGAACGTGCCGCACGCCACCGCCTCGGTCGCCTGGCGCTCGGTGGCGATGCTCGAACCGCTGCTCTCCAGCGTGATCGTCGAAAACCCCGACGTGTCGATCGCGCGCGAGGACGACGGCACACTCACCGTGGCGGGCGTGCCGGTGCCGACCGCCCACACCGGCAACGCCACCTTCACGACCTGGCTGATGCGCCAGCAGGCCATCGTGCTGCGCGGCGGCACGCTGCGCTGGCGCGACGCCACGCGCGACGTGCCCGAACTGAAGCTGTCGAACATCCGTCTGGCGATTCTCAACGACGGTTACGACCACCACATCGCGCTGCAAGCGCCCGCGGAAGGCACCGTGCTGCACGGGCCGCTCGACTTCCGCGCGCAATTCAAGCACACGCGCTTCGCGCCCGCGGGGAAGCCGAACACCTGGAGCGGCAGCGCCTATATCTCCACCGGTACCGTCGATCTGCCCACGCTCTCGCGCTACATTCCACTGCCGCTCACGACCTATGCAGGACGCATCGATAACGCCATCTGGGCGAATTTCGAAGACGGCCGCATCGTTTCCGCCGACGGCACGCTCAGCGGCAACGACATCGCCCTGCGCGTGAAGCCGACCCAGCCGCGCCTCGATCTGCCGATCGCGAGCTTCAACTGGCGCATGGGTCTCGCGCCCGGCGACTACACGCTGCAACTGCGCGAGCTGCGCGCCGAACTCGGCCAGCCGCCGCTCGACGACGGCACGCCGCTCACGCGCTCGCTCACCTTCAATCACCTCGACGCGCATTTCCGTCAGCAGACACTGCAAACCGGCCAGCTGATATCGGTGAGCGGCGATCGCATCGACCTGGGCATCCTCGCCGAATTCATGCGCGGCCTGCCGCTGCCGGGCCGCGTGCAGAACGCGCTGGTGCGCTTCAATCCGCGCGGTCTGGTCGCCAACTACGATCTGGCGATGGAGCGCGCCAAGCCCGATTCGGGCGAAGCCGCCGCCGAGCAGCGCACCACCAGCGCGGAGCCGCTCCTGCACTACCGCTTCAATGGCGACCTGCAAGGTTTCAGCGTGGCGGCCCAGGAACCGGGACCGGGCCTCACGCCGCGCGAACACCCGCGCGCGGGCCTGCCGGGCGTCGAAAATCTCTGGGGGCGCATCGACGCCGACGAATCGCACGGCACCCTCAAGTTCGACACGACGAGCGCGGCCATCACGCTGCCGGGCGTGTTCGACGATCCGCGCCTGCGCTTCGACCGTCTATGGGGCGCGGCCAAATGGACCGTGGCCGCGCAGCGCCAGCCGGGCGACAAGATCAAGGGCTTCGATGTCGATGTGACGGAACTGGGCGTACAGAACGCCGACGCACGCGCGAAGATGACCGCGCACTACCGCAACCCGGGCCACGGGCGCGGCGCGCTCGACCTGGTGGCGCACTTCGATCAGGCCCAGGTCAAGGCAATCCCGCGTTACCTGCCAACCAGCATCAGCGAAAAAACCCGCACCTACCTGGGCCACGGCCTGCAAGCCGGGCTATCGAAAGGCGCGACCCTCGAAATTCACGGCGACCTCGCCAAATTCCCCTATTCGCGCGACCCGAGCGCGGGCCAGTTCCGCATCGTCGCGCCGTTCGCGAACGGGCGCTTCGACCCGTCGCCGTTCCCGCCCAAGAAGATGCGCAACGGTGCGCCCAACGTGTGGCCCGCGTTCGACGGCATCGACGGCACCTTCAAGCTCGCGGAGAACAAACTGCGCTTTGACGTCGCGCACGGCCACTACCGCCGCTTCGTGCTGCATGACGTGAGCGGGCGTATCGACGAACTCGGCGTGAAGGGCTCCGATCTCGTGATCGAAGGCGCGGGGCGCGGGCCGCTCGCCGATCTGCTCGATTACGCCGATAACAGCGCGCTCGGCGCGATCTCGAAGCACGCGACCGCGAAGGTGCAGGCGCAAGGACCGGCCACGCTGGCGCTCAAGCTCACGATTCCGCGCAAGCCGATGCCCAAGGTGGCCGTGGCCGGGGCGATCGGCTTCGAAAACAACACGCTCGCCGCGCACAACGTGCCGCCGCTGTCGAACCTCAATGGCAAGGTGCGCTTCACCAACCGCAGCGCGCAGGTCGATCATCTGACGGGCCGCTTCCTCGGCGGCGATCTGCGCGCCAATGGCGGCATGCGCGAGGACGGGCGCTACGACGTCCATGTCGCCGGCGATGTAGCCGTGGATGCGGCGCGCGGGCTCAACCTGCACGGCACGGCGGCGGCTGTGCTTGGACGCTTCTCGGGCGCGGCGCCGTATTCGCTGTCGGTGACCGGCACGCGCGGCCATCTGCCTGACGTGAAGGCCAGCTCCGATCTGACCGATCTCGCCATCGACCTGCCCGCGCCGTTCGGCAAGACCGCCGGCACGCCGATGCCGCTGCGCTTCGCCCTGCAGCCCGGTCCCGGCGACGATCCGGCTTCGGCGATGCTGTCGGCCAGCGACGCCGCGGCGTTCCAGCACGCCGAACTCAAGCTCGGACCGCTGGCCGCACGCTACGTGCTGCGGCGCAATCCGGGTCATGTGCCGGAAGTCGTGCGCGGCGCGATCGGCATGAACAAACCCGCCGATCTGCCGTCCGAAGGCGTGACGGCGGCCGTCGATCTGCCGTCGTTCGACGCCGATGCATGGCGACGTGTTGCGCAGGAAATTCGCGGCACGGCGGCGGCGATTCCTGCGACGCCCGCTATGGCGGCAAGTTCGACGACCAGTACGACCGCCAGCGCGCCTCAGGCCGCTTCGGCGACATCCACGCAAGCGATGGCATCGCCCGCCGCCGCCGCGTCCTCGCCGCTTGCGCCCGGCGGCGCTTTCGCGTCCTATGTGCCATCGCGCTTCGCGGTTCACATCGGCACGCTAACGCTGCTCAAGCGTCACTGGGAAAACGTGATCGTCGGCGCGTCGCGCGACGCCAACCAGTGGCAAGCCAACGTTGCGTCCAACCAGGTCTCGGGCCATGTCTCGTGGAAACCGGGCGCGGTGCCGGGTTCGCCCGGCACGCTGGAAGCGCGTCTGGCGCGTCTTGTCGTGCCCGCCGCGACCGAGAACGACCTGCTCGCCCAGGCTGTATCGCAGCCCGCGCAGAACATGCCGTCGATCGACCTCGTGGTGAACCAGCTGATCGTGCGCGGACGCGACTTCGGCCGCCTGCAGATCAACGCCCACAACTTCGACGAGAACGGCGTGCCGGTCTGGCAACTCGACACGCTCGACATCGTCAATCCGGCCGGCCACTTCACCGCCACGGAAAACTGGCGCGCCATCGGCGACGAATCCGCCCCTGCCGATACGGCCGGCGGTCTTGCACAGACGCCGCGCCGCACCGCGCTCGACTTCCATCTCGACATCAAGGATGCAGGCGATCTGCTCGAACGCGCGGGCGTGGCGCGCGCGATCAAGGGCGGCACGGGCACCCTCAGCGGCAATCTGGAATGGCGCGGCGGCCCCAGCAAGCTCGACTTCCCGACGCTCAACGGCAGCCTTGCGCTCGATCTGCGCCACGGCGAAATCCTCAAGATTCACCAGGGCGTTGCGACGCTGCTGGGCGTGTTGAGCCTGCAAAGCCTCGCGCGCTATGCCAGCATGGATTTCCGCGATGTGATCGGCGAAGGCCTGCCGTTTACCAGCATCACGGGCAGCGCGCAGATCCAGAACGGCATCGGCCACACCAGCGACTTCAAGCTGGTCACCGCGCCGGGCCGCGCGCAGATGGTGGGCAGCGTCGATCTCGCACACGAGACCCAGGATCTGCGCGTGCATGCCGTGCCGACGGTGAGCGCGGGCGCGGGTGTGATCGTCGCGGCGATCATCAATCCGCTGCTGGGCCTGGGCGCGCTGATCGGCGACGTGGCGCTCTCGCATACGGTCGAGACGACCTTCGCGCGCGACTACGCCATTACGGGATCCTGGGCCAAACCGCACGTTGAGCGACTGCATGGCGATCAGGGTAAGATGGACGCGCAGGTTCCGGCGCCGGCGCATTGAGTTCCAGATCGCCTGGTGATCTGCCTGCCGTGCGTCAATGGGCACGTCAGATGCGCGCTCGCGACACTGATGGCGCAGCGCCCTGATCTGCCGCTGCGGGCTTCAACCTTCGTCCAATCAAGAGCCGTCGATGAGCGAAACCTCTTCCTCCACAGCGTCCCCCGCCTCGGCCACGCGGGTCTCGCCGTTCCGGGTCGCCGCGCTGCAGATGGTCAGCACGCCCGACCTCGCGCGCAATCTCGCCGACGCGCAGGCTCTGATCGCGGAGGCCGCCGCGAAGGGCGCGCGCCTCGTGCTGCTGCCCGAATACTTCTGCTTCATGGGCCACAAGGACACCGACAAGCTCGCCGTGCGCGAGCCGTATGGCGACGGCCCGATCCAGCGTTTTCTCGCCGATGCCGCGAAGCGCCATGGCGTGTGGATCATCGGCGGCACGCTGCCTTTGAAAGCGCCTGAAGAAAGCCGCGTGCTCAACACCACGCTCGTGTTCGATCCGAGCGGCGTGGAGCGCGCGCGCTACGACAAGATCCATCTGTTCAACTTCGAGAAAGGCGCCGAATCGTTCGACGAGGCCCGCACGATCCGCCCAGGCGACGAGGTCCGCACCTTCGACGCGCCACTTGGCCGCGTGGGGCTGTCGGTCTGCTACGATCTGCGCTTTCCGGAGCTGTACCGGCGTATGGGAGACTGTGCGCTGATGGTCGTGCCCTCGGCGTTCACCTACACCACGGGCCGCGCGCACTGGCAGCTTCTGCTGCGCGCCCGCGCCGTCGAAAACCAGTGCTACGTGCTCGCCGCGGCGCAAGGCGGCACGCACGAGAACGGTCGCCGCACCTGGGGCCACAGCATGCTGATCGACCCGTGGGGCGAAATCGTCGATGTGCTCGACGAGAACCCCGGCGTGGTGATCGGCGATATCGATCTCGAACGCATCGCCGCCGTGCGCGCAAGCCTGCCCGCGTGGCGGCATCGCGTGCTGGACTGTCATTGACGCAAGCATCACCCACGCCCATACCGACACTCACCGACACAGGGCGTCTTGATTTCGCCGCACCGCGCCCGAATCTGCCCGATAAGCCCACGCAAGCCCACGCAAGCCGAATCCAGCCGAACCCAGCCATTTGAAACTTCCCTATTGAGCGCATGAACATCATCGAACCCGGCATCCGCAATCTGGCGACCGCGAAGGAAGTGCTCCTCGCGCCCTATGGCCTCGACGAGGCGCTGCTCACGCGCACGCTCGGCGAGATTTTCACGCACCGCGTCGACTACGCCGATCTCTACTTCCAGGCCACCCGCAGCGAGGCCTGGAGCCTGGAGGAAGGCATCGTCAAGTCGGGCAGCTTCAGCATCGATCAGGGCGTAGGCGTGCGCGCCGTGTCCGGCGAGCGTACCGCCTTCGCCTACTCGGACGACCTCTCGCCCGAAGCGATCCGCCAGGCGGCCATCGCCACGCGCTCGATCGCCAAGGCCGGCGGCGGCAAGCAGAAGATCCAGGTGGCGACCTCCCTCAAGGGCATCGCGGGCCGCGATCTGTATCTGCCTTCCGATCCGCTGACCTCGCTCGACGCCACCGAAAAGGTCAAGCTGCTCGAACGCATCGAGCAGATGGCGCGCGGCCGCGACCCGCGCATCACCCAGGTGATGGCCGCGCTCGCGGGCGAATACGACGTGGTGCTGGTTGCGCGCAGCGACGGCGCACTGGCCGCCGACATCCGCCCGCTGGTGCGCGTCTCCGTCACGGTGATCGCCGAGCAGAACGGCCGTCGCGAAATTGGCAATGGCGGCGGCGGCGGGCGCTACGACTACAGCTATTTCACCGACGACGTCCTGTCGAAGTATGTGGATGACGCCGTGCACGCCGCGCTCGTGAACCTTGAAGCGCGCCCGGCTCCGGCGGGCGCGATGACCGTCGTGCTCGGCCCGGGCTGGCCGGGCGTGCTGTTGCACGAGGCGATCGGCCACGGTCTGGAAGGCGACTTCAACCGCAAGGGTTCGTCGGCGTTCGCGGGCCAGATCGGCCAGCGCGTGGCGGCCAAGGGCGTCACCGTGGTGGACGACGGCACGCTGCCGAACCGCCGCGGCTCGCTCAATATCGACGACGAAGGCAATCCGACGCAGTGCACCACGCTTATCGAGGACGGCATCCTCAAGGGCTACATCCAGGATTCGCTCAACGCGCGCCTGATGAAGATGCCCGTGACCGGCAATGCGCGCCGCGAATCCTACGCCGCCCTGCCGATGCCGCGCATGACCAACACCTACATGCTCAACGGCGACAAGGATCCGCAGGAGATCCTCGCCTCCGTCAAAAACGGTCTGTATGCCGTGAATTTCGGCGGCGGCCAGGTCGACATCACCAACGGCAAGTTCGTGTTCTCCGCCTCCGAGGCCTACATGATCGAGGACGGCAAGATCACCTACCCGGTCAAGGGCGCGACGCTGATCGGCAGCGGCCCGGAATCGCTCAAGTTCGTGAGCATGATCGGCAACGATATGCGCCTGGACTCGGGCGTGGGCGTGTGCGGCAAGGAGGGTCAGAGCGTGCCGGTGGGCGTGGGCCAGCCGACGCTGCGCATCGACAAGATGACGGTGGGCGGCACGGTCTGATCGGGCCGGATCGCGCGCCTTCATGGCAAGGCCCATGTGCAAGGTTCATGCATGTCGATGCGGAAAATCCGCATCGACATGCGGGATTCCTGCATTGAATAGCGATTTTCCGCGAATTTCCCGCTTTTTTGCCGCGACCCGCTTGCCAGCCTGAAGAAGGCCGGGTTATAAAGGCAATCACCCTTTTCGACGCAACGAACCGATTTCGCCATGTTCGCCACGAAGTTTTACTTTTACTTCTTTTGGTATCTCAGACCGCTGGCGGATCGAGAGGGTTGATAGTACGCGCAGGACCCCGAACAAACGAGAAACCGCCAGCAAAGCCTGGCGGTTTTTTTTCGTCCGACGTTTCGTCATTACCCCAGACAGAGCCGCACTTTCATCTAGCAGATTGATGCCGTTTCGCGACGCGAAGCACGCTACACAGGATCAGGAGAAAACAACATGCCCCCGCACAACACCGACGATGTCCGCATTCGCGAGCTGAAAGAACTCACGCCGCCCGCTCACCTGATCCGCGAATTCCCGTGCTCCGAAGCCGCTTCCACGCTGATCTTCGAATCTCGCCGCGCGCTGCACCGCATCCTGCACGGCATGGATGACCGTCTGGTCGTGGTGATCGGCCCCTGCTCGATTCACGACACCAAGGCTGCGATCGACTACGCGAAAAAGCTGGTGCCGCAGCGCGATCGCTTCAAGAACGAGCTGGAAATCGTCATGCGCGTGTACTTCGAAAAGCCGCGCACGACGGTGGGCTGGAAGGGTCTCATCAACGACCCGTTCATGGACAACAGCTTCAAGATCAACGACGGTCTGCGCACCGCGCGCGAGCTGCTGGTGTCGATCAACGAACTCGGCCTGCCGGCGGGCACCGAGTACCTCGACATGATCAGCCCGCAGTACATCGCCGATCTGATCTCGTGGGGCGCGATTGGCGCGCGCACGACCGAATCGCAGGTGCACCGCGAGCTGGCTTCGGGCCTGTCTTGCCCGGTCGGTTTCAAGAACGGCACGGACGGCAACGTGAAGATCGCCGTCGATGCCATCAAGGCCGCGTCGCAGCCGCACCATTTCCTGTCGGTGACGAAGGGCGGCCACTCGGCCATCGTCTCGACGGCGGGCAATGAGGACTGCCATGTGATCCTGCGCGGCGGCAAGACGCCGAACTATGACGCCGAAAGCGTCAACGCGGCCTGCAACGACATCGGCAAGGCGGGTCTGGCCGCGCGTCTGATGATCGACGCGAGCCATGCGAACAGCTCGAAGAAGCACGAAAACCAGATCCCGGTCTGCGCCGACATCGGCCGCCAGATCGCGGGCGGCGACGAGCGCATCGTCGGCGTGATGGTGGAATCGCACCTTGTGGCGGGCCGCCAGGATCTGAAGGAGGGCTGCGAGCTGACCTACGGCCAGAGCATCACCGATGCCTGCATCGGCTGGGACGAGAGCATTGGCGTGCTCGAAGGGCTCGCCGAAGCGGTCAAGCAGCGCCGGATTGCGCGCGGCAGCGGCAATTAAGCGCTCGGCGCAATAGAAAAGCCCGGTCGGCAGTCAAGCTGACCGGGCTTTCTGCTTTTTACGGCGCGCTCAATCGAGCGTGCCCGAACCGAAGATCTCCGTGTGGATGCGCGACGCGTCGACACCACGCGCGGCCAGCGCCTCGCGCTGCGCGCGCATAAAGGCAACCGGGCCGCAGATGTAGTAATCGGCATCCGGCAGCATCACATCGGCTTCGATGCGCGCGAGGTCCATGCGGCCTTCGAAGTCGTAATCCTGGCCCGGCTGGTCGTCCGCGCTCACGGACTCGTAGAACACCGCGCGCCTGAGGTTCGGATGCTCGGCGGCGCTACGGCGCAGCCACTCGCCAAACGCATGCACGCGGCCATTGCGGCAGGCGTGCGCGAAGGTGATCTGGCGCTCGCTGCGCCCAGCCAGCAGCGTGGCGAGCATCGACGCCATCGGCGTGATGCCGACACCACCGCTGATCAGCACGACCGGCGTGTTCTTGCTGCGATCGAGCGTGAATTCGCCCATCGGCGCGCTGACGTGGACGATCGCGCCCTGCTCGACGCCGTCGTGCATCAGATTCGAGACGTGGCCCGGCTGCACATCGGCCGAACCGGCTTCGCGCTTCACCGAGATGCGCAGCCAGCGGCCATGAGGCGCGTCGGACAGGCTGTACTGACGCGGCTGATCGACGCCGAGCTTATCCACGAAACGCGTCACGCTCACGTACTGGCCCGGTTCGAAACCGCCAGCGGGCGCGCCATCGGCGGGGGCGAGATAGAACGAGGTGATCTCGTCGCTTTCCACCTGCTTGCGCACCACCTTGAACGGACGGAAACCGCTCCAAGGCGCGGCCTCATACAGCTTCGACTCCACGCCGATCATGATCTGCGCGAGCTGCTCGTAAGCCACCGCCCAGGCGTCGAGCGTCGGCTGATCGACGGCGTCGCCCAGCACATCCACCACCGCCCCCAGCAAATGACGCCCGACGATCGGATAGTGTTCCGGACGGATGTTCAGGCTCGCGTGCTTGTGCGCGATATGCGTGACCGCACCGCCCAGCGCGCCCAGATTGTCGATGTTCGCCGCGTAGGCGTAGACCGCGCGCGCCAGCGTTTCGGGCTGGCTGCCGCTTTGCTGGTGCGTCTGGTTGAAGAGGTTCTTCAGCTCCGGATGCGCGTTGAACATGCGCTGATAAAAATGCTTCGTGATGGTCGGGCCATACTCGGCAAACACAGGCGCGGTGGCCTTGACGCGGGCGATCTGGTCGGCGGTGAGCGCGGTCATTGCGGCTTCTCCTCGTTAAAGATGTACAAACAATACATCTTTAACGCTGGGCGTTCTGCAGGCATTTTGTCGCACCCCGGCATTGTGGCCCGGGCGCTGATTTTGCCCTGTCTCCCGCCCTATTATTTGCCGCCGAACTGACCGCGATCGTGACGCCAGAGCACATCGTTTCCGCCCGCCGCGCGATTGAGCACGCGCGCGAGCACGAACAGCAGGTCGGACAGCCGGTTCACGTAGCGGCGCGGCGTCGGTGCAAGCGGCGCGCTGTGGTCCTCGCCGCCGTCTTCGCTGTCGTCTTGTATCGCACCCAGCGCGACGATCGCCCGCTCCGCGCGCCGACAGACCGTGCGGCAAACATGCGCGAGCGACGCCGCGCGCGAACCGGCGGGCAGGATGAACTCCTTGAGCGGCGGCAGCGTGGCGTTGTAATCGGCAAGCCAGCCGTCGAGCCGGGCGAGGTGCGCATCCGTGACGACGGTGTGGCCGGGCATGCACAGCTCGCCGCCCAGATCGAACAGATCGTGCTGAATCGCGACGAGCGCGGCGCGCACGTCGTCGGGCAGCGTCTCGCAAAGCAACACGCCGATGTTCGAGTTGAGTTCGTCGACGTCGCCCATCGCGGCGATGCGTGCATCGTCCTTGCGCACGCGGCTGCCGTCGCCGAGGCCGGTGGTGCCGTCGTCGCCGGTGCGCGTGGCGATCTTGCTCAGGCGATTGCCCATGGTGTGTCTCCTGAAACGTAAGCGTGCATGAAAACCCGATTGTCGCCTGTGCGCGTGCAACGTGGATCGTGCAGCGCAGCAAAGTCCACTGGGGCTGGCCCGCCTTTTCGCCCGGACGGTTGAGCGTAGAATCGGTCGTGAAAAGCAGTGCGTATAACGATCATGTCCAACCAGGAGACTCCCGCGTGAATCATCCCGCGCCGCCGGCGATCGCCGAAACCGCACGTCGCCCGTTCCCCGCCGATCTCCTCGACAGCCTGCGCCACGCCTTTGGCGAGCGCGTTTCCACGTCCGAGGCCGTGCGCGCCCATCATGGCCGCGACGAATCCCGCTTCGACCCGCAGTTGCCCGACGCCGTCGTCTACGCGCAGAACACCGCAGAAGTCCAGACCATCGTCAAATTGTGCGCGCAGCATGGCGTGCCGATCATTCCCTACGGCAATGGCTCCTCGCTCGAAGGCCATCTGCTCGCGGTGCAAGGCGGCGTGTCGATCGACCTCTCGCAGATGAACCGCGTCCTGTCGATCAACGCCGAAGACCTGACCGTGACCGTCGAACCCGGCATCTCGCGCAAGCAGCTCAATGAAGCGCTGCGCGACACCGGCCTGTTCTTCCCGATCGATCCGGGCGCGGATGCGAGCATCGGCGGCATGTCGGCGACGCGCGCCTCGGGCACCAACGCCGTGCGCTACGGCACGATGCGCGAGAACGTGCTGGGCCTGAGCGCCGTACTCGCCGATGGGCGCCTCATCAAGACCGGCACGCGCGCGCGCAAATCCTCGGCGGGCTACGACCTCACACGGCTGTTCGTAGGTTCCGAAGGCACGCTTGGGGTCATCACCGAAATCACGGTGAAGCTTTATCCACAGCCGGAAGCGGTGTCGGCGGCGATCTGCGCGTTTCCCTCCATGGCCGAAGCCGTGCGCAGCGTGATCGAAACCATCCAGATCGGCGTGCCGATTGCGCGCGTGGAGTTCATCGATGCGCTCGCGGTACGCGCGATCAACAAGCATTCGAACCTCACGCTGCGCGAAAAGCACACACTGTTCTTCGAATTCCACGGCACCGAAGCAGGCGTGGCCGAACAGGCGCAGCTGGTGCAGGACATCGCCGCGCAAAACGGCGGCGAAGGCTTCGAATGGGCCACGCGCCCCGAAGATCGCAGCCGCCTGTGGAACGCGCGCCACAGCGCTTACTTCGCGATGCTGCAACTCAAGCCCGGCTGCCGCGCGGTAACCACCGACGTCTGCGTGCCGATCTCGCGTCTGGCCGAATGCGTGGTGGAAACCGAGGCCGACCTGAAAGCCTCGCCGTTGCCCTGCCCGATCGTCGGCCACGTGGGTGACGGCAACTTCCACGTAGCGATCCTGATCGATCCGGACAAGCCCGAGGAAATCGACGAAGCCGAGCGCCTCAATCACCGCATCGTGCAGCGTGCGATCCGCATGGACGGCACCTGCACGGGCGAGCACGGCGTGGGCCTGCACAAGATGGGCTTTCTCATCGAGGAACACGGTTCCCACACCGTCGACACCATGCGCGCCATCAAGCACGCGCTCGATCCGCACAACCTCATGAATCCGGGCAAGATTTTCAGCTGGGCCGCCTGAGGCAGGACCATCCAGGCCGCGACCATCTGGGCCGGGACTATCCCACGAGGAGACGACATGAACGCACCGGACGCGAATCTGCCCGACGCCAGCACAGCGCTCACGCAAGGCGACACCCCGGAACTCACGCCCGAAGCGCTCGCGCAGCGTCAGCGCGAAGTCGTGCAGGCGCTCATGGCCGTGCTGCCCGCGCATTGCCTGCTCCATCGCGAGGAAGACACCGTGGCCTATGAGTGCGACGGCCTCGCCGCCTATCGCCGCCTGCCGCTTGCGGTTGCGCTGCCGGAAACCGAATCGCAGGTGCAGCGCATCGTGCAGATCTGCCGGCGTCTGGACGTGCCCGTGGTGCCGCGCGGCGCGGGCACCGGCCTGTCGGGCGGCGCGATGCCGATCCGCCACGGCATCGTGCTGTCGCTCGCGCGCTTTCGGCGCATTCTCGAAGTCGATCCCTACGCGCGTACGGCCACCGTGCAGCCCGGCGTGCGCAACCTCGCGGTTTCCGAAGCCGCGGCGCCCTACGGGCTCTACTACGCGCCCGATCCGTCCTCGCAGATCGCCTGCACGATCGGCGGCAATGTCTCCGAGAATTCGGGCGGCGTGCATTGCCTCAAATACGGCCTCACCGTGCATAACGTGCTGCGCGTGCGCGCGGTGACGATGGACGGCGAGATCGTCGAATTCGGCTCGCTCGCGCCCGATGCGCCGGGGCTCGATCTGCTCGCCGTGATGATCGGCAGCGAGGGCATGTTCGCCATCGTCACCGAAGTCACCGTCAAACTGATCCCGCGCCCGCAAACCGCGCAGGTCATCATGGCGAGCTTCGACGATGTCGTGAAAGGCGGCGACGCGGTGGCGGGCATCATCGCCTCGGGCATCATTCCGGCCGGCCTCGAAATGATGGACAAGCCGGCGACGCAAGCGGTCGAGGAGTTCGTCAAGGCGGGCTACGACCTCGACGCCGCGGCCATTCTGCTGTGCGAAGCCGACGGCACGCCCGAGGAAGTCGCCGACGAAATCGCGCGCACGACCGCGGTGCTGCGCGAGCATGGCGCCACGCGCATCCAGATCTCGCGCACCGAGGAAGAACGCCTGCGCTTCTGGTCCGGGCGCAAGAATGCGTTTCCGGCGGCGGGCCGCATTTCGCCCGACTATTACTGCATGGACGGCACGGTGCCGCGCCGCGCGATCGGCCCGCTGCTCGCGCGCATCCACGAGATGGAGCTGCAGTACAAGCTGCGCTGCATTAACGTGTTCCATGCGGGCGACGGCAATATGCATCCGCTGATTCTGTTCAACGGCAACGATCAGGACGAATGGCATCGCGCCGAGGCGTTTGGCTCGGATATCCTCGAAACCTGCGTCGAGCTGGGCGGCACAGTGACGGGCGAACACGGCGTGGGCATCGAAAAGATCAATTCGATGTGCGTGCAGTTCTCGCCCGAGGAGCGCGACGCGTTCCACGCCGTGAAGCACGCATTCGATCCGGCGCGGCTGCTCAATCCCGACAAAGGCATTCCCACCAAGGCGCGCTGCGCCGAATACGGCCGCATGCATGTGCGCGGCAATCTGCTGCCGCATCCCGATATTCCGCGCTTCTGATTGGCCTGCCCGCCCGCTTGCGGCGCGCGCCGCCATGCGGGCCTGCCCCGGGTTGTCAGCACCGGGCGCGTCAGTACAATCGAACGAACCACAACGACAACCGGCCCAAGAATCGCGCCATGGGAAGCATGCAAGAGGACGACATCGTCGCGGTCTGGTCCGAGCGTGTCCGCGCTGCAAGCGCCGACGGCAAGCCGCTGCGCATCCGCGGCGGCGGCACCAAGGACTGGTACGGCCAGGCGCTCGAAGGCGAAGTGCTGGATACCCGCGCGCATCGGGGCATCATCGCTTACGACCCTGCCGAGCTGGTCATCACGGCGCGCGCCGGCACGCCGCTGCTCGAAATCGAACATGCGCTCGCCACCCACGGCCAGATGCTGCCGTTCGAGCCGCCCCACTTCGGCCCGCAAGCGACCTTCGGCGGCTGCATCGCGGCGGGGCTCGCCGGGCCGCGCCGCGCGAGCGCGGGCGCTGCTCGCGATTTCGTGCTGGGCGCGGTCATCATGAACGGCCACGGCGCGGTGCTGCACTTCGGCGGTCAGGTCGTGAAGAACGTAGCGGGCTACGATGTTTCCCGCCTGCTGGCGGGTTCGCTTGGCACGCTTGGCCTGATTCTGGAACTGTCCGTGAAGGTGCTGCCGGTGCCGCAGGCCGAAGCCACGCTGCGCTTCGACATGAACGGCACCGACGCCGTACGCAAGCTCAACGAATGGGGCGGCCGCCCGTTGCCGATCACCGGCAGCGCCTGGCGCAACGGCACGCTGGCGGTGCGCCTGGCCGGTGCGGAAGCGGGGGTGAAAGCCGCGCGCACGTCGCTGGGCGGCGAAGTCGTCGATGCCGTGGAAGCCGAGCGTTTCTGGGCCGGTCTGCGCGAACAGAGCGACCCGTTCTTCGCCGCGATCGCGCCCGACGCCGCGCTCTGGCGCCTCGCACTGCCTTCGATCGCCGAGCCCTTGCAACTGCCCGGCGCGCAGTTGATGGAATGGGGCGGCGCGCAGCGCTGGTGGATCACCGAAACCGACGCCCAAACCGTACGCATCACCGCCAAGCAGGCCGGCGGCCACGCCACCATTTTCCGCACCGGACGCGGCTACGACCGCAGCGCGGGCGTGTTCACGCCGCTGCCCGCACCGCTCATGAAGATCCATCGCGGCCTGAAAGCCGCGTTCGACCCGGCCCGCATCTTCAATCGCGGCCGCCTGTATTCCGACTTCTGACCAGACCCTCACGCGGCGATGCAGACGAACCTTGCGGACTTCATTCGCAACACCCCCGACGGCGAGGAAGCCGACGCGATCCTGCGCAAGTGCGTGCACTGCGGCTTCTGCACCGCGACCTGCCCAACCTATCAACTGCTGGGCGATGAGCTCGACGGGCCGCGCGGGCGCATCTATCTGATGAAACAGATGGTGGAAGGCGCACCGGTGACGAAGAGCACGCTCACGCATCTGGACCGCTGCCTCACCTGCCGCAGTTGCGAGACGACCTGCCCGTCCGGCGTGCAATACGGGCGGCTGGTGGAAGTCGGTCGCAAGCATGCCGAACAAATGGTGCCGCGCCCGCTGCGCCAGCGCCTGTTGCGCGGTTTTCTGGCGGGATTTCTGCCGCGCCGCATGCTGTTTTCACCCGCCATGCGCGTGGCGCAGCAGGTGCGCGCGCTGCTGCCGCGCCGCCTGCGCGACAAGGTCCCGGTACGCCAGCGTCCACTCGCCTGGCCGAGCGCGAAGCACGAACGCAAGATGCTGATGCTCGCGGGCTGCGTGCAGCCATCGATGATGCCCAACATCAACACGGCCACGGCGCGCGTGCTCGACGCGATCGGCATCGAAACCATCGTCGCTCCGCAGGCGGGCTGCTGTGGTGCGATCCGCCTGCACATGGGCTATGCCGACGCTGCGCTCGACGACATGCGCGCCAATATCGACGCCTGGTGGCCCTATGTCGAACAGGGCGCCGAAGCCATCGTCATGAACGCTTCGGGCTGCGGCGCAACGGTCAAGGAATACGCGCACCTGATGCGCAACGACCCGGCCTACGCGGGCAAGGCTCAGCGCATCGCGAGCCTCACGCGCGATCTCAGCGAAATCCTGCCCGCATTCGAGGAACAGCTGTTGGCCGCCACCCGCCGGCGCGGCATTCACACGGTGGCGTATCACCCGCCCTGCACGTTGCAGCACGGCCAGCAGTTGCGCGGCGGCGTGGAAAAGGTGCTGGGCGCGCTGGGTCTGGAGGTGCGACTGCCCGCCGACAGCCACCTGTGCTGCGGCTCCGCCGGCACTTACTCGATCACGCAGCCGCGTTTGTCCTACACGCTGCGCAACCAGAAAGTCGACCGGCTCAAGGCCCTTGAGCCGCAACTGATCGTATCGGCGAATATCGGCTGCATCGCGCATCTGCAAAGCGGCACGAAGATTCCGGTCACGCACTGGATCGAGCTGGTCGAGCATATGTTGGCGGCGAATTGACAAGCAATGAGGGATCAATAAAGAACGCCCGCCCGGGTTGCACCTCGGCAGAACCCTGGTTGCACTTTTACCGCCCGCCGGTAACATTCGCAGCCTGAACAAAAGCCGTGCATCCCGGCAGTTGGCCAATCGGCCTATGACTTCTGGCGGATGCCTCGCGCCTCGCGCAGTCAGTATCGCAGTCCGTATAATTGGCTTCGTTCGTTTTCAGTGCGCCTAACCCCAGTGCGCGGCCGCGGGCAGCGCTGCGCGGCCGGCCGTAATTCTCATGACCGATCTCGCTCACCACCTCGAAGCCGTCCGTCAACGCATCGCCGCCGCCGCCCGCCATGCGGATCGCGCGCCCGATTCCGTCGAACTGCTCGCGGTGTCGAAAACCTTCCCGGCTGAAGATGTGCGAGCCGCGCACGCGGCAGGCCAGCGCGCGTTTGGCGAGAACTACGTGCAGGAAGCGGTGGACAAGATCGAGACGCTCGCGGATCTGCGTGCGAGCCTCGAATGGCATTTCATCGGGCCGCTGCAATCGAACAAGACGCGCCCCGTGGCGGAGCGTTTCGACTGGGTGCATTCGGTCGACCGCCTGAAGATCGCGCAACGCCTGTCCGAGCAGCGCCCGGCAGACATGGCGCCGCTCAACGTCTGCCTGCAGGTCAACGTAAGCGGCGAAGAGTCCAAGAGCGGCGTCGCGCCCGGGGAAGCCGTGCAGATCGCTCACGCAATCGTCGCACTGCCGAATCTGCGACTGCGCGGGCTGATGTCGATTCCCGAACCGGCGCAAACCCTCGACGAACAACGCGCCCCTCACCGCCGCCTGCGCGAGCTGTTCGACGCGCTGCGCGCCGACGGCCTCGCGCTCGACACGCTCTCGATGGGCATGTCGGCGGATCTCGAAGCGGCGGTGCTCGAAGGCGCCACCATCGTGCGCGTCGGGACCGCGATCTTTGGCGCACGCGATTATTCCCACTGATTCACAGACCGCTTCTCTGACCGCTTTACAGACCGATTCACCGACTGATTCACTGACGCACTCCAACACCATGAAAATTGCCTTCATCGGCGGCGGCAACATGGCCGCTGCACTCATCGGCGGTCTGATCCGCAAGGGCGTCCCGGCCGCGAATCTGTATGCGATCGATCCGAACGAAGACGCCCGCAAGCGCACCGCCGACCAGTTCGGCGTGCAAACGGGCGCGGCAGCTGACGGCGCACTGGCCGGATACGACGCAGTCCTGATCGCCGTCAAACCGCAGATCGCCAAGGCCGTTGCGCAAGGACTCGCACCGCACCTGGGGGCGCATCAGGTTGTGATCAGCATCATGGCCGGCATCCGTATCGAAGACCTGTCGCGCTGGCTCGGCGGCCACGCGCGCGTGGTGCGCACGATGCCGAATACGCCTGCGCTGATCGGCATGGGCGCAACCGGTCTGGTCGCGAGCAGCGGCGTGGACGCGGCGGGCCGCGAGCTCGCCTCGAACGTGCTGGGCGCGGTTGGCCAGACGGTGTGGTTCGACGACGAAGGCAAGATCGACGCGGTGACGGCCATCTCGGGCAGCGGCCCGGCCTACGTGTTCTATTTCATCGAAGCGCTCGAAGAAGCCGCGCGCCAGCTCGGCATGGACGAGCAGCAGGGCCGCGCGCTCGCCATCGCCACCTTCACGGGCGCCGCGCAACTGGCGCTCAATTCGGACGAGCCGCCCGCCGTGCTGCGCGAGCGTGTGACGTCAAAGGGCGGCACGACGGCGGCGGCGCTCGCCTCGTTCGACGCCTCGGGTATCAAGGACGCGATCGTGCGTGGCGCGCTCGCCGCCGATGCGCGTGCGAAGGAAATGGGCAAGGAATTCGGCGCGCAGTAAGCATCGCTTCTCTCGCGTTGCCAGCATTACCCGCTTTACCCGCATTTCGCTGCGGCCATGAAAAAAGCGCCCTGGTGGGCGCTTTTTTCGTCTCAAGCCGCTGCGGCGAAGTTACAGGCCCGATGCCGCGTAGTGTGCCGCGATACCCACGAACAGCGCACCGCCCAGCCAGTTGTTGTGACGGAACGCAGCGAAGCACGGCATGCGCTCGCGGTTCTTGATCAGCGTGTAATGGTAGATCGCGCAGCCCACCGCCGCTGCCCAGCCCAGCCAGTACAGCACGCCGAATTGCTGCGTGAGCCCCACCCACACGTAGATGCCGAGCGTGGCTGCATAGCAGAGCATGATCGCGAGCACGTCGAAGCGGCCAAAGGTAAGCGCCGAAGTGCGAATGCCGATCTTGATATCGTCGTCGCGATCGACCATCGCGTATTCGGTGTCGTAGGCCACCGACCAGAACACGTTGGCGATCAGCATGATCCACGCGAGCATCGGCACATGATCCTGAATGGCCGCGAACGCCATCGGAATACCGAAGCCGAACGCAATGCCCAGATACGCCTGCGGAATCGCAAAAAAGCGCTTGGTGAACGGATAGGACGCCGCCACGAACAGCGCCACCACCGAAAGCTGCTTCGTGAGCGCGTTGAGCGGCAGGATCAGCAGGAACGAGACGATGGCGAGCGCCGCCGCAATCGCCACCGCTTCCCACGCGCGGATGCGTCCCGAAGTGATGGGCCGCTCGGCCGTGCGTTTGACGTGACGGTCGAAGTCGCGGTCCGCATAGTCGTTGATCGCGCAGCCCGCCGAGCGCATCAGCACCGTGCCAACCGTGAAGATCGCCAGCAGCGAAAGTGACGGATGGCCGTTCGAGGCGATCCACAGCGCGTTGAGCGTCGGCCACAGCAGCAGCAGGCTGCCGATCGGCTTGTCCATGCGGACGAGCCGCAGATAGAGCGGGAGTCGGGCGAACATGATAGGGGCGCGAAAAACGATGCCGCTATTGTAGGCCAGGCATGCGGCAGGCCGGCGTCATCCTCGCCGCTCGCCGCCTGGTGCAATCAGCGGCGCAAAAAAGCAAAAACCCGCTGGACCAGCCAGCGGGCTTCTCAAGCAATCAGCGCCTGATTGATGCTCAAGCCAGCATCGAACGCAGCATCCACGCCGTCTTCTCGTGCGTCTGCATGCGCTGCGTGAGCAGGTCGGCGGTCGGCTCGTCGTGGGCCTCTTCGGTGGCCGGGAAGATCGCACGCGCGGTGCGCACCACGGCTTCCTGCCCCTCCACCAGTTGGCGGATCATGTCTTCCGCAGTCGGCACGCCGTCCGCTTCCGGAATCGACGAGAGGCGCGCGAAATCCTTGTAGGTGCCCGGCGCATGAACGCCCAGTGCGCGGATGCGCTCGGCGATGGCGTCCACGGCCAGCGCCAGTTCGTTGTACTGCGTCTCGAACATCAGATGGAGCGTGTTGAACATCGGCCCCGTGACGTTCCAGTGGAAGTTGTGCGTCTTGAGGTACAGCGTGTACGTGTCCGCGAGGAGGTGCGAAAGACCGTCCGCGATCTTCTTGCGGTCCTTGTCGGTGATGCCGATATTGACGTGCTGCACAGCAGATTTTTTGGCCATGACGACTCCTTTTGTAGCAGTGAGACTACCCATCCGGAACGATGCGACATGAACGTCGCCTCGCGCGGCAGCACCGATGCCCAGTGCGGCTCGCGAACGTTCGATTGAGTCTCAGTTTATCTTATAAAAGCCAGAAAACAGGGCCATCCGGCCCTTCACTCCAATCCAGGTCAAGCAGCATGCGTGCCCGCTCCGGCAATTTGCCGCATCAATGCCCGGCGATATGAGCAAGCACCTGAGTCAACAGCGCCACGAAGCCGCTCGACAGGATCGCGAAACCCACCAGCCGGCGCACGATTTCCGTGCCATGCGAGCGTGAACGGGCCATATCGGCGCCGCGCCCCGTGCCCACGGACTTGAGTGTCATCGTCATCGTTCTGGTCATGATCGTGCTCCTTTGGTTTCGGCGCTTCCTGCAATTTCTACTGTCTGGTGCGGCGGGGCGTGCAATTCACTCCACCGCGCCTCCCTGTTTTTGCCTGCCTGTGTCATTCGTACTGCGGGTACT
Source organism: Paraburkholderia bannensis (assembly GCF_014200455.1). Taxonomy (GTDB): domain Bacteria; phylum Pseudomonadota; class Gammaproteobacteria; order Burkholderiales; family Burkholderiaceae; genus Paraburkholderia; species Paraburkholderia bannensis_A. The sequence continues at coordinate 103,337 of NZ_JACHBW010000007.1, read as the reverse complement.
GCGGTTGGATAAGACTCTACCATCGGCTATCGATAAACATAATTTGATTTAATTAATCTATCAAATAGACGCGACTAATCGAAGCCTCACAGCAGCAACGAACAGGACAAACACGGGGAAGAGACAGACGGACGCCGCGCATCAAGCGCGGCGCAGCAAACAAACTACAGGAGCATCAAGCCGCCTCGACCGGCGCCTCGATCTTCTTCACGCCCGGCAATTCGCAGGCGTTGATCGCATCGACGATGGCTTCAATGGCCGGCATGCGCGTGAAGCTCTTGCGCCAGGCCAGCACGACGCGGCGATCCGGCACCGGCTCGTCGAACGGCACATAGGACAGCAGCCCCGAATCGACACCGCCCGCGTGCGGCTTCACTTCGGTCACCGACATGCGCGGGAGCACCGTAATGCCAACGCCGCTCGCCACCATATGGCGAATGGTTTCCAGCGACGAACCCTCGAAGGTCTTCTGGATGCCATCCGCGTTCTGCGAGAAGCGCATCAGTTCCGGGCACACGCCCAGCACGTGATCGCGGAAGCAATGGCCGCTGCCGAGCAGCAGCATGGTTTCCTGCTTGAGATCTTCCGGGTCGATCTTGTCGCGCTTTTCCCAGACGTGGCCTGACGGCAGCGCAACGACGAACGGCTCGTCGTAGAGCGGGCGCAGCGTGAGCCCGGTTTCGGCGAACGGCAGCGCCATGATGGCAACGTCGATTTCGCCTTGCTTGAGCAGCTCGATCAGCTTGAGCGTGTAGTTCTCCTGCAGCATCAGCGGCATCTGCGGGACGCGCTTGATCATCTGCTTGACGAGCGTGGGCAGCAGGTACGGGCCGATCGTGTAGATCACGCCCAGACGCAGCGGCCCGACCAGCGGATCCTTGCCCTGCTTGGCGATTTCCTTGATGGCGAGGGTCTGCTCCAGTACGCGCTGCGCCTGCGTGACGATCTGCTCGCCGATGGGCGTCACACTCACTTCGCTCGTGCCGCGTTCGAAGATCTGCACGTTCAGTTCGTCTTCGAGTTTCTTGATGGCTACCGACAGCGTCGGCTGGCTGACAAAGCAGGCTTCGGCGGCCCGTCCGAAGTGGCGCTCGCGGGCGACCGCGACGATGTATTTCAATTCAGTGAGCGTCATTTCATTGGGGACCAATCAAAAAGGGTGAATCAATAGCTTGTACTTATACACCTATGGCGGCGATTCGCCAATAATCAACGCCCCTATCGGGGGCGCGATCAAGAGCAAGGTCAGACGGCGGGAAAGCGCGCAGGTTCCGCACGCGGGTCGGCAATCGGTCGAAATGGACTATTTACGCCTTCAGATACTGCTCGCGGACACCCAGCCAGCGGTTCAGATGCTGCGTGACGACGTGCGGATATTCGTGCAGCAGCCGTTCGGCGGCTTCTCGCGCGGGCTCGATCAGCCACGCGTCGTTTTCGAGGCTCGCGAAGCGCAGCATGGCCGCGCCCGACTGACGCGCGCCAAGGAATTCGCCCGGACCTCGAATCTCCAGGTCCTTGCGCGCGATCTCGAAGCCATCGGTGGTCTCGCGCATGGTCTGCAAACGCTGACGCCCCGTGAGCGAAAGCGGCCCGGTGTAAAGCAGCAGGCACACCGACGCCGCGGTGCCGCGCCCCACCCGCCCGCGCAGTTGATGCAATTGCGCGAGACCAAAGCGCTCGGCGTGCTCGATTACCATCAGCGACGCATTGGGCACATCCACGCCCACTTCGATCACCGTGGTCGCCACCAGCAACTGCACTTCGTTGCGGGAGAACGCGTCCATCACGGCGGCTTTGTCCGCCGCCGCCAGCCGCCCGTGGACGAGGCCAACCGATAACTCAGGCAGCGCGGCCACCAGCGTTTCGTAGGTCTCGACGGCCGTTTGCAGCTGCAGCGTCTCGCTTTCCTCGATCAACGGACAGACCCAGTACACCTGGCGGCCCGTGAGCGCCGCCGCGCGCACCCGCGCGATCACTTCCTCGCGGCGCGCATCGGAAACGAGCTTGGTGAGAATCGGCGTGCGGCCGGGCGGCAGCTCGTCGATGGTGGAAACTTCGAGGTCGGCGTAGTAGGTCATCGCGAGCGTGCGCGGGATCGGCGTCGCCGTCATCATCAGCTGATGCGGCTGGAACTCGCGCGCAGCTTCATCCGCAGACGAAGTTGGCAACCGCGCGTTTTGCGCCTTGGCGCGCAATGCAAGCCGCTGCTCGACGCCAAAACGATGCTGCTCGTCGACGATCACAAGACCGAGCCGCGCGAACTCCACGGCATCCTGAATGATCGCGTGCGTGCCGATCACGAGCTTCGCGGTGCCCAGGGCCGCGGCTTCCAGCGCAGCGCGCTTGTCCTTCGCCTTGAGGCTGCCCGAGAGCCACGCCACCTGCACGCCGAGCGGTTCGAGCCAGCCGCGCAGCTTGCGCGCATGCTGTTCCGCGAGGATTTCAGTGGGCGCCATCAGCGCGGCCTGATAACCCGCGTCGATGGCCTGCGCCGCAGCGAGCGCGGCCACCACGGTCTTGCCCGCGCCGACGTCGCCTTGCAGCAGACGCTGCATCGGATGCGGCGCTTCGAGGTCCTGGGCAATCTCGCCGACCACGCGCTCCTGCGCATTCGTGAGCTTGAACGGCAGCGCTTCGCGCAGACGCGCGAGCAGCGTTTCCTCGCTCTTGCGACCCGCGACGTGCCGCGCCATTGCCGGTGCGGCGCGCGTGCGGCGCTCCTCATGCGCGCGCTTGAGCGAAAGCTGCTGCGCGAGCAGTTCGTCGAACTTGATGCGCGTCCAGGCAGGATGCGAACCGTCGATCAGTGCGTTTTGATCGGCGTTGATGGGCGGATGGTGCAGCGTTCTGACCGCATCCATCAAGCTGGGCACGTTGAGGGGCGCGAGAAATTCCTGCGCGATGGGCCCCGGCAGCAGTTCGGGCAGATGCGCGCGTTCGAGCGCGTTGTCGATGGCCTTGCGCAGATACGCCTGGCTCACGCCCGCCGTCGACGGATAGACCGGCGTGAGCGCCTGCGGCAGCGGCGCATCGCCTTCCACGACCTTCACGGCCGGATGCACCATCTCCATGCCGAAGAAGCCGCCGCGCACGTCGCCGCGCACGCGCAGGCGCTTGCCGATCGCCATCTGCGCGACCTGCGAGCCGTAGAAGTTCAGGAAGCGCAGATGCAGTTCGTCGCCGTTGTGGTCGCGCAGTTTGACGACCAGTTGGCGGCGCGGGCGGTACGCGACTTCGTTGTCGAACACCACGCCTTCGGTCTGCTCGACGCCGCCGGGCAACAGCTCGCCGATCGGCGTGAGCGTGGTTTCGTCCTCGTAGCGCATGGGCAGATGCAGCACGAGGTCGATCGCGCTCTTCAGGCCCAGTTTGGCGAGCCGGTCGGCGGTTTTGGTGAGCCTGGGCTTATCTTTAGTTTCGGCTTTGGAATCGGCCTTCGCTTCGGCCTTCGCATCGGCCTTTTCAGCGGCTTTCTTCGCGCTCGCGCGTTTGCGCGGCGCCTTGGCCCGCGGTGCGCCGTCACGGACATCGTCGCTGGCGTCCGCGCGCGCTTCCGGCTGCGCGTCGTCGTTGGGAACGCTCGCGGGATCGGATTCGGCAATCATTCGGCTAACGGACGAGGGCATGGGCTGCTTCACAAGTACAATATCGGCTTTCCGGCATGGCGCGGCAGTTCCGCGCCCCGGCTTGCCGCTGTCAATGCTGCTTTCGAGGCCGCTTTCGACGCCGCTGGCAGGCCGGTTCCGCAATGATACTTGCTCGTTCCGCCCGAGCGGGCATCCAGGCCGTTTTTGGGGCGCAACCGCTACGCGTTCCGATCCCCCGAAATCCGCCGCCGCGCCGTATCGCCGGCGACTTATCGCTTACCGTGTGTTTTCAGGCCGTATGTTCAAGCTTTCCGATTTCGATTTCGACCTTCCCGAAGCACTGATCGCGCAAACCGCCCTGCCCGAGCGCAGCGCAAGCCGTCTCCTGGAAGTCGATAACACGGTTCAGCCCGCGCGGCTGACCAACCGCACATTCGCCGATCTGCCCACGTGCATCGCTGCGGGCGACCTGCTTGTGTTCAACGATACCAAGGTGCTGAAGGCGCGTTTCTTCGGCCAGAAGGCCAGCGGCGGCAAGATCGAAGTGCTGGTCGAGCGCCTGACCGGCGCGCGCACGGCGCTCGCGCAGATCCGCGCGAGCAAGAGCCCCGGCCCCGGCACGGTGCTGCGTCTGGCCGATGCGTTCGACGTCACGGTGGGCGAGCGCGTAGAGCCGTTCTTCACGCTGCATTTCCCCGACGACTGCCTCACGCTGATCGAACAGTTCGGCCGTCTGCCGCTGCCGCCCTACATCACGCACGACGCCGACGCGGGCGACGAAACGCGCTACCAGACCGTGTTCGCGCAGAACCCGGGCGCGGTCGCGGCGCCCACCGCCGGCCTGCATTTCGACGATGCGCTGCTCGCGCAGCTCGACGCCATGGGCGTTGAGCGCGCCACGCTCACGCTGCACGTGGGCGCGGGCACGTTCCAGCCGGTGCGCGTGGAAAATATCGCCGAGCACAAGATGCACAGCGAGTGGTATCAACTGCCGCAGGCGCTGGTCGATAAAATCGCGGCCACGCGTGCGCGCGGCGGCAAGGTGATTGCGGTGGGCACGACCTCGATGCGCGCGCTCGAAGCCGCCGCACGCGACGCCGCCAACGAAGGCCGCGAACTCGCGGCCACCCAGGCGGAAACCGATATCTTCATCACGCCGGGTTATCGGTTCCGTGTGGTCGATCGGCTGGTGACGAACTTCCATTTGCCGAAATCGACGCTGCTGATGCTGGTATCCGCGTTCGCGGGCATCGAAACGATTCGCGCTGCGTATCGTCACGCGATTGCCGAGCGTTATCGCTTTTTTAGTTACGGCGACGCCATGCTGCTCACGCGCACCGAAGACGCGCTGAACAAGTAAAAGCGGGCAAAAGCGGGTAAAGAGCCCATTTTCCAGCCGCCTCGCGCCACATGAACGCGCGGCGGCGTTTCACTAATTGCGCCGGACTTGTCGGCCGGAGTTAGCGCTTTAGCGGTTACTCCGGCCCCATGCAAAGCAATTTCCGGTAGCACAGGAGTCGATGCATGACCGACGGTCAGCAAAACAACGCACGCGCCGAACACGGCGCCTATCTGGGCGAACGCCCGCAAAACGGCCTCAAATTCGAACTGCTCGGCACCGACGGCCTCGCCCGCCGTGGCCGCGTCACGCTCAATCACGGCGTGGTCGAAACGCCCATCTTCATGCCCGTGGGCACCTACGGGACCGTGAAGGCGACCCAGCCGCGCGAGCTTGAGGAAATGAAGGCGCAGATCATCCTCGGCAACACCTTCCATCTCTGGCTGCGTCCGGGTCTGGAAACCATCGAGGCTCACGGCGGCCTGCATCGCTTCATGGGCTGGAACCGTCCGATCCTCACCGATTCGGGCGGCTTCCAGGTGTTCTCGCTGGGCGACCTGCGCAAGATCTCGGAAGACGGCGTGCGCTTCGCCTCGCCCGTGAACGGCGACAAGCTGTTCCTCTCGCCCGAAGTGTCGATGCAGATCCAGAAGGTGCTGAATTCGGACATCGTCATGCAGTTCGACGAATGCACGCCCTACGCGACCAACGGCGTGACCACCACGCACAAGGAAGCGGCCGACTCCATGCGCATGTCGATGCGCTGGGCGCAGCGCTCGATCGACGAATTCAACCGCCTGGGCAACCCGAATGCGCTCTTCGGCATCGTGCAGGGCGGCATGTTCGAGGATCTGCGCGACGAATCGCTGGCGGGACTCGGCCAGATGCCGTTCCACGGCTATGCGATCGGCGGTCTTTCGGTGGGCGAGCCGAAGGAAGACATGATGCGCGTGCTGCAGCACATCGCGCCGAAGCTTCCGGCCGACAAGCCGCATTACCTGATGGGCGTGGGCACGCCGGAAGATCTGGTGGCGGGCGTGGCCGCGGGCGTCGACATGTTCGACTGCGTGATGCCCACGCGCAATGCGCGCAACGGCTGGATCTTCACGCGTTTTGGCGACGTCAAGATCCGCAACGCCGTGCATAAGAACTCGCTGCGCCCGCTCGACGAGCAGTGCGGCTGCTACACCTGCCGCAACTTCACGCGCGGTTACCTGCATCACCTGCATCGCGTGGGCGAAATCCTCGGCGCGCAGCTCAACACGATCCACAACCTGCACTACTACCTGGAACTGATGAGCGAAATCCGTGAGGCGATCGAGACGAAGACCTTCACGGCCTTCCGTCAGCGTTTTGCCGAAAACCGCGCGCGCGGTGTGGATTGAGCGTGGAATGTGCGGGAGCAGGTGCGCGCCAGCAAGCTTTAGAAGGTTTTTGATGGCGCGCGGCCGCCAAAGCCCGCACACTTTACAATTACCTTTCGCGACGACCTTGCGTCATGCGTGGCTGACCATCGAGGGCTTCACCGCCGGGCTCGCGCAAGTGGGCAAATCGGCTGTAGAGCGGCTAACAGCTTGATCGGAAAGCCTATTTGACGCCATCGTCGCGTTAGTTGCCGGTGGTAGAATAACCGGCTCGCTTTTGATCGTATCTTTGATCGTACAGATCGTATAACGGAGAGACCAACGTGTCGTTTATTTCCAATGCCTTCGCAGCACCTGCAGCTGGCGGCGCAGAATCGAGCCTGATGAGCTTCCTGCCGCTGATTCTGATGTTTGCCGTGCTGTACTTCATCATGATCCGTCCGCAGATGAAGCGTCAGAAGGAACACCGCAACATGCTCGCCGCCATGGCCAAGGGCGACGAAGTCATCATCAGCGGCGGCATCGTCGGCAAGGTCACGAAGGTCAATGAAGCGTACGTGGGCGTCGAAATCGCCGACGGCACGGAAGTCACCGTGCAGAAGTCGTCGGTGACGACCATCCTGCCGAAGGGCACGATCAAGTCGCTGTAAGTGCGGGAGGATCGATCATTTATCGATCACCTCATTGATCAACTGTTTGATCACCTCGGGCCGCGGCTAACCCCGCAGCCCAGCGCGTCCGGCCCGGCCCCTGATTGCACCCAGAGCGGGCGGCACCAAGGCCTCGCCGGACGCGTGCGCATCGAGATGGCAACTCCCCTCCCCCGTTGGGCCAACCAATGAACCGTTATCCCCTCTGGAAATATGTCGTGATGGTCGTGGCGCTTGCCATCGGCCTCGTGTACACATTGCCCAATTTCTTCGGCGAAGCGCCCGCGGTCCAGGTGTCGAGCGGTAAAGCCACCGTGAAGCTCGACTCCGGCACGCTCGCCCAGGTCGAGGCAGCGGTCGCAGCCGCCAACATCAAGGCCGACGACGTCACCTTCGACAACTCGGCGTTGAACGCGAATATCCGCGTGCGCGTGGCCGACACGGACACCCAGCTGCGTCTGAAGGATGCGCTGAACCATGCGCTCAACGCCGATCCCACCGACCCGCAGTACATCGTCGCGCTGAACCTGCAGAGCGCCTCGCCGCGCTGGCTGAGCGCCCTGCACGCGCTGCCGATGTACCTCGGTCTGGACCTGCGCGGCGGCGTGCACTTCCTGCTCCAGGTGGACATGAACGGCGCGCTCAACAAGAAGCTCGATTCCGACGCTTCGGACGCCCGCTCGCTCCTGCGCGACAAGAACATCCGCGACGGCGGCGTGAACCGCGTCAACCAGACGGTGGTGATCAATTTCGCCGATTCGTCGGTCGCCAACGCCGCGCTGCAGACGCTCTCGGGCACGCGCGGCATCGCCGAACTCTCGTGGACCACGCAGAACAATCCTGAAGGCGGCGTGCAGCTGGTCGGCTCGTTCACGCCGGCGGTCAAGAAGGCCGTGCAGGACGCCGCGCTCAAGCAGAACATCACCACGCTGCACAACCGCGTAAACGAACTGGGCGTGTCCGAGCCCGTGATCCAGCAGCAAGGCGACGACCGCATCGTGGTCGAACTGCCGGGCGTGCAGGACACCGCGAAGGCGAAGGACATCATCGGCCGCACGGCGACGCTCGAAGCGCGCCTGGCCGATCCGAACGGCCTGCATCCGAATCCGGGCGACCCCGTGCCGCCGGGCGACGAACTGTTCACGCAAGGCAACGCCGCGCCGGTGCTGCTGCGCAAGCAGGTGATCTTCACCGGCGACCGCATCATCGACGCGTCGTCGGGCTTCGACGAACATCAGCGCCCCTCGGTCAACATCCGTCTGGATTCGGCGGGCGGCCGCTCGGTGAGCCAGGTCTCGCGCGACAACATCGGCAAGCCGATGGCGATGGTGCTGTTCGAAAAGGGCAAGGGTGAAGTGCTGACGGTGGCGACCATCCAGTCGGAGCTGGGCGACCGCTTCCAGATCACGGGCCAGCCCACGCCGCAGGCGGCAACCGATCTCGCGCTGCTGCTGCGCGCCGGCTCGCTGGCCGCGCCGATGGACATCATCGAAGAACGCACGGTTGGCCCGAGCCTTGGCGCAGACAATATCCGCAAGGGTTTCGACTCGGTGGTCTACGGCTTTGCCGCGATCGCCGTGTTCATGGTCTGCTACTACATGCTGTTCGGCGTGATCTCGATGATCGGCCTGTCGGTCAACCTGCTGCTGCTGGTTGCCGTGCTGTCGATGATGCAGGCCACGCTGACGCTGCCGGGTATCGCCGCTATTGCGCTCGCGCTCGGTATGGCGATCGACGCGAACGTGCTGATCAACGAACGCGTGCGTGAAGAACTGCGCAACGGCGCGCCGCCGCAACTGGCGATCCAGAACGGCTATGCGCACGCCTGGGCAACGATTCTCGACTCGAACGTCACCACGCTGATCGCCGGTCTGGCGCTGCTCGCGTTCGGTTCGGGCCCGGTGCGCGGCTTCGCCATCGTGCACTGTATCGGCATTCTGACCTCGATGTTCTCGGCCGTGTTCTTCTCGCGCGGTCTCGTGAACCTCTGGTACGGCGGCAAGAAGAAGCTCAAGTCGCTGGCGGTCGGTCAGGTGTGGCGTCCGGAACCCGATGTTGCCACCGGCGCGGCGGGCGCACCCGCGCTGAACGCCGAAGACACGGACACCGACACGGGCCGCGCCCTCGCCTCGAACGCCGTCAAGCGCGAAATCGGCCGTGAAGCCGGACGTGAAGCAGCCAAGGCGGGCGCCAAGGGCGCTGCGCGCGGCAAGCCCACGGTGCGCCGCCGGAACAATCCCGACAACACCGGCACGTCCCGCTGATACGGAGACTAGAAAATGGAATTTTTCCGCATCCGCAAGGACATCCCGTTCATGAAGCACGCGTTGATCTTCAACGCGATCTCCTTCATTACGTTCATCGCGGCGGTGTTCTTCCTGTTCCACCGCGGCCTGCACCTGTCGATCGAATTCACCGGCGGCACAGTGATCGAAGTGCAGTATCCGCAAGCGGTGCCGCTCGAACCCGTGCGCGATTCGCTCGCGAAGATCGGTTACGGCGACGCTCAGGTGCAGAACTTCGGCACCTCGCGCGACGTGCTGATCCGCCTGCCGATCAAGCAGAACCTCAGCTCGGCACAACAGAGCGATCAGGTGATGAGCACGCTCAAGACGGCCGACCCGCAGGTTCAGCTGCAGCGCGTGGAGTTCGTCGGCCCGCAGGTCGGCAAGGAACTCGCAACCGATGGCCTGCTCGCGCTCGCCTGCGTGGTGGCCGGCATCATCATCTATCTGTCGTTCCGCTTCGAGTGGAAATACGCCGTGGCCGGCGTGATCGCCAATCTGCACGACGTGGTGATCATTCTGGGCTTCTTCGCGTTCTTCCAGTGGGAGTTCTCGCTTTCCGTGCTCGCGGCGGTGCTGGCCGTGCTCGGCTACTCGGTCAACGAATCGGTGGTTATCTTCGACCGGATTCGCGAGACCTTCCGGCGCGAACGCAAGATGAGCGTCACCCAGGTCATCAACCACGCGATCACCAGCACGATGTCGCGAACCATCATCACCCACGGCTGTACGGAAATGATGGTGCTGTCGATGTTCTTCTTCGGCGGCCCGACGCTCCACTACTTCGCGCTGGCGCTGACGGTGGGTATTCTGTTCGGTATCTACTCGTCGGTGTTCGTGGCGGCTTCGCTGTCGATGTGGCTCGGCGTCAAGCGCGAGGACCTCATCAAGGACAAGAAGGACAAGTTCGATCCGAACGATCCGAACGCAGGCGCGCAGGTTTAAGCGCTTTCGCCTTGTCGAATGAAAAAGCCCCGCGAAAATCCCGCGGGGCTTTTTTTCGTCGCTGCGAGGCGTCACACGAGCCTTACTGCTTGATGCCCTCGGCCTGGATATGCAGCTTCGTCTTCATGCTGAAGCCGTATTTCTTGCCCATCTCCACGCCGAAGTCGTCGCGATTGAATTCGGCTTCGGCCTCCACGCCGCAAACTTCGCGCTTGAGCATCGGGTGCGGCATGCACCTGAACGAATCGATCTCCAGCTTCAGCGGCTTCGTTGCGCCATGCAGCGTGAGCGTGCCGACGACTTCCTTGGGCGTGTCGCCGTCGAACACGATCTGCGTGCCTTTATAGGTGGCGGTGGGGAACTTCGCGACGTCGAAAAACTCATCGCTGCGCAGATGTTTATCGAGCTCCGTATTGCCGGTCTGGACCGAGGCCGGATCGATGCTCACGTCGACCGTGCCGGTCTTCGCGGCGCGGTCGAGCGTGACGGTGCCCGTGGTCCTGGTGAACTTGCCGCGCCAGATCGACAGACCCGCGAAGTGATCGGCCTCGAAGCTCGGATAGGTGTGGTTGGGATCGAGCTGATAAGTGTCGGCGGCCAGCGCCATCGACGGGACGAGCGTTGCAGCGAGCGCCGCGGCAATCGACAACGCGACGGTATTTGACACGAGCTTGTTCAAGTACGCCTCCTTTCTTCGCTACAGATGGTGATGACGACAAATGCGCATCGCTAGCGCGCCGCATGCTGCATCGCGATGACGATGTGAAACTTGATCAGCACTTCGTCCGCGACCGTCGAGGTGTCTTTCCACTCGCCCGTGCCGATGCCAAACAACAGGCGGTGAATCGGCAAGGTGCCGTCGAAGGTCTGCGTGGCGCCCTGCTGCGTGAGCACCACGGGCACCGCGACGCTTTCCGTGTGCCCCTTGATTGTCAGGTTGCCGCTCACGCTGTACTGGTTCGGCCCGGTCGGCGCGATCGCCGTCGAGACGAACGTGGCCTGTGGATACGTCTTCGCATCGAACCATGCTGGGCCGCGCACGGAATCGTTGTAGGTCGAATCGCCCAGATCGTAGCTGGCCGTGTCCACCGTCAGACGCGCCGTACCGCCTGCAGGCTTCGCCGGATCGAAGTCGATATTGGCGTCGAACTTCGTGAAGTTCCCGGCCACCGGCACGCTCATCTGCCGCGAGATCGCCACGAGCGTGCTCTTGCCCGCATCGAGCTGCGTCCATGCGCTGCCCGCGTTGCACAGCAACGCACCCGCCAGCATCGCCCGCGCGACGCCGCGCGGCCCCACGCGGGCATGGCGCGTGCGCCTTCTCGCTGCTTTCATGGTCATCCCTTCGCGGGCGTCAGGCGCATGCCGGCGCGCTCTCCGCCCGCGAAGGCGCGCTTGTGCGCGGCCGAAAAGCCGCCCGCGCAGTTGCAAAGATAGCTGAACGACTGGAAACCGGCGTGACTGCAAACATCTATACAGCTTGAAACCAGCCTGGAACCAACCGCAAACCGGCCACGAACCGGCCACGGACGCGCCCCGGCGGGCCGACGCCGTGGCGGATCGGGTGCCCGATTCGCATACGCGGGTGCGGCAAACGTGGCACACTCCACGGCCCATCGAGCAGGCTCACCGTCGCGGCTTGGCAAATGCGCGCCGCCATGCGCCTTTGGTAACATGGCCGGCAAGGCCGCTGCGGGCCGCTGCCAACCGTCGAGGCAAGCGAGCCGCGGCCGCGCCGGAGCTGCTCGTCCCCGTTCACGTCGTTTTGCGTCATCCCACCGCATGGCCCAGGACAATCTGATCGCGTGTCACGAATGCGACGCGCTCTACCGCAAACCACGCCTGCTCGGGCGCCAGTCCGCGCGTTGCTCGCGCTGTGGCGCCACGCTCTATCAAAGCAGCTCGGCGCAGCTCGACCGCATCTGCGCGATCACGGTTGCCGCGCTCGTCACGTTCATCATCGCCCAGTCGTTTCCTATCATCGAACTCGACGCCAATGGCATCCATTCGGAGTCGAGCCTGTTCGGCGCGCTCGTGGTGCTGTGGAACGAGGACATGCAGATCGTCGCGGTGATGGTCTTCTGCGCAACCATCCTCTTTCCGCTCACCGAGATGGTCGCGCTGCTCTATGTGCTGCTGCCGATCCGGCGCGGCTTCATTCCGCCAGGCTTCAATCAGGTGCTGCGCGCGATCCAGTTCGTGCGGCCTTGGGGCATGCTCGAAGTCTTCATGCTCGGCGTGCTCATCACCATCGTGAAGATGGTGAGCCTGGCGCGCGTGATCCCGGAAACGGCGCTCTTCGCGTTCGCCGTGCTCACGCTGATGTTCACGGTGGTGGTGACCTTCGATTCGCGCACGCTCTGGGATATCGCCGATGCGCTGCGCGCGGGCGCGCGTCATGCCCGCCATCCGGGCCGCGGCGGAGCGGGTTCGCCCGGCGGCAAGCCAGCCGGTCCCGACATCGATCCGGACGGGCTGCTCGACCCCGGCGTGCCGCCCACGCTCGGCGGCCCTGAAGGCGCGGCGTCCATCGACCACCCGATTGGCGAACCCGACATTCGCGACCCGTCGTCACCCAAACCCACGTCCCAGCCGGCGCCGAAACCCGGCGCACCGGATTCGCCTGGCTGGACTGCGCGATGAAGCACACGCTGACAACACCGCGCACCGAGGCATCCCGATGAAATACGTCACCGCCACCGACGCCGGCCTCATTTCCTGCCACGCCTGCGGCCATCTGCAGCCGCGCGCGCGGGCGCGGGCCGGGCAAGCGCACCAGCGCTGCGCACGCTGCAACTCGCCGCTGCACCTGCGCCACCCCGACAGCCTTGCACGTACCTGGGCGCTGCTGATCGCGGCGGCCCTGCTCTACATCCCGGCCAACCTGCTGCCGGTGATGCACACGGCCTCGCTCGTCGGCGACGAGGACGACACCATCATGAGCGGCGTGGTCTACTTCTGGACCTCGGGCGACGCGCCGCTCGCGGTAATCGTCTTCATCGCCAGTATTCTCGTGCCGATGCTCAAGCTCACCGTGATCGCACTGCTGTGCATCACCTCGCAGCGCCGCTCGACGTGGCGACCGGTCGAGCGCTCGAAGCTCTACCGGCTGGTCGAATTCATCGGCCGCTGGTCGATGCTGGACATCTTCGTGGTCACGCTGACCGTGGCGCTGGTACGCTTTCAGTCGCTTGCGGTGATCACGGCGGGGCCGGGCGCCATTGCGTTCGGTTCGGTGGTGATCCTGACGATGATGGCGTCGATGCAGTTCGACCCGCGCCTCATCTGGGATCCGGTGGACGAAGACAAACATCAGCAGTACCAGCAGCAACCCACGCAACACTCTCAGGATCGCCCCCATGAATAGTCCGCAAGGACCGAATCCGCCGGACCTGCCCGAGCCGGATATCGTCAAGCCCAAACGCTGGCTGCCTTCGCTCGTCTGGATCGTGCCGCTCATCGCGGCGCTGATCGGCGTCGCGCTGGTGGTCAAGTCGGTCGCCATGCGCGGCCCGACCATCACCATCAGTTTCATGACCGCCGAAGGTCTGGAGCCCGGCAAGACCAAGGTCAAATACAAGGACGTCGATATCGGCTCGGTGCGCGCCATCAAGCTCTCGCCGAACCTCTCGCATGTGCTCGTGACCGTCGAGCTGACCAAGGACGCCGAAAACTTCGCCAAAAAGGACAGCCGCTTCTGGGTCGTGCGTCCGCGCATCGGCGCGAGCGGCGTCTCGGGCCTGGGCACCTTGCTCTCGGGCTCCTACATCGGCGCCGACGCGGGCCGTTCGGAAGAAACCGCAAGCGAATTCAACGGGCTGGAAACACCGCCCGCCGTGACCATCGACGAGAAAGGCCATCGCTACACGCTGCATAGCGAAACGCTCGGCTCGCTCGATATCGGCACGCCCATCTTCTATCGCCGTATCCAGGTTGGTCAGGTGACGGGCTATTCGCTCGACAAGGACGGCACTGGCGTGACCGTGCAGGTGTTCGTGAGCGCCCCCTACGATCAGTACGTGGGCACCAACACGCGCTGGTGGCATGCGAGCGGCGTGAACGTGCAGCTCGACTCCAGCGGCATCAAGGTCAACACGCAGTCGCTCGCGACCGTGGTGGTGGGCGGGCTCGCCTTCCAGGCGCCGGCCGGCCAGGCAATGGGTCCGCAGGCACCCGACAACGCCACCTTCACGCTCGCCTCCGACGAAAGCGAAGCGATGCACGAGCCGGACGGCGCGCCGGTGCGCGTGGTGATGTACTTCAACCAGTCGCTGCGCGGCCTGTCGGTGGGCGCGACGGTGGACTTCCGCGGCATCGTGCTTGGCCAGGTGACCGACATCGGCATCGAGTACGACCCGAAGGAGCACAACTTCACCATGCCGGTGACGATGGATCTGTATCCGCTGCGTCTGTCGCGCCGCACGCGCGGCGAGCCGCCGGCGCCGCATACGCCGCAAAGCCGCGAGCTGGTCAAGCGTCTGGTGGCGCGCGGGCTGCGCGGCCAGCTGCGCACCGGCAACCTGATCACGGGCCAGCTCTACATCGCGCTCGACGTGTTCCCGAAGGCCGGTCCCGCGAAGGCGGATCTCGACCACGACCCGATGGAACTGCCGACGGTGCCGAACTCGCTGGAAGAGCTGCAGCAGCAGGTCGCCGACATCACGAAGAAGCTCAATCAGATTCCGTTCGACAAGATCGGCAACAACCTGAACGAGTCGCTGAAGAACGCGAACCAGCTGTTCGGCAAGGTCAACGACGAGATACTGCCGCAGATGAAGGGCACCCTCGACGAAGCACAGAAGACCTTCAGCGCCGCGCAGTCCACCCTGCAGCAGGACTCGCCGCTGCAATCGGACGTCCATCAGGCGATGCAGGAACTCACGCGGACGCTGCAATCCCTCAACGCGCTCACGGACTATCTGGAGCGCCATCCCGAATCGCTGCTGCGCGGCAAATCAGGAGACAAGCCATGACGTTTCGCCGGCTCACCCTCCGGCTTCCCGCCGCCCTTCCGGTGCTCGCCTCGGCGTTCGCCCTGACCCTCGGGGCGGCGCTGGCAGGCTGCGCCTCGCCGGCCAGCCGCTTCTACACGCTCAGCCCGAGCGGCGACGGCGCCCGTACTCCGGCGGCTGCGGCCGCCACGGCCGGCCCCACCAATCCGGCCTGGCTGATCGAGCTTGCGCCGGTGGACGTGCCGCCGCAGGTCGCGAAGGCCCAGCTCGTGGTACAGAGCGACGCCACCCAGGTGAAGGTGCTGGAGCAGGAACGCTGGGCTTCGATGCCCGGCGACGAAATCCGCCGCGCGCTTTCGGGCGACCTCACGCAGCAGCTGAACACCATCGACGTGTACGGTTCGCCGCATCCGGACAACGTGCCGGTGTATCGCGTCAGCGTGAACGTACAGCGCTTCGAATCGTGGCCCGGCTCGCATGCGCTGATCGACGCGGTCTGGAGCGTGCGCGCGCTCGATACGCAGACGGTCATGACCTGCCGCAGCGTGCTCAACGAGCCTGTCGGCGATGGCTATGACGCGCTGGTGGTTGGTCATCGCCGCGCGGTGGCCGATCTCTCGCAGGCGATTTCGAGCGGCGTGCGTGCGCTAGCCGCCGCGCCGCAGCCGGGTATGCCGGCATCGACATCCTCTACGTCGATGAAAGGCGGCGCGAAAGCCGCCGTGCGCATGAAAGCGCCCGCCAGCATCGCCTGCCCGCAGATTGCGCCTGCCGCCGCTTCAGCGGGCTAACGGCAAGACCCGCCAGGACGACGCGGTGCGACCGGCGCCGCGTCGCCTCCTTGTGCTGCCCACGTTGAGCCATTTCGAATAGCTCAAATCGCGCGGCCCGCGATAATGTCGGCTTGCCTCACTGCCCGACACTCTCGTATGTTCCGTTCGATTCCGACGCTCTGGAAAAAATGGCGCGCCTCCCGCAGCGCCGGACAGCAGCTCGACGCGCTGCTCGCCAGCGCCGATGCCGATGCCCCCTATGCCGAACGCAGCGACTGGCTGATCGAGCTTGCGCACTGGATTCACCGGCGCGGCAAGCTCGATGCCGATGCGGCGTCCGAACCCACACCCGATGCTCCTCAGCGCACGCCGCCCGAGCATGTGCGCGTGCGCTATCTGCTGCACGTGCTCGACCGCAACCCGGCGTGGAAAGCCAATGTCGGCGCGATGGTGCGCAAGCTGCTGCGCGATAGCGACAGCATTTCGCTGCTCTGCGATGCCGGCATGCCCGTGCATTCGGGTCTGCTGGGTGCGCTGGTCGAGCGCGTGCAGGCGCAGCTGATCCCGCCCGCGCCCAACCGTCGCGACCTCGCCGCGCTCGTCACGCTGATGTTTCCGGCTGCGCACGATCCCGAGTGGATCGCGACCTTGCCCGCTGACCTGCTCAAGCGCCTGCAGGCTTTGATCGCCGAGCCAGCGCCTGCGCCTGCGATCGCCGAAAACGTCGGCTCCGCAGAAGCCGCTCAAAACGCCCAAACCGCTCAAGCAACTCCAGCCGCCAGACTGCCCGGCGACTTCTCGCTTGACCTGCTGACGGCGCTGCACAACCTGACCTGCCAGATCAGCTCGACCGGTCTCTCGCCGACGGTGCGCAGCCGCCTGTCCAGCGACGACGCGCGCGTCGCCGTCGAAAAGCTGCCGTTCTTTCGCCTCACGCGCGCGCTGCTCGCGGTGGAAAACGCGCGCGACGCGGGCGAGCCCGCGCGCCTGCTGCAGGAAGTGAGCTGGCTGCGCCTGTTGCTCGACGACTGCCGCAAAGCCACCGACGACGTTTTCGCTCATCTCTATCGCCATGGCGTGCGCGTCGACACCGTGTTCCAGGTCGAACGCATGCGCATGCGCATCGTGCGCGCCGAACGTCTGCTCGACGCCTGGATGGCCGCCGACGACGCCCCGACCCAGGCGCGTCTCGTCGCCGATCTCATCAGCGCGAACCAGCGCAGCCAGAGCGTTTCGCACCTCGTGCGCAGCAACTTCGCGCTGCTCTCGCGCAAGGTCGTGGAACTGTCCGCCGATACCGGCGAGCACTACATCGCACGCGATCGCGCCGAGTACCTCACGATGCTGCGCATGGCGGCGGGCGGCGGCCTCGTCACCGCCGTCACCGTGTACGTGAAATTCGGCGTGACGGGCGCGCATCTGCCATCGATGATCGAAGGCTTATTCGCTGGAATCAATTACGCGGCGAGCTTCCTCGTGATGCACTTCTGTCACTTCTCGCTCGCGACCAAGCAGCCTGCCATGACCGCGCCTACGCTTGCTCGCGAACTCGATGGCACGAACGTGGCGGCGGGCCGGGCGCGCTTCGTCTCGTCGGTGGTGGCGCTGATCCGCACCCAGGCGGCCGCCGTGCTCGGCAATGTGCTGCTGGTGTTTCCCGCCTGTCTGGCGATCCAGCTCGCCTGCGGCTGGCTGTTCCACGTCAATCTGATCTCGCCCGCGAAGGCCCACGCCACGCTGCAGTCGTTCTCGCTGCTCGGGCCGACGCCGCTCTATGCCGCGCTCACGGGCGTGCTGCTGTGGGCGTCGAGTCTGTTCGCCGGATGGGCGGACAACTGGTTCGTACTCCATCGCGTCGAGGATGCGCTCGCCTGGAACCGGCGTCTGCGCATGACGCTGGGCGCTTCGGGCGCGGCGCGTCTGGCGCGCTTTTGCCGCGTGAATGCGGCGGGCGTGTGGGGCAATCTGGCGCTCGGCATGCTGCTCGGTCTGGGGCCGGCGATCGTGTCCGCCGTGGCGTTCCACTTCGAGGTGCGGCACGTCACCTTGTCGGCGGGCTCGATCGGCGTGGCACTGGGCGTGCTCGGCACCCGCACGCTGGGAAGCGGCGAACTCTGGTGGGCCGTGGCGGGCGTGGCCAGCATGGCCGTGCTCAATGTGACGGTGAGCTTTGCGCTTGCGCTGCATATGGCGCTGCGCTCGCGCGACCTCGGCCGCCGCGACGTGCGCCCGCTGATGCGCGCTTTCTGGCGGCGCGTGAGGCGGCATCCTATGTCGCTGGTGTGGCCGATCCGGCGGGGGGAGTTGCGCGAAGACAACGAATGAGTGGGCGGTTTGATATGCCGATCGGTCAACGCCGCAGGCCGGTCTGATGCGCCCCAAACATCGCGGCGAGCCTTGATGCGACGCTGAGGAACGCCTGTGTTCCATGTTTCGACGGAGCGTTCCTCAACCCTTCCTGCACCGCGACATGCCATCTCAAGGCAGTTGCAACGTGTAGTCACATAGGCTACAGTCGCATGATAAAAACCTTTCGGCACAAAGGTCTGGCCGCTCTTTACCTGGACGGAAGCAGGGCTGGAATCCAGCCGCATCACGCAAGCAGGCTGCGCATTTTGCTCACTGCGCTCGATCAAGCAATGGGACCGCAAGACATGAAGGTGCCGTGCTGGCGCCTGCATGCGCTGAGCGGCGATCTCCGCGATCACTGGGCCGTCTGGGTGAACGGCAACTGGCGTCTTACCTTCACGTTCGAAGGCGAGAATGCAATCCTCCTCGATTATCAGGACTACCACTAAAGGACAGGCATGAGCAGCAGAATGCATAACCCGGCGCACCCGGGCGAGGTACTGCGCGAATGGATTCCGCAGGACATGACGGTGACGGAAGCCGCAAATGCGCTCCAGATCAACCGTGTGACGCTGTCGAATATCCTGAACGGCAAAGCCAGCGTGACAGCCAATATCGCCCTGCGCCTCTCGGCCTGGCTCGGCACTTCGGCGGATCTCTGGCTCGGGATGCAGAACCAGTGGGACCTCTGGCAAGCCAGCCGCCAGCCCCGGCCGAAGATCAAGCCGCTCGCCCGCGACGCGGCTTGAGGCTTGCGCACATGCGCGCCAGCCACAGCCCGCACCACGCCGCCCGGCCCCGCGCAATAACCCGCGTACAATAGCGCCTTCCCCGCAGCGTCCCCTCTCTCCTCATGTCTTTCGATTTTTTTGCTCCCTGCCCGCGTGGCCTTGAAGCCGCGCTCGCCGCCGAACTGGCCGAAACCGCGCAACGGCGTTTGCCGCCCGGCGCGCTCCAGGTCGGCGCCGAAGTCCCCGGCGGCGTGCATTTCCGCGGCAACTGGGCCGGCGGCATGGCCGCGAACCTGCATTCGCGCATCGCCAGCCGCGTGCTCCTGAAGATCGCCCAGCGTCCATATCGCGGCGAGCAGGATATCTACGCGCTTGCGCGCGAGCAGCAGTGGGAGAAGTGGTTCTCGCCCAACGAGACGATCCGCATCGACATCACCGCGATCAAATCGCCGCTGCGCAGCCTCGAATTCGCCACGCTGCGCGTGAAGGACGCGATCTGCGACCGCATGCGCGACAAGGCCGGCTCGCGTCCGAGCGTCGACACCGCGTATCCGGATGTGCGCATCTTCGCCTTCCTCACCACCACCGACTGCACGCTCTACCTCGATACGTCCGGCGAGCCGCTCTTCAAGCGCGGCTGGCGTCTGGACAAGGGCGCCGCGCCGCTGCGCGAGAATCTCGCCGCCGGCATCCTGCGTCTGACCAACTGGTCGCCCGAGCAGCCGCTCTATGACCCGATGTGCGGTTCCGGCACCTTCCTCGCCGAAGCCTGCCAGGTCGCAATGGATATCGCGCCCGGCCTGTCGCGCAGCTTCGGTTTCGAGCGTCTGAAGCAAGCCGATACGGCCGCATGGCGTCATCTGAAAAGCGAAGCCAACACGGCGCGCAATACGGCGATGAGCCGCGCGAAGGATCTGCAGATCTTCGGCAGCGACATCTCGGACGTCATGCTGGAAAAGGCGCGCGCCAATTTCTCGCGCGCGGGTCTCGGCAATGTGCCGCTCAAGCAGATCGACGCGCGCAACATGACGCCGCCCGCAGCGGGCGAAGGCATCCTGGTGGCCAATCCGCCGTATGGCGAGCGTATCGAGGTGCGCGGGCGCAACGCGCGTGGCGAGTTGCGCGAACGCAATCCGCGTGACGACGACGGCTACGACGCGCCCGATTCGTTCCGCCGCGCCCACACCGACGCGCCCGACGCCGAGTTCTTCCAGGCGCTCGGCGACGCACTCAAGCAGCGCTTCACGGGCTGGCGCGCGTTCTTCCTCACCTCGGACCGCAAGCTGCCGGGCCAGTTGCGCCTGCGCGAAGCGGCCAAGACGCCGCTTTTCAACGGTGCGCTCGAATGCCGCCTGTTCCGCTTCGACCTGATCGCGGGCAGCGTGCGCCAGCGTCCGGCGAAGGACGCCGCATCGGACGAAAATAACGCGGGCTAAACCCCGAACCGGTCCTGCGCGCCTCAGACAACAATCAGACGCGCGCAGGCCCGACTTGCGCACCGCCGGCTTCGACGGGCAGCGGATATCCTTCGTACTCCGGAAACAGTTTCGGCAGCAGAAACATCGGCAAGGCGTAGCGCGAGAAACAGCGCGAGGTCGACGCCGGATGGATCAGATGCAGGCAGCTCGCCTGCGTATCCTCGGCGGCCAGCACTTTCCCGCCCGCCTCCACCACCCGCCGGATAAAGCTCTCGTCTTCGCCCAGATTCACGTCGTCGTAACGCGCGGTGTCGAATAGCGCCTTGCGATACACGTAGGCGAAGCCGTAAAAGAGGATGAAATCCGCGCCGATCTGCATCTTCTCGTGGAATGTCACGGTGCTAACTGACCGGCCACGCAGTTCGTAGTGCAAACCAACGCGCGCATTCAGATCCATATAGCCGAGAAACTGCGTGTGAGGCGCATACATCCAGAACGTGGATAGCTTCATGAGCGCGGCGTCGTTTTCATGCAGCATGCGCGTCATGTCGCGGAGATAGTGGGCGGCGTAGTGATCGTCGTCGTCGAAGTGGGCGATGACGTCGGACCTCGATTCAGCCACGAGCCAGTTGCGCTTCGCGCCGATCGATATCGGCGTCTTCGACCAGTAGTAGCGCACTCGCGCGTCGCTGCGCGCGAGTTGCTGCATGAAGGCGCTCGGCTGCGGGCTGTCGTCGAGGACGAGCCATTCCCAGTCGATTTGCTGGCGCGCCACGCAGCGCGCGATGGCGGGAAGAAACGCCTCGCGGTTCGCGGTAGGCGTGATGATCGAAACGTTTGGAGACATGAGAGGCGTGGAAGCGGCAAGTGTGCCGTCGTGGAAGCGGATACGCCGATTACAGCAGAGTCGCGCGCGCGTCTCTCTCGAAAAAGTTCGAAATTGCTTGTCCACAGACCCGCACAAACCCGCGCAAACCGGCACGAAGCGGCGCGAGCCGATGCCAATGAGAGCTGCCAATGAGAGCGCAAGGCGGCCGCGCAGCTACTGACAGGACGCTGTCAGCAGCACTCCCGCACACTGCCTCTACCCCAAGACGCACGCCACATCGCGCACGGGGCCGGCGTATTGGCATCCCGCCAGCCGCCGCCATCCGAACGTCTACGCCGTCCCCCCAGGAGCGCATCATGTCCACCGAAATGCTCGAAGTGCCCCAGACCGTGCCCCAGCAAGCCCCGGCCTCACCCGCCGCCCGCGTGATCGCGTGGTTCGAAATCCCCGCGCACGATCTCGATCGCGCGGCGCGCTTCTATGAATCCGCTCTCGATACCTCACTGCAACGCGAAGTGATCGGCGGCGTGCCGATCGCGATCTTCGGCCATTCGGCCAGCGAAACCGGCGGCTGCATCGTCTTCAATCCGCAGGACGCCAAGCCGGACCCGAAAGGCGTGCTCGTCTATCTGAACGCCCAGCCCTCGGTCACGGCCGCGCTCGATCGCGTCGAAAAAGCGGGCGGCAAGCGGCAAGGCCCGGCGCTCGAACTGCCGAACAACTACGGCTATATCGGCTTTTTCATCGATACCGAAGGCAACCGCATCGGGCTGCACGCGGCCAAGCTCGGCTGATCGACGCACGCGCGGCGCTATCATCTGCGCCACAGGGCGCGCGGCCTGGCTCGCACGCCCGTCACCCAACTCAGCAGCCACTTCATGACCCGTCGCGCCGACCGCCTGTTCCAGATCGCCGAGCTGCTGCGCGGCCGCCGCCTCACGACGGCGCAGCAGTTGGCCGACTGGCTTGCCGTGTCGCCGCGCACGGTCTATCGCGACGTGCGCGATCTGCAGCTTTCGGGCGTGCCGATCGAAGGCGAAGCCGGCATCGGCTACCGGCTCGCGCGCACCGCCAGCCTGCCGCCGCTGACCTTCACCGCCGATGAACTCACGGCGCTCGCCGTGGGCGCACGCATGGCCGAATCCTGGGGCGGCGCGGCGCTCGCGGGCGGCGCGCGGGGTGCGCTCGCCAAGATCGCCGCCGCCATGCCCGCCGACAAACGCGCCGTACTCGAACGCATCGCCGTGTTCGCGCCGTCGTACCACGTCGATGCGGCGTACTCGGAGAAAATCGATGCGTTGCATCGCGCCGTCGATGCGCGGCTGGTGGTGCGTTTCGCGTATTGCGACCGCATCGGCGCGCAAACCGAGCGGCGCGTCTGGCCGCTGGGACTGGTCTATTGGGGCGCGCAGTGGACGGTCGGCGCGTGGTGCGAGATGCGCGAAGGCTTTCGCAATTTCAACATCGCGCGCATGAACGGCGTGGAAGTGCTGGAGCCGTTTCCCGATGTGAGCGGGCGCAGGCTTGCGGACTATCTGCGGCATGTGAATGCGCCGTCACGATAAAGAAAAAGCCCGCTGTCTAGCGGGCTTTCTAGCGGGCTTTCCTGCGGATATCGAGTATCGATAAGGCAGGCAGGCTTACTCCACCGCCTTCACCATATCCTCGATCACCTTCTTCGCATCGCCGAACACCATCATGGTTTTATCCATGTAGAAGAGTTCGTTGTCGAGACCCGCGTAGCCCGCCGCCATCGACCGCTTGTTGACGATGATGGTGCGCGCCTTGTAGGCCTCGATGATCGGCATGCCCGCAATGGGCGATTTCGGATCGTTCTTCGCGGCCGGATTCACCACGTCGTTCGCGCCGAGCACCAGCACCACGTCGGTCTGGCCGAACTCGTTGTTGATGTCCTCCATCTCGAACACCATGTCGTAGGGCACTTCGGCTTCCGCGAGCAGCACGTTCATGTGGCCCGGCATGCGACCCGCGACCGGGTGAATCGCGTAACGTACCTCCACGCCCTTTTCGACGAGCTTGTCCGTCAGTTCCTTCAACGCGTGCTGCGCGCGCGCCACGGCCAGACCGTAGCCCGGCACGATCACCACGCTTTCCGCGTTGCCGAGCATGAACGAGGCATCGTCGGCGGAACCCGACTTCACCGGACGCTGTTCCTGCGCACCGCCCGTTGCCGCGCCGCCCGCTTCCGCGCCGAACCCGCCCAGCAACACGTTGAAGAACGAGCGGTTCATCGCGTGGCACATGATGTACGACAGGATCGCGCCCGACGAGCCCACCAGCGAGCCCGCGATGATCAGCATCGCGTTGTTCAGCGAGAAGCCGATGCCCGCCGCCGCCCAGCCCGAGTACGAGTTCAGCATCGAGACGACCACCGGCATATCCGCGCCGCCGATCGGAATGATGATGAGCACGCCCAGCGCGAACGCGATGGCCGTCATGATGATGAACGGCAGCCACGATTGCGTGATGAAGAACAGCACGCCAAAGCCGATCATGCCGATCGCCAGCATCAGGTTGATCAGATGCTGGCCCGCGTAGACCACGGGCGCGCCCTGGAACAGGCGGAACTTGTACTTGCCCGAGAGCTTGCCGAAGGCGATCACCGACCCGCTGAAGGTGATCGCGCCCACGAAGGTGCCGATAAACAGTTCGATACGGTTGCCATACGGCAGGAAGCCCGGATACGGCGCGTCTTCGGCCACCAGCCCGAAAGCCGCCGGCTCGGAAACGACTGCATACGCGATGCACACCGCCGCGAGACCGATCAGCGAGTGCATGGCCGCGACCAGCTCCGGCATCTTGGTCATCTCGACGCGCGCGGCGACGAACGCACCCAACCCGCCGCCGACGATCAGCGCCCCGAACAGCAGCGTCAGCCCCAGCCCAAGGTTCGAGCCGAACTGTGCGGACTCCTTCACGATCAGCGCAATCGTGGTGAGAATGGCGATGGCCATGCCGACCATGCCGAACAGATTGCCGGCGCGCGCGCTGCGCGGATTGGACAAGCCCTTGAGCGCCTGAATAAAGCAAACCGACGCTACCAGATAGAGCAGCGTAACGACGTTCATGCTCATCGCGCGCCCTCCTTGGCTTCTGCAGAGGCAAGCTTCCTGGGCTCTTTCTTGCGGAACATCTCCAGCATGCGCCGCGTGACGAGGAACCCGCCGAACACGTTCACGGCGGCCAGCAGCACCGCCAGCGTGCCGAAGAATTTGCCCGCGAAGCCCACGGTCAAGCCCGTGGCCAGCATCGCGCCGACGATCACGATCGCCGAAATCGCATTGGTCACGGCCATGAGGGGCGTATGCAGCGCGGGCGTGACGTTCCATACGACGTGATAGCCCACGTACACGGCCAGCACGAAGATGATCAGGTTGATGACGGTATGGTTGATCAGTTCCATTGCCGGTCTCCTCTCAGGTCTTGCGCGTGACTACGCCGTCGCGGGCCAACAGCGTGGCCGCGACGATGTCGTCCGCGAGATCGATGTTGAGCGTGGCTTCCTTCGTGATGATGAGCTTGAGGAAGTCGAGCAGATTGCGCGCGTAGAGCGCCGATGCGTCGGCGGCCACCATCGAGGCCAGATTCGTGTAGCCGCAGATCTGTACGCCGTGCTGCGTCACCACCTGGTCCGCGACGGTGAGCGGGCAATTGCCGCCGCGCCGCCCCGTGGCCTGATCGGCAATCGGGCCGCGTCCCGCCGCGAGGTCGATCACGACCGAACCCGGCTTCATCGCCTGCACGGTTTCCGAAGGCAACAGCGTGGGGGCGTCGCGGCCCGGAATCAGCGCCGTCGAGATGACGATGTCGGCCTGGCGTGCGCGTTCGTGGACCAGGGCAGACTGCCGCACGAGCCACGAAGGCGGCATCGGCCGCGCATAGCCGCCCACCCCCACCGCTGCTTCGCGCTCCTCATCGGTTTCATAGGGCACATCGAGGAATTTCGCGCCGAGCGATTCGATCTGCTCCTTCACCGCCGGCCGCACATCGGACGCTTCGATCACCGCGCCCAGGCGTTTGGCCGTTGCGATCGCCTGCAAACCCGCCACGCCCGCGCCCAGAATCAGCACGCGCGCGGCTTTCACGGTCCCGGCGGCGGTCATCAGCATCGGTATGAAGCGCGGATAGAGATTGGCCGCCACCAGCACCGCCTTGTAGCCGGCGATATTGGCCTGCGAGGACAGCACGTCGAGGCTTTGCGCGCGCGTGGTACGCGGCGCGGCTTCGAGCGCGAAGGCGGTCAGACCGGCTTCGGCGAGTTTCTGCGCGTTATCCGCATTGAATGGATCGAGCATGCCGGCCAGCACCGCGCCGCGTTTCATGAACGCGAGTTCGCTGACATTCGGCGATTGCACCTTGAGGACGAGTTCCGCGCCGAATGCGGCCGCCGCATCGGCGATCTGCGCGCCGACGGCCGCGTAGGCTTCGTCCGGGAAGCTGGCGCCATTGCCGGCGCCGGACTGGATCGTGACCTTGTGACCCTGCGCGACGTACTTCTTGACTGTCTCCGGCGTCGCGGCCACGCGGCTTTCGTTCGCCCGCGTCTCTGCGGGCACTCCGATATGCATCGTTGTTTCCTCCTCGGCCTGCTTCTCTTTTTGATCTGGAGTATGGCCGACGAGGCTCGCCGGCTTTTATTGCAACGTTCGTGGTACGGCTGAAACGGGCAATGCAACGGCAAACGACGCACCACTTTAACCGAAAGCGGCGACGGCTTTGAAGCGGGATTTATCCCCTTTTGTGCACTGCACACCACAGTGCTGGCCGTCCGACCGGACGGTCGGGACGCAGCGAGAGCGCGTTGGAGCGCGATCCGGCCCCGGGCAGCGTTGGGCGTGTGCCGGTAAAATACCGGCCCATGAACGATGAAACCTGGGCCCCCCACGTCACCGTGGCCGCCGTGATCGAGCGCGACGGGCGTTTTCTGCTCGTCGAGGAACATACGCAATTCGGCTTGCGCCTGAACCAGCCCGCCGGGCATCTGGAAGCGGGCGAGACGCTTCATGAAGCCGTCGTGCGCGAAACCCTGGAGGAGAGCGCCTGGTCTTTCACGCCCGAGGCGCTGGTCGGCATGTACATGACGCATTTCGGCAAACCGGGCGAATCCGGCGCGACGTATCTGCGCTTTACGTACTGCGGCAGCGTGGGAGCCGAGCCGGAAAATCGCGCGCTCGATCCGGATATCGTCCGCACGCTCTGGATGAGCGTGGACGAACTGCGCGCCGCAAGCGATCGGCATCGCACGCCGCTCGTGATGCAGTGCGTGGACGATTACCTCGCGGGCAAACGCGTGCCGCTCGACTTCGTGCAGACGCACGCGGTCGGTCCCAGGCTGGCAGACAAGACAGGCAGCAAAGGCTGAGCAGAGATGAGCAAACAAAGAGTGGTGGTAGGCATGTCGGGCGGCGTGGATTCGTCGGTCACGGCATGGCTGCTCAAGCAACAGGGTTACGACGTCGTCGGCCTCTTCATGAAGAACTGGGAAGACGATGACGATGGCGAATACTGCTCGACGCGTCAGGACTGGATCGACGTGGTGTCGGTGGCCGATCTGATCGGCATCGACGTCGAAGCGGTGAATTTCGCCGCCGAGTACAAGGACCGCGTGTTCGCGGAGTTCCTGCGCGAATACTCCGCGGGCCGCACGCCGAACCCGGACGTGCTCTGCAACGCCGAAATCAAGTTCAGGGCCTTCCTCGACCACGCGATGTCGCTGGGCGCGCAAACCATCGCCACGGGCCACTACGCGCGCGTGCGCCAGAACCCGGGCAACGGTCGCTTCGAACTCCTGAAGGCGCTCGATCACACCAAGGATCAGTCGTACTTCCTTCATCGTCTGAACCAGGCGCAGTTGTCGAAGACGATGTTTCCGCTGGGCGAAATTCCCAAGACGAAGGTGCGCGAGATCGCCGAACAGATCGGCCTGCCGAACGCGAAGAAGAAGGATTCGACCGGCATCTGCTTTATCGGCGAGCGGCCGTTCCGAGACTTCCTCAACCGCTATCTGCCGACCCAACCCGGCCCGATGATGACGCCCGACGGCAAGATCGTAGGCGAGCATATCGGGTTGGCGTTCTACACCTTCGGCCAGCGCAAGGGCATTGGCCTGGGCGGCAGCAAGGACGGCAGCGGCGATCCGTGGTTCGTGGCGGGCAAGAACATCGAAACCAACACGCTGTACGTGGTGCAAGGCCACGATCATCCGTGGCTGCTCGCGCACGATCTGCGCGCGGGCAATGTGAGCTGGGTCGCGGGCGAGCCGCCTCCTGAAGGCCACACCTGCGGCGCGAAAACGCGCTATCGCCAGGCCGATGCGCCCTGCTCGTTCGCAAACGCCGGCGAATTCGGCGAAGGCCAGTTCTCGCTGCATTTCCCGGACGCGCAATGGGCCGTGACGCCGGGTCAATCCGCGGTGCTGTACGACGGCGAAGTGTGCCTGGGCGGCGGCATCATCGAAGCCGTGACGACGCTCGAACCGCATGTGCCCGCTGTGCTGCCGCCGGTTGCGCCGAAGAAGAAGCGTTCGCCGCGCAAGAAGTCGCCGCAATTCGCGGCCAAGGCTTCCGCCGCGACGGAAAGCCAGCCGTAAGCTCGAAGTAACGCAAGGCAAGCGGCACGTTCTGTGCCGCTCGCTCCTCCTCGATCTCCCGCCTTTTTCGCACGCCCTTGCGCGGCGTCGGCTCCGGCCCCGCGAAATCCTGCCCGCTTCCCGGCCAGTTTCACAAACTTGCGGCATCATTCGGGCACGTCAGCGCCGTACCCCGGCGCGGCGGGTTCGCGCGGCCCATGATCGGAGTTCGCGCGGCGAATCAAGAGATCGAGGAGTCCCCCATGTTTTCCCGACGTTACCTCGCCATGTGGTGCGCGGTGCTGCTACTCGCGGCCTGCGTCATTGCAGCGGCGCTCCATCATCTGTCGTGGTTCTGCGCCATCGTGCCCGCGCTGTTCGTCGCGCTCGGCATCTACGACATGACCCAACTGCGCCACGCCATCCTGCGCAATTACCCGCTCTGGGGCCATCTGCGTTTCCTGTTCGAGTTCGTGCGGCCTGAAATCCGCCAGTACTTCGTCGAAGACGACACCGACGAAAAGCCCTTCTCGCTCGTGCAGCGCAGCGTGGTCTATCAACGCTCGAAGAATGTCGTCGACAGCCGCCCCTACGGCACCGAACTCGACGTCAAGGCCGTCGGCCACGAATGGATCAGCCATTCTCTCGCACCCACCAAACTGAACGGCAGCGACTTCCGCGTGCTGGTCGGCGCGAGCCGCGCGCAGCCGTATTCGATGTCGATCTTCAATATCTCGGCGATGAGCTTTGGCGCGCTGTCGGCCAACGCGATCCGCGCGCTCAATCTGGGCGCGAAAAAAGGCGGCTTCGCGCACGACACCGGCGAAGGCTCTATGTCGAAATATCACCGCGAGCACGGCGGCGACATCATCTGGGAAATCGCTTCGGGCTACTTCGGCTGCCGCAACGACGACGGCAGCTTCAGCGCCGACAAATTCCAGCGCCTCGCCAACGAGCCGCAAGTGAAGATGATCGAGGTGAAGCTCTCGCAAGGCGCGAAGCCGGGTCACGGCGGCATGCTGCTCGCCGCCAAGGTCACGCCGGAGATCGCCGAAACGCGCGGCATTGCGATGGGCCAGGACTGCGTCTCGCCCGCGCGCCATTCGGAATTCTCCACACCGCGCGGCCTGCTCGAATTCGTCGAGCGCCTGCGCAAGCTCTCGGGCGGCAAGCCTACCGGCTTCAAGCTCTGTATCGGCCATCCGTGGGAATTCTTCGGCATCGCCAAGGCCATGCTGGAAACTGGCATCCTGCCCGACTTCATCGTGGTGGACGGCGCGGAAGGCGGCACGGGCGCGGCGCCCATCGAGTTCACCGATCACATCGGCACGCCGCTGCAGGAAGGCCTGCTGCTGGTGCACAACACGCTCGTGGGCACCGGTTTGCGCGACAAGATCAAGATCGGCGCAAGCGGCAAGATCATCACCGCATTCGATATCGCCAAGACGCTCGCGATTGGCGCGGACTGGGTGAATTCGGCGCGCGGCTTCATGTTCGCGGTGGGCTGCATCCAGGCCCAGAAGTGTCATTCGGACCGTTGCCCCACGGGCGTCGCCACCCAGGACCCGGTGCGCCAGCGCGCGCTCGACGTGCCCGACAAGGGCGAGCGCGTCTATAACTTCCATCGCAATACGCTGCATGCGCTGCAGGAAATCATCCAGGCCGCGGGTCTCGACAGCCCGGCCGATCTGCGCGCGCATCACATCGTGCGCCGCGTTTCCTCGTACGAAGTGAAGCTGATGTCGGAACTGCTCAAGTATCTGAAGCCGGGCGATCTGCTCGAAGGACGCTATCGCTATCAGCTGTTCGAGAAATGGTGGCCGGTGGCGCGCAGCGATTCGTTCGCACCCGAAGTGGAGAAAATCGTCTGAACTTTTTATTTAGATTGTTGCGCGTGCAACCATCTAAATAATCGCAGACGAAAAAAAAGCGCGCATTTCACTGCGCGCTTTTTTTATTGGCGTTGAAGCGTCGAGATTCAGGCCTGCGGCACCGTATCCGCGAACGAGGGACGCTGCATCAGTTTCTCGTAGTGCTTCGCGAGATTCGGATGCAGGTCGCGCCAATCGAGTTCCGGCTGACGGAAGTCGAGATAGCCGAGCGCGCAACCCACTGCGATATCCGCGAGCGTGTAGCGGTTGCCCGCGCACCACGCATTGCCGCCCAGACCCTTGGCCATCGCTTTCAGACCTTCGTGAATCTTGCGGTTCTGACGCTCGATCCATGCCGCGGATTGTTGTTCGGGTGTGCGCTGCGTGCCTTCGAGACGGATCAGCACGGCGGCGTCGAGCATGCCGTCGGCGAGCGCTTCCCAGCACCGCACTTCCACGCGCTCGCGTCCGCCTTGCGGAATCAGCTTGCCGACCGGCGAGAGAATGTCCACGTATTCGCAGATCACGCGCGAGTCGAATACGGCTTCGCCATCCTCCATCACGAGGCACGGCACCTTGCCGAGCGGGTTGAAATCGTGGATCGCCGTCTCGGCGGCCCACACGTTTTCAAGCACCAGCTTGTAGTCGATTTTCTTTTCGGCGAGCATGATCCGCGCCTTGCGGACATACGGGCTGCCGAGCGAACCGATAAGTTTCATCGCACCTGCCTTTTCTGGAATTCGGCGGAAGTATACGTGGTAATCGACAAATTCTGACGGATCGACCACGCTATGACGTGAATTCGGGCGCTCCCTGCGCTCGGGTTTGTCGGCTTGATGCAACATCGAGCCGAATTGCGCGGGGGCTTGCGTCATGCATAACGCTGCGCTGTGGCCGCGCGCTTACCAGACGGTCGGCGCTACAATCGCACGATGGACACGACCCTCACGGAAAGCGCCGCTGCGCCCGGCGCGGCAGCCGATACAGCAAACGCCGACACGCCGGGCGGCCCCGATGGCGGCGCAGCGCTCTACCGCGCGCGCCGCGAACGCGTGCTAGCCGCGCTGCGCGCACAAGGCGGCGGCGTGGCGCTGGTGCCCACCGCCCCCGAAGTCATGCGCAATCGCGACGCAGACTATCCCTATCGGCACGACAGCTATTTCTATTACCTCACCGGCTTTACAGAGCCTGAGGCGCTGCTCGTGCTCGACGCTAACGCCGACGAAAACCAGCCCGCGTCGATCCTGTTCTGCCGCGCGAAAAACGTCGAACGGGAAACGTGGGAAGGCCTACGGTTTGGGCCCGATGGCGCGCGCGAGGCGTTCGGTTTCGACGCCGCGTTTCCCATCGACGATCTCGATGCGCAGATTCCGCGTCTGATCGCGAACCGTCCGGCGCTGCACTACGCGCTCGCGGCTTCGGAGCGTTTCGATGCCCAGGTGCGCGGCTGGATCGACGCCGTGCGCGCGCAGACGCGCAGCGGCGTCACCGCGCCTGCGGCGGCCTATGATCTGCTTCCTTTGCTCGACGACATGCGTCTCGTGAAAGACGCGCACGAACTGGATACGATGCGCCGCGCCGCGAAGATTTCGGCGCTCGCACATATTCGCGCGATGCAGACCTGCCGCCCCGGCATGCGCGAGTACGAGATCGAAGCCGAATTGCTCTACACCTTCCGCAAGTACGGCGCGCAGGCGCCCGCCTACGGATCGATCGTCGCGGCAGGCGCTAACGCGTGCGTGCTGCACTATCCGGCTGGCAACGCCGTTGCGCGCGAAGGCGATCTGATTCTGATCGACGCCGCATGCGAGTTGAACGGCTATGCCGCGGATATCACACGCACCTTTCCCGCCAGCGGCCGTTTCACGAGCGCACAGCGCGAGATCTACGACATCGTGCTCGCCGCTCAGCAAGCCGCGGTGAACGCGACGCGTGCAGGCGTGAACTTTGAAGCGCCGCACGACGCGGCCGTGCGGGTGCTCGCGCAAGGTCTGCTCGACACGGGCATTCTCGATCGCCAGCGCTTTGCCAGCGTCGACGATGTGATCGCCGAGCGCGCCTATGCGCGGTTTTATATGCATCGCACGGGCCATTGGCTCGGCATGGATGTGCATGACGTAGGCGATTATCGCGAACGCGGCGCGCAGCACGCAGGCGAAACGCCGCCATGGCGCACGCTGCGAGCGGGCATGACGCTCACCATCGAGCCCGGCCTGTACATTCGCGCGGCGGAAGACGTGCCCGAACGCTACTGGGACATCGGCATCCGTATCGAAGACGACGCCATCGTCACCGAAACCGGTTGCGAGCTCATCACGCGCGGCGTGCCCGTGAACGCCGACGAAATCGAATCGCTGATGCAGGATGCGCAGCGCGGCGCTTGAGCGCTTCGCCACGCACACACGCGCACACGCGCCCCATCGGCCCCACCACAGAAACGACCCGGACCCAACCCAGCGACATGAACGCCGTGAATGCAGCCAGCGAGCAAGCCACTCCCGCCCCTTTCGACCATGACGTCATCATCGTCGGCGCGGGGCCGGTCGGGCTTGCGCTTGCGGGCTGGCTCGCGCAGCGCAGCGCGACGTCGTCGCTGTCGATTGCGCTGATCGACGCGCGCGAACCCGAGGACAGCGACGGCGACCCGCGCGCCATCGCCGTTTCGCAAGGCAGCCGCACGCTTTTGCAGGCGCTTGCGTGGCCGCAGGACGCGACGTCGATCGAGCGTATTCACGTCTCGCAGCGCGGCCACTTTGGCCGCACGCTGATCGATCGCCATGATTACGACCTGCCTGCGCTCGGTTACGTGGTGCGCTATGGGTCGATCGTCCAGTCGCTCGCCCAGGCCGTGCGCGGCACGCGCGTGCAGTGGCTGCACCGCACGCATGCCCAGGAACCGGCGGTCGAGCACGACGGCGTGACGCTGCAGGTGGAAACTGAGGGCGCTTCGCACACACGCCGCAGGCTGCGCACGCGCATTCTCGTGAACGCCGAAGGCGGTTTGTATCGCGTGCAAACGCCTGAAGCCGATATCGCGCAGCCGGACGGCGCCGATACGGAATACGCTGCGCCTCAAGCCGCACTGCAACGGGTGCAAAAGCGCACACGCGATTACGGGCAGACGGCGCTGGTCGGCGTGGTGACGGTGTCCTCGCCGCAAGCGCACGTGGCATGGGAACGCTTCACCAACGAGGGCCCGATTGCGTTGCTGCCAATGGGCGGCGCGCGCGACGCCGATTTCGCACTCGTGTGGTGCTCGGCGCCCGTCGAAGCCGCGCGCCGTGCAGCGCTTTCAGATGCCGAATTCCTTGCTGAACTCGGCTCCGCGTTCGGTACGCGCATGGGCCGCTTCACGCAGATAAAGGGTCGTGCGGCGTTCCCGCTCGGCTTGAATGCGCTCGATACGCTGGTGTCGGGCCACGGTCGCATCGCGGCGGTCGGCAATGCCGCGCAGACGCTCCATCCGGTTGCGGGCCAAGGGCTGAATCTTGGCCTGCGCGACGCGCACGCGCTCGCCGACGCCCTCGCGCAACACGGCGCAACGCCGCTCGCACTGGCCGATTTCGCGGGCCGCCGCGCGTTCGACCGGCGCATGACGATTGGCGCGACGGACACGCTCGCGCGCCTCTTCACAGTGGATTTCCCGGCGCTCGGCGCGCTGCGCGGCCTGGCGCTCACGGCGCTCGAATTCGTGCCGCCGGTGAAGACCGCGCTGGCACGGCAAATGATGTTTGGGCAGCGGAGTTGATCGGGGTCGCATCGAATTTCGCGCAGTTCTCCTCTGCCCTGTGAGGCAGCACCAAACAACACCAGGGTCCGCGACCCGAGCCCCCGCATCTCGTTAACGCTAAAATAGCGGTTTCCCTTTTCGAGCCGCAGACGCGCCAACGCCTTCGACTTTCGTCGGAGCCTGCCGGGCGCGCTGCCGCTTTTGTCGCGCATCATGTTCACAATCGGCCGCCACACCCTGCGCAATAACCTGTTCGTCGCCCCGATGGCGGGCGTCACGGACAGGCCATTCCGTCAGCTGTGCAAGCGCCTGGGCGCGGGCTACGCCGTGTCGGAAATGGTTGCTTCCAACGCGCAGCTCTGGAAGAGCGAAAAGACCATGCGCCGCGCCAATCACGCGGGCGAGGTCGAGCCGATTTCCGTGCAGATCGCGGGCGCCGACCCTGAAATGATGGCCGAAGCGGCGCGGTATAACGTCGCAAACGGCGCGCAGATCATCGACATCAACATGGGCTGCCCGGCCAAAAAGGTCTGCAACGTGGCAGCAGGGTCGGCGCTGCTGCAAAACGAGCCGCTCGTTGCGCGCATCGTCAAGGCTGTGGTGGATGCCGTCGGTGTGGGGCCAGATGCCGTGCCTGTCACGCTGAAAATCCGCACCGGCTGGGATCGCGA
Organism: Paraburkholderia bannensis; assembly: GCF_014200455.1. Taxonomy (GTDB): domain Bacteria; phylum Pseudomonadota; class Gammaproteobacteria; order Burkholderiales; family Burkholderiaceae; genus Paraburkholderia; species Paraburkholderia bannensis_A. Next base: position 69,254 of record NZ_JACHBW010000007.1, on the reverse strand, counting down.
TAACAAAAACGCACTCACCGTCGCGCGCATCGCCGAAGACTGCGGCATTTCCATGCTGACCGTGCACGGCCGCACCCGTGCCGACCTCTATCACGGCGAAGCAGAATACGAGACCATCGCTGCGGTGAAGGCCGCCGCGCGCATTCCGGTGGTCGCCAACGGCGACATCACGAAGCCGCACAAGGCGAAGCACGTCCTCGCGGTGACGGGCGCCGACGCCATCATGATCGGCCGCGCGGCGCAGGGGCGTCCGTGGCTGTTCCGCGAAATCGAGCATTTTCTCGCCACCGGCGAGTTGCTGCCGCCGCCGCGCGTGGACGAAATCCAGATGATCATGAACGAGCATCTGGAGGACCACTACGCGTTTTATGGCGAGTTTACGGGCGTGCGTACTGCGCGCAAGCATATCGGCTGGTACACTCGCGGCCTTTGCGGCGCCAACGCGTTCCGGCATCGCATGAACACGCTGGACACCACACGCGAACAACTCGCCGCCGTCAATCAGTTCTTCGACGAGCAAAAAGCCGTTTCCGAGCGCCTCGTCTACGAAGACGATGAAAACGGCGCACAAGGCGAGCGCGAACCCAACGATCGACTGGCAGCATGAGCAAGCACAATATCGAACAATCCGTCCGCGATAGCCTGGGAGTCTATTTCCAGGATCTCGACGGCAGCAATCCGCACGACGTCTATGAAATGGTGATGGCGTGCGTGGAAAAACCGATGCTCGAGGTGGTGCTTGAGCAGGCCGGCGGCAATCAGTCGCTGGCCGCCGAGTACCTCGGCATCAACCGCAATACGCTGCGCAAGAAGCTCCAGCAGCACGGCCTGCTGTAACGGCCGTCGCGGCCCGCCGCACCTCTGGACTTCCAGCGCTCACTTCTCGATCTCCCGGCAACTCTCCCCCATCATGATCAAGCAAGCGCTCATCTCCGTTTCCGACAAGTCAGGCATCGTCGACTTCGCGAAATCGCTGTCGGACCTCGGCGTCAAGATCCTCTCGACCGGCGGCACCGCGAAACTGCTCGCGGACGCGGGCCTCCCCGTCACCGAAGTGGCCGACTACACCGGCTTCCCGGAAATGCTCGATGGGCGCGTGAAGACGCTGCATCCGAAGGTCCACGGCGGCATCCTCGCGCGCCGCGACCTGCCGGAACACATGGCCGCGCTCGAAAAGCACGACATCCCGACGATCGATCTGCTGGTCGTGAACCTCTACCCGTTCGTCCAGACGATCTCGAAGGAAGAGTGCTCGCTTGAAGACGCGATCGAGAACATCGACATCGGCGGCCCGACGATGCTGCGCTCGGCGGCGAAGAACCATCGCGACGTGACGGTCGTGGTCGACCCGACCGATTACGCGACGGTGCTCGATGAGATGCGCGCGAACGGCAACAAGGTCGGTTACGCCACCAACTTCCGTCTGGCCACCAAGGTGTTCGCGCATACCGCGCAGTACGACGGCGCAATCACGAACTATCTGACGAGCCTGACCGAAGCGCTCGAACACAAGTCGCGCAACGCCTTCCCGGCAACGCTGAACCTTGCGTTCGACAAGGTCCAGGATCTGCGTTACGGCGAAAACCCGCACCAGAGCGCAGCGTTCTACCGCGATCTGGCCTCGCCCGCTGGCGCGCTTGCGAACTACACGCAGCTGCAAGGCAAGGAACTCTCGTACAACAACATCGCGGATTCCGACGCAGCGTGGGAATGCGTGAAGACCTTCGACGTGCCGGCCTGCGTGATCGTCAAGCACGCGAATCCGTGCGGCGTGGCAGTGGGCAAGGACGCGCTCGAATCGTATTCGAAGGCGTTCCAGACCGATCCGACCTCGGCGTTCGGCGGCATCATCGCCTTCAACCGCGAAGTGGACGAAGCCGCGGCGCAAGCCGTGTCGAAGCAGTTCGTCGAAGTGCTGATCGCGCCGTCGTTCTCGGATGCGGCCAAGGCCGTGTTCGCCGCGAAGCAGAACGTGCGTCTGCTCGAAATCGCTTTGGGCGAAGGCCATAACGCGTTCGATCTGAAGCGCGTGGGCGGCGGTCTGCTGGTGCAATCGCTCGACTCGAAGAACGTGCAGCCGCACGAACTGCGCGTCGTCACCAAGCGTCACCCGACGCCGAAGGAAATGGACGATCTGCTGTTCGCATGGCGCGTCGCGAAGTTCGTGAAGTCGAACGCGATCGTGTTCTGCGCCAACGGCATGACGATGGGCGTGGGCGCGGGCCAGATGAGCCGCGTGGACTCGGCGCGCATCGCCAGCATCAAGGCTGAGAACGCGGGTCTGAAGCTCGCCGGCTCGGCGGTGGCGTCGGATGCGTTCTTCCCGTTCCGTGACGGTCTCGACGTAGTGGTCAACGCAGGCGCGACCTGCGTGATCCAGCCGGGCGGCTCGATGCGCGACGACGAAGTGATCGCCGCCGCCGACGAGCACAACATCGCCATGGTGATGACGGGCATCCGCCACTTCCGTCACTGATCGGCGCTTAGTTTCTGCTAAAAGCCCGCTGGACTTTCCCGTCCAGCGGGCTTTTTCTTTGTGCTCCGATGTTTTCCGCCTACACGCGCGTTCGTTGTACCATCGCAAACACACTGGTTTTTCCCCGTATTTCATGAGAATTCTCGGCATCGACCCCGGCTTGCGCGTGACCGGCTTCGGCGTGATCGAACGTCACGGCCATCAGCTCACGTATGTCGCAAGCGGCGTCATCCGTACCGCCGATGCCGATCTGCCCTCGCGTCTGGGCACCATCTTCGAAGGCGTCTCCACACTGATCCGCCAGCACGCGCCCGATCAGGCCGCGATCGAAAAGGTCTTCGTCAACGTCAATCCGCAATCGACACTGCTGCTCGGCCAGGCGCGCGGCGCGGCGATTTGCGGGCTGGTTTCGGGGGGCGTACCGGTGGCCGAATACACCGCGCTGCAATTGAAGCAGGCTGTGGTGGGTTACGGGCGTGCGACCAAGGAGCAGATGCAGCAGATGGTCGTGCGCCTGCTGTGCCTCACCGGCGTGCCTGGCACCGACGCCGCCGACGCGCTCGGCATGGCGATCTGCCACGCCCACAGCGGCGATGCGCTCGCCACGCTCGGCGGTCTGGCGCCGGCACTCGCGAAGAAAGGCGTGCGCGTGCGGCGCGGGCGCTTAATTGGCTGACTAGCCGTTTGACTGGCTTTTCGCACGGCGCGCTGCGCTACACTCTGCGCTTTCTCATTTCGTTGAACCTGCCATGATCGGTCGCATTGCCGGCGTATTGCTGGAAAAGAACCCGCCGCACCTGCTCATCGACTGCAACGGTGTCGGCTACGAAGTCGATGTGCCGATGAGCACGTTCTACAACCTGCCCAGCTGCGGCGAGCGCGTCGTCCTGCTCACGCAGATGATCGTGCGCGAGGACGCGCACCTGCTGTTCGGTTTCGCCACGGTCGAGGAACGCGCCACGTTTCGCGAACTGCTCAAGATCACCGGCATCGGCGCGCGCATGGCGCTGGCGATCCTCTCGGGCATGAGCGTGGGCGATCTCTCGCAGGCCATCACGATGCAGGATTCGGCGCGCCTCACGCGCGTGCCGGGCATCGGCAAGAAGACCGCAGAGCGCCTGCTGCTCGAACTCAAGGGCAAGCTCGGCGCGGATCTGGGCGCAATGGCGGCGGCAGCGTCGCCTTCGGATCACGCGAACGACATCCTCAACGCGCTGCTCGCGTTGGGGTATTCGGAGAAGGAAGGGCTGGCCGCGATCAAGAATGTGCCGGCCGGCACGGGCGTTTCCGATGGCATCAAGGCCGCGCTGAAGGCCCTGTCCAAGGCGTAATGCGCGCGAATCACCGGGCGCGAACGCTGCGCGCCCAAGGCGTTCGCGCATCTACTTGCGGTTAGTTGCAACGTGTTTCCGGCCTTGGGGCAAGGCCGGAAACGCGGCGTCCTGCGCGCCAGGTGCGCGGTACAATCGTCGAATGATCGAAACCGACAAACTCGCCGCGAATCGCGCATCGGACACCGGCGCCAGCCGCGTGATCGCGCCCACGCCCGCCTCGTCCGGCGAAGAAGCGTTCGAGCGCGCCTTGCGGCCGCGCCAGCTCGACGAATACGTCGGCCAGGAAAAGGTGCGCGGCCAGCTCGAAATCTTTATCGAAGCCGCCAAGCGCCGTTCCGAACCGCTCGACCATGTGCTGCTGTTCGGGCCGCCGGGTCTGGGCAAGACCACGCTCGCGCACATCATCGCGCGCGAAATGGGGGTCAGCCTGCGGCAAACCTCGGGTCCCGTGCTCGAACGCGCGGGCGATCTCGCCGCACTGCTCACCAATCTCGAAGCCAACGACGTCTTGTTCATCGACGAAATCCACCGGCTCTCGCCGGTCGTCGAGGAAATCCTGTATCCGGCGCTTGAGGATTATCAGATCGACATCATGATCGGCGAAGGTCCGGCCGCGCGCAGCGTCAAGCTCGATCTGCAGCCGTTCACGCTGGTCGGCGCGACCACGCGTGCGGGCATGCTCACCAACCCGCTGCGCGACCGGTTCGGCATCGTGTCGCGGCTGGAGTTCTACAACGCGGGCGAGCTCGCGCGCATCGTGCAGCGCTCCGCAGCGCTGCTGGGCGCGCAGATCGATCCCCACGGTGCGCTCGAAATCGCGCGTCGCTCGCGCGGCACGCCGCGTATCGCCAACCGCCTGCTGCGGCGCGTGCGCGATTACGCCGAAGTCAAAGCCGACGGCAACATCACCGCCGAGGTCGCCGATGCGGCGCTGCGCATGCTCGACGTCGATCCCGTCGGCTTCGATCTCATGGACCGCAAGCTGCTCGAAGCGATCCTGTACAAGTTCGACGGCGGCCCGGTGGGCGTCGACAACCTCGCCGCCGCGATCGGCGAAGAGCGCGACACCATCGAAGACGTGCTGGAGCCGTATCTGATCCAGCAAGGCTTCCTGCAACGCACGCCGCGCGGTCGCGTGGCCACGCAGATGACCTACCGCCACTTCGGCCTGACCGTCCCTGACAACGCCTCGAAGGGCGGCGACTGGGACCCGAACGAGGCGTAAAGCCACAGCCACCATGTCCGATCACGCCGGCCGCCGCCACGACGCTCCCGAACCGAAAGGTTTCGCCGCCCAGTTCGCGCAGCGCCTGCGTATGACGCTCGCCGAGAGCGTCACACACCTCACCACGGGCAGCGGCCCGAAGCTCGACTACTCGAATCCGCCGGGCGATCCGGGTCTGTTCGGACCCGACGCGATCTGCTGGAAAGTCCACGCCGATTTCGCCGGCATGATGGCAGGCGGCATCAGCGCGTTGCTGCTACAGGCGCTGCATCCGCTTGCGCTCGCGGGCGTTTGGGACCATTCCACCTTTCGCACCGATATTCTCGGCCGCTTGCGCCGCACTGCGACGTTCATCGCGGGCACGACCTACGGCAGCCGCGCCGATGCACTCGCGCTGATCGAACGCGTGAAAACCATCCACGCAAGCGTGACGGGCAGCGCGCCCGACGGTCGCCCGTATCGCGCAAGCGATCCGGCCTTGCTCACCTGGGTTCACGTCGCCGAAGTTTCGAGCTTTCTGGCTGCGTATCTGCGCTACGTGAATCCGGCGCTGCCGGGCGCGTTGCAGGATCAGTACTACGCCGAAGTCGCGCAGATCGCCCAGTTGCTCGGCGCGACCAGCGTGCCGCGCTCGCGCGCCGAAATCACCGCCTATCTGCAGGCGATGCAGCCCGAACTGGTTGCCAGCGAGCGCACGCGCGAAGTCGTGCGCGTGTTGATGGAAGCGCCGGCGCCGCGCCCGGCCATGCGTCCCGCCGGCGCGCTGATGCGCCAGGCCGGCATCGACCTGTTGCCGCCGTTCGCGCAGGCGATGCTGGGCTTCGATCGCTTTGCGCTTGCGCGCCGCAGTATCGTGCAGCCCGGCATGCGCGCCGTCGCGCCGGTGCTGCGCTGGGCGCTCGTGAACGGCGTATCGAAACGTGCGCGCCGCCGCGCCGCCATGCCGGCGTCGAAGTGAACCGGCAATCAAAAACGGCCAGCCGCTCGCGCGCACTGGCCGTTTCATTCTCAGCGTCCTTGAACGCCGCTTACATCTTCACCACGTCGAGCAGCGACTTCTTGCCTGCCTTGTAGTTGTAGAGCGAGATCACGCCATGCTTGAGATCGCCCTTCGAATCGAACACGGTTTCACCGATCACGCCCTTGTAGTCGGTGCCCGGGATTTGCGCGAGGACCTTGGCGTGGTCGGCCGAGTTCGCGCGCTTCATCGCATCGACGACGATATACACCGCGTCATAGGTGAACGGCGCATCGAATTCGACCGGATGGCCAAAGCGCTTGGTGTACTTCGCCGAGAACGCCGCACCGCCTTCCATGCGTTCGAGCGCCATGCCCGCCTGCGAGCAGACGATGTTGTCCGATGCCGCGCCCGCGAGCTGCGCAAGGCTTTCCGTGCAGACGCCGTCGCCTGCCAGCACCTTGGCGCGCAGGCCGAGTTGCTTCGCTTGCTTGGCGAACGGACCGCCGGTGGCGTCCATGCCGCCGTACATGATCGCGTCGGGGTTTTCGCCCTTGATCTTGGTCAGAATCGCGCGGAAATCGACGGCCTTGTCGTTGGTCGCATCGTGCGAGACGACCTTCAGGCCGAGCGACTTCGCGGTCTTCTCGAATTCGTTCGCGAGGCCCTGGCCGTAGGCGGTCGAGTCGTCGACCACGGCGACCGTCTTCACGTTCAGGCTCCTGGCCGCGTAGTTCGCCAGCGCCGGGCCTTGCTGCGCATCGGTCGCCACGACGCGGTACGTGGTCTTGAAGTTCTGCTGCGTGTACGACGGATTGGTCGACGACGGCGAAATCTGCACGATGCCCGCATCGCTATAGATCTTCGAAGCCGGAATCGACGCGCCCGAGTTCAAGTGACCGATCACCGCCACGACTCTGTCGTCGACGAGCTTTTGCGCGACCTGGGTGGCCTGGCGCGGATCGGCGGCATCGTCCTGGGCGTCGAGCACGAGCGTGACCTTCTGGCCGTTGATCGTGAGGCCCTTCGCGTTGATCTCTTCGACTGCGAGCCGCGCGCCGTTTTCGTTGTCCTTGCCGAGGTGGGCCGACCCACCCGTGAGCGGACCGACATGGCCGATCTTGACGACCTGATCCGCGGACGCATTCGCGCACATCGCGCCGAACGCCAGCACGGCGGCACTCAACGGCAACAACTTGTGAAGCTTGAACGTCATTGAAAATCTCCTGCTTTTTATGTCATTCGTTCTGGAAACAGCTTTTCGTTCTGCAACCCTGGCTTCGTCGCTCCGGCAGCGCGTGGTGCGTGCGCGTTCCTCTCCAACGCACGGCTGGCGCACGCAGACGTCGAGAGTCGCTGCGAGGCCCTACCGGCGCGGCAAAGCGCAAAGGTCGGAAGAATGGTAGCAGGCGGGTTCGTCCGGCGGCTAGCGGTTATCGCGCCGAAAACGTTGCGTGCGCAAACAGCAAAGGAGGCTTGACGCACGCGCCGGTCCAGGCATGGAACGTCGCGCGCGAATCGATCGGAGTGAGACTACAGCGAATTAACGGCCCGGTTCGGGCGTGCGCTTGAGGCCATCGTCGGCGCTTGCTGACGGCAGGTGCGAGACATCGCCCCACGAGACCACGCGTGCCGTCATGTGCGAACCCTCGCGCCCGAAATCGACCACGTTCACGCTCGTATTGAGCAGCGGCCACGCACGCGGCGCTTCGAGATCGATGCCGTTCGCGAAACGGTAAATGCAGTCGAGCACGCCGCCATGCGCCACGCATGCGATGCGCCCTTCGGGATGCTTTGCAAGGATCGGCTCCAGCGCATGCAGTACACGGTGATAGAGCTCGCGTTGCGATTCGCCCTCGGGCGGCGCGAAGCCGGGATCGCGCGTTTGCCAATGCGCGTATTCATCGGGAAAGCGTTCGGCGATCTGCTCGCTGTCGTGTGCCTGGAACGCGCCGTAGTTGCGCTCGCGCAAGCCTTCGGTGAGTTGAACCGTGAGCCCCAACGCCTGCGCGATGGGCTGCGCAGTTTGTTGCGCACGCATCAGATCGCTCGACCAGACTGCATCGAGCCGGGCGCCTTCCTGCGCTTCACGCTTGAAACGCGCGCCGAGCAATGCAGCCTGTTCGACGCCGCTCGTTGCGAGCGCAATGTCGATGTGCCCCTGGATGCGCTTGATACGGTTCCAGTCGGTTTCGCCGTGGCGGATAAAGAGGATCTGCGTCGTCATGAATGCTCGCCTCGGTCAGTTACGCACTTGCAGCCAGAACGTGACGGGCCCGTCGTTGACGAGCGACACCTGCATGTCCGCACCGAATTCGCCGGTCTCGACCGTGGAATGCTTCGCCCGTGCATTGGCGACGAAGTAGTCGAACAGACGTCGCCCTTCGTCGGGCGGTGCGGCGGGCGTGAAGCTCGGGCGCAGACCACTGTTGGTGTCCGCCGCCAGCGTGAACTGCGACACCAGCAGCAGACCGCCCGGCGTGCCGTTGCCGTCGATGTTCTGCACCGGCAGATTCATCTTGCCTGCCGCGTCGCTGAACACCCGATAGCCGAGCAGCTTCGCGAGCAGTTTGTCGGCGCTCGCTTCGGTGTCGCCGCGCTCCGCGCAGACGAGCGCGAGCAGCCCTTGGCCGATCTCGCCCGTCACGCGGCTCGCGTTGCCGTCCTGCACGCGCACGTCGGCGCGCAGCACGCGCTGGATCAGCGCGATCATGCGCTCAGCGTGATGCGCGCGAACCGGCGCTTACCGACCTGCACGATGAACTCGCCGGCTTCGACCTTCAGGCCCTTGTCGGACACGGTGGCGCCGTCGATCTTCACGCCGCCTTGCTCGATATTGCGCAGCGCTTCGCTGGTCGACGGCACGAGGCCGGCCTGCTTGAGCAACTGGCCGATCGCGAGCGGCGCGCCCGCGAGCGTGACCGCCGGAATGTCGTCCGGCACGCCACCCTTGGCGCGGTGGTTGAAGTCTTCGAGCGCGCGTTCGGCGTCGATCTGCGAGTGGAAGCGCGCGACGATTTCCTGAGCGAGCAGCACCTTGAAATCACGCGGATTGCGACCCGCCTCGATCTCACGCTTGAAGCCTTCGATCTCGTCCATCGGACGGAACGACAGCAGCGTGAAATAACGCCACATCAGCGTGTCCGAAATCGACATCAGCTTGCCGAACATATCGTTGGGCTTTTCGCTGATGCCGACGTAGTTGTTCTTGGACTTCGACATCTTTTCGACGCCGTCGAGGCCTTCGAGCAGCGGCATCGTCAAGATGCACTGCTGTTCCTGGCCGTACTGCTTCTGCAGTTCGCGACCGACCAGCAGGTTGAACTTCTGGTCCGTGCCGCCGAGTTCCAGATCCGCATTGAGCGCGACCGAGTCGTAACCCTGCATCAGCGGATAGAGGAATTCGTGGATCGAGATGGGCACGCCGCCCTGGAAGCGTTTGGTGAAATCCTCGCGCTCCAGAATGCGCGCGACCGTGTAGCGCGACGCCAGCTTGATCATGCCGTCGGCGCCGAGCGGCATCGACCATTCGCTGTTGTAGCGGATCTCGGTCTTTTCGCGATCGAGCACCAATGCGGCTTGTTCGAAATAGGTCCTGGCGTTCGACTCGATCTGCTCGCGCGTGAGCGGCGGACGCGTGGCGTTGCGGCCCGACGGGTCGCCGATCAGCGAGGTGAAGTCGCCGATCAGGAAGATCACGTTGTGGCCGAGATCCTGCAGCTGACGCATCTTGTTGAGCACGACCGTATGGCCGATGTGGATGTCGGGCGCGGTCGGATCGAGGCCGAGCTTGATGCGCAGCGGCTTGCCGGTGGCAGCGCTCTTCGCGAGCTTTTGCTGGAATTCTTCTTCGATCAGCAGTTCGTCGACGCCGCGTTTGGTGACGGCGAGCGCGTGACGAACTTCGTCGGTGACCGGAAAGGCGTCTTTCGAGCCGCTGCTATTGGGAGTGGAGTCGGTGCTCATGCTTCGATCGGTTCGATGTCGTTAAGTCGGTGTCTAGACCGGGATTTTACGTGATTCGACACGCGGGGCCGAGGTTTGGGCGTGTTTGGGTGCGTGCGTTCGCTGATGTGTGCTCTCGTCGCATTCCACACCGCGCGCCACAACCGGCCTTTCGGCTTACGCCGAACGGCCATTGCCCCGATAATCACCGTCAGGAAACCCCTTCCTCGCACTTACGACAGGAGCACAACGTGGCGGCACGCGACGCACAGAAATTTGAGAGCGCACACCCGGGCGACGGCGTGTATTTCGGTCTGATGTCCGGCACCAGCATGGATGGCGTGGACGGCATCGCCGTGCGTTTCGAACAGGGCCAGCGGCCGGTCGTGCTGGCCGAAGCTTTTGTCGGCTTTGCGCAGGGCTTGCGCGAGGCGCTGTTCTCGCTGCAGCAGCCCGGTGAAAACGAAATCGAGCGCGCCTCGCTCGCAGGCAATGCACTCGCCGCGCGCTATGCGGTCTGCTGCCACGAACTGCTGCGCGCGGGCAATCTGTCAGCCGATCAGGTGCGCGCGATCGGCGCGCATGGCCAGACCATCCGCCATCGGCCCGAAAAGGGCTTCACGGTGCAGATCCAGAACCCCGCGCTGCTCGCCGAACTCGCGCACATCGACGTGATCGCCGATTTCCGCAGCCGCGACGTTGCCTCGGGCGGCCAGGGCGCGCCGCTCGTACCGGCGTTTCACGCCACGGTATTCGGCTCGCGGGAAGAGACGCGCGTGGTCTGCAATCTCGGCGGCATCAGCAATATCACGGTTTTGAGCGCCACCGGCGCGGTGCGCGGCTTCGATTGCGGCCCGGCCAATGCCCTGCTCGATCTATGGGCCGAGCGCCATCTGGGCAAGCCTTACGACGAGAATGGCCAGTTCGCGGCGAGCGGCAATCTGCATCAGCCGCTGCTGAACGTACTGCTCGACGAACCGTTTTTCGAGCAGCAACCGCCCAAAAGCACGGGACGCGATCTGTTCAACGCGCAATGGCTCGACGACAAGCTCAAGGGTTTCGAAACGCTCACGCCCGCCGATGTGCAGGCCACGCTTGTCGCCCTGACCGCGGTGAGCATCGCGCGCGAAATCGAGCGTCATGCGGGTGACTGCCGCGCAGTCTACGTGTGCGGCGGCGGCGCGCGCAATCCGGCGCTGATGCAGGCGCTGCAGAAGGCGCTGGAAACGGGCGGCGTGGCAGGCGTGCCGGTCATGACGACCGAGGCGCTGGGCGTGCCGCCGCAGCAGGTGGAGCCGCTCGCTTTCGCCTGGCTGGCGATGCGCTGCGCGGCGCGCGAGCCGGGCAATCTGCCGGCCGTCACGGGCGCGGCCGGCGAACGCGTGCTGGGCGCGATTTATCCGCGATAAAGTTTGCTGTGCCAAAAAGAAACGGGGCCGAAGCCCCGTTTTTCTTTACCGCTTGCCGGTTCGATCAGACCGAGAACGACGAGCCGCAACCGCAGGTGGTCGAGGCGTTCGGGTTCTTGATGACGAACTGCGCGCCGTTCAGATCGTCCTTGTAGTCGATCTCGGCGCCGACGAGGTACTGGTAGCTCATCGAGTCGATCAGCAGATCGACGCCGTTCTTGGTCATCACGGTGTCGTCTTCATTGACGGTCTCGTCGAACGTAAAACCGTACTGGAAGCCCGAGCAGCCGCCGCCTTGCACGAACACGCGCAGCTTCAGCTCCGGGTTGCCTTCCTCGTCGATCAGTTGCTTGACCTTGTCAGCCGCTGCGTCGGTAAAAACGAAGGGACCGGGCATTTCAGTCACGGGGGTCTCGGTGACAGCGTTCATTCGAACTCTCCAAAAAAGCTTCTTGCCGCTATTGTAGGGCTGTTCCTGAGATCGTGCTTAAGCCCAGGAAATCAAGGGTTTCTCGCCACTTGTTTGATCCACATCGCAAATATGGATCAAACAAGTGGCGCGCGTTCGTACTTCTCATAAACGAAAAAACCGCCCGGCGCATTTCTGCGCGAGGCGGTTTTGCAGCAGCCATGCGTCTCCGCGAGGAACGCATGGACCACGAAGCGAAAATTAACGCTTCGAGAACTGCTTGCGGCGACGTGCCTTGTGGAAACCGACCTTCTTACGTTCCACTTCACGTGCGTCACGCGTAACGTAGCCAGCCTTCGACAGTTCCGGCTTCAGCGTTGCGTCGTAGTCCATCAGCGCGCGCGTGATGCCGTGGCGAACCGCGCCAGCCTGGCCGGTTTCGCCGCCGCCCGTCACGTTCACCTTGATGTCGAACGTCGTGCCGTGGTTCGTGAGTTCCAGCGGTTGACGCACGATCATCAGCGACGTTTCGCGCGAGAAGTAGTCAGCGATAGGCTTGCCGTTGACGATGATGTCGCCCTTGCCAGCCTTGATGAAGACACGTGCGACTGCGCTCTTGCGGCGGCCCGTACCGTAGTTCCAGTTACCGATCATGTGGGCTCCCCTTAGATCTCGAGCGCCTTCGGCTGTTGAGCCGAGTGCGGATGCGTTGCGTCTGCGTAGACCTTGAGCTTCTTGATCATCGCGTAGCCCAGCGGGCCCTTCGGCAGCATGCCCTTGACAGCCTTCTCGAGCGCGCGGCCCGGGAAACGCTCTTGCATCTTGCCAAACGTCGTTTCGTAGATACCGCCCGGGTAGCCCGAGTGACGGTAGTACTTCTTGTCGGTCGTCTTGTTGCCCGTGACCTTCAGCTTGCCGGCGTTGATGATGATGATGAAATCACCAGTGTCGACGTGCGGGGTGAACTCAGGCTTGTGTTTGCCGCGAAGACGGCGTGCCACTTCGCTGGCGACACGGCCGAGAACCTTATCCGTCGCGTCAATCACGTACCATTCGCGCTGCACTTCATGTGCCTTGGCGGAAAAAGTCTTCATGATCGATCCAAAAAATAACTTGTGCCCTGATTCGGTCCTGCTTGTGTGATGACGCTCGTTGGCGCCGGCGCAGGCTCTCCCTGGTCCGGGTTTCCCGCTTTCCCGTTTTGACACGAGAAACACGAGGAAACCGGCTTCCCCGCGGGCATGATGCGGGAAACCGACGATTATAAACTGAAAAGTCTTGTAAAGCCAAATAGTTAGCTTCAACGAGGCGCCGGACGGCACCGTCCTGCAAGCCGCTGGCTTTCGCTCCCGTTTCACCGACGTCACTCTCGAATTGCGCGGTCTGTCATCGACGCCTCGACTCGGTGCGTCTGCGACTCCTCTTGCCGCCCCCGAACAGGCCGCGCTCATGCGTCAATCCGACGCACCGATCCCCCGTCAAGGCTCCTACCGAAATCATTACGCGACGCGCAGACGTGACGGCAAAGTGCCGATGGGCGGCGCGTTGCCGCTCCAGACTCACCATGGAACAGAACGGATATGAAAAAGCCAGTCATCGCGGCAGCCATCGCTCTGGTTGCGATCAGTACGAACGCATTTGCCAGATATCAGGACTGCGACGCACGCATTAACGCAATCAAGACCAAAATCCAGATCGCGAAGCAATGGGGCAACGTCGGCCAGGCCGCCAGCCTCGAATCCGAACTCTCGGCCGCGAAGGCAGAGTGTGCGGGTCCAGCTCAAGCTGCACGCGCCGAGCGCGACGTGGCACAGCAACAGGAAGACGTCCGCAGGGCGCAGGCCGATGTCGATGAAGCATCCGACAGGCTGCGCGACGCACAAAGCCGCGGCGATACACAACGAATCGCACAAGCCGAGCGAAGGCTGGCCGACAAGCAGGACAGGCTCCGCGAAAAAATCGACGACCTTCACCGCGCGCAAGCCGCGCTAAAGGGCTAAAAACCCGGGAAGCTCGATCTGCGGTAAGCCGAAGTGCAGTAGGTATCTGCAGCGGGCGGACGAAAAAAAGCCCAAGCGCGTTTGCTCGGGCTTAATCCACTCTTTGGAGGAGGGTGGAGGAGACATGCTGAGGTGTCGTGAAGCAAGACAACCAATGTAAGTAACTATACCGATCGGCCTTGTGCAACGCAAGAAAATTCGCATTATGAATCTAAACACCATAATGCGAAATTATAAAAATATCTGCTCACAGAAAAAATATCCATAAGAATCAGATATTTATCAATAAACGACGGTGTGTGCCCCTCATTTCAGTAGAGCGAAACCCCTAATCACGGGAGGGAAATACCCTTGCGGTCGCGGCTTCGCGTCGCAACATTCCGGCAGAGCGCATGATGGGCATGCGCCATGTCCCCCCGGACATACCAGTAGGCCGCGGGCTACAATGCCGGCTGAATCGAGATAATTTGCGCAGGGGCAAACGCATGGAAGTCAAAGTAAGCTGGATGGGTCAGGATGGCATGGCTTTCGCCGCCGAAACGGGTAGCGGCCATCTGGTCAACATGGACGGAGCCCCGGAAGGCGGCGGTCATAACCTCGCGCCGCGCCCGATGGAAATGGTGCTGCTCGGCACCGGCGGCTGCACGGCGTACGACGTGGTGCTGATCCTCAAGAAGAGCCGCCAGGAAGTGAGCGGCTGCAACGTGACGCTCAAGGCCGAACGTGCGAGCGAAGATCCCAAGGTCTTCACGAAGATCCACTTCCACTTCACCGTGACGGGCAAGAACCTGAACCCGGCCACCGTCGAACGCGCGATCAACCTGTCGCACGACAAGTACTGCTCGGCGTCGATCATGATCGGCAAGACCGCCGAAATCACGCACTCGTTCGAGATCGTCGCGGTTTAAAACCCGGGGCGAAAAAAGAAAAAGCCGGCGCGGTTCTCGATGAACCGCGCCGGCTTTTTGCATCAATGAGGCTGCAAAGCAGGCCGATAAGCCGGATTCTGTGCGCACGTCGCGTCCGAAGACGCGCCGCGCGTGGCAGCCATTCCTCTAGGCGCGCCATTGCTGACGCGCTCAAGCTTCCTACCCGCAGACGAAATGGGGGCCCCATCCTGCATCCCGAAGATGCGCGCCTGCCTACTTGGAATTGCTCCGGGTGGAGGTTACCGTGCCGTCTACGTCACCGCAGACGCGGTGCGCTCTTACCGCACCGTTTCACCCTTACCTGATCCCGACCGAAATCGGGCCATCGGCGGTCTGTTCTCTGTTGCCCTGTTCCGCGTGTCACCACGGATGGCCGTTAGCCATCACCCTGCCCTGTGGAGTCCGGACTTTCCTCGCCCCCTCGACCGAAATCTCGGGGCCGCGACTGCCTGGCCTGCTTTGCGAGGCGCGATATTAGCACGGCTTCAGACCTGACGCTGACGCCGACCAGGCCGAAACACCGAGGTATCGTCGTAGAACACCGCTTCTTCATTAGGCGCCCACCAGCCCGGAATGCCCAGCACCGGCAGCGGCGCGAAGCTACGGCCATTCAGATCGGCCACGCTTGCGAGCGTTTTGCTCACCATCTCGTCGAGATACGCATTGCGCAGCGCACGCGGCCAGGCGAAATACGCCTCGGGCACGTCGATCACCCACGCGTGCGCCGTGCACGCCGCATAGGGCGCGACCAGCTTTTCGAGTAGTGCGTGGCCGAACACGCGCACTTCGCATGCAACGTCCCACTTCGCGCGAGCGTCGACGAACAGCGCGCGCCAGTCGAACTCGCGCAGCGCTCGTGTCAGCGCGGCATCGGCACTCGCGAACAGCACGGCGTTTTCATCGAACAGCGTGAGCGCGTCGCGCACGCCGCCGCGCGTCGGGCCGACGCCCAGCACGTCGATGGCATCGGCCTGGCGCGCGTTGAGCGCCGCCTTGATGCGCGGGAACTCAAACCAGTGCAGCGCGTTGAAGAAGTCGTGCAGGTTGTGGCGTGTGGGCACGCCGCCCGTCGCGGCGATGTGGCCTTCGTAGGACGCGCCTGCGGGCAGATCGTCCTGCGCGATGAAATGCAGCGCCTGGCCGCGGCCGGTGCGATGAGCGGCGGCGCGCGCATCGGCGTTCAGTTCGGCCAGATAAGGTGCGTAGCCCGCCAGCGCCGCCTGTTGCCAGCGGCGTCCACGTGATTCGTGCTGGGCGAACCACGGGTGCGCCCAGTCGATATCGGCGAAATGGCCTTCGGGAAGGCTGCGGCGCGGCGCTTTTTGAGGGATCGATGCGCTCGCATCGATCGTTTCAGGCATCGCCACGCCGACGCTCGCTACGCTCAAACCAGCTTCCAGCCGATGGTCTCGCCGCCGCGCAGCGGCACGACCGGCACGCCGCCCGCTTCGATTTCGCCCGGCAGTTCCCAGTCTTCGCGGCGCAGCGTGACGGTTTCGGCGGCACGCGGCAGGCCGTAGAAGTCCGCGCCGTAGAAGCTGGCGAAGCCTTCGAGCTTGTCGAGCGCGCCCGCGTTGTCGAACGCTTCCGCGTAGAGTTCGAGCGCGTGCAGCGCCGTGTAGCAACCCGCGCAGCCGCAGGCGTGCTCCTTGAGCCCCTTCGCGTGCGGCGCGCTATCCGTGCCGAGGAAGAAGCGCGCATCGCCCGACGTGGCCGCTTCGACCAGCGCGAGGCGGTGCGTTTCGCGCTTGAGCACCGGCAGGCAGTAGTAATGCGGACGAATCCCGCCGAGGAAGATCGCGTTGCGGTTGTACAGCAGGTGATGCGCCGTGATGGTCGCGCCCAGCAGGCCGGGCGCGGCGTTATCGGCACGGATGTAATCGACAGCGTCCTTGGTCGTGATGTGCTCGAACACCACCTTCAGGCCCGGGAAATCGCGGCGCAGCGGCGTCATTACACGGTCGATAAAGACTTTTTCGCGGTCGAACAGGTCGATGTCGGGACTCGTCACTTCGCCGTGCACGAGCAGCGGCATGCCCACTTCCTGCATCGCTTCGAGCGCCTTCGCGCACTTGCGGATGTCGGTCACGCCGGCGTCGGAATTCGTGGTCGCGCCCGCCGGATACAGCTTCACGCCATGCACGAAGCCGCTCGCCTTCGCGCGGCGGATCTCGTCGGCGGGGGTGTTGTCGGTGAGATAGAGCGTCATCAGCGGCTCGAACGTCATGCCCGCGGGCAGCGCCGCGAGGATGCGGTCGCGGTACGCCGAGGCCATTTCGGTCGTGGTGACCGGCGGCTTCAGGTTCGGCATGATGATCGCGCGGCCGAACTGGCGCGCGGTGTGCGGCAGGACGGCGGCGAGCATCGCGCCGTCGCGCACGTGCAGGTGCCAGTCGTCGGGGCGGGCGAGCGTGAGAGTCGTGGGGGTGGAAGCATTCATGGCTAGTCTGGTACGTGTGACGCGGAAGAATTTGCGCCAAGCATCGCGGATACACGGCAGCGGACGTCGCGCGCACACGACAGCGGCTTGTCCGCCACATCGGTGCGACCGCCGTTCCGGCGCGCTTTCACGCGGGACGGGAAAGCATCCGACAAATTTCGTATTGGCGCGCCGCAGGCCGGTGATATGCTTGGAAAATCATCATTGTACCGGGTCATGAGGTTAGCTTCGGCCCCGCTTCGCCCGCTGTACCACAGCATCTGATACGCGCCATGTGCCAACTTCTCGGAATGAACTGCGCCGCGCCGACGGACGTCACGTTCTCCTTCACCGGATTCGCGGCGCGCGGCGGCGCCACCGATCACCACGCCGATGGCTGGGGTATCGCGTTCTTCGAGGACAAGGCCTGCCGCCTCTTCATCGACAACGAAGCCTCGGCCCGCTCGCCCCTCGCCGAGATGGTCAAGCGCTATCCGATCAAATCCCGCAACACCATCGCGCATATCCGCAAGGCTACGCAAGGCGGCTGCTCGCTGGAAAACAGCCACCCGTTCCAGCGCGAGCTGTGGGGCCGGCACTGGATCTTCGCGCACAACGGCGACCTGCAGGACTTCAATCCCGTGATGACGGGCGTGTATCAGCCGGTCGGCACGACCGATAGCGAGCGCGCTTTCTGCCTGCTGCTGCAAGGCTTGCGCAAGGCATTTCCGGGTTCGCAGCCGCCTCTGGACGAACTGTTCGCCGCGCTTGAGACGCTCACGCGCGAGATCACGCAGTTCGGCGTGTTCAATTTCCTGATGTCGAATGGCCAGGCGCTGTTCGCGCATTGCTCCACGCATCTGCACTATCTGGTGCGCCGCTGGCCGTTTTCGACCGCGCATCTGGTGGACGCGGACGTCTCCATCGACTTCGCGAAATACACCACGCCTGAAGACCGCGTGGCCGTGATCGCCACCGCGCCGCTCACCGACAACGAAGTCTGGACGCGCTTCGCGCCCGGCGATCTGCTGATGTTCCAGCACGGCGAGGTGATCGCGCAGACCCGCGTGCCGGTACCGCAGAAGGTGCTCGACAAACTGAAGAATCCGGCGCTGGACGCGTCGGCGAGTGCGTCGCGCGTGGCGCCCTGCCCTTCGTTGAACGTGCAAGCGGGCGAAATCGACGCGGAAGCCGTCGATGCCCTGCAGAGCTGGGGCGAATAAGCACCCTACCGCGTCAAACGAAAAAAAGCCGCGCACGCCCTGAGGGCTGCGCGGCTTTTTGCATTGTTGCTTCGTCGATCAGTGCAGGATCTTGGCGAGGAAGTCCTTCGCGCGATCCGACTTCGGATTGGCGAAGAAGTCATCCTTGCGGTCGTCTTCGACGATGGCGCCCTTGTCCATGAAGATCACGCGGTGCGCGACCTTCTTCGCAAAGCCCATTTCGTGCGTCACGCACATCATGGTCATGCCTTCCTGCGCCAGTTCCACCATCACGTCGAGCACTTCGTTGATCATTTCCGGATCGAGCGCGGACGTCGGTTCGTCGAACAGCATCGCCACCGGGTCCATCGACAGCGCGCGCGCAATCGCCACGCGCTGCTGCTGACCGCCCGAAAGCTGGCCGGGGAATTTATCGGCGTGCGCGCGCAGGCCCACGCGATCGAGCAGCTTCAAGCCCTTTTGCGTGGCTTCGTCCTTGCTGCGGCCAAGCACCTTGATCTGCGCGAGCGTCAGATTTTCAGTGATCGACAGATGCGGGAACAGCTCGAAGTGCTGGAACACCATGCCCACTTTCGCGCGCAGCTTGGAGAGATTGGTGCGCTTGTCGCCCACCGACTGGCCGTTCACGAGGATCTCGCCCTGCTGGAACGGCTCAAGTCCGTTGACGGTCTTGATGAGCGTGGACTTGCCCGAGCCCGACGGCCCGCACACCACCACCACCTCGCCCTTCTTCACTTCCGTCGTGCAGTCGGTCAGCACCTGGAACTGGCCGTACCACTTCGAAACGTTCTTAATTGAAATCATCTTGCGACCTTTTTCTGAAGACCTTTCACAAGGCTCGACGCGATCACGCAGATCACGAAATAGCATGCGCCCGCGAACAGTACCATCTCGACCATTGTTCCGTCACGGTCGCCAATGTTGGTGGCGGTGCGGAAGAAGTCGGCGAGACTGATCACATACACGAGCGACGTGTCCTGAAAGAGCACGATGGCCTGCGTGAGCAGCAGCGGCACCATCGCGCGAAACGCCTGCGGCAGCACCACATACTGCATCGCCTGGCCGTAACGCATGCCCAGCGCGAAGGACGCGTTGACCTGCCCGCGCGGCACCGCCTGAATGCCGGCGCGAATGATCTCGGAATAATACGCGGCCTCGAACAGCGAGAACGCGATCATCGCCGAAGCGAGGCGAATGTCGATGTCGGGCGACAGGCCCAGCAGATTCTGCAGCACCTGCGGCACGATCAGGAAGAACCACAGCAGCACCATCACCAGCGGAATCGAGCGGAACACCGTGACGTAGCCCTTGGCGAACCACTCCAGCGGCTTGACGCCCGACAGGCGCATGAGCGCGAGCAGCGTGCCCCACAGAATCCCAACGACGATCGCGCAAACCGTGATCTTGAAGGTGACGATGGCGCCGGTCCACAAGGTAGGCAGTGCGCCCGGAATACCGCTCCAGTCGAAATGATGCATCACTTGCCTCCGATATAGCCTGGCAGCCGGGTCTTCGCTTCGACCCAGCGCATCAGCGCCATCACGATCACATTGATCAGCACATACGCGAGCGTGACCGAGATGAACGACTCATAGGTTTGCGCCGTGTAGTCCACCAGCTGACGCGCCTGCGCGGACAGATCGAGCAGTCCGATGGTGGACGCCACCGCCGAGTTCTTGAAGATATTCAGGAATTCGGACGTGAGCGGCGGCACGATGATGCGATACGCAACCGGCAGGAGTACGTAGCGATACGTCTGCCATTGCGTGAATCCCATCGCCAGACCCGCGGCGCGCTGGCCGCGCGGCAACGCGTTGATGCCCGAGCGCACCTGCTCGCACACGCGCGCAGCCGTGAACAGACCCAGACAGATCACCGAGGCCGTAAAGAACTGGATGCCCGGCGGCAGCTGCTTGAATGCATTGCCAAGCGAAGGCGGCACGAGTTCCGGCAGCACGAAGTACCAGATGAAGAACTGCGCGATGAGCGGGATGTTGCGGAAGATCGCCACGTAGACCGTGCCGACGCCCGCGAGGAAACGGTTCGGCGCCGTGCGCAGCACGCCGAAGAATGAACCGACGACGAGCGCGATCACCCACGCGCACAGCGACACCGACACCGTCACCCACAGGCCCGAAATGAGCCAGCCAAGGTACGTGGTGGGTTCGCCCGTCGAGACCGGGCTGAGCAGAATGCCCCAGTTCCAGTGATAGGACATGAAGAGACTCCAACAAAAAGAACGGAAGAAGCGCCGCTTTTGCGTCCGCTTCTTCCGTCCTGTGTTACACGCTGATCAGGTGGTTAAGGCCGCGATCAGTCGATAGCCTTGTCGTTCGGGCTCTTGTAGAGCGCCTTCATGTCGTCGCTTTCCGGGAAGTTCAGGTTGAGACCCTTCGGCGGAATCGGCGATTCGAACCACTTCTTGTAGATCGCGTCGGCTTCGCTCGACATTTCGACCTTGGCGATGGCGTCGTCGGCGACCTTCTTGAACTCGGGGTCGTTCTTGCGCAGCATGCAGCCGTAAGCCTCACGCGATTGCGGCGTGCCGACGATCACGAAATCGCCCGGATTGTTCGACTTGGCGCGCTCGCCTGCAAGCAGCGCGTCATCCATCATGAACGCCACTGCGCGGCCGGTGGAGAGCGTCATGAACGATTCGCCATGATCCTTCGCGCTGATGATGTTCATGCCCAGGTTCTTGTCCTGGTTCATCTTGCGCAGCAGGCGCTCGGACGTCGTGCCCGCCGTCGTCACGACGGTCTTGCCCTTGAGGTCGGCGAAATCCTTGATGCCCGAATCCTTCTTCGTCATCAG
This sequence comes from Paraburkholderia bannensis, assembly GCF_014200455.1. GTDB lineage: Bacteria > Pseudomonadota > Gammaproteobacteria > Burkholderiales > Burkholderiaceae > Paraburkholderia > Paraburkholderia bannensis_A. The sequence goes on along the minus strand of NZ_JACHBW010000007.1, from coordinate 48,113 downwards.
GCGCGTGCCGATCACGAAGATCGTGTTCGTGAAGGCAGCTTGCTGCTGACGCTCGACATTGTTGGTCGTCGAGCCACATTCGATGTCGATCGTGCCGTTCTGCACGAGCGGAATGCGGTTCTGCGAGGTGATCGGCACCATCTTGACCTTGAGGTTAGGCATGTTCAGCTTCTGCTTCACGGCCTCGACGATCTTGAGCGCGTAGTCCTGCGAGTAGCCGATCACATTCTGCTTGTCGTCGTAGTACGAAAACGGAATCGACGATTCGCGGTGACCCAGCGAGATGACGCCGGTGTCCTTGATTTTTTTGAGCGTCCCCGAGTCCTGCGCATGTGCACCGACGGCGACCAGACCGAGGGTGGCGAGAACGAGGGCGGCCTTTTTGAATTTCATCTGTGATCTCCTTCTTGGCATGGATCGAGCGCAGTGTAGCAAAGTAACTTTATTGAAAGAATAAAGGCCGACCCTGGCGTTGCAACCACGCACAACCCGCTCCATGACAGGGTTGCACGCTGCATGAAATTGCACCCTGTCGCGGCTTTTTCATCTTTTTTTCACAGTGCGAATGCAAAAACGGGCGGCCCCTTGTGGGGACCGCCCGTTCGTTACCTCTCACCGCCGGCGTATAACCGGCGACGCAATTTTTACCGCTTCGATCAGGGGTACAGACCGCGCATTTCGCGCGCCATCAGGATGCGCTTACATGCCACGATAAACGCCGCCGTACGCATCGACACACCTTGCTCGCTCGACACTTGCCAGACCGCCGTAAACGCTTCGCGCATGACGCGCTCCAGACGTTCGTTGATTTCGCCTTCGGTCCAGAAGAAGCTCGAAAAGTCCTGCACCCACTCGAAGTACGAAACGGTCACGCCGCCCGCGTTCGCCACCACGTCCGGAATCACGAGGATGCCCTTGTCGTGCAGGATGTCGTCGGCTGCCGTCGTGGTCGGGCCGTTTGCGCCTTCGACGATGATCTTCGTGCGGATCTTGCCAGCGTTCTGTTCCGTGATCTGGTTTTCCAGCGCGGCCGGAATCAGGATGTCGGTTTCGATGGTCCAGAATTCGTCGTTGCTCAGCATGTCGGCGCCGGCGAAGCCTGCCACGCCGCCTGTCTTCGCAACGTGTTCGAGCAGCGCGTCGGCGTCGATACCGGTCGACTTATAGAGCGAACCCGTGTGGTCCTGCACCGCGACGAGCTTCGAGCCCGCTTCCTGGAACAGACGCGCAGCGATGCCGCCGACGTTGCCGAAACCCTGCACGGCAATGCGTGCGCCTTCGATCGACAGACCCTTGCGGCGAGCCGCTTCGCAACCCACCACGAACACGCCGCGGCCGGTGGCTTCGCGACGGCCGAGCGAGCCGCCCAGCGAGATCGGCTTGCCGGTCACGACGCCGGTGGACGTCTGCCCCTGGTTCATGGAGTACGTGTCCATCATCCACGCCATGATCTGCTCGTTCGTGTTGACGTCCGGCGCAGGAATGTCGGTGTTCGGTCCGATGATGATGCCGATTTCGCTGGTGTAGCGGCGCGTCAGGCGCTCAAGCTCACCACGCGAAAGCGTACGCGGATCGACGCGGATACCGCCCTTCGCACCGCCGTACGGCACGTTCACCGCGGCATTCTTCACCGACATCCATGCCGACAGCGCCATCACTTCGGACAACGTAACGTCCTGGTGATAACGCACGCCGCCCTTGCCGGGACCGCGCGAGACGTTGTGCTGAACGCGATAGCCTTCGAAGTGCGCCACCGTACCGTTATCGAGTTCGATCGGGCAATCGACGATCAGGATGCGCTTCGGACGCTTGAGCGTTTCGAGCCAGCGCGACAGCGAGCCGAGGTACGGCGCGACGCGATCCACCTGACGGAGATAGTTGCCCCACGGACCGAGCGCGTCGGCGTGAAGATAGGAAGGAACCGAAGACACAGCAGACTGCGATTGGGATGACATGAACGCTCCAAGCGATCGAACAAGTGCCGCCATTGTCAGAAAACACCTTCACTCGCGCCAATGCCGTTTGTTCATCACGTTATGCTTTTCGTGCATAACGTTGGAAAATTCGCAAGAATGTGTCGCGGATACCCTGTAACGGCGGGCGTTTGCGGGAATCGCGACGGCGCGTCAACGTGACGCAACGATTGTTTCCGGCCGCGCAAAACAGCCATGCGAAAGCGGACACGGCGGCTTGCGCTGCCGTGTCCGCTTTCGCATCGGGCGTATTCGTAACTGAGGCGGGGCTTAGCCGCGCGCGATTTCCGCGCTCACCGCATCCCAAAGCGCGCGCACCAGCGCTTCGCGGGCGTCGTCGCCCTGGGCGGCAAGCTTGTCGCGATAGAGGCGGATCTCCATGTCGAGCGTGAATTGCCCCTCGGGCGCGCCGCGCGTGCCGCGATCGAGGCGCATCAGCTTGCCCTGCGCAACCGCCTCCTCCACCGCGCTGTGCGGCAGGAACGCGATGCCGTGACCGGCCTGCGTCATCGCCTTGAGCCCTTCGGCCATGTCGGTTTCATAGACGCGGTCGAGGTAGAGCCGCGTGGGCGCATTGGCGACGATCACCTCGGTCATGCGGCCGAGGTACGCGTTGGGCGTGTAGGAGAGATAGGGCGTGGGCGCGTCGGGCGTGCCCGGCAGCGTGTAGCGCGCGCGGCCCGCGCGCTGCGGCGCCGAGTACGGGCTGATCGATTCGATGCCGAGCGTGAGCGTGTCGTAGCGCGCCGGATCGAGCGTCACGGGATGGCTCGGATGGTGATAGCCCATCACCAGATCGCAGCCGCCTTCGACCAGCGACAGCACGGCGTCGTGCACGTTGAGCGCGCGCAGGCGCGTGTGGATGCGGCCGAGCTTGGCCTCGATGCGCTGCAGCCAGCGCGGGAAATAGGTGAGCGAAAGCGTATGCGGCACCGCGAACTCGATGGTCGCGGCGGGCGTGGCCGTGTGGCCGCGCAGCACCGTGCGCGCCTCATGGAATTGCGAAAGCATCGCCAGCGCCTGTTCGTAGAACACCTGGCCCGCCGAGGTGAGGCGCGTGGGATAAACCGAACGATCGATCAGTTCGGTGCCGAGCCACGCTTCGAGCGCCTGGATGCGGCGCGAGAACGCCGGTTGGGTGACGTGGCGCAGCTCGGCTGAGCGGCTGAAACTATGCGTTTCCGCGAGCGAAACGAAGTCTTCGAGCCATTTGAGTTCCATGCGGGACAGGCATTCGGATGAGAAGTCCGCATTCTAGGCCCGACCGCGCCAGGCCGTGGCGAATTTCTGTCAGCGCGCGTTGCTAGCGCGGCTAGAGCGTCTAGCGTGGCGATTCGGCCAGCGCCGTTCGCAACGCCGCCACCACGCCACTCCAATCGCCGAGCGTGGTCTGCCGGAACACGCGCGCCGACGGATACCAGACGGAATCCTCGCGCCCCGCCCCCCAGCGCCAATCCGGCTGCGCCGCCAGCAGCACCCAGACCGGCTTGCCGAGCGCGCCCGCGAGATGCGCAACCGAGGTATCGACGGTAATCACCAGATCGAGGTTCTCGATCAGCGCCGCCGTGCCGGCGAAATCGTGCAGTTCGTCGCCAACTGCGTGCAGCGGCCAGCGGCCCGCGACCTCCGTAAGCTGGGTCGCGCCGGGACCTTTCTGGATCGCGAACCAGGCGTTGCCGTCGAGCGCCGCGAGCGGCAGCAAGGTCGTCAGCGGCACGGACCGGAAGGCGTCGAAGTGATGGCGCGGATTGCCCGCCCAGACCAGCCCGATGCGCCTGCGCGCGCCCTGCGCGAGCTTCGCCAAGCGCTCGCGCCACGCGTCGGCTTGCGTCGCATCGGCGTGCATGTAGGGCGTGACGGCGTAGATCGGCTGGCCGGGAAACTTCAGCGGCAGGCTCATCACGTCGCACCAGTAGTCGTAATGACGCGCGATGGTCTCGTCGCCTGGCGCGGCGTCGAGAACGCGCGAAACGCCCGGCACGGTCGCCACGAGCGAGGCCAGTTCCGGGGCGACCCAGGCGTCGACCTGCGCGCCCATCGCCGCCATCGGCCCCGCGTAACGCACGAACTGGATCTGGTCGCCCACGCCCTGCTCGCGCGCGATCAACACGCGTTTGCCCGCGAGCGGTTCGCCCTGCCATTCGGCGCAGGGAAGCTCGCGGTAGTTGGCTTTGGCCGTCGAGGTGAGCTTGCGGTTTTCGAACAGCGGCCACCCCGCCGCATAGTCCCCACGCCGCAACAGCAGCATGCCCAGCTGGAATTGCGACTCGGGCAAGCCCGGGTTCATCTCCAGCGCGCGCCGGTAATGGACTTCCGCTTCGTCGTAGCGTGCGAGCGCGGTAAAAGCGAAAGCGAGGTTGTTCACTGCGCCCGCTGCGTCCGGTTTGAGCGCGATGGCCCGCCGATACAGGGGAATCGCCTCTTCGTAGCGATGCAAGGCGTCGTAGGCATAGCCCAGTTCGAAGTGCGCGCTGGCGTTGTCCGGCTCGCGCGCGACCACGGGCTCAAAGCACGCCGCCGCCTGCTCATGGCGCCTCGCGCCGCGCAAAAGCCGCCCCAGATTCATGAGCGTCGGCGTGTCGTTCGCGCCGAGCGCCTGCGCCTCGCGATACTGCACGATGGCGTCGTCTGCGCGCCCCGCCTTTTCCAGCGTGCGGCCCAGATTGAAGGCGAACTGCGCGGATTGTGGCTCCAGCGCCCGCGCGCGGCGGTAATGGCGCTCCGCATCGGCGGTCTCGCCCAGCTCCATCAGCGCGTTGCCAAGGTTGTTGTGCGCGTTGGCGAAATCGGGCATCTGTTCGATGGCCTGGCGCTGGAACGCAGCCGCGCCGGACTGATCGTTCAGGCGCGCGGCCGCCACGCCCCGATTGCTCAGGCAGTGGGCGTCATAAGGTGCAAGCGCGAGCGCGCGGTCCATCAAGAGCGCGGCGGCGGCGCAGTCGTCGCGGCCCATGGCGAGCACGCCCAGATAGTGCAACGCGGCGGCGCAGCCAGGATCTTGCGCGAGCGCCAGCTCGTAGAGCGCCTGCGCCGCGAGGTGGCGGCCGGCGCGATGCTCGGCGAGACCGGCATCGACAATCGTTGCGGCATCTGACACAGCGTCAGACTGGAGAGAAGCGGAATCGTGATTCATGCGGAACGCCCGGCGGGAAGCAGCCAACGCTGCCGAGGCTCTCAAGGTAGCGCCGCGCCCCCCCCAAGTCTGTCAGATAAGTCCGAAAACCCTGCCAGCGCCACCGGGGCTTGCCGCTCTGGATTGCCGCCCGGGCGCTGTCAGCGTGGTGATAAAATAACAGGCTCCCCCCGGTTCCTTTCTGATCGTAACGCTACACGTTACGTCCCCATCATGTCCGACACTCGTCCCGATACCCTCTACGCGCTCAACGCGCTCTCCCCGCTCGACGGCCGCTACGCGTCGAAAACCGAAGCCCTGCGCGACTGGCTCTCGGAAGCCGCCTTCATGCGCAACCGCGTGACCGTCGAAATCCACTGGCTGATCGCGCTGTCGCAAGCCGGCTTCGCGGAAGTGCCGCGTTTCTCGGAAGCGTCGGAGCAGTTCCTGCTCAAGCTCGCCGAGAACTTCACGGCGCACGACGCCGCGCGCATCAAGGACATCGAGCGCGTCACGAACCATGACGTAAAGGCCGTCGAATACTGGCTCAAGGAATCGGTCAAGGGCCAGCCGGAACTGGAACGCGCAAGCGAGTTCATCCACTTCGCCTGCACCTCGGAAGACATCAACAACACCTCGCACGGCCTGATGCTCGCGGGCGCACGCGAACACGTCATCCTGCCGGCGCTGCGTTCGGTGTACGAGCGCCTCGTGAAGCTCGCGCATGCGCAGGCCGACCAGCCGATGCTCTCGCGCACGCACGGCCAGCCCGCCAGCCCCACGACGCTCGGCAAGGAAATCGCCAACGTCGCGGCGCGTCTCGCACGCGCGATCACGCGCATCGAGAAGGTCGAACTGCTGGGCAAGATGAACGGCGCGGTGGGCAACTTCAACGCGCATCTGTCGGCGTATCCGGAATTCGACTGGGAAGCGTTCTCGAAGGAAGTCGTCGAGCAGCGTCTGAAGCTGGTGTTCAACCCGTACACGATCCAGATCGAGCCGCACGATTACATGGCTGAGCTGTTCGACGCCGTCGCGCGCGCGAACACCATCCTGCTGGATCTGGACCGCGACGTGTGGGGCTACATCTCGCTCGGTTACTTTAAGCAGAAGCTGAAGGCCGGCGAAATCGGTTCGTCGACCATGCCGCACAAGGTCAACCCGATCGACTTCGAAAACTCGGAAGGCAACCTGGGCCTCGCCAACGCGACGCTGCGCCATCTTTCCGAGAAGCTGCCGGTTTCGCGCTGGCAGCGTGACCTCACCGACTCGACGGTGCTGCGTAACATCGGCGTGGCGTTCGGCTACTCGCTGCTCGCCTATGACGCGCTGATCCGCGGCCTCGACAAGCTCGAAGTGAACCCGCAGCGTCTGAACGAAGACCTCGACGCCACGTGGGAAGTGCTGGCCGAGCCGGTTCAAACGGTCATGCGCCGCTACGGCATCGAAAACCCGTACGAACAGCTCAAGGAACTCACGCGCGGCAAGGGCATCACGCGCGAGGCGCTGCAGACCTTCGTTGCCGGTCTGGCGATTCCGGAAGACGCGAAGAAGCTGCTGATGGACATGACGCCGGCCTCGTACATCGGCAAGGCTGCCGAACTGGCCAAGCGCATCGCTTAAGCTTCCCTGGCGCGCTTTCCTTGCGCGCTGAGAGCGAAAAAGCCCCGGTTTTTCAACCGGGGCTTTTTTATCCGCGAGGAATCGGGCTACGCGAATCAACCTGCGCGGCGCGTTTCCAGCTGCTTCAACACCTCGTCGACGATCTGCTCGGGCGTGAGCTCGATGCTCACGATAATCGCTTCGTCGGTGCCAGGCTCTTCGAGCGTGTCGAGCTGGCTTTGCAGCAGCGACGGATCGAAGAAGTGGCCCGTGCGCGTCGCCAGACGCTCGTGCAGCACTTCGAACGAACCCTTGAGGTAGACGAAGCAGACGTCGTGGTCGCCGCCGCGCAGGATGTCGCGGTACGAACGCTTGAGCGACGAACAGGTAAACACGGCCGTCTCCTGCGCGCGCTGCTTTTCCTCGATGGCCGCGCGGATCGTGCGCAGCCAGGGCCAGCGGTCGTCGTCGGTGAGCGGGATGCCGTCGTGCATCTTCTGCTTGTTGGCTTCGCTGTGGAAAGCGTCGCCGTCCGTAAAGGTGCACTTGAGGCGCTCGGCGAGCATTTCGCCGATACGCGTCTTGCCGGCGCCCGACACGCCCATTGCTATCAGAATCATCAACTGCTCCTCATGAATCGGAGCACGCGCTCCGACCCCACACGTAAATTACCGTTACACCACTGCCGAAAGCGCGAACGTCAGTCCGAGGCCCAGCAGCGAAATGATGGTCTCCAGCAGCGACCAGGTCTTGAACGTCTGACCCACGGTCATGCCGAAATATTCCTTGATCAGCCAGAAACCGCCGTCGTTGACGTGCGAGAAGATCAGCGAGCCCGAACCCGTGGCCAGCACCAGCAGTTCCGGCTGCACGTTCACGCCCGCCGCCGTGGCGATCGGTGCGACGATGCCGCAGGCCGTCGTCATCGCGACCGTGGCCGAACCCGTCGCGAGACGGATCAGCGCGGCGACCAGCCAGCCCAGCAGCAGCGGGGACAGATGCGCGGTCTGCGCGAGATCGACAATCTCCTTCGACACGCCGCTATCCATCAGCACGCGGCCAAAACCGCCGCCGGCACCGACGATCAGCGTGATACCGGCGATCGGCGCGAGACAGTCGCCGCAGAACTTCTGGATCTGCTCGCGGTTGAAGCCGCGCGCAGCACCGAAGGTCCAGAAGCTTACCAGCACCGCGATCAGCAGCGCGACATCCGAGGTGCCGACAAAGTGCAACAGCCTGTTAGGCAGCGTCTTGGGCGTGAATACCAGATCGGCCCACGAGCCGATCAGCATCAGGATCACCGGCAGCAGGATCGTGAAGAGCGTGATGCCGAAGCTCGGCAGTTCGCTGTCGGGTTTCGGTTCGGCCTTGCTGACGAACTGCGCGGACAGCGGATTGTTTTCCGGCAGCTTGATGTGGCGATGGATGAACAGCGCGAACAGCGGTCCCGCCACGATCGCCGTCGGAATGCCGACGATCAGACCATAGGCAATCGTGCGGCCGATATCGGCGTGATATGCCTGCACCGCGAGCAGTGCGGCCGGGTGCGGCGGAATCAGGCCGTGCACCACCGACAGACCCGCGACCATCGGCAGCCCGATCAGCAGCAGCGACTTGCCGGTGCGCTTGGCGACGTTGAACGCGATCGGAATCAGCAGCACGAAGCCCACTTCGAAGAACACCGGCAAGCCGACGATCACCGCGACGCACATCATCGCCCAATGAATGTTCTTCTCGCCGAACCAGCGGATCAGCGTGGTGGCGATGCGCTCCGCCCCGCCCGATTCGGCCATCATCTTGCCGAGCATCGTGCCCAGGCCCACCACGATCGCGATGTGGCCGAGCGTGTTGCCGTTGCCGGTCTCGAATGATTTGACGATCTGATCCATCGGCATGCCGCTGGCCAGACCCAGCAGCATCGAAACGATGATCAGGACGAGAAACGGATAAACCTTGAAGCGCGTGATCATCAAGATCAGCAATGCAATCGCGACAAGCGCGTAAATCAGCAGAAAACTGCCGTGGGCCACTCCCATGAGGCTCCTCTCCAGGTAGTTGTTCATTCCCCTCCGCGGCCACGCGGCGACGCTCGATTGCGCGCCTGGCGGAAGGGGTCGGCCGTCGCCGGGCCGAGATTGTAGAGGTTATAACGGCTTTCGGCGCTGTCTGCTCGAAAGACGAGCGAGCCGCGCAGGCACGACGCCCGGTGGGCGCGGCCTGCGCGGCTCGTGATTCGGCCCGGCTTCAGCGGCTCGAAAGCGGGCTCGAATGCGATGCTATTGGGGGCGCGAACGTGCGCGGGATCAGTTCACCGGGCGCGACAGCTCGCTCGCGGCGCGCGCGAGGCGCGTCACCTCGGCCCAGTCCTGGTTGGCGAGCGCGGCCTTCGGCGTGAGCCAGGAGCCGCCCACGCAGACCACGTTCGGCAGCGCGAGGAAGTTCGGCGCGGTTTCGGCGCTGATGCCGCCGGTCGGGCAGAACTTGAGGGTGGGAAACGGACCGTGGAACGCCTGCAGCATGTTCAGGCCGCCCGCCGGCACCGCCGGGAAGAACTTGACGATCTCGTAGCCGAGTTCCATCGCGACGATGATATCGGTCGGCGTCATCACGCCCGGCAGCAGCGGCAGACCCGCATCGAGCGAAGCCTGATGGATTTCGCGCGTGAGGCCCGGCGAAACGCCGAAGGTCGCACCGGCCTTCTTCGCCAGCTCGCAATGCTCGGGCTTGGTGATCGTGCCCACGCCCACGGCGATATCCGGCGCGATCTGCGCGGCGCGCTCGATCGCTTCAAGACCGGCCTTGGTGCGCAGCGTGATTTCCAGCACCTTCACGCCGCCCGCGTACAGCGCGCGCGAGACGTGCTCGCCCTGCTCGGGCGTGTCGAATGCCAGCACCGGAATCACCGGACCGAGACGGACGATGTCGGCTACCGTGTTTGTTGCCATGTTCAGGCTCCTTGATGATGAATTCAGTTCGCGGCTTACTCAGTTAGCCGCTTGCGTCGCGTGGGCCGCAGCCGGGATCGAGGCCGCATGTGCAGGCGACTCGCCGACCAGCGGGCCGAATACTGTCGCGCCCAGCTCCGCAGGCGCCGCGGCGGCGCGGAACACGCCGAACAGCTCGCGGCCAAAGCCCACTTCGTTGCTTTCCTGATGCGCGGGCAACGCGACCGGGCGAGCGTCCCACTCGGCGTCGTCGATTTCGACGTCGAGCACACCGGCCACCGCATCGATCACGATCGTATCGCCATCGCGCACCTTGCCGATCGGGCCGTGCAGCAGCGTTTCCGGCGAAACGTGGATCACGGCAGGCACCTTGCCCGACGCACCCGACATGCGCCCGTCCGTCACGAGCGCCACATGGAAGCCCTTGTCCTGCAAGACCCCGAGCAGCGGCGTGAGGCGATGCAGTTCCGGCATGCCGTTGGCGCGCGCGCCCTGGAAGCGCACGACGGCCACGAAGTCGCGTTCGAGTTCGCCGCGATCGAAGGCTTCCTGCACGGCTTCCTGCGAATCGAACACGATCGCCGGTGCGCGCACGGTACGGTGATTGGGCGCAACCGCCGAAATCTTGATGACGCCACGGCCCAGACGCCCCTGCATCAGACGCAGGCCACCATCCGGCTGGAACGGCTCGGGCAGCGGACGCAGCACGGCCGGATCGGCGCTCTTTTCCACCGCCGGCACCCACGTGAGCTTGCCGTCGAGCAGTTTCGGTTCCTGCGTGTAGTGACGCAGACCTTCACCCGCCACCGTCTTGACGTCTTCGTGCAGCAGGCCGCCGTCGAGCAGTTCGCGCACGAGGAAAGCGATGCCGCCGGCCGCGTGAAAGTGATTCACGTCGGCCTTGCCGTTCGGATAGACGCGCGCGAGCAGCGGCACCGACGCCGAGAGTTCGTCGAAGTCGTTCCAGTCGATCAGGATGCCGGCCGCGCGGGCCATCGCCACGAGATGCAGCGTGTGATTGGTCGAGCCGCCCGTCGCCATCAGCGCGACGATGCCATTAATGATGGCCTTCTCGTCGATCACATGGCCGATCGGCGTGTAATTGCCGCGCTCGACGGTCAGCTCCAGCACGCGGCGCGCAGCGGCGGCGGTGAGTTCGTCGCGCAACGGCGTATGCGGATGGATGAAAGCAGAACCCGGCAGATGCAGGCCCATGACTTCCATCAACATCTGATTGCTGTTGGCCGTGCCGTAGAACGTGCAGGTGCCGTGGCCGTGGTACGCGGCGGCTTCGGATTCGAGCAGCGCCTCGCGTCCGCACTGGCCGGTCGCGAACTGCTGGCGCACCTTGGCCTTGTCGTCGTTCGAGATGCCGGTGGTCATCGGACCGGCCGGCACGAAGATGGTCGGCAGATGGCCGAACTGCAGCGCACCGATCAGAAGACCCGGCACGATCTTGTCGCACACGCCCAGACACAGCGCCGCGTCGAACATATTGTGCGTGAGCGCAACGGCCGTGCTCATCGCGATTACCTCGCGCGAGAACAGCGACAGTTCCATGCCCGCATTGCCCTGCGTGACGCCGTCGCACATCGCCGGGACGCCGCCCGCGAACTGCGCGACGCCGCCGCCTTCGCGGGCCGCCTTCTTGATGATCTCGGGGAAGTCTTTGTAGGGAGCGTGCGCGGAGAGCATCTCGTTATACGACGAGACGATGCCGATGTTCGGTTCTTTGATCGACTTGATGGCGATCTTGTCGCGCCCTTCAAGACCGGCAAAGCCGTGAGCGAGGTTCGCACACGAGAGCGCGCCGCGCGCCGGGAAACGGTCCTGCGCCGCCACGATGCGCGCGAGATAGGCCTCACGCGTGGGCTTGCTGCGCTCGATCACGCGCCGCGTGACCTTCATCAATTGAGAATGCGGGGAAACCATCGAATCTCCTTCCTTTTTATCTCGCGGGGACGCTCGGGGACGCATCACGCGGTCCAGGCAGCGATGGCGCGATGTTAGTAGAAAAACTACACGCTCGCAATCCCGGTTTTGCCCTGGTGAGCATTGCTGTAAACGCTGAAAAACGCCCTATAACCCTTTACAAACTTGATTGAAGGCAATCCCCACTTGTCTTGCGCAATCCATTCCTGTAGTTTTTGTACATGACCAACGATCCGCCATAGTCCACGGATCTTTCAGCATAGTGCGAGTTTCCTGATGCTGCTGTCCCAGGTGAAAGCCATACGCGAACAATTGCGCCCCTCCGAGCGCAAGCTCGCCGATTACATTGTCGAAGCGCCGCGCGAACTGCTCGACCTTTCGATGACCGAAGTCGCCCAGCGCGCCGGCGTGAGCCAGCCGACGATTGCGCGTTTCTGTCACGCGCTCGGGTTCTCGGGGTTCCGCGAGTTCAAGATCCGGCTGGCGCAGGCGGTGGCCGGCGATCTGCCGACCGAGTTGCCCGCCGTCTACCGTGACGTCAGGCCCGACGAACCCGTGCCGGGCGTCGCGGCCAAGGTGCTGGACCGCACCATCGGCGCACTCGTGCAGGTGCGCAACAATCTCTCCACGGATGCGCTGGGCGCGGCCATAACGCTACTCGCCAATGCTGCGCGCATCGAGTTCTACGGCGCGGGCGGTTCGGGTATCGCCGCTCAGGACATGCAGCACAAGTTCTTTCGCCTGGGCATGCCGAGCGTGGCCTACTCGGACCCGCACACTTTCCTGATGTCCGCAGCCCTGCTTGGCCCCGGCGATGTGGTCGTGGCGATCTCGAACACCGGGCGCACGCGGGACGTCGTCGATGCCGCTCGCACGGCGCTCGAACGCGGAGCAAAAGTCATCGCGATCACGCACGGCACGTCGCCGCTTGCGCGACTCGCGAGCGTGGGCTTGCATGCCAACGTCGACGAAGACACCGATGTCTTCTCGCCGATGACCTCGCGCACCTCGCATCTTGCGATCGGCGACATCCTGGCGGTGGGCGTGGCGCTGCAGCGCGGCCCTGAACTGGCCGAAAAGCTCGCCGACGCCAAGGACATCATTGCGAAGCGCCGGCTCGATCCCAATGGCTGAAATCGCGGTACGAGCCGTCCAATAAAAAAGCGGACTTCCGAAGAAGTCCGCCTTGCGTTTCGGCCTTAACGATTCGACCGAGGAACGATGTGGAGCATGACTCACCGGAAGCGGCTTACTGCGCCGCTACCGGTTTGCCATCAGGCGCTTACCACTGGTACGACATACCGCCGCCGACCGTCGCACCGCCACCCGACGCGTAACCACCGCCCACCTTCACCTTGATGTTCTGGGTGATGCGAGCCGATGCGCCGAGCGCCACAGCCTGGTAGCCCTGGAAGTTGGCCGTACCGACGCCAACAGCGATGTTCTTGCCCTGATCGACGTCAGGAATCATCGTCAACGCGGTTGCCGCCGCAATACCGCCGTAAGCGTTGCGCGCCACCGAATTCACGCTGCCCTGGAGCGCGTTCAAGCCGCTCTGGAACTGGCCCATGTTCACAGCATCGGTTGCGTTGACACCGTTCGCCACGTTGGTGACGCGACGCTCGTTGCCTTGCGAGCCAACAGACACGGTGTTGTCTTCGTCCGCGACCGAGTTTGCACCCAGCGCAACCGAGTTTGCACCCGTGGCCGAAGCCTTGTCGCCCATCGCCGTGGAGTTCGCGCCCGTTGCCGCAGCACCGCCGCCCACCGCGACCGAGTTCGCACCCGTGGCCGAAGCCGCACCGCTCGACGTGTTGGTCGCCAGGTATTCAGAACCGGTCGTGCTGATGTTCTGGATTGCCTGGTTGAGGTTCGAGACCTGCACGTTGGTCGCATACAGCTGCGAACCGTTCACCGCGTCAAGACTATCAGCGCTCAGCGTGCCGTTCGCTACATTGGTCAAGGCGACCGGCGTCGACGAGGCCGAACCGCCCAGCGTGATCTTGTCGTGCGCCGACGAGTCGTACTGGACAGCGTTGGCTACCGCGCCTTCCATCTGCGTGTAGTGCTGCTCGATGTTCGTCACGCGGCCATCGATGTTGGAAATCGCACCACCCACGTTGTTGTAGGTATTGCCACCGATGTTGTACGACGGCGCCGAGATCGAACCGTCGGGGGTCACCGTCGAACCACCGCCGAGCGCGCTCGCCGTGTTCGCTGCAACGTTATAGAGCTGGCCACCGTTCACAGCGTCATGACTGCCCAACGCCACCGCGCCATCTGCGAGGTTGTGGATCGCGACCGGCGTGGTCGAGCCAGCACCGCCCAGCGAGATCGAGCTCTTCGACGAATCGTCGTATGCCACGAACGAATTCGTCACATTACCCGATGTGTTGAAGGTCGCGCCCATCGCCTCAAGCTGCGCCACGTTGACTGCGTCGTTCGCGGTCACACCATTTGCAACGTTGTGCAGCACGACCGGTGCATGACCCGAGCCACCGAACGTGACCGAACCCATCGACGTGTCGTCGTACGCCACGAACGCGTTCAGCACGTTGCCCGACGTATCGGTGCGCAGACCCGCGGCGTACAACTGCGCGCCGTTGATCGCGTCGGAGCTTGCCGCATTCACTGCGCCATTCGCGACGTTGGTCAGCTTCACGGGTGCGTGCCCCGAGCCACCGAGCGTGATCAGTTCCTTTGACAAATCGTCGTACGTCACGAAAGAGTTCGTCACATTGCCGGATGTGTCGACGGTCGCACCCATTGCCTGAAGCTGTCCGATGTTCACGGCGTCATTCGAGTTTACGCCATTCGCGACATTGGTAAGCGCAACCGGCGTGGTGCCATTGGCTCCCCCGAGCTTGACTGAGGTATGCGACGGGTCGTCGTACACGACAGAGTCCGCGCCACCACCCTTCGCTGCTTCCATGACCGCGTTGAGCGCATTGCCCACGTTATTGTAGGTTTTGCTGTTGAGCACATAGCTCGGCATACCGATTGAGCCGTCCGCGTTCACGGAAGTCGAGCCGCCCAGTGCCGATGCCGTCGACGATGCCAGACCGTAGAGCTGCGAGCCGTTCACCGCGTCATTGCTCGTGACGTTCACCGCGCCATTGGCCACGTTGTGCAGTGCCACCGGCGTACCGATCGTGCCCAGCGTTACCGAATCATGCGATGACGAGTCGTACAGCACTGCATCGGCAACCTTGCCGTACAGCTTTGTGACGTCGCCCGAGATGTTCGTCACCGAACCCGCCAGCTCCGACACATTCTGGTTCGTCGCGAACAACTGGCCGCCATTCACCGCGTCCGTGCTCGACGCACTGCTGACGTCGCCTGCCTTGATGTTCGTCAGCAGCGCCTGCGTGGTTGCGTTCGTACCACCCAGCGTCAGCTTGTCATGTGCCGGGGTGTCGTACTTCACCCCATCCGGCGAGCCCGTACCGGCCTTATTGTCGATAGCCGTCAGCGCCGATCCCACGTCCGTGTAGGTGGTGCCCGAAAGATCGTACGTCGGCTCAGTGATCGAGCCGTCAGCGTTGACCTTCGTCTTGCCGCCCAGCGCGCTTGCCGTCGACGATGCCAGACCGTAGAGCTGCGAGCCGTTCACCGCGTCATTGCTCGTGACGTTCACCGCGCCATTGGCCACGTTGTGCAGTGCCACCGGCGTACCGATCGTGCCCAGCGTTACCGAATCATGCGACGACGAGTCGTACAGCACTGCATCGGCAACCTTGCCGTACAGCTTCGTCACGTCGCCTGCGATGCTCGTCACCGAACCGGCCACGTTCGACACGTTCTGGTTCGTCGCGAACAGCTGGCCGCCATTCACCGCGTCCGTGCTCGACGCACTGCTGACGTCGCCTGCCTTGATGTTCGTCAGCAGCGCCTGCGTGGTTGCGTTCGTACCACCCAGCGTCAGCTTGTCATGTGCCGAGGTGTCGTACTTCACCCCATCCGTCGAGCCCGTACCCGCCTTATTGTCGATAGCCGTCAGCGCCGATCCCACGTCCGTGTAGGTGGTGCCCGAAAGATCGTACGTCGGCGCAGTGATCGAGCCGTCAGCGTTGACCTTCGTCTTGCCGCCCAGCGAGCTTGCCGTCGACGATGCCAGACCGTAGAGCTGCGAGCCGTTCACCGCGTCATTGCTCGTGACGTTCACCGCGCCATTGGCCACGTTGTGCAGCGCCACCGGCGTACCGATGGTGCCCAGCGTCACCGAATCATGCGACGGCGAGTCGTACAGCACCGCATCGGCAACCTTGCCGTACAGCTTCGTCACATCGCCTGCGATGCTCGTCACCGAACCGGCCAGGTTCGACACGTTCTGGTTCGTCGCGAACAGCTGGCCGCCATTCACCGCGTCCGTGCTCGACGCACTGCTGACGTCGCCTGCCTTGACGTTCGTCAGCAGCGACTGCGTGGTTGCTTTCGTGCCTCCCAGCGTTACCTTGTCTTGCGTAGACGAATCGTAGTGCACCGCGAGCGAGTCCGCACCGGTGCCGGCCTTCGCGTCAATCGCAGCCAATGCCGCGCCGACATCCGTGTACGCACCGCCCGCCACGTCATAGCTCGGTGCGATGATCGAGCCGTCAGCAGTGTTCACGCTGGCGCCGGCTCCCAGCGCTTTCGTTATGCCCTTGAGCTGAGACACATTCACCGCGTCGGTGTCATCCTGGCCAGCAGCCATATTCACAACACGGCGTGTATTGGCCTGGCTCTGGACCTTCGTCGTCGAGTTATCGGGATTGACGACTGTACGCGTAGCCGACCCATCGCTACCCACCGACACGGTATTCGCGACGTTCGCCACCGAGCCTGAGCCCAGCGCCACAGAATCGTTAGCAGTCGCAAGCGACTGAACGCCAACCGCCGTGCTACCTCCTCCATCAGCTTCTGTATTCGAGCCGACTGCGATACTGCCAGCGCCGACTGCGCGCGCTACGTCGGTCGGCGAGGTCGACCCGACCGCGTTACCCGTGCCTCGAACCTGGGAGTAGTACGCTGCCGTTTTATAAGGCGCTCCAGCCGCTGTCGAAAGATCGACCCCCGAGCCCGCTGACGCACCAAGCAAAGCAGGCGAAGATCTCAGCAACATTCGCGGCGCAAGCACGCTGGCAGTGTCACCCTGCCCGTTCATGATGTCCCAAACTTGGCCGACATTAGCCGCATCCGTGTCCTGGATGCCGCTTGCTACGTTGCTGATGACAGTGCCCTTAGGAAGAAACCCGTCATTCCGGTTGCTGTTGCGATAATAGATGCTATCGCCAGTGCCGGGATCAAGCGTAATCGTCGGCGAACCGGATGCAATCGACCCTTCGTCGAAGGTGACCGCCTTGTTCACCACGGCACCAGTGGATGAGTCAAGCTTGAAACCCGCGGAGGTCAACTGGCTCACGTTCACTGCATCGTTGGCAGTAAGACCAGCAGCGACGTTGTGCAGCGCCACTGGCGTTGTCGAGCCTGCCCCGCCAAACGTTACAGAGTCGTGAGTAGAGGCGTCGTAAAGCACCGCGTCGGCAACTTGACCGTAGAGATTAGTCACGTCGCCCGCGAGTTTCGACACGTTCTGGTTCGTCGCGAACAACTGGCCGCCATTCACCGCGTCCGTGCTCGATGCGTTGCTGATGTCGCCTGCCGCAACGTTCGTCAGCTTCACCTGCGTTTTTGCATCCGTGCCGCCGAGCGTCACCTTGTCGTGTGCCGAGGTGTCGTACTTCAGCGTGTCAGCGAGCTCACCGTACAGGTTCGTCACATCGCCAGAGATATTCGACACCGAACCAGCGAGGTTAGACACGTTCTGGTTCGTCGCGAACAGCTGGCCGCCGTTCACCGCGTCGGTACTCGATGCGTTGCTGATGTCGCCCTTCGCAACATTTGTCAGCTTCACCTGCGTGCTTGCGTCCGTGCCGCCGAGCGTCACCTTATCGTGTGCAGAGGAGTCGTATGAAACGGCATTTGCCAATCCCACAGACGTTGTAGCATCCATCGCACCCAGCGCGGAACCGACGTCCGAATACGTACCGCCTGCGACGTTGTAGGTCGGAGCTGCAACCGAACCATCGGCGTTCACGGTCGCACGACCGCCCAAGGCCTTCGTTACGCCCTTAAGCTGCGACACGTTTACCGCATCGGTATCGTTCTGGCCTGCAGCCATATTCACGACACGCCGCGTGTTGACCTGACTCTGCACAAAGCTGGTGCTGCCGTCGGGATTGACCACAGCGCGCGTGGCTGTTCCGTCGCTACCCACCGAGACGGTGTTCGTAACGTTTGCTACCGAGCCTGAGCCGAGTGCAACCGAGTCGTTCGCAGTTGCGAGCGACTGGATACCCACTGCAGTGCTACCTCCGCCGTCCGCTTCTGTGTTCGAACCAATTGCAATACTGCCCGCTGCGGTCGCGCGAGCAACATCGGACGGCGAGGTCGAACCGACCGCGTTGCCGGTCCCACGCACTTGAGAATAATATGCAGCCGTTTTATACGGCAAACCGTCTGCTGTCGAAAGATCGACTCCGGAACCCGACGATGCGCCTAGCAGCCTGGTGGCCCGGAGAAACTTGGGCGTCGGAGCCTGATCGCCGCCACCACCGCCACCGCCTGCCTGTTGCGCAATCATGTCCGCCACCTGGCCAACGTTCGCAGCGTCCGTGTCCTGGATACCGTTTGCTACATTGCTGATGACGGTGCCTTTAGGTAAGTAGCCCGCCGCACGGTCGCCATTCGCAAAATAGGCGCTATTGCCCTGGCCCGGATCGAGCACGATCTGCGCGTTAGCTGTTCCGATCGTGTTCGGTACGTAAAGGACAGCAGGGTTGCTCACCTTGCCGTTCGCATCCATCTGAAAACCGCCGTACGCATAGCCGGCCGGATCCGCCGACGTGGCCTGCGCGCCCCAGCCAGCCGTTGTCAACGTATTGTGAATCTTGGTGAGATCGTTGTTGACAGTCGTGACCGAGTCACTCACGCCGTACAGTTGCGCGCCGGTAACCGCGTCGCTGCTGCTGGCGTCGACTGCGCCCGGCGCCAGATTGGTAATCGTCGTGCCTTCTGCCCCAGCCAAGGCGATCTTGGCTTTGTTTGCATCATCGTAGGTTACGGCATTAGCCGTTACGCCCGAAATGCTCTCGATCGCCTGATTCGTCGCAAAAAGCTGCGAGCCGTTCACTGCATCCGTACTCGCGGCATTGAGCTGGCCTGCTGCGACGTTCGTAAGCTGGCGCTCGCTACCCGGCGCGCCGACGCTCACGACACCAACCGGCGATGCACCGGCAAAGGTGTACGATTTGCCGCGAATCGTGGCGCCCGTGGTCGGCACCGCCGTTGCGGTTGTGGAGTTGTTGCCCAACGCAACCGAGTTGTCCGTCGTCGCTTTTGCGTTGTAGCCAAGGGCAGTCGAACCGGGAGCCGTTGCGCTCGCATAACCGCCCAAAGCTGTCGCGCCAGTTCCTGTTGCCTGCGCCCATGAACCCATCGCGGTCGCAAAGGTGCCTGCGCCGCTCGCCGTGGCCGACGCGCCCATCGCCATATCGCCAAGGCCAGTCGTCACCGCAGCGTTTCCGACAGCGGCGGAATAATCCCCGGTCGCATTCGCACCCGGGCCCATGGCCATGGCGTTAGTGCCCGATGCCGCTGCTTCCGGACCGACAGCCACGCTGTTATTGCCCGTCGCGGCCGAGTCAACCAGTGAAGAATTCGCGTGGAAATACGTGGTGCCGCCAGTTTCGAGAGCGTACAGCTGCCCGCCGTTAACCGCGTCGGTGCTTCCCGCCGCAACGTTGCCCGGAGTGAGATTGGTGATCTTCGTGCCGCCGGCGCCGCCCAGCGTCACCGAATTGTGCGACGACGAGTCGTACATCACGGCATCCGCAAGACGGCCATCCAGATTGGTAATCGCGCTGCCGACGTTGTTATACGTACCGCCGCTCAGCGCGTAGGTCGGATTTGAAATGGAGCCATTGGCGTTCACCGTCGAACCGCCGCCGAACGAATTGGCCGTCGAGCTGGCAAGGTTGTACAACTGGCCACCGTTCACGGCGTCGGTGCTTGATGAGCCCAGGCTCCCAGCGCCAACGTTCGTCAAGCTCACGGTCTTGCTCACACCCGAACCACCCAGCGTCACCTTCGTCATCGCCGAGCTGTCATAGTGCACGGCCAACGGATCGGTACCGGTGCTCGCGGTGCTCAACGCTCCAAGCGCATCGCCGACGTTGTTGTATGTTTTGCCCGAAAGTACATATGCCGGTGCGGTCACTGTACCGTTCGAATTGACGTACACGCCGCCACCCAGGTCCTTGGCAACGCTCGAGACCGCGCCGTAAAGCTGCGAACCATTGATTGAATCGGTACTTCCTGCGTTAACGCGTCCGAGCCCAAGGCCGTAGAAAACACCGTTCGAATTGAAGGTAACAGTCTGACCACTCGTACCGGCGCGCATCACGACCTGCTGCGTCGTTCCATCCGCATAGACTACGACATGGCTAGCCTGAAGCGATGCAAAATCGTGACTTGCAGGCACGTCGCCCGTGGATATTGCATTGCAGTTGCCGCTATACACCGCCGTGGACGTGGGGCCCACAAAAGTGTGGCTACCGTTGTTCGACCCGAGGCACAGTTCACCCGCAAATGCTCCGCCCGACATCATGGCCACAGCAATACCGACCCCGAGCTTTATGCTGCTTGTAGCTAGTTCGCAGGAAGAGCCGCTTTTACCATTTGCTCTCGCATTTTCCTGCACTGCCACCCATGTCCCCGTGGCCTCGTTCCAGACTGATCTGTATGTCTTGTTCATTCTTGCTTACCTTGATGAGAGACGGAATTCCCGGCTCGTGCCTGCGTACGCGTGCGCACGCATGACGACCAGATTCGTGAATCAATCCGGCTGAAAGTCTTCTGACCGGTAAATCAATGGCGAACCCAGTTCCATGATTTACGACTACATCAGGAGATAAATCCGACAATCGCTTCAGATAACGACCTACGGAATCAATCAGCCCAATTTCAACGCCGTCCGTCACTCTATTGATAAGCAAATCCCCAAGACATAAGAAAACTCCCAATCAAAACCTTTACAAGAATATAAACAACACCACATTAGCCTCGGCGCCGCTTCACAAGGCGATTTGTCCTATTCACGGAACTAAAAACCAAGAATTTTTTCACAGAAATCAACAAATTCAACAAAAATTAAGCACACCTCAAATAACAATTAATTAACAATAAAACACCAAAAAAATAATCAAAATAAAAACGAAATTACCAATAAAATCGCAAAGCAACAAAATTGAATAATAAATAAATCGCATAAGCCAATCACATCCAAAACCCGCGCCCTGACCTCGCCGCGGTTTTGAGACTTGTCCTATTTCCTACGCAATGTCAGATAAATACACTTCAGCTATCGGGAAACACTGACTCAAGGCTTCCACCTCAGCAGATCACAGCAGGCTTCGTACGCACTGTGCGCGGGCCGTTTCCCATCACGAACCGCAGCGGCTGCCACCCCGGCAGCGCACCGCCTCATCCAGGGAAACGCCATGAAACACACACTCATTCTGCTTGCCACCGGCGCGCTTACGATCACTGCCGCTGCGAATCCCGCCCCGGCGGGCGTCTCACCGATTTCGGACACGCTCCAGGTGCAATTGCTCGAACACCAATGGACGCAGGCTGCATCCGCCGGCGACCGGTCGATGCTCAACGACCTGCTCGACGATAAGTTTTTCGAAGTCTTTCCCGGCGAGATTCGCCGCGACAAACGTGAAATGCTCGCGGCGACGGCCATGCCCACCGGCGGGTCTCAGGTGCTGGAAGACGTGCGCGTGCAGGTGCTCGATAACGTCGCGGTGGCCACCGGCATCAACCGTTACACGCCGGCGTTGGGCTACAAGGCAATCGAATATCGCTTCACCGACGTGTTCGTGAAGCGCGAGGACGGCTGGCGCGTGGCGGCGTCGCGCATGCGCAGAAAGGAAACGGGCAGCATCTAAGGCTGCCCGTCAGGGGAAAAATGCGAGAAAGGCCGTCAGACCGACTAGAACGGCTTGATGACGACCAGCGCCACAGCCGCCAGCATGCCCAGCACGGGCAATTCGTTGAACATGCGATACCACTTGTCGGAGCGGCGGTTCTCGCCGCGCTCGAAGGTTTTGAGGATACGGCCGCAGTACGCGTGATAGATGATGAGCAGCACCACCACGCCCACCTTGGCGTGAATCCATCCCTGGCCGCTCCCGATGCCCACCACGAGCCACAGCCACAGACCGCACAGCAGCGCGGGCACGGCGATTATCGTCATGAAGCGGTAGAGCTTGCGCGCCATGAGGAGCAGGCGCCGGGTTGCCGCGGGTTCCGTTTCCATCGCGAGATTGACGAAGATACGCGGCAGATAAAACAGGCCCGCGAACCACGAAGCGATCAGTACGATGTGAAACGTCTTGACCCAGAGCATCGACATATTTTTCTTCTTCGATCGTTGAGCAAGGCGGCGCCGCGCGGTAAAACGCAGCGCGCCCCACGCGGGATTTACTGTCGGCCTTCGCCGTGGCCGAGCACGACATATTTGAGCGAGGTCAGTCCTTCGAGGCCGACCGGGCCGCGCGCATGCAGCTTGTCGTTCGAGATGCCGATTTCCGCGCCAAGACCAAATTCGAAGCCATCGGCGAAACGCGTCGAGGCGTTCACCATCACGCTCGCAGAATCCACTTCGCGCAGGAAGCGCATCGCACGGTCGTGGTCTTCGGTGACGATGGCATCGGTGTGATGCGAGCCATAGTGGTTGATGTGCTCGACTGCCTGATCGAGGTTGTCCACGAGCTTGATCGCCAGCACCGGCGCGAGGTATTCGGTGCGCCAGTCTTCTTCGGTCGCGTCCACGAGCGGGCCAACGCCCGAATCCGCGAGAATCGAACGCGCAGCGGCGTCCACGCGCAGTTCCACATCTTTATCGCGATACAAACGGCCCAGCGGCGGCAGCACGTCGTGCGCAATGCCGCGCGCGACCAGCAGCGTTTCCATCGTGTTGCAGGTGCCGTAGCGGTGCGTCTTGGCGTTGTCACAGACGGTCAGCGCCTTGGCCAGGTCCGCGCGGTCGTCCACGTAGACGTGGCAGATGCCGTCGAGGTGCTTGATCATCGGCACGCGCGCTTCGGCGATCAGGCGCTCGATCAGGCTCTTGCCGCCGCGCGGCACGATCACGTCAACGTATTCGGTCATGGTGATGAGCTTGCCCACCGCTGCGCGATCGGCCGTTTCCACCACCTGCACCGCGTCCTGCGGCAGCCCCGCAGCCGCCAGCCCTTCGCCGATCAGTTTCGCCAGCGCCGTGTTGCATTCGAGCGCTTCGGAGCCGCCGCGCAGGATCGTTGCGTTGCCCGACTTCAGGCACAGCGCCGCCGCGTCGATGGTCACGTTCGGGCGCGATTCGTAAATGATGCCGATCACGCCAAGCGGCACGCGCATCTGGCCCACCTGGATACCGCTCGGGCGGAACTTCATGTTGCTGATTTCGCCGATCGGATCGGCCAGCCCTGCAACCTGGCGCAGGCCTTCGACCATGGTCCTGAGCGCCTTGTCCGAAAGCGTCAGGCGATCGATGAAGGCCGCGTCGTGGCCCTTCTCTTTCGCGCGCGAGAGGTCGCGGGCATTCGCCGCCTTGAGCTGCTGCGTTTCGCGTTCGATGGCCTGCGCCACCGCTTCGAGCGCGGCGTTCTTCGCGGCCGTCGAGGCCCGGGCCATCGCGCGCGAAGCCTTGCGGGCGCGCTGGCCGAGGTCGGTCATGTACTGGTCGATATCCATGGTGTCTGTCGTGATGCGATGCGGCGTACCCGGCACAGAGCGTGATCGGCCTGGCTGGGCGATGCGGTTCAAGTTATATCGATTCTAAAGCCAGCGGCCGGGCTTTGCTGGGCGCGGCCTGGCGCAGCGCCGCACTTCGTCGCGCGCGCCTGAACGGAAGCAGGAGTCGGGAAGTCTGCCGGGCGAGCCTGAAACTAGCATGGCCTGCGTCCCGGCCCTGCGGTGCGCGGTCGAGCCGCCGCCGCTGCGGCAGCAGCCGCCGCGGCTGGGTTCGTTGCCGGCGCACCCGCAGCAGAACGAGCAGCGGGACGAGCCGCCGCACCCGCCGCCACACCTGCGTCGCGCGGCGCGGCCACCGTCATCGCGAGTTCGAAAAGACCGTCCCAGGCGTCGGGCGGCAGCGCGTTGCGCCAATCGCCGCGTGCCTGGCCCGACAGGCCCTTGACCTGTCGATCGAGACGTGCCGCCAGCGCCAGCCCACGCTCCAGCGTCGCTTCGCTCAGACGCGACAGCGCCGGCCCGATCAACCGCTCGCGCGGGCCCCAGACCCGGTTCTCGCGCAGCAGCGTGGCCAGCGGCTTGCCCGCCGCCACGCCACGCTTGATGCGCAACAGCGTGCGGACTTCCTCGACGACGGCCCACAGCACCAGCACGGCTGCTTCGCCCTCGCCCTCCAGCCCGTCGAGCATGCGCGCGAGGCGGCCCACATCGCCGGTCAGCATGGCTTCGTTGAGCTTGAACACGTCGTAGCGCGCCACGTTGAGCACCGCATCGTGAATCTGCTCGAAGCTCAGCACGCCTTGCGGATACAGCAGGCCGAGCTTCTGGATTTCCTGGTGCGCGGCGAGCAGATTGCCCTCCACGCGCTCCGCGACGAACTGCAGCGCGCGCCGTCCGTCTTCACCGGGCGCGACGCGCTGGCCCTGTTGCGAAAGACGCTGGCCAATCCAGTTTTGCAGCGCGGCGCGCTCGACCGGATCGATCTTGATCGCCACGCCGCTATCCGCCAGCGCCGTGAACCACGCGGATTTTTGCGTGGCCGCATCGAGGCGCGGCAGCGTGACGAGCGTAAGCACGTCGGGGTTCGCGCCAGCTTTCGACGATGCCGCCAGCGTCTTCAACGCGTCAGCGCCTTCCTTGCCAGGCTTGCCGGACGGAATGCGCAACTCGACCAGTTGGCGGTCGCCGAACAGCGACATCGACTGGCTCGCACCCAGCAGCGCGCTCCAGTCGAAACCGCGCTCGACCGTGAATACGGAGCGATCCGTGAAGCCAGCTGCACGCGCGCTTGCACGAATGCGGTCGCACGCTTCCTGGGCGAGCAGATGTTCGTCGCCATAGACGACGTACAGGCTGCCCATTGCTCTGGCGAGGTGCGGCTCAAGTGCGTCCAGTCGCAGTTGCATGGCGTGCTGTCCAGATAGCGCTACAGAAGAGACGGCGCATCAAAGCGGCGGCGGCGGCAGCGGTGCGCGCGGCGCGACGCCCGGCACCACCTGCTCTGCGTTCGGATGCAGCGTCTTGAGAATGGCGAGGCGGCGTGTGAGCTGGTCCACCGCGTCGTTCTGCATATCCGCGAACAACAGGTTGGCTTCGCTCACCTTCGCCGTGGAGTACTGGTCGCTGTACGTCATCGCGCGGTTCAGCGCGATCGTGCTCGGCTGTATCAGCGGCGAGCCGTCCACCGCCGACAGCGTGTAGTTCAGCGAATAATTGACCTGGTATTCCTCGACTTCACCCAGCGAGCTCAGCGTGAGCGTGCTGAAGCTTTGCGACTCGGACAGACGCAGCACGGCATCGGCGTTCGCGGTGGATTCCACCACCACCGAATCGCTGCCGCCTTCGATCATGCGCGTGAGACGCGCTTTCACGGGCTCCGCGCCGCCGACAATCGCAAGCCGCTTGAATGCGTAGTTCTGCTGCCCACGCAGCTGGAAGCCGCACGCCGAAAGCATCAACGCGCTGCTGGCCAGTAACAGGAACGATCTGCGAATCACATGGACTCCCTGGTTCGCGACAGATTCGGAACGGCGGCGCGGTGCGGCCCCAGGGACCGCGACGCGCCGCCAATACAACACATCAGTTTGATGATGCTTGATGACCGGCGGGAATCAGACCACGACGTTCACGAGGCGACCCGGCACGACGATGATCTTCTTCGGCTCGCGACCTTCCGCGAACTTGACGAACATCTCGTGCGCCAGCGCAGCCGCTTCGATCACGTCCTTCGGCGCATCCTTGGCCACCGTCACGGCGCCGCGCACCTTGCCGTTGATCTGCAGGACGAGTTCGATTTCGGCCTGCTCCAGCGCCTTTTCGTCGACCTTCGGCCACGGTGCGTCGAGCAGCGTGCCGAATTCGTCGGCGTAACCGAGTTCCTTCCACAGTTCGAACGTCAGATGCGGCACGACCGGATACAGCACGCGCAGCAGCACGCCGAAGGTTTCGCGCTTCACGCCCGCGCCGGCTTCCTTCGCACCGTCGATGGCGTTGAGCATCTTCATCGCCGCCGACACCACCGTGTTGTATTGCAGACGCTGGTAGTCGAAGTCGGCCTGCTTGAGCACGCCGTAGACTTCGCGGCGCAGCGCCTTTTCGACGTCCGTGACCGTGGCCGCGTCAAACGACGCGCGCGACTTGATCGCTTCGGCGTTCGCATAGCCGAACGACCAGACGCGGCGCAGGAAGCGGCTCGCGCCTTCCACGCCCGCGCCCGACCATTCGAGCTGCTGCTCGGGCGGGGCGGCGAACATCGTAAAGAGACGCGCCGTATCCGCGCCGTACAGGTCGATCAGCACCTGCGGATCGACGCCGTTGTTCTTCGACTTCGACATCTTCTCGACACCGCCCAGCACCACCGGCTGGCCGTCGCTGTTGAGCGTCGCGCCGATCGGACGACCCTTGTCGTCGTGCGACACGGTGACGTCGGCCGGGTTGTACCAGGTCTTCTTGCCCGACGCGTCTTCACGGTAGAAGGTTTCGTTGAGCACCATGCCCTGCGTGAGCAGGTTCTTCGCGGGCTCGCTGAACTTCACCAGGCCCAGGTCGCGCGAGACCTTGGCCCAGAAACGCGAGTACAGCAGGTGAAGAATCGCGTGTTCGATACCGCCGATGTACTGGTCCATCGGCATCCAGTGGTCGGTGCGCTCGTCGACCATCGTCTTTGCGTCCGGTGCCGCGTAGCGGTAGAAGTACCAGGACGAATCGACGAAGGTGTCCATCGTGTCGGTTTCGCGCTTCGCGTCGGCGCCGCAGCTCGGGCACTTGCAGTTCAGGAACGCTTCCGACTTCGCGAGCGGGTTGCCCGTGCCGTCCGGCACGAGGTCTTCCGGCAGCACCACCGGGAGGTCCTTCTCCGGCACCGG
The DNA here is from genome assembly GCF_014200455.1 of Paraburkholderia bannensis. Classification (GTDB taxonomy): domain Bacteria; phylum Pseudomonadota; class Gammaproteobacteria; order Burkholderiales; family Burkholderiaceae; genus Paraburkholderia; species Paraburkholderia bannensis_A. The sequence continues at coordinate 21,385 of NZ_JACHBW010000007.1, read as the reverse complement.
CACGTCGCCGCAGCTCGGGCAGTGGATGATCGGGATCGGCGTGCCCCAGTAGCGCTGGCGCGAGATGCCCCAGTCGCGCAGACGCCACGTGACCTGCTTGTCGCCGTAGCCTTGCGCCTTGAGATCGGCTGCAACCGCGTCGACCGCCGCCGTGTACGACAGACCGTCGTACTTGCCGCTGTTGACGGTGACCGCGCGTTCCTTGTCGCCGTACCACTCCTGCCAGCCGTCGAGCGAGTAGGTTTCGCCTTCCACGGCGATCACCTGCTTGATCGGCAAATCGTATTTCTTCGCGAAGGCGAAATCGCGCTCGTCATGCCCCGGCACACCCATCACCGCGCCTTCGCCATAGCTCATCAGCACGTAGTTGCCGATCCACACCGGCACCTGCTCGCCCGTGACCGGGTGCGTGACGCTGAAGCCCGTGGGCACGCCCTTCTTTTCCATCGTGGCGACATCGGCTTCCGCCACGCCGCCGCGCTTGCATTCGTCGATGAACGGCAGCAGTTCCGGCTTGTCCTGCGCCAGACGCGTGGCGAGCGGGTGCTCAGCGGCGATCGCACAGAAGGTCACGCCCATGATGGTGTCGGCACGCGTGGTGAACACGCGCAGCAGCTTCTTCTCGCCGTCCAGCTCGTACGGGAAACCGAAGTTCACGCCGAAGCTCTTGCCGATCCAGTTCTGCTGCATGATCTTGACGCGCTCGGGCCAGCCGAGGCCGTCGAGGTCGTTCAGCAGTTCATCGGCGTACTGGGTGATGCGCAGGTAGTACATCGGGATTTCGCGCTTTTCCACCAGCGCGCCCGAGCGCCAGCCGCGCCCGTCGATCACCTGCTCGTTGGCGAGCACGGTCTGGTCGACCGGGTCCCAATTCACTGTGCCGGTCTTCTTGTAGGCGATGCCCTTTTCGAGCATCTTCAGGAAGAACCACTGGTTCCACTTGTAGTAGTCGGGCTTGCAGGTGGCGATTTCGCGCGACCAGTCGATCGCGAGACCCATCGACTGCATCTGGCCCTTCATGTACTCGATGTTGCTGTACGTCCACTGCGCGGGCGGCACGCCGTTGGCCATCGCGGCGTTTTCGGCGGGCATGCCGAACGCGTCCCAGCCCATCGGCATGAGCGTGTTGTAGCCGTTCATGCGCAGATAGCGGTACATCACGTCATTGATCGTGTAGTTCCGCACGTGGCCCATGTGCAGCTTGCCCGACGGATACGGCAGCATCGAGACGCAATAGAACTTGGGCTTGTCGGCTTTTTCGGCCGTCCGGTAAGCGTCGCTGGCACGCCATTCGCCTTGCGCGGCGGATTCGACGTCGGAGGGAACGTATTTTTCGAGCATGGTGTGGATGGGAAAACGCAGATTCGGCTCAAACGGGCCTGTGGCGGCATGCGGGCGCGCCTTTTGGCGGCCCTTGATGGCGCCTTGTAGCGTCTGGCGCGACGGCTTTTCGGACGGTCGGGCGCGACGCGGCAGGGCCCCGTTTTTACAGGGAAACGCTGATTATACCGTTGAGTTGCCCGCGCTTTCCGCTCGCTTTTCGAATGGCGGGATTACACACGGATTGCGCGCGGGTTGAGCGCGAGTTGCGTACGGATTGCGCGCGTGGGCGAGCGCCTAATGCGCGGCGGCGGGCGGCGGATCGGTGACGAAGCCCAGCCGCGCAAGCCCCGCCTGCTGCGCCGCGCCCATCACCTGGGCGATGAAGTCGTAGCGCGTCTCGCGCGCGGCGCGCAGTTGCAGTTCGGGCTGTTGCGCCTCGGGCTCCTTGCCGGCATCGGCAAAGCGCTTGCGTAGTTCGTCGAGCGAGATCGGCCGCGCGTTCCAGTATATTGTTCCCGCCGCGTCGATGGACAGCGTGACGGTCCGCGGCGTCTGCTGCGCGGCTTCGGCAGCGACTTTGGGCAGATCGAGCCGGATCGCGTGGGTGAACAGCGGCGCGGTGATGATGAAAATGACCAGCAGCACGAGCATGACGTCGATCAGCGGCGTCATGTTGATTTCGGCCATGGGCGCCGCATCGCGCTTCTTTTCGAGTCCGCCAAATGCCATGTGCGTCACTCCCTCGCGCGTCAGAGTCAGATTCAGAGCGCGCCGGCGCGTGTCACGCCTTCGCTGCGCGCCGGCAGCGCGGGTTGCGCGTGCATGCGAGGCGCGGCGCTCTCTTCAGGCGCACAGGCAAAAGCGTGCAGATCGTGCGCAAAACCGTCGAGATCGTCGCCGATCTGCCGCGCGAGACGCCCGAGTATGTTGTAAGCCAGTACCGCCGGAATCGCCACCACGAGACCGAATGCCGTCATGATGAGCGCCTCGCCCACCGGCCCGGCGACGTTTTCGATCATGGCCTGGCCGCTCGCGGCGATGCTGCCGAGCGCATGATAGATGCCCCAGACGGTGCCGAGCAGCCCCACGAATGGCGCGGTGCTGCCCACCGAAGCCAGCAGTACCTGGCCGAATTCGAGCCTGCGCTGCGAAGCCTGGAGCGCGCCGCGCAAAGCGCGCAGCGCGCGTTCGTTGCGGTCGACGCGCGCGAGCAACGCACTTGCGGCGTCCGTTTCGATCACCGCCAGCGCGGCTTGCGCGAGCGGCAGGAACACGCGTTCCCGATCGATGACGCGCATCGCGCTGACGCCTTCCGCGAGGGTTTGCGCCTGCCAGAACCGCGCAACCGCGCGCGGTCCCTGGCGCTTTGCGCGCACGAGCACCCAGCTTTTCACGATCAGGAAGCACCAGCTCGCGACCGACATCGCCAGCAACACCCACGCAACCGCATGCGTGACAGCGTCGCTCGTCTGCAGATAGTGGATGACTCCGTTGCTCGCTGACATCGAACCTCGCGTGGTGGTTGAGCACCCGGTCAGCACGCCGGGCTTATCGCTGGATCAGGCCCGGTTCAAACCTCAATTCAGACCGAGCACGTCCTGCATATCGTACAGGCCGCTCGCCTTGTCCTGCAGGAACAGCGCCGCACGCACGCTGCCCTGCGCATACGAGAGGCGGCTCGACGACTTGTGGGTGATCTCGATACGCTCGCCGATGCCCGCGAACAGCACCGTATGATCGCCCACGATATCGCCGCCGCGAATCGCCGAAAACCCGATCGTCGACGGATCGCGCTCGCCGGTCACGCCTTCGCGGCCGTAGACGGCGCACTCGTCGAGATTGCGGCCGAGCGCCTTCGCCACGGCTTCGCCCATCGCCAGCGCCGTGCCCGAGGGCGCGTCGACCTTGTGGCGGTGGTGCGCTTCGATGATTTCGATGTCGTAGCCCTTGTCGAAGAACTGCGCCGCGTATTCGAGCAGCTTGAGCGTCACGTTCACGCCCACGCTCATGTTGGCCGCAAACACGATGCCCACCTGCTGCGCGGCGGCGCCAAGCTGCGCCTTCTGCTGCGCGTCGAAGCCGGTCGTGCCGATCACCATCTTCACGCCATGACGCTGCGCCGCTTCCAGATGCGCGAGCGTGCCCTCCGGACGCGTGAAATCGATCAGGCAGTCGCTCTGGGCGAAAACCTGCTCGATATCGTCGGTGACGCGCACGCCCGTGTCCTTGCCGAGGAAAGCGCCCGCGTCCTGGCCGATGGAGGCCGAACCCTTGCGCACCAGTGCGCCCGAAAGCGTGACGTCTGGCGTGTTCAGAACGGTTTCGATCAGCATGCGGCCCATGCGGCCCGACGCTCCGGCGATTGCGATTTTCATGACGGTTCCTGCGAAGGTATGGCGGGCAGCCCTGTTCGCGAGCCACGTCCGTCAGACGGACGTTTTCGAGATAGTTGCTGCCAAGGATAGACGCTAAAACGAACGCGGCGGCCGAAGCCGCCGCGGGAGAGCCCGGCGCGATCTGTCGCGATCTCGCACTACGCCGCGACGTGCCGGGCCTTGCTGAAAGTGATCCGCGCCAGCCCGGAGGAAACGTCCCTCAGGAACCGGCGCTGGCGACCTTAGTTGCCCGTCGCGCCCGACGCCGGCAACTGCGGAGGCGCGGTGAGCGGCGAATTGTGCGACGGCGGCAGCACGGCGGCGTTGGAATCGCCGGTGCCCTGCGCGCCCGCGGTCGGGCCGACCGGGTTCGATTGCGGCACGCCCTGGATCTGCGGCGGCGGCGAACGATGCAGCTGGACCTGCGCGGGCATCGTGCCCACGTTCGGCGGCAGCGCCGAGGAAGTCGGCGTGCCGGCGCGCACCGACGGCGTCAGCCCCGACGGCGTCTGCACGGCGTCCGTCGCGCGGTTGGCCGCGGCGGCGGCTTGCGCGTTCGGATCCAGCGGCAGCTGCGAGGTGGCGTTGCCCAGTTCCGAAGTGGGCGTGCGGACCGTATCGGGCACGCTCGGGCCATTGGCGCCAACCGCGCTGACCGCAGGCGCCGAAGCCGCCGTAGCACCCGACGCGGCAGCCGCGGCAGCAGCAGCCTTGTACTTCTTGCCGAGCTTGTCGCCGTCGATTTCCGCGAGCAGTTCGAGGTTGGACGGCAGATCTTCGCCTCCCGACCAGCTGGACACGCGATCGCCGTCGAACATCACGACGAAGTCGCGCTGCTGGACCACGGCGGTCGAGCCGCGCTTGAAGTAGAAGACGTAGTCCCAGCGGTTCGCATGGAACATGTCGGTCAGGAGCGGCGTGCCGAGCAGCTGCTTGACGTCCGCGCGCGACATGCCGAGCTTCATCTGCGCCGCGGCTTCCGCCGAAACGAAGTTACCCTGAACGATCGTGATGCGATACGGCGTGATGCTCTGGGCGACGCGCTGCGTCAGGCTGTCATAAGTGGAACAACCGGCGAGCGCCGCGAACGCGGCCGCAGCCAGCAGGGTGCACGCCAGGCGGCCGCCATTCATGCGTCGGCCGATCATAGTGAATTCTGGAATCATTTCCCTCACCGTGCGGGCTTTTCGCTAAGCCGCGCGTGTTCTGTAGAAGTTCGTTCGAAGTTCTGCCGAAGATGCCCGTAACGGCAAAAACGCATTAACATAAGAACCCAGCATTGTACTCCAGGGACTTATCGTCATGACCAATCCAACCGATCTCAAGAACATCGGCCTCAAGGCGACCTTACCTCGCCTCAAGATCCTGGAGATTTTTCAGCACAGCCCCGTGCGTCACCTCACCGCCGAGGACGTGTATCGGAACCTGCTGAACGAGGAGCTGGACATCGGCCTCGCCACGGTTTACCGGGTTCTAACGCAGTTCGAGCAGGCTGGCCTGCTCACCCGCAGCAACTTCGAATCGGGTAAGGCCGTCTTCGAACTCAACGAAGGCAGCCATCACGATCACCTGGTGTGCCTCGATTGCGGTCTGGTCGAGGAATTCTTCGACCCCGAAATCGAAAAGCGCCAGCAGATGATCGCCAACGAGCGCGGCTTCAAGCTTCAGGAGCACGCGCTCGCGCTGTACGGTGCATGCACCAAGGAAAATTGCCCGCACCGCAAGCATTGAAGGATGCCCGGTCGCGGCATGGAATTGCCTTTCCTGTAAGTTGCAGCAAGAAAAAACCGCCCCTTGAGGCGGTTTTTTTGTACGTCGGTCTGAAAAGGCTTACTTCGCGTTCGCGAGAGCAACAGCCGTGTCCAGCATGCGGTTCGAGAAGCCCCACTCGTTGTCGTACCAGCTCGACACCTTGACCAGACGGCCCGAGACCTTGGTCAGCGTGGCGTCGAACGTCGACGATGCCGGGTTGTGGTTGAAGTCGATCGACACCAGCGGCGCGGTGTTGTAGCCCAGGATGCCCTTGAGCGAGCCTTCCGACGCTTCCTTCATGATCGCGTTGACTTCTTCGACCGTCGTGTCGCGCTTGGCGATGAACGACAGGTCGACGATCGACACGTTGATGGTCGGAACTCGGATGGCGTAGCCGTCCAGCTTGCCGTTCAGTTCCGGCAGCACGAGGCCGACAGCCGATGCCGCGCCCGTCTTCGCCGGGATCTGGCTATGCGTGGCCGAACGCGCGCGGCGCAGGTCTTCGTGGTAGACGTCCGTCAGGACCTGGTCGTTCGTGTAAGCGTGGATCGTCGTCATCAGACCCGATTCCAGGCCGATCTTGTCGTTCAGCGGCTTGACGAGCGGTGCCAGGCAGTTGGTCGTGCACGATGCGTTCGAGATGACCGTGTCGGTCGACTTCAGCACATGGTGGTTTACGCCGTAGACGATGGTCGCGTCGACGTCCTTGCCGCCCGGCGCCGAAATGATGACCTTCTTCGCGCCGCCCTTCAGGTGGGCGCTAGCCTTTTCCTTGGTGGTGAAGAAGCCCGTGCATTCGAACACGATGTCGACGCCCAGCTCGCCCCACGGCAGTTCTGCCGGGTTGCGGTTGGCCAGCACGCGGATACGGTCGCCGTTGACGACGAGGTAGTCGCCGTCCACCGAGACTTCGCCCGGGAACTTGCCGTGCGCCGTGTCGTACTGCGTCAGATGCGCGTTGGTCTTCGCGTCACCCAGGTCGTTGATCGCGATGATCTGGATGTCGTGCTTCTTGCCGTTCTCGTAGAAGGCGCGAAGCGTGTTGCGGCCGATGCGGCCGTAGCCGTTGATAGCGACGCGAATCGTCATGGTTTATCTCCTGATGGTAAAAAATTCTGATACCGCACCGTGTTGCACCCTGTCCGGCCGCTCGTGACGGCTCGACTACCGTGGGCCAGGCGTACACGGCAAACGGGCCCGCCAGAAGGCGAGCCCGTAGAAGTCATGCTTAGTTGTCGAGCGCGGCCTTGGCCGTCGCGACGACGTTTTCGACCGTGAAGCCGAAGTGCTTGAACAGCACGCCAGCCGGAGCCGATTCGCCGAAGGTGTCGATGCTCACGACGCCGCCTTCGAGGCCCACGTATTTGCGCCAGAAGTCGCCCTGCGCCGCCTCGATCGCGACGCGGCGCACACCTTTGGGCAGCACGCGCTCCTTGTACTCGGCGTCCTGGCGGTCGAACACGTTGGTCGACGGCATGGACACCACGCGAGCGCCGATACCTTCGCGTTGCAGCGCCTCGACGGCCTTCATCGCCAGTTCGACTTCCGAACCCGTGGCGATCAGGATGATCTTGCGGCTCGGGATGTCGTCGTTCCAGTCCTTCAGAACGTAGCCACCCTTGGCGATGTTGGCGATCTGCGCGTCGGTGCGTTCGTTGAACTGCAGGTTCTGACGGCTGAAGATCAGCGACGACGGGCCGTGATGCGCGATCGACTCGGTCCAGGCCACCGCCGTTTCGACCGTGTCGGCCGGACGCCAGAGCGTCATGTTCGGGATCAGGCGCAGGCTCGGCACCTGTTCGATCGACTGGTGGGTCGGGCCGTCTTCGCCCAGACCGATCGAGTCGTGCGTGAACACGAAGATCGACGGGCACTTCATCAGCGCGGCCACGCGCAGCGCGTTGCGGCTGTAGTCCGAGAACGTCAGGAAGGTGCCGCCGAAGGCCTTGTAGCCGCCGTGCAGCGTGAGGCCGTTGAGCGCGGCGCTCATGCCGAATTCACGCACGCCGTAGTTGACGTGATTGCCCCACTCGATGCCGCTTTCGCCATCCTTGGCCGCACGCACGGGCTTCGAAGCCTTCCAGTTGGTCAGGTTCGAGCCGGTCAGGTCGGCCGAGCCGCCGAGCAGTTCCGGCAGCGCTGCGGCCAGGCCTTCGATGGCCTGCTGCGACGCCTTGCGCGTAGCGACGGTTTCCTTGCGCGAATCCGCACCGGCGACGATTTCAGCAGCCTTCTGCGCCCAGTCGGCGGGCAGCTTGCCAGCCATGCGGCGCTCGAATTCAGCAGCTTCCTGCGGGTACTTCGACTTGTACGCGCCGAACGATTCGTTCCATTCGGCTTCGAGCTTCGCGCCCGTGGCCTTCGAATCCCAGTCTGCGTAGACTTCCTGCGGCACGACGAACGGCTCCCACTTCCAGCCGGCCGCTTCGCGCCACTTGGCGATTTCTTCGCCGCCCAGCGGTGCGCCGTGCACGTCGTGGCCGCCTGCCTTGGTGGGCGCGCCGTGGCCGATCTGCGTCTTGCAGCAGATCAGCGTGGGCTTGTCCGATGCCTTCGCCTGGGCGATGGCCGCGTCCACCGCGTCCACATCGTGGCCGTTCACGCCCGGGATCACGTTCCAGCCGTAGGCTTCGAAGCGCTTAGGGGTGTCGTCGTGGAACCAGTGTTCGACGTGACCGTCGATCGAGATGCCGTTGTCGTCGTACAGCGCGATCAGCTTGTTCAGCTTGAGCGTGCCGGCCAGCGAGCAGGCTTCGTGCGAGATGCCTTCCATCAGGCAGCCGTCGCCAAGGAACACGTAGGTGTGGTGATCGACGATCTTCGCGTCGGCCTTGTTGAACTCGGCGGCGAGCAGCGCTTCAGCCAGCGCCATGCCGACCGCGTTCGCCAGACCCTGGCCGAGCGGGCCCGTAGTGGTCTCGACGCCCGGCGTGATGCCGAATTCCGGGTGACCCGGCGTCTTCGAGTGCATCTGGCGGAAGTTCTTCAGCTCTTCGATCGGCAGGTCGTAGCCGGTCAGATGCAGCAGCGAGTACAGCAGCATCGAGCCGTGGCCGTTCGACAGCACGAAGCGGTCGCGGTCGCTCCAGTGGGGGTTCGTCGGGTTGTGGCGCAGATGGCGGCCCCACAGTGCGACGGCGATTTCGGCCATGCCCATGGGCATGCCCGGGTGGCCGGAATTCGCTTGCTGAACGGCGTCCATGGACAGCGCGCGGATCGCGTTGGCCATCAACGTGGTGGTTGCGGGGGAGGCGGAAGACGAAGTCGTCATGTCGAGTCCGGAGGAACGAGTGCAAAAAGCGGCGTGGGCGGGCAGTTTTTGTCGGATCAAAACGATCGGAGCAAAACGGCGGGCGCACAGCAGCGGACGGTTCCGGAAGCTCGGCAACGCTCCGTCCGGCGCGCGATGCGGCGCCAGCAAGACGCGAAACGGCAGAGCAAACGGACAGGGCTGCAAAGGGCGACATTCTAACAGAACATGCGGCTTTTCCCTGGCTTCGAGGCGTGGCCCGCGTCGGAAAACGCCGACGGGCGCCGACGGCGGGCAACGGGCAAGCAACCGGCGGGCAACGGACCGGCAGCGGGCGGCCGGCACACGAAAAGCCGGCCTGACAGGCGTCCGTATAATGCGGCTATCGCCCCATTTTTGCGTCGATTTCCCCTTCGACGACCGCCGCCGTGACCGCCCCGCTCCTCTTTCACCCCTGCGCCGACGCCGTCTACGGCTTTCCCGGCGCGCGCCTGCTCGCCTGCGCAGATTCTCCGTGGCAACACATCGAGGTCTGGGACACGCCGCAGCTCGGTTGCCTGTTCGCGCTGGACGCACGCCCGATGACTTCGGCCGGTGACGAGTTCATCTATCACGAGTGCATGACGCACGTGGCCGCGCTCTCGCATCCGGCGCCGCGCGCCGCGCTCGTGCTGGGCGGTGGCGATGGCGGCGCGGCGCGCCAGCTGCTGCGTCATCCCGGCATCGAGCGCATCGTGGTCGCCGAGCTGGACGCCGATGTCGTGCGTCTAACCGCCGACTACCTGCCGGAGGTGCGCGGCGGCGCGTTCGACGATCCGCGCGTGGAACTGGTGATCGGCGACGCCGCCGATTTCGTCGCAAAGGCCTCGGCAGACCATCACGCCTTGCCCTTCGATCTGGTCGTCTTCGATCTGACGCCGCCGGATTCGCCCGCTGCCGGACTTTATGCGCCGCCGTTCTACGCCGCGCTCAAACGCATCATGAGCGAAGATGCCCTCGTTTCGCTTCACCTCGGCTCGCCGCTGTATCACACAGCGCGCGTAGGCGCGCTGCTAGACGGCTTACGCACGGCATTTGCGATCGTGAGGCCGCTGGGTGCCTGGGTGCCGCTCTACGGCTCGTTCTGGCTGATGGCCGTGGCAAGCGACCACATCGACCCCGTGGCGCAGTCTGAGGCGATGTTGACGGCCCGCATACAGGAGCGAGAGCTGGAGGGCTTGCGCTTTTACGACGCGCGGCTGCATGCGACACTCCTCGCTGCGCCGCAAATGTTCCGCGATAAATTAGGTCAATTCCTACAGCTTTAGGATGCGCAAGATTGCAGAATTGTCTGGTTCGTTACATTTGTTTGCGTGCCGCCAGTTCAAGCATCCGGCTGACTACCACCTGCCCGTAACCTGATCTGGAGAGCCCCGATGACCCCACCCCGCCCCGCAGGCGTGCCGTGGCTGACGCCGTATCTCACGGTGCGCGATGCGCGCGCCGCGATTGCTTTCTTCGAAGCGGCCTTCGGCTTTGCGGTACGCGACAGCGTGGAGGACGAGGGCGCGGTGATGCATGTGGAAATGACCTATCACGATCAGCTGATCGTGATGTTCGCGCCGGAGGGCGCTTTCGGTTCGACGGCCCGCACGCCGAAGAGCTCGGACGCGATCGCCCCCCAGTCCTTTTATCTTTACGTCGATAATGTCGACGCGGTATATGCGCGGGCGCTCGACGCCGGCGCGAAATCGTTGAGCGAGCCGCAGGACCAGTTCTGGGGTGACCGTTTCGCTCAGGTCGAAGACCTCGACGGTTACCGCTGGGCGCTTGCTCGCCATCTGTCATGAAGCAATGAGAACCTGTCTTATGCCCCGCTTTTTCGTCGGCAACTCCCTACAGTCCGGCGACGTCTTTACCCTCCCCGACGAAGTCACGCGACACGTCCAGGTGCTGCGCCTGCAGCCCGGCGACACCATCGTGCTGTTCAACGGCGTGGGCGGAGAATTCAGCGCCGAAATCATTTCCATGGAACGCCGCGACACCCAGGTGCGCGTCGGCCCGTTCCGCGATATCGAAACCGAACCGCCGTACCGCCTGACGCTCGCGCAAGGCATCGCCGGCAGCGACAAGATGGACTGGCTGATCGAAAAGGCCGTCGAGCTTGGTGCAACGAGCTTCGTGCCGCTCACCACCTCGCGCAGCGTCGTGCGCCTCTCGGGCGATCGCGCCGTGCGCCGTCAGGCGCACTGGCAGCGCATCGTGCAGGCGTCGTGCGAGCAGTGCGGCCGCAACCGCATGCCGGAAGTCGCGCCTACGCGCGAAATCGGCACGTGGCTGGGCTCGCTGCCCAAGACGCCGGGTGACGGCGAACTGCGCGTGCTGCTCTCGCCGCGCGCGAACGTATCGTTCGCCACGCTGCCGAACACCCCGCCGCTCGGCGAAATCACCGTGCTGGTCGGTCCGGAAGGCGGCTTTTCATCGCCGGAAGAAGCCGCGGCGCTCGATCACGGCTTTATCGCCGTGGGTCTTGGGCCCCGCGTGCTGCGCACTGAGACCGCCGGAATCGCGGTCCTGGCGGCCCTCGCCGCCCGCTGGGGCGGTTGGTGATCCGCGTTTGGTGATCCGCTGTCCCCCGATCCCTTGGCCACACGCCAGGCAGGTAAAAATGACAAGGCCCGCCGGTCGCGACGACCGGCGGGCCTGTGTTTTTTTGTCGCAGGAATACGACGTTATCGGTCTTGCTGCAAGCGTTCAGGCGAACGAATAAAACACGCGGAACGGCACCTTGCGCTCAGCCCAGTACTCCGAAGCTTCGCGGAACACGTCGAGCAGCGTCTCGCGGCCGTCCTTGTCGAACTTCTGCGCGATCGGCAAGCCTTCGAGCACGACCACGAAGCCGGGCTGCTCGCCCGCTTTCTGCACCATGTCCGTCAGGCAGTCGTAGAGCCCGTCGTAGTTCTTGCCAAAATGCTTCGGAAACAGAAACGATGTGGCGATCGTTTCCAGCACTTCCTGCTTGGTTTGCGCGTTCGCGCAGAACGCATAGAGGAAATGCTCCTGCAGGCGCTGCGCCTCGTCGGCCAGATCCTGCACGCGGAACGCGCGAATCGACTGGACGATGTTCGGACTGACGGTCGCAAACAGGCTCATGGCCTCCTCGTTCGATGAATGCGCCTCGCCCGTGCGCGCAGCGTCGCGCTGCTGGTCATCATGCTTCATCTGCATAACGCGCTGGAACAGGTTGCCCTCGCCGGACGCGAACAGATCGCTCGCGACCCGGGGGTCGTGCGCGTAAGTGTTATCGCTCATGCCGCTCTTCCCGGTGTCATTCAACAATTCGCCTGAAACTGGCGTAGTGGTCGTCGGTGTAATAGCAATTGTCGGTACGCCGAAGCGCTCCACCACAGATGATGCGCCGGGCGCCCCGATTGCGCGCCGCAGGCGTCGGTACCGTGTACTCGTGATAGTAACCACGCCGATGTTTGGGCAACTGCCGCTCATAATTGCCAAACACGGAGCCATCTTTCTCGAACGGGTAAGGACCGCCCTCATTGATCAGGCCGAGCGTATCGACCGCCTCCCGAGGCAATTCACCCATGCTCACGGTGCCAAAGGCCGCACCGTTATCGTCCGCAGACTGCGTGCGCGCCGTGGCGACCTGCGAAACGGCCAGTACCGCCCCCAGAAAAACGCCCGCTGCAAGTCGCTGCAAACGCTGGGACGATCGGCCCAAAACACTGTGGGAACAAGGACTTGCGATTGAAATCCCGCCGCCTGAGCGCTCTGCCCGCGCGGCTGTTTCTCCAGTCGTTTCGTCAGGCAGTCCTATCTGTACCATCTACGGATTCCCGGCTCCCGGATCACACGTTCGACGACCATGAAAGGTGTAAGGGTATCGCTAATGGCACCTGGAAGCAATCACGGCCCGGCAGCCGCAACGGGGGCGTGACGGTGAGCAACCGGCTATCGGGTAATTTTTACAATCAAAAACACGGCGGCAAGGCGCCTGGGAGACACGCCCGCCGACGGTGAAAAAAGTCCACCGCCGGCGAGGTTCGGGACGAGCAGATTAACGCGTCGCGTTCACATCCGCGACCAGCAGCGCCGTCATGTTGACGATGCGGCGCACCGTCGCCGACGCCGTCAGCACATGCACGGGCTTCGCGGCGCCCAGCAGGATCGGCCCGATGGCGATATTGTTGCCCGCCGCCGTCTTCAGCAGGTTGTACGAGATGTTGGCGGCGTCGATGTTCGGCATCACCAGCAGATTCGCTTCGCCTTCGAGGGTCGATTCCGGCAGGATTTCGCGGCGCAGGTTCGCGTCGAGCGCGACGTCGCCGTGCATTTCGCCGTCAACGTGCAGGTCGGGCGCGCGCTCGTGCAGGATCGCCAGCAGATCGCGCATCTTCTGCGCCGAAGGCGCGTTGCTCGAACCGAAGTTCGAATGTGAGCACAGCGCGATCTTCGGCTCGATGCCGAAGCGGCGCACTTCCTCCGCCGCCATGATGGTGATTTCGGCGAGCTGTTCGGGCGTCGGATCGACGTTCACATGCGTATCGACCACGAAAATCTGGCGGTTCGGCAGCACCAGCGCGTTCATCGCTGCATAAACGTTGCAGCCTTCCTTCTTGCCGATGATCTGGTCGATGAAGTGCAGATGGCGGTGCGTCGTGCTGACCGTGCCGCAAATCATGCCGTCGGCTTCGCCCTTTTCCACCAGCATCGCGCCGATCAGAGTGGTGCGGCGGCGCATTTCGAGCTTCGCCATCTGCGCCGTGATGCCCTTGCGTGCCATCAGCTTGGCGTAGGACTGCCAGAAATCGCGATAGCGCTCGTCGTGATCGGTGTTGACGACGGTGTAATCCTGGCCCGCGACCAGACGCAGACCGCAGCGCGCGATGCGCTGCTCGATCACCGCCGGACGGCCGATCAGGATCGGCTTCGCCAGCTTTTCGTCGACCACGATCTGCACCGCGCGCAGGATGCGCTCTTCTTCGCCCTCGGCGAACACGATGCGCTTTTTCTCCGCCTCCACCGCGCGCGCGATCTGAAAGATCGGCTTCATGGTCGTGCCGCTGTGATAGACGAACTGCTGGAGATGCTGCTCGTAGGCGTCCATGTCTTCGATCGGACGCGTGGCCACGCCCGAATCCATCGCCGCGCGCGCGACGGCCGGAGCGATCTTGACGATCAGACGCGGATCGAAAGGCTTCGGAATCAGGTACTCAGGCCCGAACTGCAGATCCTGGATGCCGTAAGCCGTCGCCACGACATCGCTTTGCTCCTGGCGCGCCAGTTCCGCGATGGCGTTCACGGCGGCGATCTCCATTTCGCGCGTGATCGTGGTCGCGCCCACGTCGAGCGCGCCGCGGAAGATGAACGGGAAGCACAGCACGTTGTTCACCTGGTTCGGATAGTCCGTGCGGCCGGTGGCGAGCACGGCGTCCGGACGCACTTCCAGCGCGAGCTCGGGCAGGATTTCCGGCGTGGGGTTGGCCAGCGCCAGGATCAGCGGCTTCGCAGCCATCTGCTTGACCATCTCCTGCTTGAGCACGCCGCCCGCCGAAAGGCCGAGGAAAATATCCGCGCCTTCGATCACTTCGGCGAGCGTGCGCGCCTCGGTTTCACGGGCGAAGCGCTCCTTGTCCGGATCCATCAGCTCGGTACGGCCCTTGTAGACCACGCCGGCGAGGTCGGTCACATAGATGTTTTCGAGCGGCAGGCCCAGATCGACCAGCAGATCGAGACAGGCCAGCGCCGCCGCGCCCGCGCCCGACGCCACCAGCTTCACCTGCTTGATGTCCTTGCCGACCACCTTCAGGCCGTTGGTGAACGCCGCCGCCACCACGATGGCCGTGCCGTGCTGGTCGTCGTGGAAGACCGGAATCTTCATGCGCTTGCGCGCTTCACGCTCGACGATAAAGCACTCGGGCGCCTTGATGTCTTCCAGATTGATGCCGCCGAAGGTGGGTTCGAGCGCGGCGATCACGTCCACCAGCTTGTGCGGATCCGATTCGTTCAGCTCGATATCGAACACGTCGATGCCGGCGAACTTCTTGAACAGCACCGCCTTGCCCTCCATCACCGGCTTCGAGGCGAGCGGCCCGATATTGCCGAGACCAAGCACCGCCGTGCCGTTCGAGACGACGCCGACAAGATTGCTGCGCGCCGTGAAGCGCGCGGCGTTGAGCGGATTCTCGACGATCGCCTCGCAGGCGAATGCCACGCCCGGCGAGTACGCAAGCGAGAGATCGCGCTGGTTGATCATTTGCTTGGTCGGCGCGATGGCGATTTTCCCGGGCGTCGGGAACTCGTGGTAATCGAGGGCGGCTTCGCGCAGCTTGTTCGTAGCGGAGTTCGGGGAGGAATTCGACATGGCAGGCGGGAGATGGGAGGTGAGTGCGGATTAGAATGACAACTCGAACGCAGACCCGATCGATTGTAGCGCCAATACCGGGGCGCATTCCTTTCAGTTCGGGTGCAACTGCCGCGACCGGATTGCAGCAGACGCCGCGCCGTCGAGCCGTCATACTGCGCACCGCATTGCCCGACGCATTGTTCGACGCATTGCTTGAATTTCCCGTCATCGTCCACCTTTCGTCATGCTTTCCGAGTTCTCCCTGATCGATCGATACTTCGCGCAACGCGCCCGCACCGGCGCGCGCCGCGCAACCCTGGGCATCGGCGACGATTGCGCGCTGATCGCGCCCGCCGCCGGCGAGATGCTGGCCGTATCCACCGACATGCTGGTGGAAGGCCGCCACTTCTTCCCGGATGTCGATCCGCATGCGCTCGGCCACAAGGCGCTCGCCGTCAATCTTTCGGATCTGGCCGCGATGGGCGCGCAACCGCTGGGATTCACGCTCGCCTTCGCCCTGCCCAAACCCGACGAAAACTGGCTTGCCGCCTTCAGCGCCGGCATGTTCGAACTCGCCGAGCGCCACGATTGCGAATTGATGGGTGGCGACACCACGGCCGGGCCGCTCAACCTGTGCCTCACGGTGTTCGGCTCGGTGCGGCAGGATGTCGCACTTCGGCGCGACACCGCCCAAACCGGCGACGACATCTGGGTCTCAGGCACGCCCGGCGACGCGCGCGCGGGCCTCGCCGCGATTCGCGGGGAATGGCCGCACGCCGCCATCGACTCGACCGACGCCGCCTACTTCCGCCGCGCGCTCGAATATCCGCAGCCGCAGGTGGCGCTGGGTCTCGCGCTGCGCGGCGTGGCGCGCGCGGCGCTCGATATTTCGGACGGCCTCGCGGGCGACCTGCGCCATATCCTGACGCGCTCGCACGTCAACGCAGATATCGACGTGGACGCACTGCCGCTGTCGGACGCGCTGGCGCGACTGCCGCGCGAGTTGCAGCTGCAGTGCGCGCTCGCGGGCGGCGACGATTACGAACTGTGCTTCACGGCCGCTCCGCAACAACGCGAAGCCGTCGCGGCGGCGGCGCAACAGGCCGGTGTGCGCGTCACCCGCATCGGTACAATCACTTCCCGGGATACGGCGTCCCAGGCGGCGCACGAGCAGCCGGACGCGGCCCCCACGATGACCTGGCGCGACCGCGCCGGCACGCCACTCAACCTGACGTTGCAAGGTTTCGATCACTTCCATGCCGACTGACCCCACGCCCTCGCCCGCCGACGACCTCGCGACGGCCGGCCAGCCAGCCGACACAACGGGCGCCAGCAGCCCGAACAGCGCCGGCAGCAGCGCAATCGCAGCGAAAGGTCCGCACCGCGCCGATCTGTCGTTCATGTTCGCGCACCCGTGGCACCTCGTTTCGCTTGGCTTTGGCGCGGGGCTCTCGCGCCTCGCGCCCGGCACCGCCGGCACGCTGTTCGCATGGGCGTCGTACGAAGTGCTCAACCGCTATATCAGCGTGCTCGACTGGGGCATCCTGATCATCGGCGGGTTTCTGGCGGGCATCGGCATCACGGCTTTCACCGCAAAAAGACTGCGCGTAGAAGACCCGTCGTGCATCGTGTGGGACGAAATCGTGGCCTTCTGGCTCGTGCTGCTGATGATTACGCCCATCGATTTCGTCGGCAAACTGTGGGCGTTCGCCATCTTCCGTTTCTTCGATATGGTCAAGCCGCCGCCCATCCGCTATTTCGAGCGGCGCTTCAAGGGCGGCTTCGGCATCATGGTCGACGATCTCGTCGCCGCATTCTTTACGCTGCTGGTCATCGCGCTCTGGCGCATGTCCGTCTGAGCCGCCACCCAATCCAACTCTCGCCATGCCTACCGATTCCGTCGTCCACCAACTCGCGATCCGCGCCGGCAACAAGCTGCGCGACGCCCGTCTCATGCTCGCGACCGCCGAATCCTGCACAGGCGGCATGGTCGCCACCGCCGTCACCGATGTTTCGGGCAGCAGCGGCTGGTTCGAGCGCGGCTTCGTCACCTATTCGAATCAGGCGAAGACCGAGATGATCGGCGTGCCTGCCGAGCTGATCGAAAAACACGGCGCGGTGAGCGAGCCGGTCGCGCGCGCGATGGCCGAAGGCGCGCTGCGCAACAGCCGGGCACAAGTGTCGCTGGCCATCACCGGCATCGCCGGTCCGGGCGGCGGCACGCCGGAAAAGCCGGTCGGCATGGTGTCGTTCGGCTGGAGCAACCGGCTGCATACGAGCGTCGAAACGCTGGTGTTCAAGGGCGACCGCGAACAGATCCGCGTGCAGGCCGCCGCGCACGCGCTGCGCGGGCTGCTTGCCTTGATCGACGAACAGGAACGTTGACGGCAGGCCGGCACGCGGCCGCCGCACTCACCGAGGAGGCCCGCTCCATGGCCATCGCGCAAACCGAGATTGAAGAACTGATCCGCCGCTTCGGGCTCGAACCGCATCCCGAAGGCGGCTATTACAGCGAGACCTATCGCGCCGACACCTTCGTATTGCGCGAAGGCGCAAACGACGCCGACGGCACGCGCGCGGCCTCCACCGCCATCTACTTTCTGCTGGCCAACGGCGCGTATTCGGCGTGGCATCGCATCCGCTCCGACGAGGTCTGGCATTTTTACGCCGGCTCGCCCATCGAGATTCACGCGATCGACGAACGCGGCGTACTGTCCACGCGCAAGCTCGGCCACGCGCTCGACCATCCGGGCACGGTGTTCCAGGCCGTCGTGCCCGGCGGCCACTGGTTCGCGGCCCGTTGCTGCGATCCGTCCACTTACGCGCTGGTGGGCTGCACGGTCGCGCCGGGGTTCGAGTTCAGCGAATTCGAGATCGGCGATATCGCCGCGTTGAGCGAAAAATATCCCCTGCATCGCGCGCTGCTCGAACTGCTGGGCAAGCCCGCTGCAGTCGCCCGAAAAAACTGAGGCGTACCCGCAAAAAAAACGGCGTGTCCGAAGACACGCCGAAATCGCCCTACCACTCTGACGGCCTTGCGCCGGCCGCTCTTGCACGCTCCCTACAGCGTGTCCTTCACATCGGTTTGCCTTACTTCGTCACGATCTCCACACGGCGATTCGGTGCGAGGCAGGCGATCACGGACGGCGTCGCCTTCTTGCCGGGACATGACTGCACCGGATTGGCCGCGCCAAAACCCTTGATATCGACGCGTTTCGCCCGCACGCCTTGCAGCTTCAACGCGGTGGCGACGGCCAGTGCGCGTTTCTGCGAGAGTTCGAGGTTGTGCTCGCTCGAACCGAAGCGGTCGGTATAGCCGACGATCGTGAGCTCGTTGATGCTCGCACCGGAGGCATTCCACTGCTGCGCCAGCAATTCGACCTGACGATGGCCTTCCGGCTTCATCACCGCGCTGTCGAAATCGAACAGCGCATCGGCCGAAAGCGCAATCGGCTTTGCCGGAACCGGGGCGGGAGCGGGAGCCGGGGGCGGCACGCACTTGTCGAGCTCGGCATTAACCTGCTGCGCCAGCTTCTGTGCACGCTCGATCGCGTCCCAGCCATGCACCCAGTGCGTCGCGTGGGTTTCGTCCTGCTCCTTCCACGCTTCGTCGGTCAATGCGGAAAGACGTCCCGCATCTTCGCCGCGGCACGGCGACTGCGACGCGCGCTGGTTGGTGCGCTCGATTTCCTGCAGCGCCTTCACCCACTTGTCGCGCGTTTGCGCCGACGGCCAGTTCTTCTGGCCGTAGATCGGCTGAAACGACACGCTGTTGTCGATGAAATGACGGCCATTGTTGAGCGCACGGGCCGCCGCGTCGTTGTAGACGCTGGACACCAATACGTGGCTGTCCTGACGATCCGCGATTTCAAGCCAGCCCTCGGCCAGACCGCGCTGATACGGATCGGCGATCTTCTGTGCGGCGGGCATCAGCGCCTGAGCATCGCTGCCGACGCTGGCGAACGCTTGCGCGCTCGCGAGCGCAGCCAGCAACGCACCGCAAATAATGGATTTATTCATGAGTTTCTCCGTGCCCGCCACGGTTTCTCGTGGCGGGCCTGGCTAACGGTAGCGGCCGATCAGAAGCCGATCGTCGCGCCGACCGATACGCCGGTGCTGCCGTAGCTGCTGGTCGAACGAGCGACGTGAGCGTTGACGAGCACGCGATCCGACACATACCAGTTCGCACCGAGCGCAAGGGCGCTTTCACCGCCGTAGGTACCCGCGGCCACCGACATCTGGAAGTTGCCTTCAGCGCGAGCGTTCGGCAGCAGCGACGAGGCTGCCATCGCCGTCGCGCCCAGCACGTTCATCTGCTTCTTCACGATGCCGATCTGCTGGTTCGTGTACGAGTTGGCTTGCGTGACGCCTTGCTGGACCTGCGCCGCGGTGTTGGACTCCGCGTTGCTGATCGCATCGTTCAACTGGTTCACGTTGACCGCGTCGGTGCCTTGCGTGCCAGCCGCGACGTTGGTGACCTGGCGCTCATTGCCCGCCGAGCCCACCGACACCGTGTTGTCACGATCGGCCACCGAACCTGCGCCCAGCGCCACCGCGTTGTTCGCGCTTGCCGTCGAACCTGCGCCGATCGCCGTCGACTTGCTGCCGGTCGCGTTCGAACCCGCGCCGTATGCCGTCGATTGCGTGCCGCTCGCCACCGAATTCGCGCCGCCTGCCGTGGCATGCGTACCGCTTGCGCTCGCGGCTTCGGTGTTGCGGTCGCCCTGCGCCGAGAACATCGGGTCCGTCGCGCCGTTGTCGATCATGTTCGTCACGCTGGCGATCGCCGCGTTCATCTGACCGAGGTTGACCGCGTCGCTATTCACCGTGCCATCTGCCACGTTGTGGATTGCCACTGCCGACGTTGCGCCCGAACCGCCCAGCGTGATCGAGTCATGCGCCGACGAGTCGTACATCACGGCGTCCTGCACCTGACCGGCGATGTTCGTCACCGACTGGCCAAGCGCATACAGCTGCGAACCGTTTACCGCGTCCACGCTCGTTGCGCTCACCGCGCCGTTCGCGACGCCCGTCAGGACACGCGCGCCCGCCGTACCCGTGAAGTCCACGGTCGTACCGCCCGTGTCCTTCGCCACCGTCACCGTGCTCGACGGCGTGGCTTGCTGCACCAGGCCGATCGAGCCGTTGTTGATGTTGTTCGTCAGGTTCGTGATGTCCGTCGTGTTCTGCGTCACACGGCCGTCCAGGTTGGTCAGCGCACCGCCGACGTTGTTGTACGTGCCGCCGCCGATGTTGTAGGTCGGGTTCGAGATCGAACCGTCGCTATTCACCGTCGAACCGCCGCCCAGCGAGCTGGCCGTGGAGCTGGCGAGGCTGTACAGCTGCGAGCCGTTGACCGCGTCGAGACTCGATGCCGTCACGTCGCCTGCCGCCACGTTGTGGAGCTTCACTGCCGACGTTGCATCCGAACCGCCCAGCGTCACCGAGTCATGCGCCGACGAGTCGTACATCACGGCGTCTTGCAACTGACCGTTGATGGTCGTGATGTCGCCAGCCAGGTTCGAAATGCTCTGGTTCGTCACATAGAGCTGCGAACCGTTCACCGCATCCACGCTCGTTGCGCTCACCGCGCCGTTCGTCACCCCCGTCAGGACACGCGTGCCCGCCGTACCCGTGAAGTCCACGGTCGTACCGCCCGTGTCCTTCGCCACCGTCACCGTGCTCGACGGCGTGGCTTGCTGCACCAGGCCGATCGTGCCGTTGTTGATGTTGTTCGTCAGGTTCGTGATGTCCGTCGTGTTCTGCGTCACACGGCCGTCCAGGTTGGTCAGCGCGCCGCCAACGTTGTTGTACGTGTCGCCGCCGATGTCGTAGGTCGGGTTCGAGATCGAACCGTCGCTATTCACCGTCGAACCGCCGCCCAGCGAACTGGCCGTCGAATCCGCGAGGTTGTACAGCTGCGAACCGTTGACCGCGTCGAGGCTCGATGCCGTCACCAGGCCGTTAGCCACGTTGTGCAGCGCGACCGGCGCAGCGCCCGAACCGCCCAGCGTCACCGAGGTGTGCGCCGACGAGTCATACATCACGGCGTCTTGCAGCTTGCCATTGATGGTCGTGATATCACCTTGCATGCTGGTCACATCCCCTGCGAGGTTCGTCACGTTCGTGTTCGTCGCATACAGTTGCGAGCCGTTCACCGCGTCCGTGCTCGATGCGTTGAGCTGGCCATTCGCCACGTTCGTCAACACCACCGGTGCGCTTGCACCCGAACCGCCCAGCGTCACCGAGTTGTGCGCCGACGAGTCGTACAGCACGGCGTCCTGCAGCTTGCCGTTGATGTCGGTGATGTTGCCCGAGATATCGGAGATGCTCTGGTTCGTTGCG
>NZ_JACHBW010000006.1 GCF_014200455.1 Paraburkholderia bannensis | reverse complement strand
AGCTGAGGCAAACTACTATCGGCAACTTGAAACGGTTGCCGCTGAACCGGCATTAACTTAAACCAACCAGCCTCCACGATTCCCGGGGCGGTTCAGGAAAAGGCTTTGGCCGCCTTTACGCGAAGCGGTTTCAGCCCGACACGCTAACCGATTCGCCGGCTCCATTTGCAACAGAGCCGTGGCGATACGCCTCCAGCACTTCGTCGAATTCTCCCTCTTTACGTAGATTCTCGACCGCGTACGCTCGCAGGCATTCCGATAGCTGATATCGCATCTGGCCGCTGACGCACTGAAGCGAAACCAACGATTTTTCAGCCATTTTTTCAAGCAGTAGCGCGCATTGCGCTTGGGTTAACTTGAGGCCGCCAGCGATCGCGCACACTTCACAGAGACTGAAGCTATCCGAAAAGAATCCCAGACGGCGAAACAGTCGTTGCTCAACAGGCGCGAGGAGCATATAGCTCCAGTCGAAACTTGCTCGCAGCGACCGGTGCCGAGGCAACGCCTGGCGCATCCCGGAGGTCAGAAGATTGAGCCTGTCGTTAAGGCGGTTGGCAAGAAATTCCACTCCGGTTGTTGCGACTCGAGCGGCGGCAAGTTCAATGGCCAGTGGCACGCCATCGAGGCGACGGCATATTTCTGCGATTTTTATCAAACTGTCGGAGGTAACCGCGAACGGATGTGCTCTCGCGCGAACACGGTCAATAAACAGAGCGACTGCAGGGCAGGCCTCGATCAAGTCCACGTCGCACGTGTCATCAGGCGTGGCGAGTGGCATCAATCGGAAGAGCGTTTCTCCCAACAGCCCAAGTGGTTGCCTCGTTGTCACAAGGATCGTTAGAGTAGAGGATCTGCTGACTAACTCTTCGATCAGCGACGCGATTGTGTCAATCACCTGTTCGACGTTATCGAGAACATATACGTCTGTCGAATAGGCAATGGTGTCGAGGATATGGGTTGCCGTGAGCGGATTGGGCTGTCGAGGAAGGTTGAGCGCGCCCAAAAAGCTGTCACAAACCGCCGTCTCTGTCGATGCTTCCGCGAAGTCAATATACGTCACCCGACCCATGCCCTGAGAGTGCACGACGTTCGCGACAGCAACGGCCAGACTCGATTTCCCGATGCCTCCCGCACCAACGAGCGTGATGATCCGGCAGCGACTGAGCAGCCCAAGGATTGTCCGTTGCGCGTCATCGCGTCCAAATAAACGCGACTGAACACGCGGTATCGAAGCGGAGGTCGACGAGGGACGGCTTTCGATCGTCTTGGGCCGGGAGGTCTCACGCACCAGTAAATAGCCGCGCCCAGGGATGGTCTTAATCAGCTCGCGCCCTCTGCCGATGATTCTGCGTAAGGCAGCGATATGCACGTGAAGATTGTTCTCTTCGACAGTGGCATACGGCCATACCTTTTGAAGAATGTCGTGCTTGGAGACAACCTTGCCCTCGGCCTCAACCAGGATTTGAAGAATGTCCAGCGCCCTGCATCCAATGCTTATCGCTGTACCGGCTCTTTCTACGTGATGACGCTCGAAGTCAACCAGCACATCACCGACCTCCAACATGATTGACTACCCTCCCTCGCTTTCGCCAACAGGTTCGACGCGAGCCGCGGTTTCAGGCGGTAGGCATAAGCCGATACGACCCGGGGTAAGCAGAGGCTTTCCTGTGTTTCGGCTTCGCCGCGTCGGACCACCAGAAACAAGACTGCTTGCAGGCTCGAAGTTCGACGGAGTGTATGGACCTCGTTATCAGTCGTCTTGAAGAAAAGTTCTTTTCTTGTACGAAACTGTCCTGCTGTTGTCGGAAACCAATGAAAGCGGTTCACCAGGCGGATTGCGGCGACAGTTCAACGGCCAAGGTCAATCTGCCAACGAGCTGGACTCATACCCATCAACCTGGTGAAGGTCCGTGTGAGATGGCTCTGATCAGCAAAGCCACACATCTGCGAGATAGTAATCAGCGGGAGATCTTTGTTGCGCATGAGTTCCTGGGCAAGCTCTATTCGCCGACTGATCAGCCAGCGATGCGGCGGTAGCCCTGTCGTTTCTTTAAACGCACGAAGAAAATGGCCCCGGGACAGGCCGCACTCTCGCGCCACTTCGGCGACCGATACATTTGTATCGAGGTGAGCAAGAAGGTATTCCTTTGCGCGCAGTTCTTGCCACGCGGTCAAACCAGCGGCCGCACGCCGCCTTTCAGTGATGGCGCCACTGTACTGCTGCGCCACATGCGCCTGAAAGGCAAGGACAACGTGATCAATGAAAAGCTGCGACGCGCATTCAGGCTCTGCCAGCGCGGGAGCCAACGCTTTCCCAAGGCCGTGAATGACAGGGTCGCGGACACTTAGATGCGGCGGCAGGTAGAGCTGCGGCCTTCGTCTTCCACCGAGTTCCTCCGCGACCTCTTCAAGTGTCTGACGTGGCAAATGAAAGTGCATGCAGTCGAAACTGCCCTGCAGGTCCGCCACCCAGTTTCTATCCAGATCGTGGACCGTTACTGTCCCTGCGTCATATTGAACAAACGGCGCGGGGCGCCCGTCGAGCCACAACTGCTGTTCGCCAAACGGCCGCAATTGCAATACGACCAGGTCCGCATCCTCCAGTTCGTAGGGGGCGGTTAGCCCCATGTTTCTTCGGAGCGTGCGCAAACGACTCACGCCAATTGATGCTTGGGGCAATACCTGGCTGACAACCGTCTGTCGCACATCTGCCGGGATGAAGTCGCCGGAGGCGGCATCCACCATTTTTTCTGACATATTGACTTTTAATTACGATCTGTCGTCAGATTTTACAGTGCAGGGTGCGCGGAAAATAAGCTCTTGTCCTCGACGGGTGTAGGGGATTGAAAGACGTGCGGTGGTTGCCTAGCAGGCTGTTGAAATGCCTCCCGCGCACGTCATCCCCACGGGAGCTGTAAACGTTGAAACGAAGAATCGGACTGTTGTTTCCGTTCGATAGGTTATCGTCAGCTATGGCTAGTTTTGTTTTCCAAACAGTTAGCCGATAGATGGGATTTCTTGTGTTAAACCGATAGCTGTTTTTTGCCTCAACCATCGGCTTATTACTCAGCGACTCACACATCGAAACCCGGCATAAACATACTGATATCGCGGCTGGAACCAGTTGCGGAAAGTCGGCCGCAACATACACGCAGCCGTGCGCGAGGATCCGCCTTTCATCGCGTAGTGCTGCCCGTCGAAGAAGTTCGCCGAATAGCCTTCGTAAAACGGAAACGCCTCGAATCCAGGCAGTGGGCCAAACACCGTCGAAGTCCATTCCCAGCCGTTGCCGTACAACCCTTCGACGCCCCAGGTGCTCGCGCTGTCCGGCGACGCGTCCACGGCCACGGGATTCCAGTTGCGGAAATCGAAATTATCCGTCGCGCCCGGCAGCGCTCCGTGCGCTGCGCGCTGCCATTCGGCTTCGGTCGGCAGGCGCGCGCCGCGCCAGCGCGCGAACGCGGTTGCCTCGGCGTGACTCACATAGACCGGCCACGCTAGCGGCAACGCAATGTCCTCGAACATCGTTCGCAAACGCCAGGAACCGTCCGTATCGCGCACCCAGAACACCGGATGCTCGATGCCTCCGGCTTCCTTCCAGGTCCAGTTGGCGTCGTCCCACAATGCCTTGCGCCGATACCCGCCATCGGCAACAAAGTCGAGGAACGCGCCGTTGGACACCATATAGCGGTCGATCTCGAAGGCGGGCACTTCCACCTGTTGCTCGCCGAATTCGTTGTCCCAGCCGAACACGCCGCGCTCGCGCGTCATGCCCAGTTCGGTGCGCCCGGCCGGCACGCTCACGGTGGCGGATTTCACCGTGTAGAGATGGTCGGCGATCTCGCGGGCTCCGTCGGGCGCCTGCTTCTGCGCGAAAGGCAACTGGTGAAGCATGTAGGCCAAGGTCTCGACATGCATCAGGCGATGCTCGATCGCCACGTTCAGCAGTTTGGCAGGCGTATCGTGTTGCGGCGCATCGAGCCGCAAGTCGAGCGCGGCGAGTTGCTCGTCGATGCGGTTGCGCGCGTCGCATGCGTAGTCGCGCACTTCGTTCATGCGCGGCCAGTCGGCCGGCGTATCGGTAGGCAAGCCGCCATCGACAGGATCGATGCCGAAAGCGAACAGCTGATCGAGGCGCGCATCGGCCGATGGCAGGTGGAACAGGCGCTGGTCTAACAGGTTGCGGTCAAAGGCTTCGAGATGGCCGATATAGAACACGATCCGATGGCGCTCGCGAATCGGGCGCTCGTACAGGAATTCGGGTTGGACGATATCGAATAGGGCGTCACTGGCGGCGCGGGCTGCGGTGAGCCGGGCGGCGAGCGTGGGCGTGAGCGGGAGCTGCATTGCGGCGAGTCTCCAGACTTGAGCGGTGTGTTTGAGAATGTAACCGCTGCGCAGGAGTTGTGCCAACGCGTCTTCGAATGCAATAACGAACGCGCCGCCCGGAAGGGCGGTGCGCGGGACAAGCCTTGATGCCGGTGGTTCAGAGGTGGCGCAGGCCTTCGAGGTCGATGATGCGAATGAGTTTGCCCTGGGCGTCGATCAGGCCGCGCTTTTGAAATCTTGACAGGGTACGGCTGACCGTTTCTAGCGTCATGCCCAGGTAGCTGCCCATGTCCTCGCGCGTCATGCGCAGGTTGAATTCTGCATACGAGTAACCTCGCTGGCCATTGCGGGTGGACACGTCGAGCAGGAAGGCGGCGACACGCTCATCGGCGGAAAGCGAGCCGAGCACCATCATCTGCGACGATTCGCGGATCAACTGGTCGCTCATGAGACGGTGCAGGCGGTCCTGCATCGCGCTGGTTTCGCGGCACATGTGCTTGAGCGCCGAGTAGGGGATGATGCACACGGAGCTGTCTTCGAGCGCCGTCGCGCTCCAGGTGTGAAAGTCGGTGCTGATTCCGTCGATGCCTAGCGGGTCGCCTGCGAGGCGCAGCCCGGTGACCTGTTCGCGGCCGTCACGATGAGCCATCACCGTCTTGAGCGAACCCGAGCGCACGGCATAGAGCGTGTCGAACGGGTCGCCGGCGCGATAGAGCGATTCGCCACGGCGCACGCCACGGGCGTTGCAGATCAGCGCTTCGAGTTTGGGCAGATCGTCCGGCGACAGACCCTGGGGCATGCACAGATGCCGCATTGCGCAGCTTGAGCAACGCGCCGTGGTGCGCGGGCTGGCGGTGGGAGTGCGGCCTGCGCGGCGCACGGTGGTGTGGGTAACGTCGGTCGAGGTCAGCATCGGCTTGCTCCGGTGATCGGTTTCGAAGCAATCTTGACCGCGTTCAAATCTTAAAAAGGCGACAAAACGCCGCGCTTTTGAGATGACGCCGCTTGCGCCTTGTCAGAAGCCGCTTTCGCGGAAAATGATCAGGCGCAAGTCGGTGACGAAAGGCGTGATCTTCGGGCTTATCTTTTTATTCCGCGTCGGTTTCACTCGCGCCGGCGGCGGTCGGGATCAGCAGGACGGGCAGCGACGATTGACGCACGCAGCGCTCGGCCACGCTGCCGAGGATCAGGCGCTGGAAACCGCGTCGCCCATGCGTGCCCATGACGATCAGATCCGCGCCCTGAGCCTTCGCTGCGTTGAGCACCAGCGTGGGCACGTCGTCGAGCGAGGAGGCTTCGCCCGTCACCATCGCGCCTTGCACGCCGCGCGCGCTCATCGCCTTGTTCATGTCTTCGGCGAGTTCATTGCCCTGGGCAATCATCTGGTTGCGCAGGATCGACGGATCGTAGCCGGGGGCATCGAAATACATCGGCGTGTTTTCGATCACATAGAACGGCTGCAGGGTCGAGCCCATCGCTTTCGCCAGGTCGAGCGCGGCTTCGAATGCGCGGCGCGACGTTTCGCTGCCGTCGACCGCAACCAGAATGCGTTTGTACATGGAACCTCCGCTTGAGTTGAACGGGGATGCGCACCGCCAGCGCGTCAGGCGCCAGCGCGGGCGGTCTTGCGCGGCCTGTATCGATCTGTGCTGAGCTTAATGGATCGACTAAAAAGGTGCAGTGTCGCTGTATGAAATGTGGAAGTCGGATGAAGGAGATCAAGGGAAGCTGCGTGGGAAGGCCACAGGCGCATTCTGTCGGGATAGGCTGATAGGCAGGCGCCGCCGCAGTAGGGCGATGTGATTTCGTCTGGTTGCGCCGACAACGCCTGGCCGCTATCGTTGCGTCTCTTTCGTATTCCTGCGGCATTTCCGCTGCACGCTCGCGTCGCAGCCCTCCTGATCGTGACTTCAACCCATTCCCCCTTGCCGTTTCGCGACGCGCTGCTGGCCATGCTCGGCATCGGCCTCGTCAACATGCTGGTCGCGCTCGATCAGACCGTTGTCAGTACCGCCTTGCCGTCGATCGTCGCCGAACTGCACGGTTTCCAGTATTACGCGTGGATCGCCAGCGCGTATCTGCTGGCGTCGGTGGTGACTGTGCCCGTGTTCGGCCGGCTCGGCGACTATTTTGGGCGCAAGCGTTTCGTGCTGGCGGCCGTGATTGTGTTCACGGTGGCTTCGGTGCTGTGCGGCCTTGCGACCGATATGCGCTTTCTCGCGGCGGCGCGTGCATTGCAGGGCGTGGGTGGCGGGATGATGGTGGGCACCGCATTCGCCTCAATTCCCGACCTTTTCCCCGATCCGCGTGCACGCGTGCGCTGGCAGGTGGTGATGGCGGCGGCCTATGGCATTGGCACGGCGGCGGGGCCGTCGCTGGGCGGCTGGCTCTCCGAGCATTTCGGCTGGCGTTCGACCTTCATGGTCAATTTGCCGGTGGGCGCACTGGCGCTGTACTTCATCTGGGCGCATTTGCCGGCGTATCGTCCCGCGCGCACGGGCGAGGTGCGGATCGACTGGACCGGTGCGGTACTGGTCGCACTCGTGCTGGGCGGCTTTCAGACCGTCATCGAGGCGGTGCCCAAAGATGGATTCACGACCGGCAATCTGGTGCTGATCGGACTGGTCGCCATCGGCGCGGCGGCCCTGCTCGTGTGCGAGCGGCGCGCCACACATCCGATCATTCCGCTCGATCTCTTTCGCGATCCGCAGCTCGTCACGCTGTTCACCTTGTCGACGCTATCCGGCTTCGTGATGTTCTCGCTGATCTTCTTCGCGCCGCTGCTGCTGCAGGGCGGTTTCGGCTTATCGCCGCAGCAAGCCGGTCTGCTGGCGACGCCGATCGCGGCCTGCATCGCCCTCGGCAGCCTCGTCAACACCCGCATCGTGATTCATTTGACGAAGCCGACCGCCATTCTGAGCGTGGGCTTCGGCCTGCTGGTGGCGGCTTCGGTCGGGCTGGCCTTCACCACCCGCAGTACCTCGTATCTGTGGCTTGAACTCTCGATGGCCGCAGTGGGCATCGGGCTCGGCTTCATCCTCAACAATCTCAATATCTTCGGGCAGGAGATTGCCGGGCGTGAGCGCTTTGGCATTACCACGGCGCTGCTGCAATCGACGCGCATGGTGGGCGGCATGCTCGGCACCAGCATCGTCGCGACGATCGTGAACCATCGTTATGCGGCGGGCATTGGCGACGCGCTTGCCGTACTGGGCGCACCAGGCGCGGCACGCTGGCAGCCGCAACTCTCCGACCCGCGCGTGCTGATCGATCCGGCGCTGCGCGACGGCCTGACGTTCCATATGAAGGCGGCGGGGCTCGACGGCGCGGCTTTGATCGAGGCGGTGCGCCATGTGCTGGTCGATGCGATCCATCTAGGTATCGGCCTGACCGGCTTCGCTGGGCTAGTCGCGGCCTTGTGTGTGCGCCGCATTTCGCACATCCGTTTCGGTCGCGCTGGCGCATCTGCACCGGCGAATGCGCCGGCCAAGCCGGGATAACTGTCGTTTTTATCGCACTTGTTGATCGTGTCAGCGATCCGCCCGCTGCGATGGTTTCGGCCACCTTCGGCACAATTCGTCAGACAAAAGTGTAAGCTGGCTGACGGGTGCCGCGGATCGCACCACGAAAAACAGGAACGAATTCCGGCCTTGCAACCACGTCACGCGGCGTCGGCCATTTGACCGAAGAGCGCGTTGCGGGTCTGGGCGCTGACGGCGATCTCCAGCGCCACGGCGTTTTCCACCCCGATGCGCACCGGCGCGCCAAGACGTCCCACTTCGATGCCTGTACGGCGCAGCATGCGTTCGATCGGCGTCGTCGTGACGGTCACGTAGCGCGAAATCCCCATGCGATCGGCGAACCAGACCAGCGAATGGATCGCGCGCATCGTGACTTCCGCAAAGCCAAAAGCCTGTTCATTGCTGGATTCAATGGCGAAGCGGCTCAATTCCCAGATGTTGCGACCCGTTGGCGCATCGTTGCCATGCAGAAGTTGTGGGAAGGTGTCACGCAGCATGTTGGGCCCTTCGGTGGGCATCAGTCGCCAGCAGCCCCGCACCTTGCCGCCTTCATCCTGGATCAGCATGTAGTGGGGTCCAAGTGCGTCATACCCGTCGATTTCCATCCCGGCGATGGTGGGAATATCCCAGCCCATGCGGTCACGGAACACCCGCGCCCGCAGTCGATACATCTCGTTGATGTCCTCGTTGTCGAATTCCTGACGCAGTCCGATCCGAATCGCAGCTTGCATGACAACTCTCCCTTTTTGGTGTGGAGGGGGCAGCGGTATGGATCGAAAGCTATGCGTATTGGATATAAAAAAACACCTATCCAGATAGGTAGGTGCGCAGGGAGGGGCAGTTCAGGAGAATGACTGGGCGGCGTCACTCAACAGGCATAACTGACAGCGAGATACAAAATGGAACTTCTGGACAATCAATGGCAGGCGGGCACGAACTCCCTTCACAATGCAGGGGACCTGTCGTCGGTAATCGACCGTGTCCTGATCATCGCGTATCGGAAAAAGAAGAAGGAAAGCCAGCGCCGCTTCTGGGCGCGTTTCGGCGTGACGCAGTCGCGCGGCAGCCGTTTTGAATCGGGCGCGGAAATTCCGCCGCCGGTTTCGATTCTGCTGGGGCTTTACTTCAACAAGACGATTTCCGATGGCGATCTGGGCCGTGCCGAGCGCGTGCTGCGCCGCCCGGACCTGCCGTCATCGTCGATGATGATGCTCAGCCCGGGTCAATAAGGCCCATCTGCGTAGCAATCACGGCAGCCGCACGCCGTGAGTTCACGCCGAACTTCCCGCGAATGTTCTTCATGTGGAAGTTCACGACTGCTTCGGAGCAGTTGAGAATGTGCGAAATTTCCCAGGTGGATTTGCCCAGGGCGGTCCACTTGAGACATTCCTTTTCGCGCGGCGTGAGTTTGGGAATCAGCGATTGAGCGTGGTCGCTCAGATGTCGCTGGCTGGTGTCAAGCACCAGATCGCGCAGCAGCACGAGATTGGGCAGCGCACGGTTGACGTCCTGCCAGAACGAGTCCGACGGGCTCGCATCATTCACGAAGCACAGCATGCCCGCCTCCTGGCGCGGGCCATGGATCGGCAGGGTAATGCCGGCACGCAGACCATGGGAGCGTGCTTCCTCGTACATCGTTTGCTGCTGCTCGGTAGCAAACAGTTCCGGCGACCAGATCAGCGGCGACGACCGCGTCGTGCAGTGCGCGACAGTCGGGTCGAAATACGCCATGTTGTGATCGTTATAGGACTGCCGCCAGGCTGCCGAGTAATTCGTCCGGATGAACGCATCTTCCAGCCGCATACCGGGACGCGGAAGGATCGCCAGCATGACCTGACCGAAACCCCACGAACTGGCGAGCTGAGACACCGCGTCGAACCACGCCGAATCCTCGGGCGCGTCGAGCACGGAAGACATCTGCTCAATGAAATGTAGAGGCACGTCAAGACTCTCCATCGGCGGTGGGCCAGACCGCAGGCGTCACTCGGGCGATATGCTGCTGCCCTTGCTAGCCTCGCTTCTTATGATGTAACAATTTATCACTAAATTCCCCAATGATCGTCTTTATCCCCTGGCAACGCTGGCTTTGCGCCAGGGATTTGCCCGGCCTGCGGGGCAGTCACTGACGCGATGCCGGACGTTTCTGAACAAAAGTGCCGCTTTTGACCCGCTTATGCGGGCTTACAGCAACATAGGTCGGAATTGCATTTCAGCTTTCATTACCGATTTAGCAATTCGCTAAATCGTAATTGGCAATAATCGTAGCCAATTCTTTTGCCTTTATTGGACATCCACAGTAAATCGCCGGATGCATTTTCTTGCACCCGAGCAATTTTCTTATTCGAAATGCATAAATTTTGAGTTGGTTTGCAAATTTGCGGTAAACGCAACACGCCCGCATGCCAAAACACGTTTGTCATGCGGGCATGGATGCGCTGTCGTATTGCAACGCGTCAATTCTTGCGGTGCAACTCGAAAACGCGCGTCGGGCGTAGATGATTCATGGCGTAGTGCAAGCGACCGGGACTGCGCCGTTGCAGCGGCACGCCGGAATCGGCGAGTTCTCCTTCGAGTTCGTAGGGTATTTCCGCGGCGGTCATGCCTAGATCTACGGCCTCGAAGTCTGCCTGGGTCGCGATCGGCATGCGATGCGCGCGGCCCCGGCTGTCGAATCCCGCCAACCCGTCGCCACTCTCGGGCACGCTATCGTCGAGCGAGGCGTTGCTGGTGGTGATTTCGTCAGGGCCTATCGGCCCGGCGCCAGCCAGGCGCGCGGCTTCGCGGTTCTTGCCGTCGGTATCGACGGTGCTGTCATGGGTGCGGTCGTTGTGCGATTCCGCGCTGCGCGGCGCAGCGGTTGGGGCCGGCATGGACGCCGGGCGACGGGTGCCATCGGAAGGAGCCATGATCTGTCCTCCTGGAGGAAGGGGCTATGAAGTGTCTGCAGCAACCTGCTAACCGATGTCGCGCAAGAGACGTTCCACGACACCTGCTGCGGACCCATAATCGGGCGGAAAAGCAAGCCCGGCCGCCAGGAAAACGCTTCCAGCCGCCGAGGATTTTTTTCGTTGGATCGCCGTATTTCCTGGGAGTATGATCCTCTTTCAACGAGTTGGCGCGCTTTAGATAGACGGTCCCACGGAGGAACGCCGCTGTGGCTTTGCCGCACGATCCTGCCGCGCCTGCAAAAACGGACAAGGCAGTCAGGGGCGGACGAGACACATGCAATTCGACGCTGCATTCACGCATCGCGGCTATTTGCTCAATTGCGCGCCCGCACGCGCCGGTGACGGCACGTATCAACCCTATGTGGTGATCTCGCGCTCAAGCGACGGCGAACTGGTTGCCAACCGTTTCTTCCCCGCAGAACTACGCTTTCCCGACGAAGCCGCCGCCATCGCCCATGCGCGCGACTGGGCCGTGCGCTGGATCGATGCCAGCAGCGTCACGCTCTGACCGGCGCGGCCTCGCACAAGGCGGCTTCGGCGAATTCCGCCAAAAAGCGGTAACCTCTGGGGTCGATACACTTTCATGCGATGGGCGCTCTTGCCCTCGCGGCATCACCATGTCAAATTCCGCTTTGCCGCCATCCGCTGCTCCTGCTGCTCCATCCGCTTCTTCCGCTTCGTCGGAGTGGGGCCTCGAACAGATCGTTGCCGATCTGCGCGCGTCGCGCGAAGATCGTCACCGCACGCGCCATCCGCTTGGCATTCGCGAGCTGCCTTCGCGCGAAGCCGTGGTCAATATCGTGGCGGGCCTGCGAGCCGCACTCTTTCCGACGCACTATGGCGCGCCCGATCTGACCGACGAGAGCGTCGATTACTACGTTGGCCATACGCTCGAAAGCACGCTGCGACTGCTCGCCGAGCAGATCCGCCGCGCGCTGCGTTTCCTGCCCGAAAATGCCGACGCCAGCGACGATGTCCTGCGCGCCCGCGCCTTCGAGGTGGCGCGCGAATTCGGCCATCAACTGCCGGATATCCGCGCGCTGCTGGTGAGCGATATCCAGGCCGCCTTCACGGGCGATCCGGCCGCGCAGCACATCACCGAAATCCTGCTCTGCTATCCCGGCGTCTGGGCGATGACGCACCATCGGCTCGCGCATGCCCTTCATCGGCTGGGCGTGCCGCTGCTCGCACGCTTCATCAACGAAATCGCACATTCGGCCACGGGCATCGACATTCACCCCGGCGCGCAGATCGCATCGAGCTTCTTCATCGATCACGGCACCGGTGTGGTGATCGGCGAAACGGCCATCATTGGCGAACGGGTGCGCGTCTATCAGGCGGTGACGCTGGGCGCAAAGAGTTTTGCGGCCGATCTGGACGGCACGCTGGTGAAGGGCAATGCGCGCCATCCGATCGTCGAGGACGATGTGGTGATCTACGCGGGCGCGACTATTCTGGGCCGCGTGACGATCGGGCGCGGCTCGGTGATTGGCGGGAATGTGTGGCTCACGCACAGCGTACCGCCGGGCAGCAGCGTGCGCCAGGGCAAGATCCGCGAGATCGAGCGCGGCGACGAAAAGCCCTGAAGGAAGGCCTTGAAGAAACCCCCTTGATTTGCAGCCCCATGCGGGACGCTGTTCGTTGAAGCAGCGTCCCGCATGTGCTTTGGTCGTTCAGGTGTTGGGCACGCTCATCACGCCGGGGCTGCCGATGATCGAGAGAAATTCGCGGCGCGTGGAAGGGTCGCTGCGGAACGTGCCGAGCATGCGCGACGTCACCATCGTCACGCCGGCCTTGTGCACGCCGCGCGTGGACATGCACTGGTGCGCGGCTTCGAGGATCACGCCCACGCCCTTGGGCTGCAGCACTTCGTTGAGCGTGTCGGCGATCTGCGCGGTCATCTTCTCCTGGATCTGCAGGCGCTTGGCGAAGGCGTCGACCAGACGCGCGAGCTTCGAAATGCCCACCACGCGATGCTCGGGCAGATAGGCCACGTGCGCGCGCCCGATGATCGGCACCATATGGTGTTCGCAGTAGCTCTCGAAGCGAATGTCCTTCAACACGATCATTTCGTCGTAGCCGTCGACTTCCGAGAACGTGCGCGACAGAATCTCGCGCGGATCGTGGTCATAGCCCGCGAAAAATTCCTCGTAGGCGCGCACCACGCGCGCCGGCGTATCGAGCAGACCCTCGCGCGAGGGATCGTCCCCGGCCCAGCGCAGCAGCACGCGCACCGCGCCTTCCGCTTCTTCGCGCGAGGGGCGCGCAACGCTGGCGGGCGTCGTCGCGATGTTGGACTTCGGCTTACGTTTCTTCTTTTCCGCGTTCTTTTCGTCGCTCATGCAGAGGCTCCTGTCAGGTGGCCCGCGCCGCTGCGAGGCGCACCACGAACGCGCATTGTTTCATGATTCGCGCCCGACCGCGCAGCTTCGCTGCGCGCTCACCTTATTTGGGCTTACTTTGGCCATTCATCCATCGCATCGTT
Source organism: Paraburkholderia bannensis (assembly GCF_014200455.1). Taxonomy (GTDB): domain Bacteria; phylum Pseudomonadota; class Gammaproteobacteria; order Burkholderiales; family Burkholderiaceae; genus Paraburkholderia; species Paraburkholderia bannensis_A. Next base: position 339,883 of record NZ_JACHBW010000006.1, on the reverse strand, counting down.
GAACAACTCGGCGACCACGCTGCGCAGCCACGCGCCGCGCGGCGTGTTGTGATACTTGCGATGCCAGTGCTGTTTGAGATCGAAGCGGGGCAGCGGCAGGGGCGGCTCGACCAGCGTGATCGATGCGTGCTCGGACACATAGGCAAAGCCGATCGCGTGCGGCACCGTGGCGATCAGATCGGTGCGCGTGAGTATGAACGGCAAGCTCATGAAGTGGGGCGTTTCCAGTACCGCGCGCCGACGCAGGCGATGCTTCTCCAGATACTGTTCGAGCACCTCCTGGCTGCGCCCTTCGGCGCGCACCACCGCATGGCCCAGGCCGAGAAACTGTTCCATCGTCATCTGCTTGCCCGCTAGCGGATGGCCGCTGCGCATCAGGCAGATAAAGCGGTGCGTGAAGAGACGCTGCTGGAAGAAGTTGTTGCCGCCCAGATCCGGAAAGAAGCCGACGGCCAGATCGACGTCGCCCGATTCCAGACCGCGCTCGACCTGGTTTGGCGGCAACGATACCGAGCGTAGATTCGCAAACGGCGCGCGCCGCGCGAACAGTTGCAGCAGACGCGGCAAGAATACGATCTCGCCGACATCCGAAAGCGCAATCGAGAACGTGTGCGTGCTGGTGGCCGGGTCGAAGTCCTGGGCTTCGAGCATGCCTTTCTCGATGCGCACCAGCGCGTCGCGCGCCGCCGGAATCAGGGCGAGTGCGCGCGGTGTCGGCTCCATGCCGCGCGAGGTGCGCACGAACAGCGGATCGCCGAAGTACTCGCGCAGCTTGCCGAGCGCCGTGCTCACGCGCGGCTGGCTCACGCCCAGCCGTTCGGCGGCCCGGCTCACGTTGCGCGCCTCTTCCATCGCGACGAGATAAGGGATCAGGTTCAGGTCGAGGTCTTGCATAGGCGGCGGGCGAACGGGAAGAGAAGGACTATGCTGAAACGCGATAAACCATAGTCGATGAATCCGGATTGACGATATTGGGGTATGTGCGCACAGGCGGCCCACAGCCGGGGCACAGCCGGGTTAATGAGGAGCGCATGGGGTTGACCCCGCCTTGACAAGCGCGCATTCACGCTCCGATAATGCGCTGGACGTTCGCTAAACGAATCAGTGTTCGTATATAGAACTTTTCGCGATCGGGTGGCGTGGGCTTTCCGCGATGCGCATCGCTTTCAGGAACAGGCATGATCAACAAGATTTTTGATTCGCTTCAAGCCGCTGTCGCTGATATTCAGGACGGCGCCACGGTCATGATCGGCGGCTTCGGCACGGCCGGCATGCCCGCGGAACTGATCGACGCGCTGATCGCGCAAGGCTCGAAAGAGCTGACGATCGTGAACAACAACGCCGGCAACGGCGACACGGGCCTGGCCGCACTGCTCAAGGCCAGGCGGGTGCGCAAGATCATCTGCTCGTTCCCGCGCCAGACCGACTCGTATGTGTTCGACGGCCTCTATCGCGCCGGCGAAGTCGAGCTCGAACTCGTGCCGCAAGGCAACCTGGCCGAGCGTATCCGCGCAGCGGGCGCAGGCATCGGCGGTTTCTTCACCCCCACCGGCTACGGCACCAAGCTCGCCGAAGGCAAGGAAACGCGCCTGATCGACGGCCGCCATTACGTGCTGGAAGCGCCGCTGCATGCGGACTTCGCGCTCATCAAGGCGTACAAGGGCGATCGCTGGGGCAACCTGGTCTATCGCAAGACAGCGCGCAACTTCGGCCCGATCATGGCGAGCGCGGCGAAGGTCGCCATCGCGCAGGTGTCGGAAGTCGTCGAACTCGGCGCACTGGACCCCGAAAACATCGTGACGCCGGGCATTTTCGTGCAGCGCGTCGTTGAAGTGCCGCAGGCCGCGCATCTGGCGCAGCAAGCCGGTCAGGCCGCCTGACGCTACGGACGCTACGGAGTTAAGCAATGAAACGGTTGAATCGCGACGAAATGGCTCAACGCGTGGCTCAGGACATTCCTGAGGGCGCTTATGTGAATCTCGGCATTGGCGTGCCGACGCTGGTGGCCAACCACCTCGATCCGAGCAAGGAAATCTTCCTGCACAGCGAGAACGGTCTGCTCGGCATGGGTCCGGCGCCCGCCGCTGGCGAAGAAGACGACGAACTCATCAACGCAGGCAAGCAGCACGTCACGCTGCTCACTGGCGGCGCGTTCTTCCATCACGCGGACTCGTTCGCGATGATGCGCGGCGGCCACCTCGACTACTGCGTGCTGGGCGCGTTCCAGGTGTCGGTGAAGGGCGACCTCGCCAACTGGCATACCGGCGCACCCGATGCGATCCCCGCCGTCGGCGGCGCAATGGACCTGGCGCTGGGCGCGAAGCAGGTGTTCGTCATGATGGAACTGCTCACGAAGCAGGGCGAAAGCAAGCTCGTGAACGCCTGCACGTACCCGGTCACGGGCGTGGGCTGCGTGGGCCGCATCTATACCGATCTGGCCGCGTTCGACGTCACGCCGGATGGCCTGGAAGTGCGCGAGATCTATTCGGATATCGACTTCGACGCGCTGCAAAAGCTCGCCGCCGTGCCGCTGATCGACGCGACGCAGAGCCGCCGCGCGGCGTAAACTGCCGTAGCGCGCGTTTTTTCGCAGATGAATCCCGCGTGGCGCGACCTCTGGCGGCAACTGTCGCCGGGCGTCGCGCCATCTGCGTTTATCTGCACCCGCGTGCATCCCGACTTTTTTCATATCGATCCATGATTGAACGCCTCACGAGCCTGATCTGCGGCACCGAGCCGATGAACGCCGTCTGGTCGCCCGACGCCACGCTGCAGCGCATGCTCGACGTGGAAGCGGCGCTCGCACGCGCATCGGCGATCCACGGCGTGATTCCGCACAGCGCCGTGGCCGCGATCGAGGCGACCTGCAAAGCCGACAGGCTCGACGCCGAAGCGCTCGCGCGCGACGCCGCGCTGGGCGGCAATCTGGCGATTCCGCTTGTCAAGCAATTGACGGCGCGCGTGAAGGACGCCGACCCCGAAGCCGCCAAATACGTGCACTGGGGCGCGACGAGCCAGGACATCATCGATACGGCCACGGTGCTGCAACTGCGAGATGCGCTTGCGCTGATCGAAACCAGCCTGGACGCGACCTGCGCGAACCTCGCCGAACTCGCCCGCGCGCATCGTGCGACGCCTGCGGTGGGCCGCACCTGGCTGCAGCAAGCGCTGCCGATCACGCTCGGGCTCAAGTTCGCGCAATGGCTCGACACGCTGCTGCGCCATCGCGAGCGTCTGGCCGCATTGCGCGAACGCGCGCTGGTGCTGCAATTCGGCGGCGCGGCGGGCACGCTCGCGAGCCTGCGCGACGCCGCTGCTCAAGTTAGCGCCGAACTCGCCAAAGAGCTGGGCCTCGCGCAGCCCGCGCTGCCGTGGCACACGCAACGCGACCGCATCGCGGAAGCTGCCGCGTTCTTCGGCATGCTGATCGGCACGCTCGGCAAGATTGCGCGCGACATCTCGCTGCAGATGCAAACCGAAATCGGCGAACTGGGCGAGCCGGCCGCGGCAGGCAAGGGCGGTTCGTCGACCATGCCGCACAAGCGCAATCCGGTGGGCTGCGCCGCCGTGCTGACCGCCGCCACGCGCGCGCCGGGGCTGGTGGCCACGGTGTTCGCGGGCATGGTGCAGGAGCACGAACGCGCGCTCGGCGGCTGGCAGGCCGAATGGGACGCGCTGCCCGAACTCGCACGCCTGGCGGCGGGCGCGCTCGCGCAGATCGAGCAGATTGCGGGCGGTCTGGAAGTGAGGCCCGAGCGTCTCGCAGCCAATCTCGACGTCACGCACGGTTTGATTCTGGGCGAGGCCGTGATGCTCGCGCTGGGCGACCGGATCGGCCGTCTCGACGCGCATCATCTGGTTGAGCGCGCATCGAAATCGGCGGTGCAATCGGGCCGCACGCTTTACGACGTGCTGGCGGCCGAACCCGCTGTCACGCAACATCTGGACGACGCGCGCCTGAAGGCGTTGCTCGATCCCGCCAATTACGTGGGCGAAGCGCATGCGTTCGTCGACGCGGTGCTCGCGCCATACGCGCAATCGCAGCAGCGCACGCCCCATTCTTCATCGCAGACTCACCAGGAGTAACCGCATGCCTTATGCAGCCGTCAATGACACGCAGCTGTTCTACCGCGTCGATGGTGCCGAAAACACCAACGCGCCGTGGCTGGTTCTGTCGAATTCGCTCGGCAGCGACGTGTCGATGTGGACGCCGCAGCTCGTCGAATTCTCGAAGCACTTCCGCGTGCTGCGCTACGACACGCGCGGCCACGGCCACTCGGCCGCGCCGCAAGGCCCGTACACGATCGAGCAACTGACGGGCGACGTGATCGGCCTGCTCGATCACCTGGGCATCGCGCGCGCGCATTTCTGCGGCGTTTCGATGGGCGGCCTCACGGGCGTGGGTCTGGGTGCGCGTTTCGCGAGCCGCATCGACCGTCTCGTGCTGTGCAACACGGCTGCGAAGATCGGCACGCCGCAAGTGTGGGAGCCGCGCGCAGCGAAGGCCCGCAACGAAGGCATGCTGTCGCTGGCGGACGCGGTGCTGCCGCGCTGGTTCACGGCGGAATTCATGGAGCGCAATCCGCTCGTGATCGCCCAGGCCCGCGACGTGTTCGTGCATACGGACAAAGATGGCTACGCTTCGAACTGCGAAGCAATCAACGCGGCCGACCTGCGCGGCGAAGCCTCGTCGATCCAGGCACCCACGCTGGTGATTTCGGGCACGCACGATCTGGCCGCGACGCCCGCACAAGGCCGCGAACTGGCCGAATCGGTGCAGGGTGGCCGTTACGTCGAGCTGAACGCTTCGCACATCTCGAACGTCGAACTTACCGACGAATTCAACAAGACGGTCCTGAGCTTCCTGCTGGAGTCGAAATGAACGAAGACGATCGCTACGAAGCCGGACTGAAAGTGCGTCGCGCGGTGCTGGGCGATGCGCACGTCGATCGCTCGATCGCCAATCGCACCGAGTTGACCGAGGAATTCCAGAAGCTGATCTCGCGCTATGCGTGGGGCGAAATCTGGACGCGCGAAGGTCTGCCGCGTCACACGCGTAGTCTGCTGACGATCGCGATGATGGTCGCGCTCAACCGCAGCGAAGAGCTGGCATTGCATCTGCGCTCGGCGAGAAACAACGGCGTGACGCGCGATGAAATCAAGGAAGTGCTGCTGCAAACCGCGATTTATTGCGGCGTGCCCGCAGCCAATTCGGCTTTCCACCTCGCCGATAAAATCTTCAGCGAGCAGGACGCGCAGGCAGCAGGCGACAAGCCAGCCTGATTTTGCGTGAAAGGGCATGCATCGCGCGTGCCCCCGATCTCCTTACCGTGCTTACTCTGCAGCGTCGTGTTCCGCCACATACTGGCGCAACACGGCGAGCACCGCGGCATCTTCAGCGCGGCTCGCTTCGTCGCTGGCCGAACCCGCTTCATCCTCTTCGCCCAGTAAAGCGGGCGGCGCGGCAATCGTCTCGAATGCGTGGCCTTCGCGGAACACGCGAATCTCGTGCGTCGCCGCCGTGTATTCCGCTACCCAGTGAACGCCTTCGATGTGCGCGCCCACACGAATCGGTGTTTTCATCGCCGTCTCTCCCGCCTTGCGGTTTCCATCAGCCAACGATACGCCGATGGCGCTCGCCATGCGCGCATGATGAGCGGACGAAAGACGGCCCGCCGAAAGCGAAACGGCCCGCTCGAAACGAGCGGGCCGCTAGTGCGCCGTGATCTGGCGCGAACTCAGGCGACCTTCGCCAACACTTCGCGCACCGTGCCGAACAGGCGCCCGATCTCTTCTTCGGTGATGACGAGCGGCGGCGAGAACGCCAGAATGTCGCCCGTGAAGCGGACCAGCACGCCTGCTTCGAAGCACTTCACGAACACCTCGTAAGCGCGCGCGCCCGGTGCGCCGTCACGCGAATCCAGCTCGATACCGGCGACCATGCCCAGGTTGCGCACATCCTTGACGTGCGGCGCATCGCGCAGCGCGTGCGCGGCAGCTTCGAACTTTGGCGCAAGGCTGTGCGCGCGTTCGAACAGGCCTTCGCGGCGATACAGGTCCTGCGTCGCGATGGCGGCAGCCGCAGCCAGCGGATGCGCCGAATAGGTGTAGCCGTGGAACAGTTCGATCGCGCCCGGCGCGCCGCTGTTGACCACCGCGTCGTGGATCCTGCGGCTCACGGCCACGCCGCCCATCGGCACGGCCGCGTTGTTGATCGCCTTGGCCATCGTGATGATGTCGGGCGTCACCCCGAAGTATTCGCTCGCGGTGGCTTTGCCAAGACGTCCAAAGCCCGTAATCACTTCGTCGAAAATCAGCACGATGCCGTGCTTCGTGCAGATCTCGCGCAGGCGTTGCAGATAGCCTTGCGGCGGAATCAGCACGCCAGTCGAACCGGCAACCGGCTCGACGATCACCGCGGCAATGGTCGATGCATCGTGCAGCGCGACGATGCGTTCGAGGTCTTCGGCGAGATGCGCGCCCCAGGCCGGCTGGCCCTTGGTGAAGGCGTTGTGTTCGAGATTGTGCGTATGCGGCAGATGATCGACGGCGGGCAGCAGCTGGCCCGAGAACGTCTTGCGGTTCGCGCCGATGCCGCCCACCGAAATGCCGCCGAAGCCCACGCCGTGATAGCCGCGCTCGCGGCCGATCAGCTTGGTGCGCTGGCCTTCGCCACGCGAACGATGGTAGGCGAGGGCGATCTTCAGAGCCGTATCGACCGACTCCGAACCCGAGTTCGTGAAGAACACGCGATCGAGCCCTTCGGGCATGATCTGCGCGATCTTGCTGGCCGCTTCGAAGGCGAGCGGGTGACCCATCTGGAAAGTGGGCGCGAAGTCGAGCTTGCCGGCCTGCTGGGCAATCGCCGCGACGATTTCCTCGCGTCCGTGCCCGGCATTCACGCACCACAGGCCCGCGCTGCCGTCCATCACCTCGCGGCCATCGGTCGTGCGGTAATACATGCCCTTGGCCGATTCGAGCAGGCGCGGCGCGGCCTTGAACTGGCGGTTGGCCGTGAACGGCATCCAGAACGACGATAGATCGTCGATGACGGGGCGCGAAGTCATGTGTGTTCTCCTCCAAAGTGGTTGGACAGAATGTAGCGTCCGGGCTTGAAGGGCGGCATATACAGTCTCTATACTGCGCTGATAACCGTGCTGGACAATCTGACGCAACTGTATTGGTCGGCGCGCTCAAGTCCGCTTGAACCCGACTTCCCTCCCTATGATCGAATTCGAACTGGAACGCGGACGCGGCGCCGCCTCAACGCTCGTCGAGCAACTGGTGCGAGCCTTTGCCCAGGCCATCGAGTCGAACTCGCTGCGCGCGGGCGCGCTGCTGCCCTCGGTGCGTCAGCTGGCGCAATCGCACGAGCTGTCCACCTATACGGTCACCGACGCCTACAACCGTCTGGTGTCGATGGGCCTGGTGGTGGCGCGGCGTGGCTCCGGTTATCGCGTTGCGCCGCGCCAACCCGCGCCCCGCGCCGCCGACACTGGCTGGCAACCGCCCGCGCTCACCGCCACCTGGCTGCTATCCGACGTCTACGCGGACCATTCCGTGCCGATCAAGGCCGGCTGCGGCTGGATGCCCACCGAATGGATCAACGAAACCGGCCTGCACCACGCCTTGCGCGCGACCAGTCGCGTGCCGGCCGCGCGGCTGGGCGATTACGGCCACCCCTACGGTTTCGCGCCGCTGCGCGAACGCATTGCGGCGCAACTGGACCGGCAAGGCCTGCCGATCGACGTGTCGAACGTGCTGCTGACGCAAGGCGCAACCCAGGGGCTCGACCTGATCGTGCGCACGCTGCTGCGCCCCGGCGACGCCGTGCTGGTGGAAGATCCCGGCTACTGCAACCTGCTGCAGATCCTCAAGCTCGCCGGCCTCACGGTGCACGGCGTGCCGCGCACGCCCGCCGGCCTCGATCTCGACGCGCTCGAACAGCAGGTTGCCGCGCATCGCCCTAAAGCGATTTTCGTCAACACCACGCTGCAGAATCCCACCGGCGCAACCTATTCGATGGCGAACGCCTTCCGTCTGCTGCAGATCGCCGAACGCGAGCGCATGTGGGTAGTGGAAGACGACGTGAGCCGCGAACTCGCGCCGCCGGGCGCGCCGCTGCTGGCCGCGATGGAAGGGCTGCGTCGCGTGCTGTACGTGAGTGGTTTTTCGAAGACGGTGACGCCATCGCTGCGCTGCGGCTATGTGGTGGCCGAACGCGACGTGCTGCGCGAACTCGCGCGCGCGAAGATGGCAGTGGGCCTGACCTCGTCGGAAACGATCGAGCGCATCGTCGACAAGGTGCTGGTGGAAGGGCGCTACACGCGCCATGTCGAAATCGTCAACGAGCAGTTGAAGGCGGCGCACGCGGCGCTGGAAGACCGCATCGATGCGCTGGGGCTCGAACCGTTCTGCAGGCCGCGCGCAGGCCTGTTCATGCTGGTGCGCCTGCCGGTGGAGGCATCGCGCGCGGCCGCGATTGCCACGGCGGCGCTGCGCGACGGCATCTGGCTCGCGCCAGGCTCCTATTTCCGGCCCGACGACGAAGCCAGCGCGTGGTTCCGCTTCAACGCGCCCTATTCGCTCGACGACGCGCTGTGGCGTTTCATCGAGCGCGCCAGCAAAACGGGCTAACAGGACGAAGGGAATTTAATCGGCAATCCTGATGAAGTGGCTCAGTGTTGCAGCAGATGCGCGACCAGCGGATACATCGATACGACCAGCGACAGCGCCATGAGGATGTTGAAGGCGCGCAGGCGGCGCGGATCGGCCAGAAAGCGCCGCATACCGGTGCCGAACGCCGCCCAAACGCAGATGCAGGGCAGGCCGACCACGTAGAACACCACCGCCATCGCCACGGTATTCATGCCGAAGTCCGTCGACAGGCGAATCGTGCTGGCGGCCGTAAGCACCATCATCCACGCCTTGGGATTGATCCACTGAAACGCGATGGCTTCGTGAAAGCGCATGGGACGACGCTCGCCGGTCTTGACCTTGAGGTCGCCAGACGTGCCGATCTTCCAAGCAAGCCACAACAGATAAGCCACGCTCGCCGTTTCCAGCACCGTATAGAGCACTGGCACGCGCCGGAACACCTCGCCCAGACCGAAACCGACGGACAGCATCAGCACCACTACGCCCGCGCTAATGCCCAGCATATGCGGCACCGTGCGACGGAAGCCGAAGTTGACGCCGGAGGTCAGCAGCATGGTGTTGTTGGGGCCGGGCGTGATCGATGTGACGAGCACGAACAGCATGCCGGCGGGCAGGGCGCTGAGCATTTCGGGCAGCATGGGCTAAGGGCTCCGGGGACAATGGCGATCCTGACGATCGTGTCGAGCCAGTTTAACGACAGATCGCGGTACAGTACCGGTACAGTTAAACGGTCGCACGCCGGTACGGAAAAGGGGTGATTGGCAGGGATTGTCGGGCGCCTTCAGGCGCGCGTTGGGGTAAGAATCGGTAAAGCGGCGGTCGGGGTAGTGGGGCTCGCTGCCCGTCGATAACGGGACAAATGAACGGGCAATCAGATCGACGAACTGCCCAGCCATTCCCGGAAGTAATGCGTGCGTGGCGGCCGCGCGGCTGCGCGTTCCGCGGATTTCGGTGTGCCAACGAACAGGAAGCCGAGTAGTTTGTCGTCGGCTTCGAAATCGAGCGCGAGCTTGAGCTTTTCGTCGTAGGCGTCCGGCCCGGTCGCCCAGAAGCCGCCGTAGCCGAGTGCGTGAATGGCGTTGAGCATGTTCATGGTGGCCGCGCCTACGCTTAGAATCTGCTCAAGTTCGGGGATCGAGCTGTCGCGCGCCACCGATGCGCCCAGCGCGATGATGAGCGGCGCGGCGAAGGCTTTGTCGCGGCGGTGTTCATGCGCCGCGCGCGGCGTGCCGGGGTCGCGCGCGGCGGCGACATCGACGAGAATCTCGCCGAGTTCGGCGCGCGCTTCGCCGCGAATGAAGGCGAAGCGCCAGGGGCGCAGGCGGCCGTGATCGGGGGCGCGCAACGCGGCGTCGAAGATCAGTTCGAGTTCGGCGTCGCCGGGACCGGGTTCGACCAGCGGCCATGCGGATTGTCGTGCGAGCAAGGTTTCGAAGAACGCCGCCTGAGCGGGCGTTGCTGCGTTCGTAGTGGCCGTCGCCGGCGTCGATGTAGCAGGCATGTCCATGGCACGATCCTATGAAAGAGACGTCTCCTATGATGATGAAAAATTCGCTCATTTGCAAATGATTCTCATTAATATTATTGCATGCCCGACTAGCATGCCCGATTAATTTATGCTGCTGCGATGACCCATCCATTGAATGACTCCGCGCGCAGGTTGCGTGTGTATGCGAACGGACGCTGGCCCGACGATATCGACGTGTGGCATCTGCACTTCGATTTCGACAACGCGAGCCCCGATTCGATGCCTTTTCTCGATGCCACCGAACGTGCGAAAGCGGCGCGTTACGTGCGGCTAGCCGACCAGGTGCGCTTCGCCGCGACACGCTCGGCCTTGCGCGCGTTGCTGGGCGAGGCGCTAAAGATGGATCCGCGCGATGTGCCGCTGGTGGTCTCGGAGCGGGGCAAACCGATGCTGGCGGATACGTCTGGCGGAGCTATTTCTTTCAACGTCTCGCATTCGGGCGATCACGCCTTGATCGTGCTATCGCAGCGGCGCGGCGTGGGCGTCGATATCGAGCGCATCGACGAGGCAATCGACTGGCGAGGGCTTGCGCGACTGGTTTGCACTCCAGAAGAACGGCAGGCGATTGAAGGCGCGCCACACGCGTTGCAGCCCGCGCATTTTTTCCGCTGCTGGACGGCCAAGGAAGCGCTGCTAAAGACGCTGGGTCTGGGCATCACCGAGGGTTTGCAGGCGCTGAGGGTCGATCTGTGCGTGCAGACGCCGGGTGCGTTTCCCGCGCCGCCGCAGGTGCTCAAGGACGTGCACGGATGTGTGGGCGCGCGGGCGTTGCAGTACCGGTGGATCGAGGAAATCGACGGTTTTTTCGGCTGCCTGGCGTTCGAACCGATCCGGCCCGCATAATGCAGATCGCCGGGGTTGCAGCAACGGCTGTCATTCCTCTGCAAATTCCGGCGATTCACCCATTAAAAACAGGGATTCACCGTTTTTGACGTTTTTTAAGTCTCGCTTAAGAATCGTCCGTTAGTCTCGGTGCCTTCGCTCATCGGCGCTGCAACGGCGCTGATGTCTCTTTGAAAGCGGCGCTTCGTGCGCGGTTTTCTGCCAAGTAATCCGTACCCAGTAGATGCCCAAGCTCGTATCGACGACATCTTCGGGAGTCGCGGGTAAAGCGTTCATCGTCGCCGCTCTCAGCACGGCCTGCACAGCATGGCTTTCGCACCAGATGCCGAGCCAGTCCGTCGATGTTTCGCTGCACGCATCCGACGACCTGCCCGAACAACTGGCGCGCCGTGCCTTAGCACCCGCTGCCGCTTCTGTTCCCGCTCCTGTGCCTTCGGCACCGGCCTATCATGTGGAAACCGTGCGGGTCACGCACAGCTTCTCCGAAGCCGCCGATCAGTTGGGTATCGATGCCGCGACCACGGCGAAGCTCGCTCACGCGCTGGAAGGGCGGCTGGATTTGCGCCGCGACCTGCGCCCGGGTAGCGAGGTGCGCTTCGTGTTCCGCGACAAGCCAGGCGCTGCGCCGGCAACGTCCGCGGCACCCGCAGTTTCGGACGCCAGCGCCACGCCCGTTGCGATGCGCATCTCCACCGGCAAGGAATCGCACGACCTGTTCCTGTTTAGCAAGCTCGACGGCAAGGCGTTCTATTACTCCGCCGACGGCACGCCCGCCGCGCCGACCTTCCTGCGTTACCCAGTGAACTTCACGCGCGTGTCGTCGGAGTTTTCGCCGCTGCGCCTGGACCCCGTCACGCATCGCTGGGCGGCGCATGAAGGCGTCGATCTCGCCGCGCCCATCGGCACGCCGGTGCGCGCGACCGCGCAGGGCACAGTCACGTTCGCGGGCTGGGAAATCGGTTACGGACGCGTGATCAAGATCCAGAATTTCGGCGACTACTCAACGACCTTCGCGCATCTATCGCGTTTCGCGAAGTCGCTGCACGCGGGACAGCAGGTGAAGCAGGGCCAGGTGATCGGCTACGTCGGCAAGACCGGCTGGGCGACCGGCCCGCATCTGCACTACGAGGTGCACGTGGATAATGTCGCGCAAGACCCGCTGAGCGTCGATCTGCCCGTGCGCACCGTGCTGGAAGGCGACGACAGGCAGCATTTCGCGCAACAGGTCCAGCAGATCGCGCCGATGCTTTAAGCGCCCGGTCGAGCGTCGCCTCTTATCGCGTGGCCGCGCGATGCGACGCCACGCCCAGCAGCTCGGGTTGATTGAGCAGCCCGCGCACCGGCGCTACGCGCAGATCCGCGAGCTGGTCGTGCAGGCGAGCAGCGTGATCGGCGCGGCCGAGGCCGTGCGTGCGAAGCCGCGCCAGATGCTCGATCGACCGGCTTCGTGGCGGCGCTTTGCGCGGCCATCGGACGGCGACTTCGAAAATGCTCTCGCGATCCGCGAAAAGGCGCGTATTCCGCGCGGCGCGCGTGTTGTATTCGGCACGCGAAATGGGCCCCATCTATCACGCGAAGGGCGTCGAGCGGCTGGTGCGCAATGCGCCGTTTCGGTTTTCGGTGTGCTGTTTTATGGACTACAGTGCGAGAGCACGCACCCATGCGTGACGTCCATTTCGGAGCACAAGCCATGACGATCGGGCACGGGCAACACCCCTCATCCGTTGTGACGCTCAAGAGCGTCCACGACTTCGACACGACGATCACCCGTATCAAAACCGCGCTGGATGGCGTGGGCGCCATCGTGTTCGCAGACGTGGACCAGCGCGAGGCCGCCGGGCTCGCGGGCCTCGATCTGCGGCGCACACGCCTGATCCTGTTCGGCAATCCGAAGGCGGGCACGCCGATCATGGCGGCCAATCCCCACTCGGCGCTGGAATTGCCGCTGCGTCTTGTGGTCTGGGAAGACGATACGGGCCATACGCATGTGGACTATCGCGATGTGTCGCAGACGCTTGGGCCGCTTTACGCCATCGCGCCCGAATTGCTCGCACCACTGCAACGCATGACCGGGTTGTTGCAGAACACGGTGCAATGAGCGCGTTGTAAGCATGGGCGGTTCTTGGCAATAAGAGACGCGTTTTCCTGTACACCATCGCATCGCATCGCATCGCATCGCGTCGCGTCGACGCGGCGCAATCACACCAGTCCCGGAGCGCTGCCGTTGGTTCGCTGCACGGTTTCGCCGTGTGGTTGAAAATTTTCCGGCTCGCATCCGCTAAATCGGGTCGCTTATTGCCCTCTGTGGGCTAAAAGCGACGAAATCATTTCGTCCGCTTGAATATTTATCAGACGATGATTAAAGACTGTGAGATGTGACACTGTTTGACAGATTCGGTTTCCTTACGCGGTAAGAATTAAAAAAATAAAATTCCCCGGGTTGGGTTCGATGAATCGCAGTTACAGGCTGGTCTTTAGTTGCGCGCGCAACATGCTCGTTGCCGTTGAGGAAACGGCAACGGCAGCAGGCAAGACGGGGGAAGCACGGGCAGCCGTGCGCGCCTCACGTCCGTCTGGTCTTCGACACTCGTTGCGTCGTCTCCTTCCTGCTGCATTGATTGCGCTTGCGCCCATGCTGTCGTTCGCGCAGATCGTTGCGGGCGGCGCGCACGGGCCGAACGTTATCCAGGCGCCCAACGGGATCGACCAGGTAAACATTAACCGTGCGTCAGGGGCTGGCGTTTCGGTCAATACCTACAACCGGTTCGACGTGCAGTCGAAAGGCGCGATCCTGAACAACTCGCCGACGATGGTTCAGTCGCAACTCGGCGGGATGATTAACGGCAATCCGAACTTCGCGCCGGGACAGGCTGCCAGGGTCATTGTCAACCAGGTCAACAGCGCGAGCCCGTCGCAGTTCAACGGTGCGCTTGAGGTCGCCGGCCAGCGGGCGAACGTGATTCTGGCCAATCCTTCGGGGATTTCCGTCAACGGCGGCACGTTCATCAACACGAGTCGCGCGACGCTGACCACCGGTACGCCGAACTATGCGGCGGACGGATCGCTGTCGGGTTTCAATATCACAGGCGGCAATATCGCGATCAGCGGCGCAGGGCTGAACGCATCGGGCGTCGATCAGGTCGATCTGCTCTCGCGCGCTGTGCAGGCCAATGCCGCGATCTACGCGAAGACGAACCTGAACGTCGTGACCGGTGCGAACAGCGTCGACTACAACACGCTGAATGCCACGCCGATTGCGGGCGACGGCGCAGCACCGGGCGTGTCGATCGACGTGAGCAATCTCGGTGGCATGTACGCCCATCGCATCGTGCTTGTCGGCACGGAGGCAGGCGTCGGGGTGTCGCTCAAGGGCGTCACGGCGGCGCAGGCGGGCGACCTTGTGCTGACATCGGCGGGCAAGCTCGTACTCGCGGGTCAGACGAATGCAAGCGGCAATATCGTTGCGAATGCAACGGGCGGCATCGATAACACCGGGACGACCTATGCGCAGCAGAACGTCAACCTGACTACATCCGGCGCGCTGACCAACAGCGGCACGGTTGCCGCGCAGCAGAACACGATTGCAAGCGCCGGTTCAGTCAGTTCAACCGGCACGCTTGCGGCGGGCGTGAACAACGACGGTTCGCTTGCGCAGTCGGGCGACCTCAACGTGAATGCGTCCGGCGCGGTTACGGCATCCGGCCGCAATGTGGCGGGCGGCAATGCGAGCGTGAGCGGCGCATCGGTCAATCTCGCGGGCGCGACCAACTCCGCGAACGGCACACTCTCACTCACTGCGAACGGCGGCGACCTGAACCTGTCGGGCGCGACCACGACCGCTGGCGGCACGCTCAACGCAAGCGCGAGCGCCACGCTGACGAACGATAACGCAGCGATGTCGTCGGGCGGCGCGCAGACCATCACGGCGGGCGCGCTCTCGAATCGCGGCGGTCAAATCGTATCGGGTAGCACGCTGACCGAAAACATTGCCGGCGCGACGAACAACCAGGGCGGCACGATGCAGGCCACAGGGGCGCTTGCCTCGTCGAGTGGTTCGCTCGACAACTCTGGCGGCACCATCGCGTCGCTTAACGCAGATGGCGTTTCCCTCGCGACGGCCGGACTGCTCAACAACGGCGCGGGCGGCAGTATTGACGGCAACGGTGACGTCACGTTGCAAGGCTCGCAGATCGCGAACGCCGGTTCAATTACAGAAGTGCAGACGCTGATCGCGCGCGCGGCGCAGACGCTCTTCAACAGCGGCACGTTCGCTGCCAATGGTGCGGTTTCGCTCGCTGCCGGGACGACGCTGACCAACACGAGCACGCAGTCGGGCGGCACGCTTGCGCTTTCTGCTGCCACCTTCGATAACAGCGGCGGTTCGGCGAGTGCGGGCCAGTTCACGCTTCACGCCGCCAGTCTCGTGAACCACGGCGGCACGATCACGCAAACCGGAACCGGCGCGATGACGCTCGACGTGACCGGCACGCTCGACAATTCGAACGGCGGTACATTCCAGACCAACAGCACGGACCTGGCGCTTGCACCCGGCACGCTCGACAATGATGGCGGCACGATTACGCACGCTGGCTCGGGCGCGCTGACGGTCGACGCAGGCAACGGCGCGGGTTCGATTTCAAACGTAGCCGGCACGATTGTGAGTAATGGCACAGTCGTGCTCCAGGGCGGCGCGCTCAATAACACGGCGGGTTCGGTTTCCGGCCAGAACGGGCTGACGGCGACTGTCGCCGGCACGCTGGTCAACACGAACGGCAAACTCCTGTCGAACGCGGATACGGGCATCACCAGCGGCGCGCTGAACAATAGCGGCGGCCAGATTGGTGCAGGCACGAACGAGACCATCAGCACAGGCTCACTGACCAATAACGGCGGCTCGATTGTCGCGCCGAATCTCACGCTCACAGGTACGACGCTGGATAACAGCGGCGGCGATATCGAAGCGAACCAGCTATCGCTCACAGCCGCAAACTTCACGAATCACAGCGGCACCATCACGCAGTACGGCGCGTCGGCGATGGGCTTTAACGTGAGTGGCACGTTCGACAATTCGAACGGCGGCACACTGCAAACGAACAGCACCGATTTCACGCTCGCGCCCGGCGCATTGAACAACGATGGTGGCTCGATTCTTGACGCCGGAACCGGCACGTTGACGATCAAACCCGGCAACGGTTCGGGCAGCTTCTCGAATGTCGGCGGCAGGATCATTTCCGCAGGCGCGATTGCGGCGCAGGCTGCAAGCCTGAACAACGCGAACGGCGTACTCGCGGCCAAAGGCGCGATGAACGCGAACTTCGCGGGCGACGTGAACAACACACAGGGCTCGATTCGTTCGCTCTCTTCGCTGTCGCTCTCGGATGGCGGCACGCTCACGAACACCAACGGGCAAATCCAGGCTGGCACGGGCGCCACAGGTAACACCAGCGATACGAGCACGCTCACGGTGCAAGCCGGGTCCGTCAACAACACGAGCGGCCTCGTCAGCAATCTCGGCACGGGCGATACAACCGTGCAAGGCGGCAGCCAGACGGTCAACAGCGGCGGCGTCATCACGGGCAACGGCGCGGTCAAGGTCGATACGTCGGCGCTCTCGAACACGCAGAACGGCGAGATTAGCGGCGCGGGCGTCACGGTGCAAGGCGATACGGTCGATAACACCAGCGGCCAGATTGGCAGTCTTGCTGGATCGAACGGCGATGTGTCGGTTACGACGACCGGCGCAGTCACTAACGCCAACGGCCAGATTGGCTCGACTCACAATCTGTCCGTGAACGCGGCAGCGCTGACGGGCGGCGGCAGCTACAGCGCCGCCAATGATGTTGCGGTCAGCGTGCAAGGCAACTTTGCACCCACGCCCGATGTGCAGTTCAACGCCGGTCACGACCTGTCCTTTACCCTGCCGGGCAAGGACATCAACGTCACGGGTAGCGCAATCAGTCTCGACATGGGGACCGCGACGCTTGCCGCAGCGGGCAACGTCAACATCGGCGCGGCAACGGAAACCCACGTCGACAACACGCAGGAACAGCACAAGCACAGCAATGTCGTGAGCGGCAAGGAAGTGGCGAGTTCGAGCAACAGCACCGCCACGCTCGCGCAAGGCAGCATGGTTTCGGCTGACGGCGTGGCGATCAGCAGCGGCAACGACATCAACGTCAAGGGCAGCACGATTGTCGGCACGAACGATGTCGCGCTTAGTGCAGCGCATGACGTGAATATCACGACGACGCAGGACACCATGCAGTCGTCCAGCAGTTACCAGGAAAAGCGCACGGGCCTGGGGACGAGCGGCCTGACCGTGACTGTCGGCACCAACAAACTCGCGACGACGAATGAAGCGTCGAGCGTCACGAACAACGCAAGCACGGTCGGCTCGCTGAACGGCGACCTGTCGATCAATGCCGGCAACACGCTGCACGTTACCGGCAGCGATCTTGTCGCGGGCAAGAACCTTGCGGGTACGGCGGCGAACGTCATCATCGACTCGGCAACCGATACGTCGCACCAGGCGCAGACGCAGAAGACCAGCAGCAGCGGCCTGGCGATTGGTCTGGCGGGTTCGCTCGGCGATGCGATCAATAACGCGTATTCGGAAAGTCAGACGGCGAAGAATTCGACCAGCACGGGCAACGACCGCGCCGCCGCCCTGCACAGCATTGCGGCGGCGGGCGATGTCGCATTGACCGGCCTGACATCGGCGGGCGTGACTGCGGGCGGCAAGCCGGATATCGGAGTCAAGGTCAGCATCGGGTCGAGCAAGAGCGAAAGCCAGTCGTCCGAAGACCAGACGACGCAGCACGGCTCCAGCGTGCAGGCAGGCGGCACTGCGGGATTCGTGGCGACGAGCGGAGACCTGACTATTGCCGGGTCGAACGTGAGCGCGAAAGATGTCGTCCTTGCTGCGAAGAACCAGGTGAACGTCATCAACACGACGAACACGGATTCAACGCGTAGTTCAAACAGTTCGAGCAGCGCGAGCATTGGCGTGCAGTACACCCTCGGCGGCGGCTTTGGCGTCTCTGCTGCGATGGCGAACGCGCATGGCGACGCCAACAGCGATGCGTCGATCCAGAATGCGTCGCATGTGAATGGCGCGAACAGCGTCACGGTAATATCGGGCGGCGAGCCATGGTAACTGGTCTGGGTGGCGGTGGCATCGGCAGTGCGGCGCATGGGGCCGCCGGTGCGGGAGTTGCTGCCTGGGCTGCCGGTGATCTGAACCGTCTTGCGAATGGCACACGCGATGCGCTGGGCGGCGGTGATGCGGCGCAGTTGGCAGGCAACGTTGCGGCCAACATCCTCGCAGGCGGCATTGGTGCGCTGATCGGCAACCTCGCCGGGAATATCGCATCGGGTCTTGCAGGCGCGGCGGTGGGTAGCACGGCGGGCGCCGCAACGGCATCCAATGTGAACCTGTACAACGCAGCGAACGACAAGAACGACACCGAAGCGAAGAAGGAGGCGCAGGAGCTGAAGCAGGCGCTCGACAAGGAGCGCGCGGCGCTGGGCCAGGGTGCTGCGAAGGTGCCGTCTGGCGCCCAGGCCGCTACCGTGCAATCGACGGCGCTGGCTGCGGGGGCTGCTGCTGGAAAGGTCGCGCCCCAAAACGATGTTAATTTGGCGTCACCAGATCGAACAACCCATATACTGACCGGAGACGCGACGGGCGGCGGTCATCAATGGCCAGGTGGTCCTGGTAAGTCGGTGTTTCCACAGGATTGGTCATCGTCGAAGATCATGAGTGCCGTCTCAGATATCGCCACAGATCCGTCCGTTCCTGAAACGGTTCAAGCCAACGGCAGAATAGTTAAAAATGGCTCTGTCGATGGCATTGCCATTCGTGTGGTTATCGAACCAGCTAGTAAAGGCGGTGGAATCGTTACGGCGTTCCCAACAAATGTTCCCAGAAGTCCGAAATGACGAAGCAACAAGACCCTTATGATGAGATTGAGCGATTGATGCGTGAAGCTCTTGCGCAGGTTGAGAGAGAAATCTCCGAGGAAGATCGCAACGACGTTGCTGAATATATTGACTTCGGTGAGTATGGAGTGGCTTATGAACTGCTGACTTGCGTTCTTGACAAGCAGCAGAGGGTTCACCCGGAATCATTGAAGACTGCCGGGAAAATGATGGGCATGAACAGTTGATGTACAAACAATAAACCCGGCGCTGGCCGGGTTTATTGTTTGCAGTGCAATTCAATCGTGTGTGATGACCAGCCTGCCGTGCTGGACCTCGATCCTCACCTGCTGCCCCGCCTCGAATCCTGCGAGTTCAAGCCATCGCCCCGAGAGCTTGATCCACGGATAAAGCGGCGGCTCGGTGCGGATTCTCGCTTTGATGCGCCCGGAGGTGGCCGACGCCTATCACCGCATGCTCAAATAGAGCCCGGAGGCGCTGGATTACGCGACTGGCCTTGCCGCCAACATTGCCGCGGGTGTATGTGCAGCTATCGAAGCGATTCGGCGACAGCTTCATCGACGACACGACAATACCGACCTAGGCCCGCAACGCGTTTCTCGAACTCGGCGCGACCGACCGGCACTAATTCGGCGCGGCGCACTTCAACGGCACGCTCACCTACCATCAGGCCATCGGCGGTTTTCGGCGCAACGCCTGGCCCATATATCGAAGGCCCAACATACCCATTTCCCGACCGCACGATGGACGGCCGGGTTCCTGATTGCCGGGCAGTTCCAGGCGAACCCAAAGCCTCTTTCCCAAGTTGAGTTGTGAGGACGCGCACTCAACCCGCGCCCGACTTGAGCAAGGCGCGCCGCCCGGCGCCGCATGCCATCCGCAGCGCTAAAACACCTTTTTTGAAGGCCTTTCGCGGGCTCGCGAGCGCGCCTTCATCGCACGGCGCTTACTGCCCGAAATAAATATCGCAGTCCGAACGTGGCCAGCAGGATTTGCCGGTGCGATGCCCTGACGCGCTGGCGGTATCGGGCACGCCGCCGTACGACATATCGGTGCCCGCCTGGGCGGACGCGTTCGCGTCGTTTGTCATCGTCTGATGGGCGCGGTCCTGCGAAATGGGCTCGTCTTTCGCCTGGGCGGTGCCCGGCGCGGTTGCGGTCGCCACCGTCACGAAGGCGGCGATAAACGCCAATCGGATCTTCATCTCCACACTCCTTCTTGAACGCCGGAGCGGTCGAACGACGAGCCCCGACGCACGCACGACGCGCACTGCCGCGCCGTGCGAGTTCGAGAGGAAGGCCGGAATGCCGGCGCTCAACGTGTTAGTCAAAGCCTTACTAAAGGCCTTACGCAGTGGACGCCTCCGCCGGATCGGGAGGCGGCGCAGCGAGGCGCGGCGCAAGAAAGAGGGGATGGAGCGGGCGCGCAGAGAAGGTCCACGCTGCAATTCCAGTTATAGCTCGCGCGCCCGAGAGTGCAAAACGCAGCCTTCCCACTTGTTGTTTTTTCCTCCCAAATCTTTCTGGGTTGAAATGTAGCGAAAGCTTAAGGAAATGGAATGGTCGCCGTGTAGTCATGTTGCGATGTTGTAATTCGCTCGCCCCGATGTTTGGCGCATTACCTGAAACGCGCTCGTTACAAAGGCAGGCCCACACGTCTTTTGGACGCGTCCAGGACTCTAAAACCAACTCGAAGAATCGATGGAGCCCAACAACATGTATCGCCGAGCATTACTCGCCGTGCCGTGCGCTGGCCTTGCCGCCGCACTGTTCGCGTGCGGTAGCAGCAACAACTCGAACCCTGCGTCGGCTACCGCGGCAGTGTCCGCGCAAGACGCTCTCACGACCAGCACGCCGATCAAGCATCTCGTGGTGATCTACGGTGAGAACGTCTCGTTCGACCACTACTTCGCCACCTACCCGAACTCGACGAACCCGTCGGGCGAGCCGTCTTTCACGGCCGCTTCGGGCACGCCGAGCATCAACGGCCTGGCAGGTTCGCTGCTGACGTCGAACCCGAACTTCACGAACACGGCCAACGGCACGGGCGCAGTCAATCCCTTCCGTCTGGACCGTTCGCAGGCCGCCACGGCTGACCAGAACCACGCCTACACGGCCGAGCAGGAAGCCGGCGACGCCGGCGCACTCGACCTGTTCCCGAAGTACACGGGTAATGGCACGAGCGGCGGCGCGGGTGCCTTCGGCACGAAGGGCCAGGTGATGGGCTACTTTGACGGCAACACCGTCACGGCGCTGTGGAACTACGCGCAGAAGTACGCCATGAGCGACAACGCGTGGACGACCACCTATGGTCCGTCGACGCCGGGCGCGCTCGAAGTGGTGGCGGGCCAGACCAACGGTTTCGAAATCGTCAACACGTCGAAGCAGCCGGCTACCGCCACGACTTCGTCCTACTACATCCAGGACGGCGCGGGCGGCCTCACGATGATCAACGACGTCGATCCGGGCTACGACATCTGCTCCAGCACGACGGATTCGGGCTTGATCAACGCGACCAACATCGGCGATCTGCTGAATGCCCAGAAGATCACCTGGGGCGGCTTCATGGGCGGCTTCAACCTGCAGACGGTGAACGCCAACGGCACGACGGGCTGCAAGCGCAGCACGACGGCAACCGCAGTCAACGCTGCAACGGCCGACTACATCCCCCACCACAACTGGTTCCAGTACTTCAAGTCGACGTCGAACCCGCAGCACACGCGTCCGAGCTCGACGGCTGCCATCGGTTCAAGTTTCGAAACCGACGGCAAGACGGCTGAACCGGCGAACCACCAGTACGACTCGGACGACTTCTTTGCCGCTGTGAAG
The DNA here is from genome assembly GCF_014200455.1 of Paraburkholderia bannensis. Classification (GTDB taxonomy): domain Bacteria; phylum Pseudomonadota; class Gammaproteobacteria; order Burkholderiales; family Burkholderiaceae; genus Paraburkholderia; species Paraburkholderia bannensis_A. The sequence continues at coordinate 318,085 of NZ_JACHBW010000006.1, read as the reverse complement.
GCCGGCAACTATCCGTCGGTGAACTTCCTGAAGGCTCCGGCTGCACAGGACGGGCACGCTGGCTATTCGGACCCGCTCGACGAACAGGCTTTCGTCACGAAGGTCGTGAACTTCCTGATGCAACAGCCGGACTGGAAGAACACGCTCGTCGTCGTGACCTATGACGATTCGGACGGCTGGTACGACCATCAGTACATGGCGCCGGTCCACTCGTCGGCGGCTGCAGCCGACCAACTCGGCGGCAACGGCGTGTGCGGTTCGGGTACGCAGCCGCTGGGTGTGACGGGCGCGCCGGTCAACGGCCGTTGCGGTCCGGGCACGCGTATCCCGTTCGTCGTGATCTCGCCGTACGCCAAGACGAACTATGTCGATCACACGTTCATCGACCAGGCTTCGGTGGTTCGCTTCATCGAAGACAACTGGCTCGGCGGCGCACGTCTGGGCGGCGGTTCGTTCGACGCCACGGCGGGCGATCTGCGCGGCATGCTGAACCTGACGGGCACGCCGGTCACGACGCCGCTGTACCTCGACGGAACGCTCGGCACGCCACTGAGCTCCGCACCGGCGATTTAATTGCTGCCCGGCGCGGGACTGGTTGCGCACGCATCGAATTTTCATGGTTCGCGCATGATTCGCGCATGATTCGATGAGTGTGTGAACCCGGTTCCCGCGCCGGATTTTCGCCGTTTTTCAGGCCGGTTCAGGCAAGTCGAACCGGCGCAGGTAGAGCCCGACGCCGTGTCGTGCGCCACCGGTCAATGCCGGGCGCCCACGGCTTTCGGCATTTTTGTCCCGCCAGGAAGAACGCTTCATGTCCGAGCTTTCCGCATCGCCCACTCCGTCTTCTCCCTCGCCGCGCGCGGGCGCGAAGCCCGCGCGCCTCGTGCTGCGCGCTGCTGCTGCCGTGGTGATCGCCGCGCTGGGCTTCTGTGCCTACGCCGCAGCGTTTCCCGCCGATGTGCCCGAGAAAGTGGGCGAGGTCGTCGAAAATCTGACCGGCGCGAATCCGCATCCGGTCGTGCTGCAGCGCCCGGCCGTCGCGCCGCTCTCGGCGATGGCGCAACTCGGCAAACAACTCTTTTTCGACCCGACGCTTTCGGCCTCGGGCAAGCAGTCGTGCGCCTCGTGCCATAGCCCCGACCACGCTTACGGGCCGCCCAATGGGCTCGACGTGCAGAATGGCGGTCTGGCGATGACGCAGCAGGGTTATCGCCCGCCGCCTTCGCTGATGTATCTGTATCGCCAGCCGAATTTCAGCATCGGCCCGGATGCGGGCGAAAACGACGATGCGCCCACGCTCGCCCAGCAGGCGAGCGCCTCGGCCAATGTGGTGAAGTCGCAGAAGACCGCCGGCGGTCCCTCGACATCGGTGGAAATGGTGCCGCAGGGCGGCCTGTTCTGGGATGGCCGCGCCGACACGCTGCAGCAACAGGCCTACGGTCCGCTGCTCAACCCGGTGGAAATGGCGAATACGAGCGTCGATGTGGTGGCCGACAAACTGAAAAACGCGCCGTACGCAAAACGCTTCAACGAATTGTTCGGATCCCGAATCTTTGACGATCGCAAGCTGACCGTGGCCGAAGCGATGTTCGCAATCTCGCGCTATCAGGTGGAAGACCCGTCGTTCCATCCGTACAACAGCAAGTACGATCGCTGGCTCGAAGGCCGTGCGCATTTGAGTCAGGCCGAACTTCACGGGCTGCGCCTCTTCAACGATCCTGACAAAGCCAATTGCGCCGGCTGCCACTTGTCCAAGCCGGGCAAGGACGGTCTGCCGCCGATGTTTACCGATTATCAGTACGAGGCACTGGGTGTGCCGCGCAACACCAGGCTCGCGCAGAACAAGGACCCGAAGTTCTTCGATCTGGGCGTGTGCGGGCCGTTCCGTACGGACTTCAAGGATCAGACGCAATATTGCGGCATGTTCCTCACGCCGACGCTGCGCAACACGAGCACGCGCACGGTGTTCTTCCACAACGGCATCTATCACAACCTCGATCAGGTGATGGCGTTCTACAACGAGCGCAATACCGATCCTGGCAAGTTCTATCCGCACGGCGCGGACGGCAAGGTCGAGAAATACGACGACATTCCGGCGCACCTTCAGAAGAACGTGGACGTGACCGATGCGCCGTTCGATCGCAAGTTCGGCGACAAGCCCGCGATGACCGCCGACGATATCCGCGATATCGAGGCGTTCCTGAAGACGCTCGACGACGAACCGCCGGGGTCGAATTGAGCGTGATCGGTTGAGTGTTTTATCGACGGCCCGCGCCTTGAAAACGCGGGCCGTTGTGTTTTCATTAGACAAATTGCGGGCGAATGGAAGCCCCTTTGCCCAACCACGGCGCTGCGCCGGGCACAAGTCATTTTTACCGTTTCGACGCTGAAGTCGCTCACGCGCGACAGTCACATCCAGCCGATTGACGAAGCAGTTCTCTGCACGGAGCGCAGCTCTCGCGCAGCAAATTTTCCCCGCTGCGAGCCTCGCGAGCGAGTTTTCCCTTTTTGCCAAACGTTTGCGACCTGGCTATCAAGTCGACGTAAAAATGGCCGAAAACGCGCATGTAGCCACGCAACTATGGAGATTGGGACGTGAAGCGCGTTGTCTTCTTACTCGCCGTATTCGCCGCTATTGCCGTGACCGGCTGCGCGCAGTTGCATCCGGCCGATACGGCGAAGGCCGGTCAGGCCGCCGTGTCGAATGCGATCCTGCACTTCGATATTCCTGCTGACGCGCTGGGCGCGCGCGATCCGCAACTCAGCGCGGTGCTCGCCAAGGCAGGGGCGCTTGCCGCCGCACAAAAGCATCCGGCGCTGATTCGCGTGACCGCGCTCGGTCAGGATCTTCGCTATATCAACGAGGCGATCTGGCGTGGCGTGCCGGTGCATCAGGCCAACAAGCCGGTGCTGGAAAATCTCACGGCCGGCGCCAACCAGACGTACAGCGTGTCGATCGAGCCGCTGCAATCGGGAGGCTGACGTCATGCGCATGATCGCTTTTGCAGGAGCCGCATGGCTCCTTTCCACTGCCGCCACTGCGGGCTGGGCAGCTCAGCCCGATGCAGCAGGCGCGAGCCTGCAGGCGTCGACGGGATTTTCCGCATCGCCCGCCACGGACAAGGTTTATCCGCCGTTGCCTTCGCTCGCCATGCTGCCGCCTTCGGGTAGCGCGGGCGGCGACGACGATGACGTGCCCGCGCCGCACGCGTCCTCGCGCAAGAAGAAACTTCGCCCGCATGATGTGCATCCGGTTGGCCCGACGGCGCGCCTCGTGGTGTCCGATGCGTCGCGCACCTACCTCAAGGACATCGAGCACCAGCTCGACGTCGCATTGGCGCACTGACGCCGGTCCGGGAGATTGATCGATGGCTGAAAACAACTCAGGTGGCGCGGGTCGCGCGCGTCTTGGCGCAATCGTTGCGCTGGCTCTCGCCGCGACGGCGTTTGGCGCGACTTCGGCTCAGGCCGCCAGTTCGGAAAACGACTGCTTTGAAAAAGCCGGCGCGTATCAAGGTGTCAATCCACTCATATTGCGCGCAGTCGCCTGGCGCGAGTCGAAGGGCGATGCCGCTGCGGTGAATCGCAACAACAACGGTTCGATCGACGTTGGCCAGGCGCAGATCAATTCGATTCATTTTCCTGAGCTGGCGCGGCAGGGTATTCCGCATCGCGCGCTGACCGATCCGTGCGTGAATATATTCGTGGCCGCGTGGCTGTTGAAACAGAAGATGGTGCGTTACGGCAATACGTGGCGCGCGATTGGTGCGTATCACTCGGAATCGCCGGGCGAGCGCGATTCCTACGCACGCAGCATCCAGAAAATTCTCGTGAGCTGGGGGCAGTTGCAGACTGGGCGCTGAGGTATTCCTTTCAATGCACCCAAGCGACCAATCCGCCAGAGCGGCCAGACCGGCGCGGGTAATCAGGGCCGGTCTGGCGCTTGATGACTTCAAGCAAACTCAGGCAATTTCAAGCAACCTCAAGCAACTTTAGGAAATTCAATCTAGCTTGCCAGTTTCGCGTTCAAGGTGATTTTCGCGTTGTTCGCAAACAGTTTCGAAACCGGGCAATTTTCTTTCGCGTCCGTCGCGAGTTTTTCGAAAGTCGCCTGATCGATGCCGGGAATTTTCGCGGTCATGTCGAGCTGACATGCCGTGATTGAAAAACCTTCCCCCACTTTTTCCAGCGTGACGGTCGATTTCGTTTCGATGCTGTCGGCCTTGAAGCCGGCTTCAGTGAGGAACAGCGAAAACGCCATCGTGAAGCAGCCCGAGTGCGCTGCGCCGATCAGTTCTTCGGGATTGGTGCCGGGGCCGCCTTCGAAACGCGAGGCGAAGCCATACGGTGCGTCGCGTAGCACGCCTGTCTGGGTCGAAATGCTGCCCTGGCCGTCCTTGATGCCGCCGTGCCATTTGGCGCTTGCAGTCTTTTGCATGATGTCTCTCCGCGATGGGGGGAGTGAAAGCGCGCGCAAGCGGCGTGCCGCGCGCGAGGGAAAGGGCTTGTCTGCTGGATCGAATATGAATTAACCGCGCGAATTAACCGCGCGAATTACTGCGGATCACTGTGAATTCGCATTGCCTGCATACCATGCTGCGGCGGCGTCGATTTCCTCGGCGCTCATGTTGCGCGCGATATTGCGCATCTGCCCGGAGATGTCGTTATGACGCGTGCCGTTCGCGAACGCGGCGAGCTGCGCCTTTGTGTAGGCAGCAGGCAGACCGTCGAGCCACGGACTGCCCACTTTGTTGTCCACGCCGCCATGGCACGCTGCACAGGCAGGAATATTACGCAGCGGCGCGCCGTGCGCGACGATTGCGGGCGAGTCGCCGCGCAGGTGCGCGAACGGAGCGAGCGAGGCGTAATACGCCGCAAGGTCGCGCATATCCTGATCGGAAAGATGCTGCGCCATCGGCGACATCACGGCGTTCTGGCGTGCGCCGCTCTGGAAGTCGAGCAATTCTTTGTAGACCACGCTGGCATATTGCCCGGCGAGATTCGGCGAATTCGCGTCGCTCATGCCGTGCGGGCCGTGGCACATCGTGCAGCGCAAGGAGAGGGTCGCGCCGCGTCCGACCGAGAGCGCCGTCGCATCGTCGAGCATATGCGGCGCGAGCTCGACCGTGCTGACCTTGTATCCGGGCGATACGGTCGCGCTCGCCTGATGCCACTGGCGCGGCACGCCCGCGGCGCTGCAGATCGCGTTCCAGAGGCCCTGAAATTGCGGGTCGGTTTGTGCGGAAGGCAGCCAGACGAAGCCAATCAGCGCCGACACCACGAGCACGAGTATCGTCGCGCCCACACTGACGCGCAGCCAGACGTTGCTCAACGAGAACAGGCGTTCGTCGCTCATCGCGGTGCTCCGATCGGGATCGCGGGCACGGCCGTATCCGGCGTTGCGAGCAGTTGCGCGATCGGGTAGCCGTAGTTCGCGACCGTGAGCGCGACCATCAGCACGATCCACAAGGCGAAGCTGTTGAGCGCCACCGGCAGCGTCGGAGATTCGTGCACTGGTGTGCTGAAGCGATAGTCCTCGACGGGTTGCACCGCGCTGCGATGGCCTTGCACGAGCACCACGAAAAACAGCACCACGGAAATCACCAGAATAAAACCGCCAATCGCCGAGATCGTCACGAGACTTGCCTGCGCGGCCAGCGCGGGATCGCTGTAATCGAAATACGCCATGCGGCGCGGCATGCCCATCAGGCCGACCAGATGCCACGGAAATGTCGTCACGATCATGCCGATAAACCATAGCCACAACTGCCAGCGCATCAGCCGCCAGTTGGTGAGCGCGCGACCCGTGAGCTGCGGCCACAGATCGTAGGCGATGGCGAAGTACATGATGACGATTGCACCGCCGTAGATCAGATGAAAATGGCCCGTGATCCATTGCGTATTGTGGATCGGCTGGTCGAGCTGGTAGCTCATGTTGATGAGGCCGCCCGCGCCGCCAAAGCCCAGCATCACGAACGAAAATGCCAGCGCGAGCATCTGCGGGTTGTGCCACGGCAGTTTCGCGATCCAGCCAAACGTGCCCTTGCCGCCGCGCAGCCGTCCCGCGATTTCAACGGACGCGCAGATCGTGAATACGGTCAGCAGCGTGGGCACCGCCACCAGCGCCGTGAACACCGATTGCAGGAACTTGAAGCCCGCGCCCACCTGCGGATCGGTGAAGAGGTGATGCAGGCCGATCGGCATCGCCACTACCAGAAACAGGATGAACGAGATGCGCGCCATCGAATCGCTATAGAGTCGCCCGCCAATCGCACGCGGAATGATGGTGTAGTAGGCGATATACGCGGGCATCAGCCAGAAGTAGACGATTGCGTGCAGCGTCCAGGAGAAGAACACCCGTGCGAGCCCCGCGTCGATGGTGTTGCGCCAGCCCAATGCCACCGGCAGGATCTGGAACAGCACTTCGATGGCCGCGCCCACGGCGGTCCAGCCCCACAGGTACGCGCCCGCCGTGGTGGCGAACATCGCCAGCGGCACCGGCTTGCCGCGATTCTCGCGCTTCCATGCGGCAAGATTGACGCTCATGAGCGCGACCCACACCCACGATCCCACCACCACCAGCACCACGCCAATGTAATAAAACACGTTGCCGATCATCGGCGGATAGAAGGTGTAAAGCACCGATGCGCGCCCGAGCGCGACCGGCACCGAGGCGGTGAGCGCGCCCAGCGCGAGCAGAATAAAGCCGAGCCACGCGAAGCGCACACCCACCAGCGGGCGCTTGAGCGCGAGTTCGCTCACCGCGTAGCCAAAGCCCATGGCGATCAGCGTGGGGAACGCGTAGCCCATCACCGTGCCGTGTTCCGTGACGGAACGATAATAAAGTTCGGGATCCTTAAGCCACGGATGAAGCGGGCTGCGTACGAGCATCTGCCACGCGCCCAGCAGCAGCGCCACGCCGAACAGCACGAACGCGAGCCAGAAGTGGGCGAGCACGAGTCGCTTGTTATTTAACACAGCTCAGTCTCCCCGAATGGTTCTCCGGCAGCGCCGCCATCTGCATGAAGGTGTCGCGATCGACGACTTTCACATGCGCCCACATGCCCTGATGACCTACGCCGCAGTACTCGTGGCAAGGCATCAGGTGATCGCCGGGCCGCGCGAAGGTGGTGCGGAAGGTGGCGACGTAGCCCGGTTCGACCATCGAATTGAGGTTGGTGTCGGTGACGAGAAAACCGTGCACGACGTCGGCGCTGGTGGCGCGAAAGGTGATGGGCACGCCTGCGGGCACCACGATGCATTGCGGCGTGAACGAATACTGCTGCGCGAGCACGCGCACCGTGACGGAGCCGTCGGGTTCGAGCGCGCTGCCCAGATTGGTTTCGACGAATTCGCCCGATAGATGCAGCGTTTGCGGATTGATGGTTTCGACGCGCGAGGGCGGCATCATCGCCCAGTGCAGGCCGGTGAAAATCACCATCGCCACCAGCACGAGAACGAGCGCCACCATGAGCGTGGCCCAGCGGCGCTCCACGCGCGCGGCGACTTCGGCGCTGGCATGACTGCCGTGGGGATCGGTTGGATGCGTGGACATGGGGTCGATGTGCGAAAGGGCTTACTGGATCACGCCGCGCGGCAGGAACACGAGGAAGTAGAACGCAAACCAGATCGCCGCCACGATGGCGGTGGCGATGCTGGCAAGCGCGAGTGCGCCGCCTGGGCCCTGGCGCACGATCTCGGCGACCTGCTCGTGTTGCGCACGCTCGCCGGGCTGTTCGGGAACGGGTGTTTCGATCATCGCGGCCTCGCTTCCATGCAGGTCAGAACAGCGGCGCGCTGCGTAGCGCATTGACTTCCTTCACCGACACCGGCGCACCGTGATTGCCCCACGCCGTACGGATATAGGTGACCACGGCGGCCACTTCCTCGTCGGAGAGCGACTGTGCGAACGGCGGCATGCCATAGGGCATGGGATTCTTGTTCGTGCCCGGCGCATAGCCGCCGTTGAGCACCATGCGGATGGGATTGACCGCCGAATTCATCTGGATCGACTGATTGTTCGCCAGCGGCGGGAAATGCGGCAGCTTGCCCTGGCCTTCGGCCGCGTGGCAGACGGCGCACTGCGCCTCGTAAATCTTCTTGCCGAGCGGCGCGAGACGGTTCGCTTCTTCGTTCACGAACTGGCTCTTGGGCGATTTATCGACTTCGTTCGAATGGCCCGGCAGCGATTTCAGATAGACGGCTACCGCGCGCACGTCGTCTTCGCTGAGGTACTGGAAGCTGTCGTAGACGACTTCGGCCATCGGTCCGTAGACCGCGCCGCGATTCGACACGCCTGCGTGCAGCAGATCGACGATATCGGCGATGCTCCAGTCGCCCAGACCCGCTTCCTTGTTCGAGGTGAGCGAGGGCGCGTACCAGTTTTGCAGCGGAATCAGGCCGCCCTGGAATTCCTTCGAAGCGGAATTGCCGCCCAGCGCGTTGATTTCCGTATGGCACATCGTGCAGTGCCCGAGTCCTTCAACCAGATACGCGCCGCGGTTCCACTCGACCGATTGTTTCGGATCGGGCGTGTATTCGCCCGCGCGGAAGAACAGCGCGCGCCAGCCGATCAGCAGTGAGCGCTGGTTATAGGGAAAGCGCAGCGTATGCGCACGATTGGGCCGATGCACGGGCTGCGTGGACATCAGATAGGCGTAGATCGCGTCGGAATCGGCGCGGCTGACCTTGGTGTACGAGGCGAACGGCATCGCGGGATAGAGCAAGGTGCCGTCGCGCGATTTGCCTTCGTGCAGCATGCGAAAGAACTCGTCCGCAGTCCATGCGCCAATGCCGTCGGTTTTGTCCGACGAGATATTCGGCGTGTAGAGCGTGCCAAACGGCGTCTCCATCGGCCGTCCGCCGCCGAACATCTGCTGCGACGGCACCGTATGGCAGGCGATGCAATCGCCGGCGCGGGCGAGGTATTCGCCACGCGCGATCTGCATCGCGCCCGTGGCCGTGGTGGGTTTGGCGTTCGCGGCTGCGGCGCTGGCTGCATCGGTGGCGTTGGCCGTGGGCGCGGCGGTTTGCGCGTGGGCGTTCAGCGCGATGGCAAAGTACATCGCGCACACGGCCAGCGGCGTGAAGCACGAAGCGATGAGGGATCGAAGTTTTCGCACTTTTCGTACTTTTCGCACGTCGAGGCCTCGGCTAGTGAGGGACGCTGCCGCACGCGATCGGCAGCGGCGCGGGCGCGGCAGGCGTCGGATCGGCGGGTGCGGGCTGCGCGGCAAGCCAGGCGGCAATGGCGGTGATGTCGTGTTCGGCCAGATGCGAGGCAATGTCGTGCATGCAGTCCGGGCTGGCGGCGCGGCGTGTGCCGTAGCGGAATGCGCCCAGTTGCGCGCTGATGTACTCTGCGTGCAGCCCCAGCAGACCCGGAATCGCGGGCTGCATGCCGGTCAGCGATGCGCCGTGGCAGGCCGCGCAGGCGGGCACGTTGCGTTCGGGCGCGCCGTTGATCACCAGCGATTTGCCGAGCGCGAGCGTGGCGGCGTCTACCTTGGAGGTTGCAGGCGGCGGATAGGGCGGATGCTGCTGTGCGAAGAATGCGGCGATCTGCTTGAGGTAGGCGTCGGGCAGATATGCGAGCAGATAGTTCATCGGCGGATAGCTGCGGCCGCCGTCGCGGAACGCGATGAGCTGGTTGTAGAGATAGCCCGCAGGCTTGCCGGATAGGCGCGGGAAGTAGTCGTTGTCGGTGCCTTCGCCATGCGCGCCGTGGCATGCGGCGCAGCCCATCACGCGGGCCTGCATGGTGTCGGGCGCGGGCTCGGCGGGCGGCGCGGCATGCGACGCCGCGCCGGGCAGCACAAGCGCCAGCGTGAGAGCGCCGAGAACAACGCGGGCGATGCGATTTCTCAATGCTTCCCTCGTGGCGGAATGTGGCGGGCACAAACGCAAAGCGATTCGGTTTCAGTTGAGGCGTCGTCCGGTATGGGTGGGGAACCTGGCGCGCATCCTCTGATGGCAGATTATGGGCAAAAAAGCGTTCTGTCGAGGCGAAGGTGTACAAACGCTGTTGAGCGTTTATTTACGTTTAGCCCTTGAAAATAGAGGTTTGCTAACGCGTCGGCTGGATTTGCGATAGACGGCCGGCATCAATTGACGTGGATTCCTAACTATTTATTCATTGCGCGCCGGTCAAGCAAAAAGGCGTCAGGCCGATCATGGCCTCGCGTGCCGCACGGCAGGTTGTCCGATGTCTTTCGCGCTGGCGCATGCGCGTTTACGCCCTTGAAAGCATGCGTACAGCGTGCCCGCTCACCCGGTTGTCCGACGACGTATAATGGAGCGAACCCCGCATACCAAGGAGAGGACGATGGCCGATCCGCTCGCCGCGCCCATGCTCAACAACCGTCCGCCCCGCAATCGCAATCTTGCCGAACACGTCGTCAATTACGTCGACGAGCAGATTGCCTCGCGCTCGCTCAAACCCGGCGACAAGCTGCCGACCGAAAGCTCGCTCATGACCCTGCTGGGTGTGAGTCGCACCGTCGTGCGCGAAGCCATTTCACGTCTGCAGGCCATGCAGGTGATCGAGACGCGCCACGGCATCGGCAGCTTCGTGCTGGAGCCGCGCCGCGAGCCGCTCGATCTCGACGTCGTGCCCGCGAGCACGCTCAACGATCTGCTTTCAGTGCTCGAATTGCGCATCAGCCTGGAAACCGAATGCGCGGGTCTGGCCGCGCAGCGCGCCAGCGAGCGCGATCTCGCGAATATCCGCACGGCGCTCGACGCGATTTCGTCGGCCACGCGCGCGGGTGGCGACAGCGCGGGCGCGGATCTGCAGTTTCACGTTTCCGTGGCGCGCGCCACCGGCAATCGCTATTTCGTCGATATCCTCACGCAGATGGGCGCGGCGCTGATCCCGCGTCATCGCATCGACTCGGCCGGCATCGCGCACAGCGATCCCAAGGCCTACGCCGAACTCGTCAATCGCGAGCACGAGAGCATTTTCGAAGCCATTGCGCGGCATGATCCCGAAGGCGCGCGCGCCGCGATGCGCATGCATCTGTCGAGCAGTCGCGAACGACTGCGTCGCGCTGCGCTGGCGGCGGGCGAAACGGCCTGAAGCGCACAAAAGCTCATAAAAAATCGGCGGCCGGATAGTGAACATCCGGTCGCCGATTGTCGTTTACGCGCCGAGCGTGCCGGATTAGCCGCGTACCAGTTCGCCGTTCTTGCGCCGCCACAATTCAAGCGGATTGCCATCGGCGAGTGCTTCGGGCAGCAGGCCCGCCGGGAAGTCCTGGTAACACACCGGGCGCAGGAAGCGCTCGATTGCACTCGTGCCAACCGAGGTCGCGCGGCTATCGGAAGTCGCCGGGAACGGGCCGCCGTGCACCATCGCATGCGTGACTTCAACGCCGGTCGGGAAGCCGTTGACGAGCAGGCGGCCCGCCTTGCGTTCCAGGATGGTGACGAGGCGCTGCGCAACGGGCAGATCGTCGTTGTCCATCTGGATCGTCGCGGTCAACTGGCCCGCGAAATGTTCCGCCACCGCCAGCAATTGCGCTTCGTCCTTGCAGCGCACCAGCGTCGAAGCCGGGCCGAACACTTCGTCTTCAAGCGCGGGCTGTGCGAGGAAGGTCGGCGCATCGGTCACGAAGAGGGCGGCGCATGCCTGATTCGGGCCGCTTTCCGCTTGGCCGTGCGCGAGCGCGTTCACGCCGGGCGTTTGTGCCAGGCGCTGCGCGCCTTCTTCATACGCCGCGTGGATGCAGGCCGTGAGCATGGTCTGCGCGGGCTTGCCGGCCAGCGTCGCCGTTGCCGTATCGACGAACTGCGCCAGCGCCGGGCTGTCGATGGCGATCGCGAGACCGGGGTTCGTGCAGAACTGCCCCGCGCCCAGTACCAGCGAATCGACGAAACCCTGCGCGATGGCCGCAGCGCGCGCAGCGAGCGCCTGCGGCAGCAGGAACACCGGATTGATGCTGCTCATTTCGGCGTAGACGGGAATCGGTTCGGGACGCTGTGCGGCGATGCGCATGAGCGCCGTGCCGCCTGCGCGCGAACCGGTGAAGCCCACCGCCTTGATGGCCGGATGCGCGACCAGCGCCTCGCCCACCGTGTGGCCCGCGCCGACGATCAGCGAGAACACGCCTTCGGGCAGGCCCATCGCCTTGACGGCCTGCTGAATCACGCGGCCCACCATTTCCGAGGTGCCCAGATGCGCGCCGTGCGCTTTCACGACCACCGGGCAGCCGGCAGCCAGCGCCGCCGCCGTATCGCCGCCCGCCACTGAAAACGCCAGCGGGAAATTGCTCGCGCCGAACACCGCGACCGGACCGACGGCGATCTTCTGCAGACGCAGATCGGAGCGCGGCAGCGGCTTGCGATCGGGCAGAGCGGAATCGAGCGTCGCGGTTAGCCACAGACCCTGGCGGACTTCCTGCGCGAACAGTTTCAACTGAGCGACGGTGCGGCCGCGTTCGCCTTCGAGGCGGGCTTTCGGCAAGCCGGTTTCCATCTGCGCGCGTTCGGTGAGCGCGTCGCCAAGGGCGGCGATGCCGTACGCGATGCGTTCGAGAAAGGCCGCGCGCGTGGCGAGCGGCAGCTTGCGATACGGGTCGAACGCCGCGGCAGCCAGTTCGCAGGCCAGCGCGACATCGTCGGCGTTGCCGGCGCCGAAGGCCGGCGTGGCGATGTCTTCGCCGGTGGAGGGGTTGAAGGCCAGCAGGGGCGGGTTCGAGCCGCGCACCGCATGGCCTCCGATCAGCATGTCGCCGGTGATCTGCATGTCGTCTCCTGACGCAGTAAGGTGAGTTATGTCATCGTACAACATAAGCGTGAAGCGTTACAATCGCCACGGATCAAAGCCTTGTACAAGGCATTAAATCGTGAAATAGAGGGTAAACACCACATTGGAGTCGTCCGATGACTTGGCTATTATGTCATCAGACAACGTACCACGGTGCCCGACACCGACAGGAGACAACCTCGATGTCCGCTTCCATCACCCGCTATGACGAGCTGCTGGATTCAGCCAGCGCCAAGGTCATGCGGCATGTCCTGCCGCTGTTCCTGATCATGTTCATCGCGAACTATATCGACCGTGTGAACGTCGGTTTCGCCAATACCCACATGGAAGCCGATCTGGGACTTTCGGCAGCGGCGTATGGTCTGGGCAGCGGCTTGTTCTTCATCGGCTACGCGCTGTTCGAAGTGCCGTCGAACATGTTGATGCAGAAGTTCGGCGCGCGCGCCTGGCTCACGCGCATCATGGGGACGTGGGGGATCGTCGCGGCGTCGATGGCCTTCGTGCGCAACGACACCTCGTTTTACCTGCTGCGCTTCCTGCTGGGCATCGCGGAAGCGGGCTTCTTTCCTGGCGTGGTCTATTACTTTGCGCAATGGCTGCCGCAGAAGGAACGCGGCAAGGCCGTGGCGATCTTCCTGGCGGGATCGGCGTTCGCTTCGGTGCTGTCGGGGCCGGTCACGGGCGCGCTGCTTTCGGTGCGCGGTCTGGGTCTCGCGGGCTGGCAGTGGATGTTCCTGATCGAAGGCGCGTTCTCCATCGCGCTGTGCGCGGCCAGCTGGCTGATCCTCAAGTCGCGCATTCGCGACGCGCACTGGCTCACGGGCGACGAGCAGGGTGCGCTCGAAACCTATATGGCGCGCGAGCAGGCCGACCGTGAAGCCGCCACGGGCGCACATGTGCCGGTCATGCGTCTGTTGCGCGATCCGCAGATCGTGCTGTTCTGCTTCCTCTATTTCGCGATCCAGTTGACGATCTACGCGGCCACGTTCTGGCTGCCCACCATCATCCGCAAGATGGGCGGGCTGACGGACTTCCAGGTGGGGCTCTACAACGCGATTCCGTGGATGATCGCCATCGTCGCGATGTACTGCTTCGCGCTGCTTTGCGCGAAGTATCGCCATCAGCAACGCTGGCTGGCGCTCGCGCTGGTGATTGCCGCGTGCGGGCTGTTCGCTTCGACTTCCGCCGACCCGGTGTTCTCGTTCGTGGCGATCTGCTTTTCGGCGATCGGTTTCAAGGCGGCGTCTTCGCTGTTCTGGCCGCTGCCGCAAGGCTATCTCGATGCCCGCGTCGCCGCTGCCGTGATCGCGCTGATCAATTCGCTTGGCAATCTGGGCGGTTTCTTCGCCCCGGCTACCTTCGGTTATCTGCAGCAGCACACCGGTTCGATCACCGGCGGTCTGTATGGCCTGGGCGTGACTTCGCTGATCGCCGCAGCGGCCGCCTTCCTCGCGCGCAACAAGCCGTCGCGGCGCGCGTTCAACGACGATGCGGAATCGGTCCATCGTGGCGCACACTGATGCTTTCGTGATGCATCCGGCCCACGACTGAACTGAAAAGGACACTACTCATGCAAGACCGCTACTTCGTCTATGTTTCGAACGCCAACGACGGCGAGATCGACGTGCTGCATCTGGACGCCAACGCCGCCACGCTCACGCCGCACGCACGCACGACCATCGCGCCCACCGTCATGCCGCTGGCGCTCACGCCGGACCGCCAGCATCTCTACGCCGTCACGCGCGGCACCGATCTGCATCTGTATCGCTACGCCATCGATGCGGGCAACGGCACGCTGACCACGCTCGGTCGCGCGCCGCTCGATTCGAGCTTCGCCTATCTGTGCGCCGATCCGCTAGGCCGCTTCGTGCTGGGCGCTTCGTACGGCGAGCATCGCGTCTGCCTGTATCGCGTGAAGGACATTGAAAACGGCCAGGGCGCGCCGCTGCAAACCGTCGAAGGCATCCAGAACGCCCATGCCGTGATCGTCTCGCCCGATGGTCGTTTCGCCTACGCCTCGTCGCTGGGCAGTGACCGCGTGTTCTGTTTTGCGCTGGAAGACGAAGGGCGTTTGCGCGAGATCGGCGCGATGGACCTGGGCAAGGGCTTCGGGCCACGCCATCTGTGCCTGTCGCCCGACGGCAACACGCTTTATGTGCTGAGCGAATTCCGCGCGACGGTAGCGGCGCTGGCGCGCGACGCGCACAGCGGCGAACTCACGCTGCGCCATGTCTCGCCGCGTGCCGCCGATCTCGCGCATCTGAACGACGGCTTTGCGCGCCCCAGTTCGTCGGACCCGGTGCAGCCCGATCCCGCCGAACTCGCGAAGCTGATCTGGGCCGCCGATATCCACGTCTCGCCCGATGGCCGCTTTGTTTATGCATCGGAGCGCACCACCAGCCGTCTGCTGACCTACGCCGTGCAGCTCGATGGCTCACTCGACTATGCGGGTTGTGTCGATACCGAAACCCAGCCGCGTGGTTTCCGTCTCGATCCGTCGGGCCGCTTCGCGGTGGCGTGCGGTGAGAAGTCTCCGCATGTCTCGCTGTATCGCGTCGATAGCCAGAGCGGCGCGCTCACGCTGGCTGCGCGCTGCGCGGGCGGGCATGGCGCGAACTGGGTGGAGATCGTCGCCGCACCTTGAATTGATTCGATTGATCGACTGGCGCGGGTGTTTCGCTTGCGCCGCTTCTAAACAGGTAATGCTTTCATGACCACACAAAACGTCCAGCCGAATGCGACTCCCGTCGTGACCGAACTGCGCGTCGTGCCCGTCGCGGGCCGCGACAGCATGCTGATGAACCTCTCCGGCGCGCACGGTCCGTTCTTCACGCGTAACGTGGTGCTGCTGCGCGACAGCGCGGGCAACACGGGCATTGGCGAAGTGCCGGGCGGCGAGGCGATCCGCAAGACGCTCGACGACGCGCGCGCGTTCGTGGTCGGCCAGTCGATCGGCAATCTCCAGGCCGTGCTCAACACGGTGCGCAAGCAGTTCGCGGAGCGCGATTCGGGCGGCCGCGGCCTGCAGACATTCGATCTGCGCACCACGATTCACGCGGTCACCGCGCTTGAAGCGGCGCTGCTCGATCTGCTGGGCCAGCATCTGGGCGTGCCCGTCGCCGCGCTGCTGGGCGAAGGGCAACAGCGCAGCGAAGTGGAGATGCTCGGCTATCTGTTCTTTATCGGCGATCGCAACAAGACCGATCTGCCGTACGCTTGCGGCGCCGATGGCCGCGACGAATGGGAGCGCCTGCGCACGGAAGCGGCCATGACGCCTGAAGCCGTGGTGCGCCTGGCCGAAGCCGCGAAGGCGCGTTACGGCTTCAACGATTTCAAGCTCAAGGGCGGTGTACTGTCGGGCGACGCGGAAATGGAGGCGGCCACGGCGCTGGCCGAGCGCTTCCCGCAAGCGCGCGTGACGCTCGACCCGAACGGCGCATGGTCGCTGGCGGAAGCAATCCGCCTGTGTCGCGACAAGCACGACGTGCTGGCCTACGCGGAAGACCCGTGCGGCGCGGAAAACGGTTACTCGGGCCGCGAGGTGATGGCCGAGTTCCGCCGCGCCACCGGTCTGCCCACGGCCACCAACATGATCGCCACCGACTGGCGTCAGATGGGCCACGCGATCCAGTTGCAGTCGGTCGACATTCCGCTGGCGGACCCGCACTTCTGGACCATGCAGGGATCGGTGCGCGTCGCGCAGATGTGCAACGACTGGGGCCTCACTTGGGGCTCGCACTCGAACAATCACTTCGATATCTCGCTGGCGATGTTCACGCACGTGGCCGCTGCTGCGCCCGGCAAGATCACAGCGATCGATACGCACTGGATCTGGCAGGACGGCCAGCGCCTCACGCGCGATCCGCTGCAGATCGTCGGCGGCAAGGTGCAGGTGCCGCACAAACCAGGTCTGGGTATTGAGATCGATCTCGACGAACTGGACAAGGCGCATGCGCTGTATCAGCAGCATGGCCTGGGCGCGCGCGACGACGCCGTCGCAATGCAGTACCTGATTCCCGACTGGAAATTCGACAACAAGCGTCCGTGCCTCGTGCGTTAAGGCCACGCTGAACAGATTCACCGATTAATCGACAGATTCAAAGGATCACCACCATGACCACTCCGCAAGAACTCAAGCAAATCGTCTCCGAAGGCCTGCTTTCGTTTCCCGTCACCGACTTCGACGCACAGGGCAACTTCCGCGCCGACACCTATGCCGAGCGCCTCGAATGGCTGGCTCCGTACGGCGCGAGCGCGCTGTTCGCCGCGGGCGGCACGGGCGAGTTCTTCTCGCTGACCAGGAGCGAATATTCGCAGGTCATCAAGACCGCGACGGAGACCTGCAAGGGCAAGGTGCCGATTCTGGCGGGCGCGGGCGGCGCGACGCGCGTGGCGATCGAGTACGCTCAGGAAGCGGAGCGTAACGGCGCGCAGGGCATTCTGCTGATGCCGCATTACCTCACGGAAGCGTCGCAGGAAGGCATTGCGAAGCACGCGGAAGAGGTCTGCAAGGCCGTGCCGAAGATGGGCGTGATCATCTACAACCGCGCCAATTCGAAGCTCAACGCCGACATGCTCGAACAGCTCGCCGACCGCTGCCCGAACCTGATCGGCTTCAAGGACGGCGTGGGCGAAATCGAGGCGATGGTGACGATCCGCCGCCGTCTGGGCGACCGCTTCTCATACCTGGGCGGCCTGCCCACGGCGGAAGTCTACGCTGCCGCATACAAGGCGCTGGGCGTGCCGGTTTACTCGTCGGCGGTCTTCAACTTCATTCCAAAGACGGCGATGGACTTCTATCGCGCGATTGCAGCCGATGACCACGCAACGGTCGGCAAGCTGATCGACGAATTCTTCCTGCCGTATCTGGCGATCCGCAACCGCCGCGCCGGTTACGCGGTGAGCATCGTCAAGGCGGGTGCGAAGCTTGTGGGCCACGATGCCGGCCCGGTGCGTGCGCCGCTGATCGACCTGAACGAGGAAGAACTCGCGCAGCTCGACGTGCTGATCAAGAAGCTGGGCGCGCAGTAAGGCAGCGCAGGCAAGAGGGTAATCCTGCAACAGGCCCGCGAGCTTTGACGGCTCGCGGGCCTGTTGTTTCCGGCGGCTGGTTTGCGCTCAATGACCGAACAGGTCGAAATTGTTGTTGCCTGCGTTGGCGTTGGCGGCGTCCTGCGCGGCCTTGTGCTTGCCGCGCGGGCCTTTTGACGTTTTAGCCGCTTTGGCCTGACGCGGCTTGCCGAACAGATCCTCGGGTGTAAAGCCGAATTCGGCGATGGCGGCGCGGGCGGTGGCAAGCGCTTCCTGAGCCGCCTCGGCACGCGCCGCTTCGATGCGCGCGTCGAGGGCGCGTTTTTCGGCGAGCAATTCGAGGTAGGTAGCCATCTACGCGTTTTGTCGAGTCGAGTGAAGGGGAGCGCCGATTTTACGCCATGGCGCGTGCCTGGCGGGCAATAGCGCTAGCTAAATGGGTGGGCTGTGCGCACTCTCCCTGCCTGCCTGCCATGATTTCCTCTCGCGTGCTGCCCCGGCGACGTCTGATTGCCGCCGCCACGGTGCTGCAGAATCAGATCGCGCTCTCGCAGGCCAATCAGCACCAGAACGCGCCGATCCTGACGGTGCCGGCGTGCCAGGGCGCGCCTAGAGGTAGAAGGCGAGCAGCGCCGTTACCAGCGCCGAGAACGCCATCAACAGCGCCGCGAGCCAGAGCGAGGCTCTGCGCGGCGCACGCGTTGCGGCGGGCAAGGGCTTCACGCCTGTCACCATCGGCCGCACGAGGTTGTGGCCTTTGAGCAGCGCGTAAAGAGCGATGGCGCAGACATGCAGCACGACGGCGGCGGCCAGCACATCCCATCCGTACGCGTGAATCGCCGATATCGCGTTGGCGATGACGGCGGGCACGATCTCCGAGAGCGGGCCTTCATCGGCGATATCGTTGTTGACGTACAGGCCGCTGAGCGTTTCGACCAACAGCAGCGCGAGCAGCAACGCCACCATCCAGCCGCCTGCCGCATTGTGTCCCACCTGGGTGTCGGGTTCGCGGCGCGCCAGTTGGCGCAGATGCCGCCACGCCGCCGCCGGCGAAGCGAGCAAGCGTGAAAAGCGCGCGGTCTCGCTGCCGCAGCAGCCCCACAGCAGACGGAACAGCACCAGCGCGAGCAGCGTCTCGCCCGCACGCACATGAAGCTGCATCCAGTTCATGCGCTGCGACAGCCACGCAAGCACCACCAGCCCGACCGCGAGCCAGTGAAAGAGCCGCGTGGGCAGATCCCAGACCCGCACGCGACGCCACTCGCCGGCTGGGCCGGAGCGTACGGGCGAGGAGGGTTCGATATTCATGCGATTCCTTTGTTCCGGTGCGGGCGTCCGGCGCTTAATGGCGTCCCTACGCACTTTCGGCCATACTTTCGGTTGCCTTTCCAGGCGTGCGCAAGCTGGCCGCCTTCACGACGTCACCCTCCGCCTCAAGCGAAGCAAATGAACAAAAACCGGCTCGAAGCATTCAGCGATGGCGTGCTTGCCATCATCATCACCATCATGGTGCTGGAACTCAAGGTGCCGCACGGCGAGGACATCACGGCGCTCGCGCCGTTGTGGCCGACTTACCTGAGCTATGTGCTCAGCTTCGTCTACGTGGGCATTTACTGGAACAACCATCATCACATGATGCACGCCGCGCGCAGCGTCAACGGGTCGGTGCTGTGGGCCAATCTGCACCTGCTGTTCTGGCTCTCGCTGCTGCCGTTCACCACGGGCTGGATGGGCGAGAACCATTTCGGACGCTGGCCCACCATGCTGTATGGCTTCAACCTGTTGCTCTGTGCGATCGCGTACGTCGTCCTGCAGGCGACGCTGGTTCGCTATCACGGCCTGCAAAGCCCGCTGGCGCGCGCACTGGGGCGCGACCTGAAGGGCAAGGCCTCGGTGGCCGGTTATCTGCTGGGGATCGTGCTGGCGGCGCTGGACTGGCCGCATATCGGCGCGCTGTTCTTCGTGCTGGTCGCGCTGCTGTGGCTGATTCCAGACCGTCGCATGGAGCGGCTCGTGACGGCGACCGCGGAGCATAACGAGGAGTAAGCGCAAAAAGGCGCGGGCCAGCAAAGCGCCGCGCCTGTCGTCAATCGTCTAACGCTGTATTCAGCCCGCGATATGCTTGCGCTGGGCCAGCTCCTTTGCCTTGGCGATATCGGCCTGGATCACAGGCAGAGCGGCGCTGGCGGCCTTCTTGAGGCCCGCGTCGCGGCCCGAGGCGATTTCCGCCTGGAAGGCCGAGAGCGTCTTTTGCTGCCCGCCCAGCGCGACCTGTTCGATATAGGCCTTGTCGAAATCGGCGCCGCGCAGATTCTTGATGCCGTCGATCACCGCGGTGTCGGGATCGTTGCGCGGCACGTCCACGCCGCGCGGGCTGGCGGCGCGCATCGAATCAGACAGCTTCGAATAATCGGCGACGAGTTGTTCCGCGAAGGCCTTCACTTCGCGGTCGGTCGAGCGCGAGTCTGCGATGCGGGCCGCGTCGCGCTGGGTCGCGACGGTTTGCGTGCCGTTCGAGATGAAGGTTTTGTCGGCGGCATGCAGTTCCGGCGAGGCGGCGGCCGGCGCGCCGGTTTGTGCCTTGGCGTTCATCGAGAGCGCGAGAAGACCCACGGCGGAAGCACTGGCGAGCGTTGCAAGCGAGAGGCGAATCATAGGAACTCCTGTTCTGCGTGATATTCCACGCGATTGGTATCGATGTTTCAACAGCGGCACGACCGTTCGGCAGGTTTGCCGCGCAACGGTCTGAGGAATTCTAGAAAGTCAGCGCGCGTACAGGTGCAACGACGGCGTCGCTTCTGTAACGGTTGGTAAGAAGGCGGGACTTGGCGTGCGGAATGGGGCGCTTTCATCGGGCTGTCACAGGCGCTGTCGCAAGCGGCGAAAAAGCGTCTGAAAACGCCTCTACGCATGGCGCATGCAATGGCACAATGGCCGCTTTCCGCTTTCATACCGTGCAGCGGGCGCGGCAGGTTGAGCAGGACTGCGCAATACGAAGCATTGCGAAGCCTTACGACGCCCCAGAACCCCTTACCGGCAGGATTCGATCCGAACAATGAAACCGAGTACGCATCCCATGGCCGGCAAAGGCAGGCGTTTTGTCGAACGTACGTGGCGTTTGCGCATGGTGGGGCTGGCCTTGGGTTTCTTCTGCGTGGCTTCGGTGTTCCTGCAGCAGCAACGCGGCGCAGTCCTGTGGTCGCTGCTGGTCTTTCACGGCTTTATCTGGCCGCATGTGGCGCGGCGCGCGGCGCACGCCTGTGTCGTGCCGTATCGCGGCGAGCGCTTCAATCTGATGATCGACGCGGCAATGGGCGGCTTCTGGGTTGTCGCGATGCGTTTCAATCTGCTGCCCTGCGTCCTGATCCTCGTGATGCTGAGCATGGACAACATCGCGGCGGGCGGGCTGAGACTGTTCCTGCGCGGCGTGGCCGCGCATCTGCTCGGGCTGGCGATTGGCTGGCTCACCCTCGGTTTCGTCGTCGAGCCCGAGACGCGCATGGCCACCATCGTCGCGTGTCTGCCGTTTCTGATCGTCTATCCGATTGCGCTGGGCTGGAGCACGTATCGCATTTCAAGGAAGCTGGCGGAACAGACGCGTACGCTCGAAGGGCTGAGCCGCACCGACGGTCTCACGGGGCTGCTCAATCGCCGCCAATGGGAAATCCTGCTCGCCGACGAATTCGAGCGTTGCCGCGCGACTCGGTATGCGTCGTCACTGCTGCTGTTCGATCTGGATCACTTCAAGGTGGTCAACGACACGCGCGGCCACCAGGCAGGCGACGCCGTGCTGTGCGCCTTCGCGATGCTATTGCGCGAACATTTTCGCGTGAGCGACTGCATCGGGCGTTATGGCGGCGAGGAATTCGGCATCGTGCTGCCGGGCGCGACATTGGCTGAAGCGCGTTCGGTTGCGGAGCGTTTCGTCGCGACGGTGCGGGAGAAAAACAAGGAGGCGGGCGGTCAATGCCCCTGCACGGTGAGCGTGGGTGTGGCGCAATGCGACGAGTCGATGATGGATCACGCGGCCTGGCTCAAGCTGGCGGACGCCAGCCTGTATCGCGCAAAAATGACGGGACGTGACCGCGTAGTGACGGCGTAGTTACGGCATAAGCGCGCTTCAGTACATTTGAAGCGCGCTCCCCCGATTGATTGCTTTGCCGAACTGGCGGCGCAATTACGGCAGTGAAATCGTGAGATTGGCCGACTGCGGGCCGAGCTTCACGATGTTCGTGTACGGCGCGAGCGTACGCACCGTGCTGTCGCGCAACCAGGCATTGAGCCCCGTCCACGCGAGAATGCCCACCAGTGCGAACACCGCGCCGATGCTCCAGAGCGGCACTTCGCGCTTGAGGCGGTGCGCGACCTGATCTGGCAGCGGCCAGTTCGGCGCGAACGGCGCACGTTTGCCCTTGATATGGGAGATTTCGTCGCCCACGCGCGCCGTGAGATAGGCGAGCTTTTCCGGTCCTTCGAGCATGTACTTGCCCTGAAAACCCAGCAGCAGGCACATGTGAAAAACCTCGAGCGATTGCAGCCGCGCCGCGCCGCGTGCACGGCAATCTTCCAGGTACTGGAAGAACTTTTCGCCCGCGAGTTGTTCGCCAAAAAGGGCGAGTTGCAATGGCCGGCGCTCCCAGTCCGAGCGGATCTTGAACTGCGAGGACAGCACCGATTCGTCCACCGCCGCGCAGAATGCGAATTTCGCCGCATAGACATCTTCGGCGGACGCATTGAGTTTCTTCGCGCCGCGTTCGAAATCGCCCAGGAACTGCTGCACACGGGCGCTGAATTCAGCGGCGTCGCCGGGCTCGCGGCCGTTCTTAAGCAAAAACAGCATGAAGAAACCGTCGTACAGCAAATCGAGCAGCGAGCGCACCTGATAGGCGGGATCGCTCGCCGGCGTCTGCGGGGCGACGGACAGCGGCGGTGCGTCGCCAAAGAGGGAAGGCGCGTTGCTCATGACGTCACCGCAATCAGTTCGAGTTTGAGATCGTTAATGCCCGAGGGCGTATACACCATCGCCGATTGCGCCTGAATCATGCGCTCATAGAGCGCGCTGCGCGATTCGAGCGCGAAGTAGCACGCGCCGGGACGCACCGGAATGGCCGGCGGCACTTGCGGCGTGTAGACGAGGCGCACGCCCGGCATGGCGGAGAGCACGAGCTTGTCGACGTCGTCGGGCGCCCCCACCTTGAAGCGCGCGGGCACGGCTTCCACCAGATCGACGGCCTGCATGTCGGCGGACACGGCCAGATAGAAAGTGGTCTTGTCGTCGATCTTGCCGGAATCGAGCCGGCCGATATGGAACGACGCACGCACTTCTTCCAGCGCGATCGCGAAGTACTGCGTGGAGATCACCGTTTCCAGCAGGTCGCGCAAGATCGCATCCAGACGCGCGAAAGCGGGGCCCGGATCGTCGTGACGATAGGCGGGGAGGTCGGCGAGCGTGTGGTTCTTCGAGAACGTCAGCAACTGGCCCGCGAGACGCAGCAGTTCCTGATAGAGCCGTTCGGGATGCAGCGCCGAATGCTGATATAGATGCGCAAGCGTCGCGAATGCGCCGCTGGCCGTATGCAGCAGCCAGAACGAAGCAATGTCGCCCGAGCGGAATTCGATGATGTTCTTGGTCGGCTCGCGATGGAAGCCGTAGAGCGCGTTGACCTTGGCCTGCAAGGCGTCGATCAGGCGGCGCAGGCGCTGATGCAGCAGCGGCGAAGCCTCGATGGCGAGGCTCGGCGGCACGAAGCTTTCATCGGCTTCGAAACCCGAGGACGCGGTGCGGCGCACGCGCACGACCGGCACCGAGAGCAATTGATCGCGTGGTTCGGTGTGCGCGACCAGCTTCACGTTGTTCTTGAGGAACGTGACGTCGGCTTGCGCGGCATCCGTGTAGTGATCGGCCACGCTCGCCTGTTCGCTCACGTAGCGCGCAACGAAACCTTCGTTGCGATCGGCCGCGTAATTCGAACCGCTCTCGCGCACCTGATGCAGCGCGAGATAGAACGTGAATTCGTTGATGCCTTCGGGCAGCGCGTCGAGCGCGACTGGCGGCGGCAGTTCGTCGGCTTGCGGAGCGGAGTAGAGCGTGCCGTCGGGGAACACCAGCGACAGTTCGCTCAGGCGCAGGATATTGCTGCCGAGCGAATCGTGATCGATGCGGATCGAACGCACGCCCCAGTTGTATGGCTGGATAGCCTGGATCGATTCGAAGAGCCGGGCTTCGTGATAGGCGTCCTGCCGCTGGAAGTGCTGAGGCCTGAGGAACAGGCCTTCCCCCCAAAGCACTTTCGAGGAATAGCTCATGATGATTCAGCGTTATGCGTCGATCGTGTCTCGCCATGCAAGCCGGCGGACTGGATTGTTGGTTGAAGTGGTCCGGTTGACTGCCGTTTCTACTTCGACTGTTTGCTGCCTCGTTGTTGCGTGTTTGTTGCCTGATTCTGCTTTACTTTCTTTCTATTGCATCCGTATTGCGTTGCTTGCGGCCCGCTTCATATTGCTTGTCGAACACGAACATAGGCCAGTCATTCACCCACACGATACCGATGAAAGAAGATTGAGCGGCTGCACCATTTGTGCCGAATCGACCGGGATCACCGTGCCGCTCGTCACTGTCATCGCGCAGTTGTGCAGCCCGACCATTATGCCGGATTTCTCCGATTTCGCCGGATCGAAAGCGAACTTCCAGCGCTGCATTGCCGGGTCCCTGAATAACGCGACGATACCGAATGCCTGCGCTTCACGCGAGACTTTTTCGGTGGCGCTATAACGTTGCCCCGGGATCAGGGTGATTTCGCGCACGCTCAACAGATCCGCGCCCAGCGTGGTTTTTTCCCTGGCCGGATCCGTAAACGTATCGAACGGCGCCTGCTGGAATGAGGTTGGTTCCTTGAGCGCGTAGAGGCGAACCACTAGCGCGAGCGGCTTGTTGTCCGTGGCGGCGTTGAGATTGCGCGCGGCGTATAGCGTAACGCCCAGATTGCGCGGCGGCTTTTGCGCGTCCGGTACGTCGGGCTTGCCGATACCCACGACTTGCAGGGCGGCCGAAGCCGCGCTGCCAATCGCAGGCACTGCCGCGGCACACCCGGCCAGCAAGGCAGCAGTGGCGCAAAGCGTGACCGTAATCGATGCAATTTGAATAATGCGCGCAGTCATTTTTATCTCGGACCTCAGGCCCGACTCTCCAGCTTTGTTAAATACGCATGGTCACGGGTAATGCGAAGTGCATTGCGTGAGCATTATCCCCGTGAAGCTCGCTTTAATAAAATGCGGAAAACTTTGCTTCTCTGAATGCGGCTTCAATAGCCATTCCGGCAATAATTGCCTTATTTTCCGTTCAAACGCTTGTCAGCGGCTTCTACGTTTCCACTCAGCCACCTTTTTTCTTTCTTTGTCTTTTCAAACCCAGTTGAATTATAGAAAATTGGCCTGTACTATACCCGCGCGCTGGGGGATAAGTAAAACTCTGGCTTCTCTCCTTGAATTAAAAATCAAATGGCGGTGAAAGAACGATGAAAAAGCGGGTCTTTTCGATGCTCACGGGGGCTGCGATCGCTTGCGGCGTAATGGCAGGCTGCACCACGACCCCGACCAATCCTCTCGCTGCATCGCCCGACGCATTCAATAAGGCGCTCGCCGACGCGGACGCGCTGTCCAAGGCGGGCAATCAGAACGACGCGCTTGAGGCCTATCAGAAACTCGCGGCCGCCGACCCGACGCGCGAAGAACCGTGGTCGCGCATCGCGCAGGTGCAGTTCCAGCAGCAACACTATGGTCAGGCGATCGTCGCGGCGCAGGAAGCGCTGCAGCGCGACCAGACCGATCGCGGCGCGAAGAGCGTGCTCGCGGTGGCGGGTTTGCGCGTGGCGACGGAATCGCTCGGCGAACTGCGTCAGGACGCTTCGCTGCAAGGCGATGCAAAGTCCGATGCCCAGGCGCTTGCAAAGCAGTTGCGCGATACGCTCGGCGAAGATTCGCTGTTCCCGCCCGAGCAGAAAAAACCGGCCTACAAAAAGCCACGTTTCGTGAAGCGGGTTGCAAAGGCCGCGCCCAAGGCGCAGGACAGCGCCGATACGGCCGCAGCCGCTGCGCCGGCAGCGCCCGCCGCACCGGCGCCGGCTCCGGCAGCGCCCGCGGCGAAGGCTTCGGGTAACGGTGCCGACCCGTTCAGCGCACTGCGTTAAAGCGCGGCGAGCAACCACACCGCTACGTAGCATCAGTCGATAACAAGAAGCAGGGAGCCGACGATGGCAAAGAAAGAAAGCATCCAGAAGCGCTTGCAGAAAGTGCGGCCGCCGCGCGTCCAGCTGACCTACGAGGTCGAGCGCGGCGATGCGATCGAAGTGAAAGAATTGCCGTTCGTCGTCGGGGTGATGGGCGATCTGGCCGGTCAATCGGAAATCGAGCAGCCCAAGCTGCGCGACCGCAAGTTCATCAATATCGACCGCGATAACCTGGACGACGTGATGAAAGGCATCGAGCCGCGCGCCGCGTTTCAGGTGGAAAACCGCCTGAGCCCGGAAGGCGGCAAATTCGCCGTCGATCTGCGCTTCAAGTCGATGGCCGATTTCAACCCGGACGAAGTGGTGGCCCAGATCGAGCCGCTGCGCCGTCTGCTGGAAGCGCGCTCCAAGCTCGCCGACCTGCGCAACAAGCTCGCGGGCAACGACAAGCTCGAAGACCTGCTGAGCGAAGTGCTTTCGAATACGCAGCACCTGCAGACGCTCGCGGGCGGCACGCGCACGGAGTCGTCCGTCGATGCGCCGGATGCACATCAGTCTGCGCAGTCGGATGACCACGAACCCAAGGGCGACTGAGGCGGGGCACATATGAACCAGCAAACTGCAGCCGCGCAAGGCGCGGCCTTCGACGACACGCAAACCGAAGTTTCGTCCTCGCTGCTCGACGATATCGTCGAAAAAAGCAAGGTTGCGAAATCCGATTCGGAACACGCGCGCGCCAAGGATCTGATCGGCGAGCTCGTGAATCAGGTGCTCGACGGCACCGTGGTCGTTTCGAACAATCTTTCCGCAACCATCGACGCGCGCGTGGCCGAACTCGATCGCCTGATCTCGGAGCAGCTCAGCGCGGTGATGCACGCACCGGAATTCCAGCGTCTCGAAGGTACGTGGCGCGGGCTCGATTATCTGGTCAAGGAAAGCAATACCGGTCAGACCATCAAGATCAAGGCGCTGCACGCGCCCAAGCGCGACGTCGTGCGCGACTTCAAGAACGCGGTCGAATTCGATCAGAGCGCGCTCTTCAAGAAGGTCTATGAAGAAGAATTCGGCACCTTCGGCGGCGCACCGTTCGGCACGCTGATCGGCGATTACGAAATCACGCGTCAGCCCGAAGACATGTACTTCATCGAACAGATGTCGCATGTCGCCGCGGCCGCACACGCGCCGTTCATCGCTTCGGCTTCGCCGGAACTGATGGGCCTCGAATCGTTCGCCGATCTCGGCAAACCGCGCGATCTGGGCAAGGTGTTCGACACGGTTGAATACGCGAAGTGGAAGTCGTTCCGCGATTCTGAGGATTCGCGCTATGTCGGCCTCACGCTGCCGCGTTTCCTTGGTCGCCTGCCGTTCAATCCGAAAGACGGCCAGACGGTGGAAAGCTTCAATTTCGTCGAAGACGTCGATGGCACCGATCACAGCAAGTACCTCTGGTGCAATGCTGCCTGGGCTTTCGCCGCACGTCTGACGGCGGCGTTCGACGACTTCGGCTGGTGCGCGGCGATTCGCGGCGTGGAAGGCGGTGGTCTGGTGGAAGATCTGCCGACGCACACCTTCAAGACCGACGACGGCGAAATTGCCCTCAAGTGCCCGACCGAAATCGCCATTACGGATCGTCGCGAAAAGGAATTGAGCGACCTCGGCTTCATTCCGCTCGTGCATTGCAAGAACTCCGACTACGCCGCGTTCTTCGCCGCCCAATCGGTGCAAAAGGCCAAAAAGTACAGCACCGACAGCGCCAATGCGAACGCCGTGCTTTCCGCGCAACTGCAGTACATCTTCTCGGTTTCGCGCGTGGCGCATTACCTGAAGGCGATGATGCGCGACAAGATCGGCAGCTTTGCTTCGGCACAGAACGTCGAGGTGTTCCTGAACCGCTGGATTTCCCAGTACGTGCTGCTGGACGACAACGCAAGCCAGGAACAGAAGGCGCAGTTTCCGCTGCGCGAAGCCTCGATCCAGGTCGCGGAAATTCCGGGACGTCCGGGTTCGTACCGTTCGGTCGCGTTCCTGCGCCCGCACTTCCAGCTCGACGAACTGTCGATCTCGCTGCGTCTCGTGGCGGATCTGCCGAAACAGGCGGGCTCGTAAAGACATCGGCATTACGCCGTAAAGAAATCGTTGCAGCGGGGCGTTGCGTATCAAGGCGACGCCCTGGAGCTGCACAGACGGGCCGCGTGGGTCAACCGTCGTGACTCACGCCGCCTGACGCATCCGGGGCGGGCTCCGACGGTATCCGGGCTTGGCGCTTGAGTTGCGGTCCATCTGGCGGACAGTCATCACGCCTGTCACCGCCGTACACACCACCTTTATGGGGAGCGATACGAAATGAAGGACATCTACCTAAAATTCGGTAACCCTGCGATCAAGGGCGAGTCGCAGGACAAAGACCATGCAAACTGGATCGAAATCGATTCGTGGAATCACTCGATTCTCCAGCCGCGTTCGGCAACGGCTTCGACGGCAGGCGGTCACACGTCCGAGCGTTGCGAACACGCCGACATGCGTTTCACCAAGGACATCGACGTTGTCAGCCCGCTGCTGTACCAGCACGCTTCGGGCGGCACGACGTTCGACGAAGTCACCATCGACTTCATGCGTTCGGACGGTGAAGGCAACCGCATCAAGTACCTTGAGGTCAAGCTCAAATACGTGATCATTTCGAGCATCACGCCGTCCGTGGTGGGCGAAGGCCTGCCGAGCGAAGAGTTCTCGCTCAAGTACGCTGCCGTGCAGTGGAAGTACACGCAGCAGAAGATCGGCGGCAACCAGGGCGGCAACGCTCAGGGTGCATGGAGCCTGACGAAGAACGACAAGACCTACGCGGTTTAAAGTCGCAACAGCCCGCACGGAACGCGTGATTCGACTCGCGCGCGCCGGGCGGGCTTTGCCCGTGAATGAGGCCGCGCTGCGGCGTCATTCCGATCGATGAAGCGATCGATGAAGCGATTCGAGCCTAGTTTTTTCGACAAGTTGTTCGATGACGAACCGCATTCGCCGGCACCGGCCGCGATGCGGCAATTGTCGCTGGACGAATTGAAAGCCACGGTTGCGCGCGACCTGGAATCGATTTTGAATTCGCGCATCGCGTTGACGGAAGAGATGCTCGCGCAATTGCCGGAGTGCCGCAAATCGGTGCTCACCTACGGGCTCAAAGATTTCGCGGGTTTGAGTCTCGCGAGCCATTACGACCGGGCGTTTATCTGCAGCTCGATCAAGCAGGCCATCGAGCGGCACGAGCCGCGCCTGCAGCGGGTCAACGTTTTTTTCGAATTGAATCCGCGTTCGACCAGCGTATTGAATTTCGCTATTCAGGCATTATTGGTCGTCCATCCGGCCGAAGAGCCGGTAAACTTCGACGCATTGCTGCAGCCGTCCACGCTGCAGTATTCGGTCTCGCGCTCGCGCGCGAAGACATAAGCAAGGCCGTATCCGCCGCCGCGTGACGACGCGGTTCTGGCGAGGTGCGGCGCAAAGCAGTTTCTGGGGGGCGGGGAATCGCGATGGAAGAGTTGTTGCCGTATTACGAGCGCGAATTGTCGTTCCTGCGACGCTATTCGCGCGAATTCGCCGAGCGCTACCCGAAGATCGCGGCCCGGCTCGCGATGACGGGCGAGCATTGCGAGGATCCGCACGTCGAGCGCATGATCGAATCGTTCGCGCTGTTAGGCGCGCGCATCAACAAGCGGCTCGACGACGATTACCCCGAATTCACCGAGGCGCTGCTCGAAGTCCTCTATCCGCATTATCTGCGGCCCTTTCCCTCGTGCTCCGTCGCGCAACTCGGCACATCGGCGGCATCGAGCAATTTGACCGCGCCTACCGTCATCCCACGCGGCACCGAACTCAAATCGCGGCCTTTGCGCAGCCTTCAGTGCCGTTTTCGCACTGCGTACGACGTCACGCTCGCGCCCATCCGCATAGCCGAAGCGCGCTATATGCCGGTAGCGATGGCGCCGGGTTCGATCGTGCTGCCCGGCGATGCCACCGGCGTTATCTCGATCACATTCGAATCGACTTCGCCGCAATTCGATATTGCCGCGCTAAAGGTGCCGCAATTGCGCGTGCATTTGAGCGGCGAGCAATCGTTTATCGCAGCGCTCGGCGATTGCCTGTTCGTCAATGCGATTGGCGCGTGGGTCGAACCGGAGCGCAACGGGCGCTGGACGGCGCTGCGCGAATTGCCGTTCGCCCAGGCGGGCTTCGGCGAAGATGAGGCATTGATCGATTTCCCTGCGAAATCGCATCCGGCTTATCGGCTGCTGACCGAATACTTCGCGTTTCCGGCCAAATTCGATTTCGTCGATTTCGATCTTGCGGCCATGAGCGCGGCCGCAGGCCGCTGCCATCGCATCACGCTGCATATCGTGCTGAAGGAAGTGCGCGGCGATTCACACGAGGCGCGTCTGCTCGATACGCTCGCGGCGCATCATCTGCGCCTGTTCTGCACGCCCGTGGTCAATCTGTTCAAACAGCACGGCGAACCCATCCGCCTCAATCATCAGGCCGTCGCCTATCCGGTGATTGCCGATGCGCGTCGTGCATCCGGCTACGAGGTGTATTCGATCGATTCGGTCAATCTCGTGCAGCAGCGCGCCGCTGAGGAAACCGTGGTGGAATTCCGGCCGTTTTATTCGCTGCGCCATGGCGAGGCGACACGCGCAGGCCATTACTGGTTTGCGCGCCGCGACGAATGGGTCGCGCAGAAAAGCCCCGGCTACGAAACGGAAATCTCGATCGTCGATATCGATTTCGACCCGGCCGCCGAGCAGACCGATACGCTCAGCCTCGAACTCACCTGCACGAACCGCGACCTGCCTGCCGGCCTTGCGGTGGGTCTGGAAGGCGGCGATCTGTTCATCGACGGCAACTCGAACACGAGCCAGATTTCCTTGCTCGCGCGCCCGACGCCGAGCGTGCGCTTCGAGCGCCGCCAGACTGCGCACTGGCGTCTGATTTCGCATTTGTCGCTCAGCCATGTTTCGCTTACGGGCGGCGGCGCGGGCACCCTCAAGGAAATGCTGGCGCTTTACGATATGCGGCGCTCGGCGGTGTCGTCGCGGCATATCGACGGTATCGTCGACGTGGAGCAGCGCTCCGCCGTGCAATGGCTGCCGGGCAAGCCGTTCGCCACTTTCGTGCGCGGCGTGGAGATTCGCGTGACCATCGACGAGGATCATTTCGTCGGCACCAGCCTGGGCACCTTCGTGCGCGTGCTCGACGTGTTCTTCGGGCTCTACGTTCATATCAACAGCTTTGTTCAACTGGTGGTGCTTTCCAGACTCACCGGCGAGGAGATCCTGCGATGCAAGCCCCGCAGCGGCGAATCGATCCTGGTGTAATCGAGCGCCTGCTCGACGAGCCGCACCGCTTCGAGTTTTTTCAGGCGGTGCGCCTACTTGAGCGCTGGTTCGTCGACAAGGCCGAAGACCGTCAACGCGATGTGCTCGCGCAGCGCGTGTCGTTTCGCAATACGCTGTCGCTGGGCTTTCCGCCGAGCGAGATCGAGCAGGCCGCTGCCTTCAATGAGGCGGGCGAATCGCTTGCGGAAAAACACGTGCGCGATGCGGCGATCGAGGCGGGTCGCCTCGATCATGTATCGATTACGCCGGCATTTTTTGGCTTGCTGGGCGCGCAGGGTGCGCTGCCGCTGCACTATACGGAGCAGCTGATCGCGCGCGAGCAGATCAAGCGCGATCGCGCCGCGCGTGAATTCTTCGATGTGTTTTCGAATCGCGCCACGGCGTTGTTCTACAACGCGTGGAAAAAGTATCGCCTGCCGTTTCATTACGAACTCGACCGCGACGAGCGCTATCTGCCCTTGCTGCTCTCGCTCGCAGGCGTCGCCAATGCCGAATCGCGCGAAGGTCTGCACGAAGGCCGCGGCGCGCTGTTCGACGAAGCCATCGCGGGTTATGCGATTGCCGCGCGTCATCGGCCCGTTTCGGCGGCGTATCTGCAGAACACGTTGTCGGAATACTTCAACGTGCCGGTGCGCATCGAGCAGTTCATCGGCAAGTGGTACGACGTGCCGCCCGATCAGCTTTCGATGCTCGGCCAGCGCAATGTCGCGCTGGGCGCGACGGCGCTTGCGGGGCAGCGTGTCTGGCAGCGCGACATGCGCGCGCGTCTTGTAATCGGCCCGCTATCAAGAAAGGATTACGAAGCATTCCTGCCCGGCGGCGAACGTGCCATTGCGCTCGAACGCATGCTCACGTTGCTCGGTCGCGTGACGCTCGAATACGAGGTACGTCTCGTGCTGCGCCGCTCGGAAGTGGGGCAGAGCCAGCTTGGCGGCGGTTCGCGGCTGGGTTGGGACGCCTTCCTCTGTACGCACGCCGCCGATCGCGACCGCGCCGACGCACATTACGAATTGCATGTCACCCATTGACGACTGAACCGAATCTCGCCCGGAACGCCTTCACGACATGAGCACGCCTCTCAAGACCCTGATCACCAAGCTCAACACGACCTGCCGCCTGGCGGCCGAACGCGCGGCCAGTTCGTGCCTGTCGCGCGGGCATTACGAAGTCGATCTGGAACATCTGTTTCTCGCGCTGATCGAAGAACCAGCCAGCGATCTCGTGTGTGCGCTGCGCGCCTCGCGCATCGATGCGCATGCGGTGCGCGCCGATCTCGAACGCGAATTGCAGAACCTGAAAACCGGCAACACTCGCACGCCGGTGTTTTCGCCGCATCTGATCGCGCTGTTCGAACAGGCCTGGCTGATTGCTTCGCTCGATACGCAGATTGGCCGCATCCGTTCGGGGCACCTGTTGCTTGCGCTGCTGAGCGCACCGGATCTCGCGCAGTTCGCGCAGCGCATGTCGTCGCGTCTGGCACAAGTGCCGGTGGCCGAACTCAAGCATCGTTTCGACGAACTGACCGAAGGCTCCGTCGAAGCCGCGCCGCGCGATGCCGAACCCGGCAGCGCGCAGGAAGAGCAGGCGCAGGCGCCAGTTGCCGCCGGCCCGTCGAAATCGCCCGCGCTCGACACGTATACGACCGATCTCACGCAACGCGCGCGCGAGGGCAAGGTCGATCCGGTGATTGGCCGCGAGGGCGAAATTCGCCAGACCATCGACATCCTGATGCGCCGCCGCCAGAACAATCCCATTCTCACAGGCGAGCCGGGTGTCGGTAAAACCGCCGTGGTGGAAGGTCTTGCGCTGCGTATCGCCGAAGGCGACGTGCCTGGGCCGCTGCGTAACGTCGCGCTGCGCGTGCTCGATATGGGCTTGCTGCAGGCCGGTGCGAGCGTGAAGGGCGAGTTCGAAAACCGCCTGAAAAGCGCGATCGATGAAGTCAAGAAGAGCCCGCAGCCGATCGTGCTGTTTATCGACGAGGCGCATACGATCATCGGCGCGGGCGGTCAGGCTGGTCAGAACGATGCGGCCAATCTGCTCAAGCCGGCGCTCGCGCGTGGCGAACTGCGCACGATCGCGGCCACCACCTGGAGCGAGTACAAGAAGTACTTCGAAAAAGACGCGGCGCTCGCGCGGCGTTTCCAGGTGGTGAAGATCGAAGAGCCGGGCGAAACGCTCGCAGCCGCGATGCTGCGCGGCATGACCGCGCTGATGGAACGCCACTTCAATGTGCGCATTCTCGACGAGGCGATTACCGAAGCCGTGCGTCTTTCGCATCGCTATATCAGTGCGCGCCAACTGCCGGACAAGGCCGTGAGCGTACTCGATACGGCCTGTGCGAAGGTCGCGCTCGCGCATAGCTCGACGCCGGGCACGATCGACGACGGCAAGCGTCATATCGAACGCATCGACGCGGAAATTGCGTCGCTCGAACGTGAAGCGGCCAACGGCGCGGCGCACCACGAACGCCTCGCGGATCTGCGTACGCAACGCGCCGAAGCCGCTGCCGAAGTGGCCGCAGACGAAGCGCGCTACGCGCAGGAGCGCGAACTCGTGGCGCAGATCGCGGCGCTGCGCAATCGCATCGACGCGGCGCGTGAGGAGGGTGCATCGGCTGATCTCGCCCGCGACGCGGACGCCGCGCGCGAAGCGTTACCCGCGCTGGTTGCGCAATTGCACGCCTTGCAGGGCGACGGCCCGATGGTGCCGCTCCAGGTGGACGGCCATGTCGTCGCCGAAGTGGTGGCGTCGTGGACCGGCATTCCGCTGGGCCGCATGGTGAAGGACGAAATCAAGACGGTGCTCAACCTGAGCCCGCTGCTTTCCGAGCGCGTGATCGGGCAGGATCATGCGCTCGACGCCATTGCGCAGCGCGTGCGTACCGCCAATGCCAGCCTCGAAGATCCCAACAAGCCGCGCGGCGTGTTCCTGTTCGTGGGACCCTCGGGCGTCGGCAAGACCGAAACCGCGCTTGCGCTCGCTGACATTCTTTATGGCGGCGAGCGCAAGCTCGTCACCATCAATATGAGCGAGTACCAGGAAGCGCATAGCGTGTCGGGCCTCAAGGGGTCGCCGCCGGGCTATGTGGGTTACGGCGAGGGCGGTGTGCTGACCGAGGCGGTGCGCCGCAATCCCTATTCGGTGGTGCTGCTCGACGAAGTCGAAAAGGCCCATCCGGACGTGCTGGAAATGTTCTTCCAGATCTTCGACAAAGGCACCATGGACGATGCCGAAGGCCGTGCGATCGACTTCCGCAATACGCTGATCATCCTGACGTCGAATGTGGGTTCGCAGGCGGTGATGCAGGCCTGCCTGAACAAAGCGGCCGAAGAGTTGCCCGATGCTCACGCGCTCGCCGAATTGTTGCGCCCGCAACTGTACAAGACCTTCAAGCCTGCGTTCCTTGGGCGCATGAAGGTCGTGCCGTATTACCCGATCTCGGACGACGTGCTCGCCGGGATCATCGAACTCAAGCTCGAACGCATCCGTCGCCGCATCGAGGCGAACCACGGCGCGGTCTTCGAGTGGGACGATTCGCTCGTCGAAGCCGTGCTGGCTCGCTGCACCGAAGTGGATTCGGGGGCACGCAATGTCGATCACATCCTGAACGGCACGCTGCTGCCCGAACTCGCGCAACAGGTGCTCGAACGCATGGCGGAAGGCACCGCGCTGCAAAGCGTCAATGTGCGTGCGAACGAAGCAGGCGAGTTCGAATACACCGTGAATTGACCATGTCGACCGATTACACCGCGCTGCTGGCGCCCATCAATGAAAGCTCGCCGTGCGGCGAGGATTTGCTGTTTTCCGCCGATTTCGATGCGATCGCCCACGCGCGCCGCTTCGACGATCCGTCGCTCGATCAGGGCGAGTGGGTCACGGAAATCAAGGAAGCCGATTGGCCCTTCGTGGTCGAGCGCAGTTCGGCGCTGCTCGCGACCCAGACCAAGGATCTGCGCGTGGCCGTGTGGCTGACCGAGGCGCTCGCGATCCAGGAGGGCGTACCCGGCCTCACGCAGGGCTACGCCGTGCTGACCGGGCTGATCGAGCGTTTCTGGGATCAGGTTCACCCGCTGCCCGAAGGCGACGATGTCGAATCGCGGCTGGGCAACGTGGCGTGGCTCGCGGGACGCTCGGCGGAATTGCTGCGCGCGGTGCCGCTCACGCAGTCGGACACGGCGTTCAGCACGCTCGACTGGGACGTGGCGCAACACGTTGCCCAGACCGTCAAACGCGATCCCGAGAATGCCCACGATATTGCGCGTGGCAAGCCTTCGGTCGAACAGATCGATGCGTCGCGCCGCGCAACCTCGCGTGCGTTCTACGAGACCTTGATCGTGCAGCTCAAGGACTTCGAAAAGGCGCTTGCCGCGCTCGACGACGAACTGGAACGCAAGGCCGGAGATTCCGCACCGAGCTTTCGCCAGACGCGCGAAGCGTTCGAAACCGTGTATCGGCTTGCGGAGCGTTTTGCCCGCGACGTGGGTGTCGATCCAGACGCCGTTCTCAAGCAGCCCGAAACGTCGCGGACCGCGCCGGAAAGCCTGATCGGCGCGCCACCCACGGACGAGCGTTCCGAGCCGAGCTTCAAGACGCCTTTGGCGCCGCATTTGTCCGATGAGGGTTTTGTGCAGACTCCGACTCGCGTACCCAGCCGCGCACATGGCGGCATCCAGAGCCGCGCGGATGCGGTCGCGCAACTTCGCGCCGTGGCTGATTATTTCCGCGCCACCGAACCGCATAGCCCCGTTGCCTATCTTGCCGACAAGGCCGCCGAATGGGCCGGCATGCCACTGCATGAATGGCTGGCGACCGTCGTGAAAGACGATGGCACGCTCTCGCATATCCGCGAGATGCTGGGTGTGAAGTCGGAAAACTGACTTAAACGACTGAGCCAGAAAGAAAAAGCCCTGCAAACGCAGGGCTTTTTGCATTCCGTAGCCGAGGTTTAAAGACCCGCGCGGAATTCAATGCGGCGATTGCGGGCGCGGCCGTCTGTGGTGTCGTTCGAGGCCACGGGCTGATCCGGGCCGACGCCGTTGGTCGTCAACTGCTGCGGTGAAATCCCCTTGCCGACGAGATAACCCTTCACCGCATCCGCGCGCGCCTGGCTGAGCGCGATATTCGAAGCGCGATTACCCGAATTGTCGGTGTGACCGATGATTTCCACCGTACGCGTGTTCATCTTCGCGAGCACCGCCGCCATCTGGTCGAGAATCGCGCGGCCTTCGGGGGCGAGCGTAGCGCTGCCGGTTTCAAATTCGATCGTGCGGTTCGCGAGCGTCTGATCGAGCAAACCCTGTTCGGACGCGCTCACGCGCAGACCGTTGCGAATCGTGTAGGTGGGGTTAAGCGCATTCGCCATATCGCTGGCGATCTGCTGACGCTGCGCTTCGTTGCCGACTTCGCCGCGCACGTCGATCTGCGTGCCGTCGATCTTCAGTTGTCCTTTGTGGATCTGCTTGAGCTGCGCGCCAAGCAGCTTCTGCACGTTCGACGACCAGTTCGGCGGAGTGGCAACATCGCCCACTTCGATCTGATCGACCACGTTGCCCGCGCCATAGGTATCGCGCAGACGCTGCAGGACGGCGGCGTGCGTCGCTTCGTCGGGCACCTTGCCGCCGGCCACCACCTGACCCGGCGTGGCGTCCACCGGCGCGGGCGTGGAGGTGACCGTGCTGCGCGGCGCAGAAGCGGTCGGCGTGGCGGCGTTCGCCTGAATACTCGCGGTGGCAGAAGCGGGCGGGATCGTGCCACTCACCGTCGCGCCGTTGTTGGCGATGGGCGAGACGCGCGCGGGGCTGGCGTCGTCGGCCCACGCGGACGTGGCGAACATCGACAGCGAGGCGAGCGCGCCGAAGCTCAGCGCCGCTGCCGCGGCCAGGCCGCTGCGTTTAGCCACGGCGGCCATTGACCGGCTCCCCGATGAACACTTCGCGGAACGTGTCGATGGCGACGCGCAGCGAGAGTTGCGGTTGATCGAGGTAGCTGACGAGTTTGCTGATGCCATGGTCGCTTTGTGCATGATCGTCAACCCATTCCGGGTCGTCGATATCGATGTTATGAGCTGAATAGGTTTGCGGATCGACCACGCTATGCAGGGTCTTCGCGGACGCACCGTTGAAGCCGATGATGAGCCGCTCGCGCTGCGCGATGGTGCCAAGGAAAATGGCCAGTTCGAAATCGGCCTTCGACACGAATGGCGCGATCAGTTCGAGCCAGAACGCGCCCACCAGGCTGCGATAGAACGGGTCCGTCGGCAGCGGCAGCGTGAGGCCGCGTTCGAGATGCGCGGTGCCGCTTTGCATGACCGGGCGCAGCAGCGAACCGAGCGCGAGCATCGCGCCTTTCAGGCGCACAGGATGGCCGCTGCCCAGCAGCATCTGTTCAAGGCCCGACAACGTCTGATGCTCGATGAAATCCGCGAAGGTGCCGTCGTGCGGGTTGCCCGCGCCGCCCACATCCACCGGCACATGCGTTTCGCCCAGCGCCTGCAGCGCGCCCGCCGGTTCGGTCGGTCCGAGCAGCGGCTGCATTTGCGAGGCCACGCGCGACCAGAGGCGCGCGAAGGCCAGCGGGCTGCGCGCGAGAAACGCGAGCGGCTGCTCGACTTCCAGCGCGGTGGCGGCGAGAAACGGAAAGCGCCGCGACGACTGGTCGTGGCTCGCCACCATATGGCCCGCGATCGCCAGGCGGCTTTGCGAGCCAAGGAACGCAAAGTGCATCGGTTGCGCTTCTTCGTAGACGATCTTCCAGCGCGGATCGTCGGTGAGCATGTTCATCGCTTCGGCAATCCAGCTGTCCAGCGTCTGCAGCAACTGCGGATTGTGCGCGCTCTTCACGAAGTCGCCGCGCGACGGAATTTTGCCGAAGTAGGCGATCTGCGCCTGAACGGTTTGCGTCATTGCGCAACTCCCTGCGAGTTGGTTGAGCCAGCAACGGTCGCCGGCGCCGTGGTTTGCGGCGCGCTGGTCGCCGCCTGGGCGTTGGCGGGCGCGCTGGCGCCCGGCGTGTTCTGTGCGCTCTGTGCAACCTGCGAGCTGCCCGCCGCGCCGACGCTCGCGATCGACGACGGCAGTTGCACGCCCTTGAGCCCTTGCTGCTGCGGCGCATCGTTGCTCGACGCGGTGGGCTGCGAGGTGCTGATGATGCGCATGCTCAGCGACACCGACACGCTGCCTTGCGTCCACATGAGGTCGAAGGTGCCGTCAGGACGGCGGCTGCGCTGCGCCGAGTTGATCAGCTTCTCCAGACCGTAGCGGCCCGGCTCGTTGACGAGCTGGATCGTGCGGCCATCGAAGGTGGTCGCCGAGAGCGTCGCGCCCGGCGCGCCGTTCGGGTTCGGCCACACGAAGTTGGTCCACTGCGGCGGCGTGTTGCGGTAACGCAGTTGCTGGCCGTCGATCGCCAGCGTGTATTCCGTCGTGCCGGTCGAAGGCTGCGGCAGGATCTGGAACACGGTCTGCGGTTCGCTGGAGCCGCCGCTGGCGCCTGCTGCGCCACCGCCAAGCGGCGCGACCCAGCGCGCGAAGCTGCCGGTGAAATCCGGCGTGAGCGCGAGGCCCATATCGCCCCATGTGCGCGCGGTCAGCGTGTCGCCGCGACGCACCGCGAGCGGCCCGAGCGTGGTGCTCACGAACTTCGAGATCGCGCCGTCGGGGCCGAACATCTGCGCGATTTCGCTCGCGCCGGCCTCGACCTTCGCCGTGCCCGCGAACGGGTACTTGCTGGCGAGCGACGCCTGGAACGGCTGGTACACCTGGGCGTTCCACACCTTGTTCACTTCGACGCTGGCCGGCTGGATCACCACGGCGTAGGCCTGCATGAGCGGACGCACGAGCAGGGGACGCAGCGCCTTGCGCTGATCGTCGGTCAGACCCGTGAGCATCTGCTCATCGACGAACTTGAGCGAATCCGAGAGTTCCGAGCCGTTGCCGTCGAGCGTCTGCTGCATCAGCTGACGCGCGCCGGGTCCCGGATCGCCCTGGTTCTTGATGGTGTTGAAGCGCGTGCGCACCTTCGAGAGCGAATCCATATAGCCCTTGAGCATCGAACCGTTGTCGTGCGTGACGACAATGCGGCCGAGCCCCGCGAACGTCTGGCCGATCGGACCCATGGGGATTTCGACCGGATTGCCGTTGATGTCGATATTCGCTTCCACCGCGCCCTTCGTGGCACGCGAGAACAGGTTCTTGAACCAGCCCTTGATGCCGCTTTGCGCCTGCTTGATGGTGCTGTTGACGAGCGACGGGTTATCCCACGACGTCTGGTCGTAGGCGGTTTCAAGGATCTTGCGGATCGGCGAATCCTGCGGATCACCCAGGCGGTTCATCGCATCCACGGCCTGACCGAAGCTGCCGAAATCCTGCACGGCAATGCCCTGCATGAACTTCTGCCAGTGCTGCGCGTACTCGGCCTTGTACATGCCGACGAGCGTCTTCTGGATCTGCTCCGGGCTGCCTTCGAGCGTGAGGTCGTCGGACGCCGAGGTGTTGAGCACCCAGTCCTTCGCCTGCAGTTCCCTGGTTGCCGCGTCTCTAATGGCAGGCTGCACGTACTGGAACCACGCTTCGCGCGTGAACGTGCCGGGGATCGCGTAGCTGCCTGCGACCAGCGCCGTATTGCCGTCGCCGACAATGCGCGCGATCGTCATCGGCGCGAAACGCGTGGAGGCGCGCGCCTTGATTTCTTCATAGACGCGCTGGCGTGCCGGCATGCCGCGCACCACGTGGCGCAGGTTTTCGCGGGTCTGATCGATCAGCGAAAGGTTCGCGTCGATCATCGGCCAGTCGTCGTCGTTCACGCGCGCGAGATAGAAGGTGATCATGCGCTCGGCGCTGCGGATCATCTCGTCGCGAGGCATGGTGCCTCGATTCTGTTCGAGCCAGCCGCGCCAGAAGCGGGCGATCTGATCGGTGAGGTGAGCGGTTTCGACGTGACGCTTGTCGGACAGCATCAGGTAGGTCTTGAGCGCGTTGTAGGCGTCTTCCACGCTGGACGGCGAGGCGTCGCTGTAGAGACCGCCCTGGCTCGTGCTCGCCATGGCCGCATGAGCGGAAACCGGCACGGCGCCCGAATCGGGCGTGTGCGTCATCGGCGCAAGCTGGTCGGGATGCGCATCGACATCCTTGAGGAAGGACGCGAGATTCTGCGAGACCGGCGTAAGCATGATCTGGCGCACGCCGTTGTAGTACTCCTCAAGCAGATGCTGTTCGATGCGGTCGCCTTGATACAGACCGAGCGACACCGCGACCGGCTTGTCGCGGCGGAACTGTTCGAGCTGGTCGATACGGTCTTCGAGAATGTCCATCGCCTGGAGGCGCGATTGCAGATCGTTGCGGTTCTGCTGCAGACGCTGGACGTTGTCGAGGTCGGCCTGCACGTTGGCCACCAGTTGCTGGTTATTCACGGCCGACCACGTCCAGCCGCCCAGTGCGAGCGCCAGCGCCGCCACCACGCCGAAGAACGTGGCGTAGCGCAGACGCGTCTTGGCCGGGCTCGCGAACTGGCGAACAGTCTGCTTGTCCGCGAAAATCACCTTGGAAAACAGGTCTTTCAGGAAGAAGCCGTTCTTCGAGAACGCAGGCTGTGCCTTGGGCAGGCCGTCGGCGGAAAGGGCGAAGCGATTGGCGATGCGCTGCGCGGCGGCGCTATTGGTTTCGCCTTCCTGCAGTGCGCTCGTGAAATAGAAGCCACGGAAAATCGGCTTGTACTGGAACGGGTTGTTCTCGAACAGCGTGGCGAGAAACGCGCGCAGCGCCGGCTTGATGGTCGAGAATTCGAGCGGGAAGCTCAACTGGCCGGGCGTGAGCGCGTTGCCGCGGCTGATCGACATCTGCGCGATGCTGATTTCCTTGAGGCCTTCGTAGAGTTCTTCGAAACGCTCGTCGAACTGCGCGACCACATCGCGCTTCTCGTCCGGCTCGTAGGGCAGGGTAGCGCCCCAGACGCGATCGTATTCGTGACGCTCGTTGGCGCTGAAGAATTCGGTGAAGCCCGTAATCAGGTCCACCTTTGTGAACATCACGTAGACGGGCGCGAAGACTTCGAGCTTTTCGGTGAGTTCCTGCACGCGCTGGCGCAGGTTTTTCGCCAGATTGATGGCGAATTCGGGGCGATTGCCGGTGAGTTCCGCAATGCTTGCCGTGACGATGATGCCGTTGATCGGCGCTTTCGGACGATAGCGCTTGAGCAGACCGAGAAAGCCGAGCCATTCGCCGCGATCTTCCTCGTGAATCGAATAACGGCCCGCGGTGTCGAGCAGAATGCCTTCGGTCGTGAAGAACCAGTCGCAATTACGCGTGCCGCCCATGCCATGCACGATGGCTTCTTTTTTATCGGCGAAAGGAAATTGCAGGCCGGAATTGATGACGGCGCTGCTTTTGCCCGCAGCCGGATTGCCGATGACGATATACCAGGGCAGTTCATAGAGCGCCGAGCCGCCCGAAAGCTGGCCGATCTTCGACGTCTTGATGGTCTTGACCGCATCGGTCAGGCGCGTGCGCAGGGCGTCGAGTTCGGTCTGGCTGCCGCGCGCGGTCACAGCGGCGGGCGCTTCGGCCTGAGCCTGCTGTTCCAGCATATCGCCGAGTTTGCGGTTGGCGCGGCGCACGCGAATGCGGCGCACGATCCACACGACCAGCCAGAGTGCGAGCAGCACGCCGAGCACGACCGCGACCCAGATGAGCCCGATTTGCAGCGTGTCGGCCGCGATATAGAGCACGGCTGCCAGCGCAATGAAGCCG
The DNA here is from genome assembly GCF_014200455.1 of Paraburkholderia bannensis. Taxonomy (GTDB): domain Bacteria; phylum Pseudomonadota; class Gammaproteobacteria; order Burkholderiales; family Burkholderiaceae; genus Paraburkholderia; species Paraburkholderia bannensis_A. The sequence goes on along the minus strand of NZ_JACHBW010000006.1, from coordinate 275,940 downwards.
ATGATGGAAAGCGTGCGCTTGTGAGTCAACACGTTGAGAAAGCGTTGCATATGCCGGTCAGATCCTGATGCTTTGAGTGCTGTTCTGGTGTTTCATGCGTGGCGTTCAAAGACGCGCGGCGGGGAGGGCGCGCGCGTGCAGCCGATCATGTGCTGTACAGGATCGGCTGTCGATGTGAAAAATGTGAGAGATCAGGAAAGGAATTGCACGGTGTGCACGGCCCCCGCGTCATGTCGCTCAAAGCAATCAAGGAACGCCCCATAACCATCCTCTTTATTGTCCGCTTTGCGTTTTGCTTCGGCCCAATCTGCATAGACGCGTTTGCGTTTTCCGTTGCGGCTTGCCATTCTTGCGCCGCTGTTACATGCGCATGTCATTTTGCGTCTGCCGGTTTGCGTCCCAGCACGAAACCGGGCTTGTGATATTCAACGTGCCCCAGGTCCATCAATTTCCATCGGCCGCCCCACGTGAGGCCGACCTGTTCGGCAACCTGCCCATATAACTGATAGCCGCGCATGGCCCACGGATCTTTTTCTGAAATGACGAGCTTGCCGTCGCGCAGGAACGCGTTATCGGCCGCGAGGCCGTATTGGTGATAGCTCTGGAACGCGGCGGCATTGGTCACGCTGCCACCCATTCTTGCCAGCTTGTCCTGCCGTTCGGGGCTGCGATAACCTTCCAGCAAAGCCATTTCGTAACCGTATTGCTCGCGCATGATTTTATAAACGAGCAACAGACGCGTACGGAAATCGGCATCGAGCAGATTCCAGTCGCGGCTCGCGTCCACCAGGGCCGGACGAATCTGTTCGACTTCCTGTGTGGCGAACACCTCGGGCGGCAATGGCGGCGGCGGAACAAGCTGCTCGCCATTGAGTAATGCCGCGATTTTTTCATCGGGCACACGAGGCGTATCGTCGTATTGGAATAACTGGTGGCCGCGAAGCGCAATAGCGATCAGCGGCGGCGTCGCAAGAATACCTGTCGTCGACAAAATCAGCAAGCGCCGCTTAATCAGCAAATTTTGCATATCGACCATTGTCGATTGGGAATATTTTGCCGATTTAGAAATATGCTTGCGCGCTTGCGTGGAACTCGCGGAAATACGCCGCGTGATCACATTATGCAGGTTGAATACGGCGTCGAAAAAAGACGCCCGGACGCCCGGTAGCAGCAGAATTGCGGCTATCAGCACGGTAATGGCGAAATAGACTACGAGTGCAATGGCAACCAAAAGCGATCCCGTGAACTGAGGCAATTGTTTTTTGTAATGCTTGATTTTAGAATCAGGCCTGCCCGAACTCGGGCCGATACGTATTATTACGGCGAAACAGGCCCGATTCAATGTGCACGATCCGAATGAGACTCTAAAGTAATGAGTGTGCCGGACAATTCCCGACCCAAAGCTCCTCCCAGTCTGCTTGCCGATGTCCCGGCAAAGCCGGCCGGCGCACCTGCCAGCGGCGCGCAGAATGGCTCGCGCATTCTCGCGAATCTCGAAGGGCGGGTGGTGCCGCCAGTTCCCCCCGCCGGCAAGACGCAGCGGTCCTCGAAAGCCGCAGGGCTGGTGGCGCTGCTCGTGATTGGGGCGGGCGCATTCGGGGCGTGGCATTGGATGTCGCGTACGCAAACCGGCGGATCCAATGTGTCCAATGCGTCCAGCGTGGCGGCGACAGCGGCCAGCGCGACCCGTGCAGGTGCCGTCGCGGCCGCGTCGGCGGTGCCTGCATCGCATGTGATCGTTGCGAACGCATCTAAAACTGGCGACGCCTCCGCGTCGCATGCGGCCACCATCGTTGCTGACGACGATGCAGCGAATGCGAATGCGAAGGCCGGTGACAGCGACCGGATCTCACGTGCGCTGGCAGACGGCAGCGCTGCCGCGACTGCTGCACCCGTTGCACCGCAGGCGAAGCCGGTGCAGCAGGCTCAGACGCCTGAAAAGAACACCGCGAAGCACAAGAGCGCCACTGAAGGGAAGCAGGAAAAACAGGAAAAGGCCAACGCGCATAAGAGCGATAGCAAGACTGCGGTGGCGCAATCGAAGAAAGCGCATGCCGACGGCAAGCACGACGATTCCGATGTCGATCTGCTAGCCGTGCTGGTGGCGCGCACCAAACCGGCGGACGCGAAGCAAGGCGGCAGCACGCACGGCCCGAAGACGTCGGCCAAGGCAACGGACGGCAACGCTTCGCTGGCGCAACAGGTCAAGGCGTGCAGCGAGCGGGGTTTCTTCGAGGACCAACTGTGCCGCTGGCGTGTCTGCGACGGCCATTGGGGCAAGGACCCGGCGTGCCCGCAGGCCGCAAAAGCGAGTAGCGAACACTGAAGCCGTGTTGGTATGCCTGGGCCGTTATGGGGTTTGCCGGGGGATCGAAGGATCCTTTGGCATGCCAGGCATTCGGGCTACCGGCGACGGCAGGCATCGGTTGCAGTTTTTTTGCTGGATCTTTTTGATTTTACATAATGCAAATTATCGAAGTTAAATTTGTAGGTCCTAAATAGAAATGTCGGGTTTCCGCTAAATAGAAATGTCTCCTTTGGCGACGCTCAAGAATCCGTGGCCTAATGCGCCATCAGGCTCTCGCAGCGCTGTATAACGCCGAGCTTCCAGGCCGTCCCGGCCAACCACATTCCATCGACGTAATTCAACTTCATGGACGAAAACCGACGCCCAATCAAATCGCGCTCCAACACGGTGATCGTGGCGCTGTCCAGGTTTCTGGCCGGCACGAGCGTGACGCCTAACCAGATTTCCTGCGCGAGCGCTGTCTTCGCGGCGATCGGCGCGGTGGCGCTGCTGCGCATCGACAGCGTGATCGACATGATTATCGCGATCGCGTGCATCCAGTTGCGTCTGCTATGCAATGTCATCGACGGGCTGGTCGCCGTCGAAGGCGGTAAAAAATCCATCGCCGGGCCGATCTTCAACGAATTTCCGGATCGCATTGCGGACAGCGTTCTGCTGGTCGCCGCCGGGTATGGCGTGGGCCTGCCGTCGTTGGGCTGGGCCGCCGCGCTGTTCGCGGCGCTCACCGCGTATGTGCGCGTATTCGGCGGCTCGGTGGGCGTGCCGCAGCGCTTTATCGGGCCGATGGCCAAGCAGCATCGCATGGCGCTGCTGACGCTTGCCTGCGTGGCGACGATCGTCGAAATCATGCTGCATCGGCATCCTGTCTGCCTTGCCGCGGCGCTGGCGATCATCGCGGCCGGCAGCGCGCTCACCTGCGTGACGCGCACGCGCGCGCTGGTGCAGGATCTTCATCGGATCACAGAGGAAAAAACTCATGCGTAACGTGATGCAGCGCTGGCTGCTGGGTGTCGTGCGTCTCGTGGTGGGCGCGCGTGGGCGCTACGCGAGCACGCCGCCTTGCGCGCAGCAAACGATCTATTTCGCCAACCATTCGAGCCATGTCGATACGCTGGCCATCCTGGCGGCGCTGCCGCCCGATCTGCGCGCGAGCGTGCGCCCAGCCGCCGCCCGTGACTACTGGGACGCGTCGCCCCTGCGCCGCTTTATCGCGAATCGCGTGCTGGGCGTGGTGTATGTGACGCGCAAGGGCGAAGGCGAAGACCCGCTTCAATTGGTGCGCGAGGCGTTGGCATCGGGCTGGTCGATCATTCTCTTTCCCGAGGGCACGCGCAGCCAGACCGGCGAAATCGGCCCGTTCAAAAGCGGCCTTTATTGGCTCTCGCACGAGTTTCCCGATGTCAGGCTCGTGCCCGTGCATCTGTCCGATCTGATGCGCACGATGCCCAAAGGCAAGCTGCTGCCGGTGCCGATCAACTGCAACGTGTCGTTCGGCGATGCGGTGCCCAGCGCCGCGCAACTCGATAAGGAAGCATTCCTCACCACGGCGCGCGACGCCGTGATCAAACTTCAAAATTCGGTACGGGGATAAGGATGCCGCACGTCTTCTGGATCACGATCGTGGGCGTGGTCGCCCTGCTCTGTTTCTTTACCGTGGTGGGCGCGGTGCTTCGCATGAGGTTCGGCCCGGGCAATACGACCGTCGCCAATATGAACCAGCGCATTGCCGCGTGGTGGGTCATGATCGCGGTCGTCACGGCGGCGCTGTGGCTCGGCCCTTACGCGACGCTGTTCCTGTTCTTCATCTGCTCGTTCTTCGCGTTGCGTGAGTTCATTACGCTCACGCCCACCAAGCCCGCCGATTACTGGTCGCTCGTGCTCGCGTACTACGTCGCGCTGCCCGGCCAGTTTCTGCTCGTTGCGCTGCACTGGTATGGGCTGTTCGCGATTTTCATGCCGGTGTACATGTTCTTCGTGCTCTCGGCCTCGGAGGCTTTTTCTCAGGACACCGCCGAGTTTCTCGAACGCAACGCCAAGATCCAGTGGGCACTGATGGTCTGCGTGTATTCGTTCAGCTATGCGCCCGCCCTGCTTCTGTTGCCGCTGCCGCACTACTTCGATAACAACGGGCCGCTGCTGCTGTTCTTCCTGCTGGTCGTGCAATCGAGCGATGTCTTCCAGTATGTATGCGGCAAGCTCTGGGGCAAGCGCAAACTTTCGCCGCTCGTGAGTCCGTCGAAGACGTGGGAAGGCCTGATCGGCGGCGGCGCGCTTGCTATCGGCCTGGGCACCCTGCTGCACGGCCTTACGCCGTTCAATGTGTGGCAGGCCGCGCTCATGTTGGCGGTGACGGTGATTGGCGGCTTTATCGGCGGACTCGTGCTCTCGGCCGTCAAGCGCTCGATGGGCGCCAAGGACTGGGGCGTGATGATCGCCGGCCACGGCGGCATGCTCGACCGCATCGACTCCATCTGCTTCGCTGCGCCCATCTTCTTTCACCTCACGCGCTATTTTTTCGTGTCGCCGGCCTGAAGTCCGACAGCGGCCGATAGCATCGCTCGCGGCCGCGGCGGGCGAAGCCGCTTACAGGCTATAGGCTGTATTTTTCATTTACAGCTTTTAGGTTGTATTTTGCATTTACAGTCTATAGACTGTAAGCATCCTTTTTCCCCTATTTCCTCTGCCGGAGCTTCGCGTGGACTATCCGCTCAAGACCGTCAGCCAGTTGCGTCCCATGCTGTTAGGCTTTCGCAAGAATGCTGGCCTGACCCAGGAAGACGTCGCGCAGCGGCTTGGCATCTCCCAGCAAAGCTACGCGGCATTTGAGGCGAATCCCGCCGCCGCAAGTTTCGACCGGCTCTTTCGTGTATTGCGACTGCTCGCGGTCGATCTGCATCTCGCCGCCGGGGCGACGCAGACCACGCCGGTTCGACGCGCAACTGCCGTCAAGAAGACTGTCGTGAAGAAAGCGGCAGTGAGGAAGGTGGCGGCAAAAAAGGCCGTGGTGAAACAAGCCCCGCAAAAGGCATCGAAGCAATCCCCTGCTCCTCGTAAAGCCGCCGCCAGATCTTCCCAGCGCGAGGACTGGTAAATGGCGCGCACCCGTCTGACGAACCGCCTCGACCTGTGGATGAACGGCCTGCCCGTCGGCTACTGGGAGATCGTGCGCGGCGTCGAGCGGCTCGTCTATCTGCAAAGCTGGCTCGACGACGAGCAAGGCCGTCCGCTCTCGCTCTCGCTGCCGTTCACGCCGGGCAACCAGCCCTTGCGCGGCCCTGTCGTCACCGATTATTTCGACAATCTGCTGCCCGATAGCGAACGCATCCGGCGGCGTATCGCCGCGCGTTACCGCACGGCGGGCATCTCGCCGTTCGAACTGCTCGCGGTGCTCGGGCGCGATTGCGTGGGCGCGCTGCAACTGCTGCCGGCGGGCGAAACGCCGGTCGGGCTCGAATCGATCGAAGGCCGTTCGCTCGACGAAGCCGCCATTGCCAGGCTGCTGCGCGATACGACCGCCACGCCTCATTTCGGCGAGCACGAGCCGGTGGACGATCTGCGCCTCTCGATTGCCGGGGCGCAGGAAAAAACCGCGCTGCTGCGCCATAACGGGCGCTGGCTGCTGCCCGCGGGCAGCACGCCCACTACGCACATCCTCAAGCTGCCGCTCGGGCTGGTCGGCAATATGCGCGCCGATATGCGTACTTCGGTGGAGAACGAATGGCTCTGCGCGAAGATCGTCGGCGCATTCGGGCTGCCGATCGCCCCGTGCGAGATTGCGCATTTCGAAGACACCAAGGCGCTCGTGGTCGAGCGTTTCGACCGGCGCCTCGCGCGCAACGGCCGCTGGATCGTGCGCCTGCCGCAGGAGGATCTGTGCCAGGCGACAGGCACCCCCGGCATCGTCAAATACGAGGCCGATGGCGGCCCCGGCATCAACGCCGTCATGGCGGTGCTGGGCGGCTCGTCGCATTCGGAGCAGGACAGGCGGCATTTTTTTCTCGCGCAGATCCTTTTCTGGCTGCTCGCGGCCACGGATGGACACGCCAAGAATTTCAGCATCGCGCATCTGCCCGGCAGCCGTTACGTCGCCACGCCGCTTTACGATGTGCTATCGGCGCATCCGATCATCGGGCGCGGGCGCAACCAGCTCGCGGCACAGCGCGCGAGCCTCGCCATGGCGGTGCGCGGGCGCAACGCTCATTACCGCATCGCGCAGATTTTTCCGCGCCACTGGATCGCGCAAGGACAGCGCGTGGGATTTTCCGTCGAGGAAGTCGAAGAGATGATGGCGACGCTCGCTCAGCAGACTGAGCGCGTCATCGATGAAGTCGGCGCACAACTGCCGGACGATTTCCCGCTAGATGTCGCCGAGGCCATCTTCGCTGGCATGCGGCGCCAGGCGCGGATTCTGGAAGGTTCGGCCTGACGAGGCCCGCCTGACGCGGCTCGGCCTTGCCGGCTCGAAATCACGCAAAACAGCGCCGGCCCTAGCAGTCCGGCGCTGCACAACCCCTGTCACAGCCGCAGTATCCGGCAGGAGATCCGACGTGTGACGCGTGGGTCGCCGCGTGATTCTCCGCACGAACGGCACGCGGCGAATCACGTCGGGTCGAGGCCGCAGCCTCGCTTAGTGACGACGCTTCGTCATGTCCTTGGCGGCTTCTTTCAGGTCGCCATAGTTCTTGCGTGCTTCGCCGGCAGCCTGCTGCACGTCGCCCTTGAGTTCGCGCTGCGGATTGTCAGTGGCGCGGCCCACGGCTTCGTTGATCTTGCCCTTGATCTTTTCTGCCGTGCCCTTCACCTGGTCCTTGTTCATGGTGCGTCTCCACGTAAAAGCGACGGTGTGTCGCGACGTTCGTGCTAGCGCACGAGGCGTGCCCAGACCGCGCGTGAAAGCCAGGGTGTTCAGCAACTGAACGCTTTTATGCGTCACGCCGCGTGGACACAGGCGATCCAGCGCCGGGAACTATTCCCGATTGCGACGCTGGCCCTCATTCCCTAACGTGACGACTTTGCAGCGTCCTTGCCCCCGCTTTCCCGGCATCCGCACCGCTTTCGCACGAAACCCACAGGAGTCAGCATGAGCGTTACTTCTTCCACCCGCCTCCTCGATAACGACAGCTGGCACGGCCGTGTCTTCACCGGCGAATGGCGCAACGGCACCTCGGCGGCCGACGTGCTCGAACCGGCCACTGGCGAGCGCCTCGCGCGCATCGGCATGGCCGACGCCGCCTTTGTCGCGGCTTCGTCGAAGGCGGCCTTCGATGCGCAGCAGGGCTGGGCTGCGCTGCCCTACGACGAACGCGCCGCCGTGCTGCGCCGCGCCGCCCGTCTGGCCGAGGAAGCCGCCGACGAGATCGCCGGCTGGATCGTGCGCGAAAGCGGCTCGACGCGCGGCAAGGCCGCTGCCGAAACGCACGTCACCATCAAGGCGCTGCATGAAGCGAGCGCTTTGCCGTCGCGCTCGGCGGGCGAGGTGCTGCCTTCGGCGCCGGGCCGCCTGTCGCTGGCGCGCCGCCGCCCGCTGGGCGTGGTCGGGGTGATTTCGCCGTTCAATTTCCCGCTCTATCTGGCGATGCGCGCGGTCGCTCCGGCGCTCGCGCTCGGCAACGCCGTGGTGCTCAAGCCGGACCCGCGCACCTCGATCTGCGGCGGCTTCGCCATTGCGCGCCTGTTCGAACTGGCCGGCCTGCCCGCCGGCGTGCTGCACGTGCTGCCCGGTGACGGCGCCGCGGGCGCGGCGCTCACGAGCGACCCGCACATCGCCATGATCCAGTTCACGGGCTCGACCGGCGCAGGCCGCAAGGTCGGCGAAGCGGCGGGCCGTCATCTCAAGAAGGTCTCGCTGGAACTGGGCGGCAAGAATTCGCTGATCGTGCTCGACGATGCCGATATCGATCTCGCCGTAGCCAACACGGCTTGGGGCGCGTATCTGCACCAGGGCCAGATTTGCATGGCGACGGGCCGTGTGCTCGTGCAGCGTAAAATTTACGATCAATTCGTGCAAAAACTGGTGAAGAAGGCCTCGGGCCTCACCGTCGGCAATCCGGCAACGGGCGACGTCGCCCTTGGGCCGATCATCAATGCGGCGCAGCGCGACCATATCTCCCGTGTACTGGCGGATGCGCAGCAGGCCGGCGCACGGGTCGAAACCGGCGGCGGCTATCGCGACCTCTTTTTCCAGCCGACCGTGCTGAGCGGCGTGACCCAGGACAACCCGGCCTTCAACGAGGAAATCTTCGGGCCGGTGGCGGTCGTCGTCCCCTTCGACACCGACGAGGAAGCCATCGCGCTCGCCAACGATACGGAGTACGGATTGTCGATGGCGGTCGTCACCGCGAACGTGGGCCGGGCACTGCGCATGGGCGAACGGCTGCGCACCGGCCTGCTGCACATCAACGATCAGACCGTCAACGACGAGGTGATCAATCCGTTCGGCGGCGTGGGCGCGTCGGGCAACGGCACCAGCATCGGCGGCCCGGCCAACTGGGAAGAATTCACGCAATGGCAGTGGCTCACGCTCAAGGGCGAAGCGCCGCTCTACCCGATCTGAGGAGACACACATGAGCACAGCAATTACAGCGGCCGTCGCGCGCGCCAAGGGCGAGCCGTTCACGATCCAGAAGGCGCGTCTGCGGGGCCCGCAGGACGACGAAGTGCTGGTGCGCGTGGTCGCCACCGGCCTGTGCCACACCGACCTGATCGTGCGCGACCAGTTCTATCCGGTGCCGCTGCCCGCCGTGCTGGGGCATGAAGGCGCCGGTGTGGTCGAGGAAGTCGGCCCGAACGTGAAGAACCTCAAGCCCGGCGATCACGTGGTCCTGACCTACGGTGCCTGCGGATATTGCCAGCCTTGCGTGGGCGGCCACGGCGCATATTGCAGCCACTTCTTCGGGCTGAATTTCGGCGGCGGCGATCTGGAAGGCCGCACCGCCATCGAGGACGAGGAAGGCCGTCCGCTGCACGATCACTTTTTTGCACAGTCGTCGTTCGCGAGCCATGCGCTCGCGCGCGAAAACAATGCGATCAAGGTGCCGCAGGACGCGCCGCTCGAATTGCTGGGGCCGCTCGGCTGCGGCATCCAGACCGGCGCGGGCGCGGTCATCAATTCGCTGAAGGTGACGCCCGGCAGCCGTTTCGCGAGCTTCGGCGCGGGCGCCGTGGGTCTTTCGGCCGTGATGGCGGCGCGCGTGGCGGGCGCATCGACCATCATCGCCGTCGACATTGTGCCGTCGCGGCTCGAACTGGCGAAGGAGCTGGGCGCGACCCACACGGTCAACAGCCGCGAAGTCGACATGGTCGAGGCGATCCGCGACATCACCGGCGGCGGCGTGGATTTCGCACTGGAATCGACGGGGCATCCGCAGGTGCTGGCCGGCGCGATCGAAGCGCTCGGCACGCTGGGCGCAATCGGCGTGGTGGGCGCGCCGCCGCTGGGCACCAAGGGCGAATTCGACATCAACGGCCTGCTGCTGAACGGGCGCACGATACGCGGCATCGTCGAAGGCGATAGCGTGCCGCAGCGCTTCATCCCGCAACTCGTCGAGCTGTATCAGCAAGGACGTTTTCCCTTCGACAAGCTGGTGAAGTTCTACCCGGTCGAGCAGATCAACGAAGCCGCCGAGGACAGCACGCGCGGCGTCACGCTCAAGCCCATCCTGCGCTTTACGCATGCCTGATGCCGGCCTCCGGTAATCCCCGCTGCCGGGCGCGCAGCGGCTGCGCTATGCTCGCACTACCCGGCGTGAGCCGCGCCACATACGGGCGGCATTGTGCCCTTCAAACGGCGTCGTGCCGCCCGTCGCCGCATCGGCACGCCGCGCTAAAACGCTCTACAACCCTCTGCAACCATCGCCCATCGCATGAAATCGCCTGAACGGGAGCCCGCATGAAGAGCAAATCCGCGTCGCAATCCGGGGCGCAACGCGCGACGGACAGTGCGCTGGCTCAACTGCATTCGGTGCGTGAGCGCTTTGGCGGCGGCGAGCTTTTACCTGACGCGCTCGCGTGCGGCCTGCTGCCCGATTCCGTCGCGCGATCGTGGGCGCGTTCACGCGACGCAGGTGTGCGGCCCTCGCAGGCGCCGGAGTACGAACTGCTGAAAGGCGCGCGCAGCGCCCGCGAATCGCACGAAGACCGGCGGCTCTACAGTTGCGTAGTCGATGAAATCGAGCAGTTGTGGGATGCCTTTGGCGGCGACGACTGGACCATCTTCTGCGTCAATCCCCAGGGCACGGTGATCCACGCGCGCCGCAGCCCCGCCTGCGACGACGAATTGATCCTGCCGATCATCGCGGGACGCCGCATCCTCGAATCGCATATCGGCACCACCGCGCCGAGTTGCGTGCTGCACGAGGGCATCGAAGTGACCGTCGCGAACGGCCAGCATTATCTCGACGAATTCGAGCGTGCGTCCTGCATCGCGGTGCCGCTTTACGGGCTGAATGGCGAAGTGATCGGCGCGCTCGATCTCACCGGCACGGGGCAGCGCGATCTTTCGCCGATCAGGGAACAGTTCCGGCTTGCGGCGCTGGCCGCCGAGCAGCGTCTCTTCGCGACCTTGCGCGGTTGCCATCTGCTGCGTGTGCAGCACGATCCGCGCTGGCTCGCCACGCCGATGGCGGGCGTGCTGGCCGTGGAAGAAGACGGCACGCTGCGTGGCGCGAGTCGCATGGCGCGGCGCATGTTCGGCCTCGCGCATGGCGCGCCCCTGCTCCGTACCGCCCTGCGCGACCTGTTCGACGAAGCGCCGCTTGCGCAACTGGGTCGTCTGCTGCGGCCGCAGCGCAATCCGCTGCGTCTCGCGCGCGCGGACGGCAGTCATGTGTGGGTGCAGTACGCGCGCGCGCCGCTCAACCGCAGCACGGCGCGACGCATGGATATGCCGCTGGCTGCGGACGATGAAACCATGCCCCCTGCGGTTTCTGTGGGCGGCGCGCAGAACGGGGCGACGCTGGAAGAACAGACCTTGATCGCCGTGCAGAACGCCATGCGCGAACACGGCGGAAACGTGGCGGCGGTCGCGCGGCAATTGCGCGTGTCGCGCACGACGGTCTATGCGCGATTAAAGCAACTGCGCGAAACGGGGATGGAAACGGGGATGGAAACGGGATTGTTTGGGGAGCGCGGCGAGGCGGATTGACGCCGTCCCTTCCGACAAAAGTAAACCCCGCAAACTACGCGGGGTTTTTTCTATCCTCAATCGTGCGCCATGGCGCGCTCGACGCTGATCTGCGATGGCATCATATTGACGTTCGCGTTGTGCATGACCCACAGCGACAAACCCACGATCACAGCAATCAAAAACGCCGTGCAGATAAAAATGCCGGTATTCGCACGCTGACTGCGCGCCGCGCCGATATGCAGGAAATAAACCAGCTGCACGACCAGCTGCGCGACGCACAGCACGACAATCGCCGTCAGCCCTTGCGCGGGCGGAATCACATGAAACATGACCACGCCGAACGACGCGAGCGTAAGCACGAGCGACAGCACCGTGCCAATCATGTAGCCCTTGAAACTGCCGTGGCTATCGTCGTGGCTATCGTCGTGACCGGCGGAGTGAGACGAATGAGAGACGTTGGAATGACTCACAGCATGCCTCGCAGATAAACAAAGGTGAAAACGCAGATCCACACGAGATCCAGAAAGTGCCAGAAAAGGCTCAGGCACGCGAGGCGGCGGCGCACCGTTGCGGTCAGGCCGAACTTCCAGGTCTGATGCATCATGATGGCGATCCACAGCAGACCCGCACTCACGTGCAGACCGTGCGTGCCGACCAGCGTGAAATACGCCGACAGATACGCGCTCGTATGCGGACCCGCGCCATCGGCGACGAGTTTCGCGAACTCGTTGACTTCCATGCCCACAAAACCCGCGCCAAACAGGAAGGTGACCACGAGCCAGAAAATCACCTGGCCGCGCCGCTGCGAATGCAGGCCGAGCATCGCCAGACCAAACGTCACGCTGCTTGCCAGCAGCAACAGCGTTTCGCCCAGCACATAATCGAGTTCGAACAGTTGCTTCGCACCCGGGCCGCCTGCCGTGGCATTCGCGAGCACGCCGAAGGTGGCGAACAGCGTCGCGAAGATGAGGCAGTCGCTCATCAGGTAGATCCAGAACCCTAACGTGGTCTTGGTGCTGTCATCGTGACTGTGGCCATGATCGTGGCCGTGATGTGTCGTTGCAGCGTTAGCCATGACTTACGCGACCTCCTTCATTTCCAGCGCTTTCTGCGCTGTCTTGAGCTGCTGGAAGCGGGCGTTTTCGATGCGCTCGACTTCCGCCGCCGGAACCCAGTAATCGACATCCTGGTTATAGGTGCGTGCGATGAACGTGCCGATCATGCCGATCAGACCCAACGCCGCGAACGGCCACATATGCCACACCGCCGCGAAGCCAAACACGAAGCTGAACATCGCGATGACGAAGCCCGCGCCCGTGTTGCGCGGCATATGGATGTCTTCATACTGGCGCGCCTGCACATAGGCGGTGCCGGCTTCCTTGTTGTCCCAGTGCTGCTCCATCGACGTGATTTTGGGCATCACGGCGAAGTTGTAGAACGGCGCGGGCGAAGCCGTCGACCATTCGAGACTGCGGCCATCCCACGGGTCGCCCGTGACGTCGCGGTTCAGATCGCGGTCGCGCACGCTCACATAAAGCTGCACGATCAGCGCAAAAATGCCCAGTCCGACGAACACCGCGCCCACCAGCGCCACCACCAGCCACATATGCCAGCCCGGTTCCGAATAGTGGTTCATACGGCGCGTCATGCCTTCGAAGCCCAGGATGTAGAGCGGCGTGAAGGCGAGCCAGTAACCGATCAGCCAGCACCAGAACGACACCTTGCCCCAGAACTCATTGAGCGTGAAACCGAATACCTTGGGGAACCAGAAGCTCACGCCCGCGAGGCAGCCGAACACCACGCCGCCGATGATCACGTTGTGGAAGTGCGCCACCAGGAACAGCGAGTTGTGCAGCACGAAGTCCGCGCCCGGCACGGCCAGCAGCACGCCCGTCATGCCGCCCACGGCGAACGTCACCATGAAGCCGATGGTCCACAGCGTCGCGCTGTGATAGCGGATGCGGCCGCGATACATCGTGAACAGCCAGTTGAACAGCTTCACGCCGGTCGGGATCGAAATGATCGTCGTCATGATGCCGAAGAAGGCATTGACGTTCGCGCCTGAACCCATCGTGAAGAAGTGATGCAGCCACACGAAGAACGACAGAATGCCGATCGAGGACGTTGCATACACCATCGACTTGTAGCCGAACAGCGGTTTGCCCGAGAACGTCGCGATGATTTCCGAAAACGCGCCGAACGCCGGCAGGATCAGGATGTACACCTCGGGGTGGCCCCACACCCAGATCAGGTTGATGTACATCATCGCGTTGCCGCCCAGCTCGTTCGTGAAGAAGTGCATGTCGAGATAGCGGTCCATCGTGAGCAGCGCGAGCGTGCCGGTCAGCACCGGGAACACCGCGACGATCAGGATGTTGGTGATGAGCGCCGTCCACACGAACACCGGCATCATCATCAGTTTCATGCCCGGCGCGCGCATGCGCAGGATCGTCACGATGAAGTTGATGCCCGAGAGCGTGGTGCCCAGCCCCGATATCTGCAGCGACCATATGTAGTAATCCATACCAACAGTCGGGCTGTAGCCAAGCTCCGAAAGCGGCGGATACGCGACCCATCCCGTCGCCGCGAAATCGCCGACGAACATCGACACCATCACCAGCACCGCGCCCACCACGGAGAGCCAGTACGACAGCGAGTTGACGAACGGATACGCGACGTCGCGCGCGCCGATCTGCAGCGGCACCACCACGTTCATCAGGCCGAGGATCAGCGGCGTCGCCACGAAGAAGATCATGATGACGCCGTGCGCCGTGAAGATCTGATCGTAGTGATGCGGCGGCAGATAGCCCGCTGCGTCGTTATAGGCGATGGCCTGTTGCATGCGCATCATGATCGCGTCGGCGAAACCGCGCAGCAGCATAACGATCGCGAGAATGATGTACATGACGCCAATGCGCTTGTGATCGACCGAAGTCAGCCATTCGCGCCACAGATAGCCCCATTTGCCCGCGAGCGTGATTGCGGCGAGTAGCGCCAGGCCGCCGAGCGCCACGACGGCGCCGGTGCCCATGATGATGGGCTCGTGCCAGGGAACGGCATCGAGCGTGAGTTTTCCGAACATGATGTGATTTACTCCGCTGCCAGGTTGGCGCTCGCACGCGCCGCGCTGCTGTTCATGGTGAGCGCGGGAACGCTGGCGCTCGTGCCAGTGCCCGTGCCGCAGATCGGGTTGCCGTGCACGTCGCGCATGTATTTGTCGACGACGCCTTCGAAGAGGCCCGGCGCGACGTTCGAATACAGCGCGACCGGTGCTTTCTCGCCCGGCACCGCGAGCTGCTCGTAAGCGCCGCGGCTGAGCGTCGCGGGCGAGGCTTTGGCGCGCGCGATCCAGGCGTCGAAATCGGCGCGGCTGGTGGCGAGCGTATCGAAGTGCATGTCGGAGAAACCCGGGCCGCTGAATGCAGCCGAACGGCCCGCGTAGGTGCCGGGGTGATCGGCGATCAGGTGCAGCTTTGTTTCCATGCCCGACATCGCGTAGACCTGGCTGCCCAGCTGCGGGATGAAGAACGAGTTCATCAGCGATTCGGCGGTGATGCGGAACGACACCGGCGTGCCGACGGGAATCGCCAGCTGGTTCACCGAAGCAACGCCGTAATCCGGATAGATGAACAGCCACTTCCAGTTGAGCGCCACCACATCGACGCGCACCGGCTTGACCTGCGATTCGATCGGCTTGTACGGATCGAGCGAGTGCGTGGTTTTCCAGATCAGCGCGGCCAGCGTCACCACGATGATGCAGGGGATGGTCCAGACCACGACTTCGATGGCGGTCGAGTGCGACCACTTGGGCGCATAGGTGGCGCCGGTGTTGGACGCGCGGTAGCGCCACGCAAACCACAGCGTGAGCGCGATCACTGGAATCACCACGAGCAGCATCAGGCCGAGCGCGATGAGGATGAGGTTTTTCTCCTGCATGCCGATGTCGCCTTTCGGGTCCATCAGCACGGAACTACAGCCGCCGAGCAAGGCGAGCGCGCCCGTCGATGCGATTGGCGCAGCGCGGCGAAGCAAGGAGTGTGAGCGTGTGGGTGGTTGAGGAAGCGGCGGGTCGGCTTCGACGGCCGGTCCTCTTCGGATGTGGAGGTTGCGCATGTCGGGTTCCATGGTTGACGATCGCGCAAACCCATCCATACGTGCCCTCTTTGACTTCGCGTCGACGCCCTCTGGACGCCGGGCGAAGACCCATACATAGCCTATATGTATGTATTTACGCGCTTCGTGTCCGCATGCTAGAGTAAGACATGACACATACATCTGCGACAGAATGACGCGAAAAGACCCCATCGATACGGACAAGAAGGACGCCGCTTCGGCGTGGGCCTCGGCGCTGCAAGGCGGCGACGGGCCGCGCTATCTGCGGCTGGTCGATTTCATCGAGCGCGCGGTGGCCGCCGGCACGCTCTCGCCCGGCGAGCGCGCGCCCGCGCAACGCACCCTGGCCGATCTGCTTGATGTGGATCTGACCACCATCACGCGCGGCTTCAACGAGGCGCGGCGGCGCGGGCTGATCGAGGCGCGCGGGCCGCTTGGCACTTTTATCGCCGCGCCGCGGGCGGAACTGGCGCAGCGTGTCGATCTGAGCATGAACATTCCGCCGCCGCCGCAGGGTCTGGACGCCGATGCGCTGCTACGCGAGGGGCTGTCGCGCCTCCTGCTGCGCAGCGATGCCGATCTGCTGATGACGTATCACATCGGCGGCGGCGCAGCGGCCGATTGCGCAGCGGGCGCGAAGTGGCTTGCGCCGGTGCTGGGCGCGGTCGATCCGGCGCGGCTGGTGGTCTGTTCCGGCGCGCAATCGGCATTGGCCGCGTTGATTCTCGCCTTCTCCGCGCCCGGCGACGTGGTGCTGAGTGAGCCGCTGGTCTATCCGGGGCTGCCGCATGCGGTGGCGCAACTCGGCCGCCGTCTCGAAACCGTCGCGACAGACGCCGAGGGCATGCTGCCGGACGCACTCGACGCCGCGTGCCGGCTTAACAGTGCACGCCTGCTCTATCTGAACCCCACGCTGCAGAATCCCACCGCCACCACGCTGTCCGAAGCGCGCCGCCGCGATCTGTTAGCCGTGGCGCAGCGCCACCGCGTGCGCATCATCGAGGACGACCCGTACTGGCGCTTCGCGGCCGACGCCCCGCCGCCGCTCGCACGCATGGCGCCCGCGCAGGTCTGCTATCTGTCGACGCTTTCCAAGACACTCTCGCCGGGGTTGCGCACGGCCTTTCTGACGCTGCCCGACAGCGCCGCACATGCGCGCGTGCTGGCCGCGCTGCGCTCGTTTTCGCTGATGGCCGCGCCGCTTACCAATGCGCTGGCGATGCAGTGGATCGAAGAAGGCGTCGCCGACGAGATTTTCCAGGGCGTGCGCGCGGAGGCGCAAGCGCGCCAGCGTCTCGCCGCGCAACTGCTTGGCCCGGCGGCAGGCGAGAACGCGGGGATCCACCTCTGGTACGCGCTGCCGAGCTACTGGCAGGCGCGCGAACTGGCCGCTGCGGCCAGCACCGAGGGTCTGGCGGTTGCGCCGTCCACGGCATTCGAACACAGCGGCGGTGCAGCCAATGCAGCAAACGCGATCCGCATCTCGCTGGGAGCGGCGGCTGATCGTGCGCATCTGCAATCGGCATTGCGGCGCTTGTCGGCATTGCTGGCCAGCGATCGTTCCGCCCAGGCGCAGGTGATCGTCTGAAAATTTCGCGCCCCTGGCATCGCGCTTGCTTCCCTCTATCGTTTGACCTACGCGCGAGCGTGGCCGGCACGTTGGCGCAGACGCTGTCACGCAGCGCCGGTACACTCGATAGAACTCGACAAAACGGATTTCTGGATCGCGCCACAGGCGCTTATTTTTCGGGAGATTGGAAGATGGCCAACGACAAGATGTTGCAGCAGATGCGCGACAAACCTGGCTTTATCGCGGCGCTCGACCAGAGCGGCGGCTCGACGCCGGGCGCGCTCAAGCAATACGGCATCCCCGAAAGCGAGTACAGCGGCGATGCCGACATGTTCCGCCTCATGCACGAAATGCGCGTGCGCATTATCAGTGCGCCGGCGTTTACGGGCGAGAAGGTGATCGGCGCCATCCTGTTCGAGCAGACCATGGACGGCCAGGCGCATGGCAAGCCGGTGCCCGCGTTCCTCTGGGAAGATCGTGGCGTGGTGCCCTTCCTCAAGGTCGACAAGGGGCTGGAGAGTGAAGCCGACGGCGTGCGTCTGATGAAGCCGAATCCGGGCCTGGACGCCCTGCTCGATCGCGCCGTGAAGGCAGGCATTTTCGGCACCAAGATGCGTTCGGTGGTCGAGCGCGCGTCGGCGTCGGGCATCGCGGCGATTGCGCAACAGCAGTTCGAAGTGGGCGCGCAGATCAGCGCCAAGGGCCTTGTGCCGATCCTCGAACCCGAAGTCTCGATCAAGGCGCCCGACAAGGCCGAAGCCGAAGCGCTGCTGCGCGACGCCCTGCTCAAGGGGCTGAACGCCCTGCCCGCCTCGCAGAACGTCATGATCAAGCTGACGATCCCCGATGTGGCCGACTTCTACAAGCCGCTCATCGATCATCCGCGCGTGGTGCGCGTCGTCGCGCTGTCGGGCGGCTATTCGCGCAGCGACGCCTGCGAGCGCCTCACGCACAACCACGGCATGATCGCGAGTTTCTCGCGCGCGCTCATCAACGACCTCACGAAGCAGATGAACGACGCCGATTTCGACGCCACGCTGGCGGCGAGCATCGACGAAATTTACCAGGCGTCGGTACAGAAAAACTGAGGGTTTTGTGCGCGATCAAAAGATCGCATCGCCTGAAGTTGCGGTAATGTGAGCGAAGGACAGTCAGGGTCATATCCCGGCTGTCCTTTTTCATGGCCGGTTATACTTTGCCCCTTCCATAGCTCACGACGCGCACCGGCCATGAGGCGCCTACTCTGCCTGCTCGCCTTGCTGCCCGGTCTCGTGCAACACGCAGCGGCGCAGCAGGCCCCCCCGCAAGGGGACGACAAGAAGCTTCCCACCTATCTGACCCAGAAGTTCGGGCTGGCGAAGGAAAAGGCGGCGCAGATCTCCCAGGCGGTCACCACGGCCGCCGCAAAATATTCGCTGCCGCCCGCTGTGCTGCTTGCCATCATTTCGGTTGAATCGCGTTTCCACGAGAAAGCGCGCGGCGGCAACAACGCCACCGGGCTGATGCAGGTCGTGCCGTCGGCGCACCGCAATTTATTGCGCAACGTCAAGGATCTGACCGATCCCGACGTCAATATCGACGTGGGCTCATCGATTCTCTACGGTTACAAGCGCGCGGCGGGCGGCGATCTGGATGCGGCGATGAAGAACTACGGCGGATCCAGCGCCTACGCGGAAAAAATCCGCACGCGCGCCGCGGAGTTCAACCGCGTGCTGGACAGCGCAAGCGCCACGCCGGCGGGCGGCGCAGCCAGCGACGACGCAGCGCCGGATTTCAACGGGGCTTTCTCGGCGACGATCGCGGCAACGAGCGCGGCAAGCGACGTAGCCGCGGCGGCTGCGCAAGGCGCGTCGGTTTCGTCCGCGTCTACGTCCAGGTCTACGTCTGCGCCTGCGCAAGCCACCACCGCCGCTTCAGCCGCCAATCCGCTCGCCGTGCGCAACTATTCCCGCACGCGTGAGCGCTAGACCTGGCTACGTTTAAACCGAACGCAGGAATGCAAACCGCCCGGCAAGTGAATCTTGCCGGGCGGTTTGCTGTCGTCCAGACAGAGCGCCGCGCGGGCGCTTGACGCTCAGGCGTCGGCTGCGGGCGTGGCGCCTTGCTTGCCTTCCGTGCCTTGGGCCACCGCGTCGTTGCCAGCGGCGGGTTCGACCGGTTGCGGCGCAGCTTCAACAGCTTCGTTGGCCACAGGTGCAGCGGGAGCTTCCACCGCCACTTCCGGTTGCGCCGGTGCCGCTGCTTCGACAGCAGCAGGTTGTGCCGTTTTCGCGGCTTCCTGGGCCTTGGCCTGGGCTTCGGCCTTGGCCTTCTGGCGAGCGAGCGCGGCGTTGGCGCGGCCAACGTGCGACGGATCGATGCCGGGGCCTTCCGAGGCGCTGCCGTCCAGTTCGAAGCGCGAGCCGCCTGCGGCGACGCGCTCGTGATAGCGCGGATGGTTCACATGGCGCTTGAGCACGGCGACGATCAGCGTGCGCTCGTAGTCGGGATGACGCGTGACCAGGTCTTCCGCGACGCCGATCTTCAGCGGCAGACGGTCGCGGAATGCCGGATATAGCTTCGCAAAAACGTTCCAGACCGTGTTCAGCTGGCGGTTGCGTTCGATGCGCGCCTTTTCGGCTTCGCTCAGATTAGCCATCTGCGGCTGCGCGCGGGCCGGACGCTGGCGGTTGTTGCTGCGTTCGCCGCGATCACTGCGTTCTCCGCGCTCATTACGCTCGCCATCACGCGGGCCGCGCGACTGGCGCGGCGGCTTGCCGCCTTCGCCGGCAGGCTTGCCCTGAGCCGCGCCCTGGCCTTGACCCTTCGCATGCTGGGGACGGGCGCGATTGCGCGCCTCGTCGGCGCCTGCCGGACGAGGACCCTTCGGGCCCTTGTGGCCCGGCGCGCCTTGCGCGCGTCGCTGGCCTTGTGCGCCTTTCGGAGCGCCCTTGGGCGCGTGCTTGCCTTGCGGCGACTGCGCCTGTTCTTCGGGCGGCTGCCCCGTGCCCAGCCCCATGCTCTTCTTGAGTTCAAGGAGCCCGTCTTTGAGGCTCAGGGGTCGGCGTTGTTGCGATGCGGCTTTCACGTCCAGCTCTCTTCCTTATTGGATCGGACGCTATGATACCGAATCGCGCGACGCATTTCTGTCTCGTCGCGTTTTATGGCCGCGATTCGCCAGATCTGGCGCGGCTTTTGATGCCTGTCCGAAGGCATAAAACGCGAAAATGAATGCCCGCCGATTTGCCTGATTCTCTTGATTTCGTGCGTGTGCAGCGCAAAAAAACGCATTTCGCGTGTCCGAATCACGCCGCGTCGGACCCCCGATTCCCCCCAGCCGCCGACGATGCGCTCGCCCGACAAGCCAGCACATCGTGCTCCTGATTTTTGTTTTCCCCCTTGTTTTCCCCCTATAAATCATGACTCAAACCAGTATTCCCCCCTCCTCCATACGCGCGGTCGTCACGGGCCATTCGCGTGGTCTGGGCGCCGCGCTGGCCGAACTGCTGTTCGAGCGCCAGATCGACGTGCTGGGCGTGGGACGCAGCGGGCATCCGTCTCTGGCGAAAGATGAGCGCCTGGCAGCGGCGCCCCGATTTGTAGAGGCATCCCTCGATCTCGCCGATCCCGAGGCCGTCGAAAGCTGGCTCGCCAGCGGCGCGCTCCAGCGCTTCGCGCAAGGCGCGCAGTGCGTGCTGCTGTTCAACAACGCAGGCATGGTCGATCCCATCGCGCCGCTCGGTGCGCAAGGGGCGATTGCGATTGCCCGCGCGGTCACGCTCAACGTCGCCGCGCCGCTGATGCTGGCCAACGCCCTCGCCGCCGTGCAGGCCGAGGAGCGCCGCATCGTGCATATCTCCAGCGGCGCGGCGCGCAGTGCCTACGCGGGCTGGAGCGTTTATTGCGCCACCAAGGCCGCGCTTGATCATCATGCGCGGGCGGTTGCACTCGACGCACCTGCGGGCGTGAGTATCAGCAGCGTGGCGCCTGGCGTGGTGGACACCGGCATGCAGGCGACCATCCGCGCCACCGCGGTCGAACATTTTCCGTTGCGCGGGCGTTTTGAAGAACTCAAGCAGACGGGCAAGCTCGCGACGCCCGAGGATTCCGCCCGCCAATTGATCGACTATGCGTTGAGCGACGCATTCGGAACATCGCCCACCACCGACGTGCGCGAACTCGCGCAGTCGTAACAGACGCGACAACGAGCGCTACGTAAGCGCAACGCGTGGCCGCACGCCTTTCCAGCGTCGCGCGCCACCCGCGAGCATCACCAGCGCGCCGATGGCGAGCGCGTCGCCCGCGAGGCGCGCCGGCAACAGCGTGTTCGCATGGGTCGCGCGCATCAGCGTATCGATCGTGTTCGACGCGAGCGCGCCGCCCACGAAGCAGACGAGCCCCTGCTGACCCACCGTGACGATGCCCGGCACGCGCTGCGCAAGCCAGCCGACCCAGCCAAGGCGCGTGGCCTGCGCCGCGAGCCAGGCCACGGCGGCGAAGCTGACGATGCGCACGCTCGCGAGGTTCTGTTTCATATAGCCCGGCTGCGGATCGACTTCGACGCACAGACGCACGAACGCGAACGTGGCGACCAGCACGCAGGCGAGCAGCGTCAGGCTGCGGCCAACGCGCGAGGTCTGAAACGTATTCGAGACCGGATAAAGCCGACACAACAGGCCCAGCACGAACATCGCCTGCCACGCAAAAGGATTGAACGGCCAGATCGAGCCGGGCACGCAAGGCAGATAGCCCCCGAGCCAGCTGCTCGCGAACCAGAGCGCGAAGCTGCCCAGCAAAGCGGCCGCTGGCGCGCGCCGCGCGAGCGGCATCACGAGCGGCAACGCGAGCACGAGCACGACATACAGCGGCAAGACTCCCGCTAGATACGGCTGATCGCGAAAGATCGCGATATTGCCGAGCATCGCCAACGGATGCGCCGCGAAACGCACGAAACCCGACACCTCCACAAGCGGCGAATCCACGTGCAAGGCCACGGCTGCCGCACCAGAAAGCAGCATCAACACCGCCGCGCACAGATAGGCGGCATAGATCTCCCGGCTGCGCCGAAAAAAGCGCCAGTTTGCAGCATCGACTCCCTTGCGCGCAGCAATCGCGAGCCAGCTCGCCGCCGAAACATAGCCGCTCACGAAGACAAACACTTCCGCCGAATCACAGTAAGCGAAAGTGTGCAGCATGCCATGCGAAAGCACGCTGGAAGGAATGTGGTCGAGTGCAATCGCAATCAATGCGAAACCGCGAAAGAAGTCGATTTCGGTCGATCGCTGCGCTGTGTGGCTCATCAATGAAGGCTCCCGCTCAATTCGGATCGTAGGGTTGAGAAACGAAAAAGACCGGACTGCGGCTGCTCGAAGCATCGGCGCGAGGCTCGCGCGCGAATCGATTCGTAAGGATGGCTGATCGATAGACAGAAAACTGCGTGTGTCGGAATGCGTTTGAAAGCCACGTAAAGAAGCGCTCTGTTCATTACGCGGCCCGACTGCGTACGCGAATTCAATGCCAGCTCTCAAGCTCACCGATTAAACGCTCGCTGCTTTAAAGCGTATTGAAATCGATCGCCGACGGGATGCAGCATCGCATGGTCGTTGGAGCGACTGCACTTTCTGCCTGAAGTGCAAGACACCCGTCAGTTTTCGCACCAGCGTCGTCTTCACCGCGCCGACCTCCGGATTCAAGGGCGACGCGGCGATGGTGGCGGACCTGCAGGAGTTCGTAAAGCGCGCGGTGGCGGCGTACAGATACCCGCGACTGGACGCGTTTATCGACGCCCTGCCGCGTACGGAAACGGGGAAGCTCAAGCGTTCGGCGCTGAAAACGCTGTGATGCGGCTGGAAGTTTTCTCGATTTCCGATGCGAAAATCAAAAATTTGACGCGTAATACAACGTAAACCATCAAATATCTAACGTCATATCCTGAATATTTAGACATTATTCATATAATGTGCAAATTAAAATTGCAGACCCCAAAATAAAACGCGGCGGCGAGATTTCGTGTCTCGCCGCCGCGTTCGCCGTTTCCAATCCGATAAAGTGAAAACTCCCGTCGCGCTTCAGCCCTGCGTCGCAAACAACAACTGCTTCTGCGCGGCGTCATAGCGGCACACCACCTTCGTGCCCTCCTTCACCTCGCCCTTGAGCATTTCCTTGGCCAGTTCGTTTTCCACGCTCTGCTGGATCTGCCGCTTTAGTTCGCGTGCGCCGTATTCGGGCCGATAGCCATCGGCGGCAAGGAAATCCACCACGCTCTCGTCGAACGTCAGATCGATATCCTGGCTACGCGCCATGCGTTGCACCTGCTCCAGTTGCAGGCGCACGATCGAGCGCAGTTCGTCGTCGGTGAGCGGCTTGAAGATGATGATGTCGTCGATGCGGTTCAGGAATTCCGGGCGGAAGTGCTGACGCAATTCACCCAGCACCGCGCTCTGCATCGAGGCGTCGGCACTGGTCAGGAAGCCCGGTCCCGAGCGCTTCTGCCCCGACACCGACTCCGATCCCAGATTGCTCGTGGCGATCACCACCGTATTGCTGAAATCGACCACGCGGCCCTTGCCGTCGGTGAGGCGGCCATCGTCGAACACCTGCAACAGCACGTTGTAGACATCCGGGTGAGCCTTTTCGATTTCGTCGAGCAGGATCACGCTATAGGGACGGCGGCGCACGCGCTCGGTCAACTGGCCGCCTTCATCGTGGCCGACATAACCCGGCGGCGAGCCGATCAGGCGCGACACCGCGTGACGCTCCATGTATTCGCTCATGTCGATGCGCACGATCGCGTCCTCGTCGCCGAACACCACTTCCGCCAGCGCCTTCGCCAGTTCGGTCTTGCCCACGCCCGTGGGCCCGAGGAACAGGAACACCGCCGTGGGCCGCCGGCCGCGCCGCAAACCCGCGCGCGAACGGCGCACCGCGTCGCTCACCGCCGTAATCGCCTGCTGCTGGCCGATCACTCGCTGGTGCAGGCGTGCTTCCATTTCGAGCAGGCGCGTGCGCTCTTCGGCGGTGAGTTGCGTGACGGGCACACCGGTGAGCTTCGAGACGATCTCGGCGACCTGTTCGGTGGTCACGTCGGACGTCACCGAGCCCAGCCGCCCCTTCCATTCGCCGGTCGCATCCACGAGCGACTTTTCCTTGTCCGCGATCGGTTCGTCCAGAGCGTGGGCGCGCTCGAAATTCTTGCGCGTGGCCGCGTAGTCCTGCTCGCGCTTGAGCTGCGCGAGTTCGGCCTCGAGTTCGAGAATCGCGGCAGGCCGGGAAGTGGCCGATAGATGCACGCGCGCCGCAGCCTGATCGATGAGGTCGATCGCCTTGTCGGGCAGGAAGCGGCCGGTGATATAGCGGTCGGAAAGTTCGGCGGCGGCGACCAGCGCGTCGTCGCGGATCGTCACGTGATGATGCACCTCAAGCTTGTCGCGCAACCCGCGCAGGATGTTGATGGTCTGATCCACGCTCGGCTCGGCGACGAACACGGGCTGGAAGCGCCGTTCGAGCGCGGCGTCCTTTTCGATGTACTTCTGGTACTCCGAAAGGGTGGTCGCGCCGATCAGATTAAGCTCGCCGCGCGCCATCGCCGGCTTGAAAACGTTGGCGATATCGAGCCCGCCTTCGCTGCCGCCCTGTCCCGCGCCGACGATCATATGCACTTCATCGATAAAGAGCACAAGGTTGTCGCGTTGCGCGGCGATTTCCTCCATCACGCCCTTCACGCGCTCCTCGAATTCGCCGCGATATTTCGCCCCGGCAATCAGGCCGTTGACATTCAGCTCGACCAGACGCCGCCCGCGCAGCGATTCGGGCACATCGCCGTTGAGCATGCGCTGGGCCAGTCCCTCGGCAATCGCGGTCTTGCCCACGCCCGGTTCGCCGATCAGCACCGGATTGTTCTTGCGCCGCCGTGCGAGCACTTCCACGACGGTTTCGATCTCGCTGGAGCGCCCGATCACGGGATCGAGCCTGCCGTCGCTGGCGAGCGCAGTGAGATCGCGGCTGTATTGATCGAGTTGCGGCGTGGGGCTGGGCGCTTTGGCGGCGGGCCGCTCGCGCGGGTCGCCCTGCGCTTCAACGAGACTTTGCAGCATCTTTTGCGGCGTCACGCCGTAGCGCGCCAGCAGATGCCCCGCGAAGCTGTCCGGCACCTGCGCAAGGCCGAGCAGCAAGTGTTCGGGCGCAACGTAGCTATGGCCGAGTTCGCGTGAGATGAGAAAGGCGCGGTCGAGCGCGCCCTTCAAACGCGGCGACACGGCCACGCGGCCTTCGTCGCCGGCCGCGACGGGGTCGCGCTTTTGCGCATTGGCGTCGATAAAGGCGCGCACGTCGGTGGGCTCGATGCCCAGGCGCGTGAGCATGGCCGCGCCCGCCTCGTTGCCCGCGAGTTCGTAAAGCAGATGCTCGGTATCGACTTCGCGGCGCCCGAACTGCAGCGCGCGCTCGGCGGCCCGTTGCAGCAATTCGCGCGCGACGTCGCTGAAATGACGCTCGACGATGGCGCCGTCGCCGGCTTCCATCGTATGCGTGGGCGTCTGGCCGGGGGCGGCTTCGGCCTGCTGCTGCGCGGCGCGGAACAGCGATTCGAGCGGGCTCAGCGTGCGCTGATGGCGCGTGAGCTGGGCGTAGTGATAATCGCAGACATCGAGAAAGCGCCGTCTGCCGTCCTGCAACACGGCCACCCGCACGCTCGCGGGCCGCACGCCGCATATGTCGCAGTTGAACTGAGCCATTTCCCCTCCTGAAAAGCGCAGCGCCGCGCGCGGACACGCGAGCGCTCCGGGGAAACGGGACGACGTGTGCAGCGAGTCAGGCGCGGTTAAGCGCGAGTGAGTGCGAAGAACGCAAGAGCCAAGCGAAGTCCAGCCGTCATCGTAACGTCGAATGAACGGGCGTGTCGTTTAACTGCCTGCCTGCCAAGGGGGGCGTGGAAACGCGGGGCAACGAACAATCTGATGAATCGCCCATCGAGACGGTTTTCGTCCCGGTTCCCGATGGGCGGCGCTGTGCGCCTCGTCAGGCGTCGGCGGCGGGCGTCGCGGCGGTGTTGATCCAGGCGGTCAACAGCGTGGAGGAGACCGCCAGAATCACCGGCCCGATAAAGAGCCCCACGATGCCGAAGGCGAACATGCCGCCCAGCACGCCCGAAAGAATCAGCAGCATCGACAGATTCACGCCGCGGCGGATCAGCACCGGGCGCACGAAGTTGTCGAGCATGACGACCATCACCGACCACACGCCGAGCAGGATCGCCGCTACATGCGAGTCGTGTACGAACAGCCAGATCGCGCCGCCGAACAGCGGCAGGCCAGGGCCGATCTGCGCGAGGCACAGCATCAGCATGAGCGCGGTCAGCACACCCGCGCCCGGCACGCCCGCAACCGCAAGACCAATGCCGCCCAGCGCCGACTGCAGCACCGCCGTCACGACGATGCCCAGCGCCACCGCGCGAATGGCAGCGCCGGCGAGGCGCACGGCTTCCTCGCCGTAACGCGGGCCGACACGCTGCGCGAAGCGCACCACGAACGCAGCGGCTTTCTCGCCCTGCATATAGAGGATGCCGGTGATGATGACGGTAATCACCATATGCATCACGAACACGCCCACCGAGGCCGCATGGCCAATGAGCCAGTGCGCGGCGATCGACACGTAAGGCTCCAGACGCGCGAGCAGACCGCCGGGACCGGCATCGGAAAGCGTCTGCCATTCGCCGGCGATGCGCGAGCCGACCATCGGAAGGTCGTGAATCCACATCGGCGGCGGCGGCAGCGTGTAGCTGGGCAGGCTGCGGATCAGGCCCATGATCTCGCCGCCGTGCTCGGCGAGTGTGGAGATCGCCGAATAGAGCGGCAGGACGATCACCACCAGCAGGATCAGCAGCATGATGAGCGTGGCGATGCCGCGCCGTTTGCCGCAGCGCCGCTCGACGGCGAGCATGGCGGGCCAGGTGGCGACCACGATCATGGTCGCCCAGATAAGGCCCGGAATGAATGGACGCATGACGTAGAGGGAACCGACCGTCAGCGCGCAGAGGATCGCGATGACGAACAGCGCGCGAGCGATATCTGGCAGTTCTTGCGGCTTCACGGAGTCTCCTCGCGGCGGGCGCCGCAACAACGCAACAGGTGCATCAAACGAAGGGCGCGGCCTGCGCGCAAACCGGCAGGCCGCCACTGCTGCGCGTTAGTCTATCTCCAATATGGCGTGATCCGTCGCGAAATAGCGCGCCTTCTCCCATAATGGCCACTGCCGCATTCCGTCTGCCTTGAACCCCTGAAAGAGACTTGCCATGTCCGCATCCGAAGCGAAACTCCCCTGCGTGCTCCTGACCAACGACGACGGCATAGACGCGCCCGGCCTCGCCGTCCTCGAAGCCGTCGCCGCCGAACTCGCCCATGAAGTGTGGGTGGTCGCGCCGGAGCACGATCAGAGCGGCACGTCCCATTCGATCAGCCTGCATTCGCCGTTGCGCGTGAGCCGCCGCGGCGAGCGCCGCTTCGGCGTGCTGGGCACGCCCGGCGACTGCGTGGTGATGGCGGTGCGCCACCTGATGGGCGACGTGACGCCTGCGCTGGTGCTGTCCGGCATCAATCGCGGCGCGAACCTCGGGGTGGAGACGATGTTCTCGGGCACGGTGGGCGCTGCCATGACGGGCCTGCTGCTCGGCCTGCCCTCGATCGCGCTGAGCCAGACCTTCCGCGACCGTGAACACGTACGCTGGGATACCGCCCGCGCGCTCGCGCCCGATGTGATCCGCCGTCTGGCGGCCATTTCACACGACGCGCCGGTGTGCCTGAACGTGAATTTCCCCGATGTGGACGCGAGCGCGGCCGGCCCGCTCACCGTTACGCGCCAGGGCGTGGGCCTCGTGCAAGGCATCGACGTAGTGCCGCAGATCGACCCGCGCGGCATCGACTATCACTGGCTGCGCTTTCATCGCGGGCCGCGCGAAAACGGCCCGGACTCGGAAACGGCCGTGGTCAACTCGGGCCGCGTTGCGGTGACGCCGCTGCAGTTCGACCGCACCGACGAGCGCACCTTCGCCACGCTGCAAAACGCGCTGCAGAACGCACCGGGACAGGCGGACTAGTTTCGCCTCAGGCGCCTGCGCGCGCTGCCGAGGCGACGATCGCCTCGCGCAGGTCCTCGGGGATGGCGATGGCCTTGTGGGTGTCGAGCGAGGTGGTGACGATGGTCTGCGTCGCGCTCATGCGCAGGACGCCGTCCGCGCCCGTGCAGGCCCACGCGAGCGTCAGCGACGCCTGCCCCACGCGCTGCACGTAAAGCGCAAGCGTGACGGCATCGCCCATCTTGCTGACTGCCTTGAAATCCACGTCGAGGTGAACCGTGGGCATGCCCACGCGCCGCGCGCCGAGGATGCCGTGATAGCCCTCGGGCATCAGCGTGTCGATCCACGACTCGATCAGATCGTTGAACAGCACGAAATACTGCGGATAGAACACGATCCCGGCCGGATCGCATTCCGAAAAGTGGATCTTGTGCGGGCGGCTGAAGGTGGGCGCGCCGGCCGCGGCCTTGTGCGTCTCGCTCATTCGGAAAGCGCCCGTTCAGATCACAAGACGCGAGACCTTCACGCCTTCGAGCGAGACGCCTGCCATCAGCCCGGCGTTGGTCAGTACGAACGCCTCGACAGGGCTGGTGGCCGTCGACGTATCGACGTTGCCGTTCGCGCCCACGGTGACGACCGCGACTGTCGCATCCGCGCCCGCGGCCCAGCCCTGGCTCTTGAGGAAATCGTCGAGCGCGCCCTGGTTCATGAACGCGAAGATAATGGCCTTGGACTGCGCGCCGATCTGCAGGCCGAACGAGCCCGCGACCGTGCTGTAGTAGCCGTCGGTGCGACCATTGATGCGCAGCGCACCGGTGCCGTACTGGCCGCCGATCCAGAAGCCCGCCGAGATCACGCTCGGGAACACCAGCACGCCGCTCGCCTTCGAGATGAGTTCCTGCGAGCCGGTCACCGTGTTGAACAGCCGCGTGAGCGTGGCGTCCACGCTGGCGTCGATCGAATTGCGCTTGGCCGCGTTCTGGGCGGCGCTGTTGCCCGATCCCAGCGGGGTCGTCGTGCAGCCGGCGAGAGCGAGACCGCCTGCGGCGACCGCGGCGCTGGAACTGAGAAGGAATTGACGTCGGCGCATGGAGATTTCCTGTAGAAGCGGTTCTTCGATGATCCCCGCGCCTTTGGCCTGCGAAAGACGCGAGGGCGTCATGACGCAATAAGCTGATGGCGCGGCGCAACAGGATAGCGCGTGTGGCGGCTGGCGGCAGCGTCCGGCCGTGAATCGAAGCCGCAACAAACGTAACAAATGCGCTCATGAGCACGTCATGCGCGATTCAAGGCCGCCTCGCACCGGCGGCAGCGGCGGCCACGCCCGCTTCCCTGGCCGGTTAGGACAATGCGCGGCTCATGGAGTTCTTGCCCTTCGGGGAAACCCCGCCTGTCAGCGAACACGACTTACCCCACACGAATCCCTACATTACCTCTCCTTTATTTCTCAGAATCATCCGATTTTCTCTGTCAGTACCGGTCGATAAAGTTGAATCGTGGCCCGCTAGACGTAGGCGGCCATGTTTCTTAACTACCGACCGAGCCTTTGCCATGTCCGCCGCCGTCCCTCTCCATCCGACGCTCTCCACACCGATGTCGTGGCTGCTGGGCACCTGCGAATGGGCAAGCCGCATCGGCATCTATCTGCTGCCGCTGTTCTACCTGGCCTTTTTCGCCACGCTTTTTCTGCTGTGGCGCGAACAGCAGAGCGCCTTCTGGCTGATTGCAGCGGCCAGCGTGCTGGGCTGGACGATGGCGCTGTGGGCGCTGGTGTTTTGCCTCGCCAGTGTGCGGCGCGCAGCGGCGGGTGAGCCACATCTTCACGATCGGCTTTCCGGGCCGGTGCGGAGAGCAATCAGCGCCACCAGCACCGAGCAACAGGTCTTTCCGATCGGCGTCGATCAGCAAGCGCTGAATCGCGCGATACGCCTCTGGCACGTCATGGAACGACGAAAAATGCCGACGGATGGAGAGCGTGGCTTCGACGATGGGCATTTGCCGGTCGCGCAGTTCGCGCGTGATGGCATCGTTGAAGTTCGATGGCTTGTTCACGTGGCAAAAGCAGTACCAGCGCCCTTCGCTGCCGACGGTACCCAGCAACGGGCATCCGAACGCTGCGCACATGCCCCAAGGCTGACCGAGTTCTTCGCTCATAGCTCACCTTTCCGGCCTTTTTCGAGGTATTCGTCGATAAGCGCATCAAGCGCCTCTCGATTCGACTCGATATTTTTTTCAAGCGCAGCACGGGTCGAACGACCAGATCCTTGATCGCCGGTCGCGATCATCACCGCTATGCGAAGTTCTGAGGCCCGAAGGCAAATCGCCAGCAATGCAATTTCGTGATGAAGCTTCGCCCTTTCGTCGGACATGACTTCGCCGAAAATTGTCTCGCTCATGCAGCTGCTCCCTGCGGTTGTGCACGTCGACGGATTTCGGCCTCACAGCGCTCGCGCAGCGCGTCATGCGATTCGCCAGCGCGCGGATAGATGCCGAGTTCCGATGCCTTCGATTCAATGCCCTTGTCGCTGCGCTTCCACGCGTTGTCCTCGCGCTTCACCACCGGACGCCTTCGCTTCTCGACAAACGTGCGGACGAAGCCGGCGTTCACGGGCGTGGGGTCGTCGGTGGCCAGGCGGTCAGCCACAGCGTCTTCGTAGGCCTTGCGCAGTTCGTCGGCGGAAACGCTCAGCGCCGCGAGGTCGATCACCTGCTGATTCGCAGCCGTTATGCCCCGCGCAGCCTTGTTCCGTTCTCGCTCCCAGCCGATCAGGCTCATCGAAACGCCGGCGGCGGTCAGCTTTCCGTCGATTTCGCGCGCACGCGGAGCAGTAGCGCTGCCGTCGTTAGAACCTATGGTTTTTAAGTTCCTTTCCACTCCGCTCATTTCATTTCCGTTCTGTTCATTTCTGTTCAGAGCGTTTTCCAGCGGAATTCCATCGGAACAATCATCGGTTTCCGTCGGAAGGTAACTTGATTTCCGCTGGCTTTGGACTACGCTTCCGGCGGAAGCGGTTGTCTTTCCGGCGGAAAGATTCGGGAATTCCTCCGGAAAAAGTTCGCGTTCCAGCGGACGACCCATCTCTATCCATGCTTCGAGATCAGGCATTTCCAGCGGAAGTTGGCCTTTTTCCACCCTCGCCTTGTTGCGTTTCCGCATGCGCTCACCGAGTTTGTCGTGCGCATGGCGATGCTTCGAGAACCACGACGCATTGACCTTTTCGGCCAGCACCGGGTGATAGAGGCGACCGTCGTTGCACTTGATCCATCCATGCAATGCGCCATCGCGCACCTCATGCCACGTGGGATCGAGCTTGCCCTTGTGCCAATAGCCCGCGCGCTTCGCAAGCCACTCATCGTTGTCGGGAATGCTGCCGGCGGGCACCTCGTGCCAGGAAACACACCAGAGCAGCATTGCTGACCAGCACGCTTCAGGCGATTCGTCGTGCACGAGATCGGATCCGAGCAAGCGCGGCACATCAATCGGCATTTCGCGGAAATTGCGCAGATCGCAGTCCGGCGGGGTGAGAGGATTCGGGAGTTCGGTCATGCTTTCCTCGCGCGGCGACGAGTAGGCCACTTCAACCCGCAGCGCAACGCCTTCCAGCGCACGCCACCGAGCGGATGGCGCGGGAACAGCGGGCGCAGGTCTTCGGGGCGCTGCGCGGCCGGAACCACGTGCGCAAGCAGTGCAACCTCGGTGGTTGTCCAACGGCTCATGGCTTCACCAGCCACCACGGCCACCCAAACGCCACCACGATGACGCCCAGAAAATACAGGTCGATCCAGAGGTCGAGCATGGGTGGTCACCTCACGCCGCACTCGCCAGCGCCCTGGCGTGCGCACTCGCACGCGGCTCCGACCTTGCACAGTGTTGCGATGGCGTCGAGATAAGGACGGCTCACGAGCGCAAAGCCCGCGACCTCGATTGCCTTGTTGATCTCGGTGATCATCACGCCGCGCTGGCCGCTTAGAAAGCGGCTCACCTCGGACGCATCCCACCCCATGAATTCAGCGGCGCGCTTTCGTTCGGGACCGGTCAGCAGGTCCCGCAGCGCTTGTTCGATGTTGGGCTTAGCCATGACTGGCAATGCCTCCCAAAATGATTTGAGTGCCGTTGCTGCGGGGCACAAATAAAGTGGCGCTCATCGACGGCACCCAACTGGAAAAGAGAGGAACGCCATGCATGTCAGAATTGCGGGAAACCGAAACCAGACCTCCCGAGGGGGAAAACATGAATTTCTGGATCGCGCTGCTGGCGCTCGTTGTCTTCGTCGTCTTTCTCACGCGCAACGATTGGCACAAGTTCAGACGCCCCAAGGTCGAGCCGGCCATCAGGGATATGCTCGTCGAGCACCAGGCGCGGATCGACATGCACATGGCAGCGACGCGCTTGTTGTTGCGGACACACCCGAACCGGGAAGAAGCTGCGGCACTCTTGCGCGAGGCGGCAACACGGCTGCGCGGGAATTCCGTTCGGGAATTTCCGGATACGCACGCCGTGTACGACCAAGGGGTCGACATCGCGCTGCAGGCGCTCATTGGCGACTGATTGCCAGCGCTGTAGAGGTGGGAACCCCGCTCCACCATAGAATTGCAGGCTTCCACACCACGCAACTCTTTGGCGAAGGGGATTCCCATGAACGAGAAAGAAATGAAGCTGCTCATCGAGCTGTCCCAGCAAGTTCAGCGTCTGCTGATACAGACCGAGGTCCAGCAGGCTGCCCTTCGCGCGCTTGCAGAAGTTCATCCATCAGCTCCTGCAGTCGAACAACGCTTTCGCGAGCTGATGGAGTACCTGCTTTCCCAGCAAGACGATGCGCCACTCCCAGAGCACGCCAGTGCCCAGCAGATGAAAGACGCAAACTGGTTCCTCGACGCACTGAAACGAGACGACCGCGCTTCGGAGTGAGTGGCAACGGGCGGCGCATCACGCAGCCACCTGCTCAGCAGTTTTGTCGCCAAAGTGCTGTTGGTGGATCTCAAACAGCTTGCGCAGAGTGCCTGCGCGGCCCTCGCTAACGCCAGCCTGCATACGGCTGATAGTCGCTTGAGTCACTTCCGCCAGTTCGGCAATTCGAGCTTGCGTAAAGCCGTCCGCGCACAGCTCGTCGATAAGCTGCTTTGCACTTTTCATGGAAACCGCTCCCGATGGTCATCAGAGCGGATTCTATACGATTCCGTATTACTGTCAAACGGAATCGTATAGGTGCTTGCGCAGATTTATACCTTTACGTATGTTCAGCGCATGTCGAAAACATCTATTTTTTTGGTTCAAAACCTGCAATTTTTGATGGAAAAGCGCGGTTTGAATCCAAATTCGCTTTCTGAAAAGGTTGGCAACAAGCCACCGCAGGCTACTATCTTCCGCATCCTGAACGGCGAAAGCCTGACCCCTCGCGACGAGACGGTGCGTCCGCTTGCGGACTTCTTCGGCGTCTCGTTGCAGGATTTGCGGTACACGGACTTGAAAGAACGCGCACTCGCCCCGAAACCGGCGACTGGAGCTGACGTTGCGCGCCGCATAGCGCTTGTCCTCAATGAGACTGGCGCCAGTGACGAAGATCTGGCCGCGGCAGCGAAAGTACCTGTGGAGACGGTTCGTGAGTGGCTGGACGGCGCTGTTGCTACTATTCGGCTGGAGCATGCCGCAGAAATTCAGGAAAAATTCGGTTACAACGCCGTCTGGCTGGTGATGGGTAAAGGAGCAAAAAATTCGGCGAACATCCACCCAGAGGATCCATTCGACCCTGTTCCATTACCCCCAGGCAGACGCATTCCAGTGGTGGGGACCGCACAATTGGGAGACGACGGACATTGGGCCGAGCTGGACTATCCGGTCGGCCACGGGGACGGTTATCTAGACTTCCCCTCCAAAGACAAGGATGCCTACGGAGTACGCTGCAAAGGCGACTCAATGATGCCTCGCATCAAGGACGGCGAATTTGTCGTGATTGAGCCGAATCGCAAGGTCGACCACGGTGACGAGGTGCTGGTAAAGGCAAAGGATGGCCGTGTGATGGTGAAAATCTATCTGTACGCAGCCCAAGGTCGAACCCACCTGATGTCGGTCAACACCGCGCACGCGCCGATCGCAATAAATTCGGACCAGATTGAAAGGCTGCATTACGTCGCTGCCATCGTAAAGCCGTCGATGTGGCTATTCGGATGACAAATCCATTAAATAAAGAATCCAGACGCCGGGGGAACCATGAAGAAAATGGTCGTCGCATGGCTGCTTGTGATCGCAGCAACTGCACATGCGGATTGCGTTTTGAACGCAAAGCAAGCAACCAACTTTCAAGTCCTCGATAACCATACGATTCTGCTGAGCGGCGGGATCGCAGGGCAGATTCTGATCAAGTCGTTCGCCTTCTTTCACCCAAGCTCCCGCGTCACGGTTCTCAAGGACAATTTTTGCGACTTCGAATCCTCGGTCCTCTATGTGGACGGGGAAACGGTTGATGCTCAACAGGTCAAGCAGGTCAGATAGCCGCCTCGCGCCTTGACCCCTCCCGCTTCGGCGGGATTTTTTTTGGTCCGAGCAATACGAAAACGTATTGACTTAGCAATACGCTTTCGTATAATTCCTCTCAACGCGCCACCCACGGCGCAGCGAGGAAACCAAATGCGAGTCGTGCTCTGGGATGAATTTGATGTCGCACCCGACGTCGAAATCGCGCCGCGCTTGTGGTGCGCTGAATGCCGCCGCCGCACGCTCTTCACGCGGGACTTGGACGGCTACCCGGTCTGCCGTGAATGCATTGAAGAGCTGGAGGAAAGCCATGTCTAGATTCATGACCGCAGGCGCGTGCCTTGATGCGCCCAACGAAGGCGACATGGTCGCAGACGACAAGTACGTCTACGAATTCGGTGTCGTCGACGAATTCGAAATCGATGGCGTGCCACACGAAAAGCTCGGCTGGGAAGTCCTCTGCCCGCGTGGTGATTTCAAGGTGCTCTTTCCGGACCTCCGCTACGAAGTGATAGGAGCCAGCCATGTGTGACGCCCAAGACCTCCGCCCGCAAACCGACCTCTCGCGCGAGCTGCGTGCGTGCAACGCCAGCGGCAACGCGATCGGCGCTGAGCGAAAGATGGCTCAGGCCGCTGACGCGATCGATGCGCTGGTCGAAGCCCTTTCCGTGATCGCCTCGCGCAACCCGCTGATCTCTGGCGAACGCGCGCTGATGGATCTGGCGCTGTCCAAGACGGAGTTGTGATGCGCCTTTCCTACCGAATCGTCCTGCTGGCCAACGGCTACATGGAAATGACGTTCGTAGGCTGGTCGCAGAAATGGGTCTATCGCCGCACGGTCGATTTCAAAGATGTCGTGTGGTGCTAACTAAATCGGGGTTGGAAATGAGTGATTCCTATCAAGCAATTTACGACGCCGTGCGCAGTCGAATCCACGGCAGCGACATTGGCCAAGCCGCTGAATCTGCGCTGCGCGAAGCCTTTGGCAATGCAGACAACGTTATTCGCTGTGCCATGCAGGAAGTGACGTTTTCGCTTTCGCGTCCGTCTGCAGTCTATCGACCGAGCGTTGGGCGCGATGGGAATCAATGGTGCGCCCTGTACGGCGAAAACATCATGGAAGGCGTCTGCGGATTCGGTGATTCGCCCGAGGCGGCAATGGCAGATTTCGATGCCAATTGGCACAAGAAAATCGCTTCCACCGGAGCGCAATCGTGATCATCCACGACGACGAACATGTGAGCGTGCGCATCAGCTCCGCTGGCCTTTCGCGCGCACGCGGCGATAACGAGCTGCTCAAGCTCGCGGACATTCGCCGCGTCGAGCGCCTCTACAAGCGCGCGGCTATCGTGCTGACGGTGGTGGTCGGCGTGATGTACGGGTATTCGATTGTGTTTGGGAGTTAATCATGGCTCGTCAAAAACTCACTCCATGGTTTCCGGCAAGCGTTGCGCCTGAGCGTCAAGGTCTCTATGAATGCAATCGCCTTGAAGGCGCAGGTAAGCGAGTAACCCGAATGCTTTTGTGGGTGGGCCCTTCGCCTTACTTTGATTGGAAATATACCGACGACGGAGTTTTCGGAGGCGGGAATCCAGGGGATCCAGCATTGATGCTCTCTTGTGATGATGATAGATGGCGCGGCATACAAGGTGACGAACACAGCGTGCAGCGCGGCGAATCTCTTTGCGAAGTCGACTTTGGAAACGATGACGACGGCGCGGGCAAATACGCTGGATGCGACGACTGAAATGCGCACGCCCTTCGACTTTCTCGGCGACATGCTCGACCGCCTGCACAAGCGCAGCCCGGTCCTCGGATTCCTCGTCGCAATCCTCATCGCAGTCGCGTGCACGGCGCTCGCGGCTTATCTCAACCAGGTTGGCGCGGCCGTCGGCAGCACCCGCCTTTAACCACCACAAAGGATGACCATGTCCACAGCAGTTACCACGGGGCGCCAGAGCCTCGTCTCGAAGTTCGCCGACAAGTACTCCATTGAGCCTAGCAAGCTCATGGATACGCTCAAGTCCACCTGTTTCAAGCAGCAGGGCGACAGGGAGGTGTCCAACGAGCAAATGGCGGCACTCCTGATCGTCGCTGACCAGTACGGCCTGAACCCGTTCACGAAAGAGATCTACGCATTCCCCGACAAGGGCGGCATCGTACCGGTGATCGGTGTCGACGGCTGGGCGCGCATCGTCAACGAGCATCCGCAATGCAATGGTTTCGAGTTCGCCTATGCCGACGACAAGGTCGAATTCAGTGGCAAGCAGGTCCCCGAATGGATGGAAGTCCGCATCTATCGGAAGGACCGCGAGCGCCCGGTGGTCGTGCGCGAGTACTTCGACGAGGTCGTGCGTCGGAGCATGCAGCCGTGGCAGTCGCATCCGAATCGCATGCTGCGTCATAAGACGTTTGTCCAGGGCGCGCGTCTCGCATTCGGCTTTGCGGGCGTATTCGATGAAGACGAAGCGCAGCGCATCGTCGAGCGCGACATGGGCCGCGCCGAAGAAGTACCGCAGCCGCAATCGCGGAGCGCGAAACAAGCTGCGCCGCGCACCACGCCCGCGATCGAGCAGGCCGACGCCGACGGTGTGATCGAGCAGCCCGAGCAACGCCATGCCGAACCCGTGCAACGAAGCGAAAAGCCCGCGCAACAGCAGGAGCGCCAGGCCGCGCCGCGCACGCGCGCCCAGCGTGCCGATCAGGAGAAGTTCGAAGACGCGCCCGCGACGCCCGTCAGCGACAGCGTCATGCGCATCCTGCAGACGAAGATGGAGCAAAACGGCATCAACGAAGCGGACATCCGCAAGAAGTTCGGCTTCGATCTAGATGGCGTGACGACTGCGAATTACAACGCGGTCGTTGAATTTGTCGAAGACCCGATGGCGGCGTGATGAGCGAGCTGCTTTTCGATCCGGTCGAGCACGCCTACACCGTCGCGGGCAAGCGGGTGCCGAGTGTGACGCAGATTCTCGCGCCGCTTGTCGACTACTCCATGGTGCCGCGCGAGACGCTCGAGCGCGCGCAGAAGCTCGGAACTGCTGTGCACCGCATGACCGAGCTCTACGACCTCGACGACCTAGACATGGACAACCTTGCCGACGAGCTCCTGCCGTACCTCACGGCATGGATCAAGTTCCGCGCGGAGTCTGGCTTCGTGCCCGAGACGATCGAAAAGCGGCTCTATCACCCGGTGCTGCGCTTTGCCGGCACGCCCGATCGCTCGGGCTTCATCAACGGTCGGCGGGCAGTGATCGACATCAAGAAGATGCTCTCGCTCGGACCCGTGATCGGCCTGCAGCTGGCCGCGTATGCCGAGCTCTTCGCAAAGAATGGCACGCAGATCGAGGACCGATACGCCCTCGGGCTGCGCGCAGATGGCACCTACCGGCTGGTGCCTTTTACCGACAAAGGCGACTGGCCGGTGTTTCTGTCGCTTCTCACTCTCCGCAACTGGAAGGTCAAAAATGGACAATCAACCTCTGGTGAATCTGCAAGTGCCCAGGCCTGAAGACGCACTGTTCAAGGGCGCTGAACGCGCGCTCGCGAGCGCGAAGGTGTTCACAGTCGATTGCGCCGAGGTGCGCGACCTCGCCGTGAAGGACCTCACGAAGATCAAGGGCCTGCAGAAGGATCTCGACACAAAGCGCAAGAGCATCACGCAGCCGATCGATGCCGCGAAAAAGGCGGTGATGGATCTGTTCCGCGCACCCACCGATTACCTCGAGCAAGCCGAAGCGCTACTCAAGAAAGCGATCCAGGGCTACGACCGCGAGCAGGAGCGGCTACGCCTCGTCGAGCAGGCACGCCTCGAAGAAGCTGCACGGCACGAGCGCGCACGACTGGCAGCCGAAGCCACCGCGCGCGAAGCGGCAGCGCAGGCAGAAGCGCATGGCTGAAAAAGCCCTATCCCTCAAAGAGGCAGCCGCCCTCCTCGGTGTCTGCTACACCACCGTCTACACCCACAAGGTGGAAATGGGGTTCTTCAAAGTGGGCGGCCAGTGGCGTGTCTGGCCAGACAAATTGAAAGGTGCGCCGGAGTACAATCCCGACCGACCGGCGCGAGCGGAACCAAGGAGTGAACAATGTCAATCCGTAAGCGCAAAGGCTCCGACGTCTGGCATATCGATTTCCGCACGCCAGGCGGCTGCCGAGTTAGACAGACTTCAGGCACGACGAACAGAAAGGAAGCGCTTGAGCTCGAAGCCAAGCTAAAGCATGAAGCTTGGCGCGTGGCGAGGCTCGGGGAAAAGCCTAAGCATACATTTGACGAGGCCGCAGTGCGGTTTCTCAGAGAGCGTGCAGGCAAGCCGACATATGACGACATGGAAGCCAAGATTTTCTACTTCCGTGGCATCTTTGGCGGTCGCGATTTGGCTTCGATTACCCGGGCCGAGATCATGGAGTCGATCCCAGTTGATGCGGTGCGTAAAGGTCGAAAGGCACCGCTGAAGGCTGGCACGCGCAACCGCTATCTGTCGACGATCCGCGCGCTGATGTACGACGCAAAGAAGGAATGGGAGTGGATTGAGGATGCGCCTAGCCTGCCCGAACTGGAGGAGCCGAGCGTGCGTATTCGCTGGATCACGCGCGAGGAAGCCAAGCGGTTGCTGCGTGCACTGGCCGACGACTGCATGCGGGACTGCACGGCATTCGGGTTTGCGACAGGGCTGCGCCAGGCCAACATTCTGAAGCTGGAATGGTCGCAGGTGGATCTTCCAGCGAAGCGCGCGTGGATTCATCCGGATCAGGCCAAGGCGCGCAAGCCCATCGGTGTGCCGCTGAACGAGGAGGCTCTCACGATCCTGCGCCGACAGATCGGCAAGAGCGATAGGTTCGTTTTCGTGAGTGCTGGTGAGCCGCTGGACAGATGGGATGCGTACTGGTGGAAAGTGGCATGCAAGCAGGCGGGCATCAAGAATTTCCGGTTCCATGATGTCCGCCATACCTGGGCAAGCTGGCATGTGCAGGGCGGCACGCCGTTACAGGTGCTCAAGGAGCTGGGTGGGTGGGCGACGTTCGATATGGTTCTAAAATACGCTCACCTTGCTCCCGACCATCTTGCGCAGCATGCTAACGCGGTTTTGATGCACGAGCCACCGAAACTCGCGGCAGTCGGTTAGGTTGCGGCACGTTTTGGGCACAATTCTTGATCAGGCTTTCAAGAAAATCGATGAAAGCCAAGCTGGATAAGGGTTTGAGAGTTTCTGTCTGATCCTGAGTAACGCCGATTTGATCCGCTACGCGAGCGAGCACGGATTCGCATAATGGAACGGCGCATCGCCTCGCTCGCTTCGCCGCTCAGTGCGCTCAGGACGCTGGAGAGCAATCTGAAGCGCGAGCGGCGCGTGTTCGGCATGCTGATCGCGCTGCTGGCATTTGCGGGATTGTGCGCGGCAGCAACGGCTGTTTTCAGCATCGGTGCGTCGTCGCTTGCGAGCCAGGCCGTGCAGATGCGTGCAGTGACGGCGCAGACCAACGCGCTGTTGCTGCGGCGCTTCAATCTGCTGGCGGGGCTGCGCCTGATGCTTTCATTGAGCGAGCGCGAGCTGCTCGCGTTGCCGGCGTCGGGCGCAGGCAACACGCCGCAGCGCTGCAAGCCTGCCTTCGAAGGACTCACGGCATCGCCCGAACTGCGCTCCGTGTGCGAACACGCTGCGCTGTTCGCGACGACGATCAGCCCGGACGAACCGATGCTGTTCGTGTTGCTCGACGGCAGCGCCGCCTGGCAGTTCCAGCTCGCGCCTGGCGGGCGCGACACCTCGTTGCATGGCGGCGCGGAACAGGCGCGTATGCTGGTCGATGCGGTGCTGCTGCGCATGAGCACGCGTGGCGCCGACCCGCCAGGCGAAAACCGCTGGCGCAGGGTGACCTGGTTTCGTCCGCCGGCCAGCCTGAACTTTGCGCCCTCGCTCGTACTCGGCGCGGGCACCGTTCTTAAGGATGGCAAACCTTTCGCACTTGCGTTGACGGCCGTCGATCTGGACACGCTTGCGCGCGTCTCGACCCCAGGCGATCGCGCAGTGACGCCCAGCCTGTTCGACCGCGACGGCGCGATGCTCTCAGGGCCGCTGCCCGCAGCCGCTGCGCAATACGTTGATCGGGAGGCGGCCGGTCTGCCCCGCGATCGCTTCCACCTGGTGCCCCGTTTTGGCTGGGTGATGCGCGCGCAAGCGCTCGAATACGACTTCGGCCATTACACACTGGCGGTTTCGTGGGCCAGCCTGGTGGCGTTGATCGGCGTGCCGCTCGCCATCATCGCGCTAATGACGCTTGCGCTCCTCTTGCTGCTCGCCGCCCTCGCGCGCTACTGGAATCGCCACGTACTCGAACGCACCTACGCGGAAGCCACCCGCGCGCTCGAAGGCGAACTGCTCAACCATCTGCTCGTGCACGCCACGCCGGTGGGACTATGCATCGTGCGCCAGCGAAACTTCGAGATCGTCGTGGCGAATCAGATCGTGCGCAATCTGCTGGGTCTGGACGCGGCAGCCACCCGTCTGCCCAGCGCACTATGCGTCGAATTCGAAAAGCGCATGCCCTATGCGCCGCCCGCCGACGGCGAGATGCCGATCTACGACCTGCCCTTCTCGCTCACGCGTGAGGACGGCCAGAGCGTGCATCTGGACATCACGTTCGCGCCCGCCAACATGCGCCGCGAAGACGTGATGTTCTGCGCCTTCGCGGATATGTCGAAGCACTACGAAGCCGAACGCCTGCTGCGCGAAGCCAAGCGCACCAGCGACGAGGCGGCGCGCAGCAAGGTCAGCTTCTTCGCCGCAATGAGTCACGAAATCCGCACGCCGCTCGCCTCGCTCACCGGCAATATCGAGCTGCTGGCGCGCGGCGCACTCGCACCGGAACAGGAGGCGCGCGTGAAGGCGATGCAGATTTCGTCTTCCGAACTGCTGCAGATCGTCAGCGACGTGCTCGACTTTTCGAAGATCGACGTCGGAGCGATGACGCTTTCAGAGGAATCCGAATCGATCGCCGCGCTGCTGGTGCGCATCGCCCTCGCGCATGCGCCGCTGGCCGTGCGGCAGCAATTGCCCTTCTATCTGGTCATCGATCGCGCCATTCCCGCGCGGCTGCATTTCGATCCGGTGCGCGTCGCGCAGATCGTGAACAACCTTCTCAGCAACGCGTTCAAGTTCACGCACTCGGGCAAGATCGTGCTGCGTGCGAACTGGCATGGCGATGCGCTCGAAATCAGCGTGGCGGATTCGGGCGTGGGCATGCCGGAGTCGCTGAAGGCGCGGCTTTTCCAGCCCTTCACGCAAGGCGACGCTCATCGGCTGACCGAAGCGCGCGGCACGGGCCTGGGCTTGTCGATCTGCGGGCGTCTGGCCAAGCTGATGCATGGACGCTGCGAGGTGGAAAGCACGCAGGGGGTCGGCACGCGTGTGATCGTCACCTTGCCGTTGCAGACCGATACGGACAGAACCGCTGGCGAAGAATGGGCGCTGCCCGATGCGCGCGCGGCGATTTTGTGTCGCGCGCCGGAGAATCGTGAATGGCTCACGAATCTGTTCGATCCCAAAGCGGGCCCGCCGACGGACCTCGCTTCAGCCCAGCTGTCGCCCGACCATAACGCGCTCGACTACCTGCTGGTCACGGGCGAATTCTCCGCCGACGAGGTGAGCCGGCTGTGGAACGGCACGGCGAACGTGGTATGGCTGCGCCAGGATGGTCCGCTCGTGCCGCTCGCACGCGCGGACGGCAGCGTGGAAGTGAGCCTCTATAGTCTCGCGGGCATCCGCACCGCCACGCAGATGTTACGCGCCCAGCCCGGGCGCGATGACGCCGAGCCAACGCCGCCCGCTCCAGCGGCCGCGCGCGAGCCGCCGCAAGCCAGCGATTTCCAGCGCCTCAATGTGCTGATCGCCGAGGACAACCTGCTCAATCGCAGCCTGCTGCGCGACCAGCTGCGTACGCTTGGCGCGAACGTGATCGAAGCCAGGGATGGCGAAGAAGCACTTGCGCGGCTGGATGAAGCGCATATCGACGCGGTGCTCACCGATCTCAACATGCCGCGCATGAATGGCCAGCAATTGCTGCACGCCGCGCGCGCAAAACATGCCACCCTGCCGGTCTACGCGATCAGCGGCAACGCCTTGCCGGAGCAGATTGCCGAGGGACGCCAGTCGGGATTTACCGATTATCTGAGCAAGCCGGTGCCGCTCGCCGCGCTCGCGCGCGTGCTGGCGGACGTGGCGGCGCAAACGCAGGCCTCCATGCCGCCAGAAACCCCGGACCACGCCGACGCCGACGATGAAACCGACGCACCGCGTTTTCCGGCATTGGCGCCCCCAATCGCACCGATCTTCATCGAGCAGGCCGATCACGACATCGCCGACTACGCGCGCATCCAGTCCACGCGCGACCTCGAACAGCTGCGCGCCTGGGCGCATCGCGTATCGGGCGGGCTCGCCGTGCTCGGCGCTTCGATGCTCTATGAAACGAGCCTCGAACTACGCGCGACACTACGCGAAAGCGACGAGTGGAACGAGGATGTCGAAGCGTTATCACACGCCCTCGCGCACGAGCTGGAAGCGCTGCGCGAACAGGCCGCGAGCCAGCTTTCCGCCTGAACCGCTTACGGTGTTTCGCCCTCGCGAGCGCGATTGGGGCACGCCCCGCTTTGCAGGTGCACGCACCACTGCCGCAACGCGCTGTCGCTCAATGGGCAGAGCACGGGATTGCGCGGCGTGGCATGCGTGCGCGCAGCGAGCTTCAGTGCGAACTCCACCGGCAATTCCAGACCGCAACGCGTCGTATCGATGCCGCTGCCGCGCGCGAGCGGCACATGCCCCTGCGGCGTGCCGTCACAGGTCCTGTGCTTGATGCGTTGCCCGCAGGGTTCGGTAGTGCGGGCCAGCCAGCGCAGGCTGGGCGAAGGGCGTAGAGGGGAAACGGACATGATGGCGTGCCGCGGCGAACGCGGCCCTCACGATTGTTGGGTTGCACACGCCGAGCATGATCGCGCACGCCGTCCCAGCGGCCCATCGGAATAGTTCGAAAGCCCTTGTTTGAGGCCGCTTTATTGCGTTCGGGCGTTGCGCGTCGCGAGCAATACCGGACTGCTTATGACCAGTTTCAGCCTGCGAGGACGGGTGCGCAAATGCGACGCATCATGGTAGACTGCGCCGCGCAATCGCTCACACCAATATGAAACTACGCAAGCACATTCTGCTGACCGCATGGCTTGGCCTCGTCGCGATGTGGCTCATCGTGCTTGCGCCGCTCGCGAGTCAGCTGATTGCCGCGCATGACGCGCACGAGCCCACCGCCGAACTTTGCTCGGCGCTCCAGCCCGCATCTTCGGCCCCGCATCTTTCGCACGACGATGCGTTCGGCGCCTGCGGCTACTGCCATCTCCTCGAACATCACGTCGCGATGCCCAGCATCGCGGTACCCGAACCGCAACGCGCGCTCGTGGCTGCCGTCGATCGCATCGCGCCGCTTTCCACGCGTCATACGCCCTTCGGGGCCTTCCCTTCGGGCCGTCCACGCGCCCCACCCGTACTGGCCTGATAGCAGCTCTCACCGGCCGCCCGTTTGCGTCTGTTTCGCATGATCGCCTGCGCTCGCCTGTGCCTTTGATGGCTCGCGCGCACGGCCGCCCGATCGAAGGCT
Source organism: Paraburkholderia bannensis (assembly GCF_014200455.1). Lineage (GTDB taxonomy): Bacteria > Pseudomonadota > Gammaproteobacteria > Burkholderiales > Burkholderiaceae > Paraburkholderia > Paraburkholderia bannensis_A. Next base: position 231,670 of record NZ_JACHBW010000006.1, on the reverse strand, counting down.
GAGTCCAACGGTTCATCAGCCCGTCGGCGCCATCAGGATCACGACGCGCCTTGCACTCGCACATGCCTGCTGCGCAGATGCGTGCGGCCGCACGTCTATCGCTCTGGGGAAACCTTTACATGTTCACGCCCGCCTCGCGCGGCGCGCGCCCGCGCTCGTCCTCGCGGTTGTATCCGCACATCCGTCACCGTCTGGCACCGCTGTCCCTGCTGGCGCCAATTGCAGTCGCCGCATTTGCGACTTTCGCCACTTTCGCCGCCGCATCGGCCCATGCCGCCGATGCAGATGCGGCCAGCACGGCCACCACGACGCTGCCCACGGTCACCGTGAGCGCCTCGAACGCCGATACGAAAAGTGCCACCACACCCGCCGTCGATCCGAATCTGCCGGCCACGGTCGAAACGGTAACGCCCGCGCAATTCAACAACTGGAACGTCGTCAATACCGAAGACGTGCTCAAGTACCTGCCAAATCTCGCGGTGCGCAAGCGCTTTGTCGGCGATCTGAATTCGATCATCGCGGTGCGCGGCACGAGCAATACGCAGAGTGCGCGTGGTCTTGTCTATTCGGATGGTTTGCTGCTGTCGAATCTGCTGGGCAACGGCTATGCGTTTCCGCCGCGCTGGTCGATGGTGTTCCCCGATCAGATCCAGCAGGTCGATGTGATCTATGGACCGTATTCGGCGCTCTATCCGGGCAACTCGCTTGGCGCGACTGTGCTGATCACCACGCGCATGCCGTCGAAATTCGAAGCCAACGCCGATGTCAAGGCGTTCACGCAGCATTTCAGCCTCTACGGCGTGAACCAGAATTTCAACGGCAGCGAAATGAGCGCGTCGATTGGCGACCGCATCGGCAAGTTCTCGTGGTTGCTGGGCGTCAATCACCTGGAAAACACCAGCCAACCGCTGCAATTCGCCACGCTTGCGCAGTCGAGCACGCTCGCTAAGGCAGGCGACACGCCCGTACACGGTGCGTATTTCTATAACAACCAGACCAATGCGCGTACGGTGGTGCTGGGCGTAAACGGCGAGGGCATCGAGCACACGGTGCAGGACCAGTTCAAGTTGCGCACGCAGTACGATTTCACGCCTACGGTACAGGGCGGCTTCACGCTCGGCTACTGGCATCAGACCTACAACAGCCAGACCTCGACCTTTCTCTACGACGATCACGGCAACCCGGTCTACAGCGGCAAGGTCAATATCGGCGGCTACGAGTACACCATTCCCGCTGCCGCCATGGCCCCAAGCCGCGGCTGGAGCGAGAACTGGCTCTACGGCGTGAATCTGCGTACGCATCAGGCCACCGGCTGGAACGGCGAAGCAATTGCTTCGTACTACGACGTTAGCAACAGCGTGGCGCGCACGGCGAGTTCGGGCGGCCCGGGCAATGGCGCAGGCACCATGACGCTCGGCGACGGCACCGGCTGGAAGACGCTCGATCTCAAGACCACGTGGACGCCTCCACGGCCCGACGCGGGACTGGGCGCGCACTGGTTAACCTTCGGCTATCACTACGACAACTACACCGTCGATAACCGCACCTACCAAACGCTTGCGTGGCGCGACGGCCCGGCGGGCAGCTTCGCCAACGCCTTTGCAGGCAAGACCGAAACGCAGGCCTTCTACGCGCAGGATGCGTGGCGTTTCCTGCCGCGCTGGAAGCTCGTCTATGGCGTGCGCTACGAAGACTGGCACGCCTACGACGGTTATCAGTCTCTGGGCGCGTCGACAGTGCCCTATGCGGGCGTTGGCGACCGCCACTTCTCGCCGAAGGCTTCGCTCTCCTTCGACGTTACCGACGATCTCACGCTACGTGCCTCTGTTGCGCGCGCGTACCGCTTCCCCACGGTTGGCGAATTGTTCCAGGGGCAGATAAACGGCTCGTCGATCGTCAACAACAATCCCAATCTGAAGGCCGAAAACGATCTATCGAAAGAGCTCACGGCGGAATGGGCGCACTGGAACGGCTTGTTCCGCTTCACGCTGTTCCAGGACGACGTGAAGAACACCATCTTCAGCCAGACCGATACCACGGTGATTCCGAACGTCACCAACTTCCAGAATATCGGCAAGGTGCGCTCGCGCGGCGTGGAAACGAGCTATCAGGGCGAGGACGTCGTACTGCATGGCCTCGATCTTTCGGCGAGCGTGGCCTATACGCAGTCGAAGATCCTGGAGAACGCGCAGAACCCGGCAAGCGTCGGCAAATACTTCTATCGCATTCCGCTGTGGCGCGTGAATGCCGTGGCGACGTACCGCTTCGACGCGCATAGCGCGCTGACGCTCGCCGCCCGCTATTCGGGGCGGCAGTACAACACGCTCACCAATACCGACACGAATCCGAACGTATTCGGCGGTACCAGCACCTATACGGTCGCCGATCTGAAGTACACGTATCGGCCCACTAAAAAGAGCGAGATTGGCGTGGGTATCGACAATCTGTTCGACGCGCGCTACTTCGTCTATCACCCCTATCCCGGCCGCACGTTTTATGTCGAAGCGAAGATCGGCATTTGAGCGATCGCTTGTATTCGCCGTATTGAATCAACCGAAATAACAGGAGCCTCCGATGTCCGCTACGCTGCCCGCTTCCGGCACGCGCACCGCACGCGCTGCCAGCGCTGTCCATCCCGGCTATCGCACGCTATGGCGCTGGCATTTTTACGCCGGTCTTTTTGTCATGCCGTTTCTGATCGTGCTGGCGATCACCGGCACGATCTACTGTTTCCAGCCGCAGATCGAGCCGCTGCTTTATCCGCATCGTCTCGTGGTGACGCCGCAAGAATCGCCCCGATTGCCTGCCGATGATCTGCTCGCACGTGCGCGGGCTTCGCAGCCCGCCGATGCAAAGCCGATTCGCGCGCATATCGACACAAATCCCGCACGCAGCGCCGAATTCGTTTTCGCACTTGCGAACGGCAGCAAGGAAAGCGTCTATCTGAATCCCTATAGTGGCGATGTGCTAGGCACGCTCGATGTCGATAGCCGCTTCATGCAGGTCGATCGCATGCTCCATCGTAAGTTGCTGCTCGGCAAGCCGGGCGAGCTGCTGATGGAACTGGCCGCCTGCTGGACGCTGGTGATGATCGGCACGGGCGTGGCGCTCTGGTGGCCACGGCGTGCTTCGGCTGCGGATCGCAAGAGGGCGACATTGCGTGCGGCGCTCTGGCCGCATCTGGGCGCGACGGGCCGGCCGTTCTGGAAGAGTCTGCATAGCGTGATCGGCATCTGGCTTGCGGTGGGTGCGCTCGCGTTCGTCGTCAGCGGCCTGCCGTGGACGGGATCATGGGGCAAGCAGTTCAAGGCGCTGGCGACGCGCGTAAACGCCGGTGCGCCGCGCGGCGCGTGGGGCGGCGGTCTGCCACTGAAATCCGCGCCGCCCGCTGCGCCGATGGATCATTCTGAACATGCAGGCCACGATATGTCGTCCATGCCCGGCATGGTGATGGACGACCTCCCTTTGCCCAACGTGCCGTGGGCAGTGGGCGCAGTGCGCGTGCCGCAATCGCCCGCTGCGGCCACGCATGAAAGCGTGCGCTTCACGCTCGATCAGGTGGTCCAGCGCATGGGCGCGCTTGGCGTCGCAAGTGGCTATGACATCGCCTTGCCGTCGACGGCTACGGGCGTTTATACGGTGTCGTATTTCCCGTCCGATCCGCAGCGCGAACGCACCGTCTACATCGACCAATACAGCGGCAGGATCCTCAAGGACATCCGCTATGCGGATTACGGGGCGGTCTCGCAGGTCATTTCGTATGGCACATCGCTGCACATGGGCCGCTATTTCGGGCTGGCGAATCAGGTTATCTGCACGGCGATTTCCTTGGGCCTCGCTGCCCTTGCCGTCACCGGCGTGGTGATGTGGTGGCTGCGCCGTCCAGGGCGCACCGTGGGCGCTCCGTCGCGCGAGCGCGCCGCCCCGCCGATGCGGGCATGGAAAGCCGGGCTGGCGATGCTCGCGGTGATTTTCCCGCTGATGGGCGCGACCATCGTTGCCGTGCTGTTGCTGGATCGGCTGATTTTCGGCACCCCGCGAACTCTTTCGGTTTCCTGACAATCCGGGCGAACAAGACAGTAATTCGCGGACACAATTCCTTTTGAACCCGTCCCCGCCCCGCGCTGCCAAAGGAGTATCGAGGGGAGGCTATCGTGTTCCGTTTCGTCTGCGCAATGGGAGCGGCCGCCGTGCTTGCGGGCTGTGCCGTGGCTCCCTACCCCGGCTATCCGGGCTATTACGACGCCAGTTACGCTTATCCGTATGCCTACGGCTATCCGTACGGCTACGGTTATTACCCTGACTACTATTACGGGCCGAGTTTCGGCTTCGCGTATTGGGGCGGCGGCAGATGCTGCTACCGCTATGGCTGGCATGGCGGTGGATGGCACGGCAGCCACGGCGGCTGGCATGGCGGCGGCGGCACGTGGCAAAGCGCCGGCGCTCACGGCAGCGGCGGTCACGGGCATTAAAGCCGTTTTGCCGCCGCTGCGCAGCGGTTAAACGCGCCCGGATTAAACGCGCCCGTTTACCGCGATTGCCGCGCCCGTTACGGCGCTTGCGTCAGACGAAATCAGGAACGCGATCACCGCAGCAATTTCGTCGGCCTGAACCCAGCGGGAGAAGTCGGCATCGGGCATATCGGCGCGATTTTGCGGCGTATCGATAATGCTCGGCAGAACCGCGTTGACTGTCACACCTTTGTCCTTGAGCTCTTCGGCCAGTGCTTCGGTCAGGCGCGCCACGCCGGCCTTCGACGCCGAATAAGCGCCCATCCCCAGCCCCGCCTTCTGTCCCGCACCCGCGCCGATGTTGACGATGCGTCCCGCGCCACGCGCGAGCAGCGCGGGGAGCGCCGCTTTCGAAGCGTTCAGCGCCGTCTTCACATTCAGATCGAACATCAGATCCCAAGTGCGCGCGTCGCCGTCCGCGATGGTTTCCCAGCGGAACGCGCCCGCGATATTGATGAGCGCGTCGAGACCGCCCAGTGCTTCTGCAGACTTTTGCAGCCCCGCGCGCGCCGCATCGGCATCCACCAGATCGACGCCACCGAGCAACACCGCATCTCTGAGCGCGGCGGGCAACGCGTCGCTTGCAGGGGCTGCGCCGCGGCCAATCAGCGCCACGCGCGCGCCGCGCGACACCAGAAACTGCGCCGTCTCCAAACCAAGACTGCCAAAGCCGCCGGTGATTGCCACCGTCTTGCCGTTCACTGAGTTATCCATCGTTTCTGCCTGCTTTGTGCGAAAGAGTCGTCCGGATCCGGACGGAAAATTCAAAACCAATTCGAAAAAAAGCGGCGGCTCGTGGCCGCCGCAGGCCGCCACGTTAGCGGAGCTTGCGTGTCACGGCAACTGCATCCTCAATGAACCCGACGTTCCCGAACCTCCGCGCGCACCGCCGCGAGGCTGCGCCTGCGCAGATCCTCGGTGGTCTCGCCCTGGCCGTGAGCAGTCCAGCCAGGCGGCAGGATCACGTGACGCACGGCGGCCCCTACCGTGGGCGCGGCAGCGATATCGCGCGCGAGGCTCAACCAATGCTCGAATTCCACCACCAGCGGATTGCGCGAGCGTGTCGGCGTAACGAGGCCGTAGCGGCAAGGCTCGTCGGCGCGTTCCGTCACGTAGGTGCCGAACAGCCGGTCGAACACGATCAGCACGCCGCCGTAGTTCGCGTCGAGGTAGTCGAGATTCGACGCATGATGCACGCGATGCGCGGACGGCGTATTGAACACGTACTCAAACCAGCCGAGCTTCGGAATCCACGTGTTATGCAGCCAGAACTGATACAGCAGGTTGAACGACAGCACGGCCAGCACGATTTCCGGACGTACGCCCAGCCAGACCAGCGGCGCGAAGAAGAATGCGGGGCCGGCGATCTTGCCGGTCCAGCCAAGCCGGTACGCGGAAGAAAGCGTCAGTTGATTGGGCGAATGATGCACCGCGTGCGTCGCCCAGAAAAAACGCATGCGATGCGAGGCGCGGTGATACCAGTAGTAGCAGAACTCCTGGCCGATGAAGACGAAGAACGCCAGCGTGAAGTTGTCTATCGAGAGCGTAAAAAGGCGATGCTCCCAGGCGAAATGAAAAATCGGCGCAGCCAGCGAAATCGGCAGGAAAGCTAACATTTTTCGCCCGGCGAGATCGGCGAGCGAGAGCCAGACTTCATACCAGTCGAATTTGCTCTCGCCTGCGCGGTGCTGTTTGAAGGTGAGCCAGGCCGCTTCGATCAGCGAGGCGGCAACGATAAAGAGCGTGACGTAGTACGCGAGTTTTCCAGTGGTCAGCATGATGATGAGCGTGAGAGATCCTGATAACAGCGCTGTGGACAGACGCGTCGTTCGTGTCGAGGAAATGAGGCTGGCGTCGCGTCGGATGAGGCGAACTGTAGAGGCGCGCGGCGCGAAACACCACGCGCAAAGTATGTCGACATATGTCATGCGCGCGGCCGGCGCATGAGCCATATGCGCGCCGAGCCTTTTGTAGACGGGCAAACGCCAGAAACACCCGGCCGCATGTAACACCGCGACATGGTTTTGCACGCGACTCGCGGCGGGGACCGCCCTATAGTTCGTTCCGCTGACACGCCGCACCGGTGTCCCGAACCGAACTGCACCGAAGCGCCCCGCTGCGCTCGAACGCCCGAATCGCAAGGATCTCTGATGAAAACGCTCCATCTCGCCGCCGCCACGCTCATCGCACTCGCCAGCGCACCTGCTTTCGCAGGCTGGTCTGGCCACGGCACCGCCTATACGCCGCACGGCACTTATAGCGGCGCGCATGCAGGTTCCTGCGGCGGCGGCAGTTGCACACATGCCGGCGGCGTGATGGGGCCGTGGGGCGGCGTCGCCACCAACACGGGCACGGTCACCCGCAACGCGCCGGGACAGTTCTCGAACAGCGGCACGGCGGTCGGCCCGAACGGGCGCTCGGTGCAGCATTCGGGCGACACGAACTGCGCAGGCGGCACCTGCTCGCACACCGGCACGATGACGGGCGAAGACGGCCGCAGCGCCACTTCCTCCGGCAGCGTGACGCGCACCGCACCGGGCCAGTACAGCTCGACGGGCACGGTCACGGCGGCGAACGGCAACAGCGTGAGCCACAACGCCTCGACGAACTGCGCCGGTTCGACCTGCTCGCGCTCCGGCACGGTCACGGGGACGGATGGCGGGACGTACACGCATTCGGGCAGCGCCACCCGTGTGGCGTCTGGCGTCGTGACAACCTCGGGCGGCAGCACCGTGGTGCACGGCACGACGGTTGTCGCCGGCAGCGTGACGGGTGGTACGACGGTCGTCACCGGCGGCGGCACGGTAGCCGTGGGCGCGACGGTCGCGGTCGCGCCGGTTCCGGCTCCGGCTCCTGCGCCCGTGCTGATCGCGCCGCCGCCTGCCAATACCGCAATTTATGTCGCGCCCGCGCCCAAGGCCGTCTACGTGCCGCCCCCGCCGCCGAAGACGGTGTACGTCGCGCCCGTCCCGAAGGTCGTCTACGTTGCCCCGCCCGCGCCCAAGGTGGTGTATGTCGCGCGTCCGTTGCCGCATGCGGTCTATATCGCACCGCGTCCCGTGTATATCGCGCCGCGCCCTGCGGTCTGGGTGCCCGGCCACTGGATGGGCGGCATCTGGGTGCCGGCACATTGGGCCTGAGGCCTGCAGCGGATTCACCCCTGAAAACGCAAGCGCTGAACTGATTTCCCTACCCGGCCGACTCCCGATGTCGGCCAGTTTATTCGCCACGCCACGGAGCACACCATGAAGAAGATGATCGTCCCCCTGATTTTGTGTATCGTTTCAGCAGCGGCTGCTGCGCAAGGCTTGCCGGCTGCGCCCAACGGCGCGCCCACGCTGTCTGCCTCGCCCGCCGCGAACGAACGCATGACGCGCGCCCTCGCGCAGTTGCAGTCGCGTTTCGCCCAGGCGAACACGACCCATGATGGCAAGCTCACCCGCGAGCAGGCACAAGCCGGTATGCCGATGGTGGCCCAGCACTTCGACGCCATCGACAGCCAGCGCGCCGGTTACGTCACGCTCGCGCAGATCGAGGACTTCATGCGCGAGCGCGCCGCCGCGAGCCGATGATCGCGGCATGCGAAAACCCAACGACGGATGGAGTACGCTCCATCCGCATCGACCCGCGCCGGAGGCGGCCATGGAGCAGGCGAACCGCATCATCGTTCTGGACGACGAAGCCGAACTGCGCAACATGCTGCAACGCTTCCTGAGCGGTCACGGCTTCGAGGTGCGCGCCGTCGCGGACGGCAAGCGCCTCGACCGCATGCTGCAACGCGAGCCCTACGATCTGCTGGTGCTCGATCTGATGATGGAACCCGAGGATGGCCTGAGCGTATGCCGCCGCCTGCGCGCCGAAGGCCACACCTTACCCATTCTCATGCTCACCGCGAAGGGCGACGCGGCGGACAAGGTGATCGGCCTCGAAACCGGCGCCGACGATTACCTCGCCAAACCCTTCCTGCCCGACGAACTCGTGGCGCGCGTCAAGGCGCTGCTGCGCCGCCAGAAAATGGCCGCGGGCGACCCCACGGTGACCTCGCAGCGGCTGCGTTTCGGCGATTTCGTATTCGATGTCGGCCAGCAGACGCTCATGCGCGATGGCGTGGCGATCGACGTGCATTCGGCGCAGATGCTGTTGCTGCACGCGCTCGGCTCGTCGCCCAATCGCGCCGTGAGCCGCGAAAACCTGCTCGCGCGCGCCCGTGGACGCGATCACAACGCGCTCGACCGCAGCGTCGACGTACAGATCCTGCGGCTGCGCCAGATCGTCGAAGACGACCCGGCCAAACCGCGCTTCATCAAGACCGTGTGGGGCATCGGCTACATGCTGGTCGCGGGCGTCGATTCCTGATGGCCACCCCTGCCGATTCGCCGCGCCGCGAGGCGCGAAGCTGGCTGCCGCGTTCGCTGCTCTCGCGCAATATCGCGCTGCTGGTGGCGCTGGTTGCCCTCACCCAGGTCTGCTCTTTGAGTGCGTTGCTGCATTTCGTGCAGCGCCCGCGCATCGAGCGCGCTTCAATCATTTTCTCCGACTACGTCAAGGTGCTGGACGGCATGCTGGTGGCGATGCCACCCGCCGAGAGCCGCGCCGCCGCCGCGCGCCTGAATGCGCAGCGCGAGGTGCCGGCGTCGAGCATGATCGAGCCGCCGATGAATCCGCTGCGCTTCTTTCGCAGCTGGCAACGCGATGTCTTTCTGGAGGCGCTGCGCCGCCATTTGCCCGCTGACATGCCGGTGCGCTGGGAAATCGCGGACAACGATCAGGAGGACGAAGCGCGCCTGTGGATACGCGTACACGCGGCGGGCGAACCCACGTGGATCGCCCTGCCGATGACCGCCGACGCCCAGGCGAGCGGCATCACCACCGCCATCGTGCTGTCGCTCGGACTGGCGCTGCTCGCGGCGCTCACGGGCTGGCTGATCCAGTTGCATCTGAACCGGCCGCTGGCCGAACTCGCGCACGCTGCGCGCGGCGTCAGCGCGGGCGAAACGCCCGCGGCGCTGCCCACCGACGGTCCCACTGAAATCGCCGAAGTCAGCCGCGCCTTCAACCAGATGACCGATGCGCTGCGCCAGGCCGAAGCCACGCGCGCGCTCATGCTCGCAGGCGTTTCGCACGATATCCGCACGCCGCTTACCAAACTGCGCCTGGCGATTGCGATGGCCTTGCCGCGCGGCACCAACGACGGCCTCGTTGCCTCCGCCGAGAGCTATCTCGACACCATCGACACGATTCTTCAGCAGTTCATGGACTACGCCGGCAGCGGCGAGCGCGAAGCGCCGCAACCGGGCGACCTCAACGCGCTCGCGGGCCAACTGGTCGCCGATTTCGCGGGACTCGGGCACGAATTCGATTTCGAGGAAAGTACGCTGCCCTCCTTCGCGTTCCGCCCCGTGGCGGTAATGCGCCTGCTGATGAACCTGATGCAGAACGCCGTGGTGTACGGGCGTACCGGGCTGTCGATCCGGACATGGCAAGAGAACGGTTTTGCCTGTGTATCCGTGCGCGATCGCGGCAACGGCATTCGCGCCGAGGAGCTGGAACGCCTCAAACTGCCGTTCAGCCGGGGCAATAACGCGCGCGGACATTCGGGCGGAACCGGCCTGGGTCTTGCAATCGTCGACAGAATCGCGCGTCAGCATGGAGGTTCGCTAACCTTCCTGGATCGCGAAGGCGGCGGCCTCGAAGCCGTGGTGAAGCTGTCGCTCAACCCTTCCCCGTTTACCAGGTCTACCAGCACGGCCCCGCGCACGTGACATGAATCGACATACTTTGGGTGTGGCATTAGCACGCGCCTGAACCCATACTTGCGCCTGTGCTGAGCGACGCAAGCCGCCAAAAGTGAATGGCGCAGCGCCCTGCCAGCTTTCATGAACCCACTTCGATAATTCGGCATCCTTATTGATGCGAACGTGTCGAAGACAGTCAGGCGAAACGACATGACCACGCTTTTTCACGCTCTTATCAATAAGTCCAAACGCTTCGCAGGCGCCGTGCTGCTTGCAGGATCGCTGTTCGCTTCGGGTTGTGCGTCGGCGGCGAATTCGCTGCAGGCCGCCGGCGCGCTGCCGCAAGTGCAGGCCGAGGTGATTTACGTGTCGGCCTTCGAGATTTCGCCCGATGTCGTGAAGCTCGACAGCGGAATGGCGCAGAAACTCAAGGCGATGACGAGCGGCGAATCGTCGGCGCAACAACAGCAGCAGGCGGCGCTTGCCGCGCGCGAAAAGCTCGCCGACGACATCGTCGCGCAGCTTCAAAAGCAGGGCTTGCCCGCCGTGCGCGTCGATGGCCCCGTGCCCGCCGGCCGCGCCGCTATCGTGGTGGAGGGCCGCATCGATACGATCGACGCGGGCAGCCGTCGCCGCCGCCTGCTGATTGGCTTGGGCGCGGGCAAGAGCGAAGTGGGCGCGACCATCGCCGTGAGCTACGTGGCCGCCAACGGCGCGCCGCAAACGCTCGTCACCTTCCAGGCGAATGCCGATAGCGGCCATATGCCTGGCGTCGCCGAAACCGCTGGCGTGGGTGCCGCCGCGGGTCACGTGGCGATGTCGGCGGCAGCGGGCGCGGGCGTGCATGGCGCCTCGGAAGCCAGGAACGACACGATTTCCGCCGATGCGGGCAAGCTCGCGAAGTCGATCGCCAAACAGCTTGCGCAGGCGGCGACGCAGAACGGCTGGGTGCCGGTGAGCAAGGCTGGCTGATTAGCGTTGCAACAGGCCTGAAAAGGCAAAGCGGCGGTGCATAGGGATGCGCCGCCGCTTTAGTCTTTGCTGCTGCCTTTACTGCGTACTCTCCCGATAATGCGCGAACTTCGAAGTCTGCCCGATGCCAGGATTAAAACAGTTGCACGGATCAAGCTGCTCGTAAAACTGCTTCAACGCAGGCTTGGCGTGATACAGATGGCCGACATTGTGCTCGGCGGGATATTCGGCGCCGCGCGCGTCCAGCAGCTTCCACATTTCGTGTTCCAGCGCGAGGCAATCGTTGCCCTTGCGCACGATGTAGTCCTGATGGAACACGTGACACAGGAAATGCCCGTAATAGAGCTTGATGGCGATGGGCCGCTCGACGGCTTCGGGCAGCGTCTCGAACCACTCGCGGTCGTTGCGCCGCAAGGCGATATCGAGCGCCACGATATCCTCGACTTCATCGCCATGCACGGCGCGATAACGCACTGCTGCACCCGCGGCCGCGAAACGATGCAAGAACGCTTTCGTGCCCTCTTCAGGCGTGCATTCGAAGAAATCGCCGCTCGCCTGGGTGAAATAGCGCTTGAGATAATCGCGCGTTTCTTCCACGCTATCGGCACTGACCTTGAGCATCAAATGATGTTCGTAGCGCTCGCGATAGTCCTTGAGCCGCGCAGGCAAATGATCCGGAAACAGATGGCTTACCGCCTGCATCACACGGTCGGTCAGATGCGCGGGCAAAAACGAAAAGCGCTCGAAAAAAACATCGAAACGGCTCTTGAGCGCGAACAGCCCCGGCAGGCGCTGCGTGCCCAGATGCTGGATCAGCAGGAACATGTCCTTGCCATAGCGCTGAGCGATATCGAAAGCGTCTCGATGCAGATATTCGCCCGCGATCGGCAGGCTCGACAGCTCGCTCAGCAGAAAACGGCGCACATCGGTGAGTTCGGAGGTTGCGTTGGTGCCGATATAGAACACCTTCGCGCCCTGCTCGATGGGAAAGGTGTCGAGCCGCACCGCGAACACCATCACCTTGCCCGCCGATCCCGACGCCTCATGCAGACGCAACGGATCGGCGTTATAGCGCGCGGGCGTGGCGGCATCCACGTCGCGCACGTGTTCGGCGTAATGGCGGTCGGAGGCCGCGCCCGCATCGTGACGGATATCGGCTGCCGGCAATTCGCCGCGATCGAGGCGCGCGAGAATCTGCTCGGGCGTTTCGCCTAGCTGGATTCCCAGATGATTGACGAGCCTGAGTTCGCCTTGCGCATCCACCTGTGCGTAGACGGTCATCTCGGTGTAGGCCGGTCCGCGCCGCACCAACGCACCGCCCGAGTTATTGCAGATGCCGCCCACCACCGACGCGCCAATACACGATGATCCGATCACCGAATGCGGCTCACGGCCCAGCGGCTTGAGCGTCTGCTCCAGTTGATCGAGCGTCGCGCCTGGCAGGCACACCACCTGTTTGCCCTCGTCGATGACATAGACGGTGCGCATGCGCGTCATGCTCACGATCACCACGTCGCGGTCGTAATCGTCGCCATCGGGTGTCGAACCGCCGGTCAGGCCCGTATTCGAGGCCTGAGCAATCACGATAGCGTTCGCGGCCACGCAGGCCTGCAACACCTTCCATTGCTCGACCAGCGAGCCAGGGCGCACGACCGCCGCGACTTTGCCTTCGCCGAAGCGAAAGCCCTTGCGATAGCGGCGCGTGGGCTCGTCGCCGGTGAGCACATAGCGTTGACCGACGATGGATCGCAGCGAGGCGACGAGCGAGGCTCGCCCTGCAGGCGCTGTGCGTCCGGTTGCGCTGGAAGAAATGGGGCGTTGGGGAACGGTGGACATACGGACGGTTCCAGATCAAGGCAGATGCGAATGCAGCTAGGATAATTTGTCGCACTACCCCACGTCCAATACCGCGTTTGCGTCGATCAAGACGAAAAAGATATGGATCGGAGCCACCGCGCCTCACTGCGCCGACGCATGCCGCGCCGTATCGCGCAGGATACGCACGAAATTCTGCACGGTTGGCGCGCGCTCGCGCGGCCTGTGCACCAGCGCGATGGTCGTATGCAGCGAGCCGCCCTTGAGCGCGTGATAGGTCACGCCCTTGGCCTGAATCTGCCGCATCGAAGAGGGAATCAGCGTGACCCCGAAGCCCGCCGCCGCCATGTTGACGGTCGAGGAAATCTGCGGTGATTCCATGCTGATGACGGGATTGAAACCGGACGCACGGCATGCGCTGATGATCGAATCGTAGAGGTCGGGGCCAATCGGGCGCGGGAACAGGATCAGCGGATCGCCCGCGAGATCGGCCAGATCGAGACTGCGGCGACGCGCGAGCCGATGGCGCGGAGGCAGCACGGCGAGCACGTCTTCTTCGACCAATGGCTGCGTTTCCAGCCCCCGGCAATCGAGCGGCAAGCGCACGAAGGCTGCATCCACGCGGGCCTCGCTCACGCGTTCGAGCAGCACCGAACTATTGCTCTCCTCGCAGCCGATCGTCACGCCAGGATAGGCCGTGCGATAGCGCTGCAGCAGCGTGGCCACGAGCGGATGAAACACCGTCGAACCCGCGAAACCCAGATTGAGCCGCCCGGTTTCGCCGCGTCCGGCGTTCTGCGCTTCGGCCAGCGCCAGATCGGCATCCTCGACGATGCGCAGCGCGCGCTCGCGAAACAGCCGTCCCGTTTCGGTCAGCTCTACGTGGCGCGAATGGCGCACGAACAGCCGGGTGCCGACTTCCTTTTCGAGCTTGAGAATCTGCTGGCTCAAGGGCGGCTGCGCAATGCCGAGCACGCGCGCGGCCTCGCTGAAATGCAGATGCTCTGCAACGGCAAGAAAGTAGCGTAGCTGGCGCAGTTCCATATGTTTTTCGTCTTGATGCGCGCGGGAATGAGATGCGCGCAGTGTCGCGCGGATCGGCGTGCGCGTCTATCCACCCGAACGCCAGAACGCCAGACGGCCAGACGTATGGCGAACGCCTCTTCAGAAACTCCCGAACAGCGATCCCAGCACGATCACCACGGCAAGCGCGAGAATCGCGCCCAGGATGCTCACCACCACGAGGTCGCGATAACTTTCGCGATGCGTCGAGCCACATACAGCCAGCAGCGTCACCACCGCGCCATTGTGCGGCAGGCTGTCGAGCGTGCCCGACGACATCACCGCAACGCGATGCAGCAACGCCGGATCGATATGGTGCTGCGCGGCCAGTTGCATATAGGTGCCGCCAAGCGCGTCGAGTGCGATGGTAAGACCGCCCGAAGCCGATCCCGTGAGCCCCGCAAGCAGATTGGTCGCCACCGCAAGCGAGACCAGCGGGCCGCCGCCGATGCCGAGCACCCGGTCGCGCACGGCCTCGAACGCGGGCAGCGCGGCAATCACCGCGCCGTAGCCCACGAGGCTGCCGACGCTCAACACCGGCAGCACGGCGGCGTTCGCGCCGGCATCGACGCTCTCGCGCAGCGCACCGAGGCGTCCCCGATTCAGCGCAACGAGCACGATGATGCCCAGCGCCAGCGCCACCGAAACGCCCCACACGCCCGACACCGCGTGCAACGTCGTCGCGCCCCAGCGCGGCTCGGCAAGATACGAGGCGTCGATGCGCGGCAACACCACCACGTTCATCACGAAGTTCATCGCCACCACGATCGCGAGCGGTGCCAGCGCGACCCACGGCGGCGGTGCGCCGGCATAGTCGGACGCATCAGCGCCGCTGTCGATTTCGGCGGGATCGAAGGTCTGGGCGACGCTTGCGCGCTCGCGTACGAGCGGGGATTTGCCGCGCGTGTCGTCGTCGGCGCCGCCGCCCGCCGGTTCAACGAAACCTTCGCCATTGCGTCGCGCCGCTGCTGCGGCGCGGCCCAGCCACCACAGTCCGAAGCCCGCCATCACGAGGGTCGCGACGATGCCAAGACCCGGCGCGGCAAACGGCGTCGTGCCGAAAAACGGCATGGGGATGGCGTTTTGCAGCGCAGGCGTGCCCGGCAACGCCGACATCGTGAACG
The DNA here is from genome assembly GCF_014200455.1 of Paraburkholderia bannensis. Classification (GTDB taxonomy): domain Bacteria; phylum Pseudomonadota; class Gammaproteobacteria; order Burkholderiales; family Burkholderiaceae; genus Paraburkholderia; species Paraburkholderia bannensis_A. The sequence continues at coordinate 216,451 of NZ_JACHBW010000006.1, read as the reverse complement.
TGGCGGTACCGAGCATGATCGCGGCGGGCATCAGGCGGCGCGGGATATCGGCGCAGCGGAACAGCGCCTGCGCCATCGGCGCGAGCACGAAGAAGGCCACGAACAGGCTCACGCCGCCGTAGGTCACGAGCGCGCCGCCAAGCACGACCGCCGCGAGCGCGTGACGCGTGCCCAGGCGGTCGATCATGAACTGCGCGACGGCGTCCACCGAGCCGCTGTCCTCCATCAGCTTGCCGAACAGCGAGCCGAGCAGAAACAGCGGAAAGAACTGCGCGAGAAAGCGGCCCGTGGCGGGCATGAAGGTCTGGGTCCAGTGCGCGAGCGTCGGCTCGCCGGAGATCAGCGCGGCCAGCATCGCGCAAAGCGGCGCGAGCAGCAGCACGCTCCAGCCACGGTACGCGAGCCAGATGAGCAACGCGAGGCTCGCGAGCATGCCCGTGAGGCCGAGCGCCAACGCGCCCCCGCTCATCGGTTCACCTCGTTTGTCTCACTCCAGGGCGATGCAATGCGGATTGCGATTGACGTCGTGTCGCTTACGGCGGGCATGGCGGCTCCGTGCTGACCGGGGTCATCGACCAGCCGCGAGATTACAGGAAAACCCGAATACGGCTCGCGCGAGTGCCGCAGGTGTGCGCAAAGCGCGTTTGATAGACTGGCTTTTCCGTTTTTTTTTTGCCTTGCCGCCATCGCGCTGGAATCTGCTGCTGTGTCGAACGCCCCGCTGCTTCCCGATCTGCTGACCGAGATACGCGCCTGCCAGGCATGCGCGGGCGTGCTGCCGCTCGGTGCGCGTCCGGTGTTGCAGGCCAGTGCGAGTTCACGACTGTTGATCGTCGGCCAGGCGCCGGGCGCGAAGGTGCATGCGTCCGGTATTCCGTGGGACGACGCCAGCGGCAAGCGTCTGCGCGCGTGGCTGGGCATCGATGCCGAGGTGTTTTACGACGCCGCGCGCGTAGCCCTCGTGCCGATGGGCTTCTGTTATCCCGGCCGTGGCAGCGGCGGCGACAACCCGCCGCGTCCCGAATGCGCGGCGCTGTGGCACGAACGCCTTTTCGCGCTATTGCCCGACGTACGGCTGACGCTGCTGGTCGGCCAGTATGCGCAGCGCTATGTGCTGGGCGAGCGACGCAAGGCCACGCTGACCGATACCGTCGAAGCATGGTGCGAATACGGGCCAGGCATCGTGCCGCTGCCCCATCCCTCGCCGCGCAATCAGGCGTGGTTCAAGCGCCATCCGTGGTTCGATCACGACGTGCTGCCGGTGCTGCGCGAGCGTGTTGCCGTGGCGCTGTCTGCAAACGACAAAGAGAGGTAAGCGATGAGCGCAGCGAAGATCGCGACGCAACGCGTGTACGAACCGCTGCCCGAAGGCGGTGAAACCTGCTTTCTGGTGGATCGGCTCTGGCCGCGCGGCATGCGCAAGGAACGGCTCGCCGGCGTGACGTGGGCGAGGGATGTGGCCCCCAGCACGGCGCTACGCCAGTGGTTTCATGCGAGCGAACACGATCCGGCGCTGTGGAAAGAATTCGAGCGGCGTTATCTGGCGGAGCTGGATGCGAACACCTCTGCGTGGACGCCGCTCGTCGAAGCGAGCCACTCAGGCCCGATCGTGCTGCTCTATGGCTCGCATGACGCCGAACACAATCACGCAATCGTGCTGCGCGATTATTTGCTGAAAAAGCGGCGCCACAAGTAAGTCGCGCCGCTTTACATCGCTCAAGCCAGACGCATCAGAACAGATAAAGCCCGGCGATAAACACCACGCCCGAAAACAGCAGCGTGGTCACGCAGTAGCCCATGATGTCGCGCACGCCCAGACCCGCAATCGCGAGTGCGGGCAGCGCCCAGAACGGTTGCGCCATATTGGTCCACGCCTCGCCATAGGCAATCGCCATCGCCGATTTGCCGAGATCCGCGCCCAGCGCCTGCGCCGCCGGCATCACGAACGGTCCCTGCACGACCCAGTGGCCCCCGCCGGACGGCACCGCGAAGTTGATCACCGCCGAACTCAGGAACGCGAGCAGCGGGAACGTGTGCACGTTGGCGATATCGACGAACCACTTCGTGATGACGCCCGCGAGGCCCGAATGGTCCATCAGCGCCTGAATCCCCGCATAGAAAGGGAACTGGATCATGATGCCCGACGCCCCCCTGGCGGCACCCGCGACCGCGCGCGCATAGGCCATCGGCGTCTTGTGCAGCACGAGGCCGGCGGCAAGGAACACCAGATTCACGGTGTCGATGTCGAGCGCGAAGCCCTTGGTGTGGAAACGGATGCCGAGAAACACCGCGCACAGGGCCGCGACCAGCAGCGAGAGGAAGCGGCTTTCTTCGATGCGTTCGGCGAACGTCGCGTCCGGGCCGAGCTTGCGCTCGACCGTGGGCGGATCTTCAAGCAGCGCGGGATCGACCGAGACGACGTCTTCGGGCCTGGGCATCATCAAACGCACGAGGATCGGCAGCAGCACGATCAGGGCAATCGTGATGAAGGCGTTGTAGCCCGTGAAAATGGTCTGCGAGACGGGGATCAGGCCGATGGTCTTTTCCATCGGATTACCCTTGGTGGCGGCCACCAGCGGCACGGAACCGGAAAGCCCGCCGTGCCACGTCAGAAAACCCATATACGCGGCCGCTACCAGCAGCCGGTAGTCCGTGCCGCGCACGCGGCGCGCCACTTCGCGCGAGAACATCGCGCCGAGCACGAGGCCAAAGCCCCAGTTGATCGCGCAGGCCACCGCGCCCACGAAGGCCACCAGCATCACGCCCTGACCTGGCGTGCGCGCACAGCTTGCGAGCGCAACCAGCAGGCGCTTGACCGGCGCCGAACTGGCCAGAGCGTGCCCGGTGACGAGAATCAGGACCATCTGCATCGCGAATGCGAGCAGGTTCCAGAAGCCCGAGCCCCACATCATGATGAGCGCCTCGGGCGGCTGCGGCGTCAGCGCGAACGCCAGCACGAAGGTCACGACGGTCAAAAGAATGGCGAAAATGAGCGGGTCCGGCAAAAACCGGTGCACCACGCCCGTGAAGAATCCCGCAATGCGTTGAATCACTTGTCTGCTCCTGGTCTTTCTGTCTTTCTGATATTTCTGCTTCGAATCCGGCTTGGACACGCTATTGAGCATGCTTGCGCCGAGCCGCGATTCTTGCACATCGCGCATTTTTGCGTGTGACATGCCCCGCCACGCCGCACTACATTCCAATCCCGAAATATTCCGTGCGCCATCGTGTCCCGACGAAATCAGCCGTAATATGCACTGCCGCGTCGAAAAAGACTTATCTGCTACCTTACTGTTTGATATCGCAATAAATGTCCCGAAGCATTACAACCAGTGAGGAGCAGCAATGCACAAGCAGCTCGTCGGTGCGATGTTCGCCGGTCTGGCCGCGATCCTCGCGGCGCCCGCGCCAGCATTGGCACAGAGCCAGGCATTCACCAGCACGACCGTGAACCTGTACGCCGGGCCGGCAGCCGACTACCCCGTCGTGGCCCAGGTGCCGGGCGGCGTCTCGCTCGCCGTGATGGGCTGCGTGGCCGGCTATAGCTGGTGCGATGTGAGCTTGCCTGGCCTGCGCGGCTGGGTTTATGGCGGTTATCTCTCGTATCCGTGGCAAGGTGCACGCGTGCCGGTGATGAACTATGGCGCGACCATCGGCCTGCCGATTCTCACGTTCTCGCTGGGCGCGTACTGGGGCAACTATTACCGCGACCGCCCCTGGTATGGCAACCAGAGCCGCTGGAACCGGCATCCGGGCCCGCGTCCCGGACCGCCGCCGTCGGTTCGCCCGCCTTCGCATGGCGCGCGCCCGCCTGGCGGTCATCATGGCAACCGGCCGGGCGCAGGCAATGGCAATCAGAACCGGCCGCCGAATAACGGTGCGCGGCCGCCCGGCAACGGCAATGCGCGGCCCCCGGGACAAGGCGGAACAAGACCGCCGGGCAATAGCGGCGCCCGACCGCCCGGTCAGGGAGGTGGCAGGCCGCCTGGCGCCGGCGGAGGGGGTGGCGGTGGAAATCGCCCCGGGAACTGAGCTAACGCGGCTCGACGGCTAGCGGCGATAGCCCACGCCGGCCGTGCGTATTGGGATAACCTCGCCTTGCCTGGCGGTCTGACCGTCGCGATGGTGATTGGCTATATGGGCTTCGTTAGAGTGCATGGCCGATTTCCCTGATGCTTTCTATGGCCTTTATTCACCTTTTGCATCAGTATCGACTGCATGCCTTTAAATTTGGATTGCAAATTAATTTAATTAAAAAAATGCCGCACTAAAGTGCGGCATTCCGGCTTTTCAAACCGATCGCGCCTGTTAGCGCACGCGATGGCAAACGCGCACGGCGTGATGATGGTGATGCTCGACGTGGCATACCTGATGATGGTACGGCGCGGCAACAGCAGCCAGCGGTGCGGCCAGAGCAGCGCAAAGCATCATGGCGGACAGACGGGCAAACGGCTTGACAACGGCTTTCATGGACAGACTCTCAGGCAGTAAGGCAGTGGATTGAAACGAGAGCCGGAACTGTATCGCAGAGTGCTCGCCGCTTAGTTACAGGTTTGTAACGAGCGTAGCGCGGGATGTCGGGTACTTGACAGGAATCGCTGCTCAGTTCGCGCCCTGCCCCGACCGGCCGTACGGGTGGTCATGCGTGAGCCGCCGCAACAACTCCTGCCCGCGCGTGGTGAGGCGTGCGGCGCGACCGCTGTTGTCGTCGTCCATTTCAACCAGTTGGTAGCGCGCGAGCGCCATGAAATCGGCATCGAGTGTCTGGAGCGGCGCGTTGGCGTCGCGAATCAGCAGCAGCGCCGCCAGTTCGTGATGACTGAGCATCGTTTTTCTCCTGTTCGGATCTCACCGTACCGACCAGCATAGCGGGCAAAACGTACAGTTTCGCTACAGTCGTGTTTCATCGCGTTACGACATGGCTGTTGCGGCAAAGAAAATAATGCGTTGCGTGAAAAGTCTTTAACCAGCACGACGATTTTGTGTCGTTGCGATGTCCGGATTGCGTCGTGCGCGCGTGATTATTGTGCACATATACAAATATCGCATTCCTGATTAACTATCCGCGATGCACTCGCGCCGCCCGCATTGCCTGCGCTGCCTAGTGCATGTGCATGCCGCCGTTGATCGCGATATCCGCCCCGGTGATGAAACCCGCGTCGTCCGAGCAGAGAAACGCAACCAGCGCCGCCACCTCCTCCGGCTTGCCAAGACGCCCGACGGGAATCTGCGGCAGGATGCGCTGCTGCATGACGTCGGCAGGAACGGCCTCGACCATCTGGGTCGCAAGATAGCCCGGCGAAACCGTATTCACCGTCACGCCTTTTTTCGCCACTTCCAGCGCCAGTGCCTTGGTAAAGCCGTGCAACCCGGCCTTGGCCGCCGAATAATTCGCCTGCCCGTAGGCACCACGCGACCCATTGACCGAGCCGATATTGACGACGCGGCCAAAGCCGCGCTCGATCATGCCTGCCAGAAATGGCTTGGTCACGTTGAAGATCGAGTCGAGATTGGTGCGCATCACGCTATCCCAATCGGCCTTGGACATCCTGGCGAAGCTGCGGTCGCAAGTGATGCCGGCGTTGTTCACCAGCATGTCGACGCGGCCAAGATCGGTCAGCACGCGTGCGGCGACCTCCTGGCAAGCGTCGAAATCGGCGACGTCCATCGAATACGCATGGAAATGCCGCCCCGCCGTGCGCTCGCCTTCGAGCCACGCAGCCATCCGATCGTTGCCCTTCGAGCAGGACAGCACGACGGTCATGCCCGCGTCGGCGAGACGCCGGCTGATCGCCGCACCAAGGCCACCCATGCCGCCCGTGACAAACGCAATCCGGTCAGCGCCCATGTTGGCCTCCGTGCGAGTGAGCTTCGGTGCCAAACGCGCTGCTTGCCGCTGACATCGCGCGCTCAAACGCTGCCATCCATTCGCGCATGGGCTGCGCCGCATCGATCGTACCGACGGGGCCGATGGCGCCAGCCGCCGCCGCAGTACCCGGTTGCAGCTGGGCGAACGCGTCCTGCCATTGCTGCATGACATCGCGCGCGGCATTGGCCCAGACGCCAGTGACCTGCACGCTCGCGGCGGTGCTCTCCTGCCATAGTGCTGCGCTCCCGATCAGATAGTCGCGCCAGACCGTCTGAGTGGCAGCGCCGAAATCACTCCAGCTCTGCGCGCCGCGCCAGGCTTCGAGCGTCGATTCCAGTGCGTTGCGGTCCCGCGCGATGCGGCGCTGCAACAGCCCGACGACCTGCTCGCGCCACTGCTGCTGATGGACCAGCCATTGCAATGCCGCCCACGTGCCGCTGCGGTACACATTGAATAAAGGATAAGAAACGGTGGCCATGGCGGATTTCCTTTCGGCGGTGCTTTATCAGGGCCCAAGTGCGTGGCGCGGATGCCGCGCCGCCAGAGTGAGGCGGCACGCGCGGCTGCATCGGGCGGCTAAAGGGCAATAAAGGTGGTGGATTTCAACAGCGCCGGACGATGATGCAGTGCGCACATTGCGGCGCAGCAAATCACGGCAGATTGCGCTGACCTTTCGGACTCCGGCACAATTTTTATCGGTAAGCCAGCTCACATGATAGGCACGATGGACGGTCAGTGCGCGCAGAACGCACCCGCGTGTTTGATCAAAATCTAATATTGAGATATTAGATCGATACGAAATGCGCGCTGAATGCCCTAATGCCGTATTTTTCCGATTTGACGCAGTGCTATTGGGAGCGCCGCTCAGGCCGATTTCGGCTCTTCTTCGCGCACCAGCATGACGGGACGGTCGGCCATGCGCAGATATGACTCCGCAACGCTGCCGATCAACAGCCGTTTGACGCCCGATAACCCGCGCGTGCCCAGCACCACCAGGTCCACCTCGTCTTCCGCCGCGATGCGATGAATGACGGCGGCGACCTCTTCCCCGCTCGAATCGGCAGCGCGCGTCGTGCCGCTAACGCCGGCCTGCGCGAACAGGTTTTTCGCTTCATCGAGCGCCTCGGTCGCGACATCGGCTTCCGCGGATTGGCGAATCTGCTCTTCGGCAAAACCCGTGCTGATATCCACGAGGCGCGCCGGATGCTGAACCACATAGAGCGCCTGCACCGTTGCGCCCGTCGCGCTGGCGATCTTCACCGCCTCGTCGAGCGCACGGCGGGCGCCGCGACTGCCGTCGATCGCTACCAGAATCCGCTTGTACATGTCGACCTCCCGGGCATCGCCCCGCATGGACAAATTTCATGTTACGCGGTCGGCAGGCGCGGCGCAGCGGGTTGGGCCATGAACCCGCCGTCGGTATCAATGCGGATCAGCTCTGCATCGGGCGGCCGAACACGCGCGCGAACGCGCTGACGAATCTGTCGAGGTGCTTCGCATCGAGACAATCGATGCCCGCCGCGCCCACGCGGCCGTTGCCGCCAGGGAAGGCACGGCACAGTTCGTCCGCGCCGCGCGGATCCTGCAGCGGCGCGCGCACACTGACGGCGTAGTTGCCGTCGGCGTTGACGCTCAGTACCGCATGGGCATGAGCCGGCTCGCTGATCGCCAGCGCGTTGGCAAATACGCCGCGCACCCGTCGCGCCCACGGTTCGTCGGGCAGCACGCAGACGCTGCCGTATTGCAGGGCGATCAGCGGCGTGATTTGCTGGGCGCGCAGCAGATCGTCGTCGCGGCAGGAAGCGATGCGCTCCAGCAAGGGCTCGCTGGCGATGAACCCGAACGGATCGGCGTAAGGCTTGATCGCTTCATACAGCGCCGTTGGCGCGATGAACAGGTCTTCGACGCTATCGCCATAGGCGTTGTAGTTGATCGACTCGCCCAGCTCGCACAACTGCTCGATCTGCTCCTCGGACAGGCCCTCCTTCTCGGCGAGTTCACGCGCGGTTCCGGGCAGGTTGTCGCCGAACGCCGCCGCGATGGCCCAAAGACGGTACCGGCCTTGCAGATGGCGATCGACCAGCACGCTGGTGCAGACCTGCGCCGTGGTATCGATGTGCGCCATCAGGTTGACGTTCATCGGCAGATCGCCGGCATGATGGTGATCGAAATATTCGACGTGAACGTCCTGGTCGAGCAATGCGCAGACCGCCGCTCGATTGGTGTCAAAGGAGATGTCGAGCACCGTGAGCGAGTCGCCGGGCCGCGCCTGCACGCGCTTGACGAGCGCGATGTCGCGCTTGGCGCCAGTGATCAACGTGGCCTCGCGCGGGCGCGCCAGGCGGAGCTGGTGGAGCGCGCAGATGCCGTCCGCGTCGCCATTGAATACGTCGAAATGCGCCATGTCCTCTGGGTTTCCGTTGCGTTGAGCCCAACAGTATCGCGCACCGGGGGCCATTCCCACAAAGGGCAGATGGCAATGCCGCATTTTCAGACTGCAGGCACCGGGGAAATCAGTCGAAAAGTGTAAAGACAAGGCAAAACGGGCAGCGGACCTTGAGTCCCACTGCCCGTTTGTTGTGTCAGACGGTTCCGCTAGTTGGCCGGCACGCTCAGGTGCGCGCGAGCGGCCAGCGCAACGAGAACGCGACCGGGAAACGCGGCGCGCGGCGACCGGCGGGCGCGCGCCACGGCTGCATGCGCGCGTTCATGGCCGCGCACATCGCCACGCCTTCGTCGCCATACAGGCGTTCCATGGCCTGTTGCACGAGACCCGCGTCGAACCAGACCTTGAAGCGGCGATGGCAGGTGCGGAAGTCGGGGTAGCGCTCGGGCAGTTTGGCCCAGACCGAACCGGTTGAAAGCACCCACAGGATCGCTTCGAACACCGCGCGGGAGCAATGGGCCGGACGACCGCGACGGGGGCCGCTGGAGCGACTGTCGTTAAAGAGCGGCTCGACGCTTTGCCACTGTGCGTCGTTCAGCTCGCGAGAGGGACGAGACTGCATCTGATATTCCAAGTGAGGTTGTCTGACACAGTGACTAAATTAGCCTCACGACGGCGCGAAGAATATCGGACTATGCCTAAAACGCTCTCAAAAAGCCGTTGCCATAGGGACCGCGTTAAACTGCCGCATCTGCGCTTCGACGGTGCCTGACCGATGACACGTTCCCCCGCTGAATCCATCAAGACCGGCCGTATCCGCGTCGGCATCGGCGGCTGGATCTACGCGCCCTGGCGCGGCACCTTCTACCCGGAGGGGCTCGCCCAGCGTCTCGAACTCGATTACGCGAGCCGCCACCTGAGCACGCTGGAAATCAACAGCACCTACTACGGCGCGCAGAAGCCCACGAGTTTCCAGCGCTGGCACGACGAAACACCGGAAGATTTCGTTTTTTCCCTGAAGGGCCCGCGTTTCGCGATGAACCGTCGGGAACTGGCGCAGGCCGGCGCGTCGATCGAACGCTTTCTCACTGGCGGGCTGCTGAAGCTGGGCGACAAACTCGGCCCGATCAACTGGCAGTTGATGCCCGGCAAACAATTCGATCCCGAGGACTACGCACGATTCCTCGAATTGTTGCCCGATGAAGTGGATGGCCGCAAGCTGCGTCACGCGCTGGAAGTGCGTCACGAAAGCTTCTGCTCGCCGGAATTTGTGGCGATGGCGCGCAAGCGTAAAGCCGCCATCGTGGTATCGGGCGATTCGGACTATCCGCAGATTGCCGACACCACAGCGCCCTTCGTCTACGCCCGCATCATGGGCACGGCCGCCAACCGCAAGGCCGGCTACGGTCCCGCTGACCTGGAGCGCTGGGTCGAACGCGCGATCAGGTGGGCGCAAGGCGGCACGCCCGACGACCTCGCCACCTTCGGCAAACCGCTCGAAGCCAAAGCAAGCCGCGATGTCTATCTCTACGTCATCAGCGGCCACAAGGCGCACAACCCGGCGGCGGCAATGGCGCTGATCGAACGCCTGCGCAAACGCGGCATGCATTGAAGCGTCAAACAGGCTTTAAAGGTGGCTTCAAACAAGCACTCAACGCTGCGCTTTACCGCTCCAGACGCTGTGCCGTAGGTAACCGACCACAGCGCGCGCCGCACGCGCTTCGAGTGCGGCGGCATCCGTTTCGCCGCGCGCGCCTGCTGCGTCCACCATGCCGCGAACCATGGCGAACACGTCGAAGGCCGCCGTCGATGGATCTTCGAGTTGCGGCGCATCGGGCAGGCCGAACGCGCGCATGAGCGTGGCGTGAATCCGCTCGCCGATGCGCGCGTCGCGCTCGCCGAGCGGCAAACGTTCCTCCTCGAAATCGAGCAGGCGCGCCAGCACGGGCCGCTGCATCTGATGCGCAACCGACGCGCGGATCAAACCCTGCAACGCCGCCTCGCAGCTCCCGGCCGCGCCCGCCTGTTCCAGTGCGGCGAGCAGCGGCGCACTTTCGCGCTCGATCAGCGCTGCCGTGAGTGCGTCGCGGTTCGGAAAGTATTGATAAAGCGAGCCAACGCTCACACCGGCCCGCTCGGCGATCGCATTGGTGGTGTAGCCGGCAAAGCCGCCGTGCTCCAGAATGCGAGCCGCTGCTTCGAGAATGGCATCGACGGTGGCCGTCGAGCGGCGCTGCACCGGCTGTTTGCGCGCGTCTAGCGGCGCAGGGCGGCGACGGCCGCGGGGTATGGGCGTCATGGTCGGAATGCGAGTATCGAATGTGAGCAAACGCTCGTATTCTAACCACTCATTCAACCGATCAGGAAATCCCCGTGAAAGCCTCTACCCAACCTGCGCTCACCGTCTTCATGCTCGTGAAAAGTCTGCCTGCGTGGCTCGAATTGCCGCCCGACGCACGCCAAAGCGCGTTGCAAGACCACGTGTTGCCCTTGCTCGAACGCCACAGGGAGCAGGTTCGACTCCGACTGTACGACGTGGAGTTCTACGCCGCGCGTGTCACCGATGTCTGGATGTGGGAAGCCGAGAGTCATCAGGCTTACGAAGCATTGATCGAGGCGCTACGTGACACGCCGTTCTGGGACCGGTATTTTCAGATCGTCGAGATTTTGCCTGGCGTGGAAGCGTCTCATCTCTAAGCGGAGTGCGCACAAAAAAACGCACGGGCATCAACCCGTGCGCTTGTTCCCGACTCAACGCATCATGCGCAAAGTTAAATCTGTCGACGCATTTCCGCCGCAGGCAGCTTCATCATCTGCCGATACTTGGTGACCGTGCGTCGCGCCACGCGCACGCCCTGCTTTTCCAGTTCCTGGGTCAGCACCACGTCGGACAGCGGATCGCGCGGATTTTCAGCGTCGATCATTTCCTTGATGAGCGCGCGCACCGCCGCCGCCGAGCAGGTCCCGCCCGTGCGCGTTTCCAGTTCGCGCGGGAAGAAGCGCTTGAATTCGAAAATGCCGCGCGGCGTGGCCATGTACTTGTTGCCGGTCGCACGCGAAACAGTCGATTCGTGCAGGCCGAGTTCGTCGGCAACATCGCGCAACAGCATCGGGCGCAGCGCGATTTCGCCGTACTGGAAGAAAGCCTTTTGACGCGCGACGATACATTCGCCCACGCGCAGAATCGTTTCGCAGCGCTTGTGCGCGTTGCGAATCAGCCAACGCGCTTCCTGCAACTGCTGTGCGAGCGGCGAGCGGCTGGTTTGATCCGAGCGCGCGAACATCTCCGCGTAGAGCTTATGGATGCGCGCGCGCGGCTCGATGGCCGGATTCACACTTACGACCCACTTGCCGCGCACCTGACGCACGATCACATCGGGAATCACGTAGCCGCCGTCGGCGCGGCCATAGTGGTTGCCGGGCTTCGGATCGAGACGGCGCACCAGCGCGGTCGCCGCCTGCAACGAGGCCGCATCGCAGCCAAGCTGGCGTTGCAGTTCGCCATTTTCGCGGCGTGCGAGGCGTTCCAGATGATGCGTGACGATCTGCAGCGCGAGATCGCGATGCGGGGTGTCGGCAGGCATCGCTTCGAGTTGCAGCGCGAGGCATTCGGACAGCGAACGCGCGCCAATGCCCGGACGATCGAGCATTTGCACCACACGCAAAGCCACGCGCAGGTGATCTTCGTCCAGGATATCGGCCACGCCTTCGAGCTCTACCAGATCGGCCAGGTCCTGGCGCAGATAGCCATCGTCGTCGAGCGCTTCGATCACGATCTGTGCCGCTGCGCGATCGAGTTCGGCAAGCGGCGAAAGACGCAGTGCTTCGTGCAACTGATCGCGCAGGGAAACCGGCACTCGCACCCAGTCGGAGGCTTCGGAATCGCCGTCCTCAGAGCCGCGAAATGTCGACGAGCGCATCGATCCCGACGAAGGCAGATCGGCTGTGTACCCACCGCCATCGTCCTGATAGCCCGAGCTTTCGTCGCCGTAGTTGCCCGGCTCGTCGCCATAGCTCGACGATTCCTGGGCAACGCCGCCGTCCATTCCGCCTTCGAGGCTGCCGCCCGCCATATCCGCGTGCGCGGCAGGCGCTTCGTTGGCCGCCGCGCCAATGCCGGCCGCGCCTTCGGCGGCTTCGGCCGCTTCGCCGGTCTCGGAGGCGGGCGGAACGTATTCAAGGAACGGATTGGTGTCGAGCGCTTCGCGCAGTTCCTGCTGGAATTCGAGCGACGAGAGCTGCAACAGGCGCACGGCCTGCTGAAGGCGCGGTGTCAGCGCCAGATGCTGGCGGGCTTGTAACGCGATGGAAGGCATGGCAGTCCCGTTCTTGAGAATGTGGAGTGAATGGGACCTTCTATGCAACACCCATGCCAGTTTTTTCAAACGCTTGTTTTATAACGGGATCGGGGCTTGCTGCAGCGCAAATTGACTCCCGTTGACCGAACAATCGAAAGACGTTTTTACAATCGCGCGGAAAAATTGCGTGCCCGATGAGGCGCGCGCGAACCGCCTCGCTCGACGTCGTCATTTCTAGATTGTGCGCGTTCAAACCCTGTATCAACAGGCATCCGCCGCTCGATCGGCCGATCGCGGCACGGACCTTGCTGTACCCGATCCCGAGATCATCAACTCACAAAGGAGAACTCTCATGAAGCGCAATCTGATGCTCAAGACCGCCGCAGGCGTGGGCTGCATGACCTTCGCGCTGATGGCGGGCGCACAGACCAACTCGGCGGCGCCGTCCACGGGCAGCTCCGAAAGCGTCGGCCAACACGTTGACGACGCAACCATCACCACCAAGGTGAAGGCGGAACTGCTCGGCGCGAAGAACGTGAAGTCCGAGCACATTCACGTGAAGACCCGTAAAGGCGTCGTCTCGCTGACCGGCACGGTGCCGAGCGCCGAAGACCGCGATAACGCCAAGCAAGTGGTGGAAGGCGTGTCGGGTGTAGATTCGGTGAAGAATCACCTGAAGGTGGTGGCTGCGCAGTAAGCGCCATAACAGTTACTTCTCGCAACTGAGACGCGCGGCCCCAAAAGCCGCGCGTTTTTTTGCGCTTGCGCTGGATCAGCGCTCCGACTGACGCAGTTGCTCACGCCTTGCATCGCCCTGCCGCGCGAGCATCCAGCCAGGATATTCGGCAGGCAAACCGCTCACATCATCGAGGATAGCCAGTTCTTCGGGCGACAGCTTGACCTGGGTGGCGGCGATATTGTCATCGAGTTGATCGACGCGTTTCGCACCAACGATCACCGTGGTCACCGCGCGCTGATGCAGCAGCCAGGCGAGCGCGATCTGCGCGACAGAGACGCCTTTTTGCGCCGCGATCGGCCGCATCGCGTCGATGCAATCCCACGCGCGCTCGCGCTGCACCGGCGGGAAATCGAAGGTCGTGCGGCGGCTGCCGGCCTCGCCCTGCTGGTCGCGACCATACTTGCCGCTCAGCAAGCCGCCCGCAAGCGGGCTCCACACCATCAGACCCAAACCTTCGCTGCCCAGCATCGGCACGATCTCGCGCTCCAGGTCGCGGCCCGCAATCGTGTAGTAAGCCTGCAGTGACTCGAAACGCGCGAGCCCATGATGATGCGAGATGCCAAGCGCTTTCACGATCTGCCACGCCGCCCAGTTCGACACGCCCACATAGCGCACATGGCCGTGCTGCACCAGCGTGTCGAACGCGCGCACGGTTTCCTCGATCGGCGTGGCCGGGTCGAAACCGTGGATCTGATAGAGGTCGATATGGTCGAGCTGCAGGCGCTTGAGGCTTGCTTTCACGCCTTCCATGATGTGATAGCGCGTCGCGCCGCGCTGATTCGGCGACGGGCCCATTTCGCCCAGCACCTTGGTCGCGACCACCACCTGATCGCGCACGATCTTGAGATTCTTGAGCGCCTGGCCGGTGATCTGCTCGGAGACGCCTTGAGAATAGACGTCGGCGGTATCGATGAAATTGATGCCCGCGTCGAGCGCGCGGCCCACGAGGCGCTCGGCATCGGCCTGCTGCAGATCGCCGATCTGGTTCCAGATCCCGCCGCCGCCGCCGAACGTCATGGTGCCAAGGCAAAGCTCGGAAACAAACAGGCCGGTGCGGCCCAGTGGGTTGTATCGCATGGGGTAACTCCGTCGAGGACCGAGGGAACATCGAAGGCACATCCAGCGGGGCGAGGATACTGCGTTCGGGCGGGCCTTGCTCAAAGGCCGGCGCGGGGCCGTCGGATCGTGAAATGCGCAGCGGGCGTCGCGCGCTTGGGCAGACAAACGTGAAATTTGCGAGACTTCCCACTGGAATGTGCACGCGGACCCGCGCCATGACCGCCTTGAAACGCCCGTCATGCGCCCCCAACCACTACCTATGGCCTCGCTCCCCTCCACGCCCGACGACCCGCTCGCCCTCTTCCATCCCGCCGTGGCGGCCTGGTTCCGGCGCAGCTTCGACGCACCCACGCCCGCGCAGCGCGCCGCCTGGCCGCTGATCGAAAGCCGCCGCGCTACGCTGGTCGCTGCGCCGACGGGCTCGGGCAAGACGCTCACCGCGTTTCTCACCGCCATCGATGCGCTGGTGCGCGAAGCTCTGGCCAACGGCGGCGCATTGCCCGATGCGACGCTGGTGGTCTATGTCTCGCCGCTCAAGGCGCTCTCGAACGATATCCGCCTTAACCTGGAACGGCCGCTCGAAGGCATTGGCGCGGAACTCGCGCGCCTTGGTCTGCCGCCCGTCGAGATCCGCACCGCCGTGCGCACCGGCGACACGCCGCAGCCCGAACGCGCCGCGCTGCGCCGCCGTCCGCCGCATATTCTCGTGACCACGCCCGAATCGCTTTACGTGCTGCTCGGCTCCGAATCCGGCCGCCGCATGCTGTCGAGCGCGCGCACCGTGATCATCGATGAAATCCATGCCGTGGCGGGCAACAAGCGTGGTGTGCATCTGGCCTTGAGTCTCGAACGGCTCGACGCGCTGTGCGCCGCGCCGCCGCTGCGCATCGGTCTTTCCGCCACGCAAAAGCCGATTGAAACCGTTGCGCGCTTTCTCGTAGGCATGGGCGACGATCCCGCTGCGCCGCCCGCCTGCGAAATCGTCGATGCCGGTCACGTGCGCGCGCGCGACCTCGCGCTCGAAGTGCCACCCGTGCCGCTCGAAGCGATCATGGCCAACGATGTCTGGGAGCGCGTCTATGACCGCATCGCCGAACTCGTCGCGATGCATCGCACCACCCTCGTGTTCGTCAATACGCGGCGCATGGCCGAGCGCGTCGCGCGCCATCTCACCGACCGCCTGGGCCGTGATGCGGTGGCCGCGCATCACGGCAGCCTCGCGCGCGAGCATCGTTTCGAGGCCGAGCAGCGTCTGAAGCGCGGCGATCTGCGCGTGCTGGTGGCGACCGCGTCGCTCGAACTCGGCATCGATATCGGCGATGTGGATCTGGTCGTGCAGATTGGCTCGCCGCGCTCGATCGCGGCATTTTTGCAGCGCGTCGGACGCTCCGGGCACCAGGTCGGCGGCACGCCCAAGGGCCGGCTCTTTCCCACCTCGCGCGACGATCTGATCGAATGCACCGCGCTGCTCGACTGCGTGCGGCGCGGCGAACTCGACCGCATCACGCTGCCGCACGCGCCGATCGACGTGCTGGCGCAACAGATCGTCGCCGAAGTGGCCTGCCAGGAGTGGAGCGAGGACGCGCTCTATGCGCTCGTGCGCCGCAGCGCGCCGTATGCGCAACTCGAACGCGCGCGCTTCGACGCGGTGCTGCGCATGCTCGCCGACGGCTTCACGAGCCGTCACGGCCCGCGCGCCGCGTATCTGCATCGCGATGTCGTGAGTCAGACCTTGCGCGCGCGGCGCGGCGCGCGGCTGGTGGCGCTGACCTCGGGCGGCACGATCCCCGACAACGCCGATTACGCGGTGCTGCTCGAACCGCAGAGCGTGAAGATCGGCACGGTCAACGAGGATTTTGCCGTCGAGAGCCTGGCCGGCGATGTGTTCCAGCTCGGCAATGCCTCGTATCGGATTCTGCGCATTGAAGCAGGCCGCGTGCGCGTGGAGGACGCGCAAGGGCAACCGCCCAATATTCCATTCTGGCTTGGCGAAGCGCCGGGACGCAGCGATGAGCTGTCGTTTGCGATTTCGCGTCTGCGCGCGCAGATCGACGAGAAACTGGGCGAACTTTCAAATAATTCGGATGCCGAATCTTCAGCGGCGGTCGAACGTGCAAGCGAACGTGCAAGCGCCTGGCTTTGCGACACCCTCGGTCTGGACGATGCCGCCGCGCGCCAGATCGTCGATTATCTGGCGCGAGCGCGTCAGGCGCTCACGGTGCTGCCCACGCACGACACGCTGGTGATGGAGCGTTTCTTCGACGAATCCGGCGGCACCCAGTTGGTGATCCACTCGCCCTACGGCAGCCGGATGAACCGCGCGTGGGGCCTGGCGCTGCGCAAGCGCTTTTGCCGTCAGTTCAATTTCGAGCTACAGGCCGCCGCCACCGAAGACGCCATCATCCTGTCGCTGACGGGCGCGCACAGCTTCCCACTCGACGAAGTCTGGCGTTATCTGCATTCGAATTCGGCGCAGCATCTGCTGGTGCAGGCGCTGCTGGACGCGCCACTGTTTGGCGTGCGCTGGCGCTGGAACGCCACCGCTGCGCTCGCGCTGCCGCGCCAGTCGGGCGGGCGCAAGACGCCGCCGCAAATCCAGCGCATGCGCAGCGAAGACCTGCTCGCCGCCGTGTTCCCCGATCAGGTGGCCTGCGTCGAAAACCTCGCGGGCGAGCGCGAAATCCCGCCGCATCCGCTCGTCGACCAGACGCTCGACGACTGCCTGCATGAAGCGATGGATACCGACACCTGGCTCGCGCTGCTGCGCCGCATGGAGTCCGGCGCGGTGCGCCTCGTGACGCGCGAACTGCCTGCGCCCTCGCCGCTCGCGGCCGAAATCCTCACCGCGCGCCCTTACGCCTTTCTCGACGATGCGCCCATCGAGGAGCGTCGCACCCAAGCCGTGCTGTCACGGCGCTGGAGCGACCCCGAATCCGCCGACGATCTGGGCGCGCTCGATGCCGACGCCATTGCCAGCGTGCGTGAAGAAGCCTGGCCGCAGGTGCGCGACGCCGACGAAATGCACGACGCGCTCAACACGCTCGGCGCGCTCGCGCAGAGCGAGGCGCAGGCAAGCGGCTGGGAACACTGGCTCGCGCAACTGGCGGCCAGTGGCCGCGCGACGCGCTTGCCGGTCGCCAATCATGAAGCGCTGTGGGTCAGCATCGAACGGCTGGCCTGCGCGCAGGCGATTTACCCGCAGGCCCGCAGCGAACCACCGCTCGCCATTCCCGACGAACTCCGCGCCAGCCCGCGCGGCGAGCCGTGGAGCGAACAGACCGCGCTGGTCGAACTGGTGCGCTCGCGGCTCTCGGGCTTCGGGCCGCTCACCGTCGCACAGGTGGCGCGGCCGCTTGCGCTGGAAGCGAGCGTGGCCGCGCTCGCCCTCACGGCGCTCGAAGCCGAGGGCACCATCATGCGCGGTCGCTTCGCGCCGGGCGCGCATGAGGAGCAATGGTGCGAGCGTCATCTGCTCGCGCGCATTCATCGCTATACCGTGCGCAAGCTGCGCCGCGAAATCGAGCCGGTCGAGCGCCACGATTTCATGCGCTTCCTGTTCGAATGGCAGCATGTCGCGCCGGACTCGCGCGGCTCGGGACGCGAAGCGCTCGCGGCCATGCTCGATCAGCTCGAAGGCTGGGAGGCTTCGGGGCTCGAATGGGAGGACGAGATCCTGCCGGCGCGTATCGACGATTATTCGCCGATGTTGCTCGACGAACTGTGCCGCTCGGGACATGTCACGTGGGCGCGGCTGCCCGCACGCACCGCCGCGTCGACGACGGTGCGCAGCACGCCGGTCGTGTTGTTGCCGCGCCGCGAACTGGCGCGCTGGACCGCCTTGCTCGATACGCCCGAGGCTCAGCCCGCGGCGCGCGCGCAACGAGTCTACGACGCGCTGCTGCGCCACGGTGCGATGTTCTTCGACGAACTGGCCGCCGATGCGCACCTGCTGGGCGTCGAACTGGAAAGCGCGCTCGGCGAACTGGTGGCCGCGGGTCTCGTGAACGCCGATAGTTTCGCGGGCCTGCGCGCGCTGGTGCGCCCTGCCGCGAAGCGTGCGGCGTATCACGGCAAGCGTAGACCACGCGGCTTCGGGCCGCTGGTGGGCTCGATGGCCGATGCGGGACGCTGGGCGGTGCTGCGGCGCGTAACGCTCCCACTGGCGAATGACGGTGCGGTGGACGCCGCCAGGCCCGTCGCGCCAACGCGCCGCGCGCCCGCCGACGCAGACCTGCTCGAACATGTCGCCGGCGTTCTGCTGCGGCGCTATGGCGTGATCGGATGGCAATTGCTGGCGCGCGAAGCCCCCTGGCTGCCGCCGTGGCGCGATCTGCTGCGCGTGCTTCATCGCATGGAAGCGCGCGGCCATGTGCGCGGCGGGCGCTTCGTGACAGGCCTTTCCGGCGAGCAGTTTGCCTTGCCTGAGGCGATCCCGCTTTTGCGCGAGGTGC
Source organism: Paraburkholderia bannensis (assembly GCF_014200455.1). Classification (GTDB taxonomy): domain Bacteria; phylum Pseudomonadota; class Gammaproteobacteria; order Burkholderiales; family Burkholderiaceae; genus Paraburkholderia; species Paraburkholderia bannensis_A. Next base: position 197,649 of record NZ_JACHBW010000006.1, on the reverse strand, counting down.
GCAGGCGCGGTGCTGTGGCGGGTGCGGGGGATGCGGCGCTGGTTTGCATCGCCGCCTCTGATCCGCTGAATCTGCTGGGCACGGTGTTGCCGGGTGAAAAAGTGCCCGCCGTTGCCGGGAATCGCATCGCGTTTCTGGATGGTTTGCCTGTTGCCACGCTCATTGCGGGACGCGTCGAGTTTCGCGGCGATTTCGATGCGCTGTGCGAGGCGAAGTGGAGAACCGCCTTGATAAGCTTGGGGTGAATGACGGCGCGCGATGAGCGTTGGTTTTTCCTCGGCCTCCTTTCGTGCCACCGGATCCAGAGTTTGGTGGTGAAATGCTGGATTGGCTGTTAGTTGCAATAGAAGCCTGAAAAAAGCGGGCCAGGAAGGCCCGCCGTGATCTCAACCCGCCAGCGCGACAGCCTGCCGATCGGCAAAATGCCGCCGCACCCGCAGCCCGTTGGCCACCACCAGCAGACTCGCCCCGACGTCCGCGAACACGGCCATCCAGAGCGTCGCCTCGCCCGCCAGCGCCAGCGCTAGGAACACCACTTTGATCCCCAGCGCGAGCGCGATGTTCTGTATCAGCACCGCCGAAACCTTGCGGCTCAGGCCGATGAACGCGGCGATCTTGCGCGGATCGTCGTCCATGATCGCGACGTCGGCGGTTTCGAGCGCCGTCGCCGTACCCGCCGCTCCCATGGCGAAACCGATGTCGGCGCGCGCCAGCGCGGGCGCGTCGTTCACACCGTCGCCGACCATCGCCGTCATGCCGCGCTGCGACGAGAGTTCGGCGATCGCGTCCTGCTTGTCCTGCGGCAGCAGGTTGCCGCGCGCGTCGTCGATGCCGAGCGAGCCGGCGATGGCGCGCGCGGTGGTCGGATTGTCGCCGGTCAGCATCACGGGCGTCACGCCGAGGCGTTTGAGCGCGCGCATGGCGGGCGCACTCTCGGGCCGCACCGCATCGGCGACCGCAAACAGCGCCACGGCTTCGCGCGAGGAACACAACACGATCGCCGTCTTGCCTGCCGCTTCGAGACGGGCAAGCTGAGTTTCGAGTTCGGGCGAGCACAGCCCCAGCGATTCCACCAGCCGATGGTTGCCCAGGTGCCAGGCCTCGCCGGCGATACGCCCTGTCACGCCCAGCCCGTTAAGCACCGCGAAGTCGTCCACTTTTTCCAGCGAAGCGCCTTCGTCCAGATCCCGCCAGCCCGCCACGATCGCGCGGGCGACCGGATGCGTGCTCGCATCGTCGAGACTGGCGGCCAGGCGCAGCGCCGCGGGCTTCGACAGGGTGTTCAGCGCGAGCACGTCGGTCAGTTGCGGCTTGCCGAGCGTGAGCGTGCCGGTCTTGTCGAGCGCCACAGCCTTGAGCAGACGACCGCGTTCGAGCCACACGCCGCCCTTCACGAGAATGCCGTTGCGCGCCGCCGCCGCGAGACCACTCACGACCGTGACCGGCGTTGCCACCACCAGCGCGCACGGGCAGGCGATCACGAGCAGCACGAGCGCCTTGTAGAGCCACGCGCTCCATGCGCCGCCCAACGCGAGCGCCCCCCCTACCGCGATCAGCACCGCGAACGCCACCACCGCAGGCGTGTAGTAGCGGGCGAACTGATCGACGAAACGCTGTGTCGGCGCGCGTTGCGCCTGTGCATCCTGCACCGCCGAAGCGATACGCGCGAGCGTGCTGTCGCGCGCGGTAGCGGTGACGGTCGCTTCGACCACGCCATCGACGACGATGCTGCCCGCGTAGAGCGCATCGCCTGCGCTCTTGTCGACGGGCAGGCTTTCGCCGGTGATGGACGCCTGATCGAGCGCCGCGCGGCCCGTACTCACCTGGGCATCGAGCGGCACGCGCTCGCCGGTACGCACGCGGATGCGCGCACCGACCACGACTGCGCCGACCGCACTGGTCCGCCATTCGCCTTGAGCGCCCCCCGCCGAAGCACCGGCGAACCAGACCTCGGCGGTTTCGGGGGCGAGCGCGGTCAGTGAACGGATTGCATGACGCGCACGCTCCAGCGACAGCGCCTCGATTTCCTCCGCCAGCGCGAACAGGAACACGACCATCGCCGCTTCCGGCCACTTGCCGATCGCAATCGCCCCGGCCACCGCCAGCGACATCAGGAAATAGATGTTGATGGTGAGGTTCTTGAGCGCGATCCAGCCTTTCTTGAGCGTCGGCAGGCCGGCGCACAGCAGCGAGACGGCGGCGCAGATCAGCACCGCAACGCCGCCCTCCTTGCCGGTGGTCCAGGCGAGCACTTCCGCCCCTGCGGCAGCAAGGCCGCTGGCCGCGAGCAGCAGTTTCTGGCGCATCGCGAGGCCCGGCGCAAACGCGGCTTCACCCGCGCTCGCATCATCGCCATCGGCCAGCACGCGCGGCGCCATATCGAGCGCGCGCAACGCGGATTCGAGCGGCTGGGCGTCTGCCAGCGTGTGATAGACGGTCAGTTCGCGCGCCAGCAGGTCGAAATCGAGGCGCGCAACGCCCTGCATGGGTTCGAGACGATTGCGGATCAGCCGCTCTTCGGTCGGGCAATCCATGTTCTCGATGCGGTAGCGCGCACGCTGGGTGCCTTCGGGCGCAGGTGCGGCTGGCCGGCTGCGATCAATCTGGGGCGTGGCGCCTTGACAGCACGATGCGCTGGCGTGGCCGGCGTGATCATGGCCGTCGTGATCGTCGGCATGACCGTGCTTATGTTTGTGCGCGTGATCCTCGGCGTGGCTGTGGCTGTGGCCGTGGCTGCACGCGTGGCCGTGTTCGCCGTGATCGTGTGCGTGCGCATGCCCGTGAACATGACCGGTATGGTCGTGCCCCGTTTCGATCTCATCGCGCGCCGTGACGGTCGCACCTGCGCCTGCTGCCGTGCCATGCTCATCGGCTCGCGCCCGCAGGCGCTGCGCGAAAACGCCCGGTGCGCCCCGCGACAAGAAAATCTGGACCATGGCCGATTTCTCCCAAAAGTGACAGAATCATTGAACAGCCTGTAGCCGCTACAGGGTCAAGCTTTATTTGGGGAATCGCAGCGATGAGAATCGGAGAACTGGCGCGTCACGCGCATTGCGACGTCGAGACGGTGCGCTTCTATGAGCGCGAGGGGTTGCTGGACGAACCCGCGCGCGAAACCAACGGTTATCGCAGCTACACGGTCGCGCACGCCGCGCAGCTCAATTTCATCCGTCACTGCCGCTCGCTCGGCATCGGCCTGTCGGACATCCGCATGTTGCGGCGTTATCAGGCCGATCCGGACCAGCCCTGCGACGAGGTGAACGCGCTGATCGACTGCCAGATCGCGCGCATCCACGAGCAGATCGAAACGATGCGCGTGCTGGAACAGCAGCTACGCACGTTGCGCGACAGCTGCAATGCGCGCCATAGCAGCGCGGAGTGCGGGATCATGAAAAATCTGGAGCGGCCCGTTGACGAGGAAAACTGCTCCTGTCATGCGGATCATGGAGAAGGTCAAGATCCGGTCGTGGAGGACTCGCCGCGTGAAGGAAGCGAACCACACTCCCATCGCTAGATCAGGCGGGCGCGGGCACACGCAAGGCGCGGCCCGCGCCGCGGCAAATTCAAACCGCTAGTCCATCAACTCAAGGCGCCGATGCAATCACTTCGGCGACCGTGGCCGTGAGCTTCTTCGCGTAAGGCACGTGCAGGAACTCATTCGGGCCGTGCGCATTCGACTTCGGACCGAGCACGCCGCACACCATGAACTGCGACTTCGGGAAGCCGGCCTGCAGGACGTTCATCAGCGGAATCGTGCCGCCCTGACCGAGATACGCGCAGTCCGCGCCGAAGTGGTTGCGCGAGGCCGTATCGAGCGCCTGCGAAAGCCACGGCGCGAGATCCGGCGCACTCCAGCCATTGGCCGCGCCAACGTCGGGCTTGAACGTAACGCGCGCGTTATAAGGCGGATCGACTTCGAGCAGCGCCTTGAGATCCGCCACGGCCTTGCCCGCATCCAGCAGAGGCGGCAGACGCAGCGAGAGCTTGAACGCCGTGCGCGGACGCAGCACATTGCCGGCATTCTCCAGCGCAGGCAGCCCGGCCGCGCCAGTCACGGACAGCGACGGCCGCCACGTGGAATCGAGCAGCGCCTGTTGTGGATCGGTGGTGGTCGGCAGCACGCGGCGGCCATCCAGACCGCACGCCCACGGCATGCTCTTCCAGACGTTCTCGCCGAGGATCTTCGCGGTGACTTCCGCTTCGGCCAGACGTCTGGGCGGAATCGGAATATGGAAGCCCTCCGGCAGCAGCGTACCCGTGCGCGCGTCTTCAAGCCGCTCGAACAGCTGACGCATCACACGGAAGCTCGACGGCGCGATACCGCCATACGACCCCGAGTGAATGCCCTCTTCGAGCACTTCCACTTCCAGATCGCCGGTCACCAGGCCGCGCAGCGACGTGGTGAGCCATAGCTGATCGTAGTTGCCCGCGCCCGAATCGAGGCAGACGACCAGCCCCACGCTCCCCAGCCGGTCGCGCAGCGCATCGACATAAGGCAGCAGATCGTAGCTGCCCGACTCCTCGCAGGTTTCGATCAGGCCGACGCAGCGCGGACGCTCGATGCCCTGGGCGTCGAGCGCCGCCAACGCCGTGACGCTCGCGTAGATCGCGTAGCCGTCGTCCGCGCCGCCGCGGCCATAGAGACGGCCGTCCTCGAATTTGGGCGTCCACGGACCGAGATCGTTGCGCCAGCCGTCGAACTCGGGCTGCTTGTCGAGGTGGCCGTAGAGCAGCACGGTATCGCTGCTGCCCGAGCGCGTGGCCGGCGCTTCGAAGAAGATCACCGGCGTGCGGCCGGGCAGACGCACCACTTCAAGCTTCAGACCGCGCACGGGCTGGGTTTCGGCCCATTTCGCGGCTTCCAGCACCACGCGCTCCAGATAGCCGTGCTGCGCCCAGTTGGCGTCGAAAGCGGGACTCTTCGCAGGCACCGCGATGTAGTCCGTGAGCGCCGGAACGATTTCGTCGTTCCATTTGCGCTCCACGAACGCGCGCAGTTCGTCGTGATCGAGTTGGCGGGTGGCCTCTGTCGTGTCTGAGCTCATGGTGTGGGGAGTCTTTGCCGGAAAAACCCCGATCATAGACCCGAACGCCCGTTCACCCAAAGCGTTGACGCCCACGTTGGCCATCCGGCCAGGTATTTGCGCGGTGCGATGCCGGCTCTCGTCAGACTTTTGCCATTCACTTGAGAGGCTATTCTTAACTCCAGGCGCGATCCGCGCGACAATGAGCCTTCGGGGGCGACGCCCTGTCGCGGAGGATTCATCATCATGGCGAGCCATTCCATAGTCGAGATCGTGGTCCTGCTGGCAGCGGTCATGCTGTATTTCCTGCCCGCGATGATCGCCGATCGCCGCAAGCGTCACGACCTGCTGATCATTGCCTTGTTCAATGCGGTAGTCGGCTGGACGGTGCTCGGCTGGTTCCTGGCGTTGTTCTGGTCCTTGCAGCCCAATCCGCCCAAGGACATCGGCGACAACGTGCAGAAGAAGAAAAAGATCATCGGCATGCAGTTGTTTTCGCGCCGCCTCGACGCCCGCGCCCAGGATCGCCAGTCGCGCAACACCGACCGTGAAGGATCCTCACGCTAAAGCCGCCTGCCGTGGGCAACGCACGGGCACGGCCCCTGGCCGAATAGCCAACGACGCACACATGGCCGGACGCTGGCTCGCCCGCCATGAAATAATTACGCAGCACACCGCCGATTTGCGAAAACCGCCGCTGCTCTGCCTGCCGCGCCGCGTCTTGCATCTCTTCCCGTCGCCTGACCCGCAGCACCACGGAGCCCGTCATGCCTCATGTCGCCCCGCTGTTCGCCTTTGCCGCCGTCTCACTCGGAATGGCGCTCACGCCCGGACCCAACATGATCTATCTGATCTCGCGCTCGATCTGCCAGGGGCGCAAGGCCGGCCTGATTTCGCTAGGCGGCGTCGCACTGGGCTTCGTTTTCTACATGCTGTGCGCGGCGTTCGGCATTACCGCGCTGCTGATGGCCGTGCCGTTCGCCTACGATGCGTTGCGTCTGGGCGGCGCGCTTTATCTCGCCTGGCTCGCATGGCAAACGCTCAAGCCGGGTGGCCGCTCTCCGTTCCAGGTGCGCGAATTGACGCCCGACCGTCCCGGCAAGCTGTTCCTGATGGGCTTCGTCACCAACCTGCTGAACCCGAAGGTCGCGATCCTCTATCTCTCGCTGCTGCCGCAATTCATCGATCCGAGCCAGGGCAGCGTGCTGGCGCAGTCCGTCGAACTGGGCACGGTGCAGATTCTGCTGTCGATCACGGTCAACGCCACGGCGGCGATCACGGCGGGTACGATCGCGTCGTTTCTAGTGGGCCGCCCGAAGTGGCTCGCGCTCCAGCGTTATCTGATGGGTACGGTGCTGGCCGGCCTCGCGGTGCGCATTGCCGCCGAAGGACAGCGCTAGATCGATCTGGCGGCCCTGACCATCTCGGCCGCTTTAAGCGCAGGACGGGCGCCGCGCAGGCGCCGGTTCACGCGCCCCGCAGGGGCATGCGCATCCTGACCAGGCCCGCCGAAATCAGGCGCGGCTCCATCTTGACCATCGCCTGCGCGAACATGTCCTGGCGCAGCTCGCCGGTTTCGTCGAACCACTGGCAGATCAGCCAATGGCCGCTCGCGAAGCCCACCGGCCCCGCGTACATCACCGTCATGCGCGGTCCGCCCGATTTGAGCGTGACCACGTCGCCAACACCCGCTTCGGCGCGATGCGGGCTTTCGGCGACCTCTTCGGTCGTATCAAGCATGGAATTCCCCGAGTAAAAAGCCTGTGCCTCGAATAGTCCCCGGAGCGGATCTGAAACCCGCCACTGCCGCAATTAGCTGCCGTTTCAATAATGTTATTGCGGCAGTTTCGAATAAGTCCGGCAAGACTAACAATGCGAATTAAATCTCGCAAGCGATTTTATTCCGGCTACGGGAAAGCCGTATTCCAGGTGCAGACACGATTTATCCAATTGTCCTACTCAACCGCCGCTATCCACGCTTTAGCGCGCAAGCCTGAGCCCCGCGCGGCGCAAACAGTCTTATTATTTAAAAAATCGACGGCAAAATGCCGCAACATTCAGGCAACCATCAATCGGCTCTAACGCATCAATACGGGCAGACAAAAATGGCATTAACCATATAGTTCAAAATCAGCGGCCTCGAAAATCATGCATGAAAACGTTTACTGACAGAAAACGTTCACACGTTTTATTTTTTACTCATTCGCTGATCAGATATCGATTTTCCGCGACCGACGCAATTAACCGACCGATGGGTAAATCAATGTACGGAAATATGGTCGTCACGCCAATGACAACAGCGCCCCATCCGGCCGTAACCGGATGGGGCGCTTGTTCACCCTACCCAGCGCAGCGCGCCAGATCAGGGGGAGACGCGCTTACTCGGGGAACGGCAAGGTCGTCTGGCCTTGCGCGCGCATGCCGAAGACGTTGAGCGTCATCGCGACCAGCGCGTAGTAACCCAGCAGACCGACCAGGTTGATGGTCGTCTCATGTCCGAAGCGTTCCACGGCAAGTGCGTAGGTGGCGTCCGAAACGCGCTTCGTATCGTAAAGCTCGGTGGCGAAAGCATGGATCAACGCGTCGTCGGCTTCCTCGAAAACCGGCTCGACACCCGTGCGGATCTGCTCGGCGAGCGCTTCGGGCACGCCCGCCTCGATGGCGATCGGATAGTGGATATACCACTCCGCCTGCGCCTGCCAGCGCTGCGCCGTCACGAGGATCGCCAGTTCGGACAGGCGCAGCGGCAGGCCCGTGCTGTAGCGGCAGAACGCGCCCAGGCGCTGGGCGTGCTGGGCAAGCTGGGGGCTATGGATCCAGCCGAGGAACGGGCCGTTCAGATTGCCGCGCGGACCAGACAGGATCTCATCGAGCACGGCCTTCTGCTCGGGCGTCGCGCTGGCTGCCTCGAAGGCCGGCAGGCGCGGGTGCTGGGGTTGCGTCATCGATTCGCTCCGGAGAAGTCGGGTGAAATCAGCTAAAGAGTCAAGAGGGCCAAGGGGGCAGGCGTGCTCAAGCGGCAGCCCTGGTCACGCCAGTTGCCTGCAGCGCCGCGCCAATCGCATCGGCAAGGCGAGCCTCGATCGTATCGATCTGTTGCGCCGTACAGATGAACGGCGGTGCGAGCAGGATGTGGTCGCCATTCTGCCCGTCCACGGTGCCCCCCATCGGATAGCACATCAGACCGCGCGCGAAGGCCTCGCGCTTGATCGCCGCGTGAAGCTTGAGCGACGGATCGAAGCTCGCCTTCGTCATACGGTCCTTGACCAGTTCCACGCCCACGAACAAGCCGCGCCCGCGCACGTCGCCCACATACGGATGCTCCGCGTAGCGCTCGCGCAGACGCGCCCGCAGTTGCTCGCCGCGCGCCTGGACATTGTCGAGCAGTTTGTCCCCGGCGATCACGTGCTGCACGGCGAGCGCCGCCGCGCAGGCCGTCGCGTGGCCGATATAGGTGTGGCCATGCTGGAAGTAGCCGCTGCCGCCCACGATGGTTTCATAAATACGCTGGCTCACCAGCGTCGCGCCGATCGGCTGATAGCCTGCGCCAAGGCCCTTGGCGATGGTCAGCAGGTCCGGCGCGACGCCGTCTTCCTCGCACGCGAACAGATAGCCGGTACGGCCCATGCCCGACATGATTTCGTCGAGGATCAGCAGCACGCCGTAGCGGTCGCACACCGCGCGGATCTTGCGGAAGTATTCGCGCACCGGCGGCACCGCGCCGGCCGTCGCGCCCACCACGGTTTCCGCCACGAAGGCCGCGACGTTTTCCGCGCCGAGTTCGAGGATCTTCCGTTCGAGTTCATCGGCCAGCCGCTGGGCGTAGGCCTCGTCGGTTTCGCCTGCGATGCGTTCGCGATAGGCATAGCACGGGCTCACGTGATGCGATTCGATCAGGATCGGCAGGAACGGCTCGCGACGCCAGGCATTGCCGCCAATCGCCAGCGCGCCCAGCGTGTTGCCGTGATAGCTCTGGCGGCGCGCGATGAAATGACGGCGCGAAAGCTCGCCCGTCTCGACGAAATACTGGCGCGCGAGTTTGAGCGCCGCCTCGATCGCCTCGGAACCGCCCGAGACGAAGTAGACGTGCTCAAGACCAGCCGGAGCGCGCTCGGCCAGGTAGTCGGCGAGCTGTTCCGAAGCCTCGGTCGTGAAGAACGAGGTGTGCGCATAAGGCAGCGCCTGAGCCTGCTGCTTGATTGCGTCGATCACGCGCTGGTTGCTGTGCCCCAGGCACGAGACGGCCGCGCCGCCGCTGGCGTCGATATAGCGCTTGCCGGTGGAATCGATGATCTCGATGCCCTCGCCCGCCACCGCGACGGGCAGCGTTTGCTTGGGCATGCGGTGGAATACTTTGCTGGACATGGTGGTTCTCGTTCTCGCTGAGAGCGGATATCTGGGTCGAAATTCGGAACGTGCGCGGGGCCTGCAATCCTCAGACCGTGCGCGGGATCGCCATCGCCAGCGTGCGCGCGCCGTCCTGCCAGACGTCGAAGTTCACGCCACCCGGCGCGATCCGCATGCAGGCGGTGGCGAGCGTGTTTTCGTCATCGGGATCGTGCGGATCGTCGCGGAAGATCGGCAGGCCGGCGCCGCCCCGGTCTTGCAGTGTGCGCACGAAGTCCGCGCCGTCGGGCTGAGCGCCGAGCGCTGGCAACAGATCGGCCAGACGTGCCTGACGGTCGCGCGACGAATCGGTGACGATCTGCGCCTCGCTGTCATGGCCGGCGTGAATCAGGTGATTGGCGTGGCCCGAAGGCGCACCCACTTCGACGATCGAGCTGCGCTGAACCGTGGCTTCCACGCTATAGATGCGCACTGCGCCCGTGGCGTCGATACCGCCCACGGTGTGGTGAAAGCCGCTCGCGCGCGGCGTGTCGCGCAGCAACGCGAGCGCGTCGTCGAGCGTCGCGGCGTCGAGCACGGCGCGCGCCAGGATCATGCGCGGCACCCCGGCGCGCGGCGCGCGAATGCGCACGTTGTTGATCGCCTGCGCCACACCCGCGCGGGACGCCGCGAAGGTATGCCCCGGCAGCGAGCCCGGATAGTAGAAGCTCACGAAGCCAGGCTTGCCCTCGGGCGCGACCTCGACCACTGCGCAACGGCCGCGCAGATACGGATCGCCATCTTCGTTATGCGCGATCAGGCCGCCAGCCACATCGCTGCGAACGGCTAGCGTCGTGCAGCCGTCGGGCGCGTTGTGGATCAGCTCGCCACGGCAGTTCCAGAGGAACAGGTCGTGCGCCGGCCAGCCGAGCGCCGCCGCCATCGCGTCCAGTTCGGCCACATAGGCTGGGAAATGCTGCCCGGCGGCCGCGCGCAACTGCTGCACGAAGGCATGGCCGCGCCAGCGGCTGACCGCCGCCCAGGCGCTGCTTTGCGCCATATAGGCGTCGAAAATGGGTCGGGCGAGTTCGCCGAGCTGCCGCCCGATCGCCTCGGGCGCGCCGCCCATCTGGATAGTGTTGAGTGCCTGCATCGTTTGACCCACCTGCGCGTCAGTACTTTCAGCCTGAAATAGCCGATGCGGGATTTATACGCTTCGCAACATATGTTGTCAAATAAAACGTGACTTACAACGAATGAATGGCACGCACGGAAAATATAGGCTGCGCGTACGTCAGCGCGCCGGCTGCACACCCGGCGCTCCGATGCCAGGTCCGATGCGAGGTTCGATGCCCTGCCCCCGATTCTGGTAATGTCACGCACATGCAAACGATCCTCTCCATCGAGAACCTCTCGAAAGTCTATGCATCGGGCTTCCGCGCGCTCTCGCGCGTCAACCTGGACATCGACCGCGGCGAAATTTTCGCGCTGCTCGGCCCCAATGGCGCCGGCAAAACCACCCTCATCAGCATCATCTGCGGCATCGTCAACGCGAGCGAAGGCCACGTGCGCGTGGCCGGTCACGATATCGTCACCGACTACCGCGCCGCGCGTTCGCTGATCGGCCTGGTGCCCCAGGAACTGACGACCGACGCCTTCGAAACCGTCTGGGCCACCGTCTCGTTCAGCCGCGGCCTGTTCGGCAAGCCGCCCAATCCCGCCTATGTCGAGCGCGTGCTGCGCGACCTCTCGCTCTGGGAGAAGCGCAACAACAAGATCCTGACGCTCTCGGGCGGCATGAAGCGCCGCGTGCTGATCGCCAAGGCGCTGGCGCACGAGCCGCAGGTGCTGTTTCTGGACGAACCGACTGCCGGCGTGGACGTGGAGTTGCGCCGCGACATGTGGGAACTCGTGCGCGGCCTCAAGGCGAGCGGCGTGACGATCATCCTCACGACCCATTACATCGACGAAGCCGAGGAGATGGCCGACCGCATCGGCGTCATCAACGCGGGTGAGATCATGCTGGTCGAGCGCAAGGACGTGCTCATGCGCAAGCTCGGTCGCAAGCAGTTGACGCTGCAGCTCGACGTCCCGCTGAGTGCGATTCCGCCCGCGCTCAGCGCCTGGAACCTGGAACTGGCCGATAACGGCACCGAACTCACCTACACCTACGACGCCGAAAACGAGCGCAACGACATCATCGCGCTGCTCAGGAGCCTGGGCGATGCGGGCATCGGCTTCACCGACCTGAAAACGAGCCAGAGCTCGCTGGAAGACATCTTTGTGAGCCTCGTCGGCAAAGACGCCGCGCTCGCGGACAACCGCAACGGACAGGTGAGCGCCCAATGAATATCCATGCGATCCGCGCGATCTACCGCTTCGAAATGGCGCGCACCCGACGCACACTGATGCAGAGCATCGTCGCGCCAGTGATTTCGACCTCGCTGTACTTCATCGTGTTCGGCTCGGCGATCGGCTCGCGCATCAAGGAAGTGAACGGCGTGAGCTACGGCGCGTTCATCGTGCCGGGGCTGATCATGTTGTCGCTGCTGTCGCAGAGCATTTCGAACGCGTCGTTCGGCATCTACTTTCCGCGCTTCACCGGCACGATCTACGAACTGCTGTCCGCGCCCGTGTCGTATTTCGAAATCGTCATCAGCTATGTGGGCGCGGCGGCCACCAAGTCGGTGCTGCTCGGGCTCATCATCCTGGCCACCGCCGCGCTGTTCGTGCCGATCCAGATCCAGCATCCGTTCTGGATGATCCTGTTCCTGCTGCTGACCGCCGTCACCTTCAGCCTGCTGGGCTTCATCATCGGTATCTGGGCCGATAACTTCGAAAAACTGCAGATCGTGCCGCTGCTCGTCATCACGCCGCTGACCTTCCTGGGCGGCAGTTTCTATTCGGTCGACATGCTGCCGCCCGCGTGGAAAGTGATTACGCTGTTCAACCCGATCGTCTATCTCATCAGCGGATTCCGCTGGAGCTTCTACGGCCTCGCCGATGTGGCCGTGGGCGTGAGTCTGGGCATGACGGCGGCGTTTCTCGCGCTGTTCCTCGGGATTACCGCGTGGATCTTCAAGACCGGCTACCGGCTGAAGAACTGACGATCTTCACGGCATCCATGTAAAAACGGGACGCGGCATCACAGCCGCGTCCCGTTTTTATTCAGGCCTGGGAAAGGCGCACGATTACGGCACGTACGCGCCGCGCACGTTGAGCGAGCGCTCGGCCTCTTCCAGTTGCGCCACCGCTCCCGAGCCTTCGAGCGCCAGCAGATGCGCGACCAGCGATTCGGCCAGCGCCGTCGCCGCGACGAGCGAGGGGAAAAAGGATGGGCTTTCGTGCGTGAAGATCAGCACTTTCTCGGCGTTGAGCGCGATGGGCGACACCGCGCTATCCGTAATCGCGATCAGCTTGCTGCCTCTTTCGAGCGCCGCTTCGGCCACGCGTACCGCCTCGACCGAATACGGCGCGAAGCTCACCACGATGGTTGCGCTATCGCGTTCGATGCCGAGCAACTGCATTTCGAGCGTACCGGCCTCGCCGCCGAGCAGCGACACCGCCGGCCTGAACAGGCGGTATCCGTACACCAGACCAAACGCCACCGCATAACACGAACGAAAGCCCGCCACCTGCACATGGCGGGCTTTTTTCAGCACGCGCGCGGCTTCCACCATGGCACGCGCGTTGTGCGCGGAACTCGCTTCGAGATTGTGTTGCTGCGCGGTGAGCAGATCGCGGGCGAGCGCATCCTTGGCGCTGCCGGCAACCAGCGAGCGCGCGCGGCTCGACAATGGCTCCGGCCGCGTACGTACGCGCGCGACAAACAGATCGCGCAATTCGTTCCAGCCCGGAAAGCCGAGCTGCTGCGACAGCCGCACGAGCGACGCGGGCTGCACCTGGGCGCGCTCAGCCACCTTGCGCATCGACGACACCGCGACTTCGTCGGGATGGTCGAGCAGGAAGGCAGCGCCGGTCTGGAATTGCGGGCTGAGTTCGGCGAATCGTGCGCGGATCAATGCGGCAAGCTGGTCGAAACTTTCAGGCATTTGAGGCATCTCGGGGGGCAATGAGGCCGATGGGGTCAACGGGGCCAATGGGGCCAGACGGTGAGCGACAACAAATGTTACCACCGGTGTTGCGGTGTGTTGCAACAATTCGCCATCTCCCCAGCACGCCACCCCAGCGCCCCCCCGCGATGCTTCATTTTCGCGCGCTAAACAAGCGATTGCGCCGAAACCTCGTGCGTGCCCTTTATCGTCCGATGCGACGTCCCATCGCCGCTATCCCGATCTTCGAGAATCAACTCGGCGGCGCGATAACCGAGCATCATCGCCGGGCCGTTCGTATTGCCCGACGGCAGCGTGGGCATGGACGAACAATCCACCACGCGCAAGCCATGCAGCCCGTGCACGCGCAGGCGCGAGTCGAGCACGGCATCGCCGGGCGCGCCCATCCGGCATGTTCCGGTTGCATGCACACCCGGACTCACCAGCCATTTGAGCGCCTCGAAGATTTCTTCGTCGCTCTGATGCTGCGCGCCAGGCACCACCTCGCGAACGATATAGGGTGCGAGCGCGGGTTGCGCCGCGAACTCGCGCATGAGTCGCAACATCTCGACCAGCAGCGTGCGGTCCTCGGGATCGCCCCACCAGTTGGCATCGACCAGCACCGGTTGCGTGATGTCGGCAGACTGGATCGCCACGCTGCCGCGACTTTTGGGCCGCAGATAGTAGCCGTTGAGCGTGAGACCCGGCTGATCCTCCAGCGCGCCGCGCCCCGGATCGGCCTTGATTTCCTCGCTCGATCGCATTGAAAACGGCCCAATGCCAAACTGCACGTCGGGCCAATGCGGCGCCGAGCGCATCGATACCAATGCCGTCAATTCCGGCGATGTATACGCCATCAAACCGGTGCGGGTCGTGTAGTACTGCAGCACATGGCGCATCAGCCGCCAGCCGTGGAATTCGCGATTGAAGCCCGCATCGTTGCGCATGCGAAACGAGATCGAGAACATCGCGTGATCGGCGAGATGGCGGCCCACGGCAGGCATATCCTTCACCACGGCGACGCCCGCTTTCGCCAGCACATCGGCGGGACCGACGCCCGATAGCTGCAACAGCTTGGGGCTTTGCAGCACGCCCGCGCAGAGAATCACTTCGCGCCGCGCCCGCGCGAACTGCGCCGTCTCGCCCACACGGTAGTGCACGCCCGCTGCGCGCTCACCCTCGAAGGCGATGCGCTCGGCCAGCGCGCCGGTCTTCACCACGAGATTGCTGCGGCCCATCGCGGGCTTGAGAAACGCGCGGTACGCCGAGGCGCGTCGGCCACGCCGATCCACCGTTGCCTGCGTATAGCCGATGCCCTGCGTATCAGGCGTATTGATATCGTCGAGCACGGGCAGCCCCATCTGCCGGCCCGCTTCGCGCGCCGCGCGGATCACCGGCGAGCGGAACGGCAGCTCCGTTATCTGCAGCGGCCCGTTGCGTCCGCGCGAACGATGCCCGTGGCGATAGCGATAGCTTTCCATTTCGGTGAAGCAGCGTTCGACTTCGCTCCACGACCATTCGTGCAGGCCCATGTCGCGCCAGGCGTCGTAGTCCGCGGGCATGCCGCGCAGATACCACGTGCCGTTGGTCGAACTCGATCCGCCCAGGCCGCGGCCATAGACCCAGGTTTCATTCGCAGGACGATCCTTCTGCGCCTTCACGGGAAACTGCCAGAAGTATTGCGGATTGCCCCACATTTTCATGAACGCGCGCGGCATGCGCACGAGTTCGGACTCGTTGTCGCCGCCGGCTTCGAGCAGCAGCACGCGGCTCTTGCCGTCGCGCGTGAGCCGGTCGGCGAGCACGCTGCCCGACGACCCCGCGCCCACGATTACATAGTCATACGTATCATCTACGTTGCTCATCGATACTCCTGCATGTCGTTTTTCAAGAATGTGCCGTCGCGCGCGCCGTCTCAGCACAGCGGCAGCCACACGCCGCCTGCGCGTGACGAGGCCAGCGCCGTACGCACAAAGCGCATGCCGTCGAGACCGTCTTCGATGGTCGGGAACGGGCTTACGTCGGGTCCGCACTCACCGGTGCGATGCGCATGAATCGCCGCGGCAAAGTCGGCATAAAGATTCGCGAACGCTTCAAGGTAGCCTTCGGGATGCCCCATCGGCACGCGCGTCGCCTTGTTGGCCACTGCGCCAAGACGAACATCGCCGCGCCGGATCACGCGCGGGCTGTCGCCCAGCGGCGCGAACCAGAGCGCGTCGGGCGTCTCCTGCCGCCAGTTCAAACCGCCGCGCGAGCCATAGATCGCCAGCTCCAGATTGTTTGCGTTACCGGGCGCGGTCTGGCTCGCCCACAACATGCCGCGCGCGCCGTTGGCGTAGCGCAGCAGTACGTGAGCGTTGTCGTCCACCTTGCGGCCCGGCACGGCATGCGTGAGATCGGCCAGCAGAGACTGGGCGTTCAGTCCGCTCACGTAGCGCGCGAGGTGGTACGCATGCGTGCCGATATCGGCCACGGCGCCGCCCTCGCCCGCCTGGGCCGGATCGCAGCGCCACGCCGCCTGCTTGTTGCCGGATGCCTCGACAGGTTCGCTCAGCCAGTCCTGCGCATAGCGCACCTGCACCGAGCGGATTTCGCCGATTTCGCCGGCCGCCACCAGCTCGCGTGCGTGGCGAACGAGCGGATAGCCGCTATACGTGTACGTCACACCGAACAGACGCGCCGACACCCGCGCGAGCCGCGCAAGTTCGTTCGCTTCGTCGAGCGTCGTCGCCAGCGGTTTGTCGCAGAGCACATGCAGACCGGCGGCAAGGCAATCGCGTGCGACGCGCGCATGCAGATGATTGGGCGTCACGATGACGACCGCCTCGATGCCGTCCTCGCGCTTGCATTCGCCATCGAGCATCGCCTGCCAGCTTGCGTAGGCGCGCGCCGGTTCGATCCCCAACGCGATGCCCGATGCGCGCGAACGCTGCGCATCGCCGGAAAACGCCCCGGCAAGCAGCCGATATTCGCCATCGAGCCGCGCCGCCATCCGATGAACCGCGCCGATGAACGCGCCCTCGCCGCCGCCCACCATGCCGATCCTGATCATTGCCTTCATGCTTCGTTTTCCTTATTACATGCAATCAACCGATACCCAGCAAGCGACGATTAGCGCCTTCATCCATGCCCGACGCCGCGAAATCGTCGAAGGCGCGCGACGTGACTTCGATGATGCCCTCGGCGATGAAGCGTGCGCCCTCGCGCGCGCCCACGGCCGCGTCCTTGAGCGCGCACTCCCATTCGAGCACGGCCCAGCCTTCGAAATCGTATTGCGCGAGCTTCGAAAAAATCGCGCGAAAGTCAATCTGACCATCGCCCAGCGAGCGAAAACGGCCCGCGCGTTCCAGCCACGATCCATAGCCGCCATAGACGCCGCTGCGCCCATTGGGACGAAACTCGGCGTCCTTGATATGCACGGCCTTGATGCGCTCGTGATACAGATCGATGAATGCCAGGTAGTCCATCTGCTGCAGATGAAGATGGCTCGGGTCATACAGGATGTTGGCGCGCGCGTGGCCGCCGAGTGCATCGAGAAAGCGCTCGAAGCTCGCGCCGTCGTGCAGGTCTTCACCGGGGTGAATCTCGAAGCACACGTCGACGCCCGCTTCGTCGAAGGCATCGAGAATCGGTCGCCAGCGGCGCGCCAGCTCTTCGAACGCCATCTCCACCAGACCGGCCGGTCGTTGCGGCCACGGATACAGGAACGGCCATGCAAGCGCACCGGAAAACGTCGCGTGCGCGCGCAAACCCAGCCGCCTGCTCGCCTGCGCGGCCAGCATCAGCTGCCCGACCGCCCACTGCTGGCGCGCCTGCGGCTGGCCGCGCAAGGCGGGCGGACAGAAGCTATCGAACGCCGCGTCGTAGGCGGGATGGACGGCCACCAGTTGACCTTGCAGATGCGTCGACAACTCCGTCACGGCAATGCCGTGCTGCGCGAGCGTGCCGCGCACTTCGTCCGCGTAGGTCTGACTGGCCGCGAGACGCGCGAGGTCGATCAGGCGCGCATCCCATGCCGGAATCTGCACGCCGCGATAGCCAAGACCGGCGGCCCAGCGTGCAATCGTGTCGAGAGAGTTGAATGGCGCTTCGTCGCTCACGAACTGCGCGAGAAATAGAGCGGGGCCGAGTATCGTTTTCATGGCGTGTGGATTCCTTGTCTGCCGGCTCAGTTCGACTGCGGGCGCTTCAGGCTGACCGGCTCAACGCCTTTGGCCGCCTTCGCATCCTTCTGCGGATGCGGATGCTTGAGCGGGCCGCTTTGCGGGCCGTCTTTCTTCGAGTTCGGCGGCGGGGGCGGCTCGTCGATGCGTGGCGCGGGCGGCGGCGCACGGCGCACCGTGCGGCACTTCTGCTCGTAATGGTCGTGCTTCCAGACATCGCGGCAGACGCGCTTGACGTCCTCGGCCGCGCCCGCGCGGCCCATCGTCGCCGCAATCAACATCACGGCGATCGGAATGCGTGTGAACATGGTCTTTCCTCGTTGGCGTGTGAGCGTGTTAGCGTGTGATCAGGAGAACCCGGGCGCAAAACTAGAAGCGATGCGTGATGCCGACGCGCGCGACCGTCTGCGATGCCGTGGACGAGCGCGCCATCGTGTAGTCGACCATCGCCGTTGCGCCGTTGCCGCTCGCGCGCTGCCAGGTGAGCGTCGCGTAGACATCGGTACGGCGCGAGAAGCCGTAGAACAGCCCTGCCGATATCTGATGCGCGTGGTAGCTGTGCGCCGCCGCGTTGGCCCAGTCGTAGTGATAGTTCAGCGACATCACGGTGTTGCGCGTCACCGGAAACTGGCCACCCGCGCTCAGCACCTGCACGCCGGTCCCAAGGCCCGTGTTGCGCGTGTTCGTGTAAAGCGCGTCCAGCCACGCGCTACCCACGGCCAGGCGCCCGCCGAAGCCCCAGTTGCGCAGCGCCCCGCCGTCTACGACCATGTCGGCCGAGCGCGAGAACGTGTAGGCGGCGTCCAGTTGCAGCGGTCCAAGGCTGTAGTCGGCGCCATAGCTCTGCGTCGCGCCTCGCCCCACATGCCCGGCCACGTTGCCGAACGCGTACATCGCGCCGATCGTGAGACCGTCGATGGTCGGCGAGCGATAGCTCACCGCGTTGTTGAACACGTACCAGCCCGCCGTGCCGTTGAAGTCCGTCGATCCGAAAGTCAGGCCGAGCGACGTGAACGGCCCCGCCGAGGAGTTGTACGGCGGCATCGAATACAGTTCGGGGCCCCAGCGCTGGACCGTGAGCGAAAGAAACATGAAGTCGTTGAGCTGGCCCATGGTGAGCGTGCCCCAGCGGTCGTTGCTCAAGCCGATCGACGGACCGAAGCCGTAATCCGCGCCCGTCGACGTGTTGAAAGTCTTGCTCACGTCGAAAACCGCCTGGGTGCCGCCGCCCAGATCCTCGCTGCCGCGCAGGCCAAACGCGCTTTTCCACATAATGTTCGGCTGCATTTCGATGAGCTTGCCGCCTGCACTGTTCGAGATGTAGGTCAAGCCGGTGTCGATCGTGCCGTACAGCGTGACCTGCTGCGCGCTCGCGGCGGTGCTGGCAAGGCACAGTCCGAGCGGGATGCCTATGCTGCTTACCGCGCGGCTCACCGCGCGCCTGCGGCGCTGTTTGCCAGCCGCGTTGCGTGCCGGTTCCTCGCTTTGGCGATTCATCGTTGTTGTCTCCTGACCAGTCTTTCGGCTTCGTTTTTGGTGTTTTGTCTTTTTTGTTCGCGCGGTCTGCAGCGCGTGAACCGGATTATTTCCAGGTCCAGTCATGCCGAAAAATGAAAAATATCGCCTGCGATGTATTGATTTTCGTGATGCCAGGCAGGATCGTTGTGATCCGCTGGATCAAGGGCTTTGCGCGCGTCTTTAGGTGCTTGCCGCCTGGGGAAACCACCAAGAGCGCTGACGAAGTATTGTTTCGGACAATTCCTCACGCCACGCCTGCGCTCCACCCCGACGCAGCCGCTTTCACGCCCCCAGGAACGCTACGCATGCGCCTCAAAGGTCTGGATCTGAATCTGCTCGTCGTGCTGGACGCCCTGCTCACCGAGCGCAGCGTCTCGCGCGCGGCGCTGCGCATCGGCCTCAAGCAGTCGGCGGTCAGTTCGGCGCTCGGGCGCTTGCGCGAGCACTTCGACGATGTGCTGCTCGAATGGCGTAATCGGCAAATGACGCCAACCACGCTCGGCTACGAGCTGCAGCCGGTCCTGCGCGCGCTGCTGCAACGCGCCGATGTCATCGCCAACGCCAATCACGCCTTCGTCCCGCAGGAAGCACAGCAGGAGTTCGTCGTGCTGTGCTCCGACTACGTCGCGCAGGCCTTCATGCCGCGCGTGATCGCACGGCTCATGCACGAAGCGCCCCGCGTGTCGCTTTCGATGCGCCCGCTGATCAGCCTGTTGCCGCGCTCGCGCAACCTCATGGGCGACGAACTGGAGCGCCGCGGCGCGCATCTCGCGATTGCGCCCAAGGAGTTCACCTCGGCCGATCAACCGTCGATCGACCTGTTTCACGAGACCTTCACCTGCATCGTCGCGAACGACAATCCTCACGTGGGTGAACGTCTGAGCACGAGGCTCTATTCGACGCTGCCCCACGTGATCGCCACGTTCATGGATTCGGCAGCCAATACCGTCGAAGGGCGGCGTCTGGATCGCGCGGGCGTGGCGCGCAAGGTCGAAGTGATCGTGCCCAACTTTCTGCTCGTGCCGGAATTCGTGGCGGGCACCGAGCGCATCGGCACGGTGCCCGCGCGCCTGGCCCAGGCGGCGGCTCGCGCGATGCCGCTGCGCGTGGTGCCCGCGCCATTCGCGGCCATCGACGTCTGGGAAACGCTGCAAGTGAGCGCGGCGCACGCGGGCGATCCGGCGGTCGAATGGCTCGCGCAAGTGATCGTCGGTTGCGCGCACAACTTTTGATGGGATTACGCCAATGCGCTATCGCTCGATCGATCTGAACCTGCTCGTGGTGCTCGACGCGCTGCTCGACGACCCCAGCGTGACGCGCGCCGCCGACAGGCTCAACGTGGGACAGCCCGCCATCAGCGCGATGCTGGCCCGCCTGCGTGAGCACTTTGGCGATCCGCTGCTGGTGCAGGAAGGGCGCAAGCTGGTTCTGAGCCCGGTTGCGCTGGAGTTGAAACCCGCCGTGCAGGCGTGGCTCGAACGTGCGCGCGTGCTCACATCGGCGAAACCGGGTTTCGATCCGTCGCGCGCCGAACGGCGTTTCGCGATTGCCTGCTCGGAGATCGTCGCCGGCTTCCTGCTGCCGCTCGTGAGCGCGCGGCTCACGCGGGAGGCGCCTGGCATCAGCATCACCGTGCGCACCTTCAGCGCGTTTCGTGCGGCGCGCACGCCTGCCGTCGAAGCGCTGGAGCGGCAAGGACTCGACTTCGTGGTGCTGCCGGGAAGTTTCACATCGGCGGACCATCCGCGCCGGCCGTTGCTGAGCGCGCCGTATCGATGCCTGGTGTGGCGCGGCAATCGCGCGGTGTCCGGTGCACGCAGCAGACACGGCGCGCTCGACGAAGCGGCGTTCTACGCGTCGCCGCATATCGTGCCGACGCTGCTGGACGGCAGCGTAGCGACCATCGAATCCGACGATGCGCTCCTGCATCGCGCCCAACGCGAACGCGTGGTGCGCACCGAACATCTGCTGGCGATTCCCGCCGCCATTGCAGGCACACCGCTGATCGCCACCCTGCCGTCATTCGTGGCCGAACGCTTCGCTGCGCGCGAAAGCGAATTACGCGTTGTCGACTGCCCGATCGCGCTGCCGCCGCTTACCGAGGTGATGCAATGGCAGCAGACACGCGAGAACGATCCCGCCTATGCATGGTTTCGCGACCTGCTGATCGACTGCGCAAGCGAGATCACACCGGACATTGCGCTCTGAAAGCCGATAAAAAAAAACGCCATGCCGGCGTGCGCGGCATGGCGTTCATGGATCGGCTTAGCGATCGCACCGATGCGGTCTTCACTGCCCCGGCGTGGTATTCGGCAAAACGCCCCATCCCTCGCGACGTGCACGCGGCACCGCCGCCACCACCAGCAATGCGCACACGACGAGGCTGAGCGCGCCAAGCCAGCCCAGCGACACGCCGATACTGCCCGCTGCCTTCATCGCGCCAATCGCCACCGGCGCGCTGATGAACTGGCCGAGGAAAAACGCGCACATCCAGATGCCGGTGCCCCGCCCGCGCAATTCGAACGGCAGCCGTTGCAGCGCCATCGTCAGCAGCACGGGCAGCACGAAGCCG
The DNA here is from genome assembly GCF_014200455.1 of Paraburkholderia bannensis. Lineage (GTDB taxonomy): Bacteria > Pseudomonadota > Gammaproteobacteria > Burkholderiales > Burkholderiaceae > Paraburkholderia > Paraburkholderia bannensis_A. Next base: position 175,994 of record NZ_JACHBW010000006.1, on the reverse strand, counting down.
CCGCCAAGCTGATGCACCGAAGCCGCCACCACATCCATCGTCGCATCGCCCGTGCGGCCGAGCGCGATCAGGCCCACGCCCATGAGCAGGAACGGCAGACAGACGATCGCATCGAGCCGGATATGCAAGGCCGCGCGGCGAAACAGGAATGCGCCGATCGGAATCAGGATGCTGGCAATCGAAATCAGAATGCCGATGGTAGCGGGCGAGTTCACCCCATGCCCGGCGAGCACCGCGCCCATCTGCACCGGAATCAGATAGAACAGCAGCGAACCGATTACCGTGAGCACGCCATTGCCAAGCAGGTTGCTCCACGGAAAGCGCGGCGACTGGACGGCTTGGCGTGCGCGCTGCGCGGGCTCCCATGTCAGCAGCAGCGTGAAGGCGAACAGCACGAGGCTCAACGCGTACATCGCGAAGGGAATGCGCCAGTTGTCGCGACCAAGCACGCCGCCCAGCATGATGAAGGCAATGCCCGACACCGATGCGATCCCCGATTGCGCCGACAGCCATTTGACGCGCTCGGGGCCCGTGAAGTAATCGCCCAGCAGCGTGGTGCTGCAGACCATGATGACAGCTTCCGCGAAGCCCACGCCCACGCGGCTCAGGACGATCTGCGGCAGCGTCTGGAGATACAGCGGCGCAGTGCCGAACAGCACGTACAGCAGCAGCGCGACAAGATACGCACGGCGGCGGCCGATGCGATCCGCCGCCACGCCGATCACCGGCGCGAGCAAGGCCACGCACAGCGACGGCGCGGTGAGCGCCATCGGCACCAGAAAATCGACGCCCGGGGTCGCCGCGAACTCGGCGTGAAGGCTGGGCAGCAAGGGGGCCATCACCACCGCCCCCATCACCGACATCGTCGATGCCACGCTGAGCACGAGCCCCTGGGCCGCACCGGCCTGGCGTTCCGTCCTGCGCTCTGTCCTGATCGTCATACGCGTCTCCTTGCGGCCATCTGGCGGCCTTTGTCTTGTCGTGGTCGATCCGTCGACCGGACGGGCGGGTGTTCTGTGCACCCTTGCCCGCTGCGTTCAAATCCCCTTTTCAACGCTTTACACTCGCGTTCCTTCCGGCACGCGCGCTGGCATGCTACCAGCCCGGCGTGTCACGGCCACTCACGCCCCGGCGGCCGGCAACGCAAGTTGTTTCCGATCCTTACCGACCAGCATGAACGGCAGATAGGAAATGCGCAAATGCTGCTCGACCTGCACGTCGTGGCCTTCGGGCGTCGCTTCAAGCGCCACGCCCTCCACATCGAGTCGCGCGACTTCGCCGAAGCCCCAACGCGCGTCCTGCACGCCGCCCAGTTCCGACACCGCAAACGCGCCGTCAGCGACAACGAGCGTCATGCGCTCCTGGGGCACGGGCTCGCCGTCGATGCTCAAAGCAATCTTTTCTACCATCGAAAGACCCAGCGCGCGGTAATACGGCAGACGCAGTTCCAGCGAGAATCCGTTGCTCTCGCCGTTACCAGCGCGCTGGCGCAAGCTGTTTTCGCAGATGATGTATTTGTCGAACATGATGATTCGTTTCCTTGCGAGTTGATCGCAGCGATCGAAGCGATCGAAGCGATTCCAGATGATTCAAGGCGATCAGGCCGCAAATCAGGCCGCCAGCGCGGCGTGCTGGTCGAGCAGCCGTTCGAACATGCGATGCTGCCGTCGCACCTGTTCGACGCTGTCCACCTCGAAGGCATCCTGCACGTGGCGGTTGCCTTCGTATTCGCTCGACAGATAGCCGTTGTAGCCGCCTTCGATCAAAACCGGCAGGATTTCGTCGTAGGGAATGCTTGGCTCGATCCCTTCGGCGGTCATCTCGTAGAACTTCGCGTGAATATGATGGATGCGCGGCATGAATTCGAGCAGACGCCTCGGGTTCGACCAGATCGTATGGCGCACCGTCTCCGCCATCGCCAGCTCGATCGCCGTTCCGCCCATCTGGCGTACGTCCTGCAAGAGATATTCGGAGAGAACGCGGTCGTCGTAGGCGGTGCAGATGAAATCGGCAATCGTTGCGCGCGCACCCATCCGCACGAACCGGTCGCGCATCACGCGCGGATAGCGCTTCACGAAAATGCCCATATCGGGCATGAAGCCGATGTGCTGCGTGCCCAGCCGCTCCATCGTTTCCGCGTGGCGCATGATCCACGGATGGTCGAAATGCAGCGGCGAATGGACTTCAAGCAGCATCTTCACGTCGTAACGCTCGGCGGCACTCACGCAGCGCGCGAGAATGTGCGGCGAGACACTCACGAGCACACGTACGAAACGGCAGCCGAGGCGATGTGCATGGCGCAGATCGGCTTCGATCGACGCCACGCATTCATCGTCGGTCATGAGGCGACCGGGGAAGCGTTTCGTATCGAGAAAGAGGTCGTGGCAAACCGGCGTCAGTCCATATTGCGCCATCCATTCGTGCCATTGCGCATAAAACGCATCGGCGGCCTGGGGCGCGTGCGGGATCATCTGTTCGCTGACGATTTCGATTCCGTTCGCACCGATTTTTGCGGCTTGCGCGAGGCAGCCTTCGAGATCGAGCTTGCCCAGGAAGAACTCTTCCTGGTAGCTGTAAAGGCTGATACCACGCTTGATCTGGGCGGGTGATGACATGCTGTCTCCGTCATTGTGTGAGCTGGTGACGGATTATTCAGTCATCGTCGCGGCCTTGAAAAATGATTATTTTCGCGCGTGAACTATTGAATTTCGTGATTGATACGGGAAAACCCGATGAAGCGCTCAGCGCCCCGCCCGCTTCAGGGTCTGCGACGGCGTCTCGCCAAACAGTTCCTTGTAATCGCTGGCAAAGCGGCTGAGATGCGAAAAGCCCCAGTTCATGGCGATCGAGGAAACGTTGCCCTCCGAACGGTCGGACAGCAAATCGCGCCGCACCGCCTCCAGCCGATGCTTCTTCAGCCAGGCCATCGGTGCATGGCCGAAGTGCTGTTTGAAGCCATCGAACAGCTTGTAACGCGATACGCCCGCTGCACGCTCGATGTCTTCCAGCGAGATGTCCTCGCGCGCATTGTCGTGAATGAATTGTTTCGCGCGCAACAAATACTGCGGACAGGAAGGCCGCATCGCGTCGGCCAGTTCCTGCGAGAAATTGTGCGGCTGGGACAGCAATAGCCCTTTGAGCAAGGCCTGTTCGAGATCGCCCGCCATATGCTGATGGCCGAATAGCGGGCCGCCAGTCCCCATCTCCGCCAGCAGGAACCTGACCATGCGCCACCATGCCGCCTGATCGCCGTTGGCGGCGTCCATATGCGGTTCGAAAGTCACGGGGGCGTCGAGCGGACGCTGCAACAGCCCTTCCAGCACCTGACGTAAGGCCTGCCGCGGAATCGACACGATGATCTTGCGGCAGTTGCCGGTGATCGCCAGATCCTGGGTCTCGTGCGGCGACAGAATCAGGCCGCGATCCTGATCCGACAACCACAACCGACCGCGCGCCGCCAGTTCCTGCTGCCCGGTGAGCGGCAGGCTCACGCTGTAGCAGTTCAGCGGCGCTTCATCATCGATGGAGACCGTGACGTCGGTGCCGTATTCCACGTAGCCGAGGGTGCTCGCCATCGAGCGCATCACCGTGCCGCTGTGACGAAAGTGCAATTGCCGGGGACTGCGCACCTTCAAGCCATGCGGCCCGCAAATGGTCGCCATCCATTCGCGCGCGCCTTCGAGGTCGTTGCGTAGCGCGTCGAGGCCACGGCTTTCCTTGGCGGCGGGAGTTGGCATGGCGAGAGGGACGAGATATTTAACGAATGCCCTCATGGTAATCCACCGCGCGCGCCGCCAAAATACCCGGCACATCATGAATCACGTTGCAACGCAGCAGTTTCAATCGGCTTTCAGGCGATTTCCGCCTCGCCAGTGCTGCTGATTGTGCCGCTGGTCGTGCTGCCGGTCGTGCTGCCGGTCGTGCTGCCGGTCGTGCTGCCGGTCGTGCTGCCATTACTGTCCCCGAATTTCTCGTAGAAGAGCCGGTGCCCGTCGATACGCTCGTTCGCCAGCCAGCTCTTGATCGCTTCCACCATCGGCGGCGGCCCGCACACATACATGTCGAACGGATTCGCTTCGAGGAACGCGCGGTCGAAATGCTCGGGAATCAGCCCGGTTTTACCCGACCAGCCATCACCCGGATTCATCACGACAATCTCGCAGGCGAAATTGGCGATGCGCGCCTCGTAGTCCTTCAGGCGTTCCAGTTCGCACAGATCGCGGGCGTTCGTGACACCGTAGTAAAGCCGTACCGGCTGGCCGCAGCCGCCCTTGTTCGCGAGATCGTCCAGCATGCCGAGGAATGCGGACAAGCCCGTGCCGCCCGCGACCATCACCAGCGGCCGCTCCACCTCGCGCAGATAGAACGTGCCTAGCGGCGCTTCGAATTCGATGGTCTGGCCCGGCTCGCAGCGCTCGCGCATATAGTTGCTCATCGCACCATCCGGCAGCAGGCGAATCAGGAATTGAATCTGATTGTTATCGTGCGGCCGGTTTGCAAACGAATACGATCGCCATACATTCGCGTCAGGCACTTTCAAGCGCGCATACTGCCCCGGCAAAAAATCGAGGCGTCCCGGGCAGGCGCTCGCATCCAGTTGCAAGATCGCCGTGGTTTCCGAAACCTGCTTCACCGCCGTGACCTGTCCACTGAGCAAGGTCGTGCCGCCCGCACTGCACAGGCTCGAATCGTAATCGAAGTAAAACGAAGCGTCGGACTGCACACGCGTCTGGCAGGACAGCACCCGGCGCGCCGCGAGATCGTCGGCGCACAGCGCTTCCTCGTCGACATAGTCCTGCGTATAGCTGCCCGATTCGCATCGGCCCTGGCAGGTTCCGCACACGCCTTCGCGGCAATCGAGCGGGATGTTCACGCCGTTGCGCAGCGCCGCGTCGAGCAGCAACTCGTTGGCGCGCACATCGAAGAACACCGTTTTGCCGTCGGCAAAACTGAAGGCGACCTTGTGGCTCATGATGGTTTCCCTCGCGCTCACAGATGGTAGAAGTCGAGCACCGCGTTGATGGTGTCGTTCAGCAGCAGCACGTGCTTGCGGGTGATCTTCCAGCTCTCGCCATCCGGGCGCAGACCGTAACTCACGCGTCCAAAGAAGTGCTCGCCGATGCCCTGCCGCGCGTAAAACGTGGCCCAGTTGCCCTTCACTTCAAGCGTGCCGTCTTCGCGCGCTTCGATACGCACATTGGTGATCTGGTGCAGCGTGCGCGGCATAGGCGTCGATGCCGCCGACTTGCCGGTGCGCAGGCGGAACACGCGATCCTCCAGCCCCGTGCGATTCGCGTAATAGATCAGCGACATGCCGCGCTTCGGATCGGTCGTATACACGTGCTCCGAGTCCCACTGCGGCACATGAAATACGCTATTCGCGTCGAACAGATCGAGGTATTCGTCCCAGCTCTGATCGTCGCAAAGCTCGGCCTTGCGAAACAGAAACTGCTCGACGGAGTGTTGCAATGTGGGGGTGACGGACATGATTCAGGCCTCCTTCTTTTCGTTCGATTTCAGCGCCAGGCCTTTGAGCAGATACGATTGCCAGGCACCATGCTGGTTGACATAAAGGCCTTCGTGCGTGAGTTCCGTGCCGCACATCGACGGCGCGATGTCCAGCAGGCGCGAATGTGCGGTCTCGCCCACCACCCATTTATGATGGCCGCGCGAAATATCGCTCCAGCGTTCGAGGCGCGCCTGGAAGCCGCGCTGCTGCTCGCGGAATTCGACCAGATCGTCGGGCGTGCCCATGCCGGAGACGTTGAAAAAATCCTCGAACTGGCGAATCCGGCTTTCACGGTCTTGATCCGATTCGCCCTTCACGCCGATGCACTGACTGATCACCTCGGTCTTGTTCCAGGCGAGCGGCCGCACGATACGCAGTTGCGAGCTGATCTGGTCCATGAAGAACATGCTCGGGTAGATGTTCAGATTGCGCAGACGGTGCATCATCCACTCGGCCTTGTGCTGGCCGTACTCCTTCACAAGACGCGGCATCACGCTGGCGTAGCCGGGGCGCACGCCGGGGTTCGGCATGTCGCTGAACAGCACGCTATGGCCGTTTCGGAATGCGAACCAGCCGTCGTCGGTTTCAGCGTCGCCTGCGCCGAGCTTGCTGTAGTCGAGCGTAGCCGCGGCTTGACCGCCCGTCTGCGCATTCGCCTGTGCGTGCGCTTTTGCATTCGCCTCCTGACGACGCTGCACCGTGCTCACATAGTTGAAGTGCACCGTACTTACGTGATACCCATCGAGGCCGTTCTCGTTCTGCAGCTTCCAGTTGCCTTCGTAGGTGTACGCCGATTTACCCGGCAGCACTTCGAGCTCGCCCGTGGGCGATTGCGCCACCACCATGTCGAAGAAAATGCGCGCATCGCCCAGGTAGTCTTCGAGCGTGTCCGTGCCCTCCACATCGAGGCTGATGAACACGAATCCCTTATAGCTGGCGATGCGGGCTTTTTTCAGGCCTCGCGTGGACTTGTCGAAGTCCTCGCAATACTCGCCGGGCGCCTTGACCTTCACGAGACGGCCGTCGCTCTTGTAACACCACGCATGGAACGGGCAGGTGAAAGTGCTCTGATTGCCCTTGCTCATACGCGTAAGCGTTGCGCCGCGATGCTGGCAGGCGTTGATCATCGCGTTGAGCTGGCCGTTGCCGTCGCGCGAAATAATCATCGGCTGACGGCCGGCGCGCAGGGTGATGAAGTCGTTCGGCTTCGGAATCTCGCTTTCGTGGCACGCGTAGATCCAGTTCTTCTCGAAGATGAACTCCATCTCAAGCTCGAACAGTTCCGGTTCCGTGAACATCTCGCGTGCAATGCGATACACGCCCTCCGCCGGGCGAAAATCCAGGCATGCGCCAACGAATTCCTGCCATTGCGACGTACTTTTCTCCGCGCTCATGATGGGTTCTCCTCGTGCCATTCAACGGTCTTGCGACCCGATCCTTGTTGAACTGCATTGAATACCGCGCCAAATTTGCGCGCTATCCGCCTGGTGGCCTTTCGCTATCCACTTTTTTTGCCGCGCGGCCGCAGCGCCTGCGCGCTCGCGGGTTGCACCAAAAAAAGCGGATAGCGAGCGTCGAATAGATGGATAGCGCGCGGGCCGCGCCAGGTATTCAATCCTGTTCACGCACCACGGACCTCATAACGGCCCGGCTGCGACGCGAGCCCATCGGCGAGATCCGATGCCGGGCGACAAACAAACGGAGACAGCAATCATGAGCGTGAAGGTATTCGACACCCAGGAAGTCCAGGACCTACTGAAAGCGGCCGCCAATATCGGCGCAGATAGCGGCAACGCGCGCTTGCAGCAGATCGTTCATCGCCTGCTGGGCGATCTGTTCGAGGCCATCGACGATCTCGACATCACCCCCGATGAAGTGTGGGCGGGCGTCAACTATCTGAACAAGCTGGGTCAGGACGGCGAAGCCGCGCTGCTCGCGGCCGGCATCGGTCTGGAGAAGTACCTCGACGTTCGCCTCGATGCCGCCGACAAGGCAGCCGGCACCGACGGCGGCACGCCGCGCACCATCGAAGGGCCGCTCTATGTGGCCGGTGCGCCGTTGCGCGAGGGCGTATCGAGGATCGATATCAACGAAGACGCCGATGCCGGCCCGCTGGTGATTCGCGGCAAGGTCACCGACACGGATGGCAAGCCCGTCGCCAACGCCATCGTCGAATGCTGGCATGCCAATTCGAAAGGCTTTTATTCGCACTTCGACCCAACCGGCGCGCAAAGCAGCTTCAATCTGCGCGGCGCGGTGAAATCCGGGCCAGACGGCGCGTATGCATTCCACACGCTCATGCCGGTGGGCTACGGCTGCCCGCCGCAGGGCGCCACCCAGCAGTTGTTGAACGGGCTGGGCCGCCACGGCAACCGCCCGGCGCACGTGCACTTCTTCGTCACGAGCGCGGCGCATCGCAAGCTCACCACGCAGTTCAATATCGAAGGTGATCCGCTGATCTGGGACGACTTCGCCTATGCGACGCGCGAGGAGTTGATTCCGGCTGTGGTGGAGAAAACGGGGGGCGCGGCGCTCGGTCTCAAGGATGACGCGTACAAGGACATCGAGTTCAACGTCACGCTCACGCCGCTGGTACAGGGCAAGGACAATCAGATCGTCAGTCGCCCTCGCGCGGCGGCGACGGCGTGATGCAGGCCTGAAGCGCGCACCCGCCGACGCATCGACAAGCTGCACCTCGTCGACGTCCGTGCCGGTGTGCGCGCTGCGCGCGGTTTATAGTGCATGCCTGAATCGCTGTTTGAACGCGCGTTTGCACCCGCATCTGCCCACCCCTCTGCCCAGGAACGCATGTCCGCCCTTAAGCCGCCCTCTAACTCCAAGCGTGCTTCGCTCTTCGAATCGTTGAAGGTGCGCGTCGTCCTGCTCGGTCTGTTCGTCGGCTCGATATGGGTCGTTTTTCTGGTGTCGGCCGCGTTGCCATTTCTGCATCTGAACCGGCACGGTGTCGTGCCGCGCACGGCCGGCGGCCTACAGGGCATTCTGTTCGCTCCGTGGCTGCACGCGAACTTTATCCACATCATGTCGAATACGCCGGGGCTGCTGGTGCTCGGCTGGCTTTGCATGTGGCCGCGCATCGCCAACTTCTGGCAAGCCACCATCGGCGCGATGCTCGGTGCAGGGCTGTGCGCGTGGTGCCTGGGCGCGCCCTGGTCGGTTCATATCGGCGCGAGCGGGCTGGTCTTCGGCTATGCGGGCTATCTCGTCGCGTATGGCTTCTACAGCCGTAAGTTCATTCCGGTGCTGGTTGCGCTGTTCGTGGCGTTCAGCTACGGCATCAGCCTGTTCTACGGCGTACTGCCGATTACGCCCGGCGTGTCATGGCAGAGTCACTTGGGCGGTGCGATTGGCGGCGTTCTGGCTGCGCGATTTTTCAGCCGGAACGCTTTGACTTGAAGCGCAAAATAACCGTCGCCCGGCGAGGGAGACGGTTTGCCAATGTCGCGACTTATACAGCGTTGGCGCGGCGCATCTGCACATTTCATTTTCCTCAGAGTCCAATCATCTGCGCCGCAAAGTCCAGCACCGATTCCACCATCGAGCGGAAAAGCACGGGATGACGGATAAAGAAAAACACCACCATGAAAATTCCGAGCGCACAGGTGCAAATCGTGTCGGTTGTGCTCCAGCCCGTATCCGGCGACAGCAGCATGAAGCCCACCCAGAAACAGGGTAGCGCAACGTGTTCGGGGCCCAGCGCGAGCCCGTAGCCGTATTCGTCCTTCCACGGCACATCGACCGGGGCCGGTTCCTTCACAACCAGATTGAACGAGACGCCCTGTTCATGAGGCAAGGCGATGAGATGCGCGCCCTGGCCGAACAGCACCATCTTCGCCGCCAGCGCCTGAAGCACCCAGCGCATCACGGGGGCCTGCGGGCCGATGACGGTATCGACCGCGTGCATGTCCACCTTGAGCCCGGAGTCGCGGACTGCGCCAAGCGTCGCGTGCTGCGGGAGCTTTTTCAGGCCGCTGTACCAGAAGTGGCGGATACGCTCGGACGGCACCTGGCCCGCCTTGAGCAGCGCCGCGAGCGATGTCTCTACCTGGTCGGCCTCGGCGGTGATCTGGCGCAGCAGCCAGGCCTGACGCTTCGTATCGGGCTTCCCGGCCATCAGCGCGCGCGAGCCCAACAGCAGCGCGACCGCCGCTTCCGACGCCATTTGCTCGACGTCCGTGCCGCCCTCGTGCAGATGCCACGCGAGCAGGAGCCGATACTGTGGCGTCCTGTCCCGTTCGTACCCATAGCGCGGGCGTTCCGCTTCCTCGAACCACCAGTCGGCAAAACCGACATCCCGCCTGTTATCCAGCGACCGCACGACCGGGGCCTCGGGCAGTTCGAGCCGCGCCCACGCCGCCAGCACTTCGCGATGCACGTCGGACTTCTCGCATTGGATGACGATCTCGAACGATCCGCTTTTTGCCACCTGCGCAAGCATCTTCGCCATCGGCGCAAGCAGGACATCAAGCAGATTCGCGACGCGTGAGCCGCCTTCCTCTGTCGCGATGTCCGCCAGCGCCATGACCTTGCCGGGGTTATCGGGCACCTTGCCTTCCAGCGCCAGCATGCGCTCCGCAAGGTCTGGCTCGGGCGTGAGTATCACGCTTTCAAGCAGCGCCACGCCTGAACGGCTTTGACGCTGCCAGCCGGCCATATCGTGCCAGCGGCTGCGGTTATAGTCCGCGACCTCGGTCGCCTGGATGTCGAATATGAGCCAGTACGCGAGATAGCACACCCCCATCCAGAAGCACAGTGGCATCGCGATCCCGTAGCGCAAAATCTTGTCCCAAGGTACGGGACCGGACTTCGGCAGGTTATGCAGCACGCCCACAGCGGCAACGCACGCGATCATCACAAACAGCACGAGATAGAACCAGGCGGAGGGAGCCTCATGGCGCTGGCGCTCGGGAGGGAATCGCGGATTCCATTGAAAACTCATCGAATCTCCTGGGCGTCAACCTGACCATTGCGACTGCGAGGCGAGCAGTCTGGGATTCGGGTTGCAGGCGCATAGACAGACGTCGCCCTCCAGCGCAGGCACCTTGCCGTACCAGTCCTGCGCGAAGCGCTCGCCGACGCGGCCAATCGCGCCAGTGGTGCCGCAAGAGGGACAGCGCACAGGCGCGCCGATGTAAGCCATCCTGCGGCCGTTATAGCCAGTGCCATCAATGCCATCGGCGACGATCCCCTGCGCGGTGGTGTGATCGCCTTCGTAGATATGTGCGCGTTCGACCATGTCAGGCTCCCACCCATTCCCAATCGACCCAGTTCATATTGTCGCGCGCGGGTGGCATAAGCTCGCCACGGCGTAACGTCACCAGACTGGCGAGGTCGTAACGAGCCGGCTTTTGTCCGTATCCGTCACGTGAACGGATGCGCTTGACCCAGCGCCCGCTGCGTGGACATTCAGCATCCGGCTCGCAGAACTGCACCGTGTCGGCGATCATGTCCGGCGACCACTGCTTCACGGGTGTCGGCGCGGTGGCTTCCCACTCCCACCGCACGGGAACGTTAAAGCTGAGACCGTCGTCCAGCAAAAGGCTGACCTTATCGGTTGTCGCGACGTCTCCGGCCTTGAACGGCGTAAGCTGGAGACTGCGATTGAGACTGGAGTTCATGCTCACGGCGCGATACAGGCCATCTTCTGCGAACGTGTCGCCAGGCTTGACTGGTTGCCACGACATCTCGGCCTTGTGCATCGCTTCCCACCGCGCACGTTCTTCAGGGGTCGAGGGATAGTCTCGGTCGAAAGTGATGCGGGTGGGATTCTTGTAGTCCGAATGGAAATCGACGCGCAATAGACTGGATTCGATCCCTATGACCTTTATATTCATGAATGCGCCAATATTCAGGTCATATGCGCCCGCACGAAAATTTCCTATGGACGTCGTTTTCATTTTTAGCAGCGTGGCACTGTGCGGCGCGAGTGTGATGTCTCCATCCGGGAATTGCTTCGGATCGACCAGGGTTTGGCCCGCCAGCGCCAGGCCAAACTGGTCCTCTTCATTGCCGGGACTGCCCACGCGATATCCGTTAACACCGAGGATATCCATGTACCGTCCCATTCTGATTTCCCACCGGTCGGGCGTCTTGAAAGTGATCGGATGATCGCCGCTGTTGCTGAACCTGAACGACACAAGAAACCCTTCCTTTTCACGGTCAATCGAGACCAGCGAAAGATCGAGTTTTACGACTTTCTTGCCGTCTTGTACTCCCACATTAGTCAGTGAATCCACCAGAGTTGAAATCTTGCTCTGAACGTCACGACTGAGATCACTGATGTAACCATTCTTCATCTCGCCATTGCATTTTGCACCATACAGAATGGGGACTATCACATTACTATCTGGATCTTTCGGAGAACAGAGAAGACTTGCAAGCTGCTTAGCAGATTCGAGATTCTTGTTTAAAAGCTTCAACTCGAATATACCTACGCCGTGGATGTTTCTGTTCCCATCGGAGTCACCGATAACAACAGTCAAAACATCGCCAGAAACCGAAATCTCGTTGTTGCCATAAGTGTTCATGCTGCCATCCGCAACACCGTTCGTCGTGTAGGCAAATTGCATCGCTTGATCCCTCGTACTTATCGTTTCCGCATGCGAATGACTTCCAACCAGAGAAAGACAGATCACTGCATTCCCAAGTGCCCGTATCCACGAATTACGCTGCATAGCCTATCCTCCACAATTTGTTCGTCGAGAGCGAGAACTGACGCCGGATGTATTCGAGGTAATACGGCTTAATGGCAGCGGTAACGCTCCCATTCTGTGATAATGCATTCGCGCCATCACCCATCACGTTGGCACCGACACAGGTTGGATCGGTCTGCGAATGGCCTTGCCACGCCATCCCGCCCGCTTTCGCGTCGACTAAGGAAAAATCGATCTGCTCATCCTTGATATAGGATTTGATGAAAGCGGCTTGGCGCCTTAGCGGCTTCGCACGAATTGATGCTCGACCCGCGTGCGCAGTACGCCGTCGAGCGCGGCAAGCCGTTCGCGCAGTTTTACCGCGCGCCTTTCGGTAATCCCGGCCAGCACGATGGTTTGTTCGACCACACCGCGACAACGCGAAACCGCCCATCGATCGACGGCAGCGTTTTCGCCTTCGAACAAAGCGGCGGCAGTCGATTCGACGCTCGCGCTCAAGCTCGATACGAGGTGGACGGTATGCGTGAGCTTGACGCCGGCAAGGGCGTGCGACCAGTCTTCGCTGATGGACGGGGAGGATGTGAGAGTGTCTTGACGCATGGTCGCTCCGGTTTGAAGGTTGATCGAACCGGTGTCAGCCATGCTGCTCCCGCTTCGTTGCCGTGAATCGGCCGCATCGCCACATTGGCTTCCACCTTGCCCGGGCAGGCAGGTTGGCGTCGGACTGTCCGACTCTGGATGCATTGAGTTTTACCGTCGCGTTCAGTATTCCGAACGTGATTCCATTATATCGAAATTCTAGCTGCGGGCAAGCGGACGATCGAAGAGGCCCGGCTAACAACAGGAAAGAACTGGAAAGAACCGGAAAACCATCGTCTTACTTTTGGCATTCAGCCTGCGTGGTTTGCGGCCAGGCGAGCGGTTTAAACCGGTAAGGCAATTGGAATGAAATTGTCATGCCAGCGCTCTTTGAGCCTAAGGAGTACTTCACTATCCTGTTCGAAGTTTCCCCTGGTGTCTCCGTATCAGTACGGCTTTAAGGTGCGCGTTTTATTTTGTACGCTGTAGGGGAACCGCTGGCAAGGCGCCGCCCACCAGGAAGGAGCCATTCATGGAACCGTCTTCAGGCCCGCAGCCGGGCGACCACACTGGCCCCCTCGACGGGTCGATGGTGCGACTGGCGCTGGCCGCCATCTGCATCGTATTCGGCGATATCGGCACCAGTCCGCTCTATACGTTGAGCACCGTATTCGACACGAATCACGGGCTGGCGCTGTCCCGCGCCAACGTGCTGGGCGTGGTGTCGCTCATCATCTGGTCGCTGATGATCGTGGTGACGCTCAAGTACGTCACGCTCATCATGCGCGCCCACAATCACGGCGAAGGCGGCATCATGGCGCTGCTCGCGCTGGCCTCCAGTTCGGTGATGGACCGGCCGCGCCTGCGCAATGCCCTGCTGCTCATTGGCGTGTTTGGCGCGGCGCTGTTCTACGGCGACGGCGTCATCACGCCGGCCATTTCGGTGCTGAGCGCGGTGGAAGGGCTCGAAGTGGCCGAGCCGCTGCTCAAGCCCTATGTGGTGCCGACCGCACTGACCGTGCTGGTGGTGCTGTTTCTGGTGCAGCGGCGCGGTACGGCGGGCATCGGCGCAGTGTTCGGGCCGGTGATGGTGCTGTGGTTCGGCGTGATTGCCGTATCGGGCGTGCTCAACATCGGCCGCGCGCCAGCCATCCTGGACGCCTTCAACCCGTTCGTGGGCCTGGGTTTTCTGATCCGCAACGGTTGGGTGGCCTTCGTCTCGCTGGGCGCGGTGGTGCTCGCCCTGACCGGCGCGGAAGCGCTCTACGCCGACATGGGCCACTTCGGCGCGCCGCCAATCCGCCTGTCGTGGTTCGTGCTGGTGCTGCCGGCGCTTGCGCTCAACTATCTGGGCCAGGGCGCGCTGCTGTTGTCCGACGCCAAAGCCGTGGACAATCCCTTCTTCCACCTGTTCCCCTCGATGGCCTTGTTCCCGATGGTCGTACTGGCCACGGTGGCGACGGTGATCGCTTCGCAAGCGGTGATCAGCGGCGCGTTCTCCATGACCAAGCAGGCCATGCAACTGGGCTTCATGCCGCGCATGGGCATCGTCTACACCTCGGAGCGCGAGGTCGGCCAGATCTACGTGCCTGCCATCAACTGGCTGCTGCTGATCGCCGTGGTGGCGGCGGTGCTGGGTTTCGTCTCCTCCACGGCACTGGGCTCGGCCTACGGCATTGCCGTGACCGGCACCATGATGATCACCACCTTCCTCACGTTCTACGTGGTGCGCTATGCGTGGCACTACAACTGGGCGCTGTGCGTGTTCGCCACGGGGTTCTTTTTCATCATCGACTTTGCGTTCTTCTCGGCCAATCTGCTGAAGTTCGTCGACGGCGGGTGGTTCCCGCTGATGCTCGGCGCGATCATGTTCATCATCATGTCCACCTGGCATCGCGGCCGCGCGCTGATGGTGGAAGAAGCGCGCAGCCATGCGGGATCGCTGCCGCTGGGCCGCTATCTCGACGGACTGTTTGCGGCTGAAACGATTCGCGTGCCTGGCACCGCCGTGTTCCTGAACATCGATGCCAACGCCGTCCCGCATGCGCTCGTCAATAATCTCGAACACAACCATGTGCTGCACGAACGCGCGCTGTTCGTGCATGTGAAAAACCTCGACGTACCGTATGTGCCGCGCGATCAACGTGTGGCCATCACACCGCTGGGCCACAATTGCCATTGCATCGTCGTCGCCTACGGCTTCAAGGACGAGGCCAATCTGCCCCAGGCGCTGCGCGATTGCGAACCGAAGGGGCTGGTCATCGATCCCGCGCAGGTGTCCTGGTTCCTCAGTCACGCGACCGTGGTAGCGACCGGCGGCAAGGGCATGCCAGTGTGGCGCGAACGGCTCTTCAGCGTGATGGCGCACAACATCGGCAATCTGGCGGCCTACTTCAAGCTCACCGCCAACCGCGTGATCGAACTGGGTTCGCGCGTGGAAATATGAGTGGATCCCCAGCAGCTGCAACGCCTGGGTCGTGGCGTTGAACCATGAACGCCCAGGCTATCCCGGGCGTTTTGTTTATTCAGTACGCTGATTGTCACCCGCCTGCAATCTGGCCTCGATATCGTGTCGGCTTACTGGCCTCCCCATTCACGATCAATCGTCGCTCGCGTGCACACCATGAATGCGCTCAAAAGAGCGTCGCTCGTCACCCTGCTCGTCAATCTCGTGCTGATGATGTTCCAGATGTTGGCCGGCTGGAGCTCGGGTTCGCACGCGATGTTCGCGGACGGCGCACACAACCTGATGGACGTCGCCACCGATGGGCTGGTGGCCGCCGCGATCTTCTGGGTGGACGGCAACCCCAACGGCCGCAGGAAGCATCTACTGCCGGTCGTGTCGTCCTTTGCGAGCCTGATGGTGATGGCCGTGGGCGCGGAATTCCTGCTCATGAGCGTGTTCGCGCCCGCCGTACCGGGCGACGACGCGCAACGCCACATCACGCTGTTCCCGCTCGTGGTGGCGATAGCAAGCTGCCTCGCCAAGGCGGCCCTGTACGGCTATCTGAGGTGGACCGCCGCCCACGCCGAGCAGCACGGCCACACGAACCATGCGGGCGTGTTGCGCGTCAGCGCGCGCCATACGGTCGCCGATTCGGTTTCGTCCTGCATCGCCGCCATCGGCGTGACGGGCATGCTGGCCGGCTCGCCCCTGTTCGACACCAGCGCAACCGCGCTGATCGGTTGCCTCATCTTCCTGTTCGGCTTCATGCAGAAGGAAAATCCCGCGTGGATACTGCTGAGCCGCGGCATCCGCTCGATTCGGCTCGGGCCGCGGGCGGCGCAGCCAGGTCTCGCGCCGCCCGCCTTGGCTGCGCCATTGACGGCGGCCGGGGCGGCGCCGCTGAACGCAAGGCGGCGCTGAATTCTCGGAATTTCCTCATATGCCCGCGTTCGGTCGTGCGCTTCAATGGAGCGTTTCATCAACCGGACAGGAGAAAAATATCATGAGGAAAACACGCGTCTGCATCGCGCTAGCGATTGTGTCGATGGCTTCGCTTATGTCGATTACCTCGCTCAACGCTCATGCTCAGGGTTCGCTGGAATTGAGCGATCTGCGCGGCGTGGTCGATCCGGGCGGCGTGACCGGCTATATCAGCGGGATCGCCACCAACACCTCCGGCGCGCCCATCGACAACGCCACCATCACAATCAATCTGCTCAATGCGCAGGGCGAAATTCTGGGCACGACGCAAGTGAAAGGCACGGCCATCGCGCCGGGCCAGCGCTGGCGTTTCCGCGCCCCTACGGCGCAGCCTTACGATCAATCGGTGGTGACAGTCAAAACGTCTTGACCCGTCGACGGGAGCGCCTGCAGCAGGACCGGCAATGGGCGCTCCTTACTTCGCTCGCGCCACCGAGCGCAAGAACGCCCGCACCGCCGGCGCCTTTTCGTGCTTGCGATACACAAGCGCCAGTTCGGACGTAATCGGCTTACCCGCAATCGGCCGATAAACGATGCCCGGCAGCGTCACGCAACCCGCCAGCGCATCGGGGATCACCGCCACCCAGCCATTCACCGATACACACGCGAGCACCGCCAGCAGACCGCCTGGGCGCGCGGCGACGCGCGGCACGAAGCGGCCGCGCCGGGCGAGTTCGAGCGTGCCAAATTCCTGCTCCGGCACGGCGAAACTCGCTTCCGCAAGGTCGGCCGCGCGCAGCGTATCGCTCGCGGCAAACGCCGAATCAGCCGGCACGGCGGCCACGAAGGCGTCGCGTTGCAGCGTCGCCAGCCGCAGGGAATCCGGCAGCGCGAGCGGCGGACGGACATAGGCGATATCGAGCAAACCGGTCTCCAGACGGCGGCCCACATCGTCCATCGCGACCTCGGTCACGCTCACTTCCACACGCGGCCACGCAGCGCGGAATTCGCCGATCGAGCGCTGCAATGCGCCCGAATAGACCGCCGACGACACATAGCCCGCCACGATCCGCCCCGCTTCGCCGCGCGCGGCCAGCGCGGCCAGTTCTTCGCCGCGTTGCAGATGTTCGAGCGCCGCCGCCGCTTCGGGCAGATAGGCTTCGCCCGCCGCCGTCAACGATACGGCGCTGCGCGAGCGATGAAACAGCCGCGCCCCGAGATGACGCTCCGCCTCCTGGATATGCCGCGTGAGCGCGGGCGGCGCCATGTCCAGTTCCTCGGCCGCGCGAGCGAAATGCAGATGTCGCGCCACGCTCAGAAAGGCCCGCAGATGACGCAGTTCGATACGGCTCATGATTAATACTTTTGCGAAGCAAATTGCTATTTTATGGCAATGACTGAGAAGCGTCGATGATGCGACGATGCGGGCTTGATCTCCGCGCTGCCCGACTCCGTTCCGCCTCCATGTCCGAACCCACTGTTTCCAGCGCGCCTGTCGATGCCGCCGACGCCAGCTTTTCCCAGCGCCACCCGAACATCACGCTGACGCTCGCCTGCGCGACCTGCGCCGTGATCGTGCTCGACACCAATGTCGTCGCGGTTTCGCTGCCCTCGATCGCGCATTCGTTCCACGCCAGCTTTGCGCAGATCGAATGGGTCGTGAGCGCCTATATGACCGCCTTCGCGGCCTGCCTGCTGCCTGCGGGTGGTCTGGCCGACCGGTTCGGACGCCGCCGCACGCTGCTCGGCGGTCTGGTGCTGTTCGCGCTGGCCTCGTTCGCCTGCGGCGCGGCGCCGTCGGCGGCGGGCTTGATCGCGGCGCGCGCCGTCAAGGGCGTGGGCGCAGCGCTGCTGCTCACCGCGGCGCTGTCCGTGATCGCGCACCGCTTCGCGCAAGGCCCGGCGCGCGAACGCGCCTGGGCGGTCTGGGGCATGGGCATGGGTATCGCCACCACGCTCGCGCCGTGGGTCGGCGGTGCCATCACGCAATGGGCCGGCTGGCGCTGGATTTTTCTGATGAATCCGCCGATCTGTCTCGCGCTGGGCGTTGGCGCGTGGATCGCCATCGACGAATCGCGCGATCCGCACGCCAAACACATCGACGCGCCGGGCAGCCTGCTCTTCGCGGCGTCGCTGGCCTGCGGCGTGTGGGCCTTGATCGGCATTCCCTCACACGGCTGGGATTCGGCTGCAACGTGTGGCCGGGTGGCTGCGAGCGCCGCACTGATGGCCGCCTTCGTCTGCGCCGAACGCTGGCAGGCGCGCCCGATGATCGATCTCGCACTGTTTGGCAGGGCGCGCTTCGTGGGCGCGTTGCTCGCGATGTTCGGTTACGCCGCCTGCGCGCAGGTGATGATGACCTTCCTGCCGCTCTATCTGCAGATCGCCTTCGGCTTTTCCGCCCTGGCGGCGGGACTGGGCATGCTGCCGTTCGCGGTGGCGATGATCGTGGGTCCGCAACTGGGCGCGGCGCTTTCGCGGCGCGTCGCAACCGGCGGTGTGCTGAGCGCGGGTCTCGCGTTGATCGGCGTGGGCAATCTGGCGAGCGCCGCCTGCGCCGCGAGCGGCCACTACGCGTACGTTGCACTGGCGATGCTCGTGACCGGCACCGGCGCGGGCATCATGAACGGCGATACACAGAAAGCCATCATGGCCTGCGTGCCGCCGCAGCGCACCGGCATGGCCTCGGGCGTCAGCACGACCACGCGCTTTGCGGCTATCGTCACGTCGGTTGGCGTGCTGGGCGCGGTGCTCGCCGTGCGTACGCATAGCGCCCTGGCGCAACTCGTCGCGGCGTCGCCCCGCGCTGCTCAAGCCGTCGATTCGCACTTCATGGCCAGCCTGCTCGCAGGGGATCTCGCCGACGCCATGCGCCCACTGGACGCACCGGTCGTGCAGGTGCTCTCACGCGCCGCGCCGCTTGCCTTCGCGCAGGGATTCTCGTGGGCCTTGCTGCTCGGTGGAGGTTTTGCTCTCGCGGCCGCCCTGGCCGTCAAGCTGCTCGCCGACGCGCATGAAGCATAGTTGCGCATACAACAAAAACGAAACGGGCTCGCCGTTCAGCGAGCCCGTTCTTCAGCAAATAATCAGACCTTAATCAGGCCACATTCGGGCGACCACGTCCCCCGAACGTCGATCAGAATGCGTGCCGCATGCCAACCGTGACCGCCACCTGCGTATCCGTCGACGACGGCGACAGCGTGTTGATCATCGCGTGCGACAGCACCGAGCCTTGCGGCGCGCCGTGAACGTTCTGGTACACGCCTTCGAGGTAGAAGTCCGTGCGCTTGCTGATCGCGTAGTCCGTCTGGATCATGCCCGTGTTCCAGCCCGGATTCGAGCCGTTATACGCGCCGTGCGTGTACGTGTAGGCGCCCGACACCGACCATGCCGGCGTGATCGCGTACTTCACGTTCGCTTCGTAGTTATCCAGACGCAGCGAGCCCGAGAGCGAGCCTGCCGACGAGTCGTCGCTGCCCAGGTACGTGCCGGTGCCGAACGAGAACACGCCTGCCGCGTTGTCGATCTGCGAGTGGCTCCACACGAGGCCTGCGGTGACCGGGCCGTACGTATAGTTACCGCCCACCGACCAGATGCGCTGACGTTGCGCAACGAAGTTCGCGCTGGTGTCGCCCGTCGTGACCGCGCCGCTGCCGTTGCCTGCGCCGTTCAGTTGCAGATAGCCTGCCGCGAGGTTGACCGGACCTTGTGCATACGACACCCCGAAGCCATACGAGCGGTTGTTCGCGAAGCTGGTCTGGTTGCTGAACGAGTACATCGTCTCGAACGTAACGCCGTACCACGTCGGGCTCGCGTACTTGACCGAGTTGTTGATGACGACCGAGTTGGCCGCGAGGTTGTCGTTCTCGAACGGGTGCGCCGCGAGGTTGCCGCCCCAGGTGTTGAATTCCGCCGTGAGCGGGCCGACGAGGTCGTTCATCACGTCGAACTGGCGGCCGAACGTGACCGTGCCGTATTGATCCGTTTGCAGACCGACCCAGGCCTGCGAGCCAAACATGTCGCCCGAGAACGCCTGTGCGCCGTTGTTAAGGAGGAAGCCCTGTTCGAGCTTGAAAATCGCCTTCAGGCCGCCGCCGAGGTCTTCCGTGCCCTTGAGGCCGAACACCGTGTTCTGCGTGGAGCTGCTATTCAGTTGCCACTGGCTGTGGCCCATCGCATTGTTCGTGTAGGTAATACCGGTATCGATGAGGCCGTACAGTGTCACACTGCTCTGCGCGTGAGCGGATACTGCGAAAGCGCCGGTGAGTGCGAGGGCGATTAGCGATTTTTTCATGTTTTATGGCTCCGGGTTTGGGCGTTAATTCATTGAATCGAATACGCTTTCCACGTGACACATGCCGCTGCGCGCGCGCCATTCGCAGATCGATGCGAAGCGTGCGTAAAGCACTTCAGTTGCGCAATACCCCGATAATGACGAGCGATTATTGCGGACAATGCAATGCCCGCCTGCGCTTGCATTCACTGACAAGACAGGCCTCTGCCGGCAGATACGCTCGTGACGACGTGCCGCGTGGAAGAAAATACGATCACGCGCATGATAAGGCCTCGAATATAAAAATTGCATTGAAATTGAATCGACGTTGCGTCAAAAGAACACCTCGCAATCGAGACTGGAAATGCAGGTGTAAATGACGGTGCATGGCGCTTGTTGCCGAGCGCTTATGCAGTGCAATTGCGCCCCAAAAATGCGCATGAAACACAATAAATCGGCGATTAAGACGGCATCGTAAAGAAAATGAAATGTTTTAATAGAGACCGTCGTTTTCTCATCTGTCTCGCATCGATTTCAATGGTTGTGAACAACGCAGACCCATGATGGAAATTCAGGCGGAGCGCGAATGACGAATGCGCTCGCGCATTGAAGTTAGAATGCGCGGTATCAGAAAAGCCGCTCCGGCAAGCGACAAACGAGCCGCCAGGTTCAAGGAGACACGCCATGACACTCGATTTATCGCAGACTGCCGCCATCGTGTATCGCAACGGCATCGTCGAAAGCACGCATCGCGCGCATATCGCGGTGGTGAACGCCAGCGGGCGCCTGCTGCATGGCTTCAACGATCCACAGCGGCTCACGCTGGTGCGCTCGGCGGCCAAGCCCGCGCAGGCGCTGGCCGTGATCGAAACCGGCGCGCTCGAACGCTTCGGTTTCGACGATGCCGATCTCGCGCTCATGTGCGGCTCGAACAGCAGCGAGCCACGTCATATCGAGCGCGCGCGCAGCATGCTCGCGAAGGTGGGCGCGGATGAATCGGCGATGCGCTGCGGCGGCCACGCGCCACTATCGGATGCGGTCTGGCGCGACTGGATCAAGCGCGGCTTCGAACCCACGCCTGCGTGCAGCAACTGTTCCGGCAAGCACGTTGGCATGCTGGCCGCCGCGCGCATGATGGGAGCGCCGATTGACGACTACCATGCCGCCGGGCATCCCTTGCAGTTGCGCGTGAAGCAGACCGTCGCCGAAATCTGCGACATGCCCGATGACGGCGTGCAATGGGGTATCGACGGCTGCAATCTGCCCACGCCGGCCTTCCCGCTCGACCGGCTCGCGCGTCTTTACGCGAAGCTCGCGCAGGCCGCCGATACCGATGCCGACGCGCTGGACGCGCGCGCTCGGGCGCTCGCGCATATCTATCGGGCCATGACCTCGCATCCCGAGTTGGTCGCGGGCGAACAACGCTTCTGCACGACGCTGATGCGCGCATTCGGCGGCGAACTGGTCGGCAAGGTGGGCGCGGACGGCAGCTATGCGATCGGCGTGCGCAAAAGCGTCCTGGAGCACGGCAACGAAGCCATCGGCATCGCCGTGAAAGTGGAAGACGGCAATCTGGGCGCGCTCTACGCGATCGTCGTGGCGGTGCTCAGGGAACTGGGCATCGGCACACCCGGGCAGCTGGCCGCGCTGCACACGTTCGACAGGCCGCCCATCCGCAATACGATGGGCGTCGAAACCGGTTATCTGGAAGTGCGCGGCGGTCTGCTGAACGCCTGATCGCCGCGCTTCACGTGGCATAACAGCGGTGTTCTACAACACCGCCACGACCTTCACATCACTGCGATCCGCCGACGCCACGACGACCTTACCGTCCACGCGGCGGAATGTGAGCGTGACCGAAGCATTGCCCACGCGCAGGTGCCCCACTTCGAGCCAGTCGATGCCTTCGGGCAGCATCGGCTGTTCGACGCGCACTTCCTGACGCTCGGCGTCGATACTCACGCCCAGGCACGCCTCCAGCATCATGAACGGCGAACCCGCCGCCCAGGCCTGCGGCAGACACGCAACCGGGTACGCCGTGGGCGGCTCGCCACGACGGCGCGGGAAGCCGCAGAACAGCTCCGGCAGGCGCATATCGAAGGTCACCGCCGCTTCGAACAAGGCCTGTAACAGCCGCACCGCCGCTTCCTTGCGCCCATAGCGTGCCAGACCGCGCGCGCATAGCGCGTTGTCGTGCGGCCAGACCGAGCCGTTGTGATACGCCATCGGATTGAAGCGCGCCTGGCCCGCCGCCAGCGTGCGCACGCCCCAGCCCGTGTGGAACAGCGCCGATTCGAGAGTCTCCGCTACCGCACGGCCGCGCTCCTTTTCCGGCAAGCCGAACGCGAGCAGATGCCCCGCATTCGACGCGAGCACGCGACACAGTTCGCCGTGACCATCGAGTGCGATGCCGTAGAACTCCGACTCCGGCATCCAGAAGCGGTCCTCGACGCAGCGACGGATCTTCGCAGCGCGGCCCGCGTAATGCGCGGCCTCTTCCACGAGGCCGCGATGCGTGGCGAACTTCGACATGGTCTCGAAGGCCGCGCTGGCATAGGCCTGCACTTCGACCAGCGCGATCGGACCATCGGGGAAGTGTCCGTCGGCGTGGAACACGGAATCGTGGCTGTCTTTCCAGCCTTGATTCGCAAGACCGCCTTCGGATTCGCGCCGATAATCGAGCAAGCCGAGTTTGTTGCGCTCGCACACACCTGCCACCCACGCCGCGGCGCGTTCGAGCGCGGGCCAGAGTTCGTCGATGAGCGCCATGTCGCCGGTGCGTTCCGCGTAGGCGCCCGCCAGCACCACGAATAGCGGCGTGGAATCCACCCCGCCATAATAGAGCGCAAACGGCACTTCGCCGGTAGCGGCCATTTCGCTCTTGCGCATCTCGTGCATGATCTTGCCGACCGCCGCATCGCGGAACGCCGAGTCCTCGCGCGCCTGATGCGCCGCCAGAAAGCGCAGCACGCCGCGTGCGAGCGCCGGTTGCAGCCAGAGCGTCTGCAGCGAGGTGATGATCGCGTCGCGTCCAAACGGCGTGGAGAACCACGGAATGCCCGCATAGGGATACGGGCCGGTCGGCAGGTCGGTGGTCAACAGGCCCAGATCGGCGATCGAGCGGTTGATCCACGCATTGAAGAGCGGATTGCTCGAGCGCACGCGCGCGGTCTTGCGACGCCGCTCGCGCATGACGATGTGCGCATCGACCAGCGCAGCACGCACCGCCGCGCGGCCTACGCCCTGCCCATTCGAATCGGCCAGGCAATGGCGCGGCTTGATGATGCCCGCGCTCGGTGAGTCGGGCGCGACGCCTTCGAGCGGTTCGACTTCGATCGATACCGTGAGATAGAGCGACACGCAGGCCTGGGCCGGCAGTTCGACGGAAAAGTCCGCGCGGTCCGCCAGCAGTTTGTCCGGCTTCGGCGAAAACTCGATGCGCACGCGCCGCGCCACTCGGTCCAGGCCAATGTATTCGAGCCGCACCGCATTGCCTTCAATGCGCGCAGCCTTGAGCTCGCCGCGCACTTCGCGCTTGAGGCCGCGCACTTCGAACATGTCGCGGAAGTCGCTGGCAAACGACACCGACAGCGGCACCACCGCATCCTCGGTGCCGTAGTTCGTGAGCTCGATGGCCTCGGTCATCATGGTGCCCGAGAGCACGCGCTCGCGTTCGACGTGAATCACGCCTTCGGGCGTGCTGGTGCCGCCCAGCGGCGGCAAGGGACGATTGGTGAGGTGCGCGGTAAACGCCGTATTGTCGCTGCTCACGCTGCCTGACAGCAGCGAGGGCACGCGCCCGCCAAAGGTCAGGCGCAGCGAGGACAGCACGCGCGTATCGTTGACGAACAGACCGTCGTCGATGCCGGTGATATCGCCAAGCGGGTCGTTGACGATGAAGGTGTCGCCCGACTTCAGCACATGCTGGTCGGCGCTGGCGACTTCGGGGCTTTCGGGCGCGATGAATGCGCCATCGGGAGATGGGTCGGGATGATCCACGCCGCTGGAACGCGTAACGCCGCCGAGTGTTTCAGGATCCTGCATTGCCTGCCTCCTCTCTAACTCTCAACCATTGCCTGATCAGTGCTTCAAGGTGCTTCGTCCGAACGATTGTAGTGGCTATGGCGCGGTTCGCGCGAATACATGGCGGGCTGGGGCCGTGCTTGCGAAGGCGGCTGCTGCCGCCCGGAAATAAAGACGGGCGCCGGCACGGTGAAACGTGCGGGCGCCCGTCGATCGCTGCGCTCGGGCTTGTGGCCCGTGCGCGCTCGTCACAACGTTATGCGTCGATGATTCTCTGGCGATCTGCTGCCGGTTTAGCGTTGCGAAATCGGCTTCGCTTCACGCGGCGTATTGCCGATGAACAGCTGACGCGGACGACCGATCTTCTGCTCCGGATCGCCGATCATTTCGTTCCATTGCGCGATCCAGCCCACCGTGCGCGCCATCGCGAAAATGCAGGTGAACATCGCGGTAGGGATGCCCAGCGCGCGCTGAACGATGCCCGAGTAGAAGTCGACGTTCGGGTACAGCTTGCGCGAGACGAAGTATTCGTCTTCCAGCGCGATCTTTTCGAGCGCCATCGCCAGCTTGAACAACGGATCGTCGTGCAGGCCCAGTTCGTTGAGCACTTCGTGGCACGTTTCGCGCATCAGCTTGGCGCGCGGATCGTAGTTCTTGTAGACGCGGTGACCGAAGCCCATCAGCTTCACGCCCGAGTTCTTGTCCTTCACCTGCTTGATGAACTCAGGGATGTTCTCCACCGAGCCAATTTCTTCAAGCATGTTCAGGGCGGCTTCGTTCGCGCCGCCGTGCGCCGGGCCCCAGAGGCAGGCGATACCGGCTGCGATACACGCGAACGGGTTCGCGCCCGACGAGCCAGCCAGACGGACCGTCGAGGTCGAGGCATTCTGTTCGTGGTCGGCGTGCAGGATCAGGATACGGTCGAGCGCGCGCACCAGCACGTCGTTGACCTTGTATTCCTCGGCCGGGTTCGAGAACATCATCTGCATGAAGTTCGCGCTGTACGAGAGATCGTTGCGCGGATACACGAACGGCTGGCCAACCGTGTACTTGTACGCCATCGCCACCAGCGTCGGCAGCTTGGCGATCATGCGCACCGCCGAGACTTCACGATGCTGCGGATCGTTGATGTCGAGCGAGTCGTGATAGAACGCCGACAATGCGCCCACGGCCGCCACCAGAATCGCCATCGGGTGTGCGTCGCGGCGGAAGCCGCGGAAGAAAAAGTGCATCTGCTCGTGAACCATCGTGTGGTTCGTGACGGTCGCAACGAACTCGTCCTTCTGCTTTTGCGTGGGCAGCTCGCCCTTGAGCAGCAGGTAGCAGCTTTCGAGGAAGTCGGCATTCTGCGCGAGGTTGTCGATCGGATAACCGCGATACAGCAGTTCGCCCTTGTCCCCGTCGATATACGTGATCGCCGAGTTGCACGCCGCCGTGGACATGAAGCCCGGGTCGTACGTGAACATGCCGGTCTGGCCGTACAGCTTGCGGATGTCGATCACGTCCGGGCCTTGCGTGCCCTTGTAAACCGGCAGTTCGACGCCTTCAGCGTGGCCGGGAATCGTGAGTGTGGCGTGGGTCTTCGAGTCGATCATGTCTTGTCCTTGCATTCAAATGCACTCAAGTGGCCCTCAAGTGCCGTTACTTCGCAAGACGCAGCGCAGCACGGCGCCTTCTGCGGCAGCTTCGGCACGGCTTCACTGCGACCACTTGCCGCATTCTACGCCGCGTTGCATTGTCGATTGATAGCGCGACCAGCAACAATGCCTCTTCGGATCGACAACATTGAATGCTTGCAGCCTCCTTAATCCCGATTTATGCAACAATATTTTGCCTGTGCAGTGCAACATCGGCGCGCGGTATCTGCGATACTGGTTGTCATGCATTGACTTCCCCTGTCTTGCATGCATCTTTCGGCCCGCCTACATTTTCTGGCGGGCCTTTTTTACTTAGGCCACACGCGCTGTACGCAAAACGTAAGGAAAGAACAGATGAACATCTCGATCGACACCCTGTTCGCTGAAGACGAACTTGCAGAGGGCGCCGTCGTTACGGCTCTCAATCACCAGGACATCGTTGTCGCGCTTTCGGCGGCCCTCGCCTCGGAACGCGTGGCGGTGCTCCACATGCTCTACCCGCGCACGGACGCCCGCACGCACAGCAGCCTCGACCACCTTGTCGACAAGCTGCGCGGCCACGGCCTGCACCAGGTCGCGCGCCTCGTGTCGCAGGAAGCGCACTACCTCGTGTTCAAGGATCCGGCGAAGGCATGGAAGGCCTTCCACGAAATCCGCAACGATTCGCTCGCCATCGGCGTGCACCTGTACTACGCAGGCCTCGTTGGCGAAGCCGCCGAGAACAAGCTCGACGCGCACGCACACGGGCGCGACTAAGCGCTTCAGCGGGCTTGCACGTTTGCCCGCTTTTTGCCTGCTTTTTGCCCGCTTTTTACCCGGTCGGCCGCGCCGCGCTTTGACGCAGCGGCGTTTCGGCCAGCCGGGCCGTCTGCCTGGTCCAAACGGCTTTTTGCGCGAATACGCCTGTTTTGCGCGTTCAAATTAGTTTGGACTGCCACGCTTTGATGCGCACGTGAAAACGGCCGCGTTGCGCGGCCGTCCCGTTTGCTTCAATGCTCACAAGCCTCAGCGTCCGTGACCGCTCGCAAAGTGGTCGATCAGATCGTTGAACGCACCAGGGCGCGCCAGGTTCATGCCATGCGAAGCGCCCTCCACCGTCGCGCGGCGTGCGTCGGGCATCCACTCTTCCAGCGCGGCTGCGGCGCGCTGGAACATCACCGGGCTCAGTTCCCCGTCGATCAGCAACACCGGGCAGGTGACCTCGGCGGCTTCCTCGCGCGTATACGGCGCGAGCGGGTCGAGGAACTGCGGACCAAGCGTGTGCGCATTGTCGATCGCCATCTGGCGAAACGAACGCGTGCTTTTGGCCCAGAAGCCGGGACGGCTGACCGAATCGACGAATAGCTCCAGCCCTGCATCCACGTCGCCCGAATCGATCAGTTGCACCGCGCGGGCGCGCAGTGCGTTGATCGTCTCGGGCAGCTTCGCGAGGCTCTGGCCAGGCTGCTGGACCGGGCCGCCCGGATCGGCGAGCGTGAGCGACTGCAGATGCTGCGGATAGCGGCGCGCGAAGTGATACGCCACCGAGCCGCCGCGCGAATGACCGATCACGTGGGCCGGCCCTGCGCCGAAGGCGTCGATGAACTGCGCCACTTCGTCGGCGTGACGGCTCCAGCTGAACGGCTCTCCGCGCGCGCTGTCGGGCGCGGGCCAATAGTGCGTGAGACTCACGGAGACGCAACGATAGTGCTCGCCCAGACCCGCGAGCTGCGGCTGCCAGTAGCGATAGTCACAAAGCGACCCGTGGATGAAAAGGAGCAACTCGCCCTTACCGGTTTCGACATATGGCATGGGCTGCCCGCCGGGCAGTTCGACGAACGACCCGGGAGCGGGAAATACGGCTTGATTCACGGCTGGATGATGACTGACGAAAGCTGACGACGGAACGGCGCTAGCACACGGCAAACGCTGCGGCGCCCGGCGTAATTCAGGGTAACAAGAAAAGCGAAAGGCGCGTATTGTCGCACGAGCGCGCCCGGCCCGCCGGGCCTCGCTTCTGGCGGCCCTGGCCGGAGGGTTGCGGCGGGGATCAGTCGTAGGCGCTAAAGGCCGGCTGATCCGCCGCCACGGCGCCCGCAGCAGCGGCGCCCGCGCCACGCACGGCGCAGGTCAGCGGCGCATCGGCCACGCGCACCGGCACGCCCAGTTCGGCCGCCAGGCACTGGTCGAGGCGCCCCAGCAAGGCACCGCCGCCGGTCAGCACGATGCCGCTATCGGCGATATCGGTCACGAGTTCGGGTGGCGCACTCTCGAACACCCGGCGCACCACGCCGATCACCTGGCGCAGCGGGAACGCCAGCGCATCGGCGATATCCTCGCTGGTGATTTCGATGGTGCGCGGCAGGCCGTCTTCGAGACTGCGCCCGGTCGCGCGCAGACGCCCGACCGGCTCGCCGCGCAGCGCGCTGCCGATGGTCATTTTGAGGTGCTCGGCGGTTTGCTCGCCGAGAATCACGCCGTAGAGATTGCGCACGTGCTCGATGATGGCGCGGTCGAACTGCTCGCCGCCCACGCGCAGCGAACCGCCGCACGCCACGCTGCCCAGCGCGATCACGCCCACCTCAGTGGTGCCGCCGCCGATATCGACGACCATCGATCCCCTCGCCGCCCCTACGGGCAAGCCGGCGCCCAGCGCGGACGCCAGCGATTCGTCAATCAGGTTCACGCTGGCCGCGCCCGATGCGAAAGCCGCCTCGCGGATCGCACGGCGCTCGACGCGCGTGGCGTCGCCCGGCACGCAGACCGTGAACGCCGAACGGCGGCTGAACAGGCGGCGCGGCTTCGCCATCGCCACGAAGTGGCGCATCATGTGCTCCGCCGCGAGGAAATCGGCGATCACGCCGTGCGACAGCGGCTTCACGGTTTCGAGATTTTGCGGCGCGCGCCCGACGAGTGCCTTGGCCTCCGAGCCGACGGCGGCGACGCTCGCGTCAGCGCTCTTGCCTTTGCCTTTGTGGCGCTTGTAACCGTTGCGCTCGAAACAGACCACCGAAGGCTGGTCGAGCACGATGCCGCCCTGGGCCGTGTAGATCAGCGTATTGGCCGTGCCGAGGTCGACCGCCACCGTGTTGCGATCGGTATGGCGGGACAGTGTGTGCAGAAATGATGATTGCCGCGTGGCTCGGGCCATGTCGTCGTTGTGTATGAGGAACGCGCGCGCCGGCGGCACGCTCCCGGAATCCGAACCCGGCGCTTCGTGGTCGAAACCGTCGTTAATGCAATCGTCTGAACAAACCGTAACGATAAGAAACAATCAGCTGAGCTATCCAATCCCCGATTGAACGATTTCGCTGATTGCCGCTGACTCGGTTGATCCTGTTGATTCTGCTGACAATTGGCTATTGCCGAATGATGCGACGCACCCCAGGTGCATGGAGCCATGACGGCCCACTGACTCTGTTTACGGCATCAACCGGGCGAGACTTTAAACGCGACAGAAATAACCGGGCAGCTTAAACGCGAAGTGTGGGAAAAATGCGTCAGGCCGCCATGTTGTGCGGCCTGAGGTGATTGACACGGCGCGACGGGCGTCGCGCGTGAAGTGATGTTTTTCCAACGTATATCTGGCCAATTCAGCCCAGCACGCGCACCAGCGCATCGCGGCCCAGCATCGCGCCTTGCGCCGTGATCGTGTGGCCTACGCCCGGCAGCGCGTAAGCGGCTACCGCATAACCCGCGTCGCTGAACGCGCTCGCCGCGCGTTCGAGTTCCTGCACGGGGATCACATTGTCGTCTTCGCCGTGCACCAGCGTGAGGGGCGTGCGGTTGCGCGCGGAGACCGGCGCCGAAAGACGCCCGGCATAGGCGACTACGCCCGCGAACCCGGTTGGCTGCGTCGCCGTGAGGTAGAGCGACATGATCGAGCCTTGCGAGAATCCCACCAGCGCTAGCGCGTCGGCGCCCAGGTTCCAGTGCGCGAGTTCATCGGCGAGACGCTTTTGCAGCACCGGCGCGGCGGCGGCTACACGTGCGCCGCGATTGGCTTCGTTCACGTCGCGCAGACTGAACCACTGACGCCCGCCAAAACCGCCGTCGAACGGCTCGCTGCCGTCGAGCGACGCGAACGCGACGCCGGGCAGCGCATCGCGCCACGCATCGGCGAGCGGCATCAGATCGCGGGCATTGCTGCCCACGCCGTGCAGCAGCACGACCAGCGCGCGCGGCGCGCCTTCGGCCGGCGCGAGACGCCAGCCACCATCGAATTGTTCCCAGCTCATTCTGCAGTTCCCCTGTGGGCGTGTTTCTGACAAATGCGGACCCTGCGCGCGAGGGTCACTGTTGCAGCGCCGGGCAGCGCGCGTGCGCTCCCCCGCGCCAGCCGCAAGGATACGCCGGGCTCGCAGATTGCGTCGGCGCGACCGTCAATCGAAATGCCATGGCAGGAACGGCGCACTCGCGCACGGGCTGCTGCCAAGCCCCTGCGTCGCGTGGGGATGCTTACACGCCCTTCGATGGCCTTTGCCGATTGCGGTTATCCTTGCCGCAACTCCAGCCTGCCTCGCGCGGGCTTTTCCAGCTTTGCAGCACCGGTTTTGCACCACCGGATCACGCGGAGAAGAAGCTTGAACCAGCCAGCCGCCCCAGCCGCCGCAGCAGCACCGCCCGCCCCGCCGCCGCCGCTCGAAGGCGGCCGGCTGATTCTCGCAACCGTCGCCGTGGCGCTGGCGACCTTCATGAACGTGCTGGACACGTCGATCGCCAACGTCGCCATCCCGACGATTTCGGGCGACCTCGGCGTGTCGGTGGACGAAGGCACCTGGGTCATCACGGTGTTCGCGGCGGCCAACGCCGTGTCGATTCCGCTGACCGGCTGGCTCACGCAGCGCTTCGGCCAGGTGCGCCTGTTCGTGGCGTCGATTCTCTCGTTCGTGCTCGCCTCCTGGCTGTGCGGCATCGCGCCCAGCCTGCCCTTTCTGCTGATCGCGCGCGTGGTGCAAGGCGCGGTGGCGGGGCCGCTGATTCCGCTCTCGCAGGCGATTCTGCTGGGCTCCTGGCCCAAGGACAAATCGTCGACGGCGCTCGCCTTCTGGGCCATGACAACCACGGTCGGCCCGATTGCCGGTCCGGCGCTGGGCGGCTGGGTCACCGACAGCTACAACTGGTCGTGGATCTTCTACATCAACATTCCGGTGGGGCTGTTCGCGGGCTTCGTGACGTGGAGCATCTACCGCAACCGTGAGTCGCCGACGCGCAAGCCGCCCATCGACATCGTGGGTCTTGGCCTGCTGGTCGCCTGGGTCGCGTCGCTGCAGATCCTGCTCGACAAGGGCAAGGACCTCGACTGGTTCAACTCGCCCGTGATCGTGGGGCTGGGCGTGGTGGCGCTGATCAGCTTCGCGTTCTTCCTCGTCTGGGAATTGACCGAGGCGCATCCCATCGTCGATTTGAGGTTATTCGGGCAGCGCAACTTTCTGGGCGGCACGATTGCGATTTCAGTGGCGTATGGCGTGTTCTTCGGCAATCTCGTTCTACTGCCGCAATGGATGCAGGAGTATCTGAACTACCGCTCCGTCGATGCGGGGCTGGTGACCGCGCCGCTCGGGGTCTTCGCCGTGATTCTCTCGCCGGTCGTGGGGCGCATCCTGCCGCGCTCGGATGCGCGCATCATCGCCACCTGTGCGTTCGTGCTGTTCGCCGTGGTGTTCTTCATGCGCTCAAGATACGTGATTGAAATCGACACGTTCCATCTCGTGCTGCCCACGCTGTTGCAAGGCATTCCGATGGCGTTGTTCTTCGTGCCGCTTACCGCGATCATTCTGGCGGGGCAGCCGCCAGGCCGGATACCGGCGGCGGCGGGGCTGTCGAACTTCGTGCGCGTGTTTTGCGGCGCCGTGGGCACGTCGATCGCCACGAACGCCTGGAATAACCGCACGGTGCTGCACCACGAACGCCTCACGGAACAGGCTTCGATCGACAACCCCGTGTTCCGCCAGTCGATCGAGAATACGCAGACGCTGCTGCACATCAGCGAGCCGTCGGCGCGCGCGCTGTTCGATTTCCAGCTGACGACGCAGGCCGCGATGATGGGCCTGAACGACATCTTCTATATCTCGGCAATCATCTTTCTCGCCATCATCCCGCTCATATGGATCACGAAGTCGACACGCGGCGGCGGCGGCGGCGCAGCCGGGGCGCACTGAACCGGCCGTCTCAGGCGAAGCGCTGCGGCGAGTACGGGGCGGGATCGGTAAACGGCGTCTCGCCCATGATCATTTCCGCGACCAGCCGCCCCGTCACCGGCCCGAGCGTCAGGCCATGATGGTTGTGGCCGAACGCGAACCACAGGCCCGCGTGACGTGGCGCGGGCCCGAGTATCGGCCGCATGTCGGGCGTGCAGGGGCGCATGCCCATCCACGGTTTTTCATCGAGTCGCCCGCCTAGCCCAAACATCGGCCGCGCGGCGCGCTCGGCGGCATCGAGCTGCGCGTAGTTGGGCGGCCGGTTGCGCGTGGCCAGTTCCACGCCGGTCGTCAGACGCAGGCCGCGCCGCATCGGCGCCACCACGTAGCCGCCTTCGATATCCACCACCGGCCGCAACAGCGGCGCAGCCGCCGCGCTCGCATAGTGCACGTGATAGCCGCGCTTGGGCATCAGCGGCACCCGGTAGCCCAGCGATGCGCTCAACTGATCCGACCACGGGCCCATGGCGACCACGGCAAGTTCTGCACTGAGCGGTCCAACGTCCGTCTGCACCTGCCAGCCGCTGCCCTGCGCACGCAAGGTCTGTGCGTTGCCTTTGACGAACCGGCCACCCTCGCGCACGAACAATTCCGCGTAGCCCTTCACGAGCGCGCCGGGATCGGCCACGCTCGCCGGGTCGACCCAGTGAATCGCGCCCGCATAGCCCTCGCTGAGCGAGGCCTCGGCGGCACGCAATCCTGCGGCGTCGAAGATCTCCGTGCGCAGACCGTGTTGCGCCGCAAGCTGTTTTGCCGCCTCACGTTCGCGTTCGAATTGCTCCGCCGAACGATACGCCTCCAGCCAGCCGACCGGACGCACGAGCGCTTGCAATTCAGTGCGCGCGATCAGCGCCTCGTGCTCCGCGACGCAGCGCGAAATGAGCGGCAGCATATCGCGCGCCGCGCCCGCCAGCCGCTGCGGCGCAGACGCGCGCCAGAACGTGGCAAGCCAGCGCGCATAGGCAGGCAGCGAGCGCACGTCGTAACGCAGCATGGTCGAGTCGTTGCGCGCGAGGCGCAGCAGCGTGCGCCAGTCGCGCGGAAACCCATATGGCACCACCGACGACGCCTCGATCAGCCCGGCGTTGCCAAAGCTGGTCTCCTCTCCGGGCGCACGCCGGTCCAGCAGCGTGACGCGTACACCGCGCGCCTGCAGATGCAGCGCCACGCTCACGCCGACGATGCCCGCGCCGAGCACGATCGCGTCCTTGCTCATGCCATTCCTCTGGGGTCCGCACCGAATCGGGAAGATATTCGCGAAACTTTCATCGATACCCCGTCACTTCGCGACGATGTCGCGGCCAAAATATTTCATCGAGAGCTTCGCGAGCGTGCCGTCCTGGCGCAGCGAATCGAGCGCCGCGACCACCTTGGCCCGCAGCGCCGCGTCGTTCTTGCGCAGGCCGAAGCCGGTGCCCTCGCCCAACGTAGTGGGGTCCCTGAGCGGCGCTCCCGCGAAATCGAAGCCCTTGCCCTGCGGCTTCGACAGAAAGCCGTCGGTGGCAGTCTGCACTTCCTGCACCGCTGCGTCCAGACGCCCCGCCGCGAGATCCGCAAAAATCTGGTCCTGATTCTCATAGGTGACGATCGACACGCCCTGCGACGCCCAGTGCTTGCGCACATAGTCTTCCTGCGTCGAGCCCTGCAGCACGCCGATCTGCTTGCCCTTGAGGCTCGCGGGCGTGGGTTGCAGGCCCGCACCGCGCTTCGCCACCATCTGGATCGGCATGACGTAGACGGCCGGCGTGAAATCGATCTGCTGACGGCGTTTGTCGGTGATGTTCATCGCCGAGTTGATGACGTCGAACTTGCGCGCTTCGAGCGCCGCGATCAGTCCATCGAAGCTGTTCTCGACCCACACGCATTTGACCTGCATGCGTTGGCACACGGCGTTGCCGATATCGATATCGAAGCCCTGCAACTGGCCGGACGGCGCCTTGCTCTCGAACGGCGGATACGACGCCTCCACGCCGAAGCGCAAGGTCTGCGGGTCCTGCGCGTGCGCGGCACCCGTCATCATGCCCAGACTCGCGCCGAGCAGCGCAGCCAGTCCCGCAAGGCGCGCGCGGCGCATATCGCGAATCGTCTTTGTGTTCATCATCGTCACCCTGGTCCGAAATGAGGTCGTAGCGAGGTCGGGCAAGCAGCGCACTGTCGATACGACAGGCCGCAGCCACATGCCGAATATAGACGAAAAATAAAAATAAAGTCTAGAATGGACAAAAAAGTCCACACAGGAGCCGCACCATGAATGCAACGATCCTTCCGGGCGCGAGCGTCGCGCCGTTTATCGCCGATGCCGCGCAGGTTCGCGCCGCGCTGCCGAAGCTCGACGTGCGCGGCGCGCTCGCGAACATGTTCGGCGCGCTCGGACGCGGCAACGCGGTCCAGCCGCCGCAGACGCTGGCCCTGTTTCCGCAACAGGCGGGCGACTACATCACCTATCTGGGCGTGCTGGCCGAAGCCGGTGTATTCGGCGCGAAGCTCTCGCCCTACATTGCGGGCGTGGACGGCGCAAAGCCCATCATCACGGCCTGGACGGCGCTGATGTCGACACAGACCGGCCAGCCGCTGATGTGGTGCGACGCCGCGCTGCTCACGACCGAGCGCACCGCCGGCACCACGGCGCTGGCCATCGACCAGCTTGCACCGCGCGAGTCGCGTCGCCTTGCCGTGATCGGCGCGGGCGACGTGGCGCTCGCGCATATCCGCCACGTCGCACCGCTGCGCGCGTGGGACAGCATCGCCGTGTGGTCGCCTTCGCTCGCGGGCGATGCGCCGCGCGTCGATCAGGTCCGCGCCGTGGACGCTCGCGTGAGCGTCGCCGCCAGCGCCAAAGCCTGCATCGCCGACGCCGACGTCGTCATGCTCTGCACCTCGTCGGGCAAGCCGGTGATCGCGCTCGACGCGCTCACGAAACCGGCGCTCATCACCTCGATCAGCACCAACGTCGCCCAGGCGCACGAAATCGATCCGGCGGCGCTGCCCACGCTCGACGTCTATTGCGATTACCGTCGCACGACGCCGCACAGCGCAGGCGAAATGACGATCGCCGCGCGCGAGCACAGCTGGTCGCCGGACGCCATCGTGGGCGACCTGGGCGAACTCGCCAACGATGCCTGCCCGCGCCCCGGCTACACGCGTCATGTGTTCTTCCGCTCGATCGGGCTGGGCCTCGAAGACATGGCGGTGGCCTACGCGCTCTACACGCATCTGCGCGAACAGCGAGATCACGCCCGATAAGCAGTATCATCGACGTCCTCTTCGAAACGACAGCCACGGTCCCCGTCCGATGCAGAAAACGAAATCCGCCCGCAAGAAAGCACCGCCGCATTCCGCGTCACGCGCGCGCCTGCTAGAACGCTACGCGCACGTGGCGGACAGCATCACAACGCTGTTTTTCCCGTTCGCCGAAGTGGTGATCCACGATCTCGCCGACCAGACCGTGGCGTATCTCTCGAACAATCTCTCGAAGCGCGAGATCGGCGACGATTCCGCGCTCGACGATGTCGAGGAAACCACGCGCAACAAACTGCTCGGGCCATATGAGAAGGTGAACTGGGACGGGCGGCGCATGCGTTGCGTCAGCACGGCGCTGTTCGACGACGAAGGGCGCGCGGCGGGCGTCATGTGCATCAACTTCAACATCGCCGCCTTCGACGACATGCAGTCGACGCTCGACCTGTTTCTACGCGGTGCGGGTGTGATCGCGCAACCGGAGGAACTGTTCAAGGACGACTGGCAGGAGCGCATCAACACGTTTCTACACGGCTGGCTGCGCGAGCGACAGGTGGCCCTCAACGCGCTCACGCGCGAACACCGGCGCGAGCTGGTCGAAGCGCTGCACGCCGAAGGCGCGTTCAAGGGCAAGAGTTCGGCGAATTACGTGGCGAAGGTGCTGGGCATGGGACGCGCAACGGTCTACAAGCATCTGCGCGAGATGAAAGGCGATGCGGGCTGAATTCCCGGTGATCGAACGTTGATCTACCGTTGAGCGAAGATTGATCGATCCTGCCGCGATGGAGTCGCGCTGCAACGGGTGAATCGCTACAATCGCCGGACTGCGGCGCGGGACCGGCCGCGCCGCCCTTCCTCGCGACGTCCATGAACTACACGCCCATCCTCGACGCGATCCATCACGATCTGCAACCGCACATCGGCCGCGGCCGCGTCGCCGATTACATTCCCGAACTCGCCACGGTCAGCCCCGATCATTTCGGCATGGCGATCGTCACCGTGGACGGTCAGGTCCATCGCACCGGCGACGCCGATACGCGCTTTTCGATCCAGAGTATTTCGAAGCTGTTTGCCTGCACGCTGGCATTCCAGCTGATGGGCGATGCGCTGTGGGATCGCGTGGGCCGCGAGCCGTCGGGCACCGCGTTCAACTCGCTCGTGCAACTCGAATTCGAAGGCGGCAAGCCGCGCAATCCGTTCATCAACGCGGGCGCGCTGGTGGTCACCGACGTGCTGTGCCGCCGCTTCGTCCAGGCGGAAACGGCGCTGGTGGATTTCGTGCGGCGGCTCTCGGGCGAAGTCAGCATCGGCTACGACCTCAAGGTCGCGCAGTCGGAACTGGCGCACGCCGAGCGCAATCGCGCGATGGCGCATTTCATCGCCAGTTTCGGCAACCTGGAAATGGCCGCCGATGCGGTAATCGACGCTTATTGCCGTCAGTGCGCGATTTCGATGAGCTGCGTGGAACTGGCGCGCGCCGCGCTGTTTCTCGCCAACGGCGGCGTCTCGCCCGCGAGCGGCGAGCAGGTGCTCGATGCCAGTTCGACCAAGCGGCTCTCGGCGCTCATGCTGACTTGCGGCACTTACGATGCGGCGGGCGACTTCGTTTATCGCGTGGGCTTGCCGGCGAAGAGCGGCGTGGGCGGCGGGATCGTCGCGGTGCTGCCGGGCGAGTTCGCGGTGTGCGTGTGGTCGCCGGGGCTCGATGCGAACGGCAACTCGCAGGTGGGCTCGCTGGCGCTGGAGTGGCTGACAACGCGCACGGGGCGGTCGATTTTCTGAGGACACCCGGCCCACCGCGCTGATTCGCGGCGACACGCCTGCGGATAGTCCCGCGTTTTCCGCACATTGACCGACGCGGCGTTTTTGCACGTACCGCATACGCGCCATGCCGAATAGTTCGTCGTCGGCGCGCTGCGCGTGCATTTCAACATCGATTGAGAGCGAACGACATCTCACCGGTCGTTCAGGTTCTCATGGCTGCGTTCATGGCACGAAACCGCGTTTCCAGCGCTGAAGGCCACGGATAGCCGTCGCACGCCTGCCTTCTTCTGCGGTTTCTTCTTCCGCGCTTTTCGGTCCTCTCCAGATTTCCCTGCAACTGCCGGTCAGAGACCGCGACAGCTTTGTCGCGCCCATTGGCCGGAATTTTCCTTGCCGGCACGCCGTTTTCCGGTGGCGTTAATGCAACCTATTGGGAAGCCTTCGCGAGGTCGCCCTACGTTCCTCCCCAAAAAAATAACTTTGACAAACACTCTTAAGATATATATCTTAAGACACATCTTAAGACAGTCAGAGCAAGGAGGCCTTATGCGCCACCATCATCATTCTGGACATCATGGCCGTCACGGCCACGGCGGTCGCGACGCGCGCGACTGCTTCGAAGGCACGTCCCGCAGTGAGCGTGACGAACGCGGCAGCCGCAACGATTTCGCCAACGCGCGCTTCACCATGCGTCACCCGCTGCATGCGCTTCACGCCCTGCGCCACGCCATGGGCCGCCGCGGCGGCGAAGGCCACGGCGACTTCGGCGATCGCTTCGGTGACGGCTTTGGCCGAGGCTTCGGCGGTCCCGGCGGTTTCGGCGACGGAGACGGTTTCGGCCGTGGGCGCAAATTCACCTCGGAAGACCTGCAATTGATGCTGCTCGCGCTTCTGGCCGAGCGCCCGAGTCACGGCTACGAGCTGATCAAGGCGCTCGATTCGCGCTCGAATGGCTTCTACAGCCCGAGTCCCGGCATGGTCTATCCGGCCCTCACGTATCTCGAAGAACTGGGCTATGTGAGCGTGACGCTCGAAGGCAATCGCAAGCGTTACGAGCTGTCCGACGAAGGCCGCGCCCATCTGGACGACAACCGCGAGCGTGCCGACCTGATCCTCGCCAAGCTCACGCATTTCGGCCGCAAGATGGATCTGATGCGCCGAGCGTTCGCGGGCGAAGATCCCGCCGACGGCAACGGCTGGACCCGCGAGCTGATCGAGGCGCGCCGCGCTCTCAAGCGCGAGCTGCTGCGCCGCACGGATGCGTCGCCCGAGGAGCAACGCCGTATCGCGGCGATTCTCGTGCGCGCCACCCAGGAAATTGAAAACGGCGGCGAACCCGTCAAGACGGACGACAGCGCGAATCGCGGCGATTAAAACCCCGCCCTTCGCCGTCGATCGTCAGCCGCCTATTTATCGGAGTCATAGATGCAGAATCAGGTTCAGAATCCGTCCAGTCTCGAAGTCGTCCGCGTGCGTCACCC
Source organism: Paraburkholderia bannensis (assembly GCF_014200455.1). Taxonomy (GTDB): domain Bacteria; phylum Pseudomonadota; class Gammaproteobacteria; order Burkholderiales; family Burkholderiaceae; genus Paraburkholderia; species Paraburkholderia bannensis_A. The sequence goes on along the minus strand of NZ_JACHBW010000006.1, from coordinate 137,274 downwards.
GCTGAAGTTTCGACTGCTGCAAGTCACACGCGTCGAAACGCTCTCGTCCGCGCTGGTGCGCGTCACGCTAACCGGCGATCTGAGCGATTTCGTCTCGGCGTCGTTCGACGATCACGTGAAGGTGTTTTTCCCGGCCCCGGGCGAGGACAAACCGACGCTGCCGTCACTCGGTCCGGACGGCATCGCCTTCCCCGACGGCGTCGAGCGCCCCGCCGCGCGCGATTACACGCCGCGCCGCTTCGATACGGTCGCCAACGAACTCGATATCGAGTTCGCGCTGCACGAAGCCGGCCCCGCGACCGCGTGGGCGGCGCAGGCGAAGCCCGGCCAATACATCGGCGTGGGCGGCCCGCGCGGCTCGATGGTGATTCCCACCGGTTTCGACTGGCATCTGCTGGTCGGCGACGAAACCGCGCTGCCCGCCATCCAGCGCCGTCTGACCGAACTGCCGCCGAACACGCGCGTGGCCGTGGTCGTGGAAGTGGCGAACCGCTCGGCACGCATCGAGCTGCCGACCGAAGCCGATCTTTACGCGACATGGGTCTATCGCGACGAACTGGAATCGGAACAACCGCTCGTCGACGCGCTCGGCGAAGTCTGGCTGCCGCCCGGCGAGGGCTATGTGTGGGCGGCGGGCGAAGCCACGGCGATCCGCGCAGTGCGCGCCTATCTGTGCAACGATCGCGGCGTCGACAAGAAGCGCATCCGCGCTTCGGCGTACTGGCGTCGCGGCGCGCAGGCGGCACACGAAACCATCGACGATTAAACCACCCAGGACCGCCCTGCGGGCCGCCATCAATGACATTGATCCTCAATCCGCTGCGCGAACGCACGCTGCTCTGGCTGCTCGCGCTCACGCAGTTCACCGTCATCATGGATTTCATGGTGATGATGCCGCTCGGGCCGCAGATCATGCATGCGTTCGCGATCACGCCGGCGGCTTTCGCCACGGCGGTGTCGGCGTATTCGCTGTGCTCGGGTCTGTCGGGCCTGTTTGCGGCCACCTATATCGACCGCTTCGACCGGCGTCGCCTCCTGCAGGTGACTTACGCGCTGTTCGCGCTGTCGAATCTGGCCTGCGCGCTGGCGACCAACTTCCATCTGCTGCTGGCCGCGCGCGCCTTCGCTGGCCTCACGGGCGGCATTCTCGGCTCGATCGTGATGGCCATCGTCAGCGACGTGATTCCCGTCGCGCGGCGCGGCGCGGCCACCGGCGTGATCATGACGGCGTTCTCGATTGCCGCCATCGCGGGCGTACCGGCAGGCATCGTGCTGGGCGCTCACTTCGGCTGGAGCGCGCCGTTCATGCTGCTGGTGGTGCTCTCGGCGGTGATCTGGATCGCCGCTTCGCGCGTCGTGCCCTCGCTCACAGAGCATGTGGACCGTGAAACGCCCATCAGCGAGATCCTGCCGCGTCTGTGGCAACTGCTCTCGCTGCCGCGCCATCTGAAGGCCTTCACGCTCACCTTCACGATGATGACGGCGCACATGCTGGTGATCCCGTTCATCTCGCCGATGCTGGTCGCCAATCATGGCGTCGCGCCCGAGAAGCTCTCGTGGCTCTACATGGCGGGCGGCGCCTCGACTTTCGTGACCTCGCGCGCGGTCGGCCGCCTCGCGGATCGTTACGGCAAGCGCCGCATCTTCCGCGTGATGGCCTTGCTGTCGATCGTGCCAGTGCTGTTCGTCACGCATCTGCCCACGCTGCCTTTCGTGGCGCTGGTGGCATTCTTCGCGGTGTTCATGATCGCACTCTCGGGCCGTATGGTGCCGATGCAGGCGCTCATCACCACGATCCCCGAACCCGCCCGCCGCGGTGCGTTCCTGAGCGCCAACAACGCGGTACAGGCGCTGGGCATGAGCATCGGCGCGTGGGTGGGCGGTTTGCTGCTCACCAGCGGCGCGAACGGCACGCTGGAGGGCTTCGGCCATAACGGCTGGCTGGCCTCGGTGTTCACGGTGGCCGCCGTGGCGTGGGTTTCGCAGGTGCGCGGCGCGGGCGACGAGACCACGTCGCCAGGCGGCCAGGCTCCGGGTGCTGCGCAAGCGCGCCCTGTGCAGCCTTAAACCACAGCCTTAAACCACGGCCTCAAAAGCAAAAACGCGCGGCGGACCGTCCAGTCCGCCGCGCGTTGTTTTATGCGCAAAAAGTTATTTTAGACACGTGAGCGTCATTTCAGCCCGCTAGCGTCTTGCGCCGCGCGCGCACCGCCTCGGCCAGACCGTCGAGCACCGGCTCCGTCTGCGCCCAGCTGATGCACGCATCGGTAATCGATACTCCGCGCTTGAGCGGCACGCCCGGCTTCAGGTCCTGCCGCCCCTCGTCCAGATGACTCTCGATCATCACGCCGACGATGCGTTTCTCGCCGCCCGCCAGTTGCTCGCCGATATCGCGCGCCACGTCGATCTGGCGCTGGTGCGCCTTGTTCGAGTTCGCGTGCGAGCAGTCGATCATCACTTCCTCGCGCAGCCCCGCCTTCGCCAGCGCCGCGCAGCACGCCGCCACCGATGCCGCGTCGTAGTTCGGCCCGCTCTTGCCGCCGCGCAGGATCACGTGGCAATCCTGGTTGCCGCGCGTCTCGAAGATCGCGGCCATGCCCATCTTGGTCATGCCCATGAAGGCGTGGCTCGCGCTGGCCGCGACGATGGCGTCCGCCGCCACCTGCACGCCGCCGTCCGTGCCGTTCTTGAAGCCGATCGGGCACGACAGCCCCGAAGCCAGTTGCCGATGGCTCTGGCTTTCGGTCGTGCGCGCGCCGATGGCGCCCCACGCCACCAGATCGGCGATGTATTGCGGGCTCAGCAGGTCGAGGAATTCGGTGCCGGTGGGCAGGCCCAGCGCGTCGATTTCCAGCAGCAGTTGCCGCGCCGCGCGCAGGCCTTCGTTGATGCGGAAGCTGCCGTCCAGACGCGGGTCGTTGATATAGCCCTTCCAGCCCACCGTCGTGCGCGGCTTTTCGAAGTACACGCGCATGACGATCAGCAGATCGTCCTTGAGCGCATCGGCCTTCGCCTTGAGCAGCTTCGCGTATTCGATTGCCTGATCGTGGTCGTGAATCGAGCATGGTCCGACCACGATGACGAGGCGGTCGTCGCGTTGCGCGAGCACGTCGGCGATCTGCGTGCGCGACGTTTCCACCAGCGTCTGGGTGGCCTGCGGCACCGGCAATTCGTCGAGCAGCAGCGCGGGCGAGATGAGCGGACGCACCGCGCCGATGCGCACATCGTCGATACGGGTGGTGTCCTGGGTCGCGTCGGCGACGCCGACTTCCTGGTCGTGCTGCGGATTGTCGATACGGCTCAAGATGATCTCCTCAGGCGCGTCCGGCTGCCTAAGCCTTGCGATATGCGCACGGTGTTTGTTGGGGGAAAGGCGTTGGAATAGACAGCGATTATCGCACCCACGGCAGCGTCTTGAATGCACGCGCGTTCGCGGCGTTGGTGAACCAGGCCCGCGCAAAAGAAAAGAGGCGGCATCGCGCCGCCTCCGTCACCTGAGCAAAGCAGGATCAGTTGGCCGATCCGCCGAGCGGATAGCCCTTGCCCGCCAGCCGTCGCGCGATACGCACCAGTGCGAGCCATTGCTGGGCGATCAGGCCCTCGCCGTAGTTCACGCCCCGGCCTTCCGGCGCGGGCAGTTGATCGCGGATGCCGGTCGGCTCATGCGCCGCGTTCCACGACGCCGTGCGGAACATCATGTCCCACCACGGAAACAGCACGCCGAAGTTGCAGCCATAACGCGTGCCTTCGTGACCGTAGCCAATCGCGTGATGGCGGCGATGGAACGCCGGGCTCACCAGAATGCGCTCCAGCACGCGGCCATAGACGAGCCGCGCGTTGACGTGCTGCACCGCCTGGAGGAAGTTGCTCACCGCGATCAACACGACGAACTGCGAGGGCGGCACGCCGATGAACAGCGAAATGGCCGCAAAGAAGGCCGCCTGCACGATATCGTCGATGAAGTGATTGCGGTCGTCGCACCACAGCGACATCTGCTGCTGACTGTGATGAACCGCGTGCAACTCCCACCACACGCCAAAGCGATGCTGCCAGCGGTGATACCAGTAACCCGCGAAATCCAGCACGACCAGATAGATCACGAACGACACGTACGGACGATCCGTCACGCCCGGCCACAGACTATCCACGTCGATGTTCGGAATATTGTGGATCGCCATCAGGCTCTGCCAGTGATTGAACAGCGGCGTGAGCAAGAAGAAAAACGCAATATTCAGAATGCCGAGCTTGGCGATCCACGTGTACCAGACGTCCGCGCGCAGCGCCTTGCGGTCGCTCCACGCCTCGGCCGGCCGCAGCGCTTCGAGCGGACGCAGCAGCACATAAGTCAGCAGGATTTCGAGCACGCCGACAATCACCCAGTAGAGTGCGTCGTAGGTGTCCTCGTCATAGCCCATCAGGCCGATCTTGTAGAAGATCGGCTGCACCACGTCCACGTAGACGAGGGTCTGCAGCCATGAAACAAGGTTGTCGGCCTGCGAAAGCAGCGTATCAAGCATCGAAACTCCCGGTCGTCAGTCCGGATTCGGCGCCACCACGGGCGCACGGTTTGCGAAATAGATGCCGTGCGGCGAGCGGCCCACGGCAATCGTGTCGATCAGCTGGCGGGTCGTGAGGTCGATGATGCCCACGTGCTTCGCAAAGCGGAACGTAACCCACAGATAGCGTTTGTCGGCGGAAAGTTCCATATCGTCGGGACCGGGGCGCAGGCCCGTGATGTCGCCAACCTTGGTGAGCGTCGTGTAATCGAGAATGCTGATGGTGCTTTCCACGCGATTCGACACCACCACGTGCTTGCCATCGTCGAGATTGCGGAAGTTATGCGCGCCACGGCCCGTCTGGATTTTCTTCACCAGCGTGCGGGTATGCGGGTCCACCACGGCCACATCGTCTTCGCCCGTCATGCCGACCAGCAGGTACTTGTCGCCGGGCGTCATCCACAGGCCTGCGGGCGTGTTGCCGATATGCAGCTTCCACAGCACGGTCTGCGAGGCCAGATCGATCGCGGCGACTTCGCCGGTGTCCTGCAGCGTCACGTAGGCGATCTTGCTGTCCGACGAGAAGGTGATGTGGCTGGGCGTTTTCGCCAGCGGAATGCGTTTGGCGATCGTCACGTCATGGCCGTTGTAGCTATAGACGTCCACGCGATCCAGCCGCAGGCCTGCCGTCACGAACCACTTGTGATCGGGCGAGAAGCCAAGCTGATACGGATCTTCGATGCCTTCGATACGGCGCTGCACCTTGCCCGTGTGCGGATCGAGGAACATCAGGTCGTTCGAGACCGAATCGGCGACGATCAGCGACTGGCCGTCGGGCGTGATCATCAGGTGATGCGGCTCCTTGCCGGTGGGCTCAGTGCCCACGACGGTGCGGCTCGCTTCGTCGATCAGCGAGAGCTGCGCCTCGCCGGAGTCGAGCACGATCACTTTGTCATCGGCATGCGCAAGCGCGCTGCACACAAAACCACCGAGGAGCAGCGCCGCTGCAAGGCCGCGTCTCGGGTTTCGGGTAAGGCTGAAAGTCGGGAATTCTGGCATTTCGTAGGGGCAAGAGAACCGGTGCGAAACCGGAGTAAGCGCGCGCAGGGCCGGTTTGTGCTGAGATAGGGACTGGTGCGCCGCAACGCGCGCGAAAGCCAGGCGAAACCTCGCTGAAACCGGGCAGCAAAAGTGATGTGAAGCGGACTGTAAAGCCGCCCGCCAATCGCGCGCGCGGAACGCCTGGTTAACGCGTGAGGGCCGTTTTCCGATGACGCGATGAGGCGTTTTCCGACACGGTTTTCGCATGCGCTGTAATGCGGCGTCTTTATTGCGTTTTTAGTGCCGCGTCTTGCCGGTGTAGAAACCGCATCGCGTTCCGGCCCTTGCAAAAAACCGCGTTCTTCAACGAGGCGTCCATGCATCATCGCACTCGCGAAGACAGTCTGCATGACGTGCCTGACGGTCTGTCCGCCAGCACGGCGCGCAAGGTGCGCGAAGCACTCGAAGGGCGTCGACGTGGCGCGGCCTTGATGCTGCCGCTCGCGGGGCCGGCCGTGATCGTCTCGGTCGCTTATATGGACCCCGGCAATTTCGCCACCAATATCCAGGCGGGCGCGCGTTACGGCTATGCGCTGCTTTGGATCGTGGTGCTCGCCAATCTCGTTGCGATGCTGTTTCAGGCGCTCTCCGCGAAACTGGGCATCGTCACGGGGCGCAATCTCGCCGAACTGTGCCGCGAGCATCTGCCCGCCCCGCTCGTCTGGCTCATGTGGATCGTGAGCGAAATCGCCGCGATGGCCACCGATCTCGCCGAATTCCTGGGCGGCGCGATCGGGCTCGCGCTGCTGCTTCACGTACCACTGCTCGCGGGCATGGCAATCACGGCGGTGGTCACTTACGGCCTGCTGTTTTTCGAGCGAGCCGGGTTCAGGCCGCTTGAGCTGCTGATCGGCGCTCTCGTCGGCGTGATCGGGCTGTGCTATCTGCTCGAACTCTTCATCACGCCGGTTGCTTGGAGGGAAGTCGCACACAGTCTGGCCACGCCGCGCTTGCCCGATGCGCAGGCCGTGACCATTGCCGTGGGTATCGTGGGCGCGACGGTCATGCCGCATGCGCTGTTTCTGCATTCGGGCCTCACCCAGGCGCGCGTGCAGCCCCACAACGACACCGAACGCACGCGCCTGCTGCGCTTTTCCAACGTCGAGGTGATCGTCGCGCTCTCGCTTGCCGGGCTGATCAACATGGCGATGGTGATGATGGCGTCGGCGGCGTTTCATCTGGGCCATGCCGATGTCGCCGAAATCGAAACCGCCTGGCATGCGCTCGCGCCCCTGTTCGGCGTGGCGGCCGCGGCGATTTTTCTGGTCTCGCTGATTGCTTCCGGCATATCGAGTTCGGTGGTGGGCACGCTCGCGGGCCAGATGATCATGCAGGGCTTCGTGGGCTTTCAGATTCCACTGTGGCTGCGCCGCCTCATCACGATGGCGCCGAGCTTCGTGGTGGTGGGCGTGGGCGTGAACGCCACCGAAGCGCTGGTTGCAAGCCAGGTGGTGTTGAGTCTCGCGCTGCCCTTCCCGATGGCCGCGCTCGTCTGGTTCACCTGCCGGCGCGACGTCATGGGGCAATATCGCAATCGCGCGACGCTAGCCGCGCTGGCCGTCGTGGGTGCTGCGGCTGTGCTTGCGCTGAACGCCTTGCTGCTTGCGCAAACCTTCGGCGTGAACGTGCCTGGCCTCGCCTGATGGGCTCGCTTGCACGATGCGTGCCAGCGCGAAGCGTGCAGCGCAACATCCGCGATGCGAGCGTTTCGCTCAATTTGCGCGCCTTGCCTGCTCGAATCGTTCAATAGCCCGCCTCGCAGCGGTGACTTCGTCCGTCATGCGTGCAAACTTGCGGGAAACCATGCAACATTAGCTTCTTTCACCGCGCCCGCCGCTTGCGGCGAGCGCTAACTTCGCAACTCTGCGCCACAAATCGCCACATCAGCGCCACAACCCGAGCGACCTGCCATGACGAATCAGCCTGCCCAAGCCGCGCCCGACCAGCCCGTCGACATGATCATCTTCGGCGGCGGCGGCGACCTGGCCGCGCGCAAACTGCTCCCCGCGCTCTACATGGCGCACCTGCACGGCAATCTGCCAGCCGAAACGCGCATCATCGCGGTCGGACGCAAGAACTGGACGATCGACGACTATCGCAAGTTCATGGAAGAGCAGTCGCGTCCCTTCATCGACGCCAAGGCCTTCGACGCGCAAGCGTGGGACCGCTATCTGAGCCTGTTCCAGTACGTCATCATCGACGTCAACGCCCAGGAAGACTACCTGCGCCTGAAGGCCGCCTCGCGCGAGCACGCGATTCGCGCGTTCTATCTGTCGACTTCGCCTGAACTCTTCACGACGATCTGCGACAACCTCTCGGCGGTGGGTCTCGTCGATGCGAATTCGCGTGTCGTGCTTGAAAAGCCGCTCGGCCACGATCTGGCCTCGGCCAAGGAAATCAACGAGTCGGTGGGCCGCCATTTCGCGGAATCGCAGATCTACCGTATCGACCATTATCTGGGCAAAGAGACGGTGCAGAACCTGATGGTGCTGCGCTTCGGCAATCCGATTTTCGGGCCGCTGTGGCAGGCGCCGTACATTCGCAGCGTGCAGATCACGGTGGCGGAAACCGTGGGCGTGGGCAGCCGCGCGGGCTTCTACGATCACACCGGCGCGCTGCGCGACATGGTGCAGAACCACCTGCTGCAACTGCTGTGCATCGTGGCGATGGAGCCGCCCGTGTCGCTCGACCCGGACGCCGTGCGTGACGAAAAGCTCAAGGTGCTGCGCTCGCTGCGTCCGATGTCGCTCGCCGATATCGCGCGCGACACGGTGCGCGGCCAGTACGCGGCGGGCGCGGTGGACGGTCAGCCGGTCAAGGGCTATCTGGAAGAAGACAACGTGCCGGCCGACAGCAAGGCCGAAACCTTCGTGGCCCTGCGCGCGCACATCAACAACTGGCGCTGGGCCAACGTGCCGTTCTTCCTGCGCACGGGCAAGCGCCTGCAAAAGCGTCAGTCGGAGATCGTGATCGAATTCGCCGATCTGCCCTTCTCGATCTTCCCGAGCGGCCCGCGCAATTATGGCAACCGTCTCGTGATCCAGTTGCAGCCGGAAGAATCGATCCAGTTGCAGATGCTCGCCAAGGAACCGGGCAGCGGCATGAACATGCTGCCGGTGAGCCTGAATCTGGACCTGCAGCAAGCGATTCCGGAGCGTCGCGCCGAAGCGTACGAGCGTCTCTTGATCGACGTGATTCGCGGTCGCCTCACGCACTTCATGCGCCGCGACGAACTCGAAGCCGCCTGGACGTGGGTCGAGCCGATCCTGGACGGTTGGAAGGAACTGAACGACCGCCCGCGCACCTATACGGCGGGCACGTTCGGCCCGGCGGCATCGTCGGCGCTGCTTGCGCGCGAGAATATGTCGTGGGCTGAAGAGGCCTGATTCAAGCGCTAAAACGGATGATCGAACGATCGTCCGTTCTGCTGAACATCGAAACGCCGCCGGGCTTCGCGCCCAGCGGCGTTTTTTATTCCGCTATTTATTCCCGCTCAGGCGCGTTTTCGCGATGATCGGGCCGGAACAAATCGAGTCCCGCGAACACCACCACGCCGCTGAGCGCCATCATCGACACCGAATGGCGGCCCAGAAAGAGAATTGCGGCTGCGAGCCACGTCGAAATAAAAAAAGCAGCCATGCGCCGCATGATAAAAACTCCAGTACTAAAGACGCCTGCGCCCAGGCCGCCCCGCTAGCCGAGCGTCGCGCGCGCCGTGCGCAAGCGGCTCACGGTATCCACGAAGGCTTCGCCGCCGAGCGATCGCTTGATGCGGCCCGTCACTTGCGCACTGGCGTGATTGAGCGCATCGCGAATCGCCACGGCCTGCGCCGTGGGCATGATCGCTACTTCACGCTGATCGCCTTCGGTGCGCTGGCGTTCCAGGTAACCGCGCGATTCAAGACCGTCGAGCACGCGCGTGGCCGTGGGCCGCGCGATCGACAGCAGATCGGCCAGCTCACGCTGCAGCGAGCCAGGCCGCTCCAGCACCGCGCGCAGCATGAAACCCTGCGGCGGCGTGAGATCGAAGGGTTCGAACGCTTCGGACCACTCGCGTTCCAGACGACGCGCAAGCGCCGAGGTGTTGAAGTAGAGACACTGATCGAACATGGCGAGAGGATAACCGGTTATCGTTAGCTATGCAACGAATTCGACATTATCGAGTCCTGATTTCAGGCACTTTTCGAATACGTTCGATAGAACTATGGGGTGCGAGTTCAATTAAATGTACCGTCACAAGCAAACGGCCATAGTACGCGACCCGCATTTTTTGTGACTGCTGGATGACCATGAGGTGAACCAGGCATGACGCCGATGCGCAGTCATGCGCTGCGGTTATGCCCTCATGAAAAACGAACGCTCGGACGATTTACCCGCCTAACCGCGCTATGATGCGAAAGAACCGACATCGCCAGCCCCTGCTCTACACAACACTCACGGAGACAAAGATGCAGATGCGTTGCTATTGCGTGACCGGTCACGGTCAGCCTCTCGAACTGGTCCAGCGCGACACGCCGCAGCCGCAGGGCACCGAAGTGCTGGTGCGGGTACGGGCCGCCGGGCTCTGTCATTCGGACCTGCATATCTGGGAAGGCTATTACGATCTGGGCGGCGGCAAAAAGCTCTCGCTCGCCGATCGCGGCATCAAGCTGCCGCTCACGCTAAGCCATGAAATCTGCGGTGAAGTCGTCGCGGCTGGCCCGCAAGCCGGCGACGTGCAGATGGGCACGGTGGCCGTCGTGCATCCGTGGATCGGCTGCGGTAAATGCGCAGCCTGCGAACGCGGCGAAGAAAACATCTGCATGAAGCCGCAGTCGTTGGGCGTGATGCGCGACGGCGGTTTTGCGGATTACGTGATCGTGCCGCATCCGCGCTATCTGGTCGATCTCGGCGGGCTCGACCCGGTTAAGGCCGCACCGCTCGCCTGCGCGGGCGTGACCACTTATTCCGCGGTGAAGAAGTTCGGCGAACGGATTCATCAGGATCCGGTGGTGATCATCGGCGCGGGCGGACTGGGCATGATGGCGATCGAGGTGCTCAAGGCGCTCGGCGCGAAAGGCGCGGTCGTGGTGGACGTCGATTCCGCCAAGCGCGAGGCGGCGCTCAAGGCCGGCGCGCTCGCCGTTATCGATGCGCGCGCAAGCGATGCCGTCAAACAGATCGCCGACGCCACGGGCGGCGGCGCGCGCGCCGTGCTCGACCTGGTGGGCGCGACGCCCACCGTGAAGCTCGCGCTCGATGCATCCACGCGCGGCGGCCATGTGGTGGTGGTCGGCCTGATGGGCGGCGACATCACGATCTCGCTGCCGATCATCCCGATGCGCCCGCTGAAGATCGAAGGCAGCTATGTGGGCTCGCTGCCCGAGCTGCGCGAACTCGTGGCGCTGATGCGCGAGGGCAAGATGCAGCCGTCGTCGGTCACGCCAAGGCCGCTCGGCGAAGTGAACGAAGCGCTCGAAGCGCTGGCGCAAGGCAAGGTGGTGGGACGGCAAGTGCTGGTGCCGTGATGCAATAAGGCCGCGCTAGACGCGGCCTTATTGCAGGAAAACTTATTTCGGATGCCTATGCAACAGGCTATCAGCGCGCCGCATCGCCCATGCGATAAGCCATGCTGGCCTCGTCGAGTTTAGACTTCAGCTCTGGTGCAAGTTCGAGTTCGGCAGCGGCGATCGATGCATCCAGTTGCTCGGGCCGGCTCGCGCCAATCAGCGCCGAAGTCACCAACGGATTCGCCAGCACCCATGCCACCGAGGCGGTCGTGAGCGACTGGCCCGCTTCCTGCGCAATGCCGCGCAGCTGCTCGATACTGTCGAATTCGCGCTGATGCCAGTAGCGGTCCTGATACATCGCGCCTGCCACGCCCACGCTCTGCGAAAAGCGGCCCTCGCCCGGCTTGCTGTCGTGACGGTATTTGCCCGTCAACAAGCCACCCGCGAGCGGGTTGTAGGGAATCACGGCAAGGCCCTCTTCACCCGCGAGCGGCAGCAACTCGCGCTCGATCTGGCGAAACAGCAGGTTGTAGCGCGGCTGCACGGAGACGAAGCGCGCCACGCGCAGCACATCGGCGCGGCCAAGAGCACGCGCGAGCCGATAGGCGAGGAAATTCGACACGCCGATATAACGCGCCTTGCCCGCGCGCACGATGGTGTCGAGCGCTTCGAGGGTTTCATCGATCGGCGTATGGGCGTCGTCGGAATGCAACTGGTAGAGATCGACGTAATCGGTATTCAGACGCCGCAGCGAGTGGTCGATGGCGTCCAGCAGATGCTTGCGCGACGCGCCCTGATCCCACGGCGATGGCCCCACCTTGCCCACCGCCTTCGTTGCCAGAATGAAGCGATCGCGGCGGCCCTTGAGCCAGCGCCCGACGATTTCCTCGGTGCGGCCCGCGTTGGTTTCACCGCCGCCTAGCGGGTACACGTCGGCCGTGTCGATGAAATTGATTCCGGCGTCGGCGGCCCTGTCGAGAATCAGGCGGGACACGTTTTCTTCGGTCTGCAGGCCGAAGGTCATGGTGCCAAGACATAAACGCGAGACATTGAGGCCGGTCTGGCCAAAACGACGGTATTGCATCCAATGCTCCTTCTTGATCGAGGTATCGGGTGGTATCGGGTGGTATCGGGAGATTTCAGGACATTGCCTGCGCCAAGCATAGCGCGGACCGCCCGAAGCAGCCGGACGCGGCCACAGCGCCTTACAGTACGGAAAGCGCAGAAAGCGCCGGATCAGCCCGCCCAACGTAACTGCTTTGAAGGCTTCATTGCCGGAATAAGCGCACACGGCCTGCTCTAATCGGCCCGTTGGCGTCGCCCGCCCTGCCTTAAGATTTCACCGTCCACCATTCTCCCCGGCCTCACCGTGAATTCGACGACAACCGACACGCCTCTTCATCCCGACCGCCAGCAGGAAGCCAGCGCGCTTTGCGCGCAGGGCCGCTTCGCCGATGCGTTCGAGATGCTTGCGCCGCTCGTCGGCAGTCCGGCGGACGAGGACGAAGACGATGCCGCGCGCGTCGATGCGCTCAATGTCGCCGCGCTCGCCGCGATGGGTTCGGGCAAGACCGATGTCGCGCATGCGCTCTGGCAGCGCTGCATCGCGGCGCGCCCGGCTTTCGAGGAGGCCTATCACGGCCTCGCCGCGATGCTGACGGCGCTCGGCCAGTTGGCCGCCGCCGAGGCGGTCTGGCGCCGCCTGCTGGACGTCAACCCGGTCCACGCCGACGCGCACGGCAATCTGGGCGTCGTGCTGCACCGGCTCGGCCGCCACCTGGAAGCCGAAGACGCCTATCGCACGGCGCTCGCGCGCCAGCCGGCGCACCTCGACGCGCATTACAACCTGGGCATCCTGCTGCACGAACTGGGCCGTCACGACGAGGCCGAAGCGGCCTACCGCGCCGCGCTCGCGCTCAATCCGAACTTCGCGCGCGCGCACAACAACCTGGGCAATGTGCTGCGCGAGCGGGGCCGCACCGAAGAAGCCGAAGAGGCTTACCGTCAGGCGCTGCTCGCCGAGCCCCATTATCCCGAGGCGCTCAACAACTACGGCGCGCTGCTCAAGGCGCAGCGCCGTTACATCGAGGCGGAGCTGTCCTGCCGTCTGGCGATCCAGATCCGCCCCGATTACGTCGAAGCGCTCAACAACCTGGGCTGCGTGCTGACCGATCTGCAGCGCTACGCCGAGGCCGAGCAGTTCTATCGCAAGGCCATCATGCTGCGCCCCGATCACGCCGAGGCGCACTACAACCTGGGCGTGGCGTTGCAGCGGCTCGAACGCTATCCGGAAGCCGAAACCAGCTATCGCGTCGCGCTGCGCCTGTCGCCCGGCCGCGCCGAGATTTTCAACAACCTCGGTTCCGTGCTGTGCGCGCTGGACCGCATCGACGAAGCGCACGAAACTTTTGCGCAAGCGCTCGCGCAGAACGGCGATCTGGCGCTCGCGCACTTCAACATGGGCAGCGTGCTCAAGGAACAGGGCGCGCTGGACGCGTCCGTGGCGGCGTACCGCCGGGCGCTCGAACTCGACCCCGATTACGGCGACGCGCTGTTCCGCCTGGCCACCCTGCTCATCACCATGGGCCGCTACGAGGAAGGCTGGCAGCTCTACGAACGCCGCTACGAAAATAATGGCTTCGTGCATTACGCCTCGCGTCGCATGCTGAGCTGCCCGCACTGGCAAGGCGAACCGATCGCCGGCAAGTCGCTGCTGCTGTGGCAGGAGGACGGCCTGGGCGACATGATCCAGTTTTCGCGCTATGCGCGCCTGCTCAAGGCGCAGGGCGCGGCGCACGTTGCGTTTGGCGGCGTCGAGGCGCTGCACTGCATCCTCGCGGGCGTCGAAGGCATCGATACGCTGCTTACGCACGCCGAAGCCACCGCGCGCGCGCAGGAGTTCGACTACTGGGCCAGTCCGTTGAGCCTGCCACTGCGCATGGGCACCACGCTGGAGACCACGCCCGAGCCAACCCGCTTCAACGTCGATCCCGCTCGCATCGAGTATTGGGGCACACGTCTGGCCGCGCTGGGCGCGGGTCCGCGCGTTGGCCTGGTGTGGCGCGGCAACCCCAAACATCACAACGATTTCAATCGCTCGATTCCTTCGCTTGCGGCGCTCGCACCGCTCTGGAGCGTGCCGGGCCTGAAATTCGTGAGCCTGCAGAAAGGCGCTGGGGAGGACGAAGCACGCGCGGCGCAGAAAGCGGGATCGGATCAACCCTTGCTGCATCTGGGCAGCGACGTCGCCGATTTTGTCGATACGGCAGCCATCCTCTCGCAGCTCGATCTGCTGATCTGCGTGGATACCTCGACCGCCCATCTGGCCGCGTCCCTCGGCAAACCATGCTGGGTGATGCTGCCGCGTCGCGATGTGGACTGGCGCTGGCTCGAAACACGCGAAGACTCACCGTGGTATCCGGGCAATGTGCGGATTTTCCGCCAGACGGGCAAGGATACCTGGAGCACCGCGATCGAGCGCGTGCGGCAGGCGTGCGAAGAAAGGTTTGGCGCGGCCTCCTGAACGGGAGGCCGGTTGAACGGTGGTGATTCGGGCTGACGCCGCGCGTCAGTCCCAGAAGTTGCGGAACGCCACCGCGACGATCACCGGCACGCACATGACGAGCGGGATCGCGAAGTAAGGAATCTCCATATCGACGATCCAGCTGCGGATCAGCCAGCCCACGCCCAGCGCGAGCGTGAGAATGCCCACGAGCGCGGTCAGCGTGTTCAGCAGCCAGGGCGGCGGCGGTTTGCGCCGGCCTTTCTCCCCGGCTTTCTGCTTGGGTTCCTGCGCGGAAGACGGTTTCATCGGAGCGGTCAAGAGGCGTTGTCTGGTCGGCGTGTCGCGGGGTGTTCGCGCGCGGCGCGGCGATCTTCTTATTTTACTCGCGATGCCGGGTAGTCAACGCAAGCCGCAGATCAGGCTGGACCCTGGGCGGGCATGCAGCGCATGCGCGAATTCCGGTGCCCGAAAAGAAAAAGCCCGCCTAAGTGGGCGGGCTAAATCCATATCAGGAGGAGACATGGAGGAGACGATTTAATTTTAGGGTTTTCCCCTAGCGTTGGCAAGCGTTTTTTGCAGCCCATTGAAAAATAATTAAAGCGGCGATTTATGTGACGATTTTGTTACGACAGCATTTCAATCTGGCTCATTATGTCTGAGGTAATCGATCCGGTTTGCACGCCGCCCTATCCTCGCTCTTGACCCACCACCCGGGCATCACCCAAGCGAGGATCATCATGACGACCTATGCCATCGGCCATCTGCACGAAGTCGATCTCTGCGCCGATATCGTCGAGTATCTGGAAAAAATCGATGCAACGCTCGCGCCATACGGCGGGCGTTTCCTCCTGCACGGCGGCCCCGTGGAGCGGCTCGAAGGTCGCTTCAGCGGCGATCTGATCGTGCTTGAATTCGCCGATCGCGAGACGGCGCGCGCGTGGTATCGCTCCCCGGCCTATCAGGCGATCTTGCCGCTGCGCACGCGGCACGCGCGTGGAGACGTGTTTCTCGTCGATCAGGTGGAGCAGCCGCACCGCGCGACCGAGGTGCTCGAAGGCGCGGCGTGAGAGTACTGGAGATGAACTGGCGCTATGCGTGCGGCACGTCCGCCGCCAGCAGGACGCCCTTCTTGAAGACGAAGCAGCCGTAGCCGCGCGCCTCGCCTGTTGCGATCACGCAGTAGGCGTGGCGCGCGCGCTCGTAAAACGCAAAGCGTTCGAGCGAAGCGAACGGCACCGCGCGGCCTTCGGCATCGTCGACCTCGCGTTGCGCCTCGCGCTGCACGGCGGGCAGCGTCTGCGCATCGCCGACCACTTCCATGCGCAGCGCCGGATGATCGACGAAACGATCGAGCGGCAGCACCGAAAGCACGGCTCGCACCGCACGCGGCGAATCCACCCCGTCCAGACGCAGCAGGCGGCCCAGCACCGAGTGGCGCGCGACGGCGTCGGCGGGAAAATTGGCGTCGCAGATCACCACTTCGTCGCCGTGTCCCATGGCGGCGAGCGCGTGCAAAACATCGGGATTGAGCAGCGGATCGAGATTCTTCAGCACCAGGTCTTCTCCTTGTCACAGACGCGTGAGCGCGTCCGGGATCGTCGTCGAAAATGGTTCGGATTACTGTTTTTTGCGCGCTTGTCCAGACCTTCCTATGCAGCGGAGAAGACGATTGCGCCGTGCTCGGCGACTTGTGTAAACGTGCGTACGAAGCGGTAGGTCTGCCCGTCGATCGACAAGGAATTGAGTCCCGCCTGGGTCGCGCCAAGGATCTCGGCCACCAGCGAATTGCGGACGAAACCGCAGCGCGTCCATTCTTCCTGCGCTTCGCCGGCATCGCCCAGATAGATGTCGCTGCGATCGGGCTGGGAGCGCACCACGATCAGACTGGCGCCCTTATCCAGCGAGCGTTCGAGATACTCCGATAGCGTCGAGAGTGCTTCGACAGCAATATCATGCGGCTCGCGAGAAGGCGTGTCCATGAGAGACCCCAGGGTGGTATTCATCGTCTTCCCATCGTACCTGAATGCGGCGGCGGGATCGCTATTTCAGGCCGAAACACGCTTGCATGCGCGCCGCACATTCATTTCCCTTTCTTCTTCAGTTGCAACGCCTTCCAGCCATCCTCATCCAGCAAACGGTCGAACAGCCGGTTGCGCGCAGGGTGGCTAGCCGCGCTTGTCGTATTTGCCGTCAAGGGCGCGCCCGCGTATCTCGCCCTGATGCGCGGGCCGGAGCTCTGCATCACGTTCACGACCGGCGAATCGCATTCCCTTACGGCGGCACGCGCGACGCTGCACGTGGACTCCCCCTTGCAATCGGATGGTCACCAAGCCCTGGCGCAGTTGAAACGAACGCTCGTCAGCATCAACTCGCTGGCCGACCATCCGGAACGGCATCCGGAATCAATCGTCTGGGGAAAAGCTCGCTAATTCGAACTGACGCTCCCTAGAAATGCAAAGAAAGGAGTCTGATCGCGCAAAGAAATCGGGGCACATCTTTTGCTATCAACTTTTTCTGGCGCTGCTCGTTAACCAGAAAATAGATGGATAGGCACGGAGAACACACAGGCATGGAACGCAATTACGATTACATGGGATATGCCATTCGAGTCAGCACCGATTCGATCCCGGAACCGGTGCAGCGCAAAATGCGGATGGCAGACAGCGGCTACGTCGCCATGGTGTCGATTTACAAATCGGACCGCCAGGAGCCGTGCTTCCCGCAAATGCGCCTCACCGACCTCGGCGACCGCTGGTTCGTGACCGAGGTCGATGCGCTGATGCGCGGCTACAGCGTGGGGCGGCGCATCGTGGAGGAGGCGCTGGGCTGCCCGGCGGCCTAGCGCTTTGCGCGCCACGCGCGCCTCTGCCGGTCAAAGACCGGTCGTCAGGATGATTTTGCCGACGTTCGCCGACGACTCCATCCGCCGGCGAGCGTAGGCCGCGCGCTCCAGCGCAGACTTGCTATCCAACTCGTTGCAATAGCAATGCACCATTCAGCGGCATATTCGGCCTCGTCTTGAAGCACGTCACCGACGCGATTGAAGTTTATGGCTCGGCATGCCCGAGTCCACCCGCGTTCCAGGCGTGTATATTCGTCTCGGGCGTCTGGCTTCGTTAGCGACGTGCCGTCCACTTTATATCTATGCAGTAGATCAAGAGCTTCTGCGTGTAGGCGCCGTTTCGCGAGGTCTTCCTCGTGATTCTCTTCACAACCCCCGTGAGCGTTCTTGTAAATTATGACGAAGGTGGTGCCCCTTTGTTTTGCTGCAACGATGTCTTGACGGTTACGCTCACTGGTCTGGCCTACTGAGTCGCCATTATCCAGGGCGACGCGCAGTCGATTGATATGAGTGTGTTGCTCGTTGAATTGAACCCCGCAAGCAAGGTGGTTTTGCCCAATATGATTAACAATTCTGATATGGACGACCCGGTCGGCAAGGCACTTGGTCGCCTGTTGGCAAAGTTACATGCAAAAGGCGAAACGCTGGAAAACGCTATTGGGTGGCCTCGCTTTGGTGGCCGCGATAACCTATGCATTTACAATGCATGACTGGCTGGGAAACAGTTACGACCACTTTTGCGAAGGGCGACGAGCCATACGGTGGCGGTGAATTTCGCATTCGCGACAACCGGGTGATTAGCCTCAAGCTTGCTGGTCCAGAAATCACTTTTAAGCTGGCGAGCCAATTGAAGGACCCACAGGTGGCGGAGCCAACCGAACCATGGATGGACGACTCAGGCGAGCGCCTAAACCGATCAACCGTGAATTTTCTACAGGGGACAATCGAGGGCGGGTTGAAGCGGACATTCCATCAACAAGGTCAGGAAGCCGCTTGGTGGTATTCGAAAGACTGGGGCACACTGTATATCGCCACCGGTTGGATGGATTACAAAGCTCCTCGCCGCTCGGACGGGCTGGCACCGCAAATTACAAAACTATGGCGGTCGAGCGACGGCGGCCAGAACTGGACGCAACTGAACTGGCAAGCGGACCATAAAATCGGGCAATTGTTGTTTCTTGACCCGCAGCGTGGCTATGCGATTGGATGGGGGCCTCACGTCTGGCGCACGGCTGACGGTGGTCAGTCATGGCATGAAGTTAAAGTGCCGCCACTCGCCGATGTTGGCAAGCCCCGCAAGACATTTGACGCGGTGAATCTCGGCCCCTACGGCATGCTGCGCGTTGCCTACCATGTCGAACAATTGGGCGATGTCAAAGCGTCCAGCCTTATTTACCGGATGGACTGGAACCAATCCAATTTTGAGCAGGATGTCGTGCTGCCGAACCAAACGGTAGTTGATCTGCAATCGCCACCGGAAATGACCGGAGGCTATTCGCTGTAGGTGTTATCCCGATTAGGTGCGCCGCGCAATTGGGATGATCCGAGCGACAAGGGGTATCGGACAGGCGCACTCTCAACATGGCGGAACGGCCAGCGACCCGTTGTGCAGCAGTTGCACACGTTTGATGAGCACTTGATGCTTGATGGGCTCAGCGTAGGTCAGCAAGGTGTGCTGCTGGCCTATGCGACAGATGCGACGGGCGATGGTGCGCCACGTTACCTCACCTTCATTAGTCAGGACTTCAGAAGATCATGGAAAGACCTGAACGATGGGGCCGCCCAAGGCGGATATTTTGATCCTGATACGAACACGCAATATGCGCTGTTCGCTTATACGCTAAAGAAACGGCGATTCTAGAGCCAGTCAGGCACTTACGGCCAGACCTGGTATCCTGGGCGGATGGCAAAACGCCAACCTTACCCGACGGACGTGTCCGACGAAGAATGGAGCTTTGCGGCTCCGTATCTGACTTTGATGCACAAAGATGCTCCACAGCGCCGACACGAACTGCGTGAGATGTTCAACCCGTTGCGCTGGATTCAGGCGGGTTGTTTCGAGGCCATAGTCATTACGACGGCTACCCGTCGCGTCGATTCGTCGATACAAAAATCAGGCGTTTCATCGAAATGCGAGAGGCGCACGCAGGGGACCACCCGGCTGTTTATGCAACGGGAACTGGAACTTACCTGACCGTAAGCTTGATGCGGCGACGTTGGTGTATGTGAATTCCAGATGTCTTTCATAGTGGAAACAATTTGTAATTGACACGGGTTCGACATCAACCATTTATCCTGTTTCGCTCGCTTTAATAACGTTTGCATAAGAAAAAATATCGTCCGCAAACGTTTACGCGCGTTTCACAATTCTTTCTCCGATACCGTAGAAACTGTGCGCCGACCCGATCATCGGAGTGCAAGCGCACATGCAAAGTCGCCTGTTCAAGCCGTCACCAGCAATCGTGATTTCCGTTGTGCTGGCAACCATCTCGCTCGCTGCGTGCGGGCCGGGAGTGGGTTCTTCGGCTGCGCCTGACACGACCAGCGCACCGGGCCAGCAACAGATCAACGCCGCACTTCAACCCGCCGCGCCCGTGGCCGGTCCCAACGGTTCAAGCGGCGCCGCGCCTGCCGACGCCGCAAACCCCGCCAGCTACACCTACGCAAACGACCCCGTGCAGAGCGTAGAGGCGAGCCTCGCCGCCGACAGCCAGCAGGTCGCCCCCGTCATGAGCTACGCGCCCGGCGACGAACCGCCTCGATCGGGCACCGGCACCAGCGCCAGCGGCACCGATTCCCGCAGTACCGCAACGACGCGTCAGTAATACACCGTTCGTGTGCTTATGCGCACACTCATCCAACAAGCAGAAAGGTGAATAAGAATGACGTCAAACAGCCGTCGCCGTTTCCTGCAGACCGTCGCTTCCTCCGGCGCCGCCGCAGCAGCGATGACCGTCCTGCCCGAGTCCATCCGCAACGCGCTCGCCATCCCGGCGTTCTCGCGCACGGGCTCGATCCGCGATGTGGAGCACATCGTCGTGTTCATGCAGGAGAACCGCTCCTTCGATCATTATTTTGGCCACTTGCGCGGCGTGCGCGGCTATAACGACCGTCTGCCGATCCCGCTGCCCGGCGGCCAGCCGGTCTGGTATCAGCCGTCAAAAGAAGACGCCACCAAACCGGTTCTGCCGTTCCATCTGGATACGCAGACGACCAGCGCGCAATGCGTGGGCGATCTCGATCACTCGTGGTATCCGACGCACTACGCCATCAACAACGGTCTGTACAACCAGTGGCCGCAGTACAAGACCGACATGACGATGGGCTATTACCTGCGCGCGGACATTCCGTTCCACTACGCGCTGGCCGATGCGTTCACCGTCTGCGATAACTATTTCTGCTCGCTGCCGGGGCCGACGCACCCGAACCGCTCGTATCTGATGACGGGCATGGTCGATCCGACCGGCACGATGGGCGGCCCGCTGCTCGACAACAACGACTATGTGGACGGCGACGCGCCGCCCGCTTATCAACTGCTTTCGTGGACCACCTACCCCGAGCGCCTGCAGGCCGCCGGCATCAGCTGGCAGATCTATCAGCAAGGCATCAACGGCAGCGATCCGATGAACGGCAACTACGGGACTAACATCCTGCAGAACTTCGCCAACTTCATCAACGCGCAACCGGGTTCCGAGCTTTATCAGCGCGCACAGACCGCGCGCACGATTGCCGATCTCAAGAGCGACGTGATCGCGAACAAGCTGCCGCAAGTGTCCTGGCTGCTGCCGCCCGCTGCGTTTTCCGAGCATCCGAAATACACGCCGGCTTACGGCGCGGAATACACCTCGCAGATCCTCGACGCCCTGACTTCGAACCCCGAAGTGTGGAGCAAGACCGTGCTCTTCATCATGTATGACGAGAACGACGGCTTCTTCGACCACATCGTGCCGCCGCAACCGCCCACCACGTCGACGCAGGGCAAATCGACGGTCAGCGTGGAGGGCGAAATTCACAACGTCGTCAATCCGGGACGCGGCGGCAAGTGCACCGCCGACGGCCTGCCCTACGGCCTCGGTCCGCGCGTGCCGATGACGATCGTCTCGCCGTGGAGCAAGGGCGGCTTCGTGTGCTCGCAGGTGTTCGATCACACCTCGGTGATCCGCTTCATCGAAGAGCGCTTTGGCGTGCTTGAGCCGAATATCACGGCATGGCGTCGCGCGGTGTGCGGCGACCTCACCACGGCGTTCGATTTCCGCACGCCCGATTCGTCGATGCCCGCGCTGCCCGACACGAGCAACTATATGGCACAGGCCGACAACCAGTGCTCGGCCAACAAGGCGCCGACCGTGCCCGCCACGCCGGGTCCGATCGACGCGCAGGAACCGGGCGTGCGCTATGCCCGCGCACTGCCCTACGAGTTGCACGTGAACGCGCACGTCGATCCGTCGAAGCAGACGCTCTCGATCACCTTCGCAAACAAGGGCCGCCAGGGCGCGCACTTCTACGTCTATGGCACGAATCGCAGCGACGGTCCGTGGCGCTATACGGTCGAAGCCGGCAAGTCGCTCGACGACACGTGGGATCTGCGCGTGACGAACGGCGTCTACGCGTTCGAGGTGCATGGTCCGAATGGCTTCGTGCGCCGCTTCTCCGGCACGGCGGCCAGTTCGTCGTCATCGGCGGCTTCGTCGGTACAGGGTTTCTTCGGCAAGCACAACGGCACACCGCAGCCCGAAGTATTGGCGCAATACGACGTGGCGAACGGCAATCTGTTCCTCAAGTTCACCAACAACGGCGGCGGCATCGCCCGCCTCACGGTGACGGACAACGCCTACGGCGCGCGCGAGCGCCTCGTGGTGGTGCCCGCTCACGCGCGTATCGAGGAGCCGTGGGTGCTCGCGTCGAGCCATCACTGGTATGACCTCACGGTGACCAGCCCCGACGATTCGACCTTTGCCCGCCGCTACGCAGGTCACGTCGAAACCGGTCGCCCGAGCATCAGCGATCCGGCAGCCGTTGCGCCCATCACGCAACTGAGCTGACGCGTAAGCCTTCGTTGCGCGCGCCACCGGTCGAGTCGCGCGCAACAAGGGCTTGATCGAAGGGGTTAAACCCGGGCGTTAAAACCAGGGGCTGCGCGCCTCCCGCAGACCCCGGCCATTGGCGTCTTCTGCAAAACGCGCGCAGCGGTGGCAAAATAGTCGGCTGCCAGGCGCCCGGCGATATCGGTGTTGTAGCGGTGTTCGCCGATCCACACGCCCCGCGTTGCTGCGCGCGGCGCCTGCTCCCCCACCGTTGCACCGTTGAGAGGATCGTCCCATCATGACTTCGAGCGTGAAGCCTTATCCGGATACCCAGATTTACGTCGATGGCGCATGGCGCGCCGGCGCGAAGACGATTGCCGTGATCGACCCCGCTACCGAGGCGGAGATCGGACGCCTGAGCCTCGCGAGCGAGCAGGACCTCTCGGACGCCGCAGAAGCCGCCGCGCGGGCCTTCAGCGCATGGCGCAAGGTCTCGCCGCTCGAACGCAGCAAGACGATGCGTCGCGCCGCCGACCTGCTGCGCGAACGCGCTGACGAGATCGCCGCCATCATGACGCGCGAGCAAGGCAAGCCGCTGGCCGAAGCCAGGGGCGAAACGCTCGCAGGCGCCGACATTATCGACTGGTTCGCCGAAGAAGGCCGCCGCACCTATGGCCGCGTGGTGCCTTCGCGCACGGACGCGGTCCGCCAGATCGTCACGCGCGAGCCGGTGGGCCCGGTCGCCTGCTTCACGCCGTGGAATTTCCCGCTCAATCAGGCGGTGCGCAAGGTTTCGGCAGCGCTTGCCTCGGGCTGCACCGTCGTGCTCAAAGGACCGGAGGAAACGCCCGCAAGCTGCGCGGCGCTCGTGCAAGTCTTCATCGATGCGGGCGTGCCGCAAGGCGCGCTCAATCTGGTGTTCGGCGTGCCCGCCGAAGTCTCGTCGTATTTGATCGCGCATCCGGCCATCCGCAAGATTTCGTTCACGGGCTCGACGCCGGTGGGCAAACTGCTGGCCGCGAAGGCCGGCGAGCACATGAAGCGCGCCACCATGGAACTGGGCGGCCACGCGCCGGCCATTGTGTTCGCCGACGCCGACATTGCGCGCGCAGCAAAACTGCTGGCGGGCGCGAAGTTCCGCAACGCCGGGCAAGTCTGCATTTCGCCCACCCGTTTCTTGGTCCAGGACGCGGCTTACGACGAGTTCCTCGAACACTTCGTCGCGGCCACGAAAACCATCAAGGTCGGCAATGGTCTGGCTGAAGGCGTGCAAATGGGGCCGCTCGCGAACGACCGCCGCCTCGCCGCAATGGAACGCCTCGTAGCCGATGCGCGCGAACAGGGCGCGAAGGTGCTCACGGGCGGCGAACGCATTGGCCGCGAAGGTTACTTCTTTGCCCCGACCGTGCTGACCGATGTGCCGCTTTCCGCGCGCATCATGAATGAAGAGCCGTTCGGCCCGCTCGCGCTGGTCTCGCGCTTCTCCACCTACGAAGAAGCGATCGCCGAAGCGAACCGCCTGCCCTACGGTCTCGCCGCCTACGCGTACACGCGTTCGAGCGCGACTTCGGCGGCGCTGTCGGAAGATCTCGAAACCGGCATGCTGTCGATCAACCATCACGGCCTCGCGCTGCCCGAAGTACCGTTCGGCGGCGTCAAGGATTCGGGCTACGGCTCGGAAGGCGGTACCGAAGCGATGGAGCCGTACCTCGTGACCAAGTTCGTCACCGAGCATCGTTGATCGTTCGATGCGGCGCGCGCCGCATCGACCTTGTTGTATCGCTTGAACGTCATGGACGGCTGCGCGGATACCTCGGCAATCCATCCGCCAGCCGCACCCAGGCGAGTTGTTGCGACGTCCACGTATGGTCTTCGGGCGGCGCATCGCCGGGCGCATCCAGCGTACCGGTGGCAATATCGATTTCCTCGCCAAACGCCGCGCTACGGTAGGTAAGCGGCGTGCCGCAATCGGGGCAAAAGCCCCGCTCCACACCCTCGCTCGACGCATAGGATTTTGTTGCTCCCGCAACAAAACGGAATGCATCGCGCGCCACGCTCATCCAGCCGACAAACGGCGCACCCGATGCGCGGCGGCAATCCACGCAATGGCATGCGGTCGTGCCGATCGGCTCGCCGGTGATTTCATAGCGGATCTTCCCGCATAAACAACCGCCCTTTAGCATCGCCTGCTCCTTCGCACGCTTTCTTGCACGCAGCTTACACTTGTGCATTCTTCACACTCACGGGGAATAGAACGCGCCTTCGCCCTGTTGACGCCTGTAACGGCCACCACACCCTTCGACAGGACCGATCATGCCCCATCGCGCTTCGCTCTATCCCCGGACACCGATCGTCCTCGCGCGTCTCACGCGCGCCCGCGCGCAGGTCGGCGGCGCATCATGAGTCGCGCCAATATCTGCATGCCATGCCGGCTTGCCGCCATCGCGGCGGTGATGGGTTGCACGGCGGCCGCCTTCGCATGGACCGCAGGCTGGCTCACGCCCAAACGCGTGGACGCTCCACACATCGTCAATACCTTTGAATCGAACTACGGCATTCACGCAGGCTTGCGGCGCAATCACGCCAAAGGCCTGTGCGTGGAAGGCGAATTCGAGAGCAACGGCAATGGCGCAAAGGTCTCGCGCGCGGCGCTGTTTGCGCCGGGCGAGACGCCTGTGATCGGCCGCTTCGCGATTCCCGGCAGCAATCCGTCCGCCCCCGACGCCAGCATACCCGTGCGCAGCATGGCCTTGCTTTTTCAGTTGACCGATGGCGAGCAGTGGCGCACCGGCATGAATTCGGCGCCGGTCTTCGTGGTTCGTACCCCGAAGCAGTTCTATCAGCAACTGCTCGCGTCGAAACCCGATCCGAGGACCGGCAAGCCCGACACCGCGAAACTCGATGCATTCTTTAGCGCCAATCCGGAAACACTGCCGTTTCGTCAATGGCTCAAGGCGCACCCGCCTTCATCGAGTTTCGCGAACACGGCGTTCTGGGGCATCAATGCGTTCATCGCCACGGATACCGATGGCAATACGCGCGCGGTAAGGTGGGAGATGGTGCCGCAATCGGCTTACGAGGCTGAATCGGCCGATCAGAAGCGCAATGCCGACTTCCTCGCCGACGATCTCGCAGCGCGTCTCGCGCAAGGCCCGCTGCGCTGGCATCTCGTACTCACCGTGGCTGCGCCCGGAGACCCCACCAACGATGCCACGCAGCAATGGCCGGCCTCGCGCGAGCAGATCGATGCGGGCACGCTCGTCTTGCGGCAGGCCACGCCGCAGCGCTCTGGCGCTTGCCGCGACGTCAATTACGACCCGACGATCTTGCCCGATGGATTGAAGCCCTCGGACGACCCGCTTCTCGCCGCACGTTCGGCCGCCTATTCGGTCTCGTTCAACCGTCGCATGCAAGAAGAAGCGGCGCTCGCCCATGCACACGGAGAAGCCCAGCAATGAAAACCGTTCAAGCGCATTTCTGCGGCCTCGCCCGCCTGCTGCACTGGTCGATGGCAGTCCTGATCGTTGCGATGCTGTTCGTGGGCGTGGGCATGGTTTCAACCGTCTCGCGGCTGCATAACAGTCTGATTGCGTTGCATCGGCCACTGGGCATCGCTTTGCTTGTGCTCGCGATCGTGCGCATCGTCGTGCGGCTAACACGCGGCACGCCCGCAATGCCCAACGCGATGCCCGCATGGCAGCGCGTCGCAGCGCACGCCTCGCATCTGGTGCTCTACGCGCTCATGATTGCGATGCCGTTGATCGGCTGGGCCATGCTGTCTGCAGCCGGTTACCCCGTCGTGCTCGCGGGCGCACTCCATTTACCGCCCATCACGCCGCCTGGCGTTGCGCTCTACGCCTTCCTGCGCGCGGCACATACGTGGCTCGCCATGTTGCTGTTTGCGACCGTGCTGCTTCATCTGGGCGCGGCGCTGTTTCATGGGCTGATCCGGCGCGACGGCGTGCTGGAGAGCATGGCGCGAAGTTGATCGCGAACGATCATCCGCTATACGTGAGCGTCGAGGCCTGCGATGGGCTGCGGCCCCATGAACTCATCATGGCAGCGCTTCGGCCAAGACTATCGCGCAGTGCGTCACGCGCGCTCCTTCTGCGCACCCACAGCGCAGTAAGTATCGGCACGAGAATCAGGCGACCGCCATCTTGGTGAGCAGCAAAGTGCCGGATTTACGCAGCACGGTGCCGGTGGCGCGCATATCGATAGTCGCGCCCATGCAGAAGAACCATTTAGCAGTAGCGTTTTGATTTTTCTCGCGCCGGTGCTCGGCATTAACCCGCTAATTCGCGGAGATTTCTCATTATTTGATTCAGGGAGCGCGAACGCGGCGCGGCATCGCGTCCCTTCATGAAAGGTGATTAACTGGCGTTGCTGTGCCAGCCGAGGCCCAGGCTTTTCTGAATGGAGATGAAGTCCTTGAGCAATTCGGCCTGCCCCGAGATCACGTCCTGCTGCGCGAGAAATTCCGCGCGCTGGGTGTCCAGCAGATCGACGAGCGTCGAGGTGCCCGCGCGATAACGCTGACGCATCAACACCGCCGAGCGCTGCGCCGAATCCTGCACCTTTTGCAACGTGACGAGGTGTTCGCGCTGATAGCCATAACGCGAGAGCGCGCCGTTCGCGTCCTGCAGGGCGGCCAGAACGGCTTTTTCATAACGCGCTTCTGCTTCGTCGCGCGAGGCTTCGGCGCCATGCACCGCGCCAAGCGTGCGACCAAAGTCGAACAGATTCCATTGCAGATAAGGCACGCCCACCCAGCTGAAATTGTTCTTGCGCAGCAGATGGCCCGGGTCCGCAGCCGTAAAGCCCAGGTCGCCGAACAGCGTGAGCTTGGGCAGGAAATCGGCCACATGCTCGCCGATCTGCGCATTGCTCGATGCCAGACGGCGTTCGGCGGCGCGGATGTCGGGACGTTGCGCGAACATCGTGGCCGGATCGCTCACCGGCACCGACGCGGGCAACACCGGCAACGCCTGCGGCGTCGCCAGTTCGGCGTCGAGTGCGCCGGGGGCCTTACCCGTGAGCACCGCCAGTTGATCGAGCGACGTTTCCACCTGCGATGCGAGCGGCGTGATCGTCGAACGCGTGTTTTCGACCTGCGTGGTCAAACGCTCGACGTCCACGTCCGCAGCGGTGCCGCCGGCGCGGCGTTGTTCCGTCAGCGTGAGCGATTGCTGCTGCAATTCTGCGGTTCGTTGCGCGATCAACAAACGTTGCTGCTCATCGCGCAGGTCGATATAGGCCTGCGCCACTTCGGCGGCGAGCGAGACCTGAGCATCGGCGAGATCGGCCTGCACGGCATCGGCTTCGTCGCTCGCGGCTTCCACCGCGCGACGCGTGCCGCCAAACAGATCGATTTCCCACGAGGCATCGAAACCCGCCGTGTAGAACTGCAGAGGGCCACCACCGCCCGAACTCGAACTGCTGCTGCCATCGGACTGCGAGAACGCGCTGAGACTGGGCTCGCGCATACGCGGCGCGGCGACAGTGGCCGATACCTTCGGCATTTGCGCCGCGCGTTGCGTCTGCAGTTGCGCGCGCGATTCGCGCAGCCGCGCCTGGGCGGCGCGCAGGTCCGGGTTGTGCTCGAATGCCGCGGCGATCAGCGCGTTGAGTTGCGGATCGTTGAATGCCAGCCACCATTGGCTGGGCGCGCGCGTGGGCGTCACGCCCTGCGCGGGTGTGCGCACGAAGGTGGCCGCGCCGGCCGCTTCGGGCGCCACCGCGGGCGCACCGTGATAGTCGGGGCCGACCGTGCATGCGGCAAGCGCGCAGGCGGCTGCCAGCGCCGTGAACGGCGCGAATGCCGACCGAAATGTAAGTTGATACGAACGTATTGCCGTCATGAGTCGGAAAAAAGAAGCATCAGTGGCCGGCTGACGGCGCCTTCACGCCGGGCTGCGGTTTCTTGAGCAGGAGCGCGAGCGGCACGCAGGCAGCGAGTGCAATGCCGAGCACCCAGAATGTTTCGGAGTACGTGATGACCGTGGCTTGCTGCTGAATCTGCGTGGCAATCTGGCCGAGCGATTGCATCTGCGAGTAAGCCATATCGCCGGTCTGCGCGAACCAGTTCGCCGCGCCCGAGGCGAGGCGTTCCTGCCCGATCAGCGAATTGCCGCTCAGGGACTCGCGCAAAACGGCCGTGTGATAAGTCTCGCGCCGGTCGATCAGCGTGCCGATGATTGCAAGGCCAATCGAGCCGCCGAGGTTACGCGCCATGTTGTACAGCCCCGCTGCATCGCCCGAATCTTCGCGCGCCACCGCCGCCATCGAAGCCTGATTGAGCGGCATCATCGCAAGCATCTGCGCCACGCCGCGAATCAGCTGCGACCAGACGAAATCGTGGCCTACGCTCTGCGCGGTCAGCGAAATATCGAGCATGCAACTGAGGGTAAAAAGCAGCAGACCACTCACCACCAGCACGCGGAAATCCACCTTGCCCAGCAGGCGCGGCAGGATCGGCATCACCAGAAATGCGGGCAAGCCGGACAACAGCATGATCGCGCCGGATTGTTCCGCGTTGTAGCCCGCCACGATGCTGAGGAACTGCGGCAACAGATAGGAAATGCCGTAAAGACCCGCCCCCACCGCCGACACGATCACGATCACGCTGGCGTAACGCGGATTGCGCATCAGCGACAGCCGCAGAATGGGTTTCTCCGCCACGAACTGCGAAATGCCGATCAGCACCATGCCCGCGAGCGAGACAAAGGTTAGCGTCACGATCATGTGCGATTCGAACCAGCGTTCGCGCTGCCCTTCTTCGAGCACCACTGTGAGCGTGCTCAAGCCCACGGCGAGGCCCACGATGCCGAGCCAGTCGGCCTTGAGGAAGGCTTCCCAATGCGGTTTGTCCTTCGGCAGCCCCACGATCAGCAGCGTGATGAGCGCGATACACACCGGCAGATTGATAAAGAAACACCAGCTCCAGCTGATGTTTTCCGCCAGCCAGCCGCCCAGCACCGGACCCAGCAGCGGCCCGAGCAGCACGATCAAACCAAAAACCGTCATGCCGACTGGCAATTGCGATAACGGCAGCCGCGTGCGGATGATGGTCTGCGCGGTGGGAATCATCGCGCCGCCCGTGAAGCCCTGGCCGATGCGCCCGGCGATCATCAGGCCAAGCGTGCCCGACCAGCCGCACATCATCGAAAAGCCGATAAAGAGCGCCGCATTCACCAGCAGAAAATTTCGCAGTCCGAATACCCGCGTAAGCCACGCCGCGAGCGGAATCATCACGATCTCGGACATCAGGTAACCCGTGGAGATCCACGTACCCTCCGTACCGGTCGCACCGATTTCGCCCTGGATCTGCGGCAGCGCCGAATTCGTGATCGAGATGTCGAGCGTCGCCATCAGCGCACCCAATGCGCCCGCCGCCACGGCGATCCAGTCGGCGGCGCTGGCGCGCTCGCCGTGCGGGTGCGGCGCGGGAGCCGCGCCGGTTGCCGCGCTTGCCGGATCAGCCACGATGATTCTCGGCGTCGATACGGCGATCGTCGTCGCGCGCGGAACGCGTATCGACATCGACGGTCACGGACATGCCCGGCAGCAGCACGCCGCGCGTTTCAGGACCGGTATCGAGGCGGATACGCACCGGCACGCGCTGCACGATCTTCGTGAAGTTGCCCGTGGCGTTTTCCGGCGGCAGCAGTGCGAACTGCGCACCCGTTCCCGGCGAGAAGCTGTCCACCACGCCATGCAGCGTATGGCCCGGCAATGCGTCGACGTACAGCTCGACCGGCTGACCGACACGCATGCGGCCGATCTGCGTTTCCTTGAAGTTCGCGGTGAGATAGGTCTTCTGCACCGGCACGACCGTCAGCATGCGCGTGCCGGGTTGCACGTACTGGCCCACGCGCACCGTGCGATCGCCCACGCGCCCTGCAAGCGCGCTCTTGACCACGGTGTTGTCCAGATCGAGTTGCGACTGCGCTGCACTGGCGCGCGCCGCTTCGAGTTGCGCACGCGCCTGCGCCTGCTGCGCCGTCAGTGCCGCGACCTGCGAACGCTGCGCTTCGACAGCGGCAGAATCGGCGGCCAGGGTGGCTTGCGCCTGGTCGCGATTGCTCTTGAGTTCAGCGAGACGTTCAGTGGTTTCCGCGCCGGTCGCTGCGAGCGGCGTGTAGCGTGCAACTTCGTCCTGTGCATGACGCAAGCTCACGCGCGCCACTTCCTGCTGGGCCTGCGCCTGCGCGATGTTGGCGCGCTGCTGCGCGAGCTGCGCGTCGGCGTGCTGGATGTCGGCGGCGCGAGCGTCGATGGTGGCGTTGGCCTGATCGAGCGCGACCTGATACTGACGCGCGTCGAGCTTCACGAGCGGATCGCCAGCCTTCACCGCCTGGTTGTCGGCGACGTAGACATCGGTGACATAGCCGCTGACTTTCGGCGCGACGGTCACGCTATCCGCCTGCAGATAGGCATCGTCCGTGCTTTCGATGAAGCGGCCCACGAGCCACCAGTGACCGCCCCAGACGCCGGCGGCAACCAGCGCCCCGAGACCGAGACCGATCAGCACCATGCGCTTATTGCCACGCTTTTCCGGCGAAACGACGTCGCCCGGCACTTCGCGCCCGGGCGCTCCCGCAGTCGTTGACATGATTTTCACAACCCCAGTAAAAGATTATTTCCAGTTGGCAAAATTATTCCATTCGGAAAAATTCTGTCAAGTGTTATATTTTCGTCAGCCAAGCCGCAACCTCACCTGACATGAACGAACCGAAACGACTGCGCCGCCCATCGGCGGGCGGTTATGCGCGCGGAGACGAAACCCGCCGCAAGATCATCGAAGCCGCCATCAGCCTGTTCGGGCAACATGGTTTCGAAGGCGCCTCCACGCGCGATATCGCCGCACGCGCGGGCGTGAATGCCCCCGCGCTGCAGTACTACTTCGAAAACAAGGAAGGGCTTTATCGAGCGTGCGCCGAGTCGATCGCCGACGAATCGTGGCAAGCATTCGAACCCGCCGTGCTACGCGCACGCGCCGTACTCGAACGTAACGGCGACACCGAAGCGCTGATCGAAGCCTTTCTCGACATCCAGCGCGCGGTGGCCGACCGCACCTTCATCAAGAGCAGCGAACCCGATCAGCGCCTCTTCTTCGCGCGCGAGCAAGGCGGCGGCGAGCCGGAAGTCGGCTCGCAAGTGCTGCGCGAGCGCGTGCGTACGCCGCTCAATACGGTGAACGTCGAACTGCTGGCGCGCATCACCGGCACCCCCTCGGACGACACGCTGACCACCGTGCGCATGTTCAGCCTGTATGGGCAATTGCTGGTGTTCCATATCGCACGCCGCTCGGCGCTGACGACGCTGGAATGGAACGAGATCGATCGCGAGAAAGCCGAGTTTCTGAAGGCCAGCGTCTGCGAACAGACGCGCGTGCTGCTGGAGCACTGGAGCCGGCAGCGCAACAAGGCCTGAAGGTAGCCATGCGTTTCCGATAAGAGCATTGAACGGCGTTTACCGCCACACAGGAAACGCGTGCTACTGTCAAACACTACTTCCAGGCACCCGAGGCCGCCATGTCGCCCACTACCGCCGTTATCAGCATCCTCGCCGCCATTCTGCTCGGCGCGATGAGTCCCGGACCCAGCTTCGTGATGGTCGCGCGCAATTCGATCGGGCTATCGCGGCGCGACGGCGTGGCGACGGCGCTGGGCATGGGGATCGGCGCAATCTGCTTTGCGGGCATCGCGCTCGCCGGGTTGTATACCTTGCTCGCGACCGTTGCCTGGCTCTATGCGGGGCTCAAGATAGCGGGCGGCGTATATCTGCTTTGCATCGCCGCGCGCATCTGGCGCGGCGCTGGCCAACCGGTGTCGATGGGCAAGAGTGAAACGCAGGCCGCGCATCCCGGCAAATCGTTCTGGACCGGCCTGACGACCCAACTCAGCAACCCGAAAACGGCCGTGGCCTACGGCAGCATCTTCGTGGCCTTGCTGCCGCAGCACCCGCCGCTCTGGTGCTACTTCGCCCTGCCGCCGCTGGTGTTCGCCATCGAGACGGGCTGGTACACGGTGGTCGCGCTCAGCTTTTCGAGCCAGCGTCCGCGCGATCTCTATCTGCGTGCGAAGCGCTGGATCGACCGCATTGCCGCCGGTGCGATTGCTGCGCTTGGCCTGCGACTGATCGTCAGCGCGGGCCATCGCGGACTCTGAAGCTCGCGGAGTCCTCTGAATCCTTGTCTGGGCGGCATCCAGCCGCCCGTTTCCCAAAGGAAACTCCGCAGCAAAACAAAAATTTCCGGGGAGCGCTTGACAGTCTACCTTCCAGTAGATAAATTAGAGCTCATGAACACGAAGTTGACAGTACGCGAACAGGTTCTCGACCACGCCATCACCTTGATGATGCTGCGGGGCTACAACGGGTTTAGCTATCGCGATCTGTCTGAACTCGTGGGCGTAAAGACGTCGAGCATTCACTACTACTTCCCGTCGAAAGACGATCTCGTGCTGGAAGCGGTGAAGCAGTACAGCGACGAAGTCGTGCAGGCGCTGCAAGCGGTCGATCCGGCTCTGCCGGCCGACCAGAAACTCGCGATGTACACGCGCTTTTTCGGCAAGACGCTGGGCGACGGCAACCAGATCTGTCTGTGCGGCATGCTGGCCGCCGACATCGAGACGCTGCCCGAAGCCGTGCGCGAAGCTGTGCAGGCTTTCTTCCGCACCAATGAAACGTGGCTGGCAAAAGTGCTGGCCCAAGGTGTCAAGGAAGGCACGCTGGTGGCGCGAGGCAAGCCGGAAAGCGCGGCGCGTACGCTGTTCGCCGCGTTGCAGGGCAGTGTGCTGGCAAGCCGGCTGTTTCACACGAAGACGCGTCTGGAAGACGTCGAAGCGATGTGGAAAGCCGCTCCCTGAGCCTTGCAGGGCGGCCCATCTATTTTCTGATAGATAGGCCGCGCTAAGGGACGCGAAGTCAGACAGAGGCTAATGTATGTTGATGTCGTCGCCCCATATCTATCTAGTGATAGATAGTATTTGAAGAAAGACGATGGTGACCCGATCACAATCACGCAGACGCCACGATCGAACGCTATCGTCGAAGTCACGCAGTCACGCACTTGTCGCGAAGACCGCTATCGGTCTGGACGACTAATGATTCATCACCGCAGTTTTCTAGCTGCATTGCTCACACTGGAGAGTCAGTCATGTCGATCGAAAAAGTCCTCTACACCGCCGAAGCCACCGCAACCGGAGGCCGTGATGGCCGCGCTGTCGTCCCCGCCAGCAACCTGGACCTCAAGCTCACGACGCCGCGCGAACTGGGCGGCGCAGGCGGGGACGGCACGAACCCGGAACAGTTGTTCGCAGCGGGCTATAGCGCCTGTTTCATTGGCGCGATGAAGTTCGTGGCGGCGCGCGACAAGATCGCGATCCCGGCTGACGTCTCGGTCAACGGCCATGTGGGCATCGGCCAGATTCCCAACGGCTTCGGCATCCAGGTCGAACTGCGCATCTCGCTGCCGGGTCTGGACCGCGCCGACGCTCAGAAGCTGGTCGACGCGGCCCACATCGTCTGCCCGTACTCGAACGCCACGCGCAACAACATCGACGTGACGCTGACGATCGTCTAAGGACACAGCGACAGTTTTCCTGCGCAGTTGTTCCGATTCCAACTGGAAACAGGATGAAACGCGCCGGACGCATCAGCGCCCGACGCGTTTTCTCTTTATCGGATCGGAAACTGCAGGCAGTTCACTGGGCGTCGCGGGCGAGACCCGCCATCAAGCCGCTCGCGCGCTGCACCTTGGCAAGCACCGCGCGGTCGAGCACCGAGCGCCCTTCCGGCACGGCCAGCGTCAGAAACGCGCGCGCACGCGTGATGCCGGTGTAGACGAGTTCACGCGTCAAGATAGGGCTGTAGGTGTCCGGCAGCACAAGCGCCGCGTGGGTGAATTCCGAGCCCTGCGATTTGTGCACGGTGAGCGCGAACACGGTCTCCACACCTTGCAGGCGGCTGGGCGACACCCACTTCACACCGCCCGTACCGTCTCCCGAAGGAAACGCCACGCGCAACACCGGCGGCCTCCCTTGCTCAACCGGCAAATCGAGCGCAATGCCGATATCGCCGTTCATCAGGCCCAGTTCGTAGTCGTTGTGCGTGACCAGCACGGGCCGCCCCGCATACCAGTCGCCCAACGGCTCGATCAAGCCTTCCTCCTGCAGCAACCGCGCGACGCGCCGGTTCAGTCCTTCCACGCCCCATGTGCCGCGCCGCAAGGCGCACAGCAACTGAAACTCCGTATGCGCCTTGAGCACGCCGGCCGCCCACTCGACGAGTTGCTCCGGCGCTGCACCCGGCTCGGGACGCAGGGAGCGCATCGTTGCCAGATAGTGGCGGTAACCGCGGCGCTGTCCCTCGTGCGATTCGCCCACGTTGCCGTCGATTATCAGCGCGCGCAGCGCAGCGTCGTCGTGCGCGGGACAGATGAGGCGCGCGAGATCCGCATAGCCGTGCCGCCAGATCTTCGCCACGCCCGTGGCGTCACCGGTATTCACCAGTTCGGCAAGCGCGCCGATGCCGCTTTCCGATGCGAAACGGTGGCTCTGGCGCAGCATCGCTACGGCCTGATCGAGCGGCGTGCCGTGCGCGTCGAGCATCGCCGCGTCGATGCGCTCGCCCGTCGCCGCCTCCAGCCATGCGCGTGTCGCCTCGGTGTAGTGGCCTTCGCGTGCACGATCGCAAAGCTCGCCCAGCACCGCGCCCGCTTCCACCGACGCCAACTGGTCCTTGTCGCCAAGCAGAATCAGACGGGCCGTGGGCGGCAAGGCGTCGAGCACCGCCGCCATCATTTCCAGATCGACCATCGAGGCTTCGTCGATCACCAGCACGTCCACCGGCAGCGGATTGGCCGCATCGTGACGGAAACGCCGACTGCCAGGGCGCGTGCCCAGCACGCGATGGAGCGTCGTCACGGCCGTGGGAATGGCGTTGCGCAACGCCTGCGCATCCACGCCTTGCGCGAGTGCCTCGAAAGGCAGACGCGCGACCGCGCCCGCGATCGATTCGTTCAGCCGCGCCGCCGCCTTGCCCGTGGGGGCCGCCAGGCGAATTCGCAATGGTCGCGCGGACACCTTGTGGGCAAGCGCCAAAGTTTGCAGGAGTGCCAACAACTTCACCACGGTGGTGGTCTTGCCCGTGCCGGGTCCGCCCGTGATGATGCTAAAGGCGCTGCGCGCCGCGAGCGCACAGGCGAGCTTTTGCCAGTCGGCGCGTTCAGCCTGGCTAGCCGGGTTCGATGATTGCCGCGGCGCAAACAGCGCGTCGAGCGCCACGCGCGCTGCTTCGGCAGGCAGTTGCGCCTCGATGCGCGCGCGTTGCGCCAGGCGCGCATCGATGCCCGCCCGCACGTCCTGCTCGTATTGCCAGTAGCGGCGCAGATAGCAGCGCGTTCCGCTCAGTACGAGCGGCGTATTGCCCTCCCGCGCGCCCACCAGCTCAGGGCAATCGAGCGCCGCAAGCCAGTCTTCGAGCGTCACGCCCGCCAGCACGTCAGCGGGCGGTTGAGGCGGCTCGTCGGTCTGCACCTGTGGGCCGTCGGGCGGCAAGGACAAGGCAAACGCAGGGTCTTCGAGCGTGGCCCGCAAATCGAGGCAAACATGCC
This sequence comes from Paraburkholderia bannensis, assembly GCF_014200455.1. Lineage (GTDB taxonomy): Bacteria > Pseudomonadota > Gammaproteobacteria > Burkholderiales > Burkholderiaceae > Paraburkholderia > Paraburkholderia bannensis_A. Next base: position 101,199 of record NZ_JACHBW010000006.1, on the reverse strand, counting down.
CTCGCCCGAGTTGATGGCTGGCCAGCGCCGCGGCAAGCAACAGCAACGGCGGCGCGTGCGGCGTCTCTTCCAGCAGGAAACGCGCAAACGCGCCGTCGAGCGCCCGCAGCCAGCCTCGCTCGACCCAACGCTCCAGCGTGGCAAGCATTTGCGCCGCCGATTCCTGAGACGTTGCGCGTGCAACCGATCTCTGAGGTTCGAGCGCGCGCGCCGGTTCGGGCAGTTGGGCTTCGGTCTGCACTTCGAATTGCGCGAACAGATCCCCCGTCACGCCGATGCCATCTTTCGGCCCCGTGGTCGCCGTGGTACGTCGCCTCGTCATACCGCGCCCTCCAGCGTGCCATGATGCGAGAACAGCGCATCGAGCCCTTCGATCAACTCGCGCGGCGGCCGCTCGCAATGCAGTCCCTGGCTCGGCGAATTGCCGCCGCGCAGAAACATATAGACCGCGCCGCCGATATGCCGGTCGTAGTCGTAGTCGGGCAAGCGCGACTTCAGCAAGCGATGCAGCGCGAACAGATAGAGCGCATATTGCAACTCATAACGCGAATGCAGAATCTGCGAGCGCATTTTCTCCACGGTGTAGGAAGCGTCGTCGGGGCCAAGCCAGTTCGATTTGTAGTCGGCCACGTAGTAGCGCCCCTCGTGCTCGAAAACAAGGTCGATAAAGCCCTTGAGCATGCCGTTCAGCCGCGCGGTATCCAGCAGCGGCCGATCGGCTCCGTCGAGCGTCAGCGACGTCACAAGTGCATCGAGTTCGAGCGTCTCCACCCTATGCGCAGCCACCCAGAATTCCATTTCCGCCATATAAGCCGATTTATCGAGCGACGCGAGCGAAACCGGCGACACCGGTTCGCCCTCGAAATCCGGCAGATTCAGCGGCGTGCGGATAAAGGCGAGCATCCATTGGGTAAGCGTCTCGATCCACCGGTCCCAGCCACGCACCGTGCAGCGCCGTGCGATCATGTCGCGCAACCGCGCGTGCGCGGATTCGTGCGCGATCTCCGCGAAACCCTCGTTCGCCACCCACTCCATCAATTCGTGCAGAAAGCTGCCTGCGTCGGCGCCACGCTCGAAACCATGCATCGGCGCACCGGCGGGCGCGAGTGCGTTTGCGTCGAACTCGTCGTCTTGCGGCGCACTCGCGCCCAGCAATTCGAGAAATACATCTTCGCCGCGCGTGTCGGGCGCGGCGCGCTCCTCTTCTTCGAGCTTCGTCGCATAAGCATCGTGCGCGCCCTCCACCGTCTTGAGGCTCGAATAGCTCGCGATCCACCACGGCGTGCGCGTGCGGCGCGGGAATGTACGTGCCTTTCCGCGTGCTGCGGCAGGCCCTTGCGTCGCGAATACTTCATTGCCCCGCGCTGGCGCCGTCGTCACTGCAATATCGTGGCACGGCCCGCGCAGCGCTTCGAGCAAGCTATCGGTCTGCTCCGCCGGCAACGCCGCGCCGCCGCCCACCAGATAGCCGAAGGCGCTCCCCTCCACGTTCTGCACGGGCGCATAGCCGATCCACGTCGCGTAGCACGCGCGCGTGAGCGCCACATAGAGTTTGCGCAGATCTTCGCCCAGACGCTCGCGATCGGCTTGCGCCAATACGGCAGGCTCCGGTTCCAGCGTGATCTTTAGTTCGCCATCCTGATCATGCCATTTGAACGGCACATCGTCGGCCTTCACCGCTCGATGCGCGCACGCGAACGGCAGGAAAACCAGCGGATATTCCAGACCCTTCGACTTGTGGATCGTCACCACCTGCACGAGCCCGGCATCGCTTTCCAGGCGCAACTGGCGCGCGTCACCGCCGCCGCCCGCAGTTTCGTCTGCGCGCTGCTCGTCGAGATAGCGGATCAACGCATGCTCGCCGTCGAGCTGCGTGCTCGCCTGTTGCAGCAATTCCGCCAGATGCAGCAGATTCGTCAGCGCGCGCTCACCGTTCAGACCCGCCGCCGCGTGCTCGCCCAGCAAACGCTGTGGCACATGGAAATCGTTGAGCAAGCGCCGCAACATCGGCAGCACGCCCTTCTTGCGCCAGACTTCGCGATAGCCGCGGAATTGCAGCACGCGCGCCTCCCAGGCAATTTCATCGCGGCCCAGCGCATCCAGCTCGCTCCAGCTCAATCCCAGCGACGCCGTAGCGAGCGCGCTGCGTATGAGCCGCCCGTCGTCGGGCTCCGCGCACGCGCCCAGCCAGTAACGCAATTCCTCCGCCTGCGGGGTGCGATACACCGAATCGCGATCCGAGAGATAAACGCTGCGCACGCCACGCACCGCGAGCGCTTCGCGAATCGCCCGCGCTTCGTCACGGTTGTTCACGAGCACCGCCATATGCGCGGGCCGCAGCGGTTTCAAGCCGTGTTCGCCTTCGAAACCCGCCGCGCCCATCTGGCCCAGATTGAGCAGGCGCACCATCTCGGTCGCGCAACTCGCGGCCATGCTCGCGAAATAGGCGCTCTTGCTCATGGCCTTGCCATCCTCCGCGCCTGGCAACCACCAGACGTTGAGCGCCGGCAGAGGATTGCCGTTAGCCACCAGTTCGTCGGGACGACCATTCGCATCGGCGGCGACGAAAGGCAAGGCGTTTGCCTCGCCTTGCGCGCCGCGAAACAGGAACGCACCGCTGCCTTCGGGGCGTTTTTCCGCCGCCTCGAAACAGCGGTTGACCGCATCGACCATCGCGCGCGTCGAGCGGAAATTTTTCTTCAGCGTATAGAGCCGTCCCGCGCAGGCACGCCGCGCGCGCAGATAGGTGTAGATATCCGCCCCGCGAAAGGCGTAGATGGCCTGCTTCGGATCGCCGATCAAGACGATTGCCGTCTCGATGTTGTTGGACTCGATCGCATAGACCGAATCGAAGATCTGATACTGCACCGGGTCCGTGTCCTGGAACTCGTCGATCAAGGCGACCGGATACTGTTTGCGAATAATCTCCGCGAGGCGCGCACCATTCGGCTTTTTCAGCGCGGCCAGCAAGCGCGTGAGCAGGTCGTCGAAGCCCATCTGCGAGCGGCGCGCTTCTTCCTCCTCGAACCGCCGCGCAACCCAGCGCGCCGCGTGGCAAAGAACCGGCAGCTTCGCTTCGGGTTTCGCGCCGAGCGACTCCAGCAAGGTTTCCATCGCTGTAAAGCAAGGGTGCGAAGGCGGCTTGCCGTCCTTCCAGATTTCCGCGAGACCGTCCGGCGTCAGACGCGTCCACACCGCAGCATCGTCCTTGAAACCCGGATGCACGCTCTGCGGATCATTGGCCCATTCGCGCAGCTTCGCGAACCAGTTCTCGCAATTGCGCGTATTCAGTTTTTTGGCGTCGAACAGCTTCTTTTCACGTGCCGCTTCGATCAAGCCTTGCGCTTCGTCGATCCCCTCGCGCCACGGTGCTTTCAGCGCTTCGAGTTCTTCATGCGCCTGCGTGCGCGCTTCGAGCAAAGTCGCTGCGGGCGCAGCGGCATCGGGCAGTTGTTCCGCGTGCGGGAGAAGACCCAAAATCGCCTTGTGCAGCGCATCGGGACTCGCGAACCATGCGCGCACTTCTCCTGCGGCCTGGGCGTCCAGCGGGGCCATGAAAGTTCGCCAGTAATCGCGTACGACTTCGGCGCGCAGTTCGGTCTGGTCGGTTTCGAGCGTCTGCGAAAACAGGCTGTCGCTATCGAAGGCGTGCTCGCTGAGCATGCGATTGCACCAGCCGTGGATCGTCGACACTGCAGCCTCGTCCATCCATTCGGCGGCCAGTTGCAGGCGTCGCGCGCAAGCGGGCCATTGTTCGGGCGCGTAGGCTTCGCGCAGATCGTGCAGCAGGTCCACGCCCGGCGCGCGAAACGGCACCTCATCGGGCAGCGCGCGGAAATAGTCGGCGGCTTCGATCAAACGCGCGCGAATACGCTCACGCAGTTCTTTCGTCGCGGCATCCGTGAAGGTCACGACGAGAATTTCGGGCGGCGTAAGTGGCCGCATGCCGCCCTGTTCGACAGCCGCTTCGTCGTGTTCAAAGAGATCGCGTGGCTCGGTCGCGCCGTGGTGGCCCAGCACGAGCCGCACATACAGCATCGCGATCGTAAAGGTCTTGCCGGTGCCCGCGCTCGCTTCGATCAGGCGGCTGCCATAAAGCGGAAAATTCAGCGGCTCCAGCACATCGGCGATCATGTCGTCTGCCGGGGTCATGCGTTTTCTCCAACCGGATCGGCAGAACTGGCCGTGCGTTTATTCTTCGACGACGAAAGCGGCGCACGCTGTATCGGCATCAGCAGTAACGTTGCGAGCGCAACGAATTCGCCATTGGCAACGAGCGCGTCGAAATCCGCAAACGCCCTGCGCAGATAAGGATTGGTATCGCACTCGCCCGCGAGGCGCGCCGCGCCTTCAAACGCCGTGCGCGCCGCGTCCCAGGCCTCGGCGGGAATGGGCGTGGTATCCGCAGCAAAATCCACGGGCAGCTTGCGCAACCACGCAAAAGCGGTTTTGACCGCCAGCGGCAAAGGCCGACGCGAACCTTCTTCCCAGGCCGCCATCAAGGCCAGCAGCCATGCGCGCGCGACATCGGGCGACACTGGCGCGAACTCCGCCACGCCCACCTTGCTGACGATCACCGTCGTCACCTCGCCCGCCGCCAGTTGCGCAGCGACGTGCGCCACCCAATAGGCCACCAGGCGGTCGCCGCGATACTTGTTGTCCTTGATGAGGGTGCCGGCGTCGAGAATCACGCGCCCGAGCGCACCGTCCTCGCCTTCGCGCACATCGTCGATCCAGTCCAGCAGGTCGAGCGTGCGGCCGTCGCGCTGCGCGTCCTGCAGATCGAGACGAATTTCGTATTGATGCGACAGCGGCGTCGGCCAGCGCGCAAGCGCCTTGCGATATTCGCCGAACAATTCCTCCATTGGCTTGAGCAGTTCTTCGCCGATCACTTCGCCAAAGCCGCCCGCCGCGAGTTCACCGCTGCGATGCATGCGTTCGAGCTGCTCGCGCGCCACCGCATCGAGATCGTCTTCGCCGCGCTCCATCGCGCGCAATTGCGCGCGAATCAGTTCGTCCTGCAACTGCCACGCCTGCAATGCATCGACCTCGAACGGCTCGTGGTTCTCGCTCGCTTCGTCCTGCATTTCCAGGCCCACGCGCAAGCGCTGCCGGAAGAAACTGCGCACGGGGTCGCGCAGGAATTCGCCTAGTTCGCGGATCGAAAGCGGTTCGTCGCGCTGAGCTGCGGGCAGCACCGTATCGGCCTGCGTCGCGCCTGCGAGCGGCGCAGGACGGCTCCACTCATGCGCAAAGGTATAGAGCGGCGCGTGCTGCGGATCGGCTGGAAAGTATTCGGCGCTGAACGGTTGCAGCCGATGCTCGATCGTCAATGCATCGACAAGTTTGTGCGAGCTGTCCGCCTCGTCGTCTTCGAGCCGCCAGCCCGCCTTCAGATGATCGCGCAGCTGTCCGACCAGCACCGAAGGCGGTCGCGGCGTGTTGTCGGTCACGCTGCGGCCCACCCACGAGATATGCAGATGATCGCGCGCGGACAGCAGCGCTTCGAGGAACAGATAGCGGTCGTCCTCGCGGCGCGAACGGTCGCCTGGACGATAGTCGCGGCGCATCAGATCAAAGTCGAGCGGCGTGCGGCTGCGCGGATAATCGCCGTCGTTCATGCCGAGCAGGCAAACAATGCGAAATGGAATCGCGCGCATTGGCATCAAGGTCGCGAACGTCACCGCGCCCGCGAAGAAACGCTGTGCGAGACCACCGCCATCGAGCTGACCCAGCCAGTTCTCCGCGACGATCGCCAGCGGCAGCGTCTGCGTAAGCGCCGCCTCATCGCAGGCCTCGCGCCACGTCTGCAACGCCGTGTCGAGGCGCTCCAGCGTATAGGCGTCCTCGCCCTCGCCGGCGGCGAAGAACGTGGTTTTCAGCGCGCGCAGACGCACGCACCAGTCTTCAACGGTGGCCGGTTCGCTGAGCGTGCGCCAGGCGTAGTCCAGCGCATCGATCAGGCGCGTGAGCGGCCCGAGCAGCGCGGCGTCCAGACCGCCGATTTCCGCGTACGGTTCGATGCCGCGCCACGCGCCCGCGCGCTCGCCCGCCGCGTAACCCAGCAACATACGGCGCAGGCCGAACATCCAGCTATTGGGCGCGCTGTCCTCGTCGCCGGGCGGCAGCCCGAGACTCGCGCGCTGCTGCGCATGCAGCCCCCAGCGAATATTCGCGCCGTCGATCCAGTGACGCAGCGTCGGCACGTCTTCGGCGTCGATGCCAAAGCGCGAGCGCACGGCCGGCACTTCGAGCAGATCGAGCACGTCGCTGACCGTCACGCGCGCATGCGGCAGCGACAGCAGCATCTCCAGCGCGCCGATCAGCGGATCGAACGCACGCTGCGCGCGGTCTGCGATGCTGAACGGGATATAACGCGGATCGTCGCCATCCACGAGGCCGAACACGGCCTGGATATGCGGCGTATAGACCTCGATATCGGGCACCATCACGATCACATCGCGCGGTCGCAATCCCGGGTCTGCGGCGAATGCGGCAAGCAGTCGGTCGTAGAGAATTTCCACTTCGCGCTGCGCGCTGTGCGCGACGTGAAAGCGGATCGAATCGTCCACCTGCGGGTCCACGGGCGGCCAGTGCTCGCGCGTCTCGGGCAGGGGCCGCAGATCGCGGATATCGTCCTGCAACTGTTGAAGCAGCGTATGCGCCTCAGCGCCGTCGAAAAGATCGATACGCTGGCCAATGCGCGTGAAATGCGGCGTATAGGTCTCGCGCGCTTCGTCGCTATCGTATTCGTCGAGCAAACCAATAAAGTCGCGGCCCTGCTTTCCCCATGCCGCCAGCAGCGGTTGGGCGTGCAGATGCAGCTGCGAATCGTCGAGCACGGCGGGCGCACCCGCGCGGCGACGCTGGCGTGCGTGACGCGCGCGCAGCAGATCCTGATCGGCGACGATATCGGCCCAGTAGTGCATGCAGGGGTTGTGCACGCAGAGCAGCACCTGGCTCCAGCGCGCGAGCGCCGCCAGCACTTCGAGCGACTGGCGCGGCAGGCTCGAAATGCCGAACACCACCAGGCGGCGCGGCAGCCCGCGCGGCCGCGCATCGCCTTCCTGCCAGCTTTGCGCACGCTGCATGAAGAGATCGTGCACGGCGGCACGGCCCGTCTGCGCGAGCGCGTGGCCCCCGGTATCGCGTGCGCTCACGTCGGCCAGCAAGGCGCGCCAGAGCGCGGCCTGCCAGCGCGCGTCGTCGGCGAGCGGGATGCGGTTGTTGCGCGCGTCGATCACCACGTCCTCGTGCGCGGCCCACGCGGCCAGCCAGTCGGCGCGATAGACCTGATACTGGTCGAACAGGTCGGCCACGCGCTGGGCAAGCTGGAAGCACTTGCGCTGCTCTTCGTCATGCGCCATGAAGCGCTTGAGCGGCTCGTAACCCGGCTCGTCGAGCAGCGCAGGCAGCATGCGCATGAGACGCCAGACAAGGCGCGATTTGTCGAACGGCGAGACCGCCGGCACCGCTTCCTCGCCCAGCACCGCGCGATAAACGGCCCAGAGGAAACGCGAAGGCAGCGACATTTCCAGCGCCGCCGCGATCCCGCAGCCGCCGTCTTCAGGGTCGGCCGCGAAGGCGAGCTTGAGCCACTGCGCGATGCCGTTACTCTGCACCAGCAGCATTTCCTTTTCGAGCGGTGCAATCGGATGCTGGCTGACCCAGTTCACGATCAGGTCGCGCAGGCGCTCCGGCTCGTTGCCGTGAACGAGCATCAGCCCGGTGGGCAGTTCGCGCGCGCTCAAATGCGGCTCCCGTTCGCGGAGAATGGACTATGCGTGCCGCGCGGGCGGAATCGAAGCGTGATGGATGCGGCCATGTCGCCTGGTCGTGTCTGTTGCCGGGTGTGTTGCCGGGTGTGTTGCCGATAAGAAACTTCATGCACCGCGCCCGCTTTCCGAAGCGAAACACGGTGCGGGCCAGCGCTGCGCCGGCCCAAGGCAACATGTTACGTCATCGTCGGCCTAGCCGAGACGCATTCCCCCAGCGGGATCGAAGAAATGCAGGCGGGCCGCGGGCAGGCGCACCGCGATGCGCTCGCCGCGCGCGGGCCGCGTTTCGTGCGGCAGGCGCACGATCACTTCATTGCTGCCCCAGCGGCCATGCGCGAGGTTATCCGCGCCCAGCAATTCGCAGGTTTCGACTTCGAGCGCGATGGACCCAGAGCCGGGCGCGCAGTCACGCACGGATTCGCGCACGGATTCGCCCTCGTACATATGCTCGGGCCGCACGCCCAGCACGCATTCGCGCCCCGGCTCCAGATGCGTACGCAAGGCGGGTGCCAGTACGTCGAGCGGCAAAGGTAGATGCGGCCCCATGCCCGCCGTCTCGAAGCGCTGCCCATCCGCGCTCACGCGCCCGTGCAGCAGGTTCATGGCGGGCGAGCCGATAAAGCTCGCTACGAACATCGACGCGGGCCGGTCGTAGACTTCGCCCGGCGTGCCGACCTGTTCCGCGCGCCCGCCGTTGAGCACCATGACGCGCTGTGCAAGCGTCATCGCTTCGATCTGATCGTGCGTGACGTAGAGGCTCGTCGTACGCAATCTTGCGTGCAGACGCTGGATTTCAAGGCGCATTTGCACACGCAGTTTCGCGTCGAGATTCGACAGCGGTTCGTCGAAGAGAAACACCGAGGGCTCGCGCACGATGGCGCGCCCCATCGCCACGCGTTGACGCTGGCCGCCCGAGAGTTCGCGCGGCTTGCGTCCGAGCAGCGCACCCAGTTCGAGAATGCCCGCAGCCGCCGCCACGCGCGCCTCAATCTCGCGCTTGTCCAAGCCCTGCAATTTGAGGCTGTAACCCATATTGCGCGCGACCGTCATATGCGGATAAAGCGCGTAATTCTGGAACACCATGGCGATGTCGCGATCCTTGGGCTCCATGCGGTTGACCACCTTGCCGCCGATGGCGATCTCGCCGCCGCTCACGCTTTCGAGGCCCGCCACCATGCGCAGCAGCGTGGATTTTCCGCATCCGGACGGCCCGACCAGCACCATGAATTCGCCGTCGGCCACATCGACGTCGATACCGTGCAATACCTGCTGCGCCCCGTCATAGGACTTCGTCACGCCCCTCATGCTCAACGCCGCCATGCCTGCTCCCGTTTTACGCCTGTTTTCAGCTTATTTTTCGACATCGACCAGTCCCCGCACGAACCAGCGCTGCATCGCCAGCACCACCACGAGCGGCGGCAACATGGCGATCATCGTCGCGCACATCACGAGCTGCCACTGCGTCGCCGCATCGCCGCTCGCGATCATGCTCTTGATGCCGACCACCGACGTCGTCATCGACGCCGTGCTCGACATCAAAATCGGCCACAGATACTGATTCCAGCCGTAAATGAAGGTGATGACGAAGAGCGACGCGATATTTGTTTTCGACAGCGGCAGCACCACGTCCCAGAAGAAACGCAACGCGCCCGCGCCGTCGATGCGCGCGGCCTCGATCAATTCGTTGGGCAGCGTGAGAAAGAACTGGCGAAACAGGAACGTGGCTGTGGCGGAAGCGATCAGCGGCAACGTGAGGCCCGCATAGGTGTTGGTCAGCTGCAGCGTGGCCGCCACCTGAACCGTGGGGAAAATACGCACTTCCACGGGCAGCATCAGCGTGACGAAAATCAGCCAGAACGACAGGCGCCGGAACGGGAAGCGAAAGAACACAATCGCATAGGCAGACAGAATCGAAATAACGATCTTGCCCACCGAGATCACGAGCGCCGTAATCACGCTATTGAGCAGCATCGTGCCGAACGGGCTGGCCGCGCTGCCGGTGCCGGTTTTCCAGACCGTCCCCACGTTTTCGAACAGATGGGTGCCGGGCACCAGCGAAAGCGGCACGCTGAATACCTGCTGCTGGTTCATGGTGGCCGCACAGAACGCAACGTAGACGGGAAACGCCACAACGGCGACGCCGAGCAGCAGCATCGCGTGGCAGAAGAGATTGAAGAAGCGGCGATTTTCGACCATCAGTATTGCACCCGCCGCTCGATGAAGCGGAACTGGAAGATCGTCAGGCCGATCACGAGCAGCATGAGCACGACCGATTGCGCGCCCGAACTGCCGATATCGAGGCCGCGAAAGCCTTCGTCGAAGATCTTGTAGACCAGCGTGCGCGTCGCCTGGCCGGGGCCGCCGCCAGTTGCCGCATCGATCACCGGGAAGGTATCGAAGAGCGCGTAGACCACGTTCACCACCAGCAGAAAGAAACTGGTGGGCGACAGCAAGGGAAAGGCAATGCCGAAGAAACGCCGCACCGGCCCGGCGCCGTCGATGGCCGCGGCTTCGAACAGCGATTGCGGAATCGCCTGCAAGCCCGCGTAAAAAAACAGAAAGTTATAGCTGATTTGCTGCCACACGGAAGCAATCACGACCAGCGTCATCGCCTGGCCCGGATTGAGCGCGTGATTCCAGATCACATGGACGCGCGCGAGCGCATAGGTCACCAGACCGATACTCGGATTGAAGAGGAAGCCCCAGAGCACGGCGGCGATCACGGGTGCAACCGCATATGGCCAGATCAGGAAGGTCTGGTAAAAACGCTTGCCGCGCGTGACGTGGTGCGCCATGCCCGCCAGCATGAGCGACAGCGCCAGTCCGCAAACGGTGACGAGCACGGTAAACACCAGCGTGGTCTTGACCGAGCCCAGATAGAGCGGGTCCTGAAAGAGCCGCGTGAAGTTCGCCAGCCCCACGAATTCGGACGATGTACCGAAGGCGTCCTGGGCCTGGGTGGACTGCAGCAGCGCAACGCCCGCAGGCCAGAGAAAGAAAATAGCCGTGACCGCAAGCTGCGGTCCGATCAGCAGATAAGGCAACAGGCTCGCGCCGAAACGGGAGCGTGGTTCCATCGCGTCGATCTCCTCGAATTTCGTTTCGAATGGCGGCGCTTTCGTCGCGCAAGCATTCTAGCCGAGAGTCGGCGCTCCCCGTATGAACGACGCTTCTACAGCGAGGCGATCAGATCGTCCACCACGCGGATCACGTGGCCCGCCGTGATCGCCGTGGTGCATTGATAGCGCAGCGCATCGTTCGCGTGACGCGGGCACCAGCTGAAATCGCCGCCGAACTCGAAGGCGAGATCGTTGTAGCAGCTATTGCAGGCGTGGAAATTGATGATGCGCCAGGGCGTGCGGAATTCGGCGCCCGGGTGCGAAAAGCCGCTGATCAGCACCACCGGTACGCCCACGGCCCACGCGAGCCATGACAGACCGCTGCCCAGTCCGACGAAGAAGTCGGCGTGCATCAAGAGGCTCGCACGCTCCTGCAAGGGCCGCTCGCCGGTAAAGTCTTCCGCGCCTTCGGGCATCCTGTTTAGCGCGACTGGCAGGCCGTATTCACGGTCGCGGTCGATGCACAGCACGCGGTAGCCGCGCGACTTCAGATGCGCAACAAGCGCGCGCCAGCCAGCGGGGTTGTTCCAGTATTTGCATTGCGCCGACGCCTGCACCGCGATGCAGACATAAGGTTCGGGCACGCTGCGCGCGCGGTCGGCGACCACGATGTTGGTGCGCCGCTCCACCGCGGGCACGCCAAGCATGTAGGAGGCGAAATCCTGCAGGCTGCTGATGCGGGGATCGGTCGGTTGATGATCGCGATCGGTGTAAGGGGAATAGAAGCCAACGCGGTAGGTGGCGTAGATCGGATCGGCGTGTTCCTCCTGCTGCTGCGGCGATTCCGATACAAAACGCAGCGACGGATAGCCCTCGGCAAAGAGCGGGTGCAGCCACGGCTTCATCTCGACGATCACTTCGCCGCCGTGCCGCTGCCGGAACGCCTCGATGGCCGGCACCCAGGCGATGGCGTCGCCAAGCGCGCCGGAGCCGAGCGTCATGCAGACGCGCCGCCCGTGCGCATCGAACCTGTGCGAGAACACCCGGCGTTCGCCGTCGAACACTTCCAGCAGAAAGCGCACGAAGTATTTGCGGCGGCTGGCCGCGACCTCGCCTGGCGCGAGCATGGCGTCGAACACCAGATTATGGGTATCGAGATCGTGCATGCGCACGCGCCAGCCCGCCACCGGCACCTGCACGCGGCAGCCGTAATTGAAGTCGAAGCGGATGCCCTCGGGCCCGGCAAACAGCGGCGTGGATGGCATGCCGGCGCGCGCGAAACTGGCGGTGGCGCGCCCGCGTTGCCGATCGGAAACTTGCGGTATTTCAGCAGGCGATTGAGCGGATTCAGGTTGGCCGGGCGTATTCATCGTGCGGATCTCGCGTGCGGGCGGCGCAACATACGCCGACGGATAGCGGCCGCGCCGCGGGAAACCCGCCGGCGCGGCGCGTGCGCGATGATAGTGCAGCCCCGCCCGGGCGCCCTGGCATGCAGATCAAGCTTTGATGCGAAAAGCCTGATCGCGCCCTGCCTTTGCTCCCGTCCCCAGTCAGGCCAGGGTAGCCGCGGCGAACTTGCCGATATCCGTGGCCGGATCGCGCAAGGCGGCCACATCGAGGGTCTTGCCCGAACCCACGAGTTTCTTGCCGCACAGGAAGTCGGGCATCGAGGCCACGGCGTCGACCGCCAGCAGCGCGCCGTTCCTCAGATAATAGACGGCGAAGCGGCGCGCCGCCGGATCGCCGCGCACCACCGTTTCGTCATAGCCTTCGTGCAGACCCACGGTCTGCAGCTTCAGATCGTACTGATCGGACCAGAACCACGGTGCATCGCAGGCGGGGCGCGGCTTGCCAACGATCGCCGATGCCGCCAGCTTCGCCTGCTCCACCGCGTTATGCACGCTTTCGAGACGCCCCGTGCGGCCGTAGTGCGAGAGCGGACGGCTTGCGCAGTCGCCGATTGCGAACACGTCAGCGTCCGAAGTGCGCGCGTCGTCGTCCACCTGCACGCCGTTGGCGCAGACAATGCCCGCGGCCTCGGCCAGCGCCACGTTCGGCGCAATGCCGATACCGATCAGCACCAGCGTGGCGGGCACGATCTCGCCGCCGGCCAGTTGCACGCCGGTGAGCTTGCCGTTCTCGCCCACCAGCGCCTCGATCTTCGCATTCAGGCGCAGATCGACGCCTTGCGCGCGATGTTCGTTTTCATAGAAAGACGAGACCGTCTCGCCGGTCACGCGGCCCAGCACGCGCGGGGCGGCTTCGAGCACCGTCACCTCGTGGCCGAGTTGGCGCGCGGCCGCGGCGGCTTCCAGACCGATATAACCCGCGCCGATCACCACGAGCTTCTCGCCTGGCTTGACGCGTTCGCGCAGGACATCGGCGTCCGCGAGCGAGCGCAGCGCCACCACGCCGGCCAGATCGTGACCCGGCACGCTCAGCGCGCGGGGCGTGGAGCCGGTCGCCAGAATCAGCTTGTCGTACTGCAGCGCGGCGCCGTCGGCGAGCGTGAGCGTACGACTGGCGCGGTCGAGCGACTGCGCCGCCACGCCGAGCTTCAGTTCGATGCGCTGGTCCTCATAGAACTGGCGCGGCTTGAGCCACAGACGCTCGACATCCGATTCACCCTTGAGATAGGCCTTGCTCAGCGGCGGCCGATGGTACGGCGGCACGGGCTCTTCGCCCACCAGCACGACGCGCCCTTCGAATCCATACTGACGCAGCATGGCCGCAGCGTTGCCGCCCGCGTGCCCTGCCCCGACGATCACTACCGTGCTGCCCTGTTCCTGCATGTCCGCTCCCACTCGTTCAATTGCTGCGCGGCCACCCGCGGGCGCGCTTCGTTCAGGACCGAGATCATCTCACGACTGCGCGGCCAGCCCCTAAAAAGCCCACAGGCTTGCAGCCCGGTTCAGTGCAGCGCGCTTCAATCGAGCGCCCGATCGTCCGGCGCGGCGTAAAGGGCGCGCAACTGCGCGGTCATCGGGAAATCGATCGTGACGCCGTGCGGGGGAACCGGCTCATCGAACCACTTGCGATAAAGCGCCGCCATTTCGCCGCTCTTCATCAGCGCGCTCATCGTATCGTTCACCAGTTGGCGGAAGGCAGGGTCGCCATTACGCATCATGAATGCATAGGCCTCGCGGGATTGGGGCGTGCCGACAATGACCCAATCCGATGGATGCGTCGTCAACGAACGCACCCCTGCGAGCAACACGTCGTCCATCATGTAAGCGGCGACGCGCCCGGATTCGAGCACTTCGCGCCCTTCGACATAGTCTCTCGCGCTGATCACGCGCATATCCATCTGCCTGTGCAGATTCATGGTCCGCAAAATGCGCTCGGAATTCGTGCCCTGATTGGTGAGCACGCTCTTGCCCACGAGATCGCCAAAGTCGTGGATGCCCGAATCCTTGCGTGTGAGCAGACGTGTGCCCGCGACGAAAAAAGTATTCGAGAATGTCACCTGGCTTTGGCGCGCGCGCAAATGCGTGGTCACGCCGCATTCCAGATCGACGGTGCCGTTCTGCACCAGCGGAATACGGTTCTGCGATGTCACGGGAATAAAGCGTACTTCGAGATTCGGCCGCTGCGTCCTGGCTTTTACCACTGCGATGATGCGATTGCAGATGTCCTGCGAAAAGCCGATTACCTTGCCGTTGGCGTCGCGGTAAGAAAACGGCAGGGACTCCTCGCGATAACCCACGGCGATGCGATTGGCGGCCTGGATCTTCTCCAGCGTGGGCTGCGCGATCTGCGCGTGCGCCGTGCTCACGAGGGCCAGCAGCATGCCCAGCCCTGAAACCAAAACCCGCGCCGCAAGTTTCCGGTATCGCTCCCTCATGCTCGCTATTCCATTTCAACGTTGTGAGCACGATGTTAGCGTGCAGTTCAGATCATGCCAATCGCACCGGGCCGCGAAAATTCTGGACGAAAAAAAAGCAGCGGACGCATCCGCTGCTTTTATGGCATCGCGTCGCCGTATCAGGCGCTGCGCTGCGCCTGCCCATTGACGACGGCCTTCGGCTGCAGCAACTCAAGGACCGCGCCGAGCGCCATGGCCGCCGCCACGCAATACATGCCCGCGTTGGTGCTATGCGTGACGTCCTTCATCCAGCCAATGATCGACGGGCTCACGAAGCCCGCCAGATTGCCGATCGAGTTGATCATGCCGATTGCCGCCGCAGCCGATCCGCCCGCGAGAATCGCGCTCGGCCAGGCCCAGAACACCGGCATGGTCGCGAGCATGCCCGCCGCGCCCACGGAAAGCGCGAGCATCGCGAGCGGCACATTGCTCGCAAACACCGTACTGAAATACAACCCGAGCGCCGAAGCGAGCGATGCCATGGCGAAGTGCCAGCGGCGCTCGCCATGACGGTCCGCGCTCTTCGCCACGAACAGCATGCTGAACACGGCGCAGGCATAGGGAATGGCGGTCAGCAGGCCAACGTCGAGCGCATTCTTCACGCCGCTCGCCTTGATGAGCGTCGGCAGATAGAAGCTGATGCCGTAAAGCCCCATCATGCAGCAGAAGTAGATGCCCGCCATCAGCCACACGCGGCCATTGCCGAATACCGAAGCCACCGACGCATGGCCCTTGCCGGCCTGATCGATTTCGATATTCTTTTCGAGCACGGCGCGTTCTTCGTTCGTCAGCCACTTCGCCGCGCGAATGCTGTTGGGCAGATAAAACAGCGTGACGATGCCAAGCACGAACGACGGCACCGCTTCGATGAAAAACAGCCATTGCCAGCTTGCCCAGCCGTCGCGCCCGTCGAAGGCCGCGAGAATCCAGCCCGAAAGCGGGCCTCCCAGCACACCCGCAACCGGAATGCCGATCATGAACAGCGCGTTCATGCGGCTGCGCCGTGCGGCAGGGAACCAGTAAGTCAGATACAGCACGATGCCGGAAAGAAGCCGGCTTCGGCCACGCCCAGCAAAAATCGCACGATATAGAACTGCGCGGGCGTGGTGACGAACAGCGAAGCCGCCGAAATCACCGCCCAGGTCAGCATGATGCGTGCGATCCACACGCGCGCGCCCACCCTACGCATCAACAGATTGCTTGGGACTTCGAAAAATAGTCTAGCTATACTGCTTTTGTAGTATTTTTGCAACAGATGGGTACGGTGAACCATCTGAAGGCGCTACAGCCCGAACGATAGCGCGGGGACGCGACAAACGCGCGCCGAGCCGATTCCTAGCCCGGCCAAGACAGTACATGCGTTCAGACGCGGCAGCCACTGTTTGGTCGACAACGGCACTTGCCGGAGACTTCAGTGCGTGTGACGAACTCCCGCACAATCGGGCGGCCGATTGACGAACGAATCTTTCGGT
Organism: Paraburkholderia bannensis; assembly: GCF_014200455.1. Lineage (GTDB taxonomy): Bacteria > Pseudomonadota > Gammaproteobacteria > Burkholderiales > Burkholderiaceae > Paraburkholderia > Paraburkholderia bannensis_A. The sequence continues at coordinate 85,025 of NZ_JACHBW010000006.1, read as the reverse complement.
GGTCGACTCGGTAGACCACCGAAGAAGAGCTCGCTAACGCCAGCAGCGCCGCTGCTCAGAATCATCGCAAAAGGCCGGAAATGGATGTTGTGGGAGGTGTGCTATCTGGACAGGAACAAGAGCGGTCGCAGCAAAATAAACTCTATCGTTTCGGTAGAGTTATCACTTGCCGCGTATCCGCATCGTTTGATGGCGTCACTCGATGTCGTGACGCCATCCACCCCTCGGTCACCACACTAGCCGCGGATGGTTGCATGCTCCCCGAGTGCGATGAGCCTGCAACCACACGCAGTTCGATGTCCGTGCATCGCGAACTTCCTGCCGTCCGCGTCCATGGCGAAGTCGGAGCCTTCGATGATCGCATTCACACCATGTTCCGGGCACGACACAAGGTCGCCGATTCGCGCCGCCTTGCGCCCGTTGATATCCATCATGTCGGAGCCGGAGATAACGAACCCACCATGGGTAGTCTTGTCGCCGACGCAAGCGATTGATGTCATGTTTCTATTCCGATTGATGAACAACGCCTATGAGTAGGTCATCATGGTTAGGCTGCTCCTGATTTTCCACGAGGCATACTACTGCCTCAATAGTCGCCCTGACATGAAAACGTCCTCGAAACTGAATATCACCTCATCAAGACCAGCTGCAATTGCAATAGAATTTTCATCCGAAATATAGAAAAAATCGTCCCACCCTTTAACGAGCACATCCACATCGGTTACGCATGCACACTCAGGCCCCCAGAAAAATATGATCGCCCAAGCGTTTATCAGCTTTTCCCTTAGATAATCTGAAACGGAAAGAAAATCCGACCAATCCGCTTTCCATTTCGATATCTCCGCCTTAGAAAGAGCGTCTCCGGGTCCTAAGGTCATCAAGTGATCCTTGGAGGAAATATATTTCCTCCACAAAGACTTCGATAATTCCTCAGTCAAGAAATTTATTTTCGCCCTATCAATATCGCTTAATCTGCAATCCGGATCAAGAAATCTGTCCAACATTGGATTTCCCGCACTAGTCATTCTGATCTCCATAGAATATGTGACCCGCACCGCCTGCCTTCTTCCCGGCTCCCCAATCTTTCCATTTGATATGGGGAAGATTATTTTGAGGAGCGTTCACTGTTCCTGCTTCATTTGGATGATGCTCATATCCTTTCTTGTACGGGCAGCCAGTGTAAGTAGGCTTCAATTCAATTCCTGGCTTAGCTTGTTGGAGCATCGCTTCTGCATCATCGCTGCTTGCAACGCGAAAATTCGTCTTCCCCCCGGTTTTGATCGCTGAAACCGCTTGATTCCATGCCGAAGTATTAGCGCTTACGATAGGCAGATCCGTTGCATTCGCGGGCATTTCACCGACCAAGCCAAGCGGATCAATCCAACTTATAGGGTTGACGCCGTATGCAAAGACTTTTTACCCAGACGCATCCGCCACGCGCATCGGCCGCTTTCCCTTGTCCGGCAAGACTTCCAGCCATCCCGCATACCGCTCGGCAGGTTTTTGCCCCAGACGCGAGTTTCACCGCATCGGCTTCGCAACGCAACCTCATCGGCCGCCTGGTTTGACGGCGCACATAGTGCGACGGCAAACCAGGCGGAACAGGGCCGTCGCGCTCCACGGCTCCATGATCGCGGTGGCCGTCGCGCACCGCCCCAGCGCTGAACCCGTCAAGGCCGCGCGTAGCGCGCCCGAAGGGCCTGGCCTTGACGGCGATGGGCGTTAGACGCTCGGCCATGCGGTGCAAGACGACAGGCCCGCCACGTGTCCCGACTCATCGAACCACGGAAACACCACGCACCCGTTCAGGTGCTCGTGGCCGCTCTCGCGCAGCACGCCCACCGCCTGCAACCGCGTGCGGATCGCTTCGCCAGCGTGCCGGTTTTTCTCGGGCAGACGCAGGCCCAATGTCCGGTTCGCGTAGCCGAGCCGGAAGTGATCGACCGCGCCGGCGATGCCGCGCTTCTCCAGATACGCCAGTGCCTCGGGCGAGGCCTTCAGCGTCTGGTGGTAGTAATCGACCACCTGCACGAGCAGCGACGCATCATCGGCCTGCGCCGACACCGGCGCTTCGAGCGCGCGTACCGTCGAGTGCTTCACGCCCGTTCTGGCGGCTAAGGAAGGAATGCCTTCGCGCAGCAGCTCCACCGCATGCCGGAACGACACGCCGCTGGCCTTCATGACCCAGTCCACCGGGCCACCGCCCGCGCCGCACCCGAAGCAGTGCCACAGGTTCTTCGCGGGCGTGACCACGAGCGAGGGCGTACTGTCCTCATGGAACGGACAGCGGGCGCGCCAGTCCTTGCCTGACTTCGCGAGCTCGATACCCTGCGCGCGCACGAGCTGCTCCACCGACACTTCCACCTTCAGCAGCTCAAGCTCCTGATCTGCAATGCGCGCCATGAATCCGTCCTTCGGCTAAAAACCTGTCAAGACTCTCAATTGATATTTTTATGCTACCGTATATGATAGTATTGAGCAAGCAATCCAGATAGGGGTCTTACAGTGATGGCTGTCTTGTCACCTTGGTTTTCCAACATGGAATTTCCAGAGCGCCTGACCGCACTCCGTAAGGCGCGCGGTCTTACCCAACTGGCTCTTGCTGAAGCCATCGATCTGTCCGTGTTGCAGATCCGCCGCTATGAGAGCGGCAATTCACAGCCCACGCTCGACGTCATCCGGCGTCTGGCCGTTGCGCTCGGCGTGAGTTCAGATGCGTTAGTTTTTGATGAAGGCGAGCGCGGCCCCGATGACGTGCTGCGCTATCAGTTTGAGACCATCGCACGCAAGCACTCGCCCGCGCCGTTTGCCACACTCGCCAGCACGTTCACCTTCAGCACGCCCGTTGCCTTCGCATCGAATCCGCGCACGCGGTAACGCACCGCGCCGAACGTGAACACGATCTCCGTTTCGCCCACCTCGCACGCCACATCCAGCGCGGGCGCGGCAGGCTCCACGCTCGCGGGTAGCGCAGGAATCACAGGGTGTGATTTTTCTGGCGCCACCACTTCAACCGCCTCTTTAGCGGCTAATTCAGCGGCTAAAGAGGGGGCGTCTTTCACGACTGCGGCAACATCAGGCGTGGAGGTGCGCGCCGGAGCTTTCCCGTTTCCCATCCATTCTGCACTCCGTATCAATGCTCCGAGGCTTTTCGAGGCAGGCGTGACCTTCAGCGCGTATTCATTCGGGTCCAGACCGTGCGGCAGCTTCAGCCGGTAACAGCCGAAGCCTTCGGCCATCAGCCGTTCGGCCAGCTTGACAGCCCCTGTTTCGCCTGCCTCGTCACGGTCGAACGCGATGATGGCGCGCTCCACGCCCGAGGCCCGCAATAGCGCCAGATGATCGTCCGTGAACCCTTCCACGCCGAACGCCGCCGTCACGTTCGCATACCCCGCGCACCAGAACGTAAGCGCATCGATGATCGCCTCGCATACGATCACCTCTTTCTGGCCGCGCAGCCCTTCAGCGTTGAACACGCCGCGCCGCGGCCCAGGCAGGTACAGGTGCTTCGGCAGGTTGCGCGCCTGGTTCTCCACGATCTTGCGACCGTACAGGCCCGCCACGTGTCCCGACTCATCGAACCACGGAAACACCACGCACCCGTTCAGGTGCTCGTGGCCGCTCTCGCGCAGCACGCCCACCGCCTGCAACCGCGTGCGGATCGCTTCGCCAGCGTGCCGGTTTTTCTCGGGCAGACGCAGGCCCAATGTCCGGTTCGCGTAGCCGAGCCGGAAGTGATCGACCGCGCCGGCGATGCCGCGCTTCTCCAGATACGCCAGTGCCTCGGGCGAGGCCTTCAGCGTCTGGTGGTAGTAATCGACCACCTGCACGAGCAGCGACGCATCATCGGCCTGCGCCGACACCGGCGCTTCGAGCGCGCGTACCGTCGAGTGCTTCACGCCCGTTCTGGCGGCTAAGGAAGGAATGCCTTCGCGCAGCAGCTCCACCGCATGCCGGAACGACACGCCGCTGGCCTTCATGACCCAGTCCACCGGGCCACCGCCCGCGCCGCACCCGAAGCAGTGCCACAGGTTCTTCGCGGGCGTGACCACGAGCGAGGGCGTACTGTCCTCATGGAACGGACAGCGGGCGCGCCAGTCCTTGCCTGACTTCGCGAGCTCGATACCCTGCGCGCGCACGAGCTGCTCCACCGACACTTCCACCTTCAGCAGCTCAAGCTCCTGATCTGCAATGCGCGCCATGAATCCGTCCTTCGGCTAAAAACCTGTCAAGACTCTCAATTGATATTTTTATGCTACCGTATATGATAGTATTGAGCAAGCAATCCAGATAGGGGTCTTACAGTGATGGCTGTCTTGTCACCTTGGTTTTCCAACATGGAATTTCCAGAGCGCCTGACCGCACTCCGTAAGGCGCGCGGTCTTACCCAACTGGCTCTTGCTGAAGCCATCGATCTGTCCGTGTTGCAGATCCGCCGCTATGAGAGCGGCAATTCACAGCCCACGCTCGACGTCATCCGGCGTCTGGCCGTTGCGCTCGGCGTGAGTTCAGATGCGTTAGTTTTTGATGAAGGCGAGCGCGGCCCCGATGACGTGCTGCGCTATCAGTTTGAGACCATCGCACGCATGCCCGAGCAGGAACAGCAGCTCGTGCGTGGCGTGCTTGATGCCTTGATACTCAAGAATCAGGTGGCGGGTGCAATGGCGCGCGTCACCGAGAGCGAGAAGCAACCCGCGCGCAGAACGCGCAAAGCGGGCAGCGAAGAGAAGAGATCGCAGCGGTAAACGAAGCGCGGGCCGTGAGTGCTACCAACACTCACGGCCCGCTGACCACCACCAACTCAATCAGGGAGTTGATCATGGCTGATGCCAATCTTAATGCACGTCCACCCGTCACGGAACGCTTCGTGACCATCCAGCAGTCGCAACGCCATCAACGAAACTGGCGAAGCCGCACCACGCCGCCGCTTTATCCGTGGATGAAGCTCGCAGGGCGATGGATCGAGCACGCGGGATTTGAAGCAGGGCAGCGTGTAAGGATCAGCGTTGAACATGGGCGGCTGACCATTACCGCCGAGTAAACACACGAAGGGCCGCGTCAGCGGCCCTTCGTTCATTACCATACTCGCATGTTGGAAGAGCAGAAGCCGGACACGATATCCATAAGCTCTAGAATTCTGTCTTCAGCATCTTCAGCGGCGTTACTCCTCATTGCATCAAGCATTTCATACACAGACGCCGAGCCAAATCCTTTCTCCCGATATTTCACCAAGATAGTCCGCATCAAGGCAAGATCGAAATCTTTCTCTATTGCATCACGCAATTCTTTATCCAGAACGCTATCAAGTTCGGCCATCATTGTTTCACCCATTTTTCACGAGTCGAACCAAGTGCCGATTGGTAATCGGATAAAGACATGCTTGTGCTTGGTTGGATAGTGCCATGCGTAGCACTATCTTGCACATATTTTAAATTTTTCGGGAGATTCGCCGTGTTTAAACGGCAGGCGCAATCTTTCCCAGTGCCGCCTAGATTTGAAGGGCGCCTATGTGGTGGAAGATTACTTGCTGATTCTGGCGCAACTGAAATTCCGCCTGTGTCTGGATGAACCATCCCACTGGAGTCAACCGGAATATCTACACCGGGGCGCGCACCAAGCCCGCGCGCAGTCGGTTCCGCGACAGGGAGGCCATCGCCTCCAGTCTTCATTGCCCGGTAGACATCTATTCCCGAAAGCCCAAGCGGATCAATCCACTGCACCGGATTGGGCGCATATTGATACGCGTTGATCCCTCCTAGCAACCCAATCGGATCCTTGCTGATGAACCGTCCCGTGCCAGGATCATAATACCGATGGCGGTTGTAGTGTAGCCCCGTCTCTTCGTCAAGATACTGCCCCTGGAAGCGGATTGGGTTTTCCGCCTCAGCCGGATCGATCTTGCCGTAGGGTGCGTTCCGTTTCCCGCCCCACGCCTTGTACCGCGCGAGCCACACCACTTTGCCCGACGCGTCCACCAGCTCCTGCGGCGTGCCCAGGTGGTCATTCTGGTAGAACAGCGTCGCGTGCCGCGTCTTCGCCGGAACCTGCACGAAGCCGCCATCCGTACCGGTCGCGAGGAACGCCGGTTCCACCAGCCTTTCATCGAGCCGCGCGAGCGGCACGAACGTGCCCGGCTCGTGCAGGTACAGCGACGCTGCGCGCCATTCGTGGTGCGTGTCGAGCGTGTGCATGCGCTGCGCGACCGGCAGCGAATACGCATCTTCCGGGTCCTCGCGAACGATCTTCGACCGTCGATATTCGGGGCCGCGATAGATGGGCTCGCGCTTAACCGGCAGGTGGAAGCGCTCCTCCATCAGCAGCACATCGCCGTCCCACGTGAAGAACGTTCGATCGATCTCGCCATTGGCCCGCGTTACATTCTTTTTCGTGCGCCGTCCGAACGCGTCGTAACCGAAGCTGACTTCCAGCTGAGGCCGCACGCTCGCTTCGATGAAGCGGACGCCGCCGCTGTCAGTCGGCTCCATGCGCGGCAGTTCCTCTGCCTTCGGCGGCTTCGCGTAGCGACTCGCCTGTGTCAGCCGGTTCGCGGCGTCATAGCGGTACAACCAGGTCGTGCCGTCCGGTTCGACCCGGCTGGCAAGGTTGCCGCACGCGTCGTAGTCATAGCGCGTGCGGTTCAGTTCCCGGAGCACATCGCCCACGCAACGCGGCAGTGACTTCTCCCACGCCTCGAGCTTGCGCCTGTCTTCGTTGCCGCGCGCGTTGTAGCGCAACGGCAGCAGTCCGTCCGGATTCGCGCGCATCCACGCTTCGTCCTCGGCCGCCTCGCGGGCCCGGCGTTCGGCCAGTTCCGCAGGTGTCTCAACGACCGGCCTCGGTGCGACCTTTCCGGGGTCGACCGGATTGCCCGCGCGGTCGAACGCGAACACTTCCGTCAGATCGGGTGTCACCGACTTCAGCAGCCGCCCGACCGGGTCGTAGGTGTAATCCGTCGCGCCGCGGCTGTGATCCTCGATGCGGGTGAGGTGCCCCGCCGCGCTGTACGAGAGCCGCCACTCGGCGATGCGATCATGCGGGCTCGCTGCGTTCGCCGGTTTCGCCACGAAGCGCGTCAGGCGTCCCATCGGATCGTATTCACGCGTCTGGCTGAACGCCGCATGCGTGCGTCCTGTCTCGCGGTGAAGCTGGTCGCGCTCGAAGTCCACCAGCGGCGCGCCGTCGAGCAGCACGCCGTGAACGTGGCCCGAGCCGTAGCGCAGCCAGTCAATGGTGCGGGTGTTCGGCAGCACCGTTGCCGTGCGGTTGCCGAGCGCGTCAAACGTGTGGCGCGTGACCGTGAGGTAGTCCAGCCCGGAGTCGGCGCTGAACTGCTGCTCCTCGGCGATGACATTGCCCGCGTCGTCATGGTGCAGCCGGACGGTGCTGCCCTCGGTCTGCGCCGTCACGAGCCGGCCGCGTGCGTCGTAATGGAAGTGTTCCGAAACCTTGCGCACGCCCGCGTTTTTTGGACCCTCCATCGTGCGTGCGGTTATCGAAGTCCGCGAATACCTGATTGAATTTGTGTTCGCCCAGAATCTGCTGGATGATTTCCGGCTCGCTCTTGTCAAAGAAAAAGCGCTGGCGCGGCATGTTGCGCAATAACGCCAGACGCGATTCAAGCGTCACTTCGTACATCGTCTGATCGTGATTGCCCGCAAGCTGCGCGAAGCCGGTAATCACGCCGTAGACCTTGCGCGCGTCCTCGGGCGGATCCCAAGTGTTTGCGCGCGGCGGCTGGATGACGAACGCCGCCGTTTTCATGATGAAGTCGCTGCGCGGCAGGTCACGCTGCGGGTGCGTGAACTGGATCACGTATTTCGTTGGAACGCCCATGCCGCGCGTGCCTGTGAACGCATAGATGTCGGCCTGGGCGGCGCTCGGCGATGAGGGAATGTCGAGGCTGTAATACTGGTGAACGTCGATACCTGGACGCACCACTAATGGATCGCGTGAATTCAAGTGTGGACTCCTGACAGCACATAACGGAACATCCGTTGCGCAGTTTCAGGATCGTTCCCCGGCTTTCGTTAGGAAAAAATCAGATTCGGGCTAAAAATTTGGGCTGAATGACAAGCCGCAAAATAGTCGGGGAATTCGCCGGGAATCAGTTGACAAGACGCACCAGCGGTCACGCGCGAATCACCCGCGCAGAAGGCGGGTCATGATGGCCACGTCGAACCCTGCACGAAGAACGGCCAGCGCCGCAGTGCGGGCGGCAGTTCGCCCATAACGACCGGCGCGAGGGTGGCAATGAGTTCGAGAAGGCGCGAGACCGCGCACAACGCCCGGCGTGAGCTTCGATGAGATCAGAGAGGATATCCGCGCGGTCCCGGCCGGGCGCACTCCCGCTGATGACAGCTTTGGTGTCTGCGAAGAGTCGGTCTCCTTGTCTGGAGAGGCCCGACTCACACCACGTAGGAATGGGTGGGGGGCGCGTGACAAGGTTGCAGGAAATGGAACAACTTCGCTCAATCTGCATCGCCCGGCAACCGCACGCTAGAATCGGCTTTCGGGTTTCACGGTATTCAAGCCGTATATCGAAACACTCGTCTGGAGGAACACACGTGATGACTCTTGCCACTTCGCCGCGCCGTCCGCGCGTCTATCTCGCGGGCTTCGACGTGTTTCGCCTCGACGCGGTCGAACACGGCGCGCGTCTGGTCGCCGCCTGCGCGGAATTCGGCTTCGAGGGGCTTTATCCGCTCGACGCGCAGGTGCCCGCCGATCTGGACGGCCCGCGCCAGGCCGCCTGGATCTATCGCGCCAATGTCGATGCCATTCGCAGCGCCGATATCGTCATGGCCAACGTCGATGACTTCCGCGGGCCCGGCGAACCGGACTCGGGCACGGCCTTCGAGATCGGCTTCGCCGCCGCGCTCGGCAAGGAAATCTGGGCCTACACCACGGATCAAGGCGCGCTGAGCGAACGCGTGCCCTCGCAGCCGGGCGCGCAGGGACGCGTGTGCGAGCGGGGTTATCTGGTGGAAGATTTCGGTCTGCCAAAGAATCTGATGATCGCCTGCGCGGCGCGCATCGTGCAGGGCGACGCGCGCGCATGTCTGGAGGCGATGGCGCGCGGGCGCCTCGACTAGCGCCTGGCGCCGCGCGGCCCTGCTCCACGCACTCAATGATGCATCGCGCTCAGCGTGCTCATGCGCTGCAACGCGCGAATGCGCGCGATCGCCGGCTGGTCGGTCACCGCGCTCTGATAAAGCTTCGTCAGATCGGCCTTGAGTGCGGTGCGCGAGGCGCCATCCAGATAGACCATATGACCTGATGGATAGAAACGTGCGCTCAGGTTATTGCGCACCTTCTGGTCGAGCAACGGCATCTGCTGCAGGTCGATCACGGTCTGATAGAACGGCGTAACGAAGTCGTAATAGCCATTCGCGGACAGCACGCGCAGATCGGGATTGAGCGCCATCACAGCGGCCAGATCGCCCGCCGTGTAGAGAACGATATTGCCCTGCGCATCCAGGCCTTTTTGCGCGCCGGTTGGATCGATATGGCCGAAGTCCCAGTTCTTGAAGGCCTGATCGTTGAGATCCGTAAACGACGAGTTGGTGCGGAACTTCAACTGCTCATTCAGGTAGCTGTTCCACATCGCCGTGTAGACGCCGCTCACCGCCGTCATGGTTGGATCATTGCCGCCCGAGTTCGGATCGATATTGCCGGCGATACCGGTATCGATGGCCGTCACGCGACCGTCGTAGGAGCCGAGCGCCACGCCCTTGTCCTTGAGCAGCGAGGTGAGAAACAGCGAGTTGCCGCGGCTATCGTAGGCCGCGATATCCAGATTCCAGGATTCGAGCGTTTGCGTATCGATGCCGGTGTATTGCGAAAGCGTCTTGAGCGTGGCGGGCAGCGCCGCATTGTCCGGATCGGGGAATTTTTGCAGCGCGAGCCGATAATCGGTGCGCGCAAATTGCGCGACCTGTGCTGCGAAGGCGTCCAGATCCTTGGGCGCGGGCTTCACGCCCAGTCGTTTGTGGTACCACGCATCGGCTGCCGCCGTGGGCAGAGCGCCCATCGGGTTGCCGCTTTGCGTGTAGTCGAGAATCGACGATTGCAGCGTGATGCCGTTGAGGTCCACGCCGTCCTCGTGCAGACGATACGCGAGCACGCAACTGCGCGCCGTGCCATACGATTCGCCATAGAGAAACTTCGGCGAATTCCAGCGATCGTTCGCGCTCAGATAGCGCTTGATGAACTGCTTGAGCGAATCCGCATCCTGATCCACGCCCCAGAAGTCGCGGTTGTGATGCGGCGCGATCGCCGCCGAATACCCTGTTCCAACCGGGTTGATGAAAATCAGGTCGCTGCGGTCGAGCAGGCTGTCCGGGTTGTCTTCGACCGTATAAGGGGCGGGCGGCGTGAAGCCCGGCATCGAGGTCTTGATGCGCTTGGGCGCGAACGAGCCCAGCAGCACGAAAACGGACGATGATCCAGGCCCACCGTTATAAAAGAACGTCACGGGACGGTCCTGCGCCTGCACGCCGTCCCTGGTGAATGCCACGTAGAAGATCCTGGCGTTCGGCTGCGAGCTGCTCGGGTCCACGGTGACGAGATGGCCCGCCGTCGCGGTGTAGGCGATCACCTCGCTGCCGATCTGGATCACGTGATGCGTGATCGCCGCGTTCTCGGTCACGTCGGTGACGAAGTCGTCGGGGCCGTTGCCGTAGGCGGTGGGATCGAAGCACGGCTGGTCGGCCGGGCTGCGGTGCTTGCCATTGCCTCCTGCCGGTCCCGGCGCATGGCCGTTTCCTTTCGTGGAATGAGCCTCGTCGTTCATGTCGTCTCCTTGCTCGCATGTTTCGCTTCGGAAATTTCCGAAGCGCCTCCGATACCATCGGAAACAGGAAGCCAGCACTGCCGGGCGCTGCGACGCGCTGCCTCGACATCGCGTGCGCGCGCCCACGCTGATGCTATACCGAACGCGCCAAAGGACGCGCTATGCCAGCGCGGCGGCCACCTTCGTACCCACGGGCGTACCCAGCCCCGTGCAGGCGTCCCAGCCCGGCGCGGCGGCATAGTCGCCGTTATTGCCGCTCGTGACGTCGTTGAAGGCATCGGCTTGCGCGTAGAGTTTCGCGTTGACAAAGCCGGCCGCCTTGCCTGCGTTCGCGTTGATGCGCGCAATCAGCGCGGCCCATAGCGGCGCGACGGCGCTGGTACCGCCCACCACCGTATCCGCGCCGCCGATGTGCACCGCATAACCGCTGGCTGGATCGGCATCGCCAGCGACATCGGGCACGCCGCGCCGCACCAGCGCGCCCGCGCCGCCGCTCGCCCGCACGAGTCGCAGGCCCTTTTGCCACGTAGGCAGCGCGAAGGTGATGCTGACGCCGCCGCCGGTCGCGCCATTGTCACCGGTACTCCAGACCGTTTCGCGCGAGATGCGCCCATTCGCCGCCGTCACGTGCGTGCCGCCGCAGCCGAGCGCGTAGGGGCTCGACGCCGGGAAATCGACATGGTCCGCACCATCGCTCACACCGTCCGAGGAACCGCTGTCGCCCGAGGCCGCGCACACCGTCACGCCCAGCGCCACCGCGGTCTGCAGTGCGTCGTTGAGCGCACCCAGCGACTGCTGCGACCACGACGATTCCGGCGCGCCCCAACTGATCGAGATGACCGTGGGCTTGCGCTGGCTGTCGTGCAAGGCGGCGCTCACGGCATCGACGAAACCGGCCTCGCTGTTCGGCGCGAAATAAACGGCTATAAGCGCGGCGGGCGCAAGCGCGCCGGCAATCTCCACGTCCAGCGTGACCTCACCGTCCGGGCCGTTGGGGTCGCCGGTGGGCGCATTCTTCATCTGATCGACCGAGACGTCCTGCACGTTGGGCTGCGGCACGCCCAACGCGCTGAAATAGGCCTGCAGATCGCTTTGCGCGTAGCCGCCGCCCATTTCGATGAGCGCGATGCATTGGCCCTTGCCGTCGCCGTCGGGGAAACCGTAGAGCTCGGCCAGTTGCAAGGGGGTGAACGCGTTGTTCGCCGCGCGCGCCGCGCGGATCGGCTCGTGGATCGGACTGTCGCCGGGCGAGGCGGATTCGATGCGGAAATGCGGCTGCACCTTCGCGCGGCTGTCCAGACCCACCACCGCCGTGACGATGTCGTGCATATCGTCGGGCAGATGCACGGGGCCAACGGGTTGCCGATAGTGCTGCTTGAGCTTGCCGCTTTGATGCTCGAAGCGCTGCAGATCGACGCCGAACGCGTCGTTGTACTGCTGCACCGCGCCCGACAGCACGACGCGCCGCGCGCCCGCATCGGCCTTCACGACCGTGAGGCCGTGCGCCCTGGCGAAATCCCCGGCGCGCTTCACATCGGCGGCCGAAGCGCCGAAGCACTGCTCGTAGTCGGCACGCGAAACCGGCTGGGCGCCCTTGGCGCCCGCCGTGATGCCGTCCACCAGCGCACGGAAACCCGCTTCGTCCTGGCGGCGCAGGATCAGCACGACGTCGAAATGTTCGGTGGGGTCGCACGCGCCGATGCATTGTGCGCCGGCCGGCACGGGATGGTCACTGCCTGCCACGGGATGCCTGGTCATGGCCGCTTCTCCTTTGCGCTTCTTTGCGCTTCTTTTCGATAGGCGCGCCCCCTCGCGAGCGAGGCACGAGCCGGATTGTGCAGGTTCCACGCGCCGCGCGGGTCGTGCGTGTCCTGGCGACGCCTGGCACAATTCATCGCGCATCGCCCCAGGCTGGCCTGCTGGCAGTGCGATACACGCAAACCGGTCTGCGGCGCGCAACCCGCGTGCCCGCCCGCTCGACTCACTATGGCTTCGGAAATCTGTCGCGCTCGCCTTTCATATGCTTTTTGTTATACAGACGATAACGGCAACAAATATTTCCCCAATATTTGGTTCGTGAAGATGGCTCCCATCGCACGCAGTTTGCCCCTTCCGGAGAACCCATGAAAGCACCCAAGACGCGCGTCCGGCGCGCCTGCGCCACCGTCCTCACCGCCTTGTTCGCCGCCCTCACGAGCGGAATCGGCCACGCCGCCACCCCGCCCGTGGGCGTCGCCTTTGTCTACCTGGGCAATCCCGGCGACGCCGGCTGGACCTACGCGCACGAACAGGGCGTGAAAGCGGTCGAAGCGCAGTACGGCGACAAGATCAAGGTCACGCGCGTTGAAAACGTGCCCGAGTCCGCCGATTCCGAACGCGTGTTCCGCGACCTGGCCGCGAAAGGCAACAAGATCATCGTCGGTTCGAGTTTTGGCTTTCAGGACTTCGAATTAAAGGTCGCCAAGGATTATCCGGATGCGGTTTTCATGCACGCAACCGGCTACAAGAAAGCGCCGAACTTCGCCACCTATGACGTGCGCACCTATCAGAGCGCCTATCTTGCGGGCCTCGTGGCGGGATACACGACCAAAACCAATACGTTGGGCTTTGTCGGCTCCGTGCCGGTGCCCGAGGTCGTGCGCAATATCGACGCGTTTACGATGGGCGCGCGTTCGGTGAATCCCAACGCCAAAGTGAAGGTCTTGTGGATCAATAGCTGGTTCGATCCGGGCCGCGAAAAACAGGCCGCCGAAACGCTGATCGGCCAGGGCGCGGATGTGCTGATCCAGAACACCGATTCCACCGCCACGATGCAGACCGCCGAGCAGAAAAAAGTCCACGCCTTCGGCTGGGATTCGGACATGAAGAAGTTCGGTCCCAATGCGCAACTGGGCGCGTGCGTGAGCAACTGGGGCGTCTATTACTCGCATCTGGTCCAGCAGGTGATGGCGGGCACGTGGACCAATGCGCCGGTCTGGTGGGGCCTCAAGGAAAAGGCCATCGATCTCGCCGATATCAATACCGGCGCCGTTTCGCCCACCGCGCAAAAGGCGCTGGCGGCGAAGCGCGACGATATCATCGCCGGCAAGTTCGATCCGTTCGCGGGCCCGATCAAGGATCAGGGCGGCGCGATCCGGGTGGCGGCGGGCAAATCGCTCAGCGATGCGGATCTGCTGCGCCTTAACTGGTTCGTCGAGGGCGTGGACGGCACGGTGCCGAAATAAGCCCTAAAACCGGCGCTAAACGAAACATGCAGGAGACACCCAATGAGCAGCAACATGCAGGCCGCACCGCGTAGCGCACCCACGCACGAGCAGATCGTGCGTCACCTGCGCCGCGCGGCGGCCGTGGGCGAGCGCGCCGCGTCGTTCGGCCACCATCCGTTCGGGGCGATCCTGGTCGGCCCCGATCACGAAACCGTGTTGATCGAGCAAGGCAACGTGGATACCATCAATCACGCGGAATCCGTGCTGGCGCGTATCGCCGCGATGAATTTCAGCGCGGATTATCTGTGGGACTGCACGCTTTATACCTCGGTGGAACCGTGCTGCATGTGTGCTGGCACGGCCTACTGGGCCAATATCGGCCGCGTGGTGTTCGGCATGACGGAGCAAAGGCTGCTGGAAGCGACAGGCAATCACGCGGAAAATCCCACGATGAGTGTGTCGTCGCGTTATGTATTCGATCACTGCCAGAAGCGTGTCGATCTGATCGGCCCCGTAGCCGATGTGGAGGACGACGTGATGCGCGTGCAGCGCGCGTTCTGGCAAACGCACGCGTAATGGGAGTGCGGTGCGTGCTGTTGCAGCGCGCGCCGCTTTTCCATAGTCAGACCTGCCAGGTCACCTAAGCCTTAGGCCGCTGCGGCCAGCGCCTGCGGCAGATGATTCTGCAAATAAGCTTCGAATTCGTCCTTCACCTCCGGGTGACGCAGCGCGAATTCCACCGTGGCCTTCAGATAGCCGATCTTGCTGCCGCAATCGAAACGCGTGCCCATATAGCGATAGGCCAGCACCTGCTCGTCCGTGAGCAACGATTGCAGTGCATCGGTCAGTTGCAGTTCGCCGCCTGCGCCCGGCTTCAGTGCGCGCAAGTGGTCGAAGATGGTCGGCATCAGCACATAGCGCCCTACCACGCCCAGATTCGAAGGCGCGACTTCCGGCGCGGGCTTTTCGACGATGCCGGAAAGCTTGAACACATCCTCCTCCCACTCGCGGCCGTCCACGATGCCGTATGAGGCGCTGTTTTCACGCGCGATGGATTCCACGCCCACCACCGAACTGTGATAGTGGTTGAAGGTATCCACCAGTTGGCGCATCACGGGCTTCGGGCTATACAGCAGGTCGTCGGCGAGAATCACGGCGAACGGGCTGCCCTGTACGAGTTTTTCCGCGCACAGCACCGCGTGGCCCAGACCGAGCGCTTCAGCCTGACGCACGTAGAAGCAGTCCACGTTAGACGGCTTGATGCTGCGCACGACGTCGAGCAGCTTTTGTTTGTTGCGCGCTTCGAGTTCCGCTTCGATCTCGTACGACTTGTCGAAATGATCTTCGATAGCGCGTTTGCTGCGGCCGGTCACGAAAATCATTTCGGTGATGCCGGCGGCGATCGCTTCTTCCACCGCGTACTGAATCAGCGGCTTATCGACGATCGGCAGCATTTCCTTGGGGCTGGCCTTGGTGGCGGGCAGAAAGCGCGTGCCAAGTCCAGCTACAGGAAATACCGCTTTGGTTACTTTTAGCATGATGTCCATTCCCAGTTCGATCGTTTGAGTAACGGTCTCGCAGCAAGGCAAGCCGGCGTCCCCGAGGGTTCTGTTGGGCAGTTTTTATATTGAATGCGTCGGCATCGTTGCGCTTCGTACTGCCTTGTTTTACCGCATTTCCATTTCAGCAATAAAGAAATGAAAAAACCAGAATGTGAAGCCGATGGCGCAGAGCAGGCAGAACGGCGGAAATTATTGCCATGCGCGCCGGATAACCGGCATGAATTTCCTGATCCGGTTATCGATAGGCTAATGAAGAAATTAGCCCATCGATTCGAATAGCGACGCAATGACAATGTCATGCCCGCGCAGTCTACTCGACTTCATCGACGGGCGGCAAGCGGCCCGCCTGCGTGCGCGAACGCCGGATCGGCTCGTTGCGCAGCGCCTCGCGATACGCCGACACCGCGACGAGTATCAATAGCACGGCTATGCCGGCCAGCAAATGCAGGTTCATCGAAATCTCCATCGACCATAGGCGATCCCCTAAAAACTAGCAGTTCAAATTGAACAAATAAATCGCTTTTGCGTTACAAGGTTTTATTTCCCTATTTCGACTCGATCAGCCAATTTTTTCTTAACGCTGCTGTTTCAGCCAATAAGCGCTATGAATACTTTTTGAAAAACTTTTGCATAATTTCCTCGCGCGAGATCCCTATGATCGTGAACTAGCCTCCCCTCAGAGCCACGAACGCCATCCCGGCCTACTTCACGCGACCTGTCAAGATGAGCGATCCCGCACTCGAAACCATCCTGCCGCCTGCATCTGTCATGCCTGCCGCCGCTGCACGGCCCGCAGCCATCGCGGGCGACCATCTGATCGATGCGCTGCGCGGCTTTGCCGCCCTGCTGGTAGCGTATTTCCATTGCCGCCAGGTCACCTGGATCGGCATGGGCGCCTTTCATCAAATGCACGCGAGTCTGGACAGTCCCGGCACGATCGCCGCGTGGCTCACCTTCCCGATTGCGTGGGGATCGGCGGGCGTGCCGATTTTTTTCGTCATCAGCGGCTACTGCATTCATCGCAGCGGGGCGTCGCGTCTGCTCGCCAATCCTGACTACCGGCTCGACGCCGGGCAATTCTGGCTGCGCCGCCTCGTGCGGATCTACCCGGTGCTGCTCGCGGCGCTCGCGCTGACCTTCGTGGCCGATTCGATCAGCCTGACGATGACGCCGGTGAGCCACAAGATTCTCGATATCGGACCGCAGGCGTTCCTCGTCAATCTGTTCTCGCTGCAAGGCGTGGCCGGAAAGACTTACGGCTCCAATGGCGCGCTCTGGACGCTGTCGCTCGAAGTGCAGTTCTATCTGCTCTACCCGCTGCTGTTTGCCGTGCGCCGCCGCGTTGGCCTCAATGCGGTACTCGCGGGCGTTGCCGTGATCAACGTGGTTTCGGCATTGACGCTCGCGCCGCACGACATCGTGCTGTTTACCTCGTACTGGTTCTCGTGGATGCTCGGCGCCTGGATCGTGGAAGCGCGTCTGCGTGGCTACGAAGGCTTTCGCTTCGCCTATGTTGCCGCTGCGGCACTCGCCGTGGCCGGTTGCGTCGCGTTCCATTTCGGCCAGTACGGCGCGTTCCAGCTCTGGGCCGGCGCGTTTGCCTGTTATCTCGTCAAGGCGCTGTCGCGTCCGCTCGCATCGGGAGGTGTGCTGATGCCGGTATTTTCGAAGCTCGGCGAATTCAGCTATTCGCTCTATCTGATCCATCTGCCGCTTTTCGTACTGCTCGGCTCCTGGCTGTTCCGCTCGGAACTGCAAACGTCGATCTGGGTTTCGTTTGGCTTCACGCTTGCAGTGTTGCCGGTCGCATGGGTCTTCTATCGCCTGTTCGAGCGCCCCGCGCTCAATCTTGCGTCCCGCTTGCGCAAGCGCGCGGCTTAACGATTCAGTCGCTGAAAGCAAGCGGGGCCGCCCATCTGGCGGCCCCGCTTTTTTACGCCTGCTTCCTCTTTTGCGCCGCTATTTACCGTGCTTCTACCCGCCGCTATCTGATTGCCGCCTCGCGCACCCTCAGCGAGCGCGCATCACTACCCCGTCCAGCACACGCCCCACGGCTTCCACGTACTGCTCCTTGCCGAAGCGTTCACGCGCAACCGCCAGACCGTTACGCGCCAGCCGCTCACGCAAGGCTTCGTCGTCATGGAGCGCCGCAATCGTCCCGGCCAGCGCCACAGCGTCACCCGGCGTGCACATCAGCCCGGTCTTGCCGTGTTCGATGATCTCCCTCACACCGCCATCGCGCGAAGCCACCACCGGGCGCTGCGCCAGCATCCCCTCCACCACCACGCGGCCAAACGGCTCGGGCGTGATCGAGGTGTGCGCGACCACGTCCATCGCGCGCATACAGGCAGCGATGTCGTGACGGAATCCAAGGAAATGCACGCGCTCCTGCAGTTCGTGCTTGACCACGAAATCGCGCAGTTCCTGCGCATATTCGTCCTCGCCGAACAGCGGCGCGCCCACGAGCACCGCATGCGCGCGCGGCTCGTGCAGTAGCGCTTCGAGCAGCACATGCTGGCCCTTCCAGCGCGCGAGGCGGCTGAATGCGCCCACCAGAAAGGCACGTTGCGGCAGACCGATCTGCGCACGCAGCTGATCCCTGGGCACGCGTGCGAGCGCACGGAACGGCGATTCGTCCACGCCGTTGTGCACCACGTCGATCTTATCGGAATCGAACTTGGTCAGATCGGCGAAGACCTGTGCCGAAGCGTGCGAATTGGCAATCACGTGCGCGAGACCCAGCTTTGCGCACCCCTTGATGATCGCGCGCTGCACCCGCCCGAAATGCTCGTCGCTGACGATATCGCGCAGATGCCAGACCACCGGCTTACGCGCGAGTTTTCCGGCGAGCACACCGATCACCATCGCACGCTGCGTGTTGGCGTAGAGCACGTCCGCCTTGCGTGCACGGCGACGCGTCTCGCGCACCAGTGCGGCCACGCCCGCGAGCACGCCGAACTTCGGCACCGCACCGGCGTCACGACGCACATTGCGCAGCGCTCCCGAATCGATCACGTCCACGCGTGCGCCCGCAGCGTCGAGTGCTTCGCGAAACGGCCCATCGTTGAACAACAGCACTTCGATGCGCGCGCGCAAACCCTTCACCACTTCAAGCAGCGATAATTCCGCGCCGCCCAGCACGCCGCTCTGGTCGATCGCCAGCACACGCGGCGCGCTTTGCAGCGCGGCGGCTTCGATCGCTTCCTGCATGCGCTGAGGATCGCGATACGCCGGACCGGCCGCGGCAATGGCCGGAACCGCGCGCGCAACGCGCGCAAAGAATTGCTCGCGGAAATGCGCCGAAGAAAAGCGCTCGGCATTCTCGCGGCAATCCTCGGCGCGAAAACGGCTGGGATCGCGCTCGAAGGTTTCCACCGCAGCAATGATCGCCTCCGCGCGCTGCTCCTCGAAGAACAGGCCGGTGGGACGCGAGCCGGTATCGCGCACGGTTTCGAGCGCCCCGCCCTTGCCGTAGGCAATCACGGGCGTACCGCACGCCTGGGCTTCCACCACCGAAATGCCGAAGTCCTCCTCCGCCGCGAACACAAACGCTTTCGCGCGGCGCATGCGATCATGCAGCACCGAAAATGGCTGATAACCCATCACCTCGACGTTCGGGCCAGCCTTCGCGCGCACCTTCTGCATATCCGGGCCATCGCCGATCACCACCAGGCGCTTGTCCGGCATGCGCGAAAACGCCTCGACAATCAGATCGATCTTCTTGTATGGCACCAGTCGCGAAGCGGTGAGATAAAAATCTTCCTTGCGCGTTTCGAGTTCGAACGAATCGACGTCGACCGGCGGATACACCACTTCCGCGTCGCGCTGATACACCTTATGGATGCGTCGCGCGATGAATTCGGAATTCGCCACGAACTGATCGACCGAATTCGCGGTGCGCACATCCCAGTTGCGGATGTAGTGAAGAATCAGCCGCGCGAGCATCGATTTCGGTCCGCGCGTGAGATGCGACTCCTGCAGATACTGATGCTGGAGATCCCACGCGTAACGGATCGGCGAATGCACATAGCTGATGTGATATTGGTCCGGCCCGGTGAGCACGCCCTTGGCCACGGCATGCGAGCTGGAAATAACCACGTCGTAGCCCGAGACGTCGAGCTGCTCGATGGCCAGCGGCATGAACGGCAGATACGCGCGATAACGCGTACGCGCCTTCGGCAGCCGCTGAATGAACGAGGTGATGGCGCGCTTGCCGCGCAGGAACTTGCGCTCCTTGTCGTCGACGAAATCGACCACGGAGAAGAGGTCCGCGTCCGGAAAGCAATCGATGATCTGCTCCAGCACCCGCTCGGCGCCCGCATAGGTGACGAGCCAGTCGTGCACAATGGCCACGCGCGGCTGGCGTCGCGCTTCGCGCTCGACCTCGGGTGCGCCTTTGCCAGCCGTGGTGTTCACGGCGCGCAATCCACCGCGCGCGGTGAACGTATTTTCGCGCCGTTGCAGCGGCACGGCGGCGCGTTCGGACGACGCCGCTTCGTCGATCAATTCGTGACTCATGCGCTTTTCCGTGAATGTAGTCGAAACAGGAGGGAACGGACATAACCACGCAGGACTGGCGTGGTGGCCACCGACCAGACGCAGTTGGCGAGGGCCAGCACGACGCCCGCGCCGATCGCATACCACGCGTCCGGCAGCCACCACGCAATCGCCAGCGCGGCAGCCAGAAAACTCAGGTGTGCAAACATATCGACGACGATCGCGCGGCTCTGAATGCGTGACAGCCACAGCAGCACCACGTAGTCGAACAGCGAACGCAACAGCACCGCGGCAGCTGCGCCCGGCAGGCCAAAGCGATCGATGCCCAGCCACAGCAAGCCGGCGAACAGCGGCAGTTCGATCAGGCCCACGCGCGCAGCGGCGGCGGGATTGTTCTGCGACTGGATCAGAATGCGCGTGACGCCGGCCTGCCCGATCAGCCATACGGCAACGATGAGGAAGCGCCCGACGGGCGCCCCGTGCCCGGCGATCTCCTGGCCCACCCACACCTTCAGGAAAGGCTCCAGCACGACGATCGCGCCGATTGCCACCGGCGTGAACACGGCATTGAGAAATTGCAACGACTGCGCCGCGATCTCGTCCGCATGTTCGCGGCGCAATGCCGAAAGACGCGGGAACAGCGTGCGCACCAGCGCGTTAGGCACCATGTTCAGTCGCGTGACGAGGTTCTGCGGCACTGTGTAATAGGTCACGAAACGCGCGCCGAGGCCCGCGCCCAGCATCATGCGGTCGAGTGAATCGGCCACCATCGTCGTGATGCTGGCGATCAGCATCCAGCCGCCAAAATTGAACAGCGCTTTAGACGTATCGAAACGTGGCCCGCGAATCTGGCGAATGCCGAGCACGCGCAACGCCGACCGCCCCAGCAGCAGACCTGCGAAAAGGCGCGCGAGCACGGCGGCGGCCAGCACGGTCTGCAGATTCGGTGCAATCGCCCATGCAGCGCCCAGCGGCAGCAACTGGAACAGAAACGTGCCGAGCGTCTGGTTGGTGTTGTAGATGCCAAAGCGCTCCGCGCCGTTGATCGCCCCCGCGAACACCCACGACACATTGGCGATGGGAATCGCAATCGCGAGCCAGGGCAGCGCGAGATACACCTCATGACGCAATTCGGGCGTGACGTGCGTGAAATACGCCGTATACAGCGCGCCTCCCGTATAGATCAGCAAACCGCCAATCGCCCCGGTCGTGAAGTTGAGCCAGAACGCGCTCCAGAACACGCGCTCGCAGGCCTCGCTGTCTTTCGATGCGTAGGCCTTCGAAATATGGTTCTGCGCGGCCATGCTCATGCCCAGGTCGAGCACGCTGAAATAGCCGATCAGCGTCCAGACGAGTGCGATCACGCCATAGCGTTCGACGCCGAGCATCTTGATGTAGGTCGGCACGGTGACCAGCGACACGAAGGTCGGCAGCACCAGGCCGACCAGATTGATCGCGACGTTGCGTAATAAGCCTTTATCCATGCGGTTTCCTGTAGCGTGCGGTTGCGGGCTAAAGCAGCGTCAGGCCGGCTTCCAGCGGTACATGAGCACCTTGCCGCGTGCGTCTTCCTCGACGAAAACCAGGTATTCGCCGTTGGGCTGGCGATGCGCCGTAATGCCGAACGGCACGTCCACCCAGCCCGAGGTATTGCCCACTTCCGCGCCGGGACCGAAGGTGCCGATCTCCTTCGCGGAATCCTTTTCATAGACGTGGACGCCGCCTGCGGGCTCCACCACGAAGATGTAGCGGCCTTCCACGGTCAGCCCTGCGGGCGTGACCGGCGGCTTCGCCTTCGGGTCCCACGGCAGGCGCAGCATGTAGCGCTGCTCCGGATGGCCGCTCGACCATTTGTCGTAACGCACCAGCACGCGGCCCGCCTCTTTCCAGAAGCCGGGGTCGTGCGGCGCATCGGCGGTATAGCCCGTCACGTAGAGCGTGTCGGTTTCCGGCTCGTAGATCGCGCGGTGGACTTCCGTGAACGGCGCGGGAATGTCGTACTTGTCCAGCTTGTCGTAGCTGTAGATCGGGTTGCCCCTGGCGTCGAGACCGCCAAAGCGCCAGCGCCAGATGCCCTTTTCGTCGCGCGCACGCCAGATATCGCCGCGCGTATCGACCCACCAGCCCCAACCGCCGCCCAGCTTTTCGCGGCCAGGATTGCGCGTGAATTCGTCGCTGTCGAAAGCGCCATTGCCGTTGCTGTCGCGCCAGATCCAGTCGCCGCCCGGCGGCGCGTTCGGCACATGAAGAACCGGACGCTCGCGCCCCGCGAGAAAGCCCGAGGGGATCGCCACTTCGCCGTCACGCTGCGCATCGAAGCGATAGATCTTGAGGTGGTCCGCGTACATGTCCGTCAGGTACAGGAAGGTGTGACCGTTCAAGGAGCGCGCGGTCGGCAGGCCGGGCCATTGGTCCGTGAGGAAAACGGGATCGTCCGGGTATCTGAATCTATTCGAAAGGAATCCTGCATATTTCCAGTCCTGGCCCGGCGGCTTAGAAAGATCGAGTTCGAAGCGCTTGTTGCCCGTATAAACGCTATTGGGCCGCGCCGGGTCCATCCACGCACCATCCACGAACAGCAGCCCTTCGAGGTTCCACAGGCGCTTGCCCGCAGGCGTATAGCTTTCGAGCGTAGCGCCCAGGCCCGCACCGATGGTGTCGTGGCGCGGCCCGATGCCGTTGGTCGACACGTAGATATTGCCCTTCGCGTCCGTGCCCACGCCGGTCAGGCCGTTGAAGCGCCCAGGACCGGGACGTCCCGCCACGCCCGAGAAAATGCCGCCGCGCTCGCCCAGCGTGCCGCTCTGCGTGTAGCCCTTGCCGCTGCGCGAATAAATCAGGATCTGCTGGCGCGGACCGTTATCCGCCACCAGAATGCGTTGGGAGGGATCGACCGCGAGATCGACGGCGACCGAATCGGCCGGCAAATCGAAGCTTTCGGCCAGCGGCTTGCCATCGGCGGAATAATGCGCAACCTGCGGTGCGTGATCGCTCGCGGTGCCCGTGAGTACCCAGAGCGTGCCATCACCGGCAATCGCCACGCGGCCCGGCTCGTGCACGTCGAATTGCGACTTGCGTTGCATCGAGTTTGCGTCGTAGACCTCGATGCGGTTCATCGCCGTATTGCTCACATAGAGCAGTGAATCGCTTGCAGCGAGACCGCCGATACCCGATTGCGTGCCGGTCGGCACATCGGCGATCTTGAGGAATGCGCCCGCAAGCTGCGCATGCGGATTGAGCGGCTGTGGAGAGGCCTGAAAGGCCGCGGCGCGTCTGGGCTCATCAAGAGGCCTGCGCGTGATGCCGAACCACTGGCGGCCCTTATCCGGCCAGATGCCGCCGCCCACCAGGTGGCCCTTCTCGTTGCCCACGCCCACCGCTCCATATAGATAGCGGTGATTCACCGCTACGGCGTTGCCGCCCTGGCCGCCCCAGCCATGTGTACCGCCGGCAAAGCCCAATGCCTTGCCGTCCTGATACGCACTGATTTCGCCGCCGCTCTCGTCCCACGGCGCGTCCGTATACACCTTGCCTTCCGGCGTAACGGCGATCGCGGTGACGTTGATCTGCATCCACGTCCCCTGCCCGTAACCATAGGTGTTACCGATCCACGAGGAGGTCACATTGAGTTGCGGCGCGGCAATCGTCTGTACCGACGAGGTACAGGCGAACGCACCCAGCGCGGCGAACGCCAGCGCCCTGCGCATACGGCGCTCGGGAATCGGAAACGGCAAGGCAATTCCTCCGTGGTGACGGCAATCTGGCTGGATCATGCCGCACATTCACGATGAAAAATGGCCCCACAAAATCCGAAAATAATTCAAAAAAATTCAATGATTTTTGATGTCTTTTGAACGACTTACGACGTAAATGCGAAATAAATGACGCAACGCAGAAACCGCCCGCTCCGCAAGCGAAAGCGCCGGTTGACAGGCCTCGAAAAGCGGAAATATTTGCCGTCCCGATTCAGTTATTCGCCGAATTTACCGAATGAAAATCCATTCGATTTTCAAAATGGCACATTGATATATTTCGATTTTTTGACCGCGTTTTTGCCTATTAAATTCTTTCTAGAATCAATCGGACTGCGCATGCATGCAAACCACCGGATAACCGATGACCGTTAACAGCCTCGCCAGCCCACCGTCACAAGATACGCAACACGCCGACCGCATCGTCCAGCTCGACGGCATGCGGGCCATTGCCGTGCTCGCCGTATTCGCGCAGCACGCGTTGCGCGCGCCGCTCTGGATGGGCGTCGATCTGTTTTTCGTGCTGAGCGGCTTTCTGATCACCGGCATCCTGATGGAGCGCAAAGCGCGCGGGCAGTCGTATTTCAGCTACTTCTATGCGCGCCGCGTGCGCCGCATCCTGCCGCCGTACATCCTGCTGATGATCGTTTCATCGCTGCTGTTCGGCCTGGGCTGGGCGCATTACTGGCCCTGGTATGCGTTTTTCGCCACCAATATCGGTGATGCGCTAGGCCAGAGCGGTCATGACAGTCTCAACATTCTCTGGTCGCTCGCGGTTGAAGAGCAGTTCTATATCTTCTGGCCGTTCGTGGTGCTGTGGCTGCCGCAACGTTGGCTGGCCGTGGCAGCCGCCTCCCTGATCTTTATCGTGCCCGTGCTGCGCGCCATCGCCACCCCGTGGTTCGCCACCTACTGGCCGATTTATTACCTCACGCCGTTCCGTATGGACCTGCTTGCAGCAGGCGCGCTGCTCGCGGTGCTGGTGCGGCGCGAGCGCAATGCGCTCGAACCCTTCAAGCTGCCGGCGGCGGTGCTGTTTTTCGCGGCGCTTGCCGTGCTGGCCTGGCTGCATCTGCACTATCCGCGTTTTCGGGGCATGAATACGCCGCTGTCGAATGCGCTGCTCTATAGCGTGTCGCTCGTGCTGTGCACCTCGGCGGTCGTATTCGCGCTGCAATCGAAGGGCATCGTCAAACGCGTGCTCAGCAATCCGGTGCTCGTTTATATCGGCACCATCAGCTACACGATCTACCTGATTCACCTCACGATTCTCTATGCGGTGTGGCCTCTGCACTACAGCCGCGCGGTGAGCGCCGCCATCGCGCTTGCCATCACGCTCGTCTATGCAAGCGCGAGCTGGTTCCTGTTCGAAAAACGTCTCACGCGCGGCCCCGCCCGTCGCGATGCCGTCGCGGTTTCCCCGGTACGCAGCAGCGTGAACGCCGCCAGCTCGCAGTCCTGAAAGACCGATTCCACCTCAATGTTCGCACCTTCAAAGGCACAACCATGAACGAACGACGCAAAGCGATCATCACCGGCGTATCCGGCCAGGACGGCGCGTATCTGACCAAACTGCTGCTCGACAAGGGCTACCAGGTGATCGGCACCTATCGCCGCACCAGCTCGGTCAACTTCTGGCGCATGAACGAACTGGGCGTCACCGATCATCCGTCGCTCGAACTCGTCGAACACGATCTCACCGATGCGGGCTCGACGATTCGCCTGCTCGAACGCGCACAGGCCGGCGAAATCTATAATCTCGCCGCGCAAAGCTTCGTGGGCGTTTCGTTCGATCAGCCCGTCACCACAGCGGAAGTCACTGGCATCGGTGCGCTCAATCTGCTCGAAGCGATCCGTGTGATCAATCCGCGTACGCGCTTCTATCAGGCCTCCACTTCGGAAATGTTCGGCAAGGTGCAGGCCGTGCCGCAACGCGAGGACACGCCCTTCTATCCGCGCAGCCCGTATGGCATCGCCAAGCTGTTCGCGCACTGGTCGACCGTCAATTACCGCGAGTCCTACGATATCTTCGCGACCAGCGGCATTCTGTTCAATCACGAATCGCCGCTGCGTGGCCGTGAATTCGTCACGCGCAAGATCACCGACGCGGTCGCCAAGATCAAGCTCGGCAAGCAGAGCGTGCTGGAACTCGGCAACCTGGACGCCAAGCGCGACTGGGGTTACGCTTCGGAATACGTCGAAGGCATGTGGCGCATGTTGCAGGCCAACGATCCGGATACTTATGTCCTCGCGACGGGCCGTACCGAAACCGTGCGCGATTTCGTGACGATGGCCTTCGCCGCCGCCGGTTACCAGCTCGAATGGTCGGGCCGCGCCGAACGCGAAACGGGCGTGGATATCTCGACGGGCCGCACGCTGGTGCGCGTGAGCCCGCGTTTTTACCGCCCCGCCGAAGTCGAACTGCTGATCGGCAATGCCGACAAGGCGCGCAGCAAGCTCGGCTGGGAACCGCAAACCTCGCTTGAACAGCTCTGCCAGATGATGGTCACGGCAGACCTCGCACGCAACGAACGACATGACACGTTCTGACTCTTCCAGCGCGGCCTCGGCGCCGCGCGCGCTCATCACCGGCGTGAATGGCTTCACGGGGCGCTATATGGCGGCCCGCCTCGCGGCGCGCGGCTACCAGGTCTGGGGCACCGTGCGCGCGGGCGAAGCCGGCAATATCGGCGAACTGCCGGGCAGCGCCACGCCGCTCGCCGCCGAACTGCTCGACCGCCAGGCGCTTGCACTGGCGGTTGAAACGGCGCGGCCCGACGTGGTGGTGCATCTCGCGGCAGTCGCCAATGTTGCCGATGGCGACGTTGCCCGCACTTATGTCGTCAACGTGGTCGGCACGCGCAATCTGCTGGATACGCTCGCGGATCAGCGCCATGTGCCGCGCGCGGTGCTGCTCGCCAGCAGCGCGAACGTCTATGGCAACGTCACGCCTGGCGTGATCGACGAAACGGTTGCGCCACAGCCCGCCAACGATTACGCAGTGAGCAAGCTGGCGATGGAATATGTTGCGAAGCGCTGGAATGCCCAGTTGCCGCTGGTGATCGCGCGCCCGTTCAATTACACGGGCGTGGGCCAGAGCACCGATTTCCTGCTGCCCAAGATCGTCGAGCATTACGCACGCGGCGATCGCACGATTTCGCTCGGCAATACCGACGTGAGCCGCGACTTCTCCGATGTGCGCGATGTGGTCGACGCTTACGCAAAGCTCATTGAAGTCGCGCCGCGCGGCAAAACGGTGAACGTCTGTTCAGGCACGGGTTGGACGCTG
Organism: Paraburkholderia bannensis; assembly: GCF_014200455.1. Classification (GTDB taxonomy): domain Bacteria; phylum Pseudomonadota; class Gammaproteobacteria; order Burkholderiales; family Burkholderiaceae; genus Paraburkholderia; species Paraburkholderia bannensis_A. Next base: position 57,927 of record NZ_JACHBW010000006.1, on the reverse strand, counting down.
GGCGAATTGCTGACGACGCTTTCGCGCATCGCGGGCTATGCAATCGAAGTGAAGGTCGATCCGCGTTTCGTGCGGGCCAATGAGGTACGCCATCTCGTGGGTTCAGATGCGAAGCTGCGCTCGCTGGTGGGCGAAAGCGAACGCACGCCGATTGAAGCAACGCTGCGCTGGATGTATGAAGAAGCGCGCAAACGGCTGCATCCTCTTTGAATCCCGCTTGCTTGTTTAATTTGCTTGTTTCGTTTGCTTGTTTAATCAATCGCCGCCCCTTTGGGCGGCGATTTCATTTCAGCCGGCGATTTGACCTTAATGCGCTGCAATCGCTTCAGCGTAAACATCGGCCACGCGCCGCGCGATCACTGCGTTATCGAAATGCTCGCGCGCATACGCCTTGCACGCATCTTCGTCGGGCAGCTTGATACGGCCCGACAGCGCCGCGTCGATGCCTTCGGCAATCGCCGCCGCGCCCGTCTCCGGCAACACCAGATCCGGCGACAACCCGGCCACCGCTTCAGGCAGGCCCCCCACGGGCGTGACCAGCACCGGCGTGCCCGCGGAAAGCGACTCCACCGTGATGAGGCCAAAGCCTTCGAGCGCCACCGTCGGCACGACGCTCAGCGTCGCGGCGCGATAGAGCGAAGGCAGATGCGCGTCGGGCACGAAGCCCAGCAGCTTGACGTTATCGGTGAGATCGGCAGCCTCGATACGCTGCTGCAATTCCGCCTCCAGACGGCCTCGGCCCGCGATCAGCAGCAGGATATCGGGGTGACGCTGCTTGACCTGCTTCACCGCGTCGATCAGATCTTCCAGGCCCATGCGGCGCACGAGGCGACGCACGGCCAGCACGATCGGGCGATTCTGCGGCAATTGCAGGCGCAGACGCGCCTCGCCTTGCGAGCAGGCCGGATCGAAATGCGCTGTATCCACGCAGCCCGGCACGATACGTACGCGCTCGGGCGAGATCGCATAGCGCTTGGTCAGAATATCGCCGAATGCCCTGGACAGCACGATCAGTCGCGACGATCGTTCGTACACCGATTGTTCCAGCGAGTGCTTGATGCGCTGGCTCAGCGTGGCGGCGCCTTCAACGAAGCTTTCGTCGGCCCACGGTCCCTGGAAGTGCGAGACCTGTGGAATGCCGCGCGTGACGTCGAGGCCAGGAAAGGTATAGAGCGCGAAGTGCGAGGAAATCACATCGGGGCGATGGCGGCGGACTTCGCTGCGCAAGGCGCGGCGCGCGTCCATCAGCCGGAACGGCAGCGCCCGCGCCGCCGACCCGAAACCCTGGATCGCGCCGCCGCTGTCCTGCGCCACCTTGGGAGACCCGGCCACGACGCCACGTACATGCACGCCCGCACCGGGCAACGCGCCCACCAGCGAGTAATACATGCGATCGAGACCGCCGGCGCGCTCGGGGAACCAGTGCATGCCGATCTGTAGCGAATGGATGGAATGTTTCGTCATCGCGATTCCTTTTTATGCAACTTGTTATGCACCCCTGCGGGCGACAGAAGTATCAGGTGGTCTCTGCTCGCGGCAGAGCCTGGCCGCTCGAAAGCGGCGCGAGCGTGGGCGCGTCGCTGCGCGCCGTCGCGCCCGCTTCGCCCGCCAACTCGCGGTATAGCGCGATGTATTGCGCGGCCATGCGGGCCCAGCCGAAACTGCAGGCCAGTTCCGCCGCGGCTTCGCCCATCGCGGCGCGGCGCGGCGCATCGTCGGCAAGTTGTTTGATCGCGCCCGCGAGCGCCGTGGCGTCGTCCGGATCTTCCAGCACGATGCCGCAATCGGGCGTGATGATTTCCGCGCCGCCCGCCGTGCGCGCCGTGACCACCGGCAAGCCCGCCGCCATCGCTTCCAGCAGCGAAAGGCTCATTGCTTCGTAGCGCGAAGGAAATACATAACTGTCGACGCTACTCATCAGAACCGGCATTTCGCGCACGAGACCGAGAAAATGCACGCGAGAAGCAACGCCCAGTTCGCGCGCCATCTCTGGATACGGGCTGCCCGGCAGATAGCCCGCCACCGCCAGATGCACGTGCTCGGGCAATTGCTTGAGCGCATGCAGCACGGTGCCGAGGTTCTTGCGCGGCGTGCGCAGATCGCCCACGAACAGCAGCAGGAATTGATCGGCAGGTAAGTTGAACTTCGCGCGATCGGGCGTTGCGCCGGAGAAGCCGCGCGTATCCACGCCGTTATAGATCACGTCCACGCGTTCGATCGGGTTACCGCCCGAAACGATGATTTCGTCCGCGACCTTGCGCGACACCGCCGCGATCACGCGCGAGCGCCGGTAGGCCCAGCGCTCCAGCACCGCGTTCGCCCGCGTATAGACGAACTGATACGCCGACCACAGCCCACGCGTGAGACCGAACGGGTAATACTTGCTGCGCGCCCAGCCGCCATGCACGAAGTGCGCGCTGTTGACGTCGGCGTGCGCCCAGGTGATGAAACCGTTGACATGCAGCACGTCGTATTCGCTGCGATGGCTCTTGAGCCACAACGCGCTCTTGAGCGCGAACACCTGCTGACGCAGCAGGTTGGTGGGCCAGAGCTTCGATGGCTGCACGCGCACCCATTTCACCTTCGGATGCGCGAGCAGTTCGGGCGCGACGTGCGAAGCCACCAGCGTGACTTCAAAACCTTCGTCGAGCGCCGCGCGCGCGATTTCATGGTTGACGCGCCCCTGGCCGTCGTTATGGCGCACCACATGCGTGACGATTGCGACTCTCAATCGGAGACCTCCGTAGGCGGGGTAGTGTCTGGCGGGGTGGCTGGCGCAATGCCGCTGGCCTGGCGCCGCGTGATCCTGCGCCAATGCCCCGCGCCGAGAATGGAAAAAGCACTGGAAAACAGCAGCAGACCGCCCGTGCCCACCAGCGAATTGGTGAACACCAGCATCGCGAAAATCGAGACCATCAGGCTCAGACAGGCGCATACATAGCGGTCCTCGGGCATGCGCAGCGCCACGCGGACCGCGCGCGCGAGCAGCCACAGCACGCCCGACATGTACATCAGCGTGCCCGGCCAGCCGAGCACGAACGGAATGTTCATCACGCCGCTATCGAAGCTGCCGTACTGACCGAGCTGGCCGTTGCTGCTGGAAAGCTTGGTCGATGCGCCGGTCGCGCCCAGGCCCTCGCCCGTCACATCGGTGAAGGCCGTTTTGGCGAAATCGGCGTAAAACTGGTTGCGCGCTTCGTAACTCTGGTCGTCGCTCAGATTCACGAGCGTGTTCAGACGCTGCTGCATGCGGTCGGCAACCGGGCCGAAGGTAAGCAGCGGCACGCACACGCCCGCCAGCACAAAGGCGCTCACAATGATGCGCAGGCGCACCTTGTTGCTCGACTTCATCAGCTGGATCACCATCGCAATCGCCCAGCCGCCCCAGGTCGAACGCACCAGCGAGAGCGCAAACGAGAAGAAGCCGAACGCCGCCGCGATCCAGCGTACGCGATGCTTGGCAGCCATCACCAGCACCATTGCGCCCATCATCGCGAAAGCGAACGGACCCGACGAATTCATCGTGCTGAACACGCGCACGCCCAGCGGCACGGGGTCGCCCTGCGAATTCATATCGGAGCCGATCATCCACATCGCGTCCCACGGCGGCATGATGAAGAACTGCACCAGCCCATACGCGCCCATCACGAACATGCCGTAGATGAAGGTATTGACGATGGTGTCGCGGGTTTCTTCATACTGGCGCGTGAGCACCATGATGTGAAAGCCGATCAGCAGCGGATAAACCCAGTTCGCCAGATCGAACACAGCGGCGGCCGGGCCGTTTGCGACCACGCCCACGACGAAGCCATAGCTGATGCCAAGCAGCGCGAGCAGCAAGGGCAGACCGCGGCGCTGCGCAAGCACAGGGTAATAACGCAGCAGCGATAGCCCGCTGATCATCGTCACCGCGAGCGGCGCGACCTGAATCAGACTGGTCGGCGTGAAGCCGCCTTTGCCGTAATCGGCGAGACGGCGCACTTCAGGGCTCAGGAACCATAGCCACCACATGAAGCCGATATAGCGCACCGGATTCACGAAATAGAGCCACAGCCCCACGCCGATGGCCAGTACCGGAAAGGCCAGCGTGAGCACCGAGCCCTGATGCGCGAGGATCAGGAGGCCCGTCAGCGTCCACAGCGCGATGACCGGCAGCGTATCGCGGCCCATCGCGCGGCGCAGGCCTGATTTCGGCGCGCGCTGCGGGGCAGGCGCTGAAGCGGGCGCGGGAGACGGCATGGCGCCGGGAAAGGTGGACGGCACACGCATGATCACATCCCGCGCGGCATCTGGCCGGTAGCGCCCGCCATCGCGGCGCGCGTAGCGGACTGCGTGCGCGGATCGCGTTCGAGCAACATTTCGCGGGTGAGCTGCACGTGCTGGCGCGCGTAGTTCTCCGTGGTGAGATCGCGCGTACTCAGTTGCTCGCAGGCTTCGCGCGCCTGGGCGAGTGCGCGTGCGGGATCGTCCACCAGTGCGTTGACGGCCTCGCGCAACTGCTGTGCGTTGAAAGGCTCGATATAAAACGCGGCCTTGTCGTCGAAGTAATCGTCGAGCGCGCCTACCCTGGTGACGATCATCGGCTTGCCGAGCGCGGCGGCTTCCAGCATGACTGTGATGCCCGAAGCGTGCGTATTGGGGCGCAGCGGCACGACGACGATATCAGCCCAGTTATAGAGCGCGTGCTGCTGCTGGATGCCGGACACGCGCACGATCTCCACGTTCGCGGCGCGCGCGGACGCCGGCATGCGGCGACGCGTGGCAATCCGCACTTCGTAGCGCGCATCGTCGCGCAAGGCGGCGACGAGCGTGGTCCAGTCGCGGTCGCGATCGTTGCCGATGGCGGCCACGCGCACGGGCGCATGCGGCTTCCAGTGCGAGGGCGGGCAAAGTGGAAAATCGCGGGTATTCAGGCCGTAAAGGAGGGACGTGGCGGCCCGGCCGAAGAACTGCTTGCACAGCGCCGCATTTTCGCTGGCCAGCGTAGTGAGGCGGTCGGCGCGCGCGAGCAGGCGCTTGTAGAACGCGCGGCGCAGGCCGCCGTAGCCCGGCCAGCGGTCGAGCAGCCAGACGCTTTGCGCGAGCAGCAAAGGACGCGCCCCGCCCTTCTTTGCCTGCATCAGCAGCACGAGCGCCACGGCCAGATGCTCCTGCTCCGTGTGCGTCCAGATCACATCCGAATTGAGCATGGCTTCACGGTTGCGCCACGCGTGAATGAAATCGAAACCGAGCGCCGCCTTCAGCGCCCGGCGCACGAAACGCACCGGCTTGCCCTCGGGCGTGTCCTGCGCGTAATTGAGCGCGAATTCCGCAGACTGCGCGTGATGGTAGCCATACAGCGAGCCGATATTCTCGCCTTTGCGATAGTGGCGCGGATCCGCGCCGTAAAACAGGTGCACGTGGACGTTCGTACTGCTCATTCGGGGTCCTCCGTAAATTCGTGTGCGGGCACGCCGATCAGTCGTCGACGCGCGAGCGGATACTTCCGTCGATCGTTATCGGGCGATGTGTGTCAGGCAATCGCGCGGCGCGCCTCGCGTGCGCCACCGCGTACCGCGCGCCAGCGCGCGAACGCCGCGCCTGCCGAGCCCGAACGCAGCGCGCTCAGGCCCGCCAGCAGCAAGCCCGGATAGACACGCGTACCCACCAGCGCCCACCACCACCATGCGGTTTCGCGGTGCAGCGGCGCGAGATGGCCACGCAGGATCAGGTGGAAATTAAACGCGCCATTGCGGATAGAGGCGAGCGTCTGCGCGTTGCGCGGATCTTCGCCGGGACGCGGCGCGGGATAGTGGTCCACGGCCACCAGCGGGTCGTAGACGAGCTTCCAGCCCGCGCGCTTCACGCCCATGCTGAAGGCCATATCGTTGTGGGTCTGCGCGCCGGTGCCGCGCAAACGGCGGTCAAAGCGCAGGTCGCCGATCGCCGCGCGCCGGTAGCTCATATTCGCGCCCTTGAGCAGATCGACTTCGCGGGCCGCGCCCACGCCCAGATGATGATTGCCGACGATGCGTCCGCTGCACTGCACGCGTCCCACCAGCTCGCGCTCGCCATCGAGTACGCGGCCTTCCTCATGCACCCAGTCGCGTCCGCCCAGCGCGCCCAGTTTCGCATCGGCTTCGAAATGCGCGGCGATACGCGCAACCCAGTCCGCGCGCGGCGCGGCGTCGTCGTCGGTGATGGCGATGACATCGCCCGTCGCCGCTTCCAGACCGCGATTGAGCGCGGCCACCTGGCCCGGCTCCTGCACCATCGCCACGTCCACGTTCAGCACGCGCGGCGTGACGTGTTCGGCCAGACAGGCGTGCGTGACGGCGTCGTCGGCGCGCGCCACCACCACGATCTGGTCGGGCGCGCGCTGCTGGCACAGCAGCGCCGACAGACAGCGTGCGAGATCTTCAGGACGCCGATACGTCGGCACGAGCACGGTAACTTTCATCGCGTGTTCCTCCTTCATCAGGCGCTCAGGTATTCCTGCACCGCAGCGTAGCCATAGCCGTAGCTGCCGCGAGCGCGTGCCGGCACGCCATTGAAGACGCCGCCCGTCACGCGCACGCCCGCATTGCGCAGACGCTTGAGCGTATCGGCGATCTCGCCTTCGGTATGCATGCCCGAGCGCAGCACCACGAAGGTCGAGCCGGCGTGAGCGCCGATGATGGCGGCATCGGTCACCGCCAGCACCGGCGGCGTGTCGATCAGCAGAATGTCGTAGCGCTTGGCGAGACCGTCGAGGTATTGGCCCAGGCGCGGCGACATCAGCAGCTCGGACGGATTGGGCGGACGGCGGCCGCAGGAGATGAATTGCAGGTTATCCACTTCGGTCCCACGAATCGCCTCGTCCAGCGCGATCTGCCCCGAGAGCAGCTCGGAAAAGCCGTTTTCCTGCGGGCCGCCCAGATAGCGTTCAAGCGCGCCACGGCGCATGTCGCCGTCGATCATCAGCACGCGCTTGCCCGAGTGCGCCAGAAGCACCGCCAGATTCGCGGTGAGAAAGCTCTTGCCGACGCCCGGCACCGAGCCGGTTAGCGCCACCACATGATTGCGCGCATCCATCACGCTGAACTGCAGCGAGGTGCGCAGCGAGCGCAGGCTCTCGACCGTGAGATCCTTGGGCGCGGCATTGGCGAGCACTTCACGCAAACGCGTACCGCCGCGCACCGGCGCGCGTTTTTCCAGCACCGCCTGTTCCGCCGAAAGCGGCACGAGACCGTAGACCGGCAGCTGGAAATTACGCTCGATAACATCCGGATCGACGATGCCCTTGAACATGTTCCGGCGCATCAGCACGAAGCCGGTGCCCAGAATCAGGCCGAGCATGGTGGCCGCCGAGATGATCAGCAGCTTCTTGGGCTTGGACGGCTTGCCCGGGCGCATCGCCGGATCGACGATATGCACGTTGCCGCCCGTGCCCACGCGCTGCACGGAAAGCTCCTGAATACGGTTGAGCAGCAGCACGTAGATGTCTTCCGCCACCTTCGCGTCGCGTTGCAGCTGCACGGCCTTGACTTCGGTAGCTGGCAGGTCGCGGAACTTGGTGTCGTACTTGGCGCGCTCGCCCTGCAATTGCGCAAGCTGCTGGCGCGCCGCGATCAGCACCGGATGCTGGTCGCCAAAGCGCTGTTGCAGCGAAGCGATCTGCAATTGCAGCGCGGAAATCTGCTGCTCGTACTGAACGCTGCCGTCCAGATAGATCTTCGCTTCGTCGCTGGCGTTGATCGAACCCGACTTGCTTTGATACGCAGTCAGCGCGGCTTCTGCGTTTTCGAGGTCCGACTTCAGGCGCGGCTGCTCGCTGCGCAGGAAGTCGAGCATCTTGCTCGCATCGGCCTGCTTGGTGGCGACGTGCTCGCGCAGATACGATTGCGCGACCGCATTCGCCACCTGGGCAGCGTGATCGGGATCGTTGTCTTCGAGCGAGATATCGATCACGCCCGTCTGCTTGCCCTGCTCCTGCACCTTGACCGCGTTCTGGAAGCCCGTGACGGCGTCCAGATCGTTCATGCGCACGACCGTGAAGCGCGTGCCGGGGCGCGCCTTCAGCTCGCTCACCAGCATCGTGACGCCGCCGCCCTGCACCTGCTGCCCCACCGTGCCTTCCACCAGCCGGCCGCCGTCCGGGCCGGAAATCACGTAGCGGTTGTCGTCGAGCGCGGTCATCGTGAGCTTCTTGCCCTCAAGCCCCGGCGAGACTTCGATCGAATCCACGCCGGCGACTTCGCCGCCCCATGCATAGCTGCCCAGACCAAACCACGGATGCGAGGGCGTGCCCGGCGTCGCCAGGCGCGCCGCGAGGCTGCCGACCACGGGCAGCGTGACCGGCGAGACCGTGAAGTTCAGCTTGAACTGCCTGACGACCGGTTCGAGCACGCTGCGGCTCTGGATCATCTGGATTTCCGCGTCGGTCGGCAGGGAGCCCTGCTGGCCGCTGGTGATGTTGGCGCCCGACTGCGTTTGCGTCAGCGCCTGCGAGGTGTAGTCGGCCTGCTCGACGCGCACCTGCGTGTCCGCCGTATACACCGGCTTGGCGACGAAGCAGTAGAACACGGCGCAGCCGACCACCACCGCCGCGATCGCGATGAGCCAGCCGATGTCGTCGATGATGACGCGCAGCAACTGGCCGAGGACGACGTCCTCTTCCTCTGTGCGGGCCGCCGGGGCCGCCTGACTGTTGGCTTGAATGCTCACGTTTCGATCCCGTTTTAAATCGTGTTGCGTGGGAGGGAAGACCTCACGCGCTTAGCGCGTGATCTGCTTCAGGTAGAAGACCGTCTGCACCGTTGGCAGGATCTGCTGCAAGAGGCGGTTGAAGGTCGTCGAGGCTGCCGTACCGACATACACGACATCCATCGGCTTGAGCTGGAATTGCGAGGACAGCATGATCGCGTCGGGCTTCGTCATGTCGAGACGGTAGATTTCCGGCTCGCTCGGGTTGTCCTTCATTCCCCGCATCACGAAGATCTGGCGCGGATTCGCGTCGGTATCGAGAATGCCGCCCGCGGACGTGAGCGCATCGGCGATCGTCAGCTTGCCGCGAATCATGCCGGTCTGAATGGGCGTCTTCACTTCGCCCATCACAAATATTCTGCTATCCGAACGATCTGGCACATTGATGATGTCGCCGTCCTGAAGCATCACGTTCTGCGTCGCGTCGCCCGAATCGAGCATGCGGTTCGCGTCCAGCACGTAGAGCTTGCCGTTGCGCGTGAGACGCACGCGGTTGATGTCGGCGTTGTCGGTGCTGCCGCCCGAGCGCGTGATCGCATCGACGAGCGTCAGCGGCACGTCGCTCATGGAAAGCGGGCCCGGCGTCTTCACGTCGCCGGTCACCTGGATTTTCTGGCTGCGGTAGGCGAGCACGCGCACGTCCACCTGCGGATTCTTGATATACGGCCCGAGACCCGACGCGAGCTGGTCGCGTAACTGCCCCGGCGTCTTGCCCGCGGCCATCACGCGTCCCACGAACGGGAAGTAGATGGTGCCGTCCTTGGCGACGGTCTGGCCATAGGGATCGGACTGCCCGGAAAGCGCGTTGGTATAGGGCTGCGTGAGCGCCTGCCCGACCGTCTGCGTGGTGTTGCCGCCCTGCGAAAACGTCGAGCCCTGCGGCGTGGACAGTTCCGGATGGTCGTACACCGTCACGCCCAGAATGTCCTGAGGCGCGAGGTGATAGACGTAGTCGGCCGGCGACGCGTACTTCGCCGGCGGCAGTTCGCGCTGTTGCGCGGCCACGGCTTCCTGCGCCTGGCGCATCACGAGCTGCGAGTCGATCAGATGCACGTCGTACTGCTTCTGCGGCTGATTGCCGGGCTGCTCCTTGAGGCTGGAGGAATCGAGGTAGTTGCCAGGCGCGCTCGCGCATGCGGAAACAAAAATACTCAGCGCCAGCGCGCTCATCAGATTGAGTTTACTCATTGGCATATTCGGCTCAGCCATCCCTTTACCAGACGATCCATCAATTCGAGACTGTCGCGATACATGGCTTCATCCTGACCATGCGGGTCGGCGACGTCCGAGTTCTCCCAGTTGCCGAGCGCGTACACCTTGCCGCGCGCGGTCGGTTCGATACGCTCGACCTCGCCGACCTGATGGCGCTCCGTGACCAGCACGAGGTCGGCCTGTCGCACGAGGCGGCTCGTGAGGCGGCGCGAGCGGTGCTCGCCCACCTCCACGCCGCGCTCCGCGAGCAGGCGTTGCATCACGGGGTCCATGTCCACGCCTTCGCGTGCGCGCAGACCCGCCGAATGAAACGCGCCTGCGTGGCCGGCCGCACGCTCGCGAAGACGCGCGCGAAACAGCTGTTCCGCCGCTGGCGAGCGGCAGACATTCGCGTGACAGACGATCAATACGTCGTTGAACATGGACGGGTGACTCCTCGTTGCGACCGCGTATTTACGCGGTCACCTGCGATTGCGTCGAAGTTGCGGCTTCGGCGCGCGCACGGCTTGCCTGCGCGGCGCTCGCGCGGCCCACGGCGTGATACTCGATGCCGAGTTCCTGCAGCGTGAGCGGCTCGTACAGATTGCGGCCGTCGAACACGATCGGCGTTTTCAGCTGCGCCTTGAGCGTTTCGAAATCCGGCGCCTTGAACACCTTCCATTCGGTGGCGACGACCAGTGCATCCGCGCCATGCGCAGCTTCCATCGCGTCATGGGCATAGACGAGCCGCTCAAGCTGCCCGGGCGTCTTCTGCAGATCCATCTCCAGCACGCGCTGCGCTTCCTTCACCGCGACCGGGTCATAGGCCTGCACGCGTGCGCCGCGCGCCAGCAGTTCGGCGATCAGCGTGCGGCTCGGTGCTTCGCGCATGTCGTCCGTGTTCGGCTTGAATGCGAGGCCCCAGAGGCCAAAGGTGCGGCCCGTGAGATCCGAGCCAAAGCGCGTGACGATCTTCTGCGCCAGCACCTGCTTTTGCGCTTCGTTGACCGCTTCCACGGCCCGCAGGATCTGCAGCGGCTCGCCGAAATCCTCGGCCGTACGCATCAGCGCCTTCACGTCCTTCGGGAAGCACGAGCCGCCGTAACCGCAGCCCGCATAGAGAAAGTCATAGCCAATGCGCGGATCGGAACCGATGCCACGGCGCACTGCCTCGATATCCGCGCCGACGCGATCGGCCAGATTCGCCAGTTCGTTCATGAACGAAATGCGCGTGGCCAGCATCGCGTTCGCGGCGTATTTGGTGAATTCCGCCGAATGCACGTCCATGTAGAGCGTGCGTTCGTGGTTGCGGTTGAATGGCGCGTACAGGCGTTTCATCAGTTCGCGCGCGCGTTCGCCCGGCACGTCTTCGTCGCAGCCCAGCACGATGCGGTCGGGGCGCGCGAAATCGTCTACGGCCGCGCCTTCCTTCAGGAACTCCGGATTCGAGACCACCGAGTACATGTGGTTCTCGCCGCGCTTGCGCAACTCTGACGCGATTGCATCGCGCACCAGCGCCGCCGTGCCGACCGGCACCGTCGATTTATCGACGATGACCTTGAAACCGTTCATCAGGCGGCCGATGTTGCGCGCAGCCGTCAGCACGTATTGCAGGTCGGCCGAACCGTCCTCGTCGGGCGGCGTGCCCACGGCGATGAACTGTACATCGCCGTGCGCGACTGCCGCTTCGACATCGGTCGAGAACGTCAGACGGCGCGCGCGCACGTTGCGCTCGATGATTTCCTTCAGGCCCGGCTCGTGAATCGGCACGACGCCCTGATTGAGCAGGTCGATCTTGCGCTGGTCCACGTCGAGACAGAACACGTCGTTGCCGATGTCGGCCAGACACGCGCCCGTCACGAGACCCACATAACCGCTGCCAATGATCGTCAGATTCATGCCCACCTCAATTGTGATTGCCTGTTGGTGTCCACCAGGGCCGCGGCCTCATGCGCACGCGATGCGCCTGGTATGCTCAATGTGAATTCAATGCTTTTCAACGTCTGTGCAATACTTTATTCAGCATGGCTTAGTAAGCATTCTGCCCAGCAAAGCCCTTCCACATGGTCATCGCGACGATGCGCAGATCGAGCGCGAAACTCCAGTGCTGCATGTAATGCAGGTCGAAACGCACGCGGTCGCGCATCTTTTCCACGCGATCGGTCTCTCCCCGGAAACCGTTGACCTGCGCCCAGCCGGTAATGCCCGGCTTGATGCGGTAGCGCGCCATGTAGCCGCGCACCAGATCCTTGTAGATGTCGTCGTGCGCCAGCGCATGCGGACGCGGCCCCACCACCGACATCTCGCCCTTGAGGACGTTGATGAACTGCGGCAGCTCGTCAAGGCTCGTGCGACGCAGGAAGGCGCCCACGCGCGTCACACGCGGATCGTTGCGGCGCGCCTGGGTGACCTGGCCGGCGACTTCCGCGTGCACCTTCATCGAGCGGAACTTGTAGATCTCGAACTCGTTGCCGTCTAGCCCCTTGCGGCGCTGCTTGAAGAACACCGGCCCCTTCGACGTGAGCTTCACCGCCAGCCCCACCAGCGCGAACAGCGGCGCGAGCGCGACCAGCACCGCGCCGGCAAACAGGATGTCGAACACGCGCTTGGGCAGCACGCTCAGATCCGTCACCGGCGAAGCCGCGAGATTGATCGCCGGCACGCCGAGCAGATCGACCACCGGCTGGCTGAAGAACGACAGGCTGCGCACATCGGGGATAAAGCGGATATTCACGAAATCGTTGCGCATCGCCATGACGATGCGGTGAATCGTGCGCTCTTTCGTGATTGGCAAAGCGAGCCACAGTTCGCGCACATCGTGCTCGCGCACGAATTCGAGCATCGCCTGCAGGTTGCGTTCGACCGGCACGCCGTCAAGGCGCGCATTGCCATCGGCATCGGTGTCTTCGTCGTACACCAGCGCGGGATGAAAGCCCGCTTCCGGTCGGCTCTTCATCTGCTCGATCAGAAAACGCGCGTAGCGCGGGCCGCCGACCACGGCCACCTGCTTCAGGTTGTAGCCCTCGCGGCGCAGGCTGCGCAGCACCATGTGCACCAGCGCCTTGGACACGATCAGCAAGGCCACCGACGCCACCACCCAGTAGGCCAGCCAGATACGCGAAAGCGAATCGGCGCGGTGCACGCTGAAGCTCAGCAGAATGCCCGTGCACTCCACCGCGATCCAGGCGGCGCACACTCGCGCCGCCAGCACGAACAGCGACTTGCCGCGCCACGACTGGTAAATGCCGAATGCGGGAAACATCCAGATCGCCAGCACGCAGTTGAAGCCGAGCGCCACGCTTTCGGGATCGGAGAGCGTGACGAAGCGTCCGTGGTGCAGGGCGGCCGCAAGCAGCGCGCCAGCGGCGATGGCGGCAACATCGATGATTCTGGCTAGAACGCTCAGCATGTCCGGCACCTCGGTTAAAAAATGAAATGCAGCCACGCGTTTTGCATCATGGCCGCTGCTACGGGAATCCGCGGAATTCAGGAGATCTGCACCGGAATCGATCCGGCGCTGCTAATTCGCATCCGAATAAACCCTAATAAAGCGCTATAAAAATTGCGAGCGCAAGGGCAAAAAGTATCTCCAAATGTTTCGTTGCTAACGACCTAATTTTTGTCTGATTTTTTCGGCAACGATTGCCGGAAAGGCCGCCCAGCAAGCCTTTGAACGTGTCACGGAAGCGGAAAATTTTGCCGGATCGCTGACGGTACAGGCTGATTTATTTCGCAGCATTCCGGTCATAACGGACATTTTTCTTTTTATTTTTATTCAAATCCATTCATGACGAATCATCATTTTTTAATTTAATCCGAATATTTTTTGTTTTCTTCTTTACGACTCGATTTATTGCGATTTTAAGCGTGCTACAAATTGCTTAACCGAAACCCCTTTCAGGAGAGCGAGATGACGGATACGGGTTCCGCAACGGCCTCGGCACGCGCGGCTCAACAGGCAGCGTCGCGCGACGACGCGCGCAACGCGCTGCAGGTATGTCCCGTGGTGCTGGCCGGCGGCGCGGGTTCGCGACTGTGGCCACTGTCGCGCGAGCAATACCCGAAGCAGATGATCAACCTGGTCGGCGAGCGGTCCTTGCTCGCGGATACAGCGGGCCGGCTCGACGCCCTCGCCGGGCGCGTGACGCTCGCCGACAAGCTCATGATCGTGTGCAACGAGGAACATCGCTTTACGACCGCCGATCAGGTTCGCGCGGCTGGCAAGGAAGCACGCCTGATTCTCGAACCGCTCGCGCGCGACACCGCACCCGCACTGACGATCGCGGCCTTGTCCGTGACCTCCGCGCAGCAGGACGGCATCATGGTGGTGATGCCCGCGGATCATGCGCTCGCGGATCTCGAAGCGTTTCAGGCAGCGGTCGCGGACGGCGTGCGCCACGCCGCCAACGGCCAGATCGTGACGATGGGCATCGTGCCCACGCACCCGGAAACGGGTTACGGCTACATTCATGTGGGCGAACCGCTTGCCGCCCGGGAGCCCGATGGCGCGCGCCGTCTCAATGGCTTCGTCGAAAAGCCCTATATCGAACTGGCGCAACAGTACGTTGCCTCGCAGCGCTACTGGTGGAATAGCGGCATCTTCATTGTGCGCGCGTCCACATGGCTCAAGGCGATTCGCCACTTCCAGCCCGCGATTTACGAGGCCTGCACGGCCGCCGTCGAGCACGGCAAGGCCGATGGGGACTTCTTCCGCGTCGATCCCGAGTGCTTCGCACGCTCGCCATCGAATTCGATCGACTATGCGGTGATGGAGCCGCTGTCCGGCGATACCTCGGTGGCCAGCGGCGTAGTCGTGCCGCTTTCGGCGGGCTGGACCGATCTCGGTTCGTGGGACACGGTCTGGCAGGTCGCCCCAAAGGACGATGCGGGCAACGTGGCGCAAGGCGAAGTGATGTTCGAAGGCGCGAACGACACCTTCGCGCATTCGGATGGACGCCTGATCGCGTGCCTGGGCACCGAGAATCTCGTGGTGGTCGAAACCGCCGACGCGGTGCTCGTGGCCGACCGTTCGCGCGCCCAGGACGTGAAGAAGATCGTCCAACGCCTCAAAACGCAGAAGCGCAGCGAAGCCGTCGCCCATCGCCTCGTGCATCGCCCGTGGGGTCACTACGACAGCGTCGACAGCGGCGAGCGCTTCCAGGTCAAGCGTATCGTGGTCGATCCCGGCGCGCGTCTGTCCTTGCAGATGCACCATCATCGCGCCGAACACTGGGTCGTCGTGCGTGGCACGGCGCTCGTCACGCGCGGCGAGGAACGCTTTATCGTTTCGGAAAACGAATCGGCTTATATCCCGCTAGGAGTGGCGCACCGGCTCGAAAATCCGGGCAAGATGCCGCTCGAAATCATCGAGGTGCAGTCGGGTTCGTACCTGGGCGAAGACGACATCGTGCGTCTTGACGATCAGTACGGCCGGCAATGATGGGATCGCCCGGGCCCGCAAGGGCTCGGGCGAGGCGGTTGAATTCAGTCAGTGCGTGACGGGGTGCCCATGAGAGCGCCCTGCACCCGATGAAATGGACGGAGACACCACGGCTTGCGCCGCAACGGAATGATCCAGTGACCACTGGAGCGAATCGATTCCGGTTGACGGCGTAACTGTGCAGAAAGATGAAACGCGAAATGCTTTCGACGAGAGCTTCGAAGACCAGCGGGAAAGCGAAAGCAAAAGCAGCGGCCAGGGATGAAGCGGGCCGCCGCCTAGCTCAGATGCGTTCTATAGCGCGAAGCGTGAGGATGGCGATCGGCGCCAGTGGCGGTGGACGCCTCGTGGCTTTCGCCGGACGCAAGCAGCGCACTGCTGGTATAGCGTTGCAGCGGTGCATGACGCATGCCGCTGGTGACGACGTGCGAACCCGCCGTCGCCAAAGCCGACGTTGCCATCGGCATCGCGCGAGTGACCACGCCACCGTCTTCAGCGCCGGTTTGAGCATAGGCACGCGCGAGCGAAACGCCCGGATCCTGATCTTCGGGGTCGACATCGGCGCCGCCGACACCGTCGCGCGACCGATGCGGGCCTTCGCGGTCGATCCACTGACGCGCCCAATCGAAAGCATAGTGACGCGCCGCATCGGCGTCGTCGAACGCGGGGCCGACAAGGCCCGAACGCTCGACGCGCTTGCCATCCTTGAGGATTTCCGCAGCGGCGCGATACATGCCGCGATGCGTGCGGCTGCGCGCGGCTTCCACGCTCAGATGAACCACATAGCCGCGCCATTCGGCTATCTGCTCGACCAGCGGCGTGGCACCCGGAACCTCGAAATTGTCTTCGGGCACGATCGTACGCACCGCTGCGGCCGCGTGGGGTTTTACACGCGCGGCGTGGGCGGTGGAATCAGCCTGGGGCGGCACTCTCGGCGAGACCTGCCCGGCCCCTGCCCTGGCGGCAGGCGTGCGATGCTGCGCCTGCAACAGCGCCTCGTCCAGACGGGCGAGCTGACGCGTCATGCTCTCGATCGGATTCGCAGCGGCATTCGCGGCCAACGGCGCAGCATCGGCCGGCAATGCGGGCGCCTGCCAGGCTTCCGGGCTCTTCCAGTACACGGCGGGCAAGCCGTCGTCCTCGATGGCTTCCTCCGCCACGACGGCCACGGCAGGCGTTGCCTGTGGGCTCGACATGGCCTGCGCCTGAGCGGGCTCGGGCACATAGACAAAGCGGCGGCCGCGCTGCGTGAGCAATTGCACCAACTCAAGCAGCGTGCCGCTGACGTGCCATTCCTCGAAACGGCGGCGGCAGGTCGGTCCGGACGGATATCGTGCGGGCAGGCGCGACCAGGACTCGCCGGTCGTCAAGATCCACAGCACGGCGTTCGCCACGACGCGCGGCTCCGCGCGCGGGCGGCCACGTCGGTTGAGCCGTATAGGCGGTTCATCGGATACGAGCGAGGACACTAGCGCCCACTCGTCGTCGCTCAGTTCTACGAAATTCATGCTGTTCTCCACGCAGCCGGACCGGGGCTGCAGTGACGGAGCGTCGCTCGCGGTTCTTGATGTCCGCGTGGGCGTGCTCGGTTGCACCATATGTTTATATGTTTTGTTCTTTTGCGTCACCGACTGCACTCAGGCAGTGCGTGAAATCACGGTATTGACGCAAAGAACGTGGTCTCACTCGTGCAAGGGAGAATTTGTGCAGGAAGCATACCACCTGAAACCAGCCAATGAGGAGGGCCGTAATAAGTGTTACGGTTAGAAACAAAGTCACGTCTTGTATGGCGTGAAATATGCCCGATCGCGCTTGCAAGACAGTGCGTTATCCCTCTTCGAATCGGCAGAAAATCCCTTATATCAAGGCATTTTCGTTATCGTATGCGCCCTGCAAGACAACGGGTGCGCCGCTGCAGCGTCGTATCGGCATGTTAATTCGCGTTACTTTGTGCTTCGCATGAGCGACGCCGACGCCTCGCCCTGTCGAGGCAAATGCCTTTTACATCGCAAACGCAATTTCAGTATTTCAATTGCATCGCTTTCAACCGCGCCCATCCATTTGGTCCCGGTCGCTCTTCTGCCGAAACCTCTCCCCGAATCTCAGTTGTGCACGCAACAAATGACACGACGATGAATTGCATTCAATACGCCGGTTGCACGGTTGCTTCATCCTGCCAGCATTTGCTCATAGACCAAATCTGTTTGCATCGCATGCAAATCACGCTAGAGAATTACCGCGGTTTTTGCATGAACTGCTCACGTTGCGCATAGCCATCCAGAAAAAGCCAGCCGACGAATCCGTCTATAGTACGAAGGCCATGGCCTTCAAGGAGATCCGTCGTATGCAAACATTCACCTCGCGCAGCACGCGCGCGTTGATCGCCGCGACCGCTGCTGCTGCCATGAGCGCCACCCTGCTCGCGCCCTGGCATGCCGCACACGCCCAGCTCGGCAATCTGCTCAACCAGAGCGGCAGCAGCGGCTCGACTTCGGGCGCGCTCGGCAATCTCGGCGGACTTGGCAGTGCGCTATCCGGCTCGTCGGTCACCTCGAACAGCATGGGCAATGTCACGGGCCTGCTGCAGTTCTGCATCAAGAACAATTACCTGAACGCGGACACGGCCGGCAACGTGAAGGACTCGCTGCTCAGCAAATTGCCCGGCGGCGCTTCCACCACCGATAGCGGCTACGAGAAGGGGACGGGCGGCATTCTCACGGCCGGCAATGGCCAGCAACTCGACCTCTCCGGCAGCGGTCTCAAGCAGGCCGCCACCAAACAGGTATGCGACAAGATCCTGAGCCAGGCGAAGTCGATGCTGTAAGGGCTACAGCAATCGCTTCAATTGCACTGAAAAGGGACGGCTACGTGGCGCAGATTTGCGCAATTTGTGTGCCGCCCCCTTGAACAGGAACGGGGTTTCGGTGTCGAATGGATTCCAGTGGAACTCAAGCGGTAGCCGTTACTGCCATCGTCACTGCCATGAAACAGCGTCGAGTCCCTGTGGTGCCTTTGCTTGCCGCCTTCGCCGCCCTTGCGGCGCTGCTGGGGTTTTGCCCGCCGCTCGGCGCGCAACCCCAACAGAATCAGGACAAGCACTTCGATTGCACGTCGAATCCGCATGAATTTATTTCGGCGCTGATTGAAGAGAAGTCCATCGACCCGAAGCCAAGCCGGGTCGAAGCCAATTCGGTCAACGCCTTCCGCCCCGCGCAGGGCATCCGCATGAGCGCGTTTGGCTTTCCCATCTATGTGGTGCTGGGCTATGCGCGCGACGACGATCTGTTCCGGCACGGCGCGGGCAAGGAGATCAAGGCGCCGCTTTATGGCGTGGTGGTGTCGGCGCCCGCGGAATCTGTGCGCACACGCGTGAGCGAGGCGAACAGCGACGCCACGGTCAAATCCGTGGTGCCGCTGCTGCTGACCGCCATCGTGTGTGGCGGCTAGCGATTGATGAGGTCTGGCGGCGCACCAGGCGCACCAGGCGCGCATATCACGCCTGGCCCGCGAAGAACGCGAGCAAACCCATCACCACGCCCGCCGCGCCAACCCCTACCGAGGTGCGCAGCAGCCACTTGCGGCGCGTGAGCACGGTAATTGCCGTGAGCGCGATCGAAATCTGGATCAGCGTAGTGGCCTGCGCCCAGCGATGGTGACCGTGCAGCAACTCTTCTGCGTGCTCGTCGTCGGCTTGCACCTGCTTCTCCAGCGCCTCGGCCTTGGCGCGGATCGGATCCTTCTGCTGGCGATAACGGTCGGCGTCGGCGGCGAAGTGTCGCTGGGCTTCGGCGGCGTTCGGCGCAAGCGCGGCCAGCGATGCGCCCAGTTCGGCGAGATTCTGCTTCTCGCCCTTGGCCTGGTAATAAGCCCACTGATTCGCCGCTTCGGTCTTGTGGATCGCCGCCTCGTTCTTGTAATAGAGCGCGAGGTTTTCGCTGTTGCCGCTCTGGTACGAGAGGATCGCGCCGATCGACGCGAGGATCGCCGTCATGACCGCCATGCGGCCCGGAAAGGGGTCGCGCTCGCCTTCGGCACCATGCGCTGCATGGCCGTGGCCGGCCGCGGCATGTTCGACCGCGTGATCGTGCGGCCCGTGCACTTCATACTCTTCAGACATCCAACAACTCTCCGGTGTGACTTATTTGTGACGTGCGCGGCGCCTCATTTTTGTTAAGCGAAGCCGCGTCCCCGTGCGGGACAAACCATTATCGTGAGCGCGGGCCAGTTGTCCAGTCCCCCTCAAATTGCGCTACACGAAGAAAGAGAAACGCATCAAATCGAAACCTGATTGAAAGTTTTATCGTCTATTCATTGAAGAATGCGTCAGGCATGCTGCGGCGCATGGCGCGAGCAGGCGGTTTGCTAACTTGCCTCCCACGGTTCCTCCTGCGCGAATTTGCTGCGCAGCCACACCCTCTCCTGTCTGTGCGGCCCCGGCGGCGCCTCTCGCGCCGGTCGCCACATCGACGCTACTCACGATGCTTCGCAATGGCGGGAGTTGACCGCGTGCAACGCCGTTTGTTCACTGAGGATGCGCAATCCGGTCGCGAACCGCCTGCCGCAATCGATGCCTTCGATGCGCTCGATGGTCTCGCGCAAGCCGTGCTGATCGTCGATCGCGCAGCGCGAGTGAGCTTCGCCAATCGGGCCGCTGCCGCGCTGCTCGTGCAGCCGCCTGGCTTGCGCGAGAGTTCGCATGGCTTGCAGACGCGTTCGTCCACGACCACGCAGCGGCTCCATGCGCTGATCGCCAATGCGGCGGGCAGCGGTTCATCCGCGCGCAGCGGCAGCGCCATGCTGATCGAGCGCACGCCATGCGACATGCCGCTTCAGGTGCTGGTGTCCCCGCTTGGCGCGCAGCGCGGCAACGCCATGCTGATGGTGATCGACCCGCAGGCCGCACAGCGCGGGATCGAGCAGCGCCTGATTGCGCTTTACGCGCTCACGCCCGCCGAGGCGCGCGTGGCCTGCGAGATCGGCAATGGCGCGAATCCACGCGATATCGCTGCTGCGCTGCGGATTCTGCCCTCCACCGTGCGCACGCATCTGCATCATGTCTTCGCCAAAACGGCCACGCGCAGTCAGGGCGATCTGATGCGGCTCGTCGCCCAGCTTGCGCAACTGGCACACGCGCGCAGCGATTGAATCGCTTCGTACAAATAGATACGGCCCGCGCAATCGCCCCTTTAACAGGGGAGACATGCGCGGACCGTCTGGCGACGTCGTCGAACGCGAGCGCTTTAACCGCCCAGATAGGCGCGCTTGATGTCGTCGTTGGCGAGCAGGTTGTCGGCGCTGTCGGCCAGCACCACGCGCCCGGTTTCGAGCACGTAGCCGCGATCGGCCACATGCAGCGCCTTGTTCGCGTTCTGCTCGACGAGGAACACCGTCACGCCTTCTTCGCGAATCGTGCGGATGATGTCGAATATCTGCGCGATCACGAGCGGCGCAAGCCCGAGCGTCGGTTCATCGAGCAGCAGCAAACGCGGCTTGCTCATCAGCGCGCGGCCAATCGCCAGCATCTGCTGCTCGCCGCCCGACATCGTGCCCGCACGCTGTTTCGCACGCTGGTTAAGGCGCGGAAACAGCTTGAAGACGTGCTCGATGCCCGCGTCGATGTCGTGCTGCGAGGCGAAGAAGCCGCCCATCTGCAGGTTTTCGAGCACAGTGAGGCTCGGGAACACACGGCGGCCTTCGGGCGAAATCGCCATGCCCAGACGCATGATTTCATGCGTGGGCATGCGCGTGATGTCCTGACCTTCGAACGTCACGTGTCCCGACGATGCGCGCGGCGTGCCGCACACGGTCATCATCAGCGTGGTCTTGCCGGCGCCGTTGCTGCCGATCAGGGTGACGATCTCCCCCTTTTTCACTTCGATCGACACGCCCGCCAGCGCTTCCACCGCGCCGTAATGGGTATGGACCTTGTCCAGCTTGAGCATCAGTCCTCTCCCAGGTAGGCTTTGATCACGCGCGGATCGTTGCGCACTTCTTCAGGTTTGCCAATCATGATCGGCTTGCCGTGTTCCATCACGAGGATACGGTCCGAAACGCCCATCACCAGGCTCATATCGTGTTCGATCAGGAGTACAGAGATTCCGAACTCGTTGCGCAGACCGTCGATCATGTGCTGCAACTCGATCTTTTCCTGCGGATTCAGACCGGCCGCCGGTTCGTCGAGCATCAACAGACGCGGGTCCGTGATCATGCAGCGCGCGATTTCGAGTCGGCGCTGATGGCCGTACGACAGCGTGCCGGCTTCGCGGTTGGCCACGTCCCTCAGGCCAAGACGTTCGAGCCAGTAAGCGGCGCGTTCGAGCGCGGCGCGTTCGGCGCGGCGATATGCAGGCGTCGCGAACAGGCCGCTGAGCATATTGCGGTTCACCTTCAGGTGCTGCGCAACCATGAGGTTTTCGAGCACCGTCAGTTGCTTGAACAGACGGATATTCTGGAACGTGCGCACGAGGCCGCGACGCGCAACCTGGTGGCTCGGCCGCCCGTTGATCGCGTGGCCGTCGAGCACGATGTCGCCCGCGGTCGGCTTATAGAAGCCGCCCACGCAGTTGAACACCGTGGTCTTGCCCGCGCCGTTCGGCCCAATGATGGCGAAGACTTCATTCGGGCGCACATCGAACTCGATGCCGTCCACCGCGAGCAGACCGCCGAAGCGCATCTGCAGACCCGCCACTTTCAACAACGCTTGTGCACTCATTGCGGCAACTCCACGTGCGCACGGCTAGCGGGCAACAACCCCTGCGGACGCCACATCATCATCAGCACCATCACCAGACCGAAAATCAGCATGCGGTACTCGGCAAATCCGCGCGCCACTTCAGGCAACGCCGTCAGCAGGATCGCGGCGAGCACGACGCCCAGTTGCGAGCCCATGCCGCCCAGCACCACCACGGCCAGGATCAGCGCCGATTCGATGAAGGTGAACGACTCGGGCGTGACCAGTCCCTGGCGCGCCGCGAAGAACGCACCGGCGAGACCCGCGAACGAAGCGCCCAGCGTGAACGCCGAGAGCTTGATGCGGGTGGGGTTCAAACCGAGCGAGCGGCAGGCGATTTCATCTTCGCGCAGCGCTTCCCAGGCGCGGCCCATCGGCATGCGCAGCAGACGGCTCGTGACGAAAAGCGTGAACGCCACCAGCACCAGCGCGAGCAGGTACAGGAAGATGATCATGTGCTCGCCGCTGTACTCGATGCCGATCAGCTCGTTGAAGGTTTTGGCGCCTTCCACACTGGCGTGACGCGCGAGTTCGAAGCCGAACACGGTGGGCTTCGGAATACCCGAGATGCCGTCCGGACCGCCCGTGATGCTCGTGAGGTTGTTGAGCAGCAGGCGGATGATTTCGCCGAAGCCGAGCGTGACGATCGCCAGATAGTCGCCACGCAGACGCAGCACCGGAAAGCCCAGCACGAAGCCGAACGCCGCCGAAGCGAGCGCCGCGAGCGGCAGGCATTCCCAGAACGTCAAGCCGAAATACTGGTTGAGCAGCGCATACGTATAGCCGCCCACCGCGTAAAAGCCCACGTAACCCAGGTCGAGCAGGCCCGCGAAACCCACCACGATATTCAGGCCGAGACCCAGAATCACGTAGATGAGCGCGAGCGTGGCGACGTCGATGGTGCCGCGCGAACTGATGAACGGGAACACTGCGCCGAAGGCGAGCAGCGCCCAGATCGCCACGCGCTGCTGACGCGCGCCCAGGGCAGGCGCTTTTGGCAGTTTCACCGAACTCGTTGCGCGCACAAACATCGGCTTGGCGAGCTGGAACACGAACACCACGGCAGCGGCAATCCACACCGGATGCCAGTGCTGCTGCAACACCACCTGATAGCCGTCGAGCGTAAGCTGCAGGCCCAGGATGGGCGCGGTGAGAATGATGGTCGCGAATGCGGCCACGAACGCGCCCTTCAACGTCTGCGACGAAGACGGGCCGCTATGGCCGGCGGCGCGAACCGAAACAGTTTGGCTCATATCGACCTCACACCTTTTCGACGTCCGGCTTGCCGAGCAGGCCGGTGGGACGGAACAGCAGCACGAGCACGAGCAGGCCGAACGCCACGACGTCCTTGTACTCGGACGGCATGTACGCCGATGCGAAAGTTTCGGCCAGACCGAGCAGCACACCGCCGAGCATCGCGCCCGGGATGCTGCCGATGCCGCCCAGCACCGCCGCCGTGAACGCCTTGATACCGGCGATAAAGCCGATGTACGGATTGAGCTTGCCGATCGTCAGACCGATCAGCACGCCGCCCACCGCCGCCAGCATCGCGCCCAGAATGAACGTGAAGGAGATCACGCGGTTGGTGTCGATGCCCAGCAAGTTGGCCATCTTCATGTCTTCGGCGCAAGCGCGGCAGGCGCGGCCCATACGCGAGCGCGAAATGAAGAGCGTGAGCGCGACCATCAGCACGACCGTGGTGCCTACGATCAGCATGCGCGCGTACGGAATCGTGACTTCGAAGTTGCCGCCCATGTTGAAATCGAGCGCGCCGGAAATCAGCATCGGCACGGACACATCGCGCGCACCCTGACCAATCTGCACGTAGTTCTGCAGAAAGATCGACATGCCGATCGCCGAGATCAGCGGCACCAGGCGCGGGCCGCCGCGCAACGGCCGATACGCGACGCGCTCGACCGCAAAACCGTACAGCCCGGTGACCACCACCGAGACGATGAGCGCCGCTCCCAGCACGAGCGGCAGCGGATAACCCGCGGTGGTGCCGATAGCCGTGAGCGTGACGAGGCCCACATAGGCACCGATCATATAGATCTCGCCGTGAGCGAAATTGATCATGCCGATGATGCCGTAGACCATCGTATAGCCGATGGCGATCAGCGCATAGATCGCACCCAGCGTGAGCCCGTTGACGAGCTGCTGGGTAAACTGAGGAAGAAAATCATTCATGCTTTAAGCCCCGCGGCGATGAAGCCGGTAAGAGACCCTTTAGAACCGTACCAATCCGTTTTCATGGTTGCGCGCACAACCACCAGGGAGCGGCTATAAAAACGCCCCGCCACAACAAAAGACGGGGCGTATGCCGCTCAATACCGCTTATGCAACTTCTGGCAGCGTGCAGCGCCGGGATCAGTTCGCGGCGGTCTTGGTGGCGTCCTTGTGCCACGTGTACACAACGAAGCGGAACGACTTCAGGTCGCCCTGTGCGTCGTACTGCACGTTGCCGATCGGCGTGTTGAACGCGTTCTTGTGCAGGTAAGCCGCAACCTTGGTCGGGTCGGTGCTCTTTGCACCGGCGATGCCGTCGGCGATCACTTCCACTGCCGCGTACGACGGCATCTGGAACGGGCCGTTCGGGTCGCGCTTCGCATCCGCGAATGCCTTCACCAGCTTCGCGTTGGCCGGATCGGCTGCGAAGTCGGCCGGCAGCGTCACGAGCATGCCTTCCGAGGCCGGGCCGGCGATGGCCGTCACGTCCTTGTTGCCCACGCCTTCCGGTCCCATGAACACAGCCTTGACGCCTTGCTCACGCGACTGGCGCATCAGCAGACCCATTTCCGGGTGGTAGCCGCCGAAATACACGAAGTCCACACCTTGCGACTTGAGCTTGGTAACGACTGCCGAGTAGTCCGAATCGCCTGCGTTGATGCCTTCGAACACCACGACCGGGATATGCGCCTTGTCGAGCGCCGACTTCACCGACGTCGCAATGCCCTGGCCGTACGACTGCTTGTCGTGCAGGATCGCGACCTTCTTCGGCTTGACCTTGTTGATGATGTAGGCGGCAGCGGCCGGGCCTTGCTGGTCGTCGCGGCCGATGGTGCGGAAGATGAACTGGCGCTTCTTGCCTTCGGTCAGCTGCGGCGCGGTGGCCGACGGCGTGACCATCACAACGCCTTCGTTTTCGTAGATGTCGGATGCGGGGATCGTCGAGCCCGAGCAGACGTGGCCGACCACGTACTGGATGTGCTGCGAGACGATCTTGTTGGCGACGGCGACGGCCTGCTTCGGCTCGCACGAATCGTCCATCAGGACGGCTTCGAGCTTGTTGCCGTTCACACCGCCGGCGGCGTTGATCTGGTCGATTGCGGTCAGGGCGCCAGCCTTGACCATGTCGCCGTACTGGGCGACCGCGCCGCTGAACGGGCCGGCGATAGCGATCTTGACGGTGTCGGCGTGAGCGGCTGCACCAAAAGCGAGCAGCGCGGCTGCCACGGAGACAGAAGTAAGGCGGGTAAGGCAGGACAACGACGTCATCAGGAGCTCCTCGATTGGTTTCGGGTCAACCGGTCAGACGGATGACCTGCGCAAACGAACAGCACCCCGAGGACGAGCCAAGGGGGACGACAACGACGGGCCAGAAAAGCTGAGAACACTAAAGACGTGACGGGGCCCGGCGTATATCACCCGCTTTGTTGCGGTTGAGTTCGGAGAGAAGCACGTTGTTACGTATTCCCTGTTGCGCAAGCGATCCGCCTGCCCCGTTCACTGCATTTCGTCCGGAGGGTGGTCCGGGCTCAATCAGCGACCGGCGGATGCTATCAATAAAATCCCCCACTCGCAACCGAGGGTTTTTTCCGATACCTCGCGAAGTACTGATCGCCGTCAATCGAGGAAAATCACGCCAAAGAGCTTGAAAACATTTGAAAAATCGGCCGACGTAGAGACGTCCGACGGGACAAGCTCGTCGAAACGCATGCCTGGCGTGGCTTTAGGAAAATCGATTTCCGATTCGAAATAAATCGCACTGTTCTTTCCGATCGGAAAATCGTCCGGAAGACTGACCGAATGCCTTTATCCGAAAAGAAACGGATTATCCGCCCTGAAATTTTTTCCTCTGAGTCCCGCGCTGCAACATAGTAAAAACCCTAAATGCAAAATGCGCCAACTGATTGATTTTTATCATAAATTTACACAATGCTTTCATCGCAAGAGGATTTCGAAGCGCGATCACAGCCTTAATCCGTTCACATTCACCATTCGCATTATTTCCGATCTGAATCCGGGAAAACTTCCGGCGCCCTGCGGAGTTTTCCTGAAAATCGCATCCACTATTTTTTGAGTGCCGGTGACAGGCCGTCGCATCTTCGCCGCACTGTTCCGGTGCGCGTGCCGGATCGCTAAAAGTCGGTGGTATGCTCGCTGCCTCGCCGCCGGTCTTATGCACCATCGCGGCGCATGGCGTAAGGAGCACGCAAGGTGAAGACGTGCTCGCTGTGCGCGAAACGGGATGCATAGGACGACGGCGTTGCCGCGCAAGCGGACCACACCCGTCCAGAACCGAACATTCGGGGGAGATCAAACAGAATGAAAACCTTCAAGCTCGTCGCCGCCAAGGCCGCCACCCTTACCCTGATCGCCAGCGCTGCCGCGCTCGCCCTGACCTCGGGCGCAGCACGCGCCGCCGGCACCGCCACCGTTGAAGTCCTGTCGATCGTCGAACACCCCGCTCTCGACGCGATCCGCGACGGCGTGCGCGACGAGCTGAAGGCCGCCGGTTACGACGCAGGCAAGAATCTCACGTGGGAATACCAGAGCGCTCAGGGCAATACCGGCACCGCTGCGCAGATCGCCCGCAAGTTCGTCGGCGACAATCCCAGCGCGATCGTCGCCATCGCCACGCCTTCGGCACAGGCCGTGGTTGCCGCGACGAAGTCGGTGCCCGTGGTGTACTCGGGCGTGACCGATCCGGTGGCCGCGCAGCTCGTGAAGACGTGGACGCCCAGCGGCACCAATGTCACCGGCGTGTCGGACAAGCTGCCGCTCGACAGGCAGGTCGCGCTCATCAAGCGCGTGGTGCCGAATGCGAAGACCGTCGGCATGGTCTACAACCCCGGCGAAGCGAATTCGGTGGTGGTCGTGAAGGCGCTCAAGCAACTGCTCGCGCAACAGGGCATGACGCTCAAGGAAGCGGCAGCACCGCGCACGGTGGATATCGGCGCGGCGGCGAAGAGCCTGATCGGCAAGGTCGACGTGATTTACACGAACACGGATAACAACGTCGTTTCGGCCTACGAAGCACTCGTGAAGGTGGCCGACGAGGCGAAGATTCCGCTCGTCGCATCCGATACGGATAGCGTGAAGCGCGGCGCCATTGCGGCGCTCGGCATCGACTATAGCGACCTGGGCCATCAGACCGGCAAGGTGGTCGTGCGTATTCTCAATGGTGAAAAGCCCGGCGCGATCGCATCGGAAACCAGCAGCAAACTGCAACTGTTCGTGAATCCGGCCGCCGCGCAAAAGCAGGGCGTGACGCTGTCCGCCGATCTGCTCAAGGACGCGACTACGGTCGTCAAGTGACGCGCCTCGCGGGCATCTGATGCACGACGTGCCCGCGTAACGCGTGACACGTAACAGCAGCAAGCCGCAAGCAAAGCACCGGCCTTCATCGGGCCTCGCGCACGCGCGCGTCACGCCGCCTCACCCGGGCGGCGCGGCGCGCGCGGCGACCCATCCGGCCGCGTCACCGCAATCCGCCCGCCGGAAACCGCAACAGGATTTCCCATGTCCCTCTATTCGCTATTGGGCGCGCTTGAGATCGGTCTGATCTTCAGCCTCGTCGCCCTCGGGGTGCTGATCTCGTTTCGCATCCTCAACTTCCCCGACCTCACCGTTGACGGCAGCTTTCCGCTGGGCGGCGCGGTCGCGGCCACGCTGATCGCGCATGGCCAGGACCCGTTCGTCGCCACGCTCTGCGCGATGATCGCAGGCGCGGCGGCGGGCTTCGTCACCGGCTGGCTCAACGTGCGCCTGAAAATCATGGATCTGCTCGCCAGCATCCTGATGATGATCGCGCTCTACTCGATCAACCTGCGTGTGATGGGCGCGCCCAACGTGCCGCTCATCACCGAATCCACCGTCTTCACGATGATCCAGCCCGCCTGGCTGCCCGACTACGTGCTGCGCCCGCTCGCGCTGTTCGTGGTGGTGCTCGCGGCGAAGCTAGGCGTGGACTGGTTCTTCTCGTCGCAGTACGGTCTCGCGCTGCGCGCGACCGGCGCGAACCCGCGCATGGCGCGCGCCCAGGGCATCGCCACGGGCCGCGCGACGCTGGCCGGCATGGCGCTGTCCAACGCGCTGGTCGCGCTCGCGGGTTCGCTGTTCGCGCAGACGCAGGGCGGCTCCGATATTTCGATGGGCATCGGCACCATCGTGATCGGGCTGGCCGCGGTCATCATCGGGGAGAGCATTCTGCCCGCGCGCCGTCTGGTGCTCACGACGCTCGCCGCCGTGCTGGGCGCGATTCTCTATCGCTTCTTTATTGCACTCGCGCTCAATAGCGATTTCATCGGCCTCAAGGCGCAGGACCTGAACCTCGTCACCGCCGTGCTCGTGACCGTCGCGCTCGTGCTGCCCGCGACGCGCAAGAAGCTGTTCGGCCGCAAGAACGGGAGGGCCTGAATTATGCTCAGCGCACAAGACCTCAAACTCACTTTCAACCCCGGCACGCCGATCGAAACGCGCGCGCTGCGCGGCCTTACGCTGGAAATCCCCACCGGCCAGTTCGTGGCGGTGATCGGCTCGAACGGGGCGGGCAAGTCCACCTTCCTCAATGCAATCAGCGGCGATCAGATGGTGGACGGCGGCAAGATCACCATCGACGGCAACGACGTCACGAAGAAGCAGGCGTGGGATCGCGCGCATCTGGTCGCGCGCGTGTTCCAGGACCCGATGGCGGGCACCTGCGAAGCGCTGACGATCGAAGAAAACATGGCGCTGGCAATGGCGCGCGGCAAGCGGCGCGGCTTTGGTCCGGCGCTGAAAAAGCAGGACCGCGAACTGTTTCGCGCGAAACTGCGCCTGCTGAATCTGGGCCTCGAAAACCGTTTGGCGGATCGTATCGGCCTGCTCTCGGGCGGCCAGCGTCAAGCGGTGAGCCTGTTGATGGCTTCGCTGCAACCGTCGCGCATTCTGCTGCTCGACGAGCATACGGCGGCGCTCGATCCGAAGACCGCGGCGTTCGTGCTGGAACTCACGGCGCGCATCGTCGATGAAGCGAAGCTCACGACCATGATGGTCACGCACAGCATGCGCCAGGCGCTCGATTACGGCCAGCGCACGGTGATGCTGCATCAGGGGCAGGTGGTGCTGGATGTATCGGGCGAGCAACGTCGGGGTCTGGATGTGCCGGACCTGCTGCGCATGTTCGAGCAGACGCGCCACGAAAAGCTCGCCGACGATGCCTTGCTACTGGGTTAAGCGGGTTTAGGCGTCGGTCTGCAGGAGCCCGCCAGCCTCACGGTTCGCGGGCTCTTTTATTGCCGGCAAATCGATATGGATAACGAATGACTTTAGACCGTCTTCGAATATTTGAACGTCCCCTGCGCGCCTTGCAGCACGCCCTGGCGATTGAGCTTCGAACCGTCGATCGGCATCAGAAGCTCCGCATAGCCCTCGCGCCACTGCGCGACGATCACGCCGAGCGTTTCGAGAAACGGGTTATCCACGGCGAATTGCGGCATGCTGCGCCCCCCTTGATCCTGCGAAGCAGGAAACCGGCGATTATAGGCCGCCCTACGGCGCCTCACAGCGCATGCCGCAGCAAGCCCGGTTAGCGTCTTCCTCACTGTTCAGAGGAAATGTGCGCAACTGTACATGGCTTTGTGAGCCGCGACGGAGAACACTCTGCTTTTCCCCTGCCGCCAGCGTGCGCGCACATTTCACTCGCAGCGTTTTGCTGCCCCCTCAAGGAACTCATCATGACCGACAACACGCGCTCCACCGACTCCCTGATCCCGCAACGGGCAGCAGCGGCCGCCGCGTCGCCGGTCGCCTGCCCGGCGGTCGATCCGCTCACCGAGATCCTGCCCGACGAGCCGCTGCTGATGATGGGCGCAGGCCCGGTGCCGATCCCGGATGCCGTCGCAAAGGCCAATTCGGTCGTGATCAATCACCTCGGCGACACCATGGCGCGCGTCATCGACCAGGTGAAAACCATGGCGCGCTACGTGTTCCAGACGCGTTCGAACTGGGTACTCGGCGTGGCCGGTCCCGGATCGGCGGCGATGGAAATGGCGGTGTCGAACCTCGCATGGCCCGGCACGCGCGTGCTCTCGATCGTCAACGGCTTCTTTAGCGGCCGGATGGCGGAGATGGCGCGACGCATCGGCGCGGACGTCTCCACGCTCGATGTGAGCGATCGCGAGATCGCCTCGCTCGACGCCGTGGCGCAGGCCATCGAGCGCACGCGCCCCGCCATCGTCACCATCGTGCACGGCGAGACGTCCAATACGGTGTGGAATCGCCAGTTGAGGGACATCGTGCGTATCGCCAAGGCGGCGGGCGCGCTGGTCGTCGTCGATGCGGTCTGCACGCTGAGCACCATGCCGCTGGAAATGGATGCGTGGGGCATCGACGTGGTCATCACCGGCGGGCAAAAAGGGCTGTCCTCGATTCCCGGCGTATCGCTGATCGCGTTTTCTAACGCCGCGTGGCAACGCGTGCGCGAACGCACCGCGCCGAATACGCACTGGTGTCTCGACGCCACGCTCGCGGAGAACTTCTGGCACAAGGCCGGTTATCACTACACCGCGCCGGTGTCGGGCGTGCTGGCGCTGCATGAAGCGCTGCGCCTCGTCTGCACGGAGACGCTCGAAAGGCGCTTCGCGCGTCATCAGCGCTGCTCGCTGGCGCTGCAAAGCGGCGTCGCCGCGCTTGGGCTCGAACTGTATACACCGCAGGAGTGCCGTCTGAATTCGGTGGTCGGCATCGCGCTGCCTGTGGGCCTTACGCCGCGCGACGTGTGCAATCATATCTCTCAACAGTATCAGGTGGAGATCGCCGGATCGTTCGGACTGCCGATTGTGCGGATCGGCCAGATGGGCGAGCAATGTCGCGAACACCATCTGTTCCGCACCGTTCATGCGCTGGGCCGCACCATGCGCGATCTCGGCGCGGACGTCGATCTGCCCGCCGGCGTGGCCGCGCTCGAAGAATCGCTTTCGGCGGCCGCGCGGCGCTAAGAAGGCGCTAAAGCAGCACTCAGGCCGCGCTCAGGCCGGATCAGTCGCGGCGCGCCCGGATGCAGAGGAATGCGGGCGCGAGCGCAAGCTCGTTATAGAGCGCGGGCGCGACGGCCTTCATTTCCGGGGCCGGCTTCGGCTCCAGCATGCCGTCGATCTGCCAGCCGGTCTCCAGCAGCGCGTTGACGATATCGGCCAGCGGGCGGCGATACGCTTCCACATAAGGCTTCGGTTCGCCGAAGCCGCCCCAATGCAGGCCGAAACGCGTGGTGTCGAAGTACGGGCGATTGCCGCGCGTGCGCGTGTCGATCCAGTCGCGCATGGGGTGCGCCATCGAAAACACCAGCCGCGCGCCGGGCCGGGCGACGCGATGGAATTCGGCGAAGGTGGGCGCGAGACGCTCCACATAGTCGAGCGCGAGCGAGCAGACGATACGATCGAACTGGGCGTCGGCGAGCCATGCGAGCGGCTGGCCAAGATCGCCCTGCGCGATCTCCACGTTCAGGTCGGCGCAGCGGCTACGCGCGAGTTCGACCATGGCGGGCGTGACGTCGAAGGCTTTCACCTGCGCGCCCGCGCGCGCGAGCTCCGCGCTGACGATGCCGGGGCCGCAGCCCGCGTCGAGCACGCTCAGGCCCGCCACGTCGCCGAGCAACGCAGCGGTCGCCGGGCGTTCGTAGAGCGCGTTGTGCGGTTTTTCCGGGGCCATCTGCGCGTAGCGATCGGCGAATTGCGTATAGGCCGCGCGGCCCGGCAGTTCAGGCGTGGAAGGCTGGTCGGCGTGGGTATCGGTCGGCATGGTGAGGCGTAAATCAAAAGCGAAAACGCGTATTGTGCCAGCCGGGCGGCCGATCAGACACTAGCGTTGGCGTCGCCACCATCGGGCGTAAGCCGCAACTGCAATCGCAACTAGCACGTCGATGGGGCCAAGAACGGGAAGCGGGCTGCTCCATTTATCCATGTTCGTCGTGCGCGAATAGTAAGGCGGTCCACCGCCGTATGCCTCGCTCAAATTGAGAACATTGAACGTGACCACTCCGACGACTATCGCCGCCAGGGCCACGCCAACCAATATGAATGCTGTGTTTCTGGCCATGTCAGTACCTGACGGTCAGCGGAATATAGCAATCTGGCGAAGATGCGACAGCTTCTGCCAATGCACGCACAAAAGGCTCCATTGCAGCGTGCAAATTAATACAGCCGGCGCTTCCCGCGTGCGTCCCGCCGTGAATAAAGAATCCGCCCCGCCCGAAAGTCTCGGTGCCCGGAAACACGTGAATCGTGATCCGATGATCGCCCCAGGCTGCACGCGGAGCAAGGCTATACCAGCGATTCGTCCACATCTGTGACGGCTGGATCCAATAGCGCCCGGGCGGTATCGGTCCGGTACTTCCTTCCCGCTGGCGGGCGGACGAATAGTCGAAGTGGCCCAGATCATCCGGGCGCCCTGACACGGCACGAAAAACGCCAAATACGGGTCCGGACAATATCAGACGCTGCCCATCGAAGGAAAGCGAGGCGCGAGACTGGTTGCAAAGCGGAATTCGGGGCATGCTGTGTTCGGATTGATAGCGGTCGACCATCGTGAGTCCCCTGGAAAATGGATGTTGCTTGCGCATCGCTATGCGCGAGAACGTCCACTTTCCGTCGGCTCATCAACGCCCAGAATTGGAGAATTCCGAAAGTCGCAATCCAGTCCTCTGCCGATCAACCCGACTCACACCCGCCCCCCATCCCGGTTATCATCGCCCCTCGGCTTACACACCTTCCACCCGACGATGTCCGCCTTGCCCACTCTCCACGCTCTCCCCTTCGACGCCGTCCTGTTTGACTGTGACGGCGTGCTGGTCGATTCAGAGCGCATCACCCATGTCGTGCTGGTCCAGATGCTCGGCGAGCTGGGCTGGAGGCTTTCCGTCGATGAGGCGATGGGTATTTTCGTCGGCAAGATGGTCAAGGACGAGGCCGCGCGCATAGAGGCGCACACGGGTTTCCGCCTGACCGAAGCCTGGCTCGAAGGCTTTCGCGCCCGGCGCAATGAAGCGCTCGCGCGCGATCTGATCGAGATTCCCGGCGCTCCCGCCGCCGTGCGCGCTGTGCAGGCGGCCTACGACGGCCGTATCGCCGTGGCTTCGGGCGCGGATCGGCGTAAGGTCGAACTGCAATTGCGCAAGGTGGGCCTGCTGGAGTCCTTCGGCGACCATATCTATAGCGGCCATGAAACGCCGCGCAGCAAGCCCCACCCCGATGTCTATCTGGCCGCGGCCGCCGGCCTGGGCGTGGAAGCGCGCCGCTGCGCCGTGGTCGAAGACACCGTGACGGGTGCGCGCGCGGGCCTCGCGGCGGGCGCCACCGTATTCGGCTACAGCCCCGCCGCACCCGGCCACAGCAGCGCCCTGGCCCTCAAGGCCGAAGGCGTCGCGCACGTCTTCACCGATATGGCGCAGCTGCCGGCTCTGCTCACGCGCTGGAACGCATCGTAAAGCGCAAAAACGATACATGGACAAAGCGACAGACCGCGCCGCCATGACGCCACGACGTTAAGCACATATGACATAGCCGGGCTGCCGTGGCGCGCGCGTCACACCCGG
The DNA here is from genome assembly GCF_014200455.1 of Paraburkholderia bannensis. GTDB lineage: Bacteria > Pseudomonadota > Gammaproteobacteria > Burkholderiales > Burkholderiaceae > Paraburkholderia > Paraburkholderia bannensis_A. The sequence continues at coordinate 24,051 of NZ_JACHBW010000006.1, read as the reverse complement.
CGCGCGAAAGGCGCCGAAACCGACAAGCAGCACGCACGCGGGCCGCGCCTCAATTACTATCCGGGGATGGCTCTGCACCTGAAAAGATAGTTTGCTACCGAATCGCTTTACGCTATCATCCCGCCGATGTCGAATCTTCACACCTTACGTCTGGCAGTCAGCAGCACGCTCGTGACGGCCGCCCGCAAGTGGCGGCGCACGAGCCACGGTGCGCTCACGGCCTATAACGTTTCCGAAGCATGCGCCACGCCGCTGCTCACCGCCGGGCGTCTTGGCGAGGCGGTGCGTCAGGTGACGCTCGCCGAGCACGTCGGCATCGAAGGCCCGTCGCTGGTGCGTCTGCTCGACCAGCTGTGCGCCGCCGGTCTCGTGCGCCGCGACGAGGACCCCGACGACCGCCGCGCCAAGACCATCTCGCTCACCGAAGAAGGCCAGGCGGTCACCGCCAGAATGGAAGAAGACTTGCGCGGGTTGCGCGCGCGCGTCCTCAAGGGCATCAGTCGCGCGGACCTCGAAGCCACGTTGCGCGTACTGAACGCCTTCAACGCGCCGGATCCGGCCGACAGCAACCTTCCTGACTGAAAGCTGAAAGCGGCCTCATGACCTACCCATCCATCCGCGACTGGCTCTTCTCCGTCAAGACCTTCGCAGCGTCGATGCTGGCGCTTTATATCGGGCTCGCGTTCCAGTTGCCGCGCCCGTATTGGGCCATGGCGAGCGTCTATATCGTCTCGAATCCGTTCGTCGGCGCAACGCGCTCCAAGGCGCTTTATCGTGTGCTCGGCACGGCGCTGGGCGCGGCCGCCGCCATCGCGCTCGTGCCGCCCTTCGTGGAAACGCCGCTGCTGTTCAGCGTGGTCGTGGCGCTGTGGACCGGCACGCTGCTCTATCTGGCGATCAGGGATCGCACCGCGCGCAGCTATGTGTTCATGCTCGCGGGCTACACCATGCCGCTGGTGGCCTTCCCCACCGTCACCGACCCGAGCACGGTGTTCGACGTGGCGATCGCGCGGACCGAGGAAATCACGGTGGGCATCATCTGCGCGAGCGTGATCGGCAGCAATATCCTGCCGAGCCGTCTTGCCCCCACGCTCATCGAGCGCGCCGACGCCTGGTTCCGCGACGCCGCCTTCTATGGCCGCGAAACGCTTTCGGGCAATATCGTCGGCAAGGCGATTTCGGCCTGCCGGCAGCGCCTGGCATCGACGGTCAATCAGCTCGAATTCCTCCTGAGCCAACTCGGCTACGACCATACGCATCCGGAGATCCTCGCACGCGCACAGAATCTACGCGGACGCATGCAGCTATTTCTGCCGATGATTTCGGCGCTCGCCGATCCGCTGATCGCCCTGCGCCGCGATCTGCACGTCTGGCCCGAAGGGCTCGACGCGCTGCTCACCGACGCGGCCAAATGGTTCGATGCGCCGCTGCCCACCCGCCCCGCCGATATGCACGAGGACAAGGGCGACAGCATCGCCGACAGTCTGCGCGCGCGCATCGCGGCGCTGCAGCCCGCGCACGACCAGCTCACCGGCTGGGAAGGCGCGCTGCTCTCGAACGCGCTCTGGCGCCTGGGTCAGGTGATCGACGTCTGGCAGGACTGTCTGTCCTTGCGCGCGCTGATCGCGCATGAGGAAGGCACCTGGCGGCCGCGCTATCGGCACTGGCGGCTGGGCGGCACCGAGCGTTTCTACGACCGCGGCCTGATGCTGATTTCGTGCGCGGTGCCGGTGGGCGCGATTCTGGTGGCGTGCTGGCTGTGGGTCAGTTCGGGCTGGCACGACGGCGCGAGCGCCGTGACGCTCGCGGCCGTGGCCTGCTGCTTCTTCGCCGCGCTCGACGAGCCCGCGCCGATGGTGTTCCGCTTCTTCGCCGCCACCGCCGCGAGCGTGGTGTTCGCGGGCCTGTATCTGTTCGTGGTGCTGCCCAAGGTGCACGACTTTGCGATGCTCGTGCTGATCTTCGCGGGGCCCTTCATTCTGATCGGCACGCTGATCCCACGCCCCGCTTTCAATATGGTGACGATGCTCACTGCCGTGAACACGGCGACCTTCATCAGCATCCAGAGCGCTTACGACACCGACTTTCTCGTGTTTCTCAACAGCAATATCGCGGGCGTCGCCGGCCTGTTGTTCGCCTATGTGTGGACGCGCGTGACGCGCCCCTTTGGCGCGGAATTCGCGGCCCGGCGTCTGTTGCGTTCGAGTTGGGCCGATGTGGCGCTGTCCGCCTCCACCGCGCCGCTCACCGATCAGCGCAATCTCGCGTCGCGCATGGTCGACCGGCTGATGCAGTTGATCCCGCGTCTGGCGGCTTCGGACGAGCATCGCCATCCGTCGATCGAGAGCTTCCGCGATCTGCGCATCGCACTCAATGCGCTCGATCTGCGCCGCTCGCGCCGCAAGCTCGACGGCGACGTGCCCGCCGCCATCGACCGCGTGCTCGCGGGCGTGAGCGATCACTACACCCGCTGCGCCGAAGCCAACCACCGCCAGAACGCCTCGCCCGCGCTGCTCGTGACCATCGACGACGCCATGCATCGCGTCGCCACGCGCGGCCTTGCCCAGGAAGCGGCCAGCGCCGCCGATACCGTCACGCCCGGCGGCACGCCGCGCGCGCGTCTCTCGCAGCGCGGGCTGCGCGACACGCTGCACGCGCTGGTGGGCCTGCGCCTCGCGCTCTATCCCGCGCTCGCGGGCGAGCGCCCGCGCGGCGGCACACCGGAGGCCGGCGCATGAGCACTGTTTCTGTTCAACCTCATTCGAAATCCGCACCATGATCGGCGAAATCGATATCTTTGGCGTCTTCGTGCCCGCCGTCCTCGTGCTGATGCTGATCGCGTACCTCATCAACGTCGTGATCGGCAAGGTGCTCACGCGGGTCGGTTTTTACCGGCTCGTCTGGCATCGCTCCATTTTCGATCTCGGCATTTATGTATTCGTACTGGCCGCCGTCATCATCGTGTCGCATCGCTTCGTGAACTAACGTGAACGTGAAAAAAACCTGGTTCTCCGCAGGACAGATCCTGCTGACGCTCATCGTCGTCGTGGTCGCCGCCCTCGTGCTGTGGCGCATCGTCAATTACTACATGTTCTCGCCGTGGACGCGGGACGGCCACGTGCGCGCCGACGTGATTCAGGTCGCGCCCGACGTGGGCGGCCTCATCACCCGCGTCGACGTGGTGGACAACCAGCCGGTCAAGCAAGGCCAGGTCCTGTTCGTGATCGACCAGGCCCGCTACGCGCTATCGCTGCGTCTCGCGCAAGCCGCGCTCGAACAGCGCAAGGCCACGCTTGCGCAGGCCAAACGCGAGTACGCGCGCAATATCGCCCTCGGCAATCTCGTGGCGAGCGAAACGATGGAAGAAAGCCGCACACGCGTCGAACAAGGCGAGGCATCGGTCGCGGACGGCCAGGTGCAGGTGGACACCGCGAAGCTCAATCTTGAGCGCACGACCGTCGTCAGTCCCGTCGACGGCTATCTGAACGACCGCGCGCCGCGTACGGGCGAATACGTGGCGGCGGGCCGCGCCGTGCTGTCCGTGGTCGATCTGCATTCGTTCCGCGTGGATGGCTACTTCGAGGAAACGCGCCTGCATGGCATCCATATCGGCCAGCCGGTGGAGATCATCGTGATGGGCGAGGATCGTCCGCTGCGCGGCCACGTGCAGAGCATTGTCGCGGCGATTGAAGACCGCGACCGTCAGGCCAGCCCGAACCTGCTGCCGAACGTGAACCCGGCGTTCAGCTGGGTGCGGCTTGCACAACGTATTCCGGTGCGCGTCGCGCTCGATGAAGTCCCTGACGATTTCCGCATGATCGCGGGCCGCACGGCCACCGTTGCGGTGCGCGACGATGCGGCGGACAAGAAAGACAAGCGCAATGGTGCCGCAGGCGCCAGCGCAGCCGTCGCCGGTTCCGACGCCGCTGTCGCGCCGGTCACGGCGAGCGGAGCGTCGCAATGACACGTCGCAGTCTTTGGCGCAGCTTCGCCCTCACGCCGCTCGCCCTCGCACTGGGCGCGTGCATAACGCTCGGGCCGAACTACAAGCTGCCGCAGGAAGCCGCGGTGAATGCGCCGCTTGCGCAAGGGCCCATCGAAGGCGCGGACAAGGCCCCCGTCTCGCAGCAGAACGTGCCGGCCAACTGGTGGCAGCTATACGACGACCCCACGCTCAACGAACTCGTGCAGGACGCGCTGGCGTCGAACACGAATCTGCGCGTGGCCGCCGCGAACCTCGAACGCTCGCGTGCTGTCGTCGCCGTCGCCAATGCGCAGGGCGGCTTTTCGGGCAGCGCCACTGCCGGTGCGCAACGCGCCCAGGTGTCGGGCGAGCAGTATCTGCTGTTCGAAAAAGTGCCGGTGGCGAATCTCGGCGACCTCGGCGTGAACGTGTCGTACGAATTCGATCTATTCGGCAAGCTCAAGCGCGGTGTCGAAGCTGCGCGCGCCGACGACGAGGCCGTCGAGGCCGCCGCCGACCTCGCGCGCATCAGCGTGGTCGCCGACGTGGTGCAGGCCTATGTCGAGTCGTGCTCTGCAGCCGAAGAACTCGCCATCGCCCAGGAATCGCTGAAGCTGCAGCAGCAGCGCGTGGCGCTCACGAAACGCCTGCGCGACGCGGGCCGCGGCAACCAGCCCGACGTGACGCGCGGACAGACCCAGGTGCAGACCCTCGCCGCGGATATCCCGCGTTTCGAGGGCCGCCGCCGCGTTGCGCAATATCAGCTGGCCATGCTGCTGGCGCGCGCGCCCAAGGATCTGCCGCCCGCCGCACTCGCCTGCAATCGCCTGCCCAGACTCAAGCAGCCGATTCCCGTCGGCGACGGCGCCGCGCTCCTCAGGCGCCGTCCCGATGTGCGCGAGGCCGAGCGTCAGCTCGCGGCATCGACGGCGCGCATCGGCGTGGCCATTGCCGAGATGTATCCCGATGTCAGCTTCGGTGCGGGCGTGGGCACGGTCGGTCTGACCGGCGATCTGTTCTCGGCCAAGACCAACGCCTGGTCATTCGGACCCCTGATCAGCTGGACCTTCCCGGCCAATGGCCAACGCGCCCGCGTGCGCGGCGCGCAAGCGGCAACGAGCGAGGCGCTCGCACATTTCGACGGCGTGGTGCTGAACGCGCTGCGTGAAACGGAATCGAGTCTCGCGACCTATGCCGCCGACGATCAGCGTGCGGATGCGCTGCGCACGGCGTATGCGTCGGCGAAGCAGTCGGCCGATGAAACGCATCGGCTCTATTCGGCCGGACGGGAATCGTTTCTTTCGGATCTCGATGCGACGCGCACGCTCACCAGCGCGCATTCGCAAGTCGCTGCGGCGGAAAGCCAGGTGGCTCTCGACCAGGTGAAATTGTTCCTCGCGCTAGGCGGCGGATGGGAGCCGGATCAGCAGAAGCCGGCGGCGGGGCAAGGGGTGCAGGCAGAAAAATAATGAGTGGGGATGAGACGGGTGACCTGGCCCGTCCCCCATCTCATTCAATGATCGTCTGAAGGCGCGCCAGCGCGTCTTCAATAACTTCTGCGGGCGCGCGTTCGATCTTATGCGCTCCACGCGCCTCAAGATCAAGCGTGCGGATCATATTCACGAGCGCGACGCCGAACGCATTGAATGCAGCAGGCGATAACACCAGCGCGGGCCGAAAATCGCCCCGCTGTTCGCGACCCGAAGTCGGGTTGAAACTGACTCGCACAATATCCCCGCGCTCAAACCGCGGGCGCCTTACCATGCTTCGCGTCCCACAGGTTTCGACTGTCCCCACGCTGCAAGGTCTTCGGGCAGCGGAGCCTTCGCGTCACACTGCGCGACCAGATCGTCCAGCGAGGATTTTGGTTTTGCGGGCGTCGGCATGACGCCTTCTGGCCTGACGTCGACCGAGAGTGACGCCCCAATCTGCACATTGATCTGTTTCAGCAGCAACGCGGACAAACGGATTGCCGCGCTATTGCCCCATTTTCTCAGCGGCGCGAGCCCACGCGCCGCCGCCTCAACGACATTGCTTACTTCGGGTCGTGCGCCGCCTCGCGATAGCGCGCCGCCGCTTGCGATTGCGCGAAATTCGGCAACATCGCCTGACGCGCCTGGTTGAACGCATGCCACTGCTGCACGTCGGGCAACGGCGGAATCGTCACCGTCTCGCGGCGATCGAAGCCCACCAGCGCCGCATCCACGAGATCGTCGACTTCCATCACGCCTTCAATCGTGTTGACGTCCTTGCCCACGCTCGACCAGATTTCCGTACGCGTGGCGGCGGGCAGCACCGCCTGCACATAAACGCCCTTCGGACCGAGTTCCAGATGCAGCCCTTGCGAGAGGAACAACGCAAAGGCCTTGGTCGCGCCATACACGCTCATGCCAAACTCGGGCGCCAGGCCCACCACCGAAGCGATATTCACAATCGCGCCCTGTCCTTCACGCACGAAACGCGGCGCCACCGCCGAAGCCAGGCGCGCAAGCGCCGTGGTGTTCAGATCGATCACGCGAGTCACTTCCTCCACGCCCTGATCGAGAAAGCCACCTGCCGAGGCCACGCCGGCGTTGTTCACCAGCACGCCAATGCGCGAGTCTTCGGCAACGCGCTTTTCCACCTTGAGCAGATCGGCGCGTTGCGTGAGATCGGCGCGCAGAACTTCTACATTGACGCCGTCGCGCTCGCGCAGCCGCGCCGCGAGCGCTTCCAGGCGCGCTTGATCGCGCGCCACCAGCACGAGGTCATGGCCGCGTTTGGCGAAACGATCGGCATATACCGCGCCAATACCGGAGGATGCGCCCGTAATAAGAACAGCAGCTTGTTGAGCAGACATAGTGAAACTCCTTCGAGTGTCGTGAATTTTTACATGATGATCATCATGTATCAGGATAGAATGATGATGGCCATCATGTATAATGTCAAGCAGGAAAATGCGGTGCGGAGGGCGCGATGCGAGTCAGTCGGGAGCAGGTGGCGATCAATCGCCAGAAAATTCTGGGAGCCGCAAGCCGGCTCTTTCGCGAGCGCGGCTACGACGCCGTTACGGTTGCGGACGTGATGAACGCCGCCGGGCTCACGCACGGCGGCTTTTACGGCTACTTCAAGTCGAAGGACGAACTGATCGTGCAGACGCTCGAACATCTGATCGGCCAGGGCGAGACGGGGGAAACCAGGCTGACACACTATGCGGCGCGCTATCTGTCGGGCGAGCATCGCGATAATATCGCCGATGGCTGCCCCACGGCCGCGCTTGGTGCGGAAACGGTGCGTCAGCCCCCCGAGGCGCGCGCCGCGATGGCGGCGGGTCTGAGGAAGCAGATCGAGCGCCTGAGCGCGCGCAGCCAGGGCGACGGCGCTTACGATGCCGCGCAAGCCCGGCGCGCGGCGATCGGCGGCTGGTCGGCGATGGTGGGCGCGGTGATTCTCGCGCGCCTCGTTGACGATCCCGCACTATCGGATGAGGTGCTGAGCGAAACGCTCGCCTGGATCGAACATCAGGATGCCGACACATCGGCCTCGCACTGAAGTCTGTGCATAAAACAACGCCGTCCGGATGTTGCCATCCGGGCGGCGCAAGCGCTTGTGCCTGCTACGACAGACCTTAACGGTTCATATACACCGGCGGCGAGTAGCTGCTCGCGGCGCCGCTTTGCGAGGTGCCGTCCATTGCGGGGCCATAACCGCTGCCGTTACGCGCGTCCAGACGCGCCTTCGCAGCCTGATAATCGTCGGGATAAAACGGCGACGCCACATTCGGGCGCCAACCCACCGATTCGAGCGCCTTCAGTTCGTCACGCACCTGTTGACGCGTAACGGGACCATTGTCGGCCTGCGATTGAGCGAAAGAAACGGCTGGCGCTACCAGCACCGCGGCCAGTGCGACTGCCTTGATCAGCGACTTCATGACTCCACCTCCGATAACTTGACTTGTTCGGCGCAGCGCGGGCTGCCAACCGGTGTGTTAAGTCTAGAAAGAGCGGAGCGCCAGATAAATGTCGGCGCGGCGAATTCAGTGTTTTCGCGGAACGCACAATCGCATGCTTTATCACCGCTGCTCATAAGCTTGAATCCACGAGGAATAAGCGGTTTAAAAAAGCGCCAAGCTGCGAATTGGGTCATGATAGGCGCTACGACCATATCGAAGAGGAGGCAGCGATGGCGACATGGAAGCCGGACCCGAGCTTTTATCCCTCCGCGCGACTGGCGGCCGAAGCGAAAGCGGAAACGCTCGCCTGGGTCGCGAGTTTCGACCCAACCGGCAGCGTCCCCGATACGCTCGACGTGGTCGATCTCGACCCGGCCTCGCCAGACTACGGCCGCATCGTCCACCGCCTGCCAATGCCGAATACCGGCGACGAACTCCATCACTTCGGCTGGAACGCCTGCAGTTCGTGCCTCTGCCCGAACGCGCCGCACGCACACACCGAACGCCGCTATCTGATCGTGCCGGGGCTGCGCTCCTCGCGCATTCATATCGTCGATACGAAGCCCGACCCGCGCCGCCCTTCCATCGTGCGCGTGCATGAGCCGGAAGACGTCGCGCAGCGTGCGGGTTATTCGCGCCCGCATACCGTACACTGCGGCCCCGATGGCATTTATGTGACCGCACTCGCCAATGCCGAAGGCGAAGCGCCCGGCGGCATCTTTCTGATGGATCACGAGAGTTTCGACATTCTCGGTCGATGGGAAATCGAACGGGGTCCTCAACAACTGGCTTACGACGGCTGGTGGCATCTGGGTTATGACACGCTCGTGACGAGCGAATGGGGCCTGCCGGCGGCCTTCGAAAACGGGCTCGTTCCCGAAGTTCTGCTTGGCGGTCAGTATGGCCACCGCCTGCACTTCTGGGATCTGCATACGCGCAAGCACAAACAGGTGCTCGATTTTGGCGCGGAAAACCAGCTCGTGTTCGAACTGCGCCCCGCGCACGATCCCACCAGGCCCTATGGCTTCGTGAATTCCGTCATCAGCCTGAAGGATCTTTCGGCCTCGATCTGGCAGTGGTATCGGGATGGCGACCAATGGGCCGCGCGCAAGATCATCGAAATTCCCGCCGAGCCCGCCGATCCCGAAACGCTGCCGCCCATGCTCAAGGGATTTTCGGCCGTGCCGCCGCTCGTGACCGACATCGCGCTTTCGCTCGACGACCGCTTTCTCTACGTGGCGTGCTGGGGCACCGGCGACCTGCGCCAATACGATGTTTCGGATCCCGAACATCCCAAACTCACGGGTAAGGTGCGCGTAGGCGGCATCGTTTCCAGCGCTGCGCATCCCGCCGCGCCGGGTCGCGCGCTCAATGGCGGCCCGCAGATGGTCGAGGTCAGTCGCGACGGCCGCCGCGTCTATTTCACGAACTCGCTGTATGGCGCCATCGACGCACAGTTCTATCCGCAAGGTATCGACGGCTGGATGGTCAAGCTCGATGCCGGTCTTGACGGCGGAATCGATTTCGACGAGCGCTTCTTCGTGCAATGGCCCAAGACGCACCCGCCGCATCAGATCCGGCTTGAAGGCGGCGACTGTTCGTCTGATTCGTACTGCTATCCGTAACAACGCCCGGCATGGACAACGTCGCAGGTAGCCTTGGCTCGCATTGGGCGGCGTGGAGCGCCGTGGTCGCCAGCGGCGTCTTTCACGGTGTGAACCCTGCGATGGGCTGGCTCTTCGCGACTGCGCTCGGCCTGCAGCGCGGCAGTCGATCGGCGCTGCTGCTGGCGCTGCCGCCTATCGCGCTCGGTCATGCGGCGTCCGTGCTGCTTTTCACGAGCTCAATCGCGTTGCTCGGCGCCTGGGCCCCGCAGCTCGCGCATAGCGGGCTGCATTGGGCGCTGGGCGCGCTGCTGATCGGCTGGGCCGCGTGGCAGCACGCTTATGGGCACCGGCATCGCGTGCGGGTTGGCATGACGGCGGGCTTTGTCGCGCTCGCCGCGTGGTCGGCGTTGATGGCGACACTGCACGGCGCGGGGCTGATGTTGATGCCTGCGCTGCTGCCCGTGTGCGGCAGCGGCGTGAGCGTGGGCGGCCCACTTTTGGTATCGGCGGCGTTTACCGCGCTGCATACGGTCGTCACGCTCGCGACCACCGCCGCCATCGCGCTGCTCGCCTATGAATACCTGGGTCTGGGCATCCTCAGGCGCGGCTGGATCAATTTCGAATGGCTCTGGCAAGGCGCGCTGGTGGCCACCGGCGCGCTGATGATCGCGGTGGGTTGAAGCTCACTCTCCTTGCGGATAATCCGTCGCGATACGGGTATCGCGCCATGCGTCGATATCGGCGAGGGCAGCACGCAAGCGCGCCGCCACCGCATCGACGCCAAATGCACCCAGCACCAGATGGCGGGGCGGCTTCTCCACTTCGGGCAGGCGAATCATCGCGAGCGCCGCGCGCTTCGGGTCGCCCGCCTGTTTGCCGCTGCTCCCGACCGTACGCTGCATGCGCGCACCGGCGGTTTGGGCGTTACTTTCAGGAAAAACCCTGAAAGCCTTGCTGGGCAGCGCCTTCCGGCCAGGTGCGGACCTTCGACATCAGGGCCAAGTTCGTCGACAATCCGGCGGTGAGGGTGCGCTGCAGGATCTGTGGCCGTCAGCGGCGCGCCACTCGCGCACCGACGCTAGGTTATCGCGCCGACTTCGCCTGCGAATCGCTATCTCACTGCGCCGCTGATCGGACTGGGCGCCCGAAAAATAATCAGAATTTATAGGACGTATAATCGGTCGTTCAATTACCGCGACTGTTCAAAGGCATATTGTCGCTTTTTAAAGGAGACTAGATTGCTTCGAGCCACCCTATTGGTCGCGATCTGCGCCGCCCTGTCGGCCTGCGTATCGAACGACAGCGCCGAGTACGCACTGAGAGCCTACCCAATCCACAACGTCAAGATTGGCGGCCCGGCGCCTGGCGTATGCGACTGGAATGAAAAAACTGGCGTGCATTACACCGCCATAGACAACGCAACGAATAAACCGGTCTCAGGTGTGCTTTGCACCAACCTGTCCGAATCCAATTCGATGCTACACGACGACCGATAAGTCGATTCAGCGCGCTTCCAACCGGGCGCGCGCCTTCGATTTTGCGCTACTGATCATGTTCAGTACTTTGCAGTCGGGGCACCACTTCCCCTTGTTGCGCACATTGTCGAAATTGGCCGGCCAGACGTGTCCTCGGTGACACTGCCAGACGAGATGTGCGCGTGCATTCACGTAGATCTCCGACAAGCACTCCCCGCCGCGCTCGTGCGCAACGGCGCGCGCCTCTTCGATTGTGCACCGCTGGGCATCGATCGCGCACCGTTGACACCACCGGCCGCGCAAAACCGCACCGCCTTTGCTCGACCACTCGTGACCCTTGCTGCACCGGAACTTATACCGGTGCACCGTGCCCAGGTAGGCCTCGTCGAGACACTCACCGCCCGGCTCAGCGGCCCGTGCGCGCAACTGTTCGAGTCCATCCTTGAGCAATAAAGCCGAGCCCGCTTGTGCCTCAGCGCAATGAGGACACCACGCCCCCCTTAGCACTGACTGCGCCGTGGTCTTCCAGCGGTGTCCGGCTTCACACTTAAATTCGTGCTTGCCGTGATAACCGCCGTATCGGCGCGAAAGACATTGACCGCAGCGTTGTGCGGCTGCATTCTTCAGGCGCTCCAACCCTTCTGGCGCCATCATGCCGTCGTACCGGCATCGCCGGCACCACCCAGACGAATAGAGGATCGTGCCCGCCTGCGCGGACCAAACATGACCGTGTGAGCACCTGAAGCGATGTTTGGCTCCAGTTCCGCGAAACTCCGTAGACAGGCAGACACCGCCATTGTCTTTCGCGGCCCGCTGGAGCCTCTGCAGCCCGTCAACGAGGACTATCCTATCCCTAGGACATTCTGGACACCATACACCGCCATACAGGACTGCATTCCCTGTCTTTGTGAAGCGGTGACCCGCTCCACACCGAAAGAGATAATGGCCAGTCACACCGTCGTATTGATCCGACATACAGACGCCGCCGTACTCGCGTGCGGCGGCACCGAGGCGTTCGAGACCGTCACGTAGCATCGTGCCAGGCAGATTGGTGTGCTCAAGCTTGCACTCAGTGCATCGAGCGCCACGCTGCAGCGCCTGCCCGCCGCACGACCAATCATGGCCGGCCTTGCATCGCAGGCGGTAGCGCGCAGCGGTTCCCCTCCACGGCGCGTCCAGCCAACGGGAATCCGCCGCGGCTGCAAGTTCATGGCCGCGCGATGTCGCTGCCTCATTCGCGCAGACGCGACAACCCTGCTCCCGCTGCCGGATCAGATTGCGCGGCGCAATGATCGTGACATGCCCCCTATCGCATGTGAACTTTTGCTCAATCCACAAGCCCTTCCACGCGCCATCAGCAAAGTGCATGCTGTGTCGCGTCAAGGCGCGTTCGAGCGCCTTGCTCGGCAAATGCTCCGGGTTGGCCGACGGGGATCCGTTCACACGCGTGCTGCTCATATGACGGGAAGTCCTAGATGACAGGCACAACGCCGGGCAGCAGTTGCCCGCGGGCAAGCTCTGCGCCGTTGTTGGCCGAGATGAGGACGAGTTGTACGAAGCTGTGGGCAGGCGCATATTGCACGAACACGCTCTCGAGCACGCGCGCGAGTACGACAATTGGCACAGCCGTCAGCGCGCTCTCGTTTAACGCCAAGCGCACCCGGAGGCCTCGCGCCATACGCGATTGCGGCTTTTCGACGATCCACTCCATCGCCGTTTCGCGTGCAAGACTGACGATAGCGTTGATCTGCGCGATTGAGGCTTGATCCGCAGACGGCACATGGCCTTCGAGAAGCGCCTTCAGCGATGGCAGACCCTTCTGGTCCAGGCTAAACGGGCCAGCGCTCAAGCACTGGATCACATACCAATACTGATTGCGGGGAACATGTCGCTCAGCGCTGTCTGTAGGTCTGAGGAGCAAAGTGATTTTCGCGGCCACGCTGCGATCGGGAAACGAAAAATCGCCTTCCCTCTCCCCCCATGGCATCGATGCCGGCGCGCTTCCGTTCGTGCACAGCAGCGCGGCATCAATCTGTTCGTCGCGCGGCGGCTCGGCCTCCTCCCCGCCAACAGTCACGAATGAAAGCAGGCATTGGCCAGCCGCCTCCGTAGCCTTGTAGCCCTGATGACGCGACTCAGTCCAGAAAAGAACCGGTCGCGTTTTCGTTGCCGTGGCAAAACCCGAATGATGGTCGAGAGAATAGAGCGGCTTCAACTCCCGGGTCACCGCCGTTCCATCGGTATCGCGAGTGAGCCGCACCCCGCCGACCGCCCAAACCTGCGCTCCCTCTGGGGAGACAGCCTGAGGAATCATGGGATATGCGGGCAAATTCACATCCTTTAGCGCGATCGGCTCCGCCGGGCATGGGAAGAGGTTCACCACCGGCGCGCATCGGAGCTTGAAATTGGAGGCATTCAGACCGTACAGCGAGATCGCCGCCGCCGTTTCAGGATGAAGACCACAAACCGGAATGTGGAGGGTTATGCGACGCTTGATGGCACGACCGCGTAGCAGTTTGCCAAGATGGAAGTCCAGAAAATGGAACTTCACGGGCCATCCGAAATATTCCAGCAGCAGTCGGTATTGCGATTCCTCGCCGTCGGGCCGCGTGAAGAGAGCCTCGTCGTCCGCGAACCCAACAGGCGTGACCGGCACTGATTCCAGCGCACTCCAGCGACCGCTCGAATCGATCTCAATGAAGGCTCGCTTTCCTCGATAAAGGATCGCATCGATGATCGACGCAGTCGGAGTTTCTGGCGCGTCGATGTAGACCCGCGCGATCTCCCCGGCCGCATCAGCAAGAGAGACCGATTCGGAGCGCACGACAAAGCTGATCGAGAAGACGCCAGCAGCACCCTCGGGCAACTGCACGCTTGCAGGGACGGCTGATGGCAACCGATATATCGTATCGTCGATGGCTAGCGGCGACATCGACACGTCGTAGACGGTCCGAAAACCGTATTCGCCGACCCGCGTCGTGAGATGAGTGCCCCGCTTTATCACGGAAGGTTTGGCCAACCGCTCAACTCCAGCGCTGGGCTCGAAACACGCTACCGAGCACGACGGAAAGGCACGAAGGAACTCAGGATAAAGCACCTCAAGTAACGGCGCCGTGAAGTCCGGCACGTCGTCCTCCAGACGCTCCCTGATCCTGCCATTGAGCAGCGCCGCCGACTGGATCATGCGCTCGACGTGCATGTCCTCCGAATGCTCGCCCATCATCGACAACCGTCCGGCGACCCGCGAATTACGCGCGCCAAAGTCCGCAAGTCCGCGGCGCAGGAGCAAAAGCTCCCGCTCAAAGCTACCCTTCAGATCAGCCATCCACCTGCCCACCCTTTCTCGTATTCAACCGTCGGCGTCGCTCAGCCACCAGTCGTCGTCTGACTCGCTATCAGCCGACCACCGCACGCCAGGAGATCACCGTCCGTTGCAGCAGCACGCCCGTCATATTTTGCGTTGCCCGAACCTTCCACAATGACCGTTGGCCCGTGGATGGCACATACCGCCGCGTCTCCGATACGGGCAATCGCCTTTCCCGCGATCCGTGAATTTGGCGCGCCGGCGACGACACGACCTCCGTGGCTATGCGTGTCGCCCACAACGATGTACTTTTTTCCAGCCATTTCGGATTCCTCCGTTATTGTGCCGGGGTCCAGCTAAACGTCTGTGGTTGCGCCTTGCGCGACGCCTCATCAGGCGGCGTCACCATAACGATGGTCGCGTGAGTCGAATCGCGAAGATTCACCAGTACATTCGCCTTGCCATCGCCGTAGCCCATCATGGTCGCCAGAGCGATCTGGACGAACGTCGAGCTGACGCCTGTGTCGCCACCGATGCGGTGCTGCATGTCGAACGCATCGGCCGGATCGTCGAGATCGATGTGCTGCTTGTTGTCGTGCAGCGATTGCACCAGCAGCGCAAGGTTCGAAGTCGACGCGCCCGTGTCGTAGAACATGCGCTCAGGCTGAACACCCTGCGGCAGGGTCGTAAGGGCCTGCTCCCAACCGAACCGGAGCTTGTCGATCTTTTCTCCCTTTTTCGCCGGGACACCATGGCCGTTCGTCAGGTCCACGCGCACGGGTCGGTGCAGATTGGCGAGCACTGGCCACTGGTCGTATTCCTTGAGTTGCCACGTGGTCCAGGGTACCGGCACCCATGGATTCGGCTTGAAGCCCGTCGGGAATTTCAACTGCTCGGTTTTGTAGAACTCCGGGAGCTTTTGCTGCCAGTATTCGACGGTCGGATCGTTAACGCCCATTGCCGGCTTGGGGTATGCCCGCGCTTCCTGCCAGTAGAAATTGGAGAGCTTCACCACGTCATACTGCGTCTTCTCGTTGGTGATGATGCCTTCTGTCTCGACTGTATAGGGGCGGATCATACGATCGACCCGATCCTTGCGCGTCACTAGCAGTCCCACTACTGCGTCGGGATGCGTCGGCACAAAGTTGCCATCGGTATCGAACTCCGGCAGCTTACCGCCTGGCGTCCCCGAGTATCCGCGCGTGACGGCGCCGTCGAGAGCCAAAACGAACACGGCAGGCAGGTCAGGATGGTCGTCGAAGAGCTTGAATAGCTTCCCAACCACCTCCGAGCCGTCGGACGTGTTCAGATCATCCATACGAATATAGAAACTGTTACCGATACCTGATCCGTTATCCGCATTCCCAAGGAACGTCCCAAGTCGGCTCGCGTACTTGTCGGACTCGTTGCACGGGGGCCCGACGAGCACGGTCGGGATCGGCCAGTAATCGACCCAATCAAGGAGGGTATAGCCGAGCACATTGTTAGCTCGCTTTCCGAACTGATCCATGCGCGTGCTGTAAGACCATTCGTACTCCTTTGGATCACTCAATAGAACCGTACCCTTGGGACCGGCCTCGTCGAGTCGCATAAGCAGTGCACGCTGGCGAAACCGGTCAACCGTCACTCCGAAGCGGCGGATTTCGAGCGTAAATTGCAGGTCGCCTTTTGAGGAAGCAGCGGCTGCAGTAGCCGCCGCCGGGCCCGCAGCAAGCGTGCCGCCAGCAGCAGCCTTCTCGCCCGCCTGGCTCGTACGCGAGAAGCCAGCGATCGCCATTGCGGCCGCTGCCACCACAACGATCGGGGCGAAGAAAAGTAACAGGCGTTGCGGCATAGAAAGACCGTCCAGTGCGAAAAAATTCTCGGATGCCAGCACCTTGATAATCAGCAGCCATATTGCGGCGACGATCAAGAGCAAGGCGAAAAATCGGGTGCCCGACGGGCGCTTCAGTAAGGTGGCCATTTCGTTATCACGGGAGCGGGATCGAACCCATATTGCTCTTTGCGAGCGCATCGAGGAACTTGGAATGTCTGGCGCCGACCTCTTCGCCGACCACCCCCACAGCAGGCGTCGGCGCCTTTGGAACGAGCGTCGCGCTCGGGAACACCCCGTTGGTGTTGTAATCCGAAGTGGCCACGACATACTGCTGGGTAATCGAGTCGAACTGATGGAAAGCACCCTTACCAACAGTCGCGGTCTTTGAAAGCGGAATGCGCCAGTCAGCCATTGAACGCAGCGCGAGGGCCCGGTCGGGGTCGTCAATCGCCCGAGCCTGGCCGATCGAGACGTCGAAGGCGGTGGCACAGCGATGGTTCAGCTCGCCGCTCATCACCGCCGAGTGGTACGAACTGTCGACGCGATTCTTGTTCATCCAGCGCAGTTTCCCTTCGTTGGGCGTTTCCATTCGAATGACCATGAGATGGCCGGGCGTCGGCGGCATCGTGCCGAACACGCGGAGAACAGTCGTCTGGTCCAGTTCGTCTTTGCCCTTGTTCATGGACTCCTGCACCTCCGCATTAGAAGGCAGACCCGATTGCCCCGGCACGAACGACGGCCACGACAGTGGCTCCGGCGGAAGCTCCTCCAGGTCGGTCGCGCTAATCGCGGTTGAAGCTTCCAGTTCATCAAGAGACTGACGGCCTGCTTCAAGGTCGGCATCACTGCGCCCGAATAGAGACTTAGTCCCGGTCCCTGGCAGCGTGTTCCCGTCCATTTGAGGTGCGAAGGCAAGCCCTCCGGTTGCAGGCGCATTGATATTTCTCGTCGATCCAACGTCCACGGCGGCGCGCTTGAGCCATTGATCCCAGAAGCCCGTCATGTGCGGTGACTCGCCATCCTTACGCATCACGTACTGGTGCGGATCCGTGCCAACCTTCTCAGGTTTTCCATCTCGCGCACGACGCGTAAAGACGCGCTGCCGGAAATTCCCACCTATCAGATGGATCGTCTCTTTGTGACCGTTCGCAGGGGCAGCGGACACCGACTCTGGCAATCCCATTGTCCCCATCCCGGCAACCCCACTGAGACCCACGGTACTGTCTTCAGGGCAGAAATAAATCACGACGGATCCGCGATTATCTCGTTCGGCAAAGGCGATCGTTGCCTTCTCCGACTGACTGCCTGTGACAGAGGTCGGCGCCGTCAAACGGACTGCATTTTTCGACCCCCACTTCGGGCCCGTGATCCCAAAGTTGTCGTGGCCCGGCTTCAATTGAAGGTCGTCGAGGCTCGGCTTGCTGTGGGTCGCCTTGCCGACAAATCCGACGAGATTGGCCAGGGTCTTCGCCCGCGCGTAGGTCGTCTGTTGCGTGTCGCCAGTCTGCGTCAGGCGATCCATGAACTCTTCGCTGAGCGAATAGGGAGAGTCGATCAGAATCAGCGTATCTGCAGCTCGATCTGCAACGCCGTTGCTGCCGAGCAATCCCTCGGTCAGAAAGCCCTGAGCCAGCAGGCTGATAATCGTCCCCTGGCTGTGCGCAATAATGTTAACCGTCTCATTGGGATCCACGAGCCGGATCTGCCTAACGAGCGCCGCAAGACGCTTTGCCGCGAGCACCATGTAGTGCCGGTTCGGGCACGCGTGAAGTGGGTGGGTCGCGTCGTTTTGCCCCTTGTTCAGCAACCAAGTCTTCCATCCCCCCTTAAAATTCGTGTCGAAAATATCACGAATATTATTGGTTGCATTCGCAAACATCCCCCCGTTCTTGCAGAGGTTAGGATCGAGTCGATTGCCGAACTTGTCGAGGTTCTGGCCGTTTCGCTTCTGGTCCTTCGGATCCTTGGCAAGGTCCGTCTTGTTGGCTTTAAACCCCCAGTAGAACGGAATCAACGGACTCACGGTGTCCGCTTTTGGCGAACGCCTGTACATGGTTGCGTCCAGATTTTTCATCAGATCGGCAGACGTCACGTGACGGCCGTCATTGGCCATACGACCGTGCGTGTACTCCGCGCCCGAAAAATCGGTTCGACCCAGTCGGTCATTCAACCCCTTACAGAGGCCCTTTTCAACAGTGCCAAAATCCGTCCCGAGATCGTTGACGCCGTGGATCAGAATCGTTGTGCACGGATACCGATGCTGCGTGTCGATCGGCACATGTGCGTCTTTGGGTCGGTGGGGATAAAGCGGCGCGCTGCCCCGTCCAACGACTTTATGGTTGTGTGATTGACTCATTTTTATTCCACCGCGTCGAATACTTGAACCTGGGCAATGTGCATGGCGTCATCAGCGGTCAGATCGGTGAAGCCCTGGCTGTCAGAGACGCCCTTGATGACCTTGCCGTTGCTCAACGCAATTTCGTAGGGTCTGTTTGGCACAGGATGCGGGTTTTCCTCCGTGTCGGTGCCAGGATATCGCAGCCGGAACTTCTGATCCGTACCCTTGGCGCTGAACGATGGTGGCGAGAAATTGTCCGTATTCGGCCCGACGAAGTCATGGCCAGCCGTGTGCGCGGTAAAGGCACCGTTCGAGCCCACTGTGATCCCGCCGCCCAACTTGATATAACTACCGTCCGCCGCAACGAGCCGGATCGTCTTGCCACTCACGACCACTTCGTCGCCGACTGAGATCACCTGCACGCCCTTCTGTGCGCTCGCCGTCAGCGTCTCTTTCTGAGCCTGCAGCACCATCGCGCCTTCGCCGGCAATCGCGCTTACGCCCTCACCCTTGCCGAAGAGGTGTACGCCCTGGCCCGCGGTGGCGGTCATGCGCTGGCCGGCCGCGAACTGCAGGTGTTGTTCCGCGATAGCGTCGACGTTTTCCTTCGCGAACAAGATATGTGTCTTTGGCGTAATCGACACCGAGCCAGTTTCAGCACCAATCGCAACGATAGAAGGCGACGCGCTAGCGGCCGCGCTCGATGAGCCGCTGCCGCTGGAATTCCAGCCCTTGAACGCCGCTGCAACCGCCTTTTGGCCTTCTGCATCGGAGGCCGTGCCTCCGTGCTCGCTCACGTATTGTCCGAGCGACGTGAAGAGTGACGTGCACTGGTCGAGCAGCTCCTGCAGCTCCTTTCGATCAAGGTGAGTGCCCTGTGCCTGAGTACGTGCATAGGTAGTCAGGAGGATGCCTTGCGCTGCTCGAAGTGCGGCTGACGCGTCCGTGCGCAATTCGGCCCCTTCGCCTCGATCGTCGCCCTTGCCGTCATCTCGTGGCTGCGTGAGATACCCCAGGTTCAACTGGGAGTGCGCGTGTTCGCTTGCAAGTTGAGCACTTATCTGCGATGGCGTATCGTCGAGTCGCAGTTGGTTATACCGCTGGCCCTGGATCTCCTTGCTCACAAGCCCGGTCATATATCGATTCCCAGGCAAGCCTCCCGTTTTCGTGAAGGTAGCCGGCATGTTCTGGCCGTTCGCGAATACCCCCGCGACGTACATGCGGTCGGGATCGCCATTTAGAAAATCGAGCAGAACCTCCATTCCGCCACGCGGCAGGACGTGCTGCCCAAAGTTCGGGCCAGCCCAACCGCCGAGAACGCGCACTGCAGCGCTGTCGGCGGGCGTGCCCTGCGTACCTGCACCACCCGCATGCTCGTGATCCGCCTCATCAAGTCCCTGGATCTGGACGTTGATTCGACCGTACTCGTCGCAATGGACTTCCTCGCCGTCGGGAACCGTCACAACGCCCGTGATCGGATAGACCCGTGGCAGATCCACTCGCGGATCGTAGAGCGGCGTAAGCGGCGTGCCGCGCGGCACGCCAGTAAAGACATTTTCATAGCGACTGGTGTCTGAGTCGCCTGTCGTCGCCGGGCGCATGCGCGTCGACACCGACGTCGGCGGCGAATCGAACTGCCAGCGGCTCGAGGTAAAAAGCGACTGCGCGCGCGCCGAGAGTTCCTTCGGGAGATTGTTTTCACCGCGATGGTGAAGTGACGTGACGATCACGCGTCGATCAACTTCATCGAGCTGATCCAACTCCGGATGGCCGGTCACTGCCACCCAGGTGCCCACCGTGAGATTGCGCACACCGCTGGCGCCATCCATTCGGACTGCCTGTCCGCCGTGCGCTGCGATCCGCGCACGCCCAAGACGCTGGTAATCGTCAGCAGAGTCAGCGATATGCGGCGCATCAATGCGCGAATCCGACAGGAGCTTGCCCAGGTCGTTTCCGGCGGCGCCCTGGTCCACCCGCGTCGAACCCTGCACCTTATCCATCTGGCTCGGCTTGTAGTCCCAGCTCACCCGTCTGAACGAGCCGGCAACCAGTTGGCGGCCTGTCGTGAGCAACGTGATCGAGTCGCTCTCGCCGACACTCGCGTCGACATGGTAGGAAACCGTCCCAGCCGGCGCCTGCTCAAGCTTGATCACGCTGTCGAATAAAACCAGCGTGTGGAACGGCTGGTCACTCAAATCGCTCCCCTGTCCACCGCCCGATTTCACGAACCACGCAATCCCTTCGCGTCGGCAGAGGCGCCGGATAAAGTCCGCGTCCGATTCGTCGAACTGCAGCGTCTGTTCGCGCGCGGGGTATTTGGACGAGTCCAGACGCGAAACGTCAACGTCGAACGTGCCAGAAAGCGTCGAGCTTTTCTGGCGCCACTCTCTGACGAGCGTTTGGATAATATCGACCGTGCTTTTAGTCCGGAAAATCCGGGTGTTCAAGCGACGCTCGAGAATCGAGAGTGCGTCCCGGATCACCAACTGGTATGTCGCAAGCGATCCATCAGACTCCCCTTCATGGGCATCGGTGACGATCGCGCAAATCGATTGCACACCGCCCGTATCAGTCACGAGTTGAACGGTGACAGGCTGGCCCAGTAAATTTTGCAGCGCAATTCCAGTGCTCGTGGAAATACACGAGAGCCGCCCTTCAATGCCCCCGCAAAGATCTTCCCGAATATCGAGCCGCTGAAGAAACAAAAGATTGGCCAGATCCGACTGCGAGTTGCGCCAGAAAAGCCGGAATGGGCGCGTGTCCTGCGACGGGAGCGCGCCGATGAATACCCGCTGTATGTTCACGTCCAACTCCCCCGGGAGGAATTTCAGTTTTATGCGAATTAAATTTGAGACGGGATTACTGCCGCTTAGCGCGGCGGATTAGTTTCTCCGCAAGGAAATCGGCCTGAAAATATCAGGGCGTTAGAACGTTGTCAAATTGTGTTACGAATGGAAAGACATAATCAGAAGATATTTCCGCTTCAGAAATTTGCGATTAAGTTGAACGGAAAATAATTCCAAAAAATTTAACGTTCACTGATGCGGAATGAATACTGCGAGGCACCTGGGCGGCACAACGGAAAGGATTTGCAATGACGCGCCAGCATGCTGCCCGCGTGTGCGTCACTTTGATGGTAGTTTAAACGGCTGCGTTGGCAACCAATTCGACAGGACGAGCGAACTGATACTAAGATTTCGGAAAGAAATGTCACATAGAGGCATACTGACATTCGGGGTTACGAAAGAAGGACTTCACCAATGCAGGCAACTTCTGGATGCGGCGCAGAGCACCAATGGCCAGTCGCTTCATGTCGTCTTTGGACTGCACGAGGCGCCTGGAGACGCTGCGCTTCACATGTGCCCAGACTTGCTCGTCAGGATTCTGGTGCGGCGAGTAAGGCGGCAGATAGAACAGCTTCAGGCGCCCCTTCTGTGCCTTCACGAATTCCTGGACTAGCCTGGCCTTGTGAACCGGATGCCCGTCAAGCACGAGGAATACCGGGCCACTCGCGCCAGGCATCAGACGACTGAGAAACTCCCGGAAGACGATGGCGGTGACGGCGCCCTCGTGCACCATGAAGCGGAACTCGCCCTGAGCACAGAGCGCCGAAATCATGTTCAGCGAGAAGCGCTTGCCCGTGACTTCCATCACCGGCGTGCTGCCCTGCGGTGCCCATGTCGTACCCTTGCGTTTCGGCGAGTCTAACATCGCGACATCGGCACAGACACTTGCCCCCTGGACGAGCACCTCTGCGCCGCTGTCGCCGTGATTTGCACGAGGATTGGAGTAGCGGACAATGCTCACAAGCACTCAAGGCCCCACCTGCTGCCCCACTCTCTGGACTAAAGCTCGACGCTTTATGCGAACACCCGTTGAAAACCTGAGTGATGCACAAGTCGGCTGCCTCAGATGCGGCACACAAGGCGTTGGCAACTGCGGCTGCGCGCGGCTCAACGAAGCACAACGCAAGGCACAGGAATTTGCCGGCGAAGTCGTTGAAGTCCTGATGACGGATAAGCGAAAAAAGGTGACATCACACAAGTTCGGCCAGCGATATGGCAAAAAACTGACTGAGGCGATGGTCAAGCTCGACACGGAGGAACGTCTGGCCTATTGCGAAGGACTCATGCAGTCGCTGCACGGGATCTTCAAATAGATGACCTCCGGGGTATTGCGAGGCGGCGGGCACTAACGCGCGCTCGGCTAAGTGCGGCCGCTAAAATAACACCACGCAACCAACGCGAGCCGCCGAATGGCCATCCTTCTTCTCTTTTTTGCTCTTGTCGCCACGCCTTTCTGGCTGGTTGCCTACTTCTTTTTCGCGCGCGCCGCCTATCGCGCAAAGCGGACGTGGCTCGCAATAGTCGTACACGTCTTCACCGTGTTTCTGCTCTTCGTCGACGTAATGTTCCTCATTACGATGCGCGGCGGCAATTCAACGTTCAACAACTAACTAAGCGCACGTCGATCGCTGACTTATGTCGTCATCGACGAGGACGAGCGTGCCCGCCGCCGACAATCTATGCGCAATGCTTCAATATCCTGGTGCAAATGGTGCGTTCGGATTAAAGGCTGACAGCCCGCCGTAACCCGGCGGCTCCACTGAAAACACAATGTCGTGGCCGATGCGCCACTGCTCCGCAGCCCGGCGTGCTTGCGCTCGCTCGTCGCCGTTAGTGCCATTGGCCATCTCGTCGAACTGCTTTCGCGCGTTGCTGGAGCCACGACGCACCGCCAGCCAGCTCCATGCAAGCGCCCGGCGGCGATCGACCGGGATGCCCTGGCCCAAATAGTTTGCCAAAGCCAGGTCGTATTGGGCGTTGGTATCGCCGGCGTAGGCCGCGGGGATCAGAAAACGAAGAGCAGTCGGATAATCGATCTTTCGTACATGTACGCGAGGATGACCACTCCGCACGACCCAAGGATGTGTTTCAATGAGAAGGCTTATCGATGCGGACAACACCGAGTTGGCGGCAGTGCTTGAAGTCCTGTTGCTGAATGACACCGATATTACGATTCGCGAGGTGGCTCGCCGTCACTCCGCCTTGAAGAATCCCTCAGCATTTACCAGAAATCCGGCGCGAATGGCGGTAATCGATCGAGCTCGGCAGCGTCAGAGCGATGCGCGGAACGTTAAGGCCGAGTCGCTGGTGAGCCGCGCTGCCTCGGTTGCCGGGCTTCCTCTATCTCACAATCAAGAGCTCGCTCGGCTCCGCGCTCAAGTGCAGGTGTTCGCTCGGCCAAGTTGCTACTGTCTCCGAATATGCTGAACCGCTTGCCGAACTTGAATGTCGCGGCGCTGGCTAGCGACGCTATGTGAGTCCCCGAGTGCCACCTCAACATCTTGGAGTGCGCGCGGGGTGCAGTTGGCCCCTTGTTGATGCGCTATCGTTGCGCCGCGCTCGAACGTAGCCCCTTCCCCACTGAAGCAGCCGCCGTTCTTCATCGAATCTGATAACGGCTTGAGACTTGGTTGCGCAGGCTTCTGCGCCGTGAGAGGCGCCGACGGGCGGTTGTCGGCCGAGATGGAATGGACACCGCCCTCCCTTCGGGGACGTAGGCTCTGGATAGCACGCAGAGGTCCTCAGAACTGATCGGCAGTAATGTGCCAGA
>NZ_JACHBW010000005.1 GCF_014200455.1 Paraburkholderia bannensis | reverse complement strand
TGCGCGCCGGCCGCCCCCTGGAACGCGAGCGACTTCATCAACGCAATCAGCGGGGACTGGCGGGCATCGGCGATGAGCTTCAATTGCCCGACGGCTGCGGGCAACGTGGGCGCGGCAGCGCACCGGATGCTGTTCATGAAGTCCTGCCAGCGCTCGGCGTAGTCGGAGAAGTAATGGGCGCGCAGGGCGGCACGCAATGCATCCGGCGTCATGGCTGTGCCCGCCTGCGAGCTGCCGGAGTTAACGGAGTTAGCGGAGTTGCCGAGCACCCAGTTGCCTTCGACGCCATTGTGTTTCGCTGCGTCATCGATCGCGGCTTCGATGGAGCCTTCCCACGCCTGGCGCGTAAAGACGCCCGGCACCGTCGACGAGGTCGCGAAGAGCCCACGCGTGTCCGTGCCCGCGGTCAGCGACGCGAGGGTCTGGTCGGGGTACTTGTGGCCGACCGAGTCGAGAATGCTCTGATAGATCGTGTCCTCGGAGTTCCTCA
Source organism: Paraburkholderia bannensis (assembly GCF_014200455.1). Classification (GTDB taxonomy): domain Bacteria; phylum Pseudomonadota; class Gammaproteobacteria; order Burkholderiales; family Burkholderiaceae; genus Paraburkholderia; species Paraburkholderia bannensis_A. The sequence goes on along the minus strand of NZ_JACHBW010000005.1, from coordinate 357,947 downwards.
CGCCGATGATCGCAAGCAGCGTCTGGCGCGCGTTGCCCACGAGATCCTCGCGCGGCTGGATGCGCCAGTCGGGATGCGCGGGGAAATGCTGCGCCCAGAAGCCCAGCAGTTGCGCGGACAGGTCGAGTTTTTCGCCGGGGCGCAGACCGGTATCCGGATTCCAGTGCTGCCCGAGCTGGGGCGTCATGAAGGTGGGATCGGCGCGCTGCGGATCGGCCATCATGAGGTAGGTCTTGAGCGCCTGCTGGCCGTCCTGTGCCACCTGGCTGCTCTGGATGTCGACTTGCGCCGTCGACATCTGGCCGAGATCGACAAGCTGGCCTTCGATGTCCTGCTGGACGGGGGAGACGAGCAGTGGTCTGGCAGCGCGTGCGTAAGGCGCCCACAGTGCGTTGAGTATGGCGTGGTCGTGGTTCAGGCCGAAGCGTGTGAAGATCGGCGTATGTTCCTGCACGCGCGTCTCGTGCAGGGCGATGCGCTGCTGGAGGCCGAGCAGGGCGCGCAGACGGGCCGGGGTGTCGCTCGCGCGGTTGAGCGCCTGCAGCGACTCTCTGGTCAGCATGACCTCGTGGGCGTTGTTCATGCCGGAGATGAGCATGCCGGCGCTGCAGAGGCCGATGAGCACAAGCGCAACGGTGGAAGCGATCGTGACCGGGTGGGTCCAGGTGCGGCGGCCCGGTGTACGGTTTGCGGCGTCTGCGAGGTAGCGCCACAACGGCAGACGGGTGCTACCGGAAGAATCGGACGGCGATGCACCGGACATGGCCAGCGGAGCGAAGAACACACCGGCGACCGGCAACGCCCGACGCTGCCAGTCGGAAAGGCCAGAAATCCAGCGCGCTAGCGGGGTCGTACGGGTATCGAGCCGCTTCGAGAGATCCGAGGCGTAGGTATCCTCAGCATTGCTGGCGATCTGGAACACGCTGCGGTCGGCGAGCCGGTCGCGCAGCTCGAACAGGGCAGTTTCAACAGCGGTTGCGTTGAGAGGCCGGGTGAATTCGCATCCCGTCACGGGCGTGTCGATCCGATGAACTGCGTCAGTGCCTGCGATATCAAGGACAAACACCGGTGCCGACCAGCTCAGAACTTTCCTGATGCGCGCAAGATGAAGGCCCCACGAATTCTTCTCTTGCGAGCGCTCCGGCAACAGTGTGCCGTCATCCAGGACGAGCACAATTGCATCAACCGGACGGCTCCATCGAAGCCAGCGGATCTGGCGCAGCCACTGATCGTTAATGCTTTCATGCGGCGGGGTAGAACCCGACAACAGTACCGTTTCGTTGGAGGCGAGCCATCCGCAGCCCTCGATTTCAGGTATCAGGCGATTGACAGCCGTGTCCTCACCGATGAGCAGAAGCCATGGCTGACGATAGCGCCACCGAAATCCGTTCTGCGCTCGCAATAGCTGGCGAAGTGGCTTCAATGTCGGGGATGACGTCTGACTCTTCGTAGCGACTGCGGGTACACCAGCTTGCGTTGTCTTCGCAATTGCTGGTCCGCGAAGCTGCAACAAGTCCCGGAGTCTGCGTAACGCACCGAACCAGCGAACGAGCCCGTCGAAAGAAACGACAAGTGCCAAGAAAAGTGCGCCAAGCGATATGCCGATCAGCGCAAAGCCTTTTGCATTGGGCGTAGTGATTCCCAATGCGCCTCCCCAGATCAGAATGGCACCTGCAACCACTATTGCGAGAAGTACTATCACAAGCAAATCAATATGCAGTTTCTTCATTGGTTCACGCTCTGGTACGGGATAGCTCACAGATCCATATACGAGGCGTCCTGTGATGGAATCAACAGCGGACTAGGACTGCATCGACAAACACATAGGTCGTCGCTTAAGGCTGCTTCTCTGCCATCAGGCGCGGTCATCGGCAGTCGTCGCCCTGCGCAGACGATTCTTCCAATCGTGTTGCACGCAGGACACCAGACCGGATCGTTCTCGTAAGCCTGCTCACGCCCGTTAAGCATGTCGTTCGAATCCCCGTTTTGGACTATGCCGCCCGCCGTGGTTGAATCGCCTTTCACAATGTCGTAGCGTCGCGTCATATCGCACTGCCTATGATTCAGGTAAATATCAGGTTACGGGTGAGACCGCTGAAACGGGTGGCTCTGCGGTGGAAATATTGCAAAGCACTGCGCAGTCGATAGCGCCCCCTTGGCCAGCAAAGACAACCTGCCGTGGCGCGGTTGCGGAAAGAGATTTTGCTGAACATGCAGCCGCAAGCCATGGGGCTGCAATGCCCGCATAGCCGACACGCGCATCAAGATCGACCGGCTGGATTTCCAGCCCCGACTGGACCGCGGACGTACGCAGAGCCCCTGCCTGGATTCGGTCGAGACCTGACTGCCATCCGCCCGAGATCTCGTCAACGGTCGAACTGGCCCATTTCAACGCATACGCGAATGCGCCATTTGAAAGATCGAATGGCCCATGAACCGGCCGATGAAAGTTTGCTCGACGCATAACCTCGTGCTGGCGTGCCAAACTATCCGGCATTAACAACAGGGCGACGCCAGCCTCAGCAGTACCACCAGGAGGAGAGGCTCCCATCAGCGGATGCAGTTGGATGGCGACGACCAGCTTCGCTTGCTTCTCCAGCCCAGCCTCAAGCTGGTCAAGCCAAAGATCAAGCAACTGCAGATTCGCGGGCTCTGCGACCTGTTTAAAATGGCACGAAGAGCAAAACCCAAAACTATTCCAGCATTCCAGCCACAGCGCCTGGTTGCTCTCGCTGGACGCCATGCTTGAAACTAAGAGATGCACACACAAATCGGTCCTCACGGGCAGCGCATTGATCGCTCCTGTAAGCTCCCCAAGCATTTCATTGAACAGCCATCTCGTGACATCGATGTGCCGTTTCAGGTCATCTTCAGACGTGCCAGCGCGCAAGGCAACACCCGGCACCTCAAGCCAGCGCACCTTCCCTGGCTCGCTGTCATGTGCAAACAGCGCTTGAACCGTCAGTCTGAGCGCACCGGACTGGAGTCCCATAACAGCGTTCTCGTCGGGACTCGCCGAAAATCTATGCGACACACCCAATACCGCTATCGGCACACTCGCTGCAGCGAACACTCGATCGTTGTACTGCCGCGTAGCCTGGTTATCCATCTGTGTATCCAGAATGCGTGCTGCGTAGTGCTGATATCGCAACAATACGATGAGTGCGGACAGCCCGACTGGGAACAGAATCAGAGTGCCCCAAAAATCGAACGTATGGGTCGACATATTCTTTGGCCAGAGCATTAGCACGAGGAAAATGCCAACAAGCGATAGAACCAGAAACACGACAATCCATACAACCAAGGAAGGGGGCTTGCCTGTCTCAGGTTTCTCGATTGGCAACAGCGAAAAATCGACCGCCATATCACACCGTGAATTGATGACGCATGGGCGGCACGACACGCGCCGCCTTCTCGGCGGGAGAGGCAAAGACATCATCGCAGAGATACCGTATCGCGGTGCCTACTGACAGGCTACGCAGGGGTGCAGCATCAACGGGTGGTATCAACGCCGCAGCCGGGAAGGCGGTGATCCCCATGATGAACCTACGGCGGGACGTGCTCATACCGCACCCGGCCGCAGGCGGATAGAACTCACCAGGGTGTCCCACAGTTCCAGCGCCTCGCCATCACTCGAAAAGGACTCCCGGTTCGTGGCATACGCACTTTCGCCGACCTGAAGCGAAACGTTCATGTTCGGTTCGGCCAGCGAGTAATCTTTGCCCGGCGCTTCCCATTTGAAACCATAACCGCGCTTTCCGTTCTGGGTACCGGCAACAAGAATCTCGTCTGCCTGGATAGGACCCACTGGACGAGCGTGATTGCGCAGTTGCGCGAGTCCTGCTGCCGCACCGAGCATGCTTGTCAGAATGCCTCCGACACGCTGACGGAGTCCCTCTTCGACAGCTCCTACAAAGCTGCTGACCTCCAGCGAAACGTCGGGTTTGCCTTCTAGCTGAATCAGCAGACGCCAGCTTTCATAGTTGGGGAAATCGTCAGCTAGCATCGCATTGCCCGCAACAAAACCAATTCCCTCCGGAGTCTGGCCGGCAGGAATTTCACGCCATTTCGCGCTGCAGCGCTTGAAAAACGTAATCGCCTTTTCCCTGTTGCTTAACGGAATTGCATCTTTCTGGTATCGGATAATGCTGCGTCCTGCCTTGAAATATGTATCCGACGCGTAGATGGTTTCGTCGTACGGTTCACTCCACGAAAAGAGTGCCACCGAACCATTCGCCAGCAATACACGATCGACAAAGGAAGGCTTTCCAGATTTCTGCAGCTGTTTTCTTAGCTCAGCCTCTCTCCGGGCAACAAGCTGCGCAATTTGGCCATCGTCGCCCGCAGCGACTCGCTCCAGTGCATCTTTGCCGTATTTCCAGCTCTCAACCAGTTTGGCACCTGTCGGAACGTCGACAAAGTGACGTCCGATTGCGTGGGTCTTCCAGACTGAATTCATGCGGACTCCTTTTTATGCCACTGCGCCTGCTTGGCGATCTTGATAATTGCGTACATCGTCGCAAAGAGCGAACGCTGGTGCTTGTCGGCGTAGCTGCCCTGATGGTCATAGCCGAAATACACGTTCTGCGTGCCAGGATTGTCCTGCCCATGTGCAAAGCGACAGGCAATGCCTGCCTTGCCCGGTCCAGAAACACGACAGTCCATACAAGGAAGGGAGCTCGCCTGTCTCAGGTTTATCGATTGGCAACAGCGAAAAATCGACCGCCATATCACACCGTGAATTGATGACGCATGGGCGGCACGACACGCGCCGCCTTCTCGGCGGGAGAGGCAAAGACATCATCGCAGAGATACCGTATCGCGGTGCCTACTGACAGGCTACGCAGGGGTGCAGCATCAACGGGTGGTATCAACGCCGCAGCCGAGAAGGCGGTGATCCCCATGATGAACCTACGGCGGGACGTGCTCATACCGCACCCGGCCGCAGGCGGATAGAACTCACCAGGGTGTCCCACAGTTCCAGCGCCTCGCCATCACTCGAAAAGGACTCCCGGTTCGTGGCATACGCACTTTCGCCAACCTGAAGCGAAACGTTCATATTCGGTTCGGCCAGCGAGTAATCTTTGCCCGGCGCTTCCCATTTGAAACCATAACCGCGCTTTCCGTTCTGGGTACCGGCAACAAGAATCTCGTCTGCCTGGATAGGACCCACTGGACGAGCGTGATTGCGCAGCTGCGCGAGTCCTGCTGCCGCACCGAGCATGCTTGTCAGAATGCCTCCGACACGCTGACGGAGTCCCTCTTCGACAGCTCCTACAAAGCTGCTGACCTCCAGCGAAACGTCGGGTTTGCCTTCTAGCTGAATCAGCAGACGCCAGCTTTCATAGTTGGGGAAATCGTCAGCTAGCATCGCATTGCCCGCAACAAAACCAATTCCCTCCGGAGTCTGGCCGGCAGGAATTTCACGCCATTTCGCGCTGCAGCGCTTGAAAAACGTAATCGCCTTTTCCCTGTTGCTTAACGGTGTCGCGTCGTTCCGGTAGCGGATGATGTTGTTCCCGACCCTGAAATATACGTCTGTCGCATAAATTGTTTCATCGTACGGTTCACTCCATGAAAAGAGTGCCACTGATCCATTCGGCAACAATACGCGCTCAACGAACGATGATTTTCCAGACTTCTGGACTTTTGCTCTTAGCTCGGCCTCTCTCCGGTCCACAAGCTGTGAAAATTGAGCGTCGCCGCAGGGAGCGAGTCGCTCCAGTGCGTCCTTATCATATTTCCAGCCCTCAACCAGTTTGGCACTTGTCGGAACATCGACAAAGTGACGTCCGATTGCGTGGGTCTTCCAGACTGAATTCATGTGGACTCCTTTTTATGCCACTGCGCCTGTTGGGCGATCTTGATAATTGCGTACATCGTCGCAAAGAGCGAACGCTTGTGCTTGTCCGCGTAGCTGCCCTGATGGTCATAGCCGAAATATTCGTTCTGCTCGCCTGGGTTGCCTTGCCCATGTGCAAAGCTACCGGCAATACCCGCCTTGCCGGGTGCAGCCCCTGAGTAGTACGGCACGGTACCATCACCAGGGCAGTCGGGAGCGCTGAGCGTCAGCTTGACCCCGGATGTGGTGGTCAGCGTGCCCTTGCCATCGTCCCGGTAAACAGCGATCTGCGACGGATCAAGACTGCCGATACCTGAGCCTTCCCATGCGACTTCTCCCCACGTGAACAGGTCATCAGCTTCCAGCAGGCAAGTACCGAACAGACCATTATGTTCCTTCGCCGGTTCAACTCGTATACCTTGCGCTCCGTAGTGAGCGTAGGTCGGGCTCTTGTATTTCTTTTCAATGGATTCGTGAAACGCACGGACTTTCTTGATTACCGTGGTCAATTGATCCCGCTGATTACTACGGCCAGAACCGAGATCAGTTGGCTTCTTGCTTGCCGGATCCATCAACCCCTGGTTGCTTTCCGGCACCATGCCATACCAAGCAGGCGACAGGTAAATCTCGTTGTAAGGATCTCCTCCCATCGGCAGGGCCAGAATCTCCGCACCAACCTTATCCGTATTACTACGCTTTTCCCGCACCTTCAGCCAAGGCTGGCCATCGTTGTAATCCGCGGTCGGCAGCAATTCCAGGCCGCCCGGTGACTGCGACAGGATGGCCACTACATCGGCAGCATTGCGGCCAAGAATGACTTTCGCTGGGCCTTCAAATCCCGAGCGCATGCGTTTGTAGGTAGCCGGGGCACCAGTGGCAGGCTGCACGCCATGAGAAACCCCCATCACCTTGTCGCACTGATGAATCTCCGTCAGAGCCCGACTGACAAGGCCGCCCATCGAGTGCGTGACGACAATCACCTTCTCCGCCAATGGCCGGTCAGGTCTCCTGCGACGAATGCTACACTGCTCCGCCCCTTCACCATCAGGCGCCTGAACGGTCGCTTCCCTGCCTTCGTTGTAGTAAGGCAGGATAGTGTTCTCGATCAGATCCCGGATCGCCGCGCCAGAGTCAACGTTGCTTTGCAGCCAATTGTAGCCGCCGGCCCAGACATCAAACTGGTAATTCGCCGCATGGAGTACTTCTTCGCTGGTGAGCGCCTCACCGCTGGACGCGCCCCATTCCGTTGGCACTTGTTGGCTGTACTTGTCCGCCCACTCCTTCAGATCGGCTTCGCAGCGCTGGAAATCGAACTGCGCAAGGGCATTGAGCTGATGCTGCAACTGGCCCATAAATGGATGATAGGACGAGCGCATCAGCGCACCCCAGCCACGCACCACCAGAACCTTCTTCGGCAGGCCACTTTCACCTGCGTCAATTGGACCGGTCGGGTCGATCTCGGCTTCACTGGTCGCGAGATCGCTCGCACGATCCTTTGTAGACTTTCCCATATAGCCAAAAAGCTGCGTAATCATATCCAATGACCCACGCAGGTCGGCGTTCGGCGGGTTCCAGACGTTTTTTTTGCCTTCCTTCTTTCGCAGAAGCGTACCCATAATTCCTGGCAGAAAGACCACCGGGATAACGTACGGTTTCGAAAGAACGACTTTCTCGCGCACGTTATCGGTCGGCGTAAGGGTAGCCGTCGCATATTGATCGCCACTACTGTCGACGATAATCTGATGAAGCACCGGAGAACTATCACTCATGGTTGGTCTGGAAGAGTCCCGTTTTAGATGCCATTAGTCCAACGTCCTGATCTGAATACCCTCTACCAGAAGGCTTTTCTGCAGGGGCGTTTTGCCAGCCGCATCAGTAACCATTCTTAGTCGCGTACCATCGCCGCGTATTAACTCGATCGCGGTGTTCGCAAGGGGCTCACCGGTAGAGGGATTGCGCAGAACATAGGCATCGTTGAAATCAGCATGCTTCCAGGTGTTCATGGATTCAGAGAGCGAAGCCGGCCCTTGCCTGCTAAAAGCCGCTGATTTGATCGTCCGGTCTCCGCGTGTGCCATCCTCAATGCCAATAGAAGAAAGGCGAATATACGACCCACCGCACTTGAGCAGAAGTTCACGGCTTGCTTCAATGACGACGCAACCATTTACGCTGCTTATGGTCATGTTTTTGTCTGACTGCAAACTCATCTCGTCACTCTGGGCCTGAATCTGGACCTTCCCTTTCGCAGCCACTAGTAGCATTCCAAGTTTCTCGGCGAACATCGATACGACTTCGCCAGCTGCCACCGTGAAACGTTTCAGAACGCTGAGTTCAACATTCCTGCCAGCTGATGCGGCAATGCTTTGCTCCGTAGCGATTTGCACACCGTCGGTAGCCACAACGGCCGCTGAAGCGGGAGTGCTCATCAGCAGACCTGGCTTCTTTAGCCCATCCAGATCGTCCTTGACGCGCTCTTGTACGTCCGTGTCGGCAGCAATAGCCTTGGCACTCGCGGCGGAGGTGGCAAGTGTCCTCGCAAGTTCCAATGCGCTCTCAAGCTGCGCAATGGTCTCCTGCATGTCGAGTTGCTTACCCGTAGCACCGGGCCGGTCATAGGTTGTGAGGTGCAGGCCCTTACCCGCACGGCTCACCCCATAACCGGAGGTGCGAAGCTCAAAACCTTCGCCCCTGTACTCAAGCTTCTGGTTCACCAGATAGCCGAGATTCAGTTGCGATTTTCCCGAGTGCTCCGTGCTGAGCTTGATGCCTTCCTGTCCCTCCCAATCCTCCATGCGCAGCTTGTTGTTGCTCTGCGTTCGGATCATGTTGCGGGAGAGCCAGCGCCGGTCGCTCGTCACCAGGTCGCGGGCCTGCGAATGGTGATGGAAACCGCTGATTTCAGGCTTATCCGGGTCCCCGTCCCGGAAGGTAATCTTGGCCTCGTCGTTATCCAGCGCGACGAAGTGCATGCCAGTCTGCAACTTGCCTGCGAAGGGTTTCGCCAGCCGCAGCGGCACACTCTCGCCACCCTTTGGCCAGTCACCAAAATCAGCATCGAGGCGGACGACGTAATAGCCCGCGGCGTTTAAATAAGCATAGGTGTATTTATCCGGGCTGCACACGCGTGCGCTAAGCGTGCCGGCGATTTTGGCCCACTTCCCGGGTTCGAACTGCAAGCGGAAGCGCCGGTCGGCAGGGATGGCCTTGTAGCTGTTCGAATAAGCCTTTTCACGCGCACCGCTGTGGGTGATTTCGGTGATCATCTGCCCCTGCGGCGCATCGGGCAACACGATATCAGTTTCGAGCACGCGCGCGCACTGCAGCGCGACGATGTTGCTCTCGCCTTCGTAGATCACCTGGCGGGCCAGCGCTGCCTCATGGCGGAGTTGCGCCTGCCACCTGGCACCTTGCTGATCGAGGTGGCCAGTCCCGTAAATGTACGGCTGGCCGTAAGTCGTTGGGTCCTGAGGCGCAACATTCGCCTGATCTCTGTATCGTTCCCAGGAAGACTCGGGGTTGTAGTCAGCGACCTGAACTGACTGTGACACAATCTCGGTGTGGGTCTTTAACGTCGTAACGGACTCGATCCCACCTGCTTCAAGCCCGGACGCCTCGCGATACGGGACGATCAACCGCGGGTCGTAGATATAGTGATCAATATCGTCGCCAAAGACGATCTGGTCGCCGTATTCGGTCTCGACGATGTAGCAGTAGATGCCGCTCTTCTCCATGAGCATATGCACATAGTCGAAGTCCGACATCTGGTACTGGAAGCGCCACAGCACTTTCGGATAGCTACCACGCAGCCGGAACAGCATCTGGTGTTCGCGAATGCCGTGCGTACGCAGGATCTTCTGGATGATCTGCGGAATCGTGAGATGCTGGAAAACCTGGGTGTTGGTGCCAGCCTGCAGACGGGCAAAGTGAGACTTCAGGACCACCTGGTATTTGGTGTAGTCCTTCGTGGTCTGCACGGTGGAAAATCGCTCGATATAGCCCGAAAACGCTCTCGTTACCCCATCGTCAGAAACGATTCTGAATATCGCATCGCGATTAAGATATTCGGTGCGTGCAAGCTGCTGCGGATGGGTCAGTTCGATGGTGGTTACGTTTGGCTCGCCCATCTTTTCGGTGGCGGAAAACGACACGACCGACAACGCGGCAGCGCTTTCCGTCCCCGGCACATCGAGAAAGTACGCCTGGCGACCCGGGATTGACGTCAGGCTGGATAAGGACTGCTTCGCTTCATCATACAAGCCTGCCATCGTGCATCATCTCCCGACCGGATAAGTAATGCTTTCTCAGGCCATGCGCAATGAATTGATTAGTCAGCACGCACGGCACCCATGTCTCGCTGGATGGAAGGTACACTGCGGCATACCCCGCAGTGAAGGGGTCGGGGAGCTTTTGATGAGGTCGCGTTACCTTCGATCAAATCGCGGTAACTGGCAGCATTTCGCGCTGGTTTTGAGATGGGCTGCGTGCTAGAACCCCCTAATCCTGTGGGGCCGGGGTAACTCAGAGGCACGTCGCCTGCAGCCAGGTAATCCGCGATTCACGCCAATCGCAGAACACAGCGCGCCGGACTGAAACGGGACGCCTTACCGGCCAGCCCAACCTGTTCGGCGACTGGTGTATCGCCGACGTCGATCTCGCGCTGATGCTCAACCGCCTCGTGCTCAACGGCGACGCCGTGCCCCCGCCGCTGGCCGATTACGCGCGCTATCAGTGGCAGCGGCCCACGGTGCAGCGCTGGCTGGCGCTGGAGCGGCCGCCGCGCGACATCGGCATCGACATCGCGCTATAACGCGACCGTGCCTGACGCGAACGTTTCGAGCGGTGCGCCTGCGTTTTTCAGGGTCTCGCGCATCTTGCCGAGCGCGCCAGGCTCACGCAGCCGGAACGTCGCGACGGCCTCGGCCATCAGGCTCGCCTGTTGTTCGAGCGACCCGGCGGCCGCAGCGGCCTGCTCGACGAGCGCCGCGTTCTGCTGGGTGACCTGATCCATCTGGCTCACCGCCTGCTCGACCTGTTCGATGCCGGCGCTCTGCTCGACCGTTGCGCTCGCAATCTCTTTCATCAGCCCCGAAACCTTTTCGACCGACTCGACGATCTCCGCCATCGTCTCGCCCGCTTCGCTCACGCGCGCCCGCCCGCCATGCACATCCTTCACCGAGGCGTCGATCAAGGACTTGATTTCGCGCGCCGCCGCCGCGCTGCGTTGCGCGAGCATGCGCACCTCGCCCGCCACCACCGCGAAACCGCGTCCCTGCTCGCCCGCACGCGCCGCTTCGACTGACGCATTGAGCGCGAGAATATTGGTCTGAAACGCAATACCGTCGATGATGCCGGTGATATCGGCGATCTTGCCCGAGCTGCGCGTGATCGCCTCCATTGTCTCCACGGCCTCTTCCACCACGCGGCCGCCGCGCTGCGCGACTTCGGCGGCGCCGGCCGCAAGCGCGCTGGCCTGATTGGCGTGGTCGGCGTTCTGGCGTACCGTGGCGGTGAGTTGCTCGGTGCTCGCCGCCGTCTGTTCGAGCGAGGCGGATTGCTGCTCGGTGCGGGTCGACAGATCGAGATTGCCCGCCGCGATTTCGCGCGCACCCGTGTTGATCGCATCGCAGCATGTGCGCACATTGCGCACCGTCTCAGTGAGGCCGTCCTGCATGCGGCGCATGGCGTCCAGCAACTGGCCGATTTCGTTGCGCCCGCCAGGCGCGATCGGCACTGCGAGATCGTTGGCGGCGATCTGATTGAGGGCTTCAACCGCAAGCGCGAGCGGCGTGGTGACGAGACGGCGCAACGCCAGGTGCGTGGCGACGACGAGCACGAGCGCACCCGCTAGGCCAATCGCGACCATCGCCATGACCCAGTCATGCTCGCGCACGCCCTGTGCGAGCGTCGCGCGAACCGTTGCGTCCGCATCGGTATGGAAAGCAGCGATATCGGCGTTGAGCTGCGCGCCCGCATGTGCGATGTCGCCGCTCGCTAGCGTGGCGTAGGCGGCAGTATCGCCGCGTTCGAGCGCATCGGCCGCGCTTCGCAGGCTGGCAGCGAGCGTTGCTTGTGCTTCGATCACGGCGGCGCGGCGCGACGACTGTGCGCCCGACTGGGCCGTCGCGCGCAACGCGTCGCCTTCGCGCGAGGCCTGCGCGACGAGATTGCGCGCCTCGTTCAGCGCCCCGTCGCGCGCCGCCGTATCGCCTTGCTCCTTGAGCGCGGCATAAGCCCGCGCGAGCGCCGCCTGCGCCTGCGCCGCATCCCGGCCCAACGCGTCGGCCAGCGCGGACGCACCCGCGGCTTCGTGCACGCGATGCGCGGCTTCGTCGGCGCGGCCGATCATCAGGACGCCCACGGCTGCCCCTGTTACTAGCATCGCCGCAAAGGTGCACAGCACCGCCAGTAGCCCGCTTCGAATCGTCAGATTACGCATGTTGGCGGCTCCTTCAACGCGGCGCAGCCGCATTGTTGCCGAGACGGTTCAGCAACATATTGCTCTGTTCAAGCAGCGTGGCGCGATAGTCGCCCGGCAACACGGCTTTATCGGTGTCGTCCGCCACGTCGAGCGCATCGCCGATCAGCACGCGAAACGCCTCGATGGTGCGCTCGATCTGCGCAGCCGAGAGTTGCGGCAAGACCGCCTCGGCGAATTTGCTCATCACGACCACGCTCGCGCCAAAACGCGAAATGGCCTTGCCATGCGAGCTGACGAGCGCCGTCATCGATCGCAGCAGCATCTCATCATGAGTGGTCACATCACTCTCCAGATCAACAGGATTACGAAACATCATTCGATTTATAAGGTCTCACATGACATGCCGAAAGCTGGCATCGCGCGCGGCATCGCGGCGGCAGGACCGGGGCGGGCGAGCAGAAAGCCCTGCGCCCGATCGCAGCCGATCTCGCGCAAAAACTGGAATTGCCGCGTCGTTTCCACGCCCTCCGCCACTACCGACACGTCGAGCGACTTTGCCATCGCCACGATCGCGCGAACGATGGAGCCGTCGCCGCTCGCCGCGTCGCCAATCTGCGCGAGAAAGGAACGATCGACCTTGAGCGTGTCCACCGGCAGCTTCTGCAAATAGCGGAACGACGAATAGCCGGTGCCAAAATCATCTATCGCGAGGCTGATGCCGCGCGCCGCCAGTTCCTGCAATAGTGATTCGATGCCGCCGTTCGCCGAGGTCATCGCCATGCTTTCGACCAGTTCGAGTTGCAGCCGGTTGGCGGGCAGGCCGGTTTCGGCGAGTGTCGTGGCCAGTTGCGGCAGAAAGCCGTCGTGCAGACATTGGCGCGCGGACAGATTCACGCAGATGCGCCCGAAATCGAAGCCTTCGTCCAGCCAGGCGCGTGCCTGGCGGCAGGCCTCGCGCAACACCCATGCGCCAATCGGCACGATCAATGCGGATTCCTCTGCAATCGGGATGAACTGGTCGGGCGGCACAAGACCGCGTTGTGGATGCTGCCAGCGCACCAACGCTTCCACGTTCGAAAACCGGCCTGTCTTCACATCGAATTCGGGCTGATAATGCAGCAGCAATTCATTGGCGTCGATCGCGCGATGCAATTGCGCTTCGAGCTGGATGCGCTCCATCGCGCAGGAGGTCATCGGCGCAGCAAAAAACTGGAAGTTGTTCTTGCCCGCATCCTTGGCCTCGTACATTGCGCGATCGGCCTGCATCAGCAGTTGCTTCGCGCTGCGCGCGTCGTCGGGAAACATGCTGATGCCGATGCTCGGCGTGACGAACAGCGTCTGTTCGGCGGCGCGGATCGGCGCGGCCACGGTAGTCAGCAAGGTCTCCGCGATGCGGCCGACGTGACGGATATCGTCGATATCCTCGATCAGCAGCGTGAATTCGTCGCCGCCCAGCCGCGCGACCGTATCGGTTTCTCGCACCGCATCGCGCAGACGCCTGGCGATCACGGTGAGCGCTTCGTCGCCGATGCTATGCCCCATCGTGTCGTTGATGAGCTTGAAGCGGTCGAGATCGAGAAACATCACCGCGACGCGCTTGCCGGAACGGCGCGCGCGTGCAAGGGACAAGGCAATGCGCTCGGTGAATAGCGTGCGATTCGCCAGGCCCGTGAGCGCGTCGTGGGTGGCGAGGTAACTGAGGCGCTCCTCGGTTTCGCGGCGCTGCGTGATATCCGCGAAGATCGCCGCGTAGTGCGTGCAGCGGCCATGCGCATCGCGGATGCTGGAAATCGTCAGGTATTCGAGAAAAATCGTGCCGTCCTTGCGACGGTTCCAGATCTCCCCCTTCCAGTGCCCCGTGACTTCGATGCTTTGCCAAAGCGCCGCATAGAAGGCCGGCCCCTGACGGCCCGAGCTGAGCAGGCTCGCATTGCGGCCCAGTGCGTCATGCTCCGTGTAGCCCGTGAGGCGCGTGAAGGCGGGGTTGATGCGCTCGATGTTGCCACGCAGATCGGTGATCATCACGCCGTCGAGCGTCGATTCCACCACCTGGTCTGCGAGGCGCAGGCTTGCGCGCGATTCGAGCAACGCGTCGTCGCGTTCGCGCAGCGCGTCCTGCAATTCGCGCACGTATTCGTGTTCGAGGTCGCGCAGGATATCGGCGAAGCCCAGCAGACCGGTCAGTTCGCCCGCTTCGTCGAGCACGCCAACGTGCCGCATGCGATGCTCGATCAAATACTGGCGCGCCGAATAAAGGCTGCGCGAGTGGGCAAGCGAGCGCAGCGGGCGGCTTGCGTAGCGGCCTGCTTCGACGCTCGCCTGTTCCAGCGCGCCTTGTGCTACCGCGCGCACGACGTCGCGCTCGGTGAGGATGCCGAGGCCGCCGTCGGCATCGCGCACGACGATCGCGCTCAGGCGGCGCTCGCGCATCTGCGCGGTGGCTTCCGCAAACGGCGTATTGGCATCGATGCAATGCGGGCGCGGCGGCTTCGCGCAGGCAAGTGTGCGCAGGCGCAGGAAGCACTCCGGACCCTGGCTCATGACGAGATCGGTCTGCGTAACGAGACCGAGCGGTTGGCCCGCTCCATCGACGGCGAGGCAATGGCGGATGCCCTCGCGCGCGAACAGCGCGGCGGCCTCGCGGGCGCGGGTCTGGGCGGGAAGCATTCGCACCGGCCGGCTCATCGCGGTAGAGATCGGCCGGTTGGCGGCGGCTGCGTGTGTGTTCAGTGCGAGCGCGTCGCGCTCGGTCCAGATGCCGATGGGCCGCCCCGCTTCCGCGACGACGATCGCGCTATGGCGATGCTCGGCCATCAGTCGTGCGGCTTCGCGGATCGTTACGTCGGGTCCGCAGGCGAGCAGCGGCCCGGATAGAAGGCGCCCGATTTCGACGTCCAGCGTGTGGTGTTGCATGTCGCGCCCCGTACCGCTCGTGTTTGTCTTTTTGAGATGCGGTGAAGTTAGCAGGCGGGAGGCGTTGATTGGATGATCTAGATCAAGGTTGTAGGGAATGGTGATGCGTTGTGCGCGCTGTGCTTTGCGTTTTGCGCCATGCGCAGGGAAGCGCCGGACCTGAAAGACTGGAAAGGCTTCAGGTCCGGCCCGGGTGAGCCGCGACTCGCGCTCTGGGTTAGTGCTTGTGCGAACCTGATGACGGCGAGGACGTGCCGCCGCCAAGGCCACCTACGCTACCGAGCCCCCCGGTCAGTCCGCCGAGCAGGTTCGTCACGGGCGAAAGCAGTGAGGATGCGCCGCTGCTGCCTTCGCTTTTTCCACCACTATTGCCGCCACTATTGCCGCTGCTTGCACTACTCGTTGCGCCGCCCAGTGCGCCCGTCAACGTGCTGACGATATTCGTCAGCGGCGCTGCAAGGTTGGACGTCGATGTCGACGAGCCGCCGCCCTTGTTGCCCTGTCCGGACGAGCCGCCCGACGATGCGCCGCCCGCCACGCCGCCTAGCGCGCCGGTCAAGCCGCTGAGCAGGTTGGTCGGTGAGGCACTGCCGCTGCCGCCGCCAGACGATCCGCCGCTGCTCGCCGGCGCGACGGCGACGCCGCCGAGCAAGGCCGTCACCGGCGCCAGCAGGCCGCCTGAAGTGTGGCCGCCCGAGCCGCTGGAACCACCCGAGCCGGTTTGGGATCCCGCCGACGAGCCGTTGGCGACGCCGTTGCCATTGCCGCTACCGCTGTTGTTGCCGATCGTGATCGGCACGATCGGCACGCTCACCGCGCCGACGTTCACGATCAGGTTGGCGATCGGGCTCAGCAGGCCGCTGCTGCTCTGGTTGCCATTGCCGGAGCCGCCGACGCCGGTGGTATTGCCAGGGTTGCCGCCGGTGTGGCCGCTGGAGCCGCCATTGCCGCCCGAGCCGCCGTGACCGCCGCTGCCCCAGCCACCGTGCCCACCGTCGCCTGATCCACCTGATCCACCTGATCCGCCTGATCCACCTGATCCACCTGATCCACCTGATCCACCTGATCCACCTGATCCACCTGATCCACCTGATCCACCTGATCCACCTGAGCCGCCCGAGCCACCCGAGCCACCCGAGCCACCCGAGCCTGATCCACCACCGCCCCAGCCACCGTGGCCACCGTCGCCAGATCCACCCGATCCACCCGATCCACCCGATCCGCCCGAGCCACCTGAACCGCCCGAGCCGCCCGAGCCGCCCGAGCCACCCGAGCCACCTGAACCGCCCGAGCCACCCGAGCCTGATCCACCACCGCCATAACCTCCGTGGCCACCGTCGCCAGATCCACCGCTTCCACCTGAACCACCAGACCCACCATGGCCGCCGTCACCAGTGCCACCACCGCCCCACCCGCCGTGGCCGCTACCGCCCGAACCTCCACTGCCACCCGAGCCACCATTGCCTGAGCCATTCCCCCACCCGCCGTGGCCGCCATCTCCGGATCCGCCTGAACCACCCGATCCGCTGGAGCCGCCATCGCCACCGTAACCACCATTTCCGTAACCACCAGAACCACCCGAGCCACCCGACCCGGAAGAGCCCGAGCTCGCACCCGATCCGCCTGCATAACCCCAGCCGCTCCAACTGCCGGGAATCGTGCCTTCCGCCCACGCATAGCCCGGGCCGGAGCCGCCCGCGATTGGCCAGCCGGTGTTCTGAATCGTCGAACTTGTCGCGCTTGTCGGCGCGCTCGACGTAGCATCGCCAGCCTGCGCCGTAGCTGCAAGTGACCACCACAGAAGAGCGCTCGCCGATGCAACGAGAGTGTGTTTGAAGAGAGCCATGATTAGTCCTTTCGCGATGAAATCGCGACCTGATTGGTCAAAGGTGTAATCAGTGCCCCCGGGAAACCGCTGATTGGTCTTGCTCTATACGGTTGCTGGATAGCCGATACCGCGTGGTCGCGCGTCGCCTTGTCTGTTTGCCGAGCGGTGCGTGATAGCGCCGCGCTCGTATATGGCTGGATCGGACGTGCCAGATCTGCAAGTTCCAAGCCAATAAAAAAGCGCAAATCGAATTTCGATTTGCGCTTCCAGCGGTTTTGGAAAGGTATGAAAGAAAGCGCCGCGCGCCTTGCTGGTCAAGGCGTTTCGATGAGCGCATTCATGATCGCAAACACCTGTTGGCGTATGCGCGTTACGGCACAGACGTTACGTTTTTGGCGGCAATAGAACGTAACTGCGGAACGTCGCCTGGTGATTACGTTTTGTATGATTCGGTATCCGAATATAATTCAGACAAAAGCGATTTAGACTCCCGCCTCACCCCGCGCCCGTCCCGCTCGCACAAAAATCTGCCGCACCACCGCCTGCCCATTCACGATCACCAGCCCCATCAGCACAAGCGCCGACCCACCCAGAAATGCCGCATCGACGCGCTCGTGCAGCAGCGCCACACCCAGCGCCACCCCGAACAACGGCGTCATGAACGACAGCACGCCCAACCGCGCCGCATAGTAACGGCGCAACATCCAGAACCACACCAGATAACTGGCAAACGTCACCACCACCGTCTGAAACCCCAGACTCGCGAGCGCAATCGGCGTGAGATGAAATGCCGTCTGCCCGGTCACGAAGGCCGCCGGCAACAGCAGCACAAACGCACACGCAAGCTGGTAAAAGAGCGTCTGCGTAGCGGGCGCTTCGCTCAGACGCGTGGTGCGCACAGCCACCGTAGTCATACCCCACGCCGCGCCGCCGCACAGCCCCATGAAGTCGCCCAGCATCCAGTTCGGACCAGGCACCGCCCCATCGCCAACAATCGCTGGGCCCAGAAACGCAGTCGCAATTCCCACGAACGCGAGACCGATACCGCCCCACTGAATTACACCGAGGCGCTCATCAGGCAACTTCATATGCAGACCGATTGCCGCGAACATCGGCGCCGTATAGAGCAGCACGGCGATGTGGGAAGCACTGGTCCAGCGAAGCCCCTCGGCGACGAACAGAAATTCCAGCGCGAACAGCGCGCCCACCACCAGCCCCGAGCGCAGCGCGATGCCAGGCAGCCAGCGCTCGCGCAGCACAAAACGGTTGACGAGCCAGACCAGCGCCGCCGCGCCGCCCGAGCGCAGCGCGACCTGAAGCATCGGCGTGACATCGCCGGCCACCGCCTTGATCGCCACTTGCTGCGTCGCCCACATCAAACACAGCGTCACCATGATGGCGACTGCCACGCCGTCTACATGCTTTCTCATTGCGGTCTCGCCGACATAATTCTCTGACCGACGTAGTATGGATTCGGCGGATTCCAGTCATATAGCGCAAAACTGACAACCGATAGCGATGGACCGCCAGCGGCGCATCCGTTCAGAAGCACTACTGGCGTGGCTTCTTCTCGGGATCGACTGATCTTTATGCCACTCGGGCAAGCCAATACGGCGTTTCAGGTGGGAATCAGCGTCGCTCGTCCTTCGCATTGCGACGCAGGCCGAGCGCGAGTGTGAGCGTGGCGAAGCTCAAGGCGGCGATGACGCCGGCGCCCAGATACACGGCGAAGCCTAGTCCGTGCACCGTCGCCACGCGTCCCAGAATCGGCGCGAGTATGCCGGCGGCCAGATAACCAAGCAGATACAGCGCGGACAGCGTGCCGCCTCGTCGATCGCCGGGGGTCGCGCGGTTGATGAGTTCCAGAGCACCGAGAAACAGCAGGCTATAGCCGGCCCCCGTCAAGGCAGTCGCAGACAGAAACAGTGTCATGCCGTGAAGGGCCGTTGCGAGCGCAAGCAACACCATGCCAGCCGCAGACGCGGCGGAGCCAGCAATCATTGCCGTCCGGGTCGACAGGGTTTTGCCCAGCAAACTCACGACGCCTGACATGATGGCGAATACCGCGAGGATCGAGCCGTTGACAAGCGTGTTCGGGGACTGGACCAGGTCGTGCGCGATCTGTCCGCCGAGCGACAGGATGATGACGCCATGGGTGTAGGCGGTAATCACGGCAAACGCAGCGACCACGAAGGCTTTGCGGGCGCGCTGTGGCACGGAAGGCAAACTGGGCGTCCAGCCGCCTGCGGCGCCGCGCTCTGCGGGCAGGGGCAGGAACCACGTGAGCGGGACCAAGGCGGCGATCAGCAAGGCCAGCAGCCAGAAAACCAGGTGCAAGGGCCACGGCGCGTATTGCGTCAGAGCACCGCCGATGATGAGCGCCGCTGCGAAGCCGGCGGCCTGGGCGGCCGTGGCAACCACGGAGGCACGGCGTGGCGCACCGCTCTGGTTGAATTCGACCAGCGCCGCCGTCGACGGTCCGGCGCTCAGGCCGACGCCGACGCCCATGAATGCCCGTGCCAGGAAAAGCCATGCGATATCGTGCGCGAGCGCGAGGATCAGCGCGCCGAGGAAAGAGGCGCTCAGACCGAGTAGCATCGTCGCCCGCCGGCCGATCTGGTCGGACAGGCCGCCGAACAGGATCAGCACGCTGACAACGGCGATTGGGTAGATCGCGAAGATTTCGGTTGTGGTCGTCGGGGTGAGATGCCATTCGCTGGCATAGAGCCGGTACGTCATGGCGGGTGCCGCGCTGGTCCAGAGGGTATGAGCGACCACACCGGCCGAGACCCAGAAACTGGCCCGGTGGCCAAGAGCGGCACGCCTGTATCGACGGGGGCTCCCGCTGCGAATCGCGGGCGTAGCCGGGCATCGCGTATCGGTCATGGCCGTCTCCCCTCGTATCAGAGCCTGGAGCCGCCATCGACACGCAGCGTGTCGCCCGTCACCCAGCGTGCCGCATCGGATGCGAGGAACACGGCTGCGCCTGCGATGTCGTCGGGTTGCGCCACGCGCTTGAGGGCCTGCATGCCGAGGGTGAATTCCCGCCCGGTATCGGTTTTGGCGAAGTTCGACATGTCGGTTTCAACAACGCCCGGTGCGATGGCGTTCACGCGAATGCCGCGCTCGCCGAGCGCTGCGGCGAAATGCTTGACCAGGGTATCGATTGCTCCCTTGCTCGCGGCATAGGCTGACAGGTTGCCAACCGAAGCGCGGGCTGCAAGTGAGGACAGCAGGACGACGCTACTGCCCTCGCCCAGCACGGGCAGCAGTTTCTGGACGAGGAAGTATGGGGCGCGCACATTGACGGCGAACAACCGGTCGAAGTCCTCTACAGTCGTTTCTGCGATCGACGAGGCCTTCGAGATGCCGGCATTCGCAACGAGAATGTCGAGACGCTCGCCAATCAGCCCGCGTACCTGACGGGCCAGTTCGTGAGGGCCGTTCGGCGCGCTCAAGTCTGCCGCGACCTTGTCGGCAGAACCACCCGACGCACGGATCGCCTCGACGACAAAATTCGCAGCCTTCTCGTCGCTGCCGAAGTGCACTATCACGCGCGCGCCTGCTGCTGCGAGAGCCAGAGCGATTGCGCGGCCGATGCCGCGTGATGCGCCCGTGACGAGGGCAGTTTTACCTTGAAGATTAGTAGTCACGATTAACTCCTGTTGAATTTGGGATCAAATGTGCGTGTAAAACCGGCCGCTCGTGATTGCGACTCTTTCAGAGTCAAGTTCAGCAGATGTTTCCGATACGTTTGAGATGCATCGGTTGCTGCCTTTGCAAGCCAGCCACGCGCCTGGAATTCTCGTGGTGCGTTGTCTGCTGATGGGTAATGTATGCGGGGGCTGGCAAGAGGAAAAAGACTTTCCAGGCACGCGGGCATGCCTGACAGGTATGGCGCGCGCAGGGCTGCCGGTTGCCTGCGAAAATCAGGACGGAAAACGCTCCCCGAACATCGGCAGGCCGCTGACCGATTGCTCCGCGCTGGCCTCGTCCTGGAGCACGTCCCAGTGTTCGGCCAGCCTGCCATTCTCGAAACGCACGATATCGGCGGCAATCCACGCGGTTGGCCTGCCATTCCCGGAAAACCGGCCATGCGCAATCACGTAATCCCCTTCCGCCACCACGAGCTGGTTCTCGTAACGCAAGGTGGCAGGCAGGGTACGGATCAGGTCGAACAGTCCTTTACGTCCAGGCGCGATGTGCGCGCTGTGCTGGATATAGGAATCCGACCAGAAACGCTCGGCGGCAGCGTAGTCGCGCTGGTTGAAGAGCGTATCGAAGGCTTCGAGGAGCAGTGCCTTGTTCTGTGCGGGGGTGGTCGTGGTCATGTTGTTCTCCAGTGAGGATCAGAGCACTTTAAAAACGCTGTACGCGGGGCTGTAGGCGAAGCGATGGCACAGGCCGACGGCCAGAATGCCGTTAAGCCATTCGTAGCGCCCGGCTGGCGCCTCGAACATGCGGTGGACGCGGAAGTCGTCGCTTGCGGGGTCAACGACTTCCCCATGCTCCAGGCGCTGGACCTCGGCGATTTCCTCGGGCGTTCCGGCGCGTTTGAGCGCAACGCCCGACAGCATGGCGGACAGTGCGCCGTTGATCGGTACGACGGGTGAGTCGCTCATGTTGCTTCTCCGGCCGGGTAGCATTCTGCGCAGGAAACGGAATCAAGCGGAAATCGCGTCTGCGGGCAGCTCCTCGATCGCATCGACACGGTCGGGGTAGAAAGCCAGATGCTCGCGGATTGGCGCAACCGCTGCGTACGGTTGCTCGTATGTCCAGACAGCATTGACCCCGCGTTCGCCAGCGGACGGGATCGAGAAGTAGGCGCAGTCGCCCTTGTATGGGCAGTAAGTGGCATGGTCGGTGCGCTCAAGCAGCGCCATGTCGACGTCTTCGCGCGGAACGTAGATCACAACCGGGTAGCGTGCCTCGCGCAGCGTCAGCGCCGCGCGGGTATCGGCGACCACCTTGTCACCTGCCCTGACGACAACCCTCGACGGATGGCGTTCGATGGTGATCGGATGGTCGGGGCCCGGAATCTTGACGGGTTTGTCGTGCGGATGTGCGGTAGACATGATCAACTCCTTGTCGGAACAGCGCAGGGCCGCGGGCCGCACGTGCGCAGCCCGCCGGATTGTGTTCAGGAGGTCGCGGGCTCGTCGATCCTTCGAGGCTGCCCGCCGGTCAGTGCGAGCGTCAGCATCGAGACCACGGCGAGTCCCACGCCGAAGTACATTGCATTGAAGAGACCGAACCCGTCGACGATCCGTCCGCCGATGAATGAGCCCAGTGCAATCGAGATCTGGAAGTTGGCGACGAAGAGCGCCATGCCGCCTTCGCGGACGTCGCGGGTTGCCTGCGCCATCCACATCTGCAGTGCGACCGGCAGCGCGCCATATGCGACTCCCCACGCGGCCAGCGCGACCAGTACCCACGGCCGACTGGTGCCCAGTACCGGAAGCATGGCGAGCGGCAATGCGATAAACAGGATGCTTGCGACCAGGGTTGTCCTGACGCTACGTTGTGCGAACGAACCACCGACGAAATTGCCAAGCAGGCCGATGAACGTATAACCAAGCAGCAGCAATGAGATCACCTTGCCGCCAAAGCCCGACACCGTCGCCAGGAACGGGGTGATATACGTATAGGTCGCAAACTGCCCGCACAGGGCCAACGTCATCGCAATCAGCCCGATGCGAGCCGGCCGCGTAGCGAAGATGCCGAACAGATCGCGCATACCGACACGATGTTCTACATGCAGCGACGGCAACGAAACCCACTGGGCCAGCAGCGCCGCAACGGACAGCGCGAGCGCTGCGCCAAATGCGGCACGCCAACCCGCCAGTTCGCCGAGCAGCGCCCCAGCCGGCCCGCCGATCAACATGCCGAGCGACACGCCCGCAAAGATCAGCGACGTTGCCTGACCGACATACTTCTCCTCGACGAGTCGGGCACCGAGCCCCACGCTGATCGCCCAGAATCCGCCGATGCCGACACCGAACAGCGCGCGCGCCACGACGAGAGTGGCGAAATTGGGCGCAAGCATGGCCGTGAGATTCGAAATCACGAGCAGCAGGCCCAGGCCCAGCAGCACGCGCCGACGGTCGAAGCGTCCGACGGCTACAGTCAGAAGCGGCGCGGAGATCGCGGCCAGCAGCCCGGGCGCCGTGATCATGATGCCGGCGGTTCCTTCGCTAACGCCCAATCCCTGGCTGATATAGCGTAGTAGCCCGACGGGGAGAAACTCAGTTGTGCAGAACACTGTCGCGCTGAGTGCGACCGAAAGAACTGCCAGCCAGTTTCGGGGGCGCGGGAGCTGCTTTGAGGTAGTTTGCGTTTGCATCATGGATATATCCCGGTGCGTGAATCGTATTGAACTGCAAAATATGCCGGTCGCGCGCTCAACGCGCCTAGAGCTTCGAGCCGCCGTCCACATGCAGCGTCGCGCCAGTTGTCCATCTGGCCTGGTCAGAGGCGAGAAAGGTAATCGCAGCAGCGATGTCGTCCGGTTCGGCGAGCCGCTTGATGGCCTGCAGGTTGAGCGTCATCTGGCGGCCCTCATCGGTGCGGATGAAGCTCGACATGGCGGTGTTCACCACACCGGGCGCGACCGCGTTCACGCGGATGCCGCGCGGTCCGAGGTCAGCTGCCAAATGGCGTACGAGCGTATCGACGGCACCTTTCGTCGCGGAGTAGGCCGACAGCTCACCGATGGCTACGTGTGCCGCGAGCGACGAAAGCAGCGTCACGCTGCTGCCCTTGCACATGATCGGCAGCAATTGCTGAACGAGAAAATACGGAGCGCGCACGTTGACTGCGAACAGCTCATCGAAATCCTCGATGCCTGTTTCCTCAAGCGTGGCGGCCTTTGCGATGCCCGCGTTGGCAACGAGGATGTCGAGCCGTTCGCCGACGATTGCCCGGACATGGCGCGCAAGACGATGAGGCCCATCGGATTCGGCCAGATCGGCCTGAAGGCATCGGGCACGGCTGCCCGCCGCAGTGATTTCGGCGACGACGGCCTTGGCCTCAGACGCACCGCGGCCATAGTGAACGATGATCTGAGCGCCAGCCTGAGCGAGCGCAAGTGCAGTGGCGCGCCCGATGCCACGGGAAGCGCCGGTGACGAGCGCGGTCTTTCCAGTCAGGGTGTTCATGATCGTCCTTCCAGCGGATATCTGACGTTGAGGCCAGGGAGGGTTTCGTCCGGCTGATGTGATCGAACGATAGTCGCCAATTGTCCGCGCGAAAAAGACTTTGTAAGCTGATCCCCATACCTGTCAGGCATGACTAAAAGGAACGCGTCCATGGAACTGCGTCATCTTCGTTATTTCGTCGCGGTGGCCGAAGAGGGCAGCCTGAGCGTCGCGGCGGAACGGCGGCTCTACACCTCCCAGCCGTCTCTGAGCCGGCAGATCCGGGACCTTGAATACGAAGTCGGTGCGCAACTGTTCGTGCGTAGCGCGCGTGGCATCGACCTGACCGACGCCGGCAAGGCATTTCTGGACCATACGCGCCTCGCCCTTGCACAAGTCGATGCGGCGTGCGAGGCGGCGCGGCGCGCGGCGCGACCGTCCAAGCCGACGTTTGCCGTTGGCTTTCTGAGCGGACAGGAAGTGACCTGGCTCGCCGAAGCGACTCGCGTGCTCGCGGGCGATCTGCAGAGCATCGAAATGACGGTATCGAGCGAGCACTCCCCTGAACTCGCAGAGGGATTGTCGACGGGACGGCTGGACATCGCCTTCATGCGCGCCGAAGCCAACCGAGCCGACCTCGATTACGTGACGGTCGCACGCGAGCCGTTCGTCGTGCTGATGCCAAGCGACCATCGCCTTGCAGCCTTCGATGAGATCGACGTGCACGAACTGGCGGGTGAATTATTCATCAGCGGCTCGGACGTCGCCGGTCCCATGCGCGGCGCGATCGAAAACTATCTGTCGACACACGGTCTCGCGATCGAGCCCGCGCATCGCGTGCACAACCTGACGATGGCGATGTCGCTGATCGCCTCGACGAGAGGCGTAGCACTACTGCCCGCCTATGCCGAGAAACTGCTGCCCTGGTCGGTAACAAGCCGACCGCTCAAGGGCGAACCGCCAAGGATCGAGCTTGTGGTCGGCTATAACCGGAACAACCGTTCAGCGATCCTGTCGACGTTTCTGTCGCGCATCGACCAGATCAAGCAGTAAGGTGGACGACGGCAGGCTGCACGCCAAAACCTGCGGCTTGCGCGGGAAGCGTTCCTGCACGCGTTAAACGTGCTGAAGCGTGCTGAAACGCGCTGAAAGAAGCTGATTCTTGTCGATGATCGCCCGGACGATCTCCCCGGCGATGACGAAGATGGGATCGAAGCGCTTCCATGTGTCGCTTTCGCCCTACATCCAGCGCTCGCCGAGGCGGCCGAATCGATCTTGACCGATGCTCTTCGGATGGCCGGCTCGTCATGCCTTCGACGACGGACGTGCGTTGACTTTGTCGTACCACGCCTGCAGTGCGTCGAAGCCCGTGGGAATGCTCAACTTCAAGCCGCCCGCCGCGAAGTCGATCGCTACCAGCGTGGTAATGTCAGCCACCGAGAACGCGTCGCCGGCGACGAATGGCACGGTCTTGAGGCGGTCATTGAAATCGGCAAAGAAGTGCTCGACGCGCAGCTTGCTGCGCTCGACGATTTCGGGGATCTGCTCGTACGCATGCGGGCCCGACAGCGCCCGACCTTTCAGCCCGGCAACCGCGTTCCTGACGCCCTCCATCACCGCCGAGAATCCGTCGAGCTCGGCACGCCGTTCCCACATCGTTACGAGCGCCTTCGTAGTTGGCGTCGTGCCTAGCAATGCGGGCCTCTCGGGGTAGGCCTCCTCGATGTAACGCCAGATTGCCGGGACTTCGCCAATCGCTGTGCCGTCTCGCAGCACCAGCGTGGGGACCTGGCGGCGAGAGTTGATCGCAACGTAGGCATCGGAGAATTGCTCTTTGGCGCCGAGGTCCACCGTTTTGGCAGGAATTTCGATGCCCTTCTCGGCGAGAAAGATGCGAACCCGGCGCGAGTTCGGGGAAGCCTTTGATTCGAATAAGGTGAGATCGGTGTTCATCGTTGGTTCTATCCAGATAGTGTCGTTCATATCCGGCTTCGCCGATTCCGCAGGAAGCCTGAATACGCGTTGAAAGCTCAACCCGCTGTCTTGCCGCCATCGACGGTGAGGATCTGCCCCGTAACAAACGCAGCCCCGTCATTGGCCAGGTAGAGCACCGCCGCCGCGATGTCGTCGGGCCTGCCGATTCGTGCGAGCGGAACCGTTGCCGCAAGCGACGCCTTGTTCTCCGGCGTGCCGGTGAAACGGTCCAACATGCCTGTGTCGGTGGGGCCGGGAGCCACGGCGTTGACGCGAACTCGCGCCGACGCGGCCTCAAGCGCAGCCGATTTCGTGATCCCTTCCACAGCATGCTTGCTGCCCGCATACACCGAAGCGAAGGCCGCACCTTCATGACCATAGGTCGAGGAGATGTTGATGATGCTGCCAGCTTGCTGTGCGGTCATCACGCGCAGTTCATGCTTGAGACTCAGCAAGGTGCCGAGCACGTTGGTGTCGAAGGTATCCGCGTAGCTTTCGGCAGTCTGATCGACTACAGGTCCCGGCTTACCTTCCGTGCCAGCGTTGTTGACTGCAACGTCGAGCCGGCCGAAGCGGGCAACGGTTTCGTCGACGAGGTGACGCACGTCTTCGTCGCGGCGTACGTCAGCCTGCACGAAGAAAGCTTGTGCGCCGGCTTCGCGCAATTCGGCCTCCAGCGCCGAACCTTCCGCGGCACGGCGGCCCGACACGACCAGGCGTGCGCCCACGCGGGCGAATGCAAAAGCGGTTGCACGGCCAATGCCCGTGAGGGCGCCGGTGATCAGGACGACGGGTTGGTTCATTTCGCGGCTCCAGTCAGTTAAGTTAAGGTCAAACGCAACGCAGCGAGAGCTTCGATTCCAGGGGAGCGCGCAATATCTGTTGCTTGATATGCAGTTGCCGTCACTGGACGCGAGTTACGCGGCGGCGACGGCGACGTCGTCCGGCTCGTGTGAAATGCTCTAACTCGTGGATGCAGAGTAGCGTTTCAGCTCGCAACGGAAAAAGACTTTCCAGGCTCACCCGCATGCCTACGAAGCATGGCTCCGCAGCCGGGGGTAGTGGGAAAGCATGACGGCCGGTCTACGCTGGCGCGTTACGGTCACTGAACAGGTGTTTGCGTCATGTCATCGGTCGCTCAATCGACCGTTGAGTTAACCGTCGTGCCTGCCGCCGGTGGCCTGCTCCTCTTTGGCGCTCGGCGTCACATTCTGTGCAGGCACGCACAGCCATCGATTCAATGCCGCCGCTGTTCTGGACACTCCTCGGGCTGACGATCGCATTGCAATCGGGTGGAGCGATCGCATTGTTCAGACTGCGGCGCACTGAGCTCCCTCTGTTTACTGGAGGGCTCTGCCTCACCCTCCTTTAGTGGACAACGCAGCACAATGAGTACACGTTTTTGGGAGCCGGTAGCCATGGCACGTACATTGGGTTATTTGGTCTGGCAATCGAATTTCTTGTGCGTGCGTATGCGTGGCGTCTGCGGTCTCGTTCTGTGCTCACCTGAATTCAGCCATCCAGGTCGGAGCGAATCCCGCAGCCTGCCGCCGGAACTCAACTTGTCGTCAGGATGATTTTCCCCACATTCCCCGCCGATTCCATTCGCCGATGCGCATCAGCGGCGCGTGCCAGAGGAAACGTGCTGTCTACAACAGGTTCGAGACGCCGGCCGCCAGTGAACCGGTTGAGCCATTGCTCGCGGAACCGTCGCACCATGGCGTGCTTTTCAGCCTGTGCACGCGACTTCATGACCGTGCCGATAATCTGGATGTGGCGATACAGAATGGTCTCCAGGTCGACACTCACCTGCCCACCGCCGCCGAGTATCCCGACCTGCACAAGCCGTCCTCCATGCGCGAGCGAAGCGACATTGCGCGCGAAATACGGTTCCCCGACGAAATCAATCACAACATCCACGCCCCGCCCATCTGTCTTCTGTGCCACGAGCGCTGCAAAATCCTGCGTTCGGTAGTCGATAGCATGGTCCGCGCCGAGTTGAACCACGCGTTCGAGCTTCGATCCCTCTGCGGTTGCAAACACGGTCGCGCCAGTCGCGTATGCGAGCTGGACCGCAGCAGAACCCACGCCGCCCGCCGCCGCGTGAATGAGCACGGAATCTCCTTGCTTGAGGCGTCCGAGATGCATCATCGCTTCGTGCGCCGTGACGAACACTTCGGGGATGGCCGCCGCGTGCACGTAATCGAGCTGCGCCGGAATCGGCATCGCCATACGCCAGTCGATGCGTGCAAGTTCGGCGTATGCGCCGCCGCCAACCACACCCATCACGCGGTCGCCAACCTTATAGCCTTCTACCGAGGCGCCGACTTCCAGCACTTCACCCGCGATTTCCAGTCCCATGATGGTCGAGTCGCCGAAATTCGGCCGGCCGTAACCGCCACGTCGATGCGTGAGGTCAGCACGGTTCACGCCTGCTGCGTATACACGGACAAGCAGGTCGTCGGGGCGCAGTTCCGGGTTGGGAGCGTCGGCG
Source organism: Paraburkholderia bannensis (assembly GCF_014200455.1). Lineage (GTDB taxonomy): Bacteria > Pseudomonadota > Gammaproteobacteria > Burkholderiales > Burkholderiaceae > Paraburkholderia > Paraburkholderia bannensis_A. Next base: position 329,342 of record NZ_JACHBW010000005.1, on the reverse strand, counting down.
AGCTTGAGAACATCGGCATCGCCGAATTCGTTGAAGGTGATGGCTTTCATGATTGCGTGTCCTGTTATGCCTGTACATCGCCGAGCGTCGATTGCGCAGCGGCGGAAGCCGAGATTGCGGCCGGGAAACCCGCGTAGAACGCGAGGTGGGTAATGGTTGCAGCAAGTTCTTCGCGTGTGACGCCGTTGCTCACGGCACGCCGCAGATGCGCGGGCAGTTCGTCGTGATGGCCGCCCACAATCAGGGCGGCGACAGTTACGAGACTTCTGTCGCGCAGCGACAGCGCCGTGTCGGCCCACACCTGTGGAAACAGCACGTCATCGACGAGTGCGGCGAGCTTCGGCGTGAATGCGCGCGCGGCTTCGCGCGGGCTGTCGAAATTAGCTTTTGACATGATTGGGCGCTCCTCAAACCTGGCTGATGAATTTGTTGGTGAGATAGAACTCGATACCCTCGGCACCGCCTTCGGAGCCGATGCCGCTTTCCTTGAGGCCGCCGAAAGGCAGCTCCGTCGACACGATGCGATACTGGTTGATGCCAATCATTCCGGCTTCCAACCCGTCGCCAACGTCGAGGGCAGTACGCGCGTTGTTCGTGAACGCATAAGCCGAGAGGCCATACGGCAGGCGATTAGCTTCGGCTAGTCCATCTTCCAGCTGGTCGAAACGCATCATTACCGCGATGGGGCCGAACGGCTCTTCGTGCATCACGCGGGCCTCCATCGGCACGTCCGCCAGCACAGTCGGTTCGAAAAAGTAGCCTTCGCCCGCGACGCGCTTGCCGCCAGCGAGCACCTTCGCGCCGCGCGCCACGGCATCTGCAACGAGTTCTTCCATCTTGGCAATCTGGCGCGGATTCGCGAGTGGCCCGACCTGCGTACCGGGCTGCATGCCGTCGCCCACCTTCAGCGCCTGGGTCGCCGACACAAAGTGCCCAACGAACTCGTCGTAGACCTCGCGCTGAATCAGGAAACGGGTCGAGGAGATGCACACCTGGCCCGTACCACGAAAGCGGTTCGCTGCGCCTTCGACGGCGGCCCGCTCGACGTCCGCGTCCTTGAAGACCAAGACTGGGCCATGACCGCCAAGCTCGAGCGTAATCGGCTTTACGCCTTCGGCGGCGCGTGCAGCGAGCAGGCGGCCTATGGGAACGGAGCCGGTGAAAGTCACTTTCCGGATAATCGGCGAAGCAATCAGCGTTTTCGACACCTCATCGGGCACGCCGAACACGACCTGCAGCACGCCCTTGGGCAGTCCTGCGTCGTCCAGTGCTCGGGCAAGCGCAAGCGCCGTCGCTGGGCTTTCCTCGCCCGGTTTGATGATGACGCTGCATCCTGCAGCCAGCGCCGCCGAGAGCTTGCGGGCAGGCGTGATGGCCGGGAAATTCCACGGCGTGAAGGCGGCGACCGGCCCGATGGCCTGCTTCTTCACGAGTTGCTGCACGCCGCGGCGGTTCGACGGAACAACGCGCCCATCGATACGACGCGCTTCTTCGGCGAACCATTCGAAGTAGTCGGCGGCGCGCAGCACTTCATCGCGGCTTTCGGCAAGCGGCTTGCCCTCTTCGAGCGTCAGCAATCCGGCGATGTGCTCTGAACGCTCGCGAATCAGGTTCGCGCCGTCTTTGAGAATGCGTGCGCGCTCTGCGGGCACGGTATTGCGCCAGACGTCGAAGGCACGCTCCGCCGTCTGCAAGGCCTGATCGAGATCCGCCGCCGTTGCGAGCGGCACGCGGCCAAGTTCCTGCAATGTGGCGGGATTCACAACCCTGGCAGTGTCGCGTTCGCCGGCCGCAATCCATTCACCGTTGATGAAGAGATACAGGAAGTCGTAGTGAGCGTCCATTTTCCATCCTCAATATAGTTTGTAATCCGAATAAATTTGCACTCATACGTTGCCAGATATTCGCGCTCCTCCCGGCGTAATCGCGTTCACGAAACTGGTGGGAGGCCGCTTGAGACTGTCAGTGAGTGCCTGTCTGCGGAACCCAGTCTAGGCGGGATGGCTCTCCGGTTTTAGTCGGGGCAGAAAGAATGATTCTTTCCGTGAGAGGGAAAATCCGGCCGTCGGCTTCAGTTATGGCTTCAGTTACGCTTACCGACATACAGAATGGCGCTCGCCTATGATGGCCGGGCGCCAGACGCCGCAAGGCAACGCGGCACGCGCAACACGGACGCCGGAACGGTGAAATCAGACGAATGGGACAGGTGGGATGGACAAGTTATATAACATGTCGGTTTTTGCAAAAGTCGTCGAAATGGGCAGCTTTACTGCCGTCGCGAACCATCTCGACACGACTGTGGGTAACATCTCGCGCGCGGTTTCGGTGCTAGAGGAGTCGCTGGACACACGGCTCATGCAGCGTTCGACGCGCCGCCTCGTCATCACGGACGCGGGCCGGCGGTTTTATGACCGGTGTGTCGCCATCCTGACCGACGTGGAACACGCAGAAGCCGAGGCCCGAGACGCCCTGCTGGAGCCGCGCGGCACCTTGCGCGTTCACTCGGTGCCCGGCCTTGGGCGCAATCTCGTGACCCGTGCGGTGATGGCGTATCGCAACTCACATCCGGAGGTCACGGTCGAGCTGCTGCTATCCCAGCGCATGCCGAATCTGCTCGAAGAGCAGCTGGACGTAGGCATCGTGATAACGCGGACGCTGCCCGACTCCGCCTATGTCAGCCAGAACATCGGCACCAGCCACTGCATCCTCGCAGCGTCGCCCGAGTATCTGGCCGCCCATCCGGCACCGACGCGCCCGGAAGACCTCATCGACCATCAATGCCTTCTGCTCGGGACGGTCGATTACGCGCCCGACGAATGGCATCTGAGAAGCGCCGGGGGCGATGCGACTTTCCGCCCTGCCGGCCCGCACTTCAGCGTCAACGATATGGACGCCATGTCACAAGCGCTTCGAGATGGGGCAGGTATCGGCCTTCTCGCGGCATTCTCGGCGATGGATGACCTGCGCAGCGGCGCACTCGTTCGTGTGCTGCCGCAGTACCACACGCATGTCCGCAACGTCTATGCGATCTACCCTTCCCGACAGTTCGTCGACGCAAAAATCAAGCGCTTCGTCGAGACGTTGAAGACACATGTGGGTGAGTACCTGGACGCCTACGCTAAAGAACTTGAAAATGAGCCGGCCGCGCCCTTGTCGACCGGGCGCTAGCGTAGTTGACGTGCATATCGCTGCCGCGTCGACATCGATACACTGCCGCCATCCTGCACATGTCAATAGAAAGCACGCACGGCCGCGCGCGCTTCGCGGCCCAGCGCTTCCAAATCGAGACCCGGAATCGCATCGTCGATCACAACCGGCTTGCCCGCCGCAAAGAGCGCCTTCAGCGCAGGCCGGCCGCCGCTCGCCACGGGACCAATGGCAGGATCGTGCAAACCGAAATATCGAGGATCGTCCAGACGATAAACGGCGATGTCAGCAGGCGCGCCGGGTGCGATACGGCCCAGCTCGTTCAGGCCAAGCACATCCGCGCCGCCCGCGGTGCCCCAATGGATCACATCCTCGACGCTCGCCGCGTGCGCGCCGCCTTCGAAGGTCCCGCCCGCGTAGACCGGCCGCGCGGCCATCCCCACGCGCGCACGCTGGGCGAGCCATGTCATATGGACTTCGGAAATCATGTCGGCGGCTTCATTGGACGCCGCGCCGTCCACGCCGATCGACACGGGCACACCCGCCGCAGCCAGTTCGGTCAGCGGACAAATACCGCTGCCCAGCCGCCCGTTGCTCTGCGGACAATGCGCCACGCCCGTGCCAGTCTGGCCAAGCAAAGCGATTTCATCGGCGTCCAGCTTGACGAGATGCGCGAACCAGACGTCGTCACCAAGCCAGTCGTATTCGCCGCAAAACGCCACAGGCGAACAGCCGTGCATCGACTGCGCGCTGTCCTGATACGACACGGTCTCCGAAAGATGACTGTGAAGACGCAAGCCAAGTCGCCGCGCGAACGCCGCGCTCTCGCGCATCTGGTGGGGCGAAATGGAATACAGCACCGTGGTTGGCGCCATGACAACGCGTCGCGACGCGCGCGGCGACGGATCGTGATAGCGCGCGGCCAGGCGTTCGATATCGGCGAGATAGTCGTCGAAGGACTCGGGGCGCAATGCCATCGGCAAGTCGGCTTCCAGTTGGCGCGTGCGCGTCGCGCCGCCCCGCAGCAAGACGAAGCGCAGGCCCAGTCGTTCGGCTTCCTCGAAGAGAATCGCCGAACTGTCGAACGGCATCTGCGGATAGTAGAGGTAGTTGTGATCCGCGACCGTCGCGCAGCCCGAGCGGGCCAGCTCGATCAGGCCGATGCGTGCCGCCAGACGGAAACGCGCTTCGTCGAACGAGGCCCGAAAGCGATAAGGCGTCGCCGCAAGCCAGGGCGTCAGGCTCGCGTCAAGACCGCCGCGATCGCCCTTGAGCAGCGACTGGAACAGGTGATGATGGGTGTTCACCCACGCCGGATAAATCACGCAGTCGGTGGCGTCGATCACCTGCTCGCCAGGCAACGGCGCAAGCGGGCCGATCGCTTCGATACTGTCGCCGCACAGGCGAATGTCGGGGCCGGCCAGACGCGTCGCCTCGTGTTTGCGCGGGTTGCCGCCCGTCATGATGGCGGCGGCATTGCGGATCAGCGTAGTGGAAGAAGTCAATGTCATCAGGAATGCCTCGTCGAGAAACGCGTCATAGCTCACTATCGTGCCAGCCGCGCAGGCAGACACGCGACAGCCATACGGTCAGGCCAAACAGCACGACGCCCGTCACCGTGATCAGCAGCAGCGCCGCAAAAAGCCGTGGGATATTGAGCTGGAAACCCGCCTGCAGGATCTGGTAAGCCAGCCCTGCTCCGCTGTCGCCGGTGCCCGCAACGAACTCCGCCACCACCGCGCCAATCAGCGAAAGACCGCTGGAAATGCGCAGTCCACCAAAGAAGTATGGCAGCGCGCCCGGAATTCGCAGGCGTACCAGCGTCTGCCAGCGCGTGGCGCGATGAATGCGAAACAGACTGACGAGTCCCGGATTCACGCTGCGTAGTCCCAGTGCGGTATTGGAGATCACCGGAAACAGTGCGACGAGCATTGCGCACACCACCAGCGCTGCCGTGGTGTTCTTCACCCAGATGATAATGAGCGGCGCGATCGCCACCACGGGCGTGACTTGCAGGAGCACCGCATAGGGAAAGAAACTCGCTTCGATCAGCGGACTCTGCACGAACAGCAGGGCAATCGCCACGCCCAGCACCGTTGCCACCGCGAATGCGAGCAAGGTAATCTTGAGCGTCGCGAGCAGGCTCACGAACAGCATCGGCCAGTCCTGCAACAGTTGCTCGATGATGGCCGCCGGCGATGGCACGAGATAAGCGGGCACCGCGCCCAACGTGCACCATGCCTGCCAGATGCCGAGCATCAGTAACCCCACGCACCACGGCGCCAGCGCACGCGCTACGCCTGGGCGGCGAAGCAGCGGCACGCGAGTGCGGGTGGCCTTTGCCGGGCTATCGTGTGGGGTTCTCGCCATTTGCATCGATTGTCCGCTCATGATTTCACCTCACTGTCCTGTTCGATCTGCGATGCAGAGTGGGCGCTGGATATCAGTGTTGAAAGCGCACACGTATGTTCGATAAACGGCGCGCTGACGCGCCACGCGTCATCGCGGCTGGCAGGACCGTGAATCGGCACGTCGGCGATCACCCGGCCAGGGCGCGCCTGCATGACCACCACGCGGCTCGACAGGAACACCGCCTCTTGGATGCTATGCGTGACGAACACCACCGTCATCGCGCGCCGCCGCCACAACTCGCGCAGATCGCTGTCGAGCCGGTTGCGGGTAAATTCGTCGAGCGCGCCGAACGGCTCATCGAGCAACAGCAGATCGGGTTCTGTCACCAGCGCACGCGCGAGCGACGCCCGCATCTGCATGCCGCCCGACAGCTCGCGCGGGCGCGCGTTACAGAACTTGCCCAGACCGACGCCTTCGAGCGCCTCGCACGCACGCGCATCCGCTTGCCTGCGCGGCACACCCGCCAGATCGAGCGGCAGCCGCACATTGTCGGCAACCGTCGCCCACGGCATCAACGTCGCCTCCTGAAACACGAACGACAGGCGCCGCCCAGGCGTGCCTACCGTTGCGAACGAACCGCCCCACCAGCGCAGATGGCCGTGCGTGGGCGCTTCGATTCCGGCGAACATCTTGAGCAGAGTGCTTTTCCCACACCCTGACGGCCCCAGCAGCGAGATGAACTCGCCTGCTTCAATATCGAGCCGCACGTCGTCGAGCGCGACCGTGCCGTTGGGATAGCACTTGTCCACGCGCTGGACAGCCAGCAAGGGAACCGTCATGGTCACACCTCCGTTTCGATGCGAAACACTTCGCGCTCGCCATGCGTTTCGAGAAGTTTGAGCAGCATGCGGCGCATCAGCAGCCCCGGCTGGTCCGACTCCATGTGGCACTCCTGTTGCCGGCGAACGTCGATGCAGGCGTCGTAGTCGGTCGCTTCGAGTATGTCGCGGTCTTCGTCGGTAATCGGACGATCCCAGTCGATCAGCTCCTGCGTGGAGCACGCGTCTTCGGTGTCGTTGCGATAGAGCCATTGCGAGAGCATGATCGAGCGATCGTCGATCGGTGTCGCACAGTTATAGATGATGTGATGAACGCCGCTTGCCGGATAGACGCAACCAAAACGTCGCGCGAACGGCATGAACCAGCGGTTCAGCAGGTGGCGTTCAGTGATTTCCTCAGTCGTGCCGGTAATGCGATGGCTCGCAGGTGGATTACGCACAGGTACGTGCGTTTCAGCCTCAAAGCCCCAGTCGTGTGGACGAAATTCGTACCTTGAAGGCTTTGGACTGCTGAACAAACCAAAATTGGCCTTATGCACGAAACTAAAATGAGAATTGTCGAAGGAATTCTCCATCATGCGCAGCGGACTGGTTTCCCAGCGTTCGTAAAACTGCAGAATGCGCCGATAGCCCCCTGCCGCCTCTTCGGGAAATTCGGGGATAGGCTGAAGCGGTTCGTCGAGCGCGACCCACGCGTAGCCATAGCGCGCTTCGCAGCGATAGGCTGGCACCACGGCGCGCGACGGAATCGCCGTGCCGTCGTTCTGCGGAATTTTCACGCAGCGCCCGCTGCAGTCGTATGTCCAGCCGTGATAACCGCAGGCGATATGCCCATCGGCGTCGACGAAGCCTTTCGAGAGCTTCGCCGTGCGATGGCAACAGCGGTCGCGCAATGCGTGCGGCTGACCATCCGCGCCTTTCCAAAGCACGATCGGTTCGCCCAGCAAGGTGAACGGTTGAGGTCCCGCATCGAGTTGCGTCATCGGCATGATGGCGTACCAGAAGCGGCGCAGCACTTTCTGTTGCGTGACGAGCATGCAATTTCTCCTTGTTCCATGCGGTGCTCAGGGCATGACCTTGAGGGTGTCGACGAATTTCAGCGTGTAGGCGTTGCGATAATCCGTATCGGACTTCAGCAGGCCCGCGCTGACCATGTAGTCGTAGGTGCGCTTCCAGCGCGCATCGGTCATCGCGCCAATGCCGAGCGTCGCTGCATCGCCGCCCGTGACGAGTCGCAGTTTCTTCATCTGCGTGACGCCGTACGCGAGCTGCGCATCGCTCATCTGCGGATTGTCTTTCTTGATCAGCGCATTACCCGGCGTCGGATCGCCCAGATAGCTCTTCCAGCCTTCCATCGACGCCTTCACGAAACGCGCGACCAGCTCGGGCCGGTTCTTCTGCGTGTCGCGCATCGTCACAATGGTCGTGTTGTACGGCGGATATCCCGCGTCGGCGAAGAGGAAAAAGTGTGTCTTGACGTGCGCTGCGTCGGCCTGAAAGGTCTCAGACGTGGGGTACGCCTGCATGGCCACATCGCGGTCCACGTAGAACGGCTGCAGGTTGAAGGTATAGGGGCGCGCCTGTGCATCGTTGTAGCCGTACTTCGACTTGAGCCAGGGCCACCAGCTCGTGCGCCCCGATCCGGCAACCAGAATTATCTTGCCCTTGAGATCGGCGAGCGTCTTGACGTCATCGTGCGTCAGCATGCCCTGTGGATCGAACTGGAACGAGGCGGCCACGGTCGTCACCGGAATTTTTGCTTCCACGGCGGACAACACCTGGAAGTCGTAACCGAGAATGAAATCGGCCTGACCGCCTGCCAGCAGTTGAAGTCCGTTGACCTGCGGGCCGCCCATGCGGATCGTCACATCCAGTCCGTACTTCTTGTAGATCCCGGTCGCAACGGCCTGATAAAAGCCGCCATGCTCGGCCTGCGCATACCAGCTTGTGAGGAGGGTGACGTGATCGTCGGCGCGGACAAACGTGGGCAGCAACGTCATCAAAATAGCCGAACACACGCCGGCAGAACGCGCGTGCCGAAGCCAGCGCGCAACGCGAAGCAGAAGATTCATGGAGGCACTCCAGAGGGTGTGGGCGATGGTGGAACGGAGCGGGATCACGGCGCGCGAGAGCACCGTTTTGACGACGAAGAGGGGATGAATCATTTGGGGCTTCTGCATCGCTCGCTCCTTGTTGGCGGAACCCGACGGTTCCGTTCAAACGCCGATCGACGATCGACGTGGGCGCACGATGCGCCCCAAGAGCAATGCCCCACGTTGCCGGCTGCCTGAAAGGCCGTACCGGTCGCTAGCCGCTTCTACTCTGTGTCCTGCTATAAGCGAGCTTCGTGCCAGGGTGGCGCAAAGTCCGAATCCCTTTATCTACCGTTCGCAACCGGATGTGCGTGCAACCTTTGCGGAGCGTTGGCACCTTGACCGTGCATTGAAGCACCATCGCCGTGCGCGTAGGGCAGGAACTATCGCAATGCCGTTTTCACATGCTGCTGATGCTGCCGAAACGCCTCAGGCGCTATCAGGTCAAACCGACACACCTATCGAGGACGCGCTTTCGGCAACCGCGTGCTTATATCGAAGTTCTACGACGCTCCGTCGCCCGGTGTCGACACATGCAGAGTCGTGATTCAGGTTACCCGCGCGATACCGGCGCTTAAGCCAACCTCCACACGCAGGCGCGCTGGGTCCCGCCTACGCTTCTGCCACATGATGGATAGGTATATGGACGCCGTGGGTTAGCAGGGTATTTCTTGGGGCATGCAACATGCATTGGAACCCGGTCCGAAGCGGGCTCGGCGCTTAGCGGGCCGCAAGCCGATGTTCAGACGTATCAATCGTACGTCCGCCTTTGGATGCTCATGCCTGTTGCACGATGCTCAAGCTTCAATCACAGGATGAAGTCTGGTTGACCTTGCAGTGAGCCAATTTTTTGACGTCTGCTAAATTCGGTTGACATCCTTTTCGGTGACACTTCATGAAACTTCGGAACGTGTATTTGATCGAGTCGATGAAAAGCATCGTACTGAGCAGCCCTGACGGACACGAGTTCGAGCTTTGCATGTGCCACAACTAACCAACGGATTTGCGGTTGGTCGCGTGTCCTTGCCAGCGACCGCCTGGCGGCGACGAAGAGCCGTTTCAAGAGCCACGACGAAGGGCGCTTACGGGTCGCGCGCCACCGGTCGCCTGCTCGCGAGGATCGAGCGAAATAGGCATTTCGCATCAGGCGGTAGTCGGCCATGATTGGTCTCTCGTGCTTCCTAACCCAACGTCCGCCATCCCAATCAGCCACTCGGACACAGAATTGTGGACGTTCGGAGCAAGGTCGATGTCACAAAAGGCTCTGTCGATGGGCGAATTTTGTCCGGCCTAAAATCTCTTTGATCTACGCTCGCGCAGGTCAAAGCCAACGGAGAAATGGGTGACGGTCATCGCACAACTTTCAGATGTTCATGTTCGGCCTCACGGCGTCCTGTATCAAGACGCTGTGGATTCAAATCTAATGTTTTCGGCAGCCATCGATGCGCTTAACCGCATTCGACCTGAGCCAGACCTGGTTGTCATCTCCGGCGACCTCACGGACGAGGGCACCGAAGACGAGTATCAAAAGCTTCGCGAAATGCTCGCCGGGTTGAAGCGACCTTTCGTGGTTCTACCGGGTAATCACGATGACCGTGCCAATCTAAGAGCGGCGTTCCCGGAGCACGCGTGGCTTCCAGACAAGGGGGCACTTTCGTTCGCGCTAGACGTGGGCGAATTGCGGCTCGTGGCGTTGGACACCTCCGTTCCCGGACTACATCACGGTGAACTGGACGCCGAAACCTTGGCTTGGCTCGATACCGAACTTATCGAGCATCGCGATCAGACGGTGGTTATCGTCATGCATCACCCACCGTTCTTGACGGGCATTCCTTATCTGGACCTCTACGGGTTACGGAATGCGGACGCATTTGCCGCGGTTCTTGCGCGCCATTTCAACGTAGATCGAATTCTTGCCGGACACGTCCACCGGTCAATGCAGACGCGTCTGGGGAACGTTCCGGTATTCACCTGCCCGAGCACGACCACTCAGATCGCGCTGCGAGTTGAAGCGGACGCGCAACCCGCCTCTTTTCTCGAACCACCTGCATACATGCTGCATCGCTGGACAGGTCGTAGTAAGTCGGCGGTCTCCCACTTATGTTACGTGGGGCACTTCGCAGGCCCGTTCCCCTTCGCGTAAGCGCCCCCTTAGAGCAGAGCGGTCGATAATTTACGAGGCATCGGCACGCTATAGACGGCCTATGGCCAGTTGTTGCCTTCGGAGCCGACATTTCAACTTTCGACGTCGGGTTCCGCAACGGCTCACTCATTGCCCTGCGGCGCCGGGCGCAAACTGTTTCTCCTTCCGTCAAGAGGAGATCGTCATGGAAGCCATTGCTACCGGCAGCGCACGGTACGCCCCTTGAAACTCTCGGTGGGCGACTATCTTTTGCCGATTCGACTCCAAGGCTCGCAGCATCTCTCGACACGGCAATACGCCCGGCTGGTTCATAAGTGGATCGGTGCAATCGGACTTGCCGATGCGGCTAACGGGACGCATACGATGCGCAGGACCAAGGCGTCGCTGATCTAGCGTCACACATAGAATCTCAGGGCGGTACAGTTGTTTCTCGGACATAGCAAGCTGGAGAGCCCGGTGCGGTATCCTGGTATCGAGGTCGACGACTCACTTCGAGATGGCGGAGCAGACCGACGTGTGACCGTCACGGCCGGGCGGCGCTCAAACGATGTCCGGCCAATTTGAGACATTCGGCGGCACCGCGCAAACTACTGCCAAGCATTGTCCGATGGATCCGGGACGGCGACGTCAGCGGCGCAATCGGATTTCGTCGGCAGGCTGGAACAACCGAATTGCCGCCGAACGTGCTTGGACATATCGGCTTCTCTGTCGCGCCTTGGAAGAGAGGCAACGGCTACGCCAGGCAGGCGCTCAACCTGATGCTCGGCGAAGCGAGGCTGCAAGGGTTGTCCTACGTCGAGCTAACGGTTGACCCCGAAAATATAGCCTCGCAGCGGGTTATCGCAGCATGCGATGGTGTCTTGATCGAGCGCTTCCGAAAGACGGCGGCCTATGGATTCGCTGAGTCTCTTCGCTTGCGCATCGAACTGGACCACTGACGAATCTGGCAGCTCTGGTCGGCCATTATTCGTCGTTCGAGTGGACGCCAAGGAGGATATTCAGAGGTCAGCTCGCCGCCGACAGCGGACCTTCGGCAGGAGCCGCGTTATCGGTAGCGTGGTCACCGTCCCTCGCGAATCGACTGCTAGCGAGAACCCGTTTCTAGCCAGGCGACGCGGTGCAGTCACCTCATTCTGGAATCACTGCGCCGCCGGCAAATCCTGCTCCGCTTTCCAGATATCAACATGTGTACAGGGGTGGCAGGCTCCCGTTGTCTATCGCATCTCGGGTCGGGTGTGTACCAAGGGTGAGCTTTCGAAACCAGCCGGACGCGTATCAGCGTGGCACGCAAGCGCTTTGGGCATTTGATGCCTCATGCTCCAGCGGCACGATCTCCGATGCCCAGTCACCGACGGTGATTGTCGTGGCGACGTTGTCAAAGCCGTATAACAGCGTGCCAGACATAATCGATTGCGCCCTGCTTCGGCGACTTGCCGCGCCGACGAACCTCGCATATGACGGCCGATCTGATCCGCATGTTTTGACACGTAACTGCTCCTCGTTTTCGAAACGCAGCCAGGTCATAGTACGCAACTCAGATAACAGCACGAAGTACCCTCATGCGCCTTTTCCGACGCTACATAGCACGAGTAGGCCGGCTGCGACCTGTGTTCGACGAGCATTCGGACACGCTGGTGACTATCGCCGTTGTGTCGGGCGTAGCGGGTTTGCTTGCGGCCAGCCTGATTGCATCTTGCGACACTGTCGTGCGGGTTATCGCGCTATCGGCTTGCGGCGCGTTCGCGTACGTGGCTTATCGGGTTCGCCCACGGGCAAGATTGCGGCGCGCAGTGCGTATCGGTCTTCGTCGCGGGGAGTTCCATGTCGTCTATCAGCCCATTGTGGACACGCGCACGCGCAACTGCGTGGGCGTGGAAGCGCTGCTCCGATGGAGCCATCCAGAGTTCGGAGCTGCAGGGCCGGGGCGGTTCATTGGAAAGCTTGAAGGCACGGATTTGCTCAGGGCGCTGACCTGTTTCGTGCTGCGCGAGGCGAATCGTGCACTCGCCCAACTGTCGCTCCCTCAGTCCTGGCACCTATCGATAAACATCTGCGCGCGGCATCTGATGGAGGACCGCTTTGTCGAGGATATCTGCGAGTCCGCCGGTGCGATGCTGGGGCGCCTTGTTCTGGAGCTGACCGAGCGCAGCTGCGTCGAGCGCACGCCGCGGGTTGTCACAGCGCTTAACCACATGAGGCAACGCGGCGTACGCCTGTCAATCGACGATTTCGGCACCGGCTTCAGCAATCTCGATTTGCTCGCGGACTTCCGCTTCGATTACGTGAAGGTAGACCGGCGATTTCTGGCGATGCGCGGCGAAGCGCGCATTGAGTTTCTGAATTCGATAGCAACGCTGGCGCATTCACTTGATGCGAAAGTGGTTGCGGAAGGCATCGAGACCGCCGCAGAACATGACGTGGTCAAGCGCTCGGGAATCGACCTCGCGCAGGGATACTGGCATGGGAAGCCTATGGCATTCGATCAGCTTCGTGCGTTCGTGTTGGCGCCGGCGTCGATTTACACATTGGACGATGTGGCGGGAATGGAGCATTGAGCGTGAAAGACGACTGCATTATGAATGCGCGACAACCTGGACAAGCAGGCAGCATCCCCTTCCCCACAGAAAGCGAAGGAGATCAGTACTTTGAGCGCGTGACCCGGATCGCAGCACGCGCGCTGAATTTTCCGATCTCCGTCATATGTCTCGACAGTCCGGGCCAGCCGGAAATAATAGGCGTGAGCGGTTGCGAACGGGACGTCGTAGATCATGTGAACACGTACTATGGCCGCACGCTCCAATGCGAAGGACCGTTTGTCGTCAAGGATGCGTTGTGCGATGCGGAGCTTGCGCAGGGGCCGCTGGCAACCAGCACCTTGGCGATCCGCTTTTTCGCAGGCGTTGCGCTGCGTCTACCGTGCGGCAAACCCATCGGTATGCTAAGTGTGATGCACTCGCAGCCGCGGCGCTTCACGCACCAACAGCGTCAGATGCTGGTAGACCTGGGGCAAATGATCGAGCACGAAGTTGGCCTGCGAAAGCTGGACAGCTCTGATCGTTTTGAGGTGCTTCAGGCGATCGACCGGCTTCAGGCCCAGCATGCCCTTTACGTCGACACGTTCCATCGAACTCCGGTCGCTATCGCGCATATCGGAAGGGACTGGGCGTGGCGGCACATGAACGAGGCCTGCGTGAAATTCTTCGCGTGCTCGCGCGCTCCGCTGACGAAAACAAACATACTCGATCTGCTGGATGCGAGCGACCGGAGCAACCTTGAACAGGCCGTGCAGGCACTGAAGCGTGGCCGCGGGGCCGAGGTCCTGACGATCGACGTAACGTTCCGCTTGCGCAACAAGCAAAGCAAACCAGCGCGAGTGCAGGTGGCGTTCAAGCAGACGACGTCGACCCGTGACGGAGGCTGGCTGTTTGTCATTCACGATACCCAGGCGGAGCAACGGGAAAAAACCGCACGCGATGCGCGGGAGGCCGCGTTGCATCGTGGAGCCCATGAGGCCTCTGAAGTTCTGCGCAGGGCGCATGAGCAACTGACGAATGCCGAGCGTCAGTTGGGAGCCACGCGGGTGGACTTGCGCGCCATCGCTGACAATCTGCCGGTGCTGGTCGCTTACGTCGACGGCGAGCGACGTTTTCGGTTCGCTAACTCAACCTATCGCGAGTGGATGGGGCTGGACCCGGAGGAGATCGTGGGACGGCTTACCCATGAGGTTCTCGACACCGACTACTTTGCCGCCATCGAGCCGTACGTCCAACGCGCGCTCAACGGCGAAAGGGTCGAGTACGAGGTCGGAGCCACGCTCAACGGGCTCCAACGTGTCCTGCGTGGTGTCCTGGTGCCGCGCCGCGTCCACGATCAGGTGGCAGATGGCTACTACCTGCTGGTGCACGATGTAACGGAGCGAACGGCATTGCTCGATCGCCTGCGGCATCAGGCGTTCCACGATGCGCTGACCGGCCTGCCTAACAGACGCTCGTTCATCGAGAGACTGGAGCAAGCATGCGCAGCGGGCGCAGACGGTGTGGCGGCCATTCTGTTTATCGACCTCGACGGCTTCAAGGCTGTCAACGATACATACGGGCATCAGTGCGGCGACGAAGTACTTGTTGAAGCCGCGCGCCGGATCAGCCGCTGCGTGCGTGACGGGGATCTGGTTGCGCGACACGCAGGGGATGAGTTCACGGTGCTGCTGACCGGCCCCGCAATCGATCGTGCTGCATTGGAGAGAATCTGCCGTGCAATCCTGCTGGCTTTGAGCCAGCCCGTAGCGCTCGGGGCGAAGGTCGTGCGGTTGTCGGCCAGTATCGGTATGCTACTGCGCGGCCACGCAGCGTCGTCGAGTGGGGAAGCCCTGTTACGCGCGGCGGATGCTGCCATGTATCGCGCTAAAGTCGCAGGCAAGGCGCGTATTGTCGTGCACGAGCTTCACGATTTACCCGCCGGCGTGCCGGGTTGAGATCGACGCCGGTGTCATGCCAGTTGAACCGGCCCGGCCAGGCTGGCGCCGCAACGCGATTCATCGGCGCACAGCGCGCCGAGTGTCGCGACCGCTTTGTCGAACCGGGCCGACCACGGGTATCCATAATTCAGACGTACACAGTGTCGAAAGGCGCCGTCCGCGGAGAAGACCGGTCCGGGCGCGATACTGATGCCACTGTTGAGCGCAGCCTGGAAGAGGTGTATCGAGTCCAGGTAATCCGGTAGCGCGACCCACGTGAAATAGCCGCCGTCAGACTTCGTCGCCGTCGTATTCGCAGGGAAATACCGGCTAATCGCGTCGAGCATTTGCGACTGCTGAAGGGCCAATTCGCGACGTAGTTTGTGCAGGAAGCGTTCATAGCCGCCGTGCTCCAGATAGTCGGCGATTGCGCGCTGCGCCGGCATGCTGGCCGATAGCGTGGTCATCCACTTCGCACGTTCGAGCCTGCACGCGAACCTTCCGGCCGCGGCCCAGCCGATGCGATATCCGGGCGCAAGGCACTTCGAGAACGATCCACAATGGATGACAAGACCTTTGCGGTCGAAGAATTTGGCAGGGCGCACCGGGTCCGGGCCAAAATGCAGTTCGTTGTAGACGTCATCCTCGATGAGCGGCACATCGTGTCTGGCGAGCAGATCAACCAGCGCCTGTTTCCTGGAATCGTCCAGCGTCACGCCGGTCGGATTGTGGAACGAGGTCATGAACCAGCAAGCCCGAACCGGATGTTGCTGCAGCGCTCGCGCGAGCGCATCCAGATCGTGCCCCTCCACCGGGTCGACAGGAATCTCCACGACGTTCAGCCTTAGACGCTCGATAGCCTGCAGCGCCGCATAGAACGTCGGCTTTTCGATCACGATCACATCGCCTGGCGCGGCGAGCAACTGGACGCTTAGCGTCAGGGCTTCGAGTGCGCCGCTCGTGATGATTATCTCGTCGACGGGCACCGTCATCCCCGCCATCAGATAACGCAACGAAATCTGCTGACGCAATCCCTCGTGCCCCGGCGGCAATCCATCTACCATGCCGGCGAGGTACGTTGAACGATTGACCGTCGCGCATGACTTTCCGACGCGCGCCATCGGAAACAGCGCAGGACTCAAAAACGCTGACCCAAATGGGACGGTCTCGGCCTGCCTGATCGTCTTGATGACCTCGAATACAAGGTCGCTGACATTCACGGTCTTCGGGTCGATCGCCAGCGGGGTCTTGGGGCTCGCTCGCGGTAAGTCCGTGCAGCCCGGAGAAACGAAATAGCCTGAGCGCGGGCGCGCCCTGATCTCCCCCCGATTTTCAAGCAGGTAGTAGGCACGAAATACCGTCGCGGGGCTCACGTTCCACGCCTTGCAAGCCGCGCGAACCGAAGGGATACGCGCGCCGGGTGGCAGATCACCGCGCTTGATGAGCTCGCTGAGCTGGTCGGCTAAACGCTCGTACCGTTTCAACGTGTACTCCTCGCAGAACACACCATTGCAGGCGTCGGGTCAGTTCCGTCAGAACGCCCACCCACATTTAGAAGATAGCCACATTCCAATCTGATATGGCGTTTCTTTTGCCATCTGCTGCTATTGCGGACGCCCACACGCTGGCAAAGTGCGGCGCAGACCGGTTCCACTTCTGTCGATGTTTCGTCTACGCATAGCGGTTCGACCGATAACGCTTCTCAAGCTGAATTCCTCTAGCGATAAATCAATGGCATTTGCATTTCCTGTATCAACATTCAGGGGCGGCGCCTTCAACACGCTGCGTCGAGCCTCAGAAACAGGGTTGGCAGTCGTTCTGGTCATCTGCACATGTACCTCACTTGCTTTTGCTGGTCCGGCCGACACCAGTTCTGGTTCCATTCCGACGATTGAGCGCAACGTCTGGCAACAATTGACGGACTGGCTTGCCGGTCCCCCAGCGGCCCCGATTCGCATTGGTTCAGATTGCGCGTCCATTGCGGAGTTACCCGTTGTTCCCGCCGCCCTTGCCGGACCGGTTGCTGGCCCGATGCCTGTGCGAACGAATACCTGCGATTCGCTGAACGACATGCGCGACGTCGCCATCGGAACTGCTGCTGCAAAGGCCGCTTCGGGGCCGAACGCTGTGACGCTGCTCAGGGAAGTACGGTGGCACATCGGCGACCAGGAGGCGGCAGAACGAAACGCCCCTCCTGCTTCTGACGCAATGGCCGGCGTCAGCTCACGCGCCGACTGGGCGGAGCAGTCGCCGGAACAGCCAGCGATCTCGGCCCCCGACTGCTCCGCGGGTAGCAGTTGTGAAACGCAAGCGATCTCGCCTTCGATCGGCGCCGACACACTCGCCCCGGCGCGGGCTTTGGCGGCCATTGCTACGCAGCGCACCTCGGCACGGAACATATTGGGCTTTGTCGTCTGGCCGATCGTGGTGGCGGTCCTGGTCGTCGTTGCCGGCTGGGCGCTCAAAAGATGGTTTCGCTACGACAGGTCGCTCCTGCGTGCTGCGCGTGCAGGGCTGCGTCGCGGCGAATTCCATCTTGAGTACCAACCCGTCGTTAGCGTGAGGCGGGCCAGATGCGTTGGCGTCGAAGCGTTGTTGCGATGGGACAACCAGAAGTACGGCGCACTGGGCCCGGCTCACTATATGGAGTTCATTGAGGACAGTAGTTTGATCGGTCCGATGACGCGATTCGTCGTATCGCGTGCAGCTCAGGAATTGCGCGAAATCGGCGCTCCGAAATCGCTCTACCTGGGCGTTACGGCTCCCGCTTCTTACCTGATAAGTTCCGGGTTCAACGCGCACCTTGCCGACGTTGGTTCCCTCGGCGTCCCACCGCTAATACTCAAGATCGGAGCGGGGAGCGCGAGGAAGTTCAAGAAACGTCTAATCCCGCTGATGGCGCAGGCGCGTGAAAAAGGAGTGCGCTTTGCCCTGTCCGCCGTGCGTCCCACTGATGTCGGACTTGAACTGTCGAAAGAGATGAGCTTCGAGATGGTGAAAATCGACAGGAACGTGCTGGCAAACGATCCTGATGAGCGATCCAGACAGGTCAGCGCATTGACGCGCATGGGCCATGAGATTGGCGCCGTGGTCGTGGTCGAAGGCATTGAGAACGCGGCTCATCACCACATCGCGCGGACGAGTCGTGCCGAGTTTGGTCAAGGTTTTTTCTATAGCCGCGCACTAAGCGCAAGCCGGCTGAAAGAGTTCATCGAGACAGTCAATGCCCCGTCCTCAGAGCGGCCGGGAGCCGCAACCATGCTCACCTGGAGGGTTCGAAATTTCTGAATGAAGTGTTCCACCCGCAACCGCACCCGGAGCAAAGCGCGACAGCTCCATTTAATTAGTATGACATATTAATGAAGCGCTATCTCCAACTGGCGGCGGAGTTCGAAAGCCTGATTCTTAACGGTACGCTTGAACCCGGCGTGCGGCTCCCGTCGGTGCGTCAGGCAAGCTGTTCGTACCGCGTGAGCCCCTCAACTGTTTTCCACGCCTACTACACCCTCGAACGACGAGCCTTGATCGTCGCAAGACCTCGGTCGGGTTATTTCGTCGCAAGTCGGTCTGCGTCGACGAAATCACTGGCAATTGTTCCAAAGCGCAGCATTGAAGAGGCTGATGGTGACAGCCTGACTATCCGCTTCATGAAGGCTCAACGTCGATGCGCGCATCCGGGACTTGGCTCTTCGGAGCCGAGTGCCCAGCTATTCCCGTTTGGCCGAATTTCGCGCTCTTTGACTGCAGCAACCCGGATGATGGCCAGTTCGCGCAATACCTTGTCGGCAGGAACGGCCGAAGCAGCGCTGCGTCGCCAGATCGCACTGCGCTACGCGGTCACGGGCGTCACGGTCCCAATCGAAGAGGTTGTGGTGACGAGTGGCGCGCTCGATGCACTGATACTCTGCTTAAAGGTTCTGACGCGGCCCGGCGACACCATTGCAATCGAACGGCCAGCTTTCCATGCGGTACAAGATGCGGTTAAGCGCCTGCGTTTGAAAACCGTTGAAATACCCGTCGATCCGCACCGTGGACTCGACCTCGGGGTATTAGCGGCGGCGTTGCGGCAGCATCCGGTACGGGTTTGCTGGTTCATGACGACGCTGCACCAGCCGACAGGCGCGACACTCTCCGATGAAAGGAAGGAAGCACTCGTCAGCTTGCTGGCGAAACATGGCGTGCCGCTAATCGAGGACGACGTATTCCGCGAACTGCATTTTGGTTTGACGCCGGCCTATCCGGCGAAGCGCTTCGATTCGAATGGTCTCGTGCTGCACTGCGGTTCGTTTTCGAAGAGCCTTGCGCCGGGTCTGCGGCTCGGCTGGGTCGCGGCGGGCCGCTACGCCGCGAGAATTGAGCACGAACGCTGGCTGACGATGACCCCGGCGTCTGTGCCTGCGCAATGTGCAATCGCTGACTACCTTGAGCATGGGGACTACGACCGGCTTCTACGTAAATTGCGCCGCCAACTGGCGTCCCTTCAGACATTGATGGTGGCCGCGGTTATCCGATACTTTCCCAAAGGGACCGTGGTGATCAGGCCGCCGGGAGGATTCTTTCTATGGGTGCAACTTCCAGAAGGCGTAGAGGCAGTGCAGTTGTTCGAAATGGCGGAAGCGCACGAAATCGCAATAGCGCCCGGCGCAATCTTTTCGTGTGGCCGCGAATTTGACCGTCACATCCGGCTTAACTACGGCCGTCCTTGGTCCCCCGACGTTGAAAAAGAAATACACACTTTGGGCACGCTGGCGAGGCGAGCAATAGCTTGTCAATTGAAGCCAGAAAGCTGCCATTGACGAGTCGCGGGTCGCAACTTGCACTGAGGGTCGACATCAGAAGCTCAGTATATGCATATCCTCTTTCGAATACGATCGTGAGCCTGCTTCCCCTGCTCATCAGGAATTCGATTGCGATCACGGCACTCACGATCCGCCCCGCCACCGTTGACGACGCAGCGCTCATCCTGCGATTCATGCTGGTCAGAAGTTTCAGTCTTCATTGGCTCTTTGCCGAATCTCTTTTGGGGAAACCGGTTGACGTTCTCATATTGCCGAAACATGGCTGGTTCCAGGAATACAACGGCCATTTGGACGGCAAACTGCGAAGGGCGGTTCGCGGCCGAACTCTGCCGGTTGTCCCACTTCAATTCCACGTTGGATAATGAAGGATGCACGAAGCCGCGTCCCGCCTTGAACAGTCGCTCGATCACTTCGCGCTTAGAACTTCTTGCGCATACCGATACGCAGCGCGACCTGATTGGCCGAACTCGAGGCCGACAACACCGGCGCGAGATCAGCAAGCGCACCGCCGCCGGCGTGCAGCCAGGTGGCGCTCGCATACACATCGGTCATTTTCGAGAGAAAGTAGTCGACGCTTGCGTCGAGTTCGGCGTAGTGCGGCAATTGACCGGTGGAGGAAACATTCCCCGCCGTATAACTAAACGCCGTGCCAAGTTGCAGCGTGGGCGTGACGAAATAGCCGCCGACCAGTTCGCCCGTATCGAACGTGACGTGACCGCCTACTTTAGCGCCCAGGGTCGGATCGAGATCGCCAAAACGCGTATGCGTCCAGTCCGCACTCACGCGAAATGCGCCGAAGGTGTAGCCTGCTCCCACCCCGGACACCGAATAGTGGCCCGCGGCCTTGCCGTAATTGCCCGAGACGGTATTCGAGGAGGTCCATAACCCCTCGGTGACTGCATCGGCCGGGTGATCGATTGCGGTGTAGGCCGCGGCGATCTGCACGCCGCCATACGTGTACTGAAGCGCGAACGACTTCGCGCTGTTGCGCGCAAAGTCGCCGGCCACACCACCAAAGCTGTACAGCGCCATGGCGGAAAAACCGCCTATAGTCGGAGAGAGATACTTCACCGTGTTATTCAGGTGATAGTCAATGCCGACGTTGTCCATATCGCCTGGATGCGCGAATAGAATGCCGCCTGGCAGCGAGCCATTCGCCGTGAGCGGCCCGATGTAATCGCCAATCGCCTCGCCCTGACGCCCGAGAGTGATCGTGCCGTAATGGGTGTTGGACAAACCAACGTAGGCAAGCCGTCCAAACAGCCGGCCGCCTTGCGACGCTGTGCCCGTGTTGCCGTTGAAGCCGTTTTCCAGCCTGAAAAGTGCGGACCAGTCGCTACCCAGATCCTCTGTGCCCCTGAACCCCCATCGGTTACCCTGGGAAATTCCCGCCTGCATCTGCCATGCGTTGTGGCCACCCTGGTTGCTCGACCAGGTCAGGCCATCGTCGATGATGCCGTAGATCGTGACACTGCTCTGGGCATACGCCACCTGCGAAGAGAGTAGCAATCCTAACGATAGTGCAGATAACTTTTTCACGAAATCTCCAGTGTGGTTGGCTATGATTGGTATTTGCCTGCCGCCTGAATCGGCCGATACATGTCTGGGACCAGGCGGTCCGCTGGGCAATGACATTGATCAGATGCGCTTGCCTTCGCTCGATGTCCAGTTCGTCATGAGCGTATTGCTGGGCAGCCGTTCATCAACCATTTTCTTCGCGGTCTGGATGCCCGCGATGGGCAGTCCGGTCTGATCGAGAACGCCGATCTGCACCAGCAGCGACGCCTGGTCCCAATAGATGTGTTCGTTGTAGAGCTTGTCGCCGCGGAAGCAGACCACCGCGAGCATCGGAATTTCGAAATACTTGCCGGTGGGTGCCAGCCCCGGAAGCAGCCAGTCTATTTCCCGGTCGTGGGTTGCGCAGAACACAAATTCGTCGACGATGCGGTCCGCGCCGATCGTGCGCGACAAGGGAATCAGACGCGTGTCCTGCGGATTCGCATCCACGAAGTGATACCTGTAGAAGCGCTTGAGCTGATCGTGTCCCACTCCGCCGGTCATGGTCGGTACGTGATTCACGTACGGTTGCGCGACCATGGTCGGCATGATGGCGTCGACGTCACGCGTCGCGAACTCATGGTAGCAATGCGCCTCCCATAACGAGTTCAGATCGTAGACGGGACCAAGCACCTTGCGCAGCAGCGCGACGGTACGAGACCACGCCATGCTGGCAGCGGGTTTGTCATATGAGGCGCGCTCCGGCGTTGCAAATGCGTGGTCGCAATCGGGGTACACGTACTGATCGATGAGCGGATTGCGCGACATCTCGGCCTGAATGGCTTCGCGCACGGGCGGCGGGCAAAGGCTATCGTCAGCCGCGAAGTGAAACGCCATCGGACAGCGTATTGCCGAAATCTCGTCCAGAAACGCGTCAAGTCCCACACCGTAATAGCTGACTGCGCAGTCGACATCGGTGCGCGCGGCCGTCAACATGGCCAGCTTCCCACCCAGGCAGAATCCCAGCGCACCCACCTTGCCCACCTGCTGCCTGAGCCCCCGCAGCGCCGCCATGGTCGCGGCCACGTCCTGCACGGCACGATCGACGTCGAGCCGCGTGTTGTACTGCAGGGCCTGTTCGAGGTCCGCACCTTCGTACGCGAGATTCACGCCGGGTGTCATGCGCCAGAACAGATCGGGCACGAGTACCACATAGCCCTCTTCAGCCAGCAGATCCGCCATGTCGCGCATATAGCCGTTAATGCCGAAGATCTCCTGCAGCAGCACGATGCCGGGCCCCGAGCCGTATTGTGGGGTAGCGAGGTAAGCCGCGAATGTCTGGCCGTCGTTCGAAGGAATGTCGATGAAAGTACCGCTCACAATGTGCTCCTTGATTGCATAAGTATCGAGATGGAAGTCGCTCAGGCGGCGCTCGCTAGATAGCGCTGTGTCGCCTGCCGGTCCGTCGCGAGGCCCGCCGCAACCTGGGCGGCCATGTCGCCTACGTATATCTCGCTGGCCTCGCCGCCGAGTGCATTCAACACGGCCTCTACGACGTCCGCGGGCGCGAGCTTCGGGGGCGGGAAATCACGGCTCATCGCTGTGTCGATCGCTCCTGGCAGAACCGAGATGACACGCACGCCGCGCGGCGCCAGTTCGGCATGTGCGCCTTCAGCCATGCGCAGCGCCGCGGCTTTCGAAGCACAGAGCGTAGCCATCGACGGCAACGTGACGCGCGCGAGAATCGACAGCACGTTGACGATCGTGCTGCCCGCCTCCATTGCAGGAGAGAACGCTCGGATCATCATCAGCGGTCCGAAATAATTGACTTCCATTTCGGCGCGCGCGGCCTGCATGTCGCTACAGGCGAGCGCCGGCTCCAGACGGTTGAGACCGGCGTTGTTCACAAGGAGCGTCGTGTCGCGTGCCAGCGCGGCGGCGCGCGCGATCTGCGCAGGATTCGTTACGTCCAGCTCGACGACGCAAACGCGCGGATCGTCGTAGTTCAAGGCATCGATGCGCCGCGCGGCAGCGTAGACTTTCGCCGCACCGCGTGCGAGCAGCGTGCGCACAAAGCATTCGCCCAGGCCGCCGTTCGCGCCCGTCACGAAGGCGACGCTTTCATTGATCGACATGGTGATCCCCCGCCAATCCGGTTGTATCGATAGGGTGTGCAACGATGCGATGCAGGGCATCGACTGCGAGACTGACTAGCGTCTCGTCCGCGAGCGGCATCTCCATGCGCGCGATCACGACGGGACCTGCCTGCGTGCGCACGCTCGCAAGATGCAGTGGACTGGCCCCGCCCTCGCCCTCGCCCGCGCGATGGCGCACTACGGTCGCTTCCATCACGACGCCAGTTTGCGTCGTGCGCGCCAGCCAGTTCTTCCCTCCGCAGGCGGGGCAAAAGTAACGCGCCGGAAACAGCGTCGTACCGCATTGCGTGCATTCGTGAACTTCAAGTGATGTCGTGGCGCCGTTCATGTCCGCTCCAGTACGACCGCGTTCGCGCACATGCCGAAGCGGTACTCGACCATGCCATAGCCGCTTACGACGGCGCGGGTGGCGCTCTTCACCTGCCGCTCGCCAGCCGCGCCGCGCAGCTGGGTGATGGCCTCCACGAGGCCGTGCATGCCGCCCGCGGCGCCCGCCTGGCCGGCCGATAGCTGCCCGCCCGACGTGTTGACTGCGAGCGCGCGCGTGCCCAGGCGGCTGATCAGCGCGCGCAGATCGCCGTCGGGCGCGAATCCCAGGTCGCACAACTGCACGAGCGTCATCACTGGGTAATCGTCGTAGACCGAAACCACATCGACATCGGCAGCGCCGAAGCCCGCCTGTCGCCAGAGTTCGCCGCTGATGCTTGCAAGCGGCGTTGTCAACCCATCGCCTTCCTGATGATCTGCGTTGTAGAGGCATTGAAGCGCGCGCACGCGAACCGTCGGGACACCGGCGGCAAGATCGGCGCGCGTGAGCAAGATCGCATTCGCGCCGCTGACCACCGGCACGCAGTCGAAACGCCCGAGTGGATCGGCGACCGGCGGCGCTTCGAGATAGTCGGCGAGCGACATCGGTGTGCGATAAACCGCTTGCGGGTTCTGCGTGGCCCAAGCGCGTTGCGCTATGCACACCGCGCCGTAGTCGCTGCGCGTGAGGCCATGGCAGCGCGCGTGGCGTTGCGTGAGCATGGCGAACACGCTGTTGGGACCGCCGTTCTGCAACGGGCGCAGCCAGGTCCGTGTGGTGAGGTTGTAGTGCTCGACGAGCTGACGAAAATCCGCCGCCTCGAATCGGTCGCCTGAGACGAGCGCTATCGCATTTGCGTCGCCGTGCTGGATCGCACGGATCGCATGCTGAAGCAGATTGATGCCACTCGCGCCTCCGTGGCAATCGTCCATGCACCAGCGCGGGCTCAGACCGAGCCGCCACGCGAGATCGATCGCGTGGTCGGGGCCGAGCGTGAACGAGGCCACGCCCAGCCCGTCGATCTGCCTGGGAGACAGGCCCGACTTTTCGATGAGCAGTCCGAACGCGCGCGCAAGCAGATCGCCGGTATTGCCTGCGCCGGGTTGCCGGCTGTACGGCACTTCCACGGCGGCCGGAATCACCACGCCGTCGAAATCGTTGAAGGACATTGCGGTGGGCCTCATGCGGGTGCGCGCCGCACGACGGTCTCGCGCGTAAAGGCCAGCGCGGCGACTGTAATCAACCCCATCGCCATCATCATGAGCGCGACCGGCCATGCTGCGTGATAGTGGGCAAGCAATGCCGTCGCGATCAGAGGGGAAAGGCCACCAGCGAACACCGCCGCGACTTCGTGACCGAGCGCCATGCCCGTGTAGCGCACTTCGGTACTGAAGAGTTCGCTCATCAGACTCGGCTGCGTGCCGATCATTGCACCGTGACAGACCGCATTGCCTAGCAGGAATGCGAGCCACACGAGCGCCGCTACGTGGCTGTCGATCAGCCAGAAGAACGGAAACGCGATCACGACAAGCCCGCCTGCGCCGATCAGGTACACAGGACGCCGTCCGATGCGGTCGGACAGCCGCCCCCATAGCAGCATCGTCACAAGTTCCACGCTCATCGACACGATCACCCCGCCAAGCATCACCTGATTCGACACGCCAATGAACTTGCCGTAGGCGAGCGAGAACGCAAGGATGATGTACGAGCCGCCGTTCTCGGCCACGCGCAGGCCCATCGCCAGCAGGATTTCACGCGGGTGCTTGCGAATGACTTCGACGAGTGGCATATGCGTTTCTTTGCCCTCGGCTTTGTGCTGCGCGAATTCAGCGCTTTCAGGCAGTCGCGAGCGGATATAAACGCCCACGCCGAAAATGAGGATCGACAGCAGAAACGGCACGCGCCAGCCCCAACTCATGAAGGCGTCCTTCGGCAGCATCTGTACGACGAAGAAAATCGCCGCCGAGAGCACAAAGCCGCCACCCACGCCGATCTGGCTGAGCGAGGCATAGAAGCCGCGTCTTTCCGGAGGCGCAGACTCGCTGATCATGAGCACCCCACCTCCCCATTCGCCGCCCGCTGCAATGCCCTGCAGCACGCGCAGCGCGAGCAGCAGCGCAGGCGCCCAGATGCCAACCTGTGCATAGGTCGGGAGTGCACCGATCAGGAATGTCGCGCCGCCCATGATCGACAACGTCCACACGAGCGCGCCTTTGCGCCCGAACCGGTCGCCAACATAGCCGAACAGGATGCCTCCCAACGGTCGTGCCGCAAAGCCCACCGCAAAGCCAGCGAAGGCCGCGAGCGTGCCGATCAGCGGATCGGTGCCCTTCGGAAAGAACAGCTCGCCGAACACGAGCGCGGCGGCAGTGCTGTAAAGAAAGAAGTCGTACCACTCAAGCGCGTTGCCGGCCACAGAGGCCAATACGATACGTTTCAGTGACGTGTCGTCGACGCGCGCAGGCGATGCGCCTGGCGCACGAGGGTCCGGTTGGGACAGGGATTGCAGACTTGCCATCAGCGGCTCCAGATGTGCAGCAAATGCACTGGGTAGTTCGATGGAATTGCAGCGGTCCGCCGCGCACCAATGCACGGCGTCTTTCTTGTCATGCGCGCGGCTTTAAGCGCGCCTAAGCCGGTAACCCGAGGCCTCTAGATCCCAGGTCGTTGAGGTAATACCGATATCGCGCAAGCGGAACTTCTGGATTTTGCCGTTCTCCGTTTTCGGCAAGGTAGTACGGAAGTCCAGATAGCGCGGCACCGCGAAATACGGCAGACGCGGCTCGCAGAACTTCACAAGCTCGAGCGCGTCAAGGACGGCGCCTTCACGCAAAACGATCGCCGCCATCACTTCGTCTTCCGCGAGCGCCGACTTCACCGCGAACACGGCGGCCAGCTCTATCGCTGGATGACTCAGCAGGACCTGCTCGACTTCGAACGACGAAATGTTTTCGCCACGCCGGCGTATCACGTCTTTAAGACGGTCCATGAAACGGTAGTAGCCGCTGGCGTCGCGCACCACGCGATCACCCGTGTGAAACCACAGGTTGCGCCACGCTTCAACGGTCTTTTCCGGCATGCCGAAATAGCCGCTCGCAAACGCCCATGGCTCGTCGGCGCGCAGGATGAGTTCGCCCGCTTCGCCATCGGGCACAGGGCGATCGTGGGCATCGACCACGCGCGCGTGAAATCCCGCCGCGAGCTTGCCCATAAAGCCGTCGCGTCGTTCGGCGAGTTTGCCGCCGATCACCGAATTTGTTTCCGTCGAACCGTAACCGTCAATCAGACCAATGCCAGTGCGCGCTGTGAATGTGTTCTGGAATTTCGCCGGCACTCCCGGCGCGAGCGCGACTCGCACACGATGCGCGCGCTCCTTTTGCGACTCAGGCCGCGACAGCAGGATTGGCACCATTGCACCGAGCACGAAGGTCACGGTCGCGCCAGTTTCGATCAGAGCGTCAAAAAAGCCACTCGCTGAAAAGCGCCGGTCGACGATCAGTTGTGCGTCGTGCATCAGCGCCTGACAAAAGCTGTTGAGCGCGTTGGTATGAAAGAGCGGCAGGCAGGTGTAGAGCACGTCGCCCTTGCGCACCTCGAGATCGCCGCCCGTGTTGGCGCCCCACCAGTAAAACTGCGCATGCGGACAAACCACACCTTTCGAGAGCCCAGATGTCCCCGAGGTATAGAGAATGGCGAACGGATCGCCATCCTCGAGGTCGACCGCTTCAAGTGCTTCACCAGGCCGCGGAAACTCACGAACGGAAAATGCGTGCACGCCAGGTTCGATGCCCGGCACCGCGCCTATCGCCCAGATCGCTTCTAGCGACGTCGTCTGTGCGGGCAGTGCGAATACGGCTTCCAGCAGCGATGCTTCCGCGACCAGCAGACGCGCACCGGAATTGCTGAGAATATGCTGCAACTGCATGCCGCGCGACGCCGTGTTGATCGGGACTGCCACGGCGCCGATCCAGGCGCAGCCCAGCATCGTCTCGATGAATTCAATGCGGTTCGAGCAGAGAATGGCGACGCGATCGCCCTTTTTCACGCCCTGCTCGCCAAGCACGCCCGCGCGCCTCGCAGCGGCATCGATCGCTTCGCAGGCGCTCCAGGTCGTCGCGCGATCGGAAAAAAGCGGCGCTTCGCCGTTGCGCGCCACGCGCTGTTTTAGCAACGCAGGAAGGGTGCGCTGCGATGCGGGAGGACGCGCCGAATCCAGCGGATCGTCTAGCCTATTCATGCGATCAAACACCTCAGGGAATATGTGTGGGTGCGATCGAGTCTAGGTTTGCCTATACTATCCGTCAAATTCATAAATAATATGGGAAACATAAATATGACGGATTTCAACCGGATCGATCTCAATCTTATGCGTGTGTTTCAGGCCGTTCTCGAAGAACGCAGCCTCACGCAGGCAGGCAAGCGCCTTGGCTTGTCACAACCAGCAACAAGCTATGCGCTCGGACGCCTGCGGGCGTTGTTCGACGACCCGCTTTTCATACGCACACCTGAAGGAATGTTGCCAACACTATTCGCGCAACGAATCAGCGATCCGGTCGGCCGTTCGCTAGCCGCCGCGCGCGAGGCAATCCGCCAGAGCGAGCAATTCGACTCCGCAACCAGCACCCGCGAATTTCGGCTTTCGATGTCCGATGTGGGGGAGCAGGTTTTTCTACCCGCCATCTGCGAAAAGCTACAGAAGTGCGCACCCGGCGTTTGCATCGCGGCGGAAACGGTCCCGCTAACTGAAGTCGAGGAACGTATGCGGTTAGGTAGGCTGGATTTCGCAATTGGCAATCTGCCTTCGCTGAAGGCGACGACATTGCACGAACTGCTTTTCAACGAGGAGTACGCCTGCATGACGCGCAAACGTCCGGGTCTGCCGTCGCGCCGGATCTCCGCCAAGTGCTTTCAGGAACTGTCTCACGTTGCAGTTGCTTCGGCGGATCGCAGTCATGTCCTGATCGAGGAATCACTGCGTCAAGGCGGATTGCATCGGCGCATAGCATTGCGTGTTTCGCATTTCAACGTGACGCCAGATATTCTGCGACATACCGACTGGATGGTCACGCTGCCTCGTGGCGTTGCGAAGGCGTTCAACGAATCGGGACATTTTGCCATCTACCCCTTGCCCATCGATCTACCCCGCTTCGAATCGACCTTGCACTGGCACGAACTCTACGACGGCGACACCGGCATACGGTGGTTGCGTCAGTTGCTGGTCGAAACGCTCGGCCATTGAGCATCAGGCAGCGTAGCCCATCGAATGGCTTGCAGAGACAGCAAGCGCTACGTCTTATTCATCGGTGGCTCTTTGTATTGCTGACTGCCTTCGCCAATGAATGAATTCGTCGCATTGATCGCAGGGTGTTGGAGCGGCACGCTTTGCCGCATCGCAGCCGCTGGATGCGGATCATCAATATGCCGCAGGCAGTGCTCAGAGAAGAGATCGACTCACACCACCGCCTTGAGATAAGGGCACCTGGATGGCACGACCGGGCGCCATCTTCAGGCGGTTTGAGTTGGATAGGTCACTTCCGGCGCCCAGCTTTCGCGAGGTTGTGCATACAGATCCCAGAAGGCTTGCGCAACGCCACGCGCCTCAGGCGAGTCAGCCGATACCAGCGTCGCGACGGTGACGGAGGCGGCGTGGACGCCCCGCTTCTTGAACGTGTCGAAAATCCCGTATGTCAGGTTACGAATCCCGGCTTTGCCAATGCTGAGCGACAGATAATCGGGATGGGGCTGGGTCGCAAATGCGCCGCCGGTCAAAAGGATCGCGCCGCTGCCGCGCTCGAACATCCCCTTCGAAACAGCTTGCGTGGCCACCAGGGCCGCGCCGATATTGACGGTCAGATCGGGTACGAACGTGTCGATGGACTGGGTTTCGATCGACGCTGCGTGCATCGACGCCGCATTGAAATGCAATACATCGATTGCGCCGAATTCAGCTTCCGTATCGCGAACCAGTTGCAACACGCTTTGCAGGTCTGCGGCGTCGACGGCCTTGGTGCTGACCGCGTAGCCCTTTTCCGTTAGCTGTTTCGCTCGCTCGACGAGCTTGTCCGGGTTGCGCGACGTCAGGACCACGCGGAAGCCCTCACGCGCGAACCGTTCGGCCGTCGAGATGCCGATGCCGGGACCCGAGCCGATGCTGAGAAAAGTCTTCATGCCACACCTCCATTGAACAATGGGTGCAATGTACAGGCGTGCAACCGGCGAAACAATCCGCGTACAATGCAAATCAATCGTGCATGGAATGCATTTATCGTGTCATATGAAGGTTTCGACGATCTGATCGCGTTCGCCGCTGTCGCAGGCACGGGCAGCTTTCGCGCAGCGGGGGCGGAACTGTCTCGCGACCCGTCCGTCATTTCCCGCCGCCTCAGCCAACTGGAGCGGCGTCTGGGAGTCAGACTGCTGGTCAGGACCACCCGTAGCGTGACGTTGACGGAAGCCGGCACGTTCTACTTTCGCCGGGTGCGCTCGGTGCTTGACGAACTCGATATGGCAACGCGCGAGGTTGGCGACTTTGCGGCCTCGCCGCAAGGTACGCTGAAGGTCTCGTTGCCGGTGTCGATTGGACGTGAGTTGATTGCGCCACTGATCCCGGATTTTCTTCTCAAGTTCCCGCAGATCCACGTCGACGCTCACTTTCTCGACCGCACCGTTGATATCGTGCGCGAGGGCTTCGACGTCGTGATCCGCACGGGCACGATCAAAGACAGTTCGCTAATCGCAAAGCGCCTCACGTCGTTCCGAAGCATTCTCGTCGCTGCGCCAGCTTATCTGGAGGCGCGCGGAGCACCCGAATGCGTCGAGGACTTGCAGTCGCACGCATCATTGGGCTTCACGACCCACGGCGACTGGCCCCTTTGGATACTGGAGAAGAATGGCGAGCGACGCAGCGTGCGTCCGGGCGGACCGTACTCTGCCAACAGCCTTGAAGCCATTTTCGAAGCCGCCGTGAAGGGTGTCGGTATCGCCATGGTGCCGCCGTGGATGGCTGCGCCCTATCTGGCGGATGGACGACTCAGTGAAGTCTTGCCCGGCTGGTGTTCCGTGCGAGACATCGGTATCAATGCGGTGATGCCACCCGGCGCGTTGATCCCCGCGAAGACGCGAGTGTTCGTCGATGAGATTGCAAAGGCACTTCTTCCGGGCGACGCCTGACGCTTGCATCCGGCACATGTCATGCGTGGTCATGGGTGCCAGTGCATGGAAGGACAGTCAGAAGGCGGCTCCGGCCTGCGCACCGTAAAGCTGTCCGTCACATCCCTGTCGCCCTCGTCGCATCCCTTCGTGCGGACTGTGTAGCCAACCCGCGTGAAAAGGCGCGTTGCGACATTGCTTCAGCAGGGCGTCAGTCCCTAGCTGACGCAAATTCCCGGCACGGCAACCTTCTGGAACAGGTGGGGAGAAGCGATTGCCGAGGAGGGATAGGCGGCCAGGCTCGCCTTGAACTCCGGCTGAGAGAAAGCCGCCCGGAAATGAGCAGTGGACTCCCAGACAGCGTAGTTCATGTACGTCGGATGTTCTCCGAGCGCGCGATGGAGTTGCGTCGAAATGAAGCCGGGTTGCTGCTTCATAAACGCGGCATCGTCTTGCCAGGCCTTGAGAAAGATCGGCTCGTCGGCCGGATCCAGTGTGAACACATTCATGAGCACGACGGGAACCGCGTCAGTGGCAAGTTGACGGTCGATCGCGAAGGACGGGTCAAGGGGACGTAACTGCAGCATGGCGCACTCCTCGGTTTGGAAGCATGATGTCAACCTGACATGATCAATTTATAGAAATTGACATGATGTTGTCAATTAAGTTTTATGGTGACATATGCGCAAAAAAGCGAGAACGCCAGCCGGCGAATTCCTGACAGACGTGATTCTTGACCTCTTCCGGCTCAATAGCGGACTTCTGACCGCGGGGGATCGCCTCGTTGCGGGACTTGGGCTTACAAGTGCACGCTGGCAGATCCTTGGCGCCATCAGCGCAACAGAGCGGCCTCAACCGGTGGCTTGGCTCGCCCGGGACTTAGGGGCCAATCGTCAGAATGTCCAACGGATAGTGAACGACCTGGCCGAGGACGGTTTGGTTCGTTTCGAGGCGAACCCGCACCATCGCCGCGCCCAGCTTGTCGTTCTGACAGACGCGGGAAGGCAGGCCTTTGATGCTGCCATGAGCCTTCAGGCGCCATGGATCAACCGCCTCTCTGATGGATTGGCCGTCGACGACATCAAGGCCGCGCATCGCGTCATCATGCGATTGCAAGCGAATCTGGACGGCATGATCGAGGCCGATGGTCCGAATTGATAAGCCGTTCGCCGTTTCTTCTTCTTTAGCCGCGATATCCAATGCACGGTGTGCGACGTGCTAACAGCACGCAGCCGGCTCCGACCCCATCCGACGCAATGCAGACAACAAATTCGTTGGACGCTGTTACGTTGCCGTCTTGATATCGTTGCCGGGCCGATTTGTCAGGATGGCACCCGTAATAACGTGAAATAGATGATCCCCTCGCGGAGCGAACCCGGGCTGGCCGACGAGCCAGCCGAGGGACGACATCAGGGCGAACAGGTCCACCCCATCGATATCGGCGCGCGCCGTTCCCTCGGCCTGAGCACGGCGCAGTAGTCGCTCGCCGGCCGAACGCAGCGCGGTGCTTGCAGCATGAAGCGCGGAGTCCGGGTCCGCGTGCGCGGTCGCAAACATGGCGCAAATCCCGTTATAGCTACGAACGAACGCCACCCCGTCGCGAAACCACGCCACTAGCGCTTCGTCAGGGGGAATCGACGTTTCGAGTTCAGCTGCCTGCTCTATCAACTCGTCCACGTTCATGCGCAGCAACGCTTCGAACAAGGCCTCGCGTGTCGGGAAATGGCGAAATAGTGTGGCAAGCCCGACTTCGGCCCGACGGGCGATATCTCGCATGGACGCATCGGCTCCATGCTCGGAGACGACCTCACGCGCGACTGCAAGTAGATGGTCGTAATTCTTTCTGGCGTCAGCTCGCATAAATTGCCTTGACAAACGGATCAGTGATCCGAATATAATGAGCCCGTATCCGGATCGGCGATCCACAAGATACAGCACATTTGTGCAGCTGGGAACAGCAGAGGCGCAGCACGACACCACGAAAGGAGATGTCATGGGAAAGCTTGAGGGCAAGGTTGCAGTCATCACGGGTGGATCGAGCGGCATGGCGCTGGCGAGCGCCAAGCGGTTCGTCGAAGAAGGCGCATATGTGTTCATCACGGGGCGGAGGCAGGAGGTGCTCGACGAAGCCGTCAAGCAGATTGGCCGGAACGTGACCGCCGTGCGCGGCGACGCGGCCAATCTCGACGACCTCGACCGCCTCTTCGATACAGTCAAGCGGGAGAAGGGGAAGATCGACGTTCTGTTCGCGAGTGCTGGCATGGGTGAAGCGGTTCCACTGGGCGAGATTACCGAGCAGCATTTCGACGCGACCTTCGATCTGAATACGCGCGGAACGCTGTTTGCGGTTCAGAAGGCGTTGGCGCTGTTCAACGATGGTGGATCGATCTTCATGACCGGGTCCGTTGCCTCGGTGAAAGGTTTTCCCGGTTACGGCGTGTATGCGGCGAGCAAGGCGGCGTTGCGTTCATTCGCACGTACCTGGCTTAACGAACTGAAGGGCAGGAATATCCGGGTGAACGTGCTGAGCCCGGGACCGATCGCTACACCGATGCAGGATCAGGTTCTCACCGAGGAGGCGAAGCGGATGTTCGAATCCCTGATCCCGCGAGGAACGATGGGTCGTCCCGAGGAAATTGCGACCGTCGCGCTGTTTCTTGCTTCAGACGATTCGAGCTTCGTGAATGGGGTGGATTTGTCTGTCGACGGCGGCTTCTCGGCGATCTGAAATCGCGTCGCAAGGCGGCTAGCAGGGTCTGTCAACACAACGAAGATGATTCGGTCTGCGTCTATAAATATGGACTACCAATCAATATTGAAAGGAAGATTCGCATGAGCTATTCGATTATTGGCTTTGGTGCGGTAGGTCAGGCGCTCGCCCGAGCCTTCGCAAGAAAGAGCATCGATGTGACCGTCGCCAGCCGGCGCCCTCCTGCGATGTTGATGGAGCGGGCGCGAGCGATTGGCCCCAACGTTGTCCCCGGGACTCTGGAGGATGCGATCGCGTCCGACACGATCTTCCTCGCGGTTCCGTTTTGGGAACACCGCGAAGTCGCGAAGCAACTCGCGACCTGGCAGGGCAAGACGATTATCGACACGACGAATGCTTATGGTGTTCCCGTTGAAGAGCTGGAGGGTCAGCCGCCGGCCACGGTTGTCGCCAGGGCGTTTACCGGCGCCAGGTTCGTAAAGGGATTTAACCATCTCCCCGCTGCCGTCCTGGCCGCTGATCCGGGCGTGAATGGCGGCAGCCGCGTCGTGTTTTTGTCGAGCGATGACGAAAACGCGGTGGCACCGGTCGCGGCTCTGGCCGAACAACTCGGTTTCGCGCCGATTGCGTTAGGACCGCTCAAGGATGGCGGCTTGCTTGTCCAAGGCAGGGGGAATACCTGGGGTCAACTGATCTTCCAGGATCTCGTCAAGTTCAAGTAGCGGCGCGTCACGATAAAGTCACAGCGGCCACGCGCATCGCTCAACGCGTGCTGATGATTTGAGGGGGATTGCACTGGTGCTTCTGCACCAGTGCATGATGGCCGCGCGCGGCAGACGGGTGCGCACGCAAGTTCGTCGAGCCGACGCATCGCGCTGATGCCACGTCGTGATCCCTATTTTATATGCGCATATTTCTTATATTTAATCATGCAACCAGCGCATAACGCAAGCACGAATTGCAGCGCATCAATTCGAAAAAGCAAAGAATAAATAACTGTTTGTCACGGTTCAGCCCAAGCGTCTTTAATAGCCAGTCGATGCCGCATAAACGCGGATTTTTTCAATCCAGCGTGCTGGCTGGCACTGTGCAAAACCTGACTCCATGGCTGACGTTACCTCATCCTCTCCTCGCTATCTCCCGGCGCCACGCGCCGGCTCTTTGCTTGCGAAGGAGCGCGCCTATTACTGGCTGTCGTGGGCCATTCCCGCGTTTATCCTCGCGATCTGGGAGATTGCCGCGCGCGTGGGCTGGCTCGAACCGCAAGTGCTGCCCGCGCCCAGTAGCGTCGCTGTCACGGCGTGGCATCTGGCGCGCAGCGGCGACCTGTTCGTACACCTTGGCGTTTCCTTGCTGCGCGCTGCGTGCGGCTTTCTGATCGGCGGTGCCATCGGACTGGCGCTGGGCGTTCTGGTCGGCTTTTCGCGGCTTGCCCAGGCGCTCATCGACCGCTCGATCCAGATGGTGCGCGCCATCCCTTTTCTCGCGATGCTTCCGCTCGTCATCGTGTGGTTCGGCGTGGGCGAAGGCGCGAAGATTTTCCTCGTCGCGCTTGCCGTGCTGTTTCCCATCTATATCAATACGATGCTTGGCATTCGCCAGATCGATCCGAAGCTCATGGAGCTTGCCACGGTGATCGGCATGAAATGGCCGGCAGTCGTACGCCGGATCATCCTGCCCGGCGCGATGCCCGCCATCCTCACGGGCGTGCGTTATGCGCTGGCCCATGCATGGCTTGCGCTGGTGATCGCCGAAACACTGGCGACGACCAAAGGCATCGGCTTTCTCGCCATGGACGCGCGCGAATTCCTGCAGACCAACGTCATCCTGCTGACCATCATCATTTACGCGATCATCGGCGTCGTCGCCGACGCGCTGGTTCGCACACTCGAAGCCCGCTTCCTGTCGTGGCACGCGAATTACACGAAGGGAGAGAACGCATGAGCGTCGCTGCCACCTTGTCGCCGCTTGCGCAGGCCGCGCCTGAAGGTGAAACCGCAACCGCCGCCTCTCAACTGGCCGTATCGGTGCGCGGGCTCCAGCGCCGTTATGGCGCGCGTACGGTCATCAATGCGCTCGACCTCGATATCCGCAAAGGCGAATTCGTCGCCCTGCTGGGTGAAAGCGGTTGCGGCAAGACCACGCTGCTGCGCTCGCTCGCCGGACTCGACACGCCGGACGCCGGGCAGATTCGCGCGCCCGCACGCCCTTCCGTGGTGTTTCAGGAGCATCGGCTGCTGCCCTGGGCCACGTTGTGGGAGAACGTCGCACTGGGTCATGAATCGAGCATCGGACGCGAGGGTGCATCGCGCGCGCTGGCCGAAGTGGGTCTCGCGGGGCGCGAGCTCGACTGGCCGCGCAATCTGTCCGGCGGCCAGGCACAGCGCGTTGCACTGGCGCGTGCGCTGGTGCGCGATCCCGCGCTGTTGCTGCTGGACGAACCGTTTGCCGCACTCGATGCGCTCACGCGCATCAAGATGCATGGGCTCGTCAAGGAACTGGTCGCGCGCCACGCACCCGGCGTGCTGATCGTCACCCATGACGTCGACGAGGCGCTGGTGCTCGCCGACCGGATTCTCGTCATGCGCGCGGGGCGCATCGCCGCTTCGTTTCAACCCAAAGACCACACACCGCAGGCACTGCGGCTCACGCTACTCGAGGAACTCGGCGTTCAGGAACACTGAACCGCTCCTCGCCATAAAACCAGGAATGATGAATGAATGACGCTTCACTGACTCGCCGCCGCCTCCTGCGCGCGGCGGGTGGACTGCTGGCCGGCGCGGCCGCGGCGCGCCTGCTGCCGGCGCAAGCCGCACAATCTGCACAACCTGCACAAACCGCCAAGCTCACACGCAACACCGATACCGTGCGCATCGGCTGGGGCTACGGCGCCCTGCCCGATATCGCCAAACAGCGCGGCGTGTTCGAGAAAACGCTGGCGGCGAAGAACATCAAGGTCGAATGGGTCGGGCCGTTCCCGAACCACGCACCGTCGATCCAGGCGGTGGTGGGCGGCAGTGCCGACTTTGGTTTCTGGGGCTCGACGACACCGGCGCTTGCCGCCATGCTGGCCGGCTCCCCCATCGTCTTCACCGGTTTCGACGTCTATTCGCCGCGCTCCACCGCCATCATCGTCAAGAAGAGCAGCGGCATCAATTCCGTAGCCGATCTCGCCGGCCGCAAGGTCGCGGTGAACCGCTCGGGGCTGGGCGAGTTCCTGCTCATCGCCGCGCTGGAAAAGCATCACGTCGATCGCAGCAAGGTCGAATTCGTCTATCTGAATCCGCCCGACGCCGCGCCGGCGTTCGCACAAGGCCGCGTCGACGCTTGGTCGATGTGGTCGCCTGCCGTGGATATCTCGCGCCATGCCAACGACGCGAAGGACATTTTCAACGAAGGGCGCGACCTCGATTTCCTGATCGACTACAGCTCGCTGGTAACGCGCCGCAAATTCACGGAAGAAAACTCCGAACTGGTGCGCGCCGTGCTCGACGCGTACTACGTGGAAGGCGCCTGGCAATCGCAGCATTCGGCCGAATCGGAACTGCTGGTGCAGCGCGAGGCGAAATACCCCGATCAGGTGCGCGATTATCTGGCGGGCCTGAAACGCGTGAACCAGTTCCACGAACCGGACGACGCCGCCTTCATGGCGCAGTTCCAGCGCGCGGCGGACTGGCTCGCGCAGCGCAAGATCATCAGCGCGCCGATCAAGGTCGCCGATTACAGCGTCAAAGTGTAATGAGCGTCGCTTTATGAAACGGAACACCCATGGCTGAAACCGCTGTGCATACGCCGGGCGCGGTCGCGCTCGTCTCGCCCTTATCGGCGTCGCTCGGTTTCTCCGAGGCAATCGGGGAGATCGCCGCGACGGCCGCACAGCGCGAACGCGAGCAGCGCCTGCCGTACGAAGAGATCGCCACCTTGAAGGCGCTCGGCTTTGGCGCGCTGCGCCTGAGCGCCGACGACGGCGGCCACGGATCGACGCTGAGCGGGCTATTCGAAGTCGCGCGCGACCTCGCCGCAGCCGATTCGAACATCGCCCACGCGTTTCGCAATCACCTCTGGCAAGTCGAAGCCGCCCTGCTACGCCGCGACCATCCGTTCCACCCCCATGTGCTCGATCTGGCACGCCGGCGCAAGACGGTGGGCCTGAGCTTTGCCGACAGCGACGCGACCGCAGCGGGCGCGCGTTCGAGCCGCGTCCTCAGCCGGCTGGAATGGGACGAGCGCCGCCAGGTCTATGTGGGCTCGGGCGACAAGGTCTATGCGACCGGTAATCTCTACAACGACGCCTTCGTCGGGCTGGCGATCGAAAGCCGCGCGAACGCCACGGTGCAATACGTGCTCGAACGCAGCGCAGGCGTGGCTGCCGAAGACGACTGGCAGGGCTTCGGCCAGCGCCTGACCGGCTCGGGCACGGCGCGGTTTCGCGATGTCGTGGTGCAGCCCGCGCATGTCTATGCGCCCGACCCGCCGAAGACGCCCGAGGCCGCGCCGTGGGGCTTCACCTTCCACCAGGTCTACCTGACCAACTGCATCGCGGGTATCGTGCGGCGCGTGGTGCTGGACGCGGTCGAGGTGCTGCGGGCACGCAAGCGCAACTTCTACCACGGCGAAGCCGCCCAACCCGCCGACGAACCGGCCCTGCAGGCCTTGCTCGGACGCATACGCGCCTACGCCGCGTGCATCGAGGCCAGCGCGCAGCGCGCCGTGCAGGCGCTGGAACGGGCGCAGGCTGGCGTCGGCACGAGCGAGGAATACGCGCGCACGCTGGAAGCCACGCTCGCCGCCTCGGAAGCCAAGGTCGTGATCGACGATCTCGCCCCTCAGGTGGCCAGCTGGCTCATCGATCTGGGTTCGGGGTCGGCGGTGTCGAGCGTGGCCGCGCTGGATCGGCACTGGCGCAATATCAAGGTGATCGCCTCGCACAATCCGCGCCTTTACAAGGAGCGGCTGCTCGGCCAGAACCTGCTGAGCGGGCAGTTGCCGCCAACGGGCGCGTTTTTCTGACCGCCAGGCTCGGGCCCTGCCTCAGCACGTCAGCGCCCGGGTACTTCAGTCCGCCAGCTCGCGTCGCACGCGCGGCACGATTTCCTCGGCGAAACGGCGCATATCGTCCTCGAAGGGCTGGAACTGCAGCATGAACAGCTCGACTCCGGCGCGGTGAAAATCCGCGATGCGCCGCGCGACCGTGTCATAGTCGCCCACCAGCCCTGCCGCCGTCCCGCCATTGGAGCCCACGCGCGGCGAGCGGGCGAAGGTCTGGATCATCACCACGTTCGGATCGATGTTGGCCTGCTGGCGCTCGCGCAGCGGTTTGTCGAGTTCGGCCAGCGCGAACAGATGATCGAGGTGAGCCTCGGCCTGCGCCTGGGTCTCGCGCGCGATCACGAACGCCGACAAACCAAAACCCAAGGCCTCGTGCCCAACGGGCCGCGCGCGAGCCGCTACATCCGCGATCAGACCCGCCACATCGTCGAGCGGCTGGCCGTTGATGAACCACACATCGCCGTGCCCGGCCACCAGCTCGCGCGCCGGTTCGGATTCGCCGCCCACATAGATGCGCGGGCGGGCGCGAAACGGATCGGCGGGCAGCAACTGATAGTCGTCGATCTGGAACTGCTCGCCCCGGTGAGTCACGCGCTCACCGCGCAGCAACGCTGCCACTACCGCGATCCATTCGCGGCCATAGGCATAGCGGTCGTCGTGCTCCGCGAAAGCGATGCCGGCGCGCTCCAGCTCCGGACGGTTCCACGCATTGACCAGATTGATCGCGAAACGTCCGCCGCTGATGTGCTCGATCTGCTGCGCCATCTTGGCGAGCACGACCGGGTGGTACAGAAAGGGCTTGATGGCGGCGATGATCTCGATGCGCGAGGTCAGCGCGGCGAGTGCCGCCGAGGCCGTCCACGCCTCCAACTGATCGAGCGCCGGATCGTGCGGATTGACCGTGTGCTGCGCGACGAGCACGGAGTCGAAACCCAGACGCTCGGCTTCGAGCACGAGCGCCCTGTTGCGGGCCCACGACGCAT
Source organism: Paraburkholderia bannensis (assembly GCF_014200455.1). Classification (GTDB taxonomy): domain Bacteria; phylum Pseudomonadota; class Gammaproteobacteria; order Burkholderiales; family Burkholderiaceae; genus Paraburkholderia; species Paraburkholderia bannensis_A. Next base: position 289,665 of record NZ_JACHBW010000005.1, on the reverse strand, counting down.
CGTAAGGTTCGGCGGGATCCTGCAGCGCGGCACGGCTGCCGTGCACGAGCGCCCAGATGCCAAAACGAGGGAATGAGCGGGAACGGGAACGGGAACGGGAACGGGAACGGGAACGGGACATTGCGTGAAAACGTAGAGAGGCGGCATGGCGGGGGCGTTCATGCTAACGCCCTGCTGCACGTGCGCCTTCCAATTTTTCCTGCTATCCAGGCCACAAAAACGTATTAGCGGGCCGCCGCCTCATGATGCTTATGTGGAATATTTATATGCATTCAATATTTAAACTTTGCATGCACCGATGCTAGTCTCCTTGCCATAGATAGCTTAGAGATGCCCTTCAAGGAGCCAGCATGAGTGTTGAATTCATCGGGATGATCCAGCAGCGCAAGGTGTCGGAGACGCATCAGGCGAGCGGCCCCGCCATCGACGTCGACTACGTGCGAGACTTCGCGCAGGCGCACGAGCGCGCGGGCTTCGACCGCATTCTGGTGCCGCATAGTTCGACCAGCGCCGATGCCACGCTCACCATCGCCTACGCCGCGAGCGTGACCTCGCGCGTGCATTTCATGCTCGCGCATCGTCCGGGCTTCGTCTCCCCCACGCTGGCGGCGCGCCAGCTCGCCACCCTCGATCATTTTTCCGGCGGCCGCCTGGCGGTGCACTTCATCTCGGGCGGCAGCGACGCTGACCAGCGCCGCGACGGCGATTTCCTCAGCCACGACGAACGCTACGCGCGCACCGACGAATACCTCCAGGTGCTCAAGCGCGTCTGGACCGAGGATAAGCCCTTCGATCACACCGGCCGCTACTACCGCTTCGAAGGGGCGTTTTCTGAAGTCAAGCCGCGCCAGCAGCCGCACGTGCCGATCTACTTCGGCGGCGCATCGGCGGCGGCGCTCGCGGTGGCGGGCAAGCACGCCGACGTCTACGCGCTGTGGGGCGAATCGAAGCAAGGCGTCGCCGATCTGATCGCCCGCGTGCGCGGTGAAGCCGCCCGGCATGGTCGCGAGGTGCGCTTTTCGGTGTCGTTCCGGCCGATCCTCGCCGATACCGAAAAGGCCGCATGGGAGCGCGCCGAACATATTCTGGCCGAGACGCGCCGCCTGCGCTCGGCCCAGGGCCTCGACAAGGGCGGCCCGCTCGAAAGCGAAGGCGCGCGGCGTCTCTTGGGCGCGGCCGGCGACGGCGTGCGCGCAGACGATCGCTTGTGGACGGCGGTGGCCAAGGAAATTGGCGGGCGCTCGAACTCCACCGCCCTGGTGGGCACGCCTGAGCAGGTTGCGCAGACGCTGGCCGAATACCACGCGATCGGTGTCACGACCTTCCTGATCCGCGGCTTCGATCCGCTTGAGGACGCGCTGGATTATGGCCGCGTGCTGATTCCCGCCACGCGCGAACTGACCCGCCGCGAACGCGCCGCTGCATGAGCGCGGCACGAACTAGAACAAACAAGCACACAGCAAACAAGGAACGACATGAGCGCGATCCTCAGCACGACGACTGATAGCATCGATACGGATTTCAGGCACGCCCCCATCCGCAAGTTCTGGTTCGACGACGAAAACACGCCCGCACGTTCAATCGCCGAGGAGCGCCGTCATCGCCAGACGCGCCTGGCCGGCGCATTCCGCCTGTTCGCGCGCTATGGCTTTGATCAGGGCCTCGCCGGACATATCACCGCACGCGATCCCGAATGGCCCGATCACTTCTGGGTCAATCCGCTGGGCCTGCATTTCGGGCGCATTCGCGTGTCCGACCTGCTGCTCGTGAACCGGCACGGTGAGATCGTGGTTGGCGCAGGCCCGGTGAATCAGGCTGCTTTCGCGATCCACGCGGCAATTCACGAGGCGCGCCCCGAAGTGGTCGCCGCCGCGCACACGCATTCGCTGTACGGCAAGGCGTGGTCCACACTGGGGCGCACACTCGATCCGCTCACCCAGGACTCGTGCGCGTTCTACCGGGACCACACGCTGTTCGACGACTTTCGCGGCGTGGTGCTCGATACCGACGAAGGCGCGCGTATCGCTGATGCACTCGGCGATCGTAAAGGTGTGATCCTGAAGAACCACGGCATCCTTACGGCAGGCCCGAGCGTGGAAGCCGCGGCGTGGTGGTATATCGCGCTGGACAACGCCTGCCACACGCAATTGCTGGCCGAGGCCGCGGGCAAGCCGCAGCCGATTTCGCACGAGATCGCCACCCTCACGCACACTCAGGTGGGCCGCGCGGCGGGCGCACGCCATGCGTTCGAAAGCCTCTACGCGGGCCTCGTCGAGCGTGAACCGGAGTTGCTCGACTGATGGCCATCCATAAACTGCGCCGCTTCGTCGGTACGATTGCGGAACTGGTCGAACGGCAGCCGCAAGGATTTTCGCAGGAATCCGAACTGATCGATCACGGTCTGGACGCATTGCGCGAACTCGTCAGCGAGGACGACTGGCTGCCGCACGCCTACGCCGCGCCCTCGCCCGAGCGCTATCAGCAATATCTGCTGCACGCCGATGCGCGCCAGCGTTTCTCCGTCGTGAGTTTCGTCTGGGGTCCGGGCCAGCAGACGCCGGTGCACGATCACACAGTCTGGGGTTTGATCGGCGTGCTGCGCGGTGCGGAATACGCACAGCCCTACGCGCGAAACGCGGACGGCACGCTGCGCCCCCACGGTCCCGAAGTGCGCCTTGGGCGCGGCGCGGTGGAAGCCGTTTCGCCGACCATTGGCGATATCCATCGCGTACGCAACGCCTACGACGACCGCGTCTCGATCAGCATCCATGTTTATGGCGGCAATATCGGTGCGATCCGGCGCTCGACCTATCCCGCCGACGGCCCGCCCAAAGCCTTCATTTCCGGCTACTCGAACGACGTTCTCCCGAACCTCTGGGATCTCAGCAAGGAATCCATAGCCTCATGAAGTCATTCCCCACGCGCTCGTATCAGGACGTGCGCGACGCCCTGCTCTCGCGTCGCGAAATTGCGCTGCTCGATGTGCGCGAGGAAGATCCGCACGCGCAGAGCCATCCACTGTTCGCCGCCAATCTGCCGCTCGCCAGAATCGAACTCGATGCGTGGACGAAGCTGCCGCGTCGCGACGTGCCCATCGTGTTGCTCGACGACGGCGAAGGCTTTGCCGCGCGCGCGGCCGTCAAGCTGGATGCGCTCGGCTTTAGCGATGTCGCGCTGCTCGAAGGCGGCCTGGCGGGCTGGATCCGCGCGGGCGGCGAGGTGTTTCGCGATGTCAACGTGCCGAGCAAGGCCTTTGGCGAATTCGTCGAAGCGCAACGCCACACGCCCTCGCTCAGCGCCGAAGAAGTCCACGCCTTGCTGGCGGGCGACGCGCCCGTGGTGGTGCTCGATGCGCGCCGCTTCGACGAATATCAGACCATGAATATTCCCGGCAGCATCAGCGTGCCGGGCGCGGAACTGGCCTTGCGCGCCCGCGCGCTCGCGCCCGATCCGGCCACGCGCGTGATCGTCAACTGCGCGGGCCGCACGCGCAGCATCATCGGCGCGCAGTCGCTGGTGAATGCGGGGCTGCCGAACCCTGTCGCCGCGCTGCGCAACGGCACGATCGGCTGGACCCTCGCCGGGCAGACGCTGGAACACGGCGCGGCGCGCCAGTTCGACGCCGAAGCGGGACGCGATGCGGCCACGCTCGCACCGTCGCGCGAAGCCGTCCGCGCGCTGGCCGACAAAGCAGGCGTGCGCCGCACGACGCTCGACGAAGCCGCGCGCTGGGCCGCCGACAGCACGCGAACGACATATCGCTTCGACGTGCGTACGCCCGTCGAATACGAGCGCGCGCATGCGCCTGGCTTCCAGGGGGCGCCCGGTGGCCAGCTCGTGCAGGAAACGGAGATGTTCGCGCCGGTGCGCGGCGCGCGCATCGTGCTGTTCGACGACGACGGGGTGCGCGCCAACATGACGGCTTCCTGGCTCGCGCAGATGAATGCCGAAGTCTATGTGGTCGACGCGGTCGACGGATTCAATGCCGATGCGCTTGGCGAAACAGGCCCGTGGCGCGCGGCAAAACCGGCGGCGCCGGCCATCGCCGCAATCACGCCCGAAGCCCTCGCGGCGCGCCTGGCGCAGCCGGATCACGGCACCGTGGTACTCGATTTCACGTCGAGCGCGAATCACGTGAAGGGGCATATTCCCGGCGCGTGGTGGACGCTGCGCTCGCATCTCTCGGCGGGCTTTGACGACTTGCGCGCGCTGCCGGATGCCAGGCGCTACGTCGCCGTCTGCATGACGAATGCGCTCGCGCCCTTCGCCGCGCCCGAAATCGCCGCGCTCACCGGCAAGCCGGTCGAGGTGCTCGAAGGCGGCACAGCGGCGTGGCAGCGCGCCGGTCTGCCGCTCGAAAGCGGCGACGCGCATCTGGCCTCGCCGCGCATCGACCGCTATCGGCGTCCTTACGAGGGCACCGACAATGCGCGCGAAGCGATGAACGCCTACCTCGAATGGGAATACGGCCTCGTCGAACAACTCGGCCGCGACGGCACGCACGGCTTTTTCACGGTCTGAACGGGAGGCAAAGCCCGGCGGGCCCGGGCCGGGCTCGTTGCGCAGGCACTGCGATCATGCAGCACGCGCGACGCGCACCGCCTTGAAGCTGCCCGCCACGCTCTGCGCGAGCACCGCCAGCGCCGATTCCATCTTGCCGATCGCGCGCGAGCGCACCACCCACACCGCGATTTCCGGCTTGAAATCGCTCACCTGCACGATGTCGAGCGCATCGGCCCAGGCGCTGGCCGCCACCAGCGGCTGCGGCACCAGACCCAGCCCCACCCCATCGGCGACAAGGCCCAGTTGCAGTTCGGTGCCCAGCGTTTCCAGGTTCAGCTTGAGCGAGTGGCCCTGCGCGGCAAGCGCGTGTTGCAGGCCCGCGCGAAACCCGCAGCCATCGGGATTGAGCACCCAGCCGTGCGCTTCGCATTCCGCCAGCGTATGCGCGCGCCGCTTGAGCAGCCCTTTCTTCGCGACCACGGCGAGCTTGAGCGAGCCCAGCGATTCGCCCGCCAGCGTCTCCGGGAGATTGCGATTGGCGGGCAGCAGCGCAACGGCGGCGTCGAGTTCGCCATCCTCCACTTTCTGCAGCAGCGGCGCGCCCCAGCCCGTCGTCACGCGCGCCTGCAGTTCCGGGTGCGCCTGGCGCAGTGCGTGCAGCGCGTCGAGCATGGCGATATCGGCCACGGTCTGCGCCACGCCCAGGCGTAGCACCCCCGCGAGCGGCGCGCCGTCGTTGACAAGCTGACGCAGCGCGTCCATCTCGGTGAGGATCGCGCGGCACTGGTCGTACACGGCGCGCCCCATCGGCGTGGTGCGCAGCGGCTTGGTGTTGCGGTCGAGCAGTTCGACGCCCAGCGCTTCCTCGAAGTTCTGGATGCGCCGCGTCACGGCAGGCTGGGTGAGGTCGAGCCCCGCGGCCGCCTGGCTCAGCGACGCGCTGCGCACCACGGCGACAAAGGCTTCGATTTCGTCGAGTTTCATGAATGGTGTTCGATAGACGTGCAAACGGTCGCCCAGCTTAGCGCCAATACGGCCCTGCGTTCAAGCTTTGCTATTTCATATATGCATATTTGTATCGAAGAACAATGCGTTTGCCTTATGGTGACGCGCTCCGTATCGTGTGTTGCTGTGATTTTGTGATTTCGCGCGCGGGGCTTCGTGCCCGGCGGGCGGCTCCGTTCAGCTTCGATCGAGGATTCTTTCATGCGTCGTCCCTTCTCCCGTCATTCTTCGCGCCCGGTGCGGCTCCAACGGCTTTCGCGTGCGCTGCTGGCGTTCGCCGCCGCGCTGCCGCTGTGCGTGAGCGCGGCCACGCTCAAGGTGGGCGACCAGCAGTTGCAGACGCGCGGCATTCTCGAAGCATCGGGGCAGCTCAAGGACGTGCCCTATGAGATCCAGTGGTTCAACTTCCCGGCGGCGCAGCCGCTTGGCGAGGCGCTCAATGCAGGCGCCATCGACGTGGGCGGTCTGGGCGATGCGCCGCTGATCTTCGCCTATGCGGCGGGGGCGAAGATCCGCGCGGTGTCGGCGGTGCGCTATACGCCGGTCGATCTGGCCATCGTCGTGCCGGGCAATTCGCCGATCCACGGCGCCGCCGATCTGAAGGGCAAACGCATTGCGACCACGCGCGGCTCGATTGGCCACTATCTGGCCATTGCCACGCTGGAGCGCGCCGGGCTCAAACTGACCGACGTGAGCTGGTCCTTCATGCAGCCCGCCGATGCGCGCGCCGCGCTCGCTTCGGGCAGCGTCGACGCCTGGTCCACCTGGGACCCTTACGTCGCGCTGGCGGAGGCGCGCGACCACACGCGCAGCGTCGCCAACGGCGTGGGCCTGTCCTCGGGCTTGAGCTTCGAGGCCGCCACTGACAGCGCAATCCGCGACAAGCACGCCGAACTCGCCGATTTCCTGCGCCGCGTTGCCGCCGCCCAGCGCTGGGCGCTCACGCATCCGTCCGAAGTGGCGGCGATTCAGTCGAAAGTGACGGGCCTGCCCGCCGACGTGCTCACCACCGTCTATCAGCGCGGCCAATGGCATCCGGTGCCGATCGACGATGGCGTCATTGCCGAACAGCAGCGCACCGCCGATCTTTATCACCGTGCGGAAGTCATCAAGGCGCGCCTGGACGTTGCGCCGAGCTTCGACAAGCAGTTTTCAACCGCTGCGCAATGACCGTCGCCCGCTCTTTGCGGCTCGAGCGCGGCTCGAACGCGGCTCGAACGCGAATTGAACACCGATCGAACACAGATCGAACCAAAGGCTCCAAACGACGCTCATGACACACCGCCCGCCCGACACCGTGCTCGCCCAGGCGCAAGCAAGCGCCCACCCCGACACCGAACGCGATAGCGAAGCGCTGGCCGCCCTCGCCGATCTCGACTCGCCCGCGGCTCACGCATGGCTCGCGCAACTGAGCGCCGATTTCGCGCGCGGCGCAGCGGCGCTGGACGCGGGCCCGCATTTCCCGCACGACAATCTCGCGCGCCTGCGCCGCGCCGGGCTGCTGGCGCTGAGCGTGCCGCGCGCGCTGGGCGGCCGTGAAGCCACGCTTGCGCAGACGCTGCGCGTGGTGCGGGCGATCGCACGCGGCGAGCCGTCCACGGCGCTGATCTTCGTGATGCAGTGCCTCTACCATCTGCGTTTGCAGGCCAATCCGCACTGGCCCGCCGCGCTCAAGGAACGCGTGGCGCGCGACGCCGTCGAGCATGGCGCGCTGATCAACTCGCTGCGCGTGGAGCCGGAACTCGGCTCGCCCTCGCGCGGCGGCTTGCCCGCCACCGTGGGACGGCGCGATGGCGATCGCTGGATCCTCAACGGCCACAAACTCTACTCGACCGGCAGCCCCGGGCTGACGTGGTTCGCCGTCTGGGGCCGCACCGCCGAGCCCGAACCGCGCGTGGGCACCTGGCTCGTGCATCGCGATTCGCCGGGCGTGCGCTTCGGCAAGCCCTGGAATCATCTGGGCATGCGCGCAACGGGCAGCCACGAAGTGATATTCGAAAACGTCGAAGTCCCGCTCGAACAGGCCGTCGATTTGCAGCCTCCCGGCCCGGGCAACGGCATGGACCCGGAAACCACGGTCTGGATGAACGTGCTGCTGCCCGCGATCTATGACGGCGTGGCGCGGGCCGCGCGCGACTGGTTTGTGCAATGGGCCGCGAACCGCGTGCCTTCGGGTCTGAACGCGCCGCTCGCCAGCCTCGACAGTTTCCAGCAGACCGTGGGCCGCATCGATGCGCTGCTGCTCGCCAATCGCGTGCTGCTGGATGCGGGCGCGAGCGGCAATGTGCCGGCGGGCGAGGCGCAGACGCTCAAGTATCTGGTCAGCCGTCACGCCATCGAGGCCGTCGAAATCGCGCTCGAAGCCAGCAGCAACCCCGGACTCAGCCGCGACAACGCGCTGGAACGCCACTACCGCGACGTGCTGTGCGCGCGCATTCATACGCCGCAGAACGACGTCGTGCTCGGCAACCTGGGGCGCGCCGCCTTCGCCGCTTTCACCGCTTCCGCCTCATCTGCCTCATCCAACGCATTGAACGACAACGCGTCCCACGATCGATAAAGGAGTCTTGCCATGAGCGTCGAATTCATCGGCTACGTCAGTCATCAAGAGTCCAGCGAAATTCATCTGCCCGAAGGCGCGGCCGTCAATCCGCCGTGGATCGCAACGGTTGCCCAGGCGCATGAATACGGCGGCTTCGACCGCGTGCTGATCGCCCATTCGAGCGCTTCGCCCGACGGCCTGCAGATCGCCTCGTTCGTGGCGCACCAGACGCAGCGGCTGGGCATCCTGCTCGCGCACCGCCCCGGCTTCATCGCGCCGACGCTGGCCGCGCGCCAACTGGCGACGCTCGATCATTTCAGCGCAGGCCGCGCCGCCGTGCACATCATCTCCGGCGGCGACGATGTCGAACAGCAGCGCGATGGCGACTGGCTCACGCACGACGAGCGCTACCGCCGCACCGACGAATATCTCGACATCGTCAAGCGCGCCTGGACCAGCAACGCGCCCTTCGATCACGAAGGCGCGTTCTATCGCGTCGCGGGTCACCGCTCGCAGGTCAGGCCGTTGCAGCAGCCGCATCTGCCGGTGTATTTCGGCGGCTCGTCGGAGGCGGCGATCGCGGTGGCGGGCAAGCACGCGGATGTGTTCGCGCTGTGGGGCGAATCGCTCGACGCCGTGCGCGAAACCATCGCGCGCGTGCGCGCCGCTGCGGCCGTTCATGGGCGCGCGCAGCAGATCCGCTTCAGCCTTTCGCTGCGCCCGATTCTCGCGCCCACCGAAGACGCCGCGTGGGCGCGGGCCGAATCCATCCTCGCGCGCGCCCAGGAGGTGGTGGCGCGTTCGCCCAACTTCACGCGCCGCCCCAAGGACCCGCAGAACGAGGGCTCGAAGCGACTGCTGGCCGAGGCCGCCAAAGGCAAGGTGGTCGATACGCGGCTGTGGACCGGCATCACGGCGCTCACGCGCGCGGCCGGCAATTCCACCGCACTCGTCGGCACGCCGCAACAGGTGGCCGACGCGTTGCTCGAATATCGCAAGCTGGGCGTGTCGACGTTCCTGATTCGCGGCTTCGATCCGCTGGAAGACGCGCTCGCCTATGGCCGCGATCTGCTGCCGCTCGTACGTGCAGCCGTGGCAAAGGAAGAGGCCGCACTACGGGCGGCCTGATATTGCGTGGTGCGGCAATGGCCGCCGCGCCCGCTCTGGCGGGCGCGGCGAGCGAGGTTTGTCAGGCCAGCACGTCAGCGAATACGCGCGACGCAAAGCGGTTCGAATCGGTGCTCGCATTGACTACGCCCACCGTCTTCAGATCGTCGGCATACAGCGCGATCTCCTTGCGGAACGCATCGCCCACCGGATGATGGCGATCCGTGTGGCTCCTGAGCATGGCGGCGAGCTGGCCCACATCGGCGTTCGGCGCATAGCCCGAGAACACCTTGGCGGCGGCATCCTGATGGTTCGCAGTCCACTCGGTGGCTTCGAGCAAGGCAGCGGTCAGCGCCTGCGCGGTGGCGCGGTCCTTGCGCACCAGCGTGCCGCGCACGCCCAGTACGCAGCACACGCGGTTCTCGTATTCGCCGCACAGATTGTTCGACACCTCGTAGAGATGGTCCGATTCACGCAGCGTCCAGATGGTCGGATCACCGTCGGCGATGGCCTGCACCTCGCCCTTCTTGAGCGCCTCGCCAAGCAGATTGGCCGGGTACTGCCGCCAGCGCACCTCGGCGTCCGGATCAATGCCCTGCTTCTTGAGCGTGATCGCAAAGAAGTTCTTCGCCGGGCTAGCCATATCGCTCACGCCCACCGTGCGGCCCTTGAGTCCCGCCAGATCGACGATGCCTGAACTTTTCGTGGCGAGCAGGCGCATGCACCCACCGTGGATGCCCGCCGTGAGCTTGACGTCGAAACCCTGCTCCAGCGGCTTGATCCAGCGCAGCGCCATGCCCACGCCCGCATCCGATTTGCCGGTGGCGATCGCTTCCAGCAACTGGTCGGTCGAGCCCGCGAAGTTCACGAGTTCGACGTCGAGCCCGCGCTTTCTAAAAAAGCCCTGCGTCAGCGCAACGGGAACCGGCGCGGTGCAGATCGCCCCGGCATTCCACGAGAGTTTGAGCGATTTAGCGCCTTCGTCGGCGAGCGCCCGGGTGACGGGCAGCCCGAAGGACAGACCGCCCAACGCGGCGGCGCCGGTGGCGAGCGCGCTTTTGCGCAGCCAGTCGCGGCGTTGCGGGGAGGATGGCGCGGCGTGTTTCGATGCGTCGAGGGGTTTCATCGGTGTGGTGGTTCCGTGAAGGATGTAATGAACGCTTTCTCAAGCTTCGAGCCCGAGTTGCGCGAGCACGTCTTTGCGTAATTCGACCAGAGCCGGATCGTCGCGATGGCGCGGATACGGCGCATCGTTGTGCACCTCGCTGACGATGCGCGCGGGCCGCCCGCTGAACACCACGACGCGGTTGGCCATCACCAGCGCCTCCTCGACGTCGTGCGTGACGAACAGCACGGAAAAGCGCGCGCGCTGCCAGAGCGCCACGAGTTCCGCCTGCATGCGCATGCGCGTGAGCGAATCGAGCTTGCCGAACGGTTCGTCGAGCGCGAGCAAGGCCGGATCGTTGACGAGACCGCGTGCCAGCGCCGCGCGTTGCGCCATGCCGCCCGACAATTGATGCGGCCAAGCCTGCGCGAACTGCGTGAGACCCACGCGTTCGAGCGCGGCGTCGATGCGTGCCTCCACTTCGGCGGCACGCGGGCCGCGCCGCGCACCCTGCGCCTGCGGCCCGAGCGCGACGTTCTCGCGCACCGTGCGCCACGGGAACAGCGTGGGGTCCTGAAACACCAGCACACGCGAGGGATCGGGCGTGATCACCGGTTTGCCGTCGGCTTCGATACTGCCGGTACGCGGCGTTTCCAGCCCCGCCGCCAGTCGCAGCAAGGTGGATTTGCCGCAGCCGCTCGGTCCCAGCAGCGCGACGAATTCGCCGGGCTGGACCGTCAGGCTCACATCGTCGAGCACAGGCAGCGTCGAGCCGCGCAGCGCGAAGCCGTGGCTCACATGGCGAATCTCGATGCGCGCGCCCGTGCGCGTTGCGTCCTGGCGGACGTGTTGCCGCGTTGCCTCTGCGATCACCATTTGAGCAGCCCCTTTTGCCAGCCGAGCACGCGGTCGCGCACGCGGAACAACAGCGTGATGAGACCCGAGCACATCAGCGCCATCACCAGCAGCCCCGCATACATGTTGGAATACGCGGCCCAGCCCTGGGCCCATTGCAGATACCAGCCCAGCCCCGCTTTCACGCCCATCATCTCGGCGACGATGAGCACGGAGAACGACGCGCCCAGCCCCATGAACAGGCCGACGAACACCGAAGGCAGCGCCGCCGGAATCGCCACGCGCAGGATCAGGAAACCGGGCCGCGCGCCCAGCGTGCGTGCGACGTCGTAGAACGCCGGGTTCACACCCGCGACGCCCGACCACGTGAGCACCGCCACCGGAAACGCCGAGGCCAGCGCGATCAGGAACACGCTCGCGCTGAAGCTGGACGGAAAAAAGAAGAACGCCAGCGGCAGCCAGGCCGTGGCGGGCAGCGGGCCGATCAGGCGCAGCAGGGGATGCAGCCAGTAGCCCACCGCTCGCGACCAGCCGATGCTCACGCCCACCACGAAGCCAGTGGCCGCGCCGATCGCATAGCCGTAGGCCAGCAGGCCAAACGAGTGCGCCACGCTGGAGGCGAGGCGTGCGTAGTCGTCGAAGAACACCGCCACCAGCGCTTCGGGCGGCGCAAAGAACGGGCGCGGCAGCCATTCGAGCTTGGCCGTGGCGATTTCCCATGCGCTTATGGCCAAAGCCAGCGCGAGCAGCCACGGTCCCGTTGCGAGCCAGCCGTGCAGCGCCGGGTGTGCCTCGCCCTCTTCCGCCGCAACGGGCCGCTGCGTGCGCTTTGCCAGCGCGATGGCGAACGACACGGCCGCCAGCACCAGTTCGAATGCGAACAGCGCATCGGCGTGCGGCCAGTCGTCGAGGCTGGGCCAAGCGCGCGTGATCGCCGCCGCCCCCAGCCACGCGAGCCCCGCCAGCGCGCTGACCAGACCGCGCAAGGCATCGCCCTTCGGCCTTGTCTGCCGTATGGCGTTTTGCAGCGCCTGCGTGGAAGCTTCTGCTTGAGTAGACATGAATGCGGACTCCGAATGATCGATCAGGCGACGCCGATGTGCGTATCGGCCAGCGACGCGACATCGAGCGGGCGCGGCAGAATGCCGTCGCGCACGGCCACATCGGCGACTTTCTGTAGCGTGGCGATATCGGCCGTGGTCACAAAACGTTGTCTGAGCGACGCGCGCTGCGTGATGGTGAGCGCCGTGTCGGGCGGCGTGCGCGTGAGCTTGCTGTAAACCTCGGCGTAGTCTTGTGGATGAGCCAGCGCCCAGTCGCCGGCGCGTTGCAAACGCAACAGCAGATCGGCAATGGCGGCGCGCTTGAGAGGATTGGCATGCGCCGCGCCCGAGGCCGTGATGAAACCGAGTCCGCTATTGATACCGCTGCCGTCGCGCAGCACGCGCCCGCCGCGCGACGCCGCGATACCGTAGTACGGATCGAAGGTGGCCCACGCTTCGATCGAACCCGAAGTAAACGCCGCGAATGCATCCACCGGCAGGATGTAGCGGATCTGGACATCCGCGCGCGAAATACCCGCTTCCGCGAGCGCGCCATCGAGTTGGTACTCCGAAATACTTCCGCGCGCCGAGGACACAAACACCGTGCGCCCCTTCAGTTGCGCAACTTCGGTGATCGTCGAATGCTGCGGCACGAGGATGCCCAGTTGCCTCGCCGAACCCACGCGAGTGGCGACGATGCGCAGCGACGGATCGCCCGTGGCGGCAGCCAGTACGGGCAAGTCGCCCGCAGGCGCGATATCCACGGCATTGGCGCGCTGCGCCTCGAACAGGGGCGCAGCGCCCTGGAAATTGGCCCAACGATACGTATAAGGCGTGCCTTCCAGCACGCGCGACGCTTCGGCGAGCGCGCGCAGGCCGCCGGCCTGATCGCCCAGCACGAGCGTCAGGCCCGATAGATCCGCTGCGCCGGCGGCATACGCCGTACCCGCGGCGCCCAGCGCCGCAACCGGTGTTGCGGCGATCGCGCCGAGCAGACGCCGGCGCAGACGAAACGATGTGGAACTGGAGCCTGCCATAGGTCCTCGCTAGCGTTATCGAAGCAAGACTAGCGGCGAACCCCGGCACTGTGAATTATTCTATTTTTATATGTTTATCTCGCGCGATCATTTAACGCCCGCATAATTTCGTGATTGGGGACACAGGTGCCGTTTGCGTGTCCCGATGCCAGCGGCCCGATGACTCCCGCGCCGTATGCGAGTAAGCGAATTCGTTCAGAATGCCGATAACGCCCCTTGCAGGATGTCCCAATCCTTCAACGCGCATAAGCATCGAACAATAACTTGTTTGGCGCGCCGCCAAAACGAATTATGGTGAGTCACCGTGCGCAACGTCCGCGTGCGCTTTTCTCCCGTGTTGATTCCATGCCGTCCCACGTCGATGCCTTTTCCGCCTGGCTGATTGAAGGTCTTGAAGTCACCAGCACGCTATTTCACGTCGGCCAGTATTGCGGCGCGTGGCAAGCCTCCACGAGCGGGCATCGGCGCGCCAGTTTTCATGTCGTCCTGCATGGCCGTTGCTGGCTGCATCTGCCCGCGCGCGGCGGCCTGCCTGCCCGCAGCGTAGCCCTCACGGCAGGGGACGCCGTGTTCTTGCTCAACGACATCGCGCACTGTCTCTCGCCCTACGCGCTGCCGCCCGCGGCCGGGCACGAACAAGCGCGTCACGGCACCATGACGCCGCTGGACACCGGCTATGCGCCCGCGCCGGACAGCCTGGGACTCGCGTGTGGCTTTTTTGAATTCAAATCGGGTCTGGACGGCCTGATGCTCGATCTCTTGCCTGACCACGTCGTCGCGCGGCACGATCAGCCCGCGCTGCACGGCGCGCGCCAGATATTCGAGCTGATCCGGGCCGAGGCGCATCTCGATGCGCATACGCCTTCGCCACTGATCGCGCGTCTCACGAGCCTGCTGTTTCTTTACACCCTGCGTGCGCTCGGCACGAATGACGAACTGACGCCCTGCTTCTGGGCGCTGCTGCGCCGCCCGGCGTTCGCGCCGCTCGTTGCGGCCATCGTCGCCGAGCCGGGCAAGCGCTGGACCACCGCCAGCATGGCGGAATTCGCGCACATGTCGCGCGCGCGTTTCTGCAAACAGTTCGCCGAACTCTGCGGCCAGCCGCCCGCTCAATTCCTCACGCTCGTGCGCATGAAGCTTGCCGCGTCGATGTTGAGCACCGGCACAAGCATGCCCGACGCCGCCGAGCAAGTCGGCTACCAGTCCGAATCGGCCTTCGCACAAGCGTTCAAGCGTGTGACCGGCGTTCAACCCGGAGCCTGGCGGCGCGCAGCCGCGAGCGACGCCGAGGCCGCCGCGCTTCACTAGCCCACATCGCTCAGACGAACACGCCGAAGCCCAAGACAAATCCGCATGAATCGCGGACAACGGCGCATTGTCCAGCGCCGCCGCCGCGCAGACAATCGCTCCATCGACCTAAAGTCCACGAGGATATCCGATGAGCCGTCTGCCGCTGCATACCGTCGAAAGCGCCCCCGAAGCGAGCCGTCCTTTGCTTGAACGCTCGCTCGCGTCGAATGGCTTCCTGCCTAACCTGGTGGCCTCGCTGGCGAACGCCCCCGTTGCTCTGGAAACCTATCTGAGCGTTGGCGAGATCAATGGCCGCAGCGGTCTGACGCTGGCCGAACGCGAAGCCGTGCAGATCACCGCCGCGGCCATTCACGGCTGCGGATTCTGCGTGGCGGGCCACACGGCCGTCGCGCTGAAGAAGGCGCAACTTGCCGAGCCTGTGGTCGCTGCACTGCGCACGGGCCATGCAAGCGGCGATACGCGTCTTGACGCAGTCGCCGCCTTTACGCGCGCGGTGATTTCCACGCGCGGCGCCGTGACAGACGACGCGCGCACGGCATTCTCCGCCGCCGGTTTCAGCGACGCCAACGCGCTCGAAGTGATTCTCGGCGTGAGTCTCGCCACGCTCTGCAACTTCGCCAATAACTTCGCCCAGAATGAACTGAATCCGCAACTCGCGAACTATCGCTGGAACGCGGCGGACTACGCGAAACATGCGACGGAGCAGGCTGCATGACACATCATGCCGGGGACGCACTCCCTGCCGGTCTCGCCGACTGGATCGACGTGCATGCGGAGTCGCTCGACACCGACGCCACTTTTGCAGCGCAGGTCGTGCCCCGTCTTGGCCGCGCAGGACTGTTCCGCGTGGGCGTGCCACACGCGCTGGGCGGCGCAGGCGGCACCACTGTCGACGCGATCGAGGCGATTGCATCCGTCGCCCGCCATTCGCTTGCGAGCGCGTTTGTGTTCTGGGGCCAGCGCACCTTCATCGAATATCTGCTGCAAAGCGCGAATGAGCCACTGCGCGTGCGCTGGCTGCCGGCGTTGCTTGCAGGCGAACTGGCGGGCGCAACCGGTCTTTCGAACGCGATGAAATATCTGTGCGCGATCGAGCCGCTGCAGATGCGCGCCACGCCGCTCGACGCCGCTCGCGCCCGATTCAGGCTCGACGGCGCACTGCCGTGGATCACCAATCTGCGCCGCGAAGGCTTTGTCGTCGCGGCGGCGTTCGATCGGCACGACGGCGCGCCGCCCGCAATCTTCGCGGTGCCGCATGATCTACCCGGCGTCGCGCGCAGCGACGACCTCGACCTGATCGCACTGCGCGGCAGCAACACGGCGGCACTCACGCTGGACGGCGCCGAACTCGACGAAACCTGCCTGATCGACGCCGATGCCCGCTCGTTCCTGGTTCGCGCGCGCCCGGCTTTCCTTGGGCTGCAATGCGGTATGTCGATCGGTCTCGCGCGTCGCGCGCTCGACGCGGCCGACGGCAGCAGCGCACCGGTACGCGCGGCGTTGATCGACGATGTCATCGCGCTACGCCACGAACTCAACGCCCTCGCCGGGCGGCTCTACGAAGGCGTGACGTCGGGAACGTTCGTTGCCGCACCGGCCGCGCAGTTCGAACTGCGTATTGCGCTCGCCGCCGTGGTGGACGCGGCGGCGCGGCTCGACGTCCAGGCGGCGGGTGGGCGCGGCTATCTGCGCTCGCATGCCTCGCGGCCAACGCCCAACGACACCGCGCGCCGCAGCCGCGAAGCGGCCTTCGTGCCCATCGTCACGCCAAGCCTCGTGCAGTTGAAATCGCAGCTCGCACAACAACAACGTGGCGAGGCAGCATGAACGCACGGGTCGGCGCGCCGCAGGATGACCTCTCAGCGCATCGCGAAGCGCCGCGTCTGCAACTACGCGGCATTGGCTTGCGCCGTCAGCAGCGCGACGTGCTCTCGAATGTCAACCTCGACGTCGCGCCCGGCGAACTGGTTTCGATTCTCGGCGCGAGTGGCGCAGGCAAATCCACGCTGCTGCGCATTGCGGCCGGACTCATCGCGCCGCACGCCGGCAGTGTGCGTGTGGACGGCACGTCCCTCGACGGAGCGCGCCCGGACGTTGCGCTCGCCTTCCAGGACGCCTGCCTGCTGCCCTGGTTATCGGTCGAGCGCAACGTGGCATTCGGGCTCGGTTTTCGCAAGCAGCCCAGGCTGCCGCGTCAAGAGCGCGAAGCGCGCGTGCACGCGGCCCTGCAGGCCGTTGGCCTCGCCCACGCCGCCCGTTTCGCGCCGCGTCAACTTTCGGGCGGCATGGCGCAGCGCGCGGCGCTGGCGCGCGCACTCGCGCGTGCCCCGCGCACGCTGCTGCTCGACGAGCCGTTCGGGGCGCTGGACGAAGTCACGCGCGCCGATATGCAACGCCTGCTCGTCGGCATCGTGCGCGAAAGCCGTGCGGCGACGCTGCTGGTCACGCACGACATCGACGAGGCACTGCGGGTATCCGACCGGGTCGCCGTACTGGGCCCGCAGGGCATCGCGCTCGATCTCGCCATCGCGCTGCCCGAGCCGCGCGCCGATCACATCGAAGCATCAGAGGCCTTGCGCGTGCGCCTGGTCGCCGCGCTGCATGCAACGATGGCGCGCGCCCCGCGTCCCGTCTGATACCTGTTCCCCCCCATCAACAAGAGGAAGACCACCGCATGTGCCAGCTCCCCATGACCCGCCGAGAGTGGCTCAAGCTCGCCTCGCTGTTTACCGTCGCGGGCGCAGCACCCCTGCTGGGCGCCGCCAATGCCCGTGCGGCGGCCGAATCCGACGCGCCGTTGAGAATCGGCTATCTGCCGATCACCGATGCCGCGCCGCTGCTCATCGCGCACAACAACGGCTATTTCGAACAGGCGGGTTTGAACGTCGAGAAGCCCACGCTTCTACGCAGCTGGGCACAGCTCGTGGAAGCCTTTCTGTCCGGCCAGGTCAATGTCGTCCACCTGCTCGCGCCGATGACAATCTGGGCGCGCTACGGCAGCCACGCAGGCGCCAAAGTGGTCGCGTGGAATCACGTCAACGGTTCCGCGCTCACGGTCGCGCCTGAAATCAACAGTCTTGCCGAGCTAGGCGGCAAAACCGTTGCCGTGCCGTTCTGGTATTCGATTCACAACGTCGTGCTGCAGGACATGTTGCGCGCGCAAGGCCTCTTGCCTGTGCTCACCCAGGATGGCGCGCTGAAGGCAAACCAAGTGCGCCTCGTGGTCATGGCGCCGTCGGACATGCCGCCCGCGCTCGCCGCGAAGCAGATCGCAGGCTTTATCGTCGCCGAGCCGTTCAACGCGACCGCCGAGGCGCTCAAGGTCGGCAAGGTGCTGCGCTTTACCGGCGACGTGTGGCGCGACCACGCGTGCTGCGTGGTCTTCATGCACGAACGCGATCTGAACGGACGGCCCGAGTGGTCGCAGAAGGTCGTCGACGGCATCGTCAAGGCGCAGGCATGGACCCGTGAGCATCCGCAGGAAGCCGCCCAGCTATTGTCGAAAAGCGGCGCGAACCGCTACACGCCGCACCCGGCGGGCGTGCTGCAAAGCGTGCTTGCGCCCAGTGCAGCCGACGAGGGCCGTTATCTCGCCGACCGGGCCATCCTCCACGC
The DNA here is from genome assembly GCF_014200455.1 of Paraburkholderia bannensis. Lineage (GTDB taxonomy): Bacteria > Pseudomonadota > Gammaproteobacteria > Burkholderiales > Burkholderiaceae > Paraburkholderia > Paraburkholderia bannensis_A. Next base: position 271,542 of record NZ_JACHBW010000005.1, on the reverse strand, counting down.
CGACTGGCACGAAAAGCGCATCGATTTTCAGCCCTACCCGTATCCGGCCTATACCGAAGAACTCGTGCGTCGGCTCAAAACGACGCAACTGCAAGGCAATGGCCAATTTCTGGCTGGACTGGAGCCTGCCTTTGTTGCGCGCGATCTTGTGGACGACCGCTTCGTCAAGAAAAGCATCGAGGCTGTGGGCGGCATGAAGACGTTCGGGCTACCGGACACCTACGCTCGTACGGAGACCATCGTTGTCTAGCCTTAGCGAAGATCCTGGCGCATTGCTCACCGCCCCTAACGTCGAGTCCGGCGCGGCGCACCTGAAACTCCGTGCGAAGCGTCTGCTGCTCGGCGTCAGCGGACTTGCCGCGATCGTGCTGGCGTGGTGGGTCGGCGTTGCGCTGGTATCGCGCCACAGCGCGCTGGCGGCGCAATTTGGACCGGTTGCAGCGTGGCGCACGCTCCCCGCGCTCGTCACCGAAGACCAGCTGTTCGTCCATGTCGGAGCCAGCTTGCGCCGGATTGGCGTCGGTCTTGTCTGGGCCATCTTGCTGGGCGTCCCGCCTGGTTTTCTGATCGGCCGCTTCAAGAGGCTTGAAATCGCGCTATCACCGGCGCTGCAATTCCTGCGGATGATTTCCCCGCTCGCATGGATGCCGATCGCGGTGATGTCGCTTGGCGTAGGCGATCCGCCGGTCTATTTCCTGCTGACCTTCGCGGCGGTCTGGCCCATCGTCATCAGCACCGCCGCAGGCGTGCAACAGATCGATACGCGCTGGGTCCAGCTTGGCGAAAGCCTCGCCGCCACGCGCGCCGAAATGCTCTGGCACATCTACGTGCCCGGTATTGCGGCGCATGTGCTGACCGGCGTGCGACTCGCCATTGGGATTCTGTGGATCGTGCTGGTGCCGGCGGAGATGCTCGGCGTGAATTCGGGGCTTGGCTTTTTGATTCTCGATTGCCGCGACCGGCTTGCTTACCCCGAACTCATGGCCGTCGTGCTCGTGATCGGCGCGCTGGGTTTCCTGCTCGATAGCATGGCGCGACTCGTCTATCAACGATTCGGTTCGGTGCGCGAGAGCGAGTGAACACCGCGTCGCGCGCGACCGCATTTAATGAAGCGTCACGCCGCCTGCCCGGCAAGTGGCGGCGCGCTGTGTCGTAGCACGCCGTCTATCGTTTGTGGCTGCTTCAGCAGGTTGAAGATCGGGCAGACAGCTTCAACGGCTTCCGCCAGAGCGGACCATAAAACCCTGCAAATTCAGTTATTCACGGGTTTTTGTTTTTCCAGCCCATCATCGCGCACAAACTCACCGCCTTCCTACGCGTTTCAGACATCTGCGCGTCCTGTATCGTTGGCGCGACAGTCCGCTAGAATCCGCTCATTCATGTTTCCCATCACGGGACACCTCATGGACGAGTTCGATCTATGCAGGATCGCCGATACGTCTTCGCTTGCGGGCGCGGCAGCATTGATTTGCGGCATCCGACCTAATAGCTGTCCATGTAGCGGGTAAGACACTGAGGCGCCCCGTGGTTTGGGCAAATACGCTAGTAGTTGTTCCCTTGCTTGAGCTACCCGTTCAGTTCGCGCTTCCGATTGCGCCTCCTTGCGACGTCGCAGTTAGCAAATCAATCACTTCCGCCGAGAGCAGACCGGTCGCCCTCATCGGGGCTCGCTTTGCGCTCTTTGTCAAATATCGTCAATCAATGCTCCGAATCATGGACATTGTTCAGATGATTTGCTCTACTCGATTGCCTTCGACGCGGTCGCTACCCGTTTAGCCACAGCGGAGCGGCCCACTTCATGCAGAACGGCAGTTGAGCACCAATGACAACACCAAGAAAACTTGCCTTTGGACTGGCGTTCGTGCTGAACGCCTTGCTTTCCGGTTGCCATGCCGATGACGGCAGCATCCACCCCGCATCCAGCACCGAGACAATGGGGCTCGGTGTGGTCGGCTACAACCATACCGATCACGATATTGGAGACTTCTCAGTTAACGGCGAGGCCGGTTCATATGTTGGCAGGCACGAAGAGCATGGTGTTGCCTGCTGTGTGTCTCTGCCCGCGAAATATACGCCTGGCCTGACGGTGACGGTGACTTGGACGGATGAGTACAACAAGCACCCGCAAAGTCGTGCTGTCGCCGTTCCTCCATACACACCAGCCGATGGGGGGGAATTTCACGTCCACTTTCTTCGCAACGGAAACATCAAGGTATTTGCCACAGCCATTGTCTTTCTCAGCAACCCCGACTATCCGCTGAAGGGAGACGAAGCCGGGATGTAAATCGAATAACAAGGACAGTCCAAATGTCTTACTCAGTCTCTATTCCTGAACCTCTTCCAGCGGATGGTTACCGCAAGCTCTCTCCGCGTGAAATGGCCCGAAGGGCCGCCGCAATGGAATGCATCCACAAGAAGGAAGCGGGCCAATGCCAAGGGCAGATATATGCCACGCTGTTCTTCGACGGCACCGGTAACAACCAGGACTGGACTGAGCCGAAGACAACAGGCAATCAGCAGGCTCGTAATAAGCACAGCAATGTTGCGCGGCTGTTCAACGCAACGCCAATCGCACGAGCAGAGGGATTTTTTCCCTACTACATTCCCGGCGTCGGCACGCCGTTCGCTAAGATCGGAGACAACAATCAGAGCGGCGATACACTCGGCCTCGGAGCTGGTTACATGGGGGCTGACCGCATCAACTGGGGCATCACGCAACTCTTCAACGCGGTGCATGAATACGCCACGGATGGCCATGTCCTGATCACCGACGATGCGGCCAAGGCCCTCGTGAACTCCATCAGTTCCAACTCAGCCTCAACGCTGGAGCAAATGCTGGCGAACATGGCGGTCGAGAAGCAACGCCGCGTTACAGCTTTGCGCCAACTGGAAGAAAAGCTTGCGGCGGTGCTGAAAACCACGCAACGCAAGGTGACTTCAATCAACGTCGCGGTGTTTGGTTTTTCACGCGGTGCGGCAGAAGCCCGCGCGTTTACGAACTGGCTGAACGATCTACTCAAGCGCGATGATGGCGGTTACTACACGCTGGCGGGCGTACCGTTGCGCCTGTATTTTCTTGGCCTGTTCGATACGGTTGCGTCAGTGGGCGTTCCCAATATGATTCCGGGGGTGAACGGGCATATGGCGTGGGCAGACGGCACACAGACCGTTCCGGAAATCGTGGAGCAGTGCGTCCATTTCATTGCGCTGCACGAGCAGCGCGCCTGCTTCCCGCTGGAGATGGCGTCCAACGTGCGCCAGGTGGCCTATCCTGGCATGCACTCGGATTTGGGAGGCGGCTACCTGCCCACCGAGCAGGGCAAGGCCGGGCAGCTATCTCAGATTCCGTTGAACGACATGTATTACGAGGCGTTCAAGGCGGGGGTGCCGCTGTTATCTCGCGACGAGATAAATAGCAGGCCCGCTCTGAAGACCCAGTTCGAGATTCCAGCTGACTTGCTAGCTGCGTATAACGCGTACTGGCGCGACAACGGTATAGGTGCCGGCGCTTCCGGCAAGGACAATGTACTTCGGATGATCCAGCGGCATACGCGCCAGTATCTCCAATGGCGCAAGGCCCTGCCGTCACGGCTCGACTTGGACAAGCGCCCCTTCTGGGAGCGCGCCGAGAGTGATGACCAGGCGCAATTGTCCGAGGCACAAAATGACCTGACCGAGCAGATACATGATATTGGCCCACGCCTGCAATCCACACTGAAAACCGCTGGAACTGCGACAATGCTTGAGGTGCTTTCGCCAGCCTTAGCTTCACGGTACGCGTGGGACCATCGTCCGGTGAGCAGTGAAACGCGCGAACTGTTCGCCGTTGTGACCGAGAATGCGAAAGTACCCGCCTCCGTGCAAAAATTCTTTGATGACTATCTGCACGATTCGCGTGCGGGATTCCGCATTCGGAACAAGATGGAGTTCCATGGACTTACAGGCGGGTATCTGCGCTATCGCAACATCTATCAGAACACCCGCGAGCAGACGGTGGCGGTTGAACCGCTGGATCCCAACTCCTACGAACAACAAGCCGCACAGATGCAGCAGATGGTCAACATGAAAGGATACGGCGTCCAGGACATGTTCCCACCTGGCGGCTGGTAGCCGGGTTTGCGGCTCAACGGGCGCAAACATGCGCCGCCCACGCTTCCAACATCGGGCGGCGCTGTTCGAGCAAGTCGGTACGGTTATAGGCCGCTTCGACCTCGTTCGAAACCGTATGTGCGAACGCCCGCTCGGCAAGGTCGCGAGCGTAGCCGTTTTCGCTGGCCCAATCTCTGAAGCTTGACCGATAACCATGCACGGGCGCGACGCGGCCCGGCGTATTCGTTTTTCGCCTTCACCCGGCGCAGTAGCGCCGTCAAGGTCATATCGGACGGTACGTTCCCGCGCACCGAAGGAAACACAAGCGTCTCGTGCTGCTCTTCAAGGTCTTGACGATATCGTGCGCCGCCAACGAAAGCGATACGCGGTGCAGTACGTTCGCTTTCATGCGTTCGCCTGGGACAGTCCAGATACCGCCGTCGAGGTCAAGTTCGTTCCACGTCGCACCGCGCACTTCGCGCCTACGCGCCGCCGAACAGCAGGGCCACTCGCGTGTTGTCGCCGGGTTTGATATCGCGAAGCTGCACCTTCGAAAACGCGGGAACGTCGCGCCACGGCATCGCCGGTTGGTGGTCTTTCTTCGCGCCCTGCTTCGGCAAAAGATAGTCAACCACACTAACCGTGGTTCGCCGTGATATGGCCGTGCGCCCAGCACCATTGCAAGTCGCATGCATCCTTTGGCGGACCCGGCTGACGGTATCGGCTTTTTCCAACCAGATCGGTCGAAGCACGTCGGCGCAGTCGGCGGGCGTGATCGCATCGAGCGGCTTGTCGCCGAGTTTCGCGAACACGTAAGTCTCGAGCGTGCTAATCCATTGGGCCGCATGTTTTTCGTTCCGCCAGCCAAGCTTCAATTCCTCGTGAACCTTACGCGCTGCTTTCTCGAGGGTAGCCCGGACGCGGGGACACTCGCGGCTTTCTGTTCACGGTCGCGCTCTTCGATTGGGTCTCTCGCCGCGTCGAGTTGGGTGCGCATGGCAAGCGCCTTGTTGCGCGTCCAGTATTAATACTTCAGCATAGCACCGAGGCCCGCATCGCGCCGCTTGCCCGTTACCGGGCTGGTGAAACGTAGCGTCCACTTGCTGCCCGTCTTGCCCGGCGTGAGCATCAACCCTGTTACCTTCCCGTCGAATACCGGCTTGTCGCCGGGTTGCAGTCCCTTTGCCTGTCTGTCCGTAAGTAGAATTGCAGCCCATCGCAAAGTGGCGGATAGAGCCGGCTTATTGTATGCCTGTTGCGGCTTCCGTATAGATTCAATCCCCTGATAGGATTTAATTTTACGGAGTGACAAGGAAATTCTCGGAATATATTTTGGCTTTCACTGCTTCGTGAAGCAAACGAATAGTTTCTGCGGATTCCGACGACACGATATCGAGCGTATAGCGAATATTGTTCGGAAATATCGGTATATTCTCGAAGCCGGGCCGCTGGGCGTGCCACGCCGCGCGCTTTTGCGTCAGATATTCATTGAGTGTCGTCATGATCGGAACAGGAAAAGTCACGCTCGATAGCGTCTTGAATGGGGTCCGGCTGCAGGCGGTTTCATCAAGAGAAAAAGTATAGGGAACCCTGCGCCCCCGACTAAATGCGCAATTCGAATTTGATTATTCGCGAGCACGCTTTGAACTGCGTCGGCCTCGGGGTGCACCCAGACGATCTTCCATGGCTTCGATGGCCTCGATCAGGATTTGCAGAAACATGTTGATCGCGCCGGTGGTGGACATATCGGCCCGCTGATACAGACAACTGAACGATTTCGCGCCAGCATCCGCAAGCGGCGTCCACGCGAGCGCGCCACGCGCGACATCCTCGGCGACGTTTTCGGCGATCAGAAAGCCGATGCCGACGCCCTCGCCGGCCAGACGCCGCACCATCGACACCGAACTGGTTTCCACCAGCGGGCGCACGCGCTGTTGCTGGCGATGATCGATCTGCTCCACCATCGCGCGCAATTCGGTATCGGGCGACATCAGGATCTGCGGATAGTCGAGGCAATCGCGCAGGCGCGGCTTGCGCCCGGGCGAAGCAAGCGGATGGCCAGGGGCCGTCACCACCCCGAGCTTCTGCGCGAATGCGCGCACTTCCACCACGCCGGGCGGCGGCCGCCTTCTGAGCGCGTAGCCAATGTCGGCCTCGCCCGTTTCGATTGCACGCAGGATGCTCTCGCCGTTGCCCGAGCGCACGCTGTACGTCACGCCGGGGTAGCGCGCCATGGCCTCGCAAATCGCACTGGGTACGAGATGTTCAGCCGACGACGCCGACACCGCGAGATTCACATGACCACGCCGCACGGCGCGCAGATCCTCCACCTGGGTCAGCGCGTTGTCGAAGTCGCGTTGCCCTCGCCGCACCGCGGCAATGATGATCTCGCCCGCCGCGGTCAGGCGCATGCCGCGCGGCATGCGATCGAACAGCGGCGCGCCAACCTGTTCTTCCAGATTGCGGATTTGCTGATGCACGGCCGCCGCCGTCAAATGCAACGATTCGGCCGCTTTGCGGATCGATCCGCGCCGCTCCACCTCGTCGAAACATCGGAACGTCTGTGATATTGAACGCATTTGTCTACCGTTAGATTTTTCTGAACGCCCCGTTTAGAACAATCCAGTTTTCCCGATCGCGCAGATCCCCTAGATTTCGCTTCATCATCTTAACGGAGCATCTCATGGCGACCACTGTCGATCAGATTACCCAGCGCCGGCGTGGCGTGGGTCTCATCGCACACGATCCTCTTCGCAGCGCGGGCGGCTTTACGCTCATTGCACCTCAAACCGCTGCGGGCAACGTCTATCTCGTCGATATCGAAGGGCGCGTCGCGCATCAATGGAAGATGCCGGTCAGGCCGGGCCGTCATGCCGTGATCCTGAGCAATGGCAATCTTGGATATAACGGCAATCATCCGCAAACGGATGCGCGCTACGCGCCCTGGTCGATGTGGCACGGCGGCGACTTCTACGAAGCCACGCCCGAGGGCGAGATCGTCTGGCGCCATGAAGACCCCGACCATCATCACGACGCGCTGTGGCTGCCCAACGGCAACCTGCTCTATGCCGCGTGCGAGCGCGTGTCCGACGACTTCGCGCGACGCGTGCCGGGCGGGACGTCTCACACGGAAAATGAGCCGATGTATGCCGACGTGATCCGTGAAGTGAATCGTCGCGGCGAGATCGTCTGGAGCTGGCATGCGCGCGAGCATCTCGCGCCGGAGGACTTTCCGATCGCCCCGGGCTTCGGTCGCTACCACTGGCCGCTCGTCAACGGTCTGGGGATCGACGCGCAGGGCCGCGTGCTGATGAGTCTGCGCACCACCTCGGGCATCATTGGCGTCGAGCGCGACAGCGGCGCCGTCACGCTGCATATCGGCCCGGACGTGCTCTCGCACCAGCATGCGCCGACGCCGCTCGCCAACGGCCATATCCTCGCCTTCGACAACGGCAACTTCCGGGACGGCGCGCACGTGGCGTTCTCGCGCGTGGTCGAAATCGAGCCGTCGAGCGGCCAGGTCGTCTGGTCCTATACCGACGATGTCGTCAATCTCTTCTACACGCCCTTCATGGGCAACGCCCAGCGCCTGCCGAACGGCAACACCCACATCACGGAGTCCGCCTCGGGCCGTCTGTTCGAGGTCACGCCCGCCGGCGAAGTGGTGTGGGAATACATCATTCCGTGGTTCGCCGAATATCCCGACGAGGACGCGCGCCGCACCGGACCGGGCCAGCTCAACAGCGTGTTTCAGACCTTCCGCTACAGCCGCGAGCAGTTGCCGTGGCTCAAAGTCTGAAGGGGATGAACGTCATGGCCGAAGCCAGCCTCCCAGGCACTGCCGCAGCATCCCCGCACGCGGTCGATGCCCGCCCGCCCTTCTGGAAACTCGTTCTGTTCGGCCTCCAGCACGTGCTGTCGATGGCGGCCTCGCCCATCACCGCCGTCTTCCTGCTGGCGAAGTTGCTTGGCCTCGACTCGGCTCTGACCGTGCAACTGATCGGCTCGACGTTTTTCGTGTGCGGGGTGGGCACGCTGATCCAGTCGATCGGCGTGGGGCCGGTGGGCGCGCGGCTGCCGTTCGTGATGGTGCCGGGCGGCGCACCGGTGTTCCTGTTCGCCGCCGCGGCAAGCCAGGCCGGGCTGCCCGCGGCCACGGGCGCGGCCATGATCACCAGCCTGTTCTACTGGCTTGCTTTGCCCTTTTTCACGCGTGCGCTGCGGTTTTTCCCGCGCATCGTGGTGGGCGTGATGCTGCTATTGGTGTCCATCAACCTCATCAAGATCTATGCGGGCATCGTCGTCGGCCAGCCCGGCAGCGCCGATTTCGCCAGCCCGCGATCACTGACGATCGCACTGGTAACGATTGGGGCCACGCTGATCGTGGCACGCGTGTTTCGCGGCACGGCTGGGCGACTGGCCGTCTTTGCCGGTCTGGTGGCGGGGGCGCTGTTCGCCTTCGCCACGGGCGCGATGCATATCGACGGCCTGTTCGCCGGGCCGCCGCTCATGCTGCTGACTTATCCGCACTGGATGCCCTTTGGCATGCCGCGCTTCGACTGGGTGGCCACGGTTCCCTTGCTGGTCTTCAGTGTTGTTTCGATGGCCGAAGCGGCGGCGCAGACTGTGGCGGTCTCTGAAGCGTGCGGCAAGCCGATCGACTTTCGCCGCGACGTGTCGCGCACGATCCGCGCCGATGCCCTGACCTCCCTGCTGGGCGCCTGCTTCGGCACCTCGCTCATCATTACGAGCGCGGAAAACATCGGCGTCGTACAGACAACCGGCGTGCGTTCGCGCCATGTCACCGCCGCCGCCGGTGTGCTCCTGCTGCTGATCGCGCTGTTCGTACCCCTGGCGCGCATCGCCAGTGCGATTCCCGCGCCCGTGGTGGGCGGCACCGCCCTGATCGTTTTTTCGATGATCGGCGTGATGGGCATCCGGTTGCTGGCGGGCGTCGATTTCGCTGCGCGCGGCAACCAGTACACGCTGGCGACGGCGCTGCTGGTGGGCCTGCTGCCGATCCTCGTACCCAATCTGTATCGCGCCTTTCCGGTTCCGCTTCAGGTGGTGCTGGGCAACGGCATGGCCGCCGGCACGCTCGCCGCGATCCTCGTGAATGCGGTGTTCGTGGCGAGCCGCCAGAGGGCCGGGCAGGCCGCAGCACCGCATTAGCCGTTTTTTTCCTTTGTTTATTACGTATTCCTCTATATTTATGAAAACCAGCCTATTCGCGCGTGCGCTGTTACCGGCGTGCGCTTTGGGGGTCGCTTGCGGCACGGCTTCGTCCGCAGCCCGTGCGCAAAGCAGCGTCACGCTGTACGGCAGTCTCGATGCCGGCGTTGGCTATGTCAGCAACCTGCATGGTTCGAGCGCTTTCATCGCGGAACAGGGCACGCTGCAGGCCGATCGGTTCGGCCTGATCGGCGTCGAAGATCTGGGTGCGGGACGCAGCGCCCTTTTCCGGCTCGAAAGCGGCTTCGTCACCACCACGGGCGCGTCCGCCAGCAGCACGTCGTTCTTCAATCGGCAAGCGTATGTCGGTCTGTCCGACCCGGCTGCGGGCACCGTGACGCTGGGCCGGCAGACGGACTGGAATTTCGACTGGCTCGGCTCCGTTTCAACCGGGCAAGTTCTCGGCGATTTTTCCGCGTTCCATCCCGGCAACCTCGACGGACTGGGCAGCACCTTGCCCGTGCAGCTATCGAATGTGGTGAAGTGGAAAAGCGCGCCGTTTTACGGCCTGACGCTGGGCGCGCTCTATGGTTTCCCGGGCGCGGCGGCCAGCAATACCTCGGGACGCACCCTCAGTTTCGGGGCCAACTATACGCGCGGGCCGCTCAAGCTCGTGGGCGTCTGGTCCGAGTACAACGACCGGCTGCTGCCGCTGGCCACGGCCCTCGGCCTCACATCGTTCCAGGAGCGGACGCTGCCCGCCGGGGCGACCTTTCTCGCATCGCGAGTACGCGACGCAGGCGTGGGCGGTTCGTATCAATTCGGCAAGCTGACGGTGCACCTGCTGGGCACCGATGTGCGCATTGCCTCAGCCGGTGGCGCAGACCACTTCCGCAGTGTGGATGGCGGCCTGAACCTGCGCGTAACCCCCGCCGAGGAAGTGGCCGTGGGCGCGTGGTCGGCCTGGCTGGACGGCAAGCGCTGGACCCAGGCCACCCTTGCGAATGTCTATTCGCTCTCCAAAACGACGCAACTCTACGCGGATCTGATGTACGAAACCGCAGGCGGCGGCGCGGTCGCGGATACGCTGGGCATCGGTGCGTCGTCCGGGAAGCGGCAGATCGTCGTGCTGTCCGGCATTCATCACCTGTTCTGATTTCCAGCCCGCATTCCGGCGATCAGCGGGCAATCACTGCGGACGGCATCGGAGATGCTCGTCTGCGGCTCATTGCGCGGGCCTTGCGCGCTGATCGATCCACAGTCGCGCCCAGCGAGCCGCATACGCAATCGCATGATCGGCCTCGAAGAAGTAGTCGAGCGCTTCGAACGAAAACGACGACCCGGCAGCAGGCAAAGCCGTTTCGATGGTCAGATTCGCCGCGTAAAGTCCGCTCGGCAACGCATAGGCCGACGGCTCCACTTCGTATCCCTTGTATCGCATGCATGTCTCCGTAAAGACAATCGCGGACACAATCGTCCGCCACGCTTGCATGCTAGTGCGCGCGACGCGCGCCGCCAACGAAGGCTTTTGCGTTAGCAAATCACTGCTGACATCAGTTCGTCATGACGATGTGCGGCACGGCCGCGACTCACGATGGCAGACCTTCCCCACCGTCGGACGGGCTTTGTTCGTACGCGTGCGCCACCGCGTCCGCCGCGGCGCGCAGATCGACAGGGACCCGCAAGGCTTCGAGCGCCCTTCCATAGGCCACCACATTGGCAAGCACAGCCTCGGCGTTCGCGTTGCGCCCTGTGTGATATTCGCGATTGACTCGTACGCCTGCAAGGCCCTTCCGCGCTCAGGAATTTCGCTTTCTGCTAGCCCACCACCCGCGCCTCCAACCCACTGCGCGTAACCAGATCGAAACGCTCCGGACGGATGTGAAAGACCGTGGATTCACACACGCGGCCGTCCGCGAGCCGCGAGGTACGCCTGAGCACCAGCAATGGCGCATGCGTGGCCACATCGAGATACTTCGCGATCTCGCGCGACGCGGCCACCGCCGTGATCGACATATCCGCGTCGACGATGTGCCAGCCGTCGAGTTTCTCCAGCATCTCGTAAGACGGCAAGGTCTGTGCCTCTTCGCGTGAAATCACGCTGGCTTCCGGCAGCATGCAGGTCTGCGCCAACGCCACCGGCACGTCATCGACGCGATGCAGGCGCTCGACATAGACACAGCGCGTGACCTCAGCGGGAAAAACCTCGCGCAACCCCGGCGGCACCGCGCACATTTCCATACTGAGCAGTTGCATGCTCGCCCGCGCGCCTTGCGCGGCCAGCGAATCGTAGAAGCCGCGCAGCACATCGAGCCGATGCTGCAGGCGTGATGGCTTCGCGAACGTGCCCTTGCCCTGCTTGCGCTCGACCACCCGCGCGTCGACGAGCTTGCCCACCGCAAGGCGCACCGTCACCCGGCTCACGCCAAAGCGTTCGCTCAGTTCGGCTTCCGATGGCAGCTTGCCGCTCGGTGCATAAACCCCTTGCCCGATTTCCTGCTCCAGCGTCGTCGCAATCTGCTCATAGAGCGACGTCACGTCGTCTCGCACCAACGTCATCAATGTTCCTCGTTGCACCGGCACCGCGCCCTCTGCGCCCTCTGCGCATTTCGCGATATCGATATGAAAAGCAATTGGATGGCTCAACTTGTATTAATACGTATTATGCCACCCAGAACGACCCCGAGCCGCCCCTCGGCTCGCGTCGCCCACCCCAGCAAGACCGCCCGGAAGCATAACAGTGACAGATAAAACCCTCGATGCCCCGCCACTTGAGCGCCCCTTGCACGCGGGCCTGATGCAAGCCGACCGGCACGCCGGCCCGCGCGGCAGCGGTGCCTTGCTGCGTGCGCGTCTTGGCTTCGTGGCCGCGTGGATCGCTTTCTTCGCGGTTGCGTGGCTGCTACCGACGCCAGCCGGTTTGAACGCCGCCGGCCACGCCACCCTCGCCGTCGTTGCGTGGGTGGCGATCGTCTGGGTGACCGAGGCGATTCCCGTCGGCGTGAGCGGCATTCTGCTGCCGATGCTGCTGGTGCTCTCGCACGCCAGCCCGAATTTTCCCAAGGCCGCCAGCGGTTTCGCCGCGCCGGTGGTGTTTCTGTGTCTCGCCGCGTTCCTGTTCTCGGCGATCATGCAGGCGAGCGGGCTGGATCGCCGCATTGCGCTGGCGCTGCTCGACCGTCTCAAGGTGCGCACCGCCAATGGCGTGATCTGGGCCATGTTCGCAGTCAACTTCCTGATGGCGATGGTCGTGCCCGCCGCGAATGCACGCTCCGCTGCCTTGTTGCCGGTGACCAACGGCATCGTCAAGCTGTTCGGCGCTTCATCGCGCGAGCAGGCCGCGAAAAAGGCCATCGTGATCCAGTCGCTGGTCTATGGCGCGATGATCAGCGGCATGTGCATTCTCACTGCGCATCTGCCGAACATGGTGGTGTCCGGCCTGCTCGAAAAGCAGCTTGGCATCCGCATTTCGTACTTCACGTGGTTCAAGCTGCAGTGGCCGTATCTGGGCATGTTCGCGATCACGCAGTGCTGGGTTCAATACTATTTCCGCTCGCGCGCCGTGCAGATTCCCGGTGGCCGCGCCGCCATCACGTCGATGCGCCGCGCGCTGCCGCCGGCCTCGGGCAACGACTGGACGGTGCTCGCGCTGTTCGCCGCCGTGGCGATTCTCTGGGCGACGGAGCCGCTCCATCATCTGTCGTCGGAAATCGTGGCGCTGATCGCGCTGGCGGTGCTGTTCGCGCCGGGCCTGCTGCGCTTCGGCTGGGCCGAGGTCGAGCAGCGCACGATCTGGGGCACGCTGTTCCTTCTGGCGGGCGCGCTCTCGTTGTCTTCGGCGATCAGTTCGTCGGGACTCGCGCAGTGGGCGGCGGATCATATCTATTTCGTCGCACATGGCCACGGCTGGTGGCTCGCCATCGGCATCGTGATGCTCGGCACCCACCTCATCCGTATCGGCATGCTGTCGAATGTGGCGGCCGTGACCATGATCGCGCCGATCGCACTCGCCCTCGCGACGCGTCTGGGCCTGCATCCGGTGGCCTTCACCATGCTGATCAGCGATACCGACAGCTTCGCCTATCTGCTGCCAACGCAGATCACGGCCGGCGTGATCGCCTATAGCAGCGGCGCATTCACGACCGCCGATTACGCGAAGGTCGGCGTGGTGTCCGTGTTGATCGCGATTTTCTACGGGCTTTGCGTGATCGCGCCGTGGTACGCGTTCATGGGCGTGCCCGTTTGGGACGCAAGCGCAGCGTGGCCGTTCGCGCATTGAGCGCGCGCTGCTTTCCCTGTCTCCCTTATTCCCGTATTCCCGAATATCTCGATCCATCATGAGCGAAGCGAATCAACCCGATCTGCATGCCCGCGCGCGCGCCCTGCGCGAACGCCTGGGCGCACATGTCGCCCCTGCGGGCCTCTATGAACAACTCAAACAGCGGCCCTTCGCGGGCAGCGTGCGCTGCAACGTCTCGCGCCTCGAAGCGGGCGACTGGGCCGAGGTCGTGCTCGACTACGAAGTGGGGTCGTCGGGTATCGCCGATGGTGGATGGCTCAAGGCGACGTTCAAGTTCTACTCCGACTGGGCGCTGTTCCAGACCAGCGACCCGCGCGCCGCGAACTACATCAGCGCGGAGTATCACGCTGCGCCGCTCGTCGCGGGTCAGAGCCCGGCGACGGTGCAGGCGCTCAATGTACGCTTCGACCAGAAGGGCCACGAGCGGCCCTATCAGAAGGCCGTGATCGTCGATGTCGTCGATGGTTATCTGAATGCGGGCGACCATATCGTGATCCGTCTGGGCGACCGTCGGCAAGGCCCGGGCACCCGCGTCCAGACCTTTGCCGAAGACAATTTCCGCTTTCGCCTCTATGTCGATCCGCTGGGCACCTCGCGCTTCGTGGCCGTGCCGGGCGATATCTCGATCGACATTCAGGCGGGCGCGCCCACCGATGTGCTGCTCAACGGTCCGCGCTTCGTGCGGCCCGGCGAGCGCGCGCCGTTCCGGCTCGTGCTGCAGGATCGCTGGGGCAACGCGTGCCGCGATCTGGGCGCAGACACGCGTACACCGCCCTTGCTGGCGCGCGTGATCGCGCATGATGAAAGCGGCGAGGCGGTATATCGGCGCGACTTTGCGGTTCCGGCACAAGGTTTCGCGACGCTCGCGCTCGACGATCTGCCGACCGATCGCGGCAGCCTGAAGGTTATCGCCGATGTGCCCGCGCATGGCGGCATCCGCGCCGCGCAAGCCTGGCTTACCGTCGACGCCGCCTTGCCCGCGCGGCGCGCGCTCTACGCCGACCTGCACGTACACGCCCACGACACGGTGGGCACCAACAGCCCGGCGTATAACGCGCAATACGCGCGTGACATCGGCGGCATCGATATCCTCGGCTATACCGCCAACGACTTTCAGATCACCGATGCGAACTGGCAACTCGGCGTCGAAGCCGTCGAGCAGTTCAACCAGCCGGGGCGTTTCGTCGTCTACCCCGTGCAGGAATGGTGCGGCAGTTCGACCGCGGGCGGCGATCACAACGTGGTGTTTCTGGGCGACGAGCGGCCCGGCTTCCCCTACAACGCACGCGGCGAACACAACCGCACGCTGGTGTGGAACGAGGACATGAAGGGCCATGCCGTCGAGCTCGGCCGCTGGCCCGTCGAAGAATTGTGGGACGCCTATGCGGACGACGCCGAACATCACCTAGTCATGCCGCACGTGGGGGGCCGCCGCTACATTCCGGACTGGCATCATCCTGAGCTTGAACGGCTGGTTGAAATCGCCTCGACGTGGGGCCACTTCGGCTGGCTCTATCAGGACGTGATTGCTCGCGGTTATCGGCTTGGCGTAGCGGCGAGCGGTGACGAGCATCGCGGTCGCCCTGGCGGCGGCGCGCCGGGCGTGCAGGTTTTCGGCGTGCATGGCGGCTTGACCGGCGTGCTGGCCGATTCGCTAGACCGCCGCAGCGTGGCGCAGGCGCTGCGCGCGCGCCATACGTGGGCCACCACCGGCGAGCACAGCGCCCTGCTTGTGCGCAGCGGCACGCATCGGCAAGGCGATGCCTTCACGCACAGCGGACCGGCCACGCTCGATTACCGTTTGCTTGGCAATGCGGGCTGGGAATACGTCGCGGCCTACGACCACAGCGGTCTGATCTGGGAGCGCAATCTGCATGAGGAATTGGGCTTTGCCGACCGACTGATCCGCGTGCGTTGGGGCGGCGCGCGTATTCGCGACCGCTATCGCTGGGCGGCGTGGCGCGGCCGGATCCGCATTCTCAACGGCACGATTCACAACTTCGGCTCGCACGGCTTCGAGCACGCCGAGGAATCGGCGTGGCGCACCGGCGCCACCGATATCGAGTTCAGCAGCGACACCTATGGCGACGCCGACAGCATCGACATCGACGTGAGCAATCTGGCGGCGGCGACGATTGTGATCGAGGGCACCATCGACGGTTTCGTGAAGGTGGGCGATCCACTGGCGGGCAATCCGTTCGCCCATGCGCCCACGTTCCGTTTCGAGATTCGCGGCGCGGATCTGCTCGCGCAAGGCAGCGCTACCCATGCGCTGGGTGGCACGGAACTGTTCGTCGCTGTCGAGCGGCTGACGGACAAGCCCTTGCCGGTCGATCTCGAAGGCAGTCTTGAAATCGAGGCGAAAAATGCGCCGTTCGGCTACCGGCCGGTGTATTTCTTCGGGCGGCAGCGCGACGACAGCAAGGTGTGGTCGTCGGCACAATTCATTACGTTCGAATAGGCATTGCGGCGGGCGCTATTCCTTAACGCGTGGATTGCGAAGCAGAAATGCTTCCAAGCCAATCGTTGACCGTGGCGCGCGCGCGGCGCGATCATCATTGGGTTGTGCGCAAGAATCGACACAAACCGGGCACAAACCCGGCACGATCCGCAGAGGCAACGAGATGACCCGCAATCGGCAACTTCACCTTGGCGCCTTCATGCGCCCGGTCAGCCTGCATACAGGAGCATGGCGTTTTCCGGGCGCATGGCCCGACGCGAATTTCAACTTCGCGCATCTGAAGCACAGCGTTCAACTGCTCGAAAAGGCCTGCTTCGACGCCTTTTTCATGGCGGATCATCTCGCCGTGCTCAACATGCCGATCGATGCGCTCAAGCGCAGTCATACGGCGACCTCGTTCGAGCCCTTCACGCTGCTCTCCGCGCTCGCCGCCGTCACGGAACGGATCGGTCTCGTCGCAACCGCCTCCACGACGTTCGACGAGCCGTGGCACATCGCGCGCCGCTTCGCCTCGCTCGACCATCTCAGCAACGGGCGCGCGGGCTGGAATCTGGTCACCACGTCCAATCCGGAGGCCGCACGCAATTTCGGCCGGGACACGCATATGGATCACGACGAGCGCTATCGGCGCGCCCTCGAATTCCATGCGGTCGTCACAGGCCTATGGGACAGTTGGGCCGACGATGCATTCGTGCGCGACGTCGATTCTGGCCTGTACTTCGATCCGGCGAAGCTGCACGTGCTCGATCATCGAGGCGATTATTTTTCGGTACGTGGACCACTGAACATCGCGCGTCCCGTGCAAGGCTGGCCGGTGGTCGTCCAGGCCGGTTCGTCCGAGGCCGGCATGCAGGTGGCCGCGCAGACCGCCGATGCGGTCTTCACCGCCCAGCCCACACTCGCTGCGGGTAAGCGCTTCTACGCCGATCTCAAGGGCAGGCTCGGGCGCTTCGGCCGCTCGCGCGACGATCTGAAGATCCTGCCGGGCGTTTTCGTGGTGGTGGGCGAGACGCGCGAAGCCGCCGCCGAGCAACGCGCGCGGCTCGATACCTTGGTGCACTACGACAGCGGCATCGCATCGTTGTCGATCGCGCTGGGCCATGACGTATCGGGCTTCGATCCCGACGGTCCCTTGCCGGAGATACCCGAATCCAATGCGAGCCGCAGTGCGCGTCAGCGCGTCGTGGATTGGGCGCGTGAGGAGAAGTTGACGATTCGCGAACTGGCGCAGCGGGTAGGCGGCTATTCGGGCCTGGAGATGGTGGGCACCGCGCACGATATCGCGGACCAGATGGAGCAGTGGCTGGTGGAAGAAGGCAGCGACGGCTTCAATGTGATGTTTCCGTGGCTGCCTGCAGGTCTGGAAGAGTTCGTCGGCAAGGTGGTGCCGGAATTGCAGCGCCGCGGCATTTTCCGGCGCGAATATGCCGGCACCACACTGCGCGAGCATCTGGGTTTGCAGCGGCCCGCCAACCGCTTTTTCGCGAACAGCTAAAGAGGAACAAAGCGGAGGCAAAGCGGCGGGGCAACGGCGTGCCCCGCGCGCGGGGATCATCCGCTTTACTGCTGCACGCCCCAGCGCCGTACGGTCAGGCGCTCCAGCGTGTCGAACACCAGATGCTCGACCAGCAGCCCAATGATGATGACCGCGGCGAGTCCGGCAAAAACACGATCCGTATAAAGCTCGTTACGGTTCTGGAAAATGTACCAGCCAAGGCCGCCCTGCCCTGCGCTGGCGCCAAAGACGAGTTCCGCCGCAATCAGCGTGCGCCACGCGAAAGCCCAACCCACGCGCAGGCCGGCGATAATCGACGGCAGCGCCGCAGGCACCAGAATGAGGCCGACATGGCGCAAGCCGGTCAGCCCGTAGTTGCGCCCCGCCATCCTGAGCGTAGCCGGCACGCCGAGAAAGCCGGTGTACACGTTCAGCGCGAGCGGCCAGAGCACCGCATGCACCAGTACAAACAGCAGGCTGCCAGTGCCCAGACCAAACCACAGCAAAGCGATAGGCAGCAAGGCGATCGATGGCAACGGGTTGAACATCGCGGTCAGCATCGAAAGCAGATCGCGCCCGAAACGGGTCGAAACCGCCAACGCCGTGAGTGTGAATGCGAGCACCACACCGATCGCATAGCCGCGCAATAGCACCGAAAGCGATATCGCGGTCTTCTCGATCAGTTCGCCACTGAGGATGCCCTGCACGAACGCTTCGAACGTCGCGCCGAAGGTAGGCACCAGCAGATCGTTATTGACGATGCGGGCCGTGATTTCCCATGCCCCGATCAGGATCAGCGCGATCAGCGTGCGGCGCAGCCAGCTTGCGTCGGCAAGACGGCGCGCGAGCGGCAGCGGCACGGAATCCCCGCCGGGCGGCACAGCTTGCAGCGGGCGCTCGTACTCGGCGCGCACAGGGGGCAGCGGCGGCAACGGCGGCAAGCTGCGATCGCGCGTAGTCGAAGGCGTGCTCATGCGCGTGCCTCCACGTCCGTGCCGGTTTCGAACAACAGGTGATGGATGCGGGCGACACTGGCGCGGAAAGCGTCGTCGTCGGTGCTCGCGTGCGACCACGCGTGGCTGTTGAGTTCCGCGCGCACGCGCCCAGGATGCGGCGAGAGCAGCAGGATGCGATTGCCCACCACCAGGGCTTCCTCGATCGAATGCGTGACGAACAGCAGCGTGAAGCGCTCGCCTTCCCACAGGCGCAGCAGTTCCTCCTGCATCTTGCGGCGCGTCAGCGCATCGAGCGCCGCGAACGGTTCGTCCATCAGCAGCACGCGCGGCTGCATGGCGAGCGCGCGCGCAATCGCCACGCGCTGTTTCATGCCGCCCGACAGCGTATGAGGGTAGGCATCGGCGAATGCGGCAAGGCCGACCTTGTCGAGATAGTGCAAGGCGCGCGCCTTCGCTTCGGCGCGCGAGAGCTTGCGGGCGACGCGCAGAGGAAACGCGATGTTTTCCAGCACCGTCTTCCAGGGCGGCAACTGGTCGAATTCCTGGAACACCACCACGCGGTCGGGACCAGGGCCGCGCACGGTCTTGCCATCGAGCGCGATGGTGCCCGCCACGGGTTCGATAAAGCCCGCAATCGCCTTGAGCAAGGTGGATTTGCCGCAGCCCGAAGGCCCCAGCAAAACGAAGCGGTCGGCGCCATAGACGTCGAAGCTGACCTCATGGGTCGCGCGCACGATGCGCTCGCGATTGCGGTATTCGAGGCTGACGCCATCGATCGCGAGCAGGCGTTCGCCGTACGATGCGTCCACGGCGCCAGCACCGTCTTGGCGCGCGCGCGCCTGGGCGTCGTGGGGCGGCTGGGTTGTTGCAGCCGGCCCGCTGCGCGTCAGCGGCGGGTGGGCTCCAAACTGTGACGGCGGGGACATATTGACATTCACGATCGGAAATCCAGCAGATAAAGCGTCAACATACGGGCCGTGGCCGCGCATCCCAACCAATGAATCGCCATATTCATTACACGGCGACGCATAAACAGCGTTTGCGCCGCTCCAGCAGGCAAGAACTCAGCTTCCGCCCGCCGTGGCCGGATCGTCGAAGAAGTAATCGCGCCACGACTTCGGCTCGTTGCGGATTGCGCCGGTGCGGTACATCGACTGCGCGAGGCCCAGCGTGTTCTGCGGCGCGGTCTTGAACTGCACCTGCGGGTCGCGCAGGATCTTCAGCAGCAGATTGCGGTCGATCTTCGAATCGTTCACGCGAATATAAATATCGGCGGCCTTTTCCGGGTCCGAAGAGATCAGGCGGGCGGCGTCGGCAAGCGCGGCCACGAAGGCGTGATAGGTCTTCGGGTTGTCGTCGCGGTACTTTTGCGTCGTGTAGAGCACCGTGGCGGAACTTGGGCCGCCCAGCACGTCATAGGAATTGAGCACGATGTGCGCCTTCGGATTGCCGGCCAGCTCCTGCTGCTGGAACGGCGGATTGCCGAAATGCGCCGTGATCACGTTGCTGTTCGCAATCAGCGCGGCGGCTGCGTCGGGGTGCGGAATGGCCTGGGTGAACTTGTCGAGGCGATCGAACGCCTTGTCGCCCCACTGCTTCGCCGCCGCGTACTGGAGCACACGCGACTGCACCGACACTCCCACGGCCGGCACGGCGATACGATCCTTCTCCGTGAAATCCGCAATCGTCTTCACGTTCGGATCGGTGCTCACGAGGTAATACGGCAGGTTGCCGAGCGAGGCCACGCCCTTCACGTTCTGACGCCCGTGCGTGCGATCCCACACGGTCAGCAACGGGCCGACGCCCGCGCCCGCGATATCCACCGCGCCCGACAGCAGCGCATCGTTGACCGCCGCGCCGCCCGAGAGGCGCACCCAGTCCACCTTGATATCGAGCCCTGCCTTGCGGCCTTCCTGCTCGATGTAGTGCTGGTCGCGCGCGACGTTCAGCATTAGATACACCACGCCGAACTGTTCGGCGATACGGATGGTGCCTTCGGCGTGTGCCGGCTGGGTGGCCGCCAGCGTAGCCACCGCCAGCACAGTGGAAAGAGCAGGCGCTGCGGCGCGGCGCAGGGCGCGCGCGCCGCGGGCAACCGCGTCGCGAAGCAGAATCGGCATGGAAATACCCCGTGTTTATCGTATTGGAAAGATGGGTCGCGACGCGCAATGCGTCGTGGCGATGCGCCTCAGTACGGCACGCTGCCTTCGATCGTCGTGCGATAGAGCCGACGGCGCAGATGATCGGGCGTGCCTGCCGCCAGATGCATCAACGAGCGGTTGTCCCAGAACACCATGTCGTGCTCGCGCCAGACATGGCGGTACAGGAACTCGTCGCGAACGCTGTGGGCGAAGATTTCGGCGAGCAGCGCCCGGCTTTCGTCCTCGGGCATATCGACAATGCGCGTGGTGAAGTGCTCGCTGACGAATAGCGCCTTGCGGCCCGTTTCCGGGTGCGTGCGCACCACCGGGTGGACCACGGGCTTTACCTGCGCGATCTGTTCGGCGGAAAGATTCGGCCGCCACGGGCTGCGCGACTGCAGCTCGGCGTAGCGCGCGAGATAGGTGTGCTCCGCGCGGCGCCCTTCTACGGCACGGCGCAGATGCTCGGGCAGCGCGTCCCACGCGAGATGCATGTTGGCGAACAGCGTATCGCCGCCTTCCGCGGGCAATTCCTGCGCATGCAGCATCGACCCGAGGCTGGGCTTTTCCTTGTACGAAAGATCGGAGTGCCAGAAGTGTCCCGCATCGCCCAGCCCCACCGGCTTGCCGTTCTCGACGATGTTCGAGACGATCAGCACTTCGGGATGGCCCGCCAGCGCGAACTGGTGCAGCACATGGATCTGCAGCGGGCCGAAGCGCCGCGAGAATGCGATCTGCTGCTCCGGCGTGATGCGCTGGTCGCGAAACACCAGTACGTGATGATCGAGGTGAGCGCGATGCAGGCGCGCGAAATCCTCTGCGCCAAGCGGCTGCGCGAGGTCGAGACCGATCACCTCGGCGCCCAGCGGCGCATCGAGCGCGCGGATTTCGAAAGGCTGTGGCGCGACCTGAGCGGATTGGGCGTGCAACGAATCGGAGGAAAGGGCTGGCGAAGAAAGGGACAGGGATGCGGGCATAGTCACGCGGATTGCCTTACGAATTGCCAAAACCGCCAATCTACGTGCCCCCTGCCACGCTGGCAACGAAGCAAATCGGATACGTTTATCCAATCGAGTCATAAAGCCGCTGCTAACGCATACGGCGGCCTGCAAGCGCATGCATGGGCGTTCCCTGCCGCACCGGGCGCGCGTAATCGCACTCGCATATAACCGTAGTCCAAAACGCTATTAGGCGGCGCGCACGGCCCTCCTATACTGCCCGCTTGGCCGGATACGTCCCCAACCGGGCGGCGCGGCCTCTGCCCACACAACTCATGCGCTTTTTTTCCGATCGCGAGCCCCCGTCCCCGCTTGACGGCTTCCTGCCCGACCCTCGACCCGGCAAGCTGTAGAGCGCGTTACAGTGGCCGCCAGCGCTTCGCGCAAACGGTGTTCGACGACGCGGTGCTGAATCCCGCTTTCGTGCGGGTCGTTGCGGTGGCCATTGCCTGCACGCAGAAGAACGAAGCGAACGAAGCGCACCGGCTGCGGTTTCACGAACTGGCGCTTGCGGTCCACGTTGACGCTAGCCCGCAGCAGGCTCCAGAACGCGTACGCCCGGCCGGTCGAGACCCAGATGAGAGCGCAAGGTGTTGCCCTCGTATTCGGTTCGAAACAGGCCGCGCCGCTGCAGGATCGGCACGACTGCGCTCACAAACGCCTCCAGGCCGTCCGGCAGCGCGTCGGGCATGAGATTGAAGCCATCGGCGGCCTCGCCCTTGAACCAGTGCTCGATATCGTCGGCAATCTGCTCAGGTGTACCGACGATCACACGATGACCGCCGCCGCCCGCGAGCGTGCGGATCAGCTCGCGCACCGTGTGGCCGCCGCGACGCGCCTCGGCCAGCGTCGCGTGAAAGAAGGTGTGGTTGCCGTTGCCGCCATTGGGCAGCGCGAGATTGTCGGGCAGGCGCGCGTCCAGATCGAGTTGATCGGGTGAAAGGCCCAGGATGCCGGCCAGCCGCGTGAGGCTGTAACGCCAGGGAATCTGCTCGATCAGTTCGTCGCGTCGCCGCAGCGCCTCGGCCTCGGTCGCGCCGATGATGGTCGTCAGGCCCGCCAGCACCTGCACGCCCTGCGCGCGCCCATAAGCGGCGGCCCGCGCATTGAGATCGCGCCGGTATGCCGCCGACTCCTCGAACGACTGCGAGGCGGAAAACACCGCCTCCGCATGGCGCGCCGCAAGATCGCGCCCATCGCCCGATCCGCCCGCCTGCACCAGCACCGGATGCCCTTGCGGCGGACGCGGCAGGTTCAGCGGCCCCTGCACCTTGAAGAAGCGTCCCTGGTGCGCCACGGGCCGCACTTTCGTCGTGTCGATAAAGCGGCCGCTTGCCTTGTCGCCAATGAAGGCGTCGTCGTCCCAGCTATCCCACAGCGCCTTCACCAGCTCCGTGAACTCCGCCGCGCGTGCGTAGCGCTGCGCATGATCGGGCACCGTGTCGTAACCGAAATTGCGCGCCGACGGCAGATCGGCGGTCGTCACCACGTTCCAGCCTGCGCGTCCGCGACTCACGTGATCGAGCGTGGCGAAGCGGCGCGCGATGTTGTAGGGCTCGTTATAGCTTGTCGACGCGGTGCCGATCACGCCGATATGGGTGGTGGCCGCCGCGATGCTGGCCAGCAGCACCGTGGGTTCGAGCGCCGTGATCGGGCGGAAGTCGATCTGGTCGATGATGGCCGCGTTATCGGCGAGAAACACCGCGTCGAACTTCGCGCTTTCGGCGAGTTGCGCGACCCGCACGTAATGCGCGACGTCGATGAATGCACGCGGATCGGCGCCGTCGAGACGCCATGCCGACGGCACGAAGCCCGAGTGCAGGATATTGACGTTCAGATGCAGGCGGCGCGGTGCGCTGCTGGCTGGGGTTCGGCTCATCGCGTGGACACTCCCTCAGTCATGGCTTCTAGAACACGCGGCCTTCGGTGAGGTGCGTGGTCACGTCATTCAGGACGTAATCGCCCACCACGCGCGCCTTATGCAGCAGCGGGTTGTGACTGAAGATCGTGCGCAGATTGCGCCAGTGCCGGTCGAAATTGTGCGCGCGCGAGGTGGCCGAAGCGCCGCCCGCTTCGAACAGGCGCTCGCCGGCTTCCAGCGCCAGCTTGCTCACCACGATCTGCGTGCGCGCTGTGGCCAGCGCCCCTTCGAGCACGAGCGCATCCGCATCGGGTGCACCCGCCCGGATCGCCTGGGCCGACCGATCCAGCGTGCGGGCGTTCTCGCGCACCAGCGCGTCGATCGCGTGACTATGCGCGGACAGCGCGCCCACCACCTGCTGGATAAAGGCATCCTCGCGCGCGCTGGGCGCGGGGCTGTGCAGCACGGGGCGACCGTGCTCCAGCACATAGCGCTTCGCATCGGCGACCACGTTGCGCACGATGCCCGCGGCCACCGCCACCAGATGCAACTGACGCAGCGCGCCAGTGTGACGCCCGGTGAGCGTGTGCAATGTGCGCGCCGTGATTTCGTCGGCGTGCACCAACAGGTTCTCGAACACCAGACTGCCGCTCGCCGTCATGCGCTGTCCCATGCCGTCCCAGTCGTCGAGCACCGTCAAGCCCTCGCGACCGGTGGGGACGATCACGACCACGGCCTCGCCCTCGTCGTTCAAGACGTTCAGGCGCGCGTAGTCGGAAAAAGCCGTACCGGTCGAATAATATTTGCGGCCGTCGAGCCGGTAATGCTCGCCGTCGCGCCTCAGCGTGGTGGTGTACTCGCCGGGGCGCGCGGTTCCCAGTTCGGTCGACGCGCCGCCAAAAATGGCCCCGTCGATCACGCGCCGGATCTGCAAGTCGTTGAAGCGCGTGCGCGCCGAAAGCAGCAGCGCTTCGGTCTGGTCGTAGTGAATGCGCAAGGCATGCGCGAGGTTGCTGTCGGCGGCGGCCAGGGTCGAGATCACCTCGAACTCATCCAGCAGCGAACCGCCCAGACCGCCCCATTCCACCGGCAATCTCAGGCGCCCCAGCCCCGAGCGCCGGAACGCCTCGAAGCCTTCGAAGGGCAATTCGCGACGACTTTCGCGCGCCGCCGCTTCCTTGCCGATTCGCTGCGCGAGCGCGGGCAGATCGGCCAGTGCATTCTGCAAGCTGAGATCGGCGGCGAGATTGCGAACCGGTCGTTCATTGGGAAGCGCGGACATGCAGTTTTCCTTTTTCACGGTGTTTCATTCGGGAAAAAGTATAAGGAGCGGCTTGTGCGCGACTAACCACGGAATTCGACTTTTGTTATTCGCGCGTCTGCGTTGGCAGGCGCGAAGCAGCCAGCACCTTTGCATGAAACCATTGCAGTTTTCGTTGTTTGACCACCTTGCCGGCGCTTGCCAATAATCGATCGATGCATGCCGATCACGCGAAAATCCTACCCCATCAATCTGCATCACGAATCAATATCATGCGCCATCGCCTGGTTCTATCCGCCCTCTTTTCTGCGATTGCACTGTTCGCGGCGCAATCGCAGACTTCCCGCGCCGCCGACAACGCAGCCCACGTGCTGCGGGTCGGCTTTGTTCCGGGCCCCTATGCCGATGAATTCCGCGAAGGCGTGGAGCCGCAACTCAAACGCAAGGGATACACGGTCCAGTATGTCAACTTCAGTACCGGACTCGAAGCGAATCAGGCCGTCTGGCATGGCGAGATCGCCGCCGACGTGATGCAGCACAGCGTCTATCTGAAGGCCTACAACGCGCGCAACGGCACCGATCTGATCGGGGTCGTGCAGGTGCCCACGCCGCCGATGGGGCTTTATTCGACCCGACATCATTCACTGGCCGAGGTCAAACCCGGCGCGACGGTGGCCGTGCCGAACGACCCCGTCAACCTCGAACGCGCGCTCAAGATCCTTCAGGAAGTGGGCTGGATCCGCATTCGCGAGAATCCCAATCCCGTCGATGTGTCCGAGCATGACGTGATTGCCAATCCCGCTGGCATTCGCATTGTGCCGCTCGATACCGCACAGGCGCCTCGCGCGCTCGAGGACGTGGATTTTGCCGCCATCCAGGGCAACTTCGCCATTTCGAGCGGTCACCGCCTGACTGAAGCCCTGGCGCTCGAACACATGCAGTCGCCTTATGTGAATCAGGTGGTTGTCAAAGCAGCGAACCGCAATGCGCAGGAGACCGCCGATATCGTTGCGGCCTATCGCGCCGATGAATTCCGCAGCGCGATTTTGCGCAACACCACCTACAAGGGCTATCGGCTGCCGGATTATTTCCCGCGCTGATCCGGCTCGAAAGCCAGCATGAATCGTGCGATTCCACGTTGGGCGGCTTTTCTGCGTGCGCGGATTCCATTCAAGAAAAGATCGCTTCCGGCGGCCATCCTGCTCGACTAGTCTCTGGGTTGGCTACCGCCCGATCAGACATCGGGCAAAGACTCATCCGGCCGCTATCCGCCGCCGGATCACTTCAAGGAAATCCTATGTCGCTCATCAACACGCAGGTCAAGCCTTTCAAATCCACGGCCTACCACGGCGGCAAGTTCGTTCCCGTCAGCGAGGAAAACTTCAAGGGCAAATGGTCGGTGGTGGTTTTCTATCCCGCCGATTTCACTTTCGTCTGCCCCACCGAGCTGGGCGATCTCGCCGATCACTATGCGGAGTTCCAGAAACTCGGCGTCGAAATCTACGGTGTCTCCACCGATACGCATTTCACGCACAAAGCCTGGCACGATACCTCGGACACCATTGCCAAGGTGCAATACCCGCTGGTTGGCGACCCGACCGCGACGCTTGCGCGCAATTTCGAGGTGTTGATCGAGGAAGAAGGGCTGGCGCTGCGCGGCACCTTTGTGATCGACCCGGAAGGCAAGATCAAGCTCTACGAAGTGCATGACAACGGCATTGGCCGTGATGCGAAGGAACTGCTGCGCAAGGTGCAGGCCGCGCAATACGTCGCCTCGCACCCGGGCGAAGTCTGCCCGGCGAAGTGGACGCCCGGCGCGCAAACCCTGACGCCGTCGCTGGATCTGGTCGGCAAGATCTAAAGGCGCACGGCCTCGCGAGGGAGCGTCTATCCCATCGGCCGCATGCGATGCGACGCGATGGGAAGGGTTGGGTTGCGCGCGAATACCCCTATGACGTTTCGTTGTTTTGGAAAAACGCGCGCGAAAACTGGCGTGAATCATCATGAGCGAACTTTCCCCTTCTTCCGTACCGCTCGCGTGGATTGTCGGCGTTGGCGCGAGTGCCGGACTGGGTGCGGCGCTGGCCCGGCGCTTCGCGCGCGAAGCGTTCACGGTCGTGCTGACCGGTCGCACGGCTGAGCGCGTCGAAGCCATCGCCGCCGACATCCGCGCACAAGGCGGCCGCGCCATCGCGGCGCCCGGCGACGTCACGGATGAACAAGGCATCGCGAAGATCGCCGCGCAAGTGCGTGAACACGGCACGCTGCGCAGCGCAATTTTCAATGCGGGCAATGCCGTGCGCGCCCCTGCGCTCGAACTCGAAACCGCACAGTTCGAAGCGGCGTGGCGCACCAATGTACTCGGCGGTTTCATTTTCGCGCGAGCGGCCTTGCCGCTGCTGCTCGCCGCTGAAGACGCGAGTAGCGCGCCTTCAGGAGCGGGTAGCCTCATTTTCACGGGTGCGACAGCCTCGCTGCGCGGGCGTCCGCCCTTTGCCGCATTCGCCGCCGCCAAGGCCGGCTTGCGCTCGCTCTCGCAGAGTCTTGCGCGCGAATTCGCGCCGCGCGGCATTCATGTCGCGCACGTCGTGATCGACGGAGGCATCGACGGCGAACGGCTGCGCAACGCAGCCCCGCAACGGGTCGACGATGCGGGCCCGGATGGACTGCTGCAGATCGACGCCATCGCCGCGAACTACTGGCATTTGCATAGCCAGGGCCGTAGCGCGTGGACTCAGGAACTGGATCTGCGCCCATGGCGCGAGCCGTTTTGACGGGAGACATCATGGGGACGCGGCGACAGGCCACGACGCAACATCGAACCGACCGGTGCCGCCCCCAATGCGTCCCCGCAAGAATCCTTAGCACGATCTCTTCGTTGTCCCTGGCGCCATGGGCGGCTAGCCTTTGCGTTTTTATCATTGCAGCCATTGCTGCGACATTCCCATGTTCTCACCTGCGCGCCGTAAACTGCTCATTCACGCATCGGTGCTCGGCGCTGCGGCCGCCACGCGGCTGGCCTTCGCGGCCCAATCCGACGCCCAGCCGACGACGCTTCGCATCGGCTACCAGAAGTCGTCAACGCTGATAACCGTCTTGAAGGCGCAAGGCAAGCTCGAAGCCGCGATCGCACCGCTCGGCATAAAGGTGAGTTGGAGCGAGTTTGCAAGCGGTCTTCCGCTCACCGAGGCACTCAATGCCGAGGCGGTGGACTTCAGTGCAGATGTTGCCGACACCGTCCCGATCTTCGCGCAGGCTGCGCACGCGCGCTTCGTCTATGTGGCGCAGGAAGCCCCCTCGCCTGGCGCGCAGACCATTATCGTCAAACGCGATGGCGCACTGCATACGCTCGGCGATCTGCGCGGCAAGGACATTGCCGTGACCAAGGCCGCTGGCAGCCACTATCTGCTGCTCGCGGCGCTTGCGCGCGCCGGCATCCCCGCAGATGGCGTGCGTATTCACTACCTCACACCCGCCGATGGGCGCGCGGCGTTCGAACATGGCAGCGTGGACGCATGGGTGACCTGGGACCCTTATGTCGCGTCGGTGGATCAGCAGCCTGACGTGCGCATTCTCGCCAACGGCGAAGGTCTTGCTGCCTACCAGCGCTATTACCTCGCCTCGACCCGGTTCGCCGAAGCGCAACCGGGGGTCATCGCGGTTATCTACGATCAACTGCGCAAGGCTGGCGAGTGGGTGCGCAATGCGCCTCATGATGCGGCACGTTTGCTTGCGCCAATCTGGGGACTCGACGCAGCCACGATCGAGCGAGCCAACGCGCGCCGCAGCTACCAGGTGCGCGAAGTGACGCCGTCGAACTTCGGCGAGCAGCAGACCATCGCCGATGCGTTCCTCAACGCGCATCTACTGCCTTCGGCCGTCGATACGGCACGCGCGGATCGCTGGGATTTCGCGCAGAAGCGCGCGGTGCCGATTGGGACTTGAGCGATATTCTCACCCTCGTGCAAGCGGCTCCGGCAGCGCGCTGACTCACGATTGCACGCTCTCCTGCCGTTGAGCGCCTCGAACAGAGTTTCGCGCAGCGTCTCGTCATCGTTGTACGAGGTGTGGAAACGGCCTCGAACTGAAAAGAACACTCAACCCATGAATGCCGACGACAAACTCGCCGCCTTGACTGAGGGATATTCAGGCGCCACCGCTCCCGCCGCCAACTATCGCAACGCGACTCGATGGGGCAACCTGCTGTTCCTGTCCGGGAAATCTTCGCGCAGGTCCGTGGAGGGCAGGTTAGGCGTCGAAATCGATCTGGACGAAGGCAGGCAAATCGCCCGGGACGTCGCGCTGGAATTGCTGCTCGTCCTGCGCGAGGAATTGGGCTCGCTCAGTCGCGTGGGCCAGTTCATCGAGTTGCAGGGCTTCATCAACGCATCGGAAGACTTCAGGGAACATGCCAGAGTGCTCGACGGCGCGTCCGACCTTCTGGTGGAAGTGCTGGGATCCGTTGGCGTCCACGCCCGCTCCGTGCTCGGCGCGGTTTCGTTGCGCGGCGCTCAACCGGTCATCTTGCGCGCCGTCGTGGGGATCGGTGATCAAGAGGCATTGCGCGATTAAGGCGGCGGTTTCGCGTGCGGGCCGGCGAGACGGCGCAGCGTCTTGCATGGTTAGGCGAAGCGCCGGACGATCTGTGCGAGGCCGGGCATATCGGCGAGCGGGTGATGATCGAACCCGAGGCATTAGCAATCGAGGTGACGGGCGCGCCAGCTTGCGAGAACATTGTTTCCACTTGATGAAGCAAAATTCGCCACGTACGCTAGAGGCATTCGGGCAATCAACACTGCAACGGCGCAACGGACCGCAAGCATCGGCTCGCGGGGTAATGACACATGAAACTCTCCCATAAACTTCATTCGCGCACGGCAGCGCCATCCTGGCTTCTTGCCTTCGGCCTGCTGCTCTCTGCTGGCGGCATCGCCTTGTGGTGCCAGGCATCGACCGTCACTTCGATGGAAACGACAATTCAGTCATTGGCCGTATCCGCCGTGCTGCTCGGCGTGATATCGACCGTCTATGCGGCACACGAGCTTTCGCAGAAGCCTCGCTAAGCCCGGCCTGCTTTTTAAAAAAAACGCTACACCACAGAGATCGTCATGCAGCCGCTGTCTTGCGCGCCGTTTCACGAGTTTTCCGCTGTCCGTTTCGTATTGACCGACATGGACGAAACGCTGACGTACCAGGGACGTCTGGCGGCCGCAACATACGACGCCCTCGAACGGCTGCAATCGGCCGGCATACGCGTCATTCCTGTCACGGCGGCGCCCGCCGGCTGGTGCGATCAGATGGCCCGCATGTGGCCCGTGGATGGTGTCATCGCCGAAAATGGCGGTATCTTCATGCGTCGTGACGGCACGCATCATGGCATTGAGAGAACGTGGTGGACCGCGCCCGACGCGGTGAGCGCAATGCGGGCGCAGCTCAGTGCAATCGCGAAAGCCGTTCAGGCGGCGGTTCCCGAAGCGCAGAACACATCGTCGACGATGGTGCGCGCTGCGCCGTACCCACCGATCAGCGCGTCGGCTTCCGTGGCGAACGGCGTGCCTCTTTCCGCGCCAAAGCGCAACGGCGCACATGCCGCGACCGCACTGGTCGCCTGAAAGATCCGCACGACCGCGACATAGCCGGGCCGTCCGCGAGCGGTGTGCTTCGATGCGATGGTAAAGGCATGCTCCACCGATATCTCAAGCCTGAAGCCCTCGTAATCGTAAATGCACGTCATGGCTGCCCCTGCCTTACCTGTCGTGCCGGCATTCACGCACGCCCGCCATGCCGCCCAGGCGCGAACAGATCGCCGTATATTCGGCGGCCGCCACACGCGACAGCGCAATCTGCACATCGTCGAGATCGGCATCGTCCTCGGATTGCTGGACGATGAACTGTTTCACCCGCACGCTGCCGCTACCCAGCGCCCGATGCACAGAATCCAGCGACACGCTCCCGCGCTCAGCCAGCAACTGTATGCTGCGCTGTTGACGCACGGAAATAAAGCGGCGCTCCAGCGGTTTCACGCCGGCCAGAATGAGCAGGATAATCGCCGTGGCGCCGATGGCCGCGGTGTACATGCCTCCGCCCACGGCAAGCCCGATCCCCGCCACCGACCACAGGCTGGCTGCAGTCGTCAAACCGCGCACCACCTCGCCGCGCAGCAGGATCGAACCCGCGCCCAGAAAGCCGATCCCCGACACGACCTGGGCGGCGACCCGGGACGGATCGAGGACCACGTTCTTCTGGCCGAGCACGTCCGCGAAGCCAAACGCCGAAACGAGCATCATCAGCGCGGCCCCTACGCACACCAGCATGTGCGTTCGCAGGCCGGCCGCCCAGCTAAGCCGCTCGCGCTCGAAGCCAATTACGCTGCCAAGCAGCGCTGCAATCAGCAGCCGCGACAGCAATTCGATATTCCCAATCATGTCTGCGCCCCAGAAACAGCGCGTCCACCAACCGGACGCGACGCGCATTGTGACACTTTCATGACATTTTCGCACGACCGCCAGAGTCAACGCGCGGCGGCAGCAGGATCGATATCGAGCGACGGAGCGTCATCCATCACCTGACCAGGCGTGTGCTTGCTGGCACGCCAACGCTACGCATGAACGTTTTCTCGTCGTGCGCCGCGAGCTTGCGGTCGAGCCAGACGCTCAGATCGCGCGCTGTCGGGCTCGAACGCGTCGCACTAATCGATGATGGCTTCCTCCCTCTTGCGAAGGCATCTCCCGATGCCTTCCCGCCCAGCCGCCTCGATCAGATTTTCGCGGTAAACGTCACCCCCACGACGCGCGGATCGCCATACAGGATCGGATACGCGCCATAAGACGGCAACAGGCCGAGTTTCTTGTAGACCTTGTTGGTGAGATTCGTCACGTAACCGGTCAGCATGTATTTGCGGTCGGGTGAAGTCCACGAAATATGCGCGTTCAGCAGCGTATAGCCGCCTTGCCACAACTCCGGATAAGTCTGCCGCGTCGCACTGTAGAACTGCAGGCTCTGGTAATTCACGTCGCCGCCCAGCGCAAAGGTGCCGATATCGAACGGCAAGCGATATTCGCCACCTGCATTGAAGGTCGTATGCGGCGAGCGCGCGAACGAATTGCCCACCGCCGTTGGCACATAGTCGAACTTCGTATACCGGGTGTTAAGCAGTCCGAGATTGGCGAACAGATAGAGGCTGTTGATCGGCTGCGCTTTGAGCTCCAGTTCGAAACCATCCGCGCGGCCTTGACCGGCATTCGACAAGGTCGAAACCGGCGAACCGCCCAGCGGATTGGGCGCCAGCGCGAACACCTGAATGTCGCGATAGTCGTAGTGAAACACACTCACGTTCGCGATCAGCCGCTTGTCGAACCATTCGCTCTTGATACCCGCTTCATAGTCGGTCAGATATTCAGGCTGCACCGTGGAAACCGTGCTTTGCGTGTACGCATTGCCGTTGTAGCCCCCTGAGCGGAAACCTCGCGCATAGCGGAAATAGGCGCGCACATTGCTGGAAATCGCGTATTCCGGCGTGAGATCCCATGTGGGCGCGCGCCAGGTGTTGGTCTGATTCTGACGCGCGCTCACCGCCAGCGGTGACGTGACCGAAGAGGACGACCACCAGCTTGCCGTATCGCTCCACGTAACCGGGCCGTCGTTCTCCAGACCGGTGAGATTGATATTCTTGCGCTCGACCGTGTAACGCAGCCCGGCCGTCACGTTAAAGCGGCTCGTGAATCGATATTTCACGCTGCCGAATACCGCCGCGCTTTGGGTGTGCTGGGTGATGTCGGACAGATGATAATAAGTCGACGAAGGTGCACCAGGCGCATCGGGCAAACCTGCGCCTGCGCTTTGCTCGCTCAGTTCTTCGGTGAAGAAGTGCGCGCCCGCGATCCAGCTCAGGCGATCGGTTTGCGGCGACTCAAGACGGAATTCCTGCGAGAACTGATGCGACGCCAGCGTATCGTGCGAGCGTGCCGCATCATAAGGCGAGTAGTCCTCGTCGTCCTGATACCAGCGATTGAGCCCTTCGAGCGCTGTAATCGAAGTGAGCGTCAAGGCCGGATTGATATGCCAGTGGGCAGTCAATGACCCGCCGTAAGTCGCGATGTGATCGCTCGACGGCGCATTGAGCGACACCGTGTAGGGATCACTCGAACCGACGAAACCAAACGCATTCGCGCCGCCTTTTCCCGTGCCTTGCGCGTGCCACGGATCGCCACCGCCGGTGTAGTTGCGCGCGTGCACATTGAGCAGGAAATCCGCGTTCGATGTCGGCACGGCGAGCAACTGGAAGCGCACCGCATTGTCGTGAAAGCCGCCGAAGCGCTCGCCCGAAAACGCATTGGTGAAATAGCTGTCGCCGTTCTCGTGATAGACGGACACGCGCGCGGCAAGCACGTCGTTATTGCCGATCGGTCCGCCCACAGCGGCTTCGACCAGTTTGGTGTCGTACTGGCTGAACCCCACCTTGCCGTAACCGCTGTAGTCGAAAGTCGGCTTTTGCGAAGTGATGCTCACCGCGCCGCCAATCGTGTTCTTGCCCCAGAGCGTGCCTTGCGGTCCGCGCAGCACCTCGATATGGTCGAGGTCGAACAGCGGGAAGCCCTGACCGAACACGCTATTGATATACACATCGTCGAAGTAGACGCCGATCGGGCTCAGCGAGAGATCGGAAGGATCATTGCTGCCCACGCCGCGCAGAAACCAGCGCGGCCGTTCGCGACCTTCCGTCGAAAGACCCGCGAAGTTCGGCACATATTTGGTGATGTCGTTAATCACGCGCAGTTCATTGCGCTTGATGGCGTCGCCACTGATGGCCGTCACGGCCACCGGTACGTCCTGAATGCTTTCCTTGCGCCGCCGCGCCGTGACGGTCACGGTATCGAGTTTCGCCTCGGCGGGCTTTGCCTTGTCCTTTCCCGTTGCATCCGCATTCCCCTGCGCGTTCGCGCCGGCAGGAGCGGTTTGCTGCGCGGCGCTATCCGCCCATGCGGGAGCAGCAGATAATGCGCCCCCCAGCAAACCGCCCAGTGCGACGACCAGTGTTTTTCTCTTGAACATTGATTTCGTAATCCTGATCTGTTTATCTTTCCATCGCGACCCCGCGTCGCGCATGCGATCAGATCAATGCAAAAGGAATGCCAACGTTGAAAGCGCCTTGTTTAAAGGGGTTCCAGCCTCGAGCCACGTTCGTGGCTGTTGATGCGCACGCAATCTGGTGCACGGCTGCTGCGTGCGCAACAACGGTCGAGCTGTTTCAACAAAAAAAACGCGCCGGGTCTGGCGCGTTTGCAGACGGCAAGACCGTCTCGATCAGGATGCCCAGCCGTAGCGGCCAGGGTCCACGCGTTCGAGCGGGCCGGCATCGATCCATGCGCGCGCATCGAAATCCCGTTCGAGAAAGCCCCATTCGAACAGAAAATCCTTGAACGCCACCAGCCCGTCGATGGAAGTCTGGGCGAGACCGGTCTCCAGATGCCGATTGACCTGATCGCCATACGCATGACGCACCCATTCATCGGAGGCGCGTGTTTCCCGGCCAATATAAGCGACGGTCTGCGCGGCGTTGCGTGTCGCCCATTCGCCTGCGCTCACCACTACACCAAGAAAACGCTCGACCAAATCGGGCCGCGCATCGATCAAGGCTTGGTCCACGGTCAGCGTGCGCGGCGTACCGTTGCCGATACGCACGAGCGGATCGGGATGCGAGCCGAGGTCAATGACCACTTCGGCGTCGATCAGATGCACGGTCGCGAGACCCGCCACGCCCTTCACGAACACCGCGTCCACCTCGCCGCGCAGCAATGCCGCCACTTCGAGCGCATATTCGTGCGGGCCAAGCTCGGCGAGCGTACGCGCCTGAGGATCGCGTCGGCGGCGGGCGGCTTCCTGCTCTTGCGGCTCGGGCAGGTCGACCCACTGCGCGTCGGCATAGCCTAGCCCCTCCAGTTCCAGCGCACTCAAGAAACCCTTGAGCGCTGCTGCGCGCCAGAAGTCGATGCTGATGCCATGACGCGGCAAACCCAGCCGACGCCCGCGCAGTTCGCGCGGCTGCGTGATGCCGCTGCCCCGCAGCGTGACGATGGCCTGGAACTCATTGGTCCACGACAAACCGATCACGCGCGTGCGCGCACCGCGCGAGCGCGCCCACAGCGCCGGTATGTTGCCGCCCTGCCGAAACGAATGCGGCAGGCTGTGGTCGAAGTGCGACTCACGTTTGTCCGCGGCGTCGATTTCCTGCAACGAACCGAGCGTGATGCCGTCCGCGCTGAATTCGTCGTCGAACCAGCCGCGATGCACGGCAATGCCCAGCGCGGTCGGCACCGGACAGCGCGTATACCAGAGCTTGTCGAGCGCAGGTTTCGGCACCTCTTCGCGCGCGCTCCTGTCGATTGGCGTAATCGTCATTCTGGATTCCTATTGATTATCAAGTTGTTCAAGCGCGCAGCGCACCACGCGTGCGAACTTCATCCTGCGCGCCGGCCACCAGCGGCAGCACTTCTTCGCCCACGCGATACGCCTCTTCCAGATGCGGGTTGCTGGCGAGGATAAAGGTCGAAACGCCGATATCGACATACTCGGCGAGCCGTTGCGCCACCTGCTCGTGGCTGCCGACGATCACGCAACCGGGACCGCCGCGAATCTGCGACATGCCGGCCCACAGATTCGGGCCGACGATCAGATCGTCGAAATGCTGCGTCTTGCCCTGATGCAGCGCGAACTGGCGCTGGCCGCCCACTGATTCCGAATCGCCGAAGCCGCTGGTCCTGCGCGAATGGCCCTGCCGCGTGGTGTCGTTGACGGTCGCGAACATCTGGCGCAGTTCGGCCCAGGCCTGCTCCTCGGTCTCGCGCGCTAGCACGTCGATACGCATGCCGAAGCGCAGATCACGCTCGGCGTTCTGCGCGTCGAGCACGCGGCGCGCCTTGTCGATCACTTCCTTCTGCTTCGCAAGCGGCTCGCCCCAGCTCAGATGCACATCGCCGTGACGCGCCGCCACGCCCAGCGCCGCGTCGCTCGCGCCAGCCAGATAAATGCGCGGCACCGCCTGGCTGGCAAGCGGCGGCAACAGGCCGCCGTCTTCGATCTGATAGAAACGCCCGTCGAAGTTAAAGCCGCTGCCTGCCGAATAGCCCTTCACCACCTGCAGGAACTCGTCGGTGCGTGCATAGCGGCTGTCGTGATCGATGAAATCGCCGTAGGCGCGCTGGTCTGCCCCGCCGCCGCCCGTGATGACGTTCCACTCCACGCGGCCCCGACTGATGCGCTGCAGACTCGCGGCCATTTGCGCGGCGTAAGCGGGATGCACGAAGCAGGGTTGCAGCGCGATCAGCAAACGCAGGTTGCGCGTCTCGCGCGCGAGCGCGGCGGCCACTACCCAGGGCTCCTCGGTAAAGCGGAAGATCGGAATCAGCGCGCCATGAAAGCCAACGATGTCGGCGGCGCGCGCGACCTGCGAGAGGTAATCGATATAGCCGAAGTCGTCCGAGTCGATCTTCGGCGCGACGCGTGCGCCCTGCTGACGATTCCATTCTCCGCGCGTGTGAAGATCGTGTGCGCGGCGCCCGTCGCCATGCATCGGCAAGCGCCACAGAAATTCCACAGCCATTGTTCGGTTCTCCTTGTGAACGAAGCTCGCGAGGCGGCACGCGGCCAGCGCGTAACGAAGACTCGCAATCGTTCCTCTAAAGCACGGGTTATGCCAATCGCGCCTGCATCATGCAGCGCGCGGGCGCATCGGGCGGTAGGGATGGCGTTGCGCACCATCGGGCAGTGTGCGGCAGCGCCGCCAGATGTGGCGCGGCGAGCAGCACCCATTGTTGCCTGCGCAACAGCGCCTCTGCGTGCTGCTGCGAGCGCAGCACTGGCTGGCTCGCAGCGCACCACTCCTCATGGCCTGACCGCACCGCCTAACAGGCGCACTGCCGCATGGCGACGCACCACCACGCCTTCTCGCCCTGCTGGTCTGGAACTTGCATTAATCCCGCTGAGCCCGCGCGACTGGAAAGCATCGCGCGGGCTTCTCAAGCGACCTCGAAATGGAAATCACACATGACAAGCAAGTCCGATTCGTCATCGGCACTCTCCCAGCCGCTCTGGTATGCCCGCTCGCCGGTCCCGACGCCGCTAGGCATCGCTGTGCATCTCGGCTGGCTCAACGGCGAACTGTCGGCTGACGGCGTCGCCATCCGGTCGCTACGCGACTCGGCCCAGCACGATCACTCATCGATCAGCGACCATACGCTGGCGCAGTCGTTTCGCCAGGGCGGCAGCATTCCCGCGATCTGGGCGCGCTCGAACGGCGCGAGGACGCGCGTGATCGGCCTGTCCTGGGTCGATGAAAGCCAGTTGATTCTGACCCTGCCCGCAACGGGTATTCGCAGCGTTGCAGCGCTGCGCGGCCGGCGCATCGCGATTCCGCGCCGCCGCAGCGACCGTATCGACATCTTCAGAGCCTCCGCACTGCGTGGCTTCGTCAACGCGCTGAGTCTGCAAGGCCTGACGACGCGCGACGTCGAACTGGTCGAGATCGCGGCGCGCACGCTGCAGTCGGTCGAAACCCACAACGAAGCCACCCGCGCCGCCTCACCGGAAGGCTTCAACAGCCGCTCGCTCTACGCCGCCGAAGCGGCCGCGCTGCTGCGCGGCGAAGTCGATGCGATCTACGTGAAGGGCTCGACGGGTCTGGAAATCGCGCAATTGATCGGCGCGCAGGTGGTGATCGACATCGGCTTTCACCCTGAGCCGCGCATCCGCAACAACAACGGCACGCCGCGCCCGCTGACGGTCAACGCCGACGTGCTGGCCCAGCATCCCGATATCGTCGAGGGCTTTCTCAAGCTGGTCGTCGATGCGGGCGAATGGGCGCGCGCCCATCCGGACGAGACAGCCGACTACGTGGCGCAGGAAACGGCTTCATCGGTGGAATGGGTGCACGCGGCCTATGGCCCGAACGTGCATCACCATCTGGGCATCAATCTGGAGCCGGAATCCATCGCGGCGCTGGCCGAATTCAAGGACTTTCTCCACGAGTGGGACTGTCTGGAAGCCGATTTCGACGTGAACGACTGGATCGATCCACGCCCGCTGAATGCCGTACTCCAACCGGCGCTGCGCAAGCACGCCTGAGCGTACGCCACCTCGAATCGTCACCTTTCGCGCCTCCATCATGAATCACACCTTGGCTCTATCGCTGCACGCCGCCAGACGGCGCCTGAAAATCGTCTTTGCCGCAGCACTTGGGCTTTCGCTCTGCGCCACCGCGCCGGTGAGCGCGATGGCGCAGGACGCGACGCAAGTCGTGCGCATCGCCGTGGTTGCCTGGTCTAGCGGCGGCAAAACGCAGTACGCCGGCGCCTCCGCCCTGATCGACGCGGACAAATCGCTCGAAAACGCGCTTGCGGCTCGCCATATCAAGCTTCAATGGGTGCCGGTTTCCACCGCGGCCGTCGGCACGCTGGTCAACGAAGGCTTTGCGAGCGGCACCATCGACTTCGCCGGCTACGGCGACCTGCCCTCCGTGGTGGCGAATGCGGCCGGCACGCGCACGAAACTGATCGTGCCGGGTGGCGTGGGCAGCAATACCTATCTCGTGGTGCCCGAGAATTCCAGCGCGAAATCGATCCTCGACCTCAAAGGCAAACGTATCGCGCTCAATCGCGGGCGTCCCTGGGAGGTGTCGTTCAACAAGTTACTGGCCGCAAACGGCCTGAAGCTTGCGGATTTCCGCATCTTCAATCTCGATCCGCAGGCGGGCGCGGCGGCCGTCGCGGCAGGCCGCGTGGATGGTTTCTTTACGCTCGCCGACGCGTGGTCGCTTGCCGACAAGCACGTCGGCAAGATCATCTGGTCGACAAAGAACGCGCCGGACGACTGGAAAATGCGCGCCGAGCTGTGGGGCGACGCGCGCTTCGTCGCGCAGCATCCGGACATCACGCAGATCGTCGCGGATGCCTACGTGCGCGCCGCCTGGTGGATCTCGCAGCCGCAGAACCGCGATGCGTTCGTGAAGATCCTGAGCGCCTCAGGCCAGCCCGAGAGCGTGATCCGGCGCGAGTACGACGGCGAGCAGACCACCTGGAAACAGCAATGGGCGCCCCTCTTCACGCCCGCACTGAACGCGCACTACCGCGACGTTGCCGCCTACAGCGCCCAGACGCGATTGGCGTCGACGCCCGTGGATGTGAACAGCCTGCTCGCGCCGCAATTCGTTGCCAGCGCACTCAAATCGCTCAAGCTGGAAAACTATTGGAGCGGCGACACGACAAACGTCGCGAAACAGTGAGGAAGCACGCCCCATGACGCGCCCGTTCGCTCTTGCCTGGCCCACGCCCGAACGCTCCCCTCGCCCCTTCCGTGCGCTGATGCTGCTGGCGCGTCTGGCCGGATTCGCGCAGTGGTGGGCTGCGCCACTCGCCATCGGCGTGCTGTGGTGGGTTGCGAGCGCGCATGGGTGGATCAGCGCCCAATTGCTGGTCTCGCCGCAGCGGGTCTATGACACCACGCTCGACCTCTGGCGTGACGGCGAATTGCAGCAGAACCTCGGCATCACGCTGCATCGGCTTGCGGTGGGATTCGGCTGGGGCGCGACGAGCGGCGCGTTGTGCGGATTGCTGCTCGCGCGCAGCCGCACGTTCGCCGACTACGTGCAGCCGCTCTTTAACCTGTTGCGGCAGGTCCCCACCCTCACGCTGATTCCCGTCCTGATCCTGCTGATTGGCATCGACGAAGCGTTGAAGGTGGTGATCGTCGCCAAGGCGGTGTTCTTTCCCATCGCGCTGGGCACGCAGAGCGGCGTGCGCGATGCGCCGCGCGATCTCATCGAAATGGCGCGTCACTACGGTCTGGGACGCGTGGCGCTGCTACGCGAAGTGCTCGTGCCCGCCGCGCTCGCGGCGATGCTCACCGCCGTGCGGATCGCGCTTGCGCGCGCGTGGCTGGCGCTGGTGGCCGTCGAACTGCTCGCGGCCGATAGCGGCATCGGCGAAATGATGGAGATGGCGCGGCAGATGCTGCGCATCGACGTGGTGCTCGTCGATGTGTTCGTGATCGGACTGATCGGCTTCGCGCTCGACCAGGCGCTTTCACTTGCGCAACGCTGGTTGATGCGCTGGCAATGATGTCGATTCTCTCTACCCTGCAAAAGGCGCTTGCCTCATGACTCATTCTGTTTCCGCCAGCCCGACGCTACGCCGGCGAGCGCGTGGCCTCGTCCTGCCGCTCGCGCTGCTGCTCGCCTGGCAGGCCACGGCCTTGCACGACGCGTCGAATCAATATGCTTTCGTACCGCTCGGCCAGATTGCCAGCGCCTGTGTCGAACTCGCGCGTAGCGGCGAGCTGTTCATCGATCTGGGCGCAAGTCTGCGGCGCACCTGTATCGGTCTTGTCTGCGGCTCGCTGGGTGGCGTCGCGCTGGGCATGGGCATGGCGCTCTCGCCGCCGTTGCAAAGGCTCTTTCAACCGCTGTTTCAGGGCCTGCGCTACGTGCCGCTGCTGGGGCTGATTCCGCTCCTGAGTCTTTGGGTGGGCAGCGGCGATTTCGCCAAGACTTTCGTGATTGCACTCGCCGCGCTCTATCCCATGACGACCGCCAGCTTCGACGCACTGCGCCGCATCGACCGCCGCTTCTTCGAACTGGCGCAGTCCTATGAGCTGACGCGCGCGGCATGGCTGCGCGATCTGCTCGCGCCCGCCATGCTGCCCGATCTGTTCGCCGGACTGCTCCAGGCCGTGCCGATTGCCTGGATCACCGCGACGACGAGCGAATTGTTGTTCAATGCGGGCGCCGGTGTCGGCAATCTGATGCAGAACGCCCAGGCGGGCGCGCGCGTGGATGTGTTGCTGGTCTGCGTGCTCGGTGTGACGGTACTGGCGGTGGCGATGAGCGCGCTGTGCGAGCGCATCGCAAAGCGCGTGTTGCGCTGGCGCGATCAGGCCTGACGACGTGCGGCGGGTTCGGCGTTGGCGGGTTCGGCGTTATCGCCCGCTGCATCGTTCGCTTCGGTATCGGCCTCGCTGGTATCGCGCAATTTGAGCAGGCCCAGTTGCGCGAGCCGCGCTCGCACGATATTGCGCGACAGGTCGAGCAGCCGTGAAGTCCGCAATTGATTGTTGTCGCTGTATTCAAACACGGTGCGATAAACGGTTTCTTCGATGTGCTGCCACAAATGCGGTGCGCCGAAATCCAGCAGATCCACGATAGAAGCACGCAAAGCCGCGCTCGCTTCTCCGATGTCGCGCGGGCGGCGCGCGCTCAAGCCCGCATGGCCGGCAACAGCCTGGGGAAGGTCTTCGGGCGGATGCGCAAGCGCGAGCGACGAAAACTGCAGATCCGCCACATCGATCGCGCCCCCCGTGCACACCAGCACGGCATGATGGATCACGTTTTCCAGTTCGCGGATATTGCCCGGCCACAAATGTGCGTGAAGACGCGCAAGCGCTGCGTCGGTCAGCACGGGCGGCGCGCCGCGCAGGCGTTTTGAATAGCGTTCGAGGAAATGATCAATGAGCGGCGCGATATCGCCGGGCCGCTCGCGCAGCGGCAACAGGCTCAACTTGACCACATTGAGCCGGTAATACAGGTCTTCGCGGAAATTGCCCGCGCGCACCGCCGCTTCGAGATTGACATTGGTGGCGGCCACGAGGCGCACGTCGATCTTGACGGGCTTGCGCGAACCCACCGGCACCACTTCGCGCTCCTGCAGCACGCGCAGCAGTTTGACCTGCGCCGCCAGTGGCAGATCGCCCACCTCGTCGAGAAAGAGCGTGCCGCGATTGGCGGATTCGAACCAGCCCGGCTGGCTCGCCACTGCGCCCGTAAATGCGCCGCGTTCGTGGCCGAACAACTCGCTTTCGATCAGCGTCTCCGAAAACGCGCCGCAATTGATGGCGACGAACGGACCATCGCGCCGCTCGCTCAACGAATGCACGAGCCGGGCAATCAGTTCCTTGCCCGTACCGCTCTCGCCGGTAACGAGCACGGTAGCGTCGCTCGGCGCGACGAGTTGCACGCGTTCAAGCAGGACGCGCGATTTCGGATCGTCGAAGGTGAGCGCCTTCGCGCGCACCGTGATCGCGTGCGAAGTGGGATCGGCGAAACTGAAGACTGCCATGGCGCGGCCAGCGGGATGAATGGATGGAATCCGACGATAGCAAGCACGCCGCGCAGCGAGAACCAATTCATCGAGCTAACGGTATAACGCGGGCAGGATATACGCGGCTCAGGCAAGTCCCGTCATCTTCCATTGCTGCTCGATCGTGCCGGGGCCGAATTCCTGCGAACCGCCCAACGGCTCGGCCAGGGCCTGGAAGCGCGCGCCCTCTTCGAGGATCAGGATGTATTTCGACACGTCGAGAATATCCTTGCCCCAGAAGGTCGCACCGCCGTTGGCTTCGAGAATGGCGGGGATATTCGCGTCGCGGCGGATCGTGTCGAGGATAAAGCGCGGCTCGCCCGGGCGACGGTCGATATAGATGGGGATTTCACGCGCGCGCGTGAAGCGCTGCGCGGGCGCGTAGCGGATCGGCAAGGGGCGATGGGCACTGGCCCATGCGCCCAGATACGGGCCGTGGACGTGAATCACCACATCCACTTCGGGCGCTTCGCGAAAGACCTCGGCATAACGCGGGCCTTGCCCCGCTGCGCGCGCCTGCCCGATCAGCACCGTGCCGTCGAAACCGACGACATCGGCCTGCACGGCTTGCGTGTGCGCCCAGGGCGAAGGCGCGCCGAGTGCGATCACCGCCTGTGCGCCGGGCACGCGCAGATAGGCCTGAAACGTGTTGGTGGCCGACAGTGTGCCGGTCTCGCGCAGCACCGTGGCCGCTTGTGTGAAATCGCGCGTGGCGCGCTCGACCTGTGCAACGAGTTCGAATGAAGCAATGGCGAATGTGGCAGACATGCGGTGTCCTTACGATGTGGATTGACGTCCGGGCGCTGTGCGAAGCCGGGTAGTGCTGCGCCGCTACGGACTTGTTTAGCACCAAGCATGCCAATGCCTGCCCGCAGCCGTGATTCATCGGCTAACGCAAGCAATCCGGGTCGTCCGGTGGATCTGCGGGATGCCGATTTCGCCAAACGAACGCGTATCGCGTGGGCCGCGATTGCTGCGTGCTCAACAATCTCGCCGAGGGTCTTGCTGCCAGCGCCGCAATGCGAGGCGGAAGATTCTCCATGCGCAACGTCCGTCGATCGCACACATCGGCGCGCCCCAGACAGCCGCCGCGCCGAACGTCGCGGGCATCACGCTGCTCACCATGCTGCGGATGGTTCGGAACTTGCAAGGGTCGCATCGCCTGCGCGAAATGCGCTCGCGCGATTGCCCGGTCTTGATCTTCGCTTCTTTCCGCACTCTTCGAATACCTTATGAAATCATCCTGTTTCACTCTGTCCTGCGTGCTCAGCGCCGCACGACTGGCTGCCGGCAGCGCGCTGCTGGGCGGCTTCCTGCTCGCCCATGCCGGCGTGCGAGCGCCTGCGCCCGATCCGTTGCAGGGCGATGGCCGCGTCTCCGCGTTCTATAGCTGGGACGCCGACATTCCCGCCACGCCCGGCGTACTGCTGCGCTCCGAACCGTTGCCGCAGACGCTCGGCCTGCCCTCCGCCGCACGGCAAACGCGCATTCTCTATAGCTCCACCGACGGCGTCGAAGGCAAATCGCCCATCGCCGTGTCCGGCGCGCTGTTCATCCCCTCGGGAGCCGCGCCTCAAGGCGGCTGGCCCGTGGTGGCGTGGGCGCACGGCACATTCGGCATGGCGGATATCTGCGCGCCCTCGTGGTACGGACGTTCGTGGCGCGACGTACGCTATCTGGACGCGTGGCTCAAGGCGGGCTTTGCGGTTGTCGCGACGGACTATCAGGGACTCGGCACACCCGGTCCGAATCCACAGCTCAACAACCGCTCGAACAGCTTCACGCTGCTCGACAGCGTGCGCGCCGTGCTGCATGGCGTGCCGGGACTGGCCAACGAT
Organism: Paraburkholderia bannensis; assembly: GCF_014200455.1. Classification (GTDB taxonomy): domain Bacteria; phylum Pseudomonadota; class Gammaproteobacteria; order Burkholderiales; family Burkholderiaceae; genus Paraburkholderia; species Paraburkholderia bannensis_A. The sequence goes on along the minus strand of NZ_JACHBW010000005.1, from coordinate 227,847 downwards.
GTGGTGCTGGTGGGGCAGTCGCAGGGTGGCTCGGCCGTGATCGCTGCAGCGGGATATGCGCCGGACTACGCCCCCGATCTGAATATCCGGGCGACGGTCGCGACCGGCACCATCTACAACGCGTCGCCCGCCACGCTTGCCTCGCTCGCGCCTTTCAAGACCCATCTGAAACGCGATTCTGATCGCGTCGATCCCACGCTGGCCTATGAGTTCTACTCGGTGCTTTCGGCGCAGCAGATCGACTCGACCTTAAAGGCCGGCGATGTTCTGACCGATAGCGCCGCGCCGTTGCTGGAACAGGCGCGCATCAGTTGCCTTGCGTCACTCGAAGACGACGCGCGCCTGGCGGGTCTCACGCGGGCCAACACGGTCAAGCCGGGCGCAGAAGCGCGACTGAAGACCTGGTGGGACAACTATCTCGCGTATCCGACGTTGCATCTGAAAGCGCCGGTGTTCATTGGCGCAGGCGCGGACGACGGCCTCGCACCCGCGGAATTGGCGCTCGCCAGGGACGCCTGCGCGGCGGGCACGACGGTCGAAGCGCATCTCTACGAAGGGCTGGAACACAACGGCACGCTCAACGCATCGCTGCGCGACTCGATTCCGTTCGTCAAACGTGTCTTCGCCGGGCAGCCTGTTTCCCCGGTCTGCGAGCCGATCGAACGGTAATGCCGCAAGACAGAACAAGATCGACGGCGCCGAAGTCGACTTCGATCCAGTCATCGTCATGCTCCTCGTCTGTCCTGATGATGTTGGCCGACTACGGCGCCGTTCCTCCGCCAGATTGCGTCAAAAGCTATTCACATCACGCGAGCTATTCTTAGCTCGATTTAATGTTTTGCAGGTGGGCCCATGCCGCTTAGATTCGCAGCACAGTGCGATCTCCGCCGTTTCGTCGATGACACGGAACCGGCAAGTGGAAATCGCCGTGACAACGAACCGACGACGACATGAGCCACGAGACACTCCGCCCCAAAGCCTCCCTCAAACGCGCCGCCACGGCGCTTGCGATCGCACTCACCACGCTTGGCGCTCTGGTCGGAGCCAGCCCGGCGGCTCACGCCCAGGGCGATGCGGACGTGCCTTCGCTCAAAGGCAAGCGCATCGGCATTACGGCGGTCGGCACCGATCACTACTGGGATCTGAAGGCCTACCAGGGCGCCATCGACGAGGTCAAGCGTCTGGGAGGCACACCTATCGCCCTTGATGCGGGGCGTAACGACAACCGCCAGATCGCGCAGATCCAGACGCTCATCGCACAGAAGCCCGACGCCATCGTCGAACAACTGGGCACCGCGACCGTGCTGGAGCCGTGGCTGCAGAAAATCCGCCAGGCCGGCATCCCCCTGTTCACGATCGACACGGCGTCGCCGTCGAGCCTGAACGACACCACCTCGGATAACTTTTTCATCGGCGAGCAACTGGCGCTCAAGCTCGTCAACGATATTCACGGCGAAGGCAATATTCTCGTTTTCAACGGTTTTTACGGCGTGCCGGTATGCGCAATCCGCTATGACCAGTTGAAGGCCGTGCTCAAGTATTACCCGAAGGTTCATATCATCGAGCCCGAATTGCGCGATGTGATTCCGAACACCGTGCAAAGCGCCTACGCGCAGGTGAGCCAGTTGTTGGCGAAATATCCCAAGGGGCAAATTGCGGCGATCTGGGCCGCGTGGGACGTGCCGCAAGTGGGCGCGACCCAGGCTGTCGATGCGGCGCATCGCAACGAGATTCGCACGTATGCCGTCGATGGCAGTCCGGACGTCGTGACGCTCGTGAAGGATCCCAAGTCGAGCGCCGCCGCTGTGGTTGCGCAGCAGCCCGCGCTGATCGGCAAAACGGCCGTCGACAACGTTGCGCGCTATCTCGCAGGCGAACGCAATCTGCCGCCCTACACCTACGTGCCGTCGATTCTCGTGACCAAGGACAATGCGGGCGACGTGCAGAAAGCGCTCGGCCAGGGGCTGCAGACCGGCCAGATCGCAGCGAAGTGAGCGTGCCGGGATGAGTCCATCGAATGGTGGCGCGCCCGCGCTCGAACTGCGCGGTCTCGTCAAGCAGTATGGCGGGGTGCAGGCGCTGCGCGGCGCGTCACTGAGCGCCGCACGCGGCACCGTACATGGCCTGATCGGCCAGAACGGCGCGGGTAAGTCCACGCTCATCAAGATTCTCGCGGGGCTGGAGCATGCGGACGCGGGCGAGATTCGCGTCGATGGCGTGGCGATCGACGCCGGCACGCGCAGCCAGATCGCCTTCATTCATCAGGAGCGGCTGCTGTCGCCGACTTTCACCGTGGCCGAAGCACTCGCGCTTGGCGACGAACCCGTCGCGACGTCACGCGTGGGAAAGCTTCGCGCCCTGCTCCCGCTCGATCTGCGCCGCATGCGGCGACGCGCCGGCGAGGCGCTCGAAGCCCATTTCGGCGTTGCCTTGCCGCCAGACCGGCTGATCGGCGAACTCAGCGTCGCCGAGCAACAGATCGTGCAGATCACGCGCGCGCTGATCCGCTCGCCGCGCATTCTGGTCTTCGACGAACCGACTGCCGCGCTCGTGAGCCGCGAAGTCGAGCGCCTGCTTCGGACGATCGATCAACTGCGCTCGCGCGGCCTGACGATTCTCTACGTATCGCATTATCTGAACGAAATCGCCTCACTGTGCGATCACGTCACGGTGTTGCGCGATGGTGTCGATGTCGCGCACGTCGATGCCCGCGAAACGCCCGTCGAAACGCTGGTCTCGGCGATGATCGGCGCGCAGCCCGAGGCGCGGGCGCGTCGCGCGGCAGCGTCAGCGCAGGACGTGGCGCTGGAGGCGCTCGATCTGCATGCGCCTGGCCGCTTCGGGCCGTTGTCGTTCGCGCTCAGGCGCGGCGAGGTGCTGGGCGTCACGGGCCTGGTCGGATCGGGCGGCAAGCCGCTGGTGCGCAGTCTCTTCGGTCTTGAACGCGGCGTGCTGGGCGAATTGCGCGTGCGCGGCAAGGCCGTGCGCCTGCGGCGTCCCGCCGATGCGGTGCGCGAAGGCATCGCCTTCGTTCCGGAAGACCGCCGCCGTCAGGGCGTGGCAACCGACCTGCCCGTGCGCGACAACTTTTCGTTGCCCGCCCTCGGCCGCTTCAGTCGTTTCGGTCTGCTCAACACACGCCGCGAGACGGCAGCAGCACGCGCGCTGATCGACACGCTCGGGGTACGCACGCCGGGCCCGCTTGCGCCGGTGCGGCATCTGTCGGGCGGCAACCAGCAGAAGGTGGCGCTCGGCAAATGGCTGGGCCGCGCCACCGACGACGGGGCCGCCATCTACATCCTCGATGAGCCGACGGTGGGCGTCGATGTCGGCGCGAAAGCGGATATCTATCGGCTGATCGACACATTGGTCGCGCAAGGCGCGGCGGTGCTGATTTTCTCAAGCGACCTGCACGAACTGCTGGACCTGACCGACCGCGTGCTGGTGCTGGCGCGCGGCGCGATCGTGCAGGACGTGCCCTCGCATACGGTCAGTACCCAGGATCTGCTTGCATGGGCCACGCTCGCGCGCACAGGCGATCCAACTGAAGCGAAACGGGAGAACGCCGCATGACCGGCAAGGCAATCGGGCACGTGGATGCGCTGCGTCCAGGCGACCCTCGCGAAACTGGCGCAACGCGTCCCGGCAGGATCGCGAGCGCGCAATTCTGGGTACGCGGCGGCGCTGTGCTCGCGTTTGCGCTCGTGTTCGCGGTCTTCGCGGCCACCTCGCCGCTCTTTCTGACGCTCGCGAATCTGGCCAATATCGTGCAGCAATCGGCGGTGGTCGGCGTGCTTGGGTTGGGGCTGACGGCCGTGCTGATCGGCGGTGGCGCCGATCCGATCAAGGGCGGCCTCGATCTCTCGATCGCCGCGAACATGGGCCTGTGCGCCGCCGTGCATGCTGTCGCCCTGCGCGCCGGCGCGCCGGCCACGGCGGCGGTGGGGCTGGCGCTCGCGGCAGGCGTGTCGGTCGGCGCGCTGAACGCTTTCGCCGTGCTCGGGTTGCGCATCCTGCCGCTACTCGCCACGCTCACGACGATGAATCTCTGCGCGGGCCTCGAACTCGTGCTCACGCAGAACACCTCGGTGCCGGCGGCTTCGCCACTGCAGGCGTTTCTGATCGACGCAGGCGCGTTCGGCATTCCACATCTTGCTACCGCGCTGCTGGTCGTCGCCCTGTTCTTTACCGTCCTGGTGCACTACACGCCGTTCGGGCTGCGCCTGCGTGCAAGCGGCGAGCACGCGCAGGCCGCGCGCTCGGCCGGATTGAACGTGCGCGCTTATGTGGCCGCGAGCTATCTGCTCGGCGGCCTGGCGGCAGCGCTGGCTGCGTTGGCTTCTTCGGCGCTGCTCAGCGGCAGTTCGCCCGGCGCGGGCGAAAACCTGCTGGCCGTGGTGGCGTCAGCACTGCTTGGCGTGGTGTTCTCACGACGCATGGTGCCGACCATGCCCGGCACGCTGCTGGCCGTGCTCTTTATCGGCGTGGTCAGCAACGGGTTTCAGCTCGACAACGTCTCCAGCTACTGGGTCAACGGTGTCGAAGGCGCGCTGATCCTGTTTGTCGTCGCCACCACCGCACTCCTGCGCCGCCGTCACCTCGGAACTCACGCTCATGACTGACTGGTTCGCGCGCGTTCAGCGCTTTTCGCTGCCGGGTGCGCTGGTTGCCGTCAGCGTGTTTTTCGCGCTGTGCTCGCCGGGCTTCGCGCGGCCGGGCAATCTCGCCGATGTGCTGCTCAACAACTTCGCACTGCTGGCCATTGCCGCACTGGGCATGACACTCGCGTTGTCGATTGGCGCGGTCGATCTGTCGATCGGCACTGCCATCGACGTCAGCAGTCTCGTGTTCGTGGTGCTGAACGCGCACCATGCGAGCGTGGCAGTGGCAGCGCTGGCCGCTCTTGGTGCGGCCTTGCTGGTGGGCGCGTTCAACGGCGTGCTGGTCGCGGGCCTGGGCATCGCGCCGTTTCTCGCGACGCTCGGCACGCTGTTCATCGGCCAGACCTTGCAGCAACTCGCCACCGATGGCGGTCAGCCGGTCTATCTGCTCGGCTTCGATCTGCCTGCGGTGTTCGGTGCACTCGCGCACGGCAGCTTCGCGGGCTTGCCGGTACCGCTGTGGATCGTTGCCGCGCTAGCGCTGATCGTGCATCTCGCGCTCGCGCATTCAGTGTACGGACGCCATAGCGCAGCGCTCGGAACGCAAGCCGGTGTCGCACGGTACTCGGGTTTGCCGGTCGCGGCGACCATCGTCGCGACATTCGTTGCGGGCGCACTGATTTACGGCGTCGTCGGTCTGCTGCTTTCGTCGATGGTGAAAGCCTATGTGCCGCAAGCCGGTAATGGCTATCTGCTCAACGCAATTGGCGCGACATTTATCGGCACGACGCTTTCGGGTGCGCGGCGGCCGAATGTGCCGGGTACGCTGCTCGGCGTGCTGTTGCTGAGTCTCGTGGCAAATGGGCTGCTGCTGATCGGCTGGAATTTTTACTGGCAACAAGTGGCCACGGGCGTACTGATTTTCGCGGTGCTCGCATTGAGCTTTGCTACGCGGCGTGGAGAGTGGGTATGACGTGGTATGGGGATGATCGGCCCGGGAGCGAAGTCGTCGCACGCTTCTAGTGGCCGACCGCCTGCGCCGCAATGCCCAAGGTGGGTAGCTAAACAGGTAGCCAGACCCAGAATCAGAAGTCGATCTTCGCGTTCAGGCTGACCGTGCGCGGGTCGCCCGGCGCGATATAGCTGTCGTACTGGAACATCCAGTAGCGGCGATTCGTGAGGTTGTCGATCGCCGCGCGCAGCGTAACGTCGTGGCCGCCGATGCGCGTCATATAGTTCGCGCCGAGGTTCACCAGCATGTAGCCGCCCGTCTCCAGGTCGCCTGCCGGACGCACACTGGTGTTGCCCGTGTACTTCGCATCGGCGCCCAGTTGCAAGCCCGGCACGAACGGCACATCGTAGCTCACGCGCGCAGCGGCGGTGAACTGCGGCGCACCGGCCACGCGCTTGCCGTTATAGCTCTGGCCCTTCGCGTACCACGTATCGAGCAGCATGATGTCGCCGCCCACCTGCCAGCTGCGGCCCAGACGCACGCTGCCGCCCGCCTCGACGCCTTCGTAGATCGAGTTGCCATCCTGCATCAGCACGTTCTGGCTGTTTGCATAACTTGCGCCACGCTCGATACGGAACAGCGCCGCGTTCGCGCTCCAGCGTGCGCGTTCGGTCTTGATGCCCACTTCATACTGGCGCGAGCGCAGCGGATTCAACACCGATCCGCCGTTCGCATAGCTGCTGGAAACGATCTGGCCCGCCTCCAGCGATTCCAGATAGCTCGCGTAGATCGTCGTGAGCGCATCGAGCTTGTACATCAGCGCGAAGGTCGGCGTGATGACGCCGTTCTTGCCATAGGACGCCGTGGTCGCGCCCGACTCCGCGAAGGTGTCCTGATCGTAGTTGGTGTAACGCAGGCCCGCGAGCAACGACCAGCGGCTGGTGAGCTGCATCGTGTCGCTCAGGAACAGCGCTTTCTGGTTGATCTCGCTCGCACGGTATTTCTCAAGGCCGCTGCCCGAGTAGAAAACGTACGGGTTCTGCACGTAGAGATTGCCGCTACCGAGCACGCCACCCGCGGTGGTCTGCGCGTTGTTGTAGTCGTTGGTCTGACGCTGGACCGACGCGCCAAACACCAGTTGATGCGTGAACGGCCCGGTCTTGACCTTGCCCTCGAAGCTGCCTTGCCAGTAGATGTCCTGATGACCTTCATCGCCGTTCCAGCGGGAATCAGAATAATTGCCCGCCTGGTTCGCGAGCGTGAGCGTGCTCTCGTTACGGTCGCGCGCCGACTTGCTATAGCTTGCCGACGTGTTGAACGTCCAGTCCGGCGCGATCTGGTATTTCACGCCCGCCGTGTAGAGCTGCAGGCTGGTGTTCAGATGCTGCCCCGCGCTGTTGAGCAGATTCGAGCCGCCGCTGATGGTCGCGGGCAGGCTCGTGCCCGCATACGACGGCGAAATATAGATCGCCGGCGTCTGGCCGCTCGAACGGCTGGTTTGATAGATCGCGTTGAAATAGACGTCGAGGTCGCGCGTGAGCTGGCCGTCGAGCGCGAGCGCCACCGAATTGCGGTTGATATCGCCCGCGTTATAGGTCTTGCCCGCTTCGTGCGTGTAGTTGATGCGCGCGCCGAACATGCCGTCCGGGCCAAAGCGGCGGCTCAGATCGGCGTGCTCGCTGATCACGCCATCCATGCGGTAGCCGATATCGATACTGGTCACCGGATCCTTGCCCGGTTTCTTCGTCACGTAGTTCACCACGCCGCCCGGCTGCGCGAAGCCGTACATGAAGCCGCCCGCGCCCTTGAGCAGTTCCACGCGTTCCAGGTTTTCGTAGGGCATGGTGATGCCGTACGAAATGAACGGATTGCCGTCGATCTTGAAGCCGTTCTGCCAGTCGATTGGCAGGCCGCGAATCGTGATGTAGGTCGCCCAGGCGCTGTATGCGTTGCTGTTGTCCGTCACCGAGGCATCGCCCGCGAACACATCGCCAAGCTTGTTAGCCTGACGGTTGGCGAGGTCCTCGCCCGTCACCACCGTGGTCGAGAACGGCGTGTCGAGCTGCGAACGCGTGCCGAGCGCGCCGTTCGAAACCGGCGTCGTCAGATGCAGGGGCGAGTCGTCTGCGCTGCTCGCGCTGACCTTGACGGCGGGCAGCGATTGCTCCGTGCCGTTCCTGGATGTCGCAGTCGAAGTCGATGCGGAAGCCGAAGCAGCGCCGCTGTCGGTCGAGTCGGTCTGGGCGAAAGCGCATTGCGCTGCGGCCGCAAAGGCCAGCCAGACGGCAATCTGCAGAGGACGAGCGAGCGAACGCTCCGTGCGACGTACGGGTTGTGAATGGTTCATGTCGGCGAGAAGTTGGAGCGTCCCTCGCTCCGTAATACCAATGAGAAGTATTCTCATTACATAGCGCCGGCATGGTAGCAAAACCGTTTAGTTTTTGAAAGGCTTATGTCGCCTGCTGTCAGGATGTGGCATGCATGACAAGCAAGCACCCGTGAGGCACCCGTGACGTGGAATTTTTGACCGATCGTGCGGACTTTTGAGACGCACGGTCAATAGTCAGCGGAAAGAACTGCTATGTTGGTGTGTGTCCGGCGTTTGAGAGACGCTGGGCGGAAAGACGGGGGACGCTCCGGCGCGCGCGGTCAGCCACGCGCCAGCGGCTCGCCAGGCGCATGCCACGCGAACTCACAGGGGATTCGTGCTGCATGCGCCGGCTGGCTGCGGCAAGGCACCTGCGCCGGTGCAGCGATACGCATCACGACAACACCACCGAGGGCCACAGCCGGAGGCGGGTTCACGATCCAGCGCTTTATTGCGAGTTTCGATGGGCCACATCGACCGGCGGATGCGTATCCGTTGCACTGCGCGAGGCTTGCCGGTGCAGACAGGTGTGGGATGAGTGCGCGCGCTGGAGTGTCCCTTTTTTTCTCGTTTTTTATCTCACCACTGCGCGCGATGTCGTCGCCCGCTCGCGCGGGCCGTAACACGGTCATAAGCGCTCAGGACCTGGCGCTGCCCGCCTCCCGGCACCATCCGCCGCGTCTGCGTCCACCATTCACCACCGGCTCCTGCGCAGTCTCGCGCCACCAGCGCTCGCCGCGCTGCGGCTCGGCCAGATCGAGGCGCTCGCCCATGCGCGGCGTCGCCAGCGCCACGCCGCGCGCAGCCGCCAGTCCCGTCACACGCTCGAACGGCTCCTGCCAGCGGTGCAAAGCCAGATCGAATGTGCCGTTGTGGATCGGCACCATCCAGCGGCCGCGCACGTCCAGATGCGCCTGCACCGTTTCTTCGGGCTGCATGTGCACATACGGCCACTGCGGGTCGTAGGCGCCCGTTTCCATCAGCGTCACGTCGAACGGCCCAAGCCGTTCGCCGATCATGCTGAAGTGCTCCGAATACCCCGTATCGCCGCTAAAGAAGACGCGCAGATCGTCGTCCGCGATCGCCCATGAGGCCCACAGCGTACTGTTGCCGTCGAACAGGCTGCGCCCCGAAAAATGCTGCGCGGGCGCGGCGGTGAAGGTGATGCCGTCGATCTGCGCGCTCTGCCACCAGTCGAGCTGGCGCACCTTGTCCGCTTCGATGCCCCAATCGATCAGCCGGTCGCCCACGCCCAGCGGCGTGAGAAACACATCCGTGGTTGCGGCCAGCGTCAGCACGGTCTCGCGATCCAGATGGTCGTAGTGGTCATGCGAGAGGATCACGCCACGCAGCGGCGGCAGGTCTTCGAGCGCGATCGGCGGCGCATGAAAACGCCGGGGGCCGAACCGCTTGAACGGCGAGGCGCGTTCGCCGAACACGGGGTCGGTAATCCAGTATTCGCCGCGCAGTTTGAGCAGCAGCGTGGAGTGGCCAAGCCGATAGAGGCTGCGATCGGGCGCGGCGTCGAGATCCGCACGGCTCAGCGCGGCGAGCGGCAGCGCGCCGGAAGGCGCCGTGCCGCGCGGCTTGCGGAACAGCACGTTCCAGATGATGCCCAGGCTCTTCACCAGACCTTCCTGGGGACGCGGTTGCACGTTGCGAAAGCGCTGGCCGTCATGCTGCGGCGAGCCGCCCGACAAAGCGCGCGAGCGGCGCGCCGCGGCAAAACCGAGGGTGCGGCCAAGAAAATCAGGGATCGATGCCATGAGCGCCTTCCAGTGAAAAGTAGACTGTGCGGTGTAGTTTATCCTGGCTAAAAATAAACTGCGCGGTGGAAATCGGGCCGAGTCGTGCCCTGACGTGCCCTGTCGTGCCCGATCCGGGCCGCGCAAGGCTACGTATGAGCGACATCACACGATCTAATCGAGACGGATTCTTCGGCGAGCGCTCTTCCTTGCCATGCAGCACGGTGCAGCGCATTCAATACTCCGCAGTCCGAATAATAAGAACCGCGATTGCTTGAATGATCTATCTGCCCCCTGCCGTGTCAACAAACCTTTTACGGACGTCATGCCATGAACGTTACCCACCATGGGACAGCAGCGATTACCCCCTGTTTCCCCGCAAATTATTAATTTGGATACCTTATTTTTAGAAAATAAGTGAAAGACTAAAACATTGAATCCTGCACCGCGACATTTCCATTGACTTGCTGCATTGCCGCACATTGAGTTAGCGATACGTCAGGGAATTCACTGAGTATTCCGCTCATGGATCGTGTGCGACTCTATGTCTCAGTGCCATTCCCTATGGAGACAGGCATGCAATCAGAAAAGCTCAAGAATGCAAAGGTCGCCGTTTTCCTGAATCGGTCGGCGTTGTGTTTGCTGCTGTTACCGGTTGCGTGCCTCTGTCTGGCACTCAATGCCTACTCAATACAGAACGCGTTCCTCCTTAGTTTCGTTCTCGCTACCTATTCGTGGCCATTCGCCGGCGTGCTTTATGTCGTATCGGCGGCGTTTCACGTCCGCACGCGCGATCAACGCCCCGAACACGACGCCGGTCTGCGCGAAGCTCACGGGCACTGAACGCTGCGCTTGCCAGGTGGGCGGCACGGTGTTGCGGGTCGAATCGACATCGATTTGATGTTCGCAAACCAGCTCGTGTCTCATGGCCGGGTTATTGCGAGATCGATCGTCAGTTCAAGCGGGTGTGGCCGTGCTTCAACGCGCGGTGCGCCGCTTGGCCTTGCGTAGCGTCGTGACATCCGTGGGCACCAGCGCGGGGCCTTTCACCTGCCCCGCTCGAATGCGTGACAACACGCGCTTTGCGTTGTCGCTGCAGTCCATGTTGTCCGGCTTTGCGTCGATCTCCGCCAGCAGCGCGACGAGATGTGCCTTGCTTTGCGCAAGCCGCATTTCCATCGCTTCGATTTCCTGCACCTTGGCGCGCAGCGTTTCGACCAGCGCGCCATGCCCCCATTGCGCCATGTCGAGCGGCAACAGCGTGCGAATCTCATCGAGGCTGAAACCGGCCTGCTGTGCAGCCGTAATCAATTCGAGCACGAGCACGGCGTCCGATGAATAGCTGCGGTAACCGTTCGGCTCGCGCGCGGCTTTCAGCAGGCCGATGTCTTCGTAGAAGCGAATGCGCGATGCGGCCAGGCCGGTGCGCAGCGCCAATTCCCCTATTTTCATATTCCCGATACTCCCTGCCCGGAATCCATCGTCTCAGCCACGATGTTGGCACATCGACACTTCAAAGCGGCGTGCGCCAGTTCAGCGCCACTTGCGCATTCTTCAGCACATCCAGACGGCCAATCGTCAGCGGGCCGCCATTGCGCAGCAGCGTCACATCGCGCGGGAAAAGGCGTTGCGCGAACCAGAACGTATTGGCCTGCGCCGTCGCCTGATGCCACTTGCCATCGACCAGATTGATCATCGTGGGCGTGCTCACAGGCGATTGCGGTGCGAGTTCGCGCAACGCCGGGCCGGGCTGGCGGATCACCACGGCCCCCGGGACTTCATCATAAGGTTAAAGTCAACTTGAAGGTCAAGCGATCGAACGGTCACGCGGGCGCAACGCAGAAAAGCGGTTGACATTCAAGTTGGCTTTAACCTTAAAGTCGGAACACGATCTAACGAGGTGAACTCATGAACGTGTTCGACAAGCTGACGTTGCCCAACGGCTCGACCATCGGGAACCGCATCGCCAAGGCCGCGATGGAAGAAAACATGGCCGACGCCCATCACGCGCCTTCCGCGCAATTGATGCGCCTTTATCGGGCCTGGGCAGAAGGCGGCTCGGGCTTGCTCATCACCGGCAACGTAATGGTCGACAGCCGCGCGATGACGGGTCCCGGCGGCGTGGTGCTCGAAAACGACCTGCACCTCGAAGCATTCAGGCAGTGGGCGCAAATCGGCCGCGCGAAAGGCACGCATTTCTGGCTGCAGATCAATCATCCGGGTCGCCAGATGCGCGCCAATCTGGGCCAGCCGACGTGGGCGCCTTCGGCGGTTCCGCTGGCGCTGGGCAAGATGTCGAAGCATTTCAGCACCCCCCAGCCGATGACCGAAGACGTCATCGACGACGTGATCCAGCGCTTCGCCCGCACTGCGCGGCTGGGTGAACTGGCTGGTTTTACGGGCGTGGAAATTCACGCCGCTCATGGCTATCTGCTGAGCCAGTTTCTTTCGCCGCTCGCCAACCAGAGAACGGATCGATGGGGCGGCTCGCTGGAGAACCGCGCGCGTCTCTTGCTGGAGATCGTCAAGGCGGTTCGCGCAGTGGTGTCGCCGCGCTTTGCCGTCGCCGTCAAACTCAATTCCGCCGATTTCCAGCGCGGCGGCTTCAGTGCCGACGACGCACGGCAGGTGGTCGAACTGCTCAACGCACTGCCGGTCGATCTGGTCGAACTGTCGGGCGGAAGCTATGAAGCACCCGCGATGCAAGGCGAAGCGCGCGACGGCCGCACGCTTGCCCGCGAGGCGTATTTCGCCGAATTCGCCCGCGACATCCGCACGATCGCCAGCATGCCTGTGATGGTCACGGGCGGCATCCGCCGCCGGGCGGTTGCCGATCAGGTCATCGCGAGCGGCGTGGATATGGTGGGGATTGGCACCGCGCTCGCCATCGACCCCAATCTGCCGCGCGACTGGCGCGCCGGCAAAGACAGCGCGCCGGCGCTTCTGCCGATCACGTGGAAGAACAAGCCGATGGCGTCGCTCGCCAATATGGCGGCCGTGAAGTTCCAGTTGCGCAGATTGAGCCTTGGAAAAAGACCTGATCCGGAGGTATCGCCATTGCGCGCGCTGCTTCTGCAACAGCTCGGCGAAGTGGTTCGCACGCGTGAATACCGGCGCTGGATGACGCAACGGGTGTGGCCGGTCTAACAGCAGTCGGCACCACGACCATCATTATTTGCATGCCTGAACGAAAACACCTCCAAGCCCAGTTTCAGCGAATGATGCGAAGCGAGCGGAGCGAAGGAAAGATGAGCGCTCCAAACCCTCGCGAATGAACGCCGTTCCCCCGCTGCGCACCGCCAGCAAACCGCGCGACAAGGGCTGCGCTATGATGAGGAGCCTCGCCAGCCGGTGCGGCACTCAAGACAGCATCGTGAAGCCAGCTGTAAGCCACGCACGCGACCAGCATCCGGATATACGCAAGCAGAAATAAACATCAAGCCAATACGTCAGCCAATCGCAGGAAAAGGCAGACGAGTGGGTATCCAGTTCTTGTTCCAGTCACGAAAGCGATGAAACAACGTACATGGCCCAGATCCGCCATCGCCTGTGCACTACTGGCAACCGTCCCGCTTGCGGGCTGCGCGGCGCGCGGCGCGCCGTCCATCGCGCTCTTTGGCGCGTACTTCCCCTTCTGGCTGACCAGCGCCATCGCGGGCGTGGCAGGCGCGCTGATCGCGCATCGCGCATTCGTCAAGACCGGCTGGGCCCACGAAGTGCCTTACCAGCTGTCGGTCTGCACGGCCATCGGCATCATCGTCGGGGTGCTCGTCTGGCTGCTGGGCACGGGAGCGCTCTGAGATGAAAATGGCCGGCGCTCCCGCCTCACCCGCCTGGAAAGGCCGCGCCATTGCGGCCGTGATCGTCGTGCTGGGCGCGGCGGCGCTCTGGTATGCCTACGACCGCTCCACGCGCTATCCCGCGACCGACGACGCCAGCATCGACGCCGATGTCGTGCACGTCGCCTCGCCCGTTGGCGGGCGCATCGTGCGCGTTCCGGTGGAGGAAAATGCGCACGTCGCGCAAGGCGATGTGCTGTTCGAAATCGATCCCGTGCCGTACCGTCTGGCAGTCGAGCAGGCGCAGGCTGAAGTCGAAGTGGCGCGCGCGGCGCTGGCTACGCGCAGGCGCTCCGTGATCGGCGAAACGTCGAACGCGGCGCTGGCCGCCGACCAGACCCGGCGCGCCATGCACAACTACGACCTCGCCTCGCGCAGCGTCGAGCGCTTGCGTCCGCTCGCAGCGCAAGGTTATGTGTCGGCGCAGCAGTTCGATCAGGCGGTCGTCGCGCAGCGCGACGCCAGCGTGTCGCTCGAACAGGCCAAAGTGCAGCAGAAGTCCTCGGCGCAAACCATCGGCGACGACGCCGACGCCATCGCTTCCCTGCACGCACGCGAAGCGGCGCTGGCGCGCGCTCAGCACGCACTCGACGATACGATCGTGCGCGCGCCGTTCGAAGGCTACGTCACGGGGCTTTCGATTCTCGCGGGCGAGACGGTGGCGCCGAATCAATCCATTTTCACGCTGATTCACGCGGGCGAATGGTTCGCCGTGGCGAACTTTCGCGAGACCGCGCTGGGCGCCATCCAGATTGGCGACTGCGCGACCGTGTATTCGATGATCGACCGCAGGCAGGCGATGAGCGGCAAGGTCATCGGCATCGGCGCGGGCATCGCCGACACCGATCGCATCAATATCCCGCACAGCCTGCCCTATGTGCAGCAGTCGGTGAACTGGGTGCGGGTCTCGCAGCGCTTTCCGGTGCGCGTGCGCATCGAGGCGCCGCCCGCGAAGCTGGTGCGCATCGGCGCGAGCGCAATCGTCGAGGTGCGCCATGGCCAGTCCTGCCGCTGAGCTGCGCGCGGGAGATCGCGACGAATTCCGCGCCAGCCTCGCGGGCGACGTCAACGCGCCGCGTCCACGCGAGATTATCCGCCTGCTTGCGCCCTTTCCCGGGCGTGCCTCGATCGTCACGCGTATCGCGCTGATCTGCGCGCTCACCGCGCTGGTCAACAGCGCGTACGGCGTGCCGGAAGCCGCGACATCGGCTTATATCGTGTTCTTTCTGAACCGCCCGGACCGGGTTACGAGCGTCGTCATGTCGTGCGCGTTGTTCCTGCTCGTCACCGCGATCATCGGCATCGTGATGGTCTTCGCGATCTTCTCCATCGACGTGCCCGCGCTGCGGGTCGGCTATATGGCGCTGCTTTCGTTCGGATTACTATTCGTTACGTCCGCCAGCAAGCTGCGGCCGGTTGGAGTGATTGTCGCGATGATCGTCGGCTTCGGGCTCGATGAGCTGGGTCTTGCGCCCGTGGGCGAAGCGGCCACGCGCGGTTTGCTGTACGCGTGGCTCTTCGTGTCGATCCCGATTGGCATCGCCATCGTGGTGAACCTGCTGATCGGACCGTCGCCGCGACGCCTGGCAAACGCGAAGCTCGCGCAGCGCCTGAAGCTTGCGGCCGCCTGTCTGACCGATACCGCGGACGCCGCGGGGCGCGCCGCCTTCGAGGCCAGCCTGCGCGAAGGCGACCATCAGATCTTGACGTGGCTGAAGCTCGCCACGCTGGAAGGCAGCCTGAAACCCGTCGACGCCGCCGCGCTGCGCCAGGCCGCCGCGTCCACCACGGCGATCCTGATCGCCGTCGATCTTGCCACGAGTGAGCGCGGCGCGCGCTTGCCGCCCGCTTGCGCCGCGCAATTCGCCGAAACCTTCACACAGATGGCCGCGATGCTCAACGCAGGTGGTTATCCCATCGACATCACCGCCCCCGCCGCCGATGAAAAGGCGCTCGCACCGCTCGCCGCCGTCGTGCTCAAGGACTTGCGCGCGGCACTGGAGCATTTCGCCGTAGCGCCGGAAGCACCTGCTCCAGCGCCCAAGCCCGCGCAGGAAAAACCCGCACACAAAGGCTTTTTCGACGCCGACGCCTTCACTAACCCCGATCACGTCCGCTACGCGCTCAAGACCACGGCAGCGGCGATGTTCTGCTACCTGCTCTATCAGCAGCTCGACTGGCAGGGCATCCATACCTGCTTCATCACCTGTTACATGGTGTCGCTGGGCACCACGGCCGAAACCGTCGAGAAACTTACGCTGCGCATCGCGGGTTGCCTGATTGGCGCGGCGCTGGGCACGGCGGCCATCGTGTTCGTCACGCCCATGCTGACCACTGCCTGGCAGTTAATGGCGCTCGTTTTCGCGGGCGCATGGCTGGCAGGGTGGGTAGCGATGGGTTCGCCGCGCATCGCTTATGCGGGTATGCAGATTGCCTTCGCCTTCTTCCTGTGCGTGATCCAGGGCGCGGCGCCCGCGTTCGACCTGACGCTGGCACGCGACCGCGCGATCGGCATCCTGATCGGCAATGTCGTGATCTATCTGGTCTTCACGCGCGTCTGGCCGGTAAGCATCGCGGGAAGGATCGACGCGGCACTCGCGAAACTGGTTGCGCAATGGACCCGCATCGCTCACGCCACCGACGTCGCCACGCGCCGGGCCCTTGCCGCCGCCGCGCTGGCCGATTACGGCGGATTGCGCCAGAACCTGGGGCTGATTCACTACGAACCGTCGTGGGTGCGTCCTCCACCGGCATGGATCGCCAGCCGACGGCGCGCGCTCGCCGAACTGGGCGCGCTGGAAGCGCCGCTCTTTCTGGCGGCAGGACAGGCGGGCGCGGAAGGCGAGGCGCGCCTGAACGAGCTTGCGCGGCAGCTCGCGCCCGAAGGCGAGGCCACGCAACGCGCCCCGACGACCCTGCAAGCCGGTTGCGCCGCCACCCCCCACATCGACGCCCTGCTCGAACTCATCGCGCAACGCTACGCGCGCATCGCCGCGACCGCTGCGACCGCCGCGCCCACTGCGCCCAAGGAGACGCCACCCGATGCGCGCCCCTGACCCGACGCCGCGTTCGACCCCGCTGGCCGTCGCATTGGCGCTGGCGTTCGCCATCAGCGCGCTCGCCGGCTGCGCGACTTCCTCGCTCGATCTCGCAGCGCCCGCCGCCGACCGTCCCTGGCAACCGCAAACCGATAACGCGGGCAACATCGTCCCAGGGCCGCCGCTGCACCTTGCCGATACCGCTACCCGGCGCGACAGCTACACCCTGCCGCGCAGCGCGGCCCTATCGAGCATCGAGCCCGCCGCGCCGCTCGACCCCAGCCATGCGTACACGCTGCCCGAACTGATCGACATGGCGGAGTCGACCAATCCGCTCACGCGTATCGCCTGGAACGACGCGCGCAACGCAGCGCTTGCGGCCGGCATCGCCAAAACCGCGTATCTGCCGCAACTCACCGCCACGGCGATGGGCGCCTACACGGCTGCGAGCGGCTCGGCCACGACGACGCTGCTCGGCACCGCCTCCACGAGTACCGAGATTCACGGCACCGTGTCGGTGCTCGCGCTGCAATGGCTGCTGTTCGACTTTGGCGGCCGCCGCGCGCGCGTGGATGCGGCCAACCAGCTATCGCTCGCCGCGAACATCGCCTTCACTGCCATTCATCAGCAGGTGATCCACGCAGTGAGCGTCGCGTACTACACCTACGAAGCCGCCTCGGCCCGCGCTCGCACCACCCAGCAGGCGCTCGACAACGCGGACGGCATCCTTGCCGCTGCACGCGCACGCCTCAAGCAGGGCGTGGGCACCGTGGTCGAACTCGCCCAGGCCAACCAGAACCGCGCCCAGGCCAACCTCGCCAAAGTGCAGGCAGACGGTCTCGCGAGCGACAGTTATCTGAACCTCGTCTCGGCGCTCGGCATTTCGCCGCTCTCGAAGCCGACGATTGCGGCGCTGCCGCCGCGCACGCTTTCGCCCACGATGCAGCGTCCCGTAGACGAGATCGTCACGGACGCCATCGCGCGCCGCCCGGACGTGCAGAGCGCGTACGCGCTCGAACAGGCCAATCAGGCAAAGATCCGCGCGGCAGAGGCAGCGTTCATGCCGAAAGTGTTTCTCTCCGCGTCGGCGGCCTACGGCACGGGCACGACGGCAATCACGGCGATTCCTTCAATTGGCGACCAGGCGGCCACCGTGAACCTGAACGGCAGCCGCCGCAGCGGCAGCATCTTTTTGGGCGTGACAATTCCGCTCTACGACGGCGGCCTGCGCTCCGCCGTGCTGATGCAGGCGCGCAACGACGCCGACAGCGCCGCCGCGAAATCCACCCATACGCGCGACGAAGCCGTGCGCCAGATCGTCTCCGCACAGAACGCGCTCACCACCAGCCTC
Organism: Paraburkholderia bannensis; assembly: GCF_014200455.1. GTDB lineage: Bacteria > Pseudomonadota > Gammaproteobacteria > Burkholderiales > Burkholderiaceae > Paraburkholderia > Paraburkholderia bannensis_A. The sequence goes on along the minus strand of NZ_JACHBW010000005.1, from coordinate 209,953 downwards.
GCTTCGAACAACGCGGCAAAGGCGCTGCTCGACGCCACGCAAACGACCTACGACGCGGCGTTCGCGGCTTATCGACACGGCGTGGGTTCGATCACCGACGCGCTGCTCGCGCAGAACCAGTTGCTCGCCGCACAGAACGCCTACGCGGACAGCTATAGCGCCGCGCTATCCGCCGCCGCGTCGCTCGCGCTCGCCACCGGAGAAATGGGCAGCGCCCCACCGGGCGCGGACACCGCCTGGCAGGGTGATTAAGCGCAAGACAACGCGCCTGTGGACCGCTCAGGAGTGGCTGTAAATCGGCTCCAGACCCACCACGTCGTTTTGCACGCCGGTGTCGGCGCGGTTGGCTGCGCTGCGCACCGCACGCGCACCCGCCGCCGAGTTGCCATTCGAACCCGAACCGTAAGCCGACGCAGCCGCCTGATTCTGCGCATCGACACGCGCCTGCGCAGTCTGCAGATTCTGCGGATATTGCGTGTAATCGGCAGCCGGGTTGTAGCCGGCCTTTTCAAGTTGCACCAGTTCGGCGCGCACCTGGGCGCGCGTGAGCGGCTCATTCGATTGTGCGAACGACACGGCGGGCACGGCGACGGCAACAGCGACGAGCAGGGTTTGAACGAGTTTCATGGCTTTTCTCCAGCGAGTTGAGTAAGGGATTCAGTGCTCCGGTCATCTGGCTTGATCGCCCTTGCGATGCAGTTGACTGGCTTGGGTGTATTTGAACGCCCCGACGTATCCCGCTTGTGTCCGCTCAACGCCCCTTCTGCAAGCCTGCATGTCTGTGTACGCGCCAGATACACGGCGATACAAAAAGCCCTCGCCTGACTGCTTTGCCGCAGAGCGCGCCCAACATTTCAGATTCGTAATCCGCCGGTCAGCCTCCGGCAAAGCCTTCACCCGCAGACTGCGAACCTCCATACCGTCGCGCGCGCCCGCTCCAAGAGCAGCGGGCACACGCGACTTCACGCTCATACAGGTTAGTCATGTGGATTGTCCGGCTCGCCCTGCGCCGCCCTTATACCTTCGCCGTGCTCGCGATTCTCATCCTGATCGCGGGCCCGCTCGCGATCCTGCGCACGCCGACCGATATCTTCCCTGACATCGACATCCCCGTGGTCAGCATCGTCTGGTCGTACAACGGCTTTTCGGCGCAGGACATGGCGCAGCGCATCACCTCGAACTACGAGCGCGCGCTGACCTCGGACGTCGACGATATCGAGCACATCGAATCGCAGTCGCTCAACGGCGTCTCCGTGATCAAGGTGTTCTTCCATCCGGGTGCCGATATCAACCGTGCGATCGCGCAGGCCGCCAGCAATTCGGCGTCGATCCTGCGCGTGCTGCCGCCGGGCACGCTGCCGCCGAACATCATCACGTACAACGCCTCGACCGTGCCGATCCTGCAATTGGGCCTCTCCAGCGCGACGCTGGCCGAGCAACAACTCTACGACCTGGGCAACAGCTTTATCCGCACGCAGCTGGCCACCGTGCAGGGCGCGTCGGTGCCGCTGCCGTTCGGCGGCAAGGTGCGGCAGATCATGGTGGATATCGATCCGCATGCGCTGCAGGCCAAAGGTCTCGCACCGCTCGACGTGGTCAACGCCATCAACGCGCAGAACCTGATCCTGCCGGGCGGCACCGCGAAAATCGGCGCGCGCGAATACAACGTGCAGATGAACGGCAGCACCGATAGCGTGGCGGCGCTCAACAATCTGCCCGTGAAAACCGTGAACGGCAGCGTGGTCTATGTGCGCGACGTGGCTCACGTACGCGACGGCTACGCGCCGCAAACCAATATCGTGCGCAGCGACGGCAAACGCGCGGCGCTGCTCACCGTCGAAAAAACCGGCAGCACCTCCACACTGTCGATCATCAGCCAGGTCAAGGCGCTGTTGCCGCATATCGCGGCGGGGCTGCCCAGGGCGCTCACGATCACGCCGCTGGACGACCAGTCCGTGTTCGTGAAATCGGCGATTGGCGGCGTGGTGCGCGAGGCGCTGATCGCTGCCTGCCTCACTGCGCTGATGATCCTGCTGTTCCTGGGTAGCTGGCGCGCGACGCTAATCATTGCCGTATCGATTCCGCTGGCCGTGCTCACGTCGATCCTCGCGCTTTCCGCGCTCGGTCAGACCATCAATATCATGACGCTGGGCGGCCTTGCGCTCGCGGTCGGCATACTGGTTGACGACGCAACGGTCGCGATCGAGAACATCACCCATCATCTGGAAAACGGCGAGCCGCTCTACGACGCGATTCTCAACGGTTCCGGCGAAATCGCCGTGCCCACTTTCGTCTCGACGCTGTCGATCTGCATCGTGTTCGCGCCGATGTTCCTGCTCACCGGCGTGGCGCACTACCTGTTCGTGCCGCTGGCCGAAGCCGTGATCTTCGCGATGGCGGCGTCGTACTTCTTCTCGCGCACACTGGTGCCCACGCTCGCGCTCTATCTGCTCAAGCCGCGCACGAACCCAAAGCGACCCACGAATGCGCTGATCGCCCGCCTGCAGGCATTGCAGAGCGCCTTCGAAGCGCGTTTCGAAGCGTTGCGCCTGATGTATCGCGCGACGCTCGCCAGCGCCATCGCGCGACGTCGCCGCTTCGTACCGCTGTTTCTCGGCTGCTGCGCGGCCTCGCTCGTGCTGCTGTTTTTCACGGGCCGCGACTTCTTCCCGAGCGTCGATACCGGCGAAATCCGTCTGCATCTGCGTGCGCCCACCGGCACGCGCATCGAGCAGACCGCGCGCCTCACCGATCAGGTCGAAGCGGCGATTCGCAAGACCATTCCGGCCAGCGAGCAAGGCGCGATACTCGACAATATCGGCGTGCCCGTCAGCGGCATCAATCTCACCTACGATTCGTCGGACCCGGTGGGTGCGGGCGATGCCGACGTGATGGTCTCGCTCAAGCCCGGCCATCGCCCGACGGCTCAATACGTGAGCGAGTTGCGCACGCAGTTGCCCAAGGCATTCCCGGGCGTGACGTTCGCGTTCCTGCCTGCCGATATCGTCAGCCAGATCCTCAACTTCGGCCTGCCCGCGCCGATCGATATCCAGATCGTCGGCAACAAGCTCGCCGCGAACCGCGTGATTGCCGACGATCTGCTCGCGAAACTGCGCCATGTGCGCGGTCTGGTCGACGCGCGCATCCAGCAGCCCGGCGACGCGCCCGCGATCAATATCGACGTCGATCGCACCAGGGCGATGCAGGCGGGTCTGCTGCAACGCGACGTCGCGCAGAACCTGCTGATCGCGCTGTCCGGCAGTTCGCAGACCACACCCAACTTCTGGCTCGATCCGAAGAATGGCGTGAGCTATCCGCTCATGGTGATGATGCCGCAGTACGACGTGAATTCCCTGCAGGCGCTGGCGAATCTGCCGCTAACCGGCTCCGGCGCGGTGAGCGCGGATACAGCGAAGAACGCGGGTGACGGCGCGCCCGTGCAGAATCTGCTCGGCTCGCTGGGCACGTTCTCGCGCGCCACCCAGCAGGCCGTGGTCTCGCACTACAACGTGCAGCCGGTGCTCGATATCTTTGGCGCGGTGCAGGGGCGCGACCTGGGCGCGGTGGCAAGCGACGTCGCCACGGTTGTGGACAGCGAGAAAGCGAAGCTGCCGCCCGGTTCGTCGATCGTGATCCGCGGCCAGGTGCAGGCGATGCACGAGGCTTTCTCCGGACTCCTGATGGGTCTCGCGTTCGCCATTGGGCTGGTCTATCTGCTGATGGTGGTGAACTTCCAGTCGTGGCTCGATCCGCTCGTGATTCTCAGCGGTCTGCCCGCATCGCTTGCGGGCATCGCGTGGATGCTGTTCGCCACCGACACCACGCTCAGCGTGCCCGCGCTGACCGGCACGATTCTTTGCATCGGCATTGCAACTGCCAACAGCATTCTGGTCGTCACCGCCGCGCGCGAGCGTCTTGCGCAAGGCGCAACCCCCTTCGAGGCCGCAGAACAGGCCGGCTTCACGCGCTTTCGCCCCGTCATGATGACGGCGCTCGCGATGTTGATCGGCATGCTGCCGATGGCGCTGGGTCTGGGCGACGGCGGCGAGCAGAACGCGCCGCTTGGACGCGCCGTGATTGGCGGCCTCGCGTGCGGCACCGCTTCGACGCTGATGTTCGTGCCGGTGGTGTTCGCCATCGCGCATGGCTGGCTCGCGCGCCGCAAGACGAAGCGAGCCGCGCAGAACGCCGCCCTCGACCAGCCCGCCGACGCCGAACAGTAACGCTCACCGATTTCGCGCCTTTTATCTACCGATCATGACCGACCTCGACAAACAACCCGCGCCGCGCCGCAAGGCCGCTTTCGTGCTGGCCGCGCTTGCGCTTGCGCTGCTCGCCGCCGGTGTGGTGCCGCGCCTGCATGCCAGCCGCGCGCTCGCCGCGCAAACCGCTTCGCAAAGTACGCTCACGGTTTCGGTGGTGAGCCCGCAACCCGCGCCGGCGAGCCAGGATCTCGTGCTGCCCGGCGCGGCGATGCCCTTCGCGGACACCGCGATCTTCGCGCGCACAAGCGGCTATATCGCGCACTGGTACACCGATATCGGCACGCACGTGAAGGCCGGCCAGGTGCTCGCGGATATCGCCGCGCCCGATCTCGACGCCCAGTTGCGCGCCGCACGCGCCGACGAAGCCTCGGCGCAGGCCGCCTACGCTTACGCGAAAACCACAGCGCAACGCTGGCAGACGATGCTCGCGAGTCAGTCCGTAGCGCAGCAGGACGCCGACGCGAAGCTCAGCGACATGCAGACCAGACAGGCGGCGCTCGCCGCGGCGCAGGCCAATGTCGCGCGGCTGGCCGAACTGGTCTCGTTTGAAAAAGTGACCGCGCCATTCGACGGCGTCATCACTGCACGCGACGTGGACGTGGGCGCGCTCGTGACAGCGGGCGGCACGCCCGGTTCGCCGTCCGCCGCCAACGAGTTGTTCCATCTTTCCCAGACGCAAACCCTGCGCGTATTCGTCGATGTGCCGCAAGACGATGCGGCGGATGTCAAACCCGCCACCGAGGCATGGTTGACGACGCAACAATATCCGGGCCGCCGCTTCAACGCGCGCGTGGCGCGCAGCGCGGGCGCGATCGATCCGACCAGCCGCACCTTGCGCGTGGAAATCGACGTCGACAATGTGGACGGCGCGCTGCTGCCCGGCGGCTACGTGCAGGCGCATCTCGCGCTCAAGAGCACCACGCCCGCGCTCGACGTGCCGGTGACCACGCTGCTGTTCCGTCCCGACGGGGTAACGGTGGCAACCGTCGATGCGACCGGCAGGACCTTGCTCAAGCCCGTGCATCTGGGCCGCGACTTCGGCACGCACGTGGAAGTCACCTCGGGCCTGTCCATGAGCGATCGCGTCATCGACAATCCCGGCGACAGCATCAGCAACGGCGAAACGGTGAGCATCGCCCAGCCTGCAAAGGCGGCTCAATCATGAGCACGCGACGTTTCCCTCTGCGTCTGGGTGTGATCGCGGTCGCCGCGGCGCTGGCGGCCTGTTCGACCACCGCGCCTTATCAGGCGCCCACGGTTGAAATTCCCGCGCATTATGCTGGCCAGCCGGATTCGAATGCTTCGAATGCTTCGAACGCTTCGAACCCCGCGTGGCAAGTCGCCTCGCCCGCCGATGCCGCGCCGCGCGGCGCCTGGTGGACCGTATTCGGCGACACGGAACTGAACACACTGGAAGCGCGCATCGACGTGTCGAACCAGAGCGTGCGCAAGGCGCTCGCCAATCTCGCCGAAGCGCGCGCCACCACCGACTATCAGCGCGCGGGCTTCCTGCCGACCATCACCGCGGGCGTCGCTCAGGACCGCTATCGCACCTCGGCGAACAAGCAGGGATCGTCGCTCGCGGGCAAAACCGTTCCCGACTATTCGATGGGCGTGACGGCGACGTGGGAGCCCGATGTGTTCGGCCGTATCCGCGATGAAGTGACCAGCGCCAACGCCACTGCGCAGGCCAGTGCCGCCGATCTCGAAGCCGTGCGTCTTGCGATGACGGCTCAGCTTGCCGTCGATTATTTCAATCTGCGTTCGCTCGACGCGCAAAAGCAGTTGCTCGACGACAGCGTAAGCGTCTACACCCGCGCACTCGCCATCGTGCAGGATCAGTTGCGCAATGGCGCGATCGATGCATCGGCGGTGGCGCAGGCGCAGACGCAACTGGAGAGCACTCGCACCCAGGCACGCGATATCGACGTAAGCCGCGCGCAACTGCAACATGCGATTGCCACCCTGATCGGCGAGCCGGCCTCGATATTCTCGCTGCCGCCCGTACCCGATGCACAGGCCGCGCAGGCTGGATTCAAGCTGCCGGCCATTCCTGCGGGCCTGCCCTCGCAACTGATCGAGCGTCGCCCCGATATCGCCGCCGCCGAGCGCCGCGTGGCCGCTGCCAACGCGCAGATCGGCGCGGCGCATGCGGCCTTCTTTCCCAATCTCGTGCTCAGCGCGACAGCCGGGCTGGAAAGCTCGATGTTCGCGCCGTGGCTGAGCGCGCCGAGCCTGTTCTGGTCGCTCGGGCCTCAACTGGTCGGCACGATCTTCGATGGCGGCAAGCGCAGCGCAACGCTGCATGCGGCCAGCGCGCACTACGACGGCACCGTGGCCGACTACCGGCAGACCGTGCTCACGGCGTTCGAGCAGGTGGAGGACAACCTGTCCGCGCTGCAGGCGCTGGCCGACGAATCCGCCACGCAGCAGCGCGCCGCACAGGCCGCGCAGCAGGCCTTGCAGCTCACGACGAACCGTTTCAATGCGGGTGCGCTCAGCTATCTCGACGTCGTGACGTCGCAGACCATCGCACTGACGAACCAGCGCGACGCGGTGGTGATCGAGGGCCGCAGAATGACCGCGTGCGTCAGGCTGATCGAGGCGCTGGGCGGCACCTGGAACAACAACGCGGGCTAGGCCCGCGGGAAGCTCAGAATGAAACGCGTGCTGCGCGCATCGCTTTCGGCCCGCACCTTGCCGCCGTGCAGTTCCATCACGGTACGCACGATGGCAAGGCCCAGCCCCGCCGAGGCCCCCGCGCCCGTCGATTCGGGCCCGCGCGTGCGCGAGGGATCGGCGCGATAGAAGCGCTCGAAAATACGCTCAAGGTGTTCGGGCGGAATCGGCGTGCCGGGGTTTTCGACCATGATGTCGAGCGTCGCCTCATGCGCCTGCACGGCCAGCACGATCGTCCCGCCTGGCGGCGTATAACGCAGCGCATTCGCCAGCAGATTGCTGAGCGCGCGGCGCAACAGTTCGACATCGGCGCTCAATGACGCGCTGCCCTGCACGCTGATGGCAAGACCCGCTTCGTCGGCGAGACCTTCGAAGTATTCGGCGATGCGTTCGAGTTCGTCGCGCAGATCAAACGCGCGGCGCCGCATCTCGAAGCGTGGATGCTCGGCGCGCGCGAGGAAGATCACGTTTTCGATCATGCGCGACAATCGTTCGCATTCCTCCAGATTGGACGCCAGCACGGCCTGATATTCATCGTCCGAGCGCGGGCGCGCGAGCGCGATTTCGGTCGCTCCGCGCAGATTGCTCAGGGGCGTGCGCATGTCGTGCGCAAGATCGGTGGTGAACTGGCTCAGACGCTGGAAACCGGCGTGCAAACGTTCGAGCATCGCGTTGAGCGATTCGACCAGCGTCGCCAATTCGCTGGGGATATGTTTGACGCGGATAGGCCGGTCGAGCCGGTATGCCGTCACTTCGCGCGACTGATCGGCGATCTGCCGCAGCGGCCGCAGCGCGAGCCGCACCAGCGCATAGCTGCCCAGCAGCACCACCAGCGTGCCGATACTGCCCGCCAGCCCGAGCGTGTCGCGATACGAATCGAGCAGGCTCAGCGGGCCGCGCAGATCGCGCGCAATGCCCACCCGCACGGTCTCGCCATTGCGCAGCGCGACGTCGAAGGCGATGCTGCGCACCGGCACGCCCTGGACGCTGCGCCATTCGCGGATCGCCGTATCGACGATGCGCGCGTCGGGCGCGAGCACGAGCGCACCGGCGCGCGCGGCGGACAGATCGATATCGTTGGCGGTAACGGCGTCGTCAAGCGGCCTCGGCGGTTCGTCGAAGGTCGCGCCTTCGTCGTGTGCCGCCACAGGATGGCCCTGTGCATCGACAATGCGCAGGGCGAGCGCCTGATTGCCCAGCACGGCGCTCGACAGACGCAGCGCATGATCGCGCGCGTCCTGGGCGGAGCCCAGCTCGGCAGCCAGGCGGCGCACGTGACGCGCCGCCAGCACGATGTCCTGATCGTCCTGCTTGCGCACCTGATGCGCGAGCGCTACATAGAGATACCAGCCCACGCAGGCAAACACCGCGAAGGTGGTCGCGCTGAACAGCAGCGCCAGCGTCAGCGCGAGCGAGCGGCGCGCCATCAGGGCGGGTCCTTTTCTTCCATCACGTAGCCCACGCCGCGAACCGTGTGAATCAGCCTGCTCTCATAGCCGTCGTCGATCTTCGCGCGCAGGCGGCGAATCGCGACTTCGACCACATTGGTGTCGCTGTCGAAATTCATGTCCCACACGAACGAAGCGATCTGCGTACGGCTGAGCACTTCGCCCTGGCGTCGCGCGAGCAGTTGCAGCAGCGAGAATTCGCGCGGCGTGAGGTCGATGCGGGTTGCGCCGCGTTTGACGCGGCGGCGGATCACGTCGATTTCGAGATCGGCGATACGCATGGTTTGCGCTTCGCGCGGCGGCCCGCGACGCGCCAGCGTGCGCACGCGCGCGAGCAGTTCGACGAAGGCGAACGGTTTGACCAGGTAATCGTCGCCGCCCAGTTCGAGCCCTTGCACGCGATCGGCGACATCGTCGCGCGCGGTGAGAAAGAGCACGGGAGTCGCGCGCGTGGCGCGCAGACGCTTGAGCACCGACCAGCCGTCGAGCACCGGCAGCATGACGTCGAGCACGATCACGTCGTACTCCTCTTCCTGCGCGAGCAGCAGCCCTTGCGCGCCGTCGGTCGCGAGATCGACGCTGCAGCCCGATTCCTCAAGCCCTTTCTTGACGTAGGCCCCCGCCTTTGGCTCGTCTTCGATCACGAGGACTCGCATACGCATTCTCCCGCCTTCATGGTGGGTCGATTTTACCCAAACCCGCGTCAAGCAAGGGGCCGCCGGATAACGCACGGATAACCGGCGGATTACATTTTCGACATCCGGGGGCCCAGTGGGAACGCACGCACAGCGTAAGCGCAGCTCAGTGGTGAAGGTAGAGCGCGCTCAAGCGAGCGTCTTCCGGGGCGCTGCCCGATTGCGAGTTTCCGGCTGTCGCGTTGCCGTAACCGCTGGTGCCGGAAGCCGAAGTCTTGACGACGCCACGCGGGGTATCCACGCTCGGCTGCTGCTGCGTGCCGCTCTGTTGCGCCTGCACGCTCTGCGGGCTGACCTGCATGTTCTGGATACGCTCGTTCTGCGCAAAGGCGATCACGGGAAACATCGTTGTGCTTACGATAAGTGCAGCAAACAGTTTGGCTTTCATGGTAATGCTCCTCGAATAAGGCAAAAAATCATTGAATTGCGCGCCGATGGACATTGGCCTTGCGCGCCGCGACTTCAGAAGAATCGCGAAGTCAGGAGCATTGTGTGCGTCGCTGACTTAAGGGATTCTGAAACCGCAGGACGATGACAAAATCGTAATCAGGCTGATATTTCAGCGTCAGCTGGCGTCGCTGTTTCACCAGAAAGGTGCAAAGTGCGGACCACCAACCCTCCCTATTCGCGAACAATTCTCATTTACTTATGCGAAATCAACGTGTAAGCTACGCTGCCTGGATGTAAGCCAACGCCCGATTCTCTAACCTGAACGCTCCCAGACCGCACACCGCCTTGCGTCACGCCGCATGACTGCCCTTCCGCCCTCCGCCCAACTTGAGATCGACGCGCTTTACCGCGCGCATCACGGCTGGCTGCATGGGTGGCTGCGTCGCAAGCTCGGCTGCGCGCACCGCGCCAGCGATCTCGCGCACGACACCTTCATGCGTCTGCTCGCGCGCGAGGAGCCGGTCGAAGCGCGCGAACCGCGTGCGCTGCTCACCACCGTCGCCCAGCGCGTGCTCTACAACCACTGGCGGCGCGAGCAGGTCGAGCGTGCGTATCTGGAAGCGCTGGCCTATATGCCCGAGGCGCTCGCGCCCTCGCCGGAAGACCAGGCCGTGCTGCTCGAAACGCTCTGCGAAATCGACCGCCTGCTCGACGGTCTGCCCGTTATCGTCAAGCGTGCGTTTCTGCTCGCGCAGCTCGACGGCGCAACGCACACCGAGATCGCGGCGACGCTTGGCATCTCGCTGGCCACCGTCAAACGCCATCTGGTGAGAGCCGCGGCGCAGTGCTTCTTCGCGCTGTGAGCGAGACGCCGATGTCAGCCACCCCGCGCGATATCGCGCCTGAAATCGCCCATCGCGCCATCGAGTGGTGGCTCGATCTGGGCAGCGGCGCGATCACGCCGGCGCAGCGCGCGGCGCTCGATGCGTGGCGCGCGGAACACGCTGATCATGAGCGCGCCTGGCAGCATATCCAGACCGTCTCGCAACGCTTCCAGTCGCTGGGTCAGGGGGCATCGGCGCATGCGGCGCGCGCCGCGCTCACGCGCGGCGTTTCGCGAGGCCGGCGCTCGACCGTCAAGGCGCTGGCCGCGCTCTTCTTCGTGGGCGGCGCGACGTGGAGCGCGCGGCATCGCTACGCGTGGCCGGGCTGGACCGCCGATATGCACACCGCCACCGGCGAAATCCGCACCTACACGCTGGAAGACGGCACGGCGCTGACGCTCAATACATCGTCGGCTGTCGATCTGCGTTTTACGGCGCATGAGCGCCGCGTCGTGCTCAGGCGCGGCGAGATCATGGTAGTCACTGGACATCGTGACGAGGGGAATGGCAGCGCGAAAGGAAGCACGAGAGGAAGCACGAAAGGACGCAGAAGCGGCGGCGCAACCCTGCGCCCCTTCGTCGTGCAGACCGCGCAGGGCACGGCTACGCCGCTCGGCACGCGCTTTTCCGTGCGCCAGCAGCAGGACGACACGCGCCTTGCCGTATTCGAGGGTGCGGTGCGCGTCGTCCCCGACGATGCGCCGCTGGCCGCCCGCACGCTGCACGCGGGCGAATCCACGCGTTTCACCCGCAGCGCGCCAAGTGAAATCGAATCGATCGAGAACGCAGCGGCGGCCTGGACGCAGGGCATGCTCGTTGCCAACGATATGCGTCTAGACGATTTTCTGGTCGAACTTGCGCGCTACCGCGAAGGCGTCCTGCGCTGCGATCCGCGTGCGGCTTTGCTGCGCGTATCCGGCACCTATCTGCTCGCCGATACCGATCGCGTGCTGGATACGCTCTCGCGCGCACTGCCATTGCGCGTGGATTATCTGACGCGCTACTGGGTCACGGTGACCCCCGCACGCAGCTGATTCGCGCCTCGCCCGATCATCGGCATAAAAAATTTTCGAAAACCTGAGCTGTTTTCGATTCTCGCGGGACAAGCCAGATGAAAGCACTTTTATCTGACTCATTCCAGCCTTCGATTCCATGTCATCACTTCTTCAGGCCTCGCGCCGACGCCATCACTGGATCGGCGCGGCAGTCCTCGCGCTGTTTGCCGCCAGCGCCCAGCCGGTCGCCGTTGCGGCGCCGCCCGTCGCTTCCCTGCCGAGCGCCAGCGTGCAGCACTACGAGATTGCCGCGGGGCCGCTCGCAACGGTGCTCAACCAGTTCGGCCAGCAGGCCGGCGTGATGATCGCCTATCCGGGCGCGCTGGCCGCGAATCGCGCGAGCGCGGGATTGCACGGCGATTACCGCGTTAGCGACGGCCTCGCGCGCATTCTGCGCAATACGGGGCTTAGCGCCAGCGCACAGGAGAACGGCAGCTACACGCTCGCGCAAGACGCCAGCAACGCCGCGCTCCCGGACAGCGCCGTGCTGCCCACCGTGAAAGTGGCGGCGGCCGCCATCAAGGCGGGCAGCTATCGCGCCCCCACCGAAGCCAACGTCACGCGCTCGGACACGCCCGTGCTCGATACGGCACAGGCCGTCAACGTGGTGCCCGCGCAGGTTCTGCACGATCAGCGCCCGCGCAATCTGGACGATGCGCTCGCCAATGTGAGCGGCATCGTGCAGGGCAACACGCTCGCGGGCACGCAGGACACGCTGCTCAAGCGCGGCTTCGGCGGCAATCGCGATGGCTCGATCATGGAAAACGGCATGCCGCTGGTGCAGGGCCGCGCGCTCAACGACGCCGTCGACAGCGTCGAAGTGCTCAAGGGCCCCACTTCGCTGCTCTACGGCATCATGGACCCGGGCGGCGTGGTAAACGTGGTCAGCAAGCAGCCCTTGCTGACGCCGTATCACGCGATCTCCGTGCTCGGTTCGACCTATGGGCACGGCCGCAATGGCGGCGGCGCGACGCTCGACACCACCGGTCCGATCGGCGATACCGGTCTGGCCTACCGGCTCGTACTCGATCAGGTCAGCGAACAATACTGGCGCAACTTCGGCGAGCATCGGGAAACGCTGGTGGCGCCTTCGCTCGCGTACTACGGCAGCGATACCCAGGTGGTGCTGTCGTATCAATACCGCAAGTTTCTGTATCCCTTCGATCGCGGCACCGCGCTCGATCCCAAGACCAATCAACCGCTGGCGATTCCCGCGCGCGAACGTATCGACGAGCCGTTCAACAACATGACCGGCGAGTCCCATCTCGCACAGTTGCTCGTGGATCATCAGATCAACGCGGACTGGAAGGCGCACTTTGGCTACAGCTATAACCGCGAGACCTACGACGCCAACCAGTTGCGCGTGCAAGGCGTCAACAGCACCACGGGCGTGCTCTCGCGCAGCAACGACGCCACGCACGGCGCGGTGAGCACGGACAGTTACGCGACCGCCTATGTGGACGGCCACTTCACGCTGGCCGGTTTGCGCAACGATCTCCAGGTGGGCGTGGACGACGAATACCGCCGCATCTATCGTGCCGATCTGCTGCGCCAGGCCACGCAATACAGCTTCAATTATCTGCATCCGGTCTATGGCCTCGAAAGCCCGTCGAGCACCGTCTCGGCCAGCGACAGCGATCAGACCGATACGCTGCACGATGCGTCCGTCTACTTCCAGGACAGCCTCCATCTGAGCGACAAGTGGATTCTGGTAGGCGGCGCGCGCTTCATGACCTACAACCAGATCGCCGGCAAGGGACGGCCTTTCAAGGCCAATACCGATCTGAGCGGCAACAAATGGCTGCCGCGCGCGGGCGTTGTCTATAAGGCAAGCGAAACCGTTTCGCTCTATGGCAGCTATACGCAATCGCTCAAGCCGACTTCGACGATCGCGCCGCTCAGCACGGGCGTGGTAGTCGATTCGTCGGTGAAGCCGGAAGAAGCGACTTCGTGGGAACTGGGTGCGAAAGTCGCCATGCCCGCAGGGCTCACGGGCACGCTCGCGCTCTTCAATATCGACAAATCGAATGTGCTGGTCTCGCAGTACAACGACACCACCAAACAGACCGACTGGCGCACCTCGGGCAAGGCGCGCTCGCGCGGCGTGGAACTGGATGTGTCCGGACAGATTGGCGAGCACTGGAGCGTGATCGCCAGCTACGCATATATCGACGCCAGGACCCTCGAAGACCCTGTCTATGCGGGCAACCGGCTTTGGAACGTCGCGCAGAATACCGCCTCGCTCGCGGCCGTGTACGACTTCGGCACCGTGTTTGGCGGCGACCAGTTGCGCGTGGGCGCGGGCGCGCATTACGTCGGCTCGCGCCCCGGAGATTCGGCCAATAGCTTCACGCTGCCCGCCTATACCGTGGCCGACGCCTTCGCGACCTACGACACGAAAATGGGCGGCCATCGCGTGTCATTCCAGCTCAACGTCAAGAACCTCGTCAACAAGACCTACTATCCGTCCAGCGCGAACCGTTATTTCGTCGCCGTGGGCGACGCGCGCCAGGTCTCGCTGCTTTCCACTTTCGAATTCTGATCATCATGGCTTTCCGATTTGCTCCGCGTCCTGCGCGACGCCGCGCGCTGCTCTCACTTGCGGCTCTCGCTGCCGCCTGCGTCGCGCCTGCCGGCCATGCACAAACCCCGCCAGAAAAAGGCGCGATCCTGATGGTCGTGCAACTCGACGGGCCCAATATCGCCGTGGACCGGCAGATCGCCGCGCATCTGCAAAGCCGCGGCTATGAGGTGCAACTCGTGAACCAAGACTTCGATCCACGCGCCGCGTTGGGTGCGAGGCTCGTGGTGATTTCTTCCACCGTCTCGGCCAAGGACGTGCCGCCCGGTTGGCGCGACGCTCCTGTGCCGTTGCTCACATGGGAAAACGATCTGCTCGACGATCTCGCCATGAGCGGCAAACGGCATGACGTCGATTTCGGCGAGGTGGAAAAGGAGCGCTATCTGTGGCTCGTGAATGCGCCGCATCCTGCGTCGGCGGGGCTGCCCGCCGGCGTCGCCAACGTCTTTCGCAAACAGGCGCCGATGAGCTGGGGCAAGCCCGGGCTTGGCGCATCGATCATCGCGACCATTTACGGCCAGCCTGAAAAGGCCGCGATCTTTACCTACGAGAAAGGCGCGACGATGGACTACGAAGCGCTCGCGCCCGAGCGGCGCGCGATGTTCTACATGGACAACGATTCGTTTGCGAACCTCTCGGCGGCGGGTCTGAAGCTCTTCGATGCGGCGATCGACTGGAGCGCGAAACGCGCGATCTAATCCGCATCGTGTATTCAGGAAGTTCCGAAACGGTCAGTGATCCTGCCAGATATGGGTTGCCAGTCTACTTCCTGAGGGTGTTCAAGCCCAGTTGAGCACCCGCCCATGCGAGGCCGAGCGGCTTTGCAATACGCGTCGGAATGCTGATTTCGGCGAACTCGCCCTCGCGCTTCGCTCCACGGAGATGGTCTTGAATCTGTGCGCTCATACTCGCGATCAGCGCCTGGCGACGCCGGAACGCCGAACGCTTGTTCGACGGCACGTCTTCGATCGCGCGATGCGGCAAGCTCAACGGCAAGGCATAGCCACTTTCGATGGGCACACCGCCCAGTTCGAGCCAGAACGTGTCGTAGTCGGAGCGAAACTGTGCGTCGCTCGCGCTGGAGATGTGCGACGCACGCGCCACCGCCACGATGCGCGCGAGGCCCAATTCGCGGCCCATCGCGCAAAGCGCTTCGATCACCGCCGCCTTCGGGCGCAGGCCATCGCAGGCCCGCGTCACCGCGCGCACGCGATCCCGATGCTCGCCCGACGGTCCCTGCAGACCGCCGATAAATACGCCCGTGCGCCGGTGCGTGTCCTGCTCGAAGATAACGCTTATCCACGCGAGATCGACACCGGTTTGCGCATCGCGCATTGAAATACTCAGTAATCCTTCGCGTTTGCAAAGCGTGACTTCGCGCGCCACAATCTCAAACTGTTCGCACGATGCCAACACCACGGGCTCGCCGCTCACATAGAGCCTCTCCAGCCAGCTATCGCCAAGCAGTCGCGACATGGCCGCGTAGTGTCCCGCGATCAGCGTCGCTCTTGCTTGCGCGTCGAGACCGGCGCGGCCGAAGCGGTGAAAGGGCTTCTCCGCGAAACGCCGGTCGCGGCGCGCGGCGGCGGCCAGCAAGGGAATATCGGTGAGTGCGCGTATCCAGATGCGCCCCGCGGCGGGTTTCAGGCCGGCATAGAGCCAGACGCGGGCGCGACTGAAGCGCGCCTTCAAGGTCGAACCCGGAATGGATTCGCGCAGCAGCCGCTGCATGGCAAGCATGGTTTTCATTGCTATAGCGAAGGTAAAGCCGGTCCTGCACTACTCGTCCCGACGCGCAGCATGCGGTCGGCCCAAGCGTATTCTGGGCAAGCGCCATGCAGCAACTATCGAGGAATGATGGAGATCGTATGGAGCGCGCTCGGTCCCCGGGCGCGCAAACGTTTCCCCCAAAAAATCAGGCAGGAAAAATACTTGCCACGGCGTCCTGATCGTGGCTGGCGATCTGCATTGGCGCGCCATAGCAACGCTCAAGCAGATCGGTGCGCATGACTTCGCGCGGCGCTCCATCGGCGATGGAGCGGCCGTTCGCGATCAGCACGAGGCGGTCCGCATGGCGTGCGGCGAGATTGCAGTCGTGCGCGATAGCGAGCGCGCCGATATTCCACGCGCGCGTGAGCCTGCGCGCCGTGGCGAACAGCCGGTGCTGCTGAACGAGGTCGAGCGCCGCCGTGGGCTCGTCCATCAACAGATAGCGCGGCGGCATCTGATGGGCGTCGAGCGTCCATAACTGCGCAAGCGCACGTGCGAACTGCACGCGTGCGAATTCGCCGCCCGAAAGCGTGGTGATGTCGCGATCCGCCAGCGGCGCGACGCCCGCCAACGCCAGCATGTCCTGCACCAGCACGTCGACAGGAAACGGCATGGCCGCGCCATCCAGATGCGCGTAACGGCCTAGTCGCACCACATCGCTCACGGGCACCGCGAGAGCCTGCTCGCGGCGCAGGACGTCGGCGCGGATTGGCCTGGCGGCGCTCGCGCCTTGAGTGTCCGTGGAGCTTGAGGCGTCGCCGGTCGCCGCGCTCTGCGCGAGCGTTGCGGTGGCGGCGGGCTGGGCCGCCTGGGCGGCCAGTGCGTTGCTGGCGTAAAGCGCGCAGGCTTCGGCGATCAGCGCCGGTAACACGCGCCGCACCAGGCTTTGCTTGAGATGCATCGAATCTACCCCGTAGTCAGAATCCAGGCGCTTCGGCTTCTTACGAACCGAAAGCGGGCTCGACCTTAGCTTGAATGCAAACAATTCGCATTTACTTTTTAATAGACGGTCAGGCTCAGGGTAATGAATACTCGCTGAAAGCCTGCTCCGAAACCCCGCGGACGCGGCTGAAAAGCGCCGTCTTATCAGGCAGTTAGTTGCTATCTTGAGGTGCGGATAGAAACAGCCGCGTATGTTTGTTTTGTGCGACTCCGGCGACGGCAAGCCCTTATATGCAACATGGGTATGAAGTGCGCAATCCGCTGGAATTGGCATGAATTGGCCGGAAATGCCCGGTTTCGGCGCGAGAAACGCCGCGCCGGGATCGCTCGGCAGCGAGGCGAACCAGTAAAATCGCGTCATGGATTCGACCGCCACCCCGCAACGCCTGACCGACCGCAAACGCGCCGCCATTCTGGAAGCGGCCATCGAGGAATTTCTCGCCGCCGGTTACGACGCCACCAGCATGGACCGCATCGCCGCGCGCGCGAGCGTCTCCAAGCGCACGGTCTACAACCACTTTCCGGGCAAGGAGGCGCTGTTCGCGGCGATCCTCATGCGCCTCTGGGATGCGAGTCAGACCGGTGCGCCGCCCGCCTACCGCGCTGCGGAACCGTTGCGCCCGCAACTGCTTGCGCTGCTCGCGCGCAAATTGCGCCTGATGGCCGATGAGTCGTTTCTGGCGCTCGCGCGCGTGGCGATCGCGGCAGGCATCCACTCGCCCGAGCGCGCTCGCGACATGGTCGCGCGCCTGGGCGAGCGCGAGGAAGACGTGACGGTGTGGATTCGCGCCGCCGCCGCCGACGGACGTCTGCGCATCGACGATCCGCTGTTCGCGGCGCAGGAGTTGCAGGGCATGGTGAAGGGTTTCGCATTCTGGCCGCAGGTGACGATGGGCCAGGCGCCGCTGGACGAAGCCGCACAGGCGCGCATCGCCGAATCCGCGGCGGATATGTTTCTCGCCCGCTACGCCTGAGCCGGCGCGCGCCGGCAGGTCAACGCAGCGGCACCCGCGCCTCGATACCCGGCACGCCATGCAGCGCGCGTGGGCGCCAGAACCGCCACGCCAGCAGCCCCGCCAGCGCCTGCGCGCCGATCACGAAGGCCACGCAGCCGCTCCAGCCCCACAGCCGCCAGGCGGCCACGGGCAGCACCGAGCCCAGGCTGCCGCCCAGGTAATAGAACGACAGATACAGGCCGATGGCGGTGGGCCGCGCCGCGCCGGCGCTCTGCGAAATGAACGTATTGGCGGCCGCCTGTTCGACGAAAACGGCGGTCGATCCCAGCGCGAGGCCGAGCAGGATCGGCACGAGACCGTGCGCGAGCGTGAGCAGCGCGCCTGCCAGCGCAAGCCAGGCCGCCCACACCGCCAGATCGCGCGGCGAGCGATGACGCGCGATGCGTCCCGCAAGCGGCGTCACTACCGTTGCGAGCAGGAACACGGCGTAAATCGCGCCGATCTGCGCGGCGCCAAAGCCATAAGGCGGCTGCGCGAGCCGCAGTCCGGCAAACGTGAAGGTGGCCACCTGCGAAGCAAGCACGCACGCGCCAAAGCCGAACGACGCCAGTAGCGGCGGCCGCGTGAACAATTGCAGACGCGATGGCGCGGGCGGTTCTCCGATACGCGATTCGCGCCCTGCACGCCTGACATCGGGAAGCCATGCATAGATCGCCACGCCTGACACCAGGCTCAACATCGCCACGACATCCAGCGCATGCCGCCAGCCGAGCGCGGACACGCACGCATTCGTCACGAAGCGCCCGGCGAAACCGCCAAGCGTGGTGCCGGCGACGAACAGCGCGCTCACTTGCGCCGTCTCTTCGCGCGAAAACAGCTCGCCGATAAATGACACCGCAATCGCGAAGATAAACGGCATCAGCATTCCGACGGCGAAGCGCGCGGCGAGAAACGTCGCGAACCCGCCCGCATGGGCCGCCCACCACGCGGGCAGCGCGGACGCCATCGCCGCCCCCGCGATCACCGTGCGTCGAGCGAAAGGCGCCGCGATTGCGCCGACGAATGGCGCGATAATGGCAACCGCCAGCGTGGTTGCGCTCACGCCCTGCCCGGCGCGTTCGGCGCTCACGCCAAACGCCTGTGCAAGCTCGCGCAAAATGCCCTGCGTGGCGTAGAGATTGAGGAAGGCCGCGCAGCCGCAAAGAAAGAATGCCGCGCGCAAGGGCTTGCCTGACATGAATGGTTTCCGTGACGATAGGCGTCCATTCAGTCTGCCGGGCCCGCGCGTCGCAGGCCAATACCGTTT
Organism: Paraburkholderia bannensis; assembly: GCF_014200455.1. Taxonomy (GTDB): domain Bacteria; phylum Pseudomonadota; class Gammaproteobacteria; order Burkholderiales; family Burkholderiaceae; genus Paraburkholderia; species Paraburkholderia bannensis_A. The sequence continues at coordinate 190,982 of NZ_JACHBW010000005.1, read as the reverse complement.
TTGTCGTGATTGATACCGGAACGCTTCGCATGCTCGATCTGCGCCGCCTGCGCTACTTCGTGACCGTCGCCGACGAACTGCACTTCGGCCGCGCCGCCGATCGTCTGCATATGGCCCAGCCGCCGCTTACGCGCCAGATTTCCGCGCTCGAAACGGAACTGGGCCTCCGCCTGTTCGAACGCTCGACGCGCAATGTCACGCTGACGCCGGAAGGCGCGCAGTTTCTCGATCACGCGCGGCGGGTGCTGGATGCCGCCGCCAGCGCGCAGACTTCGGCGCAGCGGCTTGCGAGCGGCGCATCGGGACGTCTGGCGATCGGCTATACGAGTTCCATTCCGATGTCGCGCGCGTTCAGCGAGATCGTGCGTGAATTCGGCCGCGCGGCGCCCGAGGTGGAATTGAGTTTTCGCGAAGTGGCGAGCGTCGATCATCATCGGCAGATCGCGGCAGGCGTGCTCGACATTGCCTTCGGCTGGGCCGCGCCGCAAGCCGTGCCGCCGGAGATCGCGCAGCGCGTGCTGGCGCGCGAAGCGCTGGTGGCCGCCGTGCCGTCTGGCAGCGACCATGCCGCGCACGATGCGATCGACTTTGCGGCGCTCGCGCACGAGGCCTTTATCAGCTATCCGCCGGGGCAAGGCGCCGCGCTCAATGCGGCGCTCTATCGCCTTTGCACGAAAACCGGCTTCACGCCACGGCTGGGGCCAACCGCCACGCAGGTCGCGACGCTCGTGGCGCTGGTCGCCGCCGAGCGCGGCGTCGCGATCGTGCCCGCTTCCGTGGCGGCGTTGCAGATGCCCGGCGTGCGTTACGTGCCGCTTGCGAACGAGGCGCCACTCGAACAGACGCTGCTGTGGCGCGCGGACGATGCCTCGCGTTGCGCGCTGCGCTTTGTCGAGTTCGCTCATGACAGCGTCAATCTTGGCTCAAGTGGTGGCTCAAGTGGTGGCTCAAGTCGAAGCGCAGATCGAACGCAATCCACCTGACGCCAAGCCATGCCCAAGCCACGCAAAAACGCAAAATCCAGTGCGCCGCGCCACGCGCCACACCTGCGCCAGCCGCCTTTTATCGATACGCTGCCGGTGCCTGTGTACTTCCGCACCGAGCACATGCCTTCGCACGCGACCTATCCTTCGATGTGCCACCCGTGGGGCGAGTTCGTCTATTCGTTCAGCGGCATCACCGAACTCACCACGCGCGACGACTACTTTCTCGCGCCGCCGCATATGGCCTTGTGGATCGCGCCCGGCACCGAACACGTGGGCTTCAATCACGCGGAAACGGTGCATTGCTCGGTCTATATCAAGCGCGAACTATGCGCCGCGCTGCCCGCCCAGACCTGCGCGGTGATGGTGTCGCCGCTCGTGCGCGCGATGCTCGAACATCTGCGCTCGCTGCCGCCCGAAGGCGAGGACGGCCTCGAATCGCCCACGCGCGCGCGCCTGCTGCGCGTGCTCGTCGATCAGCTCGGCACCTGCGCGACCACGGGCAGTTATTTGCCCCAAGGCAACGATCCGGAGCTGGACGCGGTGCTCAAGGTCTTCCACGACAATCCCGCCGATAACCGCCCGCTCGCCGAACTGGCCGCCGCGTTTCACATGAGCGAGCGCACGCTGATGCGCCACGCTCAGCGCGAGCTGGGTATGTCGCTGACCGAATGGCGCGCGCGTCTGCGGCTGGTGAGCGCGCTGCCGCTGCTGCAGGCGGGGCGCAGCGTGGAGTCGGTGGCGCTCGATCTGGGCTATGCCACTTCATCGGCGTTCATTGCGATGTTCCGGCGTCTCACGGGCACAAGCCCGGGCAAGTTCATCGCCCGCCCCGCCAATCATCAGGTGTCCGGATGATTCTCCGGCGCGACGCGTGGAATTACGCCGCGCGCAGCGCTTCCGAAGGCCGCATGCCGAACATGCGCCGATAATCCGTCGCGAACTGGCTCAGATGCCAGAAGCCCCAGGCCGCCGCCACGTCCTGCACGGAGCCAGCGGCGCGCCCGCACAGATCGCGGCGCGCGCCATTCAGGCGCAGCGCGCGCAGATAGGTGGCCGGGGCCATGCCCAGCACATCCTGGAAGCAGTATTGCAAGGTGCGACGGCTCACGTGCAGTTGCTCGCAGAGTTCGGGCACACCGACCGGACGCGAGCGATGCGCAAGCACGTAATCGCGCGCCTGCGCGACGATCCAGCGGCGGCGCGACGGCGCGTCGGCTGGCGTGTCGCCTGGCTCGTCGTTGTGCGCCGTGCAGGCATCGAAGAGCGCCGCCAGCAGTTCTGCCTGAACGTCGTCGCGTTCGATATCGGAAAGCACGCCGTCGCTTTCTTCGCCATCGTCCGTGTTGCCCAGGCGTTGCGCGAGCAATCCACAAAGCTGCGCAAGGCGCGCCGCGCCCGCGCGCACCGTCGGCGCGGCAGGCAGGCGCGCGTCCAGCGGCACGCGTTCGACGGTTTCAGCATAGCGGCGCAGCACGTCGCCGCGCACGACCACGCCGTAGATCGAAAACTGCGCGGGCGTGAGCAGTTCGAATTCGACATTGCCGGGCCGCACGGCAATCGCATGCTCGCCGAAGGGTTGCGAATCGATACGCGCCTGCGCGTCCGGCGCCGCCGGAATGCCGAACCAGTACGCGTCGCCACGCACCTCGCACGCCTGACGCAGCGTGTGGCTGGTGGTCTCGCAGAAAATCTTCATGGTATCGAGCGGAATCTCCGTGAGCGTGCCGACGAAGCGGCCCGCCGCGAGCTGGTCGTAGGTCTGCCGCCAGCCGACCAGATTGCGCGCCTGCTCGTCGGCGTCATGAGCGACGCTCACGATCGCGCGCCCGGCCGGCACCTGTGCGCCCTGGGCGTTGAGGCGGGTGTCTTCCGCGGTCTGTTCGATGCGCGTGCCCGCTTGATTCATAGGTGACTCCTTGCGCATGAGATTGATCGAAACGATCAGGCTTCGATGCAAAATTCGCGCCAGGGATGGGCGGGCCAATGCCGCGGGATAGGTGCGTCCTGCTTGTGACACGGATGGGTCGAAGATGCGCCTTCGCGGAACACCGCGGCAAGCCTGGCGCGGTTTATCGATGTTCAAAATCGGCGCATCGTTGCGCAATGCGCCGTGACTCACGCACCAAAAATGTGCGTGCGCAATGCCGCGCGCTCACTTACGCCGTTTCAACGCGCGCCACAACCGGCTCTTGCGGCAAGGTCGCATCGCTATCGTCTTTCAGGCCCACGCCCGTCAACTGCAACCGCCGCGCCTGCGTGAGCAGGTAATGCAGCTTGTGCGCCGCCGCTTCGTAGGGCAGGCCTTCGGGCCGCACATTCGAAATGCAGTTGCGCTGCGCGTCGTGGCAACCCACCTTCGGCGCCCATGTGAGATAGACGCCCAGACTGTCGGGCGAACTCAATCCGGGACGCTCGCCTATCAGCATGGCGACGAGCTTCGCGCCCAGCAATTCGCCGATTTCATCGCCCAGCGCCACGCGCGCCTGGCGCGCCACCACCACGGGGCCGATGCGCCAGGAATTCGTGGCGGCGTCGTCATCCAGACGCCTGCGCACTGCCTGCAGCAGCGGCAAGGCCTGTTTCGCCGCCGCAAAAGCCGAAAGCCCGTCGCCGACCACGAACACCACATCCGGCGCGATATAGGCGGCGTCGGCCTCGGCGTTGGCGCGCAACTGGGCAAGCGCCTCACGGCTTTCGTCGCTTAGCCTGCGCCCGAGGTCCGGCCGACGCAAATAATGCTGCCGGTCAGCCGCTGCGCTAGCCACGCCTAGCGTCGCGAAGCCTTGCCCTTCAAGTTGCGAGCGCAACGTTTCTGCATCGAGCGGCTGATGCACCGCGTCGCGCGCCTGCGCGTGCGAGAGATTGAACGCCAGCAGCGGCGCGGTCGGCAGGCCATTGCCCGCGCGGCCCAGCGCAATGCGCGCGTGCGTGAATGCCTTCAGCCCCGCCCAAGGATTCTTTTCGACGGCATCGCTCATGCGCTCGCCTCCTGGCCTGCGCCCACGCCGCTGCCCTCGATCCCCATCCACTCGTTCGCGCCAGCGAGCAGCGGCACGCGCGCCGAGGTGGGCAGCAGCACGCCCTTCGCATCGGCGATTTCCATGGTTTCCAGCCATTCCTCGAATTCAGGCGCGCGGCGCAGGCCCAGCACCTCGCGCACATAGAGCGCGTCATGGAACGACGTGCTCTGGTAGTTGAGCATCACGTCGTCCGCGCCGGGAATCCCCATGATGAAGTTGATGCCCGCCGTGCCCAGCAGGGTGAGCAACGTATCCATATCGTCGGAATCGGCTTCGGCGTGATTGGTGTAGCAGATATCGCAACCCATCGGCACCCCTAACAACTTGCCGCAGAAATGGTCTTCCAGCCCTGCACGGATGATCTGCTTGCCATCGTAGAGATATTCCGGGCCGATGAAACCCACCACCGTATTGACGAGAAACGGATCGAAATGGCGCGCGACTGCGTAGGCGCGCACTTCGCAGGTCTGCTGATCGACGCCGTAATGCGCGTTCGCGGACAGCGCGCTGCCCTGCCCCGTTTCGAAATACATGAGGTTATTGCCGACGGTGCCGCGTTTGAGCGACAGCGCCGCTTCGCGCGCCTCGCCCAGCAGCGCGAGCGAAATGCCGAAGCTCGCGTTGGCCTTTTCCGTGCCCGCGATCGACTGGAACACCAGATCGACGGGGGCGCCCTTTTCGATGGCCGCGATGGTGTTGGTGACGTGCGTGAGCACGCATGATTGCGTGGGCACGCGATAGCGCTCGCGAAAGCCGTCGATCATCGCGAGCAGCTTGACGATGGCCGCGAGGCTATCGGTGGCGGGATTGATGCCGATCATCGCATCGCCGCAGCCGTACATGAGGCCGTCGAGCATGGAAGCGGCAATGCCTTTTACGTCGTCGGTGGGATGATTCGGCTGCAGGCGCACCGACATGCGACCCGGCAGCCCCACGGTGTTGCGAAAACGCGTGATCACGGGACGCTTGCGCGCCACCGCGATCAGGTCCTGGTTGCGCATGAGCTTGGAGACGGCCGCGACCATCTCCGGCGTGAGGCCGCGCCCTACGCGCTCAAGCGCGGCGCTATCCGCCGCGGGCGAGAGCAGCCAGTTACGGAAGTCGCCCACCGTGAGATGGGAGACCATCGCGAACGCCTGCGCGTCGTGCGTATCGACGATCAGGCGCGTGACTTCGTCACTCTCGTAGGGGATCAACGCTTCGTTCAGGAAGGTCTTGAGCGGCACCTCGGCCAGCGCCATTTTCGCGGCGACGCGCTCTTCCTCGCTGGCCGCCGCCACGCCGGCGAGCTGGTCGCCGCTGCGCAGCGGACTCGCCTTCGCCAGCAGGCTTTTCAGGTCCGCGAAACGGTAGGTACGCGGACCGATCGTCTCCGTATAGGCCATCGGTTCAACTCCTGCGCTCAGGCATGGTGCGGAGAATCATTGTGCGCTCATTCCTCCAGCAGCGCGCCGGACGTTTCCAGCGGGTCTGCGGCTTGAATGACCTGGGAAGCGGCTTCGCGCTGGGCACGGGTCGCGAGGAAATAAGCATAGCCGAGCGCGAGAAAACCCACGAAGATCACCGCGACCAGCGCATTGAAATACACCATCGTGCCAAGGCAAACCAGCGCGGCAAGCAGCGCGAAGGCCGGGAAGAACGGGTAGAGCGGCGCGCGGAACGGCCGGGCCAGACGCGGTTGCGCGCGGCGCAGCTTGAACAGCGCGGCCATGCTGACGATATACATGACGATCGCGCCAAACACCGACATCGTGACGATATTGGCCGTGAGCGTCTGGCCGCCGAACTGGATCAACTCGTCGCTATAGATGGCCGCGATGCCGATCACGCCGCCCGCGATAATCGCGCGATAAGGCGTCTTGAAGCGCGGATGCACCTTGGCGAGCCACGCAGGCAGGTAGCCTTCGCGAGCCAGCGCGAAGATCTGGCGCGAGTAGCCCAGGATGATGCCGTGGAACGACGCAACCAGACCGAACAGGCCGAGCCAGACGAGCATATGCATCCAGCCGCTATGCTCGCCAACGATGTATTTCATGGCTTGTGGCAGCGGGTCGTTGATATTGGCGAGTTTGGTCCAGTCGCCCGCGCCGCCTGCGAACACCATCACGCCCACGGCGAGCGCCACCAGCGTCAGGATGCCGGCAACATAGGCGATCGGAATCGAACGCTTGGGGTTCTTCGCTTCCTCGGCGGCCATGGCCACGCCTTCGATGGCGAGGAAGAACCAGATCGCGAACGGAATTGCAGCGAACATGCCGTGGAAGGCGCCCATCGAAAAGTGATCGACGCCCGACCAGCCGCCTTTGGAGAAGTGGTCCCATGAGAAGCCCGGCGACACCACGCCCATGAACACGAGCAGTTCGAAGATGGCCAGCAGCGTCACCACCAGTTCGAACGTCGCGGCGATCTGCACGCCGACGATATTGAGCGCCATGAACACGAGGTACGCGCCCATCGCTGCGTGCTTCGGCTCAAGTCCCGGAAATTGCACGTGCAGATACGCGCCGATAGCCAGCGCGATGGCCGGCGGCGCGAACACGAATTCCACCAGCGTGGCCGCGCCCGCCAGAAAGCCGCCTGCGGGGCCGAAGGCGCGGCGCGCATAGGCAAACGGTCCGCCCGCGTGCGGGATCGAAGTGGTGAGTTCGGTGAAGCTGAAAATAAAGGTGGTGTACATGGCCGCCACGAACAGGGCCGTGACGACGAAGCCTAGGGTGCCGGCGCTCGCCCAGCCGTAGCTCCAGCCGAAATATTCGCCGGAAATCACAAGCCCGACGGCGATGCCCCACAGTTGCCACGTGCCGAGCGTCTGCTGAAGCGCGGGCGCGGACTGGCCTTTTGACTCTGCGTGCATGGTGTTTTCTCCTCGATGAAAGCCCGCGCGGGCGTGGCGGTGAGTCGACGGATGCGACCTCGGACAGCCCAGGCGGGGATGAAAACCATGCTAGAGAGTCATAAATCGACGTGTTATCGAAAATCGGCAATCTGGAATTATTACAATTGCCATACGAATTACTATCAACTGGCTGTTTGATCCCTTAAGCAGCACATAAGCGTTTACCCAGCAGAATGCCTCGCAATGCTGCCGTAGCAGCCCTGCATTCGTCGAGGAACGTCCGTTGTCCTGCCTGTCTTTCCGTGTGTCATGTCGCGCCTTGCCGCTCGCCGCTCTCATTCTGGGCGGCTGCGCGGTTTATCACGCGAAGCCCTTGCCGTCGAACGATTCGTTGCTCACGCAGGAGACGCTTCAGCGCGTGCAGATCGATCCGGCGACCATGCCCTTGCCTGTGCTCGCGGCGCATCGCTTCGATCCGTCCGATGGTTTTGATATCGACGAAGTGGCGATGCTGGCGGTCGCGAACAACCCCGATCTGCGACTCGCCCGCGACGATCTGCACATCGCACAGGCGCAGGCCTTTTCCGCAGGACTGGTACCCGATCCGCAGGTCGGCATATCGAGCGACTATCCGGGCGCTGCGGGGCTGTCTCGCGCGTTCAGCTACGGCTTGAGCATGGACGTGATGGCAATCGTCACGCGTGGCGCCAATAAACGCTCAGCCGATGCCACCGTGCGTAAAACGGATCTGGGCCTGCTATGGCAGGAATGGCAGATCGTTGCGCAGGCGCGCCAGTTGTTCGTCAAGATGCGCTTCCAGGGCGAGGCGTTGCCGCTGCTCGCCCAACAGGCCGCCCTGTCGCAACAGCGCTACATGCGAATCGCGCATGCGGCACGCGAGCACAACGTCACCGGCGACACGGCGACCGCCGCGCTCACGGCGTCGCAGGACGCGCGCAAGCAATATGTCGATATGCAGCGCGCGCACGAACAAGCGCACCACGACCTGAACGCGCTGCTTGGTCTCGCGCCCGATGTCGATCTGCCGTTGGCGGGCGAGGCGCAAGTCCAACCCGTCGATGCAGGCGCGCTCAACGCGGCGCTCGCCGCGCTGGCGCAGCGCCGCCCCGATCTGATCGCGCTACAGGCAGGCTACGAAGCGCAGGAACAGAAATATCGCGCCGCCATTCTCAACCAGTTCCCGAGCCTGTCCGTGGGCTTCACGCGTCAACGCGATACCTCGGAGATCTATACGAGCGGCTTCGCCATCAACCTCACGCTGCCGGTGTTCAACCGCAATCGCGGCAACATCGCCATCGAGCAGGCCACGCGCGAGCGTCTTGCCGACGAGTACCAGAGCCGTCTGAACGCCGCCCGCGCCGATATCGCGCATTTGCAGGCCGACGGCGCGCTAGCCTCGCAGCAACTCAACGAGGACGAAGCCGCGCTGCCCGAACTCGACTTCGCGGCAGCGCGTGCGCGCGACGCTTACGCGGCGCACGACATCACGATTGGCCAGTACGTCGATGCGCAAAGCGCAGCGCTTGCACGCCGCGTCGACACCGCCGCCGCGCGCGAGGCGCTCGCGGAGCAACGCATCGCACTCGAAGCGCTGCTGGGTGGCGCGATTCCCCCGCCCTACGGCGCGGCGAACGACAGCACACGGGACGCCGCCTCCCGCTGATACAGGCACCGATCCAGAAAGCCGACACATAAGCCGAAACTCATGTTCAACCGCAAAATCCCCATGCGTGCCGCTGCGTACGCCCTGTGCGCCGCTGGCGCGCTCGCTGCGGGCGGCGCGTTCCTTGTCGCCCACGCGGCGCATGCGGATGCCTCCGCAACGGGCGACAGCGCAGACTCCGCACCAACCGTTGCCGTGCAAACCGCCAGGGTGGTCCGCGAAAACGTCTCGCAGCGCATCGTGGCTTATGGCGTGGTCGCCGCCGCGGGCGCGAACGCCGCCACCGTGAGCCTGCCCTACGTCGCGCGTGTGACGCGCGTGCTGGTGCAGCCGGGTCAGCGCGTCGGCCGCGGCGCGCCGCTATTCGTGGTCCAGGCTGATCCGGCCGCCGTGATTGCGCTCACCCAGGCGCAAAGCGCAGCGACGCTCGCGCGCGGCGAACTCGCCCGCACCCAGGCGCTCTATCGCGACAACCTCGCCACCCAGTCGCAACTCGCCGCCGCGCAAAAGGCGCTCGACGACGCCATGCAGGCGATCGCCGCGCAAAACGCTTCGGGCATCGCTGCGGGCGCGAAGACGATCACGGCGCCGGCCGCCGGCGCAGTCGCGCAGGTGAGCGCCGCGCCCGGCGATCAGGTGCAGGCCGGCGCCGCGCTGGCGCAACTGGTCGGCGCGAATGCAGGCGACGCCAAAACGCCGAATGTCTCGCTAGGCGTCGAAGCCGCCGACGCCGCGCTGATCCATCCGGGCGACCGCATCGTGCTGCACGCGCTGGCCGCCTCGCAACCCGCGCTGCAGGCGCCGGGCCAGATCGCGATGGTGGGCGCATCGGTCGATGCGCAAAGCCAGCTCGTCGATGTGGGGGCGAGCGTGCCGCTCGCTGGCACGGCGTTCCTGCCCGGCACGCGCGTGCGCGCCGATATCGATGCGCAGCCCGGCGACTGGTGGAGCCTGCCGCGCGCCGCCGTACTCCAGGACTCGCGTGGCCAATATGTTTACCAGGTTGTCCCAGGCAATAAGGCGCATCGCGTGGCGGTGACCGTGAAAGTCGAGCACGGCGATATCTATGGCGTGGACGGCGCGCTCGATGCGGCACGACCGCTCGTCGTGAGCGGGAACTACGAACTCGAAGACGGCATGACGGTGCGCGTGGCGAATGCCGCGCAGGCCAAGCCAGGCGGCGCGCGATGACCTTTGGCCAATGGATGCAGCGCCGTCGGCGCTCGCTGCTGTTCGTAATCGCGCTGGCCGCTGTCGCGGGCGCGCTCACCGCCCTGAAACTGCCGATCTCGCTCTTTCCGAACGTTTCGTTCCCACGCGCCGTGGTTTCGCTCGATGCGGGCGACCGCCCCGCCGAGCAGATGGCCACGCTCGTCACCGTGCCCGTGGAGGAAGCGCTGCGCCGTGTACCCAATGTGCGCGACGTGGAATCGCGCACCAGCCGGGGCGCGGCGGAAATCTCGCTGAATTTCGACTGGGGTACCGACATGGCCCAGGCGACGCTGCAGGCGCAATCGGCCATCGCCGAAATCATGGCGACCTTGCCGCCCGGCACCTCCATGCAGGTGCGCCGCATGGACCCCACCGTGTTTCCGGTGATCGCCTACAGCCTTACGTCCTCGCAGCGCTCGCTCGCGCAGCTTTACGATCTCGCGCAGTTCCAGTTACGCCCCCTGATTTCCTCGGTCGAGGGCGTGGCGCGTGTGGACGTCACGGGCGGCGCACGCGACGAACTGGAAGTGGCGGTCGATCCCGCGCGGCTCGCGGCGTACAAACTCTCGGTGGCGGACGTCTCGCGCGCGATCGGCGCGGGCAACGTGCTGATGGCAACAGGCCGCATCGAGGATCACGACAAGCTTTATCTAGTCGTGGCCAATACCGCCGTGAACGGGCTCGATGCGCTGAAAAACGTGGTCGTCACGACGAGCGGCGCGAATCAGGTGCGGCTGGGCGAGATCGCCGCGGTCTCGCAAGGCACGGTCCCGCAATGGATTCGCGTCACCGCCGATGGTCAGGATGCCGTACTGATCAACGTCTATCAGCAGCCCGGCGCGAACAGCGTGGCGATGGCACAGGCGATTCGCGCACGGCTCGCCGCCTTCGGCAGGCAGATGCCGCCCGGCGTGCATCTGGCCAACTGGTACGACCAGAGCGAGCTTGTGGTTGCGTCCGCAACTAGTGTGCGCGACGCCATCATGATCGGCGTGGTGCTGGCCGCGCTCACGCTCTTCGTGTTCCTGCGCAACCTCAAGATCACGCTGATCGCCGTGGCGCTCGTGCCCATCGTGATGGCCGCGACGATTCTGCTACTCGACGTGTTTGGCATGGGCTTCAACATCATGACGCTCGGCGGCATGGCGGCGGCGGTGGGTCTGGTGATCGACGACGCCATCGTGATGATCGAGCACATCGCGCGACGGATGCGCGAGGCCGGCGCGCACGCCTTCCATGGCCGCGTGATGAGCGCGGCGCTCGAATTCACGCGCCCGCTGGCGGGATCGTCGGCGGCCACGCTGATTATCTTCGTTCCGCTTGCGTTTCTCTCGGGCGTGACGGGCGCGTTTTTCAAGGCGCTGTCCGTGACGATGGCCAGCGCCCTCTTCATCTCCTTCCTCGTCACCTGGCTGGCGATTCCGATTCTGTGCGATCGCTGGCTCAGCGCACAAGACGCCGAAGAGCACCAGGAAACGCGTTTTGCCGCCTGGCTCAATCGCGGCTACGCAAAACTGGTTGCTCGCGTGAGCGCGCGTCCCGTGTGGGCGCTGGCGCTGCTCGTGCCGCTGCTGCTGGCTGCCGCGTTCGCCTTCACGCGCGTGGGCAGCGGCTTCATGCCGTCGATGGACGAAGGCGGCTTCGTGCTCGACTACCACACGCGGCCGGGCACTTCGATCACGGAAACCGATCGCCTCATGCAGCAGGTGGAGGCCATCATCCGCGCCAATCCGAACGTCGCCACCTATTCGCGCCGCACCGGTGCGGGTCTCGGCGGCGACCTCAACGAGCCGAACAAGGGCGACTTTTTCGTGCGCCTGAAATCGGGTTCACGCGAGCCGATCGACACGGTGATGGAAGAGATCCGCTCGAAGATCGATAGCCAGGTGCCGGGCGTGAGCATCGAGCTCGCGCAGCTGATGGAAGACCTGATCGGCGACCTCACCGCCGTGCCGCAGCCGGTGCAGATCAAGATCTATTCCGACGATACCCAGCAGCTCGACGACACGGCGCAGCGCGTGGCGGCGCGCATCGGCAAGATCGCGGGCATCGTCGACGTGAACGACGGCATCAATCCGGCCGGCGACGCCATCGATCTGCATATCCGCCCCGACGCCGCCGCGGCCGAGGGCGTGGATCCGCAGGCCATCGCCCAGCAGGTGAGCGATCTGCTCGACGGCAATGTCGCCACGCAGTACCAGAGCGGACCGAAGAGCATCGGCGTGCGCGTGCGGGCTCAGGGCGCGCTGCATATGACCGATACCGCGCTGGGCCAGTTGCCGATCCGCGCGCCCGATGGGCACATTTTCGCGCTCGCGCGCGTGGCCGATCGCACGACCGTGAGCGGTCAGCCCGAAATCAGCCGAGACAATCTCAAGCGCATGGTGGCGGTGACGGCGCGCATCGACGGGCGTGACCTGGGTTCGACCATCGCCGATGTGCAGCACGCGCTCGCCGACCCGAGCCTCCTGCCTGCCGGCGTGTACTACGAACTGGGCGGCCTCTATCAGCAGCAACAGATTGCGTTCAAGGGGCTCATGGCGGTGTTCGGCGCAGCGGTAGCGCTGGTGTTCGGCCTGCTGCTGTTCCTCTATGAACGCTTTCGCGTGGCGCTGGCCGTCATGGCGATGCCGCTGTGCGCCACCGGCGCGGTCTTTATCGGCCTGTGGATGACGGGGATCGAGCTGAATATCTCCGCGATGATGGGCATGACGATGATTATCGGCATCGTCACGGAAGTGGCTATTTTCTACGTGTCCGAATTCCAGGGACTGGTGCGCGACGACGGCCTGCCGCTGCACGAAGCGCTACAGGCCGCCGGCCGCAACCGTCTGCGCCCGATCGCGATGACCACCATCGCCGCGATCCTCGCGCTGCTGCCGCTGGCCTTCGCGCTGGGACAAGGATCGGCGATGCAGCAGCCGCTGGCGGTGGCGATCATTTCCGGGCTGATCGTCCAGATGCCGCTCGTGCTGCTGGTGCTGCCCGCCTTGCTGCGGGTGCTGCTGGGCGCGAAAGCCGGAACCGGGACCGGAACCGGAACCGGCACCGGAGGGCGCAGCCATGGCCACGAATGAGCGACAATCACCCAACGAAACACCGCGCGCGGCGCAAGGCGATTCACAGCGTGGATCGAGCGACGTCGCGCCCAATGATGCGAACTGGAGCACCACGATGCGCCTCCTGCTGGTGGAAGACGACGAGATGATTGCCGAGCCCGTGCTCGACGGGCTGCGCCGCGAAGGCTATGCGGTCGACTGGGCAAAAGACGGACGCGAGGCCGAACTCTCGCTCGCCAACGACGTGTACGACCTCGTGCTGCTCGATCTGGGCCTGCCGAAAAAGGACGGCGTGTCCGTGCTGTCCGCCTACCGGCGGCGCGGCGGCGAAGCGCCGATCCTGATCCTCACCGCGCGCGACAGCGTGACCGACCGCGTGAGCGGACTCGACGCGGGCGCGGACGACTACCTCGTCAAGCCCTTCGATCTCGACGAACTGGCCGCCCGTGCGCGCGCCCTGCTGCGCAGACGCACGGGCCGCAAGCAACCGGTCTATGCGCATGGCAATCTCACGCTCGACCCGGCCGCGCACGAAGTCACCATGGACGGCGTGCCGATTGCGCTGGTGCCGCGCGAATTCGCGCTGTTGCACGTGCTGATCGAAGAACCCGCGCGCGTGTTCACCAAGGCCGAACTCGAAGAACGGCTGTACGGCTGGGGCGAGGAAGTGGGCAGCAACACCATCGAAGTGCATGTGCACAGCCTGCGCCGCAAGATCGGCGCCGAACAGATCGTGACGGTGCGCGGCGTGGGCTATCGGCTCAAGAGGGCGCAATGAGATCGATCAAGCGCCGCCTGCTAGGCTGGCTGATCTGCGGCTTCGCGGCGGGATCGGCGGTGGCGGGATTCGGCATTTTCCACACGGCGCGCAACGAGGCGAGCGAGCTTTTCGATTACGAACTGCGCGCCGTCGCGCTTTCGCTGCCCTCGAACCTGCGTCCGGGCAACGGCAGCGAGCAGCACGAGCCCGACATGCAGGGCATTGCCGACGATCGCATCCTGATCGAGATCTGGGACCGCAACGGCACGGCGATCTATCACACCGCGCAGGCCGAACCGTTGCCGCGCAATCCCGCAGGCTTCCATACCTTCGAGCACGAGGAGTCGCACTGGCGCACCTTCGGCGTACAGCAGGCCGATCGCTTCGTGCAGGTCGCGCAGCCGGTCTCCGTGCGCGAGACGCTCGCGCTGAAACTGGCGCTGCACACGCTCTGGCCGCTGGCGGTGTTCGTGCCGGTGGCCATCGTGCTGGTACTGCTGGTGGTGGCGCGTGGGCTGGCTCCCGTGGGCGCACTCTCGGCGCTGCTGGCCGCGCGCTCGCACAATGCGCTTGGGCCGGTCTCGCTCGATCGATCGGTGCCGATCGAATTGCGTCCGCTGGTGGTCGCGCTCAACGATCTGCTTGCCCGTTTGAACACGGCTTCGCAGGCGCAACGCACCTTTATCGCCGATGCCGCGCACGAACTGCGCTCGCCGCTCGCGGCGCTCAAGCTGCAATTGCAGGCTGCGTTGCGCGACGGCACGCTCAGCGGCGAGCCGCAGACCACCGGGCGCATCGAAACGCGTCTGAACCGGCTGATTCGCCTCGTGCAGCAATTGCTCACGCTCGCGCGCGAGGACGCCCAGGCGGAATTGCCGGTGGCCGCAGTAAGCCTGCGCCGTCTGGCCGAACACGCCATTGGCGATCTCTCTTTGCTGGCAGAGGAAAAAAATATCGATCTCGGGCTGGAACTGCGCCCGCCCGTCACCGACGACGATATCTGCAACGTAGCCGCCGACGCACACGGCCTCGCAACGCTGATGAACAATCTGCTCGACAACGCGATCCGCTATACGCCGCCCGGCGGCAAGATCGATCTGGTGCTCACCCGCACGAATGGCCGCGTGGGTTTCGATGTAGTGGACAACGGGCCGGGCATTCCCGAGGAACATCTGGAACGCGTACTGGACCGCTTTTATCGCGCCAATCATGTGCCGGGCACGGGCAGCGGATTGGGACTTTCGATTGCCATGCGGATCGCGCAACGGCATGGTTTGAAGCTGGTCCTGCGCAATAATCCGGGCGGACGCGGGCTGACCGCCTCGGTCAGTGGGCTGGTGGTGCAGGAAGAGACAGAAGTCAAAGCACAGGTGTGAACGAGGGCGGCATTTACATGCCGCCCTCACCGATCGATCAGGAATGCTATGCAGCCAATCGATATCGATCCGGCTGACAGGCACGCCTTGTCTAGAACGTCGTCCTCAAGCCCACCATCACGCTGCGCCCGCCTTCCGGTGCGATATCGCGCACCACCGAACTCGCATAACGCACGTCCTGATTCGTGAGATTGTCGCCGCGTACATACGCAAGCCAGTTCGTCGATCCCACGTGGAACTTGTAAGTCAGGATCAGCGCGAGCGTGGTGTAGCCATCGGTCGGCAGATCGTCCTCGGGCACGCGATGTTGCGCCCAGGCATGCACGAGTTCCGCGCGCGCGCCGAACGGACCATAACCGTAATCGCCCGCCAGCGTCGCGCGCAGCGGCGCGATACGCGGCAACGGTGCGCCGGTATCGACATTGCGTGCGTGCGTGTAATCGGCCGTGAACGATACATCCACGCGATGCGCGCCCTTTTCGAATACGCGCCATTTGCTGTCGATTTCCACGCCGTAGAACTCAGCGCGTACGCCGCGATAGACCGCTTCATTAAGCGCACCGTCGGTGCCGGCGGGTACGACTTCGTCATCGTCGTTCACGAGACGGCCCGTGTTGTACTCGGTCAGATAGTTGCGGAACCGGCTATAAAACACGCCCGCGCTTGCCTTGTTGGGGCCGCGCTCGAAGCGCAGCGAAAGATCGCCGGACATCGCCTTTTCTTTCTGCGCGTCCGGATTGCCGATCAGATATTGCCCCGTGGCATCGTGCGGGCCGTTCGCGTAAAGCTCGTAAAACGTGGGCGCGCGTTCCGTGTAAGCCACGTTGCCTGCCACCGACCATGCCGGCGTCAGCTTGTAGAGCGCTCCCGCAGACAGACTGCCCGCATTGAAATCGCGCCCTTGCGCCGAGGCGAACTTCTCGTTGCCGTTGGGCGTCGGGTCGAGCTTCACGTGCTCGTAGCGCGCGCCCAGGCTCAGCTTGAGCGCCGGGGTGAGGTTCCATTCTTCGAGACCGAATAGCGCGACGTTGGTGGTCTGCGTGGTCGGCACGAGCGCTTCGTCGCCGAGCGCGGAGAACGTGTTTTGGCTCACCTGCACGCCAATCGCGCCTTCGAACGGCCCGATTTTCTTGTGGCGCGCTTCGAGCCGTGCTTCGTAACCGTGATTGCGGAAGGTGGTGCCCACGGTGCCGTTGTCGATTTCGCGGTGTTCGTAGTCGGTGTAGCCGAAGTCGAATTTAAGCTGGCTGAACGGCCCGCGCAGATTGCGCACTTCCGAGGCCACGGCCACATGATCCTGATGCATGCGCAGACGCACGTCGTCTTCGGCCACCGAACCGTAATCGCTTTGATAGCCGTTGTACGAGACACCCGCGTAGCCGTCGGCCCAGGTGTACGAGGTGCCGACCGCGCCGCCATGCCAGCGGCCGTCGCTGTTCGGGATGCTGCCGTAGGCTTCGCTTGCGTGCGCACCGTCGAGGGCGCGCTGGCGCGTCGAATGCGCGTAGCCCGGGATGCGTTCGTCGCTGGTATCGCGGTCGAATGCGTCGACGTGGAAAGCGAACTGGCCATTGCCGGCCTCCACTTGCGCCGCGCCCGCGCGTGCGTCGTTGGCGCCGCCGTAGCTGGCGTCGACCGCGCCCGTCACACCCTGGATCGGCTCGCGGGGAATCCGGTTGTCGATGGTGTTGACGACCCCGCCGATCGCGTTGCCGCCATAGAGCAATGCCGCCGGGCCGCGCACGATTTCGACGCGCTCGACCGTGAGCGG
Source organism: Paraburkholderia bannensis (assembly GCF_014200455.1). GTDB lineage: Bacteria > Pseudomonadota > Gammaproteobacteria > Burkholderiales > Burkholderiaceae > Paraburkholderia > Paraburkholderia bannensis_A. Next base: position 174,278 of record NZ_JACHBW010000005.1, on the reverse strand, counting down.
GTCTTGCGGCACGGCGTGGTCGTAAGAGAGCGAGGACGCGTCCCAGGCCGCGACGCCGTTCTGCAGCACGCGGATGCGGTCGCCGTCCATGCCGCGGATGATCGGGCGGCCGACCATCGGGCCGTAGGTCGTCGTCGATACGCCGGGCAGGCCGTTGAGCGTTTCGCCGATCGAATTCGCGGCGCGCAGCGTCAGTGCGTCGCCGTCGAGCGCCGTGGCGGGCGAGATCAGATCGGCGTCGCCGAGCGGGTTCGCGGTGACGAAAACGGGCGCCAGCGTAGCTTCGGACGCCGCGTTGGCGCTAACGCTGCTCGTAGCACGGTTGGTGGACTGCGCATGGGCCAGCGCGCCGAGCAGCGCGAGCGAAACCGGCGTGAGGCGCAACAGCGCCGCACGGGATGACAATGCGCGTCGCGGACGTGCGGCGCGCCGCATCGATGAAAGTTCAGACTGGGTTGAAGTCGCCACGGTGATCGTTGTTTGCTTCTTGAGTTGTGTCGGTGGAATGAGGCGCGGCACACGGGCGATTCCCCTGGCCCTTGTGCGCGGCGCGTGAGGCGCTGTTGCGTTGCTGGCCGCAATAGTCGACGCGAATGTTACGTTATAACATTACCTATTGTGAAGATGAATTTTCAGTTTGCTTATCACTTCGAAGCAGGCGGGAATCGCTGGACAGCCCGCCAGGAAAGCCTTTGACGGGCGAGGAAAATAGTTTCGGGAATGTTGCAATGGGGCGCGCAGGCGCGCATATTGACGACATCGGCCCGCAGGCGCGGGGCGAATCGAATTTCAAAGTCAGCGCAAAGGCAGACGCAAAGGCGCTCATGGACCGCGCCTCATGGAGCGCCGCCCTACCTGAAGCCCTCGCCGATGGCCGCAGTGCTCAACCCGCAGTGCTCAACTTTTGCGTCGCGCTGCCGACAAACGGATAGACGCCGTTCCCATCCATCGATCCCTGCGCCCGCAACAAAGAAGAATCGTTTCCGAACATGTCCCGCCCTATCCGCCACTGGCTGGCGTTAGCCTTCGGGCTCGCCCTCAGCCTCTCGGTTCTCGCCACCGGCGACGCCGCCGAACCCGCTCCGGCCTCCATGGTCGTGAGTCTCGTCGTCCAGCAAAGCTGCCTCATCAGCGCAGCAGACGACCGCGTTGCTCCCGCCGTGAGCTGTCTGCACGGCGAGCCCTATCTCGTCTCGCAAGCCGATCCTTCTTCAATGCGGATTAACTCCGCCGTGGAGTTCGGCGCGCAACGCACGGCGAATGCGCTGTGGACCGTGACGTTTTGAAGTCGATCAGGCCAATGAAAATCAAACGCCCGGAATTCCGGGCGTTGTTTTTTGGTGGGGAGCGTGACGCTGCGGCGGCCCTGCGCAAACTAGCCTGCAGTTCTAACCGTCCGGCCGCCACATCCGCCCCGGGGTCTTCGAAGCGCGCTTCGAGATGACTGAAATTGCGCCCGGCGTAGACATCGTCATGGAGCCGGCAGTAGACGTACATGCCCGAAACACCGTGCTGGCGGCTCCAGATTGTCTTTGCTGGCGAGCCGTGACAGTGGATGAGGATGCGAACCGCTGACAATGTAAAGCAGACCTTGCTGATCCGCTAGCCGCGTCTTTCAAGTACGCGCATCCGGCGCTCCAGTTCGGCGAGGTCGGCCGCGCCCGAGAGATACCCCACGTTTTGCCGCTGTTCATGGCGCGCAATCCAGCTAAAAATCCGCATGAAAAAGAGAAAGTCAGGCATATCGACCTCCGGGAAGTGGCTAACAAGCGTTGCATGTAGCTCGCACTTTAGGCGTCGGATTCGTACACGTATACTTATCGTTTTTTTAGCAATACATTAGCCGATTTGAACAATTGAAATCGGGAGTGAACACGATGGACCTGGGACGATTGCGGGCGCTGCTGGAACTGGCGAGGTGCGGCACGATGGCCGCGGCGGCCGAAGCGTTGTTCCTGACGCCGTCGGCGGTATCGCAACAGATTGGACAACTTGAGCAGGAGACCGGCGCGCAACTCACCGAACGCGTGGGCCGTGGCGTCAGGCTTACGCCCGCCGGTCAGGCATTGGCGACATACGCGGAACGCGTGATGGGCGTGCTCGACGAAGCCCGTTCGGTGCTGGCTGAACTGAAACAGGAAATTGCCGGTGAGCTGCGTGTCGCCGCTTTCCCGTCGATTGCATCGATGGTGCTGCCGGACACGGTCAAGGAACTCCGGCATGCATTTGCGCGCCTCGATATCGCCATCGAGGAAATGGAGCCCATCGACGCCATCGCCGCGCTGCGATCCTGGCGCACGGACATCGCCTTGATCGACGATATTTCAATCGCGATGGGCGATAACCGCGAGAGCGTGGAGGTCGTGCCGCTAACCGAGGATTCGCTCTACGTAGCGCTCGCAACGGGCCATCCGTTGAGCAGGAAAACATCGCTGAGTCTGGCCGATCTCAGCAACGAATCGTGGGCGATTGAATCGACGTGGAGCACGATTGGCGCCTTCGTCATCGATCTCTGCCGCCGCGCCGGCTTTGAGCCACGCATCAACGCGCGATGTCGCGGATCGGAGATGGTGGAAGCGATGGTGGCTTCGGGATGTTCGGTGTCAGTTGCGCCGGGCCTTCGGGTACTGCGCGCACCGCCCGGTGTGGCATGGGTCAAGCTCAAGCCGGAGGTTCGCCGCAAAATCTACGTTGCCTGGCGACGCGGCGAGCGCAAGCATCCCCTGGTTCGCGCGTTCGTCGACGAAATCGTGCGGGCCACATCGAAGCTGATTACTTAGCGATGCAAACCATATGGACAATGAAAAAAGCCGCCGTTCCTGAGAACAGCGGTCTTCGCCGGCGAAAGCGCTTACTGACCGACAGGCGACTTCACGGATGGCCTGGCCAGCGTATTGTTCACGCCATATGCGCTCGTGTCTGCCGCTGCTGCAGCGTTGGCGCCATTCGGCAGGCCTGGATTCGTTGCACCGGCGCTTATGCCGCTTTCCGAATTCGCGGCGGCAGGCGTCCCATAGCCACTATTTTCGCTTGCGGGCGCCACCGGCGACTTCACCGACGGCGTAGCCAGCGTGTTGTTCTGTGCGTAAGCAACGCCCGACGTCGTGATAACGATAGCGGCTGCAATAAGCGTGCGGGTTGCCTTCTTCATCATGTGCTCCTCCTTGGTTCGAATAGCTTCGAATAGGCTCGAATGGAATCTGGACCTGAACAGTCCTTTCATATTTCTCGATGACGATTCAATCCACGCCATTTCACACCAAGTTTAGAAAGACAGCCGCAAATTATTAAGCGCATTCTCCGCAATGATAAGTTTCGATTTTTGGCGCTAACACGTTAGCACCCGATTCAAAAATAAATCGTCGCGGTAATGGTGTCGCTGTAATTGCCTGGTGCGGGAGTGCTTTGCACCGGCACCTTTCCGTAGACCGTGAAAACCTGTTGCGTGCCCGAACCCGTACCGGCTTGCATGGCCGTGCTGCCCGTGCCATCTCCCCACGCGCTGCTGCGGTTCGAGTCCAGATAAAGTTGGTAATTGACGGTGCCGCCGCCGCCCGAGCGCTGCATGGCGCGCGCGCCCACGTTGCCGCTCGCGCCGCCGTTAAGCGCGATCCTGAAGGCATCGCCATTGGTGCAAACCGTGGTGATAGCCCCCGTCGCGGTAAGCGCCGAACTGAGTACGCCTGCCGATCCAAAAGCCACATTGGTCGCAGTGATATTGCAATTGTTGATGACAGTGGCGGTCACCGTAAATGGAAACGAGCCGCCCGTGGCCAGCGATGCGCACGTCGGCGCGACCAGCAGATAAAAGCCGTAATTGATCGACGTGGTATTGCCGCCGAATGTCTGCGTATACGTGGTGCTGGCGCTGTTGACGGTGGGCACCGTGGGCTGCGATGAGCTTATCTGGCCATAGACGGTGACGGTGGTGGTGAGCGTCGTGCCGCTCGGTTTGGTCATCGTGAGTGAAATGGGTGTGGTGCCGGAATACGTCGAACCCCAGGCCTGCGCGTGTCCACTATCGCGGTAGAGATCGTAGCTCAGCGTATTCGAGCCGTTGACGAGCGAGCGCGGGCTCGTGCCGCCCAGATTCAGGCACACGAGCACATCGGGCGTAAGGGACACGGCGGGCCACGTGCAAGTCACGCTAATGGTGGAGGTGGTTGTATAGGCCACGTTCGCTATCGGGCTGACCGAACCGAAACCCACCGGGTTCGCCACGGCCTGGCAACTCTGCGCGCGAGCGCCGCTCGCTGCGAACAGCAGCACGAGGCTTACGCCGAGCATCCAAAACGCGCGCCTGATCGTTCTCAAGGCTGCGCTCCTGTTGGCGGCGAAGCCGACATGGGCGGCCGGCTCTGCTGCTCCTGCAAGCGGCACACCAGCGGCCCGATGGTCTGCAGCGTATCGCCCTGATTCTCCCGCCACGCAAACACCAGTTCGCAGTGCTTGTCACCGGACTCGATTGCCAGATGATTCTCCGGCGCGAGCCCATCGATAAACGTGAGCCCGTCATAGCCGATGATCGTGTCGTGTCCACTCTCCACGTGATGTACGCGCGCGCCAGCGGGCAACGGCTGTCCATCGGCGTCGCGCACGATGATCGAGGCTGCGTGATAACGCGTCACGCCAAAATGCGCAAGCACGCCCGATTGCGCCTGGGGCACGATATCCATCGACGTATCGGTGATACGCGCATCGGCGGGCAGATGCATCGCGTCGATCGCCACCTGGTTGTGCTGGTACGCGTTGAGGTCCGGGATCAGCAGGTGACCGCCGCCATCGGTCACGCCGATCACACGGTTTTCGTGCAGCACGGGTATGCCCTTGACGCCGTCCGTCGACACCAGCGCGAAGCCGTCGTCGATGCGCCGGGCGGGCTGCACCGTGCCGTCCATCAGCACGACCGCGCCGGTCAGGTCGAGCGCGCCGATGGTCTGCCCCGCCACCTGCTGCACCGACGCCGTCGCCTCGCCATAGCGGCCCAGATACTGCAACTGCCCCTGGCGAAACGGTGTCGCGCCCGTGCCGCCCGCCTGCACGCCCCAACCCCAGCCGCCGGAATAATCGGGCGGACGCAAGGCGTTGACGTTCCATGTCGACGCGCCGTCCTGGCGCCCCACCGTCGCATTGATCGACGCATTGCCGCCCAGGCCGATGCTCGCGGAAAGCAGCACGCCGCGCGAATTGTGCTGGCGAAAATCCTGGTAGGCGCTCAGATTCAAGGACACCAGATTGCCGAAATTGAACGTCCACGCCACCGAGCCGATCTGCGAGACCGGCGCGGATGGAATCTTGTAGCCGATATAGCTGAGCGAAAACGTCTGGTTGCGCAGGAACGGCACCGCCAGCGTCACGCGGTCGGTGATATCGGGCACGGGCGAACCGTCGCGCGCCGCCAGATCGCCATAGTTGCCATACGCGCGAATCGTCTGCGCATCGACCGAAAACCGTTGCGACACATATTGATAGCCGATGCTCAACTGCGCGCCATTGAGTTTGCCGCCGCTGCCCGAAACCGACCCGTTGACCACCCCCGCCGATCCGAGCCCAAACAGCAGGCCGCCGCCCGCGTTGACGAGACCACCGGTTGCTTCGCCGTGCGCTTCGAGCGTGAAATGATCGTTGACGCCATGCCGCCACGATGCGCTCGCGGCCGGGCGCGAGTCGTAATCGAACGAATCGAACCCGTAATTGCGGCGCAAAAAGCCGGCTTCGAACGAATAGCTCGACAAACCCGCTGCCATCAAGCGCGTGTCCACATAGAGCGGCACCGAAGTGGAAATCGTGCGGCCCAGCGCATCGCGAGTGATGACGGTGGCTTGGCCCGCGCCGGTAATGCCGGGCACATCGTTGATGATGAACGGGCCGCTTGGCACGTTGCCCGAATACTGGCGGACGCTGTTGATGTAGAGGTCGACGGAAGTCGGCACCACCGCGCTGCCCGGCAACGCGGGCACAGGGAAGGTGACGAGGTCGGGACGCAGCGCGAAATTGCTGCGATATTGGAGCCCCCCCATGCGGATCGAGCGCGTCCACGCCAGCGAGGACGAGATCGTATCGCCGATTTGCGTGGTACTCAGATTCGCCGGATTCGACATGCTCCACGAGCTGTCGTAGCGCACATAGTCATTCCAGTCGTGGTACAGATAGGCCACGCCCGTATTGCTTAGCACTCCCTTCGGATCGAAATAGCGCTCCTCGCTCCACAGCGCGAATTCCGAAGCCGATCCGCCCTGCGCGAAGGCATCGTAATTGAACACCAGGCCGCGCGCCGAAGTCGCCGGCGGCACCGCCGAAACCGAACGCGTATCGAACGCAAACGGCTTGCGGATCGCATCCGGAATCTGCAGTTCCAGCGTCTGATGTTGGGCGTCGTAGCGGTAATGAAGGCCGGGCAGCGAATCGAGATCGACGCTCGCGCTATCCGCGATGCCGAGCTGCGCCGTCGCCACGCCCACTTGCGAGAGATCTTCGCCGCTCGCGAAGAGATGGCCGCCCAACTGGCGCAAGTGCACGATCTGGGCGGTGCGCTGTCCGTTCACATCGACTTCGAGATACAGATCACGCGCGTCCATCGCACCCGCGTTGATCAACTGCCCTTGCGCATGTGCGCCGGCGCTCATGAACGCCAGCAGCGCCGCCACCGATACCATGCGCCTCGCCCGGCCACGTCTCACAGCGCTGCGAGTTCGTTTCATTCGTCGTCGTTCGTTTCATGCTGTCCCCCGGCGCGCACCGCATTCATGACAATTGCGCCGACAAGCCACTGCGCTTCAGCCTCGCATTTGCGCTTCACGTTCGGCCACGCTATTCACCCTCCCTGCTCGATCGACACCGTATCCTCCAGCGGCAGCGTGTTGACGGTCGCCCGCACCTTGAGCTGGCCGCTGAATTTCGCATCGGCAGGAATCGGCACGCTCCACTGGCGGCTCTGCCGTGCGAGTGCGTAGCCAAGCAGCCCATTCGTCACGTCCCAGTGATGGCCCGCATCGTCGAACAGCGAGACCGCGGCGATCTGCGCCCGCCTGGTGCCCGAATTGTCGGCGCGCAGCGCGTAGCCTTGCGGTTCATGCACGAGACGCCACGCGAGCAAGGGCCGCGCGATGCCTGCGCCCGCTGCATCGACGAAGACAGGCACCGAATAGCGCAGCCGGATCGTCACGCCTTCGGCGCCTGGCGTGCCCGGCGCGGGCAGCTCGTCGATCAGGATGCGGTAGCTCTGCTCGAGCGCCTCAGCACCACCGCCGCCGCTCGCGCCCTGAGGCGGCGTACCCGGCGCACCCGGCGCCTTGGCGCGCACGAGCCGCACGAGTTGATCGCTATGCGGCGCGATCTCGATCAGCGGCGGGCTGGCGATCACATCGCCGGTGGGTGTGAGCACGTCATCGCCGTGCGCCTCGCTCCACTCGAACACGCGCACCTGGCCATAGAGCGGCGCATCGCCGGGATTGCGCAGCGTCAGGCCGGTCGCAACCTCGGCAGCGGAAAACTCGATCGTGACCGGCGAAATCTGCAGCGTCGCGGCCACTGCACCGGCGGACCACAGCAACGCCGCAGCGACGGCCGATGCGGCCCATGCGGCCGCCGGCGCGACATGAACAGCGCGTGCCCGCTTCAAAAGTAGACCGTCGCGGTGACCGTTGTCTGATAGGTATCCGGCTTGGGCGTGGTCTGCACCGGCACCTGGCCGTAGACCGTGAGCGTCTGCGCGGAACCGGAGCCCGTGCCAGCCACCGTGTTGGTGCCCTGCGTATTGCCCCAGATTGTCGTGCGGCCCGCGTCCTGATAGAGCTGGAAGCCCACCGTCGTGGTGGTGTTGCCGGTCGCCGTGCCCGCCATCAGGCGGCTCGTGACGGAAGAGCCCGTCACGTTGCCGCCATCGAGCCCGACGTTATATGGCGTGGTGTTCGTACAGGTCACGCTAAGCGTGGTCTGCTGGTTGATCGCTGTGCCCAGCACGCCATTGGTCCCGAAGGCCAGCGGATTGGCGGAGATCGCGCAATTCGCCTGTAGCGTGAGCGTGACATTGAACGTGGCGCTAGCCGTTCCGTTCGAGTAGACCGCCGCTTCGGCCAGCGGCACGAGCGGCGCAACGGGCATCAACGCGATCTGCACGGCTACAGCGGCAACTATGACGTGTGTTCGTTTCATCGACCTTGCTCCTGCATACGGATTTACTCGCGCGAACGGCTGCAAAAAACGGAGTAGAGAACGCAGTCATCGAACCACAAGGCATTGTTTTGTGAATCGACACTTTATTTATACGAACAATGTCACATTACGTTGATAGCAATTACATCTTGTTACATAAACCCGATTCAAGCTGAATATCAGCAGCAATCTATTCCTCGCCAAATGCAGAATCGATTTTTAAAGGCATTTTTTACTGACTACTCAGGCGCACGCTTTCATGCCCTTCTGGAAGGCATATCCTGCTGATCTGATAGCCCAGAATCTTCTCGTTTCAGGAAAAACATTCATTTAAATGCGATTTATCTGACTGACTTCCCCGCTTCCCGACTTACTCTGAGACCACGCCCAATTGCTGCAAAAAAGTCAGGTTATCTTCCAGATGCCAGTTATCGGCGATCCGCCCATCCCGAATGCGGTAGATATCCGTGGCGATGAAATCCACCTTCTGGCCTTTCCCCTGCACGCCGTTGAAGGTGCCCGTGAAGTGTCCGGAGAAGTGCAGATGCGTAATCACGCGATCGCCCGCGACGATCATCTGCTCGACATCGGCGTGAACATCGGGCACGGCAGCGTGAAAGACCTTCGAAGCGGCGAGTGGTCCCACAAGCCCCTGCGCCCTTCCGGCCGGCAGCGTGCGATCCGTGAAATCCGGCGCGAGCGCGGCGTGCGCCTGGCCTTCGTCGCCAGTACTCCAGAACGTGTCATAGAGGCGCGCGGCATGAATCTGCTGCTGAACCTGTTGCGCGGGCAAGCTTTTATCGACGATCAGTTCATGAGGCTGGACGAGGTTCGCATCGACTTCGGCGGCAACGGCAGGCAGCGCGGCCGTACCCAGAGCAAGCGCGAGGGCGGTGGCGGAAAGGACGGTTTGCGTATTCATGGTGGCTCCTTGAGGTGTGGATCGTTCTGTTCGGCGCGTAGTGCAGCGCGTGTGAATGAAGTCTGCGATCTGCCGTCCAGATTGAGAATCGGCCTCAAGATTGAATAATCTTCAAACAGAACAGAAAAATCGTCCTCTGCAATAGCAAACGTTTTCTTGCTTCGGCTTTCCTGCCTGCAAGCCTCGCAGCGGCCCAGCGGGTTCTGACCGTCCTTTCGCCGAAAAATTTGCTCGCCCTTTCAGTCTGATTTCAAAGAAGAAATTCAGTAGTCTCTTAAAAATTTCGATATGCACCCTAAATATAGTCAGACGAATGACGATATGAAGGAGGAACGCCCGCAGCCATCTACTGCCTCAGGAAGCCGTTACCTGTGCTGCGTCCCCCTGGTCAAATCGGTACAGACGCATGACACTCACTATTCGAGCGCGTATCGCACTCACTTTCGCCCTTCTCGCCGCCCTGCTCACCGTCTCGGGCGTGCTTGGGTTCATCAGCACGCAAAAGGCCAATAGCGCCAACCGCGACACCTATCGCAACAAGCTCGCCGAATCCACGGCGATCGACAACGCCGAGATCTATATCGCCCGCACGCGCCTCGTGCTCGACCGCGTGGCGCTGCATCCCGAAGCCTCCACGGTGCCCGATCAACTCGACCGCGCCTCGGGCTTCTTCAGGAATTCGGACGAGTGGTGGAGCAAATTCCAGCAGATGCCGCACGAACCGGATGAGTTGCCGCTGATCGCGAAGACGACCGGGCACCGCACCGCCATGCGCGACGCCGTGGCCGCTTTCACCAGGGCGCTGCAGGCAGGCGACAAGGAAACCGCCGACAACATCGCGATGACGCAGCTTTCCGACCTCTACAGCAAAATGAGCGCGGCGAACAACGAGGTCAAAAAGCATCTCTACGAGAACGCGAAGACGCGCTATGAAGAAGCCGAGTCGAACTTCTATCTGTTCTCCACGGTGAGCGCCGTGATGGTTGTGCTCGGTCTCGTCGCCGCCGGTCTCGGCTGGGTGATGCTGCGCCGCGCGATCATGAACCCGCTCAATTACGCACTGGAAAGCCTGCAGGACATTTCTGCCGGCAACCTGAGCAAGCCGGTGCGTGCACAACGAAACGACGAAATGGGCCTGCTGCTTGAAAGCATCGAAAAGACCCGCAAGGAACTCGGCAACGTGACGGGTTCGGTGCGATCGGGCAGCGAATCGGTCTCGGTCGCCACGCGTGAAATTGCAGCGGGCATGATCGATCTTTCGGCGCGCACGGAAGAACAAGCGGCTTCGTTGCAGGAAACGGCCGCCAGCATGAACGAGCTGACTTCGGCGGTGAAACAGAACACCGATAACGCCCGCACCGGCAGCGATCTGGCGCACACCGCAGCAAACGTTGCCACGCGCGGCAGCGAAATGGTGCAGCGCGTGGTGGACACGATGAGCGAGATCGAAGGCAGTTCGCGCAAGATCGACACCGCCGTCACCCAGATGGACGAGGTCACCCAGCAGAACGCCGCGCTCGTCGAGCAGGTCACGGCCGCCGCACAGGCGCTCGACACGCAGTCAAGCAAGCTCAGCAGCACCGTGCAGGTTTTCCGGGTGGCTTGACGCCTTTCTGGCGTTTCAGCGTCCCCGCTCTCCACGCGCGCGCGGTCTCGCTTCATCGCGAGGCGGGCGCGCCCTACGTATCACAAGCGCATCAGCGCCACTCGCTGGAGTCCCCTTCCCCATGACATCGCCAGACAAGGCGGGCCGTCGCTCGTTCCTCAAGGGATCGATTGCGATCGTGCCCGTTGCCGCCGTCGGCACGGCTTCTGCCGTGCTGCGCCCCACTGCGGACGAGATCAAGCGCTCCGCGCCGCCGCCCGACACGCCCGCCCAGCAGCATTATCAGCCGGGTTATTTCACGCCCGACGAATGGGCCTTCGTGAATGCCGCGTGCGATTGCCTGATCCCGAAAGATCAGGTGGGTCCCGGCGCCGTCGAACTGGGCGTACCGCAATACATCGACCGTCAATTGCAGACCGGCTATGGCGACGCCTCGCGCTGGTATATGCACGGCCCGTTCCAGAAGGGCGCGCCGGAATTCGGCTATCAATCGAAGCTCACGCCGAAGGAACAATATCGTCTGGGCATTCGCGCGATCGACGCTTACTGCAAGGCGCATTTCAGCGGCAAAAGCTTCGCCCAGCTGGAAAAGGCGCAACAGGTCGCCTTCCTTAAGGATGTCGAAGGCGGCAAGATCCAGGACGACTTCAACATGAAGTCGTTCTTCAGCGGATTTCTGCTCAAGAACACCATGGAAGGCTATTTCGGCGATCCGATGTATGGCGGCAACAAGGACATGGGCTCCTGGAAGATGATCGGCTACCCCGGCGCGCGCGCGGATTACGTCGAGTGGGTCAGCGAATCGAAGCCGTATCCGTACGGTCCGGTCAGCCAGTACGGCAAGCGGGGTTAAGCAGCATGGCAACAATCAAGAAAAAACCGGTGGATGCGGTGATCGTCGGGTTCGGCTGGACCGGCTCGATCATGGCGATGGAACTGTGCAGCGCGGGCCTCGATGTGGTCGCACTCGAACGCGGCGATGGGCGCGACACGATTCCCAATTTCGCGTATCCGCAAATCGTCGACGAAATCAAATACTCGGCGCGCAATGCGCTTCTTCAAAATCTCGCGAAGACCACTGTCACCACGCGTCATACCAAGGACGATACGGCCCTGCCCTATCGCCAGATCGGCTCGTTCAAGCCGGGCGAAGGCGTAGGCGGCGCGGGAACGCACTGGTCGGGCGTGCAGTCGCGCGTGATGCCTGATGAACTGCGTCTTCATAGCCGCGTGAAAGAGCGTTACGGCGAAAAGTTCATCCCCGAAGGCATGCAACTGCAAGACTGGGGCGTGACCTACGACGAACTCGAACCGCATTTCGACCGCTGGGAATATGTGTGCGGCACCTCGGGCCGTGCCGGCAACATCAAAGGCAAGCCGCAGGAAGGCGGCAATCCGTTCGAAGCGTACCGTTCGCGCGAATTCCCGCTGCCGCCGCTGCCCGATCATCCGACCGGACGCCTCTTCGCCAAGGCCGCGCGCGAACTCGGCTACAAGCCGTTCGCGCTGCCCGCGGGCAATGCCTCGGGGGCCTACACCAATGAATATGGATGCCAGTTTGGGCCGTGCAATTTCTGCGGCTTCTGCAGCGATTACGGCTGCCTGAACTATTCGAAAGCCTCGCCGCAAACAGCCATCATTCCGGCACTGCTCCGCAAGCGCAACTTCGAACTGCGCGTGAATTCGCACGTGCTGCGCGTGGAACTGGACAAGGACGGCAAGCAGGCCACCAGCGTCACCTATATCGATGCTCAGGGAAACGAAGTATTTCAGCCCGCGAACCTGGTCGTGCTCGGCGCATTCCAGTTGCACAATATCCGCCTGATGCTGTCGTCGAAGATCGGCAAGCCGTACAACGTCGATAGCGGCGAAGGCACCGTGGGCCGCAACTTCTGCTACCAGGTGCTCAACAGCGTCAACATGTTCTGGGACAAGGACGTCTACATCAACCCGTTCATGGGCGCGGGCGGCGGCGGTCAGGCCGTCGAGGAATTCAACGCCGATAACTTCGATCACGGGCCACTCGGCTTTATCGGCGGCGGCATCATCTGGGGCCGCCAGACCGGCAATGGTCCGGTGCGCGGCATCCCGCTGCCCAAAGGCACGCCCAAATGGGGCAGCGAATGGAAGCAGGCCGTGGCCGACAACTTCCTGCATACGGGCCGAATCGAATCGCAGATCAGCAATATGGCGTATCGCGGCTGCTTCGCCGATCTGGATCCGACCTATAAGGACGCCTATGGCGAGCCGCTTTTGCGCATCACGCTCGACTGGCAGGACAACGATCTGCGCGCCTCGGAATACGTGGCCGGCAAGATGATGGAGATAGGCAAGCAGATGAACCCGAAGAGCATTTCGGGCCGCATTCTGAAGCCCGGCGCGCATTGGGATACGCGTGCGTATCAGAGCACGCACGTCAACGGAGGCACCTCGATGGGCGCCGATCCGAAGACCTCCGTGGTCAACAAGTACCTGCAAAGCTGGGATGTGTCGAACGTGTTCGTGCTGGGTGCGAGCGTGTTTGCGCATGGCATCGGCTACAACCCGACCGGCCTGGTCGGCGGTCTCGCTTATTGGGCCGCCGCGAATATCCGCGAGCGTTACCTGAAGAACCCCGGCCCGATGGTCCAGGTTTGAGGAGCCACACGACATGCGCAAATTTTATGTAGCAATCGGCGCGGCCGTGGTGGTCGTGGGCGGCCTGTGGGCCGGCAGTCTGACGAAGCCGTCGCTCACCATCGACGCCCTGGCGATGACCGCGCCGGGCAATGCCGCGCACGGCGAATATCTCGCGCGCGCGGGCGACTGCATGGCCTGCCACACGTCGAAGGGCGGCGCGCCGTTCGCGGGTGGCGTGCCATTGGCCACGCCGCTCGGTGCGGTTTATTCGACCAATATCACGCCGGACAAGGCGCACGGTATCGGCAACTGGAGCTTCGAGGACTTCGCGCTGGCCATGCGCGAAGGCGTGACGCCCGATGGCCGCCAGCTGTATCCGGCGATGCCCTACACGGCCTATGCCAAGGTCAGCGACAGCGATCTGCGCGACCTCTACGCGTACTTCACGACGCGCGTGAGCGCCTCGATGCAGGCCAACGAGCCGGCCGATATTCCGTGGCCGCTCAACGCCCGCTGGCCGCTAGCGTACTGGAACCGGCTATTCCACCAGGACACGCGCTTCAAGGCCGACGACGGGCACAGCGTCGAATGGAATCGCGGCGCCTATCTGGTGGAGGGCCTCGCGCACTGTGGCACCTGCCACACGCCGCGCGGCGTGGGCTTCCAGGAAGTCGATCTGGACGGCGCCAGCGCACGCTTCCTGTCGGGCGCGCGCATCGACGGCAGTTCGCCCGTCAATCTCCGTGGCGACAAGGGCACGGGTCTGGGCGAATGGAACGAAGCGGATATCGCCGCGTTGCTGAAGACGGGCCGCACGGCGCATTCGGCGGTCACAGGGCCGATGGGCGAGGTGGTCGAGCACAGCACGCAATATCTGAGCGATGCCGATCTGCATGCGATTGCGGTGTATCTGAAGAGCCTCACGCCGCTCTCGAACGACGCCGCTGCGCCCGCGTACAAGGCCGACGACGCCACGCTCACGGCCATCATGGCCGGTCACGCCAACGACACCGGTGCGCGTATTTATATGGATAGCTGTGCGGCCTGCCATCGCCAGAATGGCGCAGGCGCGGCGCGCGTGTTCCCGTCGCTGGCGAACAATCCTTCCGTGCTCGCCGTGCATCCGGATTCGCTGATTGCGGTGATTCTGGCGGGTTCGCGGCTGCCGTCGACGGCTTCGGCGCCCACGCCGCTGGCGATGCCGCCGTTCGCATGGCGCTACGACGACGATGAGATCGCGCAGTTGGCGACTTTTGTGGGTTCGGCGTGGGGCAATCATGCGGGTGCGGTGTCCGCCGCCGATGTGAAGCGCGTGCGCGTGCAGATGGGGATTGAGGCGAAGCGGTAAACGCTGTGGGAGGGGATGGTTGGGTGGTTTCAGCTGTTCCCTCCTCGTTGTGCGCTTGAGTTAGGGGATTTTTGCTTTGATACGCTCCAGCCAGTTTGGGGGGATGTTGATGAATCCGGTGCCTGAGCCATCACCTTCGCCTCGTCTGAAAATAACGGCACTCTCGTCTGGCAAGAACTCCGGTAATCGGCTGTCCACGGAATCAAAGTCCGTTCGCGCGAGGAGTTGACCGCTGTGTGTGTCGTAGAGCTTTCCTACGTAGAAGACGACGTTGCCGTCCACCCTTGTCACGCACGACCGTGCTCGATATAGCCCGCTCGGCGATGCCACGTCAACACATTCATGTGCGAAGGCTCGCGCGAGAGCATCGAGAATGTAATCGATCATGTTGAATCCAGCGACCGCGACAGCAAATGCGACCAAAAGATTCCGACGGACGCTCCCCCTCATCTCCTCACCCGAAAACTGATGGGATTGATATTAATGATCCGATAGTCGGAAAACAAAATCATATCTCCGCCCGCATTGTGCGCGTCCTGCCAACGACGAAAATCTCTATTGTGAACAGGCCAGAAGGTGCGCCCATATGGCCCTTCCGGCTTGATAGCATACTGACTCCAACCGCCCCAGTTTGCCTGCTGCGCGATATATCCCTCCGGAACCAGACAAATTCCATCTTTATTCCAGTGCCCTAGATATTGCGACCCGCCCTCCTTGGGATTATCAAAATAAGAGTAAGGATTTTTTACGTAAATCGCTACCTTGGTAATCTCTGCATCGACACCTCCAAGCAACCTTTGTTGGAACCGAACCTCTGCTACAGCCGCATATAGCGCAAATCCGCCTAGCGCTCCTGCGAGATCATCAGGTTTTCCATGATGAAGGGCTGCCCCAAAGAATTGTTCGGCTTTTTGCATTGCGGATGTATCGATCCTGGCAAGCTGAAATTGAAATTTATTGTGCAGTTCCTGAATGTTTCCACCGGTTAGATCCAGAGTATCAATAACCCGACGTCCGCTGTATGGAGAGATAGCGCTGTAAATACTCGCCAGATTGCCTGAATATAGATATTTAGAGTCCTGCAATTTTCGTAACCCCGTGTGTGACCGCGGAAACGAAAGCACCCAATCGAGCTTGATTGTTTGTGTGTCGAAGCGATCGTCTGGATACTTACCTGTCCGCCCATCAGAACTAATCCCAAACGACTTCTGATAGCCATCCAAAGCCTGATTCTTGGGCGCGTAAGCAAACCACTTCCTGAGCAACGCCGCCGACACGTGCCAGCCCATTTTGGACATTGCAGCGGGAATGTCGGTGATTTCGAACTTATCTGGGGTGACGAGATATCGCGCGTCCCTCGCGACACCCGGATTGCTTTCAGCCTCGCCACTCACGGTGACCACATTGCCCGCTTGCTTGCGCCACTCCCCAGCGCTTGGCGTATAGACGAATAGCTCCTGTGCGCTCATCCTGTCGGACTCCGGATAGAAAGATCATCATTACTATCACGGTTTCCGCACCCGGTTTTAAAAGAACCGTCAAACCCTGATCCAGACACGCGCCTGAATTTAAATTAATGAATCAGCTGCGCGCGCAACGAATCGTATTATTTCCGCACAATAAATCAATCAAGCCCATCCAGAAACACCTTGATCTCATCGAGCAACCACGTCCTCAGCGCCCCAACCTTGTAATCGTCGCGACTCCCAATGCGATAAACCAGATCGTGCCCGCGCTCGGACTTCAGCCTGATCTGCGGAAACGGCGCTACCAGCCGCCCGGCCGCAATATCATCCGCAACAATCACACTCCGCCCCAGCGCCACACCTTCACCCCGTATCGCCGCTTCAATCGCAAGACTCCCGTGACTATACGCAGGCCCGCGATCGCTACGCACGCGCTCCACGCCCGCCAGCGCGAACCACTGCTCCCAGTTCGCCAGCATCCCGCCTTCATGCAGCAACGTGCAGCCCGCAAGATTCGTCACCGACTTCAACCCGCGCATTTTCTCGCGATAAGCAGGACTGCAAACCGGCGTCACCGTCTCTTCCAGAATACGCTCGGCCAGCAGGCGCGGATAACGCCCGCTGCCATAACGAATCGCAACGTCCGCTTCGCCTTCGTTCAAATCGATGAATTTATCGGTGACGTCGAGATGAACGTCGAGATCCGGAAAGCGCGCCTTGAAACGATGCAGGCGCGGCGCGAGCCATTTATTCGCGAATGACACGCTCGCGTTGATCTTGAAGCGCTCGACGCCGTCCTGGCCGCGCACGCGGTCGGCCTCTTTCGTGAGTTCGCCCAGCATGCGGGTGACGGCCAGCAGAAACTCCGCGCCCGCTTCGGTCAACACAATGCGGCGCGTCAGCCGCTGAAACAGTCGCACGCCCAGATCTTCTTCGAGCGTCTTGATATGCCGGCTGACTGCGCCGTGCGTGACGTGCAGTTCCTCGGCCGCCAACGTCATGCTCAGATGTCGGCCGGTGGCCTCGAAGGCGCGCAGCGTCTGGAGTGGGGGAAGCCGCTCGAACACAGTCGGATTATGTGTGAGTTTAGCTCACACATTATATGACGATAAATAGTTTGTCAGCCTCGCGGGCGATGCCCAAGATGAACGCACAGCCTCACTCAATGCCGTTCGCCCATCATGGATCTCCTGTTTTTCAAGCTTTTCATCACGCCCTTGCTGCTTTTGCTTGCGTCGCTCGCGGTTCGCCGTTGGGGCGAAGCGGTCGGTGGTCTGCTGGTCGGCATGCCGCTCACGTCGGGGCCGGTTTCGGTGTTTCTCGCGCTGGAACACGGCCCGGCGTTCGCCACCCAGGCCACGGCGGGCTCGCTCGTCGCGACCATTGGGCAAGTGGTCTTCTGCGTCATCTATTGCCGCCTCGCGGCGTCGGGATGGCGGCTCGCCTTGACCGGTGCGGCCGGTGCATTCGTGATCGTGGCGGCGCTGCTGCAATGGAGCGCTCTACCCGAAATGCTGCTGTTCCTGATCGCGCTGATCGCCATCACACTGGCGCTCAACGTCATGCCCAATCCCGCAGCGGCAAGCGCGAAGATCGACGCGCCGTGGTGGGATCTGCCCTTGCGCATGGTGCTGATTGCCGGGCTCATCGTGAGCGTTACGCTGATCGCGCCGTATGTGGGCGCAAGCGCAGCCGGCGTGATCGCATCGTTTCCGTTCATGGCCATCATCCTGGCGGTGTTCGCGCATTATTCGAGCGGCGCTGCCGCCGCCCAACAGGTGATGCGCGGCATGGCAACCGGTCTGCTGGGCTTCGCGGCGTTCTTCTTCGTGCTGAGTCTGCTGCTCACGCGTACGCATCTGGTGGTGGCCTACAGCAGTGCGATTTTCTGCACGCTCGCGATCCAGGCGCTGTCGTTCTATCGCATGCGCGTGCCGGCCGCGCTGCCGGTGGAGTGAGCGCGGCGCTTCTATAATCGGAAGCCCAGTCCTCCATCCCACCCGCACCCAACAGGATCGCCGCATGTATATCGCCATGAATCGCTTCAAGGTCGCCCTCGGTTCGGAAGCCGCGTTCGAAGAAGTCTGGACGAGCCGCGACACGCATCTCAAGGAAGTGCCAGGCTTCGTTGAGTTTCACCTGCTCAAAGGTCCGCAACGCGAAGATCACGTGCTCTACGCGAGCCACACTGTCTGGGCGAATCACGCCGCTTTCGAGGCCTGGACGCGCTCTGACGCCTTCCGCGCCGCGCATCGTAACGCTGGCAACAGCGGGCAAAGTCGCCCGCTCTACTTGAGCCATCCGGAATTCGAGGGCTTCGAGGTCGTGCAAACCGTCAGCTGACCACCAGCGAACCCTCGCCGTAGCGAAAACTGCACGCGCGCCACGCCAAAGCTACACAGCGCACGGCGCGCAGTGCCATACCGTCGCCTCGCACACGCCGCCCGCTTCCTCGCCCTGATCCCCCAGCGCCTTGCGCCATCGGCTTCTCGCCGCGCCGCAACATTCAGGCGGCTGGATTTCCTCTTGCACTCCCCGCTCTGGCCCGGACCTTGCTAACCAAACATGGGAGGCCAAGCTGGGCCGCTGCCGCGCCACCCGCTTCGCCTCCCACGCGTCGTCCCGCACCCGCATCGCCTGCATTAAGCGTTCTTCACCTGCACTCACCGGGGGAGTCACCTTGTCGCACAACGTTCTCAACGTTTTGATGGTCGCCGCCGAAGCCGCGCCGCTCGCCAAGAGCGGCGGCCTCGGAGATATGGTCAGTTCGCAGTCGATGGCGTTGCGTCGCCGCGGCGTCGACGCCTCGATTCTCCTGCCGGGCTACGAGTGTGCGTTCGAGCGCGTGATCGCGCCCACGCCGCTCGGCTATATCCGCGATCTGCCGGGGGGCGACGCGCGGCTGTGGCGCGCCGCCATGCCCGATTCGGACGTGCCGGTCCTGCTGCTGCAGATGGACCATCTGTTCGCCGGGCGCGGCAGCAGGCTCTATCAGGACGAGGACGGGCGCGACTACATCGATAATTTCGCGCGCTTCGCCTCGCTTTCGGCGGCGGCGGCGCGCATCGCCATCGGCGTGCGCGGCGTGAAGCGCCCGCGCATCGTGCATGCGCACGACTGGCATGCGGGGCTCACGCCGCTCCTGATGAAGCTCGCGGGCGCCTCGGCGCGCAGCGTGTTCACGATCCACAATCTGGCATTTCAGGGCAACTATCCGCTCGGGCTCGCGCCGTACGCGGGCATTCCTTCCGAACTGCTGGCGCCCGCGCCGCGCGAGCCGCGCAGCATCGAGTTCTACGACACGCTCAGTTTCATGAAGTCGGCCATCGTCCATGCCGATGCCCTGAACGCCGTGAGCGAGCGCTATGCGCGCGAGATCCTCACGCCGCAGTTCGGCAACCGCATGGAAGGCGTGCTGGCCGCGCATGCGCACAAGCTCACCGGCATCGTGAACGGCATCGACGATGCGCTCTGGAATCCGCAGACCGACACGCTGATCGCGCACCCCTACGGCCCCGACGATCTGGTGGGCAAGCACGCCTGCAAGAAGGCGCTGCAGCAGAGCTACGGACTGCATATCGATCCGTTCGCGCCGCTGGTGGCGATCGGCAGCCGCCTGAGCACGCAAAAGCTCGCCGATGTCGTCTGCGAGGCGCTGCCCGCCGCGCTGGCGCGCTGGCCGCGCGTGCAGTTCGCGGTGCTCGGCCAGGGCGACGCCGCCATCGAAGATTCCCTGCGCAAGCTCGCGGCCGAGTGGCCGGGGCGGCTGGGCGTGCATATCGGCTATGACGAAACGCGCGCACATCGCCTGCATGCGGGCGCGGACATTCTGCTGCATGCCAGCCGCTTCGAGCCGTGCGGCCTCACGCAGCTCTACGCGATGCGCTACGGCACGATTCCGGTCGCTTCGCGCGTGGGGGGCCTCGCGGATACCATCGCCGATTGCCCGCCATCGGCGGTTACACACCCGATTGGGCACGCCACCGGCTTTCTGTTCGATGGCGAGCGCGCGAGCGATATCTTCCACGCGCTCGGCCGCGCCTTCGATGCCTTCGCGCATCCTCAAGCTTGGCGCGTGCTCCAGCGCAACGCGATGCAGCGCGATTCGAGCTGGGACGCGCCCGCCGCGCGCTATCACGATCTGTATCGCGCGCTGGTCGGCGGCCAGAGCGCGCCCGTGGTACGCGCGCCGCGTCACGCGAATGCGGCGCCCCCGGCGCGCCGCACGAGCACGGCGCAGCGCCACCGCCGCACGCTCGCCGATGTTCGGCGCAGCGCCTGAACCTTGCCGCTTCCACGCTGATTTCACGCCGATCGGGACCGACACCTCGCGCCCCGATCCAGCCACTGCGAGAACCCATGAGCAAAAAGACCGCTACCCGCATCGCCGAAGGCCAGCCGTTCCCGCATGGTGCAACCTGGACCGGGCGCGGCGTGAATTTCGCGTTATTCTCG
Source organism: Paraburkholderia bannensis (assembly GCF_014200455.1). Classification (GTDB taxonomy): domain Bacteria; phylum Pseudomonadota; class Gammaproteobacteria; order Burkholderiales; family Burkholderiaceae; genus Paraburkholderia; species Paraburkholderia bannensis_A. The sequence goes on along the minus strand of NZ_JACHBW010000005.1, from coordinate 153,708 downwards.
GCGAACGCGACCAAAGTCGAGCTTTGCCTGTTCGACAAGACCGGCCTGCGCGAACTCGAACGCATCGAGTTGCCCGAATACACCGACGAAATTTTCCACGTCTTCCTGCCCGATCTCGAACCGGGCGCGATCTACGGCTACCGCGTGCACGGCCCCTACGAGCCGGACGCCGGCCATCGCTTCAATCCCAACAAACTGCTGCTCGATCCGTACGCGAAAGCCCACGTCGGCGCGCTCAAATGGCACCCGGCCGTGTTCGGCTACACGCTCGACAGCCCCGACGCCGATCTTTCCTTCGACACACGCGACAGCGCGCGCTACGTGCCGCGCTGCCGCGTGGTCGACCAGACCTTCAGCTGGCACCACCCCTTGCGCGAGCGCGTGTCGCGTGAACGCGCGATCATCTACGAAACGCACGTGCGCGGCTACACGATCCGCCATCCCGACGTGCCCGAAGAAGAACGCGGAACCTTCGCGGGCCTGGCGAATTCGAAGGTGCTCGACTACATACGCGGGCTGGGCGTCACTTCGGTCGAATTGATGCCCGTGCATACCTTCGTCAACGATTCGTATCTGCTGGAGCGCAATCTCACGAACTACTGGGGCTACAACACCATCGGCTTCTTCGCGCCCGATCCGCGCTATTCGGTGGGCGAGCAAGGCTCGATCGACGAATTCAAGAACATGGTGGACCGCCTGCACCAGGCGGGGCTCGAAGTGATCCTCGACGTGGTCTACAACCACACCGCCGAGGGCAGCGAGCTGGGGCCGACGCTTTCGTTTCGCGGCATCGACAACGCCTCGTATTACCGCCTCGTCGCCGATAACCCGCGCTATCACATCAACGACACCGGCACCGGCAACACGCTCAATCTCTCGCATCCGCGCGTGCTGCAGATGGTGACGGACAGCCTGCGTTACTGGGTGATGGAGATGGGCGTCGACGGCTTCCGCTTCGATCTGGCCACCATTCTGGGCCGTGAACCTTATGGCTTTGACGAAGGCGGCGGCTTTCTCGACAGTTGCCGCCAGGACCCGATACTCGCCAGCGTGAAACTGATCGCCGAGCCGTGGGACTGCGGCCCCGGCGGCTACCAGGTGGGCGGCTTCCCGCCGGGCTGGGCCGAATGGAACGACCGCTTTCGCGACACCGTGCGCGGCTGGTGGAAAGGCGACGAAGGCCAGGCCGCCGATCTCGCCACGCGCCTCGCCGGGTCCGGCGACAAGTTCAACCGCCGCGGGCGCCGCCCGTGGTCGAGCGTGAACTTCGTCACCGCGCACGACGGCTTTACGCTGCATGACCTGGTCTCGTACAACGAACGCCATAACGAAGCCAATGGCGAAGACAACCGTGACGGTCACTCGGATAATCTTTCGTGGAATTGCGGTGCGGAAGGCCCAACCGACGACGCGGAAATCCGCGCGCTGCGCGAGCGCCAGAAGCGGAACTTCCTGGCCACGCTGCTGCTGTCCCAAGGCACGCCGATGCTGCTCGCGGGCGACGAATTCGGCCGCACGCAGCGCGGCAACAACAATGCCTATTGCCAGGACAACGAGATCAGTTGGGTCGACTGGAACGGCATCGACGAAGACGGTCACGCGCTCGCCGATTTCGTGCGCAAGCTCACGGCACTGCGCCATGCGCTGCCGGTGCTGCGCCGCAACCGCTTCCTGACCGGCGAGCACAACGCCACGCTCGACGTCACCGATGTCGAATGGCTCTCGCCCGCAGGCGTGCCGCTCACCGGCGAGCAATGGGGCGATGCGCAGATGCGATGTTTCGGCATGCTGATCGATGGGCGCTCGCAGACCAGCGGCATCATGCGCCTGGCCTCGGACGCCACCATGCTGATCGTGCTCAACGCCTATCACGACGTGGTGGACTTCACGCTGCCGTCGGTGCCGGGCAACGATCAGTGGAGTTGCCTGATCGATACGAATATGCCGGTGCGCGACGAATTGCCTGAATTCGAGGCCGGCGATATCTATCAGGTAACGGGCCGCTCGCTGCTGCTGTTCGCGCTGCATGCGCGCGGCGCGACGCAGCGGGTATTCGATCGGCTGGAGGAGAACCTGACGGGTTGAAGGACGGCATGCCCCTGCTAAAGTTTCGGCGAGCGGGCTATTCGGTCTACGCCTTTTCCGAAATCGCGGCACGCAAATTGCTGCTTTCTAAGGGATATGCGCGCAGAGTTTGCGCGCGCCCGACCAGCCCGACCCGCATTACGGAACGCACTGGCGTCCCAACGGAGCCCTCATGACCCATCCGGCGCCGCCCAGCGCGCATGTCACACACGCCGACTGTGCCAGCGAGCCCATCCACATTCCCGGCAGCATCCAGCCGCACGGGTATCTGATCAGCCTCGACGAGAACGGCCGCATCGTGCAATTGAGCGCGAACGTAGCTGCACTCGCAGGCACCCGCGCCGAGGATCTGCTCGGCGAAGCGCTTGCGCGCCTCATCGGCGACGCTGCTGCGCAGGCCACGCTGGCCGCGCTCGCGGAACCAGGCACGGACGGCACGCCGCGTCTGGTCGGCACGATCGCCGACCCGCGCGTCAAGCACAGCCCGCAAAGCATCGCGAGCGAGCCCGGCGGCGCTGCCACGCACCCGCCACATCCACCGCTCGCGATCGTTGCGCATCGCTACAACGGCCTCGCCATCGTCGAACTCGAACCCGCGCTCGGCACAGCCGACGTATTCTCGTCGCTCTATCCGCTCGTGCGCACGTTCTTGCGCGGCCTCCAGGAAAGCACGAGCGTCGACGACCTGGCGCGACTCGCGGCCAGCGAAGTCAAGCGCATCACCGGCTTTGGCCGCACGCTGGTCTACAGCTTCGACGACGACGGCAACGGCCACGTGCTCGCCGAGGCCATCGAGCCGGGTTACGCCTCCTATCTCGACCAGCATTTTCCGGCTACGGATATCCCCGCCCAGGCGCGCGCGCTTTATGTCCACAACCGCATCCGCCTGATCGCCGATGCCGATTACGCCAGCGTGCCGCTGGTGCCCCCGCTGCATCCGGCCACGGGCCGCCCGACCGATCTCACGTGGGCGTCGCTGCGCAGCGTCTCGCCTGTGCATGTGCAGTACATGAAAAACATGGGCACCGGGTCGTCGATGTCGATGTCGATCGTGGTGCGCGGGCGGCTCTGGGGCCTGATTTCCTGTCATCACGCCAGTGCGCGCGTGCCCGCCTTCGAGGTGCGTGCCGCCTGCGAGCACATCGCGCAGATGCTATCGCTGCAAATCGAAGCGCGCGAGGATCGCACCCAGGCCGAATACCGGCTCGAACTGCGCCGCCGCCTCTCGCGCCTGCTCGCGGCCATGGCCAATAGCGAACATTTCGTGAGCGCGCTGCGCGACGAGCCGCACGATCTGCTGGGCCTTGCCAACGCGGCGGGCGCGGCCATCGTGTTCGACGGGCGCATCGTCACGGTTGGCACCACGCCCGATACTGCACAGATCGAGCAGATCCTCACCTGGCTCGACGGCCAGAGCGGCGAGATCATCGCCGCCGACCATTTCGCCGATGCGGCGGGCGTGCCCTTTCATCACGACGCCGCCGGTATGCTCGCGGTCTCGATCTCGCGGCTCTTTCGCAACTACGTGATCTGGTTTCGCCCGGAGGTCGTGCGCGCACTCAATTGGGCTGGAAACCCGCGCGAGAAGCTGGCGACACTGGCGAGTTCGCTATCGCCGCGCGCGAGTTTCGACGTGTGGACCGAGGTGGTGCGCGAGCGCTCTCTGCCCTGGCATCCCGCCGAGCAGGAAATCGCGCTGGAATTTCGCGCCGCACTGCTCGACATCGTCTTGCGCCGCGCCGAAGAACTCGCGCAACTCGCGCTCGAACTGGGCCGCGCGAACGAGGAGCTCGAAGGTTTTTCGTACACCGTCTCGCACGATCTGCGCGCGCCGCTGCGCCATATCGCGGGTTTCGCCGATCTGCTCGCGCAAAACGAAAGCGCGAATCTCTCCACGCGCGGCAAGCATTTTGTCGAGCGCATCGCGGATTCCGCGCGCTTTGGCGGCAAACTCGTCGACGATCTACTGGCCTTTTCGCAGATGGGCCGCGCCGCGCTTCACAAACAGCGCGTGGATATGAACCGGCTCGTCGGCGAACTCGTGGCGGATCAGCAGCGCGATCATCCGCAACGCGCGATCGAATGGCGCGTTGCGCCTTTGGTCTCGCTCACCGTGGACCCGGTGCTGATGCATGTGGTGCTGCGCAATCTGATCGACAACGCCGTGAAGTTCACGCGTAACCGTGAGAATGCGCACGACCCTGCGATAATCGAGATCGGCTGCCGTGCCGGTGACAGCGACACGCCGCTGGCCGACCACGACATCGTGTTCGTGCGCGACAACGGCGTGGGGTTCGACGCGCGTTACGTCGGCAAGCTGTTCGGCGTATTCCAGCGCCTGCATCGCTTCGAGGATTTCGAAGGCACGGGCATTGGGCTCGCGAGCGTCAAGCGCATCGTCGAGCGTCACGGCGGCCAGGCGTGGGCCGAAGGCAAACTCGATGCGGGCACAACGGTCTCGTTCGCGATTCCGCGCGCCCCCGATGTACCGCCTGCGCAGAATGGCGCACTCAACGGCGAATCGGCCGCCGCGGCCGTTGCGCGTCTGGCTTCGGTGTCGCCCGATACGCAGCCGTTCAGGAACGTGCGCAAGCCCGAATGAAGTTCAGGACTGACTGTTTTTACGCGCCTGTGCGCGGTAGAGGAAGGAAAGCGTCGTGTTAAGACCCATCTTGCTGGTGGAAGACAATCCCAACGATATCGAGCTGACGTTGATCGCGCTCGAAAAGGCCCGGCTCGCGAATCCGGTGGTGGCCTTGCGTGACGGCGCGGAAGCGCTCGATTATCTGCGTCGCGAAGGCCAATGGGCCGATCGCGCCGATGAAAACCCCGCCGTGATCCTGCTCGACAAGAAGCTGCCCAAGCTCGACGGTCACGAAGTGCTCAAGGTCGTGCGCGAAGACGACCGGCTGCGGCGCGTGCCCATTGTCATGCTCACGTCGTCGCGCGAGGAAAAGGATCTGCTGCGCAGCTACGATCTGGGCGTAAACGCCTATGTGGTGAAGCCCGTGGAGTTCGACGACTTCATGGAGGCGATCAACGATCTGGGCGTGTTCTGGGCCGTGCTCAACGAGCCGCCGCCTTATAGTCGATAAGGCGTCGATAGACCCGCGCCAGGCGCGTCAAAGCTCGCTATGTTTTATGGCGTTGCCGCGCGCCTTGTCGACGGGATAGCGCGTCTCGTTCACGCGCACCTTGTCGGCGGCGGCCTTCACGAGATCGAAGCCCGCCGTGTGCGCCACCAGCAGCAGATAGATAAAAACATCGGCGCACTCCTGTTCGAGGTGCGCGCGGCCTTGTGCGTCGGCGAGCATCGCCGCGATCTGCGCGTCGTCTTTCCACTGGATGGTTTCGAGCAACTCGCCCGCCTCGATGCTGGTCGAGACGATCAGGTTGCGCAGCGTATGGAACTGCTGCCAGTCGCGCGCTTCGCGAAACGCGAGCACCTGCTGCATCAGCGCGTCGAGCGGCGTGGTAGGCGGAGAATCGGTCATGGCAATCTGCGTGGGAGCAATGACCGGATTGTAGCGTCAGTGCGCGGCCCTATCGGTAGCGCGGCAGACTCACGCGGAAGGTCGCGCCCTGTCCTTCGCCAGCGCTTTCAGCCCAGATCGAGCCGCCGTGCAAACGCACGATGCTGCGCGCGAGCCACAGACCCAGCCCCAGACCGGACGCCCGACCACTGCCTTCGGCCTGATAGAAGCGCTCGAAGATGCGCTCCAGCACATCGGGCGCGATACCGCGTCCCGAATCGCGCACGCTCAATTGCACCGCGCCCGCCTGCCCCGAAGCCACGCGAGTGGCGCGCACGCTCACGACGATCTCACCCGTCTCGCTGAACTTGAGCGCATTGGTCATCAGATTCCAGATCACCTGCCGCAGGCGCTTCTCGTCGGCCATGACGACGCAGGAATCCAGCTCATCGGCGATGAGGCGCACGCCTTTTTCCTCGATGCGCATGCGCATGTCTTCGGCGATATTGCCCGCCAGCGCCCCCAGATCGACCGGCGCCAGTTCGATCGAGAGTTTGCCCGTGGCGATCGCGCCGCTATCGAGCAGGTCGTCGACCATCAATGCAAGCTGGCGCGCGTTACGCTCGATCACCGTGCCTGCGCGCGCCATGTGCGCGAGGTCGCCGGCACGTTGCAGCAGCGTCGCCCAGGACTGGATCGCGCCTAGCGGCGAGCGCAATTCGTGGCTCACGGCGGCGACGAAGTGATCCATGGCGCGCGTGGCCTCTTCGCTGCGTTCGCGCGCAGCGCGCTCGGCCACAGCGGCGGCCTGGTGCTCCAGCTCCAACTCCTTGCGCATGGAAATATCGAGCGCGAGACCGATGATGGGCGCCGTGCCGCCCGCCGTGCCACCGGTTGTGCCACCGGTTGTGCCACCAGTCGCGCCGCCAGCGTCGCTGCCCGGCGCCTCGCCGCCACGCGGACGCGCCGCGCGCAACAGCACCCAGCGCCGCTCGCGACTGGGCCACGTGACGCGGAAATCGACCTCCACGGGCGCGTCGGCGAAACGCGCGGCGTCGAAGGCATCACGCACGCGCTCGCGATGCTCGACATCGATCAGCTCTCCGAACAGTCGGGATTCGGTGATGGTTGCGGCGGGGGGCAAACCCAGCAGCATCTTGAACTGATCGTTGCAGGTGAACATGCCGGTCTGCGTTTGCAGCTCCCACGCGCCGACGCGCGCGAACGCCAGCGCGTGCTGCAACTGTTCCTGTTGCAGACGCAACTGTTCGTTGGCCTCTTCCATGAGCACCTGACGCAGGCGCGCCTGCGAGCGCAGCTTGGCGCGCTCGCGTTGTTCGCGCGCCTCGTCTTCCATGCGCCCGGTGATGTCGTGCACACACAGGCCGTAGAGGCGCTCGCCGCGCGCGGTGCTCATCAGCGTGACGCGCGCCTGCCAGTAGCGCGGCACCAGCGGACCGGCAGCGCCGTCGGCGAGGTCGTAGCGAATCGGCGGACCAAGGCGGCTTTCGCCGGGCACGCCGCCGCCAAGCATGGTATCGAGCCACTGACGCCGCGCTTCGCGCTGCGCCGCCGAGCCCGCCTGGTTGATCTCGTAGATCGACCGCCCGACCAGGGCGGCGCGTTCGCTCGACACCAGCGCGAGATAGGCGCGATTCGCGGCCACCACCTGCATGTCGGCGTCCAGCACCAGCCAGGCGTCGGGCAACGCTTCGAAGATTTCGCCCGCGTCGACATCGACGCCGACCCTGGGCGCGGGCTCGCCCGGAGCAGCTCCGCCGGCCGGCAGGTCTGACAAGGGCTCGTACATGATGTCGCCGACGAGGCTGGCGCCGCGAGCGCTCAGGCCGTGACGGCGCCGGCCACGGCGGACGCTGCGCCGCGGTCTGCGGATGCAGACTCCGGCAGCAGCGCGATCAGCCGGTCGAACGCGGCGCGCGCGCCCGCACAGGCGAGATCGACGTCGCGCGGCGTATGCACCGCACGGCGCATCGCCGCGACGAAGGCATGCCAGCGCGGGCCAGGCGCGTTGCCGTCGCCGCTCAGATAATCGAGCGGATGCGGCGCGAACGCGCCCGCATAGCGGCGCAGCAGCACCGCGCCGCCCAGTTGCGAGCCTTCGATCACATAACAGGCGCCCCAACGCCATGCAACACCGGCTTCGAGCGGGGCAAGCGCTGGCGAGGCCGCGACGGCCGGCGCGCCTTCCACGCGCGGCAGCGCCTGCAAGGCCGGATGCGCGAGATCGCGCTCGATCAGCGCCAGGCGCGCCAGCGGCGGCAGCAAGGCGGGATCCTGCGGGCCATCGGCGAACCGCTGCAGCCAGGCGTCGAGCGGCGCGAGCCAGGCGTGCAGCACGCGTAGATGCTGCCGGTAATCGGCGAGAGTGGGTCTGGCGACGGCGAGCGGCATGGCGCGCTCGGCGCTCTCGTGGCGCGACGCGGTGGCAAGGCGCAAGGCGCCGAGGACGTCGACGAACGAGGATTCGGCTGCGGATCGAAGTGCGGTCACGGGTCGGGTCCGGGTAGGCAAACGTGCAAACGTACATGCGTTGAAACGGGGCCGCGGGCACGCAGCCATGGCGCGCACCGCGTATCTCTGGTCCGGGTTGCGTGGTCGATGCAGACCTCGGCGAACGGCGAGCGCCCTGCGCAGCGAACGCTCGCGCAATCAGGGCATTATCGCGTCAAGGCCGGATTTACGCACGGCGGCATGCGAAATTTGCACTGCCGCTTCGGGTAATGCTGCTGCAACGCCGCGATCGGACCATTGCGGCACACAGCAGCAGATTCCGTTCCCGGACCGTGCATCCGGGTACGGTTGCGCAGCAGGCTCCCGCCAGAACGGGGTGCCATTGAGCGGCTATTGAGCCGCCATTGCGGGGCCATTGCGCGGCTATTGAGCGGCCACCGCCGCATGCGAAGCCTGCCGCGCCAGCCGCCAGGTATTGCGACCCGCGCGCTTGGCCTCGTACATCGCGGCGTCGGCCAGCGCAAGCGGCTCATCCGGCCGCACGCCGGCCTCATCCGCGCCATGCAGCACCACGCCCACGCTCGCGCTGCATTCGATCACCTGGCCCCCCGCCACGAAGGGCCGCGCAAGCGACTGGCAGACCGCCTGCGCGATGCGCTCCGCACTCGCCGCCGCACTCGCCGCCGCACTAGCCACGCTGGCCGAACCGGCCGCACCGGAGATACTGGCCGCCTCGTTCACGCCACGGCTTACCACCACGAACTCGTCCCCCCCCAAACGGCTCACAAAATCGCCCGCGTGCACCGTCGACGTGAGCCGCTGCGCCACCTCGCGCAGCAGCGCGTCGCCGGTATCGTGACCATAGCGGTCGTTGATGCCCTTAAAGCCGTCCAGATCGATAAAGGACAGCGCAAACGGGCTTGCCTGCGCCAGCGTCGCCTGCAATTCCTGTTCGAGCGCACGACGGTTCGCCAGGCCCGTGAGCGGGTCGATCAGCGCGTTCTCGCGCAGTTCGCGTTCGGTGCGGCGCTGTTCGGTGACATCGTGCGAGACGACGTAAAAGCCTGTCACCTTGCCTTCACGCTCGGCCGGAATATAGGTCGTGCACCAGACGCGCTCTTCATCCGCGCGGTAGCGCACCTCCTCGCAAGTCACGCGTTCACCTGCCAGCGCGCGCTTGAAGAGCGGCTGCAACTGCTCGAACAATTCGGGGCGCAGTGTGTCGCGAATGCTCACGCCGCGCAGCACCGCCGAGGGTTTGGCCAGCACGCGTTTGAAGGTTTCGTTGTTGAACTGGTAACGCAGATCGCGATCCACCGCGGCAATCAACACGGGCAGATTGTCCGTGATGGTCTGCAAGGCGTCGCGGCTGCGCCGCAATTCGGCGGTGCGCTCGCGCACGCGCTCTTCCAGCTCCACGTGATAGTTGCGCAGCGCTTCTTCGCTTTTCTTGCGGCTGTCGATGTCCTGCACCGCGGCGATGAAATGCAGCGGCACGCCGGTCGCGTCGCGCAACAGCGTCACGGCAAGATTCACCCAGATCGCCGTGCCGTCCGGGCGCACGTAGCGCTTTTCGGTCGTATAGGTGGTCTGCTTGCCGGCCACCAGTTCCGCCGCGAGCGCGACATCGGAGGCGACATCGGCCGGATGCGTGACCTCGGCGAAAGTCAGCTTGCGCAGCGTCGCCTCGTCGTAGCCGGTGATTTCGGTGAAGGTGGGATTGACTTCGAGAAAACGTCCGTCGAGCGCGACCAGCGCATTGCCGATCGGCGTTTCCTTGAACACGGTCGTAAAGCGCGCCTCGCTGATCGCGAGCGAGCGGCGGTCGCGCTCATGCGCCGTGCGCGAGCGGATCAACTGGCGGCGCACTTCGAGTTCGCGCTCGATCAGTTCGGCATATTCGGCCAGCGCCTGCGCGTCGTCCGCTTCGAAACTGCGCGGCTTCGTATCGATCAGACAAAGCGTGCCGATCACCTGGCCATCGGCGAGACGCAGCGGCGAACCCGCATAGAAGCGGATATAGGGCGCGCCCACCACCAGCGGATTGTCGAAAAAACGCTCGTCGTCGTGCGAGTCCTCCACCACCAGCATGCGTTTGCTGAGCACGGCATGCGCGCAGAAAGACACGCTGCGCGGCGTCTCGCAGGCCGCCAGGCCGTGGTGAGACTTGAACCACTGCCGGTCTTCGTCGACCAGCGACACCAGCACGATGGGCACGCTAAACGCCCGTGCGGCCAGTCTGGCGACACGGTCGAACGCTTCTTCCGGCTCGGAATCGAGAATATCCAGACGTTTGAGCGCGCGCAGGCGCAGGCCCTCGTCGAGCGGAAGCGGTGCAGTAATCATTCGGTGACCCAGGCCATAACCACGGCGGAATCGGCGCACGATGCGCCGCGCGCCGGAGTTCATCATGAGGCGCTGTGCAGTGTTGCGCATCGCCTTGCTTCTGTTTACGGCATCTTTCAGGAAATTTTTACCCCAGGCGACGCACTTAGCTGAAAACCCTCATCGCGCTCGCAAACGTTTTAATAGGCGCATGAGTGTGTGCTTGACGACCTTCGGGCGTCCTCGTGCGCGGCCGGACAGGGCGCCTTCGGAGCCTTGATTTCCGTCGCTTTCGCCATTCCGGCGACCCCGACAATTAATTCGGATATCGAATCAAGCTGCAAAAAATTCCGCATCGCTCCCTGCAAAAATATCTTTCGAATGGCTTCAGCAATATGACGCGCCGCCGTAAAGCAGGCCACGGATCTTTAGCAAAAACGTCATGAAAACACCCGAACAGGCAGTAAAAATTACTCTTCGCCATCCGTTTGCGAACGCCGCCCGACTCGCAGGCAGTCGCCCGCGCGCGACCAGTGCAGCGCCGCGCGCCCGTCGCGCCGGCGTGCTGTGGGTACGTCATGCGGGCGCCGCCACCAACTTCGCGACACGCCGCCTGTTGGCGCGCAATCGCACGCGCCGCGCCTGAGAGACGCGCCGCCTCGCTGTTTGATTCACGGGAAAACAAGGAGACTTCATGTTCGTCGCAATCGGCTGGATCGTGGTCCTGGGATCGGTAATCGGCAGTTTCGTGGGAGTAGGCGGTCATTTGCCCGCACTCGTGCAACCGTTCGAACTGCTATGCATTTTTGGCGCGGCGCTGGGCGCTTTCGTGGTGAGCAATCCGCGCGCGACGCTGGGCAAGACACTCAAGGCGCTGCCCACCTGTTTCAAGGGCGGCGGCTATACCAAGGCGCAGTATCTCGAACTGATCGCCCTGCTTTATGAGCTGCTTCAGAAGGCGCGCAAGGAAGGCATGATGGCGCTCGAAGCGGATATCGAAGCACCGGAAAGCAGCCCGCTGTTCCAGAAGTACGAGCGCGTGCTGGCCGATCATCATCTGCTCGACTTCATCGTTGACTATCTGCGCATGATGTCGAGCGGCAACGTGAATCCCATCGAGATGCAGGACCTGATGGACGAGGAACTGGAGACGCACCACTCCGAAGTCTCGGTCGCGCCCAATGCGATCCAGAAGATGGCCGACGGCCTGCCCGCCTTCGGCATCGTGGCGGCCGTGATGGGCGTGGTGCATACGATGGGTTCGGTGGGTCAGCCGCCCGCCGTGCTGGGCGAGATGATCGCCGGGGCGCTGGTGGGCACCTTCCTCGGCATTCTGCTGGCTTACGGTTTTGTCGGCCCGCTCGCCGATCTGCTCAACGCCAAGGGCCGCGCCGCCGCCAAGCCGTTCCAGTGCGTCAAGGCGGTGCTGCTCGCCTCGCTGGCCGGCTATGCGCCGCCCGTGGCGGTGGAATTCGGCCGCAAGGTGCTGTTCACGGCGGATCGTCCAAGCTTCAAGGAACTCGACGAGACGGTGCGCGCGACCCGGTCGCCCAAGGCCGCCTAGGCGCTTCGATATCCGATAGAAGGCCGCTTGAAGCCACTTTGAAGGCCGTTTTCGGCGGCCAAGACAGGAAGTTCAGGAGATTGACATGGCAGGCGCAAAGGACAGCCAGAGCAGCAAGCCCCCGGTCATCGTGCGCCGCGTGAAAAAAGGCGGCCACGACGCCCATCACGGCGGCGCATGGAAGATCGCTTACGCCGACTTCGTCACGGCGATGATGGCCTTCTTCCTGCTGATGTGGCTGCTGGGATCGACTTCGCAGTACGACCGCGACGGCATCGAAAAGTACTTCAATACGCCGCTTTCGAGCATGCTGGGCGGCAAGCCCAATTCGGCCAATCCCAGCCCGAGCATCATCAACGGCGGCGGCCACGATCTGTCGAACAAACTGCCCGCCGTGGGCGGCGCGAACGCACAGCCTGCCGCCACTCACGCCGTTTTGCGTGCGCCGGGCGAAAACGCCGACAAGACGCGCCTCGCCGGACTCAAGGCGCGGCTTTCGGCGCTGATCGAGCAAAAGCCTGCGCTGAGCGCGTTCAAGGACCAGATCCGCGTCACCATCACCGACGAGGGCCTGCGCATCGAAGTCGTCGATTCGCTCAAGCGGCCAATGTTCGCGACCGGCAGTGCGAAGCTCGAAGACTACGCCTACGCGATTCTCGTCGAGATCGGCAGCGCGCTGAACGACGTGGACAGCGGCGTGTCGATCGCCGGCCATACGGATTCGGTGCCGTATTCGGGCGGTCTGGCCGGCTACTCGAACTGGGAATTGTCGAGCGAGCGCGCCAACGCGGCGCGGCGCGCGTTGGTGGCCGGACATCTGCGCGAAGACCGTTTGCTGCAGGTGCGCGGTCTTGCCGACGTACTGCCGCTCGATCAAGGCGACTCCGATAGCGCGTTGAACCGGCGCATCAGCATCCTGGTGATGAACAAGGCGGCGGAGCGGGCGTTCTTCCAGAACGCGGGACATCTCGCAGCGCTCGCAGGTGCAGGTGGGGCGCCAAAGGCAGCCTCCTGACGCCCTGACCCAGGCGCAGTCCTTGCGGAAGGTGATGGCATCGACCGGGCAGATCCGGTGGACTTTAGAGGGAGCGATGCCATGAACGCGAACACCGAGCAGCAAAGCGGGCCAAAGCAGGAAAGCCCGCAGCAGGAAGAAGAGAAGACAGAAAAGAGCACCGAAACCCGCGCGCACGAGGAGGCGATGCGTCACCCGAAAACCGCCCAACATAACGACGACGAGCGCAGCAAGATGCCCGAACGTCACGACGAAGACCGCAAGCAATCGCCCGCGGACCGTCCAGGCAAGCAGTCCGGCGAAGGCGAAACGCCGGTGGGCTGATTCTCGCGGCCAATGTGCGTGCCGCCCCACCTTGCGGCACGCACATTGCGCTACAGAAGGCACGACGGCCGGCCCGCCACGGATCGGCCGAATTCAACGAAGTGCCTCAAGCAAGGAGACGGTCATGCCTACCTTTACCCCCAATCCCATGCCTACCGGCAATGGCGCGCGCATCGTCGGCAAGGGCGCATCCACGGCTGCCGGCCCCGGCCCCGATGTCATGGCCGCCAGCACGCTGGATAGCGACAAGATACTTAGTTCGGATGGCGAAGAAATCGGCAAGGTCAAGGACATCATGCTCGACGTGCAAAGCGGACGCATCGCCTACGTGGTGATGTCGAGCGGCGGTTTTCTCGGCATCGGCGACAAGCTGCTGGCCATTCCCTGGAATGCGCTCACGCTCGACACGAGTCGCAAGTGCTTTCTGCTGAATGTGTCGGCGGAACGCGTGCGCAGCGCGCCAGGCTTCGATAAGGATCAGTGGCCGTCGATGGCCGATGCCACGTGGGGCAGCACGGTCCACGCTTACTACGGCAGCGAGCCGTACTGGGAAGGCGTCGATCCCGTGGTGCCCCCGAGTGACGATCCGGGCCGCCATTGAGTTGAATCGCCCAACGCTGTAAAGGGTCAGCCAGGCCGCCCCGTTTGGGGCGGCCTGGCCTGTCTTTGAGCGGTGGGCCTGGCGTTTCCTGGCGTTTGCCAGGCTATCATTCCACCCAATACCACGCTCGCAGGCTCGCTCAACGGGCGCCGCAAGCCGCCACTGACAAACGCTCATCGACCAGGACCACGATGACCCAGCCTTCCGCTGCGCCGCTCTCCATTCTTTTCGTCGACGACGACGAACTGTCGCGCGTCCATTTCGAGCGGGCAATCGATGGCACGTGGCCCGTTCATCTGGCGCGCAACGCCGAAGAAGCGCTCTCGATCCTTGCGCGCCATCACGCGGAAATCGCCGTGCTCGTGACCGATTTCCGCATGCCCGCCGACGACGGCGCCAGCCTGCTTGGCGAGGCGGCGCGGCGCTATCCGCACATCGTCGGCATTCTGGTGACCGCCTATGCCGACAAGGACATGCTGCTGCAGACCGTCAATTCGGGCAATGTGTTCCGCGTGCTGGAAAAGCCGCTTCGCGTGAGCGCGATTCGCGGCGTGGTAAGCGAAGCGCTATCGCGGCACGGCGAGCGGGAAGCGCACCAGCAGCGCCTGCTCGCGATGAACGAGACGCTGGCGTTCCTCGCCCACGAACTGAATACCCCACTTGCCACCATTGCGCTGTTCGCGGGCAACGTCCAGAACAATGTCGCCGATCTGAACGCGCCTTCGAGTCAGGCCGATATCGCCCAAGCCGCCACCCTGATGCTGAATAACGCGCAGTACTGCATGGCTCTGATTTCGTCGTTCTGGGACACCCTCAACAAGAGTTCGAGCACCGCATCGCTCGCGCCGGAAGGCGGGCGTGACGCCACCGCCACCAAACTGGTTTCGGCGCTGCTCGACAGCTGGCCGTTTTCGGCCTCGCAACGCGACTGGATCAGCGTGGACCTCAAGTCGGATTTCGTCGTTCACTCCATGCCCAATTGCGTGGTGCTGGTGCTGTCCTCGCTGCTCGCCAATGCGTTGCGCGCGCTGGCGAATATCGCCGCGCCCGCCTTGCGTATCGAGATCGTCGGTGGTTCTGCGCCTGAAATTCGCGTGCACGACAACGGCACGGGCATCCCGCCCGAGGTTCAGGCGCGCCTGCTGCGCGACCCCGTCACCACACATGCGCAGGACGGCGGGCACGGCATGGGAATGATCTTCTGCAACCGCGTCATGCGCTCGCTGCGCGGCGGCCTGAAGATCGAGTCGACCTGGGGCGAAGGCACCACCGTGACCATGAGCTTCGGCGAACACAATGTACCCGCCGGAACGGCAAGCACGGCAGCAACGGAGCCGCTTCAGTCGTCCGCGAACGTGCGCCGCGAATCGCCGAATCCCGTCACCACCACGAAGTAAGCCTGTAACGCGTCCGCCGAGCGGGTGCCCAGCGTGATGAGCGCCTCCAGCCAGCCCGCCTCGGTGGGCACGCTGCCTTCCTGCATCTCCGGATAGAGCCGCCGCGCGAAGCTGTGCAGGGCCTTTGCGCCGATATTCCCGCTCACCCCCAGCAGAATATGCATCGAATGATGCAGCGCGCGGCCATCGTGGGCGCGGGCGTGCGCGCCGATCTCTCCGATCAGCGCGCGAATCTGCGCGATGCCCTTGAGAAAGCTGGGGTCGAGCAAGCCCAGCGAGGCCAGTTCGTCCAGTTGCAGCGCGTCGAGCAGATCCTCGTCGGCGATCTGGGCGGCTTCGGCGATGGGCGGCGCAGGCGCTTTCGGCACCGCTGGCGCGTTCGCAGCCTTGCGCGCCATGGGCTGCTGCGGCGCCGCGGCCGTGGGCCGCGCAAGGGCCCCGCGCGTGTGCGCGAACTGCCGCGAAAGGCTGGCATAAAGCGCCCCCACCCGCACCGGCTTGACCATCACTTCGTTCATGCCCGCCGCGAGACAGGCGCGCAACGCTTCGACGTCGGACTGCCCCGTGAGCGCGACAATCGGCAACTTCGCATTCGCGCCGTCCATCCTGCGGATCAGGCGCGCCGTTTCGAGCCCGTCCATGCCCGGCATATTCAGGTCGATCACCACCGCATCCACCGTTCTGCCGGTCTTCAGCAGGTCGAGCACCTGTTGGCCGTGTTCGGCTTCCAGCACTTGAGCGCCGCAGCGTTCCAGATAACTCTTGGCGATCAGACGGCTATAGGTGTCGTCGTCGGCGAGCACGATCAGACGGCCCGCGAAGCCGTCGAAGCGCGCGCGTTTGCTGTTGCGCGCGCCGCTTTCCATGATCGACTGCAGCAAGGTGAGGAATTCGATTGCGCTGCTCGATTTGCTGATCATGTCGTCCATGCCCGCGTTGCGCGCCAGCATGGCGGCAACGCCCGGCGGCTCGACCGACCACGCAACGATGGGCACGTTCGCGTTGGTCTCATGACCGCCCGCGCGAATCGCTTCGGTGGCCGTGTAGCCGTCGATGCCCGGCATATTGATATCCATGATGACGAGGTCGATCGTCGGGCCTTGCTGCAACATCGCGATCGCCGCCTCGCCGCTTTCGGCTTCGCTCACGAGCGCATGCACGCCCGTGAACGCCAGCGCGGCGCGCGCGCGCTGGCTCTCGTCGTCATCGACGATCAGCACGCGCTTGCCCGCGAAAAACTCCGCGGCGCGCGCGAGCACCTGCTGACGCTGGTCCGCCACCTTGCTTTCGGCAACCGGCGGAAACGTCAGCGTGAACTGCGTGAATTTATCGACTTCCGATGCGCAGGTGATGGTGCCGCCGAACGAGCGCATCGCGCGCTGGCAGTACGCCAGGCCCAGTCCCGTGCCCGCCGCGTTGCCGTGCGTGCGAAACGGCGCGAACAGATGCGCCATGGCCTCGGGCGCGATGCCGGGCCCGGTGTCGTGCACCGTCACGACGTGCTGATCCACGGTAATCGTCAGCTTGGCCGACTGACGCGTGGTCATGTGATGCAAGGCATTGCGAATCAGGTTGAACAGTGTGAACAGATAGACCGTTTCATCCACGCCGAAAATGAAATCTTCGATCACGACCAGCGAGACGCGAGCCCGCTCCCTGGCATCGCTGAAACCGTATTCGTCGAGCGCCTTGCGCGTGGTTGCGGCGGCGCTCAGATAGCTGACCTTGTCGGCGCGCAACGGTTTGGCGCTCACTTCGTCGAGCGTCATGGCGATGATGCGCAGCCCACGGTCGATCGCGATCTGGCCGTGCGCGAGATGCTGCGAAAGCGACGCCAGATTGCCGGAGGTCTGCGCCGGCGAGTCGCGCGCCACGTCCATGCCCGCGAGCCCGTCGTCGATGCGATCGAGCACGTAGCGCAACTGGCTCAGCGGGTTGCGCATCTCGTGCGCGATGGTGCCCGCGAGCGCGCGCAACGCCTCGCTTTTTGCCTGCGCGGTAATGCCCTTCATATTGCTATGGCAGAAGGTGATGCCCGCGCCGATGCCAAAGGCGAACACCGGCAGATAAACGTAAAGCAGCAGATGCGAATCGATCTGCAGCGCCGACGGATCGCGCCATGCGACGCAAACGATTGCAAACCCTATGCCGATGGCCAGATTGACCGTCAAGGCGATATACGAAGGGAAGATCGCAATCAGGAAAAAAACCATGCCCAGTTCGGCCATCGACCAGAGCATCGAATAATGACCGGCAAGCAGGTAATACGTGAAAAAGAACGGCAGCGAGTACGCCACCGTTCCGAAGTAGTACCAGGGCAGAAAGCGCTTGAGCGAAGCCGGCCAGAAGCGGCGCAACAGCAGGAGCAGGCTCGCCAGCGAACCGATCAGGCGCATCAGCGCGCTCTCGTTCGGCTGCGGATCGATAAAGGTCCACCAGACCCAGTAAAGCGGGTGTCCGAATGTTCCAATCACGCCGACGGCAAGCACGCTGTAGTCCGAGACGTGATAAGCGTCGCGGATCCGCTGCATCACCAGGCGGGCGCCCCCTGCAATGGCTCTCATCTCACTCTCTTCTTGTTTTGCTGCCTTAGAACCTGAAACTGCTCACGTTGAACGACATGCCTGCGCTGCCAACCCAGCATGCGGCCCGGTCGCCGCGCTTGAGTCTGCCGCTGTCTTTCGCCATCGCCAGTGCGGCGGGAATCGACGCAGAGACAAGATTACCGGTCTCCGGATAGATGTGGAACATCTTGTCCTCGATCCCGGCTTTCACGCCATAGCCATGCCATGCGGCTTTCGACGAGGCATGCGTGAAAACGATATCGATCGCCGATTTTGGCACCGAGAGCTTGCCGAATACTTCGGTGATTTCATCCGAGTTCTTGTGCAGCTCATGGCCATACGATGTAAAGCGCATATCACCATTTCGGCCAACCCGCTCGGTCGGGTGGCAATAGCCCTCGTAGCCGTGGATCGGAATCGTGCAGAAGTCGGCTGCGGCGGGCTTGCCGCGAAATACGAACTCGAAATTGTCGGGTTCTTTGGGTACGACCAGCGTGGCGGTGGCGGCTTCCCCAATCGTGAACGATGGTAGCGTGTATTCGATCTGCGCGTGATTCTTCAAGGCGAAGTTCGACGGGTACAGCGGGCCGCCTGCGAGCATATTGAATTCGGCGTTCACGATCAGGGCGTTGCGGTATTGACCCGCCTTGAACAGGCTGTCGACCAGTGACATCGCGCGGGTCCAGCTCATGCATGCGTCGACGACGTCGAAGCATTCGGCATTCACGAAGCCCAACGCGCTGGCCATCATGTGGCTATTGCCCGGTTCGAGAAAGCCGCGCCCGATACCCACGAAAATAAACAGCTCGATATGTTCGGGGCGCAGATAGCTTTCCGAAAGCGCCTTGCGCGTTGCCATCGCGACATGGTCGATGGGCGACTCGTGGCTTTCGCACCAGCGTCGCGTGACCAGACCGCTACGGTCCAGCAATGTTTTTATGGTCCGCAGACTGCGATCGATCTCGCCATCGAATCCCACCGAATGCGAGCGGATCATTTCGATGACCTCTTCGTTGGTAACGACTTTCGAAGGCAGGCTGACGGCTACGTTCTTGATAAGCATGTAAGTCCCGTGAAAAGCGTGATGGATGAGTAGCACTGCGTGCGCTTTTCGCCCGGTCTGGTCCCGACCGGTCCTGAACGCTGCGTTGCAGCCGGGCAAAAAGCGCCCCCACCGTGTATCACGATTTTCTTTTTCTTCGCCCAGGTAAAACTTTCCATGGCGAAGAATGCCTTCAGCATGCATCCAGCGCCCAGGACGCCACCTCGCGCCGCGCCGGACAGGCAATCACCTTCACTTCGCGCCGCGCGCCATCGTGCACGGCCTCGCCAACCTGCCAGCCGCGCTCCTCCAGCGCCCGCACGCGCTGCCGGAACGCTATCTGCAAGGCGTCCGACTTCACCGATACCTCGCTCTGCCAGCCCTGCGGCACGCATTCGGGACGAATGCGTTCCAGCACCGCATGGTCCTCGGCGAAGATGCGCAGATTGCGCCGCCGGAACCGGCCGTCGAAGATCGCCTGCTTCAGGAAGGTGCGGCCCATCATCCAGTACGTGCGCGTATGCAGCGCATCCACCGGCACGTGCGCCGATGCGATGAAAATCCGCCAGCCGTTGCCGAGCGTGAGTTCGAGCGTCGCGCAGGGGCCGCTCAGGTGAAAGCCGGTCTGCGTGATGACGTCGACGTGTTCGCCCGTTGGCGTGCGCCGCAGCAGCCCCTTGCGCCGCGGGCGGCGCATGACGAGCTGCGCGTGCGCGCTCCAGGCGTCGGCGCTGCGCACTTCCACACTGTCGATCTCCGGACGGTCCGGCGCACCGAAGGAACTGCCATGCACGAACGGCGCATGCGCGAAATCCAGCCCGTTTTCGACGATGCGCTCCCAGTTGGCGCGCCAGTCGAAAGTGCCATGAATCACGCGCACCTGGGGATCGTCGGCCCAGGCGAGCGCGGGCAGCGGCGGGCGTTCGGCCTCGGGCAGATCGCCGAGAAACGCCCAGACCCAGCCGTGCCGCTCGATGACGGGATAGCCGTCCACGCGGGCCCTGGCGGGCACGCGCGCGTCGGGTTGCGCGGGAATTTGGGTGCAGACGCCGTCGCCGCCATAGCGCCAGCCGTGATACGGACACTGGACCTCGCCGTTGACGCGGCGCCCCGCGCTAAGCGATGCGCCACGATGTACGCAGATATCGGACAGCATGCGCGCAGCGCCCGCCCCGTCGCGATAGACGACGAAGCGATGACCGAGCACCGTGACCGGTAATAGCGCGTCGCGCAGATCGGCCGAAGCGGCCACTACGTACCAGAGATTCTTGAGCATGAACTTTGTGCGGAGATACGCGTAAATATCGTACAAGGACGGTCAAACAACTTGCAGAAAGGGCCGATTGCGCCCCACTAGCGTGTCGCGCCAGTCTAATACGCGTGCTTGCCGCACGACATCTTCACGTGCACGGCAAACATCCACAAAAGTCATGCACCAGAAAAAAGCCTGCCGTCCCTTGCGGACACGGCAGGCGAAGAGCGAGACGGCGGGGGAAGCCATCTCGGGACCACACGCGAGCGCACGGACAACGCGCGCATCGGCTGAATGCGGAATAAACGGCGCTCACGCCGCGTTTTCCGGTAAGGAAATGGAAGAAAAATGCGCCCAAAAAGTCACGTGACGACACCCATTCGCGCCCGCAGCAGGCGCGCTTAATGCAATGAATGGGATGTGGTGAAGCCAAGCATAACGGCTGGTTCTTGCTGCGCGACGCCCCTGGCCGAAAACGCGGCGATCTTGACGGATAAGGGCACGATGACCCGCACTTTCAAGGCGCGAAATTCGCGTTTAACCGCCAAGGGTGCACCGCCAAGCCGCTGCAGGAATCGACGGTGAATCGGGTGCGCGCGCAACAAGCAATCTGGAATGTTGCGTAGCAACGTCCGCAAGCGCACGGAGCCATGGCGCGAACGCAACGATGATAGGTGCAGCGGCTTGAAGCACAGCGAGAGGAAAGGGACGGAACGTCAGCGCGGCTGCGGCGCGCGCGGACCAGGCAGCGAAGTTGCGGTGCAATACGGCAAGAATTGCATCTGGGCCGTCCAGCTTCGGTACGAATGCCTGAATTGAGCGGTCAAACCGCGCCTGCTCGAAGCTTCGCCTCGCACCGCGCGGTCCTAGACTGGCTCGGCATTCAAATCAATTATGGGGATGGCAATGCGTGTAACTAACTGGATTCTGGTGCTCGAATGCGCCTACATGGAATTTTCGAGCTGGCGCGGCAAGAACGTGTATCGACGTACCGTGGCGTATGACCGGGTCGTGTGGTGTTGATCGGGAGAGCGAAGCCGTAAGTCCCGGCAGTTCGGGCGCCCTGCCGTTGAAGCGGCGCCATCCCTCTGCGATCAGGCCAGCGCGCGTTCTCCGCTGGTTTTGCCCTTATCGCCCGCAGGCTCGCGTTCGCCGACTAGCGCCGCGTATTCGCCGTCGCTCATCACCGCGCCAAGCTGGCCTTCCCACTTCGTCATCACCGCCGCGGCCACGCTGTTGCCGAGCACGTTGGTCGCCGTGCGCCCCATGTCGAGGAAGGTATCCACGCTCATGATGAGCAGCAGGCCCGCTTCGGGAATAGGGAACTGGCCGAGCGTGGCCGCAGATCATCGAGCCGTCAAGATTGAACGAATAGCCAAGCGGCAGCAACGTACGCGCGGCTACGCCGGGGGGGCCGAACGGGGGCGGCCAGGCATACCGGACGGGTCTGCTTGAACAAGCCACCCTGCGATCAACAGAAAACCTGCCATACTCGCCCGCACCTTCGATCCGCGATGCGGGAAAATGACCTATGAGAAAGATGGCCTGTCGAAATCGGGTATTCGTCCACCTGCAACGATTCTTGATGTCAGGCGCATTGGTCGCTTCCCTGATGGGCTGCGCAGGAACCGCAAAAGAGGAGCCACCCGCCGCAACGGATCTGCACGAGACCATCGTCAAGGTCCCGGTCGACGAGGGCAATCACACCCGTGAGATAGTGGCGACCACCTATATGCCGGACGGTCACGGTCCCTTTCCGTTGATTGTCTTGAGTCACGGCAGTCCGCCTGATCCGCGGGATCGATGGAAGGTGGGCCGCTACCGTGAATTGCCGCAGATCCGCACTTTCGTGCAACTGGGTTTTGCCGTGATCGTGCCAATCCGCCGGGGCTATGGCGCAACAGGCGGCATCGACGAGGAGGACGCCGGCTCCTGCCAACATCCCGACTACACCGCTGCGGGCGAACAGGCCGCACGCGATGTGCTCGCAGCCGTCAAGTACGCGCAGACACTGCCTGCGGTGGATGGCAGCCGTGTCGTTCTCGTGGGTCAGTCTGCGGGCGGATTCGCGTCGCTGGCAGCCGCCAGCCATGCTCCGCAAGGATTGGTCGGAGTCGTCAATTTTTCGGGCGGACGCGGCGGGAACCCGTCGAAGCATCCGGGTATGCCGTGCGATCCGCAGCAGATGGCCGCAACCATCGCGCACTTCGCCACCACGACGCACGTGCCCGTTCTCTGGCACTACGTTCAGAACGACAAATACTTTGCGCCTGAGGTGGTCGCCACATGGTTTGCGGCATTTCAGGCGGCCGGCGGTCGCGGGCAAATGATCGTCGAACCGCCCTTCGGTACGAACGGCCACGGCATGTTCGCCGTCAAGGATGCGATACCCATCTGGTTGCCGCATTTCGAGCAGTTCGTCACGCCGCTGGTGTCCAGATAACGCCTGATTCACTCGCCCAGCACACGTGCTCCAAATATGAGCACCGCCAGCCTTCCCGCAGGCCGTGATCGCCGCCGCGTCCGCGACGCAAGACTGGCGACGTTCGCTTCGACGCAAGCTGGCAAGCCCGTCTAACTCCCGCGCAATGGTGAGCCGGTGCGTCGGGCCCATTCAACACGCCAATACTGCTCCGGCGCCCCGAGGTCGGCCGGTATGCGCGCTCCAAACGCACGCAACTGACTGGCATAGGCCTGAACACATCGCCGTTTCATATGCTGTGCTCGCGCACTCGTGCGCGCTGGACACCACGCCTCATCGAGGCGCTCGACTGACAAGCCAGCGTTTGCCAGCTCAGCCAGGCGCTGCCCGGTCAGATCGCGGGCAGTGCGATGAATCGCTTCTTCATAGACGATACAGGACGTCATGCTTCGCGCACGGAACAGCACAAGCCAAGCATCGGCTACACACCGATGATCGGAATGACGCAGACCCAGTGGCACGACCGGTGTTGCCCCTGGCCAACGCGCCAGTTCCTCTGCAATCGCGCGGGCAACGGTCTGCGCGGCCGGAAGCGGCGCATATTGACCATCGAAAAAGCCCAACCGTACGCCGCACGCCTCGCATAACGAAAGCGCGTACTCGTCTTCGAGTGTGCGCGCATGCATTGCCTGCGTCGAATCCTCGAAGCCCGCCGCTTCATCCCAGGAACGATGCACGGGGTCCGCCGGCGTGCCTGCGAACACCGTGCAGACCACCGCCCCACGCCGCGCCGCGAGCAGCGATCCGCAACTGAACACGGCATCGTCGAGATGCGGAGAGACGACGAAGAGCGGCGCGACCACACCGGCAGACGCCATGGCTCACTCCTCCTGCGCCCAGCGCGCGAGTGTGTCCGCAAACCCGCCACGCACGCGCGCCTGCATGCGCGCGCTCGTCCTCACCCGGGGCGCCGCGCTCCATGCGATGGACGCACCCACGACACGCAACAAATCCACTAACGCAACGTCCTCCCCGCACGGCAAGGGCGGAAAGCCCCCGGCACGCAGATAGGCCTGC
The DNA here is from genome assembly GCF_014200455.1 of Paraburkholderia bannensis. Taxonomy (GTDB): domain Bacteria; phylum Pseudomonadota; class Gammaproteobacteria; order Burkholderiales; family Burkholderiaceae; genus Paraburkholderia; species Paraburkholderia bannensis_A. Next base: position 130,095 of record NZ_JACHBW010000005.1, on the reverse strand, counting down.
GTGCTCACACCCAGATTCGCACCATGCACATGCCGATGCCCATCGGCGTCGCGATAACGCTCTCGCCACAGTTTGCGAAGCTGGCCAGGCGCCCCTTCCCAATCGTCGACTTGCACCGATCCACAAACTGCATCCACGCCGAGCGCGAGTTGCGCGACAAGCCAGTCGTTCTCTACGCGGCTATCCGCGTCGGTAAAGGCAAGCCAGCGTGCACCCTGGGCGATCAGGCGCTCGGCGCCCGCACGCCGCGCCACCCCGACATTCCTCGCATCGACATGCAGCGAAGTGACTGCAAAGCCGCTCACGATGGCTGCCGATTCATCCGTGCAGCCGTCGAGCACAACGACAATGTTGACGGGCTCGCCACGCAGGCCCGGGGCGTGGCGCGTCGCGCAGGCCGCAGCAAGACAGGCAGCCAGCAAATCCGCTTCGTTGTGAGCCGGTATGATCACACCTATCATTTGCATTCCTGACTAAATGAATCGCCGCTATAAGCGGTTGAACGCACCACGTGTTGGGCGACTACTCTCTGCGGGCGGCCCAGAATGCGCCCACCGCGAAGCCAATTGCCACGGCCGCGCCTAAGACCACCAGCGGCTTCTCTGCGATCGCCTCGCGCGCCACCGTTGCGGCATCCCCGACAAGTTGCTGCGACTGGCCGCACAGCGCTTTGGCCTTCCCGGAGATCTGCATGGCCGTATCGTCCAACACGGCCCCGACGGCATCCTTCACTTCTCCGGCAAGCTGTTTGACATGCCCTTCTGCGCTGTTCGTATCCATATCCAGCTCCTCATCAGTTTCTAGTTCGCGGCAACCGTTGCCGTTTCCAGGGGTTACTGGCAGCTCGCTCACGCACGACGCGTGCCCGCCAGATTAACAACCTCGCGCGGGTTCGACCTGGCAGCAGTACACCTCTCTTACCTCTGCAGGCAGGCACGCTGCGTGCGGGATGGGATTCGGCTGGCGACATCGGGTCGCCCATTAATGGAGAGCCATCATGAACAAAGATCATGTGAAGGGAGCGGCAGAAAAGGTTAAAGGCAAGGTCAACGAAGCAGTTGGCCGCGCGACGAATGATCCGGCACAGGAGCTGAAGGGCGATCTTCAGCAGGCAAAGGGTGAAGCGCAAAAGAAGGTGGGGGACGCCAAGGATGCGGCGAAGGACGCCACGAAGCATCATTGATTCAGGGTCCTCGGGCCGCCTCCGAAAGGCTGGCGGCCCTGCCTGCTTCGCCAATTTCTGCCGATTTGCCCGCGAGCGGATCCGCTAAACGATGGATGAATTGCAAATGGATGCGGACAAAGCGCTTCCCCTGCATGCGACTATGTGCACGGACCTCGCCACAATACTCGCCCGAGATATTTACGCCGGGCTTGATCTCGAATCGCTCGCTTGTACGCTCGCCTCGTCAGATGAGGGATGGCCGCGGTGAGCGATCGCCTTTCGCCGTCGATCAGACGCGCTGCCGCAGAGTTCGACGCCAAATTCGCCGCTACGGACGACCCCTGGCGTTATCGCAGCAGTTGGTACGAATCGCGCAAACGCGCAATAACGCTCGCCGCGCTTCCGCGAAGCCGATATGGCCGGGCGTTTGAACCGGGCTGCGCGAACGGTGAGCTCTCTGCAGCCCTGGCGACGCGCTGCGAGCGTCTATTGTGCGTGGACTTTGCTCCCAACGCCGTGGCAATCGCCGCCCGACGCCTGGCCGAATTCGAACATGTCGAAGTGCAGAGAATGGCCGTACCACAAGAATGGCCAGGCGGCTCCTTCGATCTGATCGTGGTAAGCGAGTTCGCGTATTATCTGAAAAAATCGCAATGTCGCAGACTGGCGCGTCAGGCCTGCGCGTCGCTCGATGCGAACCACGGCGCGATCGTGTGTTGTCATTGGCGACACGGGGCGCACGACTGCCATCTGGACGCGGACTCAGTCGATGAAGCCTTTTCACAGGTCGCCCGCGCGAATGCTCTGCATCTCGCGACGCACGCCAAAGACGCCGATTTTCTTCTAAGCGTCTGGACGACACATGCGGCTGGCGTTGCAGAGCGCGAACGCGTCGACAGAGCGACTGGCTGACACTGCCGCCGCCCACGCGCGTCAGGCCCTCACAATCGTCAACCCCGCTTCTTCGAGCGCACGCGTTTGTTTCGCGGTCGCGCCCGCATCGACAACGAGCGTCTGCGCCATCTCCAGGCCGCCAATGCGAAATTGCGAAGCCGTATTGAGTTTCGACGCACACGCGAGCACCACCGTTTCCGCCGCACGCGCCGCTAGTGCGCGCTTTACATAGGTTTCCTCATAATCTCCCGTGCTGAAACCTGCGCTCGCATGCACCCCGGTCACCCCCATGAAGTAGAGATCCGCATGAATGTGCGACATCGCCTCGATCGCCGCTGCGCCCACGCTCACCACCGAATGCTTGTAAAGACGCCCGCCGATCAGCACGACTTCGACGCATGGATGCGCGGCCAGCGCCACCGCAATGCCCGGGCTGTGCGTGACGATGGTGGCCGTGAGATCGGGGGTGAGGCACTGCACCAGCAAGGCGCTGGTGGTGCCGCCATCGACGATCGCCACCTGCCCCGGCTCTATCATGCTGGCCGCCTTGCGGGCGACACGCTGCTTGGCGGCCACATCCATGTCCTCACGCGCAGCCAGCGGCGCGACCGCCGCCGAAGCGGGCAATGCGCCGCCATGAACGCGTTGCAGACGCCCTTGCGCCGCCAGTTCGCGCAGATCGCGCCGCACCGTGTCTTCGGACACGCCGAAAGCCGCGCTCAGATCGCCGGCCAGCACCTGACCGTCACGATCGAGGGCGTCGAGAATCGCTTTTTTTCTTTGGCTTGTGAGCATGGCTGAGGATGAGAGTTGCACTCGACCGGCATGACGGACTGCACAAGACATGCTGAACATGCGCTGCACGAATTGCCTTGAAACTGCACGAACTCGCACGTTATCATGAGCCGGCCGATGTGTCGATATGGGTCGCCCGGCGCTCTGCGCCAGCAAATCGCCGAATCGCCTTTCGCCCTTTCCTCTGGAGCCCCCGTGATTACCACTCAGGAACGCGTCCGCGTCGTCGATACCACCGTTCTCTCGGACAACTGGTACGTCCTGCGCAAAGTCACCTTCGACTACCTGCGCCGCGACGGCACGTGGCAACGCCAGAGCCGCGAAACCTACGACCGCGGCAACGGCGCGACCATCCTGCTGCACAATCCCGCCACCGGCAACGTCGTGCTCACGCGTCAGTTCCGCATGCCCGCCTTCGTCAACGGCCATGACGGCATGCTGATCGAAGCCGCTGCCGGTCTGCTCGACCAGGCCTCGCCCGAAGCGCGCATCCGCGCCGAAGTCGAAGAGGAAACGGGCTATCGCGTGCGCAATCTGCGCAAGGTGTTCGAGGCGTTCATGAGCCCGGGTTCGGTGACGGAGAAGCTCTACTTCTATCTGGGCGAATACGACGCGACCACACGCATCGGCGAGGGCGGCGGCATTGCGGAAGAAGGTGAGGATCTCGAAGTTGTTGAAATGCCTCTGGGCGAGGCGCTGGCGGCGATCGGGCGCGGCGAGATCGTCGACGGGAAAACCATCATGCTGTTGCAGCAACTCGCGCTGAGTCAGCTTTCGCAAGGACGCACACCGTGAAACCACAACTGATCCTGATCGCCGGACCCTATCGCGGTGGCACCGATGGCGACCCCGTGCGTATCGCGGAGAATTTGCGCCGACTGGAACGCGCCGCGCTTGGCGTGTACGAGCGCGGCCATATGCCGATGGTCGGCGAATGGGTGTCGCTACCGCTGGCTCGCACGGCTGGCTCCGAGCGCATTGGCGACGACATCAGCGAGCGCTTTCTTTATCCGGCTGCGCGCCGGCTGATTGAACGCTGCGATGCAGTCTTGCGCATTCCTGGCGAGTCCAGGGGCGCGGATGGCGATGTCGAACTGGCGCGCAAACTCGGCGTGCCCGTTTATCATCGGCTCGACGAGTTGCCTGACGTCACATTCGCGGTATCGGCCGTTCACGATTCGCGCAGCGTGCCGCGATAACGCCGCTTACCAATGGGAGGACGGCGTGGCCTCGCCTGATTCCCGCGGCGCCGCTGCACTGGCGAGCCCCTCCCCTTCTCGCCACTGCCTATTCAGTCGGCGCTGACACCCCCGTCCGGCCCTGCCGCTGCGTCGCGCTGGCTTGTCCGTGATCGGCCACCAAGCGTTACTGGTTTGCGTTGACGGCGAGACGCTGAGGCGTCCCGTTTGGCTCAGGCAACGGACACCCAAGCAGGCTATGCGACTTTTCCGATCGGCCGTGGCCGACTCCTGGTTGGATAGGTCGGCAAATGAAGCGCCTTCGCACCCCAAGAGAGATCGGCATTGGGACAGGTCCCAACGCGAGCCGTCAGTTGGATTTCGCCGCCGTGTTTGCACAGGTCTACAGCCTGGGCTCCTTTATCGACGCTGGTAGACAACGCCCTGAACCAAGACTTGATCTGACTCCGGCTCCTCGTCAAAACGTTTATGCGCCTCGGCAATCGCGACTTGATTCTCGTTCGCCCAATTGACCAGCGCCATGACAGGCTTCAACAGCGTTCTTCCCATGTCAGTGAGTTCGTAATCGACGCGAGGGGGAATCGTTGGATACATCGTTCGCGTTATCAGTCCGTCGCGCTCCAGCCCGCGCAAGGTCAGTGTCAGCATCCGCTGCGAAATGCCGTCGATGCCGCGCTTCAATTCGTTGAAGCGCCGCGGGCCATTGGCCAGCGTAGCGACAATGTAGAGGCTCCACTTGTCGCCGATGCGATCCAATATGTCGCGGGTCGCCACACAGCCGCCGGCATCAGGTGCAGGTATATCGGCAGGTAGCTCAATGTGACCAGGTGACATGTGTGTGCCTTCTTGTGGGAACAAGGAAGGAACCATACCATCCTACGTATTAATTGGTAAGTCAGGCAAATTAGCCGACTTAGTTCTTATTTTATACCTGGGAGCCATCATGAGCCACACCCTGCTTGTCACGTCCAGCCCGCGCGGAGCTGAGAGCCTTTCCACCCGCTTTGCAACGGAAATCGCCCATGGCATCCAGGCCCGCTCGGGCGGCCCGCTGACCGTGCGCGACCTTGCCGCGAATCCTCCGCCGCACATCACGCCAGCCTACATCCAAGGCCGGATCACGTCGCCCGAAGATCGCACGCCGGAACAGGTCGAGGCGGTGAAGGTCGCGCAAGCGTTGGTCGATGAGTTGAAGGTCGCCGATGTGATCGTGCTCGGTTCGGGCATGATCAACTTCGGTCCGTCCTCGCAGCTCAAGGCGTGGTTCGATCACGTCACCTGGCCGCGCGTCACCTTCGGCTACGGCGATACTGGGCCGAAGGGGCTGCTGACCGGTAAAAAAGTCTACCTCGTTACCGCTGCCGGCGGCGTGTTCTCGGAAGGTGCCTGGGCAGCGTTCGACTTTCAGACCAACTATCTGCTGCACCTGCTCGGTTTCATCGGCCTGAGCGACGTTGAAGTGGTGCGTGTCGAAGGCACGGTTTTGGGCCCCGATGCGGCGAAGGCCGCAATCACCAACACCGAAACGGCCGTCAAAGCCTTGTTGGCGAAGGCTGCGTGACCACACGGCCGGGGAAAAAACCCTCGCGCTGTTCGGTGCGACGGGGCCGACCGGACGGCACATCATCGAGGAAGCCTTGAAGCAGGGCTACAACCTGTCGGTCTATACGAGCGACGCCAAGAAACTCGCATCGTTCGCGGGAAGGGGCGAAATTGTTGTTGGCGACCTGCAAGACCAGGGTGCCATTGCGAAGTGCGTGCAAGGTGCCGATGCGGTCATTAGCGCCCTTGGCCCGAACAGTCTCAAGGTGCCGGGCGATAAGCCGGTCATGCACGGCTTGACGCACACCATCTCCGCGATGAAGCACGCAGGCGTGCGCCGTCTTATCCAGATTTCTACGGCTGCCTATCGCGCCCCCAAGGATGGCTTTGCCTTCAAACGCCATGCGTTCGCGCTGTTGTTCGAGGCTATCGCACGCAAGGGGTATGAGGACATCAAGGCGACTGGTGAATTGGTCGCCAATCAGGAACTGGACTGGACACTGGTACGCATCCCCAACCTAAAGGATGCTCCTGCCGATGGCAGCGTGGACGTGGGTTGGTATGGAAAGGTCAAACTCAGTATGAAGCTCTCCAGAGGCAATCTTGCGAAGTTCCTGGTTGACCAGTTGACCGACAGGAAGTTCGTGTGTGCCGCACCAGGCGTCGCCAACCATTGACGCAGCAACGTCTCGACAAGGTTCACACCATGAGCGGATTCACCCATGCTGATGTACCCGATCAATCGGGAAAGACTTTTATCGTCACCGGCGCCAACACCGGAATAGGTTTTGAAATAGCGAACACGTTGGCGGCGCGGCGAGCAAGGGTGCTTCTCGCGTGCCGTGACGAGCGGAAAGCGGAAGCAGCGATTAGCCGGATTCGTCTGAAGACATCAGAAGCAAATCTCGCATTCCTGCCGCTTGACCTCGCAGACCTGACGAGCGTGCGGAACGCGGCAAACCTGGCCGAAAAGGAGCCGCGCATCGACGCGCTTATCAATAATGCGGGCGTGCAAGGCCCGAAGTTAAAGCACACGGCGCAAGGCTTCGAACTGACGTTCGGCGTCAATCATCTTGGTAGCTATGCGTTCACCGCGCTCATGTTGCCCAAGCTCATGGAAACATCCGGGTCGCGCATCGTTGTCACGAGCAGCGGTCTGCACAAGAACGCGAAGATCGAGTGGGACGATCTTAGTGCGGAGAAGAGTTACAAGTGGATGCCTCGCTATGCAGCCAGCAAGCTTGCGAATCTGCTTTTTATCTTTGAGTTGGATCGGCGACTGCGAGCGGCGGGTACACCTGTTACGGCGGTGGCCTGCCATCCGGGCCTTGCTGGGACCAACCTTGCGCGCGAGAGCTGGTGGGGCAACATCGCAATGTCATTGATCGGCCTGTTTTTCAACACGCCGGCTCAAGGCGCGTGGGGTGCATTGCAAGCGGCGACCGGACAGATAAAGGCCGGCGGCTATTACGGGCCGACGAAAACTTCCGAATTGCGAGGCCCTTCTGCTGAATGCACTCCCTCTCAGGACGCGCGGAATCCGGAACTCGCACGACGACTGTGGGACGTATCGGTTCAACTGACCGGAATCGATGCCGAACTGCCTTCAAATTCATAACGCGACGATCAGATCACGAGAACATGGTTATGCAAATAGATCTCTATACTGAAATCACTTGCCCGTGGTGCATCGTCGGGCATCACCGTCTCGACAAGGTGCTGGCGGAGCGTTTTCCCCACTTGTCCGTTGATATTCGGCAGCATCCCGTCCTGCTGCTGCCCGATGCGCCGGCAGGTGGCCTCTATATTCCCCACTTGCTGCGTTCGCGCTACGGCGTCACCGATCCGAAGGTTGCCTTTGCTCGCCCTGAGGGAGAAGCTCGCGCTTCGGGCTTCGACCTCGATCTTGGTCGCCAGCTCTGGGCCTATCCGACCCAGGCGGCTCATGCCGTGATTCTGGCAGCCGCTGGGCGTAACACGCAGCACAGGCTCGCGGTAGCAATCACCGATGCGTACTTTATTGCAGCGAAGAATATCTCCGATGCGGATGTGCTGGCCGACATTGCCAGCGACTGCGGTTTTGACCGCGATCAGGCGCGCGCCATCGCTCTTGATCCTGAACAGCACCGTCGCGTCGAAACGGAAGTGTTGAAGTCGGCGAATACCGGTGTCCGTTCGGTTCCTCACTTTGTCTTTGGGGAAAGCATTGCCATCAATGGGGGGCGCAGCGAAGACGAGATTGCTGCGGCAATACAAGCAGCTTCCAGCGCGATCTCTCTCTGACGCGGCTTTCTCAAATCCAATGACTCGGAACTCGGCGTACGCCAGGTAGATAAGGTTTTGCGGACCTGTTGACTGTGTTGGCCGATGCCCGACCAAAAAGACCGGCCGTCGGATGACCGTAGGACCTCAAGACGCGACGAAGAGACCGCGACCTTACAGCCGACCGCAATGGGTCGAGTTATGCCTTTTGAACTACACGCACATCCGAAACGATCGTCACGCTCTGCCGTGGGGCGCTGGTCGGCCATCTCCGGGCGCTATGCGTCAATCGTTTATTGCTGGAAGAACGGTGCGTCTTCGCAGGCTGGACCCACCATATTGTCTATAACAGCCGGGACTGGTCCTCGGCCGTAAGACGAATCTCGGCCATGAGCCGACGGTCAGCAATTCGGCCTGAACGACCGTTTTCCAGGTCGATGGACCGACGGCGCAAGCTGGTGATCTTTCAACGCCTTACCCTATCTGGCCGGATTCGCAGCGTGTTCACCACGAGCGTAAACGCAGGTGAGGGCTGGCGTCTGCTCGGATAATAGAGGTGGTAGCCTTCGAACTTTGGGCACCAATCTTCGAGTACGCGCTTGAGTCGGCCTGCTTCAATGTGTTGGATCAGCTCATCCTCCGGCAACAAGGCGATGCCGAGCCCGGCAAGCGCCGCGTCGACCTGTGGCAGCGTGGTATTGAAGATCAACTGACCGTCGACTCGCACGTTGACCGAGCGGCCCCTTCGCTCGAAATTCCAGACGTACAACCCGCCTGATGTTGGCATGCGCTGGTTGATGCAATTGTGTGCGGTCAGTTCCTGCGGCGTTTTTGGCGTCGGGTGAGCCGCGAGATATTCAGGTGAGGCCGCCACCGCGAAACGCAGCGGCGGCCCAATCGGCACGGCAATCATGTCCTTGTCGATCGTGTTACCCAAGCGCACGCCCGCATCGAAGCGGTCCGCCACAATGTCGCGAAAGCCGTAATTCACATCGAATTCGAGCTTGATGTCGGGGTACTCGCGCAGCAGGGGCGTAAGCCTGGGGAGCAAAATCGTGTGCAGCACGTTGTCACCGCAGGTGATGCGTACCGTGCCAGCCGGCTTGGCGCGCAATTCAGTCAAGGCGTCGAGTTCTGCCTCGATCTCGTCGAAGCGATGACCAATAGCGTTCAACAACCGCTCGCCAGCCGGCGTGGGCGCCACACTGCGCGTGGTGCGCGTGAGCAGGCGGATCTGGAGTCGTTCTTCCAGAGCCCGGATAGTCTGGCTCAGGGCCGATTGCGTCACGCCCAGTGTTGCGGCGGCACGCGTAAAGCTGCCTTCCCGCGCTACCGTGACGAAGCCAAGAAGATCGTTCAGATTACGTCTGGCCATAGTTCAGCCTGCAGAAAAAATATTGATTAGCCTAGCTTATATCCCCTTTAAGCATCCATTAGCTAGTCAGGAGCGCCTGGGTCCGCAAAGATAGAGGCATGGAAAAGTCGATCCAACTGCACTTTTGCCGGTTGCGGCGCGAGGCTCTGGCACTGAGCATCAATCTGGTGTTGGGGATGCTGGCCTGCAATTCGTCGGCGTCGTCCTCCGGTGGCGCGTCTTCTCCGTCCTCAAAGGAGCCCGCTATGAAAATTCGCCTAAGCGTCGATCATCAGGTCGTCACCGCGACCCTGTACGACAACGCCACCGCGCGAGATTTCGCTGCCCTGCTTCCTCTATCGCTCACGCTGGAGGACTACGCAGTCATCGAGCGAATCTCTAATCTTCCGCGCAAGCTGGCCACTGCGGACGCCCCGGCCGGTATGACGCCAGAACCCGGCGACATCACTTACTACGCGCCGTGGGGCAACCTTGCGATTTTTGTGGACGGGCGACCCTATGCGGGCGGGCTGCTGCCTCTGGGCAAAGTGGACACCGGTCTGCCTGCGCTTGAGCGTTCCGGGCCACTCAAGGTCATGATCGAGCGCGTCACGAACTGACTAACACAGCGCGCCGTTCATGGCTCCCGAGGTGGCTCCATTCCAATCATGCCTGCTGCCGAAATGCGATCCCGTAGGGAAAGCCTGCCGTCCCCTTCGAACATAGCTCTGCATGACTAAAAGCATTTCATGACGATTCAAGTGTCCAACGACCCTGTGGCGGAATCTTCCGCCAAACAAAAAGTAGATAAAACGCCCGCGTTCTGGAGCGGTGTCTTTGCGATGTCGCTGTGCGTCTTTGCGCTGATTGCTTCGGAATTCTTGCCTGTCAGCCTGCTGACACCCATTGCAACGGACCTTCACGTCACGGAGGGGATGGCCGGGCGCGGCATTGCGATTTCCGGTGCGTTCGCGGTGGTGACGAGCCTGTTCATTTCGGCGCTTGCCGGCAGCATGAATCGCAAGACGCTGCTCCTTGCACTGACGGCTGTCATGGCCTTGTCTGGGGCAGTGATCGCGCTAGCGCCGAACTATTTCATCTATATGGTCGGCCGTGCACTGATCGGCGTGGTCGTGGGCGGATTCTGGTCGATGTCGGCTGCCACCGCGATGCGGCTCGTCCCGGAGCAAGACGTTCCGCGCGCTCTGGCTATCTTCAATAGCGGCAACGCGCTGGCCACCGTGGTGGCCGCGCCGCTGGGCAGCTACCTCGGCTCGATCGTCGGCTGGCGCGGGGCGTTCTTCTGTCTGGTGCCGGTCGCACTGATCGCGCAGGCATGGCAATGGATCAGTCTGCCGTCAATGCCGGGCGAGCATCGCGGCTCTGTTTCCGGCAACCTTTTCACGGAGTTTCGACGTCCGGTTGTAACCCTGGGCTTGCTCGGCGTCGGCCTCTTCTTCATGGGGCAGTTCGCGTTGTTTACCTATGTGCGGCCATTCCTCGAGAGCGTAACGCGAGTCGACGTGTCGACACTGGCGGTCATACTACTGGTGATCGGTATTACGGGCCTCATCGGCACCACGCTAATAAGCGCGGTGCTGAAGCGGGGTTTCTACCAGACGCTGATGGCCATCCCGTTCCTGATGGCAGCTATCGCTGTTGCATTGATCACGTTCGGCCAAGCGACAGCCGCTGCTGTTGCGCTCCTCGGACTCTGGGGTCTGTTCTCCACCGCGGCGCCCGTAGGCTGGTGGAGCTGGGTGGCCAGGACTTTCCCCGCGAACGCGGAGGCCGGCGGCGGGCTGATGGTCGCCGTCATCCAGCTTGCTATCGCCATGGGCTCCACAGTGGGAGGCTCGCTGTTCGACCACAGCGGTTATCGAGCCGCCTTTGTCGCGAGCGCAGTTCTGTTGCTGATCGCGACCGTTCTGACCTTCCTGACATCGCGATTGGAAGCAGCACATTCATCCTGACCGACGCGTCGCACACCGATACCCTTCCCGGTCATTCACCGTGCTCTCCGCGAATGACCGATAAGGGTGCGCCCATTGGCGATCGACAGCAAACTCCGAGCGTGCAATCTCACCAAGTTGAGAGTGTCCGATATCTGCCTTGGCTCTCGTGTGATGCCCCGGGCAGCCGTTATGCAGCAGAAGACTCAGCGGCCGGTGCAATTCGAAATCGCAGAGCAGACTCGCGCGAGTGCTGAAGCGTGGATCCAGGCGGCGGGACTTTCATAGGGTGACTATCTGTTTCGGAGCAGGGTTCACGGCTCACCGCATCTCTCGACGCGTCAGTGCGCTCGCCTAGTCCGTCGCTGGATTAGATCAATCGGACTCGACGATGCTGCTTCTGGAGCGCATACAATGCGGCAAACGAAGGCGTCACTGATTTACCGACGCACAAAGAATCCGAGGGCGGTTCAACTACTGCCTGGGCACACCAGGCTCGAAAGCACCGTCCGATATCTCGGCATCGCGGTCGACGATGCGCTTGAAATGGCGGAACAGACCGACGTGTGAAGCGCGAACGCCGGGCCACGAAGAGACGCTGCCCAACCAGATGCGGCCGGTCGACGGGTTGACATAGATTGGCGACAATTCTGATCCAAGCACAAGAAAGGTGGGCAGTTGCGCATGAATCTGATCAAGACGCTCGTGATTGGAAATTCTGGTTCGGGGAAAAGCTGGCTTGCGGAGCAGCTCGCTACCTCGCTCGGTAGCGCTTGGGTCGACCTTGACCTACTCCACTGGGAGCCAGGTGGTTACAACATGCCGCGGAAGCAAGAAGATGTAATCGCAATGGCACGCGAAGCGGCCGCCGCAGAGCGTTGGGTAATTGAAGGTATCTACGGCTGGATCGTCTCCGAGATTTTGTCGGCTGCGACAGCGTTGGTTTGGATCGATGTGGACGAATCTGAATGCATCGAGAACATTCGCCAGCGTGGTATGCGGCGCGGCGGGGATGCGCAGTCGTTGGCGGAATTATTGAAATGGGCGAAGTCGTACCAGTCTCGGACAGGTTCTAGTTCGTATGGCGCGCATGAGGCGATCTTCAACTCGTTCAGGGGACAAAAAGCCTGTCTGAAAACACGAGACCAAGTTACTGCTTTCGCTGACAGTTCCATTTGAGAATTTCGCCTTGGCCGAATGGTCGGCCCAGTTCGGCCAGGAAACGACGTTCGACACGGCGAAACGAATCGTCGACGCCCACGCAGTTCCGATTTCATCAATAACCCGGGGGGCCATCCATTTTCGGGTTCCTGTGCGGAGCCTCGGGGCGCACCTGATCTGCTTGATCGGGTGCGGGAGCCGTTGATGTAGCGGATTGTTTCGCCGCGCCGGGCGACGTACTGGAATCCAGCGTGGCAGCGGTCATGCATCCCGCAAGGACGAACAATACAGCCGGTAGGATAAGGATAGCCTTTGTCATCGCCGCCTCCTGAAACGAGGTTACATGTTAAGACAGGCTAGCAGTCGGAGGCAGATGCCGCTCGGTTGCGGATTCGCGTCGCTCGTGTCCTCGGGCAGCAAGTTTCCGTCAGCAAGACCTTCGTCGGCCTGTTCTGTGGCCGGGTCGCTTCAGATAAAAACGGCGCTGGGCAACCTGCGCATCGAACGTATGCGTCCATTTTGCAATCACGACCATAGCGAGGCTGTTGCCGCTCGTGTCGCAGGTCGCAATCGCCATTGACATGAAACGGTACACACCGAAGATTACCGCGCGCCCCCACCGGGGAGGATGCCGGTCGACGTCACCATCGCAGCAAACACCACAAACGATCCACCTGACACCGTGGCCGCACCCTTAGAGGAGTTCTAGAAGCCAGGAGGGGGCGGCAAGGGCAGGCCGGGTGGCGGTGGCAGCGATCTCGGGGAGGACAGCGACGGCATGGACGGAGGCGACGGCAGGGATGGAGGGGAAGGTATCGACGGAGGCGACGGCAGGGACGGAGGGGACGGCAGCTTTGGCAACTTACCTAAGGGCGGCTTGAGCATGCTGATAACGGATTTGAGCTTCTGTGCGATATCGGATTTGAGCTTCTGGGCGATGGCCTCGGCGACCGCCCTTTTCGCTTCATCCGCGAGCGCCTCGCACACGGCACGGATGATCTCGGCCGGAGTCGCGCCGTTTGTGGTCGCGCCGATATTGGCGAGATGCAGCGTAGGCAGCGGTACCGTGAGCGCGCCTCCGGGCAGGTGAACGTCAAGTGAGAGCGCGCCGCCCATCACGGTAAGGTTGCGGATGATGACCTTGCGCGCGTTGCTGCGGGCCTGGATTGCGGCCGCAGTGCCGGAATAGGCTTGGGCTTTGTTCTTGATGGTCTCCAGGTTGCTCGTGGCGGTAGGCGTTTGCGCCTCGTAAGTAATCTGCGGTGCGATGATTGTGGCGGAATCAACAATGGCAGGGCCGCCGCCGAGAAGTGAGCCGCTCTCCACATGCAAGGCGATACGGTCTACCACTACGGCGTACGGCGAAGAGAAACCAGTGGGGTTGCCCACGGTAAATCCGTCAAGCGCGCCCACGCCGGTTAAGGGCGAGAATTCGACGCTACCCACGAGCACCTGCGTCTGGGTAGCAAACGCGCCTTCCGTCTCGATGGCGGACTTAATGGATGGTTCGAACCGGGCGACCAGGGTCCACAGCGCAATAGCGGCGACCGCAAGCAGGGTGGCAACGGCAAGTCCGAGGGTTTTTAGCATGGTGTTCGGTGATTCATGAAAGACGGTGGCCCGTCCAGACGCATGGCAGTGCTAATCGGCAGTCGCCAATATTGACTACTTCACTCCGCCTGAACGTTCTTCGGCTTAGGCGACGATTGCACCTTCGCGTACTGGAACTCCGGCGTTGCCTTCAGGGCGTCCCTGGTGGCGCCCGGCAGATATAGATTGCCGCCGCGCACGTCGAGTGCAGTGATGGGCACCGCTACGTCGTGCGTGGCGACGCCGAGGAAGCCTCCTGTAGCGACGATGGCCGCCGAGACGGAGCCGTCCGGTGCCACGATCAGATCTTTGACCGCGCCGATTTTTTCGCTCTGGTCGTTGTAGACCGATTTGCCTAACACGCTCTTCTTGACGCTCCATCCCTGTAAAAGCGCCTGGGATTGCTCAATAGTGACGCTCAGAGTCTGTGTGCCGGCGACCTGTGCGTGCGCATCAATAGATGCTGCAAGTGCCACTGCTACTAATACTGCCTTGTGCAAAGCCATATCGTTCACTCGATGGTTAGAATCGGTTTCTGGCACGTTCTTCGGAGCAGAGCCCAGAGCCTGTATGCCAGATGGGGGCCAGTTTATCCATTTGCTGCCGGCTTCCAAGCCCCGTGGCGCCAACTCATAGTTCCCGTTTTCGCAACGTTGCCGCCCTACCGTGCGAAAAAACCAAGAACGCTTGGTCGACGGTCCGTAAGTGCCGGTTTCCGCCCATATAGCTTCCGTGCTTGAGGGGGTTCACGATTGCGCCCGTACCCAACTTGCGCACGCAAGCTATCGCCCAGGATGACCTGACCTTTTGTCCTTGCGGGTGACACGTTGAGCACTGCCTTCAACGACCTCGACTTGCACCTACCGGAGGCGAATCTTCAACCCGACAACCATGCGCCGTTAGCGCCGGTGCGTCGTGTCGGATTCAAAAGGAAGACTTCTCGCCTCGCATCGAGTGGCGAGATCATGAGCGATGGACCTTGCTTGAAGATGTGCCTGAGTCGCAAATGAACAGCGACCTTGCGGCGCACCTCTGAGGTGTATGTCGCTTCCGGAGTCGTCACGAGACGTTCGCTAGCGCTCCGCGTCTGTCTGGTCTGATTCGCACTCGGCCGGATGCAGCCGGATCGACGACGCGGTCCATCGCCGGTTCAGCAGCATCGGGCCGGGTTCGGCCACAACCTGCCGTTGAGCAGGCGGTCGACCTGCCATTGGCGCGGCTGCACTACTGCGCTAACGGCCATTGCCAGCGTGCAGCAACGAACGGGTGTGATAGGTCGCGCTCAGACGGTTGTCCTGCTTCGATACCTTCTTGATTCATACAAATTGGATGAATCGGCGATCGGCCAGAATGCGCCACTAAACGCGGCCTCACTACCGACGTCCGACAGACAGTTGCCCCGCCGGAATCGGACATTCACCAACCGCTGCGTGAATCCGCCATCAGTGCAAGCGGACCCACGGGAATTCAATCACGCGTTATCGCGTGACCTGAGATACCGCTGCGGACTCGCTCCGAGCGCCTTCCTGAACATCGAGGTAAATGCGCTCGGGCTTTGGTAGCCAAGTTCAGTTGCAACCGTCGCGACCGGTGTGCCCAGCGCAAGCCGCGCGACCGCCTCAACCAGCCTGAGCTGCTGCCGCCATTGACCAAAGCTAAGTCCAGTTTCGTCACGGAAGAGCCGCGCCAGCGTTCGCGTGCTGGCACCAACCCGTGCACCCCAAACGTCAATCGTCTCGTTGTTTTCGGGACGCAGCAGCAGTTGTTCGCAGACAGCGCGCAGCCTGCGATCGTCCGGTAGCGGAAGGGTCCCGCTCAACGCTGGCAAAGCCCGGTGCAGCTCGAACAGGAAGAGCGGAAGAGCGAGCTCGGTGCGCCGCGTATCGCTGTCACCGGTGGCCACGGCCAGGGCCACCAGCAACGCGTCCAGCAGATGGCCGATCTGCACCACCTTGCACTGCGTCCAGGACCTGAACTGCGTCGCGCCTGCCACGTCGATGTATGCCGTGCGCACCGTCACATCGCCGATTGCGTGAAGCTCGTGGAGCATACCGGCGGGCATCCAGATCGCCTGAAACGGCGCCAGGGTCCAGATGCCATTCGGCGTCAGTGCCCGCGCCACGCCGCGCGTGACATAGATGAGTTGCGCTTCCTCATGGGCGTGCCATGGATCCCGAAAGCCGTCCTCGAGATCCCACATGCGAGCGACCACAGGATTTTCCGCATCGGTGCGGATCGGCAGAAACCGTTGTCGCCAGACCGGTTCCAGATTTTCAGACTTTTCCGTTTTCATCGAGTTTCAGCAACAAATTGGCACGATCGCGATAGAAGTTGTCATTACGTCGGGTATCGGTCGCATGTAAGCTTTCATTCATTGGACCGGGTAGTAAGTCCGGCATTTGGATCGTAATGATTCGCATTCTTGCATAAAATGTTGCCCGGCCCGGCAGCCTGGTAACGGACACCGCACGGGCGCGAACAGAGACAGGTCCATCCACAAGCCGGCAGGCCACTGGCCGCCGCGCATGAAATCCCCCTCGCAATACAGTCCGCCGTGCGACGCACGCGTCGCGGCAGCGCGCTTGCGCCTTGCCGACGCGCTGAAGCGGGGGATGCATGCAGTCATTGGGTACCGATGAGACGGCCTCATAGCGGGCGACTCATTGGGCTCGCGAGCAACCGAAATGGGCGATTTCACGGCCAACTGGTCGCCGGAACGCCCCACAACAAGGCACGTCCGACGGGCGGCCACACGCTATTGGAGAGCAAGCAAGGATGGAATGGGCAACCAGCACGCGCATGCGCGCGATTTCTGCCGCTGCGGGCATAACGTTCTACGTGGCGTCGGGTCACGCGTGGGCGCAGATGGATGCGCGGCAAGACGCAAGTCCGGACAAGAAGTCCCTGCCGCAGGCATCGGGTGAGGCCAACCCCAGCAGCGAGACCCTGCCCGCAGTTTCGGTTTCGGCCAATGCCGGCAAGGACGCGGCCGTCGGCCTGGTCGGCCGCCGCAGCGCATCCGGGACGAAAACGGACACGCCCATCAACGAAATCCCGCAGACGATCAACATCGTCACGGCCGAGCAGATCGAGATGACGCGCGCCACCGACATCAATCAGGCGCTGCGCTACGTGCCGGGTTTTTCCACCTATAGTTCGGACAACCGTTCCGACTGGTATTCCGCCCTGCGCGGCTTCACGCCCACGCTCTTCGTCGACGGTCTCTCGGTGCCCAACACGATCAACCTCGCGAGCTGGCGCGTCGACCCGTACATGATCGAAAGCCTGAGCGTGCTTCGCGGACCCACCTCGGTCCTTTACGGGCAAGGCGATCCAGGCGCTATCGTCGATGTACAAAGCAAGCTCGCCAATGGCGAGCGCATTCGCGAAATGGAAGTGCAGATCGGCAATTTCGCGCGCAAGCAGATCGCTTTCGATATCGGCGACAAGATCGACAAGGACGGCACGCTCTCCTGGCGCGTGGTCGGCGTCGCCCGTGACGGCAACGCGCAGATGGGGCCGAACGCCGATCAGCGAGTGGCGCTCTCGCCCTCCATCAAATGGCAGCCGGATGCCGCCACGTCATTCACGCTCTACGCGACCTACCTGCAGGACTGGACCGATACGGCAAGCAATTTCCTGCCCGCGAGTGGCACAGTGCAGCCCAATCCGAACGGCGTGATCTCGAACAATCTCTACGTGGGGGATCCGGACTTCGACCGCTACGGCAAGCGCCAGGCATCAATCGGCTACCAGTTCGAGCATCAGTTCAACAGCGTGTGGACGGTGCGCCAGAATGCGCGCTTCATGCATCTTTCTACCGACGACTGGTCGGTGTACGGCGGCGGCCTGGACGATGCCGACCCGACCATGGCATCGCTCACGCGCTACGCCGGCATCTTCCAGTTCAACTACAACCGTTTTGACATTGATAATCAGGCGCAGGCGAAATTCAGAACCGGCGAACTTGACCACACCGTGCTGGCCGGTTTCGAATACAACCGGCAGACGACGACCGACAGCGAGCAGCTCGCACTCGCGCCGGACCTGAATCTGTTCAATCCCGTCTACACACCGGTTACCGCCGCGATCTTCTCTTCACCCAACGCGTATCCACGGACCGACGTCAAAAGTTCAATGGACGCGTTCGGTGTCTACCTGCAGGATCAGATCAAATGGCGACGCTGGGTGTTCACGCTCGGCGGCCGCCAGGACTGGTCGATCGCGACGCAAAACGACCTGATCGGCGGCACCCGGCAAACGCAGGCCGATCACGCGTTCAGCGGGCGCGTCGGCGTGACGTTCCTCGGCGACTACGGTCTCTCGCCGTATGTCAGCTACTCGACCTCGTTCAACCCGCTGCTCGGCGTGAATATGGCTAACGGTTCGCTTCCCGAGCCCACGCGCGGACGTCAGGTTGAACTCGGCCTGCGTTGGCAGCCGCCCGGCAAGAATCTGATGCTCAACGCCGCGATCTATCAGATCAACCAGACCAACGTCGCCACGCCGAACCTCAACGACCCGACGCTGAGCACCTATGTGCAGACTGGCGAAGTGCGTTCGCGTGGGTTCGAGTTCAGCGCCGTGGGCAAGCTGACGAACAACCTGTCGATCATTGCGGCTTACGTCTATCAGGACGTGAAGAACGTAAAGGCCAACGATGAAACGCTGAACAAATGGCCGGTGGATATTCCGCGGCCGCGGCAGATGGCATCGCTCTGGGCGGACTGGACCTGGCATACCGGCGTGATCGCCGGGCTGGGCTTTGGCATGGGCGTGCGCTATCAAAGCTCGGTTGCGGGCGCAGCGGATAATTCCATCACTGTGCCGAGCTATACGCTCTACGACGCAGCCGTTCACTACGATACGCGCGACTGGCGCTTCGCGATCAACGCGACGAACATCTTCGATCGCCGCTACGTCGGTGGCTGTCAGTCGTCCGCCGTGTGCATCTACGGCAATCCGCGCACGGTCATCGCCTCAGCACGCTATAACTGGTAAGAACGGTCCGGTGATCTGGCGCAGTGCGGCCGGATCACCGTCACTCAGAAGCTGTTGCGAACCTGGTTAAACAAAGGCTTGAGACGCGTCCCGCAAATCAAGGCACACGGTCGTTCAAGCCGGTGCGAAAGTGACTGTCACCGACTGGCCGTCAACGAGACCACAAAATCCAGGAAGGCCCGCGTTTTTGCAGGCGGATGGTGCCGCGACGGGTACAGCGCATACAGCGGGAAGCGCTCGTCGGGCCAGTCCGGAAAGAGGTCCACCAGCTGCCCCTCGGCTAGCATCGCTTCAGCTCCAAGTTCCATGATCTGCGCAATTCCATAACCGGCCAGGCAAGCGCTCTGCATCGTGCCCACATCGTTGACGATGAGTCTGCCGACGGTTTTCACGGCGAGCTTCCTGCGTTTACGATGAAACTCCCATGTGAACGGCCGCCCCGTCTCCGGATCCCGGAATTCAATGCAGGTGTGGGTATCGCCAGCGAGCTCGGTGGGTTTCAGCGGCCGACCGATCCGTTTGATGTATGACGGCGAGGCTACTGTCACTATGCGCGTGTCCAGCAAGCGCCGCGCGACGAGGCTGGAGGCTTGAGGCTCGCCAAAGCGGACCGCAAGATCAAACCCATCGGCCACCATGTCGCCCAGCTGATCGCGCGTGATCAGGTCGAGTTGCAGATCCGGGTAGCTTTCGAGGAACGCTCCCAGGCCCGGCCCCAGAATGAGCCGCGAAAAGAACGGGTCGATGTTGACCCGCAGCCGCCCACGCACCGCGGTTGCTCCGGCGGACGCGGTGGCAGCCGCATCTTCCAGGCCAGCCAACAGCGGCATCACCCGCTCGTAGAAACGGCGCCCCTCGTCGGTGAGGGACACAGCGCGCGTCGTCCGGTCAAACAGGCGAATTCCGAGTCTTGCCTCCAGGCGCGCTACGGCGCGGCTCACGCCCGATTGCGACATGCCGAGCACCTCGCCCGCCGCGGCGAAACTGCCTGCATCGACAATGGTCGCGAATACGCTAGTGCCGTTGAGTATGCGTTCGTCAAACCTTTGCATACATGCTCTTTTGTCATTAATTAAATGATATTCATGATATCGCTTAATTTTCTTCGCATCCACACAATGGCATCCATTGCGGCAGTCGCTGCTTCCAATCAGGAGTCTTCATGTTTGCCATTACGGGAATCACAGGTCAGGTAGGCGGTGTCGTCGCACGCACACTGCTGGCCGCCGGTAAGGATGTGCGCGCGGTACTGCGCGACGCCGGCAAGGCGCAGAGTTGGGCGACGCAGGGCTGTGAGCCTGCGCTCGCGCGCATGGACGACACCGACGCGCTGCAGCGCGCGTTCGCCGGCGCCGAAGCTGCATTCGTGGTCCTGCCGCCGAATTTCGATCCCTCACCCGGCTTCACGGAAACCCGCAAGGTCATCACCGCCGTGCGCATCGCATTGGAGCGCGCGCGGCCGGGCCGGCTTGTCTGCATCTCGACCGTCGGCGCGCAAGCGCGCCAGCAGAATCTGCTCAGTCAGCTCGGTATCCTGGAGCAGGAACTGGGCGGTCTGGCGATGCCCGTCACTTTCCTGCGCCCGGCATGGTTCATGGAAAACGCCGCATGGGACGTGGCGGCTGCGCGCGATACGGGTGTCATCCAGGCCTTTCTCCAACCGCTGGATCGGCGGATTCCTATGGTCGCCACGGCCGATGTCGGTCGGGTGGCTGCTGAACTGCTTCAGGAGTCGTGGATCGGCAAGCGCGTCGTCGAACTCGAAGGGCCGCGCCGGGTTTCACCCAACGACATTGCGGCAGCGTTCACGCATCTGCTGGGCCGCTGCGTGCGCGCCGAGGCCGTGCCGCGCGAAACGTGGGAAGCGCTGTTTCGCGCCCAGGGCATGCGCAATCCGCTGCCGCGCATCCAGATGCTCGACGGATTCAATGCTGGCTGGCTCACGTTCGCTCACGAAAGCCGCAAGGGGCGGGTCGAACTCGATACGGTGTTGCGTGCGCTCGTCGAGCGGATGTGATGGACCGGGGCGCAAAGTCTGCACGCTTGCGACTACGAGCGTCTCCGCGATATCGGAAGCATCAAGGCTAGCGATTGCTCGCCGGAGAATTCCAATGTCCAGCCGAGTGGCTTCTCATGGCCGAACGTCGACTCACGCGTATCGCATGATTACGCTGGGGTGCGGCTGTGGGCGTACGACTCGGTGCGCCACGGATCGTGGCGTATGCGTGAGACCCGTTACCGGAGAGCGGTCGCTCGATTCTCTGGCAGGATGTCGAGCTCAATGCCGTGCTCGTCGATTGCACGCTACAGCACGCACGGTTCGCCACGCAGCGTCACGAACATCTCGTCTTGGCGCCACGTTGAACCGGGCTTGCGACGGGCGGCCTTGAACTGAAGGGCGAACCCTCGCGCTGAGTCAGCTTTCGCAAGAACGCGCACTTTGAAACCGCGGCACCACGACCGGCTCAGCGCGCCGCCCCGGGCGCGACCAGACCGCGACGCGCAATCGGCGTCGAAAAGACGATCGAGGTGCGCGTCTCCCCGTAGCCGTTAATCGAGCCGAGGAAGTGCTCCAGCTGTGCGAGGCTGCGCGACACCACGGTCACGATATATGAATCGGCGCCCGCCACATGATGGCATTCCAGCACTTCGGGCGCGCGGCGCAGCTTGTCCAGAAACGCTTTCTTACCCGGCTGCTGCACGGTAACGCCAATGATCGCGCGCACCGGATAGCCAGCCTGCGCCGGATCCAGCTCCGCGCCCACCGAACGGATCACCCCGGCATCCTTCAGGCGCTTGAGACGCTCCACCGTCGCGGGCACCGACAAGCCGGCGGCAAGCGCCAGCGTCTTCAGCGGCGCGCGGCCATCTTCCTGCAGCGCCATGAGCAGCGCCCAGGCTTTGGTATCGAGTTGCAAAGATTCGGTCATGACGCGCTTCAACCTGAAAAATCGAAAACAAAACCGATTTTCGCTGCGGGTTTTGTTCTGTGCAAGCAGGCGTGCTGGCCGGAAAATGTTCGACATGAATATCCTGCCGCCCTCCACTACCCTCGTGCTGTTCGGGCAATCGCTGCTGATCGGGCTGTCGATCGCCGCGCCGGTCGGCCAGATCGGCCTGCTCGCCATTCAGCGCACGCTGGATCATGGCCGCCTTGCCGGGCTGGCCACGGGACTGGGCGCGGCATTCGCCGACGCGGTCTACGGCGCGGTCGGCGCTTATGGCGTCAGCGGTCTGATCGCCTGGCTGCTGCGACTGAAGCCCTGGTTCGGTCTGTTGGGCGGTGCCTTCCTGCTTTGGCTGGCCTGGCGCATCGCCACCCAGCCCGCAGCGCGAAGCGGCGGCGAGCAACCGCCCGCAGGCACGTTGCTGCGCTACGTGGGCAGCACCTTCTTGCTGACGCTGTCGAACCCCACCACCATCCTGTCTTTCATGGCCGTGTTCGGCGCGCTGGCGGGCCACGCGCCGGCGGCATCGCCGTGGGTCATGGTGGCGGGCGTACTAAGCGGATCGGCGCTATGGTGGCTGATCCTGTCCATCGGCGTGGGGCGGCTGCGCCATTGTTTCGACGCCACCTGGCACCGCGCCATCAATCTCTGCTCGGCGGCGCTGCTGGCCGGGCTGGGCGTGTGGCAACTCGGCCAGTTCATCAGATAACCCATCAGGCAAGAGGCAACAGATAACGCATCAGGCGATTGAAGGCTAATTTGAACGAAGCCCTTTTCTCTTTTCCAATCCTCTGTTACGATCACGGCCCTACGTAGGGGAGTCGCCAAGCTGGCCTAAGGCACCGGATTTTGATTCCGGCATTCGAAGGTTCGAATCCTTCTTCCCCTGCCATCACATTCTCCCGGTCCACGGATCGAGCAGCCCGCTTCGGCCTTCGCCGAACATCGCTTTCCCAAGTGCATCAACCGCGAAATACGCTCCGCGATCCGGACCCTGTGGACACGGCACGCCGCCTGCCGCGAGTTGGTACACAATGCCGTCCATGAACTTGCAATCTGCGGATATTCCGATGCTCAATGAAACCGAACTGCGCGAACAGTATGCGCAACTCCAGCAGCGCGCATTGCGCGTGGGCTCGCACGGACAGTCGCGGATCGACCAACTGGCTGCGGCGATGCAGTCGCCTCCGAACGATCGCGCCGACGACTATCTGCGCCCGCTGAAAGGAGCGACTGACGATGCCATGGCGGCCGTCCTCAGCTACCACCGCGCGCTGCCCTTTCTCGAAACGGCGAACTCGCTGATCGAAAGCCTCGCGCAACCGTCCCCCAGCGCCGATGACGAAGAATGGCGCGACCAGTTGCTGTTCCGTCTAGCCGAGGTGCTGGAGGTCGCTGCCGATTTGATCTCGGAAGGCGAAGCGCAACTGGAGCACGGCGCGGGCGTCGAGCTGCCTGGCAGTTTCCTGTAATCGCGACAGAGTTCCATGGAGTCGTTGCGCGTGATCGGCGCGAGCACCACCTGACCTCGCAGATCGCCTCATGGCCGCGTTCGCGTCGCGTGATATTATTCACACGCGAACTAAATATCGAAGCTATCTGCTCTATCGACCCTATCGCCCCCTCCGGCACGCGCTCATGAAGCACCGCCTCGTCTATTTGCTGAACGTTGGACAGCGCCGGCTGCAACGCTGGTCCCAGGAACGCGCGGAGGGCAGCGGTGTGACTGCCGCCCAGGCCGGGCTGCTGTTTTTTCTCGGCGAACACAACGGCGCGTTGATGAGCGAGGCCGCAGCGGCGCTGGATCTGGGTGCGCCGGGCATGAGCGGCCTTGCTGCCCGCACGGAAAAATTGGGCTTGATCGAGCGGCGCGCCGACGAAACCGATGGGCGCGTCTCGCGCCTGTGGCTCACAGAAGCAGGAAGGTCTGCCCGCCAGCGTTCGAAGCTGCGTATGAAAGACCTGAACGCCACGCTGACCGATGGTTTCACGGAAGCGGAAATCGCGATCGTGGCGCGCTGGCTGAGCAGTCTGCAAACAAAATTCCCTCTCGCCGACGATCGCGACGCTTAAGCGCCGCTGCCGCTCACACGTTATCGATCAATGCGCTGAGATGCGCGAAAAATCCGGCTTGCGCTTTTCTGCAAAAGCCGAGAAGGCTTCCCTCGCTTCAGCGCTGCTCAAGCGCTCCTCGAACTTCTCCGTTTCACTGTCCATTTTCGCAATCAGCGTTTGCGCGTTGCGCATGAGCGATTTCATTGCGCCAAGCGAGCCCGCGGGCCTGGTGGCGATTTTTTCGGCAATACGACGCGCTTCGGCGCGTAGCTGATCGCTCGCGCAGATCCTGTTCGCCAGCCCCCAGGCAAGCGCGCTATTGGCATCGATCGGCTCGCCCAGCGCGAACATTTCGAAGGCGCGCACATGGCCCACACGCAGCGGCAGCAGGTAGCTCGACGCCGCCTCGGGTACGAGCGCGAGGTTGGCGAACGGCGTCATCAATTGCGCGTCCGGCGCGAGCAGCACGTAGTCGCAGTGCAGCAGCATGGTTGTGCCGATTCCCACGGCCTTGCCATGAACCGCCGCAACGAGCGGGACCGTCGATTTCGCCAGCGCGCGCAGGAAACGATGCACATGCCGCTCCTCAGGACCCTTTCCCATGGCAATCGCCGCGAACTCGCCCACATCGTTGCCTGCGGTAAAGATGTCGCCGTCCCCTTGCACGAGCAGCACACGGATTGCGCGGTCAGCTTCGGCGCGCTCGATCAGGTCGGCCAGCGTGCCGTACATGCTATTCGTCAGGGCATTCTTTTTGTCCGCCCGGCTCAACGTAATCGTCAACACGCCATTGGCCTGCTCGGCGAGGATTTCCGCATTCATTGCTCTCTCCTGATGGTTTAGTTCGCATGTGAAGTATATAGATGATTCGCATGCGAAGTAAACCGACGAGCAAGTCCGGAGTGAAACCGGGGAACGCTCATCCTGAACACTCCCCGCTACAATCGAAGGCTGTGCCCGCTTATGGAATCCTCATGTACATCGTTTCGCTGACCTATACCGCATCGCTCGAACGTATCGACGACGCGCTGCCCGCCCATCGCGATTTTCTCGATGCGCAGTTCGCGGCCGGACTATTCATCGCGGCAGGTCCCAGGATGCCGCGCGATGGCGGCGTCATCGTCGCGTCGAACATGGAGCGCGAGCGCCTCGATGCGATTCTCGCGAGCGACCCGTTTGCCCAGCAAGGACTCGCCGACTACACCGTCACGCAATTCAAGGCCACGCGTCTCGCGCCAGGCCTCAACCTGCCGCGCCCCGAAGCGCAGTGAGGCTAGCTGAAGGCCGCCTCGAAGGTGGCCTCGAAGGTGGCCTCGAAGGTGGTCTTGAAGGTGGCCTTGACGGCTGCCTGTTACGCCCGCCCGGAGCGTAACGCCACTCAGGATCACGTAACGTAACGCACGCGCATCACACACGGCGCGCGTTACGTAACCCACACTTGCTTACGCTGTCTTTCAAGTCCGTTGCGCACGCATCGGATATGGCATGGCTCCTGCTTCGTCGCTGGCTATAACGACAAGGCGACACGCGCCGCTACGCCCGGCGGCGCGCGGGTTCGCCATGCCATACCATGCGCACAGGACTTCGATGAGCACGCCAAGCGTCTATGAATCGGCCTTTCTCGCCGCGCCGTTTGGCGCTTTCCTGTGCCGGCCCGACGGCGTGTTCGCGCGCGTCAACGCGGCCTACGAGCAGCTGACGGGCTACCGCGAGCAGGATCTGATCGGCCAGTGCAAATTCCTGGCTCTGCACGACCCGGCCGAGCTCGTGCGGCGCGTCGGCCCCTCGCCTGCCACCGGCGCCGGCGCACTCGCCCAGTTTCGCGGCGAGTGGGCCTACGTGCGCCGCAACGGCACGCGCGTGCCGGTCTCGCTCGCCATGGCGCCGCTCACGGGCGCGCTCGAAGCGCGCTATGCAGGGCACTACATCGGCATCGCGGTGGACACCACGCGCCACGCGCGCGCCGAGGCGCGGCTCTGGTACGTCTCGCATCACGACAGCGCGACGCGTCTGCCCAATCGCGAGCTGTTCCTCGAACGGCTCGATCTCTCGCTCGCGCGCGCCCGCCGCAGCGGCGAGCCGCTCACGGTGCTCGTGATCGAAATCGACGATCTGCAGAAGACGCGCGAAGCGCTCGGTCCCGAAGGCGCCGATCTCGCGCTCGAATATGCGGGCGCGCGGCTGCGGCGGCTGGCGCACGCGCAATGCGGCGGCGTGCCCATGGGCTTCATCGGCGGCGACCAGTTCGCGCTGGCCTTGCCGGGCCGCGGCGACGACGCCCCGGAGGTGGCCGAAGCGCTGATCGAAGCCTTCGCACAAGGCGAACAATCGGAGCAGGCACAGCACAACGCGAGCGTGCAGGCACGGCACGGCGCGAAGGTCAATCTGAACATCGGAACAGCGCGGCATCCCGACGACGGCGACGATGCCGCGACGCTCGTGCGGCGCGCGGGGGTGGCCGTTTCCGAGGCGCGCCGCACGGGGCGCGGTCAGGTGTGCCGCTTCGCGCGGGCGCAGGAGCAACGCGCCACCCGGCAACTGGAACTGGAAAACGCACTGCGTCACGCTATCGGTGCGCGCGAGCTATTTCTGCTGTATCAGCCGCGCGTGTCGCTGCAAACGGGCGCGATCATGCAATCCGAAGCGCTGCTGCGCTGGCGCCATCCCGTACATGGTCTCGTGAGTCCGGGCGAATTCATCCCGATCGCCGAAGAGGCGGCGCTGATCGACACCATTGGCGCGTGGGTCATGAACACGGCCTGCCGCGAGACCGGCCAGTTGCAGCGCCTCGCG
Source organism: Paraburkholderia bannensis (assembly GCF_014200455.1). GTDB lineage: Bacteria > Pseudomonadota > Gammaproteobacteria > Burkholderiales > Burkholderiaceae > Paraburkholderia > Paraburkholderia bannensis_A. The sequence continues at coordinate 103,384 of NZ_JACHBW010000005.1, read as the reverse complement.
CACACGCTGCCGAAGGTGGCCGTGAACGTCTCGCCGCAACAGTTCGTCAATCCGCAATTCGCCGGGCAGATCGAAGCGGCGCTGGAGCGCGCCGCGCTCGCACCCGATCAACTGGAGATCGAAATCACGGAAAGCATGCTGTTTGCCGATGCGGGCCGCACCGTGCGGACGCTGCAGGCGCTGCGCGCGCTAGGTATCGAGGTGGCGGTGGACGATTTCGGTACGGGTTATTCGAATCTCGCATGGCTCGCGAGCCTGCCGCTCAATCGGCTCAAGATCGACCGCTCTTTCGTGGCGAAGATGGAAACGGATCCGCGCAGCGAAGCACTGGTCGGTGCAATCATTTCGATGGCGCACGCGCTGGAACTGAAGGTCACGGCCGAAGGCATCGAGACCGCTGCGCAGGCCCGACGTCTGCGCGAACTGGGTTGTGACGAGGCCCAGGGCTTCTGGTTTTCAAGGCCGGTTTCGTTGCAGACCTTGCGTACGCTGATTGCGCCCGTGCCCTACCTGCTCACGGGCGGGACTTACGGGACTTGCGAAGCTTGAGCGGCATCGAAACGCAATGCGCCACTCACTGCGACTGCATCATCCCCGACCAGACGATTTCCAGTTCCACCGCAATCGAGCGTGCAAGACCGTCCAGCCCCGGAAACAGCGAGGCATTGGTGATATTCATCCGATACAGCCATTTCATCGCGTCCATGCGCAGGCTCGCGGGCAGCACGATCTGGTGCAGCAGTTCCTCGTGGGTGTCGTAGCCGTCCAGGATCGCCTGCAGGGGTTTGTCGATCACGCCCGGCACCACGAAGGTGCCCGACTGCGCGACCAGACGGTCGTCCATCTCGGAGGGCTCGCCGGACCAGAGAATTTCATTCGTATTGCAGAAGAAATAGCGTTCGAAGTGACCGGGCGCGCGTGGGTCGATCACATCGCGCGTCAGCGCGGGATCGGTTTTCGGGCGTGCGCGATTGTTCCATAGCGCAGGCGTGTTGAGCGCGTAGACGGCGGCGTCGCCGGTCGCGCGTTCGAGTGCGAAAAACGCCGCCACAAATGGGCTCTTGGTGAAATCGAGCAGACGCGTGGGCGCGCCGTGGTGCTGCATCAGCGCGAGGCAGCGCAGGTCGTCGGCGAGGATGTCGGGATGGGCGAGGAAGTTGTGCGCCTTGCGACGGAACACGCGGATCGCGCGCTCCTCGCGTGCGCGCCACTGGCTATGATCGTCCACATAATCGCGCATATAACGCGAGAGCGAGCTTTCCAGCCGCCATTGGGCGTTTTGCTGCCCGCGAAACGCCCAGCCGTCGAGCTGAGTCGTCAGCTCCATGAACTGGTTCCAGTCGGTGAGTCGGGTGGTCTGCATGCGTAGGTCTCCTGGCTGCGGCACGCGGGCGTTGTTGCGCCCCGCGCGCCGCATTTACGTCAGACAAACTATCACACCGACCGTTACGCCGTGAAGTCCACGCTTACGGTCCCGTGCGCAACCCGCTTCAGGCAGCGACGCGGCGCGCGCGCGCCTCGACCGGCACACGGCTCACCCACGCCAGCGCCGCGAGGCTGATCATCGCCGTGAGGATGAGGTAGTAGCTGGGCGCGCTCTTGTCTCCGGTTGCGCCCAGCAGCCAGGTGACGATGGCGGGCGTGAACCCGCCGAACACCGTCACGCCCACGTTGTAGCCAATCGCCATGCCCGTGGCTCGCGTGGCGGCGGGAAAGATTTCCGCCATCAAGGCCGGCAGCGCGCCAAAGTAGATCGACTTGAGCAGCGCAAGCCATGCGATCAGCACGAACAGCGGCATCGCGCCAGCCTGCGAAGTCTGCGAGCTCACCCACACGAAGCCGGGGTACGCCGTGAGCGCGAACAGCAGCGCGACCCACGTCATCTGGCGGCGGCGTCCGATGCGATCGGAGAGATGGCCCGCGAACGGCGTGACCACGGTGAGGATCACGCCGCCCACCATCGTCGCGGCGAAGCCGGTGGCCGCGCCCAGATGCAGGTCGCGCATCGCGAAGGTCGGCACGTATTGCAGCAGATAATTCACGGCGGTCGAAACCGTCAGCAGTCCGATCGATGTGAGCACGAGCTGCTTCTGGCGGACGAATACCTCGCGCACGGGCGAATCGGTGCGCGCAGCCAGCGTGAAGTCTTCCGCGTCTTCGATAAAGCGGCGCAGATAGAGGCCCACCGGACCGATCAGCAAGCCGAAGAAGAACGGCAGACGCCAGCCCCAAGCGGCCAGATCGGCGGCCGGCATGGCTTTGGCAAGACCGTAGCCGAACGAAGCCGCAAGCAGCGTGGCCAGCCCTTGCGTCGCGAACTGCCAGCTTGCGATAAAGCCGCGCCGGTGCGGGGCGTGTTCGATCAGCATCGCCGTCGATGCGCCAAACTCGCCGCCCGCCGAAAAACCCTGGATCAGGCGTGCCGCCAGCACGGCCAGCGGTGCCGCCATGCCGATACTCGCGTAGTCGGGCACCAGCGCGATGATCGCCGTGCCTAGCATCATCAGGCTCACGGAAAGCATCAACGCCGCCTTGCGGCCGCGCTTGTCGGCATACGCTCCCAGCACCATGCCGCCGAGCGGACGCACCAGATACGACGCGCCGAACGCGCCGAAGGTCAGCAGCAGCGAGGCCGTTTCGCTTGCGGCCGGAAAGAAGTGCTTGCCGATAAACACCGCGAAAAAGCCGTAAATCGCGATGTCGAACCATTCGAGCGCGTTGCCCGCCGACGTGGCGACGACGATCTGCGTCAGGCTGGGCCGCGGCTTCTTATGCTGCGCTGGGGTGGCCGGAGGGGTGGCCGGTGTCGTGGTCATAGTGGTCTTCCTCGCAGGCGTGTTGTACCGGCGTGCGTGATTAACGTTGGGCGGCAAGGCGCGCGGCATCGGCGCCCAGGTCGTACCAGAGGCCCGCCATCACGGCGAGCGCTTCGCGCGCCACGCTGCCCAGCAGATGCTCGTTGGGCGCGTGCTGCGCGCAGGCCGGATACGAATGCGGCACCCACAGCGTGGGCAGGCCCAGTGTGTGGGCGAACACGTCGTTGGGTACGGTGCCGCCCAGATTCGGCAGCAGCGCGGGCTTCTTGCCCGTGGTGTCGCGCAGCGAGGCGAGCGCCCAGCGCACCCAGGCGTCGTCGGGGTCGAGGCGCGTGGCGGCTGCGGTCTGCTTCACCTGCACCTGCACTTCCTTGAAGCCGTGCTGCGCGAAGTGCGCCTGCAGATGCTCGCCCACGCGCGTGTAGTCGGTGCCCACCACGAAACGCAGCTGGCAGGTCGCCTGCGCGCGCGGCGGGATCGCGTTGACGGGCGCATCGGGATTGCCGGCCTTGAACGCCAGCACTTCCAGCGTGTTCCAGCCGATCACGCGCTCCGTGGGTGTGAGACCCGGCTCGCCCCAATCGGCATCGATTTCGGGCGCGCTTTCGTCGCCGCCCAGTTCGATATCGGCGAGCGCGGCGCGCACGCTTGCGGGGATCGGCGGCGGACGCAGACCTTGGACGGCAATCGCGCCGTGGCGGTCCACGAGGCTGGCGATCGCGTGCGAAAGCACGATGGCCGGATTACGCAGCGCGCCGCCCCAGTTGCCCGAATGATGCGCGCCTTCGCGCAAGTCGACGCGTAGTTCGAACGTCACGCCGCCGCGCGAGCCAAGAAAGAGCGTCGGGCGCTGAGCGCTCACGCGCGGGCCGTCGGAGGCGATAAAGACGTCGGCGGCAAGCGCCTCGCGCTGCGCCGCACACACTTCGTTCAGGCCCGGCGAGCCGATTTCCTCGCCGGTCTCGAAGATCACCTTGACGTTGTAGCCCAGCTTGCCATCGCGCTGCGCCAGCACCGCCGCGAGCGCCGCGAAATTCACCGAATGCTGGCCCTTGTTGTCCGCCGTGCCGCGGCCGTACCAGCGGTCGCCCTCCACGCGCACTTCCCAGGGCTTGAGGCCGTCGCGCCATTGCTCGTCATAGCCGCGCACCACGTCGCCGTGGCCATAGGTCAGCACGGTCGGCAGCGCGGGATCTTCGATGCGTTCGGCGATCAGGAACGGCGCGCGTGCGTTGACCGGATTCGCGGCCACGCGGCTCGTAAAACCCAGCGCCGCGAGGGCGGGCGCGATCTCGTCGCTGAGATAGGCGGCGAGTGCATCGGCCTGCGCCGGGTTCTGGCTTTCCGAGCGAAACGCCACGCGGCGTTCGAGCTCGCGCAGGAAGTCGCCGCTATCGAAGTGTGCAAGCGCGGCGGCGATGGCCTGCCGGCGCGGCGCGGCGTCAGCCTGAGGGCCGGGTCGTACGGGGGTTTCAGTGGTTTCAGGCGCGCTCATCCAGGGCTCCATTCGTCTTGTGATTCGTCTTGTGTCGTGCAGATGCTGCGGAATGAACCCAGTCTAGGAACGCCAAAAATTCGCAACAATTTCAAATTTTGCGGATAGCATTGCCAAAATGGCAACGCACCGGCACCACTTCCAGGAGTGTTCAACACCATGCTGCACGGCATCGCCCTGCGTTATTTCATCGAAGTCGCGCGCACCGGCTCGCTCGCCGCGGCCTCGCAAACGCTACATGTAGCGGTTTCGGCCATCAGCCGGCAGATCGCCAAGCTGGAAGAGGACGTGGGCACGCCGCTGTTCGAGCGCATGCCGCGCGGCATGGTGCTGACCGAATCGGGCGAGCGCCTGGCCGCTCACGCGCGCCGCTCGCTGTTGGAAGGCGATGCGGTGCTCGCGGAAATCGCCGCCAGCAAGGCGCTGGGGCGCGGCATCGTGCGCGTGGGCTGCACCGAGGGCTTCACGCGCTCGTTCCTGCCAGGCGTGCTCGCGCGCCATCACGCCGCCGTGCCGCACGTGCATTTCATGCTGCGCTCGGGCACGCCAGCGCAGGTCGAGCATTGGGTGGCGTCCGGCGAAGTCGATCTGGGACTGTCGTTCTCGGGCGGAGACCCGGCTAAGGTGAGCGTGGAATACAGCGCCGAGGCGAGCGTCTGCGCCCTGCTCGACGCGGCGCATCCACTCGCCGGGCACGACGCACTCACGCTTGCGGATCTGGCCGCTTATCCGGTCGCGCTGCTCGAACCCGGCAACACGGCGCGGCAGTTGATCGACGCGTGTTGCGCGCGCCAGGGGATCGAGTTGAACGCGATTCTCACCAGCAATAATTCGAGCGCGCTGCATGCGTTCGCCGCCCTCGCGGGGGCGATCACGCTGGGCAGCAGGCTCTCGCTCGCGGGACTGGTCGCACGCGCCGATGATTTCGCCCTGGTCGCTCGCCCCATCGACGAACCGGAGTTGCGGCAGCGCCGCCTCTTTGTGACGACGATGCGCGAGCGGCGTTTGTCTTCGGCCATCGAGAGTGTGCTGAAGGCGCTAATCGAAGCGATTGAAGCGTCGGCGCTGGGCGGCGACGAGGGTTGAACCGGGGCGCACAATAGGTCCGTCGTTGTGTGCGCAACGATCTTGGCCAATTCATCCGACGAATCCAGCGAAATACCTGCGCAATTAATCCTGACCGATTGCGCCACCCACACCTTCAGTTCCCCTCGTCACGCGCCGATAAACATGGCAGCAAAGGTGGCAACGTCGCGCCTTGCGCCATCAAACGTGGCTTGCCGCACACGGCTGCCTGCTCGGAGGAAACGAAGAACGTGAAGCGACTGTCGTTGAATCAAAAGGCGTGGAGCATCGTCGCGCTGGTGTGGATCGCCCTCGTGGTGCTGGTCGTGGTCAATGCGGCGATGACGCGCCTGGGCATGCTCGACGATCGAAAGAGCATGCTCGCGCAGGAAACGCAAACCGCGCTGGGTATGATTGGCTTTTATCAGAAGGAGGCTTCGCAAGGTCATCTTTCCGCCGACGATGCGAAGCGTCAGGCCATCGCCGCGCTGCGCGGCCTGCGTTATGGCGCGGACCAGAGCGGCTATTTCGGCATTTACGACAGCGCCGCCACCGCGCTGCTGGTGCCGCCCAAGCCCGAGCTCGAAGGCAAGAGTCAGGCAGGCATGGTCGACTCGAACGGCACGCATATCGCGCTGGAAATCGTCAAGAGTTCGTCGCCGGGCGGCAATCACTTCAGCAGCTATGTATGGCCGAAGCCGGGCCACAGCAGCCCGGTCGAGAAGATCAGCTACGCCGATGCCGTGCCCGACTGGGACTGGCACCTCTTCACTGGCGTCTATGTAGACGATATCGACGCGGCCTTCTACGGCGCGCTGATGCGCAATCTCGCGCTGGTCGCGCTGGTGGGCGCGGCGATCACGCTCGGCATGTTCTGGCTGATTCGCAGCATCCGCACGAGTCTTGGCGGCGAGCCCGACTATGCGGCCGATATCTGCGAGCGCATCGCGGCAGGCGATCTCACCGCGCAGGTGCGCGTCGGCGCTGGCGACGGCCGCAGCCTGCTCCATGCGATGAGCCAGATGCAGCGGCAGCTTGTCGATACGGTGCAGCGTATCCAGACCTCGGCGGAATCGATCACGACGGGCGCGCATCAGATTGCCGCGGGCAATCGCGATCTGTCGCAACGCACCGAAGAACAGGCCGCCTCGCTCGAAGAAACCGCCGCGAGCATGGAGCAGTTCACCGCCGCCGTGAAGCACAACACCGACAACGCGCGCCAGGGCAATACGCTGGCCGTCAATGCGTCGGATGTGGCCGCGCGCGGCGGCGAAGTGGTGCGCCGCGTGGTGACGACGATGCATGGCATTGCTCAGACCTCGGAGCGCGTCGAGCAGATCATCGGCGTAATCGACGGCATCGCGTTCCAGACCAATATTCTGGCGCTCAACGCGGCGGTCGAAGCCGCGCGCGCAGGCGAACAGGGCCGTGGCTTCGCGGTGGTGGCAGGCGAGGTACGCACGCTCGCGCAACGCAGCGCAAGCGCCGCCAAGGAGATCAAGGATCTGATCGGGCAATCGGTAACGCAGGTGGCGGAAGGCTCGAAACTCGTCGACGAAGCGGGCGCGACCATCGACGAAGTGGTGCAATCCGCGCGGCGCGTGGCCGATCTGATGGGTGAGATCGCCGCCGCATCGGAAGAGCAGCACACGGGCATCGAACAGGTCAACCGCGCCGTCGCGCAGATGGATGAGGTGACGCAGCAGAATGCGGCGCTGGTGGAAGAAGCGTCGGCGGCAGCTCAGTCGATGGCGACGCAGTCGGGTGGTCTGCGCGAGGTGGTGTCGGTGTTCCGTATCGGCTCCCAGCAGCCCACGCCCGTGCAGACCGACACGTTGCGTCAGGCGCGGGCGCTAAAGCCCGCAGCGCTCAAGCAGGAAAAGCGCGCTGCACCCGCCCGACAATCCACGCTGAAATCCGCGTCGAAATCCACGCCAGGATCGGCACCCAGGCCCGTTCCGAAGTCGGCCGCGCAAGCGCCCTCGCCCGCACTCGCGACGGCAGGCGGCGATCAGGATTGGGAAACGTTCTGACGCGCGAAATGAGCGAATGAGCGAATCAAAAAAGGGCGCCCTCGGGTGCCCGCGGGTGCCTTTTCCTGCTTCGACGAACGGATCCGGCTTGAGAAAATATCAGGCCGCTTGTTGCGAGCGCAACCACTGCGCATAGGTGACGAATTCCGGCGCGAGTTCGACGCCTTCGATGCGCGTCCAGCTCGTATAGATATCCTGCGAACCCGGCACCTGCTGCGGCACCGCAAATTCCACGCGCGCCATGCCGGGCCGGTACGCTTCGTTGGGCCAGAACACCGGCATGATGCGGCGTCCTTCCATCTCGTCGCGCAAGGCGGCGGGGCCGCCCTCGTCGGTCACCACATCGCACTGTGCGTCCCAGTCATGCGCGTCCCAGGCGAGGAACACGCCGGCATGGCCTTGCGCGTCGAAGGTCAGCACCGCGTTCTGCTCGGGCCGCCAGTAGTATTCGACGATGCGCTCGCGCTGCGCGAGCGTTTGCAGCACGTCGATCGTGCGGCGGTCCGCGTAGACCGCGCCCACTCCATGCACGCCGATATGGCCATGCTGCGCGCAGAACTTCTGCTGCGCGTTGGCGAGCGCCTGCGCAAGCTTGCGCGTCATGGCCGGGTCCGACTTCTTGACATAGAAGTGAATCAGCCCGGCGTTGAAGGCGTCCACCGCGTGCGACTCATCGGCGGTGCCGGTGAGCAGGATGCGCGTGCAATTGGCGTCCTTTACCGTTGCGAGAAACTCCAGTCCATCCTGGCCGGGCATGTCGTAGTCCACCACGATGGCGGCCACATCCTCGAAGCGCGCGGCGTTGGCCAGCGCATCCTGGCCGAGCGCATTGCCGCCCTTCTTTTCGAATTCCGACCACGCCGCGCCCGACATGGGGCTATGGCGCGCGCCGCGCTGGCTCGCGCTTTCAATGAACGCGCGCGCCTCGTCCTGCGCGGTGAAGAAATGGTGCGTGGGCGCATTCGGGAAAAGGCCGCGCAATGCGTGAAGAAAATCCGCACTGTCGTCGAGAAAAACCACGGATACGGGGTAGAAAACCGGCTGCCTGACGATCGAACTCATGTATATGCCTCGGTGCTAGCGACTGCCTGCAAAACGATTGACCCTCTAGGGCGACGAATGACCCGCCTGGCGGGTTCCAGCAAGGGTTCACACAAACCGCATCGCAACGCCATCGCTGCCAGATTATGCGGCCTCATGCCAGGCTCGGCAACCGGTGCGCCACGGCTGTTGTATGCGCCTGAACGCTTCGCGCACGGCCCGCGAACGCGTGAACCCCATGCGAATTTCATACGCGATCTGCGTTCAATTTATGCGCAATACATGCGCATTTCACGCGAAATCGTTTGCGCGCACGTCTTGTGCCGATAACTGCCGAGCACGATTCTGGCGGCCAGGCAACACGCACAGAATTGGGGGCATGTCTTCGTCCACAGAAGGCATGCGCGGCCCCGCCAGCGGCCACTTTCATCTGGAGTTCAGGCAATGAACGCACGTGAATCGATCCCCGCAGTTCTCTCCCGTGGCGCCAACGGCTTTTCCGACGAAATCCTGGAAGCCACGCCTTCCAAAACTTTTCATCACGTTATCGACATCTATCTCAAGGACTCCAATGCCTTCATGAATACGTATTTCGCCCGTTATTTCGAGTGGCAGGGCATTTGCCGCGAGCGCTGGTTCCACGAATGTATTCATAACAATCTGCTCGCGGCAGGCGGCGTCTTCGTCACGAAGCGCGCGCATCAGGAATATGTGCAAGAGACGTTTCCGTTCCAGCGCGTCGATTGCTATCTGAACACTTTCCAGGTGCGGCAATGCTCGGCCTATCTCCTGTTCCGTTTTTGCGTGGATGGGCGTCCCGTCTCGCTCGGTTACCAGCAGATTCTTTTTGCCGGTACCGACAAGCGGATTCGCCGCTTCCCGCCGGGAATCATCGAGCGCGTCAAGGAATACGAAATCGTGCTGCCTGCCGCCGCCCGTTAAAGCGGCCATGGGTACGCCAATCAAAGGGGTGATAGCGATTAACCGAGGGCCGTAGCCGGCACCGCTTCAACCCGCGTAGTCCTGCCCCGCCGTCCAGCGGCGGGGCTTAGCCTGCCCATCGTGCAGCGCGCGATCCGCCGATGAACCCGGCTCCGGCAGATAGAGCGTAAAGGTCGTGGCCACGTCCGGCACCGATTCACACGCGATCGCCCCGCCCAGCGCATCGGCCACGCGGCGGCAGAACGCCAGCCCCATGCCCGAGCCCTTGCCATGCGACTTGGTCGAATAGAACGGCTCGAAGATGCGCGGCAGCACATTGGGCGCGATGCCAGGCCCGGTGTCGGTGAAGCGCAGCACGCAATAGCCGCCCTCGCTCGCCGTATCGATTTTCACGCGTCCGCCACCGCCCGCGTGAATCGCATAGAGCGCATTCTTCAGCAGGTTGAACAGCACGAACACCACCAGCGAATCCGAGCCGGAAAAGCACAGTTGAGGATCGATCGGCTGCACCTGAACCAGTTCGCGCTCGCCGGTGCGAAACGGAAAGCGTTCGAGCGCCGCATTCACGCACGAGCGGATCGGATAGGCCTCGAAGCTGCGCCGGTCGAGACGGTCGAGCGTAAACGACGCAAGCGACATTTCGACCACGGTGCTGGTGCTGTCGACCTGACGCCGGATCGAGGTGGCCAGCGACGACAGCCGCTCCGACTGGCCCGGATAAAGCCCGTCCACGCAAAGCTGGTGCTGCACGGCAAGCTGGTATCCGCGCATGAGTTCGGGCAGCACGTTGCCGATCTCCTCGGCGTGCATGCCGATGGCGGCGAGCGGCGTGGCAACCTCGTGCGCCACGGTCGCGGCGATCAGGTACGGGCGCATCAGGCCATAGCGCACGACGGTGACGGCGAGAATCCCCAGGCTCACGGCGATGAACGCGGCGCCCACGGGATAGAACGCAACGCCATAGTTGACCGCGTAATCGGTGGCGGAGACGCTGTAGATCGCGAGACTCAACAGACATAGATCGAGCAGACGGCGGCGGTCGCGCGCCTGGGTCTGGCCGCGCGCCACGAACAGCAGCCAGCCGCTGCGCAGGGCGAGCAGCACCGTCTGCGCGACGTGCACGGGATGCAGCAATCCCGCGTGCGGATATTTGCCAAAGAAGAACGAGCCGTAGCCTGACACCACCTCGTCGCTTGCGATCAGCAGCATGGCGAGCACGGCGCTCACGCCGTACGACGCCAGCAGAAAAGGCCGCTCGCTGCGCCGCGCGGAGACTTCGATATTGAAGTGATAGTAGGTGGTGGGCAGAAACAGGATGAACAGATAGCCGAACTTGACGAGTATCCCGGCCAGCTCCGTATCGTTGGTCTGGAACAGAAATGCCCAGGTGCCCTGCCAGACGAAGGTGGTCGCGCACATGAGCGCGAACGGCACCGAAAGGCGCGAGACGCCTTCCGTCAGGAGTACGTACACGCCAAATCCAAGAAACAAGGCGGATACGAACGCGGGCAAGATCGAATACATAGTGTGTCGCGTGGATTCTTGTTTTCACGGCCCGGCGCGTGGCGGCGGCGCGGCGGCTCTCCCTGCTGGTCTGCGGCGAATCTGCGGCACCCGTGCGCCGGACCGCCGGACCGCCGGATCGCCTGCGCAACCTTCGCGCCCATGCGGCGCGGGCTACGGTGTCACGCGCCGCGCGCCCCAAACCAGGGCATCCCCGTGCGGCCTTCACTTCGTTTCGTCGCTTTTTGCTTCGGCTTTACTTCGACGTTTTTTGCTCAGAGGTTGGACTACGCATGCCGTCTGCATCGTGTGAACGGACGTGCGAATCCATGGGCGCGATTATCGCCGGGATCGACGTTGGCTGTTCGGAAATCTGCCCACTAATTACGCTTTCATGCGCAACGAATCTGGGGCACGGCAATCGCAAGACGCAATCCGCATACCGCGGCTAGGCAGGCGTTTGCGCCGCGCCGCCAAAACGCCGCCGATACTCGGCCGGCGACACGCCAACGTGCTTGAGAAAAGCGCGCCGCAAGGTATCCGCGTTTGCAAACCCGCAGCGCGCCGCCACGCGTTTGGGCGCTTCGGCCTCGGTCTCCAGCAGCGCGCGCGCCGCATCGACGCGCACGGCCTCCACCCAGGCCGCAGGCGTGAGGCCCACTTCGGCCTGAAAGAGGCGCGCGAAATGGCGCGGGCTCAAGCCCACGCGTTCGGCCAGATCCGGCACCCGATGCGCGAGCGCCGGATTGGCGGCCACCCAGCGCTGTACCTCCTGGAGCGCCGAGCGCCCCGCCGGGCGCGTTTCGCCCTTGCGGCTGAACTGCAACTGGCCGCCGGGGCGCTTGAAAAACATCACCAGCTGGCTCGCCACCTGCATGGCGATCTCGCGGCCCAGATCTTCCTCGACGAGCGCCAGCGCCAGATCGAGCCCCGCCGTCACGCCCGCCGCCGTGCGCAGCTTGCCGTCGCGCACATAAAGCGAATCCGCTTCGATCGAGACCGTCGGGCAGGCCTGCGCCAGCGCCTCCACCGATGCCCAGTGCGTAGTGAGCCTGCGCCGGTCCAGCAGGCCGCTGGCGGCCAGCGCGAATGCACCCGTGCAGACCGAGCCGAAGCGCCGCGCGCGCCCCGCCGTGGCGCGCAGCCAGTCGATCACGCGCGGCGTCAGCTGGCTGGTGGCTGCGTCCGGCGCGCCCGCCACCAGCAGCGTGTCGATGCGCTCCTGGGCGCGCTCGGGCGACGGCTTGCCGGCCACCTCGTCGGGCAGCAGACGCACGCCGGACGAACTGCGGATCGGCCCCGGGCGGCAGGCGATCACGCGCAAGTCGTAGACGGTGCGCCCGGCTTCGATATTCGCCTGCGCAAACACGTCGAGCGGACCGCTGACATCGAGCAGTTGCACGCCCGGCAGCGCAAGGATGGCGATGATTTTTGGCATGGGGTCAGGCTCCGGCGGGTGCTCGATCGCGTGCATCACGGCATGCGTCCGGATCACGCGCGAAATGGCAGAATTCGACGTACTCAGTCAATAGTAGACAATGCTAGCACAGGCCAGAATGGATTCATTCCCCCCCGACGGAGTCCTTCCATGAGCCTCGATCTTTCCGCCATCGCCCCCCGCATTCCCGATAGCCAGCTCGCCCGCGAGATCACCGAATTCGTGCGCGATACTGAATCGCCGCTGCTGTTCCATCATTCGAGCCGCGTCTATTATTTCGGCGCGCTGGCCGGTCAGCATCGCGGCCTGAAGTTCGATCCCGAACTGCTCTACGCGGGCGCGATGTTCCATGATGTCGGCCTGATGCATTCGCACAGCAGCGAGCACGAACGCTTCGAAGTGGACGGCGCCAACGCCGCTCGCGACTTCCTGCGCGCACGCGGCATCGCCCAGCATGACCTCGACCTCGTATGGACGGCGATTGCGCTTCACACCACACCTGGTATTCCTCAGCATATGCATCCCGTGATCGCGTTGGTGACGGCGGGCGTGGAGATGGATGTGCTGGGCCTGACGTATCACGAGTATAGCGACGCGGAACGCGAGGCTGTGGTGCACGCGCACCCTCGCTCGGAGCATTTCAAGGAAGACATCATTCAGGCCTTCTACGACGGCATCCACCATAAGCCCGCCACGACCTTCGGCAACGTCAAGGCCGATGTGCTCGCCGACAAGGATCCGCATTTCCACGCCGGCAACTTCTGCAGCGTGATTCGCCATTCGGCGTGGAAGGCTTGAGCGCAGGCTTGAGCACTGATGCGCAGGCAACGTAAAAAGCGCGCCGGCTCTTGCCTGGCGCGAAAAGAACCGCCTGCCGACGTTGAGCGAGTGCGTCGCGCTCGCGTGGAGCGGGCCAGCCCGCGCTCGCCTCATGACGCGCAATGCTATTCTTGCGCCGATACCCGGACGCCGCGCAGCGGCATCACCTGGAGGCTCTGCCGAAACCATGCAGCGCAGCGTAAAGGGCACGGCGGCCCACACGCGCCCCGACCGTTTTTCCGGCATCGTCATGAAGCGGCCGCGTCTGGTGGTGACGCTATGCTTTATCGGCGCGATGCTGCTGTTGATCGCAGTGGGCCTGCGCCAGTTGTACAACATGACGCGCAACGACCTGCACAGCCGTCAGCGCGATCTCGAAGTGCGCGCCGTGGGCGTGGATGCGCTGATCGAAGCCGAACGCCGCCGTCTGATGTTTCTGCGTAATTTCGCCGAGCATCAACTCAGCGCTCACGAGCAGCCTTCGCCCGCCGAACAAACCGCCGTCATGAAGGCGCTGGCCGCCTCGACCCAACCGGTCTGGCACATTGCCGGCGCGCTCGACGGCCCGAACGTGTACGGCACCAACGCCGCGGGTCTCGCAGGACTCGAAGGCTTTCAGCGCGACAGCGCCACGCTGCCCGGCGACATCGCACTCGCCCGCGCGATCAGCCCGCTGGTGCAGATCAGCCAGCACGCCGACGCCGTGCAGAGCACGGTCGCTTTCATCTCGTCCAACGGTCTTTTCGTGATCGCCCCGGAAAATCAAGGCCGCACGGTGCCCGAACTGCTGCGTCGCTTCAGCACCATGAATTACTATCGCGGCCAGTTGCCCGCAAGCAATCCCGCGCGCGACGTGCTCTGGACGCCGGTTTATACGGGCTTGCAGAAGGGAGAATCGATCTCGACGCTCAGCGCACCCATCTATGCCGGCAATCATTTTCGCGGCGCGGTGGTGATGGACATTACGCAGTCGCGTCTGCTGTCGCTGCAGCTGTCTTCCGGCCAAACCGACGACGACGACGAAAACAACGTCATTGAATTCGGGCTTCTGAACAGTAATGGCCACGTCGTCTATTTCCGCAACGGCGCGCTCACCGAACAGCCTCCGGCTGGCTTCAACGCCGCTCTGCTTCGGATCGCGCAAACCTCGGCCGACCGCTGGATGCAGAAGGGCTCCGGCTATGTCGAGCATCGCGGCACCTATCTGCTCTACCAGCGCGTGGGTCAGACGCACTGGATGCTGCTCGCGCCTACCGACAACACGGAACTCACGCTCGCCGCCGCGCGGCGCGTCTTCAACAGTCCCGTAATTGCGGCGTGGGTCGTGCTGATCCTGCTGCTGATGGGCACGCTGCGCATCGTGACAAATATCTTCAGCCATTATGTCGAGGCGAGCGAACGGCTCGAAATGCTTGCACGCAGCGACCCGCTCACGGGTCTCGCGAACCGGCGGCGTTTCAAGGAGGCCTTCGCGCAGGCGCTCGAACGCGCTGAACGTGCTGAACGTGCCGACCACAATTCGAACGATGAAGGCACGCAAGCCACGCCCGCCCGCATGGCCGTGCTGATGCTCGACATCGACTTCTTCAAGCGCGTGAACGACCGCTACGGTCATGCAGCCGGCGACCGCGTGCTGTCGATCTTCGCGCATCTGCTGCATGCCAACCTGCGCAGCGTGGATCTGCCCGCGCGCGTGGGCGGCGAGGAATTCGCGGCGCTGTTGCCCGATGCCGATCTCGCGAGCGCCGCCGCCGTGGCAGAGCGCGTGCGCAGCGCCGTAGAAGCGCACGCGCGCGACAGCCGTGCGAGCGCAGGCAGCGCGGATGCGATTGCATTCACCGTGTCGATCGGCGTGGCCGCCAGCCCCGAAGACGGCGCGGCCGACTATGAAGCGCTCATGCAGGTTGCCGACCGGCGTCTCTACCTTGCCAAGGAAAGCGGGCGCAATCGCGTGGTGCATGCCGATCCGCAGAAGCACTGAGTCCATCGCGCGTGGTTTCATGCGCAACGGATGACGCCGCCTTCGCCGCTGCACACCCCCGGCCCGACGCAGCGCCAAAGGCGTTAACATCGGCGTGCCCTTCACCTGCGCGCGCCCTTAACTATCGTCAATCACCGCCTGAATAGCGGCATGAAAAGCCGATTGTCCCTGCTGGCCACCTTCTGCCTCGTCGCGCCAGTCGTTTGCGCGGCGCTTGCGGCGATCGTCTGGGCCGCCGACACCGTGGTCGAGCAACACCAGCGCGCGCAGATCGACGAATTTTCGCGCCGTGCACTCGTACGTGCCGAACTCGTGACCGCCGATGCCGAAGCCGCCCTGCGCACGCTCACGACCGACAACAATACGCCCTGCACGCCCGACCATCTGCAGGCGATGCGGCACGTGGAAGAGCAATACCGCTATGTCCGCAACGTTGCGTGGACAGACGGCGAAACGATTCGCTGCTCGACGTTGCACGGCCTGACTGCGAGCGCACTGCCGCCTGCGCAATGGAACTACAACAACGGCTTCAGCGCGTGGTCCACGGAAAGCGGCAAACGCGGCAATGAAACGCGCATGCTCAATATCCGCTACGGCAGCCATATCGTCGTGGTCGATCCGCGTTTCTATCTGGATATCGTGCCGCTCGACGACACCATCGAACTCGCGCTGTTCGAATCGCTCGAAGGCGCGATCGTCACCAGCTGGCCGCGCGCGGACGCGGCGCTCATGCGCGCCGCGCTTTACCGCGAGCCCGCCGTGAGTTTCCACGAGCAGCGCTATTACGTGGTGATTCGCTCGCAACGCTATCCGCTTGCCGTGGTCGCCTACGAACCTTCGGATCGCGTACGTCCCGACTTCGCCGCGCAGTTCAGATTTTTCCTCGCGCCCGCGCTGCTTGCGAGCGCGCTGGGCACCTGGCTCATCCTGCGCTGGCGCCGCAAGTTGCGCACGCCGCGCCATGTCTTGCTCGAAGGCATCCGCCAGCGCCAGTTCACCGCGTGGTTCCAGCCGCTCGTCGATTTGCGCACGGGCCGCTGCGTCGGCGCGGAAGCGCTGGTGCGCTGGACGCTCGCGGACGGCACCGTGATCGCGCCCGACACCTTCATTCCGATGGCGGAATTGCTCGGCATGATCCAGCCGATCACCGATCTCGTGATCGAGTCCGTGTTCGCGGGCGCGGGCAACCTGCTCGTGCGGCGCCGCGATCTGCACATCTCGATCAACCTCACGCGCGACGATTTGATTTCCTCGCGCTTCCTGCACACGCTAAAGGCCTGCTTCGCGAAGCATGATGTGCGCGCGGAACAGATCTGGTTCGAATGCATCGAGCGCGCATTTATCGACGCCCAGCAACTCGGGCCGGTTTTGCAGAGCTATCGCGACGCGGGCCACAAGGTCTTCATCGACGATTTCGGTACGGGATATTCGAGCCTCGCCTATCTGCACGCGCTGCCCGTGGACGGCATCAAGATCGACAAGTCCTTTATCAATGCGCTGACCTCGGGTTCGGAGGTCAATGCGATCGTGCCGCACATCATCGGCATCGCGCACGAACTGAAGCTGGCGATGGTCGCGGAGGGCGTGGAGATCGAGGCGCAGGCCGCGTATCTGCGCGAGCATGGCGTGCAGTTCGCGCAGGGCTGGCTCTATGCGAAGGCCATGCCGGCGGCGCAGTTCGTGCGCTGGGTCGAGCAGAATGCCGTAAATGCAGCGTAAAAATCGGGCCTAGCGTCGTGCGTGCTGTGCGCGTGCCGGGTACGCATAAGCAGGCTGCAGCGTTGCAAACGCAGGGCTCGCGCCCGCCGCCTTGCTCAGGATCGCGCTATCGTAAGCGCGCCCCGCGAAGCGCACCACATCGACCAGACTGAATCCCTGCGAACGATAGAACGCCACCAGATGCGAGGCCGGAAACGGCGTATCGAGCGCCACCTGCGTAAAGCCGCGCGCGGCGGCCCATTGGCTCGCAAACGAAAGCAGCGCACGACCGATGCCCCGGCTTTGCCACGCCGGTTCCACGCCAAACTGGTGCAACGACACCACGCCGCGCTGCCGATAATGCTCGCAAGGCGATTCGCCGTCGCGGCCTTCGAGCGTCATGGTGCCGACGATACGGCCATTGCAGACCGCCACGAAGCAGTCTCCCGCCAGCGCTCGCGCCCGCGTGGCGCTCGCCGCCTGATCGACACACGCGCAATGTATGCCCAGCGAGGCAAGACGCGCGAAGGCGCGATGCAGCAGTTGCGTGAGGAACTCCCACGAATCGCGCTGCGGATCGAAGCGTCGCAACACCAGACGGCCAATGCCCGGCTGGTTGCAGATGATCCGATCATGCGGGCTTTGCGTTGCGCGCTGCGTCGACATGGCTTCTCCTGTCGTTTCCATGCAGGCCAGTCTAGATTTGCGCGCCGGGGGTCACAAGAAAAAATGTCGTAAAGAACGGCGCGGTTCGCATTGCAGGAAAGGCTTCGAAATTGCGCGTACTCTGAGCGCGCAATGCCCGGATAATGACGAGACCCACGACAGCATGGAGAGCTTGAGATGGCGCACAAGGAACACGGTAAGGAACGCGACAAGGAACACCGCCACGAACACCACTACGCAGTGACGGTGCGATGGACCGGCAATCGCGGCACGGGCACCTCGGGTTATCGCGACTATGGACGCGATCACATCGTCGAAGCGGCGGGCAAGCCTGCCATCCCCGGATCGGCGGACCCGGCATTTCGCGGCGACGCGGCGCGCTGGAACCCCGAAGATCTGCTGGTGGCCTCCGCCAGCGCCTGTCACAAGCTCTGGTATCTGCATCTTTGCGCCGACGCGGGCGTTGCCGTGCTCGACTATGTGGACGAGGCGCAAGGCACGATGATCGACAACGCTCAGGCGGGGCGCTTCAAGGAAATCGTGCTGCGTCCGCGCGTGACGATCCGTGCGGGCGACAATCGCAGTCTCGCGGAGCAACTGCATCACAACGCGCATGAGCAGTGCTATATCGCGAATTCGGTCAACTTTCCGATCCGCTGCGAGCCTGTGGTTGTAGTGGCCGAAGCAGCTTAAGGCTCACCCTGCGGCCTGCGCGATATACGCCTGCATGCCACTCGCCAGCGCATCGAACACCGCCTTGCAGCGCTTGTTGCTGCGCAGGTCCTGATGCATGGCGATCCAGGTCGTCAGCTTGACGGCGCATTCGCGCGGCAGCACGCGCTGCAAACGCGCATCGCGCCGCGCCACCCCCAACTGGCACACGCCGATGCCGCAGCCCGCACGGATCATCGCCAGTTGCGCGACGTCGCTATCGGTGCGCAGTGCGAAGCTCTCGCGCCTCCAGTACGGCACGCTGGCCGACGCCGCGCGCACGAAGGGCGTGACGGTGTCATAGCCGATCAGCGTGTGCTGCGCGAGATCGGCGAGCGTTTGCGGCGTGCCGTATTGCGCCAGATAGTCGTCGCGCGCGTGCAGCCCGATCTCGATCTCGCCGATATGACGCGCAATCAGCAGGTCCTGTTGCGGCGGCGTCATGCGCACGGCGATGTCCACTTCGCGTTGCAGCAGGTCCTGCAGGCGGTTGCTGGGCACCAGTTCCACGACGATCTGCGGATGCGCGCGGCGCAGCGCGGCGAGGATCGGCGGCAGCACTTCCACGCTCACCACTTCGCTCGCGCAAACCCGCACCACGCCGCGCATGGCGTTGCCGTGGCCCGAGGCCGCGCGCTCCAGCGCCGCCGCCGTGCTGCGCATCGATTCGGCGTAACCCCGCAGCGCCTGCGCCGCTTCCGTCGGCAGGAAGCCCGTTGGCGAGCGGGTGAAGAGCGGCTGGCCAAACGCGCTTTCGAGCGCCGCCACGTGCCGCCCCGCCGTGGGCTGCGTGATGCCGAGCGCGCGCGCCGCGCCCGAGAGCGAGCCTTCCGTCAGCACGGCGAGGAAGGTCCGGTAGAGTTCCCAGTTGAGGTTCGAGGTCATACATAAATGTATAGCGGCTCGGCGATTCCAGGCAATTTTTTATGAATCGGCAGACGCGCAGAATGCAGCCATCGACACTTCATTCAGGCGAGAACGATCATGGCGGCAAACATCGGCGAAACGGCGGCGCAACAGTCACAACAGGCGCAACAGGCACGAGGCACGGCGCTCGTGCTGGGCGTGAGCGGGGGCATCGGCGGCGAAGTCGCGCGGCAGTTGAGCGGCGCAGGCTGGCGCGTGCGGGCCTTGCAGCGCAAGCCGGGCGGCGATGCGGTCCGGGCTGGCGGCATCGAAACCGTGCAAGGCGATGTCATGGACCGCGACGCCGTGATGCGCGCCGCCCAGGGCTGCGAGGTGATCGTCCACGCCGTGAACCCGCCGGGCTACCGCCGCTGGGCCGAACTCGTGCTGCCGATGATCGACAACACGCTGGCCGCCGCGCAGGCCGCGCGCGCCACCGTGGTGCTGCCCGGCACGGTCTACAACTACGGTCCCGCTGCGCTGCCTCTCGTCGCGGAGGACGCGCCACAGCAGCCGCGCACCCGCAAGGGCGCGATCCGCGTGGAGCTGGAGCGGCGCATCGAGGCCGCCACCGCCCGCGAGGTGCGCGCAATCGTGCTGCGCGCGGGCGACTTTTTCGGGCCGCGCGTGGGCAATAGCTGGCTCGCGCAGGGGTTTCTCACGCCCGGCCAGCCTTTGCGTGCGGTGCGCGAGCCGGGCACGCCGGGCGTGGGCCACTGCTGGGGCTATGTGCCCGATGTCGCGCGCGCCATGCTCGAACTGATCGAGCAACGCGCCGCGCTGGCGCCCTTTGCGCGCTTTCACATGGCCGGCCACTGGGACGCCGACGGCACCCAGATGGTTGCCGCGATCTGCCGCGTGGCCGCCCGGCACGGTCTGACGATCAAGCGCGGCGCCTTTCCGTGGCCGTTGATCTACGTGGCGGCGCTCTTTTCCACCACGCCTCGCGAAATGCTGGAGATGCGCTATCTCTGGCGCGAGACGCTCGAACTCGACAATACGCGCCTTGTTCAGACGCTTGGCCGCGAACCCCATACGCCGCTCGATACGGCCGTGGAGGCCACGCTGGCGGGGCTTGGCTGCCTGCCGTCGGGGCAAGGCCGGATGGCTGCCGCGCACTGAAACCGCTTTGCCGGCGCCCCGCCGCGGCTCGCAAAACGCAGACCCGACAGCCTTAACCCGGCCCCAAAAACGCTCGCAAAAACCGTCATCGATGGCCCGCAAGGCGGGCTCGCGCTAAAATGCGCCCCGTTCCTGCAAGCAACATGCGACTTACGGAGAAGTCTGATGATTATCGAACCGCGCGTCCGCGGCTTCATTTGCGTGACGGCCCATCCGGCGGGATGCGAAGCCAACGTCGCCCAGCAAATCGAATACGTTAAACAAAACGGCCCTGTCGCCAATGGCCCGAAGCGCGTCCTCGTGCTCGGCTCCTCGACGGGCTATGGTCTGGCGGCGCGCATTTCGGCGGCTTTCGGCTCGGATGCGGCCACGCTTGGCGTGTGCTTCGAGCGCGCCGGCACCGACACGCGCCCGGCCACGGCCGGCTGGTACAACACGGCGGCGTTCGAAAAGTTCGCCACCCAGAAGGGTCTGTACGCGAAGACCATCAACGGCGATGCATTCTCGAACGCCGTCAAGCAGGAAACCATCGACACGATCAAGCGCGATCTCGGCCAGGTCGACCTCGTGGTCTATAGCCTCGCCGCGCCGCGCCGCACGCACCCGGTCACGGGCGTCGTGCACAACTCGACGCTCAAGCCGGTCGGCAAGCAGCTGCGCATGCGCGGCATCGACACCGACAAGGAAATCGTCAAGGAGACCGTGCTCGAAGCGGCCAGCCAGGACGAGATCGACGGCACCATTGCGGTGATGGGCGGCGAAGACTGGCAGATGTGGATCGACGCACTGGCGGCGGCCGGCGCGCTGGCCGATGGCGCGAAGACCACGGCCTTCACGTACCTGGGCGCGGAAGTCACGCACGACATCTACTGGAACGGCTCGATTGGCCAGGCCAAGAAGGATCTGGACCAGAAGGTGCTGGATATTCGCGCGAAGCTCGCGGCCAGCGGCGGCGACGCGCGCGTGGCGGTGCTCAAGGCGGTGGTGACGCAGGCCAGCTCGGCGATTCCGATCATGCCGCTGTATCTGTCGCTGCTGTTCCGCGCGATGAAGGCCAACGGCACGCACGAAGGCTGCATCGAGCAGGTCTATCGTCTGTACAAGGACTCGCTTTACAGCGCCACGCCGATCCTCGACGACGAAGGCCGTCTGCGCGCCGACTACAAGGAACTCGATCCCGCCATCCAGGAGCAGGTCAAGGCCTGGTGGAACGACGTCGCCGACGACAACATCTACACGATGACCGATTTCGCGGGCTACAAGGCGGAGTTCCTGCGTCTGTTCGGCTTCGGCATCGAAGGCGTGGACTACACCGCCGACGTCAATCCGAACGTCGCGATTCCGGGTATCGTCGAGAAGGCGTAAATCCGGCTGCGCAACCTGCGAACGCTCGTTGCGCGCACAACTTCATCGGCGCGCTTCGCGGCTTCTGCGTTGCGCGCCGATTAGCATCAGTTAGCATCATCATGGGCCGCCCGAATTCCTCGGCGCGCATTCAATGCGAATGCTTAGGCACCTCCGCGCCGCGGCAGCCCACCAGAAAATCGAAATCGCAGCCTTCGTCGGCTTGCAGCACATGGTCGACGTAAAGCTTGCGATAACCGCTGCCATCCGCTGCCAATGGTTGCTGCTGCGCGCGCCAGTCGTCCAGGCGCGCGCGGATTTCCTCATCGCCGATATCCACGCGCAGCAGGCCCTGATCGCAATCCAGTTCGATCCAGTCGCCGTCGCGCACGATCGCCAGCGGCCCGCCCGCACGCGCTTCGGGTGCGACGTGCAACACCACCGTGCCGTAGGCCGTCCCGCTCATGCGCGCATCCGACACGCGCACCATGTCGGTCACGCCTTGCGCGAGCAGTTTGGGCGGCAAACCCATATTCCCGACCTCGGCCATCCCAGGATAACCCTTCGGGCCGCAGTTCTTCAGCACGAGCACCGAATCGGCGCTGACGTCCAGATCCGCATCGCCAATGCGCGCCTTATAGTCCTCGAAATTCTCGAACACCACCGCGCGGCCGCGATGCTTGAGGAGCCTCGCCGTGGCCGCCGAAGGCTTGAGCACCGCGCCATTGGGCGCGAGATTGCCGCGCAGCACGCACAGCGCGCCATCCTGCACGAGCGGCCGCTCGAGCGGGCGGATCACTTCGTCGTTATAGTTCGGCGCCTCGCGCACGTTCTCCCATAGCGTGCGCCCGTTCGCTGTGAGCGCATCGGGATGCGGCAGCAGATTCGCTTCACCCAGGCGACGCAGCACGGCGGGCAGACCGCCCGCGTAATAAAACTCCTCCATCAGGAAGCGCCCCGACGGTTGCAGATCGACCAGCGTCGGCGTGCCACGCCCAATGCGGGTCCAGTCGTCGAGTTCCAGCGGCACGCCAATGCGCCCCGCAATCGCCTTCAAATGGATCGCCGCATTGGTCGAGCCGCCAATCGCTGCGTTGGCGCGAATCGCATTTTCAAAGGCCTCGCGCGTCAGCAGCTTCGACAAGCGCAAATCTTCCAGCGCCATTTCGACGATTCGCATTCCTGACATTTGTGCGAGCACATAGCGCCGTGCATCCACGGCGGGAATCGCTGCGTTATGCGGCAGCGTCACGCCCAATGCTTCCGCCATGCAGGCCATCGTCGAAGCCGTTCCCATCGTGTTGCACGTCCCCGCCGAGCGCGACATGCCAGCTTCCGCCGACATGAAATCGTGGATCGAAATCTTGCCCGCCTTGACCTGCTCGCTCAGTTGCCACACCACCGTGCCCGAGCCGATATCGCGGCCTTCGTGCTTGCCGTTGAGCATCGGGCCGCCGCTCACCACGATGGCGGGCACATCGCAACTGGCCGCGCCCATCAACAGCGCGGGTGTGGTCTTGTCGCAGCCCACCAGCAGCACCACGGCATCGACGGGATTGCCGCGAATCGACTCCTCCACGTCCATCGAGGCGAGATTGCGCGTGAACATCGCCGTGGGCCGCAGGTTCGATTCGCCGTTGGAAAACACCGGGAATTCCACCGGAAAGCCACCCGCCTCGTAGACGCCGCGCTTCACGTGCTCGGCAAGCTTGCGGAAGTGCGCATTGCAGGGCGTGAGTTCCGACCAGGTATTGCAGATGCCGATGATCGGCTTGCCCGCGAACTCGTGATCGGGAATGCCCTGATTCTTCATCCAGCTGCGGTACATGAAACCGTTCTTGTCGGTGGTGCCGAACCACTGGGCCGATCGGAGTTTGGGCTTACGGGTGTCCATGGCTTTGCCCACTTTGTGAGAAAGACCCATAAATAGCATGACTATATGAGTCTGGATGATCGGGAAAACGCTAATAAAAACGGTCGAACCTGTTGCATATAGTTTGGCTATTCAGAAAGGCAAGGCAAACGACCCGAAGGCGACCGAGGGTCCGGGATGGCGCGATTTTCTCGTGATTCTGTCCGGCCGTGGCGGACGCGGGTGTTGCGTCGTGAATTAAAAAACTACAGAGCAACATCGGAGACACGCATGAAACTGGCAACTCGCATGGTGAGCGGGTTCGTCGCTGCGGCGGCGGCCTTTTCGGCCTTTACCCTCGCGGCGGGCGTCGCGCACGCCGAAGACAAGCAGATTACGCTGGGCTTCGCCCAGGTCGGCGCCGAAAGCGCCTGGCGCACCGCCAACACCGTATCGGTGAAATCGGCCGCCAAAGACGCTGGCATCAACCTCAAGTTCTCGGACGCCCAGCAAAAGCAGGAAAACCAGATCAAGGCGATCCGCTCGTATATCGCGCAGAAGGTCGACGTGATCGCGTTCTCGCCGGTGGTCGAATCGGGCTGGGAACCGGTGCTGCAGGAAGCGAAGCGCGCGAAGATTCCCGTGATCCTCACCGACCGCAACATCGACGTGAAGGATCAATCGCTCTACGTCACGATGATCGGCTCGGACTTCCTGGAAGAAGGCCGCCGCGCGGGCAAATGGCTCGAAGACCACTACAAGAACAATCCCGGCCCGATCAATATCGTCGAGTTGCAGGGCACGGTGGGTTCCGCACCGGCCAACGACCGCCACGCAGGCCTGATCGAGGTAATCAAGAACGATCCGAAGTTCAAGATCATCGCTTCGCAAAGCGGCGATTTCACGCTCGCGGGCGGCAAGCAGGTCATGGAAGCCTTCGCCAAGACCTACGGCAACAAGATCAACGTGGTCTACGCCCATAACGACGACATGGCGCTTGGCGCGATCCAGGCAATGGAAGAAGCCGGCATGAAGCCGGGCAAGGATCAGAGCGTGGTGTCGTTCGACGCCACCAAGGGCGGCTTCGAGGCGATGATCGCCGGCAAGATGAACGTGGACGTGGAATGCAGCCCGCTGCTCGGGCCGCAACTGATGAGCGCCGTGAAGGACGTGGTTGCGGGCAAGCAGTTGCCCAAGCGCATCGTCACCAATGAGACCGTGTTCCCGATGGACGTCGCGGCCCAGACGCTGCCGTCGCGCAAGTATTGAGTGGCAGGTAGGGGGAGTAGGGAGTGGCGCGTGTCGCGGTCTCCAGACGTGACGCGCGCCATGTAGTTTTCAACACAATTAGTTAGCACATCGTTCTTTTCCGGTGCCTGCCCATGAGCGCAACGCCGCTACTTGAAACCGTTGGCCTGTCGCGAACCTTCCCCGGCGTGCGTGCGCTCGACCGGGTCGATTTTCGTCTGTTCCCTGGCGAGATTCACACGCTGATGGGCCAGAATGGCGCGGGCAAATCCACGCTCATCAACGTGCTGACCGGCGTGCACGAACCGGAGGCGGGCGAGATCCGCCTGGCCGGTCAGAGCGTGCGCTTTTCGACGCCGCAGGAAGCCGAAGCCGCGGGCATCCAGACGCTCTATCAGGAGGTCAATCTCTGCCCCAACCTCTCGGTGGCCGAGAATATCTTCGCGGGGCGCCAGCCACGCAAGCGCGGCCTGATCGACTGGAAAACGATCCACCGCCGCGCCGCCGAGGCGCTCGCGCAACTCAATCTCTCGCTCGACGTGACGCAGTCGCTCGACACCTATCCGATTGCGATGCAGCAGATGGTGGCGATCGCGCGTGCGGTGTCCGTCGATGCACGCATTCTGATTCTCGACGAACCCACTTCAAGCCTGGACGAGGGCGAAGTCGCGCGACTATTCGAGGTGCTGCGCAAGCTCAAGGCGTGCGGCATCGCGATTCTCTTCGTCACGCATTTTCTGGAACAGACTTACGCGATCTCCGATCGCATCACGGTGATGCGCAACGGCGAGCGCGAAGGCGAATATCTCGCGGCGGATCTGCCGGTGCAAACGCTGGTCGCGAAGATGGTGGGACTCCAGAACGCGGGCGAACAGCTCGCGCAGGCCGAAGCGCCGCGCGACACTGAGGCCGAAGCCGCCGCCGGCACACAGGAGCCCTATCTCGCGGCGCAAGGCGTCGCACGGCGCGGCGTGCTCAATCCACTCGATCTGGAAGTGCAGCCGGGCAAGATCCTGGGCCTCGCGGGGCTGCTGGGTTCGGGACGCACGGAAACGGCGCGGCTGCTCTTTGGCGCCGATAAAGCCGATGCGGGCGCGGTGCGCATCAACGGCAAGACCGTCAAGCTCTCGTCGCCGCGCGATGCGGTGAAGCACGGCATGGCCTATTGCCCCGAAGATCGCAAGAAGGAAGGCATCGTAGCCGATCTGTCGATCCGCGAAAACATCGTGCTCGCGCTGCAGGCACAGCGTGGCTGGTGGCGCATGATCGGCCGCGCGCGCCAGCGCGAACTCGCCAATCAGTACATTGCGCAACTGGGCATCAAGGCGCGCGATGCGGAGCAACCCATCGGCCTGCTGTCGGGCGGCAACCAGCAGAAGGTGCTGCTTGCTCGCTGGCTTGCCACCGAACCGCGCCTGCTGATTCTCGATGAACCCACGCGCGGCATCGACGTCGCCGCCAAGTTCGAGATCATGGACCGCGTGCGTGCGCTCTGCGCGAAAGGCCTGGGCATCCTGTTCATCTCGTCGGAAATCAGTGAAGTGGTGCGGGTGAGCGATCGCATCGCCGTGCTGCGCGACCGCCGCAAAGTGGCCGAACTGGCGGGCGCGTCGCGCTCGGAACACGAGGTCTACAACCTGATCGCCGGAGACCGCCGATGAACACCCGTCCGCCTTCTGGCTTGCCCTCGGGCCTGCCCGCCTCGCTTGCCCTGCTGCTGCGGCATCCGCTCGTGTGGCCCGTCGTCACGCTGGTGGCGCTGTTCGCCGTGGACGTCGCGCACCGCGCGAACTTCCTGTCGATCACGCTGCTTGGCGGCCATCTGTTCGGCGCGCCCGTCGACATCCTGATGCGCGCGGCGCCGCTCGTGGTGGTGTCGCTCGGCATGACGCTCGTGATCGCCACGCGCGGCATCGATATTTCCGTGGGCGCGGTGGTCGCCATCGCGGGCGCAGCGGCCGCCACGGTGCTCGCCGACGACCCCTCGCGCGTGGGCGCGGCGTTCGGCGCGGCGCTCGCCGTTGGGCTGCTCGCCGGCATGTGGAACGGCCTGCTGGTCGCGTTTATCGGCATGCAGCCGATCATCGCCACGCTGATCCTGATGGTGGCCGGGCGCGGCGTCGCGCAATTGCTCACGGGCGGGCAGATCATTCCGATTGGCGCGAAGGGCTATCTCTACGCAGGCGGCGGCTATCTGGCGCTGGTGCCGTGCGCCGTGTGGATCGCCATCGCCGTGACCGTGCTGACCGTGCTGATCGTCAACCGCACGGCACTGGGACTCTTTATCCGCTCGATTGGGGTGAATCCGGTGGCCGCGCGCCTCGCCGGGCTGTCTTCGCAGGCCGTGGTGTTTGGCGCCTATGCGTTCTGCGGCCTCATGGCGTCGATTGCGGGCATCCTGATCAGCTCGAACGTGCGTAGCGCCGACGGCAACAACGCGGGCCTGCTGCTGGAACTCGATGCGATTCTGGCCGTGACGCTGGGCGGCACCTCGCTATCGGGCGGTCGCTTCAGCCTGGCGGGCACCGTGCTGGGCGCGCTCATCATCCAGACGCTCACCTACACGACCTATTCGATCGGCGTGCCGCCTGAAGCCACGCTGGTGGTCAAGGCCGTGGTGGTACTGGTAGTGAGCGTGATCCAGTCGCCTGCCGCGCGCGCGTTCCTGGCCGCGCAACTGCGCCGCCTCGCGACGAGCCGCCGGGCGCGTGCATAAACGCAAAGGCGCATAAACGTACAAACGCCTAAACGCCCGCCATTCAAGGGCTTTTCCGGAACTTGCCGCATGAACCGTCCATCCCGCAATGTCGTCGATACCCCCAACGCCTGGCGACGCGGCGTCGCGCGCTTTGTCGATCCACGCGTCCTGCCGATTGTCGTCACCGTGCTGCTGTTCGCTGCGCTGTTCGGCTTTGGCTCGGTCATGTATGCGGGCTTTTTCTCGCTTCAAGTCTTGTTTGGACTCCTTGTCGACAATGCGTTTTTGCTGATCGTCGCCATCGGCATGACTTTTGTGATCATCTCGGGCGGCATCGATCTTTCGGTGGGCGCGGTGGTTGCGCTCACCACGATTCTCTGCGCCGTGGGCACCGAGAAGCTGCACTGGTCCGTGGCCGTGGTGGTGCCGCTCGTGCTGATCCTCGGCACGCTCTATGGCGCGGCGATGGGCGCACTGATCCACTTCTTCCGCTTGCAGCCGTTCATCATCACGCTCGCGGGCATGTTCCTCGCGCGCGGTGCGTGCTTTCTCATCACCACCGAATCCATCCAGATCAACGATGCCGGTTTTCACGCGCTGTCCGAATTCAGCATTCCGATAGGAAGCGGCTCGCTCACAACCGGCTCGCTCACTGCGATCGCCATGCTGGCCGCGGGCATCGTGATCGCGCATTTCACGCGCTTCGGCCGCAACGTCTATGCGATCGGCGGCAATGAGCGTTCCGCGCTGCTGATGGGTCTGCCGGTCGCGCGCACCAAGATCGGCGTCTATGCGCTCTCGGGCTTTTGCTCGGCGCTGGGCGGCGTGGTGTTCACGCTGTACGTGCTTTCGGGCTATGGGCTGCAGGCGCAGGGCATGGAACTCGATGCGATCGCCGCCACCGTGATCGGCGGCACGCTGCTCACGGGCGGCGTGGGGTACGTGATCGGCTCGGTGTTCGGCGTGGGGATTCTCGGCACGATCCAGACGCTCATCACTTTCGACGGTACGCTGAGTTCGTGGTGGACGCGCATCGTGATCGGCGCCCTGCTCTGCGCGTTCTGTCTGTTGCAGCGCGCAACCGAGCGTCACGCCGCGCGCCGGAAATCGACTGGCAGCGGCAGGGGCGCGCCGCGTACGAAGCGCGCGCTCACGCAAACCGAAACGCCGCTCGATCCCAGGCAACAGGCGAGGCTGGCCGCACCGCCGCGCGAGGCATGACGAATAGTCCGACTAGTTAGGGGTATACATGGATTAGGAGCCGCAACGGCCCTGCACTAAGCTCTTTGCGGTACCGCACGGCGCGTCTGTCGACATCGCCGCGATTCCGAACCTGGTCCCGCGCCCGCGGCAAAAGCGGCGCGCCGGTCCATGCCTTCCCGGTGCCGTCCAGCATCCGCACGCACCCGACGCAACGTCGGGGTAAATCGATCCACTAGAACTCACGAGAATGAGAATCGGAGGAAGACATGGCGCAGCAACGGGATGACGACAAGGACACGAACCAGCACGACAACAGCCATAGCGGCAATAGCAGCCATAGCGGCAATGGCGGCACCGGCACGGGCCTGAACGCCGCGCGGCGCGGCCTGATGCAGGGCGCGGGTGTGGGCGCGGCGCTTTCGCTGATGGGCGCGTTGGGCTCGATCGGCGGTGGCGCGGGTGGCCTGATCTCCTCGGCGCAGGCTGCCGAAATGGCCTTCCCCTCGCACAAGAAATGGAAGATCGTGTTCGTCAATCATGTCACCACGAACCCCTTCTTCGTGCCCACGCAGTACGGCATTCAGGACGCCTGCTCGATGTTTGGCATGGACTACCAGTGGACCGGTTCGGCCACTTCGGATGCGGGCGAAATGGTGCGCGCGGTCAATTCCGCCATCGCCGCCAAGGCCGACGCCATCGCGGTGCCGATCGTCGATCCCAGCGCCTTCGACAAACCGATCCAGGCCGCACTGGACGCGGGCATTCCCGTGTTCGCCTATAACGCCGATGCGCCGCGCGGCAAGAGCAATCCACGCCTCGCCTATATCGGCCAGGATCTGTATCTCTCCGGTTACCAGATGGGCGAGCGCATCGTCAGCCTGATCGACAGCGGCATGGTGGCGCTCTTCATCGCCACGCCTGGCCAGTTGAACATCCAGCCGCGCCTCGATGGCGCGAGCGACGCCATCAAGAAGTCCGGCAAGAAAATCGACATCCAGACCGTGGCCACGGGCGCGACTGTCAACGAAGAGCTATCCAAGATCAAGTCCTTCTATCTGGGTCACCAGGACCTCAAGGGCATGTTCGCCGTCGATGCGGGCAGCACGCAGGGCGTCGCGCAGGTGATGAAGGAATCTAACCTGCCTGCCAAGGGCGTGCACGGCGGCGGCTTCGATCTGCTGCCCACCACCATCCAGCTCATTCACGAAGGCTTCCTCGACTTCACCATCGACCAGCAGCCCTACGTGCAAGGCTTTTACACGGTGATGGAAGCGTTCGTGTTCCTCGCCTCGGGCGGTCTGGTGGGACCGGCCAACATCAACACGGGTCTGAAGTTCGTGACGAAGTCGACGGTCGAGCCGTATCTGAACACCTCGACGCGCTATGAAGGCAAGACCACCAAGCCGCAAATCGTGCCGATGAGCGGTGCAATCAAGTCGTGATGGACACAGTGGACGAATCCGGCAAGGTTGAAGCCCGCGCGCCCCGGCGCGCGGGTGTGGCATGGACCTCCCACTGGGCAGCCGAACTGCGCATCCTGCTCGTGGCCGTGCTGCTGGCCGCGTACTTTGAATTCGCGAACCACGATTTCCTGCTGACCGACGCCAGCCTCGTCAATCTCTCGCAGTTCATCGCGCCGGTCGCGATCATCGCGTTCGGCGAAATCATGCTGATGATAGGCGGCGATATCGATCTGTCCGCGGGCATGGTGTTCGCGTTCGCGCCTTTCATGATGGTGTTCGCCAACGACGCGGGCGCGCCGATGTGGCTCGCGGTGATCGCGGGCCTCGTGGCGGCCGCGATCATCGGCTTCGTGAATGGCGCAGTGACCGTGTGGCTGCGTCTGCCCTCCTTCGTCACCACGCTCGGCACACTGTTCTTGATCAACGGCATCACTCTGACCGTGTCGCGCGGCACGCCCGCGCCCACGCCCGGTTCACCGACGTTTTCGGGCTTCATGGGCGCGTGGGGTTATAGCGAGATCCTCTGGACCATCGCCATCGCCGTGGTCATGCACACCCTGTTGCGCCATACGCGCTGGGGACTTCACACCCAGGCGGCGGGCGCGAACCCGCTGGGCGCAAGCGAAGCGGGTATTCATGTGAACCGGCTGCGCCTCGGCAACTTCGTACTGGCAGCGGTGCTTGCGGGCCTGACCGGCATCCTCGAAGGTTTTCGCATCACTTCGATCGATCCACAGGCGGGCGGCAACCAGATCATGTTTCTGGCGGTGGCCGCCGCCGTGATCGGCGGCACGCCACTCACGGGCGGATCGGGCACCATCGTGGGCGGGCTGATCGGCGCGGCGGTGCTCGGCATCCTCAACGACGGCTTCACGCTCATCGGCATCAACGCCTTTACGTTCAACATCATCCTGGGCGCGGCCATTCTCGCGGCGATGATTTTCAATATCCATGTTGGCCGCATCCGCCGCCGGGGAGTCCGCTGATGGACGAATCGCAGGCTTTCTCGCCCCCGGCGAACGCCAGCCCCGAAGCGCCGCTCGCGCTGCGCGGCGAAAAGCTCGTCAAGCGCTTCGGCGCGGTGACGGCGCTCGACGGCGTCTCGCTCACACTCGGCAAAGGGGAAATTCTCGGCATTCTGGGCGATAACGGCGCCGGCAAATCCACCCTCGTGAAAATCCTCACGGGCTTTCATCAGCAAACCGACGGCATCCTCTATATCGACGGCCAGCAAACGCTGCTACGCTCCGTCGATCACGCGCGCTCGCTAGGCATCGAATGCGTTTATCAGGATCTCGCGCTGGCAAATTCGCTGTCGATTTATCACAACATGTTCTTGAATCGCGAGATCGTGCGGCGCGGTCCGTTCAAGCTGCTCGATCACAAGCAGATGCGCGAGCGCGCGGCGCAATGTCTGGACGATATCGGCGTGCATGTGCCTTCCGTGGATCTGCCGGTGGAGCGGCTTTCGGGCGGTCAGCGCCAGGCCATCGCGGTGGCGCGCGCGGTGCATTCGAACGCGAAAATCCTGCTGCTCGACGAACCGCTCGCGGCCATGGGCGCGCGCGAAGCCGGGCTGATTATCGACCTCGTCATGCGTCTTAAGGAAAAAGGCGGGCTATCCATTATCATGATCATGCACAACTATGCGCAGACGCTCGATATCGCGGATCGCATCATGTTGATGCAGCGGGGCCGCGTGACGTATGAACAAAAGAGCGCGCTCACTTCAGTGGCGGAGCTCATGGACATCGTGCGGCGAGAATACCGGGCGATGCGCGCCACCAGCGCGTAATCGTCAAATCAAGGGGGCACGCCTGACCGGCAAGCCCGGTCGGATCATCTATGGATTACCGCAATCTAGAGAAACGCAAGAGCATGCACGCGCGCATCGTGCAGGAGCTCGGCATGCAGATCGTCGGCGGCACACTGCCGCCGGGCCAGCGCCTGCCGCCCGAACCCAGCCTGTGCGAGACCTACGGCGTGAGCCGCCCGGTGCTGCGCGAGGCAACGCGCGTGCTGGTGGCCAAGGGCCTCGTGGTGTCGAAGCCGCGCGTGGGCAGCGTGGTGCGCCCGCGCGACGAATGGCACATGCTCGACCCCGACGTGCTGTTCTGGACCGTCAACAGCCTGCCCGAAGGCGAATTCTTCCGCTCGCTCATGACGGTGCGCCAGATCATCGAGCCGGCAGCCGCCGCGCTTGCCGCGATTTCCGCCACCGACGAAGACCGCGCGCGCATCGCCGCCGCCTACGCGCGCATGGAAAGCGCCCCAACCGCCGATGATCTGCTCGAACCCGATCTGGAGTTCCACCGCGCGATCATGGCGGCCACGCATAACGACATGCTCGGCTACATCGGCAATATGCTGTCGCTGGCGCTGGGCGAGTCGATCAAGCTCACCAGCCGCCATCCCAACACGCACGCGCTTTCGCTGCCGCGCCACAAGGCGATCCTCACGGCGATCGAACATGGCGATGCACTGGCGGCAAGGCAGGCGAGCCTGGTGCAACTCGACAATGCGCGCGCCGATGCGAAGTCGATTCTGGGCGGCGCGGCGCTGGACAACTGAGCGCTTCACGCGGCTTCGCACATGTGCACGTATTGCCGCGCGTGCGCTTCGCCCACACCGGCGCGTATCAGCGCTTCGACGATCTCCTGCGCGCTCCACAGGCTGCGATAGCGCGCGTACATCGCTTTCACACAGGCGAATTTTCTGGCGTTGCAATAGGCGATGAGCAGGTACAGCGTTTCGCGCGAGGCGAAGGTGCGCACGTCGATATCGCGAATGATCGCCATCATTTCGCTGTCGTCCACGTGACGCCACATGTTGAACACGGCGTGAAAGCCGAAGCTCGGCTGCATGCCTGGAAAAGCCTCGTAAGAGAATTGCGCCGCCACTTCGCGCGGCGCAAAGCGAATGCCGTACTCGCGCTCCAGCACCGGCCGCCATTGCTGGCGGATGGCTTCGTCCTCCACGGTATCGGGCATGACGACGAAGCGCGCTTCGGCCAGTGCGCGCAACAGGCGCGCCGAACGCAGCGAAAAGCCGCCATTGCCGATATCCATGCCGGGCGGCCGATGTGGCCAATGCGCGCCGATATAGTCGTACTCGTAGAACGTCTCGCTCCAGCGCGAAGCGTCCAGCACGTAACCGTCCCATTGCGCGACCAGCACCCATGGCGTCCGGATGTATTGGCCAAGCTCCTTGAGCATGAACGCCGAATAGGCCTCGCGCGAGCGCAGCGGATCGATCTTCTCGATCCGCGCGCGGGTGGGCACGTCCTCGTGCGTGAACAGCACGGCGTCGTTGAATGCGCATTGCGCGATGCAAAGGTCGAGTGCGCGGGCCGCCAGCGCAGGGTTGATCGTATCGGCCGCGCAGAGTGTGACCTCGTGCAGGGCCAGCAGTTGACTGTCACGCATGATGGAGTCCGGGAGGGTCGAGTGCCCGATGGTAATCAAGCCCTCAACTCAAAAAAGCGCGCTCCGCGAACTCCCAGGTCCGGTCTGGCCGACCTTTGCCTCAGGTCAAAACCTGTAAGGGCTCAAGCCGATGCCGACCGAACAAACTTCGACGTCCAAAGAAAAGAAAACCGTCACACTGCACGCTTGCTGCGGCGAAACTGGTCGAACAGCACGGCCAGCAGCAGAATGCCGCCGCGAATCAGGTATTGATAGAACGTCGGCACGTTCATGAGGCTCATGGCGTCCTGCACCGCGCCCATGATGAGCACGCCCACCAGCACGCCGGAGATCGTCGCCACGCCGCCCGTGAGCGACACGCCGCCCAGCACGCAGGCCGAGATCACACCCAGCTCCAGGCCCACCGAGGTCTTCGGATCGCCCAGGCTCATGCGCGAGGCCAGCATCACGCCCGCGAAGCCTGTCACCAGCCCTTGCAGCACGAACACGGTGATCTTGATGCGCGTGACCGGCAGACCCGCGAGACGCGCGGCCTCGCCATTGCCGCCCACCGCCAGCACGTTCTTGCCGAACACGGTTTTCTTGAGCAGAAAGCCGAACACCACGAAGCCGATGATGTTGCTCCAGATCGGGAACGAGATGCCCAGGAACGAGCCGCCGCCCAGATCGAAGAAGCGCTCTTCCGAGATCATCACGGCGTCGCCGTTCGAGGTGAGGAAGGCGAGGCCGCGCACCGCTTCCATCATCGCGAGCGTGGCGATCAGCGAGTTGATCTTGAAGCGCGCGATCAGCACGCCGTTGACGAGCCCGACCGCGCCGCCCGCGAGAATGCCCGCGGCGATGCCGAGCATCACGCTATGCGACTGCGTGATGACGGTCGAGGCCACCACGCCCGAAAACGCGACGATCGACGCCACGGAGAGATCGACCTCGCCCAGCGCGAGCACGAACATCATGGTCACGGCAATCGAGCCGATCAGCGTGACGGAGAGCAAAAGGCCCTGAATATTGCGGGTCGTGAGGAAGTCGGGCACCGTTGCGCTAAGCACCGCGAACAGCACCACGAACACCACCACGATGCCCGATTTGTTGATCATGTCCCACGCGCGCGCCCGCGAGGGCGTGATCGGCGCGGCGGCTTCGTTGACGGTAGGCGTGCCCTGTGGCTGCATGGCTTGACTCATCTGTGGTTTCGTTTCGGTTACGGTTACTGCGGCCTGGCGTGGCTGAAAGCGTCTTATCGCGGCAGCGCCAGCTTGATCAGTTCGTCGGGCGAGGCTTCGGCTTTCGGCACGCTGCCCGCGATGCGCCCTTCGCGCATCACGATGATGCGGTCGGCCACGCCGATCACTTCGGCCAGATCGCTCGACACCATGATCACGGTGCGGCCCGCTTCGGCCAACTCGTAGAGCAGGTTGTAGATTTCGGCGCGCGCGCCCACGTCGATGCCGCGCGTGGGTTCGTCCATCAGGAACACTTCGATGCGTTCGGCCAGCCACCGCGACAAAATCACCTTCTGCTGGTTGCCGCCCGAGAGCGTGCCGATGGCGGTGTCGCCGTTGCGCGTCTTGATCGCGAGCTTCTTGATGTAGTCGTCGGTCAGATCGCGCTCGCGTTTCGCATCGAGCAGAAAGCGCGCGGGACTGAAATGACGCCGCGCGCTGATGTTGAGGTTGTCCGCCACCGAAGCGATCGCGACGATGCCTTCCTGCTTGCGGTCCTCAGGGCACAGCGCGATGCCTGCGCGCACGGCGTCGCGCGGACTGGCGAAATTCACGCGCTTGCCGTTCAGCTCGACATGGCCCGCGCTCGCACGCGTCGCGCCGTAAATCAGCTTCATCAACTCGGAGCGGCCCGCGCCCACCAGCCCGAAGAAGCCGACGATCTCGCCACGCCGCGCCGTGAACGAAACAGGTTCGGCCAGACCCGGCCCAAGCAGTCCCTTCGCTTCGAGCAGCACGTCGCCGGCCGGGCGTGAGCGATAGCCGTAGACGTCCTCGATCGAGCGGCCCACCATCGCCGCGATCAGGCGATTGCGGTCGAGATCGGCGACCGATTCGAAGGTCTCGATGCGCTTGCCGTCGCGGAACACGGTCACGCGGCCGCACAACTCGTAGACCTCGTCCATGCGGTGCGTGACGTAGATGATCGCGCGGCCATCGGCACGCAGCGCATTGATGATGCGAAACAGGTTCTCCGTTTCGCGCGCCGAAAGCGAACTGGTCGGCTCATCAAACGCGATCACGCGCGCGTCGCGCATCAACGCCTTGCCGATCTCGATCATCTGGCGCTGGCCGATGGAAAGATTCTTCACCGGCGTACGCGGATCGATGCGCTCGCCCAGGCGCTTGAGTTCGTCCATCGCGCGCTGAACGAGTGTGCGCTCGTCCAGCACGCCCAGGCGATTGGGCAATTGCCCGAGCATCAGGTTATCGGCCACCGTCAGTTCGGGAACGAGATGCAACTCCTGATAAATGATCGCGATGCCCGCGTCGAGCGCCGCTTTGGTGGTCGTGAAGCGCTGCTCCACGCCGCCCAGCTTGAGCGAGCCTTCCTGCGCCTGGTTCACGCCCGAGAGCACCTTGAGCAGCGTGGATTTGCCCGCGCCGTTCTCGCCCATCAGGCCGTGCACCTCGCCCGCGCGCACTTCCAGCGAGACGCGGTCGAGCGCCTTCACGCCCGGAAAACTCACGGTGATGCCGTCGAGTTCCAGATACGCGCGGCTCCCCTGTTGAGCCTTTAGAACTGCTTCGCTCGCGCTCGCCGCATCGGCATATGTCATGGTTTCAGTCATTGCATCCCTGCCCTTAAACACGCGTCAAAACGACCTTAAATACCCAGCTCGCTACGCACGGCCGTCCAGTTGTCGCGCGTCATCAGCTTGCCGGTGGTCTGCGTATCGGCGGGCGGCTGCTTGCCGTTGCGGATCCACTCGACGAGGTTTTCGGCGCTGTCCTTGCCGTGATTGGTCGAACTCACGGCGATCGTGCCGTAGAAGCCGGTGGGCTGCTTCTTCTGGAACTCGGCGAAGGCTTCGCCCGCGCCGTTGATGCCCACGCCGATCACGTCCGAGGCCGGCAGATGCAGCTGTTCCGTCGCACGCACGGCGCCCAGCACGCTTTCTTCGTTGAGCGCGAAGATCACCCACTTTTTGATGTTCGGATGCTGCGCGAGCACGGGCGAAGCCGCGTTGAAACCGCCTTCGTCATCGGTGGTCTTTTGCGGCGCGTCGAAGATGTTTTCCTTCTTGAAGCCGCCTGCTATCAGCGATTGCGTCGCGCCATCGGTACGCAGTTTTGCCGTGGGCAGTT
Source organism: Paraburkholderia bannensis (assembly GCF_014200455.1). Classification (GTDB taxonomy): domain Bacteria; phylum Pseudomonadota; class Gammaproteobacteria; order Burkholderiales; family Burkholderiaceae; genus Paraburkholderia; species Paraburkholderia bannensis_A. The sequence continues at coordinate 66,604 of NZ_JACHBW010000005.1, read as the reverse complement.
CGTAGTCGGTGATGCGCAGCGCGCCCACTTCTTCCGGCTTCCAGCCGCGACGCTTCATTTCCTCGGCGATGGCGGTGCCCACCTGATTGCCGATCTTGAACGCCGACATGCCCAGATGCGGCACGCTCGCCAGCGGCTTGCCCGACGAATCCACCAGTTGATCGTCCACCGTCACGAACTTCATGTTGTAGCGCTTGGCGCGCGCCTGGATCGCCGGTCCAAGGCGCACGTCCGGTGCGCAGATCACGAAGCCCTGCGCGCCTTGCGCACCGAGGTTATCGATCGCGGCCAGCACCTTCTCGCCATCCGGCGTGCCGATATTGACGACCGAGAAGTTCTCCTTCTGGCCCAGCGCCGTAGCGGCCTTCTGTTCGTTGATGAACCAGGCCTGTTCCGGCATCTTCACGAGAAAGCCGATCTTGGTGGGCGAATCGGCGTGCGCCGCGATATTCATGCCGAGCGGCGCGACGCACAGGGCCGCGAACACGGCGCGAAGGGTAAAGCGGCGGATGTTGCTGGTCATGCTCCTGTCTCCTTGGGTGTGGTGCTGCGTTTATTTGTTACGTGATCCGAACGGTTAATGGCCGAAGGCTTCGACTTCGACATGCCTGCCAAGCAGGAATGCGTCTGCAACGAGGCGCAGCGGCCGCACGTCCACGTCTTCGGTGCCGTGCGCGATGAGCCAGTGAAAACGCTCGTAGAGCGCCGCGTATTCGCGCTCGGCGTCGAGTTGAACCGGCTCGCCCTTGATCGACAGACGCTTGCCGCCTTCGGAGATCGACAGCAGACCGTCGGTGGTTTCCACGTCGATTTCCCACTGCTCGATCGGGCCGTGACGCCAGTCGAATTCGGCGCGTACCGGCACGCCGTCGGTATCGATGCAATCGAGTTCGGCGGCAATCGGCGTCGCGCAGTCGCTGGGCACATGCAGCGTCGCGCTGCGCAACAGCACTTCGCGCGGCAGGATGCGCGTGACGATGGAGAGCGCGTTGATGCCCGGATCGAAGACGCCCAGACCGCCTGGTTCCCAGATCCATTGCTGGCCCGGATGCCAGCGGCGCACGTCCTCCTTCCAGCGCACATGCACGGCGCGCAGCGTGCGGGTGGCGAGCCACGCGCGCGCCGGTTCGACTGCGCTCGCGCAGCGCGAATGCCAGGTGGCGAACAGCGTGCGCTTGTGCTGCTTTGCGAGTTCGCGCAGCGCTTCCACTTCGCTCACACTCGCGCCGGGCGGTTTTTCGAGCATCACATGCTTGCCCGCTTCCAGCGCGGCGCGCGCCTGCGCATAACGCACCTGCGGCGGCGCGCACAGCGACACGGCATCGAGTTCGCGCTCCGCGCCCAGCAATTCGCCGATATCGCTGTAATTGCGCACGCTCTCCACCTGCGCATTGCGGCTCGCAGCAGCGACGAGTTCGAAGCCGGGGTTGCCCGCGATGGCGGGCAAATGCTGGTCGCGCGCGATCTTGCCGACGCCGACGATAGCCAGGGTATACGACGCATTCATGGCGATCTCCAATCCTTTATCCACGTTTTCCGAGGGAAAATTATTTTATTCTGGATATCGAATGATTTATTTCCCCCAACGCAGCACCAGCGGATCGAGCTTGCGCGCAATCGCAATCAGTTCTGCGCGCGTCTCGGGATGCATCGCGGGCAGCGGATGGCGCGGCAGTTCGCAGTCGATCACGCCGCCTTCCTTCATCAGCGATTTGCACGCGAGCAGGCCCGCCTGGCGGTTTTCGTGATTGATGAGCGGCAGCCACTTCTGGTACAGCGTGAACGCATCGTCGGCGCGGCCTTCGCGGTGCGCCACGATGATCGGGCGAATACCGTCGGGAAAACCGCCGCCCGTCATCGCGCCCGTCGCACCCGCGTGAAGGTCCGCCAGCAGCGTGATGCCTTCTTCGCCATCCCACGGACCTTCGACCGCGTCGCCCGCGAGGCGGATCAGTTCGCGCAGCTTGTTGGCCGCGCCCGGCGTTTCGATCTTGAAGTACGACACCTGTTCGATTTCGCGGGCCATGCGCGCGAGGAACGGCGCGGACAGCGCCGTGCCGGCCGCAGGCGCGTCCTGGATCATGATCGGAATGTCGATGGCATCGGACACGCGTGCGTAGAACTCATAGATCTGCGCTTCCGGCACGCGGAAGGTCGCGCCGTGATACGGCGGCATCACCATCACCATCGCCGCGCCCATGTCCTGCGCACGCTTGCTGCGGGCAGCGCACACATTCGTGCCGTAATGCGTGGTCGTGACGATCACCGGCACGCGGCCCGCCACGTGTTCGAGCACGGTGCGCGTGAGGATTTCGCGCTCGTCGTCGGACAGCGAAAACTGCTCGGAGAAGTTGGCGAGGATGGCCAGGCCGTCCACGCCCGCGTCAATCATGAAATCGACGGCGCGCTTCTGGCTTGCCAGATCGAGTTCGCCGCTTACGGTGAAGGTAGTCGGCACCACTGGAAAGATGCCCGAGTAGCGGGCCGTGCTGCTGGTCGTCATAGCTTCAATCCTGCTTGTTCAAAGGGGTCAATCACGATTCGCGTGCGAGTTTTACGTCCGCGCTAGCGCCAGGAGCCGGCGCGCGCAGCGCCGCGCGCACGGCGAAGGTCGCGAGCACCGCGACCACCAGCGTGGCGGCTAGAAAATACAGTCCGGCCGCGAGGCTGCCCGTCGCGTCCTTGATCAGTCCGATGCCATAGGGGCCGAGATAGCCGCCCAGATTCGCGAGCGAGTTGATCGTCGCAATCCCCACGGCCGCGCTCGTGCCGGTCAGGAACTCGCCCGGCAGTGCCCAGACCACGGCCTGAATCGAATAGAGCGAAAACGCCGTCAGGCTGATGAACAGCAGTTGCAGCACTGGCGCGTGAACCCACGCGCTCGCGGCCATCGTGAGCGCCGCAAGCACCGAGACCACGACGATATGGCCGTAGCGCTCGCGATGTTTGTCCGAGTGACGCGGCACGATCAGCAGACCCGCCACCGCGAACAGATACGGCACCGCGGAAAGCAGCCCGGCAGTGGAATCGCTCACGCCGAACGCCTTGATAATGGTAGGCAGCCAGAGTGACAAACCGTAGATGCACAGCGGAAACGGCAGAAACAGCAGCGCGAGCAGCAACACGCGGCGGTCCTTGAGCGCGCTGAACGGATTGCGATGCGCGTCGAGCGCATAGCTGCGGCGGTCGGAAGTGAGTTCGCGCTCGATCCAGCGGCGCGCTTCAGGCTTGAGCCAGCGCGCATGCGCTGGCGACTCAGGCAGCAGGCGCAGCGTGGGCAGGCAAAGCAGCACGGCGGGCAGGCCGCTGACGACAAACAGCGCTTGCCAGTTCGAGAGCCCCAAAAACCCGTGCGTTTCGAGCAACGCGCCGGCAATCGGGCCGGTCACGATGCCCGCGATGGGCTGCGCGAGCACGAGCAGGCCAATCACGCGAGCGCGATGGCGCAGCGGGAACCATTGCGTAAGGAAGAAGAGAATGCCGGGATAAAGGCCCGCCTCGGCCGCGCCCAGCAGAAAGCGCAACAGATAAAAGCTCTTCGGACCGCTGACGAAGGCCATCGCCATCGTGATGGCGCCCCAGGTGAAGAGAATGCGGGCGAACCACACACGCGCGCCGAAACGCGCGAGCGCGAGATTGCTCGGCACTTCACACAGGAAGTAGCCGACGAAAAAGAGGCCCGCGCCCAGACCGTAGGCGGCGTCGCTCAGGCCCACAGCCGCGTTCATATGCAGCTTTGCAAAGCCCACGACCGTGCGGTCGATATAGGCCACTACATAGATCAGCGCGAGAAACGGCACGAGGCGGCGCGCGATATGGCCGACGATGTGCTTTTCCTCGGCGCCCGACTCGCTTCTGCCCGGTTGCTGCACCTGCGGATTCGTCATCCTGTCTGTCTCCTTGCTGTTGCACCAGCGTATCGCCGGTCCGCGTTGGACGCGGATCTCGTGGGCGACATATCCGTTTATCGGTCTAGTTCACGCTCTCAGGTTTGCCTGCGAAACGCCGCTTGATAGCTAACGGGTTGCCATCGCGCAGCGCATCGGGCAGCAGGCTATCGGCCAGATTCTGGTAGCAGACCGGGCGCAGGAAGCGTTCGATCGCCGCCGTGCCCACCGACGTGCTGCGCACATCGGACGTTGCCGGGAAGGGGCCGCCGTGGACCATCGCGTCGCACACTTCCACGCCGGTCGGGAAGCCGTTGGCGAGCACGCGGCCTGCCTTGCGCTCGATGAGCGGCAAGAGCGTGCGCACGAGATCGGCGTCAGCGGCTTCCATATGCAGCGTGATGGTCAGTTGGCCTTCGATGCCGCGCAGCACGGCGCGCAATTCGGCTTCGTCGGCGCATTCCACCAGCACACTGCTCGGGCCGAACACTTCCTCGCCGATCGTTGCGTCCGCAAGCAACTCGCGCGCGCCGACCTTGAACAAGGCGCTTTGCGCACGGCCTGGTGCTGCCGCACCGCGTGCGAGCGTTGTCACGTTTGCGTGCTGGGCGAGGCGCTCAACGCCCTTTTCATAGGCGCGCAAAATGCCGCCGGTCAGCATCACGCCCGCATTCACGGCGCCGAATTCGCGCGCGGCATTCGCTGCGAAGGCATCGAACTCCGCGCCCGCGAGACCCAGCATCAAACCAGGATTGGTGCAGAACTGCCCGCAGCCCAGCGTCGCCGATGCCGCGAATTCTCGCGCCAGCGCTTCGCCGCGAGCGGCCAGTGCGCCTGGCAGCAGCAGGTTGGGATTCACGCTGCTCATTTCGGCGTAGACGGGAATCGGTTCGGGGCGCGCCGCCGCCAGCTTCACGAGCGCGAGGCCGCCCGCGCGCGAGCCGGTAAAACCCACCGCGCGAATCGCCGGATGCTGCACCAGCGCCGCGCCCACTTCATGACCCGCATCGAACAGCAGCGAGAACACGCCTTCAGGCAGGCCCGCCGCCGCGACCGCCTGCTGGATCGCACGGCCCACCAGTTCGGACGTGCCGGGATGCGCCGGATGCGCCTTCACCACCACCGGGCAACCGGCGGCCAAAGCCGAAGCCGTATCGCCCCCCGCCACCGAAAACGCCAGCGGGAAATTGCTCGCGCCGAATACCGCGACCGGACCCACGCCGATGCGCCAGAAGCGCAGATCGGTGCGCGGCGGCTGGCGCTCGGGCAAGGCCGGTTCGATGCGCGCGTCGAGCGCGTCGCCGCTGCGCACGAGCGTGGCGAACATGCGCAACTGGTTGGCCGTGCGGGCGCGTTCGCCCTCCAGACGTGCGCGCGGCAAGCCGCTTTCCGCCATCGCGCGTTCGATCAGTTGATCGCCGAGCGCTTCGACGCGCGCCGCACAATCGTCGAGGAATTGCGCGCGTTGTTCGGCGGCCAGCGCGCGATAACTATCGAACGCTTCATCGGCGATCCTGCAGGCTTTCTCGACGTCGCCTTGCAACGCGCCGTGGAAGACCGGCTGCGCGATGGCTTGCTGGCTCGCTGCATCGATCGATTGAAACGCCGCGCCTTCGCCGCGTTTCGACTGCGAACCGATCAACAGTTCGCCTGTGAGTGCAATCGTCATGATGTAACCCCTGGGCGCGTCAATGCGAGTGCCGCGGCACGTCGGAGCCGCGCTTGCCGACGAGGAAGTCCAGATCGCAGCCTTCGTCGGCCTGCAGGACGTGATCGACATAAAGGCGCGCATAGCCGCCCCGGCCGAGTTGTTCGGCCACGCCCGGCGCGGCGGCGGGATCGACATCGCTCAAACGGCGCTGCAGTTCCTCGTCGCTGATATCGAGGTGCAGACGGCCGCTCTCACAATCGAGTTCGATCCAGTCGCCGTTGCGCACCGCGGCTAGCGGGCCGCCCGCCGCCGCTTCGGGCGCGACGTGCAGCACCACCGTGCCGTAAGCCGTGCCGCTCATGCGCGCATCGGAAATACGCACCATGTCTTTCACGCCCTGGCGCAGCAGCTTGGGCGGCAGGCCCATGTTGCCCACTTCGGCCATGCCGGGATAGCCGCGCGGGCCGCAGTTCTTCATCACGAGGATCGAGTCCTTATCGACATCGAGCGATTCGTCGCCGATGGTCGCCTTGTAATGGTCGAAGTTCTCGAACACCACTGCGCGACCGCGATGCTTGAGCAGTTCGGGCGTGGCCGCCGAGGGCTTGAGCACCGCGCCGCGCGGCGCGAGATTGCCGCGCAGGATGCAGATGCCGCCGTCCGCGATCAGCGGATTGTCGATCTGGCGAATCACCTCATCGTTGTAGTTCGGTGCTTCGCGCACGTTGTCCCACAGCGACTTGCCGTTGACCGTGAGCGCGCCCGGATGCGGCAGCAGATTCGCTTCGCCCAGACGGCGCAGCACCGCCGGCAAACCGCCCGCGTAATAAAACTCTTCCATCAGGAAGCGGCCCGAAGGCTGCAGATCGACGATGGTGGGCGTGCTGCGGCCAATGCGCTGCCAGTCTTCCAGTTCGAGCGGCACGCCGATGCGCCCCGCAATCGCCTTCAGATGGATCACCGCATTGGTCGAGCCGCCGATCGCCGCATTGGTGCGGATCGCGTTCTCGAACGCCTCGCGCGTGAGGATCTTCGAGAGCTTCAGGTCCTCCAGCGCCATTTGCACGATGCGCATGCCGGACATATGCGCGAGCACGTAGCGGCGCGCGTCCACTGCCGGAATCGCCGCGTTGTGCGGCAGCGAAACGCCCAGCGATTCGGCCATGCAGGCCATCGTCGACGCCGTGCCCATGGTGTTGCAGGTGCCCGCCGAGCGCGACATGCCGCCTTCGGCTGCGAGGAAATGATGCAGGTCGATCTCGCCCGCCTTGAGCGATTCGTGCAGACGCCAGACCGCCGTGCCCGAGCCGATGTCGCGGCCTTCGAGCTTGCCGTTGAGCATCGGGCCGCCCGTCACGACGATGGCGGGCACGTCCACGCTCGCCGCGCCCATCAGCAGCGCGGGCGTGGTCTTGTCGCAGCCGCACAGCAGCACGACGGCGTCGATCGGATTGCCGCGAATCGCCTCTTCCACGTCCATCGAGGCGAGATTGCGCGTGAGCATCGCCGAGGGACGCAGATTCGATTCGCCGTTCGAGAACACCGGGAATTCGACCGGAAAGCCGCCCGCTTCATAGATGCCGCGTTTGACGTGCTCCGCGAGCTTGCGGAAGTGGGCGTTGCAGGGCGTGAGTTCCGACCACGTATTGCAGATGCCGATGACAGGGCGGCCATCGAATTCGTGATCCGGAATCCCCTGGTTCTTCATCCAGCTTCGATACATGAAGCCGTTCTTGTCCGTGGTGCCGAACCACTGTTGGGAGCGCAGTTTGGGTTTCGTTGCCGACATCGTCTGAATGTGGGTAGGGCTGAATTGGCTGAATGTTGCGCATAGTCTAAGGAGAACTCTGATAACCTTCTAATGAAAAAAAGAACGGTTCCGATATCGAAATCGGCATTGGTATAAACGCTTAGAACTATTTGGGATTGAGGCACCGTCATGCTGGAGACAAGCCCCTGGTACGTGCGCACGCGGCTCAAGACGCGGCAGTTGCTGCTGGTGGCCGCGCTTGCCGAAGAAGGCAATATTCACCGCGCCGCTGCTGCGCTCAACATGACGCAGCCCGCCGCGTCCAAGCTGCTGCGCGAGCTGGAAGAGATGCTGGGCGCGCTGCTGTTCGAGCGCATGCCGCGCGGCATGAGACCCACGCTGTACGGCGACGCGCTGATCCGTCATGCGCGCGCGGTGCTGGGCAGCCTCGATCAGGCACAGGAAGAACTGACCGCGCTCAAGGCCGGGCGGCTGGGCCATGTGGCGGTGGGCGCGATCACCTCGCCAGGCGTGCGCGTGCTGCCGGCTGCCGTGGCGGCGGTCAAGCGCACGCACGCGAATATGCGCATATCGGTCGAGATCGACGCGAGCAACGTGCTGCTCGAACATCTGGCACAGGACAAGCTGGACGTGGTGCTGGGGCGGCTTTCTGCCGAACACGACAAGCTCGCGCTACGCTACGAAGCGCTCACGGGCGAGCCGGTGTGCGCCGTGGTGCGGCCGGGGCATCCGTTGCTTGCGGCTTGCGCCAATGCAGCGGACGCAACCGACGCAGCGGACGCAGCCAACAAGCCGCTCGCGCTCGCCGATGTTGCCCGCGCCACCTGGGTCGTGCCGCCGGTGGCGAGCGTGCTGCGCCATCGCTTCGAGCTGATGTTCCAGCGCGCCAGCCTCGCGCCGCCTTCGAACGTGGTGGAAACGCCCGCGCTGCTGTTCATCACGCGCGTGCTGGAGCAAAGCGACATGATCGCCGTACTGACCGGCGACGTGGCGCGCTATTACGCGGCGCACGGCATGGTGGCGATCCTGCCGCTGCCGATGGACTGCCAGATGGACGACTTCGGCATCATCACGCGCTCCGACAAACTCTTGTCGCCTGCTGCTGAAGTGATGATCGAAGCGCTGCGCGCCGTGAGCGTGGAGGTCTATGGCGCGACGCCGCCCGAAGCACAGACGTAATCTTCAAACCAGGTTCATCAGGAGACGCAGATGCCAGACGTCAACCCCGCAGGAACGCCCGATACCACCGCGATCCGCACCGCGCTCTGGCGAGCGCTGCATGTGCAGGTCGATGCCGCGCCGCATGTGCTCGAAGACGAGCTGGGAATGCAGCTCGCCGCGCCCGACGCGCACTGGCGCAAGCGTCCCGATATGGACCCCGAGGGCACTCGCGGTTATCGCGCATCGATCGTGGGCCGCGCGCGCCTGATCGAAGATCTGGTTGCAGCACGGCTTGCAAACGGCGTCGCGCAATACGTGCTGCTGGGCGCCGGCCTCGACACCTTCGCGCAACGGCGGCCCGAAATCGCCTCGCGCATGGATGTCTATGAAGTCGATCACCCGGACACGCAGCCCTGGAAGCGCCAGCGTCTCGCCGATCTGGGGTTTCGCGAGCAGGAATGGCTGCACTTCGTGGCTGTCGATTTCGAAGCGGGCGATTCGTGGCGCGCGCAGCTCGTGAAAGCGGGCTTCGATGCCGCGCGACCCACCGTGGTGGCATCGACGGGTTAAAACCTGCGAAAGGCGAATCGTTTCTGATCGCCACGGTTTAAACGCACTTTCATTCAAGTGTTTGCCCCCTCCCCCGCCCCTCTCCCAACGGGAGAGGGGGTGGCCAATCACTCCCTCTCCCTACGGGAGAGGGCTGGGGAGAGGGTCAACAAGAGGTCGAACCACCAAACACACTTCGAACAGCGCGATCCGCGCTATAGTCCGCGAGTTCTCATCCACGCTCATCCAAGCCGCCCCATCGCCTCACAACCGCGGCCTTCGCTTTGCCCATGCACACCGCCCTGCTCGCTCCGCGTCCGCTCGACGCCCTCGAATTGCCCGCCGATCTCGACGGCCGCGACGGCGTCAATCGCGCGCACGGCCGCATGCAGATCGCGGCGGCCAACGACCTCGAAGCGATCCGCGCGTGGCTGGCGCGTGTCGCCGATTCCAGGTCCACCTTCGAGACCTATCGCAAGGAAAGCGAGCGCCTGCTGCTCTGGGCCATCGTGCAACTGGGCAAGCCGCTATCGTCGCTCACGCACGAAGACCTGCTCGCCTATCAGCATTTCCTCGCCGATCCCCAGCCCGCCGCGCGCTGGGTCGCGGGCGGCGGGCGCAAGCACGCGCGCGACGACGCACGCTGGCGGCCGTTCCACGGGCCGCTGTCCGCCGCCAGTCAGCGCCAGGCGATGGTGATCCTCAATACGCTGTTTTCCTGGCTGGTGAGCGCCGGCTACCTGGCGGGCAATCCGCTTTCGCTCTCGCGCCAGCGCGCGCGCCGCGCCGCCCCGCGCATCACGCGCTATCTGGAGCGCGAACTGTGGGACGAGGTGAAAGCCTATGTCGACAGCCTGCCGCGCGAAACCGCACGCGAGCGCGAGCACCACGGCCGCACGCGCTGGCTGCTAACGCTGCTCTATCTGGGCGGCCTGCGCATCTCGGAAGTCGGCGGCAACACGATGGGCGATTTTTTCGCGCGGCGCGACGGCGCGGGTGTGGAGCGCTGGTGGCTCGACGTGCTGGGCAAGGGCGAGCGCCGCCGCCTCGTGCCCGCCACCGCCGAGATGATGGCGGAGCTGGCGCGCTATCGCAGCGCGCGCGGTCTTGCTGCCCTGCCCGCACCGCACGAAAGCACGCCGCTCGTGCTGCCGATCGGCAAATCGCTCAAGCCGCTCACGCGCGCGGCGTTGCATACGATCGTAAAGGGGATTTTTGCGGGCGCGGCGCAGCGCTTGCGCGAGATGGAGGGGGCTGCGGGTTGCGCACAAGCCCAGGCGTGCGCGGCACGGCTCGAAGAGGCATCAGCTCACTGGCTGCGCCACAGCGCGGGCTCGCATATGGCCGATGGCGATGTCGATCTGCGCCTCGTGCGCGACAACCTGGGCCACGCGTCGCTGAGCACCACCAGCCTCTATCTGCATAGCGACGACGACGTGCGCCATCGCGAAACCGACGAGAAACATCGGATCGGGTGGTGAGCGCATCATTCGGCGCGTTCACACCACCAGTTGACGGGCCAACACCTCTCGCGCCTGTGTCACCGTCTCGCTCTCACCCGCCAGCGGCGGCGTAAGCGAAAACACCGCCTCCGGCAGCGTGGGCAGCCGATGGCGCGCCGGCAGCCGCACCAGACCGTCCGGCACCGCCGAGGCGCACAGGCACCCCACGCCCAGCCCCGCCGCCAGCATCGACTGCAAACCCGCCACGCCCGACGCACTATGGCCCATCACGAAGGCGCGCCCCTGCTCCTCCAGCGAGTGCACCGCGATCTGATGCAGCATGCAGTCGTTGGGCAGCAGCACGAGCGGCAGCGGATCGGGCAGCGTCTGCGCCAGCGCGGGCGAGGCCACCCAATGCACCGGTTCGCGGCGCAGCACCCAGCGAGCGTCACCGCTCGCGGGCCGCACGGCCCCCACCGACATATTCATCACCACGCCTAGATCGATCTCGCGGCGCGCGTGCGCCTGCTCGATTTCGACGCTCTTCATCGTGCTCACATGCAGGCTCAGTTGCGGATAGCATTCGCGCAAACGCGCAAGCATGCTCGCCACTTCGTGGGTGCGGTAGTAATCGGTGATGGCGACGCGCAGTTCGCCCTTGATCGCCTGGCCGCGCACATCGTCGAAAGCGGCTTCGTTGAGCGCCACGATGCGCCGCGCGTGCGTGAGCAGCCGCGCGCCGGCGGGCGTGGTTTCGACGCCGCGCTTGCTGCGCACGAAGAGCGGCACGCCGGCGCGCGCCTCCAGCTTGCGCATCTGCTCGCTGACCGTGGACTGCGACAGATGCAGCGAGGGCGCGGCGGCCGAGAGGCTGCCTGCATCCACCACCACCGTGAAGGTGCGTAACTGGTCGAGTTCGAAACCACGCATGCGTTTTTCCGCCTTCTCCATCCATCGACTAAGTCGATGGATAGTACCACTTATTCCCGCTTTTCCGCCGGATGCGTGCTATAGCACAATGGCTCATCCAATGGTGCAGTGCGCCAACGCGTCAGGCGAGCGCGCTGCATCGACCACTTTTCCGACAGGCCCGCCATGTCCGACAACACCCTCACTGCCGCGCCGTGCGCGGCTGCGCCTCCTTCCGCCTCAGCCGCCGCGCACGCGCAGTCCGGCTGGGCGCTGGTGGTCCTGCTGATCGGCGCGATCCTGCCGCCGGTCGATTACTTCATCGTCAATCTGGCGATGCCCTCTATTCACGACGGTCTCGCGGCCACCGCGTCGCAGTTGCAGCTGGTGGTGTCCGCCTACGCCTGCGCCAACGCGGTCGCGCAGATCACGGGCGGGCGGCTGGGCGATCTCTATGGCCGCAAGCGCATGTTCATGATCGGCATGGCGGGCTTCGTGCTGGCTTCGACGCTCTGCGGCCTCGCCACTGACGGCACGGTGCTCGTGTTCGGGCGCATCCTCCAGGGTCTCTTCGCCGCCGTGCTCGCGCCCCAGGTGCTGGCGACCATCCGCAGCGTCTACGCCCCGCACGAACAGGTGCGCGTGATGGGCCTCTATGGCTTCGTGTTCGGCGTCGCGGCGGTGATCGGCCAACTGGGCGGCGGCGCGCTCATCAGCCTGCATCCGTTCGGGCTGGGCTGGCGCGCGATCTTTCTCGTCAATCTGCCGATTGGCGTCCTCGCGCTGCTCGGCAGCTGGCGCTTCATTCCAGAGAGCCGTCCTCCGCGCGGCGCGCGCATCGACATACCCGGCACGTTGCTGCTGTCGCTCTTTCTGCTGATGCTGGTTTATCCGCTCACGCGCGGTCGCGAACAAGGCTGGCCCGTCTGGATGCTGTTTTGCCTCGCCGCTTCGGCACCGGTGCTCGGTTTGCTGCTGCACGTGGAACTGCGCACGCTCGCGGCGGGCAAGGATCCGCTGCTCGACGTGCGTCTGCTGCGCAATCCGGTCGTGGCCCTGGGGCTTGCGCTGGCGTTTCTGTTCTATCTGATGAGCGCGTTTTTCCTGAGCTACGGCATCTATCTGCAAGGCGGGCTGCACTGGTCGCCGCTCGCATCGGGGTTTGCGATCCTGCCGTTCGGCGTGGGCTTCCTGTCGAGTCCGCTCGTGATGCCGCGTCTGGTCGCGCGCTTCGGCGGCTATCGCGTGCTCACGCTCGGTTATGTGCTGATCGCGCTCGGGCTTGCCACGGCGGCGACGCTCGCGGGTCCAGTCGCGCCGGGCGCGGGCTTCTATGCTGGACTCGCGGCGATGGGCATCGGCCAGGGTCTCGTGCTGCCGTCGGTGGTGCGCATCGTGCTCGCCGAAGTCGAACCGGCGCGCGCGGGCGTGGCGTCGGGCATGGTCACGGCAATGCTGCAGATCGGCGCGGCGGTGGGCGCGGCGACGCTCGGCGGCCTGTTCTTCGCCCGGCTGGGCGAGCATCCTGCGGCGCTCGATTACGCGGCGGGTTTCAAGGTGTCGATGTTCGCGCTGGTGACGATTTTGAGCGTGTGCGTGCTGCTGTCGATGGCGCTCGGGCCGCTGCATCGACGCTTGCATGCGCACGATTGAAAACGCACGAATGAAAGCGCGCGAACACCATCGAAGCGGCGCGCTGATTTCGTTATGCCAAAGGCTTCGTTCACGCGCGCAAGGCCGCTTGCTACGATGCGCGCAGTCTTCTCCGAGACTGCCTGGGCGGCTCGTCAAGCTCGATTCGTACGATGAGCCGGTCTGGACTGGGGTTGGCTCCGGCTTTTCGATGGCACTACATCGGCAAGCCGGAGCGCTTTTCACGCGCTCTGCTTTGCATGCTCCAGGCGTTGCGCCTCCAGCATTTCCACCAGCCGCCGCAGCGCTGCGGGCGCGCGCAGATCGCTGCGCCACACCAGATAAATCGTCACCGCGCGCACCGAAGCCGGCAGCTTGTGCGCCATCACCGCGCCCCGGCTGGGCATGCTCTCCAGCAGGCTCGCCGGCAGCAGCGCGAGACCCGCGCCCGCCGACACGCACGCCAGCATGCCGTGATACGACTCCAGCTCGAACACGCGCCCGGGCGCGGCGCAATCCTCCTCGAACCAACGCTCGAAAGTGCGCCGGTACGAGCAGTTCGAGCGGAACGCGTAGATGTTCGCGCCGTTTACGTCCTTGGCACGCTTGATCGGTTTGCGGTTGGCCGCCGAAATCAGCACCAGTTCTTCGCTGAAAACGGGCACGCCGGTCAGCGCTGGATGCGAAACCGGCCCATCGACGAAAGCCGCCGCCAGCTCCCCTGCCAGCACGCGATCGATCAGCTCGCCCGACGGCCCCGTTGACAGATCGAGCGCCACTTCCGGGTAGCGCCGATGAAACGCCGCCAGCACCGGCGGAATGCGCACGGCCGCCGTGCTTTCGAGCGAACCGAGCGGCAGCGCGCCGCGCGGCTCGTCGCCAGCCACGGACAGCTTCGCTTCGTCGGCAAGAGCGAGAATGCGGCGTGTGTAGTCGAGGAACGCCGCGCCTGTCGCGGACAGCCGCAGGCGCATCTTTTCGCGGATGAACAGCTCCGCGCCCAGTTCCTCCTCCAGTTGCCGCAGGCGCGTGGTCAGATTGGACGGAACGCGGTGCAGGCGCTGCGCGGCGGCCTGCACGCTGCCCGCATCGGCGATTTCGCGAAAGATCTGCAGTTGAGCCAGCTCCACTTCCTCACTCCAGGAGAACAATTTGTTCAATATTATTCACTTTCACTGAGGATTACCAGATCGTATGCTGGGGCACATTCATCATCGTGTTGCCTTTGAGGAGCCCAGCATGACCACAACCAACCACACCCACGACAACCACGACACCACCGGCGCGGTCTCGCGCAACCCCGCCAACGGCGCACTCCTCGCCACCTACGCGTTCGACAGCGAAGCCGCCGTGGAAGCGGCGCTGGTGCGCACGGCCGGCGCCGCGCGCGCCTGGCGCGACACGCCCGTCGCGCAACGCGCCGCCGTTCTGGTACAGCTCGCGCACGTGCTGCGCGAGCGCAAGCAGGCCATCGCGACGATGATCGCGGACGAAATGGGCAAGCCGATCGCGCAGGCGCGCGGCGAGGTCGAGAAGTGCGCGGCGCTTGCCGAGTGGTACGCCGAAAACGGCCCGGCCATGCTTGCGCCCCTGGAGGTGTCGGTGGCGGCGGGCGTCGCGCGCCAGGAATTCCGCCCGCTCGGCCCGATTCTCGCGGTCATGCCCTGGAACTTCCCGATCTGGCAAGTGCTGCGCGGCGCGGTGAGCATGCTGCTCGCGGGCAATACCTACGTGCTCAAGCACGCACCGAACGTGATGGGCAGCGCCTACCTGCTGCGCGATGCGCTCGCGGCCACCGACCTGCCCGCAGGTGCGTTCGAAGTGCTTAACCTGCCGCCCGAGCGCGTCGCGCCGGTGATCGCCGATGCGCGCATCGCCGCCGTCGCGGTGACGGGCAGCGTACGCGCCGGCTCGGCGATTGCCGCGCAGGCGGGCGCCGCGCTCAAGAAGTGCGTGCTGGAATTGGGCGGCTCGGACGCCTTCATCGTGCTCGCCGACGCCGATCTCGACGAAGCGGTGCGTTCCGCCGTGCTGGGCCGCTACGGCAATACGGGTCAGGTGTGCCTGGCGGCCAAGCGCCTGATCGTCGAAGAAAGCATCGCCGCCGAATTCGAAACGCGCTTTGTCGAAGCCGTGAAGGCGCTGCGCATCGGTTCGCCGCGCGAGGACAGCACCTTCATCGGCCCGATGGCGCGCTATGACCTGCGCGACGAGCTGCACAACCAGGTCGAGCGTTCGATCGCCGAAGGCGCACGCCTCGTGATCGGCGGCAACAAGATCGAAGGCGCGGGCAACTACTACGCGCCGACGATTCTCGCCGACGTGCGCCCCGGCATGACCGCGTTCAAGGAAGAACTGTTCGGGCCGGTCGCGGCGCTCATCGTGGCGCGCGACGCTCAGCACGCCGTCAATCTGGCCAACGACAGCGAGTTCGGCCTGGGCGGCACGATCTGGTCGGGCGACGTCGAACGTGCGAATGCGCTGGCCGCGCAGATGGACACGGGCGCGGTCTTCATCAACGGCGACGTGGCAACCGACCCGCGCGTGACGGTGGGCGGCGTGAAGAAGAGCGGTTTCGGGCGCGAACTGTCCAGCTTCGGCATGCACGAGTTCTGCAACATCCAGACGGTGTGGGTGGATCGCCGCTAAAGCAGCGTCGCGCATGGCGTTGAAGCGGACTTGAAACGGACTTGAAACGGCGTGGAAACGTTTTAAGCCTTGCCAGAAGGTCTTATTTACCGATTACGGCTCAACCAGGGTTGTCGAGCGAGCGGGTTTTTCCGCATTTAACCTTTTCTCATGTTGACCGTTAATCAACTTATGGAGCACGGCAGCGGATCGACTGACTTGCCGGTCCGTGCGCCGCGCACCATACCCTGTCCCCGTTCATTCTGGGACCATGCAGAGTCGAAGTATTGAACGCCGGCGGGCAACCGCCGGCGATTTTTTTTGGGCGCGCGAAATGGCAGGAATGCCGATGCGGAAAATGGGTGCGCGCGCATCGGTCTCGAACGGGCGCGCTCGCGCAGATGCTGCACCGACGTCCCGGAAATCGGCCATGTCACGCCTTTTCTACCCAGGCTCTGCGCAATGCTCTCAATCTCGGCACGCGTAAAGAACGCGACAGGCGGCCGATTGACGACGCCATGGGGCGGATCGCCCCTCGCCCTCAATGCGTATCGAAACTCATATCGTCGTGCGCGACGCGCACGGGCTCGACACGTCCGAGCGCTTCGAGCAGCGAGTGCCCCGCGGTCGTGAGCGACGGCAGGCGCAGGCCTTCGGCGCGCGTTTCGAGCGCGACGAGCTGGCGTTCAAGCAGGGTATCGAGTTCCTCGCGGTTCATATCGATCTGCTCCGGCGCGTGGCGGATCAACATCAGCGTGGCGAACTCGTGCGGGCTCAACAATTCATGTCTCCTAGTAATGCCGCAACCAGGGGCACAGGGCGCATATCATCAGGCCTGAATGTGACGCCGGCGTGACTGTCACATTCCCCGCGGCGGCCGACGCGCCACCGCTCTCACAGGTGCTGTCGGGCAGCAGCTTCCGGCTGACGCACCATCGCGGCGCCGCACTCCTCCACCAGGTCGCGCAGCGTGGCGGCAAGGTGGGTGGCGGTGTCGTTGCTGGGGGCGATGCCTATGCCTTCGTCGCGACGCTGCGCCCGCACGCCGACGATGATCGGCATGTCCGGCGCGCGTTCGCGCACACGCCGCACCAGGTTGCGAAGGTACGGCGGCGAATCCGCGGCATCGAGCGAGGCCACGCAAATCGCGTGGATGTCCAGCGCATCCACCATGCCCGCCTTGGTGTTGCGCACGTCGTCGTAAGTGGTGGCCGTGCAGGGAATGCGCGCGCGCAGCAGCAACTGGCAGACGATGGCCGCCACCACCTCGTCGAACGCGCCGCGCCCCGGCACACAAAGCACGAGCCGGCCGTCGTGCGGCACCTCGACGAGCACTTCCACTTCCTCGCCTTTGCGCCGCGCGGCATGACGCGAATCGTCCACCGATTCGAGGTCTTCGACGATGTCGAGCAGCGCCTGATTGATGCGCGCGAGCTGCTCGGCCGGCAGCACGCCGCGCAGCACGTCGTTGCGCGCGAAGCGCAGGCCCTCGAACACCACCTGCTCGTAATAGTCGATCAGCGGCATCTCGGCCAGCAGGCGGTCGGCCTGCAAGAGCGCTTCGTGCGGATCGTCGGCAAGCAGACGTTGGTAGCAGGTTTGCGCGGGCGTAAGCGCCGGCTGGTCGCCCAGCAGGATGGTCAAAAAGTTCAGGCGATCCACGTAACGGCCAAGCGTGACGATGCACAGCGTCAGCGGCGTGGAGAGCACGAGGCCGATCGGCCCCCACAGCCAGCTCCAGAAGATCGCCGCCACGACCACCGCGAGCGGCGAGAGGCCGGAGCGTCGGCCATAGAGCATCGGCTCGGCGAACTGGCCCGCCACCACATCGACGACGATAAAAAAGATCAGCGTCCACACCGCCATGGTCCATTGCGGCTGGATCGCGGCGGCCAGCAACGTGGCCAACACGGCGGCGATCCAGATGCCGATGTACGGCACGAAGCGCAGCAGCGCCGCCACCGCGCCGAACAGCAGCGCCCCCGGTACGCCGATGCCCGCCAGTCCCACCGCGAGAACCGCGCCCACCGACACGTTCACGCCCAGTTGGGCCACGAAGTAGCGCGACAGGCGCTCGGATGCGTCGTTGATGGCCGTGGTGGTGCGGTGCAGATCGTCGGAGCCGAACACGCTGATGAGCCGGTCGCGCAGGTCTTCGCGCTGCAACAGGATGAAGATCGTCACCACCAGCACGATGAAGCCGGTTTCCAGAGGCGCAATCACCGGCGCGAAGGCTCTCTGCGCGAGCTGCATCGGCGTGGGCGCGGGCGTGTGGACTTCCACCGGCATCGGCTGCTGGGGCTGGTTGCGTGCGGCGCGTCCGCGCGGCTGCGGCGGCGCGGGCGGCGGCGTGGGCGTCACGCGCTGCAGTGCGGCGGCGGCGCGCGTCATCAGCGAATCGGCGCGGCCCACGGTTTTTTCCTGCACCGTCTCGATCTTCTGCTCGATGGCCTCCTGGTACTGCGGCAGATCGGCGGCAAGCTGTACGACCTGCGCGGCGATCAGCGCGCTTACGCCGGCCAGCGCGAGCACGGTCGTCAGCACCGCGACCAGGATCGCCAGAAACGGCGGCAGGCGCAAGCGGCGCAGCGCGTTGACGAGCGGCGCGAGCAGAAAGCTCAGCAGCACCGACAGCGTGATGGGAATCAGCACCGCGCTGCCGAAGTACAGGCCGCACACCACCGCCACGCCCGTGATGACCGAAGCGAGCGTGTGGACTGTCGGCGTACTCGGCGGGAACACGCGATTGCGGCGGCTGTCGGCGGCGCCTTGCGCGGATCCGGCCTGGCCTGCGTTGGGCCGCTCGGGTGGAAGCGGGAAATTCATGGCGAAGCGGTCGCGGCCATCGCGACCTGAGCGGTCATCGGATTCGTGGGGAGGATAGGGCTCGCGCATCGGGGCGCACCTGCCTTTAGAGTAGTGCGCGCTGCGCGCGATGGGCGGCAACGGGCGAAATCGGTCGGGTATTGACAGCCTGGCGCTCTTCTACGGCTGCCGCTCGCCTCGCTAAGCCACGCAGTCCGCCGTCACAAAGCGAGGCGTCAGCCGTGCAGGGCAAGCGGCATGCCGGGCGCGAGCGTATCGCATGCGCGCCGTCAGAGAAAGGGGGCGTGCAAGCGCGCGTCAGGGCTTGCCTGCTTCGAGTTGCTGGTTGCGCGCGGTCAGGAACTGGATCAGGCCGTCCACCCCGCCCTCCTGGATCTTCTCGTTGAACTGCGCGCGGTAGGTCTGGATCAGCCACGCGCCCAGCACGTTCAGGTCATAGAGCCGCCAGCCCTGCGGCGTCTTGTAGAGACGGTAATCAATCTCGATGGGCTTGCCGCTCGTCTGCGCCAGGGTGCGCACGACCACGTCCGTGTCGGTCGGGGCATTGCGCATGGGCGAGTATTCGATCTGCTGATCGGGCTTGAGCTGGGCGAGCGCGCCCGAATAGAGGTGGATCAGCAGCAGCTGGAACTGCTCCATGACCTGTTGCTGCTGTGCGGGCGTAGCCGTGCGCC
This sequence comes from Paraburkholderia bannensis, assembly GCF_014200455.1. Lineage (GTDB taxonomy): Bacteria > Pseudomonadota > Gammaproteobacteria > Burkholderiales > Burkholderiaceae > Paraburkholderia > Paraburkholderia bannensis_A. The sequence goes on along the minus strand of NZ_JACHBW010000005.1, from coordinate 47,474 downwards.
AGTGGCGGCCCATCGACAGCTGCGTGGTGCGGTGGAAATCGACATACGGCAGGATGTCGCGATCGACGATGCTGCGAATGCGCGGGATATCGTCGGGGGCGATCGACTGGGTGCGCACTTCGTCCAGCACCTGCTGGGTGGCGGTCTTGATCAGCGCCTGCGGGTCGGACTGGTCGACGGGCTGCGGCGCGGCGCTGGCGCTGTGGGCAAGCAAGCCCGTGGCGGCGGTAAGCAGCGTGGCGAAAAGCAGGGAATTCACGAAGTTCTTCATGCGCGGGCTCGGTCGGTGTTCAAGGCTGACGTTCGCCCCTTTTATAAAGCATTCGCGCGCCGCGCGCATTTCAACGCCTTCCAGATCTTTCCGTTCATGGGGGATGAAAAACAAAAAGGGAAACCGCGCACGGCGTTACGCCACGCGGCAGCCCCGCAGAGCTGTTACGTTACGTTACACATGCCGCGAATTTGTTACAGGCACCCGGCATAAACCGGGCAAGTGCAGTGGAGTCGGGCGCACCCGCAAGGCGGCCAATCCATCAGGTGACGGCCAGCAGGTGTAACAAAAATTACGCCCCGCCGGCCGTCCCGGCGCTTCAATCGCGCCTCCTCCCTTCAAAACCTTGAACTGCTTGCGCGCCGGCCGCCGCCTCAGGCTCCATAAAGAAAGCCTCCAGCCCAAACAGCCAGGCCACGCAGTACGACAACCTCGACAGTATCCGCAGGCCTGCCTCTTCCCCAGCGACCTCGTCCTCCAGCGCTTGCGGCGTTGCTAACGTGGCCCCCGCGGTAGTCCCAGCATTCGCCCCTGCGAAACTTGCCGGCGTCGATTCCTGTGCAACCGGATCGATCTTCATTTGGCACCCCTCTCCTCGTTTTTGTGTGTGGCGGTTTAGTTAGAGCAATCTCTGTACCAACGCAGCCAGCCACGAAAAAATCCGACAAGCGAGCGGCTCCAGCCTGACAGCGTGTGCTCCCGCACGTAAGTCCGAACAATCCGGCAGCGACGTTTCCACCATCAACCCTGTAAAAACTACAAGCACACCGTGAAAAAGCGTGAAACCCATTCCCAATATGGGCTTGCGCGAGAAGCGCCTCGACCCTGAGCGGCGCGAAATGCCCTCTCGCGTTCCTGATCTTTTTCGGCATGGGTAATAGCTTCAATCACGACAATGGTGTAAGGTGCAGCGGTTCCGTCTCGAAAATCGAGATCGCTCCAGAGCCCAATCCAGAACGTCACCGCGCAGAGGAGATCGCATGAACCCACCCGAACGGACTCGTCTCGCGGATGTCCTGAACCAGCATCGCGACGCCCTGCTGGCCGACTGGGTCCGCCTGCATCTGCCGATTGCGCTGCGCCGCGGCCTCGCCATGGAAGCCGAAATCCGCGAGCAGTTTTCGACTTTCCTGAAGGCGTTTCTCGACACGCTCGCGAAGTCCGATACGCTCGACGCGAGCCGCCCCGACTGGGAGCCGGTGCGTGTGTTTCTCGCCGATATGTCGGCCCATCGTGCGCGCCAGGGCTTCACACCCGCGGAAACGGCCACCTTTGTGTTCTCGCTCAAGCAGCCGCTCTACGCGCGCCTGCGCCAAAGCTTCACGAATCCCGCCGAACTCGCGGAGGTAAGCTGGGCCGTCAATATGCTGATCGACGAGTTGGGCCTGTACACCACCGAGGTGTTCCAGAAGAACCGCGAAGCGATCATCGCGCGCCAGCAGGAGGAACTGCTGGAGCTGTCCACGCCGGTCGTGCAATTGTGGGAAGGCATTCTGGCGCTGCCGCTGATCGGCACGCTCGATTCGTCGCGCACCCAGGTAGTGATGGAAAGCCTGTTGCAGAAGATCGTCGATACGGGCGCGGGCCTCGCGATCATCGACATCACCGGCGTGCCGACCGTCGATACGCTCGTTGCCCAGCATCTGCTCAAGACCGTGGCCGCCGCGCGCCTGATGGGCGCGGACTGCATCATCAGCGGCATCCGTCCGCAGATCGCCCAGACCATCGTGCATCTGGGCGTCGATCTCACCAACGTCATCACCAAGTCCACGCTCGCCGACGCCTTCGTGATCGCGCTGCAGCGCACGGGCTCGACGATCGTCAAGCCGAAAGCCACGGCCTGAGCCCTGGAGCCGCACGATGGAACGCATTCCGATTCTGCGTCTGGGCGACTGCCTGATCGTGTCGATTCAGGTCGACATGCACGACCGCCTCGCGATCGCGTTGCAGGACGATCTCACGACCCGCATCGTCAAGGAGTCGGCCAAGGGCGTGCTGATCGACATTTCGTCGCTTGACGTGGTCGACTCGTTCATCGGGCGCATGATTTCGAACACGGCGGCAATGGCGATGGTGCTCGATGCGCAGACCGTCGTGGTGGGCATGCAGCCTTCGGTGGCGATCACGCTGGTCGAACTGGGTCTCACGCTCGATGGCGTGCGCACCGCGCTCGACATCGAAAAAGGCATGGCGCTGCTCTCGCAGCGTCGGGCGTAGCGCTTGCTCACCTTCATGAGCGACGACGCCGCGCCCGCCCGGCTGCTCGCGCAAATGAGCCTGCGCTCGGATGAGGAAATCGTCCGGCTGCGGCAGACCGTGCGCGACCAGGCGATCGCGCTGGGTTTTTCGCTGATCGAGCAGACCAAGTTCGTCACGGCGGCCAGCGAGATCGCGCGCAACACGCTTCAGTATGGCGGCGGCGGCGAGGTGCGGCTCGAAGCGCTCAGCAGCGGCGTGCGCGTGGGACTGAAACTGACCTTTGTCGATCACGGGCCGGGCATTGCCGATGTCGAGCGCGCCTTGCAGGACGGCTTCACGAGCGGCAACGGCCTGGGGCTCGGGCTGGGCGGCTCGCGGCGCCTGTGCGACGCTTTTACGATCGACTCCACACCGGGCATGGGCACCACAGTCACTATCACAAAATGGAAAGTTCGCTAGACGGCGCCTCCGGCCTGGCCGGCGGCACGCATCGCTCCTTCGAGATCGGCGACGCGAGCAGCGTGGCGTTCGCGCGCCGCGGCGCGGCTCAAGCCGCCCATCTGGCCGGTCTGGACGCGACCGACGCCGGACGGCTGGCGATCGTGCTGACCGAAGCCGCTACCAATATCCTCAAGCATGCGGGCCACGGCGAACTGCTGGTGCGCGCGCTCGAACGCGGCGTGGAGCTGATCGCGCTCGACCGCGGCCCCGGCATCGCCGACGTGCGCGCCGCGCAGTCCGATGGACATTCGACGGCGGGCACGCCCGGCACCGGCCTTGGCGCGATCAACCGGCTTTCCGATCAGCTCGCGCTGTGGTCGCAGCCGGGCCACGGCACGGTGTTGCGCGTGCTGGTGCAGCAGGCCGGCGGGCCGCGCCCGGCGCGGCCCGCGCCCGAAATCGGCGGGGTGTGCGTGCCGTATCCGGGCGAAGACGTGTGCGGCGACGGCTGGCAGGCCCAGGCGGATCCGGGCGGCTTCACGATCGCGGTGGCCGACGGTCTCGGCCACGGTGCGCAAGCGCATGTCGCCGCCGCCGCCGCGCTTGAAGTGCTGAGAAAGCGCCCGGGCCTGACGCCGGGCGCGCTGATGGAACTTTCGCACGCGGCGTTGCGCCCCACGCGCGGCGCGGCGCTCGCACTCGCGCGTTTCGACCTCGTACGCTCGACGGTAAGCTTTTGCGGCACGGGCAATATTTCGGCGGTGGCCTATGGCACCGGCAAGCCGAATCACGGGGCACAGGGACATGGCGCGACGCCTCGAAGCAGCGGGGGCAGCGGTGGCAGCAGCGCAGCCGATACGCCCGGCGACATGCGTTCGAGCTATCAGATCGTCTCGCGCAACGGCATCGTCGGCCATACGATGCGCGGCACCCAGGAGTTCGAACTCGCCTGGCGCGACAGCGGCACGCTGATCCTGCACTCGGATGGCGTGGGCACGCGCTGGGATCTGGACGCCTGGCCAGGGCTTGCGCATCAGAGCGCCGTGGTGATCGCCGCCGTCCTTTACCGCGACTTCTCGCGCCGCCGCGACGACGCCACCGTCGTCGTCGTCAAGGCGCAGCCGGGAGTACAGTTGACCCATGAACACGCCTTTGCTGCGCATCCGCATTGAAACCGCCCAGGACGTCGTCGTGGCGCGGCGACGCGCACGCGATCTGGCAGCGGGCTTCGGCTTTTCGAGGCTCGATCAGACGCGCATCGCCAGCGCGGTGTCGGAAATCGCGCGCAATGCTTTCGAATATGCGGGCGGCGGCGAGGTGAGCTTCGGCTTCGATGCGGCCTGCGCGCCGCAGGCCTTCGAGATCGTCGTGCGCGACCGCGGCCAGGGCTTGCGCGAGCTCGACGCCGTGCTCGACGGCACGTGGCGCTCACCCGGCGGCATGGGCGTGGGCATCGTCGGCAGCCGCCGCCTGATGGACCGCTTCGAAATCGAATCGACGCCGCAAGGCACCACCGTGGCGATGGCGCGCTATCTGCCGCATGAGCGCGCCGCGCTGCGCGGCAGCGAACTGGAGCGCGTGGTCAACGGCGTGGCCGCGCTCGCGCCGCAGGCCGATTCGCTCGCCGAAGTACAGCAGCAAAACCGCGAACTGGTGGCCACCCTCGATGAACTGCGCGAACGCCAGGAAGAACTTGCGCGTCTGACCCAGGAACTGGAGGCGACCAATCGCGGCGTGGTCGCGCTTTACGCGGAACTCGACGAACGCGCCGAGGAACTGCGCCGCGCCGATCTGATGAAGTCGCGCTTTCTCTCCAATATGAGCCACGAGTTGCGCACGCCGCTTTCGTCGATCCGCGCGCTCGCCAATCTGCTGCTCAACCGCCTGGACGGCGATCTGGGCACCGAGCAGGAACGCCAGGTCAAGCTGATCCTCGCCTCGGCCGAAACGCTGGGCGAGACCGTGGACGATCTGCTCGATCTGGCCAAGATCGAGGCCGGCAAGACCGAGGTCTCGCCCGCGTGGTTCGATCCCGCCGACCTGTTCGCGGCGCTGCGCACCATGCTCATGCCGCTGCTCGCCACGCCGCACGTCTCGCTCGAATTCGCCTCGATGGCGGGCCTGCCGCGCCTCTATACCGATGAGCCGAAGCTCACGCAGATCCTGCGCAACTTTGTATCGAACGCCCTCAAGTACACCGAACGCGGCCAGATCCGCGTGGGGGCGCGGCTGGAGGCGCATGGCGAGCGCATAGTCTTTTTTGTCGCCGATTCGGGCATCGGCATTGCTCCCGAGCATCACACCATCATTTTCGAGGAGTTCGCTCAGGTGCAAAACCGTTTGCAACAGCGCGCGAAGGGCACCGGTCTTGGCCTGCCGCTGTGCCGCAAGCTGGCGGCGCTGCTCGACGGCCAGGTGGGCGTAGAAAGCGAACTGGGCGTGGGCTCGACCTTTTACGTCGAGCTGCCGGTGCGGCTCGCCGGGCACGCTCGCGGCACGCCTGCCGACGCCGCAGCTGCCGACACAGCCGCCGACGCAGGCGGCGACGCCAGCGGCGCACGGACCAGCCCGGGAGGCGCCGCATCATGAGCCTCGCCACCCTCATTCTCAACGTCGACGATAACGAAGGCGCGCGTTACGTGAAGTCACGCGTACTGCGCCACGCGGGCTTCGCGGTGATCGAAGCGGCCACGGGCCAGGGCGCGCTCGACGCGGTGCGCGACGAGGCGCCCGCGCTCGTGCTGCTCGACGTGAAGCTGCCCGACATCAGCGGCATCGAGGTGTGCCGCCTCATCAAGCAGAATCCGCAAACCAACTCCACGCTGGTGCTGCAGACCTCGGCTGCGGCCGTGCAGGCACGCGACAAGATCCGCGCGCTCGACGGCGGCGCGGACAGCTATCTGACCGAGCCGGTCGATCCCGCCGAACTGGTGGCCAATGTGCGCGCGCTGCTGCGCCTCTACGCCGCCGAAAAAGCCTTGCGCGACGCCGACCGCCGCAAGGACCACTTTCTCGCCACCCTCGCGCATGAGTTGCGCAACCCGCTCGCGCCGATCCGCAACGCCATCGAACTGCTCGACCCGCGCCACGGCGCAAGCGACGCCGGGCGCGCCGATGCGCGCCAGATCGCGAGCCGCCAGGTCGAACATATGGGCCGCCTCGTCGACGATCTGCTCGACGTTTCGCGCATCTCGCACGGCAAGATCGCCCTGCAGATGACAACGCTCGATCTGCGCCAGATCGTTGAAGTGGCCGTGGAGACGAGCCGCCCCATACTCGACGCCAAACAGCAGCAACTCGTCCTGACGATGGCGCCTGGGCCTTGCCATGTCAGGGGCGACGCCATGCGCGTCGCACAAATCATCAGCAATCTGCTGTCGAATTCGGCAAAATACACGGCTATCGGCGGCACGGTGACTCTGCGTCTCGAAACCGACGGCGAGGAAGTGGCGATCGGCGTGCGCGACAATGGCATCGGCATCGCCGCCGACGAGCTGCCCTATGTGTTCGACCTCTTCATGCAATCGCGCGACGCGGTCAAGCGCGCGGATGGGGGGCTCGGCATCGGTCTCGCGCTGGTGCAGGAACTTGCGGAGCTGCACGGCGGCTCGGTGAGCGCTTATTCGGAAGGACTCGGTAAAGGCTCGGAATTCGTCGTGCGACTGCCCATCGTGCGCGGGCCGGCAACCGACCACGCCTCAACAGACAACAACAATATGGATAACGAAACAACTTCGCACAAACGCCGCGTGCTGATCGCCGACGACAACGTGGATTCGGCCACTTCGCTGCTGATGCTGCTCGAACTCGAAGGTCACGACGTGCGCGTGGCCCACGACGGCCCCAGCGCGCTGGAGATCGCGCAAAGCTTCGTGCCGCATGTGGCGATTCTGGATATCGGTCTGCCCGGCATGGACGGTCATGCGCTTGCCAAGGCCATGCGCGCGCTGCCCGCCACGGCGCACACGCAATTGATCGCGCTCACCGGCTACGGCCAGGAACGCGACCGCCAGGCCACCACCGAAGCCGGCTTCGACCGGCATCTCGTCAAACCCGCGCCGTTCGACGAAATCCTGCGCGAAATCGAAGGCACGAGGGCGAGCTGAGGTGCGCGCCGCTTCATGTCGATCGTTTTCGATCGACCTCGATCGAACGGGGACTCCACATGAACGTAAAAGCACGCGCCCTTGACAGCGGCGATCTCGAACTCGTCTGCCGCCATCGCGAGGCGATGTTCCGCGAAGCGGGTCGCGATCCCGCCACGCTCGCCACCATGACCGAGCACTTCCGGCTCTGGCTCGCCCCGCGTCTTGCCGATGGGCGCTACTTCGGCTTCGTCTTGAGCGACGCCGATGCGCCCGTCGCCGGTATCGGCCTGATGGAGATCGACTGGCCGCCGCATCCCGCTCACCCCGGGCAGGACCGGCGCGGCTATGTGCTCAACGTCTATGTCGAGCCGCCTGCGCGGCGGCGCGGCCTGGCCCGCCAGATCATGCAACTCGCCGACGAGGCATTCGCGCGGCGCGGCATCCGCTACGCCATCCTGCATGCCACCGAGCAAGGTCGCGATCTCTATCTGCAACTCGGTTGGGGCGGCACCACCGAAATGGCCAAACCCCTCTAACGCCGCACTCTTTTCTCTCAAGCCTCCGTTCGTTGGTGCCGTTAACCGGTTGAGCAATCAACCTTCTCACGGAGCCACGCTTGAACGGGAACACGCGCGCCATTATTACCCGACCAGAATCCGGCGCTTTCGCCGCGCTCGCGGCCGTCGTCCCTCTTTCTATCGCGCTGCTGCTTTCGGGCTGCGTGACCCATACGCAGGTCGTGGCGGCGCCCGCGCGTCCGGTCGTCGTGGCCGCGCCGCCGCCGCCCGCCGTCGTGGCCGCACCGGCCTATATACCCGAGCCGCACGATGCCTACGTTAGCGTGGCGCTCGATCGCGATGTGGTCGTGATCGGCGGCATGACCTATATCTGGTTCGTGGGCCCGGACGGGCAGCGTCATCGCCACTACTACGGCCGCGGCGATCTGCGCGCCGAAGTGTTCCATCGCCGCGCCGAATTGCGCGACGTGATGGCGCATCACGAAGGCCACTTGCCGATGCAGCACGCCTACCTCGCGCCGCCGCCGATGCGCGCCGCGCCGCCTCACGCGCGCGTGCACGTGGAAATGGTCGCGCGCCCCGGTGGCATGCCGCATCCGATGCCGCGCCCCGGCGCGCACCCGCAGCCGCATCCCGAACCGCGCCAGGCGCAGCATCATGTGCCCGCACCCACGCGCAATGCCGCTGACCACGGCCGACGCCTGCCGAATGCTCATCCCGGCGATGCCCGTCCGATGGCCGGCGTACCGCGCCATACGGTTTAAACGCGCGCGGCAACGCCGACAAAAAACCGCCGGTACATGTCGCGCACCGGCGGTTTTTTGCGCCTTTTTATTTCGTTATCCCGATTACCTTAGATCCTTGCGTCGATCGGCCAAACATCCCGGATACCCGCAACAGTGCGCGGCACGCCATTTTTATATCACGTTACGATATAATTTGCCGGATTCGAGCCGAGCCTGGCTCGGCCTCTTTTGTCGCTATTTTTCACTGTGACCCGCCTTTCCCTCTACCACTGGCTCGCGCGCTTCGCGCCAGCGCCCGTCACCCTGCGCTGGCGCGAACGGCTGCGTTCGGGCGTTGGCGCCCTGCTGGGCATCGCGCTGACCGGCGCGCTTTCGCATTGGCTCCTCGGCAACGCCTCCACGATTGCCTGGCTGATCGCGCCGATGGGCGCATCGGCGGTGCTGCTGTTCGGCGTGCCCGCCAGCCCGCTGGCGCAGCCGTGGTCGATCATCGGCGGCAATCTGGTGTCGGCGGTGGTGGGCGTGACCTGCGCGCTGTTTATCCACGATCCGGTGATCGCTGCCGCCGTGGCCGTGGGTGTGGCGATCTGCGCGATGTTCACGCTGCGCTGCGTGCACCCGCCCTCGGGCGCGGTTGCGCTGACCGCCGTGCTGGGCGGCCCCGCCGTGCATGCGTTGGGCTACGAGTTCGTGCTTGAGCCGGTGCTGCTGCAATCCTGCGTGCTGCTGGGCGGCGCGCTGGTCTATCACAAAGCCACGGGCCATCGTTATCCGCATGCCGCCCACGCAGTACAGCCACCACACGCAACCCAGGCAACCCAGCCCAATCCCTCCGGGCCGCCCGCGCCCGCAGCGGGCAGCTTCACACGCGCCGACCTCGAAGCCGCATTGCGCGAGCGCAACGAGTTGATCGACGTCGCGACCGACGATCTCGAAGCACTGCTGCGCGAAGCCGAAATCCGCGCCTACGCGCGCAGCTTCGGCGTGCTCAATTGCGCCGATGTCATGTCGCGTGACGTGGTGAGCATCACGCCCGCCACCACCGTCAACGAAGCGCGCGCGCTGCTGCGCAGGCACGACGTAAAAGCGCTGCCGGTGGTGGACGCTCAAGGCCTCGTCAAGGGTATCGTCACCCGCGCCGATCTCGCCGATGCCAACGACGCCGCGCCCGTCGTCACGCTCATGACGACGCATGTGCGCACGCTCTCCGCCGCCACGCCCATCGTCGAATTGCTCGCGCTGTTTGCGGGGCGTGGCCATCATCACGTGCCCGTGGTAGATGGCGAGCGCCGTCTCGCGGGCATCATTACCCAAGCCGATCTGATTTCGGGGCTTTATCGGCAGACCCGGCCGCTGCAAAAACAGAGCGCATGACGCATCCGACACGCCCATCCCAACGCGCTATTACGTCGATAAATATCATGCTGTGATATATTCGTAGATCGAATCGTCTGACACGGATCCCCCATGAAGCAAACGCCACGCGGCCTGAAGAAGGCCGATTTCGAGCAACTGTCCGAATTCCGCTATCAGATGCGCCGCTTCGAACGTTTCTCTGAGCAGGCGGCCCAGAACGAAGGCATCACGCCGCTGCAGTATCTGTTGCTGCTGCATGTGAAGGGCTATCCCGGGCGCGAGTGGGCGACCATCGGCGAGCTCGCCGAGCGTTTGCAGGCGCAGCATCACGGCGTGGTCGCGCTGGTTTCGCGCTGCGAGGCGCTCGAACTGGTGGAGCGGCGCGTGAGCGAGCGCGACCGCCGCCAGGTGGAAGTCCATCTGCTCGCCGCCGGCGAAAAACTGCTCGCGCGCCTCGCTGAACTACACCGCGCGGAGCTGCGCTCGCTCGAAGGCGCATTCACCATTCCGCACATCGACCTCTGACGACCATGCATCCCGGCGATTCCCACAAGCGCGATTTTTCGGCCAACGCCCGCCTGCCCGGCATCAGCGCACTCGCCGCCGTGATCGGCGTACTGGCCACGCTGGCCGCGTTCGTGCTTCTGAACCTGATCCACTGGTTCACGAACCTGTTTTTCTACGGCCGTTTCTCGTTCGCCGATCATTCGCCTGCGCTCAATACGCTGGGCGCATGGGTGATCGGCGTGCCGGTGGCGGGTGGGTTGATCGTCGGCATGATGGCGCGCTTCGGCTCGGAAAAGATTCGCGGCCACGGCATTCCCGAAGCCATCGAGGCGATCCTGTTTGGCAAGAGCCGGATGTCCCCGAAGGTGGCGGTGCTCAAGCCGTTGTCGTCGGGCATCGTGATCGGCAGCGGCGGCCCCTTCGGCGCGGAAGGGCCGATCATCATGACGGGTGGCGCGCTGGGCTCGCTGCTCGCGCAATGCGTGCGCCTCAGCGCCGCCGAACGCAAGACCTTGCTCGTAGCAGGCGCTGCGGCGGGCATGACCGCCGTGTTTGGCACACCGGTCGCCGCCGTGCTGCTCGCGGTCGAATTGCTGCTGTTCGAATGGCGTCCGCGCAGCTTCCTGCCGGTGGCGCTGGCATGCGCGGTGGCGGGCTTCGCGCGCGCATTGGTGTTCGGCGCCGAACCGTTGTTCGCGATGCAGACGCCGCCGCCCCACGCGCTGGCGCTCGGCTCGTGCGTGATCGCGGGGCTGCTCTCGGGCATGCTGGCGGCGGGGCTGTCGGCCTCGCTTTACAAGGTCGAGGACCTGTTCAAGCGCCTGCCGTTGCACTGGTCGTGGTGGCCTGCCATCGGCGGTCTTGCGGTGGGTATCGGCGGCTTTATCGAGCCTCGCGCGCTGGGCGTGGGCTATGACGTGATCGGCGATCTGCTGCATCAAAACATCTCGCTGCAAGCCGCTATCGCGATTCTTGCGGTGAAGGCGGTGATCTGGGTGATCGCGCTGGGTTCGGGCACGTCGGGCGGCGTACTTGCGCCCTTGCTGATGCTGGGTGCGGGCCTGGGGAGCGTGCTGGGCCATCTGCTGCCTGGCGGCGATCCCGCGCTGTGGCCGCTGGTGTGCATGGCCGCCACGCTCGGCGCAACGCTGGGCGCGCCGCTCACGGCCATCGTGTTCGCCTTCGGACTCACGCACGACGCCAACGCGCTGCTGCCGCTGCTCGCGGCGACGCTGGTTGCGCACGGCTTCGCCACGGTGGTCATGAAGCGCTCGATCATGACCGAGAAGATCGCGCGGCGCGGCTATCACATCTATCGCGAATACGGCGTCGATCCGCTGGAGCGTCACTACGTCGATGAAGTGATGACGCGCCAGGTCGATACGATCGATGCCAGCATGAGCGTGCGCGAGGCGAAGTCGCGTTACTTCGGCGCGACGCAGCAGCGCCGCGCGTGGCCGGTGCTGCGCGACGCTCGCGTGCTTGGCGTGGCCGATCGCGCGATGCTCGAAGCGGTGCGCGGGGACGATGCGCTCGATCAGCCGATTGGCTCGCTGTTTGCCGGGCGCTGCGCCGATGTCGCCTTGCCCGAAGAGACTTGCCGGCAGATCGCCGCGCGTCTCGCCGTACATGGGCTCGAACGCCTGCCGGTAGTGAGTGCGCGCGAAACCATGCAACTCGTGGGCATCGTCTCGCGCAGCGATCTGGTGAAGCTGTCGCTCGCGCACTTCGAGGAAGAGACCAAACGCGAGCGCTTCCGGCGCATCGGCGTGAGCAAGGGCAAGCGACGTTATCCGCCCGTGCGTCGGGCAGGTTGAGTCCGGGCTAAGTCCAGGCTCGGTCCAGGCTGAGTCCAGTTTGAGCGCGGGTTGAGCGCGGGCGCAATCGGCAAGGCCGGGCTTGCGCGCCGTCATCTTGCCTGTCCTGACATCGCGCGCACTGCCCAACCCAAACCAGTCGCCTTACTCTGCCTGAGTGGGTAGCGCGGACTTGGCGGTTAGTTGCGATAAGAGAAGCGAGGGCCGCGCCAATCGAGTGCCAAGGGGTGCCGCTTGCACTGCTGCGGTGCATCACAGCGCCCTCGATCGCCTGCGCCGCGCCGCAGCCGCGCCTCCTCGGCCCTCATCTCGTGCACCGCACAAACTGGCACGCACTTTGCTGAAAAGAATGTGCGCTGCAAAGACGCGGCGCATCGAATCCGACGCTCCCCACGCGCCGAAATCCAGTTCAGTCGGGCAATGCAGTTCGACACGCGAGGCTCGCCCAACACGAGAAGCCTCAAATGCCATCGAGCCACGAAACACCATGCTGCGCGTCCTGCTCGTAACCGACACCGACAAGCCCATCGGCGATCTGCGTGACGCGCTCGCGCGGCTCGGCTACGACATGCTCGCCGAGCCCGCCACGCCGCAGGCGCTCCATCGCGTCGTGGAGCGCGAGCGGCCCGACGTCATCATCATCGACACCGAATCGCCTTCGCGCGACACGCTCGAGCAGCTCGCCGTGATGAACGCCACGGCGCCGCGCCCTGTGCTGATGTTCAGCAACGACGCCAACCAGCAGTTGATCCGCTCGGCCGTCAATGCGGGCGTCACGGCGTATCTCGTCGAGGGCCTTGCGGGCGAGCGCATCGCGCCCATTCTCGAAGTCGCGCTCGCACGCTTTGCGCAGGAAGCGCAGTTGCGCGAACGCCTCACGCACGCCGAGAACGAACTCGCCGAGCGCAAGCTGATCGACCGCGCCAAACGCCTCCTGATGGAACAGCAGAAGATGACCGAGCCCGCCGCCTACGCCATGCTGCGCAAGCGCGCGATGAACCAGAGCGTCAAGCTCGCCGAAGCCGCCCGCCAGATCGTCGCGGCCGCTGTGTCCGGCGATTGACGAGGAATGCCCAGAACTGAAGCGTTGACTGTCATGAACCCATCCACGCGCCCGGCGGCGCCGCTCGAAAAAACCCATCTGAAGATCGGCTTCGTGCCTCTCGCCGACGCCGCGCCAGTGGTCGCCGCGAAGCTGCTGGAGTTCGGCCACGCGCACGGGCTTACGCTCGAACTGTCGCGCCAGCCCTCCTGGGCCGCGCTGCGCGACAAGCTCCTCTCGGGCGAGCTGGACGCGGCGCATTCGCTTTACGGACTGGTGTACGGCGTGCAGCTTGGCATCGGCGGTCCGCAGACGGATATGGCAGTGCTGATGGTGCTCAACCGCAACGGCCAGGCTATCTCGTTGTCGAACCGGCTCGCTGACGCGCTAGCGCAGCACGGCACCCTGCCGCGCGCACTCGCGACGCTCGGGCGCAAGCCGGTATTCGCGCAGACCTTCCCGACGGGCACGCACGCGATGTGGCTGTATTACTGGCTCGCCGCGCAGGGCGTGCATCCCCTGCGCGATATCGAAAGCGTGGTGATTCCACCGCCGCAAATGGTGGCGGCGCTCGCCGAAGAGCGACTCGACGGCCTTTGCGTAGGCGAGCCCTGGCCCGCGCTCGCGCAGCGGCGCGGCATGGGGCGCACGGTGATTCGCAGCGGCGAGATCTGGCCGGATCATCCCGAGAAAGTGCTGGCCTGCCGGCGCGATTTCGTCGGGCGTTATCCGAATACCGCACGCGCGCTGGTGCAAGCCATGCTGGAAGCGTGTCGCTGGCTGGATGGCGCGGGCCATCGCAAGGAGATCGCACAGTGGCTTGCCCGGCCTGAAATGCTGGGCGCGGATGCGGACCTGATTGCATCCATGCTGGAAGCCGGAGAAGGCGCGGGCGCACCCGATATGAAGTTCTTTGAGAACGGCGCGGTGAATTATCCGCTGGAATCGGAGGGCGTCTGGTTTCTCACGCAGTTCGAGCGCTGGGGCATGATGGCGCGGCGAGACGACTATCGGGAGATTGCCGCGGCGCTGAATCAGACGGCGCTGTATCGGCAGGCGGCTGCGGCGATTGGGGTGGGCGTGCCAGTGCCGGCTGCCGCACGCTTGCCGCGCTTCATCGATGCAAGGGTATGGGATGGGGAGAATGCGGCGGCGTATGTGGAGGGGTTTGAGATCAAGGCGCCCGTCAGTCGTTGAGCCAGTTGGCCAGTTTCACGTTGGGATACTGTTCGAAGTCGCGTTCGTTGCTGGTCACCAGCACGGTGTCGAGCGCGACCGAATGCGCGGCAATCAGCTTGTCCAGATGATCCTTCTTGCGCTCGCGCGTGGCTTCCCGGATCGGCCCATAGGCCACGGCCGCAGCCGAGTCAAAAGATGCGACCGGGATTTCCTCGATCAAAGCCGCCAGGTTACGCCTCTCGCGGGCTCGGTTAGCAGACATCGCGACGCCATATTCCAGTTCCGCAAACGTAATTGCCGACATCACCACGTCGCCCACGTAGCATTGCGCGAAGCGCCTTGCGACCTGCTCGGGCTGGTTCTTCATCAGGTAGATACACATGTTGGTGTCGAGCATGAACCGCGGCATCACAGCACCTCGCGATCAGCCTGGTCCTGCTCTCCCCGCCCTTCGGCCATGAAATCCGGCCCGAATCTCGCGAATTTCTTGAGCACGCCGCCTAGCGACCGCCGCGCCGGACGAATGCGAATTTCATCTCCGACGCGTTCGATCTCGACTTCAATGTCGCTGCGCTCGTATGCCAGTTCGGCAGGGATTCTGACAGCCTGAGAATTGCCGTTCTTGAAGACGCGCGTGGTGTGCATAGTGAGGTCCATCACTGGAGGCATGTTGAAACCACTATAGGCGCTTGTTCGCATCATGTAAATCCACGTGTGTACATCGTTTTCTAAGGGGCATATCTGTAAATGCCCACCCCATATAAGAACACCAACGTCATCCGCATGTCTGCGACGCACATCAACAAACTTCAATCGGCTCAAGGAGCTTTGCACAAACGCGACTAACAAAAAAATTCCGCCCTGTTTTCGCCACTAACCGGCGCAAACAGGGCGGAATATTTCGAGCAAACTCCCGCTTACTTCACCACCACTTCCGTATGCCCCACCACTGGCGGCTTTTCGAAGTACGGGCCAACCAGACGGCGCCATTCCTGGAAGTCATCGGATTCGCGGAAGTGGACCATATGATCTTCGATGGTCTCCCACTGCACGACCAGCACGTACTGGTTCGGCTCTTCCACGCCGCGTTGCAGTTCGACGGCGCGGCAGCCGCGCGCGCGATGGAAAAGCGGCAGCGCCTGGGTGACGCCCGCTTCGAATTCGGCGTTCTTGCCAGCCAACACCGTGATGTGTGCCATTTCGTAGACCACGTTCTGCTCCTTGCTCTTCGTTGATTCGATGATGCGTCGGGGGAATGCGCCTTCGCCGTAGCGGGCGCGCACGCCACGTTATCACGCATCGCGGTTCGATCGCGCAATCGTCTGCACGCAGCACGAAACCCGCGCCCGAAAAGCAGAACGCGGCGCGGGCGACCATTCACCCGCACCGCGTCCAGAGCATGTCCTGATCGATCAGAACTTCGTATGCAGACCCGCGCGCGCGACGGCCTGGGTCTGGCCGCTCGATGCGCCGTCAGAGCTGTTCATGCCGTTGATCTGCGCATAGCCGCCCGAACTTGCGCGCTGATACACGCCAAGCACATACACGCTGGTGCGCTTCGACAAAGCGTAATCGACAATCGCCGCCACCTGATGCGCATGGTTGTTATCGACCACGTCATTACCCTTCATGTACATATACGAGGCACCCGCGCTCAGCGTCGGCGTGAAGTAGTAGTGCGCGCCGACCGACCCCTCGTACACCGAGCCGCCGTTATACGAGTTATGCACCGTGGTGAAGAGCGCGTTGGTGATCCAGCCGCCGAACTTGTAATGCGCGCCGATACCCCAGTTACGCACGCTCACGTCGCCTTCGCCGGTCACCACGTACTTGAGATTGGTGTACGCCGCATTCATGCCAAAGTTCTCATGCGCGTAGTTGAGCGCAAAACTCGAACCATTGCCGGTGCCGATCGAACCCGCCACATTGCCGAAGCTGTACATCGCGCCCGCGCTGAATCCGCCAAATGTCGGCGATACGTATTTCACCGAGTTATTGACCGTTTCGCCCGCCATGCGGTCCCAGTCGAATGCGCCAGTGGCGTTGCCGGGCAGCGCGAGCTTGTCGAACGGCCCCGCGCGGAAGTCGTAGAAGTGGCCCGAGAGTTCAGCCGGATCATCGCCCGCGAAGTAGAGCGAATCCGTCATGAAATCGTACTGGTTACCCAGCGACAGCTTGCCGTACAACGGGTTGCTCAGGCCGACGATCGAGGTGCGGCTGAACAGGCTCTTGTTCGGCATGAAGCTGCCGTTGTCGATCTGAAACTGGTTGACGAGCTGGAAGAACGCCTTGCTGCCGCCGCCCAGGTCTTCCGTGCCGGTGATGCCCCAGAGGTTCGGGCCGTTCACGCCATCGTCCATCTTCACATTGCTATGGCCGCCCTGATTGCTCACATAGGTGATGCCCGTATCCATGATCCCGTACAGCGTCACGCTGCTTTGTGCAAGCGCCGGGCCTGCACAGATCGCCCCCGCCAGCGCCGCTGCGATCTTTTTGTAGTGCTTATTTTTCGTCATTCTAAAAAGTCTCCTGTTTATCGATTTCGATTGTGTTATTGGTTTGAGTCGATTGTGTGGGGCGCGCGTCGCCGCGCCCCACTTATCAAGCGTCGGCGACCGGCGCGGTAATGAAGCGCAGTGCGAGGCGATTGAGCAGGATCGCGGCAGCGGCTACGAGCGCGGGCACGGCCAGCACCGAGAACACCGTCGAGAAGCTGAAGCCCAGCGACAGCAGCAGGCCGCCCACAAACGAGCCGAGGATGCCGCCCAGGCGTCCAAAGCCCAGCATCCAGCTCACGCCAGTAGCACGGGCTCGGGTCGGGTAGCAGGTCGGCGCGAGCGCGTTGAGGCCCGTTTGCGCGCCGCTCATGAAGAAGCCCGCGCAAGCCACCAGTACGCTCAGCATGCTGGATTTGAGCGTCCCCATGCCCAGCGCGAAGATGAACACGCCGCCCAGCAGATAGGCCGCGCCAATCACCGCGTTGCGGTCGAGACGATCCATCGCGAAGCCCACGGCGATTGCGCCCACCGTGCCGCCCAGCTGGAACATGCCGGTGATCGCCGCTGCGCGCTCGACCGGCAGACCGGCGTCCTTGATGAGCGTCGGCAGCCAGCCGGTCAGCAGATAGATGATCAGCAGTCCCATGAAGTACGTGACCCACAGCATCAGCGTGCTCATGGCATAGCCGTCGGCGAACAGCATGCGTACGGGAGCCTTGGCGGCCACGGCCGGTTCCGGCGAGGTAAAGCGCGCGGCGGCATCGAATCGATGTCCCGTCACACGCGAGAGCGTGGCCGCGATGCGTTCTACAGAGAAACGACGCACCAGCAGGAAGCGCGCGGATTCCGGCAGCAGGCCCAGCAGCACCGGCACGAACAGGATCGGCAGCACGCCGCCGCAGACAAACACGCCACGCCAGCCGAAGTGCGGAATCAGCGCCGCCGCGACGAAGCCGCCCGCGCCCGAGCCAAAGTTAAAGCCCGTGAACATGATGGTGAGCAGCAGCGAACGGCTTTTCGACGGCACGTATTCGGAGAGCAGCGTGGTTGAATTGGGCATTGCCGCGCCCAGGCCCAGCCCAGTGAGAAAGCGCAACGCCACCAGTTGACCCGGCGTATTGGCAAACGCGCACAACAGGCTGAAGAAGCCAAAGCACGCGACCGAGCCGATCAGCACCTTCTTGCGGCCAATACGGTCCGCCGACGGTCCCGCCACCAGCGCGCCAATCGCAAGACCCACCATCGCCGCGCTCATGACGGGGCCGAACGCGGCGCGCGCGATGCCCCATTCCTTCATGACGACCGGCGCGACGAAGCCCATCACGGCCGTGTCGAGACCGTCGAGCGTCACGATCAGAAAACAGAGGGCGAGGACGAGCCATTGATAGCCCGACATCCTGCGGGCGTCGATAAAGCCCTTGATATCCACTGCATCAGCAGAGTTCATGCGTGTCTCCGAAGTTAATATTTCCCCGCCCCTGTGCTTCGTCGGCTCAGGAGTGTTCTGTTGCAGATGCTTTTTTGAACGGCGGGCGCGGCGTTCCGGAGTGGCGCGAGCCCGCTGGTCAGGCGATCAAACTGCGGCCGCTTTGTACCGCGCGCTTGTAAACCGCCTGCTTTTAAACCGCATCCGGCACCCGGCGCGTTTTCAGAAAGGCTTCAAGCGTTTCGCCGCGCATGCAGGCGTACATGCCCAGATTGGTGATCTTCACGACGCGCGCGAACTTCTCCAGCACGAAGAAACACACGCCGTATTGCACGAGGCCAAGCCAGTCGGTGTTGTCCACCAGCGTGCGCTCCTCGGTCGTGAGCGCGGCGGCGTCGTAGGCGGCTTTGCGGTCGGCAAGCCACAGTTCGCGCGCGGCGGGCGTACGCATCATCCAGAAGAAGCGGTTCAGACGCATCGCCTTGATGCTCTGGCGGATGTCGAACGGATAGGTGCCCGTGAGCGCTTCGACGCCTTCGAGTTGCGGATTCATTACGCGCCCTCCTTGGAATCCGCGACGTTCTCATAGATCGTCACGGCCATCGCCGTGCTGGTCGCGAGGTAGTAGTTGCGATGCACTTCCTTGATCTTCGGTGCGAGCGCGCCGCGCATTGCCAGCCACATGATGGTTTCCACGCTCTCCGCTCCACCCAGGCGCACATAGTCGACATGCTTCATCTGCGCGAGCCGCTCGGGATCGTTGACGATGATGTCGAGAAATTCCATATCCCATTCGGTATTGTTGAAGCCGCTGCGTTCGCCGTGCACCTGATGCGAAAGACCGCCCGTGCCCACCACCACCACGTCCAGATCTTCTTCGAACGATTCGATCGCGCGACGCAGCGCCTGGCCCAGCCGGTAGCAGCGGTTGGCCGTCGGCAGCGGGTACTGCAGCACGTTGACTTCGAACGGCACCAGCGCCGTGGACCAGCCGCCGGCGTGCGGCAGCATCAGCGACAGCGGCGAATTGCAGCCGTGGTCGAGCGGCTTGTCCTGGAAGATCGTCAGATCGAACTCGTCGTTGACGAGTTGCTCGGCGATATGGATCGCCAGTTCCGGGTGGCCGGCGATATCGGGCAGTGGACGCTTGCCCGCGCCTTCATCGGCGAATTGATGCTGCGGCGACACGCCCAGCGCAAAGGTCGGATAGCAGTCGAAGAAGAAGCTGTTGGCGTGGTCGTTGTAGAACATCACCAGCACATCCGGCTTGTGCTCGGCCAGCCACTGCGCCACCGGTTCGTATCCCTGAAACAGCGGCGCCCAGGCGGGCTCGTTCTGCTTGCCCTTGTCGTACGCCATTCCGATCGTCGGCACGTGCGATGTACCGATGCCACCCACAATCCTTGCCATGCTTGTCGCCCTCTTCCGATTACCGTGGGGTCGCACCGCCTTATCGCGATAAGCGCCCGCTTGGGATACGAAATTACAGAAACGCGGTTTGCACTGTAAGCAAGGGTTAACCACTGTTTTTACGTTTTATGCCTTGATAAATGGGCCATCGGATGTCTTCGCGCCGTCCGCTCTGCCGCGAAACCCACGCGCCATAACGGTTTTTGGTATCCTGAAATCAGTCGCGCGCTGTCTATCCCGGATACGCGCCGCAACAACTTCATAAGCGAAACAGATAGCAAAAGAACCAACTCGCAAGGCCGCCCATGCGCCGCCCGGCGGGACATCGACATGAACGAGACCACCCAGCAAACCATCGTGCAGGCGCTGCGCACGCGCATTCTTTCGGGCGAGCTTGCGCCGGGCCAGCGGCTCGTCGAAGCGCAGCTTGCCGAACGCCTCGGCATCTCGCGCACGCCGCTGCGATATGCGCTCAGCGTGCTGGCGACCGAAGGGCTCGTCGAGCGCTCGGGCGCACGCGGCTATATCGTGCGCCGTTTCAGCGTGACCGATGTGCTCAATGGCATCGACGTGCGCGGCGTGCTCGAAGGCCTGGCCGCGCGCAGTGTGGCCGAACGCGGCGTGAACCCGACGCTCGCACGCGCCTTGCAGGAGTGTCTGCGCGAAGGCGATGCGATTTTCCAGCCGGGCGCATACGCACTGAACGAAGATGCCGAAACCCGTTACGCCGACATGAACGGCCGCTTTCACGCGCTGATCGTCGAAGCCGCGCAGAACCACGCCGTCAGCGCCGCGCTGGGCCTCAACGACAAGATTCCGTTCGTTTCCCCCGCCACGGTGGTGTTCGACGATGCCGCGCGCGAGCAGCAAGTCATGATGCTCGCCTACGCACATCGCCAGCACCACGCCATCGTCGGCGCGCTGCTCAAGGGCGAAGGCGCGCGCGTGGAAGCGCTCATGAAGGAGCACACGCATATCTCGAAGGAGAGCCTGAATCTCTCGGTCGACCATCTGCATCTGATCGTGGGGGCCGCATGAGCGCGAATCCCGCCGATCTGCTCAATCTCGCGCACCTGCGGGCGTTCCGTCTGGTCGCCGATACGGGCAGCGCAACGCGCGCCGCCGCCGCGCTGTTTCGCGCGCAATCAGCCGTCACGCGTTCGGTGCAGGAACTCGAAACAGCCCTTGGCGAGCCGCTATTCGAGCGCAAGCCCTCGGGCATGCTGCCGACGGCCGTGGGCCGCGTCGTGCTGGATCGTTGCGCGCGCATCTTTTCCGAACTCGAAGCGCTTGCGCAGTGGTGCGCGGCGCGGCAGACGCGTCGCCGCGCGCTTGCCGAAGGCGCGATGCCCGCGTGGCTGCTCAACACGCGGCGGCTGCAGTTGTTCGTGGCGCTGGCGCGTCATCGGCATATGCCCAGCACGGCGAGCGCGTTCGGCATCAGCCAGCCGGCCGTGAGCAGCGCGATGCGCGTGCTCGAAAGCGGCTCGGGCATCACGCTGTTCCACCGCAGCCCGCGCGGCGTGCAACTGAGCGAGGAAGGCGAAACTTTCCTGCTGCACGTGCGGCGCGCGCTCAACGAGCTGCGCCATGTGCCCGACGATATCGCTGCGCTGCACGGCAATATCCAGGGCGCGGTGACGGTGGGCGCGCTGCCGCTCGGCCGCACGCTGATCCTGCCCGCCGCCATCGCGCGACTGAGCGCGCAGCATCCCGGCGTGCGCGTGGTGACGGACGAAAGCGCGTATGAATTGCTGGTGGCAGGCTTGCGCGCGGGCGATGTCGACTTCGTGCTGGGCGCGCTGCGTGAAAACGATGCGGCCAGCGGCCTCGCCAACGAGCGCCTGATGGACGAAGACATGGTCGTGCTCGCGCGGCACGGTCACCCGCTCGCGCAGAAAACCGGCCTGAACATGGGCGATCTGCGCAACGCGCAATGGATCGTCTCGCGTTTGCATTCGCCGGCGCGCGGGCTGTTCGAGGCGCAGTTCAAGCGCCTCAAACTCAAACCGCCGACCCCCACCGTCGAGACCGCCGATCTGGCGGTGATACGCGGCCTGCTGATGGGCACGGATATGATCGCCGCGCTCTCGGCGCAGCAGTTGCACTATGAAATCGCGGCGGGGGAACTGGTGGTGCTGGATGTGCCGCTGCACAACACGCGGCGCGAGATCGGCCTGACGATGCGCGCCGACAGCGCGCCCTCGCCTGGCGCGCGTGCATTGATCGACGCGATCCGGCTGGCGGTGGCGGACGCCGCACCGGCGGTGCGGGTCGTGGAAGGCCGCCTGGGCGGCCAGGCGGCGCGCTGACGTTACGAAGCGGCCCAGACCGACGGCGGGATCGCCACCACGCCGTCGAACAGCCAGCGCGCGGTGCGCAGCAGCGCCGCGCCGATGATATCGACTTTGCCGCCATCACGCGCGAGCGTCAGTTCGACAGTGAATTCACCGGTTGGATGCTCGACGCCGATACGTTCGGTATCGCCGCCTTGCGAAGCCGAATCAAACGACGCAATGCCATCGCAAACCGTTCCCGGCAGCGCCGCCGCGCTTGCCACGCTCACCGCGCCCAGCACGCCAATCGACGCGTGGCAGCGGTGCGGAATGAAGCTGCGCGTGCTGATCGTGCCACCGTCGCGCGGCGCGGCAACCAGGCACATCTTCGGCACGGTGCGCTCGCGCACGTCGCCCAGATTCATGCGTGGGCCGATCTCCAGGCGAATCGCCTCGATACGCGCTTTCAGGTCTTCGTCGGCATCCAGTTGCTCGCGCGTCTCATAGCCCGTGCGGCCCAGATCAGCAGCGCGCATCAGCACGAGCGGCATGCCGTTGTCGATACAGGTGACATCGACGCCTTGAACCGTATCCTTCAGATTGCCGGTCGGCAGCAAGGCGCCGCAGGTCGAACCCGCGGTGTCGCGAAACACCAGCGCAATCGGCGCCGCCGTGCCCGGCACGCCGTCGATGCGCGTATCGCCTTCGTACTGCACGAGGCGCGCGGGCGTGGGCACATTCGCCACCGCGATCTGCCCGGTGTTGACCATATGGATCGCCACGGGCGTCACGCCGTCGCTCGCCTCCACCAGAGCGCGCTCGATGGCGAACGGCCCCACGCCCGCCAGCAGATTGCCGCAATTCTGGCCGTAATCCACGCGCGCCTCGTTCACCACGACCTGCGCGAACAGATAGTCGACTTCGGCATCGTCACGCGTCGAAGGCGAGACGATCGCCACCTTGCTGGTGAGCGGGTCCGCGCCGCCGATGCCGTCGATCTGGCGCGGATCGGGCGAGCCCATCACCGCGAGCAGCACACGGTCGCGCAGCGCCGGATCGGCAGGCAGATCGGCGGCGAGAAAATAGGCGCCTTTGGACGTGCCGCCGCGCATCAGCATGCAGCGCACACGGGTCTGTGTCTGCGCATGCACGGGCGCGTCATGGTTCGAAGTCGACACCGGCTGGCCTCCGCTCAGAGATCCGCAGCGGACTGCACGTAGCGCAGGCCCTTTTCCGCGAGGCGTTCGCGCATCGCGTAGTAATCGAGGCCGAGCGTGCCGCCCGCCAGCACGGCGCGCGTCTTCTCTTCCTTCGCAACGCGCGCCTGGGTGGCTTCAACCACCTTCGCCACGCTCGCGAGCGGCACGACCACCACGCCGTCATCGTCGGCGACGATCACATCGCCCGCGTGCACGATCTGCTGCGCGCATACTACCGGCACATTGACCGAGCCGAGCGTCTCCTTCACGGTGCCTTGCGCCGAAACGGCTTTCGACCACACCGGGAAGTTCATCTCCTTGAGCGTGCGCACATCGCGCACGCCCGCGTCGATGATCAGACCCAGCACGCCGCGCGCCTTCATCGACGTCGCCAGCAGATCGCCGAAATAACCGTCCTCGCAAGGCGAGGTGGGCGCAGCCACGACGATGTCGCCGGGGCGGCATTGCTCGACGGCCACGTGGAGCATCCAGTTGTCGGACGGCGGCATCAGCACCGTGACCGCCGAACCGGCAATCGCCGCGCCGGAATAGATCGGGCGCAGGTAGGTGGCGAGCAGGCCCAGACGCGCCTGCGCCTCGTGCACCGTTGCCGAGCCGGCGGTCTGGAGGATCGCCAGATCGCGCGCGTCGGCGCGGGGGATATCGGTTACGACCACGCCGCGCTTCATGCCAGGTCTCCCGTCACAGCCGGAGTCAGGCGCATATAGCCTTCGGCGTACTGGATATCGCGCGTGGCCGTGATGCCGATATTGCGCTTGGCCTGCACGCCGCGTTGCAGCGCGACGCGCGTGTAGTACTCCCAAAGGTGTTCCTGTCCGGCCATGCATTCGATCGCGCGGCGCTTGGTGTCCCACACTTCGGTGATGTCGAGGAAGGTGTTCGGCGTCCACTCGCACTGTTCGGTCTGGTGCGGTTCGAAGGCATAAACCGGCGGCGCGCCTACGATCTTCTGGCCGGGATTGTGACCTTCGGCCTGGGCGATGATGCGCGCTTCCTGCGCCACGTGCATCGCCAGCGGGTGGTCGAAGTTGTACGGGTCTTTCGGCGAATGGCTCAGCACGAACGCGGGCTGCACGTCGCGGTAGACGTCGACGAGGCGCAGCAGCGCTTCGTCGGACACGCGCAGCGGATAGTCGCCCAGATCGAAGAAGTCGACTTCCGCGCCAAGGATTTCGGCTGCGGCCAGCGCTTCTTCGCGGCGTGCGGCCTTGACCTTATCGAGCGTCATGTCGGCGCCTTTGCGCCACAGTTTCGCGGACTCGCCGCGCTCGCCGAACGAGAGACACACCACCTTCACGCGGTAGCCGTTCTTCTTGTGCAGCGCGATCGCGCCGCCTGCGCGCCAAACGAAATCCGCGCTATGTGCGCTCACCACGAGCATCGATTTTTTAGTCATTTACGGTTCACCCAGCTTCGTCATCACGATCCCCAATTGTAGGTTTCGGCCTCGCGGGCGGCGTACCGAAACTGCCGCGCAAAGCCATCGAAATTGTTTATGCCAAGGGTTTACCGCAGGTCTGTCGAGCGTGCTGCCGCGCGGTCGGAATGGGGTTCGCGTTGCCGGCAGCCGCTTGTGGAAACCTTGTTGCGCCTACTAAGCGCCCACGATCGTGATCGCGAAGCCGTCCCGGCCCTTGCTGCCCACCGTCTGCACAGCCGTGGTGTCGAGCCGCTCATCCGCACCGATCAGCCGTTGCGAAAACCATTCATCCACTGCCTGCCAGGTCCGCTCGTTCATTGCCCCGCTCCGCAAAAAAGGAAGCGGCACGCTTAACGCGCGGACATAGGCACGCGCAGTTCACGCGGCGAATCCCGCGTGGCTCCCAAGGATTACCCGGCGATTTCATTTTTGCGCAATTAATTCGGATATCGAATTATCAAAAAAGCCTTATGCGCTTTATCGTTCTCTGGCATCCCGGCTTATCGGCATCGCTTGCGCACTTCCATCCACTATGCATAGCCAATTCGTACAGGCGTTCGCAAACATCAGGTATGCAAGAGCAATAAAGCGCATTAGGGCGGAGCACCGCACACTCCGCGAGAGGCTTACCAGGCAAAGCGTTGCGCGGATACGACTAGCCAAGCGATTGACTAAGCGGATGATTACGCGGCTTTAACATTTTTTGACAATGCAACGTAAATAAACGGTGAGCAATCATCTGCCGGTTTTGATAAGAGTCATATAAACTCCGACGAACTCCGAATGTTGGCGCAATCCTGATCAGGGCAGGAGAGCGGAATCGCCAATATCACCCGACGACGGCTGGCTGTGCACGATGTGGGGGCAGCCGTCGCGATAAGACAAAGGGCCGTTTGCGATGCGAGTTTCCGTTCAAGTCCGCCTCGGCGCGCTGATCGCCGGGCTGCTGCTGGCGTCCAGCCTTCTCGCCGCCGACAAGCTGGCCGCCTCCGCGCCAGCCGGTAAAGCGCCATCTGGCGCAAGCCCAGGCACGACAACTGCTCAACCCGCGGCCACCGCAACGGCCACCGCACCCGCCGCGGCTTCCGGGCCGGATATCGGCATCGGCCTGACGGGCGGCGTCGCCGGCGCGGTGGCCAATACGCCGGGCGGCAGCGGTCCCGCGGTGATCCAGACTGCGCCCGGCAAGATCGCCATGCCGGTGGACGCCACGGCCACGCCGGTTCCTGCCGGTCCGCCGCGCACGCGCGTGTTTTCGCTGCGCCAGATGGGCAGCTATGGGCCGATGGAGCTGCGCGGGCTCGATCCCACCGGCTACCTGAACGTCGACGTGCGCACCGACGAAGTCGTCAACAGCGCGAAACTGCGCCTCGTCTACACGTATTCGCCCTCGCTGATCTACCCGCTTTCGCATCTGCGCGTGATGGTCAACGGCGAAGTCGTCGCCACGATTCCACTTGTCAAGGAGACCGCCGGTCAACTGGTGACGAGCGAGATCAATCTCGATCCGCGCTTGTTTACGGACTTCAATCGCATCAGCGTGCAGATGATCGCGCACTACACACTCGATCATTGCGAGGATCCATACCACTCGACGCTGTGGACCGACGTGGCGCCCGAGACCACGCTCACGCTCAACACCACCGGCATCACGCTGCCCAACAGCCTTGCGCTGCTGCCGGTGCCGTTCTTCGACCGTCACGACAACACGCTGCTGCGCGTGCCGTTCGTGCTGGCCGCCAACGCGGGGGTGCCGACGCTGCATGCGGCGGGTGTGGTGTCGTCGTGGCTCGGGGCGCTGGCGAGCTATCGCGGCGCGCGCTTCCCGGTGGTGCGCAGCGCGCCCACCGACGCAAACGCTGTTGTGCTCGCGCTGCCCGGCCAGGTGCCGGACGGCATCACGCTGCCGGAGATCAAGGGGCCGACGATTTCGGTGATGACCAACCCCGCCGCCGATCCGCAAGCGGGCCGCAAGCTGCTGGTGCTCGCCGGCCGCACGCCGCAAGAGCTGGAGAAAGCCGCCGATGCGCTGGTGCTCGGCCAGGCCGGCATGTCCGGCGACAGCGTGATCGTGCAATCGGTCGATATGGGTCCGGCGCGCAAACCCTACGACGCGCCCAACTGGGTGCCGACCGACCGCCCCGTGCTGCTGCGCGAACTCGTGAGCGATCCGCAACAGTTGCAGGTCTCGGGCTACAACCCGACCGCGATCCGCGTGAACATGCGCGTGCCCGCCGACCTCTATGCGTGGGCGCGCAGCAACGTGCCGCTCGATATCCGCTATCGCTACACCGCGCCGTCGACGTGGAACGATTCGGTTCTCAACGTGAGCATCAACGACCAGTTGGTGCGCTCGCAGCGCCTCAAGCCGGTCACACGTTCGGCTGACGAAGCGCGCATCAATGTGCCGCTGCTGTCGGGCGCGGATGCGCGCGCGTCGAGCAACATCGAAATTCCAGCGTTCCGGGTGGGCTCGAACAACCAGTTCCAGTTCCAGTTTCATATCGATTCGCAGAAGACGGGCCTGTGCACGTCGACCGCAACCGACGTGGCGCGCGCCGCCGTCGATCCCGATTCGGTGGTGGACTTCAGCGACTTCGCGCACTACACGGCGCTGCCCAATCTCGCCTTCTTCGCCAACAGCGGCTATCCGTTCACGCGCATGGCCGATCTCGCCGAAACCGCCGTGGTGATTCCCGATGCGCCCAACGCGCAGGATCAGGAAGCGGTGCTCACGATGCTCGGCCATATGGGCCAGTGGACTGGCCTGCCCGCGCTGCGCGTGAAGCTCGTGCCCGCCAGCCAGGTCGATAGCGTGAGCGGCAACGATCTGCTCGTGATCGGCTCGGGTTCGGCGGCCGGGCTGCTCGCCAAATGGGGCAAGGATCTGCCGCTGCTGATCGAGCGCGGCAAGACCGAAGTGACCACGCGCGACCAGAGGAGCGGCTGGCCGGGCTGGCTGGGCGGCACCGAGGATATGGACGATGCAACGCCTGCCGGACGCTCGATCGTGTCGCTGGGCGGGCCGATATCGGCGCTGATCGGCTTCGAATCGCCGCTTTCGTCGGGGCGCAGCGTGGTGGCGCTCACCACCACTTCGTCGGCGCGGCTGGGCGCTGTGCTCGATGCGATGGAAGACAGCGGCAAGATCGCCGCGATGCACGGCGATCTGAGTCTCGTGCGGCACGACGAAGTGGAAGGGCTGCGCGTGGGCGATCGCTATTTCGTCGGCGATCTGCCGTGGTACGCGCGCATCTGGGTGCACGTCTCGCGCTACCCGTCGCTGATGGCGCTAGCAGGGATTCTCGCGGGCCTGATCGTCGCGCTTACGGTGTTCTGGGCGCTGGGCCGCATGGCCGCTCGCCGTACCGGAGACTGACGATGCGGCCGGGACCCTCCCGCCTCGCGCGCTGGCTCGTGGCCGGCGCCTGCGCGCTCACACCGCTCGTGAGCGCGGACGTGGCGCAGGCTGCCGCGCCTGCACCGACGTCCGCGGGTGAAGGCGCGGGTTCGCGCGCAGCAGCCAACCCAGGCGCCTGCACGTGGGCCGACTGGAACGCGTTCAAGCACAACCTGCTGTCCGCCGACGGCCGCGTGATCGACGCCAGTACGCCGCGCCAGATCACCGTGTCCGAAGGCCAGTCGTATGCGCTCTTCTTCGCGCTGGTCGCGAACGATCGCGCGGCCTTCGACACGATCCTCCAGTGGACCGAGAACAATCTCGCCCAGGGTGATCTCACTGCCCATCTTCCCGCATGGATCTGGGGGCGCACCGACATCGACGAGAAAGGCGCGCCGGTTGCAGCATCGGGCGCTTCGGCGGCGAGCGCCGCGCCGGCTTCGAAGGGCACGTGGGGCGTAATCGACTCCAACTCCGCAAGCGACGCCGATCTCTGGATCGCCTACACGCTGCTCGAAGCGGGGCGCCTGTGGAACGAGCGCCGCTATACGGCGCTCGGCACGGTGATGGCGCGCAACATCGTGCGCAGCGAAACGGCCACGCTGCCGGGACTCGGCCGCACGGTGCTGCCGGGGCCGCAGGGCTTCAAGCTCGACAAGGATAGCTGGCGTCTGAACCCCAGCTACGTGCCGCTGCAGGTCATGCGCCGCTTCGCGCTGGCGCTGCCCGAAGCGAGCGAATGGAAGGCGCTGCTCGACAGCTCGACGAAGCTCGTCAACGACACCGCGCCGCATGGTTTCTCGCCGGACTGGGTGGTCTATAGCGTAAAAAGCGGCGGCAAGAACGGCTTCGGCCCCGACGCGCCGACGCACGCCGAAAGCGCCTACAACGCGATCCGCGTCTATCTGTGGGCGGGCATGCTCGCCTTCGACGATCCGTTGCGCGCGCAGACGCTCGCGACGTTTTCGCCGCTCTCGGCATTCGTGGCCGCGCACGGCTTTCCGCCCGAGCGCGTCGACACGCAGACCGGCACGCCGGGCCCAAGCGAAGGCAACGGCGGTTTCTCGGCGGCGGTCGCGCCGTATCTGTCGGCGCTGGGCCGTACCGATCTCGCAGACGCTCAGGTCGAACGCAGCCGCACGCTCGCGCAAAAATCGCCGCCCGGCTATTACAGCAGCGTGCTGATGCTGTTCGGCCTCGGCTATCTTCAAGGCCTCTATCACTTCGACGCGCAAGGCCGCGTCGC
Source organism: Paraburkholderia bannensis (assembly GCF_014200455.1). Lineage (GTDB taxonomy): Bacteria > Pseudomonadota > Gammaproteobacteria > Burkholderiales > Burkholderiaceae > Paraburkholderia > Paraburkholderia bannensis_A. The sequence continues at coordinate 18,414 of NZ_JACHBW010000005.1, read as the reverse complement.
GCCCGCATGGACTGCCCGATGCCCGGCACCGCGCTGACCGCCCTCGCCTGCGCGCCTCGTGGCGCTGTAACCGGCGCTTCAGCTGGCCCCTCCCGCTGCGCCCGCCTGCGCGCGCGCTCGATGCCGCGCGTGTCGTCGCTGCTCGCGCTGCTGATCGCGGCGTCGCCGTTCGTTGCGCGCGCACAGAACGTTCAGAACGTCCAGAGCACGCATCAGGCGCCGCCGCCGACGTATGCGGGTGCGCCCTCGGTGCAGGCGGCGCAACTGCTCTCGGCCGCGCGCATGTGGATGGGGAAGAACCGTCCCGACGTCGCGCAAAGCCTCGTGGAAAAAGCGCTGCTGTTCGATCCGCAGCAACCCGATTCGCTCGCGCTCAAAGGCGAAATCGAATTGCGCATGAACCACACGGCCGAAGCCGCGAAGGTTCTGGTCCAGCTCAAGAGAATCGCCCCCAACGCGCCCGCGACCCAGGAGCTGTCGGACGCCTACCGCGTGGCGACCAGCGACAAGAACGAACTCGCGCAGATCCATCTACTGTCGAGCGCGGGCAAGTCCGACGAAGCCGCCGCGCGCATGAAGAAGCTGTTCCCGAACGGCGCGCCGCGCGGCGATCTGGCGCGCGACTATTACCGCATCATCGCGGGCACGGACGCGGGCCGCGTGCAGGTCCTTAGCGAACTGCGCGCGCGCCTGAAGCAGAACCCCGGCGACAGCGCCAGCGCACTGATGCTCGGCGATATGCTCACCGACCGCGCCAGCACGCGCATGGAAGGGCTGAACCTGATCTATGGCGTGTATCAGCGTCAGGACAGCAACCGCGCCCAGGCACTGGAACTGTGGCGGCGTGCGCTCGGCGGCGCGGGACGCGACGATCCGGCTTACTACGTCTGGTATCTGCGCTATCTGCAGGAAGTGCCCGACGATACCGACACCCAGCAGACCGTCGCCGATCTGGCGAAGAAGCTCGGCCCGAAAGCCGTGGCCCAGGCCAATGCTGCGGCGGCCAGCGGCAAACCGGTTATCGTCGCCTCGCGCGGCGGCAGCGGCGGTGGCGGCAGCGCCAGCCCGCGTCGCGCCGGTCCCGGCGCGGCGGCACGCAATCGCGGTCTCGCGCAACTCCAGCGCGGCGACCTCAAGGACGCCGAAGCGTCGTTCGAAACCGCGCAGCGCGCCGCCCCCAATGACGGTGAAACGATCGGCTCACTCGGTCTCGTGCGCATGCGCGAAGGCCGCCAGGACGAGGCGCGCGAACTGTTTGCACGCGCGCTCAAGCTCGATCCCGACAACGCCGGCAAGTGGCGCAGCCTCGAAAAGACAGCGGCCATCTGGGGCACGATTGGCCGCGCCCGCACGGCGAACGCGCAAGGCAAGCCGGAAGAAGGCGAGAAGCTCGCGCGTGAGGCGCTCAAGCTCGATCCGGGCAATAGCGACGCCACGCGCATCCTCGCCGATTCGCTGATCGCGCAAAAGAAGTGGAGCGAGGCCGAAGCGCTGCTGCGTCCGCTCGTCGAGTCGAAAAAGCCCGACATGGATGCGCTGCGCAGCCTGGTGACGGTGTTGCGCGAAACCCATCGCGACAGCGAGATCGATCCGCTCATCACCGCCACCGCGCCGCGTCTCACCGGTTCCGATACCGAACTCAAACGTCTGCGCGCCGATCTGCTGTCGATCCAGGCCGATCAGTTGCTGGCCGAAAATCACAGGAGCCCGGCCATCACCAGGCTCGAAGAGGCCGTGCGCCTCACGCCCGACGACGCCTGGACGCGCTTCACGCTCGCGCGCCAGTATCGCGATCTGGGCCTGCCCGCGCTCGGCCGTCAGGTAATGGAAGACGGCCTGAAGGTTTCGCAGGCGCCGGACATGCATTACGCCACCGCGCTCTATCTGAATTCGGTGGACGACGTGGACGGCGCGAGCGCACAGCTCGATGCGGTTGCGGATGGGCAGCGCAGCGACGGCATGCGCGAACTGATGGGCAACCTCAAGGCGCAGAAGCTGCTCGCGCAGGCCCGCCAGCTCATCGCACAGGGCAAGGACGAAGAAGCGCGCGCCGCGCTGGATGCAGCGGCGCACAGCGCCACGGCGGCCAACGATCCGCAGATGCTGGCCTCGGTGGGGCGCGAATGGATCGCCATCGGCGAAACCGACAAGGGGCTCAAGCTGGTGCAGGACTGGCTCGCGGCGCACCCGAACGACGAAGGCGCGAATGGCGCGCGCGTGCGCTACGGCGAGTTGCTCGGCGCGGCCAATCGCGATGACGACTGGGCCAAATGGATCGATGCAACGCGCGCGCAGCCAGGCATCACCGACGATCAGCGCGCGAGCCTCGACGATCAGGAATTGCGCCTGGCCGTGCGCGCGACCGACCGCCAGATCGCGGCAGGCGAGCTGCGCAGCGCGCAGCGCACGCTCGACGCCGTGCCGGACCGGCTCAAATCGAACCGCCGCTGGCTGCTCGAAGAAGCCGATCTGCTCGAAGCGCGCGGCGACTACAAGGGCGCGATGGCGTCCGCGCAGAAGGTGCTGGCGACCCAGCCCAACGATCCCGATGCGCGCCTGACGATTGCGCGCCAATACGAGCGCATGGGCCGCAACGCCCAGGCCGCGCAACTGGTGCGCGACGTGCTGGCCGATACCCCCGAAGACGATGTCGATACACGCCTTGCGGTGGCGCGGCGCTTCACGGCGCAGGGGCTCAATCAGGATGCGCAGGACGTGGTCGATCCGCTACGCGCACGCTATCCCGATCGCTCGGACATCACGACCCAGGCCGGGCGCGTGGCGCAGTCGCGCGGCGATTACAACGAAGCCGCCAGCCTCTATCGCACCTCGCAACAGCAGGAGCAGGCCGAAGGCGAGCAACCCGATCCGTCCGATGGGCTGACTTCGGCGGCGCGCGCGCTGCAAGGTCTGGAGGATCGCAAGCAAGGGCAGATCGCCACCGAGTGGTATCAGTCGAATCTCTCGGGCGACTCTGGCATTTCGGAGCTGCACGCCACCGAAGTGCCGCTCTACGTGCGCATTCCGGACGGCTACACCGGCCACTATTTCTTCCACGCCGATACCGTCTATCTGAACGCGGGCACGCTGCCCGCCGACGATCTGGAGCGCTCGTATCAATACGGCAAGATCGCGGCGCTCGGCAATACGGGCCTGAGCCCGGTCAACGAGACGGCCACCGGCGTCGCGCTGGCGGCGGGCTACGAGTACAACCGCGCGAACACCAACTGGCGCGCCGATATCGGCACCACGCCCATCGGCTTCCCGATCACGAGCGTGCTGGGCGGCCTGCTGTATCGCTACGATTTCCCGCATGCGTCGTTGTCGGTGGACCTGTCGCGGCGGGCGATGACGAGCAGCCTCGTTTCGTACGCGGGCGGGCGCGACCCCGTTACCGGAGAAACCTGGGGCGGTGTGGTGCGCAACAGCGTGAGCGTGCGCGGCGCGCAGGACTTCGGGCCGGGCACCGTGTTCGCGAGCGTGGGCTTTGGCCTGTTGACCGGCTCGAACCTGCAGACCAACCAGGAGTTGCGCATCCGCAGCGGCTACGGACTGACCGTGTGGCAGCGGCCCGACCAGAACGTATCGAGCGGGCTCACGATCAACTTCTGGAAGTACTCGAAGAACCAGCACTTCTACACCTTCGGCAATGGCGGTTACTACAGCCCGCAAAGTTACCTGTCGTTCGGCATTCCGCTCGACTGGACCGGACGCTACAACAAGCTCTCGTGGGAAATCGACGGCTCCGTGGGCGTGTCGTTCACCAACGAGGACCGCTCGGCCTACTTCCCCACCAACGCCGCGCTGCAATCGGAAGCGGCCGCCTACATGGCCGCCAATGGCCTCGGCTCGCCGTATTTCGGCGGCGGTTCGGGCGGCGGCTTCAGCTATGCGGTCGAAGCCGCGCTCGAATACCGCGTGACGCCGCACTTCACGGTGGGCGGACGCTTCCGGCTCGACCGCTCGCGCGACTACGCGCCGAATGTGGGCCTGCTGTATCTGCGCTATTTCTTCTCGCCGCAGCATGGCCCGGTGCCTTACCCGCCGACGCCGGTCAGGCCATACTCGGAATATTGAGGCATCGTATGAAGACTTCGATGGACAAGGCGCTGCCGGATTTCGCTCCCCCTCCCGTCTGCGGGCGGGCAATCACCGTGGCCGCGCCGGGAGTGACACGATGAACAAGCCCGCCCGCGATCCCGCCTCGAACAAGGCACAGGCAGGCGCCGAGCCGCGCGCCTCGCTGCTCGCGCGTCTCTCGCAACGCGAGCCGCTGGCAATCGACGGCCTGCCGCCCGAGCTATCCGCGCTGGGTGTGGGCCAGGTGCACATCGTCTACGCCAGCGCGTCGCCCGCGCGCGACGCGCTGTTCTGGGAAACCGCCGCCGCCGCGCTCGAAGGCCCGGCCACGGTGCTCTCCACGCGCGACAGCGCGAATATCGCCGCGACGCTGCGCGCGCACGGCATCGACGTCGACCGGCGCGACGCCACCCATCACTGGGCCAATGTCTGCTCGCTCACGCCGCTCCCAGGCCGCGACGGCGCGCAGGTGCTGATCGAGGCGCTCGAAGCGCTCGCCAACCAGTGCGCCGCGCCCGCCAGCCAGTTCTACATCGAAGGCGCGGATGCGTTTTTCGACTGGCACGACGCCGCCGCGCTCGTGCGCCAGGGCGCGCAACTGGCCAGCTGGTGCGCGCAGCACCGCCACGGCGTGCTGCTGGTCGCCGAGCTGCCGGGCGCGGGCGAAGATAACGTGCAGCCCGCGCTCGCCGCGTTCCAGGCGCGCTTCGCGGGCGCAGCGCAACTGCTGCAGACGCAGGGCCAGTTCCATTGGGAAGTGGCGTTCTGGCGTTCGGGTGAAAGTGTGCTGGGCAGCCAGTCCTTGCCGCTGCGCTTCTCGGCGGTCGACCATCGGCTGACGGTTTCGGGCGGCACCTTCCAGCATTCGATCGGCGAAGCGGGCCTGCTCGCGCCGGACGAAGGCCGCGTGATCGTCTCGCGCGACGCCGTGCTCAACGAACGCGTGCTGCCGCCCGCCTGGCAGGTCGTCGACGACAATGAGGCCGCGCTGACCGCCGCGCGCACCGCCGTGGCCGCCACCGTGATTCTCGATTTCGGCGCGAGCCGCGACCTCGAAGCGCTCGCGGAACACGTCCACACGCTGCGCCTGCAATGCGGCAACGCGCTCAAGATCATCGTGCGCGAGGACGGCGTGGCGATGCGCTACGAATCGCTCATGCTCAACCTCGGCGCGAACCGCGTGATCCCGCGCAACACCACGCTCTCGCAGTGCGAAGCCATCGTCGAAAGCCTGCAGGGCCAGGTGTTCTCGCGTCCCATGCCCGCCGACTACCGCCAGGCGCTGGCCGCCGTGATGCATGGCGAGGAAAGCGGCTACGTGAGCGCGACCCACTTCGTCGAGCTGGTGCGCGCCGCCGTCGAGCGCAGCCGCGTGATCCAGTTGCCCAACGTGATGATCCGCCTCGCGCTGATGCCGGAAGTGGCGCACGTGGACGCGCTCAAGGCCTGCCATCAGCGGCGCGCGGGCGACATCATGACGGCCGCCGGTGACAGCCTTTACGTGTTCTTCTTCGCGTGCCGTCTGGGCGACGCCGATGCGGTCTGCCAGCGCGTGTTCCTGCGACCGCTCGCCGAGCTGTTCCAGGGCGAGCAGCGCTGCGGCGACGCGAAGTCGATCGGCGCGCTGCTGGAAACGCTCACCGACGAAATCGATGCGCAAACGCCGCCCGATTACTCAGGCTGGCTCGCGCTCAATGCGCCGCAGGAGGGCGCGGCGCCCGCGCAGACGCCGCCTGTTGCGCCCGCCGTGGCGGAGCACACGGGCGCGCCCGAGATTCCCGTCTATATCTCGCCGCGCGAAGTCTCGCCCGTCGATACGGCCGCCGCCGCCGCGAGCAAGCCCTTGCCGGGGCTGACGCCGCTGCCCGGCCTGCCCGTGCTCTCCGACGCCGCGCATGCGCCGCTCGCCCGGCCTGCCGCGCCGCGCGACGAACCGCGCCGCGCGGTGCTGCCGCTCAAAGCTCAAGGGTCCCGCTGATATGGACATTTTCTTCGGTTACTTCATCTGGGGGCTCATCATCGCGGCGCCGCTCTGGTGGCTCGCGTGGCGCCTGCGTCTGGGCCGCTATCTGCCCGACTGGGCCAGGCCCGCGAGCCAGCGCCCGCTCGAGCTGCCGCAGCAGCTCGACGCGCTCGTGATCCGCGGCAAGCGCCGCAAGGATCTGGTGATCCGTCGCCCATCGGCCGCACGCGCTGCCGCACCCGCGCCCGCCCAAGCCGCCTCCCAGGCCACTCTTGCGGAGCCACGTTCATGAAAACCATCGCGATCGTCTCCGCCGTCGGCGGCGCGGGCCGCACGACGCTCGCCGCCTCGCTCGCAGGGCTGCTGGCCGCGCGCTCGCATACGGCGCTCGCCATCGAATGCGATCCGCGCAACGTGCTGGCGATGCACTTCGGTCTGCGCGAGAGCGCGCGCGAAGGACTCGTCACGCAGCTCTACGACCCGAACCCCGCCAGCGACGCCTGGGCCCGCGCCGCGCTGCAGAGCGACGACGGCGTGCTGGTGCTGCCGTGGGGCAGCGTCAGCGCCGCTGGCGAGCCCACCACCCACAGCAGCGACGACGGCGACGGCGGCGCGCGTCTGGACGCCAATCGCCGTTGGCTGCGCGAGCTGCTCACCCGTGTCGATCTGCCGTCGAATACGCTGGCGCTGATCGACACCGCGCCCTGGCCTTCGGCGCATGCGCGCCAGGCGATCGAAGCCGCCGATATCGTGCTGGGTGTGCTCACGCCCGACGCCGCAGCGTGCGCCACACTGCCGCGCTTCACCGAGGCGCTGGTGCGCGCAGGCAAGCGCACCGCTTTTGTCGCCAACCACGTGGTGCCCGCCCGCCAGTTGCACACCGACCTGATCGCGTTGCTGCGCGCACGCCTGGGCGCGGCGATGCTGCCGTATATCGTCCACGCCGATACGGGCGTGCCGAACGCCTTCGCCAGCGGCGCGAACTTCTGCCTCAGCGCGCCCGGCTCGCAGGCCGCGCACGACCTGAACGGCATCGCTTCGTGGATCTCGCACTGGGCAACGGGCGCGTTGTCCGAGCTGCGCAGCGATCTGCCCGAAGGCGCGAGCCCGCCGCCGCCGGACCGCTTCGCGGGAGGCAGAAGATGATCCGCGCCCGGGTGCAGACGTTCTGGACCGACTACGTGAGCGATCCGCTGGCCCGTTACTGGAGTGCGCTCTGGAGCGGCCTGCGCCGCGTGAGCGCGCCCGAGCTGAGCGTGGCCGCCGATGCCGGTTTAGGCCAGTGGCTGCTGCGCCTGTTCTTCCGCCCGCCGCGTCCCGGCAAGCGCGACTGGCCCGCCATCGCTTTCGCCGCACTCGGCGACGATATCGTCGCGCGCCTGAACATGGGCCGCGACCGCAGCAAGAGCGCGTGGCTCTTGCGCCTGTTCCTGCGCCCGCGCCGCGGCCGCCGGCGTTTTGCCGCCGATCTGCGCAAGCTCCACAAGCAGCCGCATCCGCACCGCATCGCGCTGCGCGTGTGGCTCGACCGCAAGCTCGAACCCGTCTACCGGCGCGGCAAACGCGCCAGCGCAGCCGTCGCCGCACGGCTGCCCTCGATCAACTGGGACGGCATCCGCGAGCGCCTGGAAAAGCTCTCCGAAGCGCTCGACCGCGTGCCCTTCCTGCGCCAGTGTCTGCTGTGGCTCGCTTTTATCGCGGCGATCACGATCTGCACGACGCCGCTGCCGCTAGGCGACCAGGTGCTGCTGTTCTTCCTCGTCTGGGTGGTCGTAATGCTGGCGCGCCGCGTGCCGGGACGGCTCTCCACCATGCTGATGGTGATGCTGTCGATCATCATGACGGGCCGCTACGTCTGGTGGCGCTCCACCCAGACGCTGCATCTGACGAGCGCCGCCGAAGCCATCGTCGGCTATATCCTGTTTGCCGCCGAACTCTATACGTGGGTCGTGCTGATGCTCGGCTACGTGCAGACGGCCTGGCCGCTGCGCCGCAAGCCCTCGCCGCTGCCCGACGATCCCGCCGACTGGCCGACCGTCGACATTTACATTCCTACGTATAACGAACCGCTTTCGGTGGTGCGCCCGACCGTGTTCGCGGCAAGTACGATCGACTGGCCGCGCGACAAGCTGCGCATCTATCTGCTCGACGACGGCGACCGCGACGAATTCCGCGACTTCGCCGCGCATGTGGGCGTGGGCTATATCCGCCGCGAGGAACACACGCATGCGAAGGCGGGCAACATCAATCACGCGCTCAAGCTCACCTCGGGCGAGCTGATCGCGATCTTCGACTGCGACCACATTCCCACGCGCTCGTTTCTGCAAACCACCGTGGGCACCTTCCTCGCCGATCCCAAATGCGCGATGGTGCAGACGCCGCACCACTTCTTCTCGCCCGATCCGTTCGAGCGCAACTTCGACACGTTCCACCGCGTGCCGAACGAAGGCAGCCTGTTCTATGGCCTGATCCAGGACGGCAACGACTTCTGGGACGCCACGTTCTTCTGCGGCTCCTGCGCGATCATCAAGCGCGGCCCGCTGGAGTCGATTGGCGGGATCGCGACCGAAACGGTGACCGAGGATGCGCACACCTCGCTGCGCCTGCATCGCAATGGTTTCACTTCGGCGTATCTGCGTACGGTGCAGGCCGCGGGCCTTGCCACCGAAAGCCTCGCGAGCCATATCGGCCAGCGCATCCGCTGGGCGCGCGGCATGGCGCAGATTTTCCGGCTCGACAATCCGTGGACGGGCAAGGGCCTCTCGTTCTTCCAGCGCATGTGCTACAGCAACGCCATGCTGCACTTCTTCTACGGGCTGCCGCGCCTGATCTTCCTCGTGATGCCGTGCGCGTTTCTGTATTTCGGACTGCACGTCATCAACACACCCGCGACCGTGATCCTCGCGTACGTGCTGCCCTATCTCGTGACCGCCGCAATCGCCAACTCGCGCATTCAGGGGCGCTACCGGCATTCGTTCTGGGCCGAAGCCTATGAAAGCGTGCTAGCCTGGTACATCGTGCTGCCCACCACGATCGCTGTGGTCAATCCGAAGCTGGGCAAGTTCAACGTGACGTCCAAGGGCGGTCATATCGAGGAGGATTACCTCGACTGGACCATCTCCACGCCGTATCTCGTGCTGCTGGGCATCAATGTGGTGGCGGTGCTGTGCGGCATCGCGCGGCTGACGATCTGGCAAACCGACGAACCCGCCACGGTCGGCATGAACCTGTTCTGGGCCTTCGTGAATCTCACGGTGCTTGGGCTGGCCGTGGGCGTGGCCAAGGAAGCGCGCCAGGTACGCGTGGCGCACCGCATTCCGCTGCGCGTGCCCGCCATGCTCACGCTGCCCGATGGCCGCACGCTCGCCTGCAAGACCGAGAACTATTCAATGGGCGGTCTCGGGCTCGTGCTGCCGGTCGAGGCGGCCAAGGAAAAACTCGCGGCCGGCGAGCGCGTGAGCGTGTGCCTTTCGCGTGGCGCGGTCGAACACGATTTCCCCGCCGTGGTCGCGCGGCTTGCGGACCGGCATCTGGGGATTCGCTTCGAGGACATGTCGATCGAGCGCGAGCGGCGGCTGGTCGAATGCACGTTCGGTCGCGCCGACGCCTGGCTCGAATGGGAAGACGTGCCGCGCGACGACGCGCCGCTCAACGGCCTGGTCGAACTGATCCTGCTGAGCTGGCAGGGTTACCTGCGTCTGGCCGACGCCTTCTTCGACGCACTGGAGAACATCTTCATGCGGCGGCGCGAGGAACGAGGCAAGCCGGCACGCCAGCCCTGATGCCACGGCAACGTCGAGTCGACGCAGTCCATCACGAAGCACATAACGCAGCACAAACGCCGCAATAACGCTGGAACGCGATACACCATGGGCCTCTGGAATCTCTACTTCGCCGCCAAGCTGTACCTCTTCTCGCTCGGGAAACTACAGGTCATCTGGCTGCTGAATATCCTGTTCGCGATCGCGCTGCTCGTGCCGCTGCATCTGCGCTGGTTGCGCATCACGCGCAATGTGCTCGCGGTGCTCGCGGGCATCGCGCTCTTCTATCACGAGTCGGGCTGGCCGCCGATCAGCCGGGCGATTTCGCAGATTCCGGTGCTGCTCACCTTCACGCCCTCCTACATGCTGGAGCTACTGGGGCGGCTCGTTTCGCTCAAGGCGATCGTCGCGGTCGTGCTGGCGGTGCTGCTCTACTTCCTGATCAACCGCTGGATCCGCGTCACGACGCTGGTGCTGATTGCGCTGGTGGGCGTGCCGCTGTATCAGGGCGCGGGCACGCTGGTCGCGAACGCCACTAGCGCGCTGGCCCAGAACGGCACAGACGGCAGCAATGGTAGCGATAGCGAAGGCCGCAACGCCAACGAACCGAAGAACGAGCAGGCAGGCGGCTACGACCAGCAGCTCGCGGCGTTCCGCGCCAACGAAGAAGGCCGGCGCGTGAATTTCACGCCGATTACGAGCGATGCGAGCGCGCAGTTCGACATCATCGTCGTGCATATCTGCTCCCTCTCGTGGGACGACATGGACGTGGTGAAGGCGCGCAACAACCCGCTGTTCTCGCGCTTCGACTACATCTTCCAGAACTTCAGCTCGGGCGCGAGCTATAGCGGCCCGGCCGCAATCCGCGTGCTGCGCGCCACCTGCGGGCAGGAGCCGCACAAAGGGCTGTACGATCCCGCGCCGCCCGAATGCCATCTGTTCGCGCAACTGGCCGCAGCCGGCTACACGCCGAACGCGCTGCTCAATCACAACGGCCGCTTCGACGACTTCCGCGGCACCGTGCTCAAGGAAATTGGCGTGCCGGGCGTGACGATCCCGTCCAACGACGGTCTGCCGGTGTTCATGAAGGAGTTCGACAACTCGAATCTGGTCGACGACTACGACGTGATCGCGCGCTGGTACAAGCAGCGCATCGCGGCGGGCGGCGGCCCGGCGGCGCTCTACTACAACACGGTGTCGATGCACGACGGCAACCGTCTGCCCAACACGAAGATGACGAGCCTGGAGTCGTATCCGATCCGCCTGCAGACGCTGCTCGGCGATGTCGACAAGTTGATCGATCTGGTCGCGCAGTCCGGGCGCAAGGCGGTGATCGTGTTCGTGCCCGAGCACGGCGCGGCGCTGCGCGGCGAAGAGAACCAGATCGCCGGCATGCGCGAGATCCCGACGCCGCATATCGTCCACGTGCCGGTGGGCGTGAAGGTCGTGGGTCTGCCTGCCGGCTCCGAGCACGCAGGCGGCCCGGTCACGATCGATCAGCCGACGAGCTATCTGGCGCTCGCGCAACTGCTGGCGAATTTGGTGGCGAAGAGCCCGTTCGCAGTGGGTGCGCAACCGCTCGCGCAGTACGCGCAGAACCTGCCGCAGACGCGCATGGTGGGCGAGAACGAGGGCACCGTGACGATGACCACGCCAACCGGCTATGTGATCCACACGCCGGACGGCGTCTGGGTGGAGGGCAAGTAAATGGCGCTGAAACTCTGGGGGAACGCGGGACGCACGCGGCGCAGCCCGCTGCTGCCGGGCGATATCGACGCGCTTGCACGTCTGGTCGATGGCGTCGACGCCGAGCGCTACTACGACGTCCAGGCTCAGGACGCCTGGCTGGAGGCCGCCGGGCGCTGGCCGCTGGTGGCGGCGGCGCTGGGGCTCAAGGTCGAGCCGCAGAAGTAGGCCGACGGGCGGCCTGGCTCACTTTCAGGAAAACGTCGGGCGAGCGCGTTTTTGAGGATGCGGCCAGAGATCGCCTTGAGCCAGTTCCATCGTCAGTTGCGTCCAGTCCGCTTCGCGTGACGCCGCGCGCGGGCGGCCGGCACGTAGAGGATCACCTTGCGGGTTGGCTGATTGTCGCGCGGACCTGACGGGGCGCTCGTCAGCCGCCATATCGAAGAGGTCGCGCGCAAACAGTTCGTGCGTCTCGCCGCAGCTCGGCATGATTTGCGGCTCGATACCACGGCGCAGCGGATCAGGGCCTTGCGCCTCGCTCTCCGCCTGAAACGCGGCGCTCAATTCGCGCGCCTTCGCCACCAGATCGAATAGATCGCTCGTCACGCCGCGCGTTTGCTGCGCCAGCGCCTCGCTGCGCAGACGCTTCGTGAGTTCGACATAGGCGTCGAAATCGGCGTTGCGCACCGCTTCGTGCAGTTTCGCCATATCGCGCGCCTTCACGCGCGTGGGCTGCACCAGTTTCACGAAGTACGGCGCTTCCAGTTCCACGCCGAACGCCACCGGATAGCCCTTCGCGCCAAACTCCACGCCCGCGCGCGGCGTGTGTCCCGGGCGATCCACACGATCCACCACCACCGTGCCTTGCGAGGCGCACGGCGCCTTCGCCGTGCTCACGCTGCGCAGACGCTCCGGCTGCACGCGCAGGCTGCTGCCGAGCGTGAGTTCCGTGGGCGACGCGCAGACCAGCGCGTAGTGATGGTCACGCAGTTTGCCGGACGGCAAGCGAGTGCGGCTGGTCACGAACGCATGCTGCGGCAACTGGCGCACCTGACCGCTCGCATCCATCCAGGCGTTCCACACGAACGCGTCTTCGCGCCGGACATCGGCCATCCGCGCACGGCTGGCCGCCGGCGAAAACAGCGCGAGCAGCGAACCCGTGCGCAGCGCGGCGATCTGCGCGCTGTTACCGAGCGACTGATTGATGCCCCACAGAAAACGTCCCGCGCCCAGACGACGCTCCCACTCCTTGCGCAGGACGATCGTCGGGAGATCCTCTCCCGTTTCGGATCCGATCCTCGACCAGCAGAACGTGGACGGTAGGTGCTTCAGTGCCATCGACTTCCTCGAAATGCGCCGTGCCTGCCTATGCGGCAAGCAATTCAATAAGTGCTACTGTATAGATATAATGCATGACATGGAAGTCCCAGACACTCATTTCCCCGTGCAGGAACTGTTGCGCCGGCTAGCGGCGGACACTCGCTCGTCCAGCGAAATCGCGCGGCTTTCCGGGGTCAGCCAACCGACCGTTTCACGGCTTCGGCTATCGAATGGGCGCAGGCTGCGGCGCAGCGCGTCATTCAACAAGCTATGCAGTTTCTACGGCATGAAGGCAGCGGCGCGGCCTGCCGCGGCCTACAACGAGCTGCTGCGCAATGCCATCGTCGATGCATGGGACGGCTCGGAAGAGCACGGCCGCGCGCTGCTCGTCGTGATCAGGGGGCTCAAGGAGCTTCGGGAGCGGGCCGGTTGAGCGGGGGAGTGTCTTGAGGTAACCGGATTTGGGATCGAGTTCGCATCGAAGGTCTCAAGAGACGCGAAAAAGGCAGGTTTAGTCGCTTTACGGGCTTGCCTGTGTGCCTTGTCGCACCGACATTGCATAGAAATCAGCCAGAGTCGGGCCGGAAGCTCCCATAAGCGGTGACCTTTCGCTTCCGGCGGGGACCTATGCGCATTGCCCTCGATTTTCTTGGATGCGTCTATATATAGAAGAGGAAGTCGCGGCACGCCGTACGTGACGTTTTGTTTGCTTTCTGAGCGCCCTCGTCGAACACCATGCACTCAACGCCCATCGAAGAGACCCGTCTGCTGTTGCGCGGCCAGTGCCTTTGCGGCGCGGTGCGCTACGAGGTCGAGGACGCGTTCGGTTACGCCTTCAACTGCCATTGCTCACAGTGCCGGCGCGCGACGGGCGCGGCCTTCAAGCCGTTCGCCGGAATCGAGCGCGCACGGCTGCGCCTCGAAAAGGGCGCGAGCGAAGTCTCGATCTACGGCAATGTCGCCGCCGCCCATGATGTCCATTGCCGGCGCTGCGGCTCGCTGCTTTATTCCGTGGTGCGCGAGGGCGCCTGGGTCCATGTGACGATGGGCACGCTTGTCGACGCCCCCGCGATCCGCCCGCAGGGCCATCTATTCGTCGGCTCGAAGGCGCCCTGGTTCGAAATCACCGATGCATTGCCGCAATATGAAGAATTTCCTTCGTAATATTCCGGCGCCTGTGTTGAAGTCAACGCAGAAGGAGCCAAATACGTTCATAATAGAAGGTTGTCGCGTTGCAGACGCCGTAGTGGGGAGCGATTGCAGCGCGTCACGTGCGCCCCTGCGCCATTTCGACGCAATTTTGCTGCGGCACCGCCTGGCCGTTTATCCACTGAAGGAAAACGTGCGAACCATTGGCCGGTTATTGCGTCGAATCTCGCGCTTGAGAGAAGGCGGAGCGCCTGAAGGCGCAATTCAGATCCCGTATCCAATTCGTTTCGACCCTGCGAAGGCCGATCCGTGCGTCCGCGCGACGATTCGGGTTGCCTCACGTGGCGTAACGCACTACCATACGCGATCTTTCTGCATTGCACGAAAATCCAGGACGCCACGCCCTTGTGCGTTTGGCGCTCGCTCGGCGGGCCGGCACGCGCCCCCGCCCATTCCCCTGCAATTTCGTCATCGCCAGGACGCCACGCCGCTGGCGCGTGACCCTTTTTGCCCTCGCCGGGCATTCCTTTCGAGGAGAATGTATTGACTAGCCATGACCGGGAAGACGCGCTGGCCTCGTCGTCTACCCGCACCGCACGCCGCGGATCCAAGGACAAGACCGGCGATACGACTCAAATGGACGGTTCGTCGCAACTTGAGAAGCGCCAGCACCAGATGCGCGCGCTGATCAAGCTCGGTCGCGAACGTGGTTATCTGACCCACGCCGACATCAACGACCACCTTCCCGACAACTTCGCGCAGACGGCCGCGCTGGAAACCATCGTCGCGACGTTCAACGACATGGGCGTGCAGGTCTACGAGCAGGCGCCGGACGCCGACACGCTGCTCCTGAACGACGAAGCACGCGCAGACCAGCAAGCCGACGACGAAGCCGACGAGGAAGTCGAAGTTGCCCTGTCGACCGTCGACTCCGAATTCGGCCGCACGACCGACCCGGTCCGCATGTACATGCGTGAAATGGGTTCGAGCGAGCTGCTCACGCGCGCAGGCGAAATCGAAGTCGCCAAGCGCATCGAAGACGGCCTCCAGGAAATGATCCAGGCGATCGCGGCTTGCCCGTCGATCGTCGCGACGATTCTCGCCGACGCCGACCGCGTCGCTGCGGAAGAAATGCGCATCGACGAACTCGTCGACGGCATCGGCAGCGGCGACGCAGAGCAGGAGCCGGCGCCAGCAGCAGCAGCGGTCGAAGCCGACGCGGACGAAACGATCGACGCCCAGGCTGCGGAAGAAGAGTCGGACGACAGCGACGAAGACAGCGACGACGCGGACAACGCCAAGGCCAACGAAGCCCAGCTCGCACAGCTCAAGGCCGACAGCCTGGCGATCTTCGCTCGCGTGCGTGCGCTGTTCGAGCAGATGACCTGCACCACGGAAACCGATGCTCGCGCAACGGCCGCCGAAATGCAGATCTGCGCGGACATCCAGCAGGAACTCGCACCGATCCGCTTCACGGCTCGCACCATCGACCGTCTGTGCACGCTGCTGCACGAGCAGGTCGCTGCGATCCGCGCGATCGAGCGCAATGTGCTGGCGATCGTTGTCGACCGCTGCGGTATGCCGCGCGAAGCGTTCATCGAGCAGTTCCCGGGCAAGGAAACCGATCTCGAATGGGGCGTTCGCGCTGCCGCTTCGTCCAGCAAGTACGGTCCCGCCATCGAGCGTAGCCTGCCGGCCATCCAGGCCGAACAGCGCAAGCTCGCTGAGATCGAAGCCGCCGCTTCGCTCTCGCTGCAGCAGATCAAGGCGATCAACCGCCGCATGACCGCTGCCGAAGCGAAGATGCGTCAGGCCAAGGGCGAGATGGTCAAGGCCAACCTGCGTCTGGTGATCTCGATCGCGAAGAAGTACGTGAACCGCGGCATGCAGTTCCTCGACCTGATCCAGGAAGGCAACATCGGCCTGATGAAGGCGGTGGACAAGTTCGAATACCGCCGTGGCTGGAAGTTCTCGACGTACGCGACGTGGTGGGTGCGTCAGGCCGTGACGCGTGCGCTCGCCGACCAGGCGCGTACGATCCGCGTGCCGGTGCACATGATCGAAACGATCAACAAGCTGAACCGCATCTCGCGCGAGATCCTGCAGCAGACCGGCATGGAAGCTCATCCTGCCGATCTGGCCGCTCGCATGGGCATGACGGAAGAAAAGGTGCGCGGCATCCTCAAGATCGCCAAGCAGCCGGTTTCGCTCGAAAGCCCGGTCGGTGACGACGGCGATGCAACGCTTGGCGACATGATCGAAGATGCGTCGTCGAGCTCGCCCGCCGACGCAGCGATCCATGCGAACATGCGTGCCGCGATCGACGAAGCGCTCAAGGCGCTGTCGCCGCGCGAAGCCAAGGTGCTGCGTATGCGTTACGGTATCGACACGACTTCGGATCACACGCTCGAAGAAGTGGGCAAGCAGTTCGACGTGACGCGCGAGCGTATCCGCCAGATCGAAAGCAAGGCGATGCGCAAGCTGATGCACCCGAGCCGCGCCGACAAGCTGCGTCCGTTCCTGGAGCGTTAAGCACCCTTGGAGCTGGAACGAAAAAGCCCGTCACGTAAGTGACGGGCTTTTTGTTTGGTAAAACGCGAACGGCGTTTAGTCGGAGCCGTATCTGGGTGAATGCGGACCATAGAGCAGGCCCGTCGGCGGGCCTGCGTGCAACAGGCGATAGCTAGTAATGCCAGCAATATCGTGACTCTTGTCCGTCAGCGAGTTCGCGACCTGCTTGATTGCCGCCACGACCAGCATGGCGATCAGGCCGCCGCCATTGTTGCTGCCTTCTTCGCTGTTGGCCGTCGCCGAGCCTTGCCAGAGTACGTCGCCGTTTTTCAGATCGGCGAGCTTCGCCGATGCCGTGACGACCGTCGCGCTCGCCAGCACGCGATATTGCGTACCGAATTGCGCGATCTTCGAATACACGACTGCGTCGGCGCCGAAAATTTCACGCAGCTTCGCCGGGGGCGTCTGCTGGATATCGCCCGCCGTGGTGAGTCCGTTCTGCTTGAACGTCTCCTCCATGACCGCCACCGGGAACACGTAGTAACCGGCTTCGGCCAGCGGCATCGTCATCTGCGAAAGCATGCTGTTCGATGCGTTCACATCGGTCGTCTCATTGTCGGGCGGCAGCACGAGAATCGAGCGGGGCCGTGCGTTCTTGAACGCCGTGTAGTCGAGGTTTTGGCCGGCTGCGCGCAGGCAGCCAGCATGGCGAGCGCGCACAGGGCCAGCCAGAGCTTGAAGGAAGAGAATCTGGACATTTCGGTACGCTCGCTTAAGGTTGTTTCGGCTTCTTCATGAGGAAGTCCATGTAAGTCGTCGATTCCGGGAAGAGATGTTTCTCGGCATCGAATTCCTGCATGGCCTGCGTGTCGTTGCCAACGTTCGCGTACAGCAAGCCCATTTGCGCGTGGAAGCCCGGCGGCGGCGTGTTGCCCTTCGCGCGGATCTGCTGCAGCGACTTTTCGAGCGCATCAAGCTGCTCTTGCGGCGCCATATCGCCCTTCAGGTAGTCGTAGACCTCCGGCCGATAACCAGTCCACTGGTAGAGCGGCGGCGTGGCGGGCGCGGAGCCCCGAGCAGTAGCGTCGTCGCCGTCGCAGCCGTAGTCGCCATCGACGTAAGCGATGAAGGCAGTCAGAGTCCCCGAAGCGTGCCGATGTATTTCATTGCAAAACTCCGTATGCGTGTTTGTTGTAGTCGCGCGTGAAGCTTGAGGCGCTAATCTCGTCCGCCCAACGAGCGGTGCGCAACGCGCCTGCGTCGACCTGCTCGGCGAGGTGGTTGCGCGCAGTGAGGGCGCACGAATTGAAGTGATTGGAGAACGGGGAAGCGGCGGCGCTAGAAAAGGCGAGGCGTGATGACGCGCACGCGAGA
Organism: Paraburkholderia bannensis; assembly: GCF_014200455.1. GTDB lineage: Bacteria > Pseudomonadota > Gammaproteobacteria > Burkholderiales > Burkholderiaceae > Paraburkholderia > Paraburkholderia bannensis_A. The sequence continues at coordinate 570 of NZ_JACHBW010000005.1, read as the reverse complement.
TATGCAGGGCGCGGGCCTCCTGCGTACGAGTTGGCGGCACATGCAAACGGCGCGGTACGTCACTGCGCGCGACGCGTATTTTCCACGCGCGTAAACGCCAGAACCCCGGTTCTCTTTTGGAGACACCGGGGTTCTGGACGTACAGCATAAGGAGCCTGACGATTACCTACTTTCACACGGGCAATCCGCACTATCATCGGCGTGGAGCTGTTTCACGGTCCTGTTCGGGATGGGAAGGGGTGGGACCAGCTCGCTATGGTCATCAGGCATGAGGGGTTGCTGCGTCGCTACGGATCCTTGCGGGATCTGGCGCCACAGCCAATCGGGAAGAAGCGTAAAGAGTGTGTGTTGCTGAATTGGGGTTGTGTTGTTTCAGGCACAACACGTGATCTCAACCGCATGTGTCTACATAAGACCCTGCGCGCTGCGCAGGGTGGGGCATCCCTAAGTGCTAAAGCACTAACGGCTGCCGACACACACCTGTTATAGGATCAAGCCTTACGGGCAATTAGTATCAGTTAGCTTAACGCATTACTGCGCTTCCACACCTGACCTATCAACGTCCTGGTC
>NZ_JACHBW010000004.1 GCF_014200455.1 Paraburkholderia bannensis | reverse complement strand
GCGCTCTCGGACTTCCGGGGAAAACTTGGTTACCTTCTTGTTCATGGCTCCATTCTCTCAAGAGTTGGAGCCTCCACAAAACCCGGGGCGGTTCACCCCGACCAGTTGTCTCCCGTGAGCTGCATGATGGAAGTGGAGCGGATGACTGGACGGCATGCTTTTGAATGGAGGGGCAGGTAAGGCGCGCTCACGCCGCGGATGCACATAGCACGCACGAACATCGTGAGTCGCGACCATTTCGGGCCGGTCCGTTTGGGAATGTCCCCAAACGGTCTCGTCGGATATCTCATTCGCGCAGAGGAGATTGGGCGCCGTGAGTCACAATGAGTTCGCTGGAAGCAGCATGTCGCAAGCGCTGCTCGAAGAGCTGGCGCGCCTCTTTATGGCCGTGAAACGCAAGTCGCCCGGGAGAGTTGCTCCGGACGTCGACACCTTCACACTTAAGGTCCACGCGCCTCTGGATTGGCTGGACGGGCCTGAGGTTGAGGTTCGGGTCCATCGCCGCGGCAAGGGCAAGCCGGCGCTGCTTGTACATGGTTGGCAAAGTCAGGCAGCAGAATTGGACACTCTGTCAGGCGCTCTTGTAAGTGCGGGTTTCGAAGTCTGGATGCCTGACTTGCCCGGACACGGATATTCGAGCGGCGCTCATCTAAGCCTGCCTCTTGCCGCGTCTACGCTCACCGCGGTTCAGGCGCTTGTCGGCCCGTTTTCTTACGCAATTGGGCATTCATATGGTGGCGCCAGTGTCGTGCATGCGCTGGGACAGCAACTTAAGGTCGACCGCATCGCCGCACTGGCGCCACCGATGCATTACGGCCATTTTGCGAGGCGTTTCGCAGTCAAGGCAGGACTTCCAGCGTCATCGGTTGCTCAATGGCTTGACCAGCTCTTCACGATGACAGGAACCCATCCTGACGAGATCAGCTTTGAAGGGCAGGTCGCGGAACTGTTGCAGCCAGCGCTTCTCCTGCATGGCACCGACGATCAAATTATTCCATACACCCAATCCGAGGCCGTGGCCGCTATGTGGCCGACGGTGGTCTGGAAGCCGCTCCCTGGTGTTGGGCACTTCGATTTACCCAGCGATCCAAAAGCACTCGAATATGTGATCAGCTTCGGACTTGGGACGCCTGTCAATTTCACGGAATAACGCGCGCAGTCGCGCGAACCAGCGGGATTCTGGCTCGCTGGCCCTACAAATGCAAAGTTGAAACCAAATGACGGATAAAACACTAACCAATGGTGCCGGCGCTCCGGTCGTCGACAACCAGAACTCGCAGACGGCGGGAACGCGGGGCCCTGTGATGCTCCAGGATGTATGGCTGCTCGAAAAGCTTGCTCACTTCGACCGTGAGGTCATCCCGGAGCGCCGCGTACACGCGAAGGGATCGGGAGCATTCGGAACCCTGAAGATCACCCACGACGTTTCGCAATTCACGAAGGCCAAGGTCTTCAGCGAAGTGGGCAAAGAGACGCCGATCTTCATGCGCTTCTCGACGGTTGCTGGAGAGCGCGGCGCTGCCGATGCCGAGCGCGATGTGCGGGGCTTCTCGATCAAGTTCTACACGGAAGAAGGCAACTGGGACGTTGTCGGCAACAATACGCCGGTGTTCTTTGTCCGCGATCCACTGAAGTTCCCGGACTTCATTCACACGCAAAAACGCGATCCGCGCACCAACATGCGCAGCAACGTGGCTGCGTGGGACTTCTGGTCGCGCCATCCGGAGTCGCTACATCAGGTGACGATCCTTATGAGCGATCGCGGCATCCCGAAGAACTATCGCCAGCAGCACGGTTTCGGTTCGCACACGTTCTCGTTCATCAATGTGCACAACGAGCGCTTCTATGTGAAGTTCCATTTCAAATCGGCACAGGGCGTGGAGAACTACACCGACGCAGAAGCCGCGCAGGTGGTGGCGCAGGACCGCGAGTCGGCGCAGCGGGATCTTTACAACGAAATCGAGAAGGGCAATTTTCCGAAATGGCATTTTCGCGTACAAGTGATGCCGGAAGCCGATGCCGCGAAGGTACCGTATAACCCGTTCGACATCACGAAGGTGTGGCCGCACAAGGATTATCCGTTGATCGACGTGGGCACGATCGAGCTGAACCGCAATCCAGAGAACTATTTCGCCGACGTGGAGCAGGCTGCATTCACGCCGGCGAACGTGGTGCCTGGCATCAGCTTCTCCCCCGACCGACTGTTGCAGGGCCGCCTATTCTCGTACGGCGACACGCAGCGTTACCGTCTCGGCGTGAACCATCACCAGATTCCCGTGAATGCGCCGCGCTGCCCGTTCCATTCATACCACCGTGACGGCGCGATGCGTACCGACGGCAATCTCGGCGGCAACGTGAACTACGAGCCGAGCCGCTTCGGCGATTTCGTTCAACGTCCCGACGCCGGTGAGCCTCCGCTCGCCGCGGGCGCCGTTGATCACTACGATCATCGCGAAGATGACGATTACTACAGTCAACCTCGAGCGTTGTTCCGGTTGTTCGACGCAGCCCAGCGCTCGCGCCTCTTCAGCAATATCGCACGAGCGATGAGCGGCGTTCCACAAGACATCGTTGATCGAATTGTGGCGCAGTTCGAGCAGATTGATCCCGCTTACGGCGCCGGCGTACGGAGCGCGTTGACGGGCGACTGACACCCGGTCCATTCGAGGTAGATAGCGCGAGCGTCCTGTCAACGGTACGGAGCTCGCGCTCTTCATTGAGGAGCTGTACATGCCTGATATCAAACATTTCGACTACTTATTTCTCGGCGGTGGCAAGGGTGGCAAGTCGCTGGCGATGGATCTGGCTCGTAAAGGCAAGCGCGTCGCGCTCATCGAGCGGGGCATGATCGGAGGGTCATGCATCAACGTCGCGTGTATTCCCAGTAAGACGCTGATCCAGAACGCACGAAACATGCAGGTCTGGCGCTCAACGTCAGGCGAGCCTGACCTGCATGCGGACATGACGCGAGTGCATACGAACGTCCGCGCTGTTGTCGACGGCATGATTGGCATCAATCGTCGCGCGTTTGAGCAGTCCGGGCTCGAGTTTGTGCTGGGAACAGGGCGGTTCGTCGCACCGCGACGAATTCTCGTTCGCCTCGATAACGGTAGCGAACAACTGTTCTCTGGCGACGAGGTATATATCAACACGGGAACCGTCGCGGTGATTCCGGACATTCCAGGTTTGCGCGACTCCCGGCCAATGACCCATATCGAGGCACTGAACCTGGAAATTCTGCCGGAGCATCTCATCGTGCTCGGGGGCGGCTATATCGGGCTGGAACTGGCTCAGGCATTTCGCCGTCTCGGCAGTCAGGTTACGCTGGTCCACAATATGCCGCGCGTCGCCATGAGGGAGGATGAGGACGTCAGTCTTGAGATTCAGAGCGCCTTCGAAGAAGCGGGTATCCGCCTGTCGCTGGCCACGACAGTCACCCGCGTCGATGGAGATTCCGGCAAGAAGGTCACTGTTGAACTCGATGATGGCAGTTCGATCGAGGGCACCCATCTCCTCGTCGCAGCCGGTCGGCAACCGGTGACCAACGAGCTTGGGCTGGATCTCGCTGGAGTAGATCTGGACGAGCGTGGCTACATCAAGGTCGACGATACGCTTGCGACGACCGCAGCGAATACGTGGGCTATTGGCGAGGTAGCTGGATCGCCCATGTTCACGCACGCTTCATTTGATGACTATCGCGTGCTCAAGGCCCGTATCGAAGGGCGCTCCTCTAGCACGGCGTCGCGCATCGTGCCTTACGCTCTTTTCACGGAGCCGGAACTAGGGCGCGTGGGCATCAACGAATCGGACGCCAAAGCGCTCGGAATCACTGTGCGGGTGGCGCGTTTGCCGATGATGGCGGTTCCCCGCGCCCGCACCAATGGCACGACGCGTGGATTCATGAAGGCGCTCGTGGCTCCCGATTCCGGCCGCATCCTTGGCTTTACGATGGTTGGCTCCGGGGCGGGTGAAGTCACGTCGGTGGTCCAGATGGCCATGCTCGGAGAGCTGCCGTACACCGCAGTACGTGACGCTATTATCGCTCACCCTCTGCTTGCGGAAGGGCTGAATCTACTCTTCGCCACGCTTGACTGAGTTCGCTGGAGCGGGCATCCCCGGGGCTGACGTGCACGATCTATCGACATGTGCATCTCAGCCCCGGTTGCGTTGAGGCTGTTGTCGTGCGTCTTCCTCCCAAACACAGCGCTATCGAGCGTTCTCAGGCGTACGTTGATATCGAGGGATTTTCAAAGTTTCTTTGATTCTGAATATTGTCGTGGACACTTTTTCGCAGATCACTTGGTGCAGCAGAATTCTTCAATAGGTGTGCTGGATTGTTAGCGCGTGCAGCCTATTGAGCCTGGAAAAGGAGAGGAAAATGTGGCAAAGAAAACGACCGGTGCTCGCGATCGTGGCGGCGATGGCCGGTTTCGCGACACAGGTAGCAATTGCGGATGATGGTTCGACGGGGGCCCACAATAAAGCTTCGGTGGCGCAGCTTGTCAGTATTCGGTCAAGCGAGAAAATGCCGTGGAATGCAGTGGTTGTCGACTCACGAAATCGGGTCATCGTGAGTTCACCCCGCTGGACGGGGAGTGTGGGGCCCGCGGTTGCTATTGCAGGGGAGCGCGGCGAGTTGACGCCGTTTCCGGATGCATCGTGGAACGACTGGAAACCGGGCTCGGATGCATCCAGATGTTTCGTCAGCGTTAATGCGATCCACGCAGACGCCAATGGAGATTTGTGGATCGTTGATACCGGTTCGCCGGATTTCGGCGGCAGTCCGATCGAGAACGGAGCCAAGATCGTACGAATCGATCCACGTACCGACGCGATCAAACGAGTCTACATACTGCCTGAGGGTGCGCTCCGCACTCACACCTACGTTGACGATGTCCGTATCAACGGGACGCATGCCTATCTCACGGATGCCGGTGAGGGGGCGTTGCTTGTGCTGAACCTCGAAGACGGCTCGGTACGCCGGCATTTCGACAACGCGGTGTTCACCCACGCAAGACCGGATGACAAGATCGTTGTTAATGGCAAGGTACTTGCGGGCGCAGATGGGAAGCCACTGAAGGTCAACGCTGATCCGCTAGAACTGAGTCCCGACGGCAGAGTGCTGTACTTTGGGCCACTTTCGGGGCCGATGTCCCAGATAGAGACGAGATATCTCGATGACGAATCGCTCGGTGAACGGACACTTGCGGAGCACGTGACGCCATGGTTTGCCGATATGCCACCGGTCGGGGGCACTGCAATGGACGCAGACGGTAGTCTCTATTACACTCCGCTCGCCGATAATTCATTGATGCGCCGAGCACCGGACGGATCTATTTCAACGGTGATTCGGGATAGCCGGTTGCGCTGGGTCGACGCGCCTTTTATCGATGGACAGGGCAACATATTCCTCCCTGTACCGCAAATCGATGGCGCACCGGCGTTTAACCACGGAACGTCCACAATGAAGATGCCCATCGAGCTCTATCGCCTTCGTCTACCTCATGCCTGAAGTCGAGGGGAGCGCTGCGTGGTTCCCGTACCGGAGACTGTTCGCGACGGCACGATTGGCGCGCCCTCTCTGCTGAAGGATCGTGGAGTGACCACGTCACGAGCCCGATAAGGCAGAAGGTTTGCCTTATCGGGCCGTTCAACGGCTCCGTAGCCCTCGCGAAGCCAGTTGGTCGAAGGTCGGCTGCAAATGATCGACGTTTCGACGCTGCAGTTAGCGGCAGTCTGATTGTCAGAGAGATGGGATCTGACGTTCGAGATATTGGTGAATTTGCGCAACTACTGAGGCTCCATCGCCAACGGCCGCTGCTACGCGTTTCGCGGAGCCACGACGCACGTCGCCTGCGCAAAATATGCCTGCGACGCTGGTTTCGTGCTCAGAGGAACCGGCGGAGGCCGCTGTCCCGGTCAAAACGAAACCGCCCGGGTCGACCGCTACGCCGCATCCAGTAAGCCATGCGGTGTTTGGTTGGGCGCCGATGAAAAGGAATACATGTCCTATCTCACGTGTCGTCCGACCGGATTTCTCGAGAATTTCAACAGTTTCGAGATTTGCGGACCCGTGAAGGGCGGTGATGGTCGCGTTGTAATGAACCTCAATGTTCTTGAGCGTAGCAATGCGTTCAATCAGATACTGCGACATGCTGGCGTTCAGGTTGGGCCCGCGAACAAGCATAACAACGCGCCGCGCATGTGAGGCAAGATAGACAGCCGCTTGACCGGCCGAATTACCTCCACCGACGAGGATGACGTCCTGTCCAGTACATATCTTAGCCTCAACTGGAGACGCCCAATAATATGCGCCTCGACCTTCAAAGCGTGCGAGCCCGTCGATATCCGGTCTGCGGTATGCAGCGCCAGATGCGATGACCACGCTGCGCGCTCTGACGGCCGTCTTGTTTGCGAGTTGCAAATGAAACGGCGATGAAGCGCAGTCGAGAGATGTAACCGCTAAAGGGATCGCGAAGCGCGCACCAAATTTTTGCGCCTGAACGAAAGCTCGTGCCGTGAGTGCGTGCCCCGAAATGCCTGTCGGAAATCCGAAGAAGTTTTCTATGCGCGCGCTTGCGCCGGCCTGTCCGCCCGGAGCTTGCGGATCAAGCACGACTACGCGAAGTCCTTCGGAGGCGGCATAAACGGCGGTTGCCAGACCAGCGGGCCCGGCGCCGACTATAGCGACGTCAAAAACTTCGTCCGTTCCGAACTCGGGCAGCCACCCCAGGGCTTCCGCAAGTTGTGCTTCCGTGGGAGCGTGGAGAATGACGCCATCTGGACTAAGAACGATCGGGTATTCGGCGCGATGATGAGACCACTTCTGAAGGAACTGCGATACCTCCCCATCCACGTCGGCATTGACTACCGTATGGGGAATATTGTTGCGAGAGAGAAAGCCTTGCAGCGCATTTAGTTTCTGCGTCGGCTCATCAGTTACGAGAACGATTCCACTGCCACTTTCGATGAGGCCTACGCGTCTGAGGATCAGGGCTCGCATGATACGCTCGCCGAGTTCTGCCTCAGCAATGAGTAGCGAGCGTAGCTGCGCAGGCTGCAGATGTATGGCGCGGACCTCGCCAATTGCGTGACCATCCACGAGACATCGGCTCCCGGAAAGCTGTCCGGCTTCACCGACGAAATTGCCAGGCCCCTGTTCGTTGATGACAATCGCGCGATCGAAAGCATCCCGGCGCGTCACGCGAATCTCGCCAGCGAGTACGACGTACATCCCGAATCCCGGATCGCCAATCTTGAACAAGAGCGAACCGTCCGGCCATACCCGGACTTCTCCAAACCGCGCGATGCGGGAAACTTCGTCGTCGGAGAGCTTCGGATACATCTGCTCTCGACGTGACGAACTGACGGAGCGTTGTGTCGCTGGAGCGGGCAGTTCGCCGGAACGATCATCGGCATCGCTCGGAGGTTGCATTGATAATCCTGATTCGTAGATGAAATCGTTGGTTAGTCGACACGGAAACCGCGGCTCGCGTGTGGTGATGGTTAGGCGCCACTCGCGAGCCGCGATCCGTATGCAGAACTAGTGAGAGACAGCGACGTGATCGGGTCCGGAATGGACGAAGGAATTTACTCCCGTTCCGTCAAAAGCCTTCCAGAACGATCTTGCCGACGGCCTTGTTGCTCTCGATCTGCGCGTGTGCCTTTCGCAGATTGGTCGCGTTGATGATTCCGATGTGTTCTCCTACCGTCGACTTAAGCGTTCCCTCGTCGATGAGAGCGGCAACACGATCAAGCAGGAGATGCTGCTTGCTCATGTCAGCAGTCCGGTACATAGACCGGGTGAACATGAACTCCCAGTGAAGCGAGATCGACTTGCGCTTGAGCGGCATCGCATCAAGCGTAGAGGGATCATCGATCAGCGCGAGTTGGCCTTGCGGCTTGAGCAAATCCACAATCTGCTCGTAGTACGAGTCCGTATGCGTCAGGCTGATGACGTGATCGACTTGCTTGATCCCGAACTCTTCCAGCTGCGCACGCAGTGGCTTCGTGTGATCGATGACATGATTGGCTCCGAGTTCACGTACCCAGGACTGGGAGGCTGCTCTCGATGCGGTACCAATCACAGTGAGTCCGGTCAACTTGCTCGCCAGCTGTACGAGGATCGAACCCACGCCGCCGCCTGCGCCGATGACGAGCAGGCTTTCACCTTGTCCGCCTTGCTCCGCAACCTTGAGGCGCTCGAACAACAATTCCCATGCCGTAATGGCTGTCAGGGGCAACGCGGCGGCTTGCGCAGCAGAAATGCTGGTGGGGCGATGCCCAGCGATGCGTTCATCCACGAGCCCAAATTCTGCATAGCTTCCCGGGCGAGTGATATCGCCGGCATACCAGACCGCATCGCCAGGCTTGAATCCCTTAACCTCCGCTCCAACGGACTCCACGGTTCCTGCTGCGTCCCATCCGAGAATACGCGCGCCAGGCGGCTGCATGCCTTGGCGCAGTTTGCTGTCTACCGGGTTTACGGAGATCGCTTCGATTTTTACGAGAAGGTCGCGGGGACCCGGTTCGGGCTTTGGCAAATCCACTTCGTACAGCGCCTGCGGATCATCGATAGGCAGGCCTGCCTGCGCGTAGACGACGGCTTTCATATAGCATTCCTTGATGATTGAGGTGGGACTAGCAAGCTTTACTCGCCACGCAGGAATTCACGTACGTGCGCGGTATAGGCCGATGCGTATTGGAACAAGGCGCCATGGCCCGAGTTTGGATACACAATAAGCGTCGCGTTCGGCAGATTCTTTCCGAGAGTAAAGCTGTTGTGCGTTGGGATCATGATGTCGTTGTCGCCATTGGTGACAAGTACGGGATGGCCGATCTTCGCCAGCTTCCCACTGACATCGCCCTTCCAGTTTGCCCACGCGATCATGGCCTGTAGTTGTGTTCCGGCTACTTCTGGGCCTGCCGGTAGGTCGCGCTCTGCGCTGCGGGTGTCAAGGCGACTGACAAAGGCGGACGCCGCTGCCTCACCGTCTGCAGTAGAGGGGAAAAACAGACGCTTGAGTTTCTCACTCATCGGCATGTTGCTATCGGTGTAGATCGCGACGAGTTCGGGCCGATCCATGCCCGCTCCCTCACCGCCTTCGGGTGCGGTACCAGACAGAATGATGCGTGATACGCGGTCCGGCATCTCGATTGCAATCTCCTGAGCCAGGAAACCACCTAATGAAAAGCCGAGGATGTGAAGCTTGGGCACCCCGATCGCATCAATGAACTTCATTGCGTGCGCGGCCATTTCGGCAATCGTTCCTGGAACCGTTCCAGTAGAACGGCCAACCCCAGCGTTTTCGAAGAGGATGATTTCTCGATCTTCGGCAAGCGCGTCGACGATTTCTGGATCCCAGTTGTCAAGCGTGCCGGTGAAGTGTTGCAGACAGAGCAGCGGCAGGCCGCCGTTGCTGTTGCCGAAACGGCGCATGGCGTAACGGACACCAGACACTTCGACGAATTGAGTTTCGACGCCGGATGAGCGATTGGTATTCACGGGCATTCCTCCGGGGCGCAGGCCGCGCCCCGTCAAGTTTTTAGGTGAGGCTGATATTGCTCAGGTCGATCGATACAACCAGTGGCTCCGGGAGCGAGGAGCCGTCCGGCAGCCGAGGGAAGATGCGCCGCTTGGTCGGGATGCGGATTCCAGAAATCGTGGTGTAGTCGCTTACGTAGTGCGCGCCGGGAGTGTTCCCTGCAATTTCCACGTCATAGTCGAGGCGTCGGACAACGTGATCAGCGTCGACATAGATCGCCTGAACTTTACTGAATACCTCGAGCGAATCGGGGTAGCGCACGACCACCTTGCGCCAGACTTCATCCTGCTCCTTCCACTCGCCCGCGTCTTCACATTCGACGCCTGGCCATGCGAGGACGAACGGCGTGTTCAGATACGTCCACATTGCGCATCCGGCAAAAAATGCGAGTTGCAGTGGGGTCCAGGGTGTTTCGAGCGCGTGGCCAGCAAAGGACGAGCGCGGCTCGTCAGTTGTTTCGACGATGTTCTGCGAATCGTCGAGCAGCGAAATCGTGTCGCCTGTGAATTCCGTGCGGGCCGCAAGCGTGCCGAAGGGCGAGTGCGATGCCCATTGGCGATCGGTCGCGACGGTGACTGTCGTCTGATCGAGAATTCCACTTTTACCTTTCAGTGCCCACAACGCACCGCCTTGCGTGAGGTCGGCACGAATTTTCGTGAATTTGCGCCATTGCGTGAGTCCGCCATGGGCATCGATGATTGCTTGCGCGAGAGAATTCATGCGAGGTTCCTCAGTGTGCTGGTTTCATTACAAGGACCGCGCGGAAGCGAACGTCGCCGCGCATCATGCGGTCATAGGCTGATTGCGCCTGGTCCAGCGGAAATGTCTCGATCTTCGGACGGATGTTCCGCTGTTGCGCGAAAGCTAGCGTCTGCTCGTTGTCTGCGACGGTGCCGGTCAGTGCGCCAACTACCGAGCGGCCACCGAACACGAGATCTATTGCGTTCACCGTGATGGGTTCGCTGGAGATCGCAACGACGACGAGCTTCCCGCGAGGGGAAAGCCCAGGCACCATCTCCGACATGCCAGGACCGGTCGGTGCGGTAGCGAGGATGACCTTTGCGCCGCCGAGGCTACGCAGAACCTCAGCGACGTTTTCGGCCTTGGCGTCGATGTACCGATGTGCGCCAAGGTCGCGCGCCAGCGGTTCCTTGTCTGCACCACGCGCAATCGCGACGGTATAAAAGCCCATAGTGTTGGCAAACTGAACCGCAAGGTGACCGAGGCCACCAAGGCCATGGACAGCAACGACGTCTCCCGCCCGCGCCCCAGCGTTTCGAAGCGCGTTGAAGGTGGTCAGACCTGCGCAGAGCAGCGGCGCGGCTTCTGCGGCCTCGAGGTCGTCAGGCACGCGAACGAGTCCGCGCGCCTCGGCGATCATGATTTCAGCGTAGCCGCCGTCGACGGTCATACCGGTGATGACCGGCTTCTCGCAGTTTACGATGTCGCCTTGTCGGCACGATGGACACGTCCGGTCTTCGCCAGCAAGGAAGCCCACTCCGACTCGTTGGCCGAGTGACCAACCCTCAACACCTTCGCCGAGTGCTTCGATGCGTCCTACAACTTCATGGCCGGGCACCAGTGCGCTGGCGCTTGCGGCTCGTTCAGGCTCAATGGTGGCGCTGTCGGAGTGGCATACCCCGCAGGCCTCGACACGAATTCGGACTTGTCCGTTTCGGGGTTCTGGAACGGGACGATCTACAAATTCGAGTTTCCCCGAGCCCACTGCGACGGCCGCACGGTACGTGGCTGGTTGGATCATCTGAGGTCTCACTCAAATCGGAAGTCAGATAGATCAACGCCGACGATCAACGGCTCGGGCAGGGCAATGTTGTCGGTAGTTCGGGGGTAGATACGCAGACGCGTCGGCATCCGTATGCCTTGAACCGTGACGTAATCGCTCAGATAACGTGCGGCGGCATTACGTCCCTGGATATCGACTTCATAATCGTGGCGGCGAAGAAGTCCATCTGCATCGAAGTAAAGCGTTTGCACGGCGCTGTGCGTTGCGATGTTCGGTGCGAATTCGACCCGGAGGCGTCGCCACGGCAGGCCATCGACAACCCAGGGATCAATCTCCTGCGCCGCTACGCCGGGATAGCGCAACAGGAATGGAGACGTCAGATACGTCCACATGGTGTAGCCCGCGAAATACGCGAGCTGCGCATTAGACCAGGGCGTTTCCATCTCGTATCCTTCGAACGACGCCCGCGGATGATCGAGAGTCTCGACGATCGAACCGTCGGTTCGTTGAATCTCAACGAGCGAGGGCGTATAGATCGAATGATCCGACGAAGGTGCGAACGGCCCGTGTGACACTCGTTGCTCGTGAAGGTCGACGGTGACGCGCGAGTGCGTCAACACGTTTTCGCACTGTTTGAGTTTCCACAGCGCCCCGCTGTGATGAAGCTGCGCGGACACGCGGCGAAAGCTACGAAATCGTTCAAGACCGCCGGCAGCCTCGATGGCCTTGTCGATAAGATTGTCCATTAGTAATCCTTACTTGATGCCAGAAAGACTCGCTGTTGAGAATATTCAAGAATATTGTCGCTTAGGAGCTGTCTAAACCGTATTCCGCATCAGCGGGAGAGCTTTAGCAACTACGCTAAAAATGCTGCGATATGGGCTGCAGAGGCCTGCGGGAACTGGAGTTGCGGGCCGTGTCCTGACCGGGGGAATGTGACCAGGTGGAGACTGGGTAGCTGGCCGTTCAAGGCGTACCAGTTCTCAACTGGAAATACAATGTCGTGATCTCCGCCAATATGAATAATTGGGATCGAAGCGGCGAGCAGCGCTTGCAGGACCTGCGGTGCTGGGAAAGCTGGATTTCTGGGGCCTTCACCGAGTTGGTCACCGGCCCAGGTATAGGGCACTTCAGGACTGACGTCGGACGTGCGGGCGGCGAGACGTAGTGAGGCCTCTTCTGCAGCCGCGCGGCTTTCCGTTGAAGTGGGTTCGAAGAAAAGGCTGACGAAGTCTTCGAAGTCGTTCTCGCGTTTTGCCAGCGTGTAGAACAATGGCTCACCTGCTTTCACCAGCGGCCCGGGTGGTGTGGTCGCGATAAGCACCGCGTGACTCACAATTTGTGGAGCTTGCGCCAATACAATTTGCGCAGCTATGCCACCGATAGACCAGCCACCGATGATTACGCGACCAAGCTCAAGTGCACCGATCAATTCGATGGCGTCTCGCGCCAGTGCAGCGGGGTTGTAGGTACGATCGCCGGTGGACTGTCCAAGTCCACTGTAGTCAAAAATGACGACTTCGAACCCCTTTGCGGCGAGACTGTCAAGGAACAGTGGATCCCAGGAATCCATCGTGCCCCTAAAGCGTACGCAAAGTACGATGGGTTTGCCGCTACCAAAACGTCGATACGCGAGGCGTCGGTTCTGTAGGTCGGCAAAGCGTGTTACCGCGCTGAGGGACGGGGAATCAACATCGGGAGTTGTGCTCATCCGTATTCACCTTGTTGGTCAATCGATTCTGCGGAGTTAAAACGGGAAGGGACTGCCATTTATTCGACCTGCGCTGGTCACGACGACGGCTGAACGGTAGAGGCTGGCCGAGCCACCACTCGACGCGAATTTCCTGACTGCGGCGGAGGAAACTTCACATTCAAGTCCTGCGGACTTGATCAACGAATCGGCCTGCGCCGGTGAAAATGCGTTGTCTACGCCTTCGTCTGTGACACTGACAACCAGAACGACGCTGGCGTCCTGATCGATCTTTTCGACGATCAATGCGACATCGGAGGGAGAGCGTCGATCCGCGGCTACGACTTCAACTGCGCGTCGGGTCTGGGTGGTCAACTCTTCTGCGAATGCGTTCAGACTCGCGCGATCCCGATCGATCAGGATGAGGTCGTGACCGTTGGCTGCAAGGTAATCCGCATAGGCCGCACCAATAACAGACAATGCGCCGCTTACCACCGCAGTTCCGCGTGAAGCCGTCATTCTTATTCCTCGTTGGAAAACCTATCGACGATAAGAGCCTATGATCCAGGGGAATCACTTGTTTCTCCAACGACATTTATAATCAGGTTTTCGGTCATGGCGCGGTGACAGTGATGCATCGAATTGGTTATTTTTTAACGGATGGCTTCCAGGTTATGGCCATCGGGACACAAACTGTTTTCGAGATTGCTAACGTAGTGGCGCGAGAACAGATTTATAGCGTCACAAATTATTCACTTGCAGGTGGTGAAACCAAGGCATCGCTTGGTGTTTCCGTAATTACTCAACCAGCGGACTCTGCCGCGATGGCGGACACGTGGATGGTCAGCGGAATCGTCAATCCGATCGGACGAGCCACCGCGCCTGAAGAACTGCGATTCGTCCAAGAAGCCTCAGCGCGGTCGCGACGCACGGCAGGCCTATGCACCGGTGGATTCGTCCTTGGAGAGGCTGGTCTTCTCGACGGACGGCGCGCGACGACCCACTGGGCTTTTGCAACTGCGATGCAGGAGCGCTGGCCTGAAGCTGAAGTTGAGGCTGACCGGATCTTCATCGTCGATGGCCCGATATGGACCTCAGCTGGGCTGACCGCGGCGATGGATCTTGCGCTAGGGATGGTGGAGAAGGATCAGGGGCCGGATTTTGCCAATTCGGTCGCACGTGCGCTTGTCATGCACCATCGTCGATCCGGTGGCCAGTCGCAGCATTCTGAAATGCTGGCGCTTGCACCGAAATCGGACAGAATTCAGTTGGCGCTGGAGTACGCACGTGTAAATCTGTCAAAGCCCTTGCGTGTCGACGATCTGGCAAAGGCCGCGCACTTGAGCCCTCGCCAGTTCGGCCGAATTTTCCTCGCCGAGACGGGCGAATCTCCCGCAAAAGCCATCGAGCGACTTCGCCTCGAGGTCGCAAGGAACATGGTTGAGCGTGGGCGCCATTCGTTGGAGACGATCGCTCGGGAAACGGGATTTCGCGACAGGCGACATCTTCGGGAGGTTTTTGTTCGCGGTTTCGGTGTATCTCCACAGTCATTGAGGCGGGATGCACGAAGCGAAGGTTCGTCTGAGGCAGCAGAATAGCTGGGTGAGGAAATGGCATAGCCATTTTTGACACTTACGTTCCTTGATGAGGGTCTATCGGAACGGCGAAAAGCGTCTGCGGGTTGTCGACGAATCACACTGAGGAGTTGAATCGCTGCGACTGGCCGACGACCGCCTATTGTGGCAGCCGTAACTGATCCGGACGAGACCGGCAGTCTGCTCGAAAGAAGGCGATTATGTGTCGGTTATCCGCACCTCAGGTGCGTAGTTTGGCGCTTGTACCGGAGGGGGCGAGCAATATTGCCACGACGGATATTCAACCGGGCCGCAATGGGCGCAAACTGTCGCGATCAGGTGGGGCCTTTACTATAGAAGGTTTGCTCGCGCGTCGCCTTTTGGAGCTTAAGGATCGCGCGTCAGTCCTCGCTAGGCCATCAGGCCTGTGGCTGCGGCGCGTCGATCGCGTATTCGTCGAGGCATTTGCCAACTAGCCACTTCGGACGCGCGCCTTTTCCCGACCACTTCTTTCCCGTCGCGGAGTCGCGCGAAAACGGCGGCGACTTCACGAGCTCGAGCGTCGGCCAAAAGAGCATTGGAGCAGCCGAGTTCGGCGCGTAGCGCTTTCAACGGTTACCGTCCGGCGTAGGCTTGGCTCTGGTGCTGATGTCCGGCACTGACATGGCGCCGCTTTCATATGCAGGTGCGCAACGGGTAACTGAGAGTTGGACCTCTCAGTACGCGATCCAACTTAGCCTCGGCAAAATCCGAGCGGGAGCAGGTCACTTTTCCTATGATGATTTGCTATCGAGGCTAGATGCTATGAGGGATGGCAGCGGCAATAAGCCCGACTGGAGTGAACCGGGATTTGCACACTCGTTTTCTCCGAAGGAACACGCAAATGGACGCGTCTGACGCAACCCTCCCTCATAGCATCTAGGTCCCGGCAAATATTTCGCACTGCACGGCGGTCGTGATCGGTCACGAGAACGGTTTGAAATCTCTCGCCGAAAAGGTCTGCTGCTTCTGCGAGGGCCAACAAGTTGTGACCGCTCGAAATCGGCACGCCTACAGTCCTTAGCTCGGCTTGCGTGGCTTGACCAGCCCCATCCATGGCAACGCGCACCTCGATCTTGGAGGGGTAGTGCTCCACTATCCAGCCTTTCAATGCAGTCTCGAGGGCAAGTCCATATAGAAGCTTAGACGTCTCGAAGACTTCCGCAACGGCGTCCAATTCCAGCTCGACGCCGCGGTCCGTGATTCGTCGATCGCCTCCAGCAGCACTCTCAGAAACTCATTTGCGCGTCAGCGCAATCATCCCAAACGACATCGCCAGAACGGCGCAACGCGCGTGCATGCTTTCTCCAAGCATTTGGATCTCGTGACTCTCTCAGCAAGTCGGCTGCAATCAAGAGATGACCTCGCAAAGGTTTGAGTTGGCGTGCTAGAGCGCAAGCACAAGCATAAGAGACTATACCGCTCCCGCATTCGTGACTCGTAAGAGCGTCTTGAGCATCGGACGGCGTGGCAGGGAGTCCGAGACGGAACTATGCTGCCCAACGGGCTCGGTTCTTTCTCCAGATTCGCGCTTGCAAGTGAGAGCGATGAGATCACCGACGGCTGAGCGCGTATGCCACTGAGCCGTAGCGCGCGCGGTCTAGCATCATCAGGCTAAACCGACCGCGCAAGGATGTGCCCAAGGCGATTTGTTGTCGTGCCGCTTACAGTGAGTGTCCGTGAGCGCTCACTGCGGTGGAAGCGCACATGGACATTAAACCTTCCCGACACCGTTCGGCAGATCACCGACAACTAATAAGTGGCGCCACATCATTGTGCGCGCAACGGCAACAAACATAAGGCAGACTGCGTGCGTGCCCACGCCGGGTAAGGCTTTCAGCCAGTTCTCCCGTACATATATTGCGTTATGTATAGCTTCCTACCCGACAGCTTCGCGGAATACGAGGACCTGAAAACGCTCCTCGATGCCGGCGCGCGCTGGTTCGACATTCGCAGCGCTGGCGAGGTCGAAGTGCGCGGCCGGTCATTCTCGCTTTATGTGGCGTCGGTGGGCTCGCGCGATCCGGCCGCGCCCGCTATTGGTTTCTTCGGCGGCATTCACGGCCTTGAGCGTATCGGCTCGCAACTCGTGCTCGATTACATGCGCGCTCTGGTGGGGCGTCTCGCCTGGGACGAGCTGCTCATGCGCCAGCTCGAATCGGTACGGCTCGTGATGATGCCCATCGTCAACCCAGGCGGCATGTGGCTTGCTACCCGCGCCAATCCGAACGGCGTCGATCTCATGCGCAACGCCCCGCAGGACGCCGATGAACGCGTGCCGTTTCTCGCCGGCGGCCAGCGGGTCGGCTCGTGGCTGCCGTGGTATCGCGGGCGGCGCGGCGCGGCGATGGAGTGCGAGGCGAGCGCGCTGCTCAAGATCGTCGACGAAGAACTCGCGCATCGGCCGCTCGCGTTCGCGCTCGATTGCCACTCGGGCTATGGCTGGCGCGACAGTATCTGGTTTCCCTACGCACGCACGCGCCAACTCATGCGCCATCTGCCGGAGATGTACGTGCTCAAGACCATGTTCGAGCGGGCGCATCCGCACCACGGTTACGCTTTCGAGCCGCAGAGCCATCAATATCTGCTGCACGGCGATCTCTGGGATTGCGCCTACGACCGCGCGCCGCCGGACAATGTGTTTCTGCCGCTCACGCTCGAACTCGGCTCCTGGCTGTGGATCAAGAAGAATCCGCGGCAGCTGTTTTCGCGTCAGGGCATGTTCAATCCCGTGATGCAGCATCGCACCGCGCGCGTTCTGCGCCGCCACGCGAACCTGTTCGAGTTCCTCACGCGCGCGGCGTTTTCTTCGGCGCGCTGGCTGCCCGAGGGCGTAGCGCGCCAGCAGGTGCTGCAAAGCGCGATCGGCCATTGGTATCAGAACTCGCGCGCGCCCGGCTCATGAGCGCGCCCTGGATCCTCTTGCGCGGCCTCACGCGCGAGTCTCGCCACTGGGGCGCGTTTGCGCCGCTGCTGGCTGAGCGCTGCGGCCCGGTGCTGGCGGTCGATCTGCCGGGCAACGGCACGCTCGCTCACGAGCGCTCGCCGTTGGCTGTCGAAGATTACGTGGATGCCGTGCGCGCCGAAGTGCAGCGCCTCGCGGCGCGCGCGCCCTACAAGGTGCTGGCGATGTCGCTGGGCGGCATGGTCGCGACCGCGTGGGCGCAGCGCTATCCCGACGAGATCGCGCAACTCGTGCTCATCAACACGAGCATGCGGCCCTATAGCCGCTTCTACGAGCGTCTGCGGCCCGGCGCGTGGCCCGCGCTGCTGTATGCGGCCCGGCATTGGCGCGCAAGCGGCGGCGACTGTTTCGCGGAGACGGCGATCCATGACCGCACGTGTGCGCGCCTCGACACGCTCGGCGCCGATCTCGACCTCTGGCGCGCGATCCGCGCGAGTGCGCCGGTGAGCCGCGCCAATGCCTTGCGGCAGTTGCTGGCGGCGGCGCGTTATACGGCAACAGGCGTGCCGCGCTGCCCGACGCTCGTGCTGTCCTCGCAGGCCGACCGCCTGGTCGATCCGGCCTGCTCGGCCCGGCTCGCACGCGCGTGGGGCGCGGTGCAGCGCGAACATCCGTGGGCCGGGCACGATCTGCCGCACGACGACCCCCAATGGCTGGCCGATGCCGTTTGCGCCGCCTGCCCCCCGAGCGACGCCACCGGCACGGACTGACGCGCCGCCCTGGCAAGCTCCGCCTTGCGATTGCTCCATAATAGGGGACGATTTTTTCCGCCTTTTCTGGAGCATACGCGCACATGACCGATCAAGAACGCCAGGCATCGCCCCAGCCCACTGCGGCTGCGCCGCGCCTCACGAGCCTTTCGCACGGCGGCGGTTGCGGCTGCAAGATCGCACCGGGCGTGCTCTCCGCGTTGCTCGCGCGCAGCACGCCGCTCACGGCCGCTTTCCCGAACCTGCTGGTAGGCACCGAAACCGCCGACGACGCCGCCGTCTACAAGCTCAACGACGAGCAGGCCATCGTCGCGACCACCGACTTCTTCATGCCGATCGTCGACGATCCCTACGACTTCGGCCGCATCGCCGCGACCAATGCGCTATCGGACGTCTACGCGATGGGCGGCAAGCCGATCCTCGCGCTCGCGCTGGTCGGCATGCCGATCAACGTGCTGCCGCATGAGGTCATCGCGCAGGTGCTGCGCGGCGGCGAAGACGTCTGCGCGGCGGCGGGCATTCCCGTCGCGGGCGGCCATTCGATCGACTCGGTCGAGCCGATCTATGGTCTCGCCGCCCTGGGCGTGGTGCATCCCGAGCGGGTCAAGCGCAACGCCAGCGCGCGCGCGGGCGACGTGCTGGTGCTCGGCAAGCCGTTGGGCGTGGGCGTGCTGTCCGCCGCGCTCAAGAAAGACCTGCTGGACGCCGAGGGCTACAAGGCGATGGTCGATGCCGCCACCATGCTCAACAAGCCAGGCACGCCGCTCGCCGAACGTGAAGGTGTGCACGCGATGACCGACGTGACCGGCTTCGGTCTGCTCGGTCACACGCTGGAAATCGCGCGCGGTGCGGGTCTCACGGCGCGCCTGCGGTACGCCGGTCTGCCGTGGCTGCCGGGCGTGGAGGCGTTCGTCGAGCAAGGCGTGTACACCGGCGCGTCGGGCCGCAATTGGGCTTCGTATGGCGATGCCGTCTCGCTCGCGCCGCATCTGCCCGAGACCGCGCGCACGCTGTTGACCGACCCGCAGACTTCCGGCGGCCTGCTGGTCGCCTGCGCGCCGGAAGAGGTCGACGCCGTGCTCGCGCTGTTTCATGCGGATGGTTTCGCATCGGCGTGCGTGATTGGCGAGATGGTCGGCCAATCCGGCGACGCTCCCGTGCGCGTCGAGGTCGTATGAGCGGAGAGTCGCCCAAAGCCATTTTTTACGCGCTGGCCGCCAATGCCGGGATCGCGGTCTGCAAGTTCGGCGCGGCGGCGTTCACGGGCTCCGGTTCGATGTTCGCCGAGGCGATTCACTCCACCGCCGATTGCGGCAATCAGCTTTTGCTGCTGTTCGGCCTGCGCCAGTCGCGCGAAGCGCCCACGCCGCTGCACCCCATGGGCACGGGGCGCGCGATCAATTTTTATTCGCTGCTGGTGGCGCTGCTGCTGTTTTTCGTGGGCGGCGCGTTCTCGGTGTACGAGGGCGTGCATCGGCTCATTCTGCGCGAGCCGCTGCAATACGTGTATGTCGCGCTGGGCGTGCTCGGCATTTCAGTCGTGCTCGAAGCGTTTTCGCTTTACGGCGCGATGAAGGAAATCCGCAAAGGCTCGCCGACCAAATCCTTGTGGCGCTGGGCGCGTGAGACGCGCGATTCCGATCTGCTGGTGGTGGCGGGCGAAGATATTGCCGCGCTGGCGGGTCTTGCGATCGCGTTTGCGGCGGTGCTGCTTACGGTCATCACGGGCAATCCCGTGTGGGACGCGTGCGGCTCGATTGCGATTGGCGTGCTGCTGATGTTGATCGCCTGGTTCATCGCGCGCGAAGTGAAGTCGATGATCGTGGGGGAATCGGCAAGTCCGGAAATGCGCCGCGACATCGAAACGTATCTGCGCGCACGGCCTGAGATTCAAAGCATCATCAGTCTGATTACCCTGCAATGGGGCAAGGAAGTGATGGTGGCGGTGCAATGCGAGATGCTCGACTACGAGCACAGCCGCACCATGGTCGAGGCGATCAACGAGATCGAAGCCGATCTGCAGGCGCGTTTTCCCGTGGTGCGCTGGGTGTTTTTCGAGCCGGATTTCGTCAACAGGTAAGCACGTCAACCGGGGTTTATCGCCCGGTTGATGTGCCCGGTTCGAATCGAAGAATTTCGATATCTAGATGGTTGGACTTTTGAAAAAATGGCGTCAGCGTTAAGGATATATCAGGTGACGGTGGGTAAGCGATCCATCGATGCTTGAAGAATCTCTATACGCACGTTTTTTATCCAATAGCTGTCCTCTGGAAATTAAAGATTCGTTTTCTTTTATGTGAGGAATGCTAAAGAAAGTCATAAACCGTCAAGAACTTCTTGTAACCATGAAAAAGACCCGAAGCCATAAAACGTTCACTCCGAGCCGTCTCGTGCATATCCTGCTCGCAGCCGCTGGCTGTACAACTCTCGCGGTGCCGATGCTGGCTTCCGCCACCGATCTCTGCCTGAAAGACGCGAGTGCCTTTACCGACTATTCCACTGGTGGACTCAGTTCGGTTAGCTGCCCCTGGTCGCCGACCACCATTTTCTCGAACGTCAACGCCGACGATTATGCGGTAATGGGCGATAGCGGTGACGCCGCGATGGTGATGAGCAACAACCAGATCCAGTTCATGCTCAAGAACGCGACGACGGGCGGCAAATCGTATCTTTCGTTCCAGGATATCGGCGCCGGTGGCGTGACGATTGACGGCGTGGCTCCCGCAATCGTTAATGCGGCAAGCAAACAAGCGGTAAACGGTTCTCAACTGTTCGGCCTCGCCAGTTCGACCGCCAGTGCGTTGGGTGGTGGATCGACTGTCAACGCGGACGGCTCCATTTCTGCACCGCAATATGCGATTGGCGGCCAGACCTTCAACAATGCCGGTGCCGCGCTCTCGAACCTCGATGGCCGCACCGCGGCAAATAGCGATGCAATCAAGAGCCTGCAGGCCTCAGCGGCCGATGCGGTGTCTTACGACTCGTCGGCACACGATTCGGTGACCCTCGGTGGCGCAGGCGCGTCCTCGCCGGTCGCGCTGCATAACGTAGCAGCTGGCACGGCCGATACTGATGCAGTCAACGTCGGCCAGATGAACGACGCCATTTCCGCGATCTCGCAAGAAGCGGCCAGCGCATCGAATCCGTTCGTCGCTGCCAATGGCGATCGCGCCACGGAAGCCGCTGTTGCCAGCGGGGCGCACGCCACGGCGGTTGGTCCGAACGCTGTCGCGAGCGGTGCGAACTCGGTCGCGTTGGGCGCGAACTCGGTCGCGGATCGCGACAACACGGTATCGGTGGGTTCGGCGGGTAACGAGCGTCAGATCACCAACGTCGCTGCTGGTACCGCTGGCACGGACGCCGTGAACGTCGACCAGCTCAACGCGATGCAATCCAGTTCGCAGAGCTATACGGACGCGCGGATTGCGGGCGTGCAGCAGCAGGTCGGCGATGTGCAACGCCAGGCGTTCGGCGCGGCGGCTGCGGCAATGGCCATCGCGGGTCTGCCACAACCGACCGCACCCGGCAAGACCATGGTCGCGGCAGGCACTTCGCATATCGGTGGCCAGACTGGCGCTGCACTGGGCATCTCCTATGTCTCGGAAAACAACAAGTGGGTCGGCAAACTCGCGGCCAGTTCCAGCAGCCAGGGCAACACCGGCGTGACCATTGGCGGCGGCTACCAGTGGTAAACGTCAAGGCATGGCAGCGATAGGTTTTATCGCCGCATGACAAAGGCCCGGCAATCTCTCGTAGACTTGCCGGGCTTTGTCAATTCGTGGCGCTCAATGACGGAACGGCGTCCACACAGGCGTGGTGTTGTCCCAGGTGTCGAGTTCAGACGATTGCGGAGTCATGATTCGCTATCCTTATCGAAGTGATTGATCGATTCAATCAATCGGCGAGATGTTGATTCGCCGTTTATTCGCCAGCGCGTGCGACGCGGGTCGTCTCGTTGGCGCGGTTTTCCTGTAGCGCGATACGTTCGGCTTGCGTACGGCCGATCAGGCTCTGGTTGGGATAGCTCGTCTTGTTCAGCGCGGGCAAGGTGCCGTTGCGATATGCCTCGACGATTTCCGCCTTCACCTGCGCGCGGGTCTTCGGTGCGCTGTTATCCACGCTCTGTACCTGCTCGACTTGCGCCGTGGTTTGCGTGGCCGGCTGCGTATCGCCTTGCGGACCGTACGTCCCAGCGCGGCCGATGCCGCCTGCGAATGCCGATGCGCTGGCGGCCAGCGTGACGATAAGCGTGGCGCCGAGGGTGCTTGCGAGAGTGCGTTTCATGATCTGCTCCTGTTTTGGATGCCTTTTGCGTCGATGTTTGAATCGGGCGCTGCGGCGACAGGTGCAAATGTAGGCAAATGAGCGCGTGCGATAAACGGCACGAACGCGAAAGCAATTGTCGAAATTCCGGAACAATCGGATTTCGAGCCGCTTAGATGCGCAGGCACAAATACAATCGCGCGCCGGCAAATCCTTGCACGGCGCGCGATTGAGCGGGGTCAGATCCCCGGTCGAGCTTTGAGAGGCCGACTGAGAATCTTTAGGCCGCCCACTCCGTAATCACCGGCGTTTCCAGATTCGGCGCCGATTCGCGCTCCTCCATCGTGCGCATCGTGCAGGTCTTGTCGAGCGAACCACGGCCCGAAAGCAGCGGGCAACGGTCGAACACTTCCGCGATCCAGTCCACGAATACGCGCACCTTCGGGGAAAGATGGCGGCTATGCGGATAGACCGCTGAAATAGGCATCGGCAGCGGCTTGAAGTCGGGCAGCACTTCGATCAGCTGGCCTGATTTCAGATGCGGCAGCACCATGTAGCGCGGCGCCTGGATCAGGCCAAAGCCTTCGATGCCGCACGTTACATAGGCGTCCGCGTCGTTCACCGACACCATGCTCTTGATCTTGACCTCGACTTCCTTGCCGTCGACCAGAAACGCCCAGTCGATCACGCGGCCCGTGCGGCTCGAAAAATAATTCACGGCGCGGTGCTCTGCCAGTTCTTCGAGCGTGTTCGGCGTGCCGTGGCGTTCCAGGTAGGACGGCGCGGCGCACGAGACGCCTTCGAACAGACCGATGCGACGTGCGACAAGCGACGAATCCTGCAGCGCGCCCACACGTACCACGCAATCCACGCCCTCCTGCAGCAGGTCGACGGGGCGGTCCGTCAAACCCAGTTGCAGATCGATATCCGGATAGCGCGTATGGAATTCGCACAGCGACGGAATCACGATCAGCCGGCCGATCGAGCCCGGCATATCGATGCGCAGCTTGCCGTGCGGTTTGCGGTTGCGATCCTGGAATGTGGTCTCGGTTTCTTCGACATCCGCAAGAATGCGCACGCAGCGCTCGTAATACGCCGCGCCGTCCGGCGTGAGCGAGAGGCGGCGCGTGGTGCGGTGCATGAGGCGCACGCCAAGAAACGCTTCGAGATTCTGGATGATCGTCGTGACCGAGGCGCGCGGCATGTCGAGCGTTTCGGCGGCGCGGGTGAAACTGTTGGTGTCCACGACACGGGTGAACACCTGCATGGCCTGAAGGCGATCCATTGCCACTCTCCAAAAGTCATCGGACGCACGTCCCACGGCGCTCGATGATGCGCGCGAGGCGACTAAAGGAAACACATTGTTCAGGTGCGCCGAATTGTGTTGCCGGATTATAGGCATTTATTTGCAAGTCTGCCGAACCCACAATTCGCACCATTCAAACTTACTTTCGCGCTTTGCGCCGTTTCGACATGGATGCATTTAAACGCTCGACGCCGTGGACGATTGCCGCTCAGGCTGAAACTGACGCGGCCCCGGAAGTCGTGCCCGCAGAGCCGGGCGCGCGCCGTCTGTCCGCCGCGCCCGCGCCTAAAGCCCGTGCCGTGCCGGCAATCGACGTAAGCGAAGTGACGATCGCCGGTCACGCGCAGGATATCGTGCTGCGGCTTTATCGTCCGCAGGGCGCGAGCAATCTGCCGGTGCTGCTTTATTTTCACGGCGGCGGTTTTGTGCGCGGCGCGCTCGACGACGGCGAAGCCGCGAGCCGTTTTTTCGCAAAACACTTACCGGCGCTGGTGGTTTCCGTGGGCTACTCGCTCGCGCCGCAGTTTCCGTTTCCGACTGCGCCTGAAGATGCGCACCGCGCGGCGCTGTGGGTGCTCACGCGGGCCCGCGCGTTTGGCGGCAGCGCGAAACGCATCGTCGCCGCAGGGCACGACGCGGGCGGCCAGATCGCCAACGTACTCGCTTTTATCGGACGGGATCGCGGCGACGTGAAACTCGCGGCGCAGGCATTGTTCGCGCCGATGCTCGACCCCAGCCTCACGCGTCTGGGCGACGAAGCGCGCCTTGCCTCCGATATTTCCGCGAGCGAATGCGCGGCCTGCTATCGCGCTTATCTGCCCGAAGCGGCGCAGCGCATGCACCCGTATGCCGCACCGTTGGAGTGCACGCGGCTGGCGGGATTGCCGCCTACTTTTATCGTTACCGCGCAAAACGACGTACTGCATATTGAAGCGGAGAAATACGCCGCGCGCCTGATCGAAGCGGGCGTGCGCACGCATGTGATGCGATACCCGAGCGTCTCTCACGCGCAGATTGGCGCGCATCAGGATGCGCTCGCCGAAGCGGTGCGCTTTTTCCGCTGCTGTTTCGAAGCCGGCACGCATTCATAGCAGGCGCTTTTTTTCGTCTGCTTTTTCCGTGTTAGTTACGCGCGCCGAAGATCGTATCCAACCAACAAAAACCACTCACTATCCTGGAGCCCGCCATGTCACTCAACTCGCATTCCCGTACGCGCATCGCGCTCGCGGTGGTCGCCGTTCTCGTCGTCGCGGGACTCGGCACCCTGGGCGCGATGCGCCTGAACACGCACACCGCTGTTGCCGCCGAAGCGCCGCCCGCGCCTGAAGTGGACGTCGCTGCCGTGGTGAAGCGCAATATCACCGACTGGCAGACCTATTCGGGCCGTCTCGCGGCTATCGAAAAGGTCGATGTGCGTCCGCAGGTCTCGGGCACGATCGTCTCGGTGAATTTCCGCGACGGCGCGCTCGTGAAGAAGGGCGACACGCTGTTCGTGATCGATCCGCGTCCGTATCAGGCCGCGGTCGATCAGGCCGCCGCGCAGGTTGCCGCCGCGCAGGCGCGCACGGGGTACGCGCAGAGCGACTGGGAGCGTGCGCAGCGCCTGATTGGCGATAACGCCATCGCGAAGCGCGATTACGACGAGAAACAGAACGCCGCGCGTGAAGCCAGCGCGAACCTGAAGGCCGCACAGGCGGCGCTCGAAGCCGCGCAGATCAACCTGGGCTTCACGCGCATCGTCGCGCCGGTATCGGGCCGCGTCTCGCGCGCGGAAATCACCGTGGGCAACGTGGTGTCGGCCGGTGCGAGCGCGCCGCCGCTCACGACGCTGGTGTCCGTCTCGCCGATCTACGCCGAATTCGATGCGGACGAGCAGACCTACCTCGACTATATCGGCCATATGAAAGATGGCTCGAAGGTGCCGGTGGATCTGGGACTGGCCAACGAAACGGGTTATTCGCGCTCGGGCACGATCGAATCGGTCGATAACCGGCTGGATACGTCGTCGGGGACGATCCGCGTGCGCGCGCGCTTCGACAACGCCGATGGCGCGCTGGTTCCGGGTCTGTACGCGCGCATCAAGGTGAGCGGCAGCGCGCCGCATCCGGCGCTGCTGGTGGACGAAGCGGCCATCGGCACGGATCAGGACAAGAAATACGTCTACGTGGTGGACGGCGCGGGCAAGGTGGCCTATCGCAATGTGCAGATCGCGGGCCAGCAGGGCAATCTGCGCGTGATCGTGGATGGCCTCAAAGAGGGCGATAACGTCGTGGTGAACGGCACGCAGCGCGTGCGGCCGGGCGAAGCCGTGCGCTCGCATATCGTGCCGATGAACGGCGACCCCGACGGCGACGCTGCGTCGGCCATGGCGACGCCTTCCCAGGCAAAGAACGCCAAGGCTTCCTGAGTCGCGGCAACCGGCAGGCAGCGCAGTCGTAGTCGAGGTGCGCTGCCTGCGCGACCTTCGCATCCAGTTAGTCATCCGAATCAAAAGAGCGACTCATGAACATATCGAAATTCTTCATCGACCGGCCGATCTTCGCGGGCGTGCTGTCCGTGCTGATCCTGCTGGCCGGGGTGATCGCACTGTTCCAGTTGCCGATCTCCGAATACCCCGAGGTCGTGCCGCCTTCGGTGGTGGTCCACGCGCAGTATCCCGGCGCGAACCCGAAAGTGATTGCCGAGGCGGTGGCCGCGCCGCTCGAAGAGCAGATCAACGGCGTCGAGAACATGCTGTACATGCAGTCTCAGGCCAATAGCGACGGCAATCTCACGCTGACCGTCACGTTTCGCCTGGGCACCGATCCGGACAAGGCCACGCAGCTGGTGCAGAACCGCGTGAATCAGGCGCTGCCGCGCCTGCCGGAAGACGTGCAGCGGCTGGGCATCACGACCATCAAGAGCTCGCCGACGCTCACGATGGTGGTCCACCTGATCTCGCCGAACAATCAGTACGACATGACGTACCTGCGCAATTACGCGCTGCTCAACGTCAAGGATCGTCTGTCGAACATCCAGGGCGTCGGTGAAGTGCAGCTATGGGGTTCGGGCGACTACGCCATGCGCGTATGGCTCGATCCGCAGAAGGTGGCGCAGCGCAACCTCAGCGCGCAGGACGTGGTCAATGCGATCCGCGAGCAGAACGTGCAGGTGGCCGCCGGTGTGATCGGCGCATCGCCGAGCGTCCCTGGCACGCCATTGCAGCTGAACGTGAACGCGCGCGGCCGTCTGCGCACGGAAAGCGAATTCGGCGACATCATCGTCAAGACGAATCCCGACGGTGGTGTGACCTATCTGCGCGATATCGCGCGCATCGAACTTGCCGCCTCGGAATATGGCCTGCGTTCGCTG
The DNA here is from genome assembly GCF_014200455.1 of Paraburkholderia bannensis. Taxonomy (GTDB): domain Bacteria; phylum Pseudomonadota; class Gammaproteobacteria; order Burkholderiales; family Burkholderiaceae; genus Paraburkholderia; species Paraburkholderia bannensis_A. The sequence continues at coordinate 394,298 of NZ_JACHBW010000004.1, read as the reverse complement.
CTGGATAACAAACCTGCGGTGGCGCTTGCGATCAACCAGGCGCCGGGTGCGAATTCGCTCGCGATTTCCGAGCAGGTGCGCGCGGCGATGAAGGACCTCAAGCAGGATATGCCCGCAGGCGTGGACTACAAGATCGTCTATGACCCGACGCAGTTCGTGCGTTCCAGTATCGAGGCGGTGATTCACACGCTGCTGGAAGCCATTGCGCTGGTCGTGATCGTGGTGATCGTGTTCCTGCAGACGTGGCGCGCTTCGATCATTCCGCTGATTGCCGTGCCGGTGTCGATCGTCGGCACCTTCTCGCTGCTGCTGGCGTTTGGTTTCTCGATCAACGCGCTTTCGCTGTTTGGCATGGTGCTGGCCATCGGCATCGTGGTGGACGACGCGATCGTGGTGGTGGAGAACGTCGAGCGCAATATCGAAAGCGGCTTATCGGCGCGCGATGCGACGTATAAGGCCATGCAGGAAGTGAGCGGGCCGATTATCGCCATCGCGCTCACGCTGGTGGCTGTGTTCGTGCCGCTCGCCTTCATGAGCGGTCTCACGGGCCAGTTCTACAAACAGTTCGCGATGACCATCGCCATTTCGACGGTGATCTCGGCGTTCAACTCGCTCACGCTCTCGCCGGCATTGTCGGCGCTGCTGCTGCGTGGTCATGATGCGAAGGAAGACTGGCTCACGCGTGCGATGAATCGTGTGCTGGGCGGGTTCTTCAAGCGCTTTAACAAGGTGTTCCATCGCGGCTCGGAAAGCTATGGCCGTGGCGTGAACGGCGTGCTGCGCCGTAAGGGCGCGATGCTGGTGGTCTATGTGGTGCTGCTGGGCGCCACCGTGCTGATGGCGCGTATCGTGCCGGGCGGCTTCGTGCCTGCGCAGGACAAGGAATATCTGATTGCCTTCACGCAGTTGCCGAACGGCGCGTCGCTCGACCGCACGGAAAACGTGATTCGCGAGATGAGTGCGATTGCCCTCAAGCAGCCGGGCGTGGAAAGCGCCGTGGCGTTCCCGGGTCTTTCGGTGAATGGCTTCACGAATAGTTCGAGCGCGGGCATCGTGTTCGTCACGCTCAAGCCGTTCAAGGAACGCAAGGGCAAGGCGTTGTCGGCGGGCGCGATTGCGGGTGCGCTGAACCAGCAGTATGGCGCGATCAAGGACTCGTTTATCGCTGTGTTCCCGCCGCCGCCGGTGCTTGGCCTCGGCACGCTCGGCGGCTTCAAGATGCAGCTTGAGGATCATGGCGCGCTCGGTTATGAAGCGCTCAACCGCGCGACCCAGGACTTCGTGAAGCGTGCTTCGCAGACGAAGGAACTGGGCCCGACGTTCTCGAACTATCAGATCAACGTGCCGCAGCTCAATGTCGATCTCGATCGCACCAAGGCCAAGCAGCTTGGCGTACCGGTGACGGATGTGTTCGACACGATGCAGATTTACCTGGGCTCGCTGTATGTGAACGACTTCAACCGTTTCGGGCGCGTCTATCAGGTGCGTGTGCAGGCCGATGCGCCGTTCCGCCAGAAAGCCGACGACATCCTGCAACTGAAGACGCGTAACGCCGCCGGCGATATGGTGCCGCTCTCGTCGCTGGTGACGGTGTCGCCCACGTACGGCCCGGAAATGGTGGTGCGCTACAACGGCTACACCGCCGCTGACATCAATGGCGGCCCGGCGCCGGGTTATTCGTCGGGCCAGGCGCAGGCAGCGGCGGAGCGCATTGCGGCGCAAGTGCTGCCGCGCGGCGTGAAGTTCGAGTGGACCGACCTCACGTATCAGCAGGTGCTGGCAGGCAATGCGGGCGTGTGGGTGTTCCCGATCAGCGTGCTGCTGGTGTTCCTCGTGCTGGCTGCGCTGTACGAAAGCCTGACGCTGCCGCTCGCGGTGATCCTGATCGTGCCGATGAGCGTGCTGTGTGCGCTGACCGGTGTGTGGCTCACGCAGGGCGACAACAATATCTTCACGCAGATCGGCTTGATGGTGCTGGTGGGGCTGGCGTCGAAGAACGCGATTCTGATCGTGGAGTTCGCACGCGAACTGGAGCATGACGGCCATACGCCGCTGTCCGCCGCCATCGAGGCGAGCCGCCTGCGTCTGCGCCCGATTCTGATGACGTCGATCGCGTTCATCATGGGTGTGGTGCCGCTCGTGCTGTCTTCGGGTGCGGGTTCGGAAATGCGTCATGCAATGGGTATCGCGGTGTTCTTCGGCATGCTGGGCGTGACCGCGTTCGGCCTGCTGCTCACGCCGGTGTTCTACGTGGTGCTGCGTACGCTCGCGGGCGGCAAGATCCACGTCGCGCAGAAGGATAATGCGCGCCATTCGCCGAGCACGGTGGACGCGTAAGAAGGAATCATCAAGATGACTAACTATTCATTCTCGCAAAGCATGAACGGTCCCTTGTGGAGGCGCACGCGCCTCGCGCTGGGCGTGGCGCTGTTCGCCTGGCTCGCGGCGTGCTCGGTCGAGCCGACCTACAAGGTGCCCGATGCGGGCGTGCCGAAGGCCTTCAAGGAAGCGCCGCTGCAAACGGACCAGACGCAGCAGCAGACGGCGCAGCCGCTGGGCCCGCACGACACGGGTTCGTGGACGCCCGCGCAGCCCGCCGACGACGCGCATCGCGGCCAGTGGTGGACCGTGTTCGGCGACCCGACGCTCAACCAGCTCGAAGAGCAGGCGCAGGCCGCCAACCAGGACCTGAAGGCCGCCGCCGCACGTGTGCAGCAGGCGCGGGCGGTGACCCAGGCGGCGCGCGCGTCGTGGTTCCCGTCGATCGATGCGGGCTTCGGGCCGACCTACGAGCATGCTTCGCCGGCTTCGCAATATCTGCCGCAGAACACCCAGGTGCCAACGCAGACGCTCTGGCGCGCACAAGGGACGGCGAGCTACGAAGCCGATCTGTTCGGCCGCGTCAGCTCGAACGTGAATGCGGCGCGTTCGGATGCGCAGCAAAGCGAGGCGCTGTTCCGGTCGGTGCAGCTCTCGCTTCAGGCCGATGTTGCGCAGAACTACTTCCAGCTGCGTCAGTTCGATTCCGATGTCGATCTGTACCGCCGGACCGTGACGCTGCGTGAAGATGCGCTCAAGCTGGTCGAGCGCCGCTTCAAGGAGGGCGATATCAGCGAGCTGGACGTCTCGCAGGCGCGCAACGAACTCGCCAGTGCGCGCGCCGATGCCGTGGGCGTGGCGCGTCAGCGTGCGGCTTCGGAGCATAGTCTCGCGATCCTGCTCGGCAAGGCGCCCGCCGACTTCACATTCGCGCAAACGCCGCTCGTGCCGGTGACGGCGCGCGTGCCGGCCGGCTTGCCGTCGACGCTGCTCGAACGCCGCCCCGACATCGCCGCCGCCGAGCGTGCGATGGCCGCCGCCAACGCGCGCGTCGGTTTGGCGAAATCGGCGTTCTTCCCCAAGCTCGATATCACGGGGGCGTTCGGCTACGAGTCCACCACGCTGGGCGATCTGTTCATGTGGTCGAGCCGCGCGTTCTTCCTCGGGCCGCTTGCGGGCACGGCGCTCACGGTGCCGCTGTTCGACGGCGGCCGCCGCAAGGCCAATCTGGCCCAGGCGCGTGCGAAGTACGACGAGGATGTCGCGCAGTATCGCCAGCAGGTGCTGGTGGCTTTCCGCGAAGTGGAGGACAACCTCTCCGATCTGCGGCTGCTCGACGATCAGATCCGCGCGCAGAACGACGCTGTGAACGCGTCGCAGCGCGCCGCCCATCTGTCGCGCACGCAGTACGAGGAGGGCGAGGTGAGTTATCTGAATGTGATCGATAGCGAACGTTCGGTGCTGGTCTCGCAGTTGCAGGCGAGCCATCTGGAGGGCTCGCAGGCCGTGGCGACCGTCAACCTGATTCGTGCGCTGGGTGGCGGCTGGGGCGATGCGAAGCCCGCTGCGCAGCCCGACGGCGCGCCGCCGCCCGCGCCGCTCGCGTCGCGCTGATCGCGGTTTTTCTGCGCCCGCGCGGCTGGCCGGTATGCAAGCGCATATCGCCAGCCGCGATTTCATTTGCGTAAACGATTCGTAGCCTGCCCGGACCCGCGCCACTATCATCGTTCGATCGAAGCTGGAGCGGATGGCGCGCTCCAGCGCCGCGCAACTCATTCGGGAACCTGGCATGAACGATCCACGGCCGCCGCAGACGCACGCGGCGCAACAACCCGGCGAAGCAGGTCTCGCCACGCTGCTCGACACCTTGCGCGCGAGCGCCGCGCGCCGCGATCTGGCAGGCGGCCACGCCGCCGCCGAAAAGCAGTTGATCGCCGATGCGGGGCTGCTTGCGCTCGCGGTGCCGCATGAGTTCGGCGGCCGCTTTGGCCGCGACGGCACGCGCTGGGGCAAGCTCTACGAAACTATCCGCACGATCGCGCGCGTCGATAGCGCGCTGGCGCATTTGCTCGGTTTCCAGTTCTTGCAGGTGGTGACCGTCGATCTGTGGGGCAGCGCCGCGCAGCGCGCGAACTGGCTGCACGGGACGGTCGAACAGCGCTGGTGGTGGGGCAACGCCGTGAATCCGCTCGATACGCGCCTGATCGCACAGGCCGACGATACGCACGGGAAGGGCGGCTGGCGTCTGCACGGCAAGAAAGGCTTCTGTTCCGGCACCGCGGGTTCGCAGATGATGACCGTGAGCGCGCAGGATCCCGTCACCGGCAACCCCGTGTTCGCGGTTGTGCCGACCACGCGTGCGGGCATTACCGTACACGACGACTGGGACCCCATCGGCCAGCGTCAAACGGACAGCGGCACGGTGTCGTTCGACGCGGTGGAAGTGCACGCCGCCGAAGTGCTGCACCGGCCCGATACGCCGCGCGCTTCGCTGCGCACGCTGGTGTCGCAACTCGTGCTGACGAATCTGTTCGTGGGGATCGCGCAAGGGGCGCTGGAAGAGGCGCGCGACTACGTGCTGGCCAATGGTCGGCCGTGGGTCAACTCGGGCGTGCAGCGCGCCGCGGACGATCCCTACCTCCAGCAGCGTTTCGGCGAGATGCGTATCAAGGCGCTCTCCGCCGCCGTGCTGGCCGATCGCGCCGCCGCGATTCTCGACGCCGCCTGGGAACAAGGCGATGCGCTCGATGCCGCGACGCGCGCGGAAGTTTCGCTGGCGGTTTCGGAGGCGAAGATCGTCGCCCATCGTGCGGCGCTCGACGCGGGCGAGCAGTTGTTCGACGCCTGCGGCGCGCGCGCCACCCACGCCGCGCTCGCACTCGACCGCTTCTGGCGCAACGCACGCGTGCACACGCTGCACGACCCGCTCGACTACCGTTTGCGCGACGTGGGCCGCTACACGCTCACACGAGAGCTGCCGGAGCCGACGCTGTACACTTGAGGGACCGAACGCGCGCTCAAAGTCACCACCCGGGCACACGCCGCGCGCACTTCACCCCTTCGAGGATCGCACCGTTGGAGTTCAGATTACCGACCACGGCGACGGCGCCGTTTTGTCCTTCCGAAGTACAAGGCAGCGTGGCGGTCTCGCCGCGCGCGCCGTTCTGGAAGAAGCTTCTGCAATTCGCGGGTCCCGGTCTGCTGGTGTCGATCGGTTACATGGACCCCGGCAACTGGGCCACCGATATCGAGGCCGGCTCGAAGTACGGTTACAACCTGCTGTTCGTGGTGGTGCTCTCCAGTCTCGCGGCGATGGCGCTGCAATGTCTGGCGATGCGTCTGGGCATCGTCACCGGCCGCGATCTCGCCGAACTGTCGCGCGAGCGCTACGGCAAACCCATCGTGCTGGGTCAATGGGCGCTGGCCGAACTCGCCATCATCGCCTGCGATCTCGCCGAAGTGCTGGGCGGCGCGCTCGCGTTCCATCTGCTGTTGGGCTGCTCGCTGATGTGGGGCATCGTGCTCACCGCGTTCGACACCCTCATCGTGCTCGGGCTCAAGGGCAAGAACTTCCGCACGCTCGAAGCGATCATGGCGGGCCTGATCGCCACCATCGGGCTGGGTTACGTGATCGAACTGGCGCTGGTGAAGCCGCACTGGCATTCGGTGTTCGCGGGCGCGGTGCCGTCGTGGCACGCGATCGCCTCGCAGGAGCCGCTGTACCTCGCCATCGGCATCCTGGGCGCCACGGTGATGCCGCACAACCTCTACCTGCATTCGTCGATCGTGCAGACGCGCGCCGTGAAGCGCGACGAAGCCGGCATCGGCCAGGCCATCGGTCTGTCGCGCATCGATACGATTGTGTCGCTGGTGCTCGCGCTGCTCATCAACGCGGCGATCCTGATTCTTGCGGCTGCGGCCTTTCACGCGACGGGCCACACCGGCGTCACCGAAATCGAGGACGCCTACAAACTGCTCGCGCCGATCGTCGGCAGCGGCGCGGCTGCCGTGCTGTTCGCCGTCACGCTGCTGGCCTCGGGGCAAAGCTCGACGTTCACGGGCACGGTGGCTGGCCAGGTCATCATGGAAGGCTTCCTGCGCATGAAGATCCCCTGCTATCAGCGGCGGCTCATCACGCGCGTACTGGCGCTGATTCCGGCCTTTATCGGCGTGTGGTGGCTGGGCAATGGCGCGGTGGGCAAGCTGCTGGTGGCAAGCCAGGTGGTGCTGAGCCTGCAACTGCCGTTTGCGCTCTGGCCGCTCATCCGCATGACGAACGATCGTGCGTTGATGGGCAAGTTCGCGAACCGGCTGCCGACGCGGCTGATCGCATGGCTGCTCTTCGCCGTGATCACGGCGGCGAACCTTTGGCTGGTCTGGCAGACCTTTGCGGGGAATTGAAACGGGAGGGCGGTGAAGCGCGCTGCGTGCTTAAATGCGCTTCGCCGTCCGGCGCGCTGTGGCGCACCGGACGGCTTCGCGTCTAGTCTTTACTGCTGCTGCGTCCGGTTTTCCGGATCTTGGCTCTCCTGCGCTTATGCAGCCTCGGCAATGCCGTCCGGCGTTTCCACCGGAAGGTTGCTCTCGGTCTGCTCTGCGCCCCGTCGCGCTGCAGCCGCCTTCTTCGTCTTGCCGGCGCGCGATGGCGGCTGGCATGCACCACACACGACGTTGTGTTGCAGGTCGTGTCTGTGCGCGACGAACTTACCGCCACAACGGCAGCAAGGCGTCATCTGCAGAATATCGGCATCAAAAAACCGCACCAGGGTCCACGCACGCGTGAGATCGAGCACCGGCTCGGTCCCGCTGTGGCGGCAGTGTTCCAGATACAGCCGGAACCCCTTGGTAAGCGCGTCGAGATGCGAGCAACGCGCTTCGTTCTTGAGGAACAGGTACGTGTTGTAGAACAACGAGGCGTGGATGTTGGCCAGCCACGTCATGTACCAGTCCGCCGAGAACGGCAACATACCCTTGGGCGGCGACACGCCGCGGATCTCGCGGTACAGACGGATCATGCGGTCGCGGGACAGCGAAAGCTCGCTCTCCAGCACCTGCATCCGTGCACCCAGCTCGATCAGCGCGATCGCGCGGAAAACTTCCTGCGCGTCTTCGGTGAGGCTGCGGCGGTTCGTCGTCATGACCCGTCCCTCAGGCGAATTGCACAGCCGGCTGACCTGCAAGCAGGATCGCCGCGTGAGTGGCCGCTACGTCGGTATGCCGCGTGGTCTGCGTGAGCGCAGTCAACATGGCATGGTCGTCGAAGCGGAAAAGACAAAGAAGCTGGTCGGAAGCGGCCAGCTTGACGATCTGTGCGAGCGACAGACCGGCGAGCAGATCAGCCAGTTCCGACGACAGACCCAGTCGGAACATCCCGACCGGCTTGTCCTCGCGCAGCATCCGCTGTGCGAGCATCAGGTACGACAAATTAATTTCGCGGATTGAATCCAGCGTCTCGCTGCTGCGGTCCATTTCTCTCTTTTCCGAAGCCCCGATTAACCCCCCGGCATTTGCTGCCGTTGTAACTTTTCTGGCTCTAGCGTCGGTCCACTCATTCACGGTGGCGCCTGACTCTTTGATACAACGTGTTACAACTCGTAACACGTTGGAGCGAATTGTATGAGGACTAATCTCAGAAATCAATCCCTCCACAAAAAAATAATCCGGCTGTTACAAATAATTTCGGTAATTTTTTCTGTAGATTGAAGTCACTTCTGTGACAGTCGCCAGCAAAGCCTTACGGGCTGGGGCGGTAAGTCGAAAAGCCCTTGAAATAAGGGTTTTCAGGGTGTTGTCGATGCATGCGCAACGAATCGGAAAAGACTGCTGCGCCGGATATGCCGAATAAACGCTTTGAAAGGAATTAAGTTGACAGGTAAGAAGTACCCAGTGTTTTGTTAATACATATGAGGATTAATCTGTAACTAGTGTTTCGACCCTGTGTAACTGGCTTTGTCAAGTTGTGACAGAGCAGATACAACTGCGGCGCCTTGACGCGCTTTTTACCGGTGCTGGTTTACGCGTATATGTAATTCGCATGAAAACAACAGATTTCGCAGCGTAGGTGACTGGAAATCGGGCGTCGTTTTATGTCATGATGTGATGCAAATTAAGGGGAGGCCCCGCCCTGTCTGGGTTGATGCCGCAAGCAGACGCAAATGGCCAGCTTTAAACGCATTCTGTTGTGCTGTGACGCGTCGCGTGAAAGGAAGGAACTGGCCCTTGAATGCCGGGCGCAAACCCAGTTGCTCGCCGCGCTCGATGAAGCGCCGCTGCCGTGGCGCGGCTTGAGGAACGGGGCCTCAAAGCGACGGGCAAATTTGCGTTGGCCGCACCGTAGACGAAATCGCGCGGGCGTCGACGTCGGCAAGCCGAAGTGCGTGCTGTTGGGCCGCAGTTCTTCGCGCAGCGGCCACGAGGGGCGGAGCGGCGGCTTGGACAGCGGCATTGTCGGGCGTGGCAGCCGCCGCGAGGATTGAAACGTCTTGCTGAATTGATTTACGGCTCACGCGTCCGGCGCCCTGTCTGAGAGAGCGCCTTTGTAACGACAACGACGGTTTTAAATCGGCTTTGCGCGCAATGCTTCGGCGGTTTTTGTATCGGCGGGGAAAAACGCTTCGATAGCCAGTTCCGAAAGCGTGATATCGACAGGCGTGCCGAACACCGTCGTGGTGCTGTAGAACGACAATTCGCCAAGCGCCGTGCTTATGCGTAGCGGCACCGCAATGTGATGGCGGGGCGGTTCGTGTGTGTCGGGTTCCGCGCCCGCGGGTCGCGGGTAAGCGGCGAGTTCGTCGAGTAGTGCGGCTAGTGTGGCGTCGGCGCTGGCCTCGATCTGGCGTTGCAGTCTGGCAAGCAGATGCGCGCGCCAGGCGTGCCAGTTGAGGATGCGCGGCGCCATGCCTTCGGGGTGCAGCGAAAGGCGCAGCGCGTTGATGGGCGCGGCAAGCAACGCGGGTGACGCATCGCCGATCAGCGGTGCGAGTGCGCTGTTCGACGCCACGATATTCCAGTGCCGGTCCACCGCAAGCGCGGGGTAAGGTTCGTGGCCACGCAGCACGAGTTCCACTGCATCACGCGCCGCCGCCAGATGTGGATCGTCGAGCGAGCGCTCTCGATACATCGGCGCATAGCCTGCCGCGACCAGCAGTGCGTTGCGTTCGCGCAGCGGCACGTCGAGCTGCTCGGCCAGATGCATCACCATTTCACGGCTTGGCGTTGCGCGGCCCGATTCCACGAAGCTCAGATGGCGCGTCGATATTTCGGCTTCGGTTGCGAGCAGGAGCTGACTCATGCGGCGGCGCACGCGCCATTCGCGCAACAGCTCGCCGACGCTGCGGCGGCCATCGCCTGCGGATAGCGCCGGAAGGGAAAACGGCGTGGGAACGAGTGTGCTCATGGCGCCGATTCTAGCGAAACGCCGCATGTCATCCATTACCTCCGAGGTCATGTGCGCCGCACCGCAGACTGCCTGAGGCCGCCGTTATACCGCCCTGCTGCGCGCGCATTTCGGTGGTCTATATCGCCATAGGTACGATATAAGAAAACCGTGCAAAAGAACGTGTGTGGTGATCGCTCAGGCAGCTTACCGGCCGACTTTTGATCGCCTAGAATCTAATCCTCACACTCTATCTGGCGGCTTGGCGAAGGAGACGGCCATGAGGGAAACGGTTGCTGCTTATCTGCTGGGTCCGGCCGTGATGGTGCTGGTGTGCGCGGCGTCGTGGGCGATTTCGCGCCGCAGCCGGGGTGCGATCGAGCAGCGCTTGACCCGGTGGCTCGATGGCCGCCGCCCGCACGGCATGCGCCACAAGCACTAACGTTGGCCCGTCGCGAGCCGCTGCTCACGAGGGTAAACGCGCAGTTGATGAGGCATCGCGTCGGACTCGCGATTGCACACCATTTATATCGCCATCCTAATTAAAGGCCGCGCCACCCATGCGGTGCAATCGCGGTGTGCCCCTCTTTGTTTTCCTCATTCCATTTCGCGTAATTCATCAGCCCGGGGAACTGTGGGGCGCTAACACGGTCACTGCGTTATTGCAAACCGGAGCCCTCCATGACCCGTCCCGCCGATTCCCTCATCATTTTCATCGCCCGACTCGCGCTCGCGATACTGTTTCTCTGGGGCGGGGCGATGAAGCTATTGGGGTACGCGGGGTTCGTTGGCTACCTGCATGCGCATAACGTGCCCTACGCGCAGTTCACAGCGCCCGTTGCTGTCACCATCGAATTACTGGGCGGTCTCGCGATCGTATTTGGCGTACGCACGCGTTTCGTCGCCTTCATGCTGGCCGTGTACGCTATCGTCACGGCCATACTCGGGCACGATTTCTGGAACGTCACCCAGGCCGCCTTGCAGCAGGATGCCGTCGTGCACTTCTGGAAAAATGTGGCAATTGCCGGCGGTTTTCTGCTCTTGACGGTAACGGGCGCGGGACGTGCTTCCATTGATGGCCTGCGCGCGCCGCGCGGTGGTTTTGGCGGCTGAAAGCCGCGGCGTCGTGCAGGTCGATCACGGATACGATCCATTGAATCCACATGAAACAGGGAGCCGGCTTTGATACAAAATTTCGACTTCAACGTGGGCGGCAAGACGGGGCAGTTCTGCGCGAGCCTCGCAGAGGACAGCACGCGCCGCGTGCTGATCAGTACCGCCGATACGGCCACCACGCTGGTTATCCTCGACGCCTCGGGCCTGCTTGGCGCGCTCAAGGCAGAGCTTGAGGAACCCGCGCAACTGATCGCACACGCAATCAAGAAGGCGCAGAACGAAGGACTGATCGAACGTGCGCTGAGCACTGGCGCCATCCAGGAGACGTCGCTCTAAAGGCGGGCGCCAGCTCGCGCGCTGCGCCGTGCGCCAGTTGAAAAAGGCTCCGTGAGGAGCCTTTTTCTTTCAGCGCGAGGTCTTCAGGCGCGGTTCAGCCGGTGCGGCCTGCGCGCAATGGGGGGAATCGGCGCGCATCGTCCAGGCCAGGCACGCGGCGATCAACAGGAGCGCGCCGGAAATGCCGGCGTCGGCATGCAGACCGCCCGTCACTTCGGCGGCCGCGCCGCCACCGGTCAGCGCGCCGAATGCCGCCACGCCCACCGCGCCGCCCGCCTGGCGCGCCGTGTTCAACAACGCCGAAGCCGTGCCGGCGCGGGCTGGCTCGACCGAACTCAGCACCGTCGTCGTCATGGCCGGCACGGCGAGCCCCATGCCGCTCGGGATCAGCAGGAAGGCGGCCAGCATGGCGACGAGCGGCGTACCCGCATCGACGGGAATCAGCAGCGCATAGCCCAGCCCCGCAACCAGCGCGCCGCCGATCATTGGCAACCGCGTGCCAAAGCGCGACACCAGATGGCCGCTGGCGATATTGGAGATCAGGAAGCCGCCGGTGAGCGGGATGAAGGCGAGCCCCGCCTGCAACGGCGTCAGACCGCGAGCATGCTGGAGAAACAGCGCGAGCACGAAGACCGTCCCGTAATAGGTCAGATTCACGCAGATGCCGAACAGGACTGCCGCGCTGAAGGTGCGGTTGCGCAGCATCGCCAGCGGCAGCATGGGATCGGCCGTGCGCGCCTCCTGAGCGACGAAGGCCACGCCCGCGAAGACGGCCAGCAGCAGGCCGCCCCAGATCGCCCAATGCGTGAAACCGAGCGGCCGCCATTCGATCACCGCTCCCGTGAAGGCCGTGAGCGCGATGACGGCGAGCAACTGGCCGCGCACGTCGAGACTGCGCGGGCGTTGCGCAGATGCCGCATTGGCCGCGGTATCGGCATGTTTTTGCTTGGCCGGAACCCAGGCGAGCGTGGCGGCCAGCCCCGCGGCGCACAGCGGCAGATTCACGAGAAAGATGCTGCGCCAGCCGAACGCCGCGATCAGCAGGCCGCCTGCAACCGGCCCGGCCGCAATCGAGATCGCGCCCGCGGCGGTCCAGAAACCCACGGCGCGGGGCCGCAACGAGCGCTCGTGGCGGCAGGCTTCGTTGAGCAGCGCGAGCGAATTCGGCAGCATGGCGGCGGCGCCTGCGCCTTGCAGCGCGCGGGCGCCGATCAGCAGGGCGGGATTGGGCGCGAGTCCGCAGGCGAGCGAGGCGAGCGCGAACACTACGAGGCCAACCGCATACATGCGGCGCGCGCCGTAGCGGTCGCCGAGCACGCCGCCCGAGAGCATCAGCACCGCGAAAGCCAGCGTATAGGCATCGACGATCCATTGCAGGCGCGCGACGTTCGCGTGCAGGTCGGTGGCGATGCGCACGAGCGCGATATTGACGATGGTGACGTCGAGCTGGGTGACGACGAAACCCACGCTGACCGTCCCCACGATGCGCGCGAGCGCGGGCGTGAAGCGGACATGAGGGGCGGCTGGCGGAGTGGTGTGTGCGGGTTTCATGCGTCCAATGTTAGGACGCGGCTTGCGACGACGTTTCGGGCTGACGTGAAAGGTCGAAGTTAAAACGGCGCCGGATCATGATCTGGCGCCGTTTTTACCACTATATAGATGACTGCTACGAAGGAGCGGGTCAATCGCCTCGCACGGGGTCCTTGAAGAACAGCGTAGTCAGCGCGCCCAGCACGCAGATCGCGGCGACGTAGTAAGTGGGTGCCAGCGGCTGCGACTTCATCAGCAAGGCGACCACGATGGGCGTGAGACCGCCGAACACCGCATACGCGACGTTGTACGAGAACGAGATGCCGGAGAAGCGCACCACGGGCGGGAACGCATTGACCAGCACGAAGGGCACCGCGCCAATCGTGCCCACCAGCAGACCGGCCACCGCATAGAGCGGCATCAGCATGGAGCTGTCCACGGACATCTGACGGAAAAGTGTGTAGTAGGAGATCGCCAGCGCGATGCCGCCAATCGACAGCACGCGGCGCGCGCCGAAGCGGTCGGCGAGTGCGCCCGCGCTGATGCAGCCGATGGTGAGGAACACCGTGGCGACGCAGTTGGCGAGCAGCGACGTGGTCGCATCCAGATGGAATTGCTTCTGCAGCAGCGGCGGCGTCATCAGGATCACAACCACGATGGCGGCCGAGAGCATCCACGTCAGCAGCATCGAGACGATGACCGCGCGGCCATGGTCGCGCAGCACTGCCTTGAGCGGGATTTCGTCGGCGAGCGACTTGCGCGCCTGCATTTCCGCGAAAACCGGCGTTTCGTGCAGCCAGCGGCGCAGATACACCGAAAACAGGCCAAAAACGCCGCCAATCAGGAAAGGGATGCGCCACGCATAGGAGGCGATTTCCGTCGGCGCAAAGCGATGATTGACGGCTGCTGCGATCAGCGAACCCAGCAGGATGCCGAAGGTGAGACCCGCGGTCAGCGTGCCGCAGGCGTAGCCGGTATGGCGGCGCGGCACGTGCTCGGAGACGAACACCCATGCGCCCGGCACCTCGCCGCCCACGGCCGCGCCTTGCAGCACGCGCAGGGCGAGCAGCAGCACGGGCGCGAGCGCGCCGATCGTCGCATAGGTGGGCAGGCAGCCCATCGCGAGCGTGGGCAGCGCCATCAGCAGCACGGACAGCGTGAACATGCGCTTGCGCCCGAGCAGGTCGCCGAAGTGCGCCATGACGATGCCGCCGAGCGGACGCGCCAGATAGCCTGCCGCAAAAATGCCGAAGGTCTGCAACTGGCGCAGCCAGTCGGGAATCGCCGCCGGGAAGAACAACTGGCCGATCGCCGGAGCGAAGAACACGAAGATGATGAAGTCGTAGAACTCCAGCGCGCCGCCGAGAGCGGCGAGGCCGAGTGTCTTGTAGTCGCTGCGCGCGAGCGTGCGCGCCGGGGCGCTCGCGCGAGCGTCCAGATCCGTTGCCTGCATTTCCGAAATGTCCAGATACCGTGAAATTGTTATCGATGTCGACTGGAGGTCGATTTTTAGCCGATTTTTGGCTGATTTGAAGCCGGTTGGCGTCACGCCGGCGTACGCGCGGATGGCGCGTCGGACGGCGGCGGTCGGAAGGCGGGCGCGGGTGGGCACGGGGAACGGCGCGCGCGGGGCCGGGTAGGCCAGGGAGGGGGCGCGCGTCGACGACTTCTAGCCAGACGGCGATTTTACCGGAAGCCGACGATGCACCTGGCGTGGCAGGCGTGAGCGCAGCGAATGACGGCGCGTTGACGCAAATGCGCAAACCAGACGCACCGCGCCGCAATTCAGACTCCTCTTATGGGCGGCCTTTGCACTTCTCCACAGAATTGCACTCTCCGAATTTGAGAGGTTTCCTTATGCGTATCGCGATTCTTCAGCGCGACGCCACCCAACGCGAGCAGATCGAACGTGCGCTCACGCAGAGTGGGCACGCCTGCCTGCCGTTCAGCGACGGCATCATGCTGGCCAAGGCGCTGGCCGCGTCCACCGTCGACATGCTGGTGCTCGACTGGCAGGGCACGCGGTTCTCGGGCACGGATCTGCTGAAGACGGTGCGCGCCGTGAACGGCAGCCAGATCCCGGTGCTGTTCGCCTCCGAAGACGCTTCGGACGATAGCGTGGTGCGCGCGTTCTCCGTCGGCGCCGACGACTACGTGAGCCTGCCGGTGGGCGCATCGGTGTTGCGCGCGCGCGTGAATGCGTTGCTGCGGCGGGCTTTCCCCGAGCGCTATGAAATGCCGATGCTCGACGCCGGCCCTTACCATTTCGACATGCGTCGCCAGCTGGTGACGGTGCATGGCAATGCCGTCGATCTGTCGACTACGCAGTATCGGCTGGCCTCGCTGTTTTTCGCCAACATCGGCCGGGTGCTGTCGCGCGACCATATCTACGCGATGGTCTGGGGGCGCGAGCTGCATACGCTCACGCGCACGATCGACAGTCATGTTTCACGCCTGCGCGTGCTGCTCGACATCGAGGAACACAATGGTTTTCGCCTGCAGCCGGTTTATAAGAGCGGCTACCGTTTGCTGCGACTGCAGGAAGAAGCGCCGTTTGAGCGCGTGGCGGCTTGAGGGCGGAACACGAGTTCCGCCATGGGGAACCTGGCGGCGAAGCCTGAAAGCATCAACACCGGCCTTCCTCGCTTCGTCTTGCATAAGATCGATGCCTCTGTGGCGCAACGCCATGAAACGCGCAGCGGGTTGCTTGCGCTCGCCGCCCTGGAAGCGCTTGCACCGGATTGATCTGCCCTGGCTGCAAGGAAGCTGCAGGTAAAAAAACGGCGGCACGCTTTGAGCGTGCCGCCGTTTTGCTATTCGTGGTGACTGTGCGCGCCGACCGTGGATCATCCACCCGTCGCGATGCATCACATCAACGTGCGAGGCCGAGTCCCTGCAGGACTGCATTGCCTTCGGGCGTCAGCCGGATCTGCGTGGCGCCTGCGGTGGCATCGCCGGGAACCTGCTCGACCAGACCCGCTTCCTGAAGCGACGAGATCTCGGGCTTCGCGTGCGCGTCGATGGGCGCGTGCAGCAGCACCAGCAACGTGGCCAGCTCATGATGGCTCAGCAGGCGGCGCAGGATCGTGCGCTTGCCCGGCTTGGTCGGCTTGGCGTCCTGTTCGCTGCTTGCTGTCTTTGTTGCCAATTGCTTCGAACCTGTCCAGTACACGGGCACCTCCTGCTGCGTTTCTTATGGGTGACGCGATGATGCGGACGAAGTCTTAAACGATTCTTAAAACCCGCCCGCGAAAATGTGTCGCCGTACTACATGGCGTTACGGCGTGTAGTACGGCGCGTAAGCCGATGTCACAGGGTTTGCGCCGCGTGCCTTTCACGAGACGCCAATCCCCGATTACAGAAGGCATACGCGACAAACGGATGGGAATGGGATACCCACGCTCAGGGCGCGCAGGTCTTGCTCGCGCCCTCGATCCAGAGGTTTGAGGCGTGGCGCTTGCCCGCGTAGAAGCGATAGGTGGTGGCGCCGTTGTCGGCGCGCACCTTGATGACGTTCGAGTCGCCGAAATCGAGCATTTCGCCTTGCGGCAACGAAGTCGTGCTGAAGCTGGAGTTATGCCGGGTGGCTTCCACCGTCAGGCAGGAAATCACATCGCGAACCGAACGGTTGGTCGTCGAATCGATAACGGGCTGACCCGAATCCGGATCGCTTTGAAACCAGGCGCAAGCGCCGAGCGTGAGTGAAATGGCAAGGGGCACGACTAGCTTCTTCATAGGGCTCCTGATGCGTGGGCCGCTGGCGGCTGGGGGACCGAAGATTATATCGGCAGCACGTCGCATGCCGGCGTGGGTTCGCGCACATTGATGGGGCGGTGAAAACACCAATCTGGCGGCGGAAGGCGTGGAAATGGCTTGCAGATGGCGCGCAGGTGTCGGATTGCGGCGCGTGCATGTCGAAACGCATGGGCACGCCTGTTGCGAGCATGCGACTCTTGTATTCGACGCGCATTGCGAGCGCACACGAACGCAGCGGGCGAGATAGACTATCTTCCAGAGGTGTACTCCGCGATCTGACGCGACGTCAGGGAGAATAACCATGAGCCGCCCGTCGGTCCGTTTTCCTGTTCGCGCCACCGGTGCCGGTTCGATCTGGCGCTGGGTCAAATGGGGCTTCATTGTCGCGTTTCTGGCTGCCATCGTCATATTGGCGCGCATCGTCCAGATCGAGATCGATACCTCGCGGCTCCAGGCGCGCTATCTCTCCGAACTCACACGCGACATCGGCTTTACAGTCGAAAGCGGGCCGAGTCACAACATTCAATTTCCCACGACCAACGGTCCCTACGACGTGCGGCTGGGCTACGCGCAGTTGCCGTCGTTCACCGAGCGGCTCACGCAGCGCGGTTTCACCATCGCGGCGCAGGCGCGTGATTCAGAACGGATGATCCAGCTCGCCCAGGACGGCCTTTTCCTGCCCTTCGAGGAAAAGGATCAGGCCGGCATCGTGCTGCGCGACGCCAATGGCGGCACGCTGTTTCACACGCGCTATCCGCAGCGCGCCTATGAGAGCTTCGACGCCGTGCCGCCGCTCGTGCGCGATTCGCTGCTCTTCATCGAAGATAAATATCTGCTGGCGGCGGACCAGCCGAATCGCAATCCCGCCATCGACTGGGGGCGTTTTAGCCGCGCGCTGGTCGATCAGGGCCTGCGCATCGTCGATCGCCATCAGCAGACGCCGGGCGGCAGCACGCTCGCGACGCAGATCGAGAAGTTCCGCCACTCGGCGGGCGGACGCACCGCCACGCCGCCCGAGAAACTGCGACAGATTGCATCCGCCTCCGTGCGCGCCTATCTCGATGGCCCGCAGACGATGCCCGCGCGCCAGCAGATTTTGGTCCACTACCTGAATTCAGTACCGCTCTCGGCGAAGGCTGGCATCGGCGAGGTGAGTGGGTTAGGCGATGGTCTCGCGGCCTGGTATGGGCGCGATTTTCGCGACGTGAACCGTATCCTGCGCGAACCGGTGTCGAGCGCGACGCTCGACGAACAGGCGCTCGCGTTCCGCCAGGTGCTTTCGCTGCTGATCGCGCAGCGCGCGCCCTCGTATTTCCTGCAGAAGAACAACGACGCGCTCGCCAGGCTCACCGATAGTTATCTGCGTCTGCTCGGCAGCGGCCATGTGATTTCGCCCGAACTGCGCGACGCCGCGCTGGCCACCCAGCTCACGCTCGATCGCTCGAAGCCCGCGCCGCGCCCTGCCGCATCCTATGTGGATCGCAAGGCGGTGCTGACGTTGCGTACGCAGTTGATGCAGGCGCTGGGTCTGAAGACGCTCTACGACCTCGACCGCCTGGACCTGACGGCCACGGCCACGCTCGACGACGCCGTGCAGCAGGCCGTGAGCGACCGTCTCGCCGATGCCGCGACCAGGGACGGCGCGCGCGAAGCGGGCCTCGTGGGTTTCGAGATGCTGCGCCCGTCCGACGATCCCTCCAAGATCGCCTACAGCTTCACGCTGTTCGAGCGCGCCAACGGCGAAAACCTCGTGCGCGTGCAGACCGACAGCGTCAACCAGCCCTTCGACATCAATTCGGGCGCGCGTCTGAATCTGGGGTCGACGGCCAAGCTGCGCACGATCATCACGTATCTACAGATCGTCACCGCGTTGCACGACAAATACGCCAACGAAGATGCGAAGACGCTGCGCGCAATGCTGCCGCAGGTCGACCCGAGCGATGCGCTCACGCGCTGGGCGATCGACTATCTGTCGAAGACGCAGGACCGTTCGATCGATGCGATGCTTGAAGAGGCCGTGCAGCGCAAGTATTCGGCCAATCCCGGCGAGACCTTCTATACAGGCGGCGGCGCGCAGAGCTTCAACAATTTCGAATCGAGCGACAACGCGCAGATTCTCACGGTGCAGCGGGCCTTCCAGCATTCGGTGAATCTGGTGTTCGTGCGCCTGATGCGCGATATCGTGCACTACGAAATGATTCAGACTTCCGGGCCGCCTTCGGCGTGGCTCGACGATCCGGTGGCGCGCAACCGCTACCTCACGCAATTCGTCGATGGCGAAAGCCAGGTCTATATGAAGCGCTTCTATATGCGCTATCAGGGCAAGAGCCATGACGACGCGCTGGCGCTGCTGCTGCAACACACCCGTAAAGGCCCGGCGCGCATCGCCACCGTGCTGCGCAGCGTGAACCCGGACGGCAAGCAGGACTGGTTCAATGCGCAGATGCGCGCGCAGCTCAAGAACACGAAGTTCCAGTGGCTGGACGACGAAGATCTCGCGAAGTATTACGACAAGTACGCGATCGACAAATTCAACCTCAACGATCGCGGCTATATCGCGGGCATCCATCCGCTCGAACTGTGGCTGCTCAACTATCAGCGCGCGCATCCGGATGCAACGCTCGCGCAGATTCAACAGCAAAGCCGCGACGTGCGTCTCTATACGTACAAGTGGCTGTTCAAGACGCGCTATCACGCGACGCAGGACCGCCGTATTCGCCGCATGATCGAGTTGCAGGCCTATGATGCGATCGGCAAGTCGTGGCGTGCGCTGGGCTATCCGTTCGACAGCATTACGCCCTCGTATGGCGCGGCGATTGGCGCATCGGGCGATCGTCCAGCGGCGCTTGCCTATCTGATCGGCCTCGTATCGAGCGATGGCGAAAAGCTGCCGACGCATAGCTTCGAATCGCTCGATTTCGCGCGCGGCACGCCGTATGAAACGCGCTTCGTGCATGCGTCCACGCCGCCGCAGCCGTTGATCTCGCCGCAGATCGCCAAGGTGACGCGCGAGCTGTTGAGCTCGGTGGTGGAGGGCGGCACGGCCAAACGTCTCGCCGACGGCATGCCGATGCCAGACGGCAAGATGCTGCCGGTCTACGGCAAGACGGGGACGGGCGACCAGCGCTTCAACGTCTATGCGCCGGGTGCGCGCCTTATCGAATCGCGCAAGGTGAATCGCAGCGCGACCTTCGTCTTCGTGATCGGCGACCGCTTCTACGGCACGCTGACGGCGTGGGTGCATGAGCCGTATGCGGCGCGCTACACCTTTACCAGCGCGCTTTCCGTGCAATTGCTGAAGTCGCTGGCGCCAGTGCTGCAACCACTGCTGGAAGACAAGAGCGCACCGAAGGACGGCAAGCTCAAGAGCGCGACCCAGCCGCCGCAAGTGACATTGATCGACACCGATACAGGGGCGACGCAGCAGGTTAGCTGGACGCAGCTCACACGTGCCTCGAATCCCGGCTGGAGCAGCACGATGCCCGGATTCTATTCGGATGCCGAATCATCGACGAAGGTATGGGCAGGAAATTGATGCCTGCTTAAGCGGAGGCGATGCCGCAAAGACAAAGGCCTGAACGTCTTACGGCGTTTCAGGCCTTTCTCATTAGTACGCGCCTGCAGGCGGCGGGGGCGCCGATCCCGGCGGCGGAGGCGGCAGATAACGCTGCTGGGGCTGATAAGTCTGATACGGCTGCTGCGTCTGCATGCGGCCCGCGACCGGAATGCGGTTGCCGTTCGCATACATGCACTGGAGGTAGGCGTAGTCGTAACGGCGCTGCACATCCCACGCCGAACCCTGCGCGTTACCCATGCCCACGGCGCTGCCGGCGAGCAGACCCGCACCCGCGCCGATGGCCGCGCCCTGGCCGCCGCCGAACGCAGCGCCAGCGGCTGCGCCAAGCGCGGTCCCCACCACGGCGCTGCCCACTGCCGAGTTGGTGGCCGCCTGGTTGGTGGACACGCCGCCGGTTTGCTGGAAGGCAAACTGGCGGCAGTTGTAGTCGTCGTTGCGGAACTGGTCGAAGCTCTTGCCGGTGCCAGGCAGCGCCATCACGCTCGGTCCCGTCGGCACCACGGCGCACGCGCTCACGAGGCCAGCCGCGGCGAGCAGTGCGAAATAAGTCGGTTTCATGTGCGGTTCAATCTCGTCAATCAGTTCGACGGCGCAGGTTGGGCCGGCACCGAGCGCCAGCCCGACGAGCACTGCTTCACGTACGGGTAATAGGTTTTGGACGCATCGCAGTAGTACCAGGTGTCACTGTTTTCGCTGGCGCTGGGCGAATCGGCCGGCCCTGGCTGGCCACTACCCTGGTAGTTGCCTTGATAATTGCCTTGATAATTACCTGCGGATGTTTGCGGCTGTCCTTGCTCGACGTAGTCCGGCGCTTCGGGCGGCGGCGCGACGATCACGGGCGGCGGCGGTCCCCAGTAGTACGGCACGGGTGCAACCGGGTAGTAATAAGGCACACCGCCGCCAATGAAGACGCCGACGCGCGCCGCCTGCGCCGCGCCACTCGCACAGGCGATGGCAGCAAGCGCGGCAGCCCCAAGTATCAATTTCGACCTTCTCACAACGTTCTCCAGAACGGATGGGTTCGGGCAATCGGGCTGGCGGACGGAGTCCCGCACGGTCGCGCCCTTGCATCTTCCAACGCTAAGCCATCGTAGACCGCAAGGCAATTACGGGAGTTGCGCTGTTTTTTCGAGTTGTTACAGCGGCAAGAGAACCAGGGCATGGCGGCGCGGCGCGGCGTGGCGAACGGCGCGCAAGCTGCGGCTTCGTGGCGCGATCCATCGGTATCGTGCTTCCGCCTGCTCGAAAAGGACCGAATTCGCGCGGCAGTGTCTTGTAATAATTGGACATGGTGATGTCCCTCGCGATGCAGCGTAACGGCAACGCGCCTCCACGGTTTGCGATTTGCATATTCGCGTTCGGTCAGCCCGAACAGTCGTATTCCGTGCTTTATGTTCCGGATAGTGAATTTGTCACTAGTCGACGATGGCCTTTATTGAAACTACAGCCTGCGAATTGCAGCGCCGACATACAAAGCATTGCGGCGCGAGCGAATTTTTGACCCTATATTTTCACCGTATGCCATTTTCCTGGAAATTATTGAAATCGAATAAAAATCGCTCCACGTCGAGGCGCGAAAATACGGGCGCGAGAACGTTTGCCTTAGAGAAAACCCCTGGTCAAGCCCTATACTGACCGGGCCGTTATAGCGTTGGTAGGGAAAGCCGGTTTATTGGCGATGGATTCCATGTCTTAAAACGATTCGGCGAGACCGAACGGTATTAAATACATTACAAAATGCACTGAGAGAGCGCCTGCAATGAAAGCAATGGCTTGCAGGCCTTACGCGTGATATCGCCCGAATAGCGACGTCTCGCGAACCACAAAACTACGAGGGAAAACAATGGAACATTCGACGCCGGACCGTGAGCTCGAACTGGTCGAGCTGAGCGCGGTAAGTGCCGCATTGAACCGGGTGCAGGCAGTGATCGAATTCGATCTGCAGGGCATCATCCTGCACGCCAACGATAATTTTCTGAAGACGCTCGGCTACACGCTGGAAGAAGTGCGCGGCAAGCACCACCGGATGTTCTGTGATCCTGAATATGCCTGCAGCGAGACATATCGCCAGTTCTGGGAACGTCTTGGTCGCGGCGAATTCGACCGTGGCGAATACCGGCGCGTGGCGCGCGACGGCCGCGAGATCTGGATCAACGCCTCGTATAACCCGGTGCTGGACAAGGAAGGCCGCGCTTACAAAATCATCAAGTTCGCCACCGACATCACCCAGGCCAAGCAGGAGCACGCCGAATCCGCCGGACGTTTGCGCGCGATCGACAAGGCCCAGGCCGTGATCGAATTCGATACGAGCGGCATCGTGCTGCAGGCGAACCAGAATTTTCTCGACACCCTTGGCTATCGTCTCGATGAAATCCAGGGCAAGCATCACCGCATGTTCTGCGAAGAAACCTATGTGGCCGCGCCCGAATACCGCGAGTTCTGGGCCAAGCTCAATCGCGGCGAATACGATATGGGCCGCTACAAGCGCATCGGCAAGGGCGGCCGCGTGGTGTGGATCCAGGCGACCTACAACCCGATCTTCGACATGAACGGCCGTCTCTACAAGGTCGTGAAGTTCGCCAACGACGTGACCGCGCAGGTCGAACTGGAAGAGAGCGTCAAGCGCCGCGCCGAAGACGATCAGCGCAAGGTCGAAAAGCTGCTCGAAACCGTGCGCAAAGCAGCGGCAGGGGACCTGTCCGGCGAAGTGGAGGTGCAGGGCGATGAGCCGATCGACCAGCTCGCTGCCGGGATCAAGAGCATGATGAGCGACCTCGCGGGCGTGATCGGCAAGGTGGTGGAGTCGGCGGGCACGTTCAAGGATTCATCGCAGGACATCGCGGCGCGCGCGGATACCGTCGCGGGCGGCGCACAGCTACTGGGTGCGACCGTCGAGGAAATGAACGCCTCGATCGAAGAACTGACCGCCTCGATCAATTCGATCGCCGATAACTCGCGCGGCGCCGACCAGCTCGCCAAGGACACGCAGCAGGAAGCGGAGCGCGGCTCGAAGGCCGTTACGCGCTCGATCGAAGCGATGGAGCTGATCAACCGCTCGTCGGAAGATATCGGCGAAATCATCAAGGTTATTGGCGAGATCGCCAGCCAGACCAATCTGCTTGCTTTCAACGCGGCAATCGAAGCCGCGCGCGCGGGCGAGCACGGCCTGGGCTTCTCGGTGGTCGCCGACGAAGTGCGCAAGCTCGCGGAGCGCTCCTCGCAGGCAACCAAGGAAATCTCCAAGCTCATCAACGAGTCGGTCAAGCGCGTGGCGCAAGGCAGCGAAATATCGAAACAGGCTGGCGAAGCGTTCGAGCGCATCCTGAGCGGCGTGAGCCGCACCACCCAGGCGATCTCCGAAATTTCCTGCGGCGCGGACGAGCAATTGATCGCTGCGCGCGAAGTGGCCGCGGCGATCCAGCAGGTCGCCGAGGAGACCGAGAAGTCGGCCGGCGCTTGCGACACCATTGCCCGTGCGGCGGCCACCCTCAAGGGCGGCGCCGAAGGCCTCGACAAGACGGTGGCGCGCTTCGTTGTCTGACGCCCGGGGAGCACGGCAATGGATATCGATAAGGATGTCGAGGCATCGGTGCAGCGTGCGCTGATCGAACAGGTGCGCCGTCATACCGGCATCGCCATGAACGAGCGCAAGTGGACCATGCTCAAGGGCCGCTTGCGCCGCCGCGTGATGGCGCTCGGCCTGCCGGACTATCGCGACTATCTTCAGGTGCTCGATACGAGCAGCGAGGAAGTGCGCGATTTCATCGACCTCGTGACGACGAACGAGACCTCGTTCTTTCGCACGCCGCGCATCTGGGAATACCTTGCGCAGTCGTTTCTGCCGCAGTGGTACGCGGCGCATGCGGGCACGCCGTTGCGCGTGTGGTCGGCCGCGGCGTCGAGCGGCGAGGAAGCCTGGACCACGGCCATGCTGTGCGAAGAGTTTCGTGCGCGCGAGGCGGCGTTTCGTTACGCCATCGTCGGCACGGATATTTCGGACGGCATTTTAGCCAGTGCGCGGGCCGGCAGCTACCAGGGCCGCAGCATCGAGGGCCTGCGCGCCAACCATCCCGCGCTGCTGCAAAAGTGGTTCCGCAGCGAAGGCGCGCGGGCGACGGTCAACGATGCGCTGCGCACGCACGTCTCGTTTCGGCAGCACAACCTCTATAGCGTGCCGCGCGAACTGGGCCAGTTCGATCTGGTTCTGCTGCGCAATGTGCTGATCTATTTCGATCTCGACGGGCAACAGGCAGTGCTTGCCAATGTGCGCCGCGCGATGAAGCCGGATGCGATTCTGATCGTCGGCGAGTCGGAGTCGCTCAGCCGCGTCTCTACGGGTTTTACGTTCGAGCAACCGCTGATTTATCGCATCGGCGATCACCGTGAGGAGCGCGACCATGAGCACGCGTGACCTGCAGGTGAGGATGTGCGAGCTCGCGGTGAGCAGCGGCGGCGATGCGCGCGTGCTGCGCGCGACCTTGGGGTCGTGCGTGGGCATCGGGCTGTTGTGGCGTGCGCGCGGCACGTATGGTCTCGCGCATTGCCTCTTGCCGCAGCCGGTCGGACACTCGCGCTACGCGGTGCCCGGTGCGCAACTCGGCAACGGCGCCAAGTACGTGATCGATGCGTTGCCCGCGCTGATTTCGATGATGGGCGCGCAAAGCGCGCCCGACGGTGAAATCGAAGCCGTGCTCGCGGGCGGGGCCAATATGATGCAGCACCGCACCACGCTGCACGAGCCGATCGGCGACCTCAACGTGCGTATGGCCCAGCAGGTGCTGGCGGGGGCAGGCGTGCGCGTCGTGCATATGGACGTGGGCGGCGAGTGCGGGCGGCAACTCACCATCGACAGCGAACAGCCGCATTACGCGGTGCGCCGTTTTTCGCGCCCGACTTGACCGGCGCTCAGTGTACGCAATTTGCACGCATACGCGCACTATCTCGGCATCACAACGCGCAACTCAAACGGAGCTTGACGATGAATCATCGTTCGCTGGCCGGCGCCGGCCAGCTTGAGCTATACGGGTCGTTTCATCTGGCGGGAACGGAACTCGCGCTGCCCGTGACCGCGCTTCAGGAAGTGGTCAATCATCCCGGTACGCTCACGCCCGTGCCGCTCGCGCCGCCGTATCTGCTCGGCCTGTTCAATCTGCGCGGCACGCTCATTCCGGTGGTCGATCTGCGCCAGCTATTGAATCTGCCGGCTGAAGTCGCGACGGGCGTGCGCAAGATCGCCATCGTCGAAACAGCGCATGCGCGCGTGGGCCTGCAATTCGACGCCACCGGCGAAATCCTGCGGGTGCCAAAGGATCAGGTGATCTCCATCGAAACGGTGGAGGGCAGCGCGCCTTCGGCAATCGGCGCGGTGCTGAAACTCGACGGCGGCGAGCGCATTTTGCAGGTGCTTTCCGCCGCCGCGCTGCTGCAACTGCGTGACGTGCCGCATCTCGCCGAGCCGGTTGCGCGCACAACCGAACGACGTGTCCAGCAGGGGCAGCGCCGCCAGAACGTCTCGTTCAAGGTGGGCGGCACGGCGCTGGCATTGCCGATGGGCGCGATTCAGGAAATCATCCGCGTGCCGGCTTTGCAGCACTCGCCGTTCGCCGACGATGTTTGCATCGGCATGCTCAATCTGCGCGGGGCGACCGTTCCGGTGCTGGACTTCGGGCGCTTTCTGGGTTTTGCGCGTGCGCCCGATTGCGAAGTCCTTGCCGATGAGCGTCGCATTGTCGTCCTGCATCGCGACGAGCTTTACTTCGGACTGCTGGTGGACGAGGTGGCGAGCATCGTCGCCTATCGCGACGACCAGATTCTGCCGATGCCGTCCTACGGTGCCGAACACCGCTCGCTGTTTGCCGGTTATCTGGCTAGCGACGGCGTGGCGGGCGTGCTGCTGGTGAGCGCCGATGCGCTCTATGAGAACTCGCGCATCGCGGCGGTGGCGGCAGGCCATCGGGACCTCTATCGCAAGGCCACGGAGGCCGCCACGGCTGCGCAAAAGCGCGGCAACGGCACGCGCCAGACCATTGTGACGTTCCGTATCGGCCAGTTGGTGGGCGTGCGCATTACCGAGTTGCGCGAGGTGATCGATTATCGCGACGACATCGTCAGGACGCCGGGATTGCCGCCATTCGTGCGCGGCGTGCTGAATCTGCGCGGCAAGATCGTGACGTTGATCGATGTGCGCGCCATGTATGCGATGCCGCCTTACGAAGACCTCGTGCGCGCAAAGATTCTGATTGTCGAGCACAACGGCGAGAAGTACGGCCTGCTGGTCGATTCGGTCGAGGACATCGTCACGCTCAAGGGTGGCGCGCAACTGACGATGCCCACCATGCTCACACGCGGCGCGGGCGTCAACGTACGCAGCGACATGCGCGAAGCCGTGGAATTGCCGGGGCAAGGCACGCTGATGCTCCTCGATCCCGTTTCGGTATGCGAGCGTGTGGCGATGGAAGCAGCGGCAGCCTGAGCGTTCTTCAGGTCTCTTACGCTTCCAGAGCGAGCGTGGCAAAAGAGGCGAGCCAGTGCTCGCCCATATAGTCACCCGCAACGTGCGCGAGCGCGGTATCCAGATGCATTTGCGCCGCTTCCTGTAGCACCTTGATGCGCGTGTCGCCTTCGGGCAGCACGCGGGCGAGCGTGCGCTGGCACCATGCGCGGCTCAGGTTCAATCCATCGAGATGCGCGATCTTGCCGTCGCTGCGGTCGGTGACGGTGGCGGGCAGGAATAGCGTGGCGGGCTCGCGCCCGGAAAGCGTCGGCAGAAAGCGCGCAAACCATGCGGCAAATTCATCGACGCCCATCACGCGGCTCATCAACACCGCCTCCATCAGCGCGGGTGAAAGGAATTCGTCGCCCGAAGGCTCCCACGCCTGGCAATTCGCATCGCGTTCGTACCAACGACGCGCCGTAGATTCAATCAGCTTTGCTAATGAATCGCGCTGGGTCAGCCGGGCGAAATCCAGCGCCAGCGTGAGCGCGAACGCCGTGTTGAAATGCGTACCCACGCGCAGCGGATAAGTCGCCTTCGGCAAGAATTCCTCGAATCGTTCAACGAACGCCTCGGTGAGCGGCGTGAGCGTGTGCGACCAGCGCGCGGCTTGCGGCGTCTGCATGCCGTGCAGTTGTCCAGCGAGCGCGAGTAGCCATGCCCAGCCATAGGGGCGCTCGAAGCCCCGGTTGTGCGGCAGGTCGAGATAGGCGCGCTCGCCGGCCATTTTCTCGTCGGTGAAATGCTCGTCGATTACGGCGACGATGCGCGGCGCTTCGGGCAAATCCGGGAAGCGCGCAAGAAGATGCGCGACCAGCCAATAGCCATGCACGCACGAATGCCAGTCATAGCTGCCGTAGAACACGGGATGCAGCGCGCGCGGCCCCAGCACGTCCTGCGGCCCGGCTAGCGAATGCGTGAGCTTGTTCGGATATTCGCGCGTCAGATGCGCGAGTGCGAGCGAGGCGAAGCGTGAGGCAAGCGTGGCGGTAAGCGTGCTGTGCATGGCGTCGGCATCGGTGGATGCGTGGATGAAAACGCCTGCCAGCTTAGCGCGAAATCAGCTTTGACATTTCGCGGGCGGTCTCAATCGCGCTCCGATACTCCCGGCTTGCGGGGCGCACGCTCGCGCGCGAGGCGTTGCATCGCTTCGCCCACGTCCTGGCTGAACTGCGCCAGCGCCGCCAGTTCGAGATTGGGCGGTTGCAGCGCGCTCCAGAGCACATCGGCAAGCTGCTCTGCTGTAGCGTCGATATCCGTGCGGCGGTTCGCAAGCGTTGCGTCCCACAACACGTGTTCCATCGGCCCGAACACGAGCGAGCGCAGCAGGCGCAGCGGCATATCGTTGCGGATCTGCCCGCATTCCTGACCGCGCGCGAGCACGCGCATGAGCGGCGCGGTGTAGCGCCGCTGCATTTCCATGAGCGCCTCGCTCAGATCGTGATGGCGCGTGCGCCCTTCGGAAAGCACCAGTTCGCAGATGCCGGTGCCGCTCTCCAGCATCAATTGCAGATGCATGCGCACGATAAAGCCGAACTGCTGGCGCACCGTTGCGTCGCGCGGCAAGCCGGATTCGATCGCCTCGATCGATTCGTCATACCAGTCGCCGATCACCCGTGCGCACAGTTCGCGCTTGCCGCGGAAATAGCTGAACACCGTGGCTTCGGAGATGCCCAGTCGTTGCGCAATCTCGGCCGTGGTGGCGCGCGCGTAGCCCTTTTCGGAGAAGACCGCGCGGCCTGCCTCGAGAATTTCCTTCACGCGCTGCTGGGACTTGCGCCCGGCGGGTTCGCGGCGCGAGGCGGGCAGAAGGGTGGGAGGGGCGGCTGACATTCTGAGTGAGGTTCAGTTAAAGACGGGATTCGTGCCGATTATGCACCAGGAGAATCGCTTTGCGAGGCATTTTCCAAGGCTTCTATCCCGGCATGGCGCAAATCTGAGCGTTACTCAAAAATATCTATTGACGTTAACGTAAATGTGGCGTGAAATGTGTCCCCGAGGGGCCGCCACGAGCAGCCGCAGCCTGCGCGTTCAACGCCCGAGCCGACAAAGGAGACAACAGATGAGCAACGTACCCGGTTTGCAGTTCCCGCTTGGCGAAGAAATCGAAATGCTGCGTGACAGCATCGCCAATTTCGCGGCAAATGAAATCGCGCCGCGCGCCGGCGAGATCGACCGCACCGACCAGTTCCCCATGGACCTGTGGCGCAAATTCGGCGATCTGGGTGTGCTTGGCATGACGGTGTCGGAGGAATACGGCGGCGCGGGCATGGGCTACACCGCGCATATGGTCGCGATGGAGGAAATATCGCGCGCCTCGGCGTCGGTCGGGCTTTCGTATGGCGCGCATTCGAACCTCTGCGTGAACCAGATCCATCGCAATGGCACGGAGGCGCAAAAGCGCAAATACCTGCCCAAACTGGTTTCCGGCGAACATGTCGGCGCGCTCGCGATGAGCGAGCCGAACGCGGGCTCGGACGTCGTCAGCATGAAGCTGCGCGCCGATAAAAAGGGCGATAAATACGTGCTCAACGGCACGAAAATGTGGATCACCAACGGCCCGGATTGCGACACGCTGGTGGTCTACGCAAAGACCGATCTCGAAGCGGGCGCGAAGGGCATCACGGCCTTCATCGTCGAAAAGGGCATGAAGGGCTTTTCCGTGGCGCAGAAGCTCGACAAACTGGGCATGCGCGGCTCGCATACGGGCGAACTCGTGTTTCAGGACGTGGAAGTGCCGGAGGAAAACATCCTCGGCCAACTCAACGGCGGCGTGAAGGTGCTCATGAGCGGCCTGGACTACGAGCGCGCCGTGCTCGCGGGCGGCCCCACGGGCATCATGGCCGCAGTCATGGACGCGGTCGTGCCGTATATCCATGAGCGCAAGCAGTTCGGCCAGGCCATCGGCGAATTCCAGCTTATCCAGGGCAAGGTCGCGGATCTCTACACCACCTACCAGGCGTGCCGCGCGTATCTCTACGCGGTCGGTCGCCAACTGGATACGCTCGGCAAGGAACACGTGCGCCAGGTGCGCAAGGACTGCGCGGGCGTGATTCTCTATACCGCCGAAAAGGCCACGTGGATGGCCGGCGAAGCAATCCAGATTCTGGGCGGCAACGGCTATATCAACGAGTATCCCGTGGGGCGTCTCTGGCGCGACGCGAAGCTCTACGAAATCGGCGCGGGCACGAGCGAGATTCGCCGCATGTTGATCGGTCGCGAACTGTTCGCGGAAACGGCGTAAAGCCAGCATAAAGCCAGAATAAAGCCAGAACGTTGCGAGGACAACGAGATGCCGATCATCGAAACCAAACTCAACCCGCGCTCGGACGACTTCAAGACCAACGCCGCCGCGCTCGAAGCGCTGGTTGCCGATCTGCGCGAAAAAATCCAGAAGCTTTCGCTGGGCGGCGGCGAAGCCGCGCGCGACAAGCACGTTTCGCGCGGCAAACTGCTGCCGCGTGAGCGCATCGCGCAACTGCTCGATCCGGGCACGCCTTTTCTGGAGCTTTCGCAACTGGCCGCCTATGGCATGTATAACGACGATGCGCCGGGCGCAGGCGTTATCACGGGCATCGGGCGCATTGCGGGTCAGGAGTGCGTGATCGTCTGCAACGACGCGACGGTCAAGGGCGGCACGTACTATCCCGTCACGGTCAAGAAGCACGTGCGCGCGCAGGAAATCGCGCAAGAGAATCGCTTGCCCTGCGTCTATCTGGTCGATTCGGGCGGAGCGAACCTGCCGAATCAGGACGATGTCTTCCCCGATCGCGATCACTTTGGCCGCATCTTCTACAACCAGGCCAATCTCTCGGCGCAAGGCATTCCGCAGATCGCCGTGGTGATGGGATCGTGTACAGCGGGCGGCGCCTATGTGCCCGCGATGAGCGACGAATCTATCATCGTCAAGAACCAGGGCACGATTTTTCTGGGTGGACCGCCGCTCGTCAAAGCCGCGACGGGTGAAGAAGTCAGCGCCGAAGACCTCGGCGGCGGCGACGTGCATACGCGCCTTTCCGGCGTGGCCGATCATCTCGCACAGAACGATGCGCACGCGCTGGCCATCGCGCGTTCCATCGTCGGCAATCTGAATCGCACGAAGGTGCCCCCGGTCGCGCTGCGCGAACCGCTGCCGCCGCGCTACGACGCAAAGAGCCTGTATGGCGTGATTCCTGTCGATACGCGCAAGCCTTTCGACGTGCGGGAGGTGATCGCGCGCATCGTCGACGATTCGGCGTTCGACGAATTCAAGGCCCGCTACGGCACCACGCTCGTGACCGGCTTCGCGCATATCTGGGGCCATCCGGTCGGCATCGTCGCGAATAACGGCATTCTGTTTTCGGAATCGGCGCTCAAAGGCGCGCACTTCATTGAGTTGTGCGCGCAACGAAAAATCCCGCTGGTGTTCCTGCAGAACATCACGGGTTTCATGGTGGGGCGCAAGTACGAAAACGAAGGCATCGCTCGCAATGGCGCGAAGATGGTGACGGCCGTGGCGACGGCAAAAGTGCCTAAATTCACGGTCATTATCGGCGGCTCGTTCGGCGCGGGTAATTACGGCATGTGCGGTCGCGCGTATTCGCCGCGTTTCCTGTGGATGTGGCCCAACGCGCGCATTTCGGTGATGGGCGGCGAACAGGCCGCATCGGTGCTCGCTACGGTGCGCCGCGACGGCATCGAGGCGAAGGGCGGCAACTGGAGCGCGCAAGAAGAGGAAGCGTTCAAGCAGCCGATCCGCGAGCAGTACGAGCGCCAGGGCCATCCTTACTACGCGAGCGCGCGCCTGTGGGACGACGGCGTGATCGATCCGGCCCAGACGCGCGACGTGCTGGGCCTGGGTTTGTCGGCGACGATGAACGCGCCGATCGAGGATACGCGCTTTGGCGTGTTCCGCATGTAAGGCCGCGAGCGAGCAGGAGAGATCACCATGAAATATGAAACGCTCACCGTCGCGTGCGCGGAACATGTCGCCACGGTCACGCTGAACCGTCCCGACGTGCGCAACGCCTTCAACGAAACCATGATCGCCGATCTGGGGGCGGCGTTCACCGCGCTCGGCGCGCGCGACGACGTGCGTGCGATCGTGCTCGCGGCAAACGGCAAGGCCTTCTGTGCAGGTGCGGATCTGAACTGGATGCGTAAGATGGCGGGCTATTCGGACGATGAAAATCACGCCGATGCGTTGCGCCTCGCGCAGATGCTCTCGGCCATCTATCGCTGTCCTAAACCCGTGATCGCACGCGTGCATGGCGACGCCTACGCGGGCGGCATGGGTCTGGTCTGCGCGGCGGATATCGTCGTGGCGGCCGATACGGTGCACTTCTGTTTGTCCGAGGCGCGCCTTGGCCTGATGCCCGCCACCATCGCGCCCTATGTAATTCGCGCGCTGGGCGAGCAGGCTTCGCGCCGGTATTTCGTCACGGCGGAAGCTTTCGATTGCGCGACCGCGCTGCGTCTGGGCCTCGTGAGCGAAGCCGTAAGCGCAGACGAACTTGACGTCACCGTGCAGCGACTCGCCCAGGCGCTCTGCGCCAACAGCCCGAATGCGGTGCGCGAGTGCAAACAGCTGGTGCAGGACGTCGCGGGCGTGACCATCGACGACACCTTGATCGACGATACGGCGCTGCGCATTGCACGCATCCGCGCGAGCGAGGAAGGTCGCGACGGCGTGTCGTCGTTCCTTGAAAAGCGCACGCCGCTTTGGCGCGTTTGAGACCCCTAGCGAGACTCTTCATGTTCAACAAGATTCTGATCGCCAACCGGGGCGAGATTGCCTGCCGCGTCGCGGCCACCTGCCGACGACTCGGCGTCAAGAGCGTGGCCGTCTACTCGGACGCCGACGCCAACGCCAAGCACGTTGCTGCCTGCGACGAAGCCGTTCATATCGGCGAAGCGAGTGCACAGCAGAGCTATCTGCGCATCGAGCGCATCATCGCTGCCGCCAGGGCAACGGGCGCGCAAGCGATTCACCCTGGCTACGGATTTCTTTCGGAAAACGAAGATTTTGCCCGCGCCTGCGAAGCCGCTGGCATCGTTTTCATTGGTCCGCCGGTTGAAGCGATTGCGGCGATGGGCTCGAAAGCCGCGGCCAAGGCGCTGATGCACGCGGCGGCGGTGCCGCTCGTGCCCGGCTATCACGGCGACGATCAGGACGCCGCGTTGTTGCAACGCGAAGCGGACGCCATGGGCTACCCCGTGCTGCTCAAGGCCAGTGCGGGCGGTGGCGGCAAAGGCATGCGCGTGGTCGAGCGCAGCGAGGACTTCGCCGCGGCGCTGGCGTCGTGCAAGCGCGAAGCCGCGAGCAGTTTTGGCAATGATCGCGTGCTGATCGAAAAATATCTCACGCGCCCGCGTCACGTCGAGGTGCAGGTGTTCGCGGACAAACTGGGCGGCGCGGTGTATCTGTTCGACCGCGATTGCTCGGTGCAGCGCCGTCACCAGAAAGTGCTGGAAGAAGCGCCCGCTCCCGGGCTGAACGACGATGTGCGGCGCGCGATGGGGGAAGCGGCGGTTGCGGCGGCGCGCGCGGTGCAATACGTGGGCGCGGGCACGGTCGAATTCATCATGACTGGCGCGGACTTCTACTTCATGGAGATGAACACGCGCCTGCAGGTCGAGCATCCGGTGACCGAAATGATCACCGGCCTCGATCTGGTCGAATGGCAATTGCGCGTGGCGGCGGGCGAGCCGTTGCCGCTCGAACAGGCGCAACTCCAGGTAAGCGGGCATGCGCTCGAAGCGCGGATCTACGCGGAGAACCCGGCGCGCGGCTTCCTGCCTTCGACGGGCACGCTCAAGCACCTGCGCATGCCGCAAGGCGTCGAATTCCGCTTGGGCGATGCAGGCCAGCGCGCGAGCGTGCGCATCGATAGCGGCGTGCGCGAAGGCGACACCATCACGCCGTTCTACGACCCGATGATCGCCAAGCTCATCGTGCACGGCGCAACGCGCGCCGATGCGCTTGCGCGCATGCGCCGCGCGCTGGAAGAATGCGAAATCGTCGGGCCGCATACGAATGTGGAATTCCTGCATCGGCTGGTGACGAGCGAGCCGTTTGTGCATGCCGATCTCGATACCGGCCTGATCGAGCGGCATCACGATGCGCTATTCGCCGCGCAGAACAAGCCCTTGCGTGAAGCGCTCGCACTTGCTTGCGCCGCATTGATCGGGCGCGAGGGCGGTGTGGCGGCGAGTGCTTCGCCGTGGCAGTCGCTCGCGCATTGGCGCTTGAATAGCGGCTTCAAACAGACGTTTGCGTGGCGCGACGTCGAAAGCGATGCTGCGTTGTCGGTGGCGTTTTCGCAAGACGGCGCAGCGCAGACTCTCGATTGCACGGGCCGCGAAGAAGCCTATACCTGGTGGCGCGGCGCGCAGGCACCGGAATACGGCGCGACCATTGGCGACACGCACGTAACGGGGCGCGTGTTTATCGACGGCGATGTGTTTCATGTGTTCTGCCTGGGCACGGCAATAGCCTTCGAATGGCAGAACCTGTTGGCGCACGCAGCCGACGCGGAGCATGGCGAAGGCCGCCTGACCGCACCGATGCCGGGCAAGGTGATTGCCGTGCTGGTGGAGCCGGGCACGGTGGTGGAAAAGGGCACGCCGCTCATCGTCATGGAGGCGATGAAGATGGAGCATACGATCGGCGCGCCCGCAGCGGGCAAGGTCACCGAAGTGCTGTACGGCGTGGGCGACCAGGTCGCCGATGGGGCGCAACTGTTGATGCTGGAAGCCGGTTAACCATCGGCCCGGTCCTGTTCGCGCAATGCAACAGGCCCGGGTCGATCAAGCGCAAGGCCCGAAGCCACTTCAAGCCTTCACCGGCGGTGCAAACTGCAACGCCACGCCAATGCGATTCCACGCATTGATATTGGCGATGGCCGTGGTCAGAAATGCCATCTGCTCGCCGGGAAACTGCTCGGCCACTTCCCGATAGAGCGCTTCGCTCACCCCCTCGTGCAACTTCGCCGTGAGCGCTTCCGTATAGGCCAGCGCGGCTTGCTCGCGTTCGCTGAAGAACGCGCGCGCCTCGTGCCATGCCGACACCAGGTCGAGCTTTTCGCGCGCAATCGGCAGATCGCGGGCGATGTTGAGGTGGTACTGGATGCAGAACGCGCAGCCGTTGATTTGCGACGCGCGAATCTTCAGCAACTCGGTCAGCGATTTTTCAAGGCCGGAAGCATCCACGGCCTTGCTCATCGTCACGAGGCCCGCGACCACTTGCGGTGCATCGTGCGAAAACGTTTCGTAGGAAATGCGGTGTGACATGACTGGACCTCGCCTGGGTTCGGAGATAGTATCAGAGCACGAACATCATATTCGAACTCTGATATTATGCGCAATACAACGAAGCGTAAACCCAAAACCGGGCCTGAAAGCGCGGCGAATATTCCCGCGGCGGGCGAAGGCAAACGCGGCGAGAGCGGTTATATCGGCTATCTGCTGCGTCAGGCGGGCGCAGCGCAGCGTCTGCGCATGGAGCGGGCGCTGGACGATCTGGGCATCACGCCGCCGCAATTCGTGGTGTTGACCATGCTCGTCGCTTATCCGGGGGTGTCGGGAGCGGATCTCGCGCGCCTAGCGGCGCTCACGCCACAGACGGTCAGCGTGATCGTAGCGAACCTCGCGCGCAATGCCTTGATCGAGCGTCGGCCGCATCCGGTGCATGGACGCATCCAGCAGATTGAGGTGACGCAGGCGGGGCAAAGCCTGCTCAAGCAGTGCCGTGCGCGCGTGAGGAGACTGGAAGCGCAGATGCTGGAAGGCTTCGATGCCGACGAGGAGCAGGTGATTCGTCGCTGGCTCGTGGCGCTCGCCCGCGAGGACGAGGCCAATTGAGCCGCGTCAGCCGGCCTTATCTGGCCAGGGCGCAGGAATGATCCAGCAGACCTTCCGCGGTGCCCGTGCCGCCATCCAGATCCTGGGCGCTGTTGACGACGAGCCAGCCGTCGTGCGCGGTGTCGGCGCCCGCGCCGGTCACGAGGATCGTTTGCGTGGCCATGGCCTGCTGCGGGTCGAGGCTGCGCTCGACTACGCGGAAGGGATTGTCGCGATCGGTGAGGCTGGTCACGCGCGTGACGCGATAGCGCTTGCCGTCGAGCGTGGCCCAGCGCCATGAACCCGGAGCGTCGTGCCGGTACGGCGCGAGCGCATCGGCGATATCGTTGCGCATGCAATCGACGTGAATATGCAGTTGGTTCTGCGAGCGCTGCTGCGACGAGTTGATTTCGAGGCCCAGTTGCGTGGGCGTGAGCGTCATCTTGAGCTTGTCGTTCACATAGCGACCGGCGGCCCATGCGCCGGCCCAATATTCGGGCGAGCCGCCGTAGAGAATATCGGGGCTTTCGATGCCGGAAACGCGATCGGTGGGAATCAGCAGATATTGCGCGCGGCCGCTGATGTCCTTGAGCACCGCATAGCGCTTCTGGAAATCGACCGTCGTGCATGGCCCCGGTTGACCCTTGTCGCGCGCGTTCGGCACGCACTGCTCTCCCACCACTTTCCAGAGGCCGTTCGGGTCGAAGGTGGAGAGCCGCACGCAGCCCGTGGCGGCAAGCGCCGCGATCAGCGAAGCGCCCAGAGCGGCGGCAAGCGATGCGTAACGGCGTGGTGAGGAGGGCGCAGCGGCAGCGTGACGGATTCGGAACATCGGCGCGGATGGGGCGAGTGAGCTTCAGAACCGCGCGGAGCGCCGCGCGGGCTTGGCATGCTGCGGGGAGTGTAGCCGAAACTCTGTGACGCGCGCTTGATGCAGCATCATGCCGCTTCAGTGTGCACGGGCGCACCCGATGCGCGCGTATTTCCCTGGCCGGGACGAACTTGTGACGATTCAAAATAGTGCGCGCCGCACGCATCGCGTGCTCAAATCGCCCAATCAGAATCTGATCGATTACACGGGCTTTTCGCTTTATCATCGGACGATAATGGATTTTCTCGCGCAATACGACGACGGCGCACCGACGTCGCCGGGCAACGGCATCGACTGAAGACTCCCACAGAACAGCCACAAGGACACCATGACGAACAAACTGGAATTGCCGTCGCGTCTTTTGATCGACGGTCAACTGGTGGCGGGCGAAGGTCCTGCCGATGCGGTCTATAACGCGGCCACGGGCGTGCCCTTGTGCGAGATCGCGGAAGCCTCCACGGCACAGGTGGAACAGGCTGTCGCGGCCGCGCATGCCGCGTTTCCCGCATGGGCCGCCACCACGCCGCGCGAGCGCGCCGAAGCGCTGATCGAACTCGCAAGCCGCATCGAGCGTAACGCCGAGCGCTTCGCACACCTCGAATCGCTCAATTGCGGCAAGCCGTATTCCGCCGCGCTCAACGACGAAATTCCCGCAATTGCCGATGTGCTGCGCTATTTCGCGGGCGCGGCGCGCACGCAGCACGGTCTTGCAGCAGGCGAATATCTCGCGGGCCATACCAGCATGATTCGCCGCGATCCGTTGGGCGCGGTGGCGGGCATCGCGCCGTGGAATTATCCGCTGATGATGGCAGCGTGGAAGATCGGCCCGGCGCTGGCGGCGGGTAACACCGTCGTGCTCAAAAGCTCGGAACTCACGCCGCTGACCGCGCTGCTGCTGGCCGAAGCCGCCGTCGATCTGTTCCCGCGCGGCGTGCTCAATATCGTCACGGGGCGCGGCGAGAGCGTGGGCGCGCCGCTGTCCGCGCATCGCCATATTCGCCTGGTCTCAATCACGGGGGATGTGGGCACGGGCCAGAAGATCATGCAGAGCGCCGCGCAGACCGTGAAGCGCACGCATCTGGAACTGGGCGGCAAGGCGCCCGTGATCGTGCTGGCCGATGCCGACATCGCTTCGGTGGTGGAAGGCATTCGTACGTTTGGTTTTTATAACGCGGGCCAGGATTGCACGGCCGCCTGCCGCATTTACGCCGATCAGAAGGTGTACGAACGACTGGTGGCCGATCTCGCCGCAGCCGTGAAAACCATCAAACTCGGCGAGCAGCGTGATGAAGGCGTGGAAATGGGGCCGCTGATTTCGGCGCGTCAGCGCGATCGCGTGGCGGGCTTTGTCGATCGCGCGCGTGACAATGCGCATATCGAAGTGGTCGCGGGCGGTCGTGCGTGGGGCGAGCGCGGCTATTTCTACGAGCCGACCGTGATCGCCGGTGCGCGTCAAACCGATGAAATCGTGCAGCGCGAAGTGTTCGGGCCGGTCGTGTCGATTACGCCGGTGTGCGACGCCGAACAGGCGCTGGAATTCGCCAACGATTCCGAATATGGCCTGGCGAGTTCGGTGTGGACCCGGGACGTGGGCACGGCGATGCAGTTCAGTTCGCGTCTGCAATACGGCTGCACCTGGGTCAACACGCACTTCATGCTCGTGAGCGAGATGCCGCATGGCGGCTTCAAGCGCTCGGGTTATGGCAAGGATATGTCGGCGTATGCGCTGGAGGATTACACCGTGGCGCGTCACGTGATGATTCGTCACTAAGCTCGGTCCGTTCGCACCATTGAAGGCTGGCGGTGGGACGCCGAACAATGGCGCGAAATGGTTGGCGCAGTTGCGTGGGACGGTCGAAAGGCGGCGCGGCGCGTGTTGCTTTCGGCGGCGCGTCCGCTCACGCCTAGAACTGTCCCGTAATCTGGAACCCGACCGTCCAGCGTACGGTCGGGAAACCTTCAGGTTTGTAGATCGGCGTCCCTGCAAACAGGTCATACGAGACGCCGACATACTTCGTCGGCACCCCGCCACGAATGCCAATCACCGCGCCCGCCAGTTGCGTCCCCGCTAGTAACGCCGTGTTCGGCCCGAACACGCGCCCGTAGTCGATCCCCGCATATAACGTCTGTCCCGTCTGAAGGACCGGCCATTGCAGTTCGTTGCGCCAGTAGAATCCGCGTTCGGCCGCGAGCATCGATTCTCCGTCGAAGCCGCGCACGGTGTACCGGCTGCCGATGGTCAGCTCGTCGATGTAGAAAAGCGTGTCGTTGGTGAACTGGCCGTGGAATGTCGCGACGTACCGGAACGGCTGGTTCGCGATGGCGAACGGGACCGACAGGTTCGCGTCGAGCACGGCCATATGAAAGCGGTACGTCGGGCCGTCGATATACGGGTCTGGAGTCGCGCCCAAGCCGCCGATGCCCTGACGATAGGCGAGTGTGCCGTCGAACTGCGCAGCACCGAAGTAATGCCGGTCGGTCGCGCCGAACTCCAGAAACGTGTTGTTGCGCTTCTGGGTCGGTATCGTCGTGTCGTCGATGAAGCTGTCGCCGAATCGCTTCGATAGCTGCACATAGCCGCCGAGCACGTCGTTCTGCCGGGTGCAAGCGTCAGGTCCGTGCTGTTGGTCTGGAATGTGCCGCCGTTCGAATTGTCGAACGTGCCGCTCACATCGAAGCCCGTCGCCGACGCGCCATACTGCGTGATCGTGCCGCCGTGATTCACGAGGTTCGCAGCATTGAGCGATAGCTGGTTCGCTTCGACATCGCCGCTGCTGTTGTCGAGCGTCGCGCCCGTCGTCAACGTGAGAGTCGGCGCGACAATCGAGCCGCCGCTATTGGTCAGCGTTCCTGTGCTGATCGTCTCCGTTGTGCTCGCGCCGATCTGGCCGCCGTTGTTGTTCAGCGTGCCGCTGGAGAGATTCGTATCGGTGTTCGAAACCAGCTTGCCGTTCGCGTTGTTCAGCGCGCCGCCGACCGTCGCGCTCAAGCCGTTTTGCGCCGCGACTGAGCCGCCGGTATTGTTAAGCGTGGCGCCCTGTAGCGAAACCTGTCCGTTACCGGCGATCCTGCCGCCGACATTCGACAGCGCGCCCGCGCCGTTGCCTGCGTTGATCGAGAGCTTGCCGGTTCCGGCGTGCGTGATCGTGCCGCCGTCGTTGTCGAGCGTGGCCGGTGCAATCGTCAGGTCCGTGCTGTTGGTTTCAAGCGTCCCGCCCGCGGAGTTGTCGAGCATGCCGGTTACGTCGAGCGTGGTCGCGCCGGTTCCGGTCTGCGTGATGGTGCCGCCGTGATTCACCAGGTTCGCTGCGTGCAGCGTAAACTGGTCGGCGCTGGCCGTGCCGCCGCTGTTGTCGAAGGTCGATGCCGAGAGGGCAAGCGAGCCGCCCGACAGCGTGTTCGTGTTGGTAAGCGTCGTCCCGGCCGTGAGCGAAACCGCACCATTGGCAGCGAACGTGCCGCTGTTGAAGAGCGTTTGCGCGGCGCGCGCTATCAGCGTCTGCACTGCGGTAATTGAACCGGCGTTCGAAATCTGACCGGCTTGCAGATTGACGTCACCGTTGCCGCCAATACTGCCGCCCTCGCCGTTGTTGAGCAGTCCGGTCGTCGTGATTGACACGCCGTCTGCGTTAAGCGACGCAATGGTGCCGCCAGAATTGTCGAGTGACCCGCTCGACGAGGCGAGCGCGCCTGCGGCCTGCATCGTGCCGCCTTGATTGTTCGTCGCGCCCGCAACGCTTTCAGTCAGCGTGCTACCCGAAATAATTTGACCGCCGCGGTTCGATAGCGCGCCCGCCGTGAGGGTCTGCGCGCCGCCCGACGACATCGCTGCGTTATCGTTCGTCAGCGTGCCGCTCGCGCTTGCGTTGAGCGTGCCGCCTGCGGTCGTGGTCGCGCCCGACAGGTTCAGGTCGCCGCTGTTCGCAGCGAGCGATAAAGTCCCGTTAGCGGAGTTGGTCGCGCCCGCGAGATTCACCGACGCGCCGCTCACGCTCGCATTGCCGCCCGCCACATTCCGCCCGGTCGCCGTAACCGCGCCTGACGCGTTCACGTTCAGATCGCCCGACTGCGCAAGCGAACCGTCATTGTTCACGCCCGCCGCGAGCGTGCCGGTTGAACTGACTGAACCGGCGCTTGCAATCGTGTTCTGCTGCGCGGCAACCGTGCCGCTGTTGGTCAGCGCGCCGGACGTAGTCAGGCTAACGTTCTGCTGCGCGTAGGTCGTCCCCGTATTGTCGATGCCGCCAGTTGCGTTCGCAACGATATTGCCGCTTGCATTCGTCTGGCCCGCGAGTACGAGCTTGCCCGCCGATGTCAGCACGAGGTCGCCCGCCTGCGCCGCCGTGACGCCCTTGAGCGACACCCCGACGCCTGCCTCCGTGCCGACGAGCACGATGCGATTGGCGTACATGCCGCCGAGATTGCTCACGTCAATGGAGACACCCGGCGCTGCACCATCGCCCGCAATGGGCGTGGCGTTGAGTGTGTTGTAGTCGACGCTGTTCGCGCCAGTCACGACATTCAGGTTCGTCTTCGCGTAGATCGCGGCGTTGGCCTGCACGGCGCGCGAGAGCAGATCGACCTGATCCACGCCCGACGCATTCAGACCTGCGCCGCTGATCGCGATATTCCCGCCTGTGATATTGAAGCCCGACAGCGATCCGTCCGCCGCATAGTTCGGCGTACCGGTGGTCAGCGTTGCGCGACTCGTGTTGATGAACGTGCCGCCATTGACGGAAATCCCCGAAGGATTGGCCAGAATCACGTTCGCCCGCTGGCCCGCGACTTCGAGCGCGCCATTGAACTGCGATGCGTTCGCGCTGTTGACCTGGTTGACGATGACCCTGGCAGCCTGTCCCGGCGCGAAGTTCGGATTGCCGTTAATCATCCCGCCGAGTTGCGACTGAACCATCGTCGGCGAGTTGTTCAGGATCGCGCCTTTCGACTGCACGTCGAACCGGTTGTAGGTATTGACCGAAACGCCAGCCCCGGACGCACGGTTAATGTTTACCTGGTCGATCCCGTTGGGCGCCTGGATAACGTTCGGCGCGTGCGCGCCGCCCGCAACGATCTGCGCGAACGACAGCATGGGCGCAAGCGCAATCAATGCAGCAGGAAGGAGACGACGCAACGAGGGTCGAAGACCAGACGGACTTGAGGCGCGCACGGCTGCCCGTGCTTCCCCCGTCTTGCCTACTGCCGTTGCCGTTTCTTCGACGGCGACCAGCATATTGCGCGCGCAACTAAAGACCAGCCTGTAACTGCGATTCATCACACCCAACCCCGGAGAACGTTTATTCCTGGATTCTTACCGCGTAAGGATTTGCAATGTGTCAAGGAACGTCACGTCTCACCATCTTTGAGAATCGTCTGAGGGATATTGATCCGTTGCGCATGCAATCGTCGCTTTTAGCCTACAGAGGCTAAAAAGAAGCACGCATTGCGCGGGCTCCAAAGGGGGATGCGAGCCATCCCGACACGACCATTTGGCTCGCTGACATCGTCGATTCCAGGCGACAATCTATGGACGTCGTCACGCGAAAGACATAAGAAAAATCCGAATCGGTCAGGTCAGCGCCTTCGCGAATGGGTTCGCGCGCCGTCGAGATAAGCGTCAAGGATGACCGAAAGCTTTGGCAGCAAGTGCGGATGATCCCGATCTACTACGATGACTTTCTCGACGATTGCGTGAGCTTCTTCTGTCGCCGTGGCAAACCGGCCCGCAATAACAACCAGTTCACCCGGAACGTGTAAGCCGCGACGCCCCGGACTTCGAGGCGCAGCGCGCCTGGCTTATATGTCTCTATCACCAGACCTTCCGGCCGCCGAAGGCACACGCGCAGTACATGAAGTAACGGCCCGCCGGAGCTAACCAGCGGGCCGTGTTTTATTGGATGCGCGCGCAACGATTATTTGCGTGGCGGATGGAACGTGACCGCCTTTTCCTCAGGGGCATCCGAAGGGCCACAGGTGCCGCACGTACCGCAACCATCGCCGCAATCGCCGGTTGCGCCTTTGGGCTGGAGCCAGCGTCCCACGCGTTGCGCGAATGCGCCGCGCTGTGAACGCAGCAGCGGCGCGGCCACGCCAGCCTGCATGCGCGAAGTGGTTTTCGGTGCGACCTTGCGCAGAGCGGTCCAGAAGCTCACCACGACGAGCAGCGCGATCACGGCATATTGCAGTAGCAGATTCGCGCTCACAGGAAATGCCTCGCAACCTGGTAGGTGATGAACGAAGCCGCGTACGCGACCACGAACATATAGCCAAACGAGACGACCACCGCGCGCCACGAACGCGTCTCGCGGCGGATCACGGCGAGCGTCGACATGCATTGCGGCGCGAACGCGAACCACACCATCAGCGAAAGCGCGCTGGCCACCGAGAAGTTCTGCGCGAGCGTGTGCCCAAGCGCGGCGACATCGCTATCGCCACCGGCTACGGCATACACCGTCGCGAGCGCGGCCACGGCGGTTTCGCGCGCGGCGAATGCGGGAATCAGCGCAAGGCTCATCTGCCAGTTGAAGCCGAGCGGCGCGAACGGCCATTGCAGCGCGCGGCCCAGGTAGCCCGCGATCGTGTAGTCGATGGCAGGGCCGGTTGCGCCAGCGGGCGGCGAGGGGAACGTGGAGACGAACCACATGATCACGGTTAGCGCGAGGATGATGCCGGTCAGGCGCTTGAGGAAGATCGTGCAGCGTTCCCACAGGCCGATTGCCACGTCGCGTGCACGCGGGATGCGGTACGACGGCAGTTCCATCAGCAAGGCATATTCGGTGCGATCGCGGCGCAGATGCTTCATGATCCAGCCCACCGCCATCGCGCCCGCGATGCCCGCGACGTACAGCGCGAACAGCACCAGCCCTTGCAGATTGAACAGGCCGAACACCATGCGATGCGGGATGAACGCGCTGATCAACAGTGCATACACCGGCAGGCGCGCGGAGCAGGTCATCAGCGGGGCAACGAGTATCGTCGCCAGGCGGTCGCGCGGGTCGGAGATGCTGCGCGTGCCCATCACGCCCGGAATCGCGCAGGCGAAGCTCGACAGCAGCGGAATGAACGAGCGCCCCGTGAGCCCGACCGACACCATCATGCGGTCGAGCAGGAAGGCCGCGCGCGGCAGATAGCCGGACTCCTCCAGCACGAGGATGAAGAAGAACAGCACCAGAATTTCGGGCAAAAAGCCCAGCACGGTGCCCAGCCCCGTGAGCAGACCGTCAGTGAGCAGGCTGCGCAGCGGGCCATCGGGCAGCCAAGCGCCCGCAATGCCGCCCAGCCAGTCGAAGCCGTCGCCGATCGAGTCGGTCAGCGGTTTGCCCAGCGAATACACGGCCTGGAATACGAGGAACATCACCACGGCGAGGATCAGCGGGCCGATCACCGGATGCAGCGCGACGCTGTCGATGGCGTCGTCGCGCGCATCGGTGGCGCGCGGCATCGTCACGGCATCGGCGAGAATCGCGCGCACGGTGGCGTGCAGGTCGCTCCCAGGATCGGCGGCTGCGCCGGCGGCGTGGGGCGCGAGCGCGCTGCTCGCGTCCACGCCGTCGATCAACTCGATCAGCGACTGGGCGCCGTTGCGTCGCACGGCCACGGTTTCTACCACGGGCATGCCGAGCGCGCGCGCGAGCTTCGCCACATCGACGGTGATGCCGCGACGCTTCGCTGCGTCCATCATGTTGAGCGCGAGCACGACCGGCCTGCCCATGCGCTTGACTTCGAGCACGAAGCGCAGATGCAGTCGCAGATTGGTCGCATCGGCGACGCAAACCACCAGATCGGGAATCGCTTCGCCCGGATAGCGGCCCATCAGCACGTCGTGCGTGACGCGCTCGTCGGGGCTAACCGAATCGAAGCTGTACGCGCCCGGCAAATCGAGCAACTGGATCTTGCGACCCGAGGGCGTGGTGAAGCGGCCTTCCTTGCGCTCGACCGTCACGCCCGCGTAGTTCGCGACCTTCTGGCGCGCGCCGGTGAGCAGATTGAACAGCGCGGTCTTGCCGCAGTTGGGGTTGCCGACGAGGGCGATGCGCAGCGGCGTCTGGCTCATACGGCGGCTCCCACCACGTCAGTATCGTGCCCAACGGCTTCGAGGCTCACGCTCACGCGCCCGGCTTCCGCGCGGCGCAGTGCGAAACGCGTCGAGCCGATCTGTACCAGCAGCGGGTCGGCGCTCCACGGCGCGCGCGCCACGAGGCGCACCGGCTCGCCGGGGACGAAGCCAAGATCGCGCAGGCGTTGTGCGATGGGGTCGCGTGCAGACGCGTCGTCGACGCGCTCAACAAAGGCAGGAACGCCCTTGGGTAGGTCGGTCAGCCGCATGGGGAATCTTTTTATGAAATGAGAACTGTTCTCATTGTAGCGGCGTTGCGCGGTTGATGTGTTTCAAACCGGCGCGTGCGACTTGATCCGACGCTGCGGCAGCGGCAAAAGCGCATGTGTGCGGGATGGAGTGTGCGATTTT
Source organism: Paraburkholderia bannensis (assembly GCF_014200455.1). GTDB lineage: Bacteria > Pseudomonadota > Gammaproteobacteria > Burkholderiales > Burkholderiaceae > Paraburkholderia > Paraburkholderia bannensis_A. Next base: position 349,641 of record NZ_JACHBW010000004.1, on the reverse strand, counting down.
GTCGCATGCTTGCGTGCGCCGATCCGCACCCGATCCCCGGTTGCCGGTTGTGGCAAGGGGGATGACACGCCGTTTAATTTCGATTTGCGCAAGCGAGGAGCAGCGCCAGGCCCGCACCGGAGAACAGCGCAAGCGTGCCTGGAGTGAGCATGAAGAGCCCTTTTGTCGATGAGGCAAAAGGGCTGTCGGTCTAAGCGCCGGACCTCTTACGGTCACAGTCGCGCGAGGTCCGTCGGGCCGATCAACCGTGGTAATTCGGGCGGCGTGGATCGAACATCGAGCCGTTGTCTTCACGCGGCTTAGGGTGGTCATGGCGCACGTGCGCGTGTTCGTCGCGACGACGCACTTCGCGTCAATGCCCGGCGCGTTCGCGCGTGTCGTAGCCCTTGTGATGCGACAGCACCCGTTGCGAGCGTTGCTCGCCATGGTCCCATTGCTGCCCATCGCTCGAGCCGGAGACGCCGTGCGGGCCCGGTAAGTGCTGCACGAAAGGCGGGCGTTGACGGCGTTTGGTGTGCTCTGACGATGCTTGACGAAATTCGCTCAAGCCCTTCGGTGAAACCGACAGCGCCGTTCCGGTTGCGTATCGGGCGCTGTCGGTAAAGCGTGAAAATGATCGCGCTGCCTGGTTTTACTGTGCGACCGGCACCGTCACGTCGCTGCCGAACCAATGCATCGAGATTTTCTTGAGCGTGCCATCCTGTTTGAGTTGCGTGAGCGCGTCGTTGATCGCCTTTTCGAACTTCGGATTGCCCTTGCGGAACGGAATGCCCATCTCCTGATTCGCGCCCTTGAGCACCGCGCCCGGACGCAGCGGCAGATGCGAGGTCTTGATCATGTACGGCAGCATCAAACGGTCGTCGATGGTGGCGTCGATACGTTTGGCGGCGAGGTCGCGCAGCTTTTCGGGCGCGCCCGGATAGGTCTGCACGTTGATGCCGGGCACGGCGCGCGCCATCGAGTCATAGTTGGTGCCGAGGGTCACGCCGATCTTCTGCTCGCCCTTGAATTGGTCGAGCGAAGTGAACTCGCGTTTGTCGTCGGCGCGCTGGATCAGCTGCGCCGCCGAAAATGTATAGGGCTGGCTGAAATCGAGCGCCTGCTGACGCTGCGGCGTAATGGTCACCTGGTTGACGATGACGTCGAACTTGCCGGCCTGCAGCGCGGCGATGATGCCGCTCCATTCGGTGGGGATGAATTCTGGCTTCACGCCGAGCTTCGCGGCCACGGCTTTCGCCACATCGACATCGAATCCTTCCAGCTCGCCCGAACTGTTGCGCGAGTCGAACGGCGGATAGGTGCCTTCCAGACCGATCTTGAGCACGCCTGCCTGCTTCACGCTGTCGAGCAGGTCTTCGGCATGGGCGGCCACGGCGGTAAAGCCAAGCGAGGTGAATGCGATTGCACCTGCGAGAAAGAGTTTCGATACCTTCATCATGTGTCTCCTGATTGTTGGTGTGGGGGCTACGGTGTGACGCTGCCGTGATCGTGCGGCGTGTTGCAAAATCGATTGCTTCGGTGTCCTGCTATTTGCAATGGGTTAGATATTCGGTGCGGGCAGCGCGCCAAGAATCTCTTCGAAGGCCAGGCCAATGGCGAGCAGCCGCCGGTCGCTGCCGGTGGGGCCATCGAGTTCCAGGCCCACCGGCAAGCCCGCTTCGGTCAAGCCGGCCGGCAGTGCGAGGCCCGGAATCCCCGCATTGCTCGCGGGATCGGTGTTGCGCAGATAGGCTTCCAGTTCGTCGATGGGCGCACTGCCGTCGATCGACACGCTCGACGAACCGTTCAGATCGTCGATCGGCACGGCGGCCAGGCGCGTGGTGGGGAACAGCAGCGCGTCCAGACCGTTGGCGGCGAACGTCTGCGCGTAGAGCTGCTGCAGGCGCGGGCGCCAGACCGTCATCGCGGTTTGATAGTCTCTGCCGCGCGTATCGGCGAGGATCGCGTCGTAGGCGGCGCGCACGTCAGGGCTGGCGATGCGCGCCGCCACGTCGGCCACGCTTTGCACGGGCGTCTGGTTGGCGGCTAGCCAGCCCTGCAGATCGTCGATCGGTTCATGCAGCGCAATGGCCATGCTCACGCGGTCATTGAGCGCGAAGATATCGCTCATTTCCACCGGCACCAGCGTGACGCCCGCCGCCGCGAGTTTCGCGAGCGCGGCGCGCGCGACGTCTTCGGTCGCGGCTTCGAGTCCGGCCCAGAACGGCGCGGGCAGGCCCACGCGCAGATTCGTGACGGCTGCCTGGGCGAGCGGGCCAAGGCCGGTAATCACACCGTCGAGCAGCGCGACGTCGGCGACCGTGCGGCCCATCGGCCCGACCGTGTCGCGCGTATGGCTGATCGGCACGACGGCGTGCGGGTCGTGATAGCGCCGCTGCGTGCCGCCGTCGCCGACGCTCGGGCGCAGGCCGACGATGCCGCACAGCGCGGCGGGAATGCGCGTGGAGCCGCCGGTATCGGTGCCCAGTCCAGAAGGCACGATGCGCGCCGCGATGGCGGCAGCGGTGCCGCCCGACGAGCCGCCGGGAATCCGTTCGGGATCCCAGGGATTGCGCACGGGACCGGCATGCGGCGCGAGGTTGGTGCTGGTGATGCCGAACGCAAGTTCGTGCATATTGGCCTTGCCCAGCACGATGGCGCCCGCGTCCACCAGGCGTTGCACCGAAGGCGCGTGGCGCGCAGCCACGAAGCCTTCGAGCGCGGGCGTACCGGCCGAGGTGGGCAGCACGCGCGTGTTGATGTTGTCCTTGACGACCACGGGCAGGCCCGCGAGCGGCAGACGCGCGCGCTCGTTGAGGCCGAGCGCGTCGATGCGCTGCGCGGCCGCCAGCGCGCCTTCCACGTCCAATGCGGTGAACGCGTTGAGATTGGCGAGCGCCTCGGCGCGGGCGATCAGCGTGGCGACGTAATCGGCCGCCTTGAGCCGTCCTGCGCGAATCGCCTCGACGGCTTGCGTCGAGGTCAGTTCCAGCTGCTGGTCCACGGTCCAGGTCATGCAGTCTCCTCCTCGTGCAGCCTTGATTGGATGGCGCGCGGTGTTCGCGGTGTGCTTGCCGGTGCGCTTATTTCTTCATGAATCGCAGCGCCAGACGCGCGAGCGCGGGCACCAGGGTCGGGCGCAACAGGCGCGGGTCATAGCCGCTCATGCGATCCCGATCTTCCGTCAGGCAGAGTTGAATCATCTCACGCGGCTTGAGCGAATCGCCCAGCACTTCGCGGTTGGCGGGCAGAAAATTCGAATCGTGCGCCACGCCGTGCGCGTCGATGCCGCGCGCGATCGCCACGCGGTCCCATATCAGTTTGATCCAGATTGCGCCCACGCGCAGCGAGTGCCAGGGGCGGCGCCACCACGGCAGATTCTTGCGATACCACGCCACCCAGTTCACGAAGAACAGGATATGGCGGGCTTCCTCCTGGATCACCGGTTCGAAGGTCTCGACGAGTTCGGCGGGAAAAAAGCCCGAGCGCTGCGCGGAACGGAATAGTCCAAAGGCGAAAAAGCTGTCGATGCACTCGCTGTAGCCCGTGAACATCCACGCCCATTCGGGGTCTTTCGGCGGCGGGTAGGTGGGTTCGGGCGCGAGTTCGATCCCGTAGGCCTGCACGAGATGCGAGAGCACGACCTTGTGGCGCGCTTCTTCGTCGCCGTCCATTTCGATGGCTTCGCGCAGCAGCGGATCGCGCACGGTTTTCGCGTAGGTCTTGACGCGGATCGAGGCGCGGCCCTCGGTCTGTACGGCGATGTCCCAGATCGGCAGCGAAGTCAGCCGGCGCAGTGCGTCGGGTTCGAGCTTCGGCCAGTCGAGCACGGCGGGACGGTACGGATCGTGGGTGTCGAGCAACATCCGGCTGAACATCTTGCGATGTTCGTCTGATCCGATCCTGATGGGCCCTGGCGTGTCGTGAGTCCAGTGACGCAGCGCGGCGTCCTGGTCGGCGAGCGCGGTGTCGCCGTCGTCGATGATTGGCGTCAGGGATGCAGACATGGAGGCAAAAGAATGACGGTAATGTGACTCCTATTCTGTCATAACTGTAAGGAAAGCCATTGGCTCACGCGCAGCGGCGCTGCTCGTCGATCCACATGCGCGCCCAGCGGCAGGCGTACGCCAGCGCATGGCGTTCATCGAAGAAATAATCCAGTGCATCGAACGAAACGATCTTCTGGCTCGTGCGCGCGCTCGACGCCTGTGCGCCGGGTTGCGCGGCGCCCAGCGTGCCGATGGTCAGATTGGCGGCGTACAGGCCGTTGGGCAGTGCCTGCGCGCTGGGCGCGACTTCGTAGCCTTTGTAGCGGATGGGTGCGGTCATGGCTTCCAGCTCCTGCTGGTGCGTCCTGCTCGTGTGCGAATTGCGCATGTATGCCTCGCCTGTGCGATCTGTTCGACTGCTGCATTTGCCAGTACGAGGCCAGCGTAGGGGCAGCCATGCGCGAGGGGAACCAATCTTTCGTCGCAAGCAAATCACGGGCGGACTGGAACGGTCAGCAGAATGATCGCGATGAGGCGAGCTGGTGTGCCCGTTTCCAATGTGGATCGCGCAAAAGGCAGCGTCTGTGGGATGACCGACGCAAGGCGAGCGCATCTGTGCGCTGGCGCGCGTTCGAGCGGGGATGGGTGCTGCGGGGTGTGCCGGCGACAGGCGAGCGACGAGGCGCGCGGCGGCCTCGTCGTGTTGCTGATGCTTCGTTTGCAGCGTTTGAAGCGTTCGCTGCCTTAAACCGCGACGCTCAGGCGATCCTCATTGCGTGCGGAAGCGGCGGCGCTCGATGCGCTCGTGGCAATCGTAGGAGACGGGTGCGCGGCACGCTGCGTGTTGAACGCGAGCGCGAATTGCGCGGCCTGTTGGCCGACCGTCGAGAGTTGATCGACCACCTTGGGATCCGAGCATTGCTGCGCGCTTTCGAAACGCGTTTCCAGCGTGTTGATGCCCGCGCCGAACGGCGTCGGCCAGCCGCGCAGCGCGTGCACGATCGAGCGCAGCGAGGTCAGCACGGAACCGGCGGCCTGCCAGCCATAGGCGGTCACGATGCAGCCGACGGCGCGGCCGTCGAGATAGGGGCGTTCGTCGGCGCGCAGTTCTTCCAGCGTATCGAGCGCGTTCTTGACGAGGCCGGACACGCCGCCGTGGTAGCCCGGCGTCGCGATGATGACGGCATCCGCGGCGCGCACGGCTTCGATCAATTCGAGCTGGGCGTCGGTGCGGGTGGCGGCTTCGGGCGCGTAGTGCGGCAGGCTGTGCAGGAAGGTGCCGCCGAACAGTTGCGTGCGTGCGCCGGCCTGCTCCGCGCCGCGCAGCGCGAAAGCGAGTGCGCGTTCGGTGGAAGACGCTTCGCGCGTCGTGCCGCCGATGCCGACGACGAGCGGACGGTGTCTGGAATCGGAAATGCTCAAGGGGGGCTCCTCGGGTAAGCGGTAGGGCACGCGAGCGCACAATGCACGGCGCGAAGACGCGCGGCAACGCGTAAATTGGCGGCGGGCCGGCGCAAGGAATGCGTTTACATCGGAACTGCCATCTTAGTGACCGCGCGGTGCCGCACGAAACGACTTTTTGTTCTAACGATATGCCCGGGAGACAGGTTCCGCTCTGCGCGGCCCGCCCATATGCATAGCTGAAAGCATTGGTTGGGCTGGCGGGCGGCCATCGCTACGATGAAACCGTCTCCTCCATGAGCATCTCCTTGACATGGGATTCGGCCCCGCACCGTAAGGTGACGGGGCCGCTTTTTTTTCCGGAGACGGATTGCGCGCGCAGCCCCGGAGCGGGTGCTGGCCGCCGCGGGCGCTTATTGCGCGCGGGCCGCAGGCGCGACAGAGACGTTCGGCAGGGCTTGAAGCGAGGGGATCGACGCGCCGGGCTGGCGGCGCGCCGGGACGGCGTAACTCACCTGCAGGACATTGCCGTCCGGGCCGATCTGCGGCGGGATTTCGGGCAGACCGTCACGCTTCGATTTCACGCCGCTCTGGCCCGTGGCACCGTTTGCACGATTGTTGCCGGCTGGCAGCATCGGCACGGTTGGCGCCGGCGCGCGCATGGCCGGTTCGGCGATCTTGCGCGTGTCGGGACGCTCGACGCTCGCGAGCTTCTTCTTCGTTTGGTGCGCATGCGCCTTCTTGTCGGGCGAAACCGGATGCGCGCCGGGCAGGCGCGCCTCGGGCGGGTTCCAGATTTCGGTGTAGTGTTCCCCAGCGAGCGCGGTGGAAGCGAGGACGCACAGCACCGTCCCCGTCAAGATAAATCGCACGTCGTGATCTCCGTTTTGATGAACAGACCCGCCCGGCCTTTGCAGTGCGCCCGGCCGCGCACAATGCGCCGGCCGGCACCCCCGCAGGGGGCGAAGCCCGGTACGGCAACCGGGCTGCACGCACTGTACATTCGTACAGCGGTGAATGCAAACGTTTGACGGCGCGCAGCGCGTGAGTGTTGCGCGGACGCGGCGTCCTGCGGCTGTCATCAATGTGTGCGCGCGCCTGCTGACGGGCCGCGCGCACATCGAAGAAAACAGCGACCGATCAAGCGTCGAGCGCGGCGCTCCCATGCAGCCCGAGCCAGCGGCCGTAGCTGCGAGGCGAGAAGGCCAGCGTGAGCACGATCATCGCCGAAATCGAGATGGCCAGCATGACCCAGGCGGCGGTAAAGCCGCCCGTCAGATCGCGCACGCGTCCGGCCACGATCGGCGCGATGGCGGCGATCACAAAACCTAGCCCTTGCACGAACGCCACCAGCCGCGCGGCGATGTGGTGGTCGCCCGAGTGATCGAGCGCGGTCACCAGCGTGACCGAGAAGGTGCCGCCCAGACCCGCGCCTGCCGCCGCGATCCACAGCAGCGGCGCGGCCTCGGGCCAGGCGGCCAGGCCGACGACGCCGATCCATTGCAGGCACAGGCCGCCGATCAACCAGGGCCGGCGATCTGTGAAACGCGCGGCCGCGAGTGGCAGCAACAGGGCGCAGGCGGCCTGGAAGACCGTCATGGCGGCCAGCAGCGAGCCGCTTGCCGAGACGCTCGCGCCATGTTGCTGGTAGTAGGCGGGCAGCCAGGCGACCAGGCTCGTATAGCCGCCGTTCACGAGACCAAAATGCAGGCCGAGCGCCCACGCCCGGCGCTTCTTCCAGACCGGCACCGCAACGTGATGCATGCCCGGTTGCGACGCGGCCGGGCTTCCCGTCGCACGCGCACCGTAGTTGAGCCAACTCCACAGCACCAGCGCCATCAGTGAGGGCGCGGCCCAGATTGCCAGCGCGATATGCCAGGAACCGCCCAGGCGCGCCGCGAGCGGACTCAGGCTTGCGCCCAGCCCGCCGCCGCCCATGATCGACGCCGAAAACAGCCCCATCGCCAGCGGGACGCGGTGCGCGAAACGCTGCTTCATCACGGCCGGCAGCAGCGCCTGGATGGCTGCGACGCCCGCGCCCGCCGCGATGGCGGTGAGCATGAGCGCGCCGCCTGTCGCGGCGAACGCACGTGCGCCGCAAGCCGCCGCAATCGCGATCAGACCGAGCGCCACGCCGCGCGTCTCGCCCAGGCGCCGCGCCAGCAGACCCGTGCCGAACGCACCCAGCCCCATTGCCACCACCGGCAGGCTGGTGAGCAGCGACGCGCCAGAGAACGACAGGCCGGTGGCCGCGCGGATCGTCGTCATGAGCGGACTGATCGAGGTGAGCAGCGGCCGCAGATTCAGCCCGATGGCGACGATGGTGGCATACCAGACGATGGCGCTCACGTCCGGCTTGCGCGGGCGTGTGGGGGCGGATGAAGGGGGCATTCGGTCAACCTTTTGAAGCCTGTTTAGTTGACCATTATACGAATTTATTGTCAACAATCTGGGTGACGGCTGCTATGCCGCGTATAGCGGCCGCCGTGTTTCAGGGCGTACGCCGCTTGACGGGCGGCCTCGCTACAATGCCGGCTGGCACTTTCTCGCGCATGGTTTCATGGCTTCCTCGACTCGCTCCGCTCCTGCCGCTCATACCGCCGGTTCCGCGCCAACCTCCGCGACCGTCACCACCGATACTGACCTTGACATCGACGATATCGAAGCGCAGGTCTATGCCGCGATCAACTCGGCGCTGCTGCAAGGAAAACTCGCGCCGGGCCAGCAACTGGTCGAGCGCGAACTCGCCGCGGCTTTTGGCTGCACGCGCGGCGCGTTGCGCAAGGTGCTGGCCCGGCTGGGTTTCGAAGGCAAGCTGGAGCTCGAACCGAATCGCGGCGCGTTCGTGCCGTCGCCTTCCGAGGACGATATTCGCGCCGCGTTCCGGGCGCGCCAGGTGGTGGAGGCGGGTGTCGTCGTGAATCTGTGCGGCGCGCTCAACGCGGGCATGCGCCGCAAGCTCGCCGCGCACGTGCGCAGCGAAAAGAAGGCACTGCGCGAAGCTCGCGTAGACGAGGCGGTGCGCCTCGCGGGCCAGTTTCATTTGTTGCTCACCGAACTGGCGGGCGGCGTCGCGCTGGTATCGGCGCTCGCGCAACTGGTCGCGAAGACGGAGCTTTACAAGGCGCTGCTCGACCCGTCGAAGGCCACCTCTTGCGCGCCCGACGAGCACGCGCAGATCATCGCGGCGCTGGAGAGCGGCGAACAGGCGGTGGCGCTCGCAACGATGCGCGAGCACCTCGACGAGATCGAAGAGCGCATCGTGCGCCAGGTGCGGTTGCACTCGGGGCACGATCTCAAGGCGGTATTCAGCGCCTTCTAGCGAAAATCAGCGGATTTCAGCTAATTTCCGCCACGCGCCGCTTCAATTCCTTGGACGCGGCAAGCGGGATACGCGCATCGTCCCAGGTCGCGAGCCATTCCACTTCCCTGGAAGCGAAAATCTGGCCGTGATTGCGCAGCGCATATTGCAGCGAATCGATAATGTGATTGCGGATGATCTCGGGCGTAGCCGGATCGTCGAGTACAGTGCGGAAGGCTTCGAGCGTGGCCATCGCGGGCTCCAGCGAGTGTGGCGATAGCCATAGTTATTGCACGACAAAAAGCCGCGCGCCAGCGTGAAAAAAATTAATCGCGTTTAAACAAGTTCGGGTTCGTGCGATTTTAATACGGAGTGCGTAGCAAATGATTGCGCCGATTATCTGCGGCAGCATAGCGCGGATCGACCCCTAACACCCCAGACGCACGCGATTGCTACACTACAGTCTTATGCAAGTCAGTCTTGCGCAATCGATGAGGGAAATATCATGGTGCGTTATCGGCACTACAAGGGCGGATTTTATGAACTCGTGTGCGAGGCGACGCTCGAATCGGACCCGACGGTCACGATGATCGTGTATCGCGCGGCCAACGGCTCGATCTGGACGCGGCCGGCTTCGGTGTTCTTCGAAATGGTCGAATTCGAAGGCGCACTCGTGCCGCGCTTTGCGCCCGTCAACTGATTCATTCTTTATTCCATCCACGAGGTCCTGTCCACGATGCGTCTTCTTATCGCGCTTGTCTTTCCCTGGTTGCTGTTTTTCACGATCGGCCGCCCGATCGCCGGCATCATCTGCCTGATCCTGCAAATCACGCTGATCGGCTGGATTCCCGCCGCCATCTGGGCGGTGTACTCGCTCAGCCAGTATCAAACCGACCGCAAGATCAACGAAGCCTTTGGCCGTCGCGGTTAAGACGGGGTTGCGCGGCGCAGTTCGGTGTTATGCGACATCGCGCGGTTACATTCGTAATCCACGCTCACAATTCAGCGAGAACTTCATAACGCTTCCCCTTTCTTACATATAGAAAGGGGAGCACATCATGTTCAGAACTGCATTGGTAGCCGGCGCCATCACCCTGCTGGCGGGGTGCGCCGTGGCGCCGGGTTACGGATACGGCTACGCTCAGCCGGGCTATTACGACTACGGCTACGCGCCGGGTTACGTCGCTCCTGCCTATGGCAGCGTCAATATCGGCGTATGGGGCGGCGGCGGTGGCGACCATTGGCATGGCGGCGATCGCGGCAGACCGTGGGGGGGCGGCGGCAACGGCGGCTGGCACGGCGGCGGTCATGGCGGGCAATGGGGTCCGCCGGGTGGCGGCCACGGCGGAGGTGGACGCGGTGGTGGTGGCCGCGGCGGTGGCGGCCACGGCGGTGGCGGCCGATGATCGCGGATAACCGGTTGCCTGCCGTCTAGAGGGGCGACTCGATAAAACATCCCTACGCATACGAAGAAGGCCGCAAACGCGGCCTTCTTTCATTGCAACGACAGATGATGCTTACTGACCGGACTGCGAGGTCGTCCCAGTCGACGAGCCGTAAGCCGTGTTGGCCTTTTCGGCGGCGATCTTCTGTTCTGCAGCCTGGACGTTCTGCGGGTAGTGCATCCAGTCGCTCGGATCGTAGCCGGCAGCGCGCAGCTGGGCCAGATCGGCGCGAACTTCGGCGCGCGTAAGCGGTTGTTGCGATTGTGCATACGAAACGGTCGGGACGACGACCACTGCGGCGAGGAGCGCGGCTCCAAGAAGCGATTTCATTTCCACTACCTCCGATTTCTTTTTTTCAGGGGTTCACGCGATGGCGTAACCCATGGCAGCAATGTAGGCGTTCGGAGTCTCAGGGTAAATACTTAGAAAGCGAATTCAGTGTTCTCCCGGCGACAACAATCGGGCGATTAAATTGTCTGATTATTTCGGGGATGTAGAAAGCATGCGGGAAGATTTGGGGGCAGATTGTTGCGATGAAACAAATCGATTATTGCGAAATCCGCAACTGGAATTCGCCGACTTTGGCATATATCCGGATCGAGTGCTTGCCTAGAATCCACTCAACGCTCAGACACGCGCATCGCATTGCAGCATGCCGGGCGATTCGAACAATTCCGGAGGTCACACCATGAAGTCGCTGATTCAAGCTGTCGTTATCGCCACTGCCTGCGCCGCGCCGCTGGCCGCTTTCGCCCAGGCCGACCAGGGCCTCACGCGCGAGCAGGTGCGCGCCCAACTGGTCGAATTCCAGCAAACCAGCCGTAACCAGAACGTCGCCGCCGAAGGTACGGGCGCAGCCGTCACGCAAGGCGACAGCGCCTACGGCGGCGTGAGCAGCACGTCCGCGGCTGGTGCCCGTTATGTCTCCGAAGCGGCCCGCCGTGGTCCGCAGTCGGTGTATTTCGGCGGCCAGTAAGGCTCACCGAGGTTCACCTGCGGGCGCTCAGCGCCCGCACACGAACTAACGGCCCGCGATCCTCGATCGCGGGCCGTTTGTGTTTTCTGGCTCAGGAAAGCTCGGCGTCGGGTACGTCGAGCACGAGATCCGTGCGCGCGACGGCCACGCAGGTCAGCACGTAGCCCTCGGCTTTTTCCTCGCGCGAAAGGCCGGGCCATTCGATGGTGAAGTCGATCTCGCCGCTCACGACGCGGCACAGGCAGGTGCGGCAGGTGCCGTTGCGGCACGAACGCGGCAGGCGGATGCCCGCAAAGCTGGCGGCTTCGAGCAAGGTGAGTTCGCGCGGCGCTTCGAATTCGCGCCCGAGCGGTTCCACGCGCACCACGGGTACGTGGGCTTCGGTGGCGTCGCTGGCGGCGTGTTCGGGGGCGTCGGGATTCATGGGCGGGGAGATCGAAAAAGCGTCGCCGCGAAGCTTAACCTGGTGAAGCCCTCGCCGCGCCGCCCTGGCTCCGCCTGTCGTCGCTCAGCGCCGCCGCAAATGCCGATATACCGTATTGCGCGCCAGCCCCAGCTCGCGCGCCGCCGCCGAGACATTGCCGCTGTGGCGCGCAAGCGTGTCGTCGATCAGGCGTGCCTGCCAGTCGGCGAGGCGCGCAGGCGATGTGTCGGGCGCGGCGATGGATTGAGCGACCGCAGGATCTGCCGTGGTAATAGCCGCCAGATCCTGTGGTTCGTCCCCGACATCGGCGACGTCGTCGCAATCGTCCAGCAGATCCTCGGGCAGATGCGCGAGTTCGATCGCGTGCCCGCCTTCGGCCATGATCGCGGCGGTGCGTAGCACATTGGCCAACTGGCGCAGATTGCCGGGCCACCGGCAACGCATGAAGCATACGCGCACCTCGGGCGCGATACGCGCGGGCGCTTCGGGGATCTCGCGCCGCACGAGCGCCAGCACGCGCGTAACGAGCGTATCCAGATCGGTGCGCCCGGTCAGCGGCGGCAGCGTCACGGCCAGCCCGTTGATGCGGTAATAGAGATCCTCGCGGAAGCTGCCTTCGGCGATCATCGCGCGCAGGTCGCGGTGCGTTGCACAGACGATGCGCAGATCGACGGGCACGGCGCGCGTTCCACCCAGCGGCATCACGGCGCGCTCCTGCAGCACGCGCATGAGCCTGACCTGCTGCGCGAGCGGCATATCGCCGATTTCATCGAGAAAGAGCGTGCCGCCGTGCGCCTGCTGGATCTTGCCCGGGCTGCCGCGCCGTTTCGCGCCGGTGAAGGCGCCGTCCTCGTAGCCGAACAGTTCGGCTTCGATCAGCGAGTCGGGCAGTGCCGCACAGTTGAGCGCGATGAAAGGCGCATCGCGGCGCGGGGAATCCTGATGCAGCGCCCGCGCGAGCCATTCCTTGCCGGTGCCGGTGCGGCCCAGAATCAGCACGGGGATGTCGCGCCCGCGCACCTTGGCGACGCGTTCGAGCACGGCGGTCATGCGCGCGTCGCCGGTATCGAGATCGGCGAAGGTGGGCTGCCAGTTGGCCGAGGCGGTGGCCGAGCCCATGGCCGAGGTCGCAGCGGTGGCGCGCGCAGATTTGGCATCGCCGCGTTCTGCGGCGGTCGCAGGCGATGCAGGCCAGGCCGTCTGCGCGCGCGTTACGGTTGCGCCCGGTGAGCCCTGCGCGACCACGCGCACGCCGCTTGGCAGCGTAAGCGTGAGCGGCACATTCGGGTTGGTGTGCGCGTGCATCAGCCGTTGCAGGAAGGCCGCGAACGGAACGCCGAAGAGCGCGTCGAAGCCGCGCTGCTGCAGCGTCGCGAGCGGCGCGCCGAACTGGAACAGCGCGCTGCGGTTCGCGCACAGCAGCGTGCCGTCGGGCGCGAACGCCGCGAGTCCTTCGTAGAGCGTACCGATAAACTCCGCGCGCGCGTGGAACTGCAGGCGCACCGCATCGGCGAACTCGGTATTGAAGAGATGGTTCTCGATCATCTGCGCCGACATGCGCACCAGCGCCAGCGTGTGCTTGTGAAAGCCGTGCGACTCGCCGCTTACGTCGAGCGCGCCGAGCGTGCGGCCCCACGGATCGGCGATCGGCGCGCACGAGCAGGTGAGGATGTGATTGGCGCGCAGGAAGTGCTCGCCCGCATGGATGGTGGTGGGCTGGCCATCGACCAGCGCCGTGCCGATCGCGTTGGTGCCGCGATCGCGTTCGGCCCATGACACGCCTGGGCGCAGCGCCACGCGGCGCGCCTTCTCGACGAAATCGGTGTCGCCCAGACTGTGCAGGATCACGCCGTTGCGGTCGGTGAGCAGCACCATGCTTTCGGTATCGACGATCTGCGCATGCAGCGCGTCCATCACGGGACGCGCCTGATGGTAGAGCGCGTGGTTCGCGTCGATCAGATTGCGCAGGTCTGCCGTGGCGAGCGCATCGAACTCGGGCGTCGCACCCGCACTCAGGCCAAGCGAGCGCGAGCGCGCATGCGCTTGGGCGATCGCGTCCGCGCGGGCCGCGTCGGGGGGCTTGACGGTGACGGATGGGCGTTGGGTCACGCGTGTCTCCATGTTCTGGCCGGCTGGCGGATGCGCTCGCGCCGGCTGCTCGTATCTGCCTCGTTTTGCACGCTCGATGCACACTTCGCCGCTGCGTTGCAGCATGGCAAGCGGCCGCGACGATCCGGGCGCGTGAGGCAGGTGTTCGAACCATGGTACAGGAAGGCCGCCGCGCGCTGCATTCGGGCAATTGCTGCCGCGCTCGCCGGAGCTCAACTAAGGCTTGCCTTTGCGCGCGCGGGTGCCAGGATGAAGACAGGGGCGCGCAACGGCGTCCCGGCGTCGGCGCAACAGGCAGTACGGGGTTTTCAGCGCCGTCGCGGCTCCCTTGCGGAGTGCATCATGGTCCAAGGCGAATTGAGGATCCTGGTGGCGGCGCTCGCCGTCTTTGCCGTGCTGGCGGGTCTCGCGCTGGCGATTCACGGCCTGCTCTTCGATCTGGGCGTCTATGTGGACTATGGCATGGCGATTGTGGCGGGCGGCATCGCCGCGTTCGTCGCGATGCTGACGGTCCATCCGAAGGACGTCGACGTCGAGCAGCACAGGCATCGCGAATCCTGAGGTTTCCACGCTGTCGTCAGGGCTTTCCAGAAGCGTGGACGACGCTGCACTGCGTCATGCCATTCGTGTCGATCAAGTGTGGCAGCGGCGCGTGATCGACGCTCGCGTATGTGGCGGCCGCACTCTGCGACGCTGCAGCAGACGCGGAAAAAAGGGCCGCCAGGATCATTTCGCGCGTGTGACAAAGTCGACCTTGCCAGCCGCGCGAAGTGTCCTAAAGTGAATCAACTCGACCGCCGCAACGGGTTCGCGAAGCGAGACGTGCGGCGGTCGACGTTTTGATCCGCGTGCATGCCGAGGAGGTGCATCGAAAGGCGCGGCCCCGCTCACTCTCTAACCTGAGGCGAATCCCATGCAGATCCTGTTTCCGAACGAAGCCCCTGAATACTCGGGGCGCGAACTGACCTTGGCGTTCCCCGCAATGATCGATGGCGAGAGGGTGGAATGTACGATCACGGCGGCCGCGCTGGAGGACCATTTCGGCGCGGCATCGCCGCGTGCGGAGGATGTGCTCGACGCCTTCGACCATCATCGTGAGCGTATCGAGGCCGTCGCGCGCCGCCTGCTATCCGAAACGCGCGCGCAATGCCTGACACTGCGCAGCGGCTATGTGCGCTTCGTGCAGGCGCACGGCGTGGCATCCTGAGATTTGTCGCTACGCTAGCCGTCTCAATCGCGACTCAATCGCGACTCAATCCTGGTTGAATCCAGGTCAGAGCGCCGCCTGCTACGCCCCGCAATGCTTCCGGCGCTGCGGGGTTTTTGCATTTTCGGCGCCCGAATGCGTTCAGATCATCCGGCGCAGTGTGTTGTCGCGCAAGAACACGTGATGCGCGATGGCCGCGAGAGCATGGATGCCGATCACCCAATAGAACGCATTGCCGATCAGTTCGTGGGCGTCCTTGAGAAGCTTGCGCGCGAGCGGGTCCGGACCCACCAGCACGATCTGCAGATCGAGGCCGGGCAGCGAGACCGGATGGCCGCCCGTGTTGATGGTCAGGATGCCCAGCAGCGGCTGCACGAAAATAAACAGATAGAGCGCCAGATGCACGAGCCGCGAGAGAAAGTTGAGCACGCGGTTCGAATCGATTTCGTGCGGCGCGCCGCGCCACAACCGCCATAGCAGCCGCAGCACGGCCAGCGCGAGCACCAGGGTTCCCGAGCAGAAGTGCACGGTGCTCCAGAGCGCGCGGCTGTCCGAACCTTTCGGCCCGCGGATTTCGATCGCCAGATAGGCGAGCGCGACGAGCAGAAAGATAGCCCAGTGAAACAGGATGGCGGGTTTCGAATAGCGTTCGGCGGTGGCGGGGAAAGTGGCCACTATGCGGCTCCTTGGTTCTGGGCTTGATCGGAGGGAAAGCGTGGAGTACCGGCATGATAAGGAGTGCGCGCCGCGCTGTGCGCATGCCGGCGCGGAAGCTTGACCTCGCTCGCGCCGGCATCCCGGTAAACGAAAACGGGCGGCCCGCAAGCCGCCCGTTTTGACGCCGGACCGAAATCCGTCGCGCAGCTTAGCCGCCGCCCAGATAGAAGTAGCGGAACAGGAACACGGCCGCGATGATCCAGACGATCAGGCGCACCTGGCGCGCGCGGCCCGTCAGCAGCTTCAGGCCGGCGTACGAGATGAAGCCGAACGCGACGCCGTTGGCGATCGAGTACGTGAACGGCATGGCCAGCGCGGTGAGCGCGGCGGGCACGACTTCGGTGGCGTCGTCCCAGGGCAGGTCGGCGAGTTCGCGCAGCATCAGGCACGAAACGTACAGCAGCGCCGGTGCGGTCGCGTAAGCAGGCACCACGCCCGCGAGCGGAGCGATGAACAGACACGCGAGGAACAGCACGGCGACCGTCAGCGCGGTCACGCCGGTGCGGCCGCCCGCCTGCACGCCCGAAGCGCTTTCGATATAGGCCGTGGTCGACGAGGTGCCGAGCACCGAACCCGCGAGAATCGCGGTGCTGTCGGCCAGCAGGGCGCGGTTCAGGCGGTGCATCTTGCCGTGAACCAGCAGACCCGCGCGGTTCGCCACGCCCATCAGCGTGCCGGTGGCGTCGAACAGTTCGACGAGGAAGAACACCAGCACCACGTTCAGGATGCCGCCCGATAGCGCGCCCTTGATATCGAGCTGGCCGAAGGTCGGCGCGATCGACGGCGGGGTCGCGAAGATGCCGTGGAACTGGTTGCCGCCGAAGAAGAACGACAGCACGGTCACGCCCACGATGCCAATCAGGATCGCGCCGCGCACCTTGAGCACGTCGAGGGTGACGATGGCGAAGAAGCCGATGATCGCGAGGATCGTGTGCGGATCGTGCAGATTGCCGAGTTCGACGAGTGTCGCCGGGCTGCCGACGATCACGCCCGAGGTCTTGAGCGAGATGATCGCGAGGAACAGGCCGATACCGGAGGTGATCGCCACCCGCAGCGAATGCGGAATCCCGTTGATGATGGCCTCGCGCACGCGCAGCAGCGTGACGACGAAGAACAGGCAGCCCGAGATGAACACGGCGCCCAGCGCGGCTTGCCACGTGAAGCCCATGCCCTTGACCACGGCGTACGCGAAGTACGCGTTCAGGCCCATGCCGGGCGCGAGTGCGATCGGATAGTTGGCGTAGAGGCCCATGACGATCGAAGCCAGCGCCGCGACAAGGCAGGTGGCGACGAAGACGGCTTCCTTGGGCATGCCGGCATCGCCGAGAATCGACGGATTCACGAAGATGATGTAGGCCATCGTGAGGAAGGTCGTGAAACCGGCGAGGACTTCGGTGCGCAGGTTGGTTCCTGCCTCCTCGAAGCCGAAATAGCGTTTGATGGCGTCCATGAAGATCGGGCCCTTGAGAGTCGAGCGGGTTGATTTGTTGTTGTGAACGGCGTCGGCTCGCGGGCGACGGAGGGCGTCGCGCAGGCCGGGTCACGCTGCTACGGGCGGGATTGTAAACAATTGTCCGCCGTGAACAGAAATGGCGGGGCGAACGTGGGAGGGGTGCAACAGTTTTTGGGCGGCGCGCAAGGCAGTCTGGGAGTGTGCCGCGCTGCGTGCGCATTGGGGGCATCGAGTCGCAACGCGAAACACAAGGCGGGAGCATCGATCCGCCTGACGACGCGGACCGAGACTCCCGCCCTTGAATGAGCGCCTGATAAGCGGCGCTTATTGCATCGGCTGCGGCATGCCGCCGGAAGTGCGCGCCGCGCGACGCGCTGCGACGATCGCGCCGGCGCGCTGGGCGTTTTCGGGGTAATCGATCCAGTCGAGCGGATCGTAGCCCGCCGCGCGCCATTCGGCCAGGTCCGCGCGCACCTGGGCGCGTGTCATCGGGGCCGACGGATCGTAGGGCTGCGCCACTGCCGAGGCCGATGCCGCGCAGCAAGCCGCTGCGAACACGCCAAGCGCGATACGTGAAAGGGAAGTCATGACATGACCTTTCGTATTAGGGATAACCCTTAAAAGTATAGACGCTATCTCGATAACCGAAAGGTAAGCTTGGGAAAGTTTCTGCGGGATCTAGCGCGCCTTCGCGGCGGCCCGTTCGCGCATCTGGCGATACTCGGTGGGGCGCAATCCGGTCCATTTGCGAAACGCGCGATGAAACGCGCTCGGCTCCGCGAAGCCCACCGCCGCCGCCACATCGGCGACTGAGCGCGCGGGGTCCCGCAAGGCCGCCTCGGCCAGATCGCGGCGCAGTTCGTCCTTGATCGACTGGCAGCTATGGCCTTCCTGATGCAGCCGCCGCCGCAGCGTCGCGGGCGCCACGTTCAGGCGTTGCGCAATGGCGTCGGCGTCCGGCCAGGCGTGGACGGGCAGCGCGCGCAGCGTGCGCCGCACGCGCGCCGCGAACGATCCCGGGTTGCGGTACTTGACGACGAAGTTGCCCGGCGCGTTGCGCAAGAACGCGCGCGCCGAGGCCGCCGTCTGAATGACCGGAAGATCGAGGAACGCGGGCGCGAGTTCGAACCACGATGCGTCCTGATCGAAGGCGATGTCGTCGCAGATCATCGACTGATATTCCGGCGCGGCCTGCGGCGCAGGACAGCGAAAGCGCGCGCCGATCACCGGAATGCGCCGTCCCACCAGCCAGCTCAGCAGTCCGTAGACGAGGATGAACCAGGTCGCATAGGCGAACATCGTCGGCACTGGCGTGCCCTCCCGATGGTGCAGTGCGATACGCACGCGCGTGGCGTCGATGTCCACTTCTGCGCCGAGGTCGTCGAGCACCAGCCGCATGAAATGCACCGTGCGTTGCAGCGCCTGCCTGCCGGTGCGCGCGCCAAGCGCCGCGTGCGTCATGGCGATGAAGCTGCCGCTTTTCATCGCGTGCGAATCCTGGCCGAAAAACTCGTCGTCGAGTGCGCGAGCGATGCCGGCCCACAGCGCCCCGTATTGGGCGGCGCTCACGCGGGCCCGGGCGTCGATGGCGATGCCCGCTGCCTGGGCGATCGGCGTTGCGTCCAGCCCGCGTGCACGCGCGAGCGCGATGGTCTCGTGCACGAGGCTCATCGCGATGGTGCCTTTTTCGCTCACTTTGCCGATTAGCCTTGTCCGCATGGAAAGCCATGCAGCGTGGTTGTCGAAGCCTGTATGGTAAATCCGCTCAGCGTTTTTGAGCGTGGTGGGCATCGAATGCGGGCGCGCTCCTGCCTACACTTTTCAGGAGCCTTGCGGCCGCAGCCACGTCGCGCGACAGTGGCAGGCAGAGACAGAAGCGGGCAGGAAAATCGCCCTGGAAGGGACGAAGAAGGAGACACAGATGGACGAGTTCTACACCGACGATCAACGCATGATCCGCGACGCCGCGCGCGATTTCGCCAGCGAACGCCTCGCGCCCAACGCGGCGCAATGGGACCGCGAGGGCAAACTGCCCGACGCAGTCGTCGCGCAACTGGGCGAGCTGGGTTTCCTCGGCATGATCGTGCCGCAGGAACAGGGCGGCTCCTATACCGATTACGTGGCCTACGCGCTCGCAATGGAGGAAATCGCCGCGGGCTGCGCCTCGTGCGCGACGCTGGTGAGCGTGCACAACTCGGTGGGCTGCGGCCCGATCCTCCAGTACGGCAGCGATGCGCAGAAAGACCGCTGGCTGGCGAAGCTCGCGAGCGGCGAGATGATCGGCGCATTCTGTCTGACCGAGCCGCAGGCCGGCTCCGAAGCCAACAATCTGCGCACCCGCGCCGAGCTGCGCGACGGCAAGTGGGTGCTCAACGGCAACAAGCAGTTCGTGACCAACGGCTCGCGCGCGAGTCTGGCGATCGTGTTCGCCGTCACGGACGCCGATGCGGGCAAGCGCGGTTTGTCGGCGTTCGTCGTGCCCACGGACACGCCCGGCTTCAATGTCGGCCCGCCGGAAAAGAAGATGGGCATTCGCGCCTCGGACACCTGCCCGGTCTCGCTGGTCGATTGCGCGATTCCCGAAGCGAACCTGCTCGGCCAGCGCGGCGAGGGGCTCAAGATCGCGCTTTCGAATCTGGAGGGCGGGCGCATCGGCATCGCGGCGCAGGCACTGGGCATCGCGCGCGCGGCATTCGATGCGGCTCGAACCTATGCGCACGAGCGCGTGCAGTTCGGCGAGGCGATCATTGGCCATCAGAGCGTCGCGAACATGCTGGCGGACATGCACACCCGCATCAACGCCGCGCGTCATCTGGTGCACCACGCGGCGCGGCTGCGCTCGCTGGGCAAGCCCTGTCTTTCGGAGGCCTCGCAGGCCAAGCTGTACGCATCGGAGATGGCCGAGGAAGTCTGCTCGCATGCGATCCAGATTCATGGCGGCTATGGCTTCCTCAACGATTACCCGGTCGAGCGTCACTACCGCGACGCGCGCATCACGCAGATCTACGAAGGTACGAGCGAAGTGCAGCGCATGGTGATTGCGCGTCAGCTCTGAAAGAAAGGATGGCGAAGTAAATAATAAAGCGCACCAAGGCGCAGAAACTGGAGACATCGGCGATGACTACGTTTACCCCTTCCGCGCAGGCCTTTATCGAAGCGCGCGATCTGCTGCAGCGGCACCGCACCGACTACGCGCGCGCCTATGCGGAATTCGCGTGGCCGCAGCTCGATACGTTCAACTGGGCGCTCGACTATTTCGACGTGATCGCGCGCGGCAATGACAATCCGGCGCTCTGGATCGTCGACGATCTTGCCGATGGCGGCACGAAGTACTCGTATGCGCAGATGTCCGAACGCTCGTCGCGCATGGCGAATTTCCTGCGCGAGCAGGGCGTGGGGCGCGGCGACCGTCTGTTGCTGATGCTGCCGAACCGCGTCGAGCTCTGGGACGTGATGCTGGCGGCCATGAAGCTGGGCGCGGTGGTGCTGCCCGCCACCACGCAACTCTCGCCCGACGACGTGCGCGAACGCGTGGAAACGGGCGGCGCGCGGTTCGTCGTGGTGGACGGTGCGGAACTCGCCAAATTCGATGCGCTCGATGCCAACGTCAAGCGCATCGCCGTGGGCGCATCTTCCGAAGATTGCAAAGGCTGGATCGATCTTTCGCAGGCCTATGCATCCAGCAACGTGTTCGAACCGGACGGCCCGACGCGCGCCACCGACACGCTCCTTCTGTACTTCACCTCCGGCACGACCTCGAAGCCCAAGCTCGTCGAGCACACACATCAGAGCTATCCCGTCGGCCATCTTTCGACCATGTACTGGATCGGCCTCGTGCCTGGCGATATCCACTGGAATATCAGCTCGCCAGGCTGGGCCAAACACGCCTGGAGCTGCTTCTTCGCGCCGTGGAATGCGCAGGCCTGTGTCTTCGTCTACAACTACGCGCGCTTCGTGCCGAAGGATACGCTCGCGGCGCTCGTGCAATGCGGCGTGACGACGCTGTGCGCGCCGCCCACGGTCTGGCGCATGCTCGTGCAGGAACCGCTCGCGAGCTACCCGGTGAAGTTGCGCGAAATCGTCGGCGCGGGCGAGCCGCTCAATCCCGAGATCATCGAGCGCGTGCGTCACGCTTGGGACATCACGATCCGCGACGGCTACGGCCAGACCGAGACCACCTGCCAGATCGGCAATTCGCCGGGCCAGCCGGTCGTGCCGGGATCGATGGGGCGACCCCTGCCGGGCTATCGCGTCGATCTGGTCGACCCCGACGATCAGCCCGTGAGCGAAGGCGAAATCGCGCTTCCGTTGGCGCAGCGTCCGCTCGGCCTGATGACGGGTTACGCGAACAATGCGAAGGCGAGCGAATACGCCACGCGCAACGGCTACTACCACACTTCCGACGTGGCGCTGCGCCGCGACGACGGCTATTTCGTCTACGTGGGCCGCGCCGACGACGTCTTCAAATCATCCGACTATCGCTTAAGCCCGTTCGAGCTAGAAAGCGTGCTGATCGAACATGAGGCGATTGCCGAAGCCGCCGTCGTGCCGAGTCCCGACGAACTGCGTCTTGCCGTGCCCAAGGCCTTCGTAATCGTGCGCCAGGGCTTCGAGGCCGGTCCCGATCTCGCGCGCGAAGTGTTCCGTTTTTCGCGCGAAAAGCTCGCGCCGTACAAGCGTATCCGCCGCCTGCAGTTCAGCGATCTGCCGAAGACGATCTCCGGCAAGATTCGCCGCGTGGAATTGCGCCGCCGCGAAATGGATCGCACCGCGGAGCCCGCGCGGCAGCCCGACGAATACTGGGAAGAAGATTTTCCCGAGCTGCGTTGAAATCCACAAGGATGACGAAATGATTGAGTTCGAATACATGCACGATGGCGCGGTGGCGCTCGTCACGCTTGCGCGGCCGCCCGCAAACGCCTTTACCGTCGATGGCCTGCGCCAGTTGCAGCAGGTCATTGAAGCGTTCAACCGCGAGGCGCGCGTGCGCGCCATCGTCATCACCGGGCAAGGGCCGAAGTTTTTCAGCGCGGGCGCGGATCTCAACGCGTTCGCCGATGGCAATCGCGAAGTGGCGCGCGAAGCCGCCAATGCGTTTGGTGCGGCCTTCGAGACCTTGCAGAACGCGCGCGCCGTGGTGATCGCGGCGATCAACGGCTATGCGATGGGCGGCGGTCTCGAATGCGCGCTCGCCTGCGATATCCGCATCGCCGAAGACCATGCGCAACTCGCTTTGCCGGAAGCGGCCGTCGGGCTGTTGCCATGCGGATGCGGTACGCAGACGCTGCCCTGGCTCGTTGGCGAAGGCTGGGCCAAACGCATCATTCTGACGGGCGAGCGCGTGAATGCCGCCACGGCGGTGCGCATCGGTCTGGTCGAGGAAGTGGTGCCGCAGGGCGGCGCGCGCGAAGCGGCGCTCGCCATGGCCGCGCGCGTGGCCACGCTCAGCCCCGAGGCGGTGACGTCGAGCAAAGGACTCATTCATCAGGCGCGTAACGGCGTGCCGCGCAGCGCGGCGCTGGCGGTGGAGCGCGAGCGCATGCTCGATCTGTTCGAATCGCCCAATCAGCGCGAAGGCGTCAATGCGTTTCTGGAGAAGCGCAAGCCGCAGTGGCAGGTAGCGGAATTGTGAAACGGAGAATCAGGCAATGAATGCAATACCGGCTTCGATAACCGCGTCCGTGCAGGCTTCAGAACAGGCCCAGCCGGATGTGCTGTTTCGCGTGGTCAACCGCGTCGCGATCATCACGCTGAACCGTCCCGCCGCGCTCAATGCCCTGTCGCACGCGATGGTGCGCGAGATCGCCGTGTTGCTCGAACGCGTGCGCCGCGACGACGCCATCGTCGCGCTGGTGCTCGAAGGCGCGGGCCCGAAGGGCTTTTGCGCGGGCGGCGACGTGCGTGCGATCGAGCGGCTGGCGCGTGCGGGCAAACGTCTGGGCGACGAAGGCTGGCAGCAGTTTTTCGTCGATGAATACCGGCTCGATTATGCGCTGCATACCTTCGAAAAGCCGCTGGTCGCGCTGCTCGACGGCGTGACGATGGGCGGCGGCATGGGGCTGGGTCAGGCGGCGGCGCTACGCGTGGCGACCTCGCGTACGAAGATCGCCATGCCGGAGACGCGCATCGGCTTGCTGCCCGATGTGGGCGCGACGCACTTTCTCGCCAGCATGCCGGTGGAGACCGAGCTATACGTGGGCCTCACGGGCGCGCTGCTCAACGGCGCGGATGCGCTCCACTGCAATCTGGCCGATCTTTGCGTGCCGGGCGAATGGCTCGACGGTTATGAAGCGCGGCTCGCACAGACGCATTTCGACGGCAACGTGCGCGATAGCTTGCGCCGCGTGTTCGACGCGCCGTGTCAGGAGGCAAAGCCAGGCGCGCTGGCGGCGCACGGCGCGCTGATCGCGAAGCATTTCAACCGACGTCTGCAGGTGGTCGAGATCGTTGCATCGCTGCGCGCCGATCTTGAACGTGAACCGTCCGATGCGGCGCGCGCCTGGCTTGAAGCCACGCTGGACGCGCTCACGCATTACTCGCCGACGATGCTCGAAGTCACGCGCGAGGCGCTGCTGCGCGGTCGGCAAATGACGCTCGCGGAAAGCTTTCGTATGGAACTCGGGATCGTTGCGCGCGCAATCGAAGAGGGCGACTTCTGCGAAGGCGTGCGCGCGCATTTGATCGACAAGGACCGCAAGCCGCGCTGGGCACCCAGCACGCTTGCCGAAGTACGCAACGAGCGCGTGCAGCAGTTCCTTTGCTCGCCGTGGCGCGGCGAGACGCACCCGCTCGCGGACCTCGGCCAATAGGTCGGTGCGGCGTCGTTTAGTCCGACGCTTCGCGCGCCGCCGACGGGTCCCGCAGAGCAGCGAGGCGGCGCTGGCGTTCGTCGTCGGATAATCTTGCCGCCGACGCGCCGCGGACGCTGCGCGCGGGCCGCTGCGCCCGCGCGAGCAGGCGCAACGTGGCCACCGATCCGGCGATGGCCAGCAGCATGGGAATCGCCAGATCGTGGTTCACGTGCGTGAACTCCAGCATCAGAACCGCAGCGGTGAGCGGCATCTGCATCGACGCCGCCAGGAACGCCGCCGCGCCCACGATGGCAAACGCGCCTGCCGCCAATCCCGGCCACACCTGATTGACGAGGCCCGCAATCACGATCGCGAGCAGCGCGCCGTTCGTGAGCCCCGGTGTGAGCAGACCGCCCTTGGCGCCGGCGCGCAGCGAGGACGTGGTGATGAGCACCTTCAGCACCAGCAGCGTGGCCGCGAGACCGATGCCCAGGCTATCGTCGAAACTCAGGCCCGCCGGGCCTTTGCCATTGCCGGGCAGCTGCGGAAACCAGATCGCCAGCACGCCAATCGCCGCGAAATTCAGCAGCGAATAAACCGGCAAGCGCCAGTCTTTGGGCGAGGCCTCGCGCGCGCGATTCGTCACGCGCGTAAACGCGTGCGCCGCCGCGCCGAACAGCGGCCCGCATAGCACCGACCACACCACGAGCTGCGCATTGATCGTGTAAGCGGGCACGTGATACTGCTGCTCGTCGCCGAGACCGATCCATGCGACCACCGCCGCAATCGCGGAAGTCGTGATTGCCGGCACGGCCGCCGACCAGCCGAAAGTGCCCAGCAGCACTTCGAGCACGAAAACCGCGCCACCGAGCGGCACGTTGTACACCGCGGCGAGACCCGCGCCCGCGCCGCACGCGATCATCACGCGACGCTCGGACGCCGTCAGGCCGGTGCGCCGCGCGAGCCAGCTCGCCACCACTGCACCGATCTCGCGCGGGGCGACTTCGCGCCCGAGCGGCGAACCCATCGCCACCGTCACGATCTGCAGCAGCGCATGCACGATGGTCGAGATCATCGGCATACGCGGGCCGCCTGGCTTGATCGACGCGCTGATGCTCACGAGCTTGCGCCCATAGCGATAAAGCGCCCACCAACCCAGACCGCCGATCAAGCCGCACGCCACCAGAGCGGCCACGCGCCGCCACGGCGCAGTGCCCGTTACGCCTTGCAGAAAGCTCTCGTTGCTGATCACGTGCGCCTGGCTGTAGCCGTAGGCGACGTGCTGGATCGCGTGCAGCAGCAGCGCGAGCAGCATGCCGCCCAGACCCGCGCCGATGCCGGTGAGCACGGTCACCACGGCGAGCGTGACGAGCGGACTGCGTGCGGGCGGGCGTTCGGTGTCGGGGCGGGCGCGAGAGCGCGGAGCAGGATCGATGGGCAGCACGGCGGGCGGTATGGCGTGAAGAGGAAGAAAAGATAGGCGCGGCATCAATTGTAACGACAGCGTCTTTCGGACGGGTTCGCGCTGCGATTCCCGTTCGCGGGGCGCACGAATGTTATCCGGCGTCTGTTTTTCATCAGGCTTACAGGGCGAATGAATATAAGCAAGAGGTTGACGCCATACGATCCAGCTAGCGTTGTGGATCTTTCGTGAACCAGACGGAAATTACTGAGAGTTGGGCATCGCGCCTCGCTCTTTGCCCAAGCCTTTGGGCTAACGCAAAGTGGTGACGGGGAGCAGGTCATACAATCAGGAGAGGATTTTTCCGATTCAGAAGGCTTATAAATGATTAGTTATCTTAAATTGTTGGGCGCAATCTATCTCGTCGGCATTGTGCTATCGCTGGGCGCATGCGGCGGTGGATCCCCCGTGCAAGGTTCTGCTACGCCGGTGCCGGGAACCGATGTGCTGACGCCTTCCGGCAATACGACGCCGGCCCCGGTCGAACCTGCCTCCGATGTGCCAGCCAATTCCGCGGTCGCGCGCTTCATGAGCGTCGCGCCGGCAACGGGGCAGAGTCCCAAATACGCGATTTCACCGGCGATCGAATACCAGCTGGGGATGGTGGTGACCAGCAGCGCGAGCGACAAGGAGCGCGCGCTCAATCCGGACGGCACTCCGCAGGTCGATCAAAACGGCAAACCGGTCTATGTCAACGCGACTCCGGATGTCACGCCTATCCACGGCTGGCTGCGATATCCCGTGGCGAGCGCTTCGCCCGATGTGCCGGCCGGCCGTTATCCGGTCATCCTTTTCCTGCATGGCAATCACACCCCTGCGGTGCCGAATTATCAAGGCTATGACTACCTCGCCCAGGATCTGGCGCAGCAAGGTTACGTGGTGCTGTCACTCGACGCCAATGCGATCAACGCCGCCGCGCAAGGCGACAGGTCCAGTCAGTCGCGCGCGCAATTGCTGCTCGGTACGCTGGACCGCTTGCGCCAGATCGACGCCAACGGCGGCCCCGGCGTGCTAAGCGCGCTACGCGGCAAACTGGACTTCGAGCGGGTGGGCATCATGGGTCATTCGCGCGGCGGGCAAGGTGTGTCGTACGCCATCAAGTACAACCTCACGCGCGTGGGTGTGACGCAGCAGCAATTCATCGCGGGGATTGCCGCGAATCCGGCGAAGTACAGCGCATGGCCCGATCTGGTCGCCGCCGCAGGCAACGGTGCGAACGGGAATGCCAGCGGTTTCGACGCGGCGTTGGCGGAGTACAACATGTTCTACGCGGCGGGCGGCTCGGCCGCGCCCTACAACATTCGCGCGGGCATTCTGCTCGCGCCCACGGATTACGACCAGAACGTCGGCGTGAGCAATGTGCCGGTTGCGATGGTCGCCGCGACGTGCGACGGCAACGTTATTAGCATGGATGGCGCGCACGCCTACGATCTGAACCGCTTCGGCACCCAATACGATACAGCGCCGCGCTTTCAGGTGGTCGTCAACGGAGCGAATCACAACTACTTCAATACGATCTGGACGCAGGACGACGTCGTCGCGGGGGGCGGCCAGCAATTGAACAGCGATTTTCAGACGTATTGTTCGCCCACACGCGCCGATACGCCGCGACTCTCCGCCGACGATCAGCGTCGCGTCGCGACCTTCGTCGTCAATTCGTTCATGCGCTATTTCGTGGGCGGCGAAGCTCAGTTCGCCGGCTACTGGAGCACCAGCGCGCGTCTGCCCGCGACGGCGTGTCCGGGTGGCGCGGAGACTTGCGACGAACGTGTGCTGCTCTCGGTCCAGAAAGACGCAACGCGTTCGCGGGTGTTACAGCGATTCGAGTACGCCAACGCGCTCGCGGGGAATGCATTGGGTGGCGCGCTCGTGCTGTCGGGCTTCGACCAGATCAGTGCGTGCACGATTCCTTATTCGCCCACGCCGTGGTCTTCGCCATCGTGCATCCCGGCTTCGCCGGACGCGTTTATCATTGCCGGGCATTTGAGCGCGTCGGGCAGATTCGGCGGTGGCGGCTACGTGTCGATCGCCGACGCGGCGCGCCTGGTCTGGTCGGCGCCAAACGCGAAAATCAGTGAGTATCTGCAGGGCGCTTCCGCGGCGGGTTACGATTCGCTCACCTTTCGCATTGCCGTGGTGCGGCCGATGGGGCAGGAGGTGGCGGTGACCTTGACCGATACCAAAGGGGCGTCGGCCACCGTCAACGCGAGCGATTTCAGCGATGCGGTGTATCTCGCACCCAAGCCGAAGGGCGCCGGGCGGCCGCTGATCGACGACCCGCAGGACGTGTCTTTTTCAGGCGTGGGAGCGCCGATGCAATTGCTCAACATGGTTGCAATTCCGCTCGCCGCTTTCACGGGTGTGGATACGACGAGCCTGGCGAGAGTCGACCTCGCGCTTCCGAAGGCCTCGGGCATGCTGGCGTTCACCGACCTCGAATTCCAGAACCTGGGACGCGGATCGCAGTGAACGAGTGTTTTGAACGCGTGCCGAGGCGCAACAGGCACGCGTAAGCGCGGGATGGCTGGCGCCCCTTGCCGCCGGGGCGGTCATGCCAATCCCGCGATGGCGCTTTACCTTGCGCCGCCTCGCCGGTCACGGCCACCGAAGCCTTGGCCGTCAACATCCTGAACGTCAAGCTCTCCTGCGCAACTGCTCCAGCGCACGCGAAACCCCCGCCGGGCAATCGGCGACATCAGAGCTTATCGCTCGCTGTTAACGCTCGCTGCTAACGCTTACAGGTAGCTGCAAACGTAGTCGAGCGTTTCGGTCACTTCGATATCGAAGCGGCTCTTGCCCGGCACCGAGAACGACTCGCCTGCGCCATACGACTTCCACTCGTCGCTGCCGTCCAGACGGATGCGGCACTTGCCGGCCTGCACTTCCATCAGTTCGGGCGCGTCGGTGCCGAAGTTCAGCTGGCAGGGCAGGATCACGCCAAGCGTCTTGCGGCTGCCGTCGGCGAACAGCACGGTGTGCGACACGCACTTGCCGTCGAAGTAGACGTTGGCGCGTTTGATAACGGAAACCTGGTCGAATTGTGCTGCAGCCGTCATGGCAGTCTTCCTCTGGGTCGTTCGTGAATGGAATTCGAGCCCGCCATCATACCGGGCCGAAGGCGTGCGGCGTAGCGCCCAATAAGGCGCATCGCCCCTGCGGAGCGCTTCGAACGCGCATGGGACGCGGCGTCGAATAGCGGGATTTTGTCAGCTCAAGCATGCAAAGCGCAAATTCAGTGTTTACATATTCTTAACGCTTTATTACAATTGCTGAAGCGAATGAGAAACATTCTCATTCGCAAAAACGACAACATCCCAGCATTTCCTGGCGTGGTGGACGCGTGGCGTCCCGCGGCGCACAGGCGTGCGCCTTCGATCAAACCGCTCAACCATGTCCGTCATCTTCCCGACGCGGATGCGCGCAGTCGCGTCCGTCGCAGCCCTGTATTGTTCCGGTTTCTTCGCCACGCAGTTCGCGGCTCAGGTGGCTCACGCCCAGGCTGCGCCCGCCGTGCCGGCCTCGTCGAGCACCGCCGCCGCAACGCAAAACGCCGCTTCGCAAGGCGCCGCCGAGGCCACGCTGCCCGCCGTCAAGGTAAGTTCGTCCGCGCCTTCGGAGATGCAGACCAAATCGCTGTCCTCGTACAAATTCACCTCGCCACTCATCGACACGCCGCGCTCGGTCACGGTGATCCCGCAGGAAGTGCTCAAGGAGAAGAACGTTTCGACCTTCGAGGATGCGTTGCGCACGGTGCCGGGCATCACCTTCCTGGGCGGCGATGCGGCGGCGAATCCGTCGGCGGACCGTCCGGTGATTCGCGGCTTCGAATCGCGCAATTCGATCTTCGTCGACGGCATGCGCGACTCGGGCGTGCAGAACCGCGAGACCTTCGACGTGGAGAACATCAGCGTCGTCAAAGGCCCGGATTCGGTGTACGCGGGGCGCGGCTCGGTGGGCGGCAGCATTGACATCACCACCAAAACGCCGAC
Source organism: Paraburkholderia bannensis (assembly GCF_014200455.1). Classification (GTDB taxonomy): domain Bacteria; phylum Pseudomonadota; class Gammaproteobacteria; order Burkholderiales; family Burkholderiaceae; genus Paraburkholderia; species Paraburkholderia bannensis_A. Next base: position 320,398 of record NZ_JACHBW010000004.1, on the reverse strand, counting down.
CGCCGATAACTTCATCAACGGCAGTGTCGGTCTGGGTACGGACAGCTATCGCCGCGCGACCATCGACTGGAACCAGAAGATGACCGACACCAGCGCGTTCCGCCTGAACGTGATGGGTCACGATTCCGATGTGGCGGGCCGCACCAATGTCTACAGCAAGCGCTGGGGCGTGGCGCCGTCGGTTGCGTTCGGTCTGAATTCGCCGACCACGGTTACGCTGAGCTACTACCATCTGAACACCTACGACATGCCGGACTTCAGCGTGCCGTTCCGTTCGACGGGTGGCACGCCGATCCCGAGCAATCGCAGCCAGTTCTACGGCCTGAATTCGCGCGACTATCGCCGTGGCCAGAACGACACCGGTGAAATCAAGGTCGAACACCGCATCAACGACGCGTGGAAGATCAGGAACACGACGATGTTCGGCCGCTCGACGCTCGATTACATCGCCACCAATCCGCAGCTCACCAGCGCCACGTCGAACATCCTGAGCCTGCAGGCCAAGAGCGGCAAGTACGCGACCAACAGCGTTTCGAACCAGACCGAAGCCAACGGCAAGTTCGATCTTTACGGCATGCGCCACACGGTCACGGCGGGCGTGGAATTCAGCCACGAACAGGACCTCTACGAGGGCTACCTCGTGAGAGACGCGGCGGGCAACAACATCCGTTCGGGCGGTCCGTGCTCGATTGCGTACAACTGCACGAGCGTGAATAGCTGGAACCCGAACAACCCGTGGACCGGCAGCATTGTGCTCAACGGCGACAAGAGCTTCCCGGGACCGGCCACGCACACGCGCACGAATATCGCATCGGCGTATCTGTTCGACAGCGTGCAGCTTTCGGACCGCTGGATCTTCAACGCGGGCATGCGCTTCGACCGCTACGATGTGAACGCGCAGCAGCAGGGCGTCGCCGATCTGAGCAATACGTCGAACCTGTTCAGCTATCAGTTCGGCCTTGTTTTCAAGCCGATTCACACGGTCAGCCTGTACGCCTCGTACGGCACCTCGTCGAATCCGCCGGGTTCGAACTCGGGTCTGGGCGGCGGCACCGACCAGATCACGGCGGCCAACCAGGATCTCGCGCCGGAGCGCTCGCGCAATATCGAGGTGGGCGCGAAGTGGGACGTGCTCGATCAACGTCTGTCGCTCACCACGGCGCTGTTTCAGACCGACAAGACCAATGCGCGCGTGAACGACGGTCTGGGCGGCATGATCAACGCGGGGTCGCAACGCGTGCGCGGTTTTGAATTCGGCTTCGCGGGCAATGTGACGAACAAGTGGGCCGTGTTTGGCGGCTACTCGTATCTGGACGCGATCACGACCAACGCCGGCCCGACTTCGCCGCAGAACTCGGGCTTGCCGATGGTGATGGTGCCCAGGCACAACTTCACGCTGTGGACCAGCTACGACGTGATGCCCAGGCTCACGCTGGGTGCGGGCGCAACGATTTCGAGCCTGACGTATGCGTCGGTATCGTCGACCACGCGCAAGTGGATTCCGGGCTACGCACGCTTCGATGCTTCGGCCACGTGGCGCGTGTCGAAGAAGGTCGATCTGCAGCTCAACGTGAACAACATCTTCGACAAGCAGTACTACCAGAGCGCATATCCGATTTACGCGACCTGGGCGCCGGGCCGCTCGGCGATGGTGACGCTGAACTTCTATCAGTGATCGCTTGAACAGGCGTTCAATGCAATGAGAACGCCTGGTGTGCACTGCGCCGCAAAGGCTGGACACCCATCCAGGCTTTGCGGCGTTTGCCGTTCAGACGCCCGCGTTGCTCAATGCGGGGGATTGACCACCACGTATTGCACGGTTGTCCCCGCATATTGCGGCTGATAATACGTCGAGCCGCATTGCTGGTAGGTCACGCCGTTGATGGTCATGGCCGAACAACTGGGCGGCAGGCTATGGACGATCGAACCCACCACGGCCGCCGTGCCGACTACCGCGGTGGTCACGGCGGCGGCCGTTGCAACCGGATGGTCGTTGTACCAGTTATTGTGGCTGTCGTTGTAGTTGTTGGCGACGTTGGCCCGGTTGTTGCTGATGTTCGTTGCGGCACTCGCACGATTACTGCTGATGTTCGTCGCTGCGTTGGCGCGGTTCGAGCTCGCTTGCTGCATGGTGTTCTGTCGATCGCTGGCGCGCGCCGTGCGGTTGGATTGCCGCGTCGCGACATTGGCCTCGCGCGCGCTCTCGCGGTTGGCACTGTTCACCGAGGTCTGCGCGCCGCCACGAACCTGAAACGCGCCTGCGGTCGTGGCAAGGCCTGCGGCCAACAGCGCCGCGAGCGCTGCCGTGAAGAATTTTTTCGAGTGCATGGTGATCCCTCGATTGAATATTATTTACCGTCGCCGGCTTGCACGAACTTGATCGGATGGGCGTTTTCAGGAGGCGTGAATTTGAATGTGGCCGGGGTGATCTGAGCTGCCAGATTCCAGTGATACACCGCCGTGTATTGCGGCCGTTCCTTGTCCGACGTCGTCACGATATTCAGCTTGCAGGGCAGCGGTTGATCGCCCTTCTGAATCCAGATTTGCCAATCCAGATGCTTTTCATGATAGGCATAGTGAGAACAGGTATTGCCGCTGACCACCTCGTCTCCGATATAGGTTGCGGAAATGACGCTGGAGAAGGCGGCCGGGTCCGCGCCCAGCGAGAAGATGTCGCTTAGCGGCAGATCAATGCCATATTTGTCTTCGAGATCGCCGATCAGTTCGTGAATCGTCGATGGCGCGGGCACTGTCGCGTAGTAGTTGCCCGGTTCCGTGTAGAGCGAGAAGGTCTTGCCATCGTAGTAAGCGTGACGGCTGGCGCCAGGCGCGCCGCCGACAATATCCGCCTTGAGCGAATCTGGGCGGCTGACCGTCATCTTCGTGTTGTGGGATAGCTGGATCAGTTGGGTTGTCGCACCATCGACCATGATTTGGTCCGTCGTCGAATCGACATCGAGATCGAATTGTTTGACGGTTTGCAAATAAGCATTCATTTTTACCAGCGCATCGATGGCTTCGGCGTCGGGTTTATGTGCGGCAGCGGGGGCGGCTGCCTTCGATGCAGCGGATGCCGCACCACCAGAAGCATAGAGTGCGCCGGTAATTGCGGCCAGAAGCACGAATTTTGTCAATTTGTGAGTCACTATTTTTCTCCTCAAATTGGCCCACCGGCCGATTTCGAAACAGTGAGCTTCAGTGTTCAATAAATTCATCTGTACCGCGAAACATCTCTTTGATCTTACTGCGTGTTCACATATGACGGTTCGCTGCAGGCCGGGTCCTTTCTCCCACCTCAAAAGCAAAAATGCCGTTCAGTCTTTCAACTGAACGGCATCGCATTAAAAGCGCGTTACCTGACGTGCTAAACCCTGCTTACTTGCCCTTGGTTTCTTCGATCACATCGCCCGTGACGGCAACCGAAGCCTCGGCGGTCAGCATCATGAACGTGAAGCTCTCGTGCAGATAGAGCCGTACGCTTTTATCGTCATGCGACGAATAACCGATCGACACATCCTGGCCCAGATGCAACACAAAGTCGCCGCCGCGCGTGCTGACGATCGCGCCGCCGTCGATAGCTGGCGCCCAGATGATCTCGCCGTTCACGAGACGGCGGATGTGTTCGAGAATCGGGTAACCCTGATCGCTTGCCTCGCTTACCGCCGTATAGGCGTCCGATCCCAGCAGCACCGCATACGGACCGTCCACGCCCTGCAGGCGCAGTTGTTCCAGTGCGTGCGCGATCACGGCCGGGTAATCGACGATATCGGCGGGCAGGTGCAGCGTGGGGTTCGACGTGCCTTCGCGGATGCCGGTGATCTGCGCGGCCTTGTAGCCGTCGAAGATCGCGCGATCTTCGGCGAAGGCCAGACGCGTGGCTGCATCCTTGGCAGGTTGCCAGTCGGAATCCTGCGCGCCGCGCTCGACGTCGTCGATGGCGTCGCGCGAGAGTTCGAACGGCACGCGCAGTTCGACCAGCGCCTTCACTTCGCGCTGGCGAGCGCGGATGCCGTCGAATGGCGCTTCGATGCCGTTCTGGTGACCCGTGCCCACGCCGGCCAGATCGGCGCCGCCAGGGCCTTTCAGATCCACGACGCGGCGGCCCGCAAGCGAGCGTTTGAAGGTGCGCGCGACTTCTTCTTCGATCTGCGACCACGCCGCCGTGGAAACCGGCGCGAGTTCGCGATGGAGATTATTCATACCGGGGTGCTCCTTTGAGGGATCCGATGGCGAGCGAACCGTCCGCGGACAGCGCGGCGGCGGGCTCGGATTCAGTGTCGGCCTGGGTCTGATTCTGGCTGTCCACCGTGACGGTGGCGGCAGCGCCCGGCGCCCGATCGGCGAGTTCTTCGAGCAGCGGTTGCGAGGGAACGAAGAACAGGCCGCCGGTGACGGCGCGGCTGAAGTCCAGCAGGCGGTCGTAATTGCCCGGCGGCAGGCCGACGAACATGTTCTCCAGCATCTGCTCGATGGGCTGCGGATCGCGCGCGTAGCCGATAAAGTAGGTGCCGAATTCGCCCTGGCCGGGATGCCCGAACGGCATGTTGTCGCGCAGGATCTTGATCTCGTTGCCTTGGGCGTCGTCGAGCGTGGTGAGCGAGCTATGCGACCAGCTCGGCTTCACGTCTTCGTCGAGTTCGATGTCGTCCAGCTTGGTGCGGCCGATGATGTGTTCCTGCGCCTCCACGGGCAGCGCGTTCCAGCCTTTCATATCGTGCAGGTACTTCTGCACCAGCACGTAGCTGCCGCCCGCGAAGCCGGGGTCTTCGTCCTGGATCACGGTGAAATGAACCGCTTCGTTGCCCACCGGGTTTTCCGTGCCGTCGACGAAACCGACCATCGAGCGCATGTCGAAGTTGCGGAAACCATGCACTTCGTCGACGGTTTTGACCGCGCCTTCGAGGCGCTTCATCAGTTGCGTGGCGAGTTCGAAGCAGAGGTCGGTCTGGTCGGCGCGGATGTGCATCAGCAGGTCGCCGGGCGTGGCGACGGCCTTGCGCTCGCCCGTGCCGAATTCGCGGAACGGATGCAGCCCGGCCGGGCGCGCCCCGCCGAACAGTTCGTCCCAAGCGTCTGAGGAAAAGCCCACCACGCAAGAGAGATTGCCATTGGGTACGCGCTTGCCGACGGCGCGCACGAGATTGGCGACATCGGCGCACCAGGCGCGCACGGTGGCGCGGCTGGTGGCATCTTCGTTGACGGTGGCGACGATGAAAAAGGCGCTGCGCGTGACGGCGCTGGAGACGGACTGCGGTTCCTGCGTGCTTGAGGCCGGCGTCATGATGTGGGGTATCGCTCGAATAGTCTGGTGCGGGTGGGTGGCGCGCAAGGCAACGCGCGGGCGCGCGGGCGCCGCCTGCGGGCCGTGTGCCGCATAGTGTAGCCAAACTCGGAAAAACGGGCGGCTTAGCCGTAGAGCCATGTTGCGACGCACGCGCGGCTGCCAGAGGGCTGCCAGAGGGCTAGCTGCGGCCGCCCGGTTTGCCATCCGGCGTCACGACGTGGGAGCATAGTCGCCGTGCAGGCTGTTTTTTCCGGAACCAGCGGTGAGTGCTGACACGAGAGGAGACGCACCATGTGGGATCACACCGAGCACGAAGGCTTCGAAATCTGGGTGCTGCCGATTCCGGCGTTCGGGCCGCGTTCGCCCGAACCGCTGTTCCACTACAGCGGCTATATCTGCCGGCATGGCGCGGATGCGCATCTGGAAGGGCGCAGCGTGCGCTTTCACGATCTGATGCGCAATTACATCGGCCCCGACGCCGCTCTGGACGCCGCCTACAGCGACGCGCGCCGGCGCATCGACCACTTTCACGCGGCGGGCAGTTGGGGCGACGGGCCGGAAGGCTAACGTCCGCCCGACACCACCAGCATCACGGCGCGGCCCTCGCAGCCCTCGCTGCCCGGCATCGTGATGGCGCGCCAGCCCGCGGGCGGGCCGCCGCTTTTGCCGTCGAGCACGATGGGCGTGCGGTGGTCGCGATCGACGTAGGTGGTCAGCACATTGAACGGCCAGGACGCGCGCCGCAGGCGCTCGTGCACCAGCGAGCCAACCCAGATCGGCGTGAGTTCGGGGCCTGGCAGCGGCGCGGCGATGCTTTGCTTGCCGAGGCCGACCACTTTGACATCGCTTGAATCTTTCGCTTCGTTGACATCGCTCGCGCCGGGTGTTGCGGGCGTCGCGGGCGTCACTGCATCGGCCTCCAAGTCGATGCGCGCGTCTTCGGCGGCCGTCGAGCCCGCGCGAGCGGCCAGCGCATAGCCGGTCGGCCAGAAGCGCAGCACGTCGCGGCGGCTGCCTGGCCGCGCGGGGTCGTCGGGGATGTGCACGCGCGCGAACACCAGCGGCGAGGGCAGGCCGTTATTGAGCTTGGGCAGCAGCGGCAGCGATAGCGCATCCACGTTCGGCGCGATCAGCGACAGCACGCTCTTTGCCGTGAACTGGCCGCCTTCGGTCCAGCCTGCTTCATGCAGCGCGGCGCGCAGGTCGGCGGCGCTGGCGGCCCACTGGAGCGTCATCGGCTCGCGCCGTTCGCCCTTCATGTCCACGCGATAGCAGGCGAGGTTGCGCCAGAGCGTATCGGTCCACGTCATCTGCGCAACCACCGTGGACGCCTGCGTGTCGCGCGAGGCGAGTTCGGCTTGCCGCTCGGCCCCGCCGCGCTGCAGCACGAAGGCGATCGCCAGCACCGCGAACACGACCGCGGGCATCACATTGCGCTCGGAAGGGCGCGCGGGATACCGCCACAGCGACAGCAGCACGACCGCCGCCACCCAGATCGACGCGAAGGCCGCGCCGCCGATGGCGTCGGAGAACAGGAAGCGGTCGAAATACAGCCCCGCGAAAGCCACGCCCACGACGATGCCGTTGCCGACCGTCGCCACGATCGCCGCCTCGATCATCTTCACGCGCCGCACCAGCAGGAACATGGTGAAGCCGTAGACGATCACCATCGACGCCACGCGGTCGCTCGGGAACACGTAAGCGCCCACGTGCGCCGCGCCCGGCGAGCCGTGGTGAATGGCGAAGCGCAGCACGAGGATGAGCGCCTGCGACAGCGCCGCCGCGAGCATCCAGTAAGTGATGGTGCGCCAGCGCCGCTCGACGGCCATCCAGGCGGTCACGGTCAGCACGAGCGCGGCGAGCGTGTAGTTGCTGCCGAGCGTTTCGACGTGGGCGAGCACCGTATCCGCCCAGGTCGTATGGATCGACAGGAGGAACTGGCGCACCGACTGGTCGATCTGCACGAGCGGATCGCCGCTCAGCAGGTTGCCGAGCACGTAGGAGAACACCGCGGCGCAAAGCGGCACCAGCGCCGTGATGGCGAGCACCGCGCCCAGCGCGGGCTGGCTGGGGTCGAGCAGGCGCACCAGACGGCGCGCCGCCGCGCCTTCGTGCTGCGCGGCCCAGCGCGACACGCCGCGCCGCGAGGCGCTGGCCCAGCTGTCCAGGTGCGCCAGCATGACGTGCGTGAAGCGCCAGACCAGCCACAGCGTCAGCGCGATGATGGCAAGCGCCACCACCAGCCGGAACGACACCGCGCCCGCCAGTTGCAGCGATGCGCCGAACACCACGCCCGGCAGGATGTGAGCAGGCGCCCAGACCAGCGCCGAAATCACGTTCATGACGAAGAAGCGCCACGGCGCCATGCCGGCCATGCCCGCGACGATCGGCACCACGGCGCGCAGCGGCGCGACGAAGCGCGCAAGGATCACGCTGCGCGTGCCGTGGCTGACGAAATAGGCCTGGGCTTTTTCGAGGATGGCGGGATGCTTGCTGAACGGCCAGAAGCAGGCAATCCGGTCGCGGTAACGATGGCCGAGCCAGAAGCTCAGCGCGTCGCCCGCCACCGCGCCCGCGATGGCGCAGACGAACAGCCAGCCCAGATTGAGCGTGCCGGTGCCCGCGAACGCGCCCGCGATGAACATGGCGGTGCTGCCGGGGAAGAACGTGCCGACCAGCGCGAGCGATTCGAGGAACGCCGCTACCACCACGAACGCGAGTGTCCAGCCGGGGTAATCGGCGAGCAGGTGCAGCAACTGGACGTAGGCGTGCTCCATATCGAAGGCGTGGTGTCGTACCACGCGCAATATAACCGGCTGCGCCGATGAGCGTGCGATGCGGTGTCGGCGGCAACCGCGGCTCCCGTCAGCGATGCTGAAGAAAGCGTCCCGCGGCGCGTGCCTTGTGCATACGCGGCGGGGCGCTGGCATAAGCTTTCACCCGCAACTCGCGGTCCTGGCCAGCGCGCTGGCCAGGACCGCAGCGGGCCGCCAAGACGCTCAGATCACGCCTTTTTCCTTCAGTTGCTCAAGCTGCTCGTCTGTATAACCGAGCGTCGCGCCCAGCAATTCGCGCGTGCCTTCGCCGAGTTGCGGCGGGGCGCGGCGCACCGGCATGCGCTCGCCGTCGAAGCGCCAGGGCGGCGCGAGGACCGGCGTGGTGCCGCTTTCCGTGTGCGGATGCGGCTGCTGTGTGACGAGACCCGCCTCGGTGGCGCGCGGCGACAGCAACGCCTCGCGCAGGCCTGCGACTTCGCCGCACGGAATGCCCGCTTGCGCGAGACGTTCGAGCAGCAGCTTGCGCGCACGGGCGCCCAGTTCGCGCTTGAGTTCGGGCAACAGTGCCGCGCGATTCTGCGAGCGCAGGATATTGGTCTTGTAACGTGCGTCGTCGGCGAGATCGGGGCGCTCGATGACTTCGCGCGCGAAGCGCTCGAACTGGCTGTTGTTGCCGACCGTGATGACGAGCGGGCCGTCCGCCGCATCGAATACGCCATACGGCACGATCGACGGATGATCGTTGCCGTAGCGCGGCGGATCTTCGCCCATCACCAGCGCTTCCAGCCCGTAGTAAGCGGTGATCATGAGGCCGCAATCGAACAGCGCCATTTCGATGTGACGGCCGCGTCCGCTGCGCTCGCGCTGGAACAGCGCCGCCAGCATCGCCTGCGCCGAATACATGCCCGTGAACAGATCCACGGCCGCCACGCCAAATTTCAGCGGCGGCTGGCTTGCTTCGCCGTTCAGCGCCATCAAGCCCGCTTCGCCTTGCACCACGAGATCGTAGCCGGGGCGCTTGGCCTCCGGCCCGGTGCGGTCGTAGCCCGAAATCGAGCAATAGATCAGACGCGGATTCTCCGCGCTCAACTGCTCGTAGCCGAGCCCGAGCTTTTCCGCGCCGCCGAACTTGAAGTTCTGCACCACCACATCGCAGGTCCTCGCCAGATCGCGTGCGATCTGCTGGCCCTCGGGCGTTTGCAGATCGAGCGTGATCGAACGTTTGTTGCGGTTCACGCTGTTGAAGTAAGCGGTTTCGGTCTGACCGATGCGCACGCCCCAGTCGCGCGTATCGTCGCCGCGATCGGGATGCTCGACCTTGATGACCTCCGCGCCTAGGTCGCCGAGCACCATCGCGCTCCACGGCCCCGCGAGAATGCGCGAGAGATCGAGCACGCGTACGCCCGCTAGCGGCAGGCCTACTGGCTGGCCCTGGTTTTCCGTCTGCATCAGCAGGCACTCCTGATTCGTTGTGGATGGAAAGCGGCGCCCCGGCGCGATCGGAGCGGGCTTTCCACGCTCTAACTTGGCTCGACCTATGCCGCGGCGCTTTCCAGTGCGTTCAGTGCGATATAGCGCGCGAGATGATGATCCTCGTCGCCAAGCTGATGATCGATCATCACGAGGCGCTTGGCGTAGTGCGCGAGCGGCAGTTCCCACGTCATGCCGATGCCGCCGTGCAACTGGATCGACTCCTCGGCCACACGCGTGCCGATACTGCCGATGGTGTATTTCGCCGCCGACAATGCGCGTTCGCGCTGCAGGCGCGGCGCATCGATCGCCGCCGCCGCGTTGATGACCGCCGAGCGCGACTGCTCGATATCGAGCAGCAGATCGGCCATGCGGTGCTGCAAGGCCTGAAAGCTGCCGAGCGGCACGCCGAACTGCTTGCGCGTGCGCAGATAGTCGAGCGTGAAATCGCGCGCCACGTCCATGGCGCCGAGCGCTTCCGCGGCCAGCGCGAGCAGACCGTAGCCGCGAGCATGTTCGAGCGTGGCGAAGCCGCTGCCCGGTTCGCCAACCAGCGCATCCGCGCTGACTGCCACGTTATCGAGTGTGACTTCCGCTGCGCGTGCGCCGTCGATCTTGCGATAACCGCGCACGCTCACGCCTGCTGCCGAGCGGGGCACGAGAAAAAGCGAGATGCCCGCTTCGTCGAATTCGCTACCCGAGGTTCTCGCCGACACCAGCAAAAAATCGGCGTGTTCCGCGTGCTGTACGACGCCTTTCGCACCATGCAGCAGCCAGCCGTCGCCGTTCTTTTCCGCACGAGTATTGACGCGTGCAGCCTCGTAATGCGAACCTGGCTCGTCGTGCGCGAGCGCAGCGATCTGCGAGCCGTCGATCAGCGATGCAATGCGTTGGCGTTGCGCTTCTCTGCCCGCATGAGCGAGCGCGCGGCCCACGATCAGCGTATCGAGAAACGGCTCGACCACGAGGCCGCGCCCCAGCGCCTCGAACACCACGGCGACGTCGAAACCCTGGCCGCCGAAGCCGCCGTCGGTCTCGTCGAACAGCGCGCCAATCACGCCCAGATCGGCAAAACGCCGCCACATATCCGCGCTGAAACCTTCACTAGAGCGTGCAATTTTATCGCGGGTTTCAAAACCGTACTGGTCCGAGATGAAACGATTGAGCGTATCCGCAAGCATGCGGCGGTCTTCAGTGTGCTGGAAATTCATCGCAAGACCTCTTAAAGCCCGAGAATCATCTTGGAGATGATGTTCTTCTGGATTTCATTGGAGCCGCCGAAAATCGACAGCTTGCGGTTGTTGAAGTAGAGCGCGGCGGCGCTGGCGGCTTCGTCTGGGCCGATCGATTGGCCGTCGAAGCCTTCCTGCAGCGCTTCTTCGACAAACGGCGCGGCATACGGCCCCATCGCGCGGCGCAGCAGCGAGGAAATCTCCTGGCGGATTTCCGTGCCGCGAATCTTCAGCATCGAGCTTTCCGCACCGGGCACGCCGCCGCCCGCCACCGCTGCGATCACGCGCAGATTGGTGGTCTTCATGTTTTCCAGATCGATCTCGACCCTGGCCAGACGCGCGGCGAACTGCGGGTCCTGCGCGAGCGGCTTGCCGTTGCGCGTCACCTTCTGTGCGGCCTGTTTCAGACGCGCGAGCGCCGCTACCGAAAAGCCCACGCCCGCGATATTGGTGCGCTCGTAAGTGAGCAGATATTTCGCGTAGGTCCAGCCCTTGTTTTCTTCGCCGACGAGGTTTTCCACCGGTACGCGCACGTCCGTGAAAAACACTTCGTTGACCTCATGCTCGCCGTCGAGCGTGACGATCGGGCGTACTTCGATGCCCGGCGTGTTCATGTCGATCAGCAGAAAACTGATGCCTTCCTGCTTGCGCACATCGGTGGCGGTGCGCACGAGGCAGAAAATCATGTTCGCGTAATGGCCAAGCGTAGTCCAGGTTTTCTGGCCGTTCACCACGTAGTGATCGCCGTTCGCATCGGTTTTGCGTACCGCTGTGGTGCGCACCGCCGCGAGATCCGAACCCGCGCCGGGTTCCGAATAGCCCTGGCACCACCAGTCCGAACCATCGAGAATGCGCGGCAGCCAGTGGCGCTTTTGCGCTTCGTTGCCGTACTTGATGAGCACGGGCCCGAGCATGTTCACGCCGAACGGCACGATGCGCGGCGCGCCCGCAATCGCGCATTCGTTTTCGAAGATGAACTTCTGCACGGCGGTCCAGCCCGGGCCGCCGTATTCCCTGGGCCAGTGATTCGCGAGCCAGCCTTGTTCATTGAGGATGGCGTGCCATTGCGCCATGTCGTCACGCGTGAGGTGCTGGCCGTTGCGCACCTTCGTGGCGACGCGCTGCGGCAGGCGTTCGCGCAGGAAGTCGAGCACTTCGCTGCGGAAGGCTTCTTCTTCGGCGGTAAATTTGAGGTCCATGTTGGGCTCTATTTTTTCGATGTTCGTTGCGTGCGCAATCAAATCGCGGTGTTCAGGCTGGCGAAGTTCGCACCGCGTTCCACCAGTTCGACCAGCAGCGGCGACGGCTTCCAGAACAGCGGATCTTCCTTGGCGAATTCGCGGATATCGGCGAGCACCGTGACGAGGCCCACGGTATCGGCGTAATGCATCGGGCCGCCGCGATGACGCGGAAAACCGTAGCCGTAGAGGAAGGTCACATCCACATCGAGCGGGCGCAGCGCAATCTTCTCGTGCACCACGTTCGCGCCTTCGTTGATCATCGCGGCCATGTAACGGCGCAGGATTTCCTCGTCGCTGAAGCTGCGCGGCTCGATGCCGGCGCGTTCGCGCTCGGCGCGGATGATCGACTCCACTTCAGGATCGGGCGTGCCCACGCGCGCGCCTTGCGCATAGAGATAGAAACCGCGGCCCGTCTTCTGGCCGAACCAGCCGCGCTCGCACAGACGATCGGCGATCTGCACATAGCGCGCCTTCGGATCGCGCGTGGCGGCGCGGCGCTTGCGCGTGGCCCAGCCGATATCGCCGCCCGCGAGATCGACCACCTGGTAGGGGCCCATCGGATAGCCGAAATCGCGCACCGCCTTGTCGATCTGATACGGCGATGCGCCGTCTTCAATCATATGATCGGCGGCCGTGCGATAGACCGCCAGAACGCGGTTGCCGATGAAGCCGTCGCACACGCCCGCGCGCACGGGCACCTTGCGCAACTTTTTGGCCAGTTCGAACGCGGTGGCGACGACATCGGCGCTCACCTGGCTGGGCACCACCACTTCCAGCAGCTTCATGATGTTGGCCGGCGAGAAGAAGTGCAGGCCAATCACGTCCTGCGGGCGCTTCACGCTGGCGGCAATCGCGTCGATGTCGAGATACGAGGTGTTGGTCGCGAGCACCGCGCCCGGCTTGCAGACGCGGTCGAGTTCGGCGAACACGGCCTGCTTGACGCCCATCTCTTCGAACACCGCTTCGATCACCAGATCGGCCGATGCGAGTGCGTCGTAAGACGTGCTGCCGCTCAAGCGCGCAAGAATCGCGTCCTTTGCTTCGGGCTTCATGCGGCCCTTGGCGATCAGACCGTCGTAGACCTTTTCCACATGCGCGCGCCCGCGTGCGAGCGAGGCGTCGTCCCGCTCGATCATCGTCACGGGCAGGCCCGCATCGAGCACGGCCACGGCGATGCCCGCGCCCATCGTGCCGCCGCCCACCACGCCGACCGTTTCAATCGCGCGCGGTTTGGCGCTTTTCGCCTCAGGCGTCTTCTGCACTTCGCGCTCGGCGAAGAAGGCGTGCACGAGGCCCGCGCGCTGCGGGCTTTCCAGGCATTCGAGGAACAGCTTGCGCTCGACGCGCTGGCCTTCCTCGAACGATTGATCGAGCGCGGCCTGTACGCAATCGACGATCTTCAGCGGCGAGAACAGACCGCGCGACTTCTTTGCGGTGTCGGCGCGCGCGGCGTCGATCGCGGCTTGTGCGGCGGCGCGCTCGGCCAGCGCCTGTGCATCGCGCGTGCGGCGCACGGGAGCGTGCGCGGCCAGCAACTCCTGCGCGTAGGCAAGACCTTCGGCGAGGATGTCGTCGCTCGCCCCCACGCGATCGACGAGGCCAAGTTTCAGCGCTTCCTGCGCGCCGATATGCTTGCCGCTCAACATCAGCGATAGCGCCGCCTCGGCGCCGATCAAACGCGGCGTGCGTTGCGTGCCGCCTGCGCCGGGCAGCAGGCCCAGTTGCACCTCGGGCAGGCCGAGCTTCGCGCCCGGCACGGCGAGGCGATAGTGGGCCGCCAGCGCGATTTCCAGACCGCCGCCCAGCGCCGCGCCATGAATCGCCGCGAGCACCGGCTTGTGGCTCGCTTCGATACGGTTGCAGACATCGGGCAGCGCGGGCGATTGCGGCGGCTTGCCGAACTCGCGGATGTCCGCGCCGGCGATGAAGTTGCGCCCCGCGCCCACGATCAGCACGGCCTGCACGGCGGCGTTCGCTTCGGCGTGCTCGATGGCGGCGGCGAGGCCGCGCCGCACGTCGACGCCCAGCGCATTGACGGGCGGATTGTCGATGGTGACGAGCAGCACCTTGCCGCGCAGTTCGTGCGTGACCGGGACGGTAGGGGCGGCGGAAAGTGCGGATGCGGCCGGATCGAGTGCCATGAAGCGTGTCTCCAGATTTAGGGGGCCGACCGAAAGGCGTTCAACAGCCCAGGCGGCGGTTCTCCAATATTGGACTTTATTGTGTGGATGCCAAGGTTCATTGACAATCCCCTCGTTCGTTGACATGCTGTCAAAGGATTTTTGACAATCGAAGGTTTCCGGGATGGGATCGGGCTGTGGACGTTAATGCGCTGACGCTGCTGGTGGAAATCCTCGACGCGGGCAATCTGAGCGAGGCCGCGCGCCGCCTCAAGATGAGCCGCGCGAACGTGAGCTACCACCTCAACCAGCTGGAAAAGTCGATCGGGCTGCAACTGGTGCGCCGTACCACGCGGCGCGTGGAGCCTACCGAGATCGGCCTGAAGCTCTACGAGCACGGCCGCACCATCCAGAACGCGTTGCTGGCCGCGCACGAATCCGTCTCCACGCTCGGGCAGAGTCTGCAGGGCCGCGTGCGACTTTCAGTGCCGAGCGGCTACGGGCAACTGGTGATGTCGGATTGGCTGATCCGCTTCAAGCGGCTGTATCCGGGCATCGTGCTCGATGTGATGTTCGAAAATCGCGTGGAAGACCTGCTGCGCGACGAAGTCGATATCGCAGTGCGGGTGATGCACGAGCCGCCGCAGAATCTGGTGGCGCGCGATATGGGACCGGTGAAATACATTGCGTGCGCGTCGGCGCAATGGGCGGCGCAACACGGCATGCCTGAGACGCTGGAGGATCTGGCGCGCGCGCCCCTCATCACCGCAACCGTGGTGGGGCGGCAATTGCGGCTGGCGGCGTATCTCAAGGAGGAGCGCCACGAGGTGCTGCTGGAGCCTTCGATTATTTCGGAGAACTTTTTGTTTCTGCGCCAGGCCATTCTGGCGGGACTGGGCGTAGGTATCGTGCCCGATTACGTGGTGCACGACGATATGCGCGCGGGCCTGGTTGTGACGTCACTCGACGCGTGGCGGTTGAGCATTTTCGGCACGCATATGTACATGCTCTACATGCCGAACCGCCATCACACGCGCGCGGCGTCCACCTTTATCGACTTCGTGCTGGCTGAAGCGCAAAAGGCGGGACGCGGGGCCTGACCGCGCCCCGGGTCCCATGCCTGCGCACCCAGGCTTCCCACGCTTCCCGGGCTTTACTGACCGGTCAACTGATTCGTCAATTCCACCGCCGGTTGAGAGGTATTGCCGCCTTGCGCGACCAGCAGGTGAATCTGGCCCGGCGCGAGTTGGGACAGCGTGCCCGCGATCGGCACTGAGGTAATCAGCCAGTCGGCGTTATTGCCCAGACTGAACGAGGCCGACTGGAAGATCGCCGTCTTCGACCCGGCCGCCGTCACTATGGCCACATACGTGCCGCCGTTCAGGTAGTTCGAATCCTGGCCGCTCGCCGGCACCGCATTCTTGAAGGCCACGCCGGCCATGGTCGGCGAGACCGTGTTGATATCGGTGTTGGGAGCGACGATGTAGATGTCCAGGTTCTGCGCGTTGACCGTGGCGTTGAAGGCGCGTACGCGAGCGCTACTGGACAGCAGGCCCTTGTCGAACGGATCGTCGATCAGGCCGATATCGCCGCCGGTCAGCGCGGGCAGCGCGAGCACCGTGTATTCGTGGCCCTTGGCGACATCGGGGAAATTGCCGCTGGCGACGGCTGTCGTCGTGCCGGTGCTGGCATACGAGACGTTGGTATTGCCCGTGTTGATATTCGCGAAGTTCGTGACCTGCTTGTACGCGATATTGGTTTGCAGCGCGCTGCCGTTGATCAGGAAGTCCACATTGGGGCCGCCCGGCAGGGCATGCACGAAATGGATTTCGGGGTTCGTCAGGCCAAGTGTCTTGCCTGCGTCGCTGCCGCTGCCGCCGCAGGCGGTCAGTACAGCTGCCGCGCCCATCAGCGCAGCCAGAGTGCGAATCGTCTTCATCGTGTCCACCTCATCGAGTCTCGGTTTGGCTGTAGAAGTCGCGCGTTATATAAAGCGTCGTATTGCGCGCGATTATTTAGTTCTCGGTGCTTCTGGTTATGCCTTTAGCGTGCGTTCGCAGACCCAGGAGGATTGCGAGCTTGCATCCGGGCGAGCGAGATCAGCAATCGCTGTGCCGCAGGTTTGCCAACGAGCGGGCGAAGTGGTAACGAGGCGTAACCAGGCACATCGTCGCGCAACGCGCGTGGCGCGCAGCAAGGCGCTGGGCGCGCGTTCCGATCGATGAAGGGAATAGCGGGCGTGGACGAGACGCGCCGCTGATCGGCTTCAGGAATTTTTTTAAATGCGTTTTAAAAGCAGGTTAAGCGAACAGCGAGTGAATTTTTACGCATTCGTTGTGGTTGCATTTACAACGCCCGTTAGCAGCATTAACAAATTCGACGATTCACGCGTCGGTATCGCGTTTGCTGGCCGGGCGCGCGCTTTGCGCAGGGTTGGCCGTGAGCTTGTCCGCTGCGTCGCGTCCGGCATGTTCTTCATGTTCTTCATGTTCTTCACGTTCGCGCGTGTCGCCTTGCTCGGCGCAAGCGCCCGTGGTCGGCGGGCGTGAGCGCGTGGCGCCCGAGAGCGGAACGCGTTGCTGAATGCCCGCTTTCGCGAGCATATGGGCGCTGATTGGCGCAGTGAGAAAAAGGAACGCAGGAATCAGCAATTCATGCAGGCTCGCGTAATTGTTGTGCGTGCTGAAGTAGATCACCGAGGCAAGCACAATGCCGCCCACGCCCAGCGTGGTGGATTTGGTCGGGCCATGCAGACGCATGAAGAAGTCGGGCAGGCGAAACAGCCCGATTGCGCCGATCAGCGTAAACAGGCTGCCCACCAGCAGCAGCACGGAGACGATCGCTTCGACGGCGGTTTGCATCGGCGGCCCCTTTCCCTGGCTTGGTTCAGTTCAGTTCGATGATGTCGCCGCGCTGCAGATACTTCGTCAGTGCGACGGTGCCGACAAAGCCCATCACGGCAATCAGCAGCGCGGCTTCGAAGAACACGGTCGAGCGCAGGCTGATGCCGTACACCACGATCAGCGCAATGGCGTTGATGTTGAGCGTGTCGAGCGCGACGATGCGATCGGGCAGCGAGGGGCCGCGCAACAGGCGCACGAGCGTGAGCAGGAACGCGACGCCGAGGATCGCGAACGAGACCGAAATCACGATGGCTAGCATGCGAATATCTCCAGCAGCGGGGCTTCATAACGGGACTTGATCAAGGCGACGAGGGCGGCTTCGTCGTCCAGATCGAGGACGTGCACGCTCAGGCGGGTGCGGTCGTCGCTGAGTTCGGCGCAGAGCGTGCCGGGGCTGAGCGAGACGATGCTGATGAGCGCCGTGAGCGCGATTTCGTGCGTGCTGTCCAGCGGCACTTCGATAAAGGCGGGGCGCAGACGTTTTGCCGGGCCGAGCACGAGCAGCGCCACTTCCACATTGGCCACGACGATGTCGATCAGCACGTGAGCGAACAGGCGCAGCAGCAGCCACGGCCTGCCAAAGCGCACCGGTTGCAGCCACAGACCTTCGCCAATGCAGAATGCAATGACGATGCCGAGCACCGCGCCGAGCAACAGGTTGCCCGGCGAGACGTCGTTCATCAGCAGAACCCAGCAGACCAGCAGCACGGCGCTGAGCCAGGGATGCGGAAAGAGCCGTTTGAGCATGTTTTTCAGCCTCCGCTCGCGGGTGCAGCCGGCGCCGCTGCCGATGACGACGACGCGTCGGGCAGGATCGCGTGCACATAGGCGGCGCGGTCGAATAGCTGCGCGGCGGCGGCGTCCAGATACTGGCGTAGCGACCCCGCCCCCAGCGTGGCCGCGGCCACGCAACCCAGCAGCAGCGCACAGGCCGCGAGTTTGGACGAACTGCCGCGCGGTGCCCGTGCCGGGGAGCTTGCGGCGGCCCGCGCGGCAGGTTCGGCCCATAGCAGGCGCGTGCCGGTGCGGCTCAACGCAACGATCAGCAGCAGGCTGGAAACCAGCACGGCGGGCCACAGGATCACCGCCTGGCTCATGGGCGTGGCTGCGAGCACCATCGCCTTGCCCAGAAAACCCGAGAGCGGCGGCAGACCCGCTGCGCCCACCGCTGCGACCAGATAAAGCACGCCCGCGACGTTGGAAGGCCAGGGCGCATACGTCGCGCGCGCCGTCGCGAGGGCCGCGCTTTCGGACTCGGGCGAGATCGCGGCGGCGGCGGCATCGTCGAGTGCTTCGAGCGAAGCGGGCTCCAGCGTATCCGGCGTCGCCATCGCCTCGGGTTCGAGCGTATCGGCGAGCAGGAACAGGGCACCCGAACAGAGCGTCGTGCTGACGAGGTAGTAGAGCAGCGCGCTCCAGGCGAGGGGCGTCTGCTGCGTGATGGCGGCAATCAGCAGTCCCACTGAGACGAGGACCAGATAGCCGGTCGTGGTCTTGAGGCTCGATACGGCGAGCGCGCCCAGTGCGCCAAACACGATCGTTGCGATGGCGAGCCACCATGCCCAGTCGCGCATGAATCCATCGAGCACGCCGCCCGCGCCCAGCCCGAACACCAGCGCATCGCAACGCAGCATCGCGTAGATGCCCACCTTGGTCATGATCGCGAACAGCGCCGCCACCGGCCCGATGGCGCTGCGATACGCCTGCGGCAGCCAGAACGACATCGGAAACACGGCGGCCTTGAGACCGAACACCAGCATCAGCGTCGCGCCCGCGAAGCGCGCGAGCGGCAGCGTGGCGGGATCCAGATGCGCGAGGCGCTCGCCCATATCGGCCATGTTGAGCGTGCCAGCGATGCCGTACAGCACGCCCAGCGCGATCAGAAAGAACGACGATCCCACCAGGTTCATCAGCAGATAATGCAGGCCATTGCGCACGCGCCGCGTGCCGCCGCCGTGCAGCAGCAGCGCGTAGGAAGCGATCAGTAGCAGTTCGAAGAATACGAACAGGTTGAACAGGTCGCCGGCAAGAAACGCGCCGTTCAGGCCCATCAGCTCGAACTGGAACAGCGCGCGGAAATAGCGGCCGCGCCGCGCGTCGGCGCTGGAGGTGCCCAGCAGGCAGCAGCAGGCCAGCACGGCGGTTAGCAGCAGCATCAGCGCGCCTAGCCGGTCGAGTTGCAGCACGATGCCGAATGGCGCAGGCCACGCGCCCAGCGCGTAGGTGGCAATCTCGCCTTGCGCCGCGTGCGCGGTCAACAGGCAGGCCACGGGCAGCAGCGCGAGGATGGCCACGGCATTGATCGCGCGTTGCAGACGCTTCGCGCGTACCGGCAGCGCGACGATGGTGCCCGCCGCGAACAGCGGGATCAGGATCGGGAGCAGAAGGGCGTGGTTCATGCGCCGAGCGTCTCCTTTTCGCGCGCGGTGGCGCCGCCGCCGTTGTTATTGCCGACCTTGCCGGCTTTGCCGATCGATTCGCCGTTGACGTGATCGCTGCCTGTCATCGCGAGCGAGCGCAGCGCCAGCACGACGGTGAACGCCGTCATCGCAAAGCCGATCACGATGGCCGTGAGCACGAGCGCTTGCGGCACGGGATCGGCATATTGCGCGCCGGGAGCAATGACGGGTGGCTTGCCGGTCGACAGTCTGCCCATGCCGAGCAGGAACAGATTGATCGCGTACGAAAACAGCGTGATGCCGAGGATCACGGGGAACACGCGCGCGCACAGCAGCAGATAGATGCCGCTGGCGCACAGCACGCCGATTGCGGCGGCGAAGGCGGCTTCCATCAGCTTTTCTCCACGGATTGCATGTCCTTGTCGCGCACACCCAGATGCGAAACGATCGTGAGCGTCGTGCCCACCACGGCGCCCAGCACGCCCAGATCGAACAGCATGGCCGTACTCAATTCGATTTCGCCGATCAGCGGCACATGGAAATGCCCGAACGAACTGGTGAGGAAGGGATAGCCGAAAGCCAGGCTGCCCATACCCGTTGCGGCCGCAACGAGTAAGCCCAGCCCCGCAAGCGCGCGATACTGGATGCGGATGCGCGATTCGGTCCAGAGCACGCCGCTTGCCACGTATTGCAACAGCAGCGCGACGGAGACGATCAGCGAGGCGATGAAGCCGCCGCCAGGCAGATTGTGGCCGCGCAGGAACACGAACACGGCGACCAGCATGGTGAGCGGCAGCATCATGCGCGCGAGGATCGCGAGCATCAGCGGGTGCGATTGCGACGACCACGGCAGCCCTCCGGGGCCCGTGCCCGACGCCTTCAGGCGCAGGCCGCGCAGCAGCGCCTTGACGGCCAGGCCCGCGACCACCAGCACGCTCACTTCGACCATCGTATCGAAGCCGCGGAAATCCACCAGAATCACATTCACCACGTTATGGCCGCCGCTGCCGGGCAAGGCGTTGGCCAGGAAGAACGGCGCGATGCCTCGCGCCGGTTCGCGCGTCATCACTTCATACGCGACGCTGCCGAGCAGCCCGCCGCCCATCAGCGCGAGCAGGCCGTTGCGCAGGCGCGTGGGAATCGTTTCGACCACCGGCTGCAGGGTGGGCAGGAAATAGATCGCCAGCACGAGCAGCACCACCGTGACGACTTCGACCGAGACCTGCGTGAGCGCGAGATCGGGTGCGGAAAAGCGCGCAAAGGCGAGGGTGACGAGCAGCCCGCAGGTACTCAGCATGATGAGCGCATAGAGCGTGTGCTGGCGCACCAGCACCACGCCCACCGCAAGCAGCGCCATCAGCACGAGGCCGCATAGCGTGAGCGCGTCGATGGGCAGCGGCGCGAGCGTGCCGCCCCACGCGCCGAGTGCGAAAAAATACGCGCCCGGCACGATCAGCATCGCCGCGATCATCCAGGACAGGTAAGCGGGCAGCGAACGCGTTTCGAACACCCGCACGATTACCGCCGCGCCTTTTTCGAGGCGCTGCACCAGGCGGTCGAAGCCTTCGCTCGCATTCATGTCCGAGAGCACCGAGCGATGATGGCGGAACGCATCGCGGCGCAGGAAGAACAGCGCCGCGCCCGCCGCGAACGACACCACGCTCATGATGAGCGGTGCGTTGATGCCGTGCCAGATGCTCAGGCTGTAGTCGGGCAATTTTCCGCCCAGCGTGAACCATGCCGCCGATGCGAGCAGACGGCCAATCGTGTGCTGCGGAAACAGGCCGATCAGCAGACAGATCACCACGAGGATTTCCACCGGCAGCTTCATGAAGCGCGGCGGCTCATGAGGCGGATAGTGGGGCAGATCGTGCGGCGTCGCGCCATCGAAGAACACGCCCCACACGAAGCGCAGCGAATACGCCACGGAGAGCGCCGCCGCCGCGATGGCCACCACCGGAATCGCCCAGTTGAACGGACCGAACATGCCTTGCGCGAGCGTCTCGCCGAAGAACATTTCCTTTGACAGAAAGCCGTTGAGCAAGGGCACGCCCGCCATCGCCAGCGAGGCCACGCTCGCCAGCACGGCCGTATGCGGCATGGTCTTGCGCAGGCCGCGCAGGCGGCCGAGATCGCGCGTGCCGGTTTCGTGATCGATGATGCCCGCAGCCATGAAGAGCGACGCCTTGAACACGGCGTGATTGACCGTGTGAAACAGCGCGGCGACGGTCGATAGCTGCGTGTCGAGCCCGAACAGCAACACGATCAGGCCGAGATGGCTGATCGTCGAATAAGCGAGCAGGCCCTTGAGATCGCGCTGGAACAGCGCCATCGACGCGCCGCCCACCAGCGTGACGAGACCCACGAGCGTGGCCGTATAGGTCCACAAGTGGGTGCCTTCGAAGATGGGATAGAGACGTGCGAGCAAAAACACGCCGGCCTTCACCATCGTCGCCGAATGGAGGTAGGAGGACACCGGCGTGGGCGCGGACATCGCATGCGGTAGCCAGAGGTGAAACGGAAACTGCGCGGACTTCGTGAACGCCGCGAGCAGCGTAAGCAGCAGAATGGCCGGATAAAGTGGATCGTGCTGGATTCTGGCCGCTTGCGCGAGCACGTCGTTGAGTTCGTAGCTGCCGCACACGTGGCCAATCAGCAGCACCGCCGCGAGCAGCGCGAGACCGCCCGCGCCCGTGATGGTGAGCGCCATGCGCGCGCCGCGCCGTCCATCGGGGCGCGACGGCCAGAAGCCAATCAACAGGAACGAGACGAGACTCGTCAGCTCCCAGAAAATCACGAGCAGCAGCAGATTGTTCGCCAGCACCACGCCCAGCATCGCCCCCATGAACAGCAGGAGCAGCAGATAAAGACGCGGCAGCGCGTCGTTGCCGGCCAGGTAGTAACGCGCGTAAATGAAGACCAGCAGGCCGATGGCGAGCACCAGCAGCGCGAACATGAAAGAGAGGCCGTCAAGACGCAGCGAAAGCGCCAGGCCGATCTCGGGCACCCATTCGCGCCGCCATTGCATCACGCCAAAGGTGGCCATGCCCACGCGCTCGCTCAGCAGCAGGCCCAGGCCGAACAGCGCGGCCGCGAACGCGATCCATGTCGAGAGCGGTCGCAGACGGGCAGGCGTGAGCGCAACCAGCGCGGCTGCGATGAATGGAAGTACGACCAGCCACCC
Organism: Paraburkholderia bannensis; assembly: GCF_014200455.1. Lineage (GTDB taxonomy): Bacteria > Pseudomonadota > Gammaproteobacteria > Burkholderiales > Burkholderiaceae > Paraburkholderia > Paraburkholderia bannensis_A. Next base: position 297,788 of record NZ_JACHBW010000004.1, on the reverse strand, counting down.
CAATGCCATGCGATGTTCTCCGGGAAATCGACCACGCGTGTCTGGACGATGCGTGTCGCTTGCCCTTACCCTTACTCGTCAATCGTGAGTCTGGTGGCCCGACCGCAGATCACGATCATAGCCGCAAACGGGGACGGAGTTCATCTATGTGGCATGAACGCAAACATGGTGCGGGCGTGCCGGGGCGAACATCAAGCCATGCTGCCATGCGTCTTGCGAAAGCGCGCCAGCGGATCCACGCCCGTGGTGGGCTCGTCGAGATCGGGCCTTCAAATAGCGCGCGAAGATGGCAAATACAGGCTCTAGCAGCGCTTCGTATGCCGAAGCGCTGCGCGATTCAATTCAAGGCGCTATCACGTCGGCCAGACAAACACCTCGTGTTCGTGCGTCGTCTTGCCTATATCGACGCTGCGCTTGACGGTCTTGCCGTCCTGGCTCGCGCTCACCACGTAGTGGCCGCGAGGCAGCGTGACGAGCATGAATGGGCCGTGCGCCTGCGTGGAGAGCAACGTCTGGCCGTGTGCGTCGGCGATCTTCACGGGCACGTCTGCGAGGTATTCGTTGCCGCCGGCGGATTGACGCGCGAATTCCAGCGAAAGCGGATAGTGCGCGGTGGCGGCCTTGAATGCCGCGGACTGGTCGCTGCCAATGCCGCCCGAGACGTAGGCAATATCACCGGCATGCTGCACGGGCGGCAGACCGTTCGCGACGTTGTTCATGGTCGCGGCGAACGCGCATTGAGCACCGAGTGCAAGCGTGAGCGTGGCAGCCAGCGAAAGCGCAGCGGTCTTGTATTGAACTGAGCGTGCATTCATTTTCCACCTCCATCGATTCGTCGATCAGACCCGGACTGTTGCACCGGACGAACCCAGCGTAGGTTTCAAGCCTTAAATGCCGCTTAAAAATCCCATGAAGAAATATTTCAGGCCGTTGCCCGCCTGCGCGAACAACGGCCTTTCAGGTTTGCTACAAATGTGTCGCAATGCTTACTGCGGAATCATCCCCGTGAGCACATAGGCCTGAATCAATGTGATGACGCCGACGATGGCCGCAAAAAACAGGCTATGGCGCAGCGTGAAGCGGAACAGCGATGCTTCCTTGCCGACCAGGCCCGTTGCCGCGCAGGCGACCGCGATCGATTGCGGCGAGATCATCTTGCCGCTCACGCCGCCCGATGTGTTGGCCGCAACCAGCAAGGTGTCCGACACGCCGATCTGGTGCGCAGTCGTGTGCTGCAAGGAGCAGAACAGCGCATTCGATGAGGTATCCGAACCAGTCAGGAATACGCCCAGCCAGCCGAGCAACGGCGAGAACAGTGGAAACGCCGCGCCGGTTCCGGCGAGCGCCAGTGCTAGCGTCGAAGACATACCCGAATAGTTCGCGACGAAGGCAAATGCCAGCACGAGACCGATCGACAGCACGGGGCGGCGCAGTTCGTTGAGCGTTTCGAAGAACGCGGCCACGGCGGCGCGCGGCTTCATCTTGAGGATCAGCACGGAGACGATGGCAGTCAGCATGATCGCGGTGCCGACGGCGGATAGCCAGTCGATCTTGAACACGGCTTCGTAGGGTTTGGCGCTCGCTACGATGGGCGCGGTGCGCACCACGAGTTGGTCGAGGCCGGGCACATGGAAGCTCAGCACGGTGCCCGCAAGCGGGCCTTTCGCGGCGAAGAGCGCCTTGAACGGCTTCACGCTCCAGACCGTGACGATAGCGGTCAGCAGGATGAACGGCGACCACGCGCGCACGGTTTGCGCGACGCCGTACGGCGAGGCCTGGCGGCCAGCAGGCGCGGCATTTGAGTTGCCGCCGAAGCCGCCGAGCGCTACCGCGCCGCCGCTGACACGCACGTTAGCGGCGGCGTTTCGCGTGGCGCGCCGCGGCGACCACACCTTGAGGAACGCGGCCAGCGCGACGAGGCTCACGAGCGCCGAGGTGATGTCCGGCAGTTCCGGCCCGATGTGATTCGACGTGAAATACTGCGTCACCGCGAAGCTGCCGCCCGCGACGAGCGCGGCGGGCCACGTTTCCTTGAGGCCGCGCTTGCCGTCCATGATGAAGACGAGCCAGAACGGCACGAACAGCGACAGCAGCGGTAACTGACGACCCGCCATCGCGCCGATCAGGAACGGATCGATGCCCGTTACCTGACCCGCAACGATGATCGGAATGCCCATCGCACCGAAGGCCACCGGCGCGGTATTGGCGATCAGGCACAGACCGGCTGCGTAGAGCGGCTCGAAGCCGAGACCGACCAGCAGCGCCGAGGTGATCGCAACCGGCGCGCCGAAGCCTGCCGCACCTTCCAGAAAGGCCCCGAACGAGAAGCCGATCAACAGCAGTTGCAGGCGTTGATCGTCGGTGATCGACAGGACGGAGGCGCGAATGACCTCGAATTGCCCCGTCTTCACCACGATCTTGTAGAGGAACACGGCCGTGACGATGATCCACGCGATCGGCCAGAGACCGTAAGCAAAGCCGAATCCCGCGGAGACAAGCGCCTGACGCACCGGCATGCCGTATTCGAATACCGCTACGCCGAGCGCGAGCACCAGCGTGATGGCGGCGGCGACGTGGCCTTTGAGGCGCAGCCCCGCGAGGGCGACGAAGAAGAACAGGATCGGTGTAGCCGCGACGAGCGCGGATAGCCACAGACTGCCAAGCGGCGTATAGGTTTGAAGCCAGGGTTGCATTACGGTCTCCTCCGATGATGCGGGTCTAGACGATGTCGAAGTCTTCAGGCATGGCTTGGAATATAGTTCGCATGCCTGAAGACAGATGTTGCTATTCGGGTTGATCGCGCTCGCGCAGCAGGTCGTGCAGACTGCGCGGCGCGGGCTTGAGCGGCGTCCGGTGCTGGGTCCAGCCCATCTGCTGCGAAGGCGCGAGCGCGCGCAGACGCGTGGCGGCCCACCGCAATGCGCGATACGCGCGCGGATGCGCGAACGCGCCGCTCCAGAAGCGCCAGATGAACTGCTCGCTGCGGCTATGGTTGGCTCCCTGGCCGCGCAGCGGGTGCGCCACGTCTTCTTCGGGATCGCGATTCGCTTCCGTGCGCAGGCGCACCAGCAGTTGCGGAATCGGAATGCGCACCGGGCAGACTTCTCCGCATGCGCCGCAAAGGCTCGATGCGGTGGGCAGATCGGCGGTGGCGTCCAGTCCCAGCAGATGCGGTGAAATGATCTTGCCGATCGGGCCGGGATAGGTCGTGCCATAAGCATGGCCGCCAATGCGCGTGTACACCGGGCAGTGGTTCATGCACGCGCCGCAGCGGATGCATTGCAGCGTGGCGCGCAATTGTTCGTCGGCGTAGGCCTGGCTGCGGCCATTGTCGAGCAGCACGAGATGCACTTCGCGCGGGCCGTCTTTTTCGCCGGGGCGGCGCGGGCTGCTGATGAGGTTGAAATACGTCGTGATCGGCTGACCGGTGGCCGAGCGTGTGAGCAGGCTCGACAACGGCACGATGTGTTCGAGCTTCGCCACCACCTTTTCCATGCCCATGATGGCGATATGCACATCGGGCACCGTGGTGGAGAGGCGGCCATTGCCTTCGTTCTCCACCAGCCAGAGCGTGCCGGTATCGGCGGCGGCGAAATTCACGCCCGAAAGACCGATCTGCGCATCGACGAAGGCCCGGCGCAGCGCGCGGCGGCCCGTCTGGATCAGCGCATCGACGTCTTCCGTATAGGGCGTATCCGGGATGTGCTGCTCGAACAGATGCGCGATATCGCCCTTGGTTTTATGGATCGCGGGCATCACGATATGCGAAGGTTTTTCGCCCGCGAGTTGCACGATGTACTCGCCCATATCCGACTCGATGCAATCGATGCCGCGCTCGCCGAGGTAATGATTCAGCTCGATTTCCTCGCTTGCCATCGACTTGCCCTTGATGACGCGCGTGGCCGCATGGCGCTGGGCGATGCCGTGGACGATGCGATTGGCGTCGTCGGCGGTTTCGGCCCAATGGACCTGCACGCCATTTTCGCGCAGCTTCGTTTCGAGTTGTTCGAGCAGCTCGGGCAGGCGCGTCAGCGCGTGCTGGCGCACCGCCTCGCCCAGGTCGCGCAGGGCTTCGAGTTCGTCGACTTCGGGGAATTGCGCGGCGCGTTTGCCTTGCAGAAAATCCATCGCGCCGCGAAAGCTCTGGCGCAGTTGTGGATCGTCCAGCGCCGTGCGGGCGCGTTGGCGGAATTCGGCGGTGGGCACGAAATGCAGCGTGTTTTCGTCGCTTGCCTTGCCAGCGCGTGCGTCATGTGCGTCGCGTGCGGCGTGTGCGGTCGTGCTCATTGCGCGGCTCCGTTCGAACGGGTTTGCGTCGTGCCTGGCGCGTCGGCGTCGGCCACGACAATGACCCAGAGCGCGCGCGGGCCGTGCGCGCCATACGCCGTGGTCTGCTGGATATCGGAAGTCTTCGACGGTCCGGAGATCATCACCAGGTTGGTCGGCATGCCGTCGCGCCAGCGCTCGGCCGCAACGGCGGAGTGCAGATCTGCGTGCAGGGTGCTGGCGTGCACCAGCGCGATGTGCAGCGGGGGCACGAGCGAGACGGTGCGCGGCGCATTGGCGTCGGGGACGACCACCAGGGTCCCGGTGGCCGCAAGTCCGGAGCGCGCGACCGTAAAGCCCGCGTCGATCGTGTCGAACAGTTCGGACTTCCAGGTTTCGATCGGCGCTGCGTAGGTGCGTGTTTCGATGGCCGGAGCGTGCGTTTGCAGCGCCGCCGCGAGTGCTGCGCCTTCGCTGCACGCGGTATCGAGCAGCAGGCGCCTGATGCCCGTTGCCGCGAGCCGCTGCGCAAGCGCGGTGGGCCACGCCTGCGAGCTTGCGCAGACCACGTCGGCATGCGCGGCTTCGAGCATGCGCTGGAACTGTGCGATGCGCGCCGTCCGGGTTGCGAGCATCGCTGCATCGTGTTCGCGGCGCTGGGCGTAGTGAGCGTCGATGCGTTGATCGAGCGTGCTCACTTCTGCCGCTACAGCAGGCGCACTCGCGCGCAGACGGGCCAGCATGCGTGCGCGCGCGCCGAGGGTATCGAGTTGATCCACGCTCATGCGGCCTCTCCGCCGGTGCGGCGCCACAGGAACGAGGCGAGATGTTCGACCGCAAGCGGCGCACCTTTGCGTTGCGCTGCGTGGCCGATGTTGAGCAGGCAGCCGCAGTCGGCGGAAACGAGGCGATTGCAGCCCGTTGCGCACGCGGAAGCGATCTTGTCGGCGACCATTGCGCCGGAAATATCGGGGTGCTTGAGCGAGAACGTGCCGCCAAAGCCGCAGCATTCGGATTCGCGTTCGTGCTCGATGCGCGTGACGCCGGGCAGCGCGTCGATGGCTGCGACGCCATGCCCGCGCGTGCCCATTTCGCGGCGCGCACCGCAGGAGGTGTGCAGCACCACGCGTTCTTCGGGCTGCTGGCGGACGGCGTCGCCATAGGCTCCGTCGGCGCCCAGATCGATGCCCAGTACGCACACGAGGAATTCGGTCAGTTCGTAGACGCGTGCGGCGATCGCCGAGGCTCGCGCGGCGTCAGCGGCGTCGCCTTCATCGGCGTCGTTGAAGAGGGCAGGCCAGTGGTGTCGCATCATCCCCGCGCACGAGCCGGACGGCACGATCACGGGCCACGGCTGCTCGAACAGGCCGAACTGGGCACGGGCGACCTCGCGTGCCTGGCGCGGGTTGCCGCTGCTGTACGCGGGTTGCCCGCAGCAGCTCTGGCCGCGCGGAAAGTGGACCGTGAGGCCTTCGCGTTCGAGCAGTCTGACGGCGTCCAGCCCCGCCTCGGGCACGAACAGGTCCACGAGGCAGGTCGCGAACAGGTAGACGTCGGTGGGGCGCTGGCCGGTGGGGTATGTTCGTGGCTTCATGTCTCGCTGGTATCGTTGGGCGCTGATCGGCGTCTCTTGCAGGCGTCTCGTGGGCATGCGGGCGGCATCGCAACAACGACGGTTGGCGACGATGCGGACGCGCAGGCGGCGACGGCGGGTTTGTGGCGCATAATTCCCGCTTTGGGCGACGGCTTCAAGCTGGTTGGACCAGTGTGCGTTCGCCCTATCGGACGCAGGCAAACGCATGCAGACGCGTGCAGACGCAGGCAGTCGAAGGCAAACGCAGTTTCGGGGACAGGCAATGAGGGACAGGGCTGGCGCGCATGGACGCGTCGAAACGGTGATGCGCCGCATGGAAACCGCGCTGCTCGACGGCTCCTGGCGCGCGGGCGAGAAACTGCCGTCCGAGCGTGTGCTCGCGCAGGACTACGGCGTCGCGCGCAATACGGTGCGCGAGGCGATCCAGCGTCTGGCCGCACGCGGTCTGGTGGCGAGCCGCGCGGGCGCGGGTGTGTTCGTGACGGATCAACTGCGCACGGGCTTTGCTTCACCGTGGGGGCAACTGGTAGCGGACCATCCGGCTTTGCGCGACGACATTCTCGAATTCCGCCGCGTGCTGGAAGGGGCGACCGCGTATTTCGCGGCGCTGCGCGCAAGCGACGACGACCTCGTGCGCATCCGGTCGCTGATGGACGAACTGGAGCGCACGCGCGAAAGCGACGACAAAGGCGCGGAAGCCGACGCCGATGCGAAGCTTCACGAAGTCATCGCGCAGGCCTCGCACAACGCCATGTTTCTGCATCTGCACACCAGCGTGCTGGGCGTGCTGCGCGAGCACATCACGATCAACGGCACGGGGCTGCGCGAGCAGAACGAGGACGCGTCCGGCCTGTTGCTGTTGCAGCACCGTACGCTTTGCGACGCGATCCTCGCGCGCCGTCCCGAGGAAGCCCGCACGGCGATGCAGACGCATATCGACTTCGTGCGCGCGCGGGTGGGAGAGGAGAGTGGATTGCTCGAAACTGGTCCAACCAGTGAGCGTGCGTTGTGGCCAGGCAGCCCGAAGGCGATCGCGGCACCGAAGCCTGCCCCGAAGCTGGCCCCAAAGCCAACCCGGAAACGCCGCGCAAGCCGCACCAGCAGCGCATGACCAGGCAGTGCAGCAAGCCGGCGATGCGGCGTGGAGCGGCGAAAGGCTGCTAAAGTCGGTTCAATACCGACAACAAGGAGGCAAGGCCATGAACCCGCCCACCGCGCGTATCGAATCCCTGAGCGCCGTGACGCTCACCGTGAGCGACATCGCGCGTTCGGTGCGCTTCTACGAAGCGCTGGGCTTTGCGCACAAACCCGGTCCGTCGATTGCCGGTTTTGCGTCGTTCGTGCTGGGCGAGCCGGGGCCGGCCTGCTATCTGAATCTGCTCGAAGGTCCGCACGGCAAGGTCGAAGGGTGGGGCCGCGTGATCTTCTACGTCTCGGATGTCGATGCCTTTTATGCGCAGGTCTGTGCCGCGGGCATCACGCCCGGGTTCGCGCCGCAGGACGCACCGTGGGCCGAGCGCTATTTCCATGTGCTCGATCCGGATGGCCATGAATTGAGCTTTGCGAAGCCGCTGGGCTGAGCCCGTCGGCATTGATGCATTTGAAATATGTGTGACACCCGTAGCGCCGATAGTGGCGCGTGGCCGTGCCCGTCTGCGCGGAGCATCCGGTGCCGGGATGCGCGCGAAGCGTGAGCGTCGCGGGTTGCCATTCATCGAAAGAGGAGAGTCCCCATGAACGAAATGGATCGCGCGGGGCAGGCCGCGCGGGATGCGGGCTACGGCCCGGAGCACGACGCCGAAGCGCAGTCGAACCATGAGGCCGAACGCGAGCGCCGCCGCCGTCTCAACGAAGAACTTATCGACGCCTACGACGAAGAGCTCGAAATGGAAGTCGACGATCGCCTGCAGGAAGGCGGTCTGGAAATCAGCGAAGAAGCGCGCGCGCTGCGCAAGGTCTATTTCCGCGAGCTGATCCGCCTGCAGGGCGAACTGGTGAAGATGCAGGACTGGATCATGAGCACGGGCCACCGGCTCGTGGTGATCTTCGAAGGGCGCGATGCGGCGGGCAAGGGCGGCGTGATCAAGCGCATCACGCAGCGCCTGAACCCGCGCATGTGCCGCGTGGCTGCGCTGCCCGCGCCGAACAACCGCGAACGCACGCAGTGGTATTTCCAGCGCTACGTTCAGCATCTGCCGGCGGGCGGCGAAATGGTGCTGTTCGACCGCAGTTGGTACAACCGCGCGGGCGTCGAGCGCGTGATGAACTTCTGCACGGACGACGAGTACGAGGAGTTTTTCCGCTCGGTGCCCGAGTTCGAAAAGATGCTGGTGCGCAGCGGCATCCAGATCGTCAAGTACTGGTTTTCGATCACCGACGACGAGCAGGAAGTGCGCTTCCAGAGCCGTATCGACGATCCGCTCAAGCAGTGGAAGCTCTCGCCGATGGATCTCGAAAGCCGTCGCCGCTGGGAAGCCTATACGCAAGTCAAGGAAGCGATGCTGCAGCGCTCGCATATTCCGGAAGCGCCGTGGTGGGTGGTGCAGGGCGTGGACAAGAAGCGCGCGCGCCTGAACTGCATCCATCATCTGCTCAGCCAGGTGCCTTATCACGAGGTCGAGCATCCGGCGGTGACGCTGCCCGCGCGCGTGCATCATCCGGACTATATTCGCCAGCCGGTGCCCCCTGAGATGTTCGTGCCCGAGCTGTACTGATCGACGTTCAAGCGATAAGAAAAGCCGCGCTTCTCACCCAGCAGAGGCGCGGCTTTTTCACGTGCTCTCGATCAGAAGAGGTGGCGGAACACCCAGTACAGCGCGCCCGCGAGCACGATCGACACCGGCAGCGTGAGCACCCAGGCCATGATGAGGCTGCGCACGGTATTCCATTGCAGGCCGGAGCCGTTGGCGGCCATCGTGCCCGCCACGCCCGAGGACAGCACGTGCGTGGTCGACACCGGCAGGCCGTAGACGTCGGCGGCGCCGATCGTCGCCATGGCGACGAGTTCGGCGCTCGCGCCCTGGCCGTAGGTCAGATGCGTCTTGCCGATGCGCTCGCCCACCGTTACCACGATGCGCTTCCAGCCCACCATCGTGCCCAGCCCCAGCGCGATTGCCACCGCCACCTTCACCCACGTCGGGATGAACTTGGTGGCGTGATCGGTCTGCGCCTTGAAGTTGTCGATGGCCTTGGCGTCGGCGGCCGAGAAGGCGGGTTGCTTCGCCTTGTTCATCAGGCGGATCGCTTCGGAGGCCAGGTACATATTGTTGCGCACGTTATCGACCACCGATTGCGGCACCTGCGAAATTGAACCGTAGCCGCCCACCTGCTCGCCCAACTGGTTTGACAGTGCGGCGAGCGCCGGCACCGTCGCGGGCGTGGCCGAACGCGAGCCGACGAAGCGCTCGATTTCGGCACGCGCATCGGCAGGCGCGGCCACGCCGTTCGCGTACTTCGTGAGCGTATTCGCGGCTTCGTGCGCGACGGCGATGTAGGTCTGCGTTTCGGCGGGCGTGACGGCCTTGTTGAGCGCGTAGGCGGTGGGCACGGTGCCGATCAGGATCAGCATGATGAGGCCCATGCCCTTCTGGCCGTCGTTCGAACCGTGCGCGAACGACACGCCGGTGCAGGTCAGGATCAGCAGCGCGCGGATCCAGAACGGCGGCGGCTCGTTGCCCTTCGGCTCGCTATAGAGCGCTGGCACTTTCACCAGCGCCTTGAGCACCAGCAGCAAGAGCGCGGCCAGCAGGAAGCCCACGATTGGCGAGAACAGCAGCGACTTTCCGACACCCAGCGCCTGGCTCCAGTCCACGCCGCTGGTGCCGTTGGCGCCGTGCATCAGCTGGTTCATCAGGCCCACGCCGATGATCGAGCCAATCAATGTGTGCGAGCTCGATGAAGGCAGGCCGAAGTACCACGTGCCCAGATTCCAGATGATGGCCGCGATCAGCAGCGCGAACACCATCGCGAACCCCGCGCTGCTGCCTACCTGCAGGATCAGCTCGACGGGCAGGAGTTGCAGGATGCCGAAGGCCACGGCCCCGGTCGAAGTCAGCACACCGAGGAAGTTCCATGCGCCCGACCAGATCACGGCAAGGTTGGGCGAGAGCGAGTGCGTATAGATGACGGTCGCAACGGCATTCGCGGTATCGTGGAAGCCGTTGACGAATTCGAAGCCCAGTGCGATCAACAGGGCGATGCCGAGCAGCAGCCACGGCAGCGCGGAGCTTTCCCGTACGGGAGAAAGGTCGTCGGCGAGATGCATGCCTACATAGACGGCACCGGCAGCGATGACGAGCAGGAAAACGAGCAGGCTCGCGTTACGGCCGCGCGTGGGCGCGGCGCCCGGCTGCGGTGACAGGGAAAGATCCGGCATGACGAGCAGGCTCCTGTATGTAGCGGGTAGGGAGGGAAAACAGGGGGATTTGTTCAGTCGAAACCGCTTTGAATGCGGCGGTGAAAGCAACGCTACCGATCATGCGGAGCGTGCGTGACGGATTGATGACATCGAAGAGCAAGCCCTGCCACGGACGGCCGAAGGCGGTAAAAAGGGCCGCTGCAGGCGGCTATATGTTGGAGGAATGCGGACTTGGCGGATCGCATACAGGAGTCGGTGCAAGGGTCGTCTGCGCAGGGCCCGGCCAGGCGGGGTTTCGCTCCGCGCCGGCGTCTGCGCGTGCGGCGCTGGATCTTCGCGCGCGGCAAGGACCTGACCGGCTTGATCGGCAGTCATCCGTTTTTCGCTGGTTGGGCCGGCACCCTCGTTGCGACGCTGATGGCCGCGTTCACCTATGCGGCGCTTTATGAAGGGCGCGCGGAGGAGTTGCGCCACGCGGTCGAGAATTCGTCGAATATCGTGCGCATCGTCACAGGCGATATCGCGCGCAATGTCGAGCTATACGATCTCTTGTTGCGCACGGTGGTGTCGGGCGCGCAGCAGCCGCAGACCTGGGAACTGCCCGACGCGCTGCGCCAGCGCATGCTGTTCGATCGCGCCACGGCGGCGTCGTTTCTCGGCGGCGCTTATGTGCTGGATGCGCAAGGGCGCGTGAAGGCGTCGCAAAACGGTAACCTCGCGCCCGGCGTGTCCTTTGCCGATCGCGACTACTTCGTTGCGCAGCAGCGCGATGCGCACGCCGGTCTGTTTATTTCGAAGCCCTATCTATCGCGTCTGCGTAAGGACGTGCTGTCGATCGCGCTATCGCGTCGTATCGACGCGCCCGATGGCGCATTCGCGGGCGCGGCGCTGCTCGGCGTGCGGCTCGACTACTTCCAGCAGCTCGTGGAACGCATCGACGTGGGGCCGCGCGGCGGCGTCTTCATCATCATGCAGGACGGCACGCTGCTCGCGAGCAAGCCGATGATGCCGCTTGGCGTCGGCGCGAATTATGCCGGCTGGCGCAACTACCGGATCATCTCGCAGCACGATGCGGGCACTTTCACCGCGCATTCGGAAGCGGATGGCGTGGAGCGCGTCTACACCTATGCGCATGTGGGCAATATGCCGATCATCGTGGGCGTGGCGCCGGCAGTCGACGACATTCTCGCCAGCTGGCGGCGGCGTTCCTGGTTCGCGCTGGCCATGACGACGGTGTTCGGCGGCGCGTGGGTGGCGGTGTCGTGGATCCTGGCGTTCGCGCTGCGCGACAAGGTGCTCGCGCAAGCAGCCTTGCAGCGTCTCGCGCTGACCGATCCGCTCACGGGACTGGCGAACCGTCGGGCGCTGGACGAACGTCTGATCGTCGAATGGCGGCGCGCGGTGCGCTCGCAACAGCCGCTCGCGGTGCTGTTCATCGATATCGATCACTTCAAGATCTTCAATGACACCTACGGCCACGCGGCGGGCGATGAAGTGCTCGCGCTGGTGGCCGAGCGCATTGCCTCAGGCACGCGGCGCGCCTCGGACATGACGGCGCGTTACGGCGGCGAGGAGTTCGCGGTCGTGCTGCCGGGCACGTCGCTGGCGGGCGCGCAGAAAATCGCCGAAAAAATCCGGCGACGGGTGGAGTCGGCCAATCTTTCGCATAGCGGTTCGCGCTATGGCCGCGTCACGGTGAGCGTGGGCTGTGCGGGCTGCGCGCCATCGGTGGCCGGCAGCGGCGGTGGCAGCGGCGCACAGTTGCTGGCCGCCGCCGACGTGCTTCTTTACGAGGCGAAGTCGGCGGGGCGCAACCAGGTGCATGCAAAAGCGTGGACCGGCGAGGCAGGGTCTGCGTGCGCGCCGGGCACGCCGAACGCGCCGTCTCCGTCCTGAATCGCGCGGCCTGAACCGCGCATGAGCTTCGCGCCTTTAGCGCGCCGATTTCGACAGGCGGTGTCCAAGTCCCAGGTTGGATACGATCTGCCAGGTGTAGACGCGCGAATAGTGCACGCCGAATTGCCTGCCGATCAATTCGCGCACGCGGCTGTTGGTCCAGGCGTCGCTGGGAAAGCCGTGCTCGCGGGCGGAGCCGTGCAGCGCGCCCGCTATCCAGCCTAGCGCGGCCTGGTCGAGCACGGAAGGTCGGCCGCCCACGCTCATCTGCTGTAGCGCAGTGAGCCCGCCGTCTTCGACGATGGTTTTGTAACGGCGCACCGTCTGGGCGGAGAGGTGCAGGGAGTCGGCCACGGCGTTCACCGTTGCGCCATCCACCAACATCTGGCCGGCAGCCATTCGGCGCGCGACGCTAGGCAAGTTCTCGGTTCTGGTAAGCATGTCATCACTCGTCAACGAAAGATTCCGGTCATGCGGCTTACGGAAGCGCCGCTCCAGTCAACCCTCTCAGTGCATGCGGGTCTAGTCGCTTGCTACGGTCCTGCAAAAGCTGTTGCGTAATGCGGGCCCATCGCGGACGGCGAAACGAGGCGCCCAAGGCGGGCGCTTGCGGATTGACCTGGAGTGCTTCGGCGGCACCTGCCCAAGTTCACCCGCAGCGGATATTAATAATTGTTTTTGTATGGATTGTGTATAGCTGGCGGAAAAATAGTCTGCTTGACTTAGCGTTTTTCCTGGTCTATCGGAAAAAATGATCGTGTCCGATTTGCTCAACAATGCGCGTGCGCATCGCACATTTGCGCCACGATCGACCCAATCGGTCTGGATTGATAATGTTTGCAATCCTTTATAGCACCGGGATTGCATGGCGAATGCCACTTAACGGCATCGAATCCGAAAATGTGTGCAGAATGCCTTTTCCGAATCAGTGTGAATGGAATTATGCAGGCCTTATAGATCCGGATTAACGGGTTTGCCGGATTCGCTTAATAACGTATTTCGCAATACGGACTTATGCGAACTGGTTATCGCTAAACCGCCGGAACGCCAGGTACTGTGTGGCTTGAGCCACACGCGACCTTGCTGCGAACCGCTTGACGGCCATTGGAGATGAACAAGGAACTCGACGACAAGGTTGAACGTTTGCTGCGGCGCGCGGCGGGCCGGCGCGGTCTCGTACCGTATGGCATGTTCCACGCGCTGTTCGCACAGGAGGTGCCGCTGCGTGAGCGCTACGAGAAGCTGGAAAACGCGGCGGCTGCATTGTGCGCGCCGCAGGTAGCCGACTACGCCTCGCTGCTCGCAACCGATTCGGGCCTGCCGGGTCCGGACTTCTACACGCGTTTCAGACGGCTGCACGCCGAGCGTTACTACGCCACGCTCGGGGCCGACCGTCACCGCATGCTGAAGCTCACGGAGAAGCGGCAACTGGCGAGCGAAGAGCGCGAGCGGGTCTACGACCACTATCGCGGCGCCGCGCTCGCCCCCGCGGTGCACGAAGCCTGAGCGCACAGGTTTGAATGCCGGCTTCCGGTATCGATTAAATAATTCGGTATGCGTAGCAAGTTTTCATGTCGACATTTATCCAGATAGCCATATAAACCACGGAAACCGAGGGACACCTGCGATGAGAATGAACGACGGATCGAGAAATGTGCTGCGTATCAGCGCCTTGCTGGCTGCGCTGGCCGTTGCCGCGCCGCTTTACGCGCAAACCGCGTCGGCGCCCGATGCGGCCGCGAGCGCGCCCACCGGCTTGCTGGAGGTGGGCGAGGTGCAGACCGTGGCGCATGTGGTGAGTGTGGATGCCGCCAACAACGCGGTGACGCTGCGTGGCCCGCAAGGCAGGCAGACGACGGTGGCAGTGGACCCGGCGGTGGCGAACGTGAGCAAACTCGCGCCCGGCGATCAGGTCAACATTCTCTACAAGGAAGCGTTGCTGCTGCGCGCGGACAAAGTGGACGCGAAGGGCATCCGCGCGCGCGTGGAAACGACCGCGGCGACGCCGGCCTCGGATGGCGTGACGGCGGCGGCGCGCTCGGTACAGGTGGTGGCGACGGTGCAGAAGATCGACCGCAAGCACCGCAAGGTGACGCTGCGCGGTCCGACCCGTACCGTCGTGGTTGACGTGCCAAAGGACGTGCCGCTCGAAAAGCTCAAGGTGGGCGACAACATTCGCGCCGACTATGTGGGCGCAACGGCCGTAGAAGTGACGCGCAACGGCGCGCGCGTGGAATAGTACAAGAAAGAGCCCGCCTCACCCGGGCGCGCTCGCTGCGGGGTGGCAAGCGAGCGCGCTGCGCTCAATCCACGCGATTGCGGTCGCGCGCAAGAATCGATACGTACACCGCAGTCGAAAATATGATGACGAGCGCGCCGGTCACGACCTTGGCGTGATTGAATTCCACCAGACCGATCACGGCAATGGCAATGCCCGTTGCCGAACCCAGCGTGCCGATGGCGGCCACGAGAATACGCAGCTTGCTCCAGACGCGATGGCGTCGTTCCGGCCCGGCGCCCGCTCTCAGTCGATCGAAGATCATGGTGGTCCTTCCCGTGGATGACGGCCGGTGACCTTATGCAGACCCGCCGCAGTTCCGCGGCAGTCCCATCACAGCAAGCAGCCCACCGGCCGACTCGAATCAGAAGACTCGCAGAAGACACGAATCGATTATAGCGATCGGGACATTCCGCGCTTTCAGCGCGCTCGCGTGACACGCCGCCGGGAAAGTTTTTGCGGGCATTTGCGCGGGTTTAAGTTTGTCTTAATTTTGCGGGGCGATGATGGGTCTGTCGGGTCGATTCGATAGTCGATTCGCGGTTGTTCTTCACGTCCCCTGTTTAGCCGCCGATCTTTTATCGGCGGCTTTTTTTTGCGTGCGCGCTTGATTCGTCGCCAGGTTTGCTAGCGTGCGGGGCCACGCACCAGACTGCTTACTCGTGCTCGGGGAAGCCCGCGCGCCCCTGCGTAAGGTCGCGCAGCGCGACGCGCGCGGCGTCCACGGCGGTCACGGGCATCTGGATGGTGAGCCGCACCGTCATGGTGTAGCGGCTGTCCACCAGCGTGTACTGGGCCTGCTCGATCCAGTGGCGCACGTGCGTTTCTTCGGCATAGCCGACTTCCACCGTGAGCCGCGCCTGCGCCACGCGCTCGACGCGCGGCGCGTCCTGCAAGGCGCTCGCAATGGCGTCGGTGTAGGCGCGCACGAGACCCGCCCGCACCCAGCTTCACACCGCCGTAGTAGCGCACCACGGCGGCCAGCACGCCGTCCAGATCGTGATGGCGCAGGACTTCCAGGATGGGCCGGCCTGCCGTGCCGGAGGGTTCGCCATCGTCGGACATACCGGACTGGCCGCCCGCGAGCAGCGCCCAGCAGACGTGCGTGGCAGTCGGATGTGCTTCGCGCAGACGGCGCAGCTCGATCATGGCCGCGTCGCGGTCGGCGACCGGAATCGCGAGACCGATAAAGCGGCTCTTGCGGATATCCAGCTCCGCGCTGACGGTTGAGGCGAGGGTGTAGGTGGGCAAAGCAGGCAGGACGGCGTGGACCAAACCGTCATGTTAGCCGATGCGGGCGCGCGCGCCGGCAGCGCCCTGCCAGGCACGGAAAACCTGCGACCACAAGACGCGTTCCCATATCTTGACAATATCTGTAACGGATTCTTGCGGCTTGTGCTAATGACGCATCGGGATCGAGGCCCGATAATGACGTTCGTGACGGGTCTAGCTCTGGCTGGGGCGATGCCGAACTCCTCATTCGGTGATCCGTCATTTCCCGAATTCCTTACGCTGCGCCCCATTTTGCGGCGGCGCGCGACTTCCCCGAAGCACCCAAAAAAAATCCCGGTCGGGACGCTGTCCGTGGACCGGGGTTCATAAGGCTCGCCTGTTCTCAAGAGGCGATTCCACCTTACGCCCATCAAAAATCCGTCGCAACGCGAAAAAAAAGCCCGACTTTCGCCGGGCTCCAAGTGTGACCGCACCCGTTGCCGGGCGCGGCACCTGCAAAAACCGTCTGTGCCGACTTACGCCGCGAGCAGCGAGCGCAGCACGAACGGCAGGATGCCGCCGTGCTTGTAGTAGTCGACCTCGATCGGCGTGTCGATGCGCAGCAGCACCTGCACGCGCTCGTCCTTGCCGTTCTTGTGGTGGATCACCAGCGTCAGGTCCTGCTGCGGCTTGAAGTCGTCCGTGAGGCCCTCGATATCGAAGGTTTCCTCGCCGGTCAGACCGAGCGACTGCACGCTGTCCGAGCCCTTGAACTGCAGCGGCAGCACGCCCATGCCGACCAGATTCGAGCGGTGGATGCGCTCGAAGCTGCGGGCCACCACGGCCTTCACGCCCAGCAGTTGCGTGCCCTTGGCCGCCCAGTCGCGCGACGAGCCCGTGCCGTACTCTTCGCCCGCGAACACCATGGTGGGCGTGCCGGCGTCGATGTACTTCATCGCGGCGTCGTAGATCGACAGCTGTTCGCCGCTCGGCTGATGGATCGTCAGACCGCCTTCGACGCGCGTGCCGTCGGGCTTGGCCGGGATCATCAGGTTCTTGATCCGCACGTTCGCGAACGTGCCGCGCATCATCACGTCGTGGTTGCCGCGGCGCGAGCCGTAGCTGTTGAAATCGGCCTTCTGCACGCCGTTTTCCTTCAGCCACTTGCCTGCGGGCGAGTCTTCCTTGATCGAGCCGGCCGGGCTGATGTGATCGGTCGTGACCGAATCGCCGAAGATGCCCAGCGCGCGCGCGCCCTTGACTTCAGGCACTTTCGACGACGGCGTCATCGAGAAGTCCGCACCGAAGAACGGCGGCTCGGCGATATAGGTCGACTTCGGCCAGTCGTAGACCTGGCCTTCCTCGCCTTCGATCTTGCTCCACAGATCGCCCTTCTTGGTGAGCTGCGCGTAGTTCTTCTGATAGACGTCGGCGTCCAGCGCGAACTTGAGCAGCGCGTTGACTTCTTCGCTGGTCGGCCAGATGTCGCCCAGGTAGATGTCGCGGCCGCCCTTGCCCTTGCCGACCGGTTCCGTCATCAGGTCGCGCGTGATGTTGCCCGCGATCGCGTAAGCGACCACCAGCGGCGGCGAAGCCAGGAAGTTGGCGCGGATGTTCGGGTGAATACGCGCTTCGAAATTACGGTTGCCCGACAATACGGCCGCCGCAACCACGTCGTTCTTGACGATCGACTCGTTCAGTTCCGGCGTCAGGTCGCCCGCGTTGCCGATACAGGTCGTGCAGCCATAAGCCGCCAGTTCGAAGCCGAGCTTTGACAGGTAGGGCAGCAGGCCAGTCTTGGTCAGGTATTCCGTGACGATGCGCGAACCCGGCGCGAGCGAGGTCTTGATGTGCGGCGCGACCGTCAGGCCCGCTTCCACGGCCTTCTTCGCCAGCAGGCCGGCGGCCAGCAGCACGGAAGGGTTCGACGTGTTGGTGCACGACGTGATGGCGGCGATCAGCACGTCGCCGTTGTGCAGCTTGAGCTTGTCGGTAACGTCGTATTCGGCCGTCAGATCCTCGGCCTTCTTGTTGAAGCCGTTTTCCGCGACCGGCTTCGAGAACAGGTCCGTGAAGGTCGACTTCACATGGCCGATTTCGATGCGGTCCTGCGGGCGCTTCGGACCGGCCAGCGACGGCGCGACCGTGCCCAGATCGAGCACCAGCGTCTTGGTGTAATCGATTTCGCCGGCCTTCGGAACGCCAAACAGTTCCTGCGCCTTGAAATAGTTCTCGAACGCCGAGATTTCAGCCTGCGTGCGGCCCGTGCCCTTGAAGTAGTCGATGGTCTTCTCGTCGACCGGGAAGAAGCCCATGGTCGCGCCGTATTCCGGCGCCATGTTGCCGATGGTCGCGCGGTCCGGCAGCGACAGCGAGGCCGTGCCTTCGCCGAAGAATTCGACGAACTTGCCGACGACCTTCTCCTTGCGCAGCATTTCGGTGATCGTGAGCACCAGGTCGGTGGCCGTGCAGCCTTCGCGCAGCTTGCCCTTGAGCTCCACGCCCACCACGTCCGGCGTGAGGAAGTACACCGGCTGGCCGAGCATGCCGGCTTCGGCTTCGATGCCGCCCACGCCCCAGCCCACCACGCCGATGCCGTTGATCATGGTGGTGTGCGAATCGGTGCCCACCAGCGTGTCCGGGTAGTAGACCGTATCGCCGCCGTCGGTCTTCTTGTGCACGCCGCGTGCGAGATATTCCAGGTTCACCTGGTGGACGATGCCGATGCCCGGCGGCACGACCTTGAACGTGTCGAACGCCTGCATGCCCCACTTCATGAACTGGTAGCGCTCGTTATTGCGCTGGAATTCCAGCTTCATGTTCAGGTCGAGGGCATCCTTCTGGCGGAAATAGTCGATCTGCACCGAGTGGTCGACGACCAGATCCACCGGCACCAGCGGCTCGATGACCTTGGGATCCTTGCCAACCTGCTTGGCGACGCCGCGCATGGCCGCGATGTCCGCGAGCAGCGGCACGCCGGTAAAGTCCTGCAGCACGACGCGGGCGACCACGAACGGGATTTCGTCGACGCGCGAAGCATTGGGTTTCCAGTTCGCGAGTTGCTCGATGTGCTCTTCCGCGATCTTCTTGCCGTCGTAGTTACGCAGCACGGACTCAAGCACGAGACGGATCGAGACCGGCAGGCGATCGATCTTCACGCCGAGCTGCTTGCCAAGTTGCGGCAGCGAGTAGAACTTGCCTTTGCCGGAACCGCTGTCGAATTCCTTTAGCGTTTTGTGGAGATTGTGGGCCATGGTGTTTTCCTTCGTTTAATCGCGGAAATAACGCTTTACTACACGTGTGCTGCTGATACCGATATCTGCCTGGATTGCTGTCTGATTGCTCAGATCACATACAAGTCTACGTATTCATGCACCGGCATGGCGTCAAGCCGTGCCGCATCGAGCGAAACTTCAAGAATGGCCTGCTGCTGCTTTGCCGCGAAACGGCGCGCGAGGTTCGTGCGGAACTTCTCGATCAGCAGCGGGATACCTTCGTCGCGGCGACGACGGTGGCCGATCGGGTACTCCACCACCACTTCGGGCAGCGTCGTGCCGTCGTTCAGTTCGACGGTGAGCGCATTGGCGATCGAACGCTTCGCGGGGTCGTGGTAATCCTTCGTGAATTGCGGGTCTTCGACGCAGACCGTCTTTGCGCGCAAGGCGTCGATACGCGCATCGCGCGCCACCTCGTCTTCGTAGTCCGCGGCGGTGAGGCGGCCGAACAGCAGCGGCACGGCGACCATGTACTGGATGCAGTGATCGCGGTCGGCGGGGTTCGCCAGCGGCCCGGTCTTGTCGATGATACGGATCGCAGCCGCGTGGGTGCGAATGGTGATCCGCTTGATGTCTTGCGCCGTCTTGCCTTGCTGCGCGAGCTGGCCGTGCAGCGTCATGGCGGCTTCGGCGGCGGTCTGGGCGTGGAATTCGGCGGGGAACGCAATCTTGAACAGCACGTTTTCCATCACGTACGTGCTGTAAGGGCGCTGGAATTTGAACGGCTGTCCCTTGAACGAGACGTCGTAGAAGCCCCAGGTCTTTGCCGTGAGCGCCGATGGATAACCCATCTCGCCGGTCTTCGCGATCAGCGCCAGGCGCACGCCGCGCGAGGTGGCGTCGCCGGCGGCCCACGACTTGCGCGAGCCGGTATTGGGCGCATGGCGGTAAGTGCGCAGCGCCTGGCCATCGACCATCGCAAGCGACACGGCGTTGATGAGTTCGTCGCGCGTGAGGCCGAGCAGTTGCCCGGCCACGGCGGTCGAGGCGAGCTTGACGAGCAGGACGTGGTCGAGCCCGACCTGGTTGAACGAGTTCTCCAGCGCAATGCAGCCCTGGATCTCGTGCGCCTTCACCATGCCTTCAAGCACATGCTTCATGGTGAGCGGCGGCTTGCCCTGCGCCACGGCCGTGCGCGAAAGCCAGTCGGCGGTCGCGAGTATCGCGCCCAGGTTATCCGACGGATGGCCCCACTCGGCGGCCAGCCAGGTGTCGTTGAAGTCGAGCCAGCGGATCATCGCGCCAATGTTGAAGGCGGCCTGAACCGGGTCGAGCTGGAATGGCGTGCCGGGCACCTTCGCGCCGTGCGGGACGATCGTGCCTGGCACGACCGGTCCCAGCAGCTTGGTGCAGGCAGGGTAGGAAAGCGCTTCGAGTCCGCAGCCGAGCGTGTCGATCAGGCAATGGCGGGCCGTCGACAGCGCGAGCGCGCTGTCCACTGGCGCATTCAGGACATAGTCGACAATGTCGACGAGAACCTGATCCGGCTGCGGCCTGACGTTGGCGGCGGGTGCGGACATCGCGGCTTTCCGCGGACCTTACTGGCCCGATGCGCCGCTTGCGGGTGCCGCGCGGTTCGCCGGGTTCAGGGCGTTTGCCTGGGTCGGCGCCATTGCGCCTTGCTGCATTGCAACAGTCTTGCACTCGTCGGCCAGACGCGAGCTGTCCTTGTCCGAGAACAGCATGGCCTTGGTCGGGATCACGACCAGGTCGAGGCCGGTGGCGGCGTCGTGGAAACGGTCTGCGCCCGTCGTCGTCGATTGACGCGGCAGGTTGTAGTTCTTGTTGGCCCAGTGAACGGTGACGATCTGGTCACGCGCCATGTCGCCCTTCAGTTCGAACTGCATGCCTTCTGCGCAGCTCCAGTGTTCCGAACCTTCCGGCACTGCGTCGACCTTCGCTTCCTTGGCCGGATTGGCCTTGCGCTTGATGATGCGGTGCTTCGGTGCCGGCTTCGCGGGCTTCTTGGCCGTCGTCGTCGACGTGGTGCCTTGTGCGGCGGCGTCGGTTGCGGCCAGCAGCATCGTCGAGGACAGCGCGCCAATGACGGTAGCGATCAGCAATTTCTTCATGGAGTCGGACCTTTATGTCTCAAATCGGTTGAACAGTGCGCGGCCACGGGCTGTGGCCGCCGGTTGCACTACGCGCGCCCCGTGAGCGCGCAGCGGACGCTATTTTCACCTATTTATCGGCACGGATTTCAGTTTTTCCGGTGCGTAAAAAAATGCTCGGGCGGGTTCCGCGCGAAGTCATGCACGTCACGGCCTTACGCCGCCGCGCTCTCGCCGAACAGCGGCGCGGCCTCCGCCGGCACGGCGCGACCGGTCGAGCGCGCGCGGCGCAGCACCGACCAGTAATACCGGTAGCTGGCGCGGTCGTGCAGCGTGTCGCCGTGGCGCGTCGGGCCCCACTGGGCTTGCTGCGCGGCCAGCAGGATCTGCGCCGCGGTGACGATTTCTTCGTCGCGCGGTGCAAAAGCGGCCACGATGGCCGGAATCTGCGCGGGATGGATGCTCCACATGCGGGTGTAGCCGAACTCGTTGCGCGCGCGCAGAGCGTCGTTGGCGACGATCGTCATATCGCGCACTTCGGTGCTGACGTTGTGTGACGGAACCTTGCCGAAGGCGTGACAAGCGGCGGCGATTTCGAGCTTGGCGCGGCGCACGAGCGGGTGGTCGAACTGGCCGGGCGAGCGCATCGCGCTGTCGGGAATCGCTCCGTCATGCGCGGACACGAAGTCCATCAAGCCAAAGCTGAGCGATTCGACGCCGCGCAGCGCCGCGAGATCGAACACGCGCGCGAGCGCGCCGTGGGTTTCGACCAGCAGTTGCACGGGAATGGCTTTTTCGATGCCCATCTCGACGCGCGTGGCTTCGATGAATGCGGTCATCTCGGCGGCATCAGCCACGGCGCGGATCTTCGGCAGCATGATGAACGCCGGCGCGCGCTTCGCGGCGCGCAGGATCAGGCGCACGTCGTCGCGCCAGTGCGGATGGTGAAAATCGTGGATACGCACGCCCACGCGCCCGAAGCGGTCGTGTTCGCTGCCCAGCAGCGAGGCGACGAGTTCCGCGTGTTCGGCCTCGTGGCCGACCTGGGCGCCGTCTTCGCAGTCGAGCGTGATATCGAAAACCGGACCCAGCTCCTGCTGCAGCGCGAGGGATTTGAGCATCAGCTTCTCGCTGCCGGCGTAGTGATCGCACGCGGGCAGGAGAGTGGGGGGGGCTTCGCCGTCAAACAACACTTCCGCGGGGAGGATGGCGCGCATCTTCGGCGTCAGGGGATGAGGGTTAGGGGGAAAACCTGATTCGTACGCGTCCTGCAGCCGGCGTCGTGAACAAGCCAGAGCAAGGCGCGCGCGAATCAGCACGCGGAACCGGCGGCGTGCGCCGCCAGAGCCCGCGCATGAACCGGAAGCCGCCGCATTGCAGCGGCATTCCGGTTGGCCTGCATCTAGCTTACTTGAGCAGGTGAGCGACGCCTTCGCGCTCTTCGAGCAGCTCGTTGAGCGTGCCCGTCATCTTTTCGCGCGAGAATGCGTCGATTTCCAGACCTTCGACGCGCTTGTACTCGCCGTTTTCGCAGGTAACCGGCACGCCGTAGATGATGTCTTCGGGGATTTCGTACGAGCCGTCCGACGGGATGCCCATCGTGACCCACTTGCCGTTCGTGCCGAGGACCCAGTCACGCACGTGGTCGATCGCTGCGTTGGCCGCCGAAGCCGCCGACGACAGGCCGCGCGCTTCGATGATCGCCGCGCCGCGCTTGCCGACCGTCGGGATGAAGGTGTTGCGGTTCCATTCGTCGTCGTTGATCAGCGCGTTGAGCGACTGGCCTTCGACCGTGGCGAAACGGTAGTCGGGGTACATCGTCGGCGAGTGGTTGCCCCACACGGCGAGTTTTTCGATCGACGCGACCGGCTTGCCCGACTTGGCGGCCAGTTGCGACAGCGCGCGGTTGTGGTCCAGACGCAGCATGGCCGTGAAGTTCTTCTTCGGCAGATCCGGAGCCGACTTCATGGCGATGTAGGCGTTCGTGTTGGCCGGGTTGCCCACGACCAGCACCTTGACGTCGCGGCTGGCGACGTCGTTCAGGGCCTTGCCCTGAACCGTGAAGATTTCCGCGTTGGCCGAGAGCAGATCCTTACGCTCCATGCCCTTCGAGCGCGGACGTGCGCCAACCAGCAGGGCGACGTCGGCGTCCTTGAACGCGACCTTCGGGTCGTCCGTGATGACCACGCCTGCGAGCAGCGGGAAGGCGCAGTCGTCGAGTTCCATCACGACGCCCTTGACGGCAGCTTGCGCTTGCGGGAGGTCCAGCAGTTGCAGGATGACGGGCTGATCCTTGCCGAGCAGGTCGCCGTTCGCGATGCGGAACAGCAGGGAGTAAGCGATCTGACCTGCGGCGCCGGTGACGGCAACGCGCTTTGCGGGCTTAGCCATTGAAAATCTCCAGGAAGATGCGTTAGACGCCAGGGTAAAACGCCATTCTATATGCGCGTCACCCGAAGCGTTCGTGAATCAGACGGCCCTTTTGCCAGGCGTGCGGGCGAGGCCTTGCGGGGCCTGTAGCGCGCGCCGGCGGGCGGGCCGCCATGCCGGTAACCTGTACGACGAAGCTCGGGAATGAACGGGGACGCCCGGGAGGGCGCGCCTGACGCGGGCCGCATTGCCTGTGCCGACTCCTGCAACAGCTCGGCTGGGACGGTCCACAGGCGCGTCGCGCGGGGGG
The DNA here is from genome assembly GCF_014200455.1 of Paraburkholderia bannensis. Classification (GTDB taxonomy): domain Bacteria; phylum Pseudomonadota; class Gammaproteobacteria; order Burkholderiales; family Burkholderiaceae; genus Paraburkholderia; species Paraburkholderia bannensis_A. The sequence goes on along the minus strand of NZ_JACHBW010000004.1, from coordinate 274,179 downwards.
ATTGCGCGGGCGGGGCGGATCGAAAACCGCTACTGCATGACTGCTAGAGGGAACAGCATGTGCAAGGCGGACTGCGGCGCATTTCGCCACGAAGTGGATGCTGCCGGCGGCTCCCGTGATTCACACGCGGTCGCCCGCAAACCCTTGCTCGATCGGCAGTTTAGGATTCGCAATGGGTAAAGTCAACACTATCTTATGTCTTATATAAGACATATCTGTTGCTGCCAAAAGGGTAGATTTCAGCGGGGGTTTATGTTGAAATGCGCGCCATGAATGCGAACCCGGTCAGCAACGCGAATTCCTCCGCTCCCGAAAGCGGTGCGCCTGCGTCCGCCTCCGGTTCTTCGACTGCGGCGCCGGCGGCCTCGCCGTCCCCCACCTTCAGTCCGCTCTATCAGCAGATCAAAGGGCTCATTACCCAGAGCCTTGAGTCCGGCGAATGGAAGCCCGGCGAAATCATCCCTAGCGAAGTCGAACTGGCTGCCCGTTACAAGGTCAGCCAGGGAACCGTGCGCAAGGCGATCGACGAACTGGCCGCCGACAACCTGCTGGTACGACGCCAGGGCAAGGGTACGTTTGTTGCGACGCACAACGAAGAACGCGCCCAGTTTCGCTTCCTTAGATTGCTGGCTGATGACGGCGCGGAACATCCGCACGTCAGCCGCCTGCTTGAGTGCCGCCGCCTGCGCGCCTCGGCGGAGATCGCGCGCCAGCTCGACCTCAAGCCGGCCGATCCGGTGGTGCTGATCAAGCGTCTTCTGCAGTTCGATGGCGAGAGTACCGTACTCGACGAAATCTGGCTGCCGGGCGGCGTGTTCCGCGGCCTTACGGCCGAGCGCCTCGCCGAGTATAAAGGCCCGCTCTACGCCATGTTCGAAGCCGACTTCGGCACGCGTATGATCCGTGCCACCGAGAAGATCCGCGCCGTGGCCGCCGAGCCCGCCGTCGCCGATCTGCTCAACGTTCCGGCTGGTTTTCCATTGCTTTCCGTCGATCGGGTGTCCTATACCTATGGAGACCGGCCGGTCGAAGTACGCCGTGGTTGGTATGTCACAACCGGGTACTACTATCAGAACGACTTGAGTTAAAAAGAGAGCCCACGGGAGACAAGTGGGCCTTCCCCCCGCGCTGGTCGTTTCGCGCGCGCGTCAGCGGTTAGCAGGGCTGATTTCGCTGCAGCGCGAAAAGAAAAGGCGGTAAAATTGCGTATTAGTGTTAACACATAGTAGGGGTCTAGCATGGCAGAAGCCGCAAAAAAACCGAGGCCGGAATACCGGAACATCGGGATTGGGCAGATATTGTTCGCATACCGCCTGCCGTTGGCCGGTCGCGTATCGATCGGTCACCGCGTGAGCGGTGCACTTCTATTCCTGTTCCTGCCTTTCCTGTTGTTCCTGTTGGATCAAAGCCTCACTTCGGAACTCAGCTTCGAGTTCTTCAAGGGTTTCCTTTCCAACATCATCGTCAAGCTCATCGTGCTGGTCCTCGGATGGGCGTTCCTCTTCCACTTCTGCGCTGGCGTGCGCCACCTGTTCATGGATTTCAACCATGACCTCGCGGCTAAAGAAAAAGGCAAATCGACCTCGCTCGTCGTCGTTGTCATCTCCACGGTCCTCACGATCGCCTTCGCGGCAAAACTCTTCGGAGCGTTTTAAGAATGTCGGCTAAAAACGGGATTGGTCCGAAGCGCCTTGTCGTTGGCGCTCACTACGGCCTGCGCGACTGGATTGCCCAGCGCGCTACCGCCGTGCTCATGGCGATCTACACGGTTGTGCTGCTGGTGCTGTTCTTCGGCGCACACGACTTTTCTTACGAAGGTTGGGCGTCGATTTTCTCCGCCCAATGGATGAAGCTCGCGACGTTCGTCATGCTGCTCGCGCTGTTCTATCACGCCTGGATTGGCGTGCGCGACATCTGGATGGACTACATCAAGCCCGTTGGCCTGCGCATCGCGCTGGACGTGCTGACGATCGCCTGGCTGCTGGGCAGCCTGGGCTACGCCGCGCAGATTCTCTGGAGAGTGTAAAAGAATGGCTGCAATCAAGAATTCTCTGCCGCGTCGCAAGTTCGACGTGGTCATCGTCGGCGCGGGCGGCTCGGGGATGCGCGCGTCGCTGCAACTCGCACGTGCCGGCCTGTCGGTCTGCGTGCTCTCGAAAGTGTTCCCGACGCGTTCGCACACGGTCGCTGCTCAAGGCGGCATCGGTGCATCGCTGGGCAACATGAGCGAAGACAACTGGCACTACCACTTCTACGACACGATCAAGGGTTCCGACTGGCTCGGCGACCAGGACGCGATCGAGTTCATGTGCCGCGAAGCGCCGAACGCCGTCTACGAACTGGAACACATGGGCATGCCGTTCGACCGCAATGCGGACGGCACGATCTACCAGCGTCCGTTCGGCGGTCACACGGCCAACTACGGCGAAAAGCCGGTGCAACGCGCCTGCGCGGCGGCTGACCGGACCGGTCACGCGCTGCTGCACACGCTGTACCAGCAGAACGTCGCGGCCAAGACCACGTTCTTCGTCGAATGGATGGCGCTGGACCTGATCCGCGACGCCGAAGGCGACGTGCTGGGCGTGACCGCGCTCGAAATGGAAACGGGCGACGTCTACATCCTCGAAGGCAAGACCACGCTGTTCGCCACGGGCGGCGCAGGCCGGATCTTCCAGGCATCCACCAACGCGTTCATCAACACCGGTGACGGCCTGGGCATGGCGGCCCGTGCGGGCATCGCGCTGCAGGACATGGAGTTCTGGCAGTTCCACCCGACGGGTGTGGCTGGCGCGGGCGTGCTGATTACCGAAGGCGTGCGCGGCGAAGGCGGCATTCTGCGTAACTCGAACGGCGAGCGCTTCATGGAGCGTTACGCGCCGACCTTGAAGGACCTCGCACCGCGTGACTTCGTTTCGCGTTCGATGGACCAGGAAATCAAGGAAGGCCGCGGCGTCGGCGCGCACAAGGATCACGTGCTGCTCGACCTGTCGCACATCGGCGCGGAGACGATCATGAAGCGTCTGCCGTCGATCCGCGAAATCGCGCTGAAGTTCGCCAACGTGGACTGCATCAAAGAACCGATCCCGGTCGTTCCGACGATTCACTACCAGATGGGCGGCATCCCGACCAACATCAATGGTCAGGTCGTTGGCACGCCGAAGGGTCACGAAGACGTGGTCAACGGCTTCTACGCCGTGGGCGAATGCTCGTGCGTCTCGGTGCACGGCGCGAACCGTCTGGGCACGAACTCGCTGCTCGACCTCGTGGTGTTCGGCCGCGCGGCCGGCAACCACATCGTCAAGCATGTGAAGGAGCTCAAGGAGCACAAGCCGCTGCCGGCCGATGCCGCCGACTTCTCGCTGGCACGTCTGGCGAAGCTCGACAGCTCGACTTCGGGCGAATACGCGCAGAGCGTGGCGAACCAGATCCGCGGCTCGATGCAGAAGCACGCCGGCGTGTTCCGTACCTCGGCGCTGCTGGCCGAAGGTGTCAAGGACATCGCGCAAGTGACCGAGCAGGCGAAGCACATCCACCTGAAGGACAAGTCGAAGGTGTTCAACACCGCGCGCGTCGAAGCGCTCGAAGTGGCCAACCTCGTGGAAGTTGCGCAGGCAACGATGGTGTCGGCGGAAGCCCGTAAGGAAAGCCGTGGCGCGCACGCACACAGCGACTACGAACACCGCGACGACGAAAACTGGCTGCGCCATACGCTGTGGTTCAGCGAAGGTAACCGTCTTGACTACAAGCCGGTTCACATGAAGCCGCTGACCGTCGAGTCCGTGCCGCCGAAGGCGCGTACGTTCTAAGGCATACGCCAGTCAAAAGGAATTTGGAAATGGCCAAACGTATTTTTGAAGTCTACCGCTACGATCCGGACAAGGACTCGGCGCCGCGCATGCAGACGTACGAGCTGGAACTCACGCACGAGCGCATGCTGCTCGACGCGCTGGTCAAGCTCAAGGAAGTGGACGAAACGCTGTCGTTCCGCCGTTCGTGCCGTGAAGGCGTGTGCGGTTCGGACGCGATGAACATCAACGGCAAGAACGGTCTGGCGTGTCTCACGAACCTGAACGACCTGCCGGCGAAGATCGTGCTGCGCCCGCTGCCGGGCCTGCCCGTCGTGCGCGACCTGATCGTCGACATGACGCACTTCTTCAACCAGTACCACTCGATCAAGCCGTACCTGATCAACGACACGCCGCCGCCCGAAAAAGAGCGTCTGCAGTCGCCCGAACAGCGTGACGAACTCGACGGCGTGTACGAGTGTATTCTGTGCGCGAGCTGCTCGACGTCGTGCCCGAGCTTCTGGTGGAATCCGGACAAGTTCGTCGGCCCGGCAGGCCTGCTGCAAGCGTATCGCTTCATCGCGGACAGCCGCGACGAAGCCACCGGCGAGCGTCTCGATAACCTCGAAGACCCGTACCGTCTGTTCCGTTGCCACACGATCATGAACTGCGTCGACGTCTGCCCGAAGGGCCTGAACCCGACGAAGGCGATCGGCAAGATCAAGGAACTGATGGTTCGCCGCGCGGTTTGACCATAGCGAGATTGAATGGACTCGCACCAGTCTGACCCCCATCGCCGCGCACGCCTTCGCTGGCGCGCGCGGCGCGGTATGCTCGAAAACGACATTATTTTCGAGCGATTTTTTGACCGCTATGAGCATGACCTCAGCGACGCCGACGTGGGCGCACTTACGCGCCTGCTCGAGCTGAGCGATAACGACCTGATGGACTTGCTGCTCGCACGCAAGGAACCAGAAGGCAATCTTGCCGACCCGGACGTGAAGCGGGTGCTGGAGCTGCTTCGCAACGTCTGAGATGCTGTGGCGCGCGCTTTGGAGAAAGCCGCGCCGTGCCGGACGTGCAAACTATCGAATCCCGTGTTTATCTTCGATTGAGGATGTGCTATGACCCCGTCTGATGTAAAAGCCACGCTATCGTTCAGCGACAATTCGCCGAGCGTCGAACTGCCGATCTACAAGGGCACCCAAGGCCCGGATGTGATCGACATCCGCAAACTGTACGGTCAGACCGGCAAGTTCACGTATGACCCGGGCTTCATGTCGACGGCGGCATGCAACTCGGCGATCACGTACATCGACGGGGACAAGGGCGAACTGCTGTATCGCGGTTACCCGATCGACAACCTCGCTCAGAACGCCGACTTCCTCGAAACCTGCTATCTGCTGCTCAAGGGCGAGCTGCCGAACCAGGCGCAAAAGGACGAGTTCGTGAAGACCGTCACGCAGCACACGATGGTTCACGAGCAGATGCAGTTCTTCTTCCGTGGCTTCCGCCGCGACGCACACCCGATGGCGATCCTGGTCGCTGCAGTCGGCGCGCTGTCGGCGTTCTACCACGACTCGCTCGACATCAATAACGCCAAGCATCGCGAAGTTTCGGCCATCCGCATGATCGCCAAGCTGCCGACGCTGGTGGCGATGGCGTACAAGTACTCGATCGGCCAGCCGTTCGTGTACCCGCAGAACGATCTGTCGTACAGCGCGAACTTCATGCGCATGATGTTCTCGAACCCGTGCGAAGAGTACAAGGTCAACGACGTGCTGGTGCGCGCGCTCGACCGTATCCTGATCCTGCACGCAGACCACGAACAGAACGCCTCGACCTCGACGGTCCGTCTGGCTGGCTCGTCGGGCGCGAACCCGTTCGCGTGTATCGCAGCCGGTATCGCCTGCCTCTGGGGCCCGGCGCACGGCGGCGCGAACGAAGCCGCCCTGAACATGCTTGAAGAAATCGGCTCGGTGGAGAACATCCCTGAGTTCATCAAGCAGGTCAAGGACAAGAACTCGGGCGTGAAGCTGATGGGCTTCGGTCACCGCGTGTACAAGAACTACGATCCGCGTGCGAAGCTGATGCGCGAAACGTGCCACGAAGTGCTCAACGAACTGGGCCTGCACGACGATCCGCTGTTCAAGCTGGCCATGGCGCTCGAAAAGATCGCTCTGGAAGACGAATACTTCGTGTCGCGCAAGCTGTACCCGAACGTCGACTTCTACTCGGGCATCGTTCAGCGCGCGCTGGGCATCCCGACCTCGATGTTCACGTGTATCTTCGCGATGGCACGTACGGTGGGCTGGATCGCCCAGTGGAACGAAATGATCGCCGATCCGGAACAGAAGATTGGCCGCCCGCGCCAACTGTTCATCGGCAACACGCCGCGCGAAGCCAAGCCGATCTCGGATCGCTAAGCACAAGCTGCAAGCCATACCTCAAACGCCCCGACGGTTCGCCCGTCGGGGCGTTTGTTTTTGCCCATTCAAAACCTAACGGGCGCGACGCACGGATCAGCAGAAAAGCCAATGCCAGTGGTTTGTTTTGGTTAGTATCAAAAATAGTAGGACCGCTTAATATTGAACTTGTGATCAGGAATAAAAATTAAGACTTTCTATTCCCTGGTCGCGCTGCTGTTCAGATCTGGCCAAATGCGATCAGGTTTCCGAAACCGACCCCTCCTAATTTGTTACTATAAATAGAGGCCTGTGTGAGAACCTGGCCGCCGTTACCATATAGTGCTTTCGCGAGCAGGTTGCCGGTGGCGTTGTAGTCGTTGGACCAATATGAGCCATCGTTGTTGTACAAGTATTTGGAAAACCCGCTCAACTTTCCATCTGCCCCATATCGGTCTGCTTCGATAATGCGACCGCTTTTATCGAAAAAGTCGTGCAGTATCATTTTTCCGGAAGAAAACTGATAGTAATCGAATATGATATTGTTTGATCCGAACATGCCAACGTATTCCATTGGTCCCTCGAATTTATGTGATACATAGCTCTTATCCAAAGCAAATTCGAATTGCTGCTTCTTGGTGCCATTCGGGTTGTAGGAAATATCCTGAGTTTTTAAGCCATTGCTGTTGAACTGTACTTGTTCAGCTATTTTTCCATTTGAGTCGAAAAGCGCGCCGCTCTGGGATCCGTCCGCATTGAAGCCGTGCCATGTATAGCTCTTGTCCGGATTGAAATCGAACTGTTGGGTGGACTTTCCGTTCGAGCCAAAAAAGATGTCTTGAGTCTTCATTCCACCTGCATTGAACTTCGCATACTCCGTTACCTGTCCATTCACTCCGTACAACGTCGCGGTTTGTGAGCCGTCCGCGACAAAGTTGTACAAGGTGTAACTCTTGTCGAGGTTGAAGTTGTACTGCTGCGTCGCTTTGCCGTCTGTTCCATAGAACGTGTCTTGTATCTTGACGCCAGATGGATTGAACTTCGCGAACTCCACGAGCTTTCCCGCTGTCCCGTAGAGCATGGCGGTCTGTGAGCCGTCCACAGAGAAATCGTATTTTGTGTAGCTTTTGTCAGTTTTGAACTCGAACTGTTGGATGGCTTTGCCGTTCGAGCCGAAGAAGGTGTCCACGGTCTTAAAACCGGATGCGTTGAATTTTGCAATCTCGAAGACTTGCCCGGTGGTACCGTAGAGCGTGGCGGTCTGGGAGCCATCAGTGGCGAAGTCGTACTTCGTGTAGCTTTTATCGGTTTTGAACTCGAACTGCTGGATGGCCTTGCCGTTCGAACCAAAGAACGTGTCCACGGTTTTGAAGCCGGACGTGTTGAATTTTGCGATCTCGACCATTTGGCCCGTCGTTCCGTAAAGCGTAGCGGTCTGGGAGCCGTCAGTGGCGAAGTCGTACTTTGTGTAGCTCTTGTCGGTCTTGTACTCGAATTGCTGGATCGCTTTACCGTTCGAGCCAAAGAAAGTATCCATGGTCTTGAAGCCGGAAGTATTGAATTTTGCGATCTCGACGATCTGGCCAGTCGTGCCGAAGAGCGTAGCGGTCTGGGAGCCGTCAGTGGCGAAGTCGTACTTTGTGTAGCTCTTGTCGGTCTTGTACTCGAATTGCTGGATCGCTTTACCGTTCGAGCCAAAGAAAGTGTCCATGGTCTTGAAGCCGGAAGTATTGAATTTTGCGATCTCGGCGATCTGGCCAGTCGTGCCGTAGAGCGTGGCGGTTTGGGAACCGTCAGTGGCGAAATCGTATTTCGTGAAGCTCTTGTCAGTCCGGAAATCGAACTGCTGCGTCGGCTTGCCGTTCGAACCGAAGTAGATGTCCTGGACTTTAAACCCGGAATAGCTGAGTTTCAGCTGTTCGACGATCATGCCGTTCGTGCCGAACAGATTGGCGGTCACATAGCCGTCCGTCACGACCATGCCGGAAATCTGCAGACTGGCTGCGGCGCCGCCTGCACCGGACAGAAAGGGTATCTTGTCGGTGTTTATGACGCAGGCGGACTTTCCGTTGACGGTCGTATCGGAATAGGTGATCGTAGGGCCCTTAATCTTGTTCCAATCGACAGTCTTGGGATTGATCCCACAGTGGTCGATGATCCACCAGTCAGCTGCGTATTCGTCATAGGTGAGATTTGGGGCGGTGGAAGGGGGGAATTTACTGTAGAAATTCCCGCCCGCCTCCACGATCTTCGAAGTCGGACTCGTCAGCTTTAGCGCATCAGATGACCCGTACAGCACGGTGTTGACGTTGACGCCTAGTGACTTCGCGATACTGCTCAATTGCGGCGTAAGTACGTTGCCGCCGTCCGAGTGCATGTTGCCGGCCGATCCTCCGATCAGACCGAGTTGAACTGCAACGATATATTCTGAGGCCAGCGCGACGCCTTCGTTCACATGCATGCTGGCGATCGCATCTTTCGGCGTATTTGCTGTTGGACCTCCGGTGCCGTTTTGAAGCAGGGCATGGCCGAGTTCGTGGGCAAGCGTGGTTGCGAATCTATCGCCGGATTCGTTCCAGTCGCTGGAAATACTAATGACCTGTTTGCTGGGATCGGCGGAGACTCCTGTCCCGGATTTTCCAATTTCTATCGCCCAGTTTTTATCAGCACCAAAGGCGTTTAGTTCACCTGCTAAGTATGAGGATTTCCCGGCGGCGTTAACAATAGCAGTGTAACTGGGTGTATCTTTTCCGAATGCGCGCGCTAGTTTAGCGAGGGTGTCGTTAGTGAGTGTGACAGCCATTATCGACGCCCTCCAATTTCATTGATTTCGACGAGCATCGAGTCAAGCGTGCCGTCTGCATGAAAGCCGATTACGAGCTTTTTCATGAAATGGCCCACCGACTCTTCATACTTCCATGTTTCGTCTCCATGCTGACCCGTGATTGATAATGGAATCTTTCCGTGCGGAGGCATTTCTATCACTTCTGATAGATTGATATTCAATATCCGGATAGTTTCGTCAAAATCAGTGCCACCGGCTCTGATGCTGAAATTAATTCCACCCGATACCAATCCATGTGGATCAATTCTTTTGTTGAATAAAATTTGTGCGGTCGGAATAAGGCTGCCAAGCATAGGAAAGCGACGCTGAGTGGAATTGGATTGCATCGGATTTTCCTCTTGGGGGAATATTCCAACGAAATCGCTTACATGGAGTGTCATCCCGTGCGTGCCGTCCGGCTGATGTACCTCATGCGGGGCGCATGATTTTTCAGCTATGCTAAATGCCTTGCACACACTATTTTTTTCAAAAAAATGGTCATCCAGAAACAAGTTGTTATCAAAGGCGTATTTGATGTTTCGTACGAAGTCAGCGGCCGTTGTTGGCATTAAAATTAGTTCTCGCATTTCTCTTTCTCCGTCTTGATTTCGGGGATTGACGATTGTGAGTAGCGTAGGCGGTTGAGCAAACGCAAGACTGCTGCTTAATGCGGCAGTGGTTATCGCGATTGGTGTTGCTGGATTCATCTGCATCTCCTTTTTGATTGATCCATGCGGAACACAGGTTCTGCCGTGCGGCTCTCGGTCTCGGCTAAAACCCATGCTTGCGCAAACGTCGGTAACTGCCTCTGTCTTGATTTATCGCCCCTCCTCTAGTTAGTCCACCTGGCATCCCGATCACATCAAAACGCCGTCAATCCCGCATCGACTTGCTTATTCCTTCAAAGACCGGTTCAAGCAGGTAATCGAAAGCGGACCGCGCATGCTTGCGGATATACAACTCGGCGCGCATGCCAGGGCCGAGCACGACCGGCTCTCGGGCGAGACGATTGACTCGCTCCACTTCGTGTTTCGCCACTTCGACCCGCACAACGTAGAAGCGCGCCCGGGTCTGGTTGTCCGACAGGGCGTCGGCGGACACATAGGTCACCCTGCCGTCGAGCATCGGAGTCGTCCGCGGGTTGTATGCCGTCAGTCGCACGTCTGCATATGAGCCGGGCCTGATTTCCCGTACGTCATCAGGCCGGATATTCGCTTCCACGATCAACGGAGCGTCTGATGGCACGATATCCAGCAGGGGTTCGCGTGGGCCGAGCACGGTGCCGGCGCTATGGACACGGAGACCGACAACGGTTCCAGTTGCCGGTGCGCTCACGGTAGTGCGAGTCGCGAGATCTCGCGCTGGCCTCAGACGTTCGTCCAGTTGGACCGCACGGTTGTTGGCCTCCTTCAACTCGTCGTCTGCGGCCCTCACGTAGTCGTTGCGCACGGCCGCGAGTCGCCGTTCGAGATCCGCCTCGCGTTGCTGTGCGCGGTCGAGTTCAGCTTCGCTCGACTGAACACGCGAAAGCGCATCGGTTTCCGCCCTTTGGAAGTCGAGGACTTTCGCGGACGACACGAAGCCTTCCTCCTGCAACGCCTCGTTGGTTTGCCGTTGGCGGGCTGCGATCTGGAGGCCGCGCTGCATGGTTTGCCCCATCTGGGCGCTCACTACGAGCTCGCGCCGGACATGGGAAAGCTCCTTCTGCAAGGTCGCGGTCTGATCATTCAGGCTGCGCTTGCGCGTGTCGAATAGCGTCGACTCACGTTGCAGTAGTTCGGCGATACGCGGGGTACTGCGACGGTTGGTCAGTAAGGGTGGAAACGACACGACTCCTACGAGGTTACGCTCCGCAACCAGACGCGCAATCTTCGCTTGCTCGGCGTCGAACTGGGCTTCCAGCGCAGATAGCTCGGCTGCCGGTGCGACGTTGTCCAGTTCGACCAGCGGCTGTCCCGCCTTGACGCGATCGCCGTCCCGCACGAGAACGGCTTTCACGATTCCGCCTTCCTGGTGCTGGATGCTCTTGCGTTCCCCTTCTACGCGCACAAAGCCTTCTGCGACCACGGCACCGGAAAGCGGCGCAAGGGCAGCCCAAGTGAACATAAGTGCGCTGCCCGTAGTGACGCCTGCGCAGGCCATTAGCACCACACGGCGCGGCAACTGCAGCGCTTTGGCTGTGGGGTGTACTGGCGCGACCGTGCGTGTAACGCCTGAGCGAACGCCCCAGCGGGCAATCCTGTGGAGCGGCTTCATGAGGTAGCCCCCGTCAACTGCTCGATGGTGGGCGGCTGGACGGGAAGGACGCCACGAATTGGCTGTTTTCCTGTCTGCGGATCTTCGCGGACCGCTGTGCCGGATTCGCACGCAAACTCTGGGGCCGGGGGGCCAAAGTATTCGATCTGGCCGTTACGCAGCGCCAGTACCTGGTCGGCGAGTGCCAACAGCGCCGGGCGATGGGTGACTGCGACGACCGTAATGCCCGCCGACTTGATTTTTTGCAGGGCGTGGACCAACGAAGCTTCGCCCTGTCCATCGAGACTGGCGTTCGGCTCGTCCAGCAGCAGCAAGGCTGGATTGCCAAACGGCGCTCGCGCCAGTGCGATGCGTTGGCGCTGCCCTCCGGACAGGAATTGTCCGCCGGCACCTACTTCTGTTTCATAGCCCCGTGGCTGTTCCAGAATCATTTCGTGGATGCCGGCGCGCCTTGCAGCCTCCACTATTGCGCTGGAGTCTAGCGGCAACGGTTGTTCGCAGCGCGCAATGTTCTCGGCAATCGTGCCGGACATTAGTTCGATATCCTGCGGAACGTATCCGATATGGCGGCCAAGCGCGTTTCGCGGCCAATGGCTGATCTCGGCTCCGTCCAGACGGGCGGCACCCGCCTGTGGTCGCAGTAGTCCCGCGACGATGCGTAATAGTGTCGATTTGCCGGATGCGCTCGGTCCAGTGACAATTAGTGTTTGCCCAGCATCGAGGGAGAAGTCGATGCCGCGTAACAGTACGCGACCTGATCCTTGCGTGGCGGACTCACGTATCGGAACACCGTAGCTCACATTCTGGATGTCCAGCTTGCCTGTAGGACGCGGCAGTTCGACCTTGTTTTCGTCCCCCGGCAGGCACAGCAGCGTGTCGAGCCGACGCCAGGCTTCTCGCAATTCGCCCAACTGCTTCCAACTGCCGATCAATTGTTCGATTGGTGCGAGCGCCTTACCGAGCAGGATTGTCGTCGCAAGCATTGCGCCGGCGCTCGCGTGGCCGGAAATTACGAGCCAGGCGCCGGTAGCCATCATGATGACCTGCACGCCCTGACGGAATCCTTTCGACGTGTCGCGGTATAGCGCGGTGCTGTCCAGAACGCGTTGCTGGGTGAGCATTTGTTCGCGCTTGCGGGCGTCCCACGCATTGACAACGTTCTCGGTCATGCCCATCGCCGTGATCGCCTCCGCATTGCGCAGATACCCGTGCAGGCGCGCGTCTTCGGCACGCTGTTGGCACACATACGACTCGATCGCGCTTTTTGTTCTCCAGTCGCCGTATAACGCAATGGCGACCAGGACCAGTGCGCTCAACGTTGCGATAAGTGCAAGTAACCAATGGAACATCCCGATGACGATCAGGTAAACGATCAACCATGGGCTATCGAACAGGGCGAGCACGCCGGAACCGCCAAGGAATCCGCGCAGTGTGCCCGCATCCGATGGACTTGCCACCGGCGGTGTTAGCGAATGTCCAGCGTTGACAACGATTTGCTCCTTGAGGATCAAGCGATCGAGGACATCGCCGGTTTGTCTGGCCAGATCGGATAGAACCCTACTGCGCGCGACATCAACGACGAACTGCGTGGCAAGCGCGATGGCGACAAAGGCCATCAACATGAGCAAAGTTTCCATGCTTCGGCTCGGTAGCACGCGGTCGTAGACCTGAAGCAGATAGATTGTGGGCGCCAGCAACAACAGATTGGACAGAATGCTGAGCGTGCCTGCGATCAACAAGTGCGAGCGTATCAGGCGGTACATGAGCGATCCTCCGTCGCGCCTGGTTCCGCTTGACCGGATTGAAACAGTTTGTCGAGAGCCGCAAGGTCTGCGTACTCCAGCGTGCCCGTGCTGGCTTTCAGTTTCAGGCCCTGAACCAGCACATCCACCTGGGCGCGGGCGAGATCGCGTTGTGCGCGAAACAGCTTGTCTTGGGCGTCGAGAACATCTGCATTGACACGAACTCCCACGCGGTAGCCGAGGTTGCTGGAACGTAGCGAGACACAGGCCGATCGAACCGCGGTCGCCAGCGCGCCGACTTGTGCTGCGCCTTGGGTCACGCCGGAATACGCGTCACGGGTGGCCAGCTCTGCGTCGCCCAACGACTCGTCGAGTTCATGCTCAGCTTTGTCGCGCAAGGCGAGTGCCTCGCGTATCCGGCTGCGGGTCATCAATCCGTCGGTGAGCGGCAATGAAATCTGGATACCGACATAGCCAGCCATACCGCGGTTGCCGCCCGTGTAGAAATTCGCCTGTCCGTTGATGAACGCCGCATTTCCATTGTTGAGCGTGCCGACCAGAGACACGGTGGGGTAGTCGCCTGAACGCGCCTTGCTGCGTTCACGCTCGGCGATTTGCAAGGCGATACGCTTTCGGCTCACGGCATAGCTGCTCGATGACGCCTGGATCCATGGGTCCAGGGCAGCAGGCTCAAGGCGCGCAATGGAGACATCGTTCCGGATGCTGTCTACCAGCGTGACGGGATGGCCGACGATTTTCGACAGCGCTGCATATTTCGCTGTCAAGCGTGTGTGTGCGGCGATCTCGTCGGATAGCGCCAAATCGAAGCTTGCTTTAGCCTCGTTTTCGTCAACGACGGTTGCATCGCCGAGGGCGAAACGACGTTTCGCGAGCAATAGTTGTTCGGCGATCGATGTGCGATGTTTGATCGAAAGGGCGACGTCGATCTTTGCTGTCAACGCATCGAGATAAGCCTGTGCGACCCGCAGCAGCAAGTCCTGCTGCGCTTGTGCCAGCTCCAGATCGGCATCGGCCGCGAGAAGTTTGCCTTCCTGCCAGTTTTCCCACGCCTGTAAATCGAAGAGCGGTTGACGCAGTGAGAGCGTGAAGCCGACGGTTGAGTAGCCAGGAACGGACTGACCGGGGATGCGGACACCATTTCGGTTAATCAATTGCTGAACGCTGATTTGCGGAAGTACCCCCGCACGCCCTTGCGGCGCGCGTTCAACGCCAGCCCGCTGTGAGGCGGCCGCAGCCTGAAATCTGGAATCGGCTGACAACGCGCTCAGTGCGGACTGAGCAAGACTCTCTGCCCACGTCGAACTACTCAGAACAGGGAGTGTCACGACTGCGGAACGCGCTAGAAGGCGAGTAATTCCGGCTCGCGCGGCCGGTCGACGAAGGAAGAGTGACATGAGCAGCCTTGGCGTGATTGCACGAATTAACATTCATCTTCGGGAGGAATGTAAGACAGACTAACAATCGACGCTTGCGCTAATGCGGAGGTATCCTGGTTCAAATCAATCACTTACAGATCTGTGCGTGTTGTCCGAGGGATTGATGGAATGGCTTCACGAAGAGATTCATCTTTTCGTGCGATGTGGGGGAAATGTCCTACGTCGCTGAAGAAATTGCGGCGGTATCTCAGACGGATGCGGCGCTGGTGCGTGATGCGCGCTTTTAGTTGGGGCCCGGCGCGTCGGAGGTGCGTTGTTCGCCTTCGCGCGACAGCTTCTGCCGCCTTTGAACACGAAGAGGTGCTGACGCGCGGGCGCAAAATGTGTAGCAATCAAACCCAGCCGTCGATCTTCAGCCCGCTGGCTTGTTCGGCTTCCTCGCGCGAGACTTCGCGCATGGTCTGGCCAAAGCTCCACACATGGCCTTCCGGGTCCACGGCGGCATAGACGCGGTCGCCATAGAACTGATCGGACGGCTCGCGCACGATCTTCGCGCCGGCGGCACGCGCACGTGCGCAGTGCTCGTCCAGGCCGCCATGCAACTGCACGTGAACGGATTGCGTATTCTTGCCCTCGACGTCTTCCGGGCTGGAGTAAGGCATGCCAGGCCAGGCGCCGCAGATCATCACGTAGCCGTCTTCGAAGCGCATTTCCGAGTGGACGAGCTGGCCGTCGGGTGAGGTGATGACAAACTGCCGTGTAAAGCCGAAGGCCTTTTCAAGCCAGTCGAGCGCGGCAAACGGATCGCGATAATAGATGGCGGAGCCGAACACGGGGCGTGGTGAGGTGTTGCTCATGGTCGTCATCCTTCAGAGTGTGATGGTACGAACGATCAATCTAGCACTTGAGCGATCGTGCTGCGTGTCGCCGCGCGTGTGCCTGGTGCGGCACTCGGAATGCGATGCTTTGTTATGCTGAATGTCCTTTTCCTGATGCTGCCGAACGCAAAGACTGGCGATGCAACTGACCTTTTCCCCAACGAACACGAGCGATACCGAAGTGCTGGTTGCCATGCGTATCGCCGCGATGCGCGAGAGCCTGGAGCGCATCGGGCGCTTTGACCCGCAACGCGCCCGGGAACGCTTCCTGGCGGCCTTCGAGCCCGCGCTGTGCCGGTTTATCGAAGCCGATGGCGTGCGGGTGGGGTTCGTGCTGGTCAGGCCGCAAGCGGATCATTGGCTGCTCGACCATCTCTACGTGATGCCTGAGCAACAGGGCAGGGGCATTGGTGCGCAAGTACTGCGCGAGATCTTCACGGATGCCGATGCATTGCGCCTGCCCGTTCGAGTGGGCGCATTGCGCGGCAGCGATTCGAATCGCTTCTACCAGCGGCACGGTTTCATGCAGGTCAGCGAGAGCGAATGGGATATTTACTACGAACGGCAACCGATGTCACCGACGTCGCCGACGCCACCACTCACGCTCAGCTAGCGCCGCCACGCCAATTTCCCGCACTCCGAATCCATTATCATGGAGCGGCCCGCAACCTTTAAGCCGCCGCTAGCCGCTACATGTTCTTCGCCGCGAATTCCCTGCACCGACGTCTGAGCATCGCCATCGGCACGCTTGCGCTGCTGGTGGGCGTGCTGGGTTCGCTTGGCACGTTTCTGGTGGTGCGCAGCCTGGCGAGCGAGTTTAGTGCGAGCCTGCGCGACGCCGCCGCGCATGTGCAGGCCGGCGTGTCCCATCGTGCGGGGGAGCCGAACGGCATCCGCAACGCCTCTGACGACCTCGTCGTGCAGATCTGGTCCGCAGGCGACGCCGATGAACCCAGCCGCACGAGCGACCCCGATATTGCCTTACCGCGCGCGCAAACGGGTTTCTCGTCGCTCGACTTCGACGGCGAAACATGGGACGTCTTCGCGCTGGCGGCGGGCGACGAATACATCCAGATCGCCGAGTCGCGCAGCATGCGCAACCGCAATGCGTTGCGCGTTGCGTTCTGGAGCCTGTTGCCGGTGCTCGCGCTGCTGCCGCTGCTCGTGCTCACGATCGCGGTGACGGTGCGCCTGTCGCTGCGGCCGATGGAGCGCGTCGGCAGGCGCGCGGCCAAGGTCGATCTGCATGCGCTCAAGCCGCTCGAAGCGGACAAAGCGCCGGTGGAGTTGCGGCCTTTCATCGAATCGATCAATCGCATGATCGAGCGTCTCTCGGTGCTCGTGAACGCCGAGCGCAAGTTTATCGCCGACGCCGCGCACGAACTGCGCTCGCCCATTTCGGCGATGCAATTGCAGATCGACAATCTGCGCGATGCGCCGCCTGACCAGTATCGCGAGCGCTTCGAGGAACTGCAGCGTGGCGTGGCGCGAACCGGATCGCTGGTGTCGCAACTGCTGGGTCTTGCGCGTGCGGAAATCGGCGGCGCGCAGCGCGCGGTGGAAGACATCGCGCTCACGCGCCTCGTGCCCGAGGTGCTCGCGGACATGCTGCCGCTAGCCGACGCGCGCGGCGTGGACCTCGGCGTCGAACGGCTCGACGAAGCGAGCGTGCGCGCCACCGAAGGCGATCTACGCGTGCTGATCAAGAACCTCATCGACAACGCGATCCGCTATGTGCATGCGGGTGGGCGCGTCGATGTTTCGGTGCTGTGCGATGCGCAGAAAGTGACGATCGAAGTGATCGACGATGGTCCGGGCATCGCCGAAAGCGATCTGCCCTATGTGTTCGACCGGTTTTTTCGTGCCGCGGGCAATGATGTGGAAGGCAGCGGTCTTGGTCTTGCGATTGCGCAGACGCTCGCGCAGAGTTACGGCGGCCGCGTGACGCTGGAAAACCGCGGCGCTGGACAAAGCGGCATCGTTGCACGTATCGAGCTCCCGCAAGCGGCATCGGCTACCAAGGAAGACTGAACGATGCGGATTCTGCTGATCGAAGATGATCTGCTGATCGGGCCCGCGCTGCTGCGCGCGTTGAAGGATGCGTCCTATAGCGTCGACTGGGTGCGCACGGGCGAAAGCGGCCGCGCGGCGATTCGCGATGGTTCGTACACCGCCATCCTGCTCGATCTGGGGCTGGGCGACATGAGTGGCCTGGACGTGCTGCGTGGTCTGCGCGAGGCCAGCGACGCCACGCCCGTGATCATCATCACGGCGCGCGACGACGTGGATACGCGCGTCGAAGGCCTCGATCTGGGCGCCGACGATTATCTCGTCAAGCCGTTCGAGAGCAAGGAGTTGCTCGCGCGCATTCGCGCGGTGGTGCGGCGCAAGGCGGGGTTTGCCTCGGCGACCATGAGCAGCGCGCGGGTGACGCTCGACATGAATACGCGTCGCCTGAGTTTCGACGCACAAAGCGACGATCTTTCCGCGCGCGAATATGCCTTGATGCTTGCGCTGCTGGAGCGGCCCGGCGCGATTCTTTCGCGCCAGCAACTGGAGGAACGGCTTTATGGCTGGGGCGAGGAAGTGGAGAGCAACGCAGTCGACGCCGTGATTTACAGCGTGCGCCGCAAGTTCGGTCATGCGGTGATCCGCAATGTGCGTGGGCTAGGCTGGGCCGTTTGCGTGTGACCAGCAGGGCCTATGCATGGAAAAAACGCGGCGAGCGTGGGGCTCGCCGCGCGGCGTGCAACACCGGGGGAAATCCGCGTTGCGCGCTGAAAAACCCTGCATTTCAGCTGCGAGAGGCTGCAACGTCAGGAGGCCAGCAAGCGCTGCCACGGATTCGCCTGCCACGACTTTGACAGCACCGCGAGCAATTGCGCCTCGCTTTCCGAGAGGTGGCGGTCGGCGTGAATCGCGACCAGGCACAGGCTCAGCACCTCGGCGCGCAGGACCGGATCTTCGAGTTCGAGCAGCACTTGCTGCATGATGTCAGAGTCCAGTTTGCAGGCGTCGCTCCAGTCCATGTTCGCGTTCGTCAGCAGGTCTTCGCAGAGCTCGCGCAGGATCGTGCTGAACTCGCCGGGCGCGAGGCCGAGGCGTTCGGCGATGCGGGCGCGATGCACGGCGGCGAGTTCGCTGCTGTTCAGGTGGCCGTCGGCGAGCAGGGCGATGGCAACGATGCGTCCGGCGGCCTGCGGGCTGTTGCTGGTGTAAGTGCGCATGGTCAGGAGTCCTTGATCAATAATTGCAAAATGAGCGGCGCGGTTTCAGTCGAAGATATCTTCGAGCCACGATTTACGGCGGCGTTCGTGCGAGCCGTGACGGTGCCCGTAATCGCGCGAGCGATGCTGCGCGCCGTGGCCCTCGTAGCCGTCGTCGTATTGCCGCCGCGTGCCGGGCTGGCCTTGCGCCGCGCGTTCGATCAACCGGTCGAGTTCGCCACGATCGAGCCAGACACCACGGCACTGCGGGCAGTAGTCGAGTTCGACGCCATGACGCTCGGCGATCGCGAGGGGGACGTCAGGGCAGTTCGGGCATTTCATGATGCGCTCCTTTCGGGGGCGGCAGCCGATGCGGCTGCCGTGGAAACCATCCTCGCAGAGAAAAATGAGCGAAGAATGAGGAGCGCGATACGCCGGATCAGGACGCTTCCAGCGGGCCGTTACCCTGACCGTTGCTGTCATCGTCGGGCCGCGTCTTGATCAGCGAGACCACCACGCCGCCCACCAGCAGCGTCACCGTCACGCCCAGGCTCAGCAGCGCCGGAATCTTGCCGACGAAGCCCACCAGGAAGATCTTCACGCCGATAAACACCAGCACCAGCGCGAGCGCATGCTTGAGGTAGTAAAAGCGGTGCGCCATCGCCGCGAGCGCGAAGAACAGTGCGCGCAGACCGAGAACAGCGAAGATATTGCTCGTGTAGACGATGAACGGATCGGTCGTGATCGAGAAGATCGCCGGAATCGAATCGACCGCGAAAATCAGATCGGCGCACTCGATCATCAGCAGTGCGACCAGCAAAGGCGTGGCGTAGCGCGTGAGCTTGCCGCTCACCGGATGCGCGCGCCGCACCACAAACGCCCCGCCTTCGAGCTTTTCGGTGATGGGCAGCACGCGACGGATTGTGCGCAGGATCTTGCTGTCCTCCACGCGCGTTTGCTCTTTCGAGCCGAACAGCATCTTGACGCCGGTCGCCGCCAGGAACAGGCCGAACACGAACAGCATCCACTCGAACTGCGAGACGAGCGCCGCGCCCAGCCCGACCATCAACGCACGCAGCACCAGCACGCCAACGATGCCCCAGAACAGCACGCGATGCTGATAGGCGCGTGGCACCGCGAGCGCGCCGAAGATCGACGCGATCACGAACACGTTGTCGAGCGAGAGCGACTTCTCGATCAGATAGCCGGTCACGTATTCGGTCGCGGGCTGCGCGCCGAGCTGCCACCAGATGAAGCCGCCAAACAGCAAACCGATGGCGATATAGCCGAGCGAGAGCCAAAGGCTTTCGCGTATGCCGATCTCGCGGTCGTCGTGATGCAGGACGCCTAGATCGAGCGCGAGCAGCACGATCACCACCGCGATAAAGGCGGCCCAGAGCCAGATCGGCTGCCCGAGAAAGGTGGTGGAGAGCGTCGCGAGCATGATTACGGTCCTTTGCGTAGGGAGTGAGCGCCGGACCGCGCGAGGGGCATTGCCGTTGCCGCTGCGTTTCGCCGGTCGGGCGCTATGGGCTTTGGCCCATCCGGTCAGCTTAGCGATGAAGAATGAGCGGAAAATGAGGGCTAATTCGGAAAGAGTTGACACGCCACGCATAAAATGGCGAGTCATGAGTGCGCAAGCAACGCCCCGGTGCTAGATTGTCGTTCCTTACAAAAACCTTAAATAAGGACGATGAAAATGGCAAGGATTCAGCTGGGTCTGGTGTGCGGGATGACGATTGCATTGAGCGCCTGCTCGGGGCTGACGAGCGTGGACCCCAATGCGGCGCTGTCCGCGGGTTCGTCGCTTTACAAGGCCGCGACACTCTCGGACAGCGACATCGTGGCGCTCTCGCAGGACGCCTGCAAGGCGAGCGACGCGGAGTCGAAGGTGGCCGCGCCGAATAGCGCCTACGCCAAACGCCTCACCAAAGTGATGAGCGGCTTCGGCGACATGACGCTCAACGGTCAGAAGATCGATTACAAGGTCTACACGACGAAGGACATCAACGCGTGGGCGATGGGCAACGGCTGCGTGCGCGTCTATAGCGGTCTGATGGACAAGATGAACGACGACGAACTGCGCGGCGTGATCGGCCATGAAATGGGGCACGTTGCACTGGGTCATTCGAAGAAGGCGATGCAGGCGGCCTATACCGTGAGCGCGGCCCGCACGGCAGCGGGCGCGAGCGGCAATGCGGTGGCTTCGTCGTTGAGTTCGTCGCAACTGGGCGATCTGACCGAGAAGTTCATCAACGCACAGTTCTCGCAAACCCAGGAGAGCGCGGCCGACGATTATTCGTTCGATCTGCTTAAGAAGAAGGGCATGAAGCGCGAGGGTCTCGTCACGGCCTTCCAGAAGCTCGCGCAGATCGACGGCGGCCAGAGTTCGATGCTCAGTTCGCATCCGTCGTCGCCGAGCCGCGCGCAGCATATTCAGAGCCGCATCAAGGCCGAAGGCTGATAGAGCGACAGCGTGATCGAGCCGCGGCCCGCAGCAAAACGCGCGCGGGCCGCGTGGCCTTAGAACTGGTAATTGATCGACAGGTCGCAGACCCCTTCGGTCTTGGTCTGGATGATCGGGCTGTGCGCGGCGCTGCCCAGCAGACGCTTGATCGCGCCATCGGCGCTCATGAACCAGTGTTTGTTCACGAAGTACACCATCGTGATGCCGAAGCCCGCCGATTTGAGGCCTGCGCTGGCCTCGTACTGCCGGTAACCGGACGCGGCCGCCTGTTGGCCGTTCACGCCAAACCAGCTTTGCATGTAGTTCGAGTCCGCGAACGTCACCGACGGCCCGGCGAACCAGTAGAAGGTCTTGCTGCTGCCAGGCAGCGGCATGTAGGTGCCGAGATCGGCGGTCCAGCCGTTCGAGCCGCCGAAGCTGCGCGTGAAGGCCGCGCGCACCACCAGCGGGAAATCCTTCGATACCACGTATTCGCCGGCGATTTTCATGAGCGGCGCGGGATTGATATTGCCCAAGCCGTTCAGGCGCGAAGGATCGTCGTGGCCGCGCCGCCCGAGGTCATAAGCTGCGGCGACGCTCATGCGCCAGTTCGGGCCTTGCAGGAAATTCACGCCAAAGCCTTCGCCCGTCGATCCGAACAGGATGTCCTTGTAGCGCAGGTCGATGCTGGGGCCGGCCATCATGTGATAGCGGTCGGAGCCGTCGTAGCGCGGCTCGAAGGTCGAGCCTATGCCAAGACGCGCTTCGAAGTTGGGGCGATCGGGCTGATAGAGCTTTTCCAGCGGAATGCCCGCCGAGTATTGCCATTCGCCCAGCGGCGAGGGCGTCTGGGCGTGCGCGCGCGGCGCGAAGGCCGCCAGCGCACAGGCGGTGGCCGCCACGGCGATCGACGATTGACGCGCGGCGCGCGCGCCAAAGCGGATCTGCGGGCGCCGCCCCTGATTTTGGCTTGTTGTGATTGTTGTCTTGTACGCGGCGGCCCAGGTGAGCGCGCTGCGGGGCGAACGGGTTGCGAATGGCATGAGGCCTCCAGAATTGCCTGATCGTGCCGCGGGTGGTTCGTATCCGGTACCTGTCCAGTGTGACAAAAGCCGGATTTGTACGCTTGTGCGGCGGCGCACATCTCGCAATCGGCGTGCCCAACAGGGCACTTTCCATTCGAATATGTGCTCGGTTTCGATTTTGGCCCGCGCAAAAAAACATCGGAAAAACAAAGGCTTTGGTTTATTGCCGACGAATACGCACGCGCAAAACGGCGTGCGGCGCACGCCGGGTAACTTCGATACAGGTATCGTTACTACCACCCAACTCCCTGTTTTTTATCGGTTTTTTTGGCCAGACGGGGTGCGGGATGCGGTTTTCGCGTGGCATAATCGATTCACAACGTAAGCCTCCCCGCAGTCAATTTATCCCCGCATATCATGGCAAAGACGCTCTACGACAAATTGTGGGACACCCATGTGGTCCACACGGAAGACGACGGCACGACGATCCTTTATATCGACCGTCATCTGCTGCACGAAGTCACCAGTCCGCAGGCTTTCGAAGGCCTGAAAATGCATGAGCGTCCGGTTTGGCGCATCAGCGCGAACCTGGCCGTTTCGGACCACAACGTGCCCACCACGGATCGCAGCCACGGTATCGCCGATCCGGTCTCGAAGCTGCAGGTGGATACGCTCGACACGAACTGCGACGCCTTCGGCATCACGCAGTTCAAGATGAGCGACCAGCGTCAGGGCATCGTGCACATCGTCGGTCCGGAACAGGGCGCGACGCTGCCGGGCATGACGATCGTCTGCGGCGACTCGCATACGTCCACGCACGGCGCGTTCGGCGCGCTCGCGCACGGCATCGGCACCTCGGAAGTCGAGCACGTGCTGGCCACGCAAACGCTGCTGCAAAAAAAAAGCAAGAACATGCTCGTCAAGGTGGAAGGCACGCTGCCGCGCGGCTGCACCGCCAAGGACATCGTGCTGGCCATCATCGGCAAGATCGGCACGGCGGGCGGCACGGGTTACGCCATGGAATTCGGCGGCTCGATGATTCGGGGCCTGACGATGGAAGGCCGCATGACGGTCTGCAACATGGCGATCGAAGGCGGCGCGCGCGCCGGCATGGTCGCCGTGGACGACACCACGATCGAATACCTGAAGAACCGCCCGTTCTCGCCGCAAGGCGCTCAGTGGGATCAGGCCGTCGAATACTGGAAGCAGTTCCGCACGGACGAAGGCGCGCATTTCGACCGCGTGGTCGAACTCACGGCTGCCGACATCGTGCCGCAAGTGACGTGGGGCACCTCGCCGGAAATGGTCGTCTCGATCGATGGCCGCGTGCCCGATCCCGAGCGCGAAAAAGACCCGGTCAAGCGCGATGCGATGGAACGCGCGCTGCAGTACATGGCGCTCGAACCGAACATGCCGATCGAATCGATCAAGCCGGACAAGATCTTCATCGGTTCGTGCACCAACGCGCGTATCGAAGACCTGCGCTCGGCTGCTTATGTGGTGAAGAAACTGGGCCGCCGCGTGGCTGCCAACGTGCGTCTGGCGATGGTCGTGCCGGGTTCGGGTCTGGTGAAGGCGCAAGCCGAACGCGAAGGTCTCGACAAGGTGTTCACGGAAGCGGGCTTCGAGTGGCGCGAGCCGGGTTGCTCGATGTGTCTGGCCATGAACGCCGACCGTCTGGAGCCGGGCGAGCGTTGCGCGTCCACTTCGAACCGCAATTTCGAAGGCCGTCAGGGCGCGGGCGGACGCACGCACCTGGTGAGCCCGGCCATGGCGGCCGCAGCGGCCATCGAAGGCCATTTCGTCGATATTCGCAAGCTCGGTTGAGGCCACGAATCATGGAAAAATTTGTCGTACATACCGGCCTCGTAGCGCCGCTCGATCGCGAAAACGTCGACACGGACGCGATCATTCCGAAGCAGTTCCTCAAGTCGATCAAGCGCACCGGCTTCGGCCCGAACGCCTTCGACGAATGGCGTTACCTCGACCACGGCGAGCCGGGTCAGGACAACTCGAAGCGCCCGCTCAACCCGGACTTCGTGCTGAACCAGCCGCGTTATCAAGGCGC
Source organism: Paraburkholderia bannensis (assembly GCF_014200455.1). Classification (GTDB taxonomy): domain Bacteria; phylum Pseudomonadota; class Gammaproteobacteria; order Burkholderiales; family Burkholderiaceae; genus Paraburkholderia; species Paraburkholderia bannensis_A. The sequence goes on along the minus strand of NZ_JACHBW010000004.1, from coordinate 250,147 downwards.
TTCGGTGCTGCTCACGCGCAAGAACTTCGGCTGCGGCAGCTCGCGCGAGCACGCACCGTGGGCGCTCGACCAGTACGGCTTCCGCGCGATCATCGCGCCGAGCTTCGCCGACATTTTCTATAACAACTGCTTCAAGAACGGCCTGCTGCCGATCGTGCTGTCCGAAGCGGATGTCGATCATCTGTTCAACGAAACGTATGCCTTCAACGGTTTCGAACTGACGATCGATCTGGAGCAACAGGTTGTGCGCACAACGGACGGCGCGAAGTCGTATCCGTTCGAAGTGGCCGCGTTCCGCCGCTACTGCCTCTTGAACGGTTTTGACGATATCGCCCTCACGCTGCGTCACGCCGACAAGATCCGCCAGTTCGAGGCCGAGCGCCTCGCGCGCCAGCCGTGGCTGAACAACCGCGTCATCTAAGTACATATTCAGCGAGGAACATCAGGATGAAGATTGCAGTGCTGCCGGGCGACGGCATCGGTCCCGAGATCGTCAAGGAAGCCGTCAAGGTGCTCAACGCGCTCGACGAAAAGTTCGAGCTGGAAGAGGCGCCCGTCGGCGGCGCGGGTTACGAGGCGAGCGGCCATCCGCTGCCGGAGGCGACGCTCGCACTGGCGAAGTCCGCCGATGCGATCCTGTTCGGCGCGGTGGGCGACTGGAAGTACGACTCGCTCGAACGCGCGCTGCGCCCGGAGCAGGCGATTCTGGGTCTGCGCAAGCACCTCGAACTGTTCGCCAACTTCCGCCCGGCGATCTGCTATCCGCAACTCACGGGTGCGTCGTCGCTTAAAGCCGAAATCGTCTCGGGCCTCGACATCCTGATCGTGCGCGAACTGAACGGCGATATTTACTTCGGTCAGCCGCGCGGTCTGCGCGAATCGCCGGACGGTCTGTTCAAGGGCGCGCGTGAAGGTTTCGACACGATGCGCTATGCGGAACCCGAAGTGCGCCGCATCGCTCACGTCGCGTTCCAGGCCGCGCAAAAGCGCCAGAAGAAGCTGACTTCGGTCGACAAGGCCAACGTGCTGGAAACGTCGCAGTTCTGGAGGGACATCATGATCGATGTCTCGAAGGAATATCCGGACGTCGAGCTCTCGCACATGTACGTGGACAACGCGGCGATGCAGCTGGTGAAGGCGCCGAAGGCGTTCGACGTGGTGGTCACGGGCAATATGTTCGGCGACATCCTCTCGGACGAAGCCGCGATGCTCACGGGCTCGATCGGCATGCTGCCGTCGGCCTCGCTCGACAAGAACAACAAGGGGCTGTACGAGCCGTCGCACGGTTCGGCGCCGGATATCGCGGGCAAGGGCATCGCCAATCCGCTGGCCACGATTCTCTCGGCCGCGATGATGCTGCGTTACTCGCTTGGCCGCGAAGAGCAGGCTGACCGCATCGAAACCGCGGTGAAGAAGGTGCTTGAGCAAGGCTACCGCACCGCCGACATCGTCACGCCGGACTGCAAGAGGGTTGGCACGGTGGAGATGGGCGACGCCGTGATCGCGGCGCTTTAATGCAGGATGAAAGGGCATGCCTTCGATGGCGTGCCCTTTTTGTTTCGCGCCCGTTCAAGCGGTGCGCTACATAGCGGAAAGTGCGGTTTTTGCCGCGCAAATTAACTGTTTCGTGTATATTGCTTCGATGGCGACGATCTCCCCGATCACGATTATGACGAACATCCACGGCGAAAAAACGGCCCGTGCGATTTCGCTCGCCATCAGCACGAAAACCATTACGAAAACGATCATCACGCGTTGATCGCTCGTCGTGCCCGCTCATCTTCCCCGCGCGGCCACGCCGGGCGAGCGAAGCGGGGAAGTGTCCAAATCAAGGGTTAGTCATGAACGTAGGTCTCGTAGGTTGGCGCGGCATGGTCGGCAGCGTGCTGATGCAGCGCATGCAGGAAGAACGTGATTTCGACCTGATCGAACCGGTGTTTTTCAGCACCAGCAATGCAGGCGGCGCGGCTCCGTCGTACGCCAAAAACGAGACGAAGCTCAAGGACGCGAATAGCGTAGACGAGCTCAAGAAATGCGACATCATCATCACTGCCCAAGGCGGCGATTACACCAACGAGGTGTATCCGAAACTGCGCGCGGCGGGCTGGACCGGCTACTGGATCGACGCGGCTTCGTCGCTGCGCATGAAGGACGACGCGGTCATCATTCTCGACCCGGTTAACCTCGACGTCATCAAGGACGCACTGGTCAAGGGTCAGAAAGATTTTATCGGCGGCAACTGCACGGTCAGCCTGATGCTGATGGCGCTGGGCGGCCTGTTCCGCGAAGGCCTCGTCGACTGGATGACGGCCATGACCTACCAGGCGGCGTCGGGCGCGGGCGCGCAGAACATGCGCGAACTGCTCTCGCAGATGGGCGCGCTGAATGCCGCCGTCGCGACTGATCTCGCGAGCCCGTCGTCGGCGATTCTCGACATCGACCGCAAGGTGCTGGCCACCATGAACAGCGATGCCATGCCCACGCAGAACTTCGGCGTGCCGCTCGCAGGCTCGCTGATTCCGTGGATCGACAAGGATCTCGGCAACGGCATGTCGAAGGAAGAGTGGAAGGGCGGCGCGGAAACCAACAAGATCCTCGGCAAGCCGGCCATGGGCCAGCCGGGTTCGATCCCGGTCGACGGTCTGTGCGTGCGTATCGGCGCGATGCGCTGCCACTCGCAGGCGCTCACCATCAAGCTGAACAAGGATGTGCCGCTCGACGAAATCAACGGCATCCTCGCTTCGGCCAACGACTGGGTCAAGGTCGTGCCGAACGAGCGTGAAGCGTCGATGCGCGATCTGTCGCCGGCCAACGTCACCGGCACGCTGTCGGTGCCGGTCGGCCGCCTGCGCAAGCTGGCGATGGGAGGCGAGTATCTGTCGGCCTTCACGGTCGGCGACCAGCTGCTGTGGGGCGCGGCTGAGCCGCTGCGGCGCATGCTGCGGATTCTGCTGGACAAGTGAATCATTTAAACTACGCGGCTAATGACGCGTAGACAGGCAAAAAGCGCCGCGCCAGTCGCGGCGCTTTTTTATTTTTCGCGGCCTTCGCGCTTGGCCAGCGAGCCCGACCCCAATGAATTCCCGTTTGATCGACCGCCGCGCGAGCGGCGTGCCAGGGCAACTGATGACCGTTCGACTTGACTCTGCTTCCGCTGACCGGAGCATCCAAAACACGCAGGCGCGACGCGCCATGCAGGCTGCCGCCGCTGCGGCGGTGCTGGCGTTTGCCGGTGCGGCTCAGGCCGCTACTGGGGCGAGCGCCGCAACCGCGCAGGCTTCGAGCGCCGCTGCAACCGCTGGTGCCGCTTCGGGCGCTTCCGCTGCGGCGCCCGCGCTGCCGGTGATCGGCCAGTACACCGTGCATCCGGGGCAGTCGCTGCATGACGTCGCCGTCGACGTGACCCAGTCGCACGACAAGACGACGCTCGCGCGCGCGAGCCAGGCGCTGTTCGACGCCAATCCCAACTCGTTCATGAAGCACGACCCCAGCCGCCTGAAAGTGGGCGCGACGCTGGACGTGCCGGGCACGCCGGATATGGCGAGCGGGGCGTCGGGCGTGACGCCGGTTTCCGCGCCGGTGGCGGCTGCGGCTTCATCGACGGTTCCGGAAGCCAGTGCCGCTGCGGCATCGGCTGTGGCGACGGCGAACGCGGCAGTCGCGACGAGCGGTGCGGCGAGCGCCTCCATGCCCGAAGCGGCAGCGAGCGCGACCATCGCCGCATCGGCATCGGCATCGGCTACGACTGGCGCGAGCGCGCCCGCCGCCGCAGCGCAGGCGAGCGACGCGCATTCGTGGAGCGGGGCGGTTCAGGTCGCGCCGTCCAGCGCGGCATCGGCCTCCGCCACGCCCGCGCAGGTCAAGGTTTCCAGCCTTCAGCAATTGCTCGCGCTCAAGAATCGCGTGCTGATGGCGCTCCAGCACCATGGCGCCAAGCCGGCGCAGGTCGCAGGCGCTGCCCCGGCGGGCGCGAACAGCGGCGCGACGGCAGGCGCAGCGGCGGGCGCGAACGACGCGCAGCCTGAAGTCTTGCCGATCACCTGGGCCGTCGTCGCGGCGGTTCTGCTGGCTTTTGTCGCCCTGATCGTGCGTCTGTTCACGCGCAAGCGCCGCAAGGCCGCTCCGTTGGCCAAAGCCGATGCACCGGCTGCGCACGCCGTGGCGCACGAAGCCGCCGAGCAAGATCACGAGGACGCCGAGCAGGACAACGCCACGGTACTGCGTGCAGCGCCGACGCCGTCTGCCGAAGCGCCGCATCACGACGCCGGATTCGACCACGCCGCCGATGCCGCGAGCCTTTCCGCCGCGGCGGAACTCGGCGCGGACGCGCTGCCGCCGACGCTGTTCGAACCGCCGCACGCCGAAACGGCTGACGGTCCGGCAGAGCTTCACGCCGACCGCACCGAACACGGTATCCATCCGCAGGGCGTCGAAGCGGGCGAGCCGCAATCGCTGGCCGATGCAACGGACGCCGCGAGCCTGGCCGCCGCTGGGGAGCTGGGCGCATCGGCGCTGCCGATCGACGGCGCCACCAGCCAGCGCACGGTTGGCGAAGCCGACGAACTGGCACGCGAGACCGAAGCCGAAGCAGAAGCCGAATCAGAAGCCGAGGGCGAAGCAGAAAGGCACGCGCAAACCGAAACCGCCCGGCACAGCGACGAACCGCAACTGCCGGCCGCCGTGCCTCCCGCAATCGGCGCGGAACCGCGCTCGATCGAGCTGGCGATGCCGGGCGACGAGCTCGAAGCGTCGCTCCGGCAAGCCGGATCGCACGCAGCCGCGGAACCCGAGCCGACGTCCGCTTCCGTCGAGCCCGCCGCGCCGCTCGAACCCGCCGCCGAAGCGCAGCATGCCGCACCCGTAGTCCCGGATGTACCCGTAGTCCCCCAAGAACAAGAAATGGCCCAACTGGAAGTACCGAAAGAGTTTCCGAAGTCCGCAGTAGACGCACTTGGCAGCCTCGACATGCCGCTGCCGCCGCGCGTCGACGTGCCCGAATTCCCGCAGACCGGCAGCATGCCGAACTTTGCCCCGCCCATTGCGCCAGTCGCCACGCCCGGGGCGATTGCGCGCCAGTCGCTGCCGTTTGCCGAACCGCCCGCACCGCCGGTCGGGAAGGCCATCGAAGCCGGCACGGCCGGCTTTGGCTCGATCGCGGGCCTGGGCGCCGCCATGGGCACGTCGCCGGTCGGCGCGCCGCCAATGGGCACACCGCGTTTCGGCACGCTCTCGCTCGACTTCGATCTGAACCTGCCGCCCGATTCCGCCGAGCCGCTGCCGGTCTTCACGCCCGAGCAGCTCGCCCGCATCGCGCGCAACAAGCTCGACCTCGCGTATGAATACATCGAGCTGGGCGATCTCGCCGGCGCGCGCGCGCTCATCAACGAAGTGATCGAGTCGAACGACCACGCCACGCGCGCCGATGCGCAGGCGCTGCTGTCCACGCTCTCGCCGCTGTCCTGAGCGCCGCCTGACGTATGCGTATCGCGCTAGGAGTCCAGTACGACGGGGCCGCGTTCTGCGGCTGGCAATCGCAGCCGCACGGCAAGACCGTGCAGGATGCGCTCGAACGCGCCCTGCGCGAGTTCGCCACCGTGCCCTTGTCCACGGTGGTGGCGGGGCGCACCGACACGGGCGTGCATGGCCTCGGTCAGGTCGTCCATTTCGATACCGATCTCGACCGCACGCCGTTTTCGTGGGTGCGCGGCACCAACGCCTTTCTGCCCTCGACGGTCGCAGTGCAATGGGCCAAGCCGATGCCCGACGCGTTCCACGCGCGCTTCGCGGCCTTCGAGCGCACCTATTACTACGTGCTCTACGTGAACCCGGTGCGTTCGCCGATGCTGTCGGGCCGCGCGGGGTGGATCCACACGCCGCTCGACGTCGATGCGATGCGCGAGGCCGCTCAATGTCTGATCGGAGAGCATGACTTTTCGGCGTTCCGGTCGTCGGAGTGCCAGTCGAAAACGCCGGTCAAGCATCTCTACCAGATCGATATCCGGCCGCAGGGCGATTTCATCCACTTTCGCTTTCGCGCCAACGCCTTCCTGCATCACATGGTGCGCAACCTGATGGGTTGCCTCGTGGCGGTAGGGCGTGGGCGCTATCCGGCGGCGTGGATGGCCGAAGTGCTGGCGGGGCTCGATCGCGGCAAGGCCGCGCCGACCTTCATGCCCGACGGCCTGTATCTCGCCCAGGTAGGTTATCCTGACGAGTTCGCCGTTCCCGCTGCGCATACGGCCAGCGTGCCGTGGAGCACGGTCTGGGCGGTCGAGCCAGCCTGATACGCGATTTGGCGCCTTTGCGTGGCTATGTGCCCGCTAGTTGCGCCGAATTTCCCTGATTGCGCTATCAATCAACACGAATCAACCCGATAAATTCGAGTCGCCAGCCATGACGTCAGCCGAGCAAACCGTCGCCGGGCATCGTACCCGCATCAAGCTCTGTGGGCTTTCGACGCCCGAAGCGGTCGCGCACGCGATCGACCTCGGCGCGGACGCCATCGGCCTCGTGTTCTACCCGCCCAGCGCACGCTCGGTGAGCGTGGCGCAGGCCGTCGAGCTGACGCACGATATTCCGCCGTTCGTTTCGGTGGTCGGGCTGTTCGTGAACGCCACGCCGCAATGGATCAGCGAAGTCGCCAGCAACGTCTCGCTCACGCTTTTGCAGTTCCACGGCGACGAGACGCCGCGCCAGTGCGAGGCGCTGGCGGCCGTTGCCGGTTTGCCCTGGTTGCGGGCGCTGCGAGTGGCGGCGGATACTCAACGGGCCGATTTGATAGAATCGGCGAATAGTTATTCATCAGCCAGCGGCCTGCTGTTCGACACCCATGTCGATGGTTACGGCGGTGGCGGGAAGGTCTTCGATTGGTCACTTATCCCCGCAGGGCTCGCGCGTCAGGCCGTTTTGAGTGGTGGCTTGAACGCGCAAAACGTCGGTGATGCGATTCGCCAGGTGCGTCCGTTCGCTGTCGATGTCTCCAGTGGCATCGAAGTTCCGGGCGCGAAGGGCGTGAAGGATCACGCCCGTATGGCGGCGTTCGTACGCGCGGTGCGCGAAGCGGACGCGGGATAAATTCTTGGGTCAACCAGCCCTTGCACACAGCAGGATGCGCGGTTGGCCGAGCGAGTGACTTATGTACAATTTGCCAGATGAACGTGGCCATTTCGGCCAATATGGCGGCGTGTTTGCTGCCGAAACCCTGATGCAGGCGATCGAGGAACTGCGCGTGGCTTACGCGAAGTTCAAGGACGATCCCGAATTCGTCGCTGAATATCAGCGCGAGTTGAAGCATTTTGTCGGCCGTCCGTCGCCGATCTATCACGCGCAGCGCTGGAGCGAAATGGTGGGCGGCGCGCAGATCTATCTCAAGCGCGAAGACCTGAACCATACGGGCGCCCACAAGATCAACAACGTGATCGGTCAGGCGCTGCTCGCCCGCCGCATGGGCAAGCCGCGCGTGATCGCGGAAACCGGCGCGGGCCAGCACGGCGTGGCCACGGCCACCATTGCCGCGCGCTTCGGCATGGAATGCGTCGTCTACATGGGTGTGGAAGACGTGCGCCGCCAGGCCGCCAACGTCTACCGCATGAAACTGCTGGGCGCGACGGTGGTGCCGGTCGAATCCGGCTCGCGCACGCTCAAGGACGCGCTCAACGAAGCGATGCGCGACTGGGTCACCAACGTCGAAAACACCTTCTACATCATCGGCACGGTGGCGGGCCCGCACCCGTACCCCATGATGGTGCGCGACTTCCAGCGCGTGATCGGCGACGAATGCCGCGTACAGATGCCCGAAATCACGGGTCGTCAACCGGATGCCGTGATCGCCTGCGTGGGCGGCGGTTCGAACGCGATGGGCATCTTTTACCCGTATATCGACGATAGTTCGGTGCAATTGATCGGTGTTGAACCGGCCGGCGACGGCATGGAGACAGGCCGTCACGCCGCCTCGCTGGCGGCCGGCACGCCGGGCGTGCTGCACGGCAACCGCACGTATCTGCTGCAGGACGAGAACGGCCAGATCATCGAAACGCATTCGGTGTCGGCGGGCCTCGACTATCCGGGCGTCGGTCCCGAACACGCATGGCTCAAGGACAGCGGCCGCGCGCAGTACGTCACCGTCGACGACGAGGAAGCGCTCAAGGCGTTCCACGACTGCTGCCGTATCGAAGGCATCATTCCCGCGCTCGAATCGAGCCATGCGCTCGCGTACGCGGCGAAGCTCGCGCCGACGCTGCCCAAGGACAAGGTTCTGCTGGTGAACTTGTCTGGCCGCGGCGACAAGGACATGCACACTGTCGCCGAGCGATCGGGCATCCAGTTCTGAGCGCCCGGAGCGATACGACCGATGCGTGACGAGTTCGACGAGCCGGGAATGCCGGCCCCCGTGAGTGAAACTGTGAGCATTCCCGCCGCACAAGACGTGGCGGCGGGCGCGCTTGCGTTACCTGTGCTGCCCACGGTGCCCGACACAATCCGGCTCTTGAACCGCGATTTCCTGACCGATGCGGCGAATTTGCCCGATGCCTCGATCGACCTGATCGTCGCCGATCCGCCTTATGGGCTCGGCAAGGACTACGGCAATGACTCCGACATGCGTTCGGGCGAGAACTTTCTCTCCTGGACCTACGAGTGGCTCGATCTGGCAATTCCCAAACTGAAAGCCAGCGGCTCGCTCTACGTGTTTTGCACCTGGCAGTATGCGCCTGAGATTTTCGTCTATCTGAAGTCGAAAATGACGATGATTAACGAGATCGTCTGGGATCGTCGCGTTCCCAGCATGGGCGGCACGACTCGCCGCTTTACCTCGGTGCATGACAATATCGGTTTCTTCGCGGTGTCGAAGGATTATTACTTCGATCTCGATCCCGTCCGCATCCCGTACGATGCCGCCACGAAGAAGGCGCGTTCGCGCAAGTTGTTTGAAGGCAGCAAGTGGCTGGAGCTCGGCTACAACCCCAAGGACGTCTGGTCGGTTTCGCGGCTGCATCGCCAGCACGCGGAACGCGTCGATCATCCGACCCAGAAGCCCCTGGAAATCGTCGAGCGTATGGTGCTCGCGAGCTGCCCGCCGGGCGGCCGCGTGCTGGACCCGTTCATGGGCAGCGGCACCACGGCAGTCGCCTGCGCGCGTCAGAAGCGCGAATTCGTCGGCTATGAAATCAATGAAAGTTACTGTGCGATCGCGCGCGAACGCGTGAGTCTGGCCGCGGAAGCCACACCTTCGGCCCTCGCGAGCGTTGCGGCGGACGCCTGAGGCGTCGCCGCCGCTTGTTCGTCGCTTGTTGGTCGCTTGTTCGCCACGTGTTGTCGGCAACAGAGACCGACGCGCAGTAGCAATCGAATCTGAGGACCCTGAAATGTCCCGCATCAAGAGCAAATTCGAGGCGCTCGCCGCCTCCGGCAAGAAAGCCCTGATCCCGTTCATGACGGCAGGCGACCCCGATCCGGTCCGCACCGTCGAGTTCATGCATGCGCTCGCTGCTGGCGGCGCGGACGTGATCGAACTGGGTGTGCCGTTCTCCGACCCGATGGCCGACGGCCCGGTGATCCAGCAGTCGTCCGAGCGCGCGCTCGCCAGGGGCGTCACGCTCAAGAGCGTGCTGGCCGACGTCAAGCGCTTTCGCGAAACGGACAACGAAACGCCCGTGGTGCTGATGGGCTACGCCAATCCGATCGAGCGCATCGGCGCCGAAGCCTTTGCGGCCGCTGCGCAGGACGCGGGCGTGGACGGCGTGCTGGTGGTCGATTATCCGCCCGAGGAATCGGCGCAATTCGCGGCAAAGATGAAGGCCGCCAACATCGACCCGATCTTCCTGCTCGCGCCCACCTCGACTGACGAGCGTATCGCCGCAGTGGGCCGCATCGCCAGTGGCTACGTCTATTACGTGTCGCTCAAGGGTGTGACGGGCGCGGCCAATCTGGACGTGGCGAGCATCGCGAGTAAAATCCCGGCGATCAAGGCCCGCGTGCCGCTGCCCGTTGGCGTGGGCTTCGGTATCCGCGACGCACAAACCGCCGCCGCCGTGGCCGAAGTGTCCGATGGCGTGGTGATCGGCAGCCGTATCGTGCAGTTGCTCCAGCAAGCCACGCCCGACACCGCCGCGGATACCCTCACGCGGTTTGTGGCGGACATTCGGGCGGCGCTGGATGCGGTCTCGGCCAACGCCCAATAAGACTGCTGTAAAATCCAGTTTTCGCCATGCGCGGCCGGGGTCGGAACCCGGTCGAAATGACTGCCGTATCAACCCGGCCGCCGCGCCCGCGCATCACGATGAAGGAAGAAACAACAATGAGCTGGCTCGATAAACTGCTGCCGCCCAAGATCAAGCAAACCGATCCGAAAAGCCGCAAGAGCATTCCGGAAGGTCTGTGGATCAAGTGCCCCAAGTGCGAAGCGGTCCTGTACCGCAACGACGTCGAAGCGAATCTCCACGTCTGCCCGAAGTGCGACCACCACATGCGCATCAATGCGCGCGAGCGTCTGGATGCTCTGCTCGATCCGGAAGGCCGCTATGAAATCGGCCAGGAAATCGTGCCGGTCGACGCGCTGAAGTTCAAGGACAGCCGCAAGTACCCGGACCGTATCAAGGAAGCCATGGACGACACCGGCGAAACCGACGCCATGGTCGTCATGGGCGGCGCGATCCACACGCTACCTTGCGTGGTCGCCTGCTTCGAGTTCTCGTTCATGGGCGGCTCGATGGGTTCGGTGGTCGGCGAGCGTTTCGCACGCGGCGCGCAGAACGCGCTCGAGCAGCAAGTGCCGTTCATCTGCTTCACCGCTTCGGGCGGCGCGCGCATGCAGGAAAGTTTGCTGTCGCTCATGCAGATGGCCAAGACCACGGCCATGCTGACCAAGCTCTCGGAAGCCAAACTGCCGTTTATCTCGGTGCTGACCGATCCGACCATGGGCGGCGTGTCGGCAAGTTTCGCGTTCCTGGGCGACGTGGTGATCGCCGAACCGAAGGCGCTGATTGGCTTTGCCGGCCCGCGCGTGATCGAGCAGACGGTGCGCGAGAAACTGCCGGAAGGCTTCCAGCGTTCGGAATTCCTGCTGCAGAAGGGCGCGATCGACATGATCGTCGACCGCCGCAAGCTGCGCGAGGAAATCGCCCAGCTGATGGCGATCATGCAGCGTCAGCCCGCCGACGCGGTTGCCTGAGCGCAGCCTCACGCCGTAGTGAAATCACGCGCGGAACTTCATGATTCCGCGCCGTGTCAGACGCGCCGCAAGCGAAAGCAAGCGGCGCGTTGTCATTTCCGCGATAATGCCGAGTTCTGGCGTTGATCTGTTCGCGCGCCGCACCGTCCCGCTGCACTTTCCGCTAAACCGAAATCGTCCCGATGAGTACCTTTCCCACCCTCGACGCGTGGCTCACGCATCTCGAAACCGCGCATCCGGTTGGCATCGACATGGGCCTTGGCCGCATCAGCCAGGTCAAGGACGCATTGAATCTGCAGTTCGCCTGCCCGATCTTCACGGTCGGCGGCACCAACGGGAAGGGCTCGACCTGCGCGATTCTGGAAACGATCCTGCTGAAGGCGGGTTATCACGTCGGCTGCCATACGTCGCCGCATCTGCTGTCGTTCAACGAGCGTGCGCGCATCGACGGCCAGCAGGCGAGCGACGCCGATCTGCTGCCGCACTTCGAGGCCGTTGAAGCCGCGCGCAATTCGCTCGCCACGCCGGTGTCGCTTACGTATTTCGAATTCACCACGCTCGCCATCATGCATCTGTTCGCCTCGCGCGGGCTGGATGCGGTGATCTTTGAAGTGGGTCTGGGCGGGCGTCTGGACGCGGTGAACATTCTCGACGCCGATTGCGCCGTGGTCACCAGCATCGACCTCGATCACACCGAATACCTCGGCGATACGCGCGAGAAGATCGCCTTTGAGAAGGCCGGCATCTTCCGCGCGGGCAAGCCTGCGATCTGCTCGGACCCGCAGCCGCCGCAAACGCTGATCGACCATGCAGAAGCGATCGGCGCGCAACTGTGGCTGTTCGGTCGCGATTTCCGCTACGAAGGCGCACCCGGCAACGAACGTCAGCAATGGAGCTATGTCGGCCCGACGCAACGCCGTTCGGCGCTTGCCTACCCGGCGCTGCGCGGCGCGAATCAGCTGATCAATACGACCGCGGCGCTGGCGGCGCTCGAATCGATGCGCGACCGCCTGCCGGTATCGGCGCAGGACATCCGTCTGGGCCTTGCCAATGTCGAATTGCCGGGCCGCTTCCAGGTGCTGCCGGGCAAGCCCGCGATCATTTTCGACGTCGGCCATAATCCGCACGCAGCGGCGGTGTTGGGGCAAAATCTCGGTAGTATGGGCTATTTTCCCTACACGTACGCGGTATTTGGCGCCATGCGCGACAAGGACGTCGCGGGCGTGATCAACCACCTGAAGGGCGAGATCGACCACTGGTGCGTGACCGGCCTGCCGGGCCCGCGCGCGGCGTCGGCGCAGGAACTGGAAGACGTGCTGCGTGAAGCCGGAGTGGAACAGGGCGAAGACAGCAGCGTCACCCGCTACGAAACGCCCGCCGAGGCGTTTCAAGATGCGCTAAAACGAGCTACCGAAAATGATAGAATCGTTGTTTTCGGGAGTTTTCTGACAGTCGCCGGCGTCATGGCCTGGCGGAAGTCACAGCAGCACTGATCGCGCGGCACCCTGCAAGCCGCCACGCACAGGCCAAAAGCAGCCATACATGGGAATTTTCTCGTTCGGCAAGAAAGACGACGCGCCCCGCCGACGCGGTGCCGAAGCGGGCTCCACCACCCGGCGGAGCAGTCAGAACACGCGCGTGGAGCGGCGCAGCCGCCGGCCGGACCGCACGCGCGATGCCGAGGCCATGCTCCTCGATCCCACGTTGCCGGAAAAGCAGCGCGCACGCCGCCGCCTCGTGGGCGCGATCGCGCTCGTTCTGGCGGCCATCGTGATCCTGCCGATGGTGCTGGATTCGCATCCTAAGCCCGTCACCGACGACATCGCCATCGACATCCCCAGCCATCCCGCGCCGAAGAACGCCGCGCGCGATGACGACGAGGACACGCAAGCCGGCGTCGCGCCCGATAATCCTGCCGCGCCGGAAGCGGCGCCTGGTGCATCGGGTCTGGCGGCCGCCAGCAGCGCGGCTCCCGTCCAGAACACGCAATCGACTAAATCGGCTCAATCGGCTCAAGCCGCGCCGTCAAAACCCGCGCCTGCCGCACAGGCGCAGACGCCGGCCGCTCAAGCGTCGCAAGCAACCCAATCGACTCAAACCGCCCAGGCGCCCAAGGCCGCCGTGAAGCCCGCGCAGCCGGCTGCGAAACCCGCTCAAGCGACCACCGCGACCGCGTCGAACGAGCGCAGCGACAACGGCGCGCCCGCCACGCCGCCTGGCGCGCGCTTTGCCGTGCAGCTGGGTGCGTTCCCGAGCGACGCCGCAGCCAATCGCTGGGTGGCGAAGTTGAAAGCGGCGGGCGTACCCGCATATACCGAACAACGCAAGGATGCCGACGGCTCCACGCGCACCCTGTTGCGCGCGGGACCGTTCCCGGACCGCGCGGCCGCCTCGGAGGCGATCGCGAAGGTACGTGGCGCGGGCCTCGCGTCCGGCTCGAACGGCAACGCCGAATAAGCCGTCGATGTTCACGGCCTTCGACTACGCTGTAATGGCAGTGATTGGTCTGTCCGCGCTGCGAGGCGCGTGGCGCGGCTTTATCGGCGAGATTTTCGGGCTGATCGGCTGGATCGCGGCGTTCATCGTGGGGTGCCGCTTTGTCGATCGCGTGGTGCCCTTCATTCCGGCCAACTGGCCGGGCGGAGCGCTGACGCAATGGCTGATTGCCTTCGCGCTGATCGTGATCGCCGTGGTGCTGGTCGCTGGCGTGGGTAATGCGGTGCTCAGCCGGGTGGTGCAGGTGAGCGGCCTGTCGGGCGTGGATCGCTCGCTAGGGATGTTGTTCGGGCTCGCGCGAGGCGTCGTGCTGGTGCTGATTCTCGTCGTCCTCGCAGGACTGACCGAGCTGCCCCAGCAGGACTTCTGGCGCAAGGCGCTGCTGCGGCCATATGCCGAGCAGGGCGTGCACGAACTGAAACCGCTGTTGCCCGAGACGCTCGCGTCCTACGTTCACGTCTGATCAGAAGCTGATCGCGTGACGCAGGCCCGGCCCGAAGACAAGTTCTGCCCCTTCGCGGCGCTTCGCGCCGGCTCTGCCGGCCGCCGTCACCGCGTCGTTACCGATTTCGCTTTTTTGAAGGACCTGCCATGTGCGGCATCGTAGGCGTAGTTTCCCGTTCTCCCGTCAACCAGCTCCTCTATGACGCGCTGCTGCTCCTGCAGCATCGTGGTCAGGACGCGGCCGGCATCGCCACCGCGAACGGCAGCACGTTCCATATGCACAAGGCCAACGGCATGGTGCGCGACGTGTTCCGTACGCGCAACATGCGTAGCCTGCCTGGCACCAGCGGCATCGGCCAGGTGCGTTACCCGACCGCCGGCTCGGCGTCGAGCGAAGAAGAAGCCCAGCCGTTCTACGTGAACGCGCCGTTCGGCATCGTGCTCGCTCACAACGGCAATCTCACGAACTGGCAACAACTCAAGGAAGAGATGTTCCGCGTGGATCGCCGCCACGTGAACACCAACTCCGACACCGAAGTGCTGCTCAACGTGCTCGCGCACGAAGTACAGCTCGCCACCACGGGTCTTGAACTCGATCCGGCCACGCTCTTCACGGCGGTGTCGGGTGTGCACCGCCGTCTGCGCGGCTCGTACGCGATTGTTTCGCTGATCGCCGGCCACGGTCTGCTGGCGTTCCGCGACCCGTTCGGCATTCGTCCGCTGTGCATCGGCAAGAACGAAACGCCGGAAGGCACGGAATGGATGCTGGCGTCGGAATCGGTGGCGCTCGAAGGCATCGGTTTCGAGTTCGTGCGCGACGTGCGTCCGGGCGAAGCGATCTTCATCGACTTCGAAGGCAAGTTCCACGCGCAGCAGTGCGCCACGGCACCCAGGCTCAACCCCTGCATCTTCGAACTCGTGTACCTCGCGCGTCCGGATTCTGTGCTCGACGGCGTGCCGGTCTACAACGCGCGTCTGCGCATGGGCGACTATCTCGCCGAGAAGATCCAGCGCGAACTGCCCGACGTGAAGATCGACGTGGTCATGCCGATCCCCGATTCGTCGCGTCCCGCGGCGATGCAGGTGGCGAACAAGCTGGGCGTGGAATACCGCGAAGGCTTCTTCAAGAACCGTTACGTGGGCCGCACCTTCATCATGCCGGGCCAGGCGATGCGCAAGAAGTCGGTGCGCCAGAAGCTCAACGCCATGGGCATCGAGTTCAAGGGCAAGAACGTCCTGATCATCGACGACTCCATCGTGCGCGGCACCACCTCGCAGGAAATCGTGCAGATGGCGCGCGATGCGGGCGCCACCAAGGTGATCTTCGCCTCGGCCGCGCCGCCGGTGAAATTCCCGAACGTGTACGGCATCGACATGCCCACGCGTGGCGAACTGGTCGCGCATGGCCGCTCGGATGAAGAAGTCGCGCGCATCATCGGCGCGGATTACCTCGTCTATCAGGACGTGGACGCGCTCAAGAGGGCCGTGCGCGATATCAACCCGGAACTGGGCGACTTCGAGGCTTCGTGCTTCGACGGCGACTACATCACCGGCGATATCACCAGCGCCTACCTCGATAACATCGAGGCTGCACGTCTCGCACCGCAATCGCAGTCGGATCGCGACGCTGCGAGCGATGCACAGGACGGCGGCACGCGTTCGCAACTGCACCTGCAACTGTCGGTGGAGTGATGCCCCGGCGAACGCGGGCGCGTTGCTCGCGTTCCTGCCGATTTCGAAAGCCCGCTTTCTGCCAGCGCAAAAGCGGGCTTTTTTGCGCCTGAGCGTACTGAATTGACGCATGATGGCTGAGGACACGGAGAACACCAAGATGGACGACACCTTTAACTTCGACACCCTGGCCGTGCGCTCGGGCACGCTGCGCAGCGAATTCAACGAGCATTCGGAAGCGCTCTATCTGACGTCGAGCTTCTGTTTCGGCAGCGCCGCCGAAGCGGCCGAACGCTTCGCGAATTCGGAAACCGGCTACACGTACGCGCGTTTCACCAATCCCACCGTCACCATGTTCCAGGACCGGCTGGCCGCGCTCGAAGGCGGCGAAGCCTGCATGGCCACGGCTTCGGGGATGGCGGCGATCATGTCGGTGGTGATGTCCAGCTTGCAGCAGGGCGATCACATCGTCAGCTCGCGCAGTCTGTTCGGCTCGACGCTCGGGATGTTTTCGCAGATTTTTCCGCGTTTCGGCATCACCACCACCTTCGTCGATCCGCACGATCTCGACGCGTGGCAGCAGGCCGTGCGCCCTGAAACAAAGCTGTTTTTTCTCGAAACACCCTCGAACCCGCTTACCGAGATCGCCGATATCGCCGCGGTCAGCAAGATCGCCAAAGCGGCGGGCGCGCTGTTCGTCGTCGATAACTGCTTTTGCAGCCCGGCGCTGCAACAGCCGCTGAAATTTGGCGCGGATGTGGTGATGCATTCGGCCACCAAGTTTCTCGACGGACAGGGCCGCGTGCTGGGCGGCGCGCTGGTGGGCTCGAAGCAGTTCATCCAGGAAAAGGTGTTTCCGTTCGTGCGCAGCGCGGGGCCGACGCTTTCCGCATTCAACGCGTGGGTGCTGCTCAAGGGCATGGAAACGCTCTCGCTGCGCGTGGAAAAACAATCGGATAACGCGCTGGAAATCGCGCGCTGGCTCGAAGCGCATCCGGCCGTGAAGCGCGTCCACTATCCCGGTCTCGAATCGCATCCGCAGCACGCGCTGGCGATGCGCCAGCAGAAGAAGGGCGGCGCGATCGTCTCGTTCGAATTGAAGGGCGAGACGCCCGAGGCGCAGCGCGCGAACGCGTGGCGAGTGATTGACCACACGAAGGTCTGCTCGATCACCGGCAATCTCGGCGATACGCGCACGACCATCACGCATCCGGCCACCACCACGCACGGCCGTCTCGCGCCGGAGGTGCGCGCGCAAGCGGGCATTACCGAAGGGCTGATCCGGCTGGCGGTGGGTCTCGAAGATCCGCAGGACCTGCGCAAAGATCTTGCTCGCGGGCTCGACGGTGTGCAATAAAAGCCCTTGTTTCAGGCCATTTTCTATTTCTGGAGTGAGTGCATCATGGCGGTGATTCGTGGTCTGTTCGTCTATCCGGTGAAGTCGTGCGGCGCCATCGCGCTCGATCGCGCGAAGCTCGATACGCAAGGGCTGAGCTGGGACCGGCACTGGATGGTTGTGGACGCAACGGGTCGCTTCGTCTCGCAGCGCGAGTACGCGGCGATGGCGCGCATCGTGCCGGCCTTCGTGGAGGACGGCGTGCGACTCACGATGGATGGCATCGATGCGCCGCTATTGCTGCCGTTCCAGCCGCGCGGCGACGAAGCGCGCGTGAGCGTGACGGTCTGGAAGGACACCTTCGATGCGCTTGACGAAGGCGACCAGGCCGCGCACTGGTTCACGCGCGCGCTGGGCGTGCCGGTGCGTCTCGTGCGTTTCGCGCAGGACGTCACGCGCCTGGCGAGCAAAAAGTGGACGCTGGACGAAGACGTCCCCACGCAATTCGCCGATGGTTATCCGATCCTCGTCACGAGCGAATCGTCGCTGGCGGAACTCAACGAGCGCCTGGCGGCAAAGGGTGCATCGCCCGTGCCAATGAGCCGGTTTCGTCCGAATATCGTCGTGGCCGACGCGGGTGAGGCGTTCGAAGAAGACTTTATCGATACGCTTTCCATTGAAGGCGATGCGGGCCATGACGAAGTCGTGCTGCGCTTCGTCAAGCCTTGCTCGCGTTGCCCGATCACGACCATCGATCAACAGACGGGCAAACACGACGCGCAATGGCCGAGCGAGCCGCTCGACACCTTGCAGACGTTTCGCGCCGACGCGCGCGTGGAGGGTGGTCTGACCTTCGGGCAGAACGCGATCGTGGTGAGCGGCGCGGGCAGGCAGCTCGCCGTGGGCGCGCAGGCGCAGTGGGAATATCGCTTCGAATGAGCGGCGCCGCGTGCGTTGCCTGCGCGCTGCTTGCGCTCAGTGCGAGGGCACGGCGCGCCACTGTCCGGGCGCAAGCCCAAAGCGGCGCGTAAAGGCGTGGGTATAGGCGCTCTGATCGCCGAAGCCCACTTCCAGCGCGATCTGTGTGAGCGAGCGGCGCGGGTCCGCAAGCAGCGCGAGCGAAGTGTCGAGCCGCAGACGTTGCAGATAGCGATGCGGCGTCTCGCCGAATGCCTCGATAAAAAGCTGATGAAAGCGCCGCATGCCAAAGCCGCAATGCGCGGCGAGATCGGCGATACGCAGCGGTTCGGAGAGGTGTGCGCGCAACCAGCGGTCGATGCGCGCGAAATCGAGCCCGGCCGCAGCCGTGAACTTTGCATCGTCAGCGATGCCGCTTTGCGCGATCACGGCAGCGCACAGACGTGCCGAAGCGTCCCAATGGAAGCGTCGCACGCGCAGGTCGGAAGCGGCGTCTTGCTGCGCAAGCGTTGCGCGTGCAGCGATCTGGCGCACGAGCACGGTGAGCGCCGGGTCGACGCGCACGGCGCGCGCCGAATCAAACAGTCGTTCGGGCACCGCCAGCGAGGCGGCGGGCAGATCCAGCACGAGCTGGCAGTTCTCGCCGATACCCACGTAATCGTGTCGCGCACCGGCTGGAATCAGCCAGGCAGAACATGCGTCGATGCGCTCGCCCACGCCGTCGACCGACATCTCCATCGACCCGTCGAGCCCGAGCACGATCTGGTGAAAGTCGTGCAGATCGGTGGCCTCGATCGCGCCATAGCGGCGCAATTCGACGCCGGGTGCGAGGACGGGAGCGTGGTGATGCGGGTTCATGTCGAACGGCGCGAGGAGCGGACCCGAACATGCACGAGGCGCTCACGAAGACCGCCTTATCGTGCAAACGGGCGCTGACGCATTCAGACGCCGAGCAGTTCGACTTCGAACACGAGCGTGGCGTTCGGCGGAATCACGCCGCCTGCGCCGCGCACGCCGTAGCCGAGTTGCGGGGGGATCGTCAGCTTGCGCACGCCGCCAACCTTCATGCCCTGGACGCCTTCGTCCCAGCCCTTGATGACCATGCCGCCGCCCAGCACGAAGGCGAACGGGTCATTGCGGTCCTTGCTCGAATCGAACTTCTGGCCGTCCGTCAGCCAGCCGGTGTAGTGCACGCTGACGGTCTGGCCGGCAGTGGCTTCTGCGCCGGTGCCTTCGGTCAGGTCCTCGTACTTGAGGCCGGATGCGGTGGTCACGATAGACATGGAACACTCCTGAATCGGATTGGATAAAAGCGCTATTGTAGGCGCTTTGCAGGTTGGCGAGACCCCCTGAGGCGCTCGCGGGCTTGAGGCGCGAGGCGGGGCCGCCTTCGCGAGGCGGGCATAGCGCATGCGAAGCGATAACGCGGATAACGCGCCCGGGCGCAACGCGCGCAAAGCCGCCACGGCTTCGCGCCCCTGCCTATAATGGGGCCCTGGCCCAGCCAGAGGGCCGGCCCGCCCGAGCGGGTGAAAGAAGAGGAAACCGATGGCGTCGACCACCACTACCCGTACCGAACGAACGGCCCGCCTGTGTGCCGAAGCCGCGCTGTTCATGCGCGATTACGTGCTTTCGCGCGTGTCGCACGATCTGCGCAGCCCCCTGAATGCCATCCATAGCTGGGCCTACGTGCTCGACCGCAAGATCGATAGCGCCGATTCGGCCGCGCAACGCGCGCTCGCCGGCATCCGCACCGGCGTGGAGCAGCAGGTGCGTCTGCTGGAATCGCTCGTGGATACGACCCGCGCCGAAACCCGCAAGCTACAGATCGAGCGCGCGCCGTTCGCACTGGACGCGCTGATCGACGAAACCCTTGACGACGTGCGCAGCGCACTGGCCGATGCGCGCGGCGTGAGCCTCGCCGTCGAGGGCGTGCCTACCGGCGTCACGATCGAGGCCGGGCGCGAGCGCGTTGCCCAGGCGCTCTGGCTGCTGCTGGCTTTTGCCGCTGAAAGCGGCGCGCACGGCAGCACGGTGACGCTCGGCGTGAGCGCCACGCCTGCGGCGGCGCAGTTCGAACTGCGCTGGCAGGCAAGTCTCGATTTACTGAGCGACGATACCTTGCCGCACGTGCTCGAACCTTTCGCTCGCAGCCAGGCGCGCGAGCCGCAGGACGTGGGGCGTTTTCCGTGGGTGCTCGCACTGTGCCAGCGCGTGGCCGAAGCCCACGGTGGGCGTTTCGAGGCACAGCCGCTCGTGCAAGGCGAGACCGCGCTGTTCACGCTGAACGTGCCATCGGGCGGCGTCTGACGCGCAGCGCTGCCCACCTCCAGCGTTGCGCACCGCAGCGCCTGAAACACGTCGCGCGGCATACAGGATGAAGCGACGGCTCGCCCAGGCGGGCCGTCGATGTCTTACAGGGTTCTTTCACCCCTTATACTGAGCGCTTCGCAATTTCGGAGTTCCAGGTCTTGATTCAGCTCATCGCCCTGATCGGCGCGCTGTTCCTCGTTGCCCTCAACGGTTTTTTCGTCGCGGCGGAGTTCGGCCTCGTCAAGCTGCGCGCCACGCGCGTGCAAAGCCTCGCCGCGGAACACGGCCTGCGCGGCCGCCTGCTCGCCAAGGTCCACGGCCAGCTCGACGCCTACCTGTCTGCCTGCCAGCTGGGCATTACGCTGGCCTCGCTCGGCCTCGGCTGGATCGGCGAGCCGGCTTTCGCACAACTGCTCGAACCCGTGTTCGATCTGCTCGGCGTGCAGTCGCCGGAACTGATTCACGGCATTTCGCTGGTGTTCGCCTTCACGGCGATCTCCTTCCTGCACATCGTGGTGGGCGAACTGGCGCCGAAGTCGCTCGCGATCCGCGAGGCCGAAAAGATCTCGCTGTGGGCCGCCACGCCGCTTTACGGGTTCTACTGGACCATGTACCCGGCGATCTGGGCGCTCAACTCCAGCGCCAACGCCGTGCTGCGGCTCGCGGGTCTGTCCGCCGATCACGGCAGCGAGGCGCATTACTCCACGGAAGAACTCAAGCTGATCCTGCGTAGCCGCCGCGCCGCCGCCGAAGCCGAAGCACAGGCCGCCCTGCATTCGCATGCCGATACCGGCGCGCACGCAGGCGCCCACGGCGGCATCGTGCGCCGCCGTCCCGCGCGTGAAGCCGCGGCCAGCCAGGCGCGCGGCGCAGCCGGCAACGCCAACGCCAATGCGCTGAGCGTGGACGAGTGGAACACGCTGGCGCATTCGCTCGATTTTTCCCGCTTGACGGTGTCCGACCTCATGCGTCCCGCGCATGAAATGGTGGGCCTGCGCCGCGATCTTTCGCTGCGTGAAAACATGCAGATCGTCGCGCGCCATCGCTTCAGCCGCTATCCGCTGTTCGAAGATGCGTCGGGTGAGCATGTCGCGGGTCTGATTCACCTGAAGGATCTGCTGCTCGCGCGCGAAGCGGGTCATACGCTCGACGATCTTGGCAAGTTCGTGCGTCCGGTTCAGTACGTGAAGCCCGAAACGCCTGCACTCGCGCTGTTCCGGCGTTTTCGCAAGGGAGCGCCGCACTTCGCGTTGGTGGGGCGCAAGGGCATGCGGCCAAGCGGCTTTCTCACGCTCGACAATCTGCTGGGCGCGCTGGTGGGTCAGATTCACGACGAATTCCATCAGGCCGATACCGACTGGACCCGCATGGACGACGGCACGCTGATGGGGCGCGGCAGTCTGCCTGTCGTGTCGCTGGAGCAGGCGCTTGGCATCGACATCGACGAAGGGCGCGCCGAATCGGTGGGCGGTCTGGTCATTCACGCGCTCAACGATCTGCCGACCGAAGGGCAGCGCGTGTCGTTCGATCGTTTCGATATCGTCGTCAAGAAGATGAAGGGGCCGCGTATCGTGCTCGTGCGCGTGTATCCGAAGGATCTGGAAGACGAGGGCGGTTAAGCCTGCGTGTGTTCGCGCGCGACGTTCGTGAGCACCGCCACGGGCAGCGCAGCGAGCACATCGCGCAGGGCTAGCCAGTGGGCCTGGTCGCCCTGTTTTCCCTGGGCGGCGTCACTGCCGGCGGTGTGATCCACATCGGCGAGCCAGTCGTGCAACGCCGACGCCGGGCAACCCTTTGGCAGCGCGACGGCCGTATCGCCCCAAGCTTGCGCGGCGACGCGCGGCATGTCGCGATCCAGCAGCGCCGCCGCATGCCGGGTGCCGACCACCACGGCCCAGCTATCGCCGTGGCGTCGCGCGAATGCGACCACATGTGCGGCCAGCGCGCCGCGCACTTCCATCGGCCAATATTCCCCCTCACGCAGCAAGCCTGGGGCGCATTCGCGTAACGCGAGCAGACGATGAATCACGGCCTGCTTCACGCGTGCATCGCGCCAGTCCGCGAGTTTGGCGGCGGGCGTAGCGTCGTCGAGCGAGGCCGCGCGCTGCGCATAGTCCACGGGCCGCCGGTTGTCGGGATCGACGAGGCTGAAGTCCCATAGTTCCGTGCCCTGATAGAGATCGGGCACGCCGGGCGAGGTCATGCGCAGCGTGGTCTGCAGCAAGGTATTCAGTGCGCCGGCAGGCGCAATGCGCGCAACGAACGCCGATAACTCGCGCAGAAAGCCATCGCGCCGTTGCGGCGAGAGAATATCGAAGAGAAATGCTTTGCACTCCGATTCATAATCTTCATCGGGGGCGATCCAGCTGGTTCGCTGTTTCGCTTCGCGCAGCGCCTTCAACTGCCATTGCGCGACACGTTCTGCAAGGCTTTGTACGCCCGCTTCGTCGGCGGGATCGAGCCCCGGCGGCCAGCAGCCCACCAGTGTCTGATAGAGCATCGCCTCGGCGGCCGGGCCGGGCGACCATTGGGCGGTATCGCCGCGCCGTTGCGGCTGGTTGAGCGTGGACCACGCACGCAGCGTCTCGCGCCACTCGGGCGCGATCTCGCTGAGTACGGCCAGACGCGCGCGCACGTCCTCGCCGCGTTTGTGATCGTGCGTGGCGGTAGCCAGCAGCGCATAGGGCGTAGTGCGCTGGCGCTGCACGTTGGCGGCATGAAAGGCCTCGACGTCGAGCGAAAAGTCGTCGGGATCGGTGCCTACGTCGTTGCGCGAAAGCAGACGGCCATAGCGATAAAGCGCGGTGTCCTCGGTCGCCTTTGCCGCGAGCGGCGCGGTGAGTTGCGAGAACAGCGCGAGGGCAGTGCGTTGCGCAATCATGGCGTGACTCAAGGGCGGCGCTGCCTGGTTTTGCCCCGCCTGTCTCGCGCTGCCGGTGTTTGCCGTGCGCGCTGCCTTGCCTGGATTGCCGTTATTGCCGCCGCCCGCTTCCGGCGCACGCGCGCCAAGCCAGCCGTCGACCTGATCGAGCGCGCCCAGACTGGCGCGCGGCAGCGCCTTGCGCGCAGCGCCAAGCGCCACCTCGAAGTAGCGGTTGTCGAGCGCGCTGCGCAGGCCGTTGGCCGGGTAAATCCGATACACCGGAAAGTGCATCGCCAGTTGCGCCACGCAGCGGTGCACCGCTGCGAAAGTGTAGTCGCGCGTGGCGGGCTGCTCGCGTGCGATGCGGTGCAGCGCGCGCGCCGCATGATCGAGTTCCGCCGCAAGCGATGCGGTCAATATTTCCCGCCGGGCGTCGAGCGACACCTGCGCGAATGGCGCGTCTTCGCCCGTGATTTCGGTCCAGCTGTGCGCGAGCGGCGCAGCGCCTGCGGGATCGTGCAACAGTGCACCCACGTCGTTCATGAAGTCGTAGCCGGTCGTGCCCTGCACGGCCCAGTCCTCGCGCAACGCCTCGCCGCGCGCAAGAATCTTCTCGACCACGATATACGGCTCGCCCGGGCGCAGCGACGCCAGCCGATGGCGCAAGCGCTCGCAATACTCGCGCGGATCGGCAAGGCCGTCGATATGATCGATACGCAAACCGTCGATCACACCATCGGCATAGAGGCGGAAAATCAGCTTGTGGACCGCCTCGAATACGTCATGCCGCTCCACGCGCACGCCCGCAAGCGAACTTACGTCGAAGAAGCGCCGCCAGTTCACCTCGTCCGTGGCCGTGCGCCACCAGGCGAGGCGGAAATGCTGGCGCTCCAGCAGCCGATGCAGCCGGTCGCGCGCCACGGGGTCATCGCTTCGGTAGGATTGCAGAACGAATTCGATCGGAGCCGCGCCTTCGCGTTCGACGAACTCGCGCAAGGCGGCGCGCGCAGCGGCGGCGCGCACCTGATCGTCGGGTTGGGTGGTGAGCCCCTGAAAAGCCGCGGCGAGCGCCGTGAGATCGGCGCGATTGGCCGATTGCAGCAGCGCGGCGTAATCGGTCGGGCAGATCGGGCCCACATGCGGCCCATATTGCACAAAAAAGCGCGCATTGGCGGCATCGAATTTCAGCTCGATGCGGCCCGCTGCCAATTCTTCGCCGTACTGGGCACCCAGAAATGGCATCAGCACCTTGCCGCGCAGCGCGGGATCGGGCGAGTGCCAGTCCACGTCGAAATGGCGCGCAAACGCGCTATGCCGCCCCCATTCGAGAATATCGAGCCACCATGCGTTGTGGGAACCGCCCACACCCATGTGGTTCGGCACCATATCCACGATGAGGCCCATGCCGCGCGCGTGCACGGTGTCGGCAAGACGCCGCAGCGCGTCTTCGCCGCCCAGTTCCGCGCTCACGGCGCCGTAATCGACCGTGTCGTAGCCGTGCATCGAACCGGGCTGCGCGGTGGTGATCGGCGAGAGATAGAGATGGCTTACGCCGAGCGCGGCGAAATAGTCGAGTTGTGCGAGCGCGTCGTCGAAGGTGAAATCGTGATGAAGCTGCAGGCGCAGCGTGGCGCGGGGAAGTGTCATGGCGTCGGCGGAACGGGAGGCGCCGCGCTGGGTGCGCTGGCGCTGTGGCTCGAATGGCTGTCACCTGCAACTGCCGTTCCCGCCGCCTCGCGCGCCCGCACGATTGTTTCTACACGCGCGGCGAAGCCGGGATCGGCGAACAGTTGGTCGACCGGCAGCGGCAGGCGCTGACGCCAGTTCGGGTGCTCGTCGATCGAGCCGGGCAGGTTCGGTTGATCGGCCAGTCCTAGCAGGTCTTCGAGCGGGCAGGTCACGAGCGGGCTCGCGCTCGCGGCCACATAGCCCAGCGCGCCGCTTACGGGCGGCTCGCCGGGCGCGGGCACGGCTGCGTCGCGCGGCGCGAAGCCGGTTTGCTGGAGCGCCTGCCAGAGCGCGGCGCGGTCGGTCTCGCGCTGCGCGTGTTCGAGCGCGACAGGGTCGCGTCCGTCCGCGCGCGGCAGCGTCTGGCCGATACGGTGACGCCAGTCGATATCCGCGCCTTGCCACCAGCCCGCCACCGTCGGCAGATCGTGCGTGGTCGTGGTGGCGACGCCGTGCGGATCGTAGCGCGCGGGCGGCAGGAAGCCTTCCCCTTCGCGCTCGAACCAGAGCACGCGAATCCCATAGAGCCCATGTGCGGCCAGGCGCTCGCGCAGACCCGGCGGCACGGTGCCCAGATCCTCGCCGATCACGATCGCGTTATGCCGCCACGATTCGAGCGCGATGAGACGCACGAGATCGTCGAACGGATAGCGCAGATACGCGCCGTGCTTTGCGCTCTCGCCTTCGGGCACGAGCCACAGGCGGCGCAAGCCCAGGATATGATCGATGCGCACGCCGCCGGCATGGGCGAACGCCGCGCGCAGCATGTCGATAAAGGCGCGAAAGCCGTTGTTATGCATCGCGCGCGGCGAGAACGTGGTGAGGCCCCAGCTCTGGCCCGCCTGGTTGAAGATGTCGGGCGGCGCGCCTACCGATACACGTTGGAGCATGTCGTTGGGCAGCGACCACGCATGCGAGCCCGCGCCGTCGCAGCCCACGGCCAGATCGGCGACCAGGCCGACCGCCATGCCCGCATCGCGCGCGCTGCGCTGCGCTTGCGAAAGCCCTTCGGCAGCGAGCCATTGCAGGAAGCGATAGAAGTCCACTTCGCGGCGATGTTCAGTGGCGAAAGTGTCGACGGCGGGATTGCGCGGATCGCGCAGCGCCTCGGGCCAGTCGCGCCAGTGCCGCAATCCGGAAGGATCGCGAAGCATCGCTTCCTGTAGCGCTTCGAATCGCGCGTGATCTTCAAGCGCTTCGCCGCCACGCGCACAGAACGCGTCGAAGGCGGCGGCGCGCGGCGAAGCGCTCGCGCGATCGGTGGCCTCGAAACGATCGAACAGCACGCGCAGCACCTTGAGCTTGAGCGGCACGGCGCGTTGCCAGTCGATCAGCGGCAGTGCTTCGAGTTCGCGCCAGGCTTCGCCAGCCTGCGCGGCGGCGATGGCCTCGTGCGCGGCCTGCTCGCCAAATACGGCCGCAAGGTCGATATGCGTGACATTGAGCCAGAGCCGCGAGGACGGCGAATACGGGCTGAAGTGGCCGGGATCGGCACAGAACATCGCATGCGTGGGGCTGACCGCAAGCGCCTGCGCGCCATGCTTTGCGCTGTGCGCAGCGAGCGTCGCCAGTGCCGTGTAGTCGCCGATGCCGCCGTCGCCATTGCGTCGGAGTCCATACAATTGAGCGGCGACGCCCCAGAGCGGCGGAACGCGCGCATCCTGGCTGCCGTGGCGCGCGCGCCAGGCGTCGGCGACATTGTGGCAACGCGGCGGCGCCACCGCTATCGTCAAGCGATGATCGTTGACGCTGAGCGTGTGATAGCCCGGTTCGGAAAGCGGTGCGAGCAAGGCCGGAGCGCCCTTGGGCGAGGTGAAGCGGCCTTCGATGTGCTTGCCGTTTTCCAGATCCACGCGGTAGTGGCTGCCGGTGCGAACCACCGATGCGGGCAACTCGATCGCGCTTTCGTATTCGGCGGTGATGAGCGGCGGCAGACGGCGCGACGACTGCTCGGCATTGAGAACCGACACGCTATGACGCATCTGCGTGGCGTTCGCGCACGGCAAGCCCATGCATTCGAGTAGCGCTTCGAGCGTGCTGTCCGGAACGCGTTGCGTAACGCCGTGCGCGTCCGACCATTCGACTTCGAAGCCCGCGCGCTGCGCCAGGTCCGCGAGCGCCTCACTGCGTTTCGCGCTCTGTGCACCAGCCGCGCTGCCCGTGACGCCAGGGGTGCTTTTCATGCGAGCGGCTCCTCGCGCCGCACAATGCGCGCGTCGTGATGCTGTGCGTACTCGGGCGCGTTGCCAGTGACCCAGACCACGCAGGCGCTTTCGGGTAGCACGCCGTTGTCCGTGCGGTCGCGCGCGCGTGGCGGCGTTTCGAACACCACCATGCCTTCGGGCGGGGTTTCGAGCGGCACGCTGTCGTGGCCGAGATTGAGCGCGATCGTCCATGTCTCGCCATCGTCCAGACGCCAGCGCGCGATCAGCGCGCGCGCGCCGTTGGCTTCGTCGTCGGCAAGCACCTTCGCGCCCAGCGCGCGCGCATTGTGAAGTCGGGGCATCAGCAGGCGCGCGCGCACCACCAGCGCGGATCGATAAAAGTGCATCCAGGCGCGCCGTTCGTCGTCGAGCGGCGCATCGGCGGGCGGCGACGAGTTGATGAAAGTCTGCACGTCGTTCGGATCGGGAATCTGCGCACGCCGCTTTTCGTCGTTGAACGAGGCGAATGCCTTGAATTCACGGCGGCGGCCTTCGCGCACCGCATCGGCGAGATCGCCTTCAAAGGCCGTGAAAAACTGGAACGGCTGGGTCGAGCCGTATTCCTCCTCCATGAACAGCAGCGGAATCTGCGGTGAAAGCAGCAGCAGCGCGGTGGCCGCGCGCAGGGCGTCGTCGTCGGCGAGCGAGCGCAGACGATCGCCGAATGCGCGATTGCCGATCTGGTCGTGATTCTGCAAAAACATCACGAACGAAGTAGGCGTCAGATGCCCGCTGGGTTCGCCGCGCGGTTTGCCGTCGTGCACCGGGGATGGATCGCCCTGATACACGAAACCTTCGGCCAGCGCCCGCGCGAGTTTCTGGATCGGATGATCGGTAAAGCCGCGGTAATAGCCTTCCGATTCGCCGGTGAGCATGACATGCAGCGCGTGATGGACGTCGTCGTTCCATTGCGCGTTGAAATGCGTTTCCAGCAGATTGGCTTCGTTGTGCTCGTTTTCCAGCACCAGATGCACATGGCGGCCCGGCTCCACGCGCGCGTGCACATGATCGGCGAGTTCGCGCAGCCATTCGGGATTGTCGATCGCGTGCACGGCGTCCAGACGCAGGCCGTCGAAGCGATATTCGTTCAGCCAGTAAAGCGCGTTGTCACTGTAGAAGTCGCGCACTTCGGGGCGGTCGAAGTCGAGCGCTTCGCCCCAGGGCGTGTGCGTGCCGGCCTTGAAAAAGGGCTTCGCGTACTGGCCGAGAAAGTTGCCATCCGGGCCGAAGTGGTTGTAGACCACGTCGAGAAACACCTGCATGCCCAGCCCGTGCGCGGTGTCGATCAGTTCCTTGAGTTCCTCGGGCGTACCGTAGGCCGCGTGCGGTGCATAGGGCAGCACCACGTCGTAACCCCAGCCGCGCTCGCCGGGATAATCGTTCAGCGGCATCAGTTCGATGGCCGTGATGCCGATATCGGCGAGCGCGGGCAGGCGCTTCATCACGCCGCGATAGCCGCCGAGCGCGCCTACGTGCAACTCGTAAAGCACGGTTTCTTCCCACGGACGGCCACGCCAATGCGTGTGCTGCCAGGCGTAGGCGCGCGCGTCGAGCACTTCGCTCGGGCCGTGCACGCCTCGCGGCTGGAAGCGTGAAGCGGGGTCGGGCACGCGTTGCCCGCCATCGATGCGGTAGCGATAAAGCGTGCCCGCGCCGCAAGCCGCCTGCGCCTCGAACCAGCCGTTGTGCGAAGGGGTCATGTCGAGCGGCGCGGCGGCTTCCTCGCCGTCCGTGTCTTCGAACACCACCTGCACGGCGCTGCACGACGGCGCCCAGAAGCGAAAGCGCGTGTGCGGCTGCGCGAGCGCTGCGCCCGTCAGCTGCGCGCCAAACGGCAGACAGTGCATGTAACGGCGAACATGCGGCTCGTGAGTCGAATGCGAGTGATGGGGAGAGTCGGGATGCGAGGCCATGGACGGTTCCTGGGGCTATTCAGCAGCGTGATCGTGAACGTCTTTCGCGGCGGGCTGACGCGGGTCGGGCGGCGGCGGACCGTTGCCGTTGTTCTCAACGCCCGCCTCTGTCGCGGCATCGCGCGTCGCGCGCTGCGAAGGCCGCGCGCAGAGCACCACCAGCGCGTGTGCGGCAACCTCGAACGTCACGTCGCTCAAGCCCTGCGGCGGCGCCTCGGGGCGCGCGGTGTCGAGCAGCACGCACCACGCCAGGTGCGGCGCAGGCGCCGTAAACTTCACGCCATGCGACGAGGCGTTCAGCATCATCAACAATACTTCCAATTCGCCGTCGAGGCCCGCTCCCGCGCGCCGCACCGCGAGCACGCGGGCGTCCGGGTCCTGCCACGCCTCGGGCGAAAGCCGCTCGCCGTGTTGGTCGAACCAGTCGATGTCGTGCATGCCCGATAGCACCTCGCGGTCGCCGAACAGAAAGTGCGTTTCCCTCAGCAAGGGATGATCCCGGCGCAGCGCGATCGCGCGCGCGACGAACGCGGTCATCGCCCTGGCCTGTGGCGTGGCTGCGAGCGACCAGTCGAGCCACGAAATTTCGTTGTCCTGGCAGTAGGCATTGTTGTTGCCGTGCTGCGTGCGCAGCGTCTCGTCGCCGGCCAGCAGCATCGGCGTGCCGATGGCGACGCACAACGTCGCCAGGATCGACCGGGCGACGCGCGCGCGCGTATCGAGGATCGCGGGATCGTCGGTCGGTCCTTCCACGCCCCAGTTCGCGCTCCAGTTCTCGTTGTGGCCGTCGCGGTTTTCCTCGAGATTCGCTTCGTTATGCTTATGCTCGTACGAAACCAGGTCGGCGAGCGTGAAGCCGTCGTGCGAGGTGACGAAATTGATCGAGGCCCACGGTCGGCGCGTGCGTTTGTCGAACAGATCGGCGGAACCCGTGAGACGCGCGGCAAGATCGGCGCGCTGGCCCGGCGCGCCGCGCCAGTAACGCCGCACGCTGTCGCGAAAGCGGTCGTTCCATTCGGAAAATCCGGGCGGATGATTGCCCAGTTGATAACCGCCGGGCCCCACGTCCCACGGCTCCGAAATCAGCTTGACCTGCGAGAGGACGGGGTCCTGGCGCAGGACGTCGAAGAATCCGCTGGCGGGATCGAAACCGTGCGCCTCGCGCCCGAGCGTCACGCCCAGATCGAAACGAAAGCCGTCGATACGATACGACGTGACCCAGTAGCGCAACGAATCCACCACCATCTGCAGCACGCGCGGATGCGAGAGGTTGACCGTGTTGCCGCAGCCCGTATCGTTGATGAGGTGCCGCTCGTCGCCGGGCACGCAGCGGTAATAGCAGGCGTTGTCCAGGCCGCGCCACGACACCGTGGGGCCGGTTTCGCCGCCTTCGCAGGTGTGGTTGTAGACCACATCGAGAAAGACCTCGATGCCGGCCGCATGCAACTGGCGCACGGCGATGCGCATTTCGTCGGGATCGTGGCCCGAGAGATAGGACGGCTCGGGTGCAAAGAACGCCGCCGTGTTATAGCCCCAGTAATTGCGCAGGCCGCGCTCCACCAGAAAGCGTTCGTTGAGAAACGCATGCACGGGCAGCAGTTCGACGGCCGTTACGCCCAGCTCGTGCAGATGGTCGATGAAATGCGGCGCGCCGAGCGCGGCAAACGTGCCGCGCGTATGCGAGCGCAGATCGGGGCGCAGCATCGAAATGCCACGTAGATGCGTTTCGTAAATCACCGTCTTGCCCCAGGGCGTGTTGGGGCGCACGTCATGCGACCAGTCGAAGGTTTCGTGGCTGACCATGGCCTTGGCCATCGCGGGCGCAGAGTCGCGCCGGTCGAGCGAGAGATCCATGCGGTTCGAATGCACGCGATACCCATAGAGCGTGTCCGACCAGCGAAACTGCCCAACCAGTCGCCGCGCGTAAGGATCGAGCAGCAGCTTGTACGGATTGAAGCGGTGCCCCTGATGGGGCTGATACGGCCCGTGCGCGCG
This sequence comes from Paraburkholderia bannensis, assembly GCF_014200455.1. Lineage (GTDB taxonomy): Bacteria > Pseudomonadota > Gammaproteobacteria > Burkholderiales > Burkholderiaceae > Paraburkholderia > Paraburkholderia bannensis_A. Next base: position 219,099 of record NZ_JACHBW010000004.1, on the reverse strand, counting down.
CAGACCGTAGACGGTGCCAGGATGCGCACCCGGCAGATAGCCGTGCCAGATTTCGTCGGTGCATTCGGGCAGGGTGTAGCGCGTGCGCTCCTTGCGCCCGGTCGGGTCGAACAGGCACAACTCGATCCTCCACGCATGCGCGGAAAACACGGCGAAGTTCGTGCCCAGTCCGTCCCATGTTGCGCCCAACGGATACGGCGAACCGGGCAGCAAGCGCTCGGGAATGCCGTTAGCCATATCGATGCTCCTTCTCGTCCTTCTTGTATTGCATCGGATTCCTGATGAGTGCTGCGCCTACCCGAAGCTCAACGTCGCAGCCGCAGCACCAGTGTGCCGAGCGGCGGCAGCACGAGCGCCGCCGATTGCGGCTTGCCGTGGCTCTGCACCGGCTCGGTCGAAACGAGGCCCCCGTTACCCAGATTCGATCCGCCATAGACTTCGGCGTCGGTGTTGAGCGCTTCTTCCCACTGGCCCGGCTGCGGCATGCCGATGCGGTAGCCGTGGCGCGGCACCGGCGTGAAGTTGCAGATCACCACCACCTCGCGGCCCGTGCCATCCACACGACGCCACGCCAGCACGCTGTTTTCGCTGTCGTCGGCCACCAGCCATTCGAAGCCGCCCGGCTCGGTGTCGAGCGCATAGAGCGCGCTTTCCTCCGCATAGAGCCGGTTGAGGTCGCGAACCAGCGTCTGCACGCCGCGATGCAGGGGATCGTCGAGCAGGTTCCAGTGCGGCGTGCCGTCGTGATCGAATTCGGCCAGTTGGCCGAATTCGCCGCCCATGAACAGCAGCTTCTTGCCAGGATGCCCCCACATAAAGCCGAAATACGCGCGCAGATTCGCGAACTTCTGCCAGCGGTCACCCGGCATCTTGCCGAGCAGCGAGCCCTTGCCATGCACCACTTCGTCGTGCGAGAGCGGCAGCACGAACCGTTCGGAGTACGCATAGACCATCGCGAAGGTCATCAGATGATGGTGATGGCGGCGATACATCGGGTCTTCGTGCATGAAATGCAGGGTGTCGTGCATCCAGCCCATGTTCCATTTGAACTGGAAGCCGAGTCCGCCGTCCTCGGGGCGCGCGGTCACGCCCGGCCATGCAGTCGATTCCTCGGCGATGGTGATCACGCCGGGACGTTGAGGCACGTACTGCGTTTCATGATTCAGGCGCTTGAGAAAGGCAATCGATTCGAGATTTTCGCGGCCGCCATGGATATTCGGCACCCATTCGCCCTGCGCGCGCGAGTAGTCGCGATAGAGCATCGAGGCCACCGCGTCCACGCGCAGGCCGTCCACGTGATAGCGCATCAGCCAGGCGAGGCCCGAAGCGATCAGAAACGCGCTCACCTCCTTGCGGCCGAGGTTGTAGATCATCGTGTTCCAGTCGGGGTGATAGCCTTCGCGCGGGTCCGCGTGCTCGTAAAGCGCGGTGCCGTCGAATTCGATCAGGCCATGCGCGTCGTTGGGGAAGTGCGCGGGCACCCAGTCGAGGATCACGCCAAGACCGGCTTCGTGTGCGCGATCGACGAACGCAGCGAAGTCGAGCGGCGACCCGAGGCGCGCCGTGGGCGCGAACTGCGAGAGCGGCTGATAGCCCCACGATCCGCCGAATGGATGTTCGGCCACCGGCAGCAGTTCGATATGCGTGAAGCCCATGCCCTGCGCGTAGGGGATCAGGCGTTCGGACAGCGCTTGCCAATCGGGCGCGGGCGCATCGGCGCCCTGCGTGGGCAGCCATGACGACGCATGCACTTCGTAGATCGACATGGGCGCGCGCGTGTTCTGGCGCTGTGCGCGTGCCTGAATCCACTCGTGGTCATGCCACGCAAAATGATCGAGCGCTTCCACCGGCGCGACGATCGAGGCGGTGGCGGGCGGCGCTTCGGTCTGGAATGCACACGGATCGGCCTTGAGCGGCAGCACGTTGCCCTGCGCGCCAAGAATCTCGTACTTGTAGCGCGCCCCCGCTGCCACGCGTGGAATAAACAGTTCCCACACGCCCGCTTCGTAGCGCAGCCGCATCGGATGGCGGCGGCCGTCCCAGGCGTTGAAGTCGCCCACTACCGACACACGCCGCGCGTTCGGGGCCCATACGGCAAAGCGCACGCCCGGCACGCCATCGCACACGACAGGGCGCGCGCCCAGGCATTCGAGCACGGCATAGGGATCGCCGTCGGCGAGACGGCGCAGCGCGTCTTCGGCAAGCTGCGGTCCGAATGAATAAGGGTCCTCGATTTCCTGCTTGACGCCGTGCCAGTCGATCTCCACGCGGTACGGCACGGCCTCGGCGAGCGGACCCGCGTAGAGGCCCGCGGGATGCACCTGGGTGAGTTCCGCGAGCGGATGGTCCCGGTCGCGCGCGAGCACGCTCACGCGCGAAGCATTTGGCAACCAGGCGCGCACATAGGGTGCGCCGTCGACCCAGTGCAGCCCAAGCACGGAGAACGGATCGGCATGGCGCGCGTTGATGAGCGCGTCGATGTCGTGATGTTGCAGGCCGGCGTCCGGGGCGCGCTCAGGCATGTCCGCTTCCTCCTATATGAGTGTGTCCATGAGGCTGATTCGGCGTGACGCCGTGCAGGCGGCTCGCCAGCGCTGCCATGCCGCGGATCGGCAAGGCGAGCCAGTTGGGCCGGTTGGCGGCTTCGTAGCGGATCTCGTAGGCCGCCTTTTCGATCAGGAACAGGTCAAGCAGCGCCTGTTCGTAGGTGGCGCCCACCAGCGATATCGGTGCGTTGGTGACGGCGGCGCGGTACTGGCTCAGGAAGGTTTCGGCCGCCTGGCCGCGAAAACGCTCGAACAGCGCGCGCTTGCGCTCGGCGATCTGTTGCGGCGCGCTTTCGGTGGTCGATTGCGCGGCCGCGCCCGCATAGGACAGCGAGCGCAGCAGGCCGGCGACGTCGCGCAGCGAGCATTGCTTGGCGCGGCGGTAATCGAGCGAGCGCGCCGGTTCACCTTCGAAGTCGATCAGATAGGCGTCGCCTTGCGCGAGCAGCACCTGGCCCAGATGGAAGTCGCCATGAATCCGGATACGCGCCGCTGCTGCATCGTCGGGCACGAGAGTGTCGATGGCCTTGATGAGCGCATCGCGGCGCTCGATCAGGCTGCGCGCCAGTTGGCGCGCGTCGTCGTCGAGCGTGTGCACGTCGTCGCCCACATGTTGCGCGACGATGTCGAGCGCTTCGATCAGCATCGTCTTCGCGTCGGCGACCCATTGGCGCACGTCGGCGGGCGTGGCGGCTTCGGGGGCGAAAGCGGGGTCGTCGGTCGGCGAGGCGAGGGTGACGTGCAACTCGCCCAGCCGCTTGCCGATTGCGCCGATCACGGCCGCGTAATTCTGCATGACCTCTTCTTCGTGGGCCGGATCGGCGCTTTCGCCATCGTCGGCGGCGAGCGCCAGTTCGTCGATGGTGCGGCGCAGATAATCGAGCGCCCACGCCCACGCATCGCCCTGATTGTCGATATAGCCCTGCAGGATCGCGAGCGTATGCGGCACGCCCTCGGGATCGACGCGCACCACTTCGCCATAGAGCGGCGCCGTATTCGCATAGCCGAGCTTCGTCAGATAGCGGCTCATTTCCGCTTCGGGGTGCACGCCCGGCATCAGACGGCGCACCAGCTTCAGCACCAGCGCTTCCGCGATGATGAGCGAACTATTGCTTTGTTCGGCGGCGAGCCAGCGTATTTCGGGTTCCTCACCAATTTCGAGTTCGTCCAGACGGTCGGTGGGCTCGAAGCGAATCGTGCTGCCTTGAACCGTCGGCACCGCGGCGCGTTCATGCAGCTTGCGCAGCACGCCATAGGCGAACCACGGCAGCGAGAATGCATCGGTGAGATAGCCGATGGTGCGACCGCGCCGCACACGCGAAAGGGCGAGCTGGATGTGCAGCGGCGTGGTGGTGTCCGCGCCCCAGGTGATGGCGATGGGCAGCACATAACGTTCGCTGGTGCCGTCCGCGAGTTCCGCTTCGATTTCGGTGAAGGCGAAGCCCGCGCCCTGAATGGTCGTGAGGGCGGCCAGCTTCACGCTGCGCAGCGGCTTGTTCTTGGACGCGAACCAGCGGCGACGCGAGAGCCAGGACGGCAGCACTTCGGATTCGAGCAGCCGCACGTTTTCCGGCGTCGCGCCGGTCTGGCCTTCGCGGATCACCACCGTGACGAATTCAGGCAGTTGCTCGGAAATCGGCTGGCTCCACGACGGACGCTGATTGCTGGGGCACAGCAGGAACCACAGGAAACCGTAGGGCGGAAACGTCAATAGATAGGGCAACTGGCCAATCGGCGGGAACACCGAATCCGCGGTCATTTCCACGGGTGACGTGCCCGCGAATTCGGACAGGTCGAGTTCGACCGCCTGCGGCGCGCGCGACAGATTCGCCACGCAGAGGATCGACGGTTCGCCCGGCATTTCGCGCAGATACGCCAATATCTTGCGATTGGCAGGCCGTAAAAAGCGGATCGTGCCGCGCCCGAACGCCTGCTTTGCGCGCCGCGTGGCGAGCATGCGGCGCGTCCAGTTGAGCAGCGAATGCGGGTCGCGCGTCTGCGCTTCGACGTTGATCGCGTCGTAGCCGTAGAGCGATCCCATCAGCGGCGGCAGCACCAGTTGCTCGGGGTCGGCGCGCGAAAAGCCGCCGTTGCGGTCGGACGACCACTGCATCGGCGTGCGCACGCCATCGCGGTCGCCAAGGTGAATGTTGTCGCCCATGCCGAGTTCGTCGCCGTAATAGATCACGGGCGTGCCCGGCATCGATAGCAACAGCGAATTGATCAGCTCGATACGGCGGCGGTCGCGTTCCATGAGCGGCGCGAGGCGGCGGCGAATCCCCAGATTCAGGCGCGCGCGCCGATCGCTCGCATAAGTATTCCAGAGATAGTCGCGTTCGGAATCGGTGACCATCTCCAGCGTGAGTTCGTCGTGATTGCGCAGGAAAATCGCCCACTGGCAGGAGTCCGGGAGATCCGGCGTCTGCTTCATGATGTCGATGATCGGAAAGCGGTCCTCGCTGGCGATCGCCATATAAAGCCGCGGCATCAGCGGGAAGTGGAACGCCATATGGCATTCGTCTTCGTTGCCGAAGTACTCCTGCACGTCTTCCGGCCATTGATTGGCTTCGGCCAGCAGCATGCGATTGGGGTAATGCTCGTCGATGGTCGCGCGGATCTGCTTGAGGATCGCGTGCGTTTCAGGGAGGTTTTCGTTATTGGTGCCTTCGCGTTCGACCAGATACGGCACGGCATCCAGGCGCAGTCCGTCGATACCCATATCGAGCCAGAAGCGCATGACCTGCAGCACTTCGCGCAGCACGGCGGGATTGTCGAAGTTCAGATCGGGCTGATGCGAATAGAAGCGGTGCCAGTAATAAGCGCCCGCCACCGGATCATGCGTCCAGTTAGACGGTTCGGAGTCGATAAAGATGATGCGCGTGCCCTGATACTTCTGGTCTGTATCCGACCACACATAGTAATTGCGATGGTTCGAGCCTGGCTTCGCGCGCCGCGCGCGCTGGAACCATGGATGCTGGTCCGAGGTGTGATTGATGACCAGTTCGGTAATCACGCGCATGCCGCGCGCATGCGCTTCCTGAATGAAGCGGCGCACGTCGGCGAGCTGACCATAATCGGGATGCACGTTGCGGTAATCGGCGATGTCGTAGCCGTCGTCGCGGCGCGGCGACGGATAGAACGGCAGCAGCCAGATTGCCGTCACGCCCAGCGCCACGATGTAATCGAGCTTGGCGAGCAGCCCCGCGAAATCGCCCACGCCATCGTTATTGGCGTCGAAGAACGATTTCACGTGCACCTGGTAGATGATCGCGTCCTTGTACCAGAGCGGATCGTCGTTAAGCATGGAAGGCTTGCCGCGCTTTTGCGTGTGCCTTTCGCGCTCGCGCTGGTCGTCGTCGGCGGCTGTGGTGGGGTCGTGCGTAACCGAGGGATCGCGTTTCATGTCGCTCCTCCGGGCGGAAAATCATCGCCCAGTTCGGGGTGGCTTTCGAGTTGCGCGTCAAGCTGTGCATCGTCGGCGTCAGGCGGCGGGGTTTCGCGCGGCAAGCCGTCGATGGGGGCGATGCGCCAGATCGCAAAAGGCTTCGTATGCGGATCGAGCCGCACATGCTGCCAGCGGCCCCGCCATTCGAAGCGCTCGCCCGTCATTTCATCGACCACCGCGAGGCGCGCATGCTCGTCGAGCTGCCATTGCTGGAAAGTCGCCCACGACAGTTCGATATCGGCGCCTTGTTCGTTCCAGGCATCGAGATTGATGGCGACGACGATCACGTTGTCGCGCGCGGGCGTGGCCTTCTCGAAGCACAGAATGGCGTCGCTATGCGCGCTCAGGAAGGTCACGCCCAGATGCGTCTGCAATGCGGGGTTGGCACGGCGGATGCGGTTGAGCGCGGCGATTTCGGCAATGATGTTGCCTGGCCGGTTCCAGTCCCACGCACGCAACTGATATTTTTCGGAGTCCAGATATTCTTCGCTATTGGGTAGTGGCCGCGCCTCGCACAGTTCGAAGCCGCTGTACACGCCCCAGAGTCCGGAAAGCAGCGAGGCGAGCGCGGCGCGTATCAGGTGAATCGAGCGTGCGCCGTTCTGCAGATAGCGCGGATTGATATCCGGCGTATTGACGAAGAAGTTCGGCCGATAAAAATCGCGCACTTCGCTCTGCGTGAGTTCGGTGAGATAGGCGATGAAATCGCGCTTCGATTCGCGCCAGGTGAAATACGTATACGACTGCGAAAAGCCGATCTTCGCGAGGCGATACATCAGGCGCGGGCGCGTGAAGGCTTCGGAAAGGAAGATGACGTCGGGATGGCGCGCGCGCACGTCGGCGATCATCCATTCCGAGAACGGCAGCGGCTTGGTGTGCGGATTGTCGACGCGGAAGATGCGCACGCCGGTATCCACCCAGAACAGGATCACATCGCGCAGCGCGAGCCATAGATCGGGCTTGGCATCGTGCGCATAGAACTCGGGATTCACGATGTCCTGATACTTCTTGGGCGGATTCTCCGCGTAGCGCAGCGTGCCGTCGGGTCGCCACGCGAACCAGCCCGGATGCGCCTTGAGCCACGGATGGTCGGGCGAACATTGAATCGCGAAATCGAGGGCGATTTCCAGACCGTGATCGTGCGCTGCCTTGAGCATGCGGCAGAAGTCTTCCAGCGTGCCCAGTTCAGGATGCACAGCAGTGTGACCGCCTTCGGCCGCACCAATCGCATAGGGGCTGCCCACGTCGCCGGGTTGCGCCGTGAGCGAGTTGTTGCGGCCCTTGCGGTTGGCGAGGCCAATGGGGTGAATCGGCGGGAAATACAGTACGTCGAAGCCCATGTCGCGCACGCGCGGCATCTTGGCGATCACGTCGTCCCAGGTGCCGTGGCGCGATTCGTCGTCGCTCATCGAGCGCGGAAAAATCTCGTACCAGCTCGCGAAACGCGCCGCGGGTCGCTCGGCATCCACGCGCTGTACGGTGGCGTCGCGCGAGAGGAAGGGGCGGTGATGCGCGGCCCGCACGGCGGCGGCAGTCGTGCTGGCGCTGAGCAGCGCGCAGCGGGCGTCGGTATCCGCACCGATGAAGCGCTTGACGATGTCGTCGAGCGCAGCGCGCGTGCGGGCGTGTTCCTCGCCGGGCACGTCCGAGGTTTCCGCCGTGGCCAGCACGAGCGCCAGCAGGCGGCTCGCTTCTTCGAGTTCGAGATTGACGGGCTGGTTCGCCGCGCGCTTCTTCTGCAGATGATCGACGAGCGAGGCGAAATCGTCACGCCAGGCGATCACCACGAATTCGTAGCGGCCCACGCGATCGAGTGGGAAATGGCCGCTCCACATGTCGGTGCCGGCGGGCGCCACGGGCGACATCGGCGCTTCGTGCCACGCGGTTTCATCGGCGGCGCGCCAGAGAATCGCGGCATCGATGCGGTCGTGGCCTTCGGCGAAGATCGCCGCGCGCACCTCGCAGCGCTCGCCGACAATCCGCTTGGCCACGAAGCGGCCGTGATCGACCGACGGCGTCACGCTTTCGATGGCGATGCGCGGCGCGGCGATCGCTTCGAGCACGCTCTTGTGGCCGCTGGTGGGCGACTTCGCCAGATCCTCGGGCGGCGCGAGCGCGACCAGCGGGGTGGCGAGCGAGCGGAACATCCAGCACGCGCCCGCAGGCAGCGTGAAGCTGTCGGGCACCGCGCTGGCGTCGCGTTGCCCGGGCGGGCGCGCGCCGCGCAAGGTTTGGGCGTCGAGCGGCGTGAAGCGCGTGAAATTGCCGGGCACGCCGTCGAGCAGATGCGCCATGTTCACGCGCACGGGCGCGGCCAGCGCGGGGTTGATGAGCGTGAGCAGCGCCTCCTGGGCGACGCGCAGATCGTCGTGGTCGCCGCGCAGCACGGCGGCCACCGGCGCGCCGGCGCCGTTGAGCGCGCGTAGTTCGCCGTTGGTCTGCAGGATGAAAGTCTCGCGCTGCAAGCCGTTGGCGTGCGCGATGTCGGCGGAAAAGTCAAACGGCGCTTGCGCCTTGAGGTGCTCCCATGAGCGCGCTTCGACTGGCGCGTCGCGGCCGCCGTGGCTAACCGCGTCGTGCAGACCGTATTCGAAGCCCATCGGCACCAGCCAGCCGGTGCCGAGCGCCGCCGCCGTGCGCAGCATGCGCCGGTAGGCGCGCTCGATGGCGCGCGCGTCGGCGGCGCCTTCCAGATCGTGGGCGAGACGCGTGCCGTAGGGCGCTTCGGGGAACGTGACGGGCGAGCCCACGCGCCGCACCACGGCGTGTTCCTCGATCATCCAGCGCTCGGAAAAGTCCCACCAGCGCAGCGAGGTGAAGGCGGCGTCGAAGCCCGCGCCCTCCAGTTGGGCGATCTCGTCGCGCGCGAGGCCGGGCGTGGCCGCGAGCCAGCGCGTCTGGGCGTGACTGGCGCGCACGCCGTCGAAGATGGCGCGCAGAGCGCTTGCGGGCACGCGATGCGGCGAATCGATGCGAAAGCCGCCAAGGCCAGCATCGGCCAGGCGCAAGGCCAGTTGCGTCCACCAGAGCGCGAGTGCCGCGCCCGCGCGATCGCAATCGGCGTAGGCGACGTTGGCGTCCAGATGGCCGTGGCGAGGATCGAGGCGGGCATCCTCGGGCTCGAACGGATGAAACCATTCGGGATGTTCGGCGTAGAGTGCGCCGTCCGCCGCCGTGCGGTCGAGCGTCAAGTCCGCGAGCAGGGTGAGGCCGCGTGCGCGCGCGGCGGTGACGAGCAGGCGCAACGCGTCGTCCACGCGTTCCTGCGAGCCGAAAGCGGGATGCAAACGGGTGTGATCGGCGATGATGCGGTCGTCGCCTGACGCGCCGGGCGCGAACAGGCCGCCGATCAGGACATGGTCGAAGCCGAGCGACGCAGCGTGCGCGAATTGCGCAGGCCACGCGTCGAGCGCCCCAACGAGGACGGAATGGACGAAGTAGATCCGCGGCGCATAGGCGTGGGGAAGTTCCATCGGTCGGATTCCAGGTACGTCGGGCGGCGTGGATGCATGGCCGATGGGTCACCGGATGCGATCACGTTGCCCGTGGGCTGCCGGAGCGGGCCGCGCGGGGCTCGCGGAGCGTCCTGTTCAGAGTAGTGCAAGAGCAGGCCGGAACCAAACCGCGAGCGACGCTTGGCGTCTTGGCGGGGAGTTCAGCAAGGCATGTGCCCAGCGTGGGGGCGGCACGCGGGCAGGGGCGCGATGTCGCCGCCGTGGGGGGGGCGTGGCGGCTTGAGGCCGTCATGCGTGCCGCCCTCGATTTGCAAGAGCGTTGCGGGAGCGTTGCAGGAGTGGCGTGCAAAAACGGCGCGCCGCGATGTATCAGTTGCCGACCATGCTCGCGGCGATGTTCACGCACAGCCCGAGCACCGAGACATTGAAGTAGAAGGACAGGATCGACTGCGCCAGCACGCTGCGGCGTGCGCTGCGCCCACGCATGCCCACATCGGCGGTCTGCGAGGCGCAGGCGATCGTGAACGAGAAATACAGGAAATCCCAGTAGTTGGGCGTGAGGTGCTTGTCCGGGAAGGCCAGCGCGGGCGACTGGGGATCGGAGCCGTAGTAGACGCGCGCGTAGTGCAGCGTGAAGATGGTCGGAATCAGGAACCACGCGCCGATCAGCGTCAAGCCCGTGAGCAGGGAATGCAGCACCTTGGACGCCGTGCCCAGATCCTTGGTGGTGCCCAGTTCCAGCACGATGGCGACGATGCTCGCCACCGTCGCCGTACAGACGATGAAGAGCACCGTGCTGGCGCTCTGGTCCTCGCGCTGGGCGTTGGCGCGCACACTCTGCTCGTCGGTGCGCACCATATGAATCCAGATGAGCACCAGGTAGGTCCAGATCGCGGCATCCCAGCCGAGCAGCACGCGCGCCACGGGCCGCAGCGCGACCGGCGAGAGCAGACCGAGCACGATGCCCACCGCGAGGCCGATTGTCAAATGCGGACGGTTGCGCAGGACTTGCGGAAGAGGGTTCATCGCCACGCTCGCTATTGTTGGACGCGCACCGGGCCGCAGTTGCAGTGATACTGCGCAGCCGTCGGCATGCGAATGGTTGAAAGGATCTTAATCGGACCGCCGATGCGGCGTTATTTTACGGACCGCGCCTTACGGTTTGTCGAACGATGCGAGGCGGGGCTATATTGCCAGCACCGGGTGGCCTCCGTGCCTTGCATCGGCGAAGCGATTTGTCATACGCATTGCGTGCGAGCACGCTCGTGTGATCAAAAACGATTGCAAACCTCGATGGAGGATCCGACGCCTTGCGCGGGCGGCTTCGTTTGGAGTACGCATGAACGGCGAGACGCAAAGCGGGAGACCTTATTCTCCGCACGATCGTGCCGCTGCCACCGCTGCTGTTTCGGGCCGCCGACGTTTCATGACGCGCGCATGCGCATGCGCCGCGATGCTGGCATTCGCCCTGTCTGGACGGCGCCTTGTTCCGTACGACTTAGGCATGACCCCGGCATTGGGCGCGACGTCTGCCGAAAACGGCTATCGCGCCTTTATCGCGCTCTCGCAACGTCTCACGGGCCGCACGCGTTTCGATGCGGTGCTTGGCCAGCGCATCTATACCGCGCTGGTGCTGGCGGACAGCCGGTTCGAGCGCAACGTCCGCGCGCTCAACAGGTGGTTGCAGGGGCACGGCGGCGTGCCATCGGACATCGTCACGGCGGCGCTCAAGCCCGAGTCGCCCGAACTCGCCGCAGCGGTGAGCGACGTCGTGCGAGCCTGGTATCTTGGGCTGATTGGTCAGACGCCGAACGTGCGCGTGCTGGCCTACGAGAAAGCGTTAATGTTCGACGCCGTCGATGATGTGCTGACGATTCCTTCGTATTGCCGCGACCTGCCGTTTTACTGGGCGCTCAAGCCACCGGACTTCGCCGTCCCGACGGCATCACTCGATTAGTTGAATCTGCCGCGCAATAAAGCAGAAGAAGAGAGGCGACGATGGCGAAAGAGCACTCTGCCGATGTGGTGGTGGTCGGCTCGGGCGTGGCGGGGAGCCTCGTTGCGTATCGGCTGGCCCAGGCCGGCGCGGCGGTGATCCTGCTCGAAGCGGGCCCGCGTCTCGCGCGTTGGCAGATCGTCGAGAACTTTCGCAATTCGCCCGCTAAAACCGATTTTGCCGCGCCTTACCCGAGCGCGCCGTGGGCGCCGCATCCGCAGTATTCGACGCCCAATGGCTATCTGGTGCAGAAGGGCGAGTCTGTCTATAACGCGCAATATCTGCGGCTGGTGGGCGGCACGACGTGGCATTGGGCGGCGTCGGCCTGGCGGCTTTTGCCGGCAGACTTTCGACTGAAGACGCAGTATGGCGTGGGCCGCGACTGGCCTTATGCCTATGAGACGCTGGAGCCGTGGTATTGCGCCGCCGAAGCGGAACTGGGCGTCTCTGGCCCGGACGCTTCCGACGCTGCGCACGATCCCGGCTCGCCGCGCTCGCGGCCTTATCCGATGACCATGCTGCCGCTCTCGTACATGGACCAGCGCTTCGCCGAAGTGCTCAACGCCAACGGCTTTCGCGTGGTGCCCGAACCGGTTGCGCGCAACAGCCGCCCCTACGACGCGCGGCCGATTTGTTGCGGAAACAACAATTGCATGCCGATCTGTCCGATCGGGGCGATGTACAACGGCATCGTTCACGTGGTCAAAGCCGTGAGGGCGGGCGCGAAACTCATGCCCGAAGCCGTGGTGTATCGCATCGAAGCCGATGACAAGGGCCGCATTCTCGCGGTGCACTATAAAGACCCGCATGGCAGCAGCACGCGCGTGAGCGGCAGGCTGTTCGTGCTGGCCGCCAACGGCATCGAAACGCCCAAGCTCATGCTGCTTTCCACGAGCGCCGCGTTTGCGCAGGGCATCGGCAACCGGTCGGATCAGGTGGGCCGCAACCTGATGGATCATCCGGGCACCGGCGTGAGCTTTCTCGCCAACGAAGCGCTCTGGCCGGGGCGCGGGCCGATGGAAATGACCTCGGTGGTGAATCTGCGCGACGGCGCGTTTCGCTCCGATTACGCAGCCAAAAAGCTGCATGTGTCGAACGCTGTCGCCACGCCCGCCGTGACCGCCGCACTCATCGGCAACGGCCTTACCGGCGCGGAACTCGACCGCGCGATTCACGACCGCGCCGCGCGCACGCTCACCATCAGAAGTTTTCACGAGCAGTTGCCCGAGCCGCAAAACTGCGTGTTGCCGTCCAGTGAACACAGGGACGCGCTGGGGATCGCCCAGCCTGAAATCCATTATTCGATCAACGATTATGTGAAGAAAAGCGCTGCGAATACGCGCGCGATCTACGCGCAGATCGCGCAGTTGTTTGGCGGTATCGACGTTGCGTTCGACGATAGTTTCGCGCCCAACCATCACATCATGGGCACCACGATCATGGGCGCGAATCCGGACGATTCGGTGGTCGATGCCGATTGCCGCACACACGACCATTCGAACCTGTTTATTGCGGGCAGCGCCGTGATGCCGGCTGCTGGGTCGGTGAACTGTACGCTGACCGTGGCCGCGCTCGCGCTCAAGCTCGCGGACAAACTACGGCATGAGCCATGAGGCGAGTCTCGCGCTATATGACGGCTTTTGCGCTGCTGTTCTGCGGTTTTTCGCTCTACGTGGCGCGGCAGGCGGCGCAGGAACCGGCGACGCGTGCCGTCGAGGCGATGCCGATATCGGTGGCGCGTGGCGAAGGTTCGTCGACGACGACGGACGCCGATACACACACCAGGCGCGCCGATCTCGTGCGTCGCGGCGAGTATCTCGCGCGCTTGGGCAATTGCGCCGGCTGCCATACCGCCGATCCGGCGCGGCCCTTCGCTGGCGGAAGGGCCATCGACTCGCCGTTTGGCCGGCTCTATACGCCCAACCTTACGCCCGACCTCGCAACCGGCATCGGCGCATGGAGCGACGCTGATTTCCTGCGGGCGATGCACGAAGGCATGGGCCGTGACGGCGAGCGGCTCTTTCCGGCGTTCCCGTACGTCGAATTCACGCGCGTGTCAGATGGGGACGTGCTGGCGATCCGCGCGTATCTGCGCACGCTCGCGCCGATCCGCTATACGCCGCCCGCCAATCTGCTGCATTTCCCGTTCAAGCTGCGCGGGCTGATCGCGCTGTGGAATCTGCTGAATTTCGAGCCTGCCCGCTTCGTGCCCGATCCGCACCAAAGCGCGGAGTACAACCGAGGCGCTTATCTTGTCGAAGGCCTGGCGCACTGCGAGGAATGCCACACGCCGCGCAACCTCACGTATGGCCTGAGCAAAACCCGGCGCTTTTCGGGCGGAACCCAGGCGGGCTGGCTGGCCTACAACATCACGCCCGACCGGGTGAGCGGGATCGGCGGCTGGAGCGACGACGCGCTAATGCGCTATTTGACGACCGGCGTCGCGGCGGGCCACGCGAGCGCGGCCGGACCCATGGCGGAGATCGTGCAGAACGCCACGCAATATCTGAGGCCGGAAGACTTGCGCGCGATGAGCGTGTTTCTTCGAGCCCAACCTGGCGTGAGGGATCTGGAGCACGTCAAGGAGCTGCGCCCGCGCGATATGTTAGGAGAGCCCGCCATCGACGATGTAACCACGCTGCGCGGCAGCGGCGTGGGCGGCGTTGGCGATGCGGGCAAGGTGAGCGGCGCGCAACTGTTCGTCGCGAACTGCGCGAGTTGTCACCGCTGGACCGGAGCGGGCGTGACGGGCGGCGCGGCGGCCAGCGCGACGAGCGCGTATGAGTCGCTGATCCACAACAGCACCGTGGGCGCATCGAGCGCCGATAACCTCGCGATGGTGATCCTCTATGGCGTGAGACGGCAGACGAAGAACGCCGATGTGCTGATGCCGGCGTTCGCGGACGAACTGGACGATGCGCAGATCGCGGCGCTCGCGAATTACGTGACAAAACGCTTCGGCAATCCAGCCACGGCGACCACCGTCAGCCGGATCGCGGACTTGCGCGCGCAGGCGCAATAAATACGTCATGCGCAGCTTTTACCGCTTGAGTTGCCGCCGTGTAAAAGTCCTCCGGGAAACCTTTGGCAAAAAGCGGTTCAGCACGCATACGCAGCGCGCACAGAGGGCTATCATGAGGCGATGACGCCCACTCTTGTTCCTGAAGTTGTGCATCACGCGGCCAATGCGGCCGGTCGCGATTTCGTGATCGGCGACCTGCACGGTTGCGTGGATCCCTTGCGCTATCTGCTTCATGAAGTGGCCTTCGATGCAGCGCGCGACCGGCTGTTTTCGGTGGGAGATCTGGTCGATCGCGGCAACCAGTGCGAAGAAGCGCTGGCGCTGCTCGACAAACCGTGGTTCTACGCGGTGCTCGGCAATCACGAAGATTCGCTGTGCGCCGTCGTCGAAGGGCGGCTGCCACGGCATCGCTGGTACAGCATTGGCGGGGCGTGGTCGCAATCGCTGCCGGAGCGCACGCTCGCGGCGCATGCCAAACGGCTGCGTGAACTGCCGCTCGCGCGCACCGTCGGCGAGGGCGCTGGTCGCTTTAACGTGCTGCACGCGGAATTCTTCGGCGACGACGCCGAACTCGACGCCGGCCAGTTCGACGCCGCCGTGCGCGAGCGCATGCTGTGGGGCCGCGAACTCGCGCTCAAGGCGGGCGCGCCGGCGCGCCACGCACTTTCGCCGACTTATTGCGGACATACGCCGGTGCGCGAGCTGCGCCAGATCGGCTCGCAGATATTCATCGACACCGGCGCGTTTATCGCCGAAGGCCGCCTGACGATGGTCGAAGCGATGACGCCGCGGCACTGGTCGATCTCCGTGCAGGCCGCGCGCGCCAAGGGCGCGGCGGAGATGGCGCTGCCTTGAAGGGCTGACCGGTTTCGATGCCGTCTGGCGCGATGGCCGTTGATTTGGCTTCGGTATAATCGCCGCCCGGTTAATACGAGACGACAACGGCTCATCGACGGAGGCGCGGCGTGCGTGCAGTGTTGGTGGTAGTCGCGGCAGGGTGCTTCGCGACGGCGACGGCGTGGGCAGCCGCGCCAGTGGCGGCGCATGCCGCGAAGGCGCAGCATTCGGCGCCGAAGTCGGCGCATAAAGCAGCGCATAAGTCGGCGCACAAGCATGACCTGTCTGCGAAGACGCCGCTGCATCAGCTGCATAAGAAAGGCGCGCGGCACGCCAATGCGACGGCCCGATCTTCCCACTCCGCGCAAGCGCCAAAAGGCCATTCGAGCGCGCAAACGTCTGCTCCGCACACCGCGCGTCAGACCAGCGCGTACAAGGCCGCCAAGCCGGCCGCTGTGCGCCCGGCCCAGCGCCGCAAGCTGATGGTCGATGCGCCCGCGCCTGCGTCCACGCCCGCCGTATCGGTCAAACGCACGACGCCTCAGCCGCAGGCTCTTCCGCCGATCCTGAGTTGATTCCTGAGTTGATCCCTGAGTTGATGCGCGGCGCTTACGCGCTGCCCAGACTCGAAGCAAGCAATTGCAAGGTCGCCGCCGAGCGCGGCTCGCGCACGCGCGAGAGCAGGCTCACCCGCGACAGCGGCAAGGGCGGCAAACCGAGCTTCGCGCCGACATCGACCAGCGCGCGCGGCGCCACTCGCCGCGCCAGCGCCGACAACGCCAGACCGGCCTCCAGCGCGGCGCCGACAGCCGCCACACCGCCACCCACGAACACCTCGTTCCACGCCGTCCCGGACGCATCGAGCGCACCGATGGCCGCCGCACGCACGGCGCACGGTGCAGCCAGCAGTGCAAGCGGCAGCGGCGTGCCCGGCGACCATTGCAGATCGGGTGAGGCAAGCCAGACCAGCGGCTCGTCGAACAGCGGGCGGGCATCGCCGCGCGGTGCTTCATCGGCTTCCTGACGCACGATCACGGCGTCCAGACGCCGCTCGTCGAACTGCGCAAGCAACTGCCCCGACGAACCCAGCTGCAGGGCGATCACGAGTCCCGGATCGTGGGCGCGCAGCAACGCGAGCTGACGCGCGAGCTGGGCGTCGGCGACGTGCTCGCTCAGCCCGAGCGCAAGCCGCCGGGTGTCTCCCGTAAGCGCACCGAGCGCTCGCTCGTGCGCCCCCAGCAGATCGCGCGCGGCGGCTAGGAAAGTCAGACCGTCCGGCGAGAGGCGCACGACGCGCGGCGTGCGTTCGAGCAGTTGCCGCCCCAGATGGCTTTCGAGGCGCTTGAGCTTGAGGCTCACCGCGGATTGAGTCGTGCCGAGCGCATCGGCGGCGCGCGTGAAGCTGTGCAGTTCCGCGACCAGCACGAAGGCGCGCACGGCGTCGAGATCAAGTGGTTTCATTTTCACTGTAAATGAATGAAATATGCAGTGATATCTTTTTGTTATGATAACTGCGGACTAAGCTGCTGTCATGTTCATTCAACCCGATGGAGCCTGACATGCCTCTCACCCGAATCGCCGTACGCGCCGGCAAACCCGCCACCTACCGCAAGGCGCTCATGCAGGGCGTGCACCGCGCGCTCATGGAAGTGTTCAAGGTGCCCGAAGACGATCAGTTCATGATCGTCACCGAGCATGACGCCGATAACTTTCTGTTTGGCCGCCATTATCTGGGGATCGAGCGCAGCGACGACCTCGTGATAGTCCAGATCGCGGCGAACAATACGCGCGGGCAGGATCAGAAAAAGGCGCTGTTCGCGAAGATCGCGGAAAACCTCGCGCAGGATCCGGGCGTGAGGAAAGAGGATGTGTTCGTCAATCTCGTGGATGTGGCGAGGGAGAACTGGTCGTTTGGGAATGGGGTGGCGCAGTATGCGACTTGAATTAGCCTGCGCGGTCGGCTGCTTGCGCTGATTCCAACCCTCGATATCGGCAGTCCCCGACTGAGGTTAGAAAGCCACCGTCGGGGCAGCTCTATCGCTGATCCGTGACCTGATCTAGCAATTTACGGAGTGCGAATGTAAGTCGACTGGCGTCTAAAAATCACTGTAGAGGTTTTATCTATCAGGCATTGAAGAATGCTTGCATTGCGAAAGGACGAAAAATTTTGTGGTTAGATCTGTGTTCATTAATGCCAGCAGCATTTTCAATTTCGTCTTATGGTCTTCGTCCATTCTCCGGCAATCGCCCGGTTAGTCATCCTGACGAGGCCTTATTCGAATTCGGTTTAGACCGGATTGTTCATATTGAGTGTGCAAACTTCAACACGTAAAATCGCAGGCAAGCAATGCAAAAATGCTAGAAACAGGTGGAAGAAAGAACTACATGAACTGGGATGACGCAAGGGTATTTCTCGCGGTGCATCGGTCCGGCACGTTGCGCGAAGCGGCCGCCAGACTGGAAGTCGATCAGGCGACAGTGGGGCGCAGGCTTACCGCGCTTGAAAAGGCGCTTGGCGCAAAGCTCTTTCTAAAGACCTCAACCGGATTCGTGGCCACGCCAATCGGCGAGCAATCGATAGAGGCCGCGGAGGCGATGGAGCACGCGGCCAGTGAGTTCGAGCGCCGCGCACAAGGCGCGGACGATCGCCTTGAAGGCGAAGTGCGGGTGACCACGACGGATTCGCTCGCCCTCGATTTCGTGGTGCCGGCGCTGCGACGGTTGCGTGTGCAACATCCCGCCATCCGAGTGGTGCTGAGCACGTCGATTCAGGTGCTGAATCTCGCGCGGCGCGACGCCGATCTCGCGATTCGAACCGTTCGACCTGAAAATCCCGATCTCGTATGCCGCAAACTGGCGGAATGGGAGGTTGGCCTGTTCGCGAGCCGCGAGTATCTCGCCGCACGCGGCGAACCCGAGCGCGGAAAGGCATTCGAGGGCCACGACCTCGTGATGTACCAGTCCTCGATTACGCGCAATCAGGATTCGTCCATTTGCGGCGAGCCGACGACGAAAGGACGCGTCGTCGCCGAGGTCAGTTCGAGTCTTATGCTGGCGACGGTCGTGCGCGCGGGCATTGGCATTGGCGAATTGCCTGTTTATATGGCCAGAACGGATGATGCGCTCGTGCGTGTGTGGCCCGATAGATCGCGCGCGCGCCCGTATCAGGTGTGGCTCGTATTGCACGGCGACTTGAATCGTGCCGCGCGCGTGCGCGCGGCCATCGACGCAATCGACGAATCCTTCGAGCGCCTGTGTTAGCGAGTAAGCCTCGGTACAGCGGAGAACCAGCGAGGCAACGTCGCTGGCACACACTGATCGCTTAGCGCCACGCGCCCTTGCGAAGCGCTAACGTTCTCCGCGCGGCGTACCATCGTGGCACGATTGAGAGCGCGGCGACCAGCGCGCAGCACGGCACGCCAATCGCCAGCACTTGGCTGCCGGTCCCTAGCAGACCGCTCGCCGCTGCTGCCGCGAGCGACGCGCTGCCGATCTGGAAGAAGCCGACCAGCCCTGAGGCCGTCGCCGCCCGTCCATGTTCGCTGGCGATCGCGCCCGACACCGCGAGCGACAGCGAGGAACCGTTCGAGAGGCTGACGAGGAACATGGGCAGGACGATCGTGAAGACATGTGCCATGTCCCACCACTGGAACGCAATGAAAGCGATTGCGCCCGCAACGAAACACGCGACTCCGGCGACGACAATCGAATCGTAGGAGACACGGTCAAGCAGGCGACGCGAGACCAGGTTGGCCGAGATGATGCCAATAGTGAGCGGCAGATAGAGCCAACCGCTTTGCTGCTCGGACAGGCCAAAGCCCGAGAAGATGAACGGCGACTGCGTCAGGTAAATGAACCAGGCGCAATAGATCGCGCAGACCACAAGCGTATAACGCACGAATGCGCGGTCGCGAAGCACATCGGCGAAGCCTGCGAAGGGATTCATGAGTTGAGGCGTCGCGCTGGCCACGCGCGTTTCTTTGAGCAACGTCTGCACGAGGCAGAATGCGACCAGCCCAAACGCGGCGACGAATAGAAAATCGCTGCGCCAGCCGAACCACGCGGCCAGATTGCCGCCAATCGCGGGCGCGAGAGCCGGTGAGAGCGAGACAAGCGGATAAACGACGCTGTACACCTTCGCAGAGCTCTTCTTGTCGCAGGTATCAGCGATGATCGCGCGGCCGATCACCAGTCCCGATGCGGCGCCGAGTGCTTCGAGCATGCGCCACGTCAGAAAGCTGGTGAACCCGTTGGCGCTCGCGCAGCCCAGCGAGCCAAGCACATAGAGCAGGATCCCGACCGAGAGCACGGGTTTGCGTCCCCAGCGATCGGATAGTGGGCCGAAGAAAAGTTGTGCGCAGGCCAGCGCGATCAGATAAGCCGAGACCGTCTGCGGCATTTGCCAGGCGCCAATAGCAAATTGATGCGCCATGGCGGGCATGGCCGGGAGGTAGACATCGGAGGCGATGAGGCCAAAGGCGCTCAACATGGAAACGACAAGGATGAGTGAGAAGTTCGACATTCGCATAGCGGTGTGATGAGCGACGCGCCGATGTTAAGCCGCGAGCGCCGTGCTGCGAATACGTGAAACTGCATGGGAGTCGTGCGTTTTTGCTGTCCTCACTGGCGCAGTACGCGAATTGAGGATGCGCCAGGCGCAGTGCTGCGGGCATGATCCATTCTGCTTCCGGCCGAGGGGCACTCATCAGGCAGGCGTTTGAGATCTGCTTGAATATGACGCGATGTTGTGCGGGATTGTCGTTCTTGCCTTGATCATCGGCAGCGATGCGTCCAGGCCCGGGTCGCTGCGGGTCGCGACATCTATTCGACCTCTTCCGTTTCGACAGTGACGGTTGCCGATCCCGCTTGCCTTTGAATATTTATTTGAAAGACGAGGGTCGTCGCTCTGTCGTCTTTTGACGAGTCCGGCAAACCGTATAAGCGGTAGCGTATGACGCCAGTGTACTGGCATAGGCCCTGCGGGCCAGGCAAGCAATGTGCACCCAGTGCTTCCAGATCTTCAACTGAAATGCCGGCGCCTTGAACGCCCCGGGCGTCGACAATTTCCTGCAGGTCGCGCCTCAATGGCTCAGCCCCGGTCTGCCAGTGAGTCATTAATTCCTTATCGAATCGCGTCTGTCCCAAACTGGAATAGTCGATGGCGATATGCGGAAATGGATGGCAACCGGCGAGCGCGGTGAAAGAAAAGATGCTCATCAGGAACGTCACACGTTTTCTGTTCATATTCTTTCCCGGCTCGCGGCGATCAGCGTGTTCGTCCCTCAAAGATCCCCACGCACCTCACCCGTGCCCAACGCATTCCGCTGACGATTGACCTCAGCCCAAAGCTCATCGCTATCGTCATCGCGCAGCAGGACCACCGCGTCCAGTTGATCGGCGGTCACTTCGAAATATTCCGTGAGTTCCCTGCGGACCGCATCGACGAACTCTGCATATTCAGGCGTCGCCTGGGCTTGCGCGTGCAAGGCGTCGTATTGCGCGTCGTCCGCGCCGCCGCCATGCTCTTCGATGTAGCGCGAGACCCATTGATCGAGTTCGCGATCGTAGTCGGCCTCGGCGCGCATCGACTGCACAGCGGTGTAGAGGTCCAGTTTGGCAAATGCGGCGATCGCCGCGGCGGTTGCTTCGTCGAATGGTGTAGTCATTGCGTACCTCGTATGGTTCGTGCCGCATCATCGCACGGGCCACCCACAAGCACTTGATGAACCTTGAAAAAGTTGCGGTTCGCAACTATAGTGGTTGCGAACCGCAACTTCCAGAGGTGGTGTATGGACGTGATCAATCCGCCCGCGCAGGCGCGCGACCAGACCATCCTCGAACTACGGGAATGCTCGCGCAAACTGGTTCGCGAACTTGGTTTCATGCGCAGCACGCTGGCCGATAGCGATCTCGCGCCGTCGGCGGTGCATGCTGTCATCGAAATCGGCGCCACGCCAGGCATCCAGGCGCGCGACCTCGCCACCATACTGAGGCTGGACAAGTCGAACACAAGCAGGCAGATCGCAAAGCTTGAATCGGGCGGACTGGTTGTGCGCACAACATCCAGCGATGACGCACGCGCGTCCGAACTTTTTTTGACGGCCGCCGGGCAAAAGCTGCGCTCGAAAATCGATGAGTTCGCGACCGATCAGGTATCGCATGCGCTCAGACGTCTCGCGCCAGCCGACCAGCAAATGCTGGTCAAATCGCTCTCGCTGTACGCCAACGCGCTCGCGCAAGACAATAATGGCAACGAGAAACTATCAGGAACGGGCGCTGGCACCGGGCAGATACTTGAAGGCTACCAACCGGGTTGTATCGGCGATATCGTCGGCCTGCATGCGCGGTTTTATTCGCAACATGCCGGATTTGGCGTGTTTTTCGAGCGCAAAGTGGCAACGGAGTTGGCCGGATTCGCGGAGTCTTTGCCGCATCCTCAAAAGGCGCTATGGCTTTATGTGGAAAACGGCAGGTCTCTCGCTTCGCTGGCAATCGATGGCGATGCCGATACGCGCATCGCGCATCTACGATGGTTCATCGTCGACGATACGTTGCGCGGCGCTGGCATCGGGCGTCGTTTGCTCGAACGGGCAATGGCCTTTGTGGACGAGCATTTCGATGAAACTTTTCTCTGGACCTTTAAAGGCCTGAATGCGGCGCGGCATCTCTACGATGGCGCCGGCTTTCGGCTGACCGACGAGGCGCAAGGGCGGCAGTGGGGGGCGACTGTTGTCGAGCAACGGTTTAGCCGGGTTTCGAATTCGGCAAAACCGTAACAAAGTAACGAAGTAACGATGAGAAGGGACGCACCGGGCAGCAAAAGAAAATCCGATGCGTCTGTCTCTCACCGCGCGCTAAACAACGCGCCGGCTGTCACTCGCGATGTCTTCGGTCACCGCCAGAAACCGCGCGATATCGCCCGGCGAATGGCAATGCAGCGGAGAAACGCGAACCGCACCCGCCAGGTTGAACGATTTCAACATCCGACCGGAATAGAGGCTCGTCGCAATCCGTTCATAGACGATTACGCCGCGTTCTTCGTAGGCGCGCACGGCGGCAGTGGGGTCCAGCGCGTCGAAGCCGATACCGGCGATCAGATCGCGGCGCGTCAGATCGTCGTGATCCCAGAACACCTTGACGCCTTCGATCATGCGTAGCCCGCGCTGTCCATCCACGCCGTCGAGCAGCAACGCAAGCAATGCGCGCTCATGCTCTTCGATGCGCTGCATGCCTTGCACAAACAGTTCGCGCCGGTCTTCGGCGTCGCTGAACTGCGCGCCGATCCACGCGACGTAGTTGACCATGGCGCTGACTACGGCGAAGTGCGCGGGCGCGGGACTGCCGAGTTCCCACACGCTGTTTTCCCTGGCCGCGAGCCGATGATGCGGAAGTTCCGCGAGCCGCTTCGACAACCACGCCACGCCCGCTCCCCGGCAGCCGAAGAATTTGTACGGCGCGAAGTTGATGCCGTCGACAGGTGTTTTCTGCAGGTCGATGACTGCGTGCGGCGCATGTTGAACTGCGTCGACGATGATGAAGAGACCGGGTTTGCGCGCGCGCGCCCGCTCGACGATGGCTGCGATGTCCAGTTTCGCGCCCGAAATATTCGACGCGTACATCACGCTCAATAGCGCCGTGTCGTCGTCGATCAGCGAAACGATCGCATCGACATCCACGCCGCCGGTTTCGGCATTGCTTGGCGCGACGCGCAGCGTTTTACCGGTGCGCTCGCAATACAACGTCATGGCATCGAAAGATGACGGGTGTTCGAGAATGGTCGTCACCGCATTGCTGCCCGGCACGTTTTCCATCACCGCGCGCACCATCTCGAACATGCCCGCCGATGCGGTAAGCGAGAGATAGACGCTGCCGTCGCGCGCGTTGAGGATGCGGCGGATGTCGTCTTCGCCCCGCGTCTGGATGTCCTGCAAAAACAGTGCGCGCTCGTGAATGCGCTCGGGACAATCCGGCAAGGCGTCGATCTGCGCAAAGGCTTCCAATGCCGATTTCAGTCTGAACGAGCCACCGGCGTTGTCGAAGAAAAGCCGCGAGCGGCCATCGACATCGTGATCGACATAATGAAAGCGGCGCTTGATCTCTTCCATCATCGATTCGGAAAACAACTGTCCACGACTGCTGCTCATTGCATGTGCTCCTTGTTCCATGTTTGCGACTGCTGTTTTCATCTGCTTTCGTCTGTGTTCATGCGTCCAGCGACGCGAGATAGGCTCGACCTTTTTCTGCGTCATACTGGCCTTCCCATCGGGCGATGACGAGCGGCGCGAGCGCGTTGCCCACCACGTTCAGCGCGGTGCGTCCCATATCCATGATCCGGTCGACGCCCGCGATGAAAGCGAGTCCTTCGAGCGGCAGTCCCGCACTCGCCAGCGTCGTCAGCAGGATGACGAACATGAAGCCAGGCACGCCTGCCGCGCCTTTTGACGTGATGACCATCGTCAGCACCAGCACGATCTGCTCTTGCAGGCCAAGATGGACGCCATACAGTTGCGCGACAAACAGCGTGCCGATGCCGAGATAAATGGATGCGCCGTCGAGATTGAAGGTGTAGCCCGTCGGCACCACGAATGTCGTGATGCTTTTAGGCACGCCGTAGTCCTCCATCTTCTTCATCAATTGCGGCAGGACCGTCGCCGAACTGCAGGTCGAGAAGGCGATAATCAATTCGTCCTTGATGACGCGCAGTAGCGTGAAAATGTTGAAGCCAAAGAGTCGCGCCGTCACACCCAGCACGAAAACCGCGAACAGGATGATCGCAAGATAGGTCACCGCGACGAGCTTGATGAGCGGCAACAGCGAACCGAAGCCAAAGCTCGCAACCGTCACGGCGATCAGCGCACACACGCCGAAAGGCGCATAACGCATCACCATGCCGGTGACCTTGAACATGGTGTCGCTGATGCCCTTGAAAGTCGCGATCACGGGATGTCGATATTCGGCCGGCACGGATTGCAGGCCCAGGCCGAATAGCACCGAAAAGAAGATCACGGGCAGGAGATCGCCGCGCCCCATCGCCATGATGATGTTGTCGGGGACGATGCTCAGCAACAGCGCCATGAAACCGTGATGTCCCTGCGTTTGCTGCGATGTCTGCTGATAGCGCGAGATATCGGTATGACCGAGTTGGGACAGATCGGTGCCGAGACCCGGGTGCAGCAGATTGCCCAGTACGAGTCCCAGCACGATGGCGATGGTCGTGACGACCTCGAAATACACGAGCGTCTTTAATCCAATGCGCCCGAGCGAGCGTCCGTCGCCCACACCTGCGATACCCATCACCATGCTCGTGAAAACGATCGGCACGACGACCATTTTGATCAGACGGATAAAAATATCGCCGGCCGGTTGCAGGAAGCCATTGATCGCCGTTGCGCGAAACTCCGGAAAACGGTTGAGGACGAGCCCGACCGCAATGCCGGCCACAAGGCCGATCACAATCTGCCACGCAAGCCCGATGCGAGGCTTGCGCGCCACGCGATCGGGGTGGGGCGTTTCCATCACGGATTCCATGGATTCTCCAGACACGTAAGGGTTGAGTGGGATAAGCCGGGCCTCTGTTCGGGCCTGTCGAGGGCAAAAGTAGCTGGCCAAAATGAACTAAAAAAGCGATTTTTTTCTATGAGAAACTATCGCTTTTGGCGATGTGAGCGATGCGCGATGCTGACCTTCAAGCAAATGGAAGCCCTGTACTGGATTGTTCAGCTGGGTTCGTTCGAGGCCGCCGCCACGCGCCTGAACACCACGCAATCGGCGGTATCGAAACGCGTACAGGAACTGGAGCGTGCATTCGACGTTGCGGTGTTCGATCGCGCGAATCGCAGTGCGCGCCTCACGGAGAAAGGCACGGAGTTCTTCGAGCATGCGAAGGAGTTGCTCGAACGGCGCGATCAGATCGTCGAGCGCATGAGTTCGAAAGACGCGCTGGTGCGGCAGATCCGCATCGGCGTGACCGAACTCACGGCGCTGACGTGGTTGCCGCGTTTGATCGCGGCGATACAAGCCGAATATCCGAAGGTCAAGGTCGAAGCGGAGGTGGATCTCAATGCGACCTTGCGCGAGCGGCTGGCGGCGGCGACGGTGGACGTCATCATCGTGCCGCAGACCCATGAGGTCGAACCCTATGCCTCGACGCCCGTCGGGCAGGTGCAGAATGCGTGGATGTGCGCGGCCAGCCTCGCGCCGGGTAAGCGCACCATTGCACTTGCGGAGATCGCGAAGTTTCCGCTGATCCTGCAGGGTGGGCTTTCGGGAACGGGCTATGTGTATAGCCGATTTCTGGCGGAGCAAGGCGTGGCGTTGCAGAAGGTGCTGGCGAGCAACAGCCTGATCGCGCAGATCGGCTTGACGCTGTCAGGGCTTGGAGTCAGTTACTTGCCTCAGGCATGTCTCGCCCGCATGCTCAAACGCCGCGCGCTCGTGGTTGTACCGACCTCGCCCGCGCTGCCTCCCGTCAAGTATGTCGCGATGCACCGGGCGGAGCAATCGCACTCGCTCAGTGCCGCGGTGGCGCGGCTTGCGGCGCAATCGTGCGACTTCACTTCCAATCTGCTCGATCCGGGTAGCTAGCAGCGAAAGCGCGTTTTGCAAGCGCGCGCGGCACAAATGGTGGACTATAAGCTCGATGCTTTGTCCAATCTCCGCGAAATTTTTGACCCTTGAGCAGACGCCTGGCACGCGGCGTCGTACCCATCATCATGAACATCGATCCCGCTCTCATTCAGGCTTTTGCTCCTACCGGCGTTCTGCGCGCCTCCATCAATTCCGGCAATCCGATTCTGGCGAATCGTGATGCGCAAACGGGCGAACCGTTCGGCGTTTCGGTCGATCTTGCGCGCGATTTCGCGGCGTTTCTTGGCTTGCCGCTCGAACTCGTGGTGTTCGATACAGCGGGCAAATCGGTCGAAGCGGTGAGCGACGAGCGCGCGGATTTCGGCTTTTTCGCGGTGGACCCCAAGCGCGGCGAGACGATTGCGTTCACAAATCCCTACGTGCTGATCGAAGGCTTTTATCTGGTGCACGAAGACTCGCCGGTTCGCATCAATGCCGATGTGGACGTAGCGCGCAATCGCGTGGCCGTTGGCAAGGGTAGTGCCTACGATCTGTTCCTGACGCGCGAACTCAAAGCGGCGCAGATCGTGCGCGCGCCCACGTCGCCGACGGTCGTGCGGACCTTCATCGAGCAAGACCTCGAAGTGGCGGCGGGCGTGAAGCAGCAATTGCAGGCCGATGCGGGCAAGATCAGCGGACTGCGTCTGCTGGACGAGCGGTTTATGGTGATCCGTCAGGCGATGGGCGTGTCGAGAAGCCGGGGCGAGCAGGCGGTGGCCGTGCTGGGGGATTTTGTGGAGCGGAAGAAGGCGTCGGGCTTTGTCGCCGAGGCGCTCGCGCGGCATGGTATCGAAGGGGCTTCGGTGGCGCCCCTCGCCTGAACTAACAACCTCTTGGTGTTTAATGACGTTAGGGTTGCGAAACGACTGAAGGAAACGGCGAGTCGATCATATTTCAAACCGCCCGACTCACCAGCAACGGGTCAACGGCCCCAATCGCCTCGATATCCCGGCTCGTGTAGGGGAGTTGATGCAGCACATAGCGCAGCGCATTCAAACGTGCGCGCTTCTTGCAATCGGAGCGCACCACCGTCCACGGCGCGTCGGCCGTATCGGTCTGGGCAAACATCGCTTCCTTTGCCTGCGTGTATTCGTCCCACTTGTCGAGCGACGCGAGATCGACGGGGCTTAGCTTCCATTGCTTGAGCGGGTGCACGCTGCGTTCCTTGAAGCGGCGGCGCTGCTCCGCACGGCTCACGGAGAACCAGAACTTGATAAGATGAATCCCGCTGCGAATCAACTGACGTTCGAACTCCGGCGCTTGCTGCATGAAGTCGGTGTATTCGTCGGGTGAGCAAAATCCCATCACGCGTTCCACGCCCGCACGGTTGTACCAGGAGCGGTCGAATAGAACAATTTCGCCCGCCGACGGCAGGTGCTGTACATAGCGCTGGAAATACCATTGGCCGCGTTCGAGTTCGGTGGGCTTTTCCAGTGCGACAACGCGCGCACCGCGCGGGTTCAAATGCTCCATGAAGCGCTTGATCGTGCCACCCTTGCCGGCGGCGTCGCGACCTTCGAAGAGGATGACGACGCGTTGCCCCGTTTCGCGCACCCACGCCTGAAGTTTCAACAACTCGACTTGCAGCCGGTATTTTTGACGCTCGTAAGCGCGTCGCGACATGAGGTGGCGATACGGATAGATGCCTTCGCGCCAACCGTTGGCGAGTTCGTCGTCGGGGTGGCGGGAGCTGGATTTGCCCCAGTCCGCCGGATTGCCTTCGAGCACGAGACTGCGCAGTCGTGCGCTTTCGTCGGGAGACAGGCCGCGCATGAGAGCGGCGATGGAGTCGAGCAGCGTCGTGGCCGTATTGCCGCTCGCAGCCTGCTGATTCTGGCCATGCGCGGCGATGACGTCGTGCATGGCGCCTGCAATCATTTCCGATGCCGCTTCAAGCGAAGCGTTGACGGTACGCAATTCGGCGCTGTGCGGCGTGATATCCGGTTGGCGAGCGCCGGCGCATTCGGCGCCATCGTGTACGGAATGCCCGGCTTGCGAGGCAGTCAGGCTGAGGGAGGGTGACGCGGACTTTGGCATAGTTGTTCTCGCGGTTTTGACGGAGCCGGACGTGCAGACGTCGGCCCGGATGGGTGCTCTCGCGCGGCACGCCAGCGAGCATGCCGCGTAACGAGAGAGGGTTGAAGCGGACTGGAAGACGATGCGCGCGACGCCCAGGTTCAGGCGTTGTTGCTCTTGCGCAGGATGGTGTAGAGCGAGTCCTTGAGGTGCAGCTTTTCCTTCTTGAGATGCTCGATGGCCATTCCATGGGTGGGCACGATGCCCGCTTCCATGTTTTTGATCTGCTGATCGAGCTCGTTGTGGCGATTGAAGAGCCGCGCGAAGTGTTCGTCGTGGACCTTGAGGTGCGAGATCTGTTCTCTATATTCGGGGAACACTCAATACTCCTTATAAAACGAGATTAATCGAATTGATATCTCGACATTTTTCCACTTTCGCCGTCGGTCGATGTTGATCGCTGTCAGTCTGCGCAAGCGAAAGGGCGACCTGCGCCTGACAGTTTCAAAGGTTCCGCGTCGTGTACTATCGGGGCGGTAACGCGGTCGCGTGTTCACCGCGTGCTCAGGTTAACGAACCCACGGAGCATTCATGGTCCGTCGTCTGGAACTCGTGCTGGATGTCGTCAATATCGAGCCGCGGGGCTCGTCGGCAGGGGCCGTCGTTTCAGTTCCCCGGCCGCCCGATAGCGCGGCGATGTTGTGCGCTGCGTTGCCGTCTCTCGCGGCATGCGCCGAAACTTCTGAAGCCGTCTCGATCGTCACGTTCGACCATGACGGCGCGCTCGCGCGGGCGGGTTGGCGGATCGCAGTCGAAACACGCGGAGCGGCGCATTGCGTTGTTGCCTCCAGCAGGCGCGAATGGACGCCGGGCGTCGTGGTTGTCGAGCCGA
Organism: Paraburkholderia bannensis; assembly: GCF_014200455.1. GTDB lineage: Bacteria > Pseudomonadota > Gammaproteobacteria > Burkholderiales > Burkholderiaceae > Paraburkholderia > Paraburkholderia bannensis_A. The sequence goes on along the minus strand of NZ_JACHBW010000004.1, from coordinate 190,264 downwards.
TATTCTCGGCTCATCTCGAAACCGAGGGGCTGGATGGCGCGCTTTTCGACGCCGCGCCCCAAGCGTTTCGCGAGGCGCTTGCGGCAGCCGGCCAGCTTGCTCCGTCAGCCACGCTCACGGCCGAGCGGCGCGTCTGGGCGTGGCCGCGCGACACTACCGGCGTGGAACTTGAACTCGATGCCGATGTGTGTGCGACACGCGACGAAATGGCGCGGCTGCATGAACTGCGCGTGAGCGTTCCCTGGCCCGAAGAGACACAGGCTGCGCCGCTCGCCGATGCGCTGTTCGCCTGCGCGCACGAACTGGTCGATGCATTGCCCGCGTTCGTACGCGTGAGCGATGCGCTCGAACGGGCGGCGCAAGGCAGTGTCGTCGGCGACGAAAAGGCGGTCCATGCCGCTCCGGTCGATTTGCGTGGCGCGTCGAGCGCGCAGGAAGCGTTGGTGACGATTTGCGCCAATATCAGCGTGCAATGGTTCGGCAACGATGCAGGTGTGCGCGATTCAGCCAATACGGAGTTCATTCATCAGATGCGCGTTTCGCAGCGGCGTCTGCGTACGGCCATGCGGATTTTCTCGCACTGGCGGGACGAGACATGGCGCGCGCGCATCGAGCCCGATCTCAAGTGGATCGGCGCGCTGCTCGGCGAGGCGCGCGATCGCGACGTGTTCGTCGAATCGACCCTGCCGGCGCTCGCGAGTGCCGATAAGGATTCGGCGCGCTGGCAGGCCGTGCGCGACGAGGCCGAAGCCGCTCGGCTGGCCGCGCGTGCGCGGGTGAGCGAGGCGCTGGCTTCGCTGCGCTATGCGCATGCGGCGCTCGCCTGGCTGCAATGGCTGGCGAATCTCGCGCAGCAAACGGTCGAGCCGGACGAGGCCGGCGCTTCGCTGCATCGCCACGCGCGCAAGCGCATTCGCCGCTATTACGAACGGCTTGCGCAGGCGCAGAAGCTTACCGCCATCGACGAGGCGAGCCGCCATCGCGTACGCATCAACGCGAAGTATCTGCGCTATACGCTTGAGTTCTTCGCGTCGGTCACATCGCGCCGCACGCGTACCGAAACCGCGCGCACGCTCGCGCGTCTGCAAGGCGTGCTTGGCGACGGCAACGATGCTGCGGTGGCGCTGCGCTTTCTCGATCACATGGACGCTGAACCCTATCAACGGGGTTTTGCGCGCGGCTGGTGCGAGGCGGTGAAGCGCTATACGGCCAAAGAGGGCGAGCGGCTGTTGCGCGAGTTGCGTGCGCCGAAGGTCGCGCGCGGCGCTTGAAAGGACTCATGCGCGCTTCAGAGCGATGCACCTCTCTATAATCGGCGTCTGCACAATGAACGCCTCCCGCGATGAATACCGCTTCCCCGAATCCTTCTGATTTCGATTCCGACGATCGCAGCGCGACGTCCGGGCTGGGGCTCGGCGGGTCGGTCTGGTTTCAGGCCGGGCCGCAGATGCTGGGCGGCAGCGCGCGCATTGCGCTGCTCGCGGCGATTCGCGATAACGGCTCGATCACGGCAGCAGCCAGGGCCGTGGGCATGAGCTATAAGGGCGCCTGGGATGCCATCGACGCGATGAACAATCTCGCCGGTGAGCCGCTCGTTGTGCGTGCGACGGGCGGCAAAGGCGGTGGAGGCACGACGCTCACGCCACGCGCGCTGCGTCTGATCGAGACGTTTGCGGCGATCGAGCGCGAGCATCGGCGCTTTCTGGAGCGCGCGGCGGTGGCCGTGAGCGCGCTGGATGTCGATGCGAAGCACAGCCTGTCCGGCGATCTGGCAGTGCTTGGCCGCTTCGGCCTGCGCACGAGCGCGCGCAATCAGCTTTATGGGACTGTCGTGGCGCTCGCGCGCGGTGCGGTCAACGACGAAGTGTCGATGGTGTTGCCGGGCGGGCAGCGCCTCGTGGCCAACGTCACGCGAGAGAGCGCCGAGGCGCTGGGCCTCGCCGAAGGCGCGGCTGTTGTCGCGCTGGTCAAGGCATCGTCGGTGGTGCTGGTGGCTGGCGGCGCAGAGGAGGCGGCGCGGCTGTCGGCGCGCAACCGCTTGAGCGGCGTGGTGAGCAGCGTGCGGCGCGGCGAGGTCAACGCCGAGGTGACGCTCGAACTGGCGGGCGGCATCGTGATCGCGGCGGTTGTCACCGATGTCAGCGTCGAGGCGCTAGGCCTCGACGTCGGCGTGAGCGCGACCGCTGTCTTCAAGGCGTCGAGCGTGCTGCTGGGTGTAGGAAGCTAGAGCGCGAAGCCTGGCAGCGCGATAGATGATGCGCCGCCGCTGCAATCACGCGTGGCGCTGGGCGGCCGGCGTGAGCGTGTCGCGTGTCTGTGAGACGGGCGCGATCGGCGTTCCCGGCGTACGGATCGGCCGGTTGGCTTTCCATTTGGCGCGCACGAAAGGTTGTTCGTGGCCCGAAACCGTCAGGGCAATATCCGTGACCCAGCGATGCGTGGGCACACGAACGTCATGCAGGGCGATGGTGAGGGCGGCCAGGCTGATCGCGACCACCGCCGTCGATATTCCGCCCGAGCGCGCATCCCACCAGTAGCGCACGAACACCAGCGCTGTCAGCGCGCCGACGATGGTGCCGGTCACCGCTTCGGAAGGCGAATGTGCGTCCAGCACGACGCGCGAGAAGGCCACTACCACGCCCACCGCCAGACCGAGCGCGACGCCTGCCGCGCGCAGCTTGGGCCGCGCGCCTTGCAGCATCAGGAAGAAGGCCACCGGATAAACCGAGGTGGACATCATGGCATGGCCGCTCAGGCCCGTGAAATCGTACGAACGCACGCCGACGCCCCAGCCCAGGAAGGCGATTTTCGTCAACGTGACAAGACCGATTGCCGCCCCGAGGAGCGCCAGCCAGCTGGCCGCCATCCGCCATGAATAGCCCGCGGCCAGCCACAGCGCGATCGCGAACGCCAGCGGAAACGTGAGACCCGCGCCACCGAGGTTGGTGATCGCGGTCCAGAGGTTGAGGGGCAAGTCGGGCATGAGCGGGCGCCGCCGCGGCGCATTGTTAAGTGGGTGTCAATTCAGTAACGCACCAGCGGCGGGTTGCGCCGACAAGAGCGTCGTGAGTTTTCCAGTATAGCCGCGATTCATTGCACTTACTGCGCCGCAACGAACGCCCATTTCTCTTTAGAACTCATTCGACTGCAACGCTGTCAGATTGATGTTATTGTGCATCGCACAACGAACGTGGCGCTGGCTAATTCGCTACGTATCCGACCCCCTTAAAGAGCCCTTTGATGACGAAAGATCTGACGAAGCTGTGGACGGGTGGCATGCGACGTCTGTTCGCCATCCAGAATCGCGCGGCGCGCACGGCGCTGCGTGAGGCCGGCCTGCGCGCTTCTGACGCGCAGGCGTTGTGGCTGGGCGCGCAGCCCGCCGCCGCGCAGGCCAATGCCACTGCCACTGGCAGAAGCCCTGCTGGAAACACCCCGACGCGTCCTGCACCGCACGCGCCGGTGCGCGAATCGCGTGTCGGCCCCCGCGCTGCCGCATGGGCATCGGGAGAATGGGAGCGCGCCGGGCATTTGCCCAAGGGCGCAACGCGCACGCTCGCCTATGGCCTGTACCTGCCGCCGGATCGCCCGACTCAAGGCATGCCGGTCGTCGTGATGCTGCATGGCTGCAAGCAGACCATGGATTCGTTTGCCGAGGGCACCCGCATGAACCTGCTCGCCGATCGGCACGGCTTTGCCGTGGTGTACCCGGAACAATCGGCGCAGGCGCATCCTCATCAGTGCTGGCACTGGTACGACGCGCGCCAGCCAGCGGGCGGCGGCGAGGCGGCGGCGATCGTCTCGCTGATCGATACGCTCGTCGAGGAGCATGGTTTCGACCGTTCGCGTATTTATCTGGCGGGGCTGTCGGCGGGCGCGGGTCTCGCGTCGCTGCTGGCGATGCGCGCGCCTGGCCGGTTCGCGGCAGTCGCACTGCATTCGGGGCCGGCGTTTGGCGAGGCGCGCTCGGGCGTTGCCGCGCTCGACGTGATGCGGCGCGGGCTGCATCACGATCCGGTCGCCCTGGTCGACGGCGAACTGGCGGGGCGCAAGCATCCCGGCATGCCGGCGCTGATCGTGCAGGGCGGCAATGACGCCGTCGTGGCGCCCGTCAACGCTGAGCAACTGACTGTGCAGTTCCTGCATCTCAACGGTCTCGCCGATGGCGAGGGCGTGCGCCAGGGCGTCGTCTCGCACGAACACGATGGCGAAGGCTACACGGTTCACGACTACCTGCGCGATGGCGCGAGCATCGTGCGGCTGTGCCGCGTGGACGGGCTCGACCATGCCTGGAGCGGCGGCGACGACACGGTGCCGTTCCATTCTTCCGCTGGACCGGATGCCAGCACGATGATCTGGGACTTTTTCGAAACGCAACGCCGCGCCAAGCCCGACGAGGCTTTCGACGACGAACTGGCGCAGGACGCAGGCTAGTCCCGGCGGGCGCTATGGCGCGGTCCGCGCATGCCTGCGACAATCCGTATCAATTCAAGGGTTTACCCTAATCAGGGTTTTCCCTATAATGGCTCTATTCCTTACGAGGGCATGTGCCCAGTATCCGGAGCCAGACCATGTACCTGCTTAGCCGCCTTTTCCTGTTCCTCACGAAATCGTCCGACGTCGCCCGCAAGGAGCGCGAGGAAGCGTATCTGGCCGAATCGGCCGATATCTACGACCTGGAATTCCGCATGCGCAAGCTCGATCGCGAGAAGGCCGGCCGTCATCCTTCGTGGATGAACCACTACGGCTAAGCCGTAGCAATAAAAACGGGGCGCACGCTGGCGCCCCGCAGGTGTGTGCTGTCGCTGCAGAAGACTAGCGGCCCGAATCGGGCGCTTGCTCAGGCGGTTTCTCCTGAATGCCGTAACAGCCGCGGTAAGTCGCGTAAAACGAGCAGTAGATCATCGTCGTCACGAGGATCAGCGCCGGCATCACGATCGCCAGCGCGTAGTCGCCCGCGCCCAGCGCCCGCAGCAGATTCGACAGGCCGACGGCCACGCCCATCGACAGTGCGAACCACAGCGCGCCGTACACCACGAACGCCCCCTTGTTGCGCCAGCAGCTCACGATGCTGAAGAACATCGCCTTGATGGGCGGCACGTCGTGCCAGGCCGTCAGCACCGGCGCGAACCAGAACAGCATCGAAACCGGCAAATAGACCGCCAGCGACGCCAGCACGGCGAGCGGCACGTTGCTGTTTTCGATTGCCTCCGTATCCAGCGTCCCGCCCAGCGTCATCAGACGCAGCAGCTCGCCTCCGTCGACCAGTGCGGACGCCGCGAGCACGAGCGTCATCGCCACCACATAAATTCCGCCCAGAACGAACAAATGCTTCGTGACGTTAGGTCCGTACGAGCGGAAACCGTCCACGAGGATCGTCGGAAAGACCGGCTTGCCCGCGATCGTGTCGCGGCATGCGGCCATGAAGCCGACTGCCACGCCCGGCACGAAGATGAGCGGCAGCACGCCGCCGATCAGCGGCACCGCCGAGATCAGCGTCATGGCGAGCAGATACGCGAAGAACAGCGTGAGAAACGCCAGCGGATTGCGGCGGAACAGCCAGATGCCCTGGCGGAACCACACATAGCCCTGCTTGGCGGGGACTTCGATCAGTTGCATGAACGGGGCAGGCCAGAAAGTACTTGAATATCGCCGGGAGTGAGGGCGCGGCGCTCGCGCAGGATGCGCTCGAAATGACCGGGATCGTGCGGCTTGAGCAGTTCCGCCGAGCGCGGCAGATAAAAATCATACAGGCGCGAGACCCAGAAACGGTACGCGCCCGCGCGCAGCATGTCGGTCCAGTGGACGATCTCAATGGGCGTAAACGGGCGCACCGTCTGGTACGCGCGCAGCAGAGCTTCGGCACGGGCCGCATCGAGCACGCCCGTGGCGAGATCGACGCACCAGTCGTTGACCGTCACCGCCACATCGAACACCCATTTATCGCAACCGGCGAAATAGAAGTCGAAGAAGCCGCCCAGGCGCACCGTATGGCCGCTTTGCGGGTTGGCGTGCGCGAACAGGGCATTATCGCGGAACAGATCGCAGTGGCACGGCCCGCCGGGCAGCGCCGCATAGTTGTCGCTCGCGAAGAAGGCCTGCTGGTGCGCGAGTTCGCTCGTGAGCAGATCGCGCTGGGCGTCGTCGAGGAACGGCAGCACCGTCGGCACGGTTTCCTCCCACCACGGCAGGCTGCGCAGATTCGGCTGGTCGCCCGCGTAATCGCGGCCAGCCAGGTGCATGCGCGCCAGCATCTGGCCGACTTCGGCGCAGTGCTCGACCTGCGGGGCCAGTTCCGGCGCGCCGTCGAGCTTCGTGACGATGGCGGCCGGCTTGCCGTGCAGCATGCCGAACAGCGAACCGTCGGCGCGCGGCATCGGGTCTGGCACCGGCACGCTGTGCGAGGCCAGATGGCGCATCAGGTCCAGATAGAACGGCAACTGCTGCGCCGTGAGCTTTTCGAAGATCGTCAGGACGTATTCGCCGCGCGTCGTCGTCAGGAAGAAGTTGCTGTTTTCAATGCCGGACTGGATGCCGCGAAAATCGACTACATCGCCAAGATCGTAGTCGCGCATCCATTGGGCGAGTTGGGTGTCGGTGACAGCGGTGAAGACGGCCATGCGAGAGGTCGTGTGGTATTCGTAATGGGCCCGGCTCATGCGCGATCAACCGCGCGCAGGTGCGCTAAAGCATGAAAGCCGGGGCGGGCCTGGCGCGCCCGGTCAGGAGGCGGCGCGGACAGCGCACGCCGCCCACGCGCGAGGGCGGTATATCAGTAATGCAGGTTGATCGACGGCAGGCGCGTGCTGGCCTGGCCGTTCGGGCGCACTTGCGGCGAGGTGTCGGGGTTCGAGCTCATCGTGTAACGCGTGCCGAAGTTCGAATGCACGTTGATCTCGACGGGCTTGCCCTTGTCGCGGTATTCGGTGATTTCGGTGCCGGTCGGGCTCACTTCATGAAAGCTCGGCGTGCGCGGCACGTCGTTGATGTCGACCTTCGAGCTGACCTGCGCAGCCGGACGGTTGATTGCCGCGAGATCGGGCAAACCGGCCCGCTCGTTCTCGGACTGCGCGGACTGGGCCTCGACCGCCGTTTTGGCGTCGTCGGCCGGCGCCGCCATGGCGAACCCGCTAAACGCAAGCGTCGCGGCGACGGCGGCAAGAAGATGCGACTTCATGGTGATTCTCCGATGGGATTCTGGAATTCTAGCAAATCCGCGCCGCGCCACCCGTCCTGAACCGCTGCATCTGCCTTGTTTCTCCTTGTTGCGTCAACTCTGCCCGCCGCCGCCGTGCCCGCATTTCCGCCCTGCTTGAAGGGCGATGACGAGAAGCGATGACGAAGGGCGTTGTCAGAATGTCGCGCTTCCGTGCTAATGTCGTTCAAACGAACTGAGGCGAACGACAATGAACAACGATACCAACCGGCGAACTTTCATGACGCCCCCGCACGACTTTCCGCTCGAAGCCTTCGAAGACGCCGCCGACGCCGTTGCGCGCCTGGCCGCCATTTACGAAGCCAACACCTCGTTCCTGCGCGACGCCTTCGCGCGCTACCGGCGTGGCGAGTCGTTCGAGCGCCGCGTGCGCGCCTGCTATCCGTTCGTGCGCATCCGCACCGAAGTCAACACGCACATCGACTCGCGCCGCTCGTATGGTTTCGTCGCGGGCCCGGGTGTGTTCGAGACGACCATTACGCGTCCCGATCTGTTCAGCAATTACTATCGCGAGCAACTGCGCCTGCTCGCGAAGAACCATCACGTGCAGATCGAAGTGGGCGTGTCGGAGCAGCCGGTTCCGGTCCACTTCGCGTTTGCCGAAGGCATCCACCTCGAAGGCGACCTGGACCGGGAACGTCTGTTCGCGATGCGCGATGTGTTCGATGTGCCCGATCTGGCCGAGCTCGACGATCGCATCGTCAACGGCACCTACGAGCCGTTGCCCGGCGAGCCGTTTCCGCTCGCGCTCTTCACCGCGCCGCGCGTGGACTTCTCGCTGCATCGGCTCAAGCACTACACGGCGACTTCGCCCACGCACGTGCAGAACTACGTGCTGTACACCAACTACCAGTTTTACATCGACGAATTCGTGAAGCTTGGCCGCGCGATGATGGCGCGCACCGACGACGCCGATCTGCGCAACTATCGCAGCGAGTACACCTCGTTCGTGGAGCCGGGCGACGTGGTGACATATAACGCGAACCTCGGCGAGCAGGACGACGAAGGCACCGCGCCCGCACGGCTGCCGCAGATGCCCGCGTATCACCTCAAGCGCGCCGACGGCAGCGGCATCACGATGATCAACATCGGCGTGGGTCCGTCGAACGCCAAGACGATCACCGATCACATCGCCGTGCTGCGTCCGCACGCGTGGATCATGCTGGGGCACTGCGCGGGGCTGCGCAACACGCAGCGTCTGGGCGACTACGTGCTGGCGCACGGCTATGTGCGCGAAGACCACGTGCTCGACGCGGATCTGCCTCTGTGGGTGCCGATTCCGGCGCTCGCCGAAGTGCAGCTCGCGCTGGAGAGCGCGGTGGCCGACGTCACGCGTCTGGAAGGCGCGGAACTCAAGCGCGTGATGCGCACGGGCACGGTTGCGAGCGTCGATAACCGCAACTGGGAACTGCGCGATCACCGCGAGCCGGTGCAGCGCCTGTCACAGAGCCGCGCGGTCGCGCTCGATATGGAAAGCGCGACGATCGCCGCGAATGGCTTCCGCTTCCGCGTGCCGTATGGGACCTTGCTGTGCGTTTCCGATAAACCGTTGCACGGCGAACTCAAGCTGCCGGGCATGGCCGATTCGTTCTATCGCGCGCAAGTGGATCAGCATCTGCAGATCGGCGTGAAGGCGATGGAGATTCTGCGCACCAATGGCTTGCACAAGCTGCACAGCCGGAAACTGCGCAGCTTCGCCGAAGTGGCGTTTCAGTAAGGCGTGCTCTACGCGGGACCTCGTTTTACGCGAGATTCCGAGCGGCGAGGTTCGCGAAAAGCGCGCGCGCACCGAAGGTCCACGGCGCGATTTCGGTGCACAACCGCACGGTATTGACGATCGCGCCAAGCGGCGCGGCGCTGATCGTCACGCGGTCGCCCAGGTGGTGCGTGAAGCCGCCGCCGGGCGTATCGCGGTCCTTGATCGGCGAGAACATGGTGCCGAGAAACAGCATGAAACCGTCCGGGTACTGATGATGGCGGCCGCAGGTCTGCGCGACGAGATCGAGTGGATCGCGGCTGATTTCCCGCATGTGGCTCACGCCTTCGAGCAGGAAATCATCGTCGCTGCCTTCCACGCGTAGTGACACGCTGGTGCCGCGCAGGGTGTCGAGCGTGAAGGCGTCGTCGAACAGGCGCACGAACGGGCCGATCGCGCAGGAGCCGTTGTTGTCCTTGCATTTGCCCAGCAGCAGGGCGGAGCGGCCTTCGATGTCGCGCAGATTGACGTCGTTGCCCAGGGTTGCGCCTACCACGTGCGCGCTGCTGTTGACCGCGAGCACGATTTCCGGCTCCGGGTTATTCCATGTCGATGCCGGATGCAGGCCGATATCCGCGCCGAAGCCCACAGCGGACATCGGTTGCGCCTTCGTAAATACTTCGGCATCCGGACCGATTCCGACCTCCATGTATGGAGACCACGCGCCGCGACGCTGAAGCTCAAGCTTCAGCTTTAACGCATCGTCTGAGCCGGGTTTGATCTTCGAGAGGTCCGTGCCGATCAGCCGCGTGATGTCGTTGCGCAGGTCCTCGGCTTTGGCGGGATCGCCGCCGGCTTGTTCTTCGATTACGCGTTCGAGCAGGCTCACGGCGAAGGTCACGCCGCACGCCTTGATTGCCTGAAGATCGCAGGGCGCGAGCAGTATCGGCTCGCTTGCCTGCAGGCTCTGTTCCATGAGCGTCCGCACGTCGCCGAGCGGCTCGCCGGGTGCATTGCGTACGAGGTCGAGCAGATCGTCGCGCTCGAACAGATCGGCCGTGGTGTGTGCGATTGACGTGATGTCGAAGGCCATGCCCGCGCGCACGGCGACGACGCACGGGCCATCGCCCTGCGCAGTGGAACGCCAGAGTCGGCCAACCAGCAGCGCGCGGTCGAGATCGTGCGGAAGATAGCTGGACATCGTCGACATGGATGCGTTTCCGAAGTGAAGGTGGCGCGCTAGATCGTAGGGGCGAAGTCGGCTTGTGTCCAAAGGAATGACACGTTGTCCAATCTGTTGGAAAGCGTGTCGATGCTGGCCGTCGCAGCTCTTGAGGGCCATGTTTCGCTTCGATGCGCGCTTTGTTACCATCGCGGCTCGGCAAAAGCGCCGCACGGATCCCAACGCATGGGACCCCGATTCACCAGACCCGATTCACCAGACCCATTCAAGCATGATGTCCAGGCCAGTTCTCATTGTTGCGACCGGCAGCACCTTTGCCCAGATCGCCGAAACCCAGGGCGACTTCGGCGCGTGGATCGCCAACGGCTTGGGTCAGGCGGTTTCGCACTGCCAGGTGGATGCGCAGACTATCGACGCATGGCCCGATCCGTCCGCACTGGCGGGTGTGGTGCTGAGCGGATCGCATTCGATGGTGAGCGATCGCGAGCCCTGGAGCGAGCGCCTCGCGCACTGGCTGACGCACTGCGTCGCTGCGGACGTGCCTGTGCTTGGCATCTGCTATGGGCATCAGTTGCTTGCTCACGCCTTTGGCGGCCGGGTGTCGGATCGTGCGAATCACGAATTCGAGATCGGCACGCATACGGTCGAGTTGAGCGCAGGCGCTCAGGGCGACCCGTTGTTCGCCGCCATGCCGCAACGGTTCGACGCACAACTGGTTCATCGGCAATCGGTTTCGCGGCTGCCGGAGGGCGCGCTGCTACTGGCGGCCAGTGCCGGTGAAGCCTGCCAGGCGTTCCGGATCGGGCGCGCCGCCTGGGGCGTGCAGTTTCATCCGGAGTTTTCGACGCACGCGATGCGCGCGTATATCCACGCAATGCCGGCCGACGCACGCGATGCAGGCTACGACGCTGACGCCTTGAGCGCCGGCGTGCGCGACACGTCGGAAGCGGCGAGCCTTTTGCCGCGTTTCGCGGCTTTCGTGCGCGCCCGGGAAAGCAGCGGCCAAAGCCATCCGGCAGAGGCCGGCGTGGCCGCGTAACCCTCCCTACTGCCCAAACCCCGTCAGCCCGATCAAACTCCCCGCTGCCAGCAGCCAGAGCGGGTGAATCCTCGTGCGGAACGCCAGTACCGCACACATGCCCGTGATGGCCCACGCGATCCACGAAGGATCCGAGGCCCTGGCGATCAGCAGCGCACTGGCGGCCACCAGTCCCGCCGTCACGGGCACTAGCCCGCGCTGGGCGATGCGCCGCCACGGCCGGTCCTTGAAGCGGTCCCACGCGTGCAGCGCCGCGATCGTCACCAGCGACGACGGCCCGAACTTCGCCACCGACGTCACCAGCATTCCCGCCCAGCCCGCCACGTGCCAACCCACCAGCGTCACGATCATCATGTTCGGGCCGGGCGCGGCCTGCGCGAGCGCGAACAGCGCGCTGAATTCGCTGGCGGGCATCCAGTGATGGACCTCCACGACCTGGCGCTGCATCTCCGGCAGGATGGTGTTGCCGCCGCCGAACGCGAGCAGCGAAAGCTGGCTGAAAATCGTGGCGAGCGCGAGCAGTGTGGCGTTCATTGCGTGCCTCCCGCGCGCCGCGCGGCGCGCGCCGCAACCGCGATGCCGATGGGCGTGAGCACCAGCATGGTCGGCAGCAAGGGCGTGCGCAAAAACGCAATGGCGCTGAAACCGAGCGCGGCGATAACGGCCGCGGCCGGTTCGCGGCGCAGCGGCAAAATGATTTTCACGGCCATGGAAATCAGCAGGCCCGCCGCCGCTGCGGCCAGTCCCACGAACAGATGCCGCACATGCGGATCGTTCTGCGTGCGTTCATAGAGCACCCCAAGGCCGATCACCACCAGCGACGGCCCCGCGATCAAGCCCAGCAGTCCGGCGAGCGCGCCGCGCCAGCCCTGGAAACGCATGCCCAGCGCTACCGACAGGTTGATCACATTGCCGCCGGGCAGGAACTGGCACAAGCCGAGCAGATCGGTGAATTCTGCGCCCGAGAGCCAGCGGCGCTGCTCGACGATGGTGCGGCGCGCGAGCGGCAACGCGCCGCCGAACGAAGTGAAGCCGAGGCCGAGAAAGCCCACGAACAGGTCTTTGACACTGGGCGTCACGAGCGCATCGTGGCTATCGATAGGCGGGGCGGCTGGGGCGGGATGTTGATTCATGCGCAGACCTCTGAGACAAGCTGGGAGCGTAGCGCCGAATCGCCGGGCGGCAAAACGATTTTTTGGCCGTTCCTTTGTGATCTAGAATCACAAGCATGGCACGTTCTCTCCCCCCGTTTCCGGCGCTGCGCGCATTCGAAGCCGCGGCGCGGCACAACAGCTTCACCGCCGCCGCGGCGGAACTTCATGTGACTCACGGTGCAATCAGTCGGCAGGTTGCCGCACTGGAGGCGTGGGTGGGCGTGCAGGTGTTTCATCGGCATGGCAAGCGCGTCGCGCTGACCGAGGACGGGCGGCGTTATCTGGGCGCGGTACAGGCCGCGTTCGACAATATTGCGCGCGCCACGGAGCAGTTGCGCGATACCGGCGTGGTCCACGTTCTGCGCGTGAACGCGCTGCCTACCTTTGCGATGAAGTGGCTGCTGCCGCGTCTTTCGCAGTTCCAGCGGCTCAATCCCAACGTCGAGTTGCGTCTGGCGACTTCGAATGCGCCGGTCGAAACGCTCGACGCTTTCGATGTTGCTGTGCGGCGCGGCCCTTCGCATTGGCCCGATTGCGAGAGTGGTCACTTTCTCGGCGAAACGGAACTGCCCGTGTGCAGTCCGGCGCTGCTCAAACGCGTGCCAGTCGAGAGCGCGAACGATCTCGCGCGCCATGTACTGCTGCATTCCGATACGCGTCCCGATGCGTGGCGCACATGGCTCGCCGCTGCGGGCGTCAAGGCGAAGTGCCGCAAAAAGCAGTCGTTCGACCACTTCTATCTGGCATTGCAGGCGGCGGTGGATGGTCTGGGTGTTGCGCTCGGGCCCTTGCCTTTGCTGGACGACGAACTGGCGTCAGGGCGGCTCGTGGCGCCGCTGGCGGGCCCGCATCTCGACGCGCGTGGCTATTGGTGGGTCGCGCGGCGCGAAATAGCCAAGACGCCTATCGTGGCGCAGTTTTGCCGCTGGCTGGAGGAGGAGAGCGGGAACGGTGCGCAAGCAACGCGCCTGAAAGCATGAGGAAAGGCAAGTGGCGCACAGGACGCGCGCCACATCGGGATTTGCGGGGCGATGCGCGGGGCGGGACGCCCCACGCATTCCATTAAACGCAATGCCTCACAGATAGAACATGCGGTCTTCGTCCGAGTCCGGGCGCGCGGGATGTTCCGTGTCTTCCGCTTCTTCGCCGGTGTCCTCGTAGAACTTCAGCACCGCTTCGAGCACCTGATCGGGATCGTCGATCACCTGCATCAGATCGAGGTCTTCCGGATTGATGAGGCCCATCGGCACCAGCGCCGAACGGAACCACGCCAGCAGTCCTTCCCAGAACTCTGCGCCCACGAGAATGATGGGCACATGACGCGACTTCTTGGTCTGGATCAGCGTGAGCACTTCGGCCAGTTCGTCGAGCGTACCGAAGCCGCCCGGCATGACGATCACGGCGTCCGAGTTCTTCACGAAGGTCACTTTACGCGTAAAGAAGTGGCGGAAGCGCAGCGAGATGTCCTGCCATTGATTGCCCGATTGCTCGTGCGGCAATTCGATGTTCAGACCCACCGATGGCGACTTGCCCGCGTGCGCGCCCTGGTTCGCGGCTTCCATGATGCCGGGGCCGCCGCCGGAGATCACGGCGAAGCCCGCATCCGAGACTTTTCGCGCGATCGTGGAGGCCAGCTGGTAGTACTTTGAGTCCGGTTTCAGGCGTGCAGAGCCGTAGATGCTGACCGCTGGCCGGATCTCGGACAGGTATTCGGTCGCCTCGATAAACTCTGCCATAATCGTGAACATCTGCCACGATGCGCGCGCCTTTTTGGCCGTTGCGCGCTCTTGATCTGCGAGTGAACGCAGACTCGGAATCACTTTTCTCTTGTCCATAATGCCTGAAGAACTACGCGTGGAAACGAAGCTACAAAATCAGCTGGAAGGTAAGACCCTGTTGCTGGTCGACGGTTCTAGCTATCTCTATCGGGCCTTCCATGCGATGCCGGATCTGCGCGGTCCGGACGGCGAACCCACAGGTGCACTTTACGGCATCATCAACATGCTGCGTCGTATGCGCAAGGACGTTACGGCAGAGTATAGCGCGTGCGTGTTCGATGCCAAGGGCAAGACGTTTCGTGATGACTGGTATCCCGACTATAAGGCCAACAGGCCTTCCATGCCGGAGCCGCTTGCTGCACAGATCGAGCCGATCCACGCGGCGGTGCGCGCGCTCGGCTGGCCGCTGCTGATGGTCGAGGGCGTGGAGGCCGACGACGTCATCGGCACGCTCGCCGCCCAGGCGGAAAAGCTCGGCATGAAGGTGATCGTTTCCACGGGCGACAAGGACCTCGCGCAGCTCGTGACCGACCACGTCACGCTCATCAACACGATGACGAACGAACTGCTCGATCGCGAAGGCGTGATCGCGAAGTTCGGCGTGCCGCCGGAGCGCATCGTCGACTATCTCTCGCTGATCGGCGACACGGTCGACAACGTCCCGGGCGTGAACAAGTGCGGCCCGAAGACGGCGGTGAAGTGGCTCACGCAATATGGCTCGCTCGACGGCATCGTCGAGCATGCGGACGAAATCAAGGGCGCCGTGGGCGGTTATCTGCGCGACGCGCTCGACTTCCTGCCGATGGCGCGAAAGCTCGTCACGGTGGACACGGCTTGCGATCTCGCGCCGCATCTGGAGTCGATCGAGGCATCGCTCGCCACGCGTCCCGAAGCGCGCGAGGAAATGCGCGATATCTTCGCGCGTCACGGTTTCAAGACCTGGCTGCGCGAGATCACCGAGGCTTCCGAACAAAAGCAGACGGTGCCCGCGGCAACGTCTGGCGATGCGCCGGAAAAAGACGCCAACGTGCAGCCCGCGCTGTTCGTCGATGCGCCGCGCAATTACGAAACGATCCAGACGTGGGAGCAGTTCGACGCCTGGTTCAAGAAGATCGAAGCCGCGCAACTGACCGCCTTCGATACGGAAACCACGGCGCTCGATCCGATGCAGGCGAAGCTCGTGGGCATGTCGTTTTCGACGGAGCCGGGCAGCGCCGCCTATCTGCCGCTCGCGCATCGCGGGCCGGACAGGCCGGAGCAACTGCCGATCGACGAGGTGCTCGCGCGCCTGAAGCCGTGGCTCGAAAGCACGCAGCATAAAAAAGTCGGCCAGCACATGAAGTACGACGAGCAGGTGCTGGCGAACTACGGCATCGAACTCAACGGCGTCGAGCACGACACGCTGCTCGAATCGTACGTGCTGGAATCGCATCGCACGCACGATATGGACAGCCTCGCGCTGCGCCATCTGGGCATCAAGACGATCAAGTACGAAGAGGTCGCGGGCAAGGGCGCGCAGCAGATCGGCTTCGATGAAGTCTCGCTGGAAAAGGCCGCCGAATACGCCGCCGAAGATGCGGACGTCACGCTGCAACTACATCTCGCGCTGTATCCGCAGATCGAGCCGGAAAAGGGCCTCGACTACGTCTATCGCAACATCGAGCTGCCCACCGCGCGTGTGCTGCGCAAGATGGAACGCAACGGCGTGCTGATCGACACGCAGCGTCTGGAAAAGCAGAGCGCTGAAATCGCGGTGCGTCTCGTCGAGCTCGAAAAAGAAGCCTATGTGCTGGCGGAAGGCGAGTTCAATCTCGGCTCGCCCAAGCAGATCGGCCAGATTTTCTTCGAGAAACTGCAACTGCCGGTCGTGAAGAAAACGCCCAGCGGCGCGCCTTCCACCGACGAAGAAGTGCTGCAAAAGCTCGCTGAGGATTATCCGCTGCCCAAGCTGCTGCTCGAACATCGCGGCCTCTCGAAGCTCAAGTCGACTTACACCGACAAGCTGCCGCGCATGGTCAACGCGCAAACGGGACGCGTGCATACGAACTACGCGCAGGCCGTGGCGGTAACGGGGCGTCTGGCCTCGAACGATCCGAACCTGCAGAACATTCCGGTGCGCACGGGCGAGGGCCGACGCATTCGCGAAGCGTTTATCGCACCGCCTGGCTGCAAGATCGTTTCCGCCGATTACTCGCAGATTGAACTGCGCATCATGGCGCATATCTCGGGCGACGAGTCGCTGCTCGCGGCCTTCGCGCGCGGCGATGACATTCACCGCGCCACCGCCGCCGAAGTGTTCGGCGTGACCGCGCTCGAAGTCAGCAACGATCAGCGTCGTATCGCCAAGGTGATTAATTTTGGCCTGATTTACGGCATGAGCGCGTTTGGCCTCGCGTCGAATCTCGGTATCACGCGCGATGCGGCGAAGCTTTATATCGACCGCTATTTCGCGCGCTATCCGGGCGTGGCGCGCTATATGGACGAGACGCGCATGGATGCGAAATCGCGCGGCTATGTCGAGACCGTGTTTGGCCGCCGTCTGTGGCTGCCGGAAATCAACGGCGGCAATGGCCCGCGCCGCCAGGCTGCCGAACGCGCCGCCATCAATGCGCCGATGCAGGGCACGGCGGCCGACCTCATCAAGCTCTCGATGATCGCGGTGCAGAAGTGGCTCGACGAACGCAGGATCGGCACGAAGATGATCATGCAGGTACACGATGAACTGGTGCTCGAAGTGCCGGATGCGGAGTTGTCCGAAGTACGTAAGTGCCTGCCTGAACTGATGTGCTCGGTCGCGAAACTCAAGGTGCCGCTCGTGGCCGAGGTGGGTGTCGGTGCGAATTGGGAAGAGGCGCATTGACGCACTTACATTGCGAAATCGTGATGTGATGCGCGCAGTAAGCGTGCGAGCGGCCAGGCACAAGTGGGGCGCACACATGACCTCAATGTGTTCCTCACGTCTTGCCGCCGCGCGTTCCGTCCGCCGACAATGAGACGAAGGCCGATGTCGCCGCCCTTCGCTGCATGAAGCACGCGAGCATCGGACCTTCTAACGCCCATCGACATGCACGGAGAATTTATGCATCGTTTTATCGTTGTAGGTGGGGGTGCAGGCGGTCTGGAGTTGGCCACCCGATTAGGCGACCGTTACGGCAAGGTGGGACGTAACCGCGCGCCGCGCGCCACGGTCACGCTGGTCGACCGCAATCCAACTCACATCTGGAAACCGCTGTTGCATGAAGTCGCGGCGGGCAGCATGGACCCGTTCACGCAGGAACTCGAATATGCCGCGCAGGCACGCTGGCATGGCTTCGAGTTTCAGCAGGGCGAACTGATCGAACTCGATCGCACAGCCAGGCGAATCACGCTGGGCGCGGTGCAGGATGAAGATGGCGCGGCAATGCTGCCGGTGCGTACGCTCGAATACGACACGCTCGTGATTGCCATTGGCAGCACGACACACTTCTTTGGCGTGCCGGGCGGGGCGGAAAACTCCATCGCGCTGGATACCGTCGAACAGGCCGAACGCTTTCGCAAGCGCCTGATCGCGGCGTGCGTGCGCGCGGAACATCAGACCGATCCCGTCATCACGCGCGATCATGAAGGCAAGGAGGAGCCGCGCGTACAGGTGGTGATCGTCGGTGCGGGGGCAACGGGCGTGGAGCTGTCCGCCGAATTGCGCAATACCGCACAGGTGTTGTCGGCTTATGGTCTGCACAGGCTCGATCCGAGCCACGACGTGGGCATTGCGCTGATCGAATCGGGGCCGCGTATTTTGCCGGCGCTGCCCGAGCGTGTGTCATCGGCGACGGCGGAACTGCTGCTCAAGCTCGGCGTGCGTGTTCTGACGGGCGAGCGTGTGACCGAGGTTGCGCCAGGCGTGGTGCGTACCGCCAGCGGCAAGGCCATTCGTGCCGATCTCACCGTCTGGGCCGCGGGCATCAAGGCGCCGGCCGTGCTCTCGCAACTCGACGGCCTGACAGTCAACAAGCTCGGCCAACTGATCGTGCGACGCACGCTGCAAACCGAAATCGACGATAACGTCTTCGCGCTCGGCGACTGTGCGGCGTGCGTGTGGTACGGCACCGATCGCAATGTGCCGCCGCGCGCCCAGTCCGCGCATCAGCAGGCTTCGTTCCTGTTCAGGTCGATGAGCAATCTGCTCGATGGTCGGCCGCTGCCTGAATTCACCTATCGCGACTTCGGCTCGCTGGTGTCGCTGGGCCATTTCAGTGCGGTCGGCAATCTGATGGGTGGCCTGATCGGCGGCAGCATGCTGATTGAAGGCCTGTTTGCGCGTTTCATGTATATGTCGCTGTATCGGCTGCATATTGCCGCGCTGCATGGCTATGCGCGCATGATGCTCGATACCGTCGCGCACTGGCTGCGGCGCACGACGCTGCCGCGCGTCAAGCTGCACTGATTTCACACATGCGCCCGCGGGCGCATTTTTTTATGGCGCTGTTTCTATCGCGAGGAGCGTTGCATGCTCAAGCCCGAAATCGATAGCCTCGTCCCCCATGTGCGGTTCGACCGGCGCACGTTTATCAAGGCTGCGCTCGGCAGCGGTTTTGCCGCCGCTGTGCTGCCGGTTTCCGCGCAGACGATTCATACGGACGCCGAAGGACTGGATGCCGGCGAAATCGGCTTTGATTCGAACGGCACGCTCGTGCCGGCGTATCGCGCACAGCCGCGCGGCAAGACGCATTTGCCTGTGATCATCGTGATTCACGAGATTTTTGGCGTGCACGAGCATATCGCCGATGTGTGCCGCCGTTTTGCGAAATTCGGCTATCTGGCGATAGCGCCGGACTTTTTCGTTCGCCAGGGCGATGCCTCGGTCTACCCGACGATCCAGCAGATCACGCAGAACATCGCGAGCAAGGTGCCCGACGCGCAGGTCATCGGCGATATCGACGCGGCCATTGCGTGGGCGGGCGAGCATGGCGGCGATGTGAAGCGCGTGGGCATCAACGGTTTCTGTTGGGGCGGGCGCTATACGTGGCTCTACGCGGAGCACAACCCGCGCGTGAAGGCGGCGGTGGCGTGGTATGGGCGCGTGGCGGGCGATCACACGGCGAATACGCCGCAGAATCCGCTCGATCTGGCGGGCGAGCTACAGGTGCCGGTGCTGGGGCTTTATGGCCGCCAGGACACCAGCATTCCACACGAAACGCTGGAGCAGATGAAAGCGGCCATCGCGCAGGGGCCGCAGGGTGGGCGCGGCTCGCAATTCGTCGTGTATGACGACGCGGGCCACGCGTTTTTCGCCGATTACCGGCCGAGTTATCGCAAGGCCGATGCCGAGGATGGGTGGAAGCGGGCGCTTGCGTGGTTCAAGGAGCACGGCGTGGCTTGAACGGGTCGAGCGCGACGCCGTACGATCGCGAGATCAGGGATTCGGGCCCGTGGCCACCGGCCGTGACGGGTCGCAGACCCACTCGCTCCACGAGCCGCCATAGAGCGCCGCGCCATGCATGCCGGCGATCTCCATCGCCAGCGCGTTGTGACATGCGGTCACGCCCGAGCCGCATTGCAGCACCACATGCTCGGGCGTGACGCCCGGCAGCAGCGCGGTGAACTCCTCGCGCAGCGTGTGCGCCGACTTAAAGCGGCCATCGGCGGTGAGGTTGTCCTTGAAGAAGCGATTCTTCGCGCCCGGGATATGGCCGCCGACGGGATCGATCGTTTCGTTCTCGCCGCGATAGCGGTCATTGGCGCGCGCATCCACGACGGTCAGTTCGCGGGTGGCCAGATTGCGCACGACGGCCGCGGCATCGACGGTGACCTGCAGCGGCGCGCCCGCCTTGAACGTGCCTGGCGTGGCGGTGGGCACGTCCTTCGAAAGGGCATAACCCGAGGCTTCCCAGGCTTGCAGGCCGCCGTCGAGCACGGCGACCGAATCGTGACCGAGCCAGCGCAGCAGCCACCACAAACGCGCGGCGTACGCGCCGCCCTGGGCGTCATAGGCGACCACTTGCTGGCCCGCGTTCAAGCCCCAGTCGGCCAGCGTGGCGACGAGGGAGGCGCGGTCGGGCAGCGGATGGCGGCCGTTCTTGCCGGTCTTGGGCCCGGAAAGATCGCGGTCGAGGTGGAGATAGCGCGCGCCCGGCAGATGGCCGGCGGCATAGGCGCTTTCGCCGGCTTGCGGGTCAAGCAGATCGAAGCGGCAGTCGACGACGAGCACGCTGCCCGGCGCGGCGGTCATGCGCTCGTGCAGGTTGGCGGCCGAGATCAACGTGGTGTAGTGCGTGTGGGGCATGACGGCTCCTCTACATAGGTTCCCGGATCCGTGGATCTCTGGATCGTGCGTGGCCGGTTGCTGTAGCACTGCGCCGGCCCGATGCCGTCAGTCTAAACAAAAAGACGGGCCTAAGCCCGTCTTTCCTTGCTGCATTCGAGTGGCGGCCGAGGCCGCGTCTACATCAGATTTCGCCCAGCTCGCGGCGCAGGAACTCGTGGAAATGCTGCATGCCGTCTTCCATCGGGCTCTGGTACGGGCCTACTTCCGATACGCCGCGCTCGAACAGGGCGCGGCGACCCGCATCCATGCGCTCAGCGATCTCGTCGTCTTCCACGGCCGTCTCCATATAGGCGGCGCGCTCGGCCTCGACGAACTCGCGCTCGAACAGCACGATTTCCTCGGGGTAATAGAACTCGACGATATTGGTGGTCTTCTGCGTGCCGTTCGGAATCAGCCACGAACAGATGAGCACGTGCGGATACCACTCGATCATCAGACCGGGGTAGTAGACCATCCAGATGGCGCCGAACTCGGGCGGTTCGCCATTGCGGAAACGCAGGACCTCGTCGTGCCACTTGCGATACGTCGGGCTGCCTGGCTTGCCGAGCTGGCTGTGCACGCCAACAGTCTGCACGCTGTACCACTCGCCGAACTCCCACTTCAGGTCGTCGCACGAGACAAACTGACCCAGGCCCGGGTGAAACGGGACGACGTGGTAGTCCTCCAGATAGACCTCGATAAAGGTCTTCCAGTTGTAGTTGCACTCGTGAACCTCGACGTGATCGAACATATAGTCCGTAAAGTCGAGGTGTTTGGCAGGCCCCAGGCGTGCGAGATCGCGCGCGACGTCGCGCCCGGCCGACTCGAACAGCAGGCCGTTCCACTTCTGCAGCGGCGTGCTGTTCAGGTTCAGGCAAGGCTTGTCCGCGAAGTGCGGCGCGCCGAGCAGTTCGCCTTTGAGGTCGTACGTCCAGCGATGCAACGGACATACAATATTGTCTGCCGTGCCGCGACCGTTTAGCATGATGGCCTGACGGTGGCGGCAAACGTTGGAGAGCAGCTCGATCTCGTTGCTCTTGTTGCGAACGAGTACGCGACCCTCTTTCTCGCCGGGCAGCGCAAAATAGTTTCCCGCTTCAGGCACCATCAATTCGTGCCCGACGTAGCGAGGACCTTTCTGGAACAGCGTGTCGATTTCGCGCTTCAGTAGCGCTTCGTCAAAGTAAGCCGTGACTGGCAGCTGGCTATGAATGGACTTCAGCTGCAATGCATTGCTCAGATTGGACATTCCCACTCCCGATTAGACGTGAAAGCAGTGAACAACCCAACCATCGAAGATTCGATTTAGGGAGCCGGCGAGTATATCCGGTTTACCCTTAAAAGGGTAGCTAAGTGGCTGATTTTTGCCGGAATTGCGTCAAGAAGGCGACATGAACGAGGTGTGAGCCGCGCAAAAAACGCCGTGAAAAAGCCTTCTGGAACTGTTTTGGGCAACCCGCGGTAATGTGGTCGAGAGGTGACACGAGCCGGCGAGCGGGGCGGCCGGGGTGCTTTTGCCGTAGAATGTCCGCCTTGTTTCATTTTGGCGACCCCAGATGGCGAAATCCGCATCGAAAGACCGTGCAGCGGACCGTGCAGCGGACGGTGCAGCGGCGTCTCAGACAGCCGCCGACGAGGCCCTGCCCGAGAGCTACGAAGCCGCTCTGGCGGAACTCGACGCGCTGGTGGCGCGCATGGAAGGCGGCAGTTTGAGCCTTGAGGAATCGCTGGCCGCGTACCGCCGCGGCGCGGTGCTGGTGAAGTTCTGCCAGCAGCAGCTCGAAAAGGTTGAACAACAGGTGCGCGTGCTGGACGGCGAAACGCTGCGGCCCGTGCCCCTCAATACGACATCCGCAAATGGCGGAGACGACGATCTATGAATTTTGACCAATGGACCCGGACGGTGCTCGACCGGGTCGAGAGCGCGCTCGATCACTATTTGCCGGCTGCCGATGTGCAGCCCGCGCCGCTGCATGACGCCATGCGTTATGCCGTGCTGGGCGGAGGCAAGCGCGTGCGCCCGCTCCTGTGCCACGCCGCTGGCGAACTCACTGGCGCGACGCCGCAAGCGCTCGACGCCGCCGCGTGTGCGCTGGAGATGATCCACGTGTACTCGCTGGTGCACGACGACATGCCCTGCATGGACGACGACGACATGCGCCGCGGCAAACCGACGGTACACGTCAAATATGACGAACCGACGGCGCTGCTGGTGGGCGACGCCCTGCAATCGCAGGCGTTCGTCACGCTCACCTCCGAAGTTCTGGACGCTGCGCGTCAGGCTGCGCTCGTGCGTGAGCTGGCGCTGGCGAGCGGCTCGATCGGCATGGCCGGCGGCCAGGCGATCGACCTCGCGAGCGTGGGCCATTCGCTGACGCGCGAGCAGCTCGAAACCATGCACCGCCTGAAGACCGGCGCGCTGCTGCGCGCCTCGGTCCGCATGGGCGCGCTGGCGGGCGAGACGCCCTCGGCCGACGCGCTCGCCGCGCTGGACAAGTACTCTGCGGCGGTGGGCCTCGCCTTCCAGGTGGTGGACGATATTCTCGACGTGACCGCCGATTCGGCGACTCTGGGCAAGACCGCTGGCAAGGACGCGAAGGACGGCAAGCCGACCTACGTGTCGATCATCGGTCTGGATGCCTCGCGTGCCCTCGCGCAGCAGCTGCGCGCCGATGCACACGCGGCACTCGAACCGTTCGGTGCACGCGCCCAGCGCCTCGCCGAACTCGCAGATCTGGTTGTGAACCGGGTCAGCTGATTACGCCAACCCGCCCGCGCGCATGAACGGGAAGTAATGCGCGATAGAAGTGCGGGAGCGCCCGATTTCCTACAATGGAACGACGATGTACGACTTGCTGAAAACCATTGACGACCCGGCGGATTTGCGCCGCCTCGATCGCCGCCAGTTGCAACCGCTTGCCGACGAACTGCGTGCCTTCGTTCTCGACAGCGTGTCGCAAACGGGCGGCCACCTGTCGTCCAACCTCGGCACGGTCGAACTGACGATCGCGCTGCATTACGTGTTCGACACGCCGCGCGATCGCATCGTCTGGGACGTGGGCCATCAGACCTACCCCCACAAGATCCTGACGGGCCGCCGCGACCAGATGTCCACGCTGCGCCAGCTCGGCGGTATTTCCGGCTTCCCGAAGCGGGACGAATCGGAATACGACACCTTCGGTACCGCGCATTCGAGCACGTCGATTTCGGCGGCGCTCGGCATGGCCGTCGCGAGCAAGCTCAAGGGCGATAACGCCATGGGCATCGCCGTGATCGGTGACGGTGCGATGACCGCAGGCATGGCCTTCGAGGCGCTCAACAACGGTGGCGTCGAAGACGACGTGCCGCTGCTGGTGATCCTCAACGACAACGATATGTCGATCTCGCCGCCGGTCGGCGCCCTGAACCGCCACCTCGCGCGTCTGATGTCGGGCCGCTTCTACGCCGCCGCTCGTGCGGGCGTCGAACGCGTGCTGCGTCATGCGCCGCCGGTGCTCGATCTCGCCCGCAAGCTCGAAGAGCACGCCAAGGGCATGATCGTGCCGGCCACGCTGTTCGAGGAATTCGGCTTCAACTACATCGGCCCGATCGACGGTCACGACCTCGATTCGCTGATCCCCACGCTGCAGAACATCAAGGAGCTGCGCGGCCCGCAATTCCTGCACGTGGTGACGAGGAAAGGCCAGGGCTACAAGCTCGCCGAAGCCGATCCGGTCCTGTACCACGGTCCCGGCAAGTTCAACCCGGCCGAAGGCATCAAGCCGTCGACGACGCCCGCCAAGAAGACCTACACGCAGGTGTTCGGCGAATGGCTGTGCGACGCGGCGGAACTCGATTCGCGCGTGATCGGCATCACGCCGGCCATGCGCGAAGGTTCGGGCATGGTCGAGTTCGAGAAGCGTTTCCCGGATCGCTACTTCGACGTCGGCATCGCCGAGCAGCACGCGGTGACGTTCGCGGGCGGTCTGGCCGCTGAAGGCATGAAGCCGGTGGTCGCGATCTACTCGACCTTCCTGCAACGCGCGTATGACCAGCTGATCCACGACGTGGCGCTGCAGAATCTGCCGGTCGTGTTCGCGATCGACCGCGCGGGTCTGGTGGGCGCGGACGGTGCGACGCACGCGGGCGCGTACGATCTCGCCTTCATGCGCTGCATCCCGAAGATGATGATCATGGCGGCATCGGACGAAAACGAATGCCGTCAGATGCTCTACACGGCGCTCCAGCAGGACTGCCCGACGGCCGTGCGTTATCCGCGTGGTGCGGGCACGGGTGTCGCGACCGTCAAGCAGATGGCCGCGCTGCCGGTGGGCAAGGGCGAAGTGCGCCGCGAAAGCAACGCGCCGGCAGGCAAGCGCGTGGCAATTCTCGCGTTCGGCACGATGGTGGCTCCGTCGCTGGCTGCAGCGGAACAACTGGACGCTACCGTGGCGAACATGCGCTTCGTGAAGCCGGTCGACGCGGAACTCATCAAGCAGCTCGCCGAGACCCACGATTACCTCGTGACCGTCGAAGAAGGCTGCATCATGGGCGGCGCCGGTTCGGCCTGCGTGGAATCCCTGCTTGGAAGTGGGGTTATCAAGCCCGTACTACAATTGGGTCTTCCCGACACCTTCATCGATCACGGCGATCCGGCGAAGCTGCTGGCGGGCGTCGGCCTCGACGCGGCAGGCATCGCGAAGTCCATTCGCGAGCGCTTCCTCGATGGCGCGGCGAACGCGTCGGGCAAGTCGGTGATGCGCGTCGCCTGAGGGGCGGCGAACATCGAACCAGCCTGAAGCTGCGCTCTTTTTCAGGCGCAGCCGCTCAAACACCTTGAACCGTCGGAAGGGGCCTGTCGCCCCGTTCCGCCAGCAAGCGCCGGCTCATGCCGGCGCTTGCCATTTGCGCGCCACATTCTGCGCGACTTGAGGATAAGAATATGAATCAGATGAACCCGGCTTTCGTGATGCCGGACGTCCAGAGCTCCGTCGATACCCGTCAGATCCCGATCCAGCGTGTGGGTGTGAAAGGCGTGCGCCATCCGCTCACCGTGAAGACTGGCTCGGGCGACGTCCAGCCGAGCGTCGGCACATGGAACCTCGATGTTCATCTGCCTGCGGACCAGAAGGGCACGCACATGTCGCGCTTCGTGGCGCTGCTCGAAGAGAACAAGGCGCCGCTCGAACCGGCAACCTTCCGCGCGATGCTCACGGCAATGCTCGCGAGGCTCGAATCGCAGGCAGGCCGTATCGAAGTGTCGTTCCCGTACTTCGTGAAAAAGGTCGCGCCGGTGTCGGGCGTGGAAAGCCTGCTGGACTACGAAGTGACGCTCACGGGCGATGCGCGTGATGGCGTGACGCGCCTGTTCCTCAAGGTGCTCGTACCGGTGACGAGCCTGTGCCCGTGCTCGAAGAAGATCTCGCAGTACGGCGCGCACAACCAGCGCTCGCACGTGACGATGGATGTCGAGTTCGAAGGCGATCTGCCGGTGGAAGAACTCATCGTGATCGCCGAGCAGGAAGCGTCGTGCGAACTGTGGGGCCTGCTCAAGCGTCCGGACGAAAAGTTCGTGACCGAGCGCGCGTATGAGAACCCGAAGTTCGTGGAAGACCTCGTGCGCGACGTGGCCGTGCGTCTGAACGCCGATGCCCGCGTGATCGCCTATACGCTCGAAGCCGAAAACTTCGAGTCGATTCACAATCACAGCGCCTATGCGGTGATCGAGCACGACAAGCGCGTCGCTTGATCGATCTGCTTATGACGTAAAAAAGCCGCCTGAAAAGGCGGCTTTTTAATTTGAGCGATCGCGGCCTTACTGCTGCGAAAGCGCCGTCAGATCCCAGCGCGGCTTCACCGTGAAGGCATAATCGCGCGTGGCCTGATCGGGCCAGCGTTGCAGACGCAGCGCGCCCGCCAGTGCGATCATCGCGCCGTTGTCGGTGCACAGCGACAGATCGGGGTAGTGCACTTCGAAGCCGCGCTTTTGCGCCGCCGCCGATAGTTTCTCGCGCAACTGCTTGTTCGCGCCCACGCCGCCCGCCACCACGAGGCGCTTCATCTTCGTCTTCTTGAGCGCCGCCAGCGATTTCGCGGCCAGCACGTCCACCGCGGCATCCACAAACCCGCGCGCGATATCGGCCTTGCCCTGTTCGCCGATATTCGGCCCGAGCTTCTTCACATGCGTGAGCACGGCGGTTTTCAGGCCGCTGAAGCTGAAATCGAGATCGCCCGAATGCAGCATCGGGCGCGGCAGTTCGATTGCGCCCGGCGTGCCGAATTCGGCCAGACGCGAGACTTCCGGCCCACCCGGATAACCCAGGCCCAGCAGCTTGGCGGTCTTGTCGAAGGCTTCGCCGGCAGCGTCATCGAGCGTCTCGCCGAGCGTTTCGTACTCGCCCACGTCGGTCACGCGCATCAACTGCGTATGCCCGCCGGACACCAGCAGCGCCACGAACGGGAAGGGCGGCGGCGCGTCCACGAGCAGCGGCGAGAGCAGATGCCCTTCCAGATGATGGATGCCAACGGTCGGACGATTCCACGCCATCGCCAGCGCATTGGCGATGCTCGCGCCCACCAGCAGGGCGCCCGC
The DNA here is from genome assembly GCF_014200455.1 of Paraburkholderia bannensis. Taxonomy (GTDB): domain Bacteria; phylum Pseudomonadota; class Gammaproteobacteria; order Burkholderiales; family Burkholderiaceae; genus Paraburkholderia; species Paraburkholderia bannensis_A. The sequence continues at coordinate 163,344 of NZ_JACHBW010000004.1, read as the reverse complement.
GAGACCGGGGCCCTGAGTGAAGGCGATGGCGTCGATGTCGCTGCGCGCGGCGCCGCTTTTTGCGAGCACCTCTTCGAGCAGCGGCAGCGCGCGGCGGATATGGTCGCGCGAGGCCAGTTCGGGCACGACGCCGCCGTACTCGCGGTGCATGGCGATCTGCGAATGCAGCGCGTGCGCGAGCAGGCCGCGCTCGCTGTCGTAGAGCGCGAGGCCGGTTTCGTCGCAGGAGCTTTCGATGCCAAGAACAAGCATGGTGTGGCGTGCAACGGCGTCGTTTCGACAAAAACCGTCGCTAAATCAAAGTGAAAGGTAACCCCAAAGTATAGCAGCGTGCGTGAATCCTGGCGGAGGGCGGCCGGTGTGCGAAGGTCGAGGGCGGGCCACCGCGGCGCGGCGCGCAGGTAGAATGCGCGCCATGGAATCTTTCGACATCGCCGTGATCGGCGCAGGAGCCGCCGGCATGATGACCGCGGCGGTGGCGGGCCAGAAGGGCCGCCGCGTGGCGCTGATCGACCACGCCCCGCGTCTCGCGGAAAAAATCCGCATTTCGGGCGGGGGCCGCTGCAATTTCACGAATCTGCACGCCAGCCCGGCCAATTACCTCTCGAACAACCCGCATTTCTGCCGTTCCGCGCTCGCGCGCTACACGCCGCGCGATTTTCTGGCGCTGCTGCGCCAGTATCGCGTGACCTGGCACGAGAAGCACAAGGGCCAGTTGTTCTGCGATCAGTCCAGCGAAGCGATCATCGACGTGTTGCGCACCGAATGCGACGCGGGCAAGGTCGCGTGGCGTCGCCCGCTGCCCGTCGAGGACGTTGCGCATGCCGACGGCGCGGGCTTTACGCTTGGCACGCCGCAAGGCCAGATCCGCGCGAAGGCGCTCGTGATCGCCACTGGCGGTCTGTCGATCCCGAAGATCGGCGCGACGGATTTTGCCTATCGCGTCGCCAAACAGTTCGGCCACAAGCTGATCGACACGCGCCCGGCGCTGGTGCCGCTCACCTTCGCGGCGCAGGAGTGGGAGCCGTATGTGCCGCTCTCGGGCGTGTCGCTCGACGTTCATGTGGCGACCGGCGAGCGCAAGACCGGCGGCGCGTTCGACGAAGATCTGCTGTTCACGCATCGCGGTCTCTCGGGGCCGGGCGTGCTGCAGATTTCGAGCTACTGGCAGCCGGGGCAGCCGATCCGCGTCAACCTGCTACCCGATCGGGATGCCACCGAAGCGCTCATCGAGGCCAAAGGTTCGACTAAACGCCAGATCGGCAATCTGCTCGCCGAGTGGGTGCCCGCGCGCCTTGCGCACGCGTGGCTCGAAACGCATGGCGTGCCGCTCGACGCGCGCCTGGCCGATCTGCCGGACAAGACGCTGCGCCGCATCGGCGAGGGTCTGTCGCAGTGGACGCTCACGCCCACCGGCACAGAGGGTTACAAGAAGGCCGAAGTCACGCGCGGCGGCGTGGATACGCGCGAGCTGTCCTCGGCGACGATGATGAGCCAGCGCGTGCCGGGGCTTTACTTCGTTGGCGAAGCGGTGGACGTGACCGGCTGGCTGGGCGGCTACAACTTCCAGTGGGCCTGGGCGTCGGGCGTGGCGGCCGGCGAGGCCGCGGCGGAGTTCGCGCTCGCGGGCGCCGCTCGATTGTCGTAGCGCCTGCCACCTTCTGACGCACGCCTCGCAATCCCTTTGCGGCATTTGATGCCCGTCATGGCTGGCGCGGCATGCGAGGTCCACGCTTGAGAGTTCTTCCACTCAGGCAAGGACCAGAACGTGAACCAGAACGACCAGAACACTCCCGGCGTCAGGCCGATGCGGCGCATCATGATCGCGGTGGACGATTCGAACGCCTCGCGCCAGGCGCTGCGCTTCGCCGCGCGCATTGCGTCGCCGCAGGCCGAAGTGCGCATCGTCTGCGTGGCGGACCAGCCCGGAGCGTGGATCGCGGGCGGTGCGTTCACCGCCGGGGATGCGTGGATCACGGACACCATCGCCACCGCGCGCAAAAGCCTGCACGCCGAAGCCGAACTCACGCTCGAACAGGCGCTGGCCGCGTTCAAGGGGCGCTGCGCGGCGGTCGAAGGGCTGGTGGTCGGTCAGGGCGGCGAGAGCGGCGCGGTGGTGCAGGCGCTTGTCGCTGCGGCGCGCGACTGGCGCGCCGATCTGCTGGTCGTCGGCGCACGTCATCGCGGGCGCGTGAAGCGTTGGGTGGACGGCTCGGTGTCGGGGGCGCTGGCGGTTGCCGCGCCGTGTCCGCTGCTGGTCGTGCCGGATGAATATGCGACTCACGAGTCTCGCGCAGAGCTGGGTCTCGCGCGGGTGGTGCTGGCGACCGATGGCAGCGAGCCATCGGTCCATGCGATCGGCGCGGCCATGCGTCTGCTTTCGCCGCCCACGATTTTGCGCGCGGTCTATGTGGTCGATCGCAGCGGCGTGGCGGCCGATCCGGTGCCCGGCTCCGCTTTGCAGGAGGCGATGTCCGCGCAGGGCCGCAAGGCGCTCGCCGCCGCCGTCGGGCAACTGGCGCCATCCGGCTGCACCACTGAAACGCAACTGGTTGCGACCGCTCTCATTCGTGACGACGTCGCCCACGCGGTCCTGCGCGACGCGCAGGCCTGGGACGCCGATCTGGTGGTGCTGGGCACGCATGGCCGCCGTGGCGTGGCACGCTGGCTGCTGGGCAGCGTGGCGCAGCGCGCGGTGGAAGTCACGCACCTGCCGCTGTTGCTGGTTGGGCCTGCGCAAGCTTGAATCACGGCGCGTGGCGCAGCCGCGAATCCCGCCACCGGTAAGGCTGTGCGGGAAGTTGCCGGGGGCGCGTCTGGATTCGGGTTTTCCTGCCGGCGGCCTCACGATGCACAGGTATAGTTTTGCTATACTGACTCCCTTTACCCCCGATCCGTTATTGGAAAATGACGACCATCCGCGTAAAAGAAAACGAACCGTTCGAAGTTGCCATGCGCCGCTTCAAACGCACGATCGAGAAGAACGGTCTTTTGACCGAACTTCGCGCCCGTGAGTTTTACGAGAAGCCCACGGCTGAACGCAAACGCAAGAAGGCAGCGGCGGTAAAGCGCCATTTCAAGCGTATTCGCAGCCAGACGCTGCCAAAGAAGATGTACTGATTTCGGCGTCACTGTGGTTTCTCCGCCTTTGTCGGAAATCCCACAGCGACGCAAAGCAGCCGGTAGCCTGTGTGCCGCGCTGTCCTTCTGGTGTGGTCGCAACCAGCCGAACCCGCACCGACCCGCCTGGAAACGCTTCCAGGCGGGTTTTTGCATTCCTGCGATGCTTCGGTGTGAATTCGGTGCCAAATTCTGGCCAAGCGGCCGCGCTGCCCGGTGAATCCGGGATTGTGCAACCCCAACGCATTTCAGGTGAGTGATGAGCCTCAAAGACCGAATCAACGACGATATGAAAACCGCGATGCGCGCCCGCGAAACCGAGCGCCTCGCCACGATTCGTCTGCTGCTCGCCGCCATCAAGCAACGTGAAGTCGACGAGCGCATCACGCTCGACGACGCCGCCATCACGGCGGTCATCGACAAGATGATCAAGCAGCGCAAGGATTCGATCAGCCAGTTCGAAGCCGCGGCCCGCGCCGACCTCGTGGAAAAGGAGCAGGCCGAGCTGGCCGTGCTGAGCACCTACATGCCCGAGCAGCTTTCGGACGCGGAAATCGCCGCCGAAGTGCAGGCAGCCGTGGCTGAAGTCGCCGCCGCGGGCCCGCAGGATATGGGCAAGGTCATGGGCGTGCTCAAGCCGAAGCTCGCCGGTCGCGCCGACATGACGGCCGTTTCCGGCCTCGTCAAGGCCGCGCTTACGAAGTAAGGGCCCCGCGCGGGCTCCATGCGCTGCCTTCAACGGCGGCGTGCGGGGCTTGCGTCGGGCGCGCGCCGAACAGGCCAACGCACCCAGCCCATCAGAAACAAACGAGCGACCCAGCCCAATGATTCCGCATTCGTTCCTGCAGGATCTGCTTAACCGCGTCGATATCGTCGACGTGGTGGGACGCTTCGTGCAGCTCAAAAAGGGCGGCGCGAATTTCATGGGCCTGTGCCCGTTCCACAACGAGAAGAGCCCTTCCTTTACCGTTAGTCCAACGAAGCAGTTCTATCACTGCTTTGGTTGCGGCGCGCACGGTACGGCCATCGGCTTTCTCATGGAGCACGCGGGCCTGTCGTTTCCCGAAGCCGTCAACGATCTCGCCCAGTCGGTCGGCCTGAGCGTGCCGCAGGAACCGTCGCCCGTGCGCGGCGGCTACGGCGGCAGCCGCGGCGGTCAAGGCGAAGGCGGCGCTTACGCGCCCGGCGTCTCGAAAGCCGTATCCAACGCGCTGTCCGACGTGATGCAGACCGCCTGCGATTACTACCGCAAGCAGCTGCGCAGCGCGCCCAATGCGATCCAGTACCTCAAAAAACGCGGCCTGACCGGCGAAATCGCGGCCCGTTTCGGGCTCGGTTACGCGCCGGATGGCTGGCAGAACCTCGAATCCGCCTTCGAGGACTATCGCGACGATTCGCTGGTCGAATCGGGTCTCGTGATCGTCAGCGAAAAGCAGGACGCGCAAGGCCAGGCACGCCGCTACGACCGCTTCCGCGACCGCGTGATGTTCCCCATCCGCAACGTGAAGGGTCAGGTGATCGGCTTCGGCGGCCGCGTGCTGGACGGCGGCGAGCCCAAGTATTTGAATTCCCCGGAAACGCCGCTATTTAACAAAGGTAGCGAACTGTACGGGCTGTTCGAGGCACGTCTGGCGATCCGCGAACAGCATTACGTGCTGGTGGTGGAAGGCTATATGGACGTGGTGGCGCTGGCGCAACTGGGCTTCCAGAACGCCGTGGCGACCCTGGGCACGGCCTGTACGCCGATCCACGTCCAGAAGCTGATGCGTCAGACCGATACGGTGATCTTCAGCTTCGACGGCGATTCGGCGGGCCGCCGCGCCGCGCGGCGCGCTCTGGACGCCTGTCTGCCGCACGCGGCGGACAACCGCACGATCCGCTTCCTGTTCCTGCCGTCCGAGCACGATCCGGACAGCTACGTGCGCGAATACGGCGCCGAAGCCTTCAAGGAACAGGTCGAGCGCGCCATGCCGCTCTCGCAGTTCATGCTGAATGAAGTGATGGCCGGCAAGGAGCTGGACCAGCCCGAAGGACGCGCCCGCGCGCTGTTCGACGCCAAGCCGCTGTTGCAGGCGCTGCCGGCGAATGCGCTGCGTGCGCAGATCATGCACATGATCGCGGACCGTCTGGACGTGCCGTTCGAGGAAGTGGCGGGGCTGTGCGAGGTCGACGCCCGTATCGCCCAGGCGGCGCGCCGTGCGCCTGCCCGCAAGGACCGCCATCTGGTGACCGGGATCGAGCGCAAGGCGCTGCGCAACCTCGTGATGCACCCGCGCATCGTGGCGCAGCTCGACGAGGAAGCCGAACAGGCGCTGATTACGCTCACGCGACACGGCGAACTGTTCGAGGAAGTCACCACGCATGCCCGTGCGCTGGGCGAGGCGGCTGAATTCCAGCTGTTGTCGGACCTCTTGAGAAATGGGGCCAATGCCCCAACCTTCGAGGAGATTTTTCGGGAAATTCTGGACTATGATGAAAACGTTCGGGATCTGCTGATGAAAAACCCCGAAGATGGCGCCGTGCTGGAGGAGCGCCGCGAGCAGGAGCGGCTCGTTAGCGAGGAATTGGCGGCGGCAATCCTGAAGATGCGTTTCGACGCCTGCAGCGAGCGCCTCAACGTACTGACGAAGCAGTCGCGGCATACGCCGGAAGAGATGTCGGAACTCGTGAAGTTGAATCAGGTGCGGGCTGACATGAAGCGTCAGCTCGGGCTGTAGGCAGGGAGGATCGCGCTCGGGCAGAGATTTCCGTGCGTGCTAAACTCGAAGGTTTTCAGCGGTTTGTTTTTGTTGTTTTTGTTTTTTCCGGGCGGGCAGCACACGTATCACTCGGAGGCCATTTCGCCGGGTGATGCCGAAAGGTGTCCAGTTTCCAGCAAGGGGCGGAATGGCAATGGCAAAGACTACAGGCGCAAAGAAGGCGGCAGGCGACAGCTCGACGGAGCAGACCATCAGGTCACAGGCCACGCATCCCTCTTCCGCCGGTTCCCGTCGCAACGCGGCAACCGCCAGTCATGAAGTTCCCGCAGTCCCGAAGAAAACCCGGACTGTTTCGGCCGCGAGAGCGGTGCCTGCGAAGGCGGCGAAAGCTGTCGCGCATCCGGCAACGAAGCGCTCCGGTGGTCCGAGTAGTGCAAGGCAAGTGCCTGCCGTTGCGGACGATGCGGCAGAGCGCGAGGCTCCAGTATCCACGGTTCAAGAGGCTGTTGTCCAACAGCCCCGAGTCGAGACTACAGCCGGTACGGCGAACTCCATGACGAAAAAGCTGAATGAAGTGTCCGTCGATGACGACGCAAACCAGAGCGAAGAAAGCACGCCCGCCGCGGGCAAGGGTGAGAAAACCACCCGTGCGCGCGACCGGCGAGCGAAAGAGAAGGCGCTGCTGAAAGACGCGTTCGCCTCCTCGCAGCCCGGGACCGTCGAGGAACTCGAAGAGCGGCGCAACAAGCTGCGCGCGCTTATCAAGCTTGGCAAGGAGCGCGGCTACCTCACCTACGCCGAAATCAACGATCACCTTCCGGACAACTTCACGGAAACCGAGGCGATCGAAGGCATCATCAGCACGTTCAACGACATGGGCGTAGCCGTCTACGAACAGGCGCCCGATGCCGAAACGCTGCTGCTCAACGACAACGCCCCCAACGCCTCTTCCGACGACGAAGTCGAAGAAGAAGCGGAAGTGGCGCTCTCCACTGTCGATTCCGAATTCGGCCGCACGACCGACCCGGTGCGTATGTATATGCGCGAAATGGGCACGGTCGAACTCCTCACGCGCGAGGGCGAAATCGAAATCGCCAAGCGCATCGAAGACGGCCTCATGCATATGGTCATGGCGATCTCCGCCTGTCCGACCACCATCGCCGATATTCTCGCCATGGCCGAACGCGTCGCCAACGACGAGATTCGCGTGGATGAACTGGTCGATGGCCTGATCGATCCGAACGCCGAAGACACCGATGGCTTCAACGCCAAGGAAGCGGAAGAGATCGAGAACGAAGAGGCGAGCGCCGAAGAGGAAGAAGAGGAAGAGGGCGAAGAAGAGGAAGACGACGGCGCGGCGCAGGCGACGGCCAATGCGGCGCAGCTCGAAGCCCTCAAACGCGCCTCGCTCGAAAAGTTCGCGCTCATCAGCGAATGGTTCGACAAGATGCGCCGCGCTTTCGAAAAGGAAGGCTACAAGTCGAAGGCCTACCTGAAGGCGCAGGAAACGATCCAGGCCGAGCTGATGTCGATCCGCTTCACGGCGCGTACCGTCGAGCGTCTGTGCGACACGCTGCGCGCGCAGGTGGATGAAGTGCGCCAGGTCGAGCGTCAGATCCTGCATACGGTGGTCGACAAGTGCGGCATGCCGCGCTCGGAGTTCATCACGCGCTTTCCGGGCAACGAAACCAATCTGGACTGGGCCGACAAGGTCGTCGCGGAAAGCCACCCGTACAGCGCGATTCTTTCGCGTAACGTGCCGGCGATCCGCGAACAGCAGCAGCGCCTGCTCGACCTGCAGGCGCGTGTGGTGCTGCCGCTCAAGGACCTCAAGGAAACCAACCGCCAGATGGCGGCCGGTGAACTGAAGGCGCGCCAGGCCAAGCGCGAAATGACCGAGGCCAACCTGCGCCTCGTGATCTCGATTGCGAAGAAGTACACCAATCGCGGCCTGCAGTTCCTCGACCTGATCCAGGAAGGCAACATCGGCCTGATGAAGGCGGTGGACAAGTTCGAATATCGCCGCGGCTACAAGTTCTCGACCTACGCGACGTGGTGGATCCGTCAGGCCATCACGCGCTCGATCGCGGACCAGGCGCGCACGATCCGCATTCCGGTTCACATGATCGAAACGATCAACAAGATGAACCGCATTTCGCGGCAGATCCTGCAGGAAACCGGTCTTGAGCCGGACCCGGCAACGCTGGCCGAGAAGATGGAAATGCCGGAGGACAAGATCCGCAAGATCATGAAGATCGCGAAGGAGCCGATCTCCATGGAAACGCCGATCGGCGACGACGACGATTCGCATCTGGGCGACTTCATCGAGGACAACAACACGGTGGCGCCCGCCGACGCGGCGCTGCATGCGTCGATGCGCGATGTCGTGAAGGACGTGCTCGACTCGCTCACGCCACGCGAGGCCAAGGTGCTGCGCATGCGCTTCGGTATCGAAATGAGCACCGATCACACGCTGGAAGAAGTGGGCAAGCAGTTCGACGTCACGCGCGAGCGGATCCGCCAGATCGAGGCGAAGGCGCTGCGCAAGCTGCGTCACCCGAGCCGTTCGGACAAGCTCAAGTCCTTCCTTGAAGGCAATTGATGGCGCTTGCTTGCGCTTTGTGCGTGGCGGAACGCATGCGGCGCAAGTAAAGGCGTGTGATGGATGGCCAGGCCGGCCCAGTTTCGTGTAGTATGTCGGCCTGCCGTCGGAAAGCCCGGCTCTAATCAGACCGGGCTTTTTTGTTGGCAACTCTTGCTTTAACTCCGTGGGCTGGACGCCGTGTTGGTTGCAGGCAGTGGACTCATAATCCACCGGAGAAATCCCATCGTGGGTTCGAACCCCACCCGGCCCACCAGTCTATATTCCACTGAAATCCAGGCTGTTCTGCTCGACTGCCTGAGATCCTTATCCAGCGCGCTCTTCCTTGGACCGCGCATCTGAGAACGGTCCTCAAGTCCAGGACTTCACAGTCCACTCGATGAGTTTTCGCGGCGCGCGTCCACGGCGAGCCGCAATCGCTAGCCGCCCGCTCCAGCCGCAAACAAACGCCAACCTCAAACCGTCGCCTGCTCCCTGACCCGCACGTTCTCGACGATTTGCCCATCCTCCAGCTTGATGCGCCGGTCGGCGAGATGGAAGTAACGGTCGTCGTGACTGATGGCCAGCACCGTCTTGCCGCGCGCGCGCAGGTCCGGCAACAGCACCTGATAGAACACATCCTTGAATGCCGGGTCCTGATCGGCGGCCCATTCGTCGAATACATAGAACGGCCGGTCTTCCAGATACGCGACCACGAGCGCGAGCCGTTTGCGCTGACCTTGCGACAGATCGCGCGTCGAAAACGCGCCGTCGTTTACGCGCACCTTGTGATCCAGATGCAGACGCTTGAGCAATTCGTTGCCGAGTCGATCGAGCCCTTCGCGCGGCAGGCCGACCAGCGAATCGAACAGATGGAAGTCGGAGAAAATCGCGCTGAATTGCTGCCGATACGCGTCGCGCGACGTATCGTCGACGAGATGGCCGTCGATGCGCAACTCGCCTTTCTCCGCGACATATAGCCCGGTGAGCAGCTTGGCGAGCGTCGTCTTGCCGCTGCCGTTGCCGCCGACGAGGAACACGATCTCGCCCGGCGTGAACGACAGTTCGATCGGCCCAAGCTGGAAGATCTCGTCGGCGCGCTCGTGGTAGTAGCTGTGCTGCAAACCGTTCACGTCGATGCGCGAGAACGCCGGCGCGGCACCGTTGTCGAGCGCGGGCGTTTCGGCATTGCGCATCTGCTGCACGGCGTTTTCGATGCGCTCCAGCGCGACGCGCGCGAGCTGCACCTGTGGCAGGTTGTTCAGCAGACTGTCGAGCGGCACCATCAGATAGAGAAACACGACCACGAAGCCGGAGCTCGTATGCGCGTCGAGCCCTGCATAGCGCGTGAAAAAGAACGTCGTCACGCCGATGATCACGTACAGCAGAAACAGCCCGAAGTTGCTCGCGCCGCTATAGATCAGCATGCCGCGCACGCGGGTCGAGCGCACCGATTCGAGCGCGGGGCTCAGCACCTTGTCGAGAAATTCGTCGCCGCGCTTGCGGTTGAGCTTCAGCTCTTTGGCGCCGGCGATCAGCGAGCCGAAGTAACCCAGCGATGCATCCTGCAACGTGCCCGCCTTGCGCAGATAGACCATCGCGCGGCCATGCGCGAGGTGGAACGCGAGCGAGCCGAGGCCGAGCGCCGCCGCGACGAACAGCAGCGTGCGCCACGACAGCATGCCGAGATACACGAGACTGCCCGCGACGATCGCGCCGTTCATCACGATGATCGGCAGGCTGGCGAACAGGGTCGCGACGAGCGCGGCGTCGTCGCTGGCAAGCGACTGCAGGCGTGCCGCACCGATCGTTTCGATCTGCCGGTACGGCGCGCTGCGGATATGCGTCGACAGATGGCGGCGCAGGCTCGCGAGCGTCGTCTGCGTCAGGTTGACGAACACCGACACCGCGACGAGCCGCAGCACTAGCGCCGCGCTGCAGACCACAAGGAAGCGCCAGCCGAGGCCGGGCAGCTCGGCGGCCTGGACGTTGAGCGCCGTGTTCAACAGCGCGACGAGCGCGACGCCCGCGAGGCCGCTCAGAATGCTGGCGCCGGTGGCAAGCGCGAGCCGGCCGCGCACCTGGCCGATCAGCATGGCCAGCGTGCGCGGGGGATTAGGTGCGTTGGATCTCATCGAATTCCTGTCTGCTGAGGGTGGGACGCCATGCCTGCATGGCCTGCTCGCGGCCCGTCCATCACGTCCAGGACCTTCGGAGCGGCGTTAAGCGCAAGCCAGACGCGGCGTGTTGCTCATTAGACGAACGAGCGCGAAAAAAAAATAGGCCCCGGCCGGGCTGTACATTTTTGCCCGCCGTTCGTCATGAGGATGTCGCTGCTAACTTGCTCTCTTGCCGGCCTTGCGCCGGACTGACATGGCCATCCAAACCGCACCCACCGCACCCACCGCATCCACGCATCTCTCGTCGGGCTCTACGATTTCCGGCGCTGTCACCATGAACGCCATGAACGCCGGGTCGCCGCGCCCGCGTCCGCGGCCGGTCCACGAACTGATCCGCGAGCGCGCGCGGCAACGCCCGGACGCGCTTGCCATCGTCGACGGCGAGCGCCGTCTGAGCTTCGCCGAACTCGACGCCGCCTCCGACGCACTGGCCGCACGGCTGGCCGCGCGCGGCGCAGGGCCCGAAGTGCCGGTCGGCGTCAGCGTCAAGCGCTCGGCCGAGCTGTTTGTCGCGCTGCTCGCCGTGATGAAGTCCGGCGCGGCCTTCGTGCCGCTCGATTGCGCGTATCCGCGCGAGCGCCTCGACTACATCGCCGCCGATGGGGGCATCGCGCTGTGGCTGGTCGGGCCTGGCATCGCGGCGTCGGAGGGTTTCGATCCGGCGCGCGTGATGGCCTTCGAGACGCTCGACCCGGGCGCATCGAAGACCGCGTATTCCCCGACCGCTGACGCTGCCACCGCTCACGCGCCCGTCGTCGCCGATATCCACGAGCGGCAACTGGCTTATCTGATCTACACCTCGGGCTCGACCGGCGCACCCAAGGGCGTCGCTGTCGAACACGGCCCGCTGTCGATGCATTGCCAGGCGATCGTCGAGCGCTACGGCGTCGTGGATAACGACGTCGTGCTGCACTTCGCGTCGGTCAATTTCGACGGCGCGCACGAAGGCTGGCTCGCGCCGCTGATCGCGGGCGCGGCGATCGTCGTTAGCGGCGACAAGCTGTGGGACGCCGCGCAGACCGTCGATGCGGTGCAGCGCGAAGGGATCACGGTGCTCGCGTTCCCGCCGGCCTATCTGCGCCAGGTCGCCGAATGGTGCGCGGCGCGCGCGATCCGGCTGTCGGGCGTGCGTTCGTACACGACGGCCGGCGAGGCGATGTCGCGCGAGACGCACGCGGTGATCGAGGCGGCGCTCGCGCCGCCTCGTCTGGTGAACGGATACGGTCCTACTGAAACGGTGATCACGCCGCTGCTGTGGACCAGCGACGATGTCGATGGTCTTGGCGACAGCGCCTATCTGCCGATCGGCACGCCGGTTGGCGAGCGGCATGTCGCGCTCGATCCGCAGGACGATGGCGAATCGCGAACGGCCGGCAAGCGAGCGGCTGGCCCAGGTCAGCCGGCGCAAAGCAGCAACGATGCGAACGGTTCGCGCAACGCGGGCCTTTCGAGCGCGGCAGGCGTCGCACAGGCTTCGCTTCAAACAGCGGCGACGCCAGCCGACCCCGGCCGCCGCGAGATCCGCCGAGGCGAACTGCTGATCGGCGGCTACGGCCTCGCGCGTGGCTACCACCGCCGCGCGGCGCTGACCGCCGAGCGCTTCGAACCGGACCCGGACGGCGCGCCGGGCTCGCGACGCTATCGCAGCGGCGACATCGTCGAAGCGTTGCCGGGCGGCGGCTATGCATACCTCGGCCGCACCGACGACCAGATCAAGCTGCGTGGCCTGCGCATCGAGCCGGGCGAGATCGAACGTTGTCTGCTCGGTTGCGAAGGCGTGCGCGAAGCGGCCGTCGTGGTGCGCGAAACCGCGGCGGGCCGTCAACTGGTCGGCTATCTGGCCGCGGGCGTCGCCACTTCCAACGAAGCCGAAACCGAAGTCGCATTGCCCAACATCGAAGCCGTCCGCGCGCGCCTCGAAGCCCAACTTCCCGCGCACATGATCCCCGCGAGCCTCGTCGCGTTGCGCGCGTTGCCGCGCATGCCGAACGGCAAGCTCGATCGCGCCGCGCTGCCCGCGCCGGAGTTGCCGCGCGCGCCGTATCGCGCGCCGTCAGGCGAAGTCGAGCAGACGCTCGCCGGTTTCTGGTCGACCCTTCTGAACGTCATGCCGATCGGCGCCGAAGACCATTTCTTCGAACTCGGCGGCAATTCGCTGCTGGCCGCCAGCTTGCAGGCGCGCGTGCGCGAGCGTCTGCAGGCGGACTTCGCGATCGAAACCTTGTTCGAAGCGCCGCGGCTGGCCGATCTCGCGCGCCGCATCGACGGTAAACGCGATGTCGCGAACGACGAGCAGGCGCGTGCGCTGGCCGAGATCGATGCCCTGTTGAGCGAAGAGGAGCGCAACTGATGCAGCAGTTCGATAAACACGCGCTGGCGCATCGTATCGCCGCGCTCGCGCCGGATGCGCGCGGCCGTTTGCTGACCGCTCTGGCGCAAAGAGGCATCGATTTCGCGATGCTGCCGATCGTGCCCGCGAAGACGCTGCACGCGCAGCGTCCGCTGTCGTTCCAGCAGCAGCGGATGTGGTTCGTATCGCGCCTCGGCGGCGCGGAATCGGCATTCCATATCTCCGGCCTGCTGCGCATGGACGGCGCGCTCGATCGCGCCGCGCTGCAACGCAGTCTCGATCTGCTGATCGCGCGTCACGACACGCTGCGCAGCCGTTATGCGGAAGACACGGCCGGCGTGCCGTGGCAGACGGTCGTGCCGCAGGTCGACGCGCCGCTCGCGTTCAGCGATCTGCGCGCGTTGCCCCAAGCGGAGCGCGAGGCGCAAGCCGAGGCGCTCGCGCGCGAAGACGCCAACCGTGCGTTCGATCTGGCCGCGCCGCCGCTGTTGCGCGCGCGCCTGATCGCGCTGGCGCACGATTGCCACTGGCTCGCGCTGACCATGCATCACATCGTGTCGGACGGCTGGTCCGGCGAGGTGATGCTGCGCGAACTGTGCACGGTGTACGCGGCGCTGACCGGGTCGGATGCCGATGCAGGCGCGGCGCAAGCAGCGGCGACATCGCTGCCGGCCTTGCCTGTCACGTACGCGGACTACACGCTGTGGCAACGCGATCTCGCGGGCACGGGGGTGTTCGAACGTCAGCTTGGCTACTGGCGCAAGCAGCTCGGCGCGAATGAAACCGATGATGCGGGTGGTGCGGGTGGTGCGGGTGGCGCGGGTGGTGCAGGAAACGCAAACAGCGCAAGCAGCGCAAACGGCGCGCGCCTGCCGCTCGCGACCGATCGTCCGCGCGGCGCGGTGCAAAGCTTCGTCGGCGCGCGGCTGCGTTTCACGTTGCCCGCTGCGTTGTCGGCGCAACTGCGCGCGCTGGCGCTCGCGCACGACACGACGCTCTTCAACGTGCTCTTGACGGTGCTGCACGCGGTGCTCGCGCGCTTGAGCGGCGAGACCGACATCCGCGTCGGCGTGCCGAGCGCGAACCGCGCACGAGCCGAACTCGCGCCACTGGTCGGGTTTTTCGTCAACACGCTGGTGATTCGCGCGACGCCCACGCCGGAGCAATCGTTCGACGCGCTGCTCGCCGCCACGCATCAGGCGATGCTCGACGCGCACGCCAATCAGGACGTGCCGTTCGAACAGATCGTCGAAGCGTTGCAGCCGGATCGCAGCCTGTGCGCGAATCCGCTGTTCCAGGTGAAGTTCACGCAGCAGTTGCCGCTCGTCGCGCATACGTTGCCGGGCGGCCTGACGATGACGCCGCTCGCGCTCGACGACGACGCGACCCGCTTCGACGTCGGTCTCGACGTGACCGATCTGCCGGACGGCATCGAAGGCGTGGTGAGTTACGCGAGCGAACTGTTCGATCGCGCGACGATCCAGCGTCTCGCGGATGCGTTCGCGGGCATCGCCGCGCAGATCGCCGCCGAGCCGCGCACGCCGGTCGGCAAGCTGACGCTGCCGGGCGCGCGCGACGGCGCGACCGGCGCGGCGCGCGCGTGGCCGCATGGCGACGTGCTGTCGGCGTGGCGCGCGCTGGTCGCTGCCGATGCCGATGCGCCGGCCTTGCATACGGATGCGGGCGGCGAGGTATCGCGCGCCGAACTGAATGCCGCCACCGATCGCATCGCGCAACGGCTGATCGCACTCGGCGCGTGCGCCGACAAACGCATCGCGTTGTGCGCGCCGCGTTCGGCGGCTTTCGCGATGGGCCTGCTCGCGATCATGAAGAGCGGCGCCGCGTATGTGCCGCTCGATCCCGCCGCGCCGCCCGCGCGTCTGGCGGAGATGCTCGCGGACAGCGGTGCGATGTGCGCGCTCGGTTTCGGTGAAGGTGTCGATGCGTTGCGCGCGGCGGGCAGCGCGCCGTTGGTGTTGACGGGTGTAGCGGCGAGTCCGCTGGCCGATGAGGCTGTTTCTCATGCAGCGCCGTCGCCGGATCGACACGCTGCGGACAACACCGCTTCGAACGGCAATGCACAGCCGCATGACGCCGCGTCGGACGAAGCCCCGTTCATCGCGCCGTCCATCCACCCGCATCAGGCCGCGTACCTGATCTACACCTCGGGCTCCACCGGCAAACCCAAAGGCGTCGTGGTCAGCCACGGCGCGCTCGCCGACTACACCCAGGGCGTGATCGAGCGCTTTGCATGGGACGCGAGCCTGCGCATGGCGATGGTCTCGACCGTCGCCGCCGACCTTGGCCATACCGTGCTGTTCGGCGCGCTGTGCAGCGGCTCCGTGCTCTATCTGCCCGACGCCGATTGCGCGTTCGATCCGGGCCGCTTCGCCGATTACATCGCGCGTCATCGCATCGACGTGCTGAAGATCGTGCCGGGTCATCTGGGCGCGCTGCTGCAGGCCGAATGCGCGGCCGACGCGTTGCCCGCCAGGGCGCTGGTGCTCGGCGGCGAACCGCTGCCCGCGTCGCTGGTCGAGCGGGTGCGCGCGCTGAAGCCCGCGTGCCGGATTTTCAATCACTACGGGCCGACCGAAACGACGGTTGGCGTGCTGGCCACCCAGGTCGGCGAGGGCAACCCCGGCGCGGAAGTGCCGATCGGGCGGCCGTTGCCGAACGCGTATGCGCAGATTCTCGATGCGCGTCTCGAACCGGTGCCGGTGGGCGTCGAAGGCGAGTTGTATCTGGGCGGTCCGGGTGTCGCGCGCGGCTATCTCGGACGGCCGGATCTGAGCGCCGAGCGTTTCGTGCCGGACCCGCGCGGCACCGGCGAGCGTCTGTATCGCAGCGGCGATCGCGCGCGCTGGACCGCCGATGGCTCGGTGTTGTTCGTCGGCCGCGCGGACGATCAGGTCAAGATTCGCGGCTATCGCGTCGAGCCGCGCGAGGTCGCTCATGTGCTGCGCGAACATCCGGACGTCGCGCAGGCCGAAGTGATCGCCGCGACGCGCGACGACGGCGCGTATCAACTGCTCGCGTACGTGGTCGGCGCGGCGGGACGGCAGACGGAACCCGCCGCGTTGCGCGCGCACCTCGCCGCGCAGTTGCCGGACTACATGATGCCCGCGCATGTGATCGCGATCGGGCGCATGCCGCTCACGCCGAACGGCAAGCTCGACCGGCGCGCGTTGCCGGCGCCGCAGCCGAGCGTCGAAACCACGCCCGGCGACGAGGCGCCGCAAGGCGACACCGAACGCACGCTGGCCGATATCTGGCAGCAGGTGCTGCGTTTGCCGTCGGTCGGCCGTCATGCGAATTTCTTCGACCTCGGCGGCGACTCGATTCTCAGCTTGCAGATCATCGGACGCGCGCGGCGCGCGGGGCTCAAGCTCACGCCGCGTCAGGTGTTCGAGCAGCAGACGATCGCGGCGTTGGCGCAGGTGGCGGTGCCGCTGGCGGCGTCTGCCGCGGGTGCCAAGGCGAAGTCGGGAGTGGCGCAACACGCGGTTGCGCAGACGGCGTTGACGCCCGCGCAGTCGCGCTTCTTTGCGCTCGATCTGCCGAATCCCGCGCACTGGAATCAATCTGTGTTGTTGCGTTGTTTGACGCCGCTCGATCCGCGTGCGCTGGATGCGGCGTTTGCGGCGCTGATCGCGCGTCATGATGGGCTGCGCGCGCGCTTTGTCCGTGGCGCGGATGGGCGTTGGCAGGCGCAATCGCGCGCGGATGCGCAGGCGGGTGCGTCTTGCATTACTCACGTTTCTGCCGTCGATGCGCGCGATTTGACGCGTCAATGCGATGCTGCTCAGCGCAGTCTGGATCCGGCTAATGGCGTGTTGTTGCGGGCGTTGCATGTGAGCCTGCCGCCGCTTGCTGTTGAAGGCTTTGAGAGCGGCAATAGCAACGGCAACCGAAGCGAGCGCCTCTTCGTCGCGATCCACCACCTCGCTGTCGACGGCGTGTCCTGGCGCATCCTGATCGACGAACTGGAGCAGACATACCGCGCGGCACTGGCGGGCCGCGCCGCCGACCTGCCTGAACCGGGCATCGGCGCGCAAGCCTGGGCAGCCGACTGGCAACGACGGCTGGCGAGCGGCGCACTGAATGCATCGGCCGATGCATGGCTCGCGGCAGGCGAGGGCGTCACACCCTGGCCGCTTGATTCGCTTGATTCGCTTGATGCGACCCGGCGCGAACAGGCCCATGAAGGCGATCGCGACCGCCGCCACTCAAGTCGTCACGAAAGCAGCGAGGGCAGTGGCCACGAAGGTGCCCACGAAGGCGACCTCGAACACGCCCACACCGCACGCGCCGAAGCACCGCTCGCCGCCGTACGCGTTGTGCTCGACGCCGTGGCGACGCACGAGTTGCTCGCATTGCCCGGCATCGACCGTCGTCTGCATATCGACGATCTGTTACTGACCGCGTTCGCACAAGCGCTCGCGCGCGTCGCCGGAACCAAGGACGCAACCGTCTGGACTGAAGTCGAAGGCCACGGCCGCGACGAGCTCGCGAGCTATCGCGACGCACCCGACGCGGCCCGCAGCGTCGGCTGGTTCACCAGCCTCTATCCGGTCGCGCTGCACGCCGATGGGGATCTCGCGACGGCACTCGACCGTAATCGCCAGCGCCGTCACACGCTGCCCGATGACGGCGTGAGCTTCGGCCTGTTGCGCGAACTCGGCGATCCGACGACACAGGCGCGACTGCGCGCATTGCCGTTGCCGACGCTGCGTTTCAACTACCTCGGGCGCGTCGATGCCGGTGTCGATAGCTCAGGCCTGTTCGCGTTGAGCGACGAGCCGCGCGGCGCCGAGCGCGATCCGCTGGCGCCGCCGCCTGTCGCGCTCGCGCTCGATGCGCGCGTGCAGGGCGGTCAGCTTCACGCCGACTGGACTTTCGACACCAGACGGTGCGCGCAACCGCAAATCGAAGCGGTCGCCGCAGCGTTCCTCGCGTCGCTGCGCGAACTGATCGCGCTTTGCACGCAGGATGGTTTCGCGACGCTCGCACCGGTGGATTTCCCGGCCGCGCCGCCTGGTTTCATACAAGCGGCCCAGGCAACCCAAGTCGCAGCCCTGCCCGCATCACGTGCCCGCGTCGAGGACCTTTACCCCCTATCGCCCATGCAACGCGGCATCCTGTTCGAAGTGCAGTACGCACCGGACGAAGCCCGCTATCTGAATCAGTTCGCGCTGACGCTGGAATCGCTCGACATCGCGCGTTTCGAAGCAGCGTGGCAAGCGACCTTGCAGCGTCATCCCGTGCTGCGCACTGCGATTCGCGCGACGTCGGGCGTGATGGATGCCGACGGCGACGAGATTGCGCTGCAATGGGTGGACCGCGCCGCGCGCATGCCGATCGAGCGGCACGACCTGAGCGCATCGACGCATGCGGCCGCCGATCTCGCGCGTCTCGCGAAAGAACATCGCGAGACGCCGTTCGACCTGGCCCGCGCGCCGTTGATGCGCGCCGCGCTGGTCCTGCTGCCGGACCGGCGTCACCGTTTCCTGTGGACGCGCCATCACCTGCTGCTGGACGGCTGGAGCAGCGCGCGCGTGCTGGCCGAAGTGGTCGCGCGCTATCGCGATCCCGACGCCGCCATGGGGTCCGCGCCGATGCCGCGCTATCGCGATTACATCGGCTGGCTGAGCGTGCAGCGTGCATCGCTCGACGAGGCAGGTCGCGAGTTCTGGCGTGCTCGTGTGAACGCGCCATCCGCGCCGACGCTGCTGGCGGCGGCGTTGCCGACGCCGGTGAGCAAACTCGACGAACTCGACAAGCCGGCCGACGCCGCTCGCCACGACCACGTCGACATCAACTGGACCCAGACCCAAACCGACGCGCTCGCCGCCTTCGCGCGCACCCGGCGCATCACGCTCAACACGCTGCTGCAGGGCGCGTGGCTCGTGCTGCTGCAACGCTATACCGGCCAGACCGCGGTCGCGTTCGGCGCGACTGTCGCCGGCCGTCCCGAAGCGTTGCCGGGTGCACAGGAGATGGTCGGCCTCTTCATCAACACGCTGCCGATCGTGCGCGAGGTCGCGCCTGCCGAACATCGCGATGCATGGCTGCGCGCGTTGCAGGACGAAAATCTCGCGCTGCGCGAACACGAACACATGCCGCTCGCGGAGATCCAGCGTCTGCGCACCGGCGGCGGCGTGCTGTTCGATACGCTGCTGGTGTTCGAAAACTATCCGCTCGACAGCTCGCTGCACGAGCACGCCGAAGACCCGCGCGCGTTGCGCTACAGCGAAATCGCGACCGTCGAGACGACCGGCTATGCGATGAGCGCCGTCGCGACCGTCGAACCGGAACTGCGTGTGCGGCTCGGTTTCGACACGACGCGCTTCGAGCGCGCGGCGGTCGAGCGGCTGGCCGTGCAGCTGCGGGAAATCGCCGCGCAGCTCGCGGACCCGTCGATCGTTTCGCTCGGCGAGATCGGCCTGCTCGACGCGGCGCAGCGTGCGGTGTTCGAGCGTGACAGCGTCGGCCCGCGTCTCGCTGCGGTGAGCGAGCCGGTGCATCGGCTGATCGCGCGGCGTGCGCAGGCTGTGCCGGCGGCGATCGCCGTCATGTGCGGCGACGTGCGGCTCGACTATGCAGAGCTGGAGCGGCGCAGCGATCGTCTCGCGCATCGGTTGCGCGCGTTGGCCATCGGCAAAGAGGATCGCGTCGCGATCGCGATGCAGCGGTCGGCCGACATGCCGGTCGCGATGATGGCGGTGTGGAAGGCGGGCGCGGCATACGTGCCGCTCGACCCCGAATATCCGCTCGACCGGATCGCGTACGTGCTGGAGGACGCCGGCGTGCGCGCCGCGATCGCCGACGAGGTGGGCCGCGCGCGTTTGCCTGCGTCGCCTGCGGTCCTGATCGTCTCGCCGGATGGAGCGGTCGATGAAACGCTTGCGACCGAAACCGAAACCGAAACCGAACCGCTACCCGCATCGGTCGCCCTCTCTCAAGCCGCGTACGTGATCTACACGTCCGGCTCGACCGGACGTCCGAAGGGCGTCGTCATCACGCACGACACGCTCGCCAACTTCATGCAGGCGATGCAACTGTCGCCGGGCCTCACCGCCGCCGACACGTTGCTCGCGGTGACGTCGCTATCGTTCGACATCGCCGTGCTCGAACTCGTGCTGCCGCTGATCGTCGGCGCCCGCGTGCATCTCGCGCGACACGACGAAGCGCGCGACCCCGCGTTCCTGATGCGCGCGCTCGCCGACGCCACCGTCATGCAGGCCACCCCCGCGACCTGGCGGTTGCTCGTCGAAGCCGGCTGGCAGCCGTCGCCCGGCATGCGGATGTTCTGCGGCGGCGAAGCGCTGCCCGCCGATCTCGCCAGCGCGCTCGCGCTGCCCGGCGCGCAACTGTGGAACCTGTACGGTCCCACCGAGGCGACCATCTGGACCAGCGCGGCGCGCATCGACACGGTCGATCCCGTCAATCAATCGATCGGCCGGCCGATCGCCAACACCACGCTGTACGTGCTCGATGCGGCGCTGCAGCCCGCGCCGGTAGGCGTGGCCGGCGAGTTGTACATCGGCGGCGCGGGGCTCGCACGCGGCTATCACCGGCGCGCGGCATTGAGCGCCGAGCGCTTCGTGCCCGATCCGATCGCGTGCGCGACGACGCCCGGCGCGCGCATGTATCGCAGCGGCGACCTGGCGCGCTGGCGCGCGGACGGCGGCGTCGAGTATCTGAGCCGGATCGATCAGCAGGTGAAGGTGCGCGGCTTCCGTATCGAGCCCGGCGAGATCGAAGCCGTGCTCGCGGCTGAACCCGGCGTGCGTCAGGCGGCCGTGATCGCGCGCGAAGGGGCGGGCGGCTTGCGTCTGCTCGCCTACGTGTGCGCAAGCGCCGACGCGACGCCCGACGTGCCGTTGTTGCGCGCCGCGTTGGCGAGCCGCTTGCCGGCTTATATGCAGCCGTCGCACATCACGATCCTCGATGACATGCCGCTCACGCCGAACGGCAAGCTCGACCGTCGCGCGCTGCCCGAACCGGCGGACGACGCGAGCCGCGCCGACGCCGTCGACGAACCGCGCACTGCCTTCGAGGACGAGATGGCGCAGATCTGGCAGACGCTGCTCGGCGTCGCGCCGGTCGCGCCGGGCGACGACTTTTTCGCGCTCGGCGGCCACTCGTTGCTGGCCACGCGTCTGGTCGCGCGCATCTCGGCGAGCTTCGACGTCGAATTGCCGCTGCGCACCGTATTCGAGGCGCCGACGTTGCGAGCCTTCAGCGCGAATGTGGAGAGCCTGCGTGGTAGATCCACAACGGCTGCGTCGCTCGACAAGCTCGATGCGTTGCTCGATGAGTTGAGTCTCGATTGACCCGTATTTAAAGGGCCATCGCGCGTCAACACGCGCTTGCGCGCGCGGCGCAAACGATTCGCCGACACGACGCACGGACCTGAATTCCAACCAGAGTTTGGGTCCGTTCGTCATTTTATTATTGATAATGAGAGTGATTTGTATTTAGAATTCGCATTAGCTTTGAATAAAGACGGGCGTAGAGGCTTGAGGCATCGGATCGCATGCGCCTCGGGACATGGGTTGCCAGACCACACGGGAAAAAAATGACAGCAGGGTTTCAGAAGAAGACATTGGCCATCCTGGTCGGGATGATCGTGGGCACCGTGCCCGCCTGGGCAGCGGACGCGACGTCGACAACGACGACCACGCCTGGGTCGAACGACGGCGCCGCCAAGGCATCGACGACGCCGGCCGGCAGCACGCTGCCGGACATCAAGGTGCATGGCGCGCGCGAACGCGCGGACGGCCCGGTGAACGGCTACGTGGCCAATGTAGGCAGCGGCGCGACCAAGACCGGCACGCCGATTCATGAAACCCCGCAATCGATTTCGGTGATCGGGCGCGATCAGCTCGACGACCGCAACGTCACGACCCTGAACGACGCGCTGCACTACACGGCGGGCGTCGCGACGTACTACAGCAACGACACGCGCAACGACGCGATGAACATTCGCGGCTTCAGCTCTGACTTCTTCTACCTCGACGGTTCGCGTCTGCCGGCCGTGCCGGGCCGCGCGCTCGACCAGTGGCGAGTCGATCCGTACACGCTCGAACGCATCGAAGTGGTCAAGGGACCGTCGTCGGTGCTGTACGGCCTGGGCGAACCGGGCGGCGTGATCAGCATGGTGTCGAAGATGCCGACCGACTACACGCGCGGCCAGGTCGATCTGCTGGCGGGCAGCTACAACCACTATGGTATCGGCATCGACACGTCGGGCCCGGTGGATGCCGACAAGCGCCTGCTGTACCGCTTCATCGCACAGCAAACGTATAGCCAGAACCAGGTCGACTCGGTGCACGGCAATCGCACGCTGGTCGCGCCGTCGGTCACGCTGCGGCCGACCAACGATACCTCGCTCACCTTGATGGCGACGTATCTGCACGACAACACGATGGACTCGAACAACTTCCTGCCGTACTACGGCACGGTTGCGCCGACCATCTTCGGGCAGCACATCCCGACCAGCCTCGCGACCAGCAACCCCGGCTACGAAAACTACGACAAGACGCAGTACTCGTTCTCGTATCTGTTCGAACATCATTTCGATCCCAACTGGACGTTCAAGCAGAACTTCCGCTACTCGCACCTGGACCTGAACAACCAGGCGCTATTCGGCTATGCCTTGAGCGCGGATCAGCAGACCATCCAGCGCGCGGCGATGAACCTGAAGTCGAGCTACAACGACATCGACGTCGACAATCAGTTGCAGGGCAAGGTGAAGACCGGACCGGTCGATCACACGGTGCTGGCGGGTTTCAACTTCACCAACCAGAACTATATGGACAACGAAGGGTATACGTACACGGGCTACGCCCTGAACCTGTATAACCCGACCGCGCTGAACGCACCGGTGATCGCCCCGTCGTTCAACGATACGCAGATGCGTCAGGTGCAGCGCCAGTTCGGCCTGTACGTGCAGGACCAGATGAAGTTCAACAAGCTGATCCTGGTGCTGAGCGGCCGTGAGGACTGGGTCTCGTCGACCACCCTCAATAATTTCGACGGCTCGTACGTCGCGCAGCACAACAGCGCATTCAGCGGCCGGGCGGGCCTGATGTATCTGTTCGATTCGGGTATCGCCCCGTACGTCAGCTACTCGACGGCGTTCACGCCGGTGATCGGCAACGATGCGTACGGTAACCCGTTCACGCCGTTGCGCTCGAAGCAGGTCGAAGTCGGTGTGAAGTATCAGCCGACCTTCATGAACGCGACGTTCTCCGCGGCGCTGTTCGATCTGCGTGAGAACAACGCGCTGACCACCGCGCCGGATCCTGCGCTCAGCGGCAGCGTGCAGACCGGCCAGATCCGCAGCCGCGGTCTCGAACTCGAAGCGAGCGCCGAGTTGACCGAGAACCTGAAACTGCTGGCCGCATACACGTTCCAGAACGTGGTCATCACCAAGGGCAGCGCGCTCGATCCGACGGTCGGCCTGAACCCGACGGCGACGCCGCGCAACTACGGTTCGCTGTGGCTCGACTACTCGCTGAAGACGGGCCCGCTGCGCGGCCTCGGTTTCGGCGCGGGCGTGCAGTACGTCGGCTCGACGTACGCGACCTCGGATAACTCGCTGAGCGTCGGTTCGTTCACCGTCGCGGATGCGTCCGTGCACTACGACATCCCGCACTGGCGCTTCGTGCTGTCGGCGAACAATCTGTTCGACCGCACTTACGTGGCCCGTTGCGGCAACACCACCCGTTGTCAGTATGGTGAACGCCGTAACGTGCTCGCGACTGCCCGGTATACGTGGTAAGCAACACGTCACACAGTGCTCGCAAGCCGCCGCCAGGGAGCCGTTATGCGGATGAATGAAGTCCAGGCCGCGGCTGCGCTGCGCGCCGAAAATCTGAGCGTCAGACTCGGTGTGCGCACCGTGCTCGACGGATTGTCAGTCGCGTTCGAAGCCGGTCGCATCACCGCGTTGTGCGGTCCGAACGGTTGCGGCAAGAGCACCTTGCTGCGCTCGCTCGGCGGCCTGCTGAAGCCGGCTGGCGGCGAGGTCTGGCTCGACGGCCGCCCGCTCGGCGGCTTCGCGCCGCGTGAGCGGGCCCGGCGTCTGGCCATGCTCGCGCAGAATCCCCTCGTGCCCGAAGGCATGCTCGTCGAGGAACTCGTCGCGACGGGCCGCTATTGCTACACGGGCATCGGCGCGCGGCCCGGCCCCGAGGACCGCGCCGCGATCGAGCGGGCCATCGAGCGCACGCAACTGCAAGCGCTGCGCAAGCGCGATCTGGTGCATCTGTCGGGCGGTGAGCGGCAACGCGCGTTCATCGCGATGGCGCTCGCGCAAGGCGGCCGCGTGCTGCTGCTCGACGAACCCACCACCTTCCTCGATATCCATCACCAGGTCGAAGTGCTGACGCTGATCCGCGATCTCGCGCGGGAAATGTCGCTGACCGTGGTGTGGGTGCTGCACGACCTGAATCAGGCGGCTTTTTTCAGCGACGAAATCATGCTGATGAAGGACGGCCGGATTCGCGCGCGTGGCGCTCCCGAAACCATCATGCAGCCTGACGTGCTCGAAGCCGTCTTCGAGACGCCGATGCGCCGCCTCACCGTCGACGGCGAAGCGATCTGTCTGCCGAGGATGGCGCCATGAGCACCGCCGGCGCAACGCATGCGGGCGCCATGCGGCCGCGGCGCGATCTCCATCGCTATCTGGCCGCGGGCGGTTTCGTCGCGCTGGCCGCGATGCTTGTGTGGAACACCTTATTCGCGTATGGCGCGGCGGCATCCGGCTCATCCGCCGTCAGCGCCGATTCCGCGTCCATCGCGCGTTTGCTGTTCATCGATCTTCATTTGCCGCGCGCGCTCGCCGGTGCATTGGCGGGCGCTGCGTTCGGCATGGCGGGCGCGCTGCTGCAAACGGTCACGCACAACCCGCTCGCGTCGAGCGATCTGCTCGGCGTGACGACCGGCGCGCAGCTCGGTCTCGTCGCTACCTTCATCTGGAGCGCGCTGCCGGTCGCGCTTACCATCTTTGCCGGCGGCCTGATCGCCGCCGCGCTCACCTTCGCCGTCGCGGGCGGCTGGCGCGCGTCGCCGCTGAGAATGACGCTCGCGGGCGCGGCCACCGCACTTGCGTTGAATGCGGTGCTCATGCTCGTCCTCACGATCAGCGACGACTCCGCCGTCAGCATCGTGCAATGGAGCACGGGCTCGTTGCAGCAGATCGGCTCGCACGGCATCGCGACAGCGGCGTGGCTCGCGGCGCCGGTGCTGGCATTGGCCTGGCTGCTCGGCCGTGGTCTCGATCTCATGCGTCTCGGCGACGAGCAGGCGAGCCTGCTCGGGCTGCGTCCGCAAGTGCTGCGCGCGGCCTGCGTGTTGCTGGCCACGTGGCTCACGGCTGTCGCGATCGGTCGTGCGGGGCCGGTCGGTTTCGTCGGTCTCATTGCGCCGAATCTGTTGCGCTCGGCGGGCATGCACCGGCCGTCGCGACTGATTCCGCTGTCCGCGCTGTGGGGCGCGGTGTTGCTGCTGATCGCGGATGCCGTGGTGATCGCCGCGGGTGACGACGGTCTGCTGCCGCTCGGCGTGATGACCGCGCTGATCGGCACGCCGGTGCTGCTGGTGATTCTGCGTCGCAGCGCCGCGCCGGGTTCCGCGCGTTTGACGCTGAGCGCGAGCGATGCCGCGCCGCGCATCGGATCGCCGCAGCGTCTCTTCTGGACAGGCGGCGCGGTATTGCTCGCGCTGTTGTTCGTCACCGCATCGCACGATTCCAGCGGCATGTCCTTGTCCGCGATGCTGCACGGCGTACTGAACGGCGATCCGCGAGCGCTGGCGATTGCCGGGTTGCGCGTACCGCGCACGCTGATTGCGATGCTCGGCGGCGCGCTGCTCGCCGCGAGCGGCACGCTGTTGCAAGGCATGACCCGCAATCCGCTGGCCGGTCCCGAGATGTTCGGCGGCACGGCGGCGGCCAGTCTCGCGATGCTGCTGATGATGCTGCTCGTGCCGTCAGCCGCCACGTCGATGGCGTTCTGGGGCGTGCCGCTCGCATGGGCTGCATCGGCCGCCGTGCTGGGTTTCGTGATCGTGCTGAACTGGCGCGGCAATCTTGAGCCGATGCGCGTGACGCTCACCGGTCTCGCCTGCTCGGCGTTGCTGGGCGCGTTCCTCAACGTCGTGTTGCTGCAGTTCCACGTACATATCACGCAGGCGTTGAGCTGGCTCGTCGGCAGCACGTATGCGCAGGGCTGGGCCGCGCTCGTCGCGATGCTGCCGTGGGCGATCCTCAGCCTGCCGTTCGCGTGGCGCGCGGGGCGCTGGCTCGAATTGCTGTCGCTCGGCGATGCGTCGGCGGCTTCGCTTGGGCTCGACGTGTCGCGCGTGCGCTTCGCGCTGCTCGCGCTCGCGAGTCTGATGACGGCGACCGCCGTGTCCGGCACCGGACCGGTGGCGTTCGCCGGTCTGATCGCGCCGCACGCCGCGCGTCTGATCGGCTTGCGCGGACAGCGTCAGCAGATCGGCGCGTCGATGCTGATCGGCGCGTTGCTGCTGGGGCTTGCCGACTGCATCGGACGCGTGGCGTTTGCGCCGCGCGATCTGCCGCTCGGCATTCTCACCGCAGCGCTCGGCGCACCTTATTTTCTATGGCTGCTGGCACGCAGCTATTTGCGGCGTACCGCGTGATGGCTACTGCACTGAATTTCGAAGCGTTGCTCGCGCGCCCCGCGCTCGCCGAATTGCGCGACTACTGCGCATTCGACGACGACGGCCAGCGTCGCGTCCCCGGTTCCATCCTGCTCGATCCGGCTGCGTTCGCGCTGGAGTTGCAGCGTTGCGCGGCGCGCGATCGGCAAGCGGGGGTGCGGGTGGTTGGGGATGCGTCGATTGACAACGACGCCGCGCGCGTCAGCCCTGCGATGATGCGCGCGTATGCATCCGAGTGGTCGATCTATCTCGCGGGCACGCTGCTGTATCTGGTGGCCGTGCCCGCGCTGCTCGTGAACGCGGTGCCGGATCTGTCGCTCGCGAATCTGTCGTTCGTGCCGCAGGGGTATCCGAAGAGCGTGCGGCTCGCGCGCGAGTTGAAGCCGGTGACGGCCGATCCCGCCGATCCCGCCGAACGCTACGGCGTCTTGCTTGGCGAAGTGTTTCCCGCGCTGGTGACGGCATTGCAGCGGACCAGCGGTATTGCCGCCGATATCCTGTGGGTGAATCTCGCGACGCGCATCGACACGGTGTTCGTTGCGCTGGCCGGGCATCTGCCTTCGCATGCGCAGGCGGCGCTCGCGCAGCGCGATGCGTTGCTGTGCGCGCCGCTCGCGCTGGATGGCGTGAGTCCGAATCCGTACCGGCAGGCGTTCCGGTTTCAGCACGATGTGCATCCGCTGGCGCCGGAGCCGTTGCGCGTGCGGCGCAATTGCTGTCTGCGCTACGCGTTCGACGATCACTACAAGTACTGCACGACGTGTCCGCTGCTGCGCAAGCTGCCGATGGTGGAGCGCGACGCGCACTTCGAGCGGCTGGCGGCGTATGAGCGTGATCATGACCATGACCACGGACATGACCACGACCACCGGCACGACTCACGCCATGAATAACACTCGCCGCCGCTTGCTGGCCGCATCGCTGGCACTGCCGCTCGTCGCTTGCATGCGTTCGAACGCGATCGTGCCGACGCCGCTCGGCGCGAGCTCGCCGACGCTGCCGACCGACGCGCGCCGTATCGTCTCGCTGGAATTCGTCTTCACCGAATCGCTGCTCGGTCTCGGCCGCGCGCCGACGGGCGCCGCCGATCCGGACGTCTACCGCCGCTGGGTCGGCATCGACGCCGACGCGCTGCGCGATACGGTTTCCGTCGGCACGCGTCAGCAACCGGATCTCGCCGCGATTGCCGCGCTGAAGCCCGACCTGATCGTCGGCTACGCGCAGCGCCACGCGCGGATCGCCGGGCGGCTCGCGAGCATCGCGCCGACCGTGATCTACGACCTCGAACCGCCGCCCGGCGAAGACGACGCGTACACGCGTCTGCTGCGTGTCTACGACGATCTCGCGAGCCGCGTCGGCGCGCAGCAGGCAGCGGGCGCGTTGCGCGCGAAGCTCGATCAGGCGATCGCCGCGACGCGCGCGCAAGTGCAGGCGCACGGCCTCAGCCATCGACCGACCGCACTGATGTCGCCGCTTGCGGGCGATTCCGGTTTCTGGGGCTTCGACCGCCGCAGCTCGGTGGGCGCTTTGCTGGATCACGTCGGCCTGAGCAACGCATGGTCGACGACGTCGGTGCGCCGGATGGGCGTGCGTCTGGGCTTCGACGCGCTGTACGACCATCCGGACTGGATGTTGTTGCTGCTCGACAAGCCGGACCAGCCGCTCTACGCGCAGCGCTTGTGGCGTGGTTTGCCTTCGGTGCAGGCCGGACGTATCGGTTATCTGCCGCGCGCTACGTGGACCTTCGGCGGTCCGGTGGCGATGACGACTTTCGTCGAACGGGTCGGCGCGGCGTTGCCAACGCTCGAACCGAACAAGGTTCGGGCTGCGGGCTGATCGCCGCGGTTCTACTGGAGTCGACCTGTACAACTCGATGCGGGTCTTTTGACATATCGGGTCTTTCGACTGATCGTTACTCGCACTGAGTCAAACCGATCGCGCATCCGTCGTACTGCATTACACACTCGCCTCATCCACGAGGCATACCGCATCTTCGATCGCCTCAGCACCTGCCGCGCTCGCGGCCGTGCGCGTTCCCTCGAAGCGTGCGCATCGGCGACGATCACCCTGCTGCAACCCGCCCGTTACATCCGCCTGAACAATTTCCGGTCCCATTCGTCAAGCAGGTAAGACGCAATAGCCGCGGCAACGCGGCGCGCCCCCGACGCTTATCACGATGCAACCATGAACCAGCCACCAGCTCAGGACAACGCGGGCCAAACCGCCGCAGCGCGCGACCGTCGCGCGATCTCCGCCAGGTACGCCGCGTTGAGCGCGGACAAGCGAGCGCAGTTGCGCAGCCGTGTCGGCGAACTGAACATCGATCCCGCGCAGTTGCCGATCGTGCCGATCGCCGCGCGCAGCGGCGAGGAGGCGGGCCACGCGCCGCTCTCCGACAGCCAGACCCAACTGTGGTTTCTCGCGCGGCTCGAACCGGACAGCGCCGCTTACCACATGAGCGGCGGCGTGCGTCTGGACGGCGCGCTCGACCAAGCGCGTCTGCGTGCCGCGGTCGCGGCGCTTGTCGAACGTCATGAGACGTTGCGCACGCGGATCGTCGAACGTGACGGCGAGCCGCTGCAGATCGTCGACGATTTCGACGCCGCGCAGGCAGCCGGTCTGTGCGAGTTCCACGATCTGCGCGGCGCAAGCAGCGAACCGGAAGTCACCGCAGGCACCGTGGCCCCCCAATCCCGCATCGACGCTTTCGCGCAAACCTTCGCGCTGCGCCCGTTCGACCTCGAACGCGGTCCGCTGTGGCGCATCGCATTCCTGACGATCGGCACCGACGCGCATCTGCTGCTAGTGACGATGCATCATCTGATCTCCGACGGCTGGTCGATGGGCGTGCTGGTCAAGGACTTCGTCGCGGGCTACGCGGCCGGCGCGACGCAATCGCGCGATGCCTTGCCGATCCAGTTCCGCGATTACGCGGTGTGGCAACGCGAATGGCGCGACGAAACGCGCGACGCGGCCGACCTCGACTACTGGCGCAGCCGCCTCGGCGAGCCACAGGACCCGCTCGCGCTGCCGTATGACCGCGCCCGCAACGGCGCGCGCAACACGCATGGCGCACGCGTGATACGCGTGCTCGATACGCGGCAGGCGCAGGCGTGGCGCGCATTCGTGCGCAGCCGGCGCGGCACGGTATCGGCGGCGATGCTGGCGGTCTTCGACGTGCTGCTCGCGCGTCACAGCGGCCAGCGCGATCTGCGCATCGGCATGCCGCTCGCCAATCGCGATCGCGCGGAAACCGCCGGCTTGATCGGCTGCTTCGTCAACACCGTGGTGATCGACGCGCAACTGGACAGCGCCGCGCCGTTCGATGCGCTGCTGGCCCAGGTGCAACAGCGCGTCACGCAGGCGCTTGCGCATCAGCAGGCGCCGTTCGCGCGCGTGGTCGAAGCACTGCGCCCGCCCGCGATCGTCGGCGTCACGCCGGTGTTCCAAGCGATGTTCAATCTGCTCGACGTGTCCGGCGAGGGGATGCCCGCGCTGCCGGGGCTGCGTGCGTCCGAGTGGCGTGGCGAGCAGCCGGTCGCGCGCTTCGATCTGACGCTCGACATCCGCGACGACGCCGACACCTTCGAATGCGCGTTCATCTATGCGACCGACGTGTTCGACGAAGTCACCGTCGCGCAACTCGCCGACGACTTCGTGAGCCTGATCGCGCAGATCGTCGCGCAGCCGGAAAGGGCATTGGGGAATCTGCGCGTGGGACCGGGCGGCGCGGCATCGGCTGAAACCGCTGCAACCACGCTCGCGACGTCGTATCCCTTTGTCTCGCTGACCGAGCGCCTGTTCGCGCTGGCGCAATCGCAACCGGCCGCCCGCGCCGTGCATGCGCAAGACCGGCAGCTCGACTACGGGCAACTCGCGTCGGCGGCTCGCGCGGTTGCCGCGCGTTTGCTCGAAGCCGGCGTACAGCGCGAGGAACGCGTCGGTCTGTGCGTGCAGCGCACGGCCGCGTTGCCGGCCGCGCTGTACGGCGTGCTGGCGAGCGGCGCGGCTTACGTGCCGCTCGATCCGGGCTATCCGGTCGAACGTCTGCAATACATCATCGCGGATGCGGGCATTCGCCGCGTGGTCGCGGACGCCGGATCGCGCGACAAGCTCGCCGCGTTGCTCGCGCCGCTCGATTGCATCGTCGTCTCGCTCGACAGCGAGGCGAACGATGAAGACAACCAGGACCGCGGTCTCGTCTTCCCGGCTCTGCACCCCGATCAGCTTGCCTACGTGATCTACACGTCCGGCTCGACCGGTCAGCCGAAGGGCGTCGGCGTCACGCATCGCAATGTCACGCGTCTGCTCGATGCGACTCACGCGCAATTCGGTTTCGGTCCCGCCGATGTGTGGAGCTGCTTCCACTCGTATGCGTTCGACTTCTCCGTCTGGGAATACTTCGGCGCGCTGTCGTTCGGCGGCGTCGCGGTGGTGGTCCCGCATTGGGTCGCGCGCTCGCCGCAGGATTTCCACGCGCTGCTGCGCGAAACCGGCGTGACGATCCTGAATCAGACGCCGTCCGCGTTTGTGCCGCTCACTCAGGTCGAACTCGATCTGAACGCGCCGTTGCCCGCGTTGCGCTGCGTGATCTTCGGCGGCGAAAAACTCGAACCGGCGACGCTGTCGCGCTGGCTCGCATGGCGCGGCGCACGCGCACCGCGCGTCGTGAACATGTACGGCATCACCGAGACGACGGTGCACGTCACCGCGCGCGACATCACGCTGGCCGACACCGTAAGCGGCGGCGCAGCCGGCACTGAAGCCGCCGGCGCGCCGAGCCTGATTGGCGCACCGATCGCCGATCTGAGTCTGCACGTGCTCGACGCGGTTCTGAACCCCGCGCCGTTCGGCGTATGCGGTGAGTTGTGCGTCGGCGGTGCGGGTCTCGCGCGCGCTTACCTCGGCCGTCCGGGTCTGACCGCGAGCCGCTTCGTGCCGGACCCGTTCGGGCCGCCGGGCGCGCGCCTCTATCGTTCGGGCGACGTTGCGCGGCGGCGTCGCGATGGCGAACTCGAATACCTCGGCCGCAATGATGCGCAGGTCAAAATTCGGGGCTTTCGCATCGAACCGGGCGAAATCCAGGCGGTGCTGATCGAGCATCCGTCGATCCGCTCGGCGGTTGTCGTGCCGGGAGCCGACCCGCAGGGCGGTTTGCGTCTGATCGCCTACTACGTCGGCGTGAATGCCGATGCGGCCGCGTTGCGTGAGCACCTTGCCGCGCGTTTGCCCGCGCATATGGTGCCAGCCGCGCTCGTGCGACTGGACGCGCTGCCGCTGACGCTGAACGGCAAGCTCGACGTGCGCGCGTTGCCCGCGCCGGATGAAGTCGCGGTCGAACGTTCGCGTGTCGCGCCGCGCACGCCGCAGGAAATCGCGCTGGCCGAAATCTGGCAGGACGTGCTGGGCGGCGCGTTGCCCGGCGCTGACGACGACTTTTTCGCGCTCGGCGGTCACTCGCTGTCGGCCGTGAAGGTGGTGGCGCGCGTGCGTCAACGTCTCGGGGTGAACTTGCCGTTGCAGAGCGTGTTCAGCCAGCCCGTGCTGTCGCGACTCGCGCGGAGCATCGAGGAAGCCGCAACCGCTGACGGCGGATCGGCATCGGACGCAAGCGCAGGTGCAGGCACTCACGCAAGCGCGCATGCAAGCGCACATGCAAGCGCACATGCAAGCGCCCATGCAACCGCAAACACCGCGCCGATCACGCGCCGTCCCACGGACGCATCGCCGGACAATCTGCCGCTCTCGTTCGCGCAGGAACGTCTGTGGGTGCTGTGGCAACTGGAACCGCAAAGCGCCGCCTATCACGTGCCCGGCGCGGTACGTTTGAGCGGCTCGCTCGACACCGCTGCCGTGCGCGCCGCATTCGACACGATCGTCGCGCGCCACGAAGCCTTGCGTACGACCTTCGTCGCGCTCGACGGCAAGCCGGTGCAGCGTATTGCGGATGCAGTCCGCTACGACTGGCGCGCGGCCACGCTGGACTGCGCTGATCCGCGCGCGCTGGCCGCCGTCTTGCACGACTGCGTGAGCGAGCCGTTCGATCTCGAACACGGCCCGTTGCTGCGCGTCGCGTTGCTGTCGTCGAGCGACACCGAACACGTGCTCGCGGTGGTGATGCATCACATCGTCTCCGACGGCTGGTCGATGGACGTGCTGATCGAAGAGTTTTGCGCCTGTTACGAAGCGTCGCGACGCGGCTTCGCGCCGGAACTGCCGCCGCTGCCGATCCAGGGCGCGGACTACGCGCACTGGGAGCGCGCCGAAGGCGGCCGCCGCGAGGCCGATCTGCGCTGGTGGTGCGAGCGTCTCGCGGGCGAACAGCCGGTGCTGAACCTGCCGTTGTCGCGCGCGCGGCCCGCTCAGCGCAGCGCGGCCGGCGGCCGCTGCCTGCGCCGCATCGATGCGCCGACGACGCGCGCGCTGCGCGAGCTGTCGCAGCGCGAGGGAGTGACGCTCTTCATGACGCTGCTCGCGTGCTACCAGGCGCTGCTGCATCGCTATAGCGGGCAGAACGATATCCGCATCGGCATTCCGGTCGCCAATCGCGATCGGCTCGAAACCGAATCGCTGATCGGCTTCTTCGTCAACACGCTGGTGATTCGCGGCGAGGCTGCCGGGCATTGTCCGTTCGACACGCTGCTGGCTGCCACGCGGGCGGAAGTGGTCGCGGCGCAGGCGCATGCATCGGTGCCGTTCGCGCAACTGGTGGACGTCGTGCAGCCGCAGCGCGATCTCGGTCTGACGCCGTTGTTCCAGACCATGTTCAACCTGCAGGTCACGCCGCCCGAACAGTTCGCGAACCTGAGCGGCATCACGGTCGGCGCGCTCGATCTGCCGGAACTCGGCGGCGAGACCGCGCAGTTCGATCTCACGCTCGACATCACCGATCAGGGCGACGCGTTGCGCGTGTCGTTCGGCTATGCGAGCGATATTTTCGATCGCGTCGTGATCGAGCAGATCGCGGATCACTATCTCGAACTCGTCTCGCAGGTGTTGGCCGCGCCTCGCCAGGCGCTGGCCGCGATTGCGCTGACGCTGGCCACGGGCGCATCCGCGGCGGCGGATCGGCCTTATGTCGCGGTGCTCGAACGTTTCATGCGCGTGGCGCGCACGCAACCCGGCGCGCCCGCGTTGCGCTCGCCGGCCACGCCCGCCGAAGCCGCGTTCGATTACGCGACGCTCGCCGCTCGTGCGCTGCGTGTCGGTGCCACGCTGCACGCGGCCGGTGTGCGCGACGAAGCGCGCGTCGGTCTGTGCGTGTCGCGTTCGCCGTCGATGGTGGCCGCGCTGTTCGGTATCTGGAGCGCGGGCGCGGCCTTCGTGCCGCTCGATCCGCAATATCCGCCCGAGCGTCTCGCGCAGATCGTCGCCGATGCGGGCATCGAGCATGTCGTGGTGGATCGCCTCAGCGCCACGCGACTGAGCGGGGTGCTGCAAGGACGCACGCTGCACGCGCTGGAGGAGATGGAAAACAACGCGGCTTCGCTATCGTCGCCGTCGTGGTTGAATTTCACGCCGCGTATGCCGCTCGCGCCGCAACTCGCCTATGTGATGTACACGTCCGGTTCGACCGGCGTGCCGAAGGGCGTCGCGATGACGCACGCCGCGCTGTCCGTGCACGTCGATGACGTGATCGCGCGCTTCGGCGTGCACGCGGGCGATTGCGTGCTGCAGTTCTCGACCATCAATTTCGATGCGGCGCTTGAGCAGTTGCTGCCCGCATTGTGCGTCGGTGCACGCGTGGTATTGCGCGGTCCGGATCTGTGGAGCTGGCCGGAATTCAACGCGGTGCTGCGCGACGAAGCGGTGAGCGTCATCGATCTGCCGACCGCGTTCTGGCAGCAATGGTTGCGCGATTTGCCGGCGGCGCTGCCCGCGTTGCGTCTGGTGACGATCGGCGGCGAAGCGCTCAACGGTGCGGCGCTCGCGCAATGGCGCGCCAGCGGCTTGCGCGACGTGCGTTTCGAAAACACCTACGGCCCGACCGAAGCGGCGATCTCGGCGCTGAGCCGCCGCACAGAAGCGGTGGATATCGAGGCGCCGGTCGTCACGATCGGCTTGCCCTATCCCGGCCGTATCGCGCGTTTGCTCGACGCATGGAGCAACCCGACGCCGCCGGGCGCGGCGGGTGAGTTGTGCATCGGCGGCGCTGCGTTGGCGCGCGGCTATCCCGGCCGGCCGGCGACGACCGCCGAGCGCTTCGTGCCCGACCCGTTCGGGCCGCCGGGCTCGCGCCTCTATCGCACCGGCGACGTGTGCGTGCAGCGCGCGGGCGATGCGGGCCATGGCTTCGATTACGTGGGACGCGACGACCGGCAGGTGAAGCTGCGCGGCTATCGCATCGAGTTGTCGGAAGTGGAGACCGCATTGCGCGCGCTGCCCGGCGTGCGCGAAGCGGTTGCGATGATCAGCGGCGCGGACGACGCGCGCAAGCTGCTCGCCTACGCGGTGATCGACGATGCGGATAACGAGCAGGTCGGCGCGGCCTTGCATGCGGCGCTCGCGCAACGTTTGCCCGCGTACATGGTGCCCGCCGCGGTGGTGCCGCTCGCGGCCTTGCCGCTCACGCCGAATGGCAAGGTCGACAAACGCGCGTTGCCGCAACCGTTGCTCGACAACGCCGGCACGCCGCGCCAACTGAGCGCCGCTCGCGATGAACGCGAAGCGCGTCTGCTCGCAATCTGGCGCGCGGTGTTGGGCCGCAACGAGATCGGCGTCGACGATAACTTCTTTGCGCTCGGCGGCGATTCGATCCTCGCGATTCAGGCGATCAGCCGCGCGCGTGCCGAAGGCATGGCGCTGAGCGTGCGCGAACTGTTCGAGCATCAAAGCGTGGCCGCGTTGGCGCAATGCGTGCCGCAAGCGGCGCCGATGCGTGCCTATCGCGAGATCGCGGGACCGCTCGCGCTGACGCCGATCCAGCGCTGGTTCTTCGACGAGCATCCGGATGGTCCGGCGCACTGGAATCAATCGGTGCTGCTGGCGGCGGATGAGCGTTTGTCGGCGGCCGCGCTGCAGGCGGCGGTGCTGGCGGTGATGCAGCGTCATGACGCGCTGCGTCTGCGGTTTTCACGCGACGCTTCGCATGACGCATCGCGCAATGATTCGCGCGACGCGCATGGCGGATGGACCCAACGGTGCGTGGCACGCGATGTAGCTTGCGACGCCGACGCAGTCGACGCGATCGGCTACATCGATCTCACCGGCGAAGCCGACTGGCAGTCGGCGTTGTCCGCGCATGGCGCGCGGGTACAGGCGTCGCTCGACATCGAGCGCGGTCCGTTGTGGCGCGCGGTTAGCTTCGATATACCGGGCGGCGGCTCGCGTCTGCTGCTGGTCGTGCATCACCTGAGTATCGATGGCGTGTCGTGGCGCATTCTGCTCGAAGAGCTGGGCCAGGCGTACGAGCAGGCGCTCGCCGGACAGCCGGTCGTGTTGCCCGCGCAAAGCCTCAGCTGGGGCGAGTGGACCGAAGCGCTGTCAGCTCACGCGCGGCGCGACACCGTCCGCAATGAGCTGACTTACTGGCAGCGACAACTGTCGGCGGCATCGGCCTGGGACGACGCGGCGCGTGCGCGCGGCGGCTTGCCGCTCGCGGCGCGCCTCGAAGAAGTGGACCGCACGCTGGGCGCAAGCAAGGTGTTGCGCCGCCAGCTCGACGAAACGCGTACGCGTGCATTGCTGCAGGAAGCGTCGTCGGCGCAGCAGGCACGCGTGGAGGAACTGTTGCTGGCCGCGCTCGTGACTACGCTCGCGGGATGGAGCGGGCGCGCGGGCGTGCTGATCGAACTGGAAGGCCATGGCCGCGAGGAAGTCATCGACGGCGTGGACCTGACGCGCACAGTGGGTTGGTTCACGACGCGTTATCCGATGTGGTTCGACGCCGCCAACGCCTCGGCAGCCACAAGCGCAGACAAGGCCGCATCGAACACGCTCGTCTCGGTGAAAACCACGCTGCGCAACGTGCCGAACAAGGGCATGCACTACGGCGTGCTGGAGTCGCTGGGCAGCGAGTCCGAACGTGCCGCGATTGCCGCGTTGCCACGCGCGCAGGTGAGCTTCAACTACCTCGGCCAATTCGGCCAGAACAACGGCAACGGCGGCGCGCAGAACCGCATGCGGATCGCGACCGGCGAACACGCGGGCCAGGCGGCCGGTGCGCATACCGTCTGCTCGTACGCGCTCGAACTGAACGCGTTGATCGTCGACGGTGCGTTGTCGATCGACTGGCGCTATCTGCCGGGCCTGATCGACAGCGCGCGCGCGCAGATGCTCGCCGATACGTTCGATGCGCAGCTCGACAGGCTGCTGCAAGCGCGCAACGGCAACGATGCGGCAACGCTTCACGGCTTCGATAGCGATCTCGCCGGCGAAGACCTCGACGCCTTGCTCGACCAGCTCGACGACTGAACCGGACCGCCCACGGGCGGCTTGCTCCGACAAAAAATAGTAGTGATTCTCATTTATGAGTGAAGCCATCATGACGACGAACCCGGATTTCCGTCGCAAGAGCAACATCGAATCCGTGCACCGTCTGCTCGGCGTGCAACCGGGCCTGTTGACCCAGGCATTGCAGGCGGGCAGCGACGATCCGTATTACTCGCAATACGTGTTCGAACTGGAAGGCGCGCTGTCGATCGACGCATTCGACGGCGCGTGGCGCGACGTGGTCGCGCGTCACGAGATTCTGCGCGCGGATTTCCGCTGGGAAGGACTCGCGCAGCCCGCGATGATCGTCTACCGCGAAACCGATGCCGCTTGCGAATGTGACGATTGGCGCGGGCTGAGCGAAGCGGATCAGCACGCGCGTCTCGCGCAGGCTTGGGACGCACGGCGCGCGGAAGGTTTTCATCTGGCGCGTGCGGCCTCGTTGCAACTGCAATTGATCCGGGTGGCGGAGCAGCGCTTCTGGTTCGTGTGGCGCATGCATCACGTGCAGCTCGACGGCTGGAGTCTGCCGATCGTGCTGCGCGAAGTGATGGCGCGTTATGCCGCGCGCAGTGCCGGGCCTGGCGAGCCGCTTGCGCCCGCGCCGGGTTTGAAGGTGTATCGCAGCTGGCTCGACGCGCAGGACCGCGACGCCGCCGAGGCGCGCTGGTGCGCCGCGCTCGCCGGCCTCGACGTGCCGACGCCACTGCCCGCAAGCACCGCGCAGAGCGATGCGCGGCGTCGCTATGCGGAGCTACGCCTGCGTCTCGATCCGGCCGCGAGCGCGGCGCTGGTCGAATTCGCGCGCACGCAGCGCGTGACGCTCGGCTCGGTCGTGCAGGCGGCGTGGGCGTTCCTGCTCGCGCGTCGCGCGGATCGCGAGGAAGCCGTGTTCGGCGTGACGGCGGCGGGCCGGCCGGCCGAGATCGACGGCATGGACGCGATGGTCGGCGTGTTCATCAACACGGTGCCGATGCCGGTGCGCCTGTCGGCATCGCAATCGGTCGGCGACTGGGTGCGCGCGCAACAGGCGCGGTCGTTTGCGTTGCGCGCGGTCGAGCATGTGCCGCTCGCGCGCATCCAGGCGGTGGCGAACGGCGGACGCGCCTTGTTCGAGAGCATCGTCGTGATCGAGAACTATCCGGTCGATTCGAGCGGCGCGCGTGCGGGCGATCTGCAGGTCCGGATGCTGGGCGCGGCTGATATTCACGAGCCCGGCATGCGTTATACCGATGGCCGCAACCCCTATGCGCTCAGTCTGATCGTCGCGCCGGGCGCGCAGTTCGAATACGTGCTCGCGTATGACACGCGACGCTTCACGCACGCGGCCATCGAAGTGATCGGCGCGCAGTTGCGCGATGTGCTGGCGGCGTTTGCCGCCCAGCCGGAGCGAGCGTTGGGCGAGCTGGGATTGCGCGCGCAGGCGGCCGCCAATGGGGATGCCGCGAATGGGGATGCCGTGAACGACGCGCAGTCGGCGCCGCGCGCATCGGCACCCTATGCGCCGCTCGCTGCCGGCGACACCTTGCTGGCTCGCATCGCGCAAATCGTGCGCACGCGGCCCGATGCCCAAGCGCTGGCGGACGGCGCGCAATCGCTCGACTGGCGCGCGGTGTGGAACGCATCCGGACGACTCGCGCAGCGTCTTGTCGATGCCGGCGTGAAGCGCGAGTCGCGCGTGGCGCTCGTGTTGCCGCGCGGCGTCGAGTTCGTGCTCGGCGTGCTGGCGGTGTGGCGCGCGGGCGGCGCTTATGTGCCGCTCGATATCGCCGCGCCCGCCGGGCGTCTCGCGTGGCAGGTGAGCGATAGTCACGCGCAGTGCGCGATCGCGCGAGACGATGCCGATGCGTGGCTGCCGTCCGGTACGACGCGGATCGATCCGGCGGATGCTCTGGCGGTATCGGATGACAACGCAGCATCGAACCTCGACATCGCCTTGCCGCTCCCCGGCCAGCTCGCGTACCTGATCTATACCTCCGGCTCGACCGGCCGTCCGAAGGGCGTGATGATCGCGCACGACGCGCTGAGCGCCTATCTCGACGCGTTGCTCACGCGCGTGCCGGATGGCATCGAACGCGCGGCATGCCTGTCGACGCCCGCCGCCGACCTCGGTCACACGACGCTGTTCGGCGCGCTATGGGCCGGCTGGACGCTGCATATGCCCGCCGAAGCCTTGAGCTTCGACCCCGACGCATGCGGCGATTATCTGCGCCGTCATCGCATCGACATCCTGAAGATCGTGCCGTCGCATCTCGGCGGCTTGCTGCAGGCCGCGCAACCCGAGCAGGTGCTGCCCGCGCGCTGCCTCGTGCTGGGCGGCGAGGCCGCGAGCGGTGCGCTGATCGAGCGCATCGCGACGCTCGCGCCGCACTGCGTGGTGCTCAATCATTACGGCCCGACCGAAACCACCGTCGGCGCGCTGACGTGGCGCAAGCCCGCCGCCGATCTCGCGAGCCTGCCGCTCGGGTATCCGCTGCCGCACGCGAACGTGCAGTTGCTCGACGCGCACGGCAATCCCGCGGGCGACGCGGCCTATGGCGAAATCTGTATCGGCGGCGCGTCGGTGGCGCGCGGTTATGCGGGGCGGCCGGGGCTGACCGCCGAGCGCTTCGTTCCCGATCCGTCGGGTCACGGCGCGCGCGTGTATCGCACCGGCGATCGCGGCCGTATCGACGAACAGGGACGCTTTGTGTTCCTCGGCCGTCGCGACGATCAGGTGAAGATTCGCGGCTACCGCGTCGAGCCGGAAGAAGTCGGCGCGTGCCTGCGCGCATTGCCCGGCGTGCGCGACGGCATCGTGATTGCGCGTGAGGACGACGCGGGCCGCGTGCAACTGCACGCGTTCGCCAGCGGGATCGACCTGCGCGCCGACGTGTTGCGCGCGGCGCTCGCGCAGACCTTGCCGGATGCGCTGGTGCCCGACACCTTCACCGTGCTCGACGTGTTGCCGCTCACGGCGAACGGCAAGATCGACCGTCGCGCGCTGACGCCAATGGAAGCGGGCGTGGGCGCCGATGCGCGCGCCGTCGTCGCGCCGCGCACGGATGCGCAAAAGACACTGCTGGCGATCTGGCAGGCCGCGCTCGGCCGCGAGGATATCGGCGTTACGGATAACTTCTTCGAGATCGGCGGCGACTCGATTCTCAGCCTGCGGATCATCGCGAAGGCCCGGCAAGCTGGGCTCGGGCTCACGCCGAAGCAGGTCTTCGATCATCCGACGATCGAAGCGGCCGCGGCGGTTGCGCGTCCTGTGACGCCGAAAGCGCCGCGTGCGAGCGGCGCGGCCTCGGCTTCGGCCTCGGGTTCGGGTGCTGCGGTGAATGCATCGAACGCTGCGGCGAACGCATTGGCCAATCTGCCGCTCACGCCGATTCAGGCGCGCTTTTTCGCCGAGCATCCGGGCGGTCCGAATCACTGGAATCAATCGATGCTGCTCGCCGCGAACGAGCGTCTGTCGCTGGATGCGTTGCGTACCGCCGTGCAAACCGTGATGAGCAGTCACGACGCGCTGCGTCTGCGCTTCACGCGCGAAGGCAACAACGGCAACGTCGATGCCGCAGCGACAGGCCGCTGGACTCAACGCTGCGCAGCGTCCGAAACAGGCACGGTGGACTACGTCGATCTGCGCGAAGCAAGCGACTGGCAAGCCGCCATGTCCACCCGCGGCGCGCAGATACAAGCGTCGCTCGATCTCGCGCAAGGTCCGGTATGGCGCGCGGTGTTGTTCGATGTACCGGGCGGCCAATCGCGTCTGCTGCTGGTCGTGCATCACCTGAGTATCGACGGCGTATCCTGGCGCGTGCTGCTGGAAGATCTCGGCGACGCCTACGAACAGGCGCTGGCTGGCCGCCCCATCACGTTGCCCGCGCCGGGTCTCAGCTGGGGCGAATGGACGGCGGCGTTGTCGGCGCATGCGCAGCGTGACGCAGTACGCAGCGAAATAACGTACTGGCGCACGCAATGGTCGAACACCGCGAACTGGGACGACGCAACCCGCGCAGCCGGCGGTTTGCCGCTCACGGCGCGTCTCGACGACATCGACAGCACGCTCGGCGCGAGCCGCACGATTCTGCGTCGGCTCGACGCCGCACGAACCCGTGCGTTGTTGCAGGACGTGCCGGGCGCGTACCGCACGCGCATCGACGAAGTCCTGCTCGCCGCGCTGGTCGACACGCTTGCGCGCTGGAGCAAAACGCGAGGCGTGCTGGTGGAGCTGGAAGGCCACGGCCGCGAAGACGTGATCGACGGCGTCGACCTGACGCGTACGGTCGGCTGGTTCACGACGCGCTACCCGGTCTGGTTCGAAGCGACGCACGACGACGGCGTGCAAACACTGGCCGCCGTGAAGACCGCGCTGCGCGGCGTGCCGAACAAGGGGCTGCATTACGGCGTGCTCGAATACCTCGGCGGCGCGGCCGAACGAGCGGCCATCGCCGCGTTGCCGCGCGCGCAGGTGAGCTTCAACTATCTTGGCCAGTTCGGTCAGAGCGACGATGCGGATCGAGGCCGCATGCGTATCGCCGCCGACGAACATGCGGGTCGGGCCGCGAGTCCGCTCGAACGCTGCGGACATGCGCTCGCGTTCAACGCGTGGATCGTCGATGGCGCGTTGTCGATCGAATGGCGGCATGTGCCCGGTGCGCTGACGCCGGCCGTCGCCGATGCGCTCGCCACTGCGTTTGACACGCATCTGCGAGCCTTGATCGATCACTGCGCGAGCGCGCCGCGCGCGGCGACATCGGCGGATTTCCCGCTGTCCGGTCTCGACGAAGCAGGTCTGCGCGCGCTCGCGCTGCCGCTCGATAAGGTCGACGACATCTATCCCGCGACGCCGTTGCAGCAAGGCTTGATCTTCCACGCGCAACTGCGTCAGGGCAGCGGCACCTATGTCAATCAATTACGCTTGACGCTGAACGGCGCGCTGGACGCCGAATGCCTCGCCGATGCGTGGCGCGCAACGCTCGCGCGTCATGACGTGCTGCGCACCGCGTTCCGTTATCGCGGCGACGGCGAGTTGCTTCAAGTGGTCTATCGCCACGCCGAATTGCCGGTGGCCTTCCACGCATGGCACGGCGAACACAACGGCGTGCGCTACGACGATCGTCTGCATGCATGGTGCGCGGAGGATCTCGCGCAAGGCGTCGAGATCGAAAGCGCGCCGCTGATGCGCGTGAACGTGTTCGCGCGTCCGGACGGCGCGCACGATCTGATCTGGACCAGTCATCACGCGTTGACCGATGGCTGGAGCAGCTCGCGTCTGCTCGACGAAGTCGGCGCGCACTATGCGGCGGCGAAGCGCGGCGAGACCGCGCGGCTTGCGCCGCCGGGACGCTATCGCGACTACGTCGCGTGGCTCGGTGCGCAAGGTTCGGAGGAGGCGGCGCAGGCCGTGTGGCGCGAACGCTTCGACGGCTTCGACGATCCGGTGATGCTTGAGGCCGCGTTCGGCCGCACCGCGCAGCCGCGTCAAGGGTTGTTCCATGTCGAACAGCGCGTGTCGGCCGAGGTCGAGCAGGCGCTGCGTGCTGCCGCGCAGCGCGCGCAGGTCACGCTCAATACGCTGATCCAGGGCGGCTGGGCGCTGCTGCTCGCGCGCTATGGCGGCCGGGACGCGGTGATGTTCGGCGTGACGACATCGGGACGCAGCGCGGGCAACGAACGCGTGCCCGGCATCGACGCGATGCTCGGGCTCTTCATCAACAGCTTGCCGCTCGGCGTGCGTGTGCCGGCCGATCGCGCGGCGGCGGACTGGCTGCGCGATCTGCAACGCGCGAATGCGGAACTGCGCGAGCACGAGCATGTGTCGCTCGCGCAGGTGCAGCGTTGGCTGGGACGCGGCGGCAGCGCGTTGTTCGACACGCTGCTTGTTTTCGAGAACTACGACACGGGCGAGCGTCGCGAGGATGGCGTTGCCGAAGCGGGCGGCCTGACGGTCAGCGCGGCGGCGGCGGTCAACCGCACGCACTATCCGCTGACGCTGAGCGTGACGCCGGGTCAGGCGCTGTCGTTCGAATGGGCGTGGGATGGCGAGCATCTCGATCGCGCGACCATTGGGCGGCTCGCGGCGGATTATCTCGACTTGCTGACGCAACTGGCCGAGGCGGCGAGCGTCGCAAATGCGACGATGGTCGGCGCGATCGGTGTGCGCCATCAGGCGCACCATGCAACGTCGGGCGATGCATCGACGAATGGCTTTGCTCCGGCGCATGTAAACAGTGATGCAAACGGTGATGCAAACAAGCCACCTTTCGCGATCGAGCCTGCCGGCGCATTGCCT
This sequence comes from Paraburkholderia bannensis, assembly GCF_014200455.1. Classification (GTDB taxonomy): domain Bacteria; phylum Pseudomonadota; class Gammaproteobacteria; order Burkholderiales; family Burkholderiaceae; genus Paraburkholderia; species Paraburkholderia bannensis_A. The sequence goes on along the minus strand of NZ_JACHBW010000004.1, from coordinate 120,008 downwards.
GCACGCGTCGCGCAAATTGCATCGCTGGATGGCGCGCGCATTGCGATCGCCTGTGGTGACAAGCAGCTCGACTACCGTACGCTGGTCGCCCGTTCCCAGGCGCTCGCGCGCAATCTGCTGCTTGCAGGCGTGCAACGCGAAGCGCGCGTCGGCGTGTGCGTCGCGCGTTCGGAGCAACTGCCGCTCGCGTTGCTCGGCGTGCTGACAAGCGGCGCGTGCTATGTGCCGCTCGACCCCGACTATCCGGCCAGCCGTCTGCAACTGATGATCGAGGACGCCGGCATTCAGAGCGTCGTCACCGATGCCGTTACGCGCGCGCGCTTTGCCGATCCCGGTTCGCTGTTCGACGGCCTGAAGCTGATCGACGTCGAGACCGCGAGCCGCGAGGCTGACGATGTCAGCGATGTCAGCGACGTCGGCGGCACGGCAGCACCGGATCTGCCGGCGCTGCTGGCCGACCAGTTGGCCTATGTGATCTACACATCGGGCTCGACCGGCCGTCCGAAGGGAGTCGCGATCAGCCACGGCGCGCTCGACCGCTTCCTCCAGTCGATGACCCGCGCGCCCGGTCTGACACGTGACGACATACTGTTGTCCGTCACGTCGCCGTCGTTCGACATCTTCGCGCTCGAAGCGTACGCGCCGCTGCTGCTCGGTGCGCGTGTCGAGATCGCGACGCGCGCCGACGTGGTGGATGGCGAGCGCCTTGCCGCGCGTCTCGTGCAGACCGGCGCAAGCGTGATGCAGGCCACCCCGAGCGGCTGGAAACTACTGCTTGCCACCGGCTGGCAAGCGAGCGCCGGGTTCCGCGCGCTGTGCGGCGGCGAAGCGCTCGCGCACGATCTCGCCGTGGCGCTGCGCGCACGCGGCGTCACGTTGTGGAACATGTACGGGCCGACAGAAACGACCGTGTGGTCGAGCGTGGCGCGCATCGACGGCACAGCGCCGATCACGCTCGGCGCACCGATCGACCATACCGTGTTGCGCGTGCTCGACACGCACGGTCATCAAGTGCCGCGAGGCGGCGCGGGCGAGCTGTACATCGGCGGGGAGAATCTGGCGCGCGGCTATCTGGGGCGCGCCGCGCTGACAGCCGAGCGCTTCGTGCCCGATCCGTTCGGCAAGCCGGGCGCGCGTCTGTACCGCACCGGCGACGCGTGCCGCGTCGACATGGATGACCAATTGCGTTACCTCGGCCGTCTCGACCAGCAGGTGAAGCTGCGCGGCCATCGCATCGAAATCGGCGAGATCGAAGCCGTGCTGCGTGCGCAACCCGGTGTGCGCGACGCCGCCGTTGTATTGCTCGACGGCGACGGCCAGGCCGCCCGTCTTGCCGGCGCGCTGGTGCCGGCCGATGGCGCCGGACTCGCGCTCGACGCCTTGCAGCAAGCGGTATCGGCGGCGTTGCCGTCGCACATGGTGCCGACGGTATGGCGCGTGTGCCAGGCCCTGCCGCAGACGCCGAACGGCAAGCTCGACCGCCGTGCGCTCGCCGATGCGTGCGCGGCCGAAGCCGCACCCGCAGCCGCGCTGCGCACCCCGCGCACCCCGCTCGAAGCGACGCTCGTGGATACATGGCAGCGCGTGCTGGGACAACGCGCGATCGGCATCGACGACGACTTCTTCCAGCTCGGCGGCGACTCGCTCGCGGCGATGCGCGTGATGGCGCAATTGCGCGCGGCCGGCGTCGGCGCGTGCTCGCTCGAAATGCTGTTCGTGCAACGCACGCCCGCCGCGCTTGCCGCGGCGATCGAAGAAGGCGCGGCGGACTGGCCCGGCAACCTGGTCGCATTGAACGCCGCGCCGAAGACCGCGGCCACGACGCTGTTCTGCATTCATCCGGGCTTCGGTCTCGTCAACGGCTATGCGCCGCTCGCCGCCGCGTTGCCGTGCGACGTGCGCGCGATCGGCGTGCAGTCGCCGCGCTACACGGATGCACACTGGCAACCCGCCGACTTCGCCGCGTGGATCGCCGACTATGTCGCGCGAATTCGCGCCGCGCAACCGCACGGTCCGTATCGTCTGCTCGGCTGGTCGCTCGGCGGTCTGCTCGCCGCGCACATCGCGCAGGCGCTCGAACGCGCGGGCGAAACGGTCGCCTGGCTCGGCGTGCTCGATACCGATCCGGACCCCGCGCCGGTCGATTGCAACGCGAGCGTGCTCGATCTCGACACGCTGCGCGACTACCTCGCGCCGCGTTCGCCGCAACGCGCGGCCGCGCTGGACACGCTGCACGCAACCGGCGACGACCCCGCCGCGCTGCTCGACAGCGCGCGCGCCGCGGGCCTCATCGACGCCGACGAACAGGCCACATTGCTCAGCCTCGTCGAGGTGGTGCGTTTGCAGCGTCGTTTGCTGACGAGCCGTCGCGCGGCGCATGTGCGTGCCGACATCGACGTGTGGCACGTCAGCGGCAACGACGCGGCGCGCCGCGACGCCACCGCGTGGCGCGTCATGACCAGCGGCGTCGCGCACACCGTCGCCGCGCCCGCGACGACACACGCGGCCATCGTTCATCACCCGTCGGTACTGGATGCTGTCGGCGCGCGTTTGCGCGCGGGCAGCGCCACGGTCGGCGACATCGATTCAGTAGACAACGGAAGGCCGCAATGAGCGGCCGCTCCATTCCGAATCATTTCCAGAAGGAGTGCGTAAGCATGGCCGTCGATCATCCTGTTTCTCTGCCGGCGCTCGACCTGCTCGGCATCGGTTTCGGTCCCTCGAACCTGGCGCTCGCCATCGCGCTCGACGAGCAGGCCCGTGCCAATGGCCGTCGTCTGAAGACCGGCTTCATCGAAAAGAAGCACGGCTTCGCCTGGCATAGCGGCATGCTGCTGCAGGACAGCCGCATGCAGATTTCGTTTTTGAAGGACCTCGTCACGTTGCGCAATCCATGCAGCCCGTTTTCGTTCCTTCAGTATCTGCAAACGCAGGGGCGTCTCGAAGATTTCGTGAACCTGCGCAGCTTCCTGCCGACCCGCATCGAGTACGACGGTTATCTGCGCTGGGCCGCGTCGTCGTTCAACGATCAGGTGCATTACGGCGAGGCGGTGCTGAGCGTGAAGCCGCGCAGCGCGGGCGGCAAGGTGCGCGCGCTGGAAGTCGTGTCGCGTCGCGCGGACGGCAGCGAGACCACGCGCCTCGCGTCGAATCTGGTGATGGCGGTGGGCGGGCGTCCGTCGCTGCCGGCGCCGCTTGCGGCGCTCGCCGGGCAGAACTCGCCGGCCGCGCGCCGGCTCGTGCATTCGTCCGGCTATCTGCCGGAAATCGACACGGCGTTGCGCGCGAGCCGCGCCGAAGCGCAGGCGGCCGGCCGCCGCGTGCGCGTGGCCGTGCTGGGCGGCGGGCAAAGCGGCGCGGAGATTTTCCAGGACCTCGTACAGCGCGGCAGCCTCGACGACGATCTCGACGTGACGCTGGTGATTCGCGGCAGCGCGCTCAAGCCCGCCGACGACAGCCCGTTCGTCAACGAGATCTTCCACGCGGACTTCACCGATTCGATCTATCACCGCACGCCGCAAGCGCGCCAGCGGTTCTTGGACGAATACCGCGGCACCAACTATTCGGTGGTCGATGTCGATCTGCTCGAACGTCTCTACGCACTCTTCTACATGCAGAAGGTGAGCGCGCAGCCGCGTCACGCCCTGCTCACGCAACGTCAGTTGACCGCCGCGGCACCGGGGCGTCACGGTCTCGCGCTGACCTTCGAGGACCTCGCGCGCAATGTCGCTGAAACCAGCGAGTTCGATGTGGTGGTGGCCGCGACGGGCTATCGCCGCGACGATCATCGCCGTCTGCTCGAAGGGCTCGCGCCGTATCTCGGCGAGTTCAAGGTCGGCCGCGATTACCGCATCGAAGCGCGCGACGACTTCCTGCCAGGCATCTGGCTGCAAGGCGGCTGCGAGGCGACGCACGGTTTGAGCGACACGCTGCTGTCGATTCTCGCGACGCGCTCGGCGGAGATCTGCGCGTCGCTGCATGACGCGTACGAAGCGCTCGCGCAACAGCGCACGCATGCGGTGGCTTGAGCGTGGCTTGAGCGTGAGCTGAGCGTGAGTTGAGCGCGGCGGCATCGGAAAGACACATACGGCACCTGAGCGTCGATTGAACGCCCGGCGCCTATTTTTGACTATCAACGGAACACCATCATGGACCAGGCTGCAAGCGATGCGCCGATCTCCTCGACGATCGATATCGTCGGCGCGGGCGGCAATGAATTTTCCTCGTTTTCCCACACATTGCCCGATGGCCGCGTGTGCTGCGTGCAGGTACTCGCGGGCGGCAGCGTGGCGCTGCACGTCGACGGCGAAGCGCAGGCGCTGCTGAGCGCGCGCTTCGATACCGCGCACGTGTCGATCGACAATCCCGGCGACGCGCAAAGCATCGGCCGTCAGCCGCCGGAAATTTTTCTGCCGCTGCTGGCCGAGTATTTCGCGCGTCCGGCGCAGGTATCGACAATCGAGATTACGTTGCCGGTGAACCGCGCATGGGCCGTCGATGCCGTGCGCAACGGCATCTTCGACGAGATCGAGGAAACCTCCGGCGGCTGCCGTCTGCGCTGCCGCCGCGCGAGTTTCTGGCAGCATCCGGCGATGTGGCTGCGGACCACGCCGAGCCGCGGCTTCGCGCAACGCTACACGCTGACGAATCATCACCGGCATCCGGTGCGACCGCCCAAGCCGCGCGGCGTCGTCTACGAGCGGCAGCTTCCGCATCTCGATCTGATGTTTTCGCTGCGCACGATCCAGGGCGAGCAGGACCTCGAACTGTTTAATCGCTGGATGAATCTGCCGAACGTCGCGAAGGTCTGGGATCAGGCCGACGACACCATGACACACGCGCGCTTTCTCGCCGATCAGGAAGCCGACCCGCACACGCAGACGCTGTTCGGCTGCTTTAACGGCGAGCCGTTCGCATACTTCGAGGTGTACTGGGTGAAGGAAGATCGTCTGTCACCGTTCTGCAATGCCGGCGATTACGACCGCGGCATCCATATTCTGGTGGGCAATCGCCGTCATCAAGGGCCGGCGAAGCTCGAAGCGTGGTTGCGTTCGCTATTCCATTACGTGTTCCTCGATGAACCGCGCACTCAAACGATTTACGGCGAACCGCGTATCGATAATGCGCGCTGGATCGACTACATGCAGGAACAGGGCGGCGTGAAGCAGAAGGAATTCGACTTTCCGCATAAACGCGCAGCCCTCGTCAGTCTCGCTCGCGAGACTTACTTCGAACACTTTGGTCCGCGATAGCAGCACGATGCAAACAGAAGAGGGCGCTTCGGAGCCCTTTTTGCATGTGGGGCACAAGCATTCAAGGAAACGTCACTTGACATGCCTGGGGTGAACACTTTTAAATACGAATCATTATCAGTATCATTTGCAAAGATGATTTCACAGAGAGAGTTGCATTCGATGACGCATCGACAGCCTGCATTGATTCGTTTCGCCTGCGCGCCTGCCGTTGCGGCATTCCTGCTGTGAGCGTCGCGTTGAATCTGTTCTGCCTGCCCTTTGCAGGCGGTAGCGCGGCGGTATTCAAGCCGTGGCGAACGCTTGCGCCCGCCGCGTTGCGCGTCACGCCGATGGCCTTGCCCGGACGCGGCGCGCAATGGGGCGAACCGTTGGTCGCCGACTGGGCGCCGTTGCTCGACCGGCTGTATGCGCAGGTCACGCCGTATGCGCGTCAGCCGTACGCGTTGTTCGGGCACAGCATGGGCGCGCTGCTCGCGTTCGAGCTTGCGCATCGGCTGCGTGCGCACGGCATGCCGGCGCCCGCGCTGCTGATCGTGTCGGCGACGCGGCCGCCGCGCGAGGATCACCGGTTGTCGGGCATCGACTGGCGGCGTTGCGCCGACCAGCAGGTGCTCGACACGCTGTTCGGCATCAGCGGTAGCGATCCCGCATGGGAGCACGCCGAACTGCGCGAATTGATGTTGCCGATCGTGCGCAACGATTTTCAGTTGTGCGCGGATTACCGCTATCGCAAACGCGCGCCGCTGGCCGTGCCGATTCATGTGCTGGCCGGCCGCGACGATCACGCTTGCCCGTTCGCGCCGGCCTTCTCGGCATGGCGAGACGAGACCAGCATGACGACGACCGGCCGTGAAGTCGATGGCGGCCACCTGTTTCTCCGCGACGATCCGGCTGCCGCTTTCGCGGCGGTCATCGACGCCTTCGACGCTTTGCAGCGCGAACCTTTTCACTCAATTTAGTCAGGAGCCAGGCATGTCGACCGACATCCGGGAAGCAGCCGCTGAAATCCAGCTCGCCGAAACCGTGTTCCAGAAGGGCGGCACGCGCCTGCCCGTGATGCACGCACCCGCCGACGCCAGCGACATCCTCGATCGCGGCTGGCACGCAACGATCGCGAAACATCTCGCGCGCGACGGCGGCGTGCTGCTGCGCGGTTTCGCGGACATGAGCATCGACCGCTTCCATGAATTCGCGAAGAGCTTCGGCTCGCCGCTGCTGTCGTACGAATTCGGTTCGACGCCGCGCAGCGAAGTGCACAAGGGCGTGTATTCGTCGACCGAGTACCCCGCGCATCAATGGATTCCGCAGCACAACGAACAGGCCTACACGACCAACTGGCCGATGATGATCTGGTTCTACTGCGACGTTCAACCGGGCGATCGCGGCGAAACGCCGGTGGCCGATTCGCGCGTCGTGTATCGGGGCATCGACCCGGCGCTGCGCGAGCGTTTTGCGAGCCGCAAGCTGATGTACGTGCGCAATTACGGCGGCGGTCTCGATCTGACGTGGCAAAAGGTCTTCAACACCGAAGACACCGCGGTCGCCGAAGCGTATTGCCGCAAGCATCAGATCGAGTGGGAGTGGAAGGAGGACGGCAATCTGCGCACGCGCCAGATCTGCCAGGCGGTCGCGCGTCATCCGCGTACCGGCGAGGACGTGTGGTTCAACCAGGCGCACCTGTTCCACGTATCGGCGCTGGAAGAAACGACGCGCGAGGCCCTGCTCGACATCGTCGATGAAGAAGATCTGCCGCGCAACGTGTACTACGGCGATGGCTCGCCGATCGCCGACGAGGAACTCGACAGCGTGCGCGCGGTGTACGACGCGCATCGGCTCGATTTCGCGTGGCAACGCGGCGACGTGATGATGCTCGACAACATGCTGATGACGCACGGACGCGCGCCGTTCTCGGGACCGCGCCGGATCGTCGTCGCGATGGCGCAAGCGCACGGCGCGTGAGCGCGGCGCACGTTGCGGATGTCTTTGCACAAGCATTTGCAATCGCGCCTGCAAACGTTTCACGCGCCATCCCATTCGTTTGAACGAACCAGAGAAGAGGTCCCATCATGCAGGAACCGATGCCCATGCAGAAGCAGGCGCTAGCGCATGCGCTGATGACATCCCGGCGCACGCTGATCGATACCGCTTCGCGCATCGTCGGCTGTCGTCGCGGCGGCGAGGATGTCGTGCACGACATCTGGCTCAGGCTGGAAGAAGCCGACGACTTCGGCGAAATCCGGCAGCCGGGCGGCTACATCGCTCGGATGGTCCGCAATCATGCGATCGACCGTTGCCGTCGTCTGAATCTCGAAGCTTTCTACTGCGCGCCGGAAGAAGCGGCGCTCGATGTCGCGTGCGAAGAGCCGTCGCCGGAACAGGCGAACATGAATTGCCAGGCTATGTGCATGTTGTCCGATGCGCTCGACGCGTTGCCCGAACGCTCGCGCACCGCGTTTTGCCTGTACTACGTGTACGGCTATACGCAGAGAGAAATCTCGGATCACCTCGGCGTATCGTCGACGCTCGTCAATTGCATGGTGCGCGACGCGACCATGCATTGCCGCGCGCGTCTCGAAGCCTATCGTCCGGGCCAATGAATCCGCTCCGGGCGGCATCGCTGCCCGGACTCACCCAGTCAAGCTAACCAGGAGAAGTGAACCATGAGTTTCGATAACGACGACGCGATCTACCAGGTGGTCATCAACCACGAAGAACAGTATTCGATCTGGCCGGATTTCAAGGAAGTGCCGGCGGGCTGGAGCAAGGTGGGCGTGCAGGGCAACAAGCAGACCTGTCTCGAACACATCGAAAAAGTGTGGACCGATATGCGTCCGCTGAGCTTGCGTCAGGCGTTGGCGCAGCAGTCGGCCTGAAGGTAGGCACGATATGGAAATGTAGGCGCGAATGTTTTGCGCCTCATGAACTGCGGGCGGGTAGCGATTGTGTCGACGATTGCAACGCGCCCGCTGTTTTTCATTCACACCGCGATCGGCGCAATGCTCTTCATGCAGCGCAGCGCGAACATCGACCGGCTGTGACGGATGCCGGCGATCCGGTAGAGCTTCTCGCAGAAAGCGCTGGTAGGCCGCGGTGCCGGCCCACCAAGAGTTTCAGCGATTCGTCCGTCCTCTCTATCCCTCCCGCGTCTGCGCTACCGCAAATCTCGCGCAATCCCGCCGATTCCTCTGGGTTTTCCCTGACTCTCCTGGGACACACATTTTTGATAATGTTATAAACATAACAAATTGTGTTCCGATGATCTCATAAGCATGAGATATTCAAGACAGATAAGGAAGCAGACCGTGGACCCAAGGAGGAGACCGTGGCGCACAGCTCCGCAGGCATCGCCATGTCGTACCCATCGATTCGGCCTGATGGCCGCAGCGGCGCTCGCGCTTGCATTGAGCGCCGCTCAAGCACGCGCCGACACACTGGCCGAAAGCGGCGGCACGCCGCCTGAACTGAATACGACCGCCGTCATGGGCACAGCGGCCTCGCAGCCCGCGCCGCGCTATCTCTCGGACTGGCTGCACCAGAGCATCGGCGTGATCGGGTCGAAGGACATTCGCTTCGGCCCGTACACGACCAACGACGTGTATCTGGAGTACGAATACTTCGGCCGCAAAGGGCCATTCGATTTGTACGGCTACGTCGACGTGCCGCGCGCCTTCGGTGTGGGCAATGGCTACGACACGGGTATCACCAACAAGGGCTCGCCGCTCTTCTCGGAGCAGGAGCCGCGCGTGTCCATCGACGATCTGCTCGGCAAGCATCTGGGCTTCGGGCCGTTCAAGGAGTGGTACGCCGCGTTCGACTGGATCTACGATCAGGGGCATAACGTGTCGGGCCGCCAGAACACGCTCTATATGGGCCTGGGCACCGATATCGCCACGCCGCTGCCGGTCTATCTCTCGGCGAACTTCTACGTGCGCCGCCAGTGGGAAAACTACGGCGCGGCCAACGCGAACAGCTGGGACGGCTATCGCGCGCAGATGAAGCTTGCCTATCCGATCGGCACTTTTAGCGGCGGCAACCTCACCTTCGTGAGCTTTTTCAATTACGACTTCGGCTCGCGCCTGGCCGAAGAGACCGGCGGCAACACGCGCAGCGATACCGCATTCGTGTCGACCAACGTGTTGATCTACGAGTTCAAACACTGGCGTTTCTGGACCGCGGCGCGCTATTTCCACAACGGCGGACAGTGGAATGGCAGCACGCTGAATTTTGGCAGTGGACCCTTCCAGAACCGCTCGACCGGCTGGGGCTATTACGCCAGCGTCGGTTACCGGTTCTAAAGCAAGGCTCCAACGCAACGCCCTCATTCCTCTAGGATTCGATATGGATATCCTGCGCAGTCTATGCGGCATTCTGGTGCTGCTGGTGTTTGGCTACTGTCTCTCGATGGATCGCGGCGCGGTGCGTGCGCGCACGGTGCTGGCCGCGCTCGCGGCGCAGATCGTGATTGGCGCGCTCGTGCTGTTCGTGCCGATGGGCCGCCATGTGCTGGCGCTGGTCGCCACGGCGGTGAACGGCGTGCTCGAAATGGGCCAGCACGGGCTGACTTTCCTGTTCGGCGGGCTGGTCGGCGACAAGATGTTCGCGCTGTTCGGCGCGGATGGTTTCGCGTTTGGCCTGCGCGTGCTGCCGATGATCATCTTTGTCACATCGCTGATCGCCGTGCTGTACTACCTTGGCGTGATGAAGTGGATCATCGCGATTATCGGCACGGTGGTGTCGAAGCTGCTGGGCGTGAGCCGCGCCGAGGGCTGCTCGGCGGTGGCCACGATTTTCCTGGGCCAGAGCGAGATGCCCGCCTTCGTGAAACCCTTCGTGCGCCGTCTGTCGGGGCCGGAGATTTTCGCGGTGATGTCGAGCGGCATGGCGTCCGTGGCGGGCTCGGTGCTGGCCGGCTATGCGGGCCTGGGTGTCAAGATGGAGTATCTGCTGGCGGCATCGTTCATGGCGATTCCCGGCGGTCTGCTGTTCGGCAAGATGCTGTGTCCTTCGGTGGCGACCACCGATGTGGATATCGGCGCGCTCGAATTCGACGAGAAGCGCGCCACCAGCGTGATCGAAGCGGGCGCATCGGGCGCGAGCGTGGGCATGAAGATCGCCGTGAACGTGGGCACCATGCTGGTGGCCTTCATCGGCCTGATCGCGCTGCTCAATGCGGGTGTGGGCGTGGTGGCGGGCTGGCTCGGCTTTGCGCACGTCACGTTGCAATCGCTGCTTGGCGCGCTGTTTGCACCGCTCGCGTGGATGATCGGCGTGCCGTGGCAGGATTCCGTGGTGGCCGGCAATTTCATCGGCCAGAAGCTGATTCTCAACGAGTTTGTCGCATACAGCGGGCTGTCGCCGTATCTGCAGGACAGCGCGCACGTGGTGGCGGCTGGGCTGCCCTTGCTCACGCCCAAGACCATCGCGATCGTTTCGTTCGCGCTGTGCGGTTTCGCCAATTTTTCGTCGATCGCGATTTTGACGGGCGGCTTCACCGCCGTCGCGCCGGAACTGCGCGGCGAGGTCGCGCGCTTCGGACTGCGCGCGCTCGCTGCGGCCACGCTCTCCAATCTCATGAGCGCGACCATCGCCGGACTGTTTTTCTCTCTTTCCTGACGGGCTTTTCATGGACCAGGCACTGACACGCAACCAACTCGCCGAGCGCGCATTGCAGGCGTTGCATCTCATCGATCTCACGTCGCTCAACGACGACGACACGGACGCGTCGATCGCGGCGTTGGCCGCATCGGCCGATACGCCCGTGGGCACGCCGACGGCGCTGTGCGTGTTTCCGCGCTTTGTCGGCACGGCGCGCGCGGCGCTGGCCGCAAAGGGCCTCGCGCTGCCGATCGCAACGGTCACGAACTTCCCCGCGGGCGCCGCCGATCCGCAGGCGGCGGCCCGCGAAACTGCCGAGGCCATCGCGCTGGGCGCCGACGAAGTGGACGTGGTGTTCCCGTATCGCGCGCTGCTCGCGGGAGACGCGCAGGTGGGCCGCGAACTGGTTGCGCAATGCCGCGTGGCGGCGGGCGACAAGTGCCTCAAGGTGATCCTGGAGACAGGTGAACTGCGGGGCGAACTGCGCGACGCTGCACTGATCCGCCGTGCGAGCGAAATCGCCATCGAAGCGGGCGCGGACTTCATCAAGACCTCGACCGGCAAGGTGCCGGTCAACGCCACGCTCGACGCGGCGGCGGCCATGCTGGCGGCGATCCGCGAAGCGGGGCGCACGGTGGGTTTCAAGGCGGCGGGCGGCGTGCGCACGGCGCAGGAGGCGGCCGCGTATCTCGCGCTCGCGGAGCGTGAACTGGGCGTCGGCTCCACGGTGCCGGCGAAATTCCGTTTTGGCGCGTCGGGGCTGCTTGGCAGCCTGCTGGCGACGCTCGGCCACGGCAAGGACGCACAGCGTCCGGCAGCCTATTGAACGCACATCATTCGGAGAACAAACCATGTTTCTGCCTCAGGAATTCGTGCGCAAGGTGCGCGATCGCCAGCCACTCGACAAGCAGGAAATCGCGCAATTCGTCGAAGGCGTGACGAGCGGCTACGTGACCGAAGGCCAGATCGCGGCCTTCGCGATGGCGGTCTACTTCAATGAATTACCGATCGATGCGCGCGTGGCGCTCACGCTCGCGCAGCGCGATTCCGGCGACGTGCTCGACTGGCGCGCGCTCAATCTGAATGGTCCGGTGGTCGACAAGCACTCGACCGGCGGCGTCGGCGATCTGACTTCGCTCCTGCTCGGGCCGATGGTGGCCGCGTGCGGCGGCTACGTGCCGATGATTTCGGGGCGCGGTCTCGGCCACACGGGCGGCACGCTCGACAAGTTCGAATCGATCCCGGGCTACAACGTCGCGCCCGATACCGACACGTTCCGCCGCGTGGTCAAGGATGTGGGCGTGGCGATCATCGGCCAGACCGCGCGTCTTGCGCCCGCCGACAAGCGCATCTACGCGGTGCGCGACGTGACGGCCACGGTCGAATCGGTGTCGATGATCACGGCGTCGATTCTTTCGAAGAAGCTCTCGGCGGGCCTCGACGGCCTGGCGATGGACGTGAAGGTGGGTTCGGGCGCGTTCATGCCGACCTACGAAAAATCGGTTGAACTGGCGCGCAGCATCGTCGACGTGGGCAACGGCGCGGGCATGAAGACGACGGCCACGCTCACCGACATGAGCCAGTCGCTCGCGCCCTGCGCGGGCAATGCGCTGGAAGTGGCCTGCGCGATCGACTATCTCACCGGCAAGTCGCGCCCGGCGCGTCTGCATGAAGTGACGATGGCGCTGGCGGCGCAGATGCTCATCATCGGCAAGCTCGCAAAGGACGAGGCCGACGCGCGTGCGCTTCTGCTGGCGGTGCTCGAATCGGGCGCGGCGGCCGAGCGTTTTGCGCGCATGGTGAAGGCGCTGGGCGGCCCGGCGGATCTGCTGGAGCGACCGCACGCGCATCTGGCGCGCGCCAACGTGATCGTGCCGGTGCCCGCGCCGCGCGCCGGAGCGATTGCGCGCGTGGACGCGCGTGCGCTTGGCATCGCCGTGGTGGGGCTGGGCGGCGGCCGCATGAAGACGACCGATACGCTCGATTTTTCGGTGGGTCTGTCGGCGCTGCTCGAACTGGGCGAACGCGTGGAAGAGGGGCAGCCGCTCGCCGTCGTGCACGCACGCGACGAATACGCCGCGAAGCGCGCCGTGAGCGAAGTGCAGCGCGCCTATTCGATTGACGATTCGGTGGGCGAGCTGCCGCCGACGATTCACGCCTTGCTCGATTGAGCGCGGGAGACCTGCATGCGCGCAATCGTACTGGTGCTGGATTCGCTAGGCATTGGCGCGGCGCCTGACGCCGCGCGTTTCAACGACACGGGATCGAATACCTTCGGTCATATCGCGCAGCGCTGCGCACAGGGCGAATGCGATACCGCCGGACGCAGCGGCCCGCTCAAGGTGCCGAACCTTGAGCGCCACGGCCTCGCGCTCGCCAGCCAACTGGCGACCGGCACCTTGCCCGATGGCATGAGCGCACAGCCTGCGCTGGTGGGCGCCTATGGCGCGGCCTGCGAGGTTTCGTCGGGCAAGGACACGCCGTCGGGGCATTGGGAACTGGCGGGCGTGCCGGTACGTTTCGACTGGGGCTATTTCTCGCCGCCCACGCAGACGTTCCCGCCCGAACTGCTGGATACGCTCGTGCGTCGCGCGGGCCTGCCGGGCTACCTCGGCGATTGCCATGCATCGGGCACGGAAATCATCACGGCGCTGGGCGAGGAACACATCGCGACCGGCAAGCCGATCTTCTACACCTCCGCCGATTCGGTGTTCCAGATCGCTTGCCATGAGGAGGCGTTCGGGCTTGAGCGGCTCTACGCGCTCTGTGAGATCGCGCGCGAGGAAGTCGACCGTTACAACATCTGCCGCGTGATCGCCCGGCCGTTTACGGGCGCGAGCCGCGCCGACTTCAAACGCACCGGCAACCGCCGCGATCTGGCCGTGCCGCCGCCCGCGCCGACCGTGCTGGAAAAGCTCGCGAATGCAGGCGGCGAAGTGATCGCCATCGGCAAGATTTCGGACATTTACGCGGGCGTGGGCGTGACGCAAAAGATCAAGGCCGATGGTCTCGATGCGCTCTGGCGCGCGACGCTCGACGCCGTGCGCGATGCGCCCGAATCGAGCCTCGTGATGACGAATCTGGTCGATTTCGACCAGCTTTACGGGCACCGCCGCAACGTGGCCGGTTACGCCACGGAACTGGAGCGTTTCGACGCGCTGCTGCCGCAGATTTACCCGCTCATGCGCGCAGACGACCTGCTGATTCTCACTGCCGATCATGGCTGCGATCCCACGTGGCCCGGTTCGGATCACACGCGCGAACATGTGCCGCTGCTGGCGTACGGCGCGCGCGTCGCGCCTGGCAGCCTGGGCGTGCGCGGTTCGTTCGCGGATCTCGGCCAGAGTCTCGCCAACTGGTATGGACTGACACCGTTCGCCGACGGCGTCGCATTTCTGGATCGATAAACGAAGAGGACAAAGTCATGGAAGCACAGACACTGATCGACGCGGCGAAAGCCGCCCGCGAAAAAGCCTATGCGCCGTATTCGCGCTTCAAGGTCGGGGCCGCGCTGCAGACGAAGGACGGCAAGGTCTTTCACGGCTGCAACGTGGAAAACGCCTCGTATGGCCTGTGCAATTGCGCGGAGCGCACGGCCCTGTTTGCAGCCATTGCGGCGGGCTACCGGCCTGGGGACTTTGCCGCCATGGCGGTGGTCGCGCAAACGGATGGGCCGGTCGCGCCGTGCGGCGCATGCCGCCAGGTGATGATCGAACTGGGCACGCCCGCGCTGGAAGTGATCCTCGTGAATCTCAAGGGCGATGTGCGCGTGACGAGCGCAGACGCCTTGCTGCCCGAAGCGTTTTATCTGAATCCGGCCGATTAAAGCCTTGAATCCGTGCGGTGGCGCGAGCGCGCCGCCGCTTCAACCCGCGCGCTCGCGCAGCGTCTGGCCGTTCTCGGTGATGATCGAATCGAATTCGCCGATCTGCGAGAAACGCGCCGCCTTCACCACGCCGAACTTGCTGCTGTCGATCACCAGATGCCGTTCGACGGCGCTTTGCATGGCAGCCTGCTTGATGGCCACTTCGTGAAAATTCCAGCAGGTCACGCCGCGCGTTTCGTCCACGCCGCCCGCAGAAATAAAGGCCTTGTTGATGCCCATGCGACGCAGGATATCGAGCGTTTCGTCGGCGGCAAACGAATCGGAGGCGGGAACGTAGAGACCGCCTAGCAGCATCATGCGCACGTTGGGCTTGCGGCGCAGGATCTCGGCGACATTGAGCGAATAACACACGACGGTCACATGAAGATCGGCGGGGATCAGGCGCGCGAGCGTGGTGAGCGTGGTGCCGCAATCGACGAAGAGCGTGTCGTTGTCGTCGATCAGCTTCGCGGCGATGGCAGAGGCTTCGGCCTTGGCCTGGGCGAAATGATCCTTTTCCTGCTCCAGCGAATAACCCGCGCCGTTCTGCACGTCGGTGGCGCTGACGATGTAGCCGCGCAGATAGGTGAATTGATCGGGGCTGGCGGCGATATCGCGGCGTACGGTCATTTTCGACACGCCCAGCAGCGCGGCCGCATCGCGCAGATGCACGACCTTGTGTTGAGCGATGGCATCGGCGAGCGCGGAAAGACGGTCAGATTTCAGCATGAAAGTCCTGAGGGACTGGATGCGGCGCGAAGCGCGTTTTATGGCATGTGGATGAGAGGATTATAACCAGAATCAAGTCGATGACCTTCGGCTCGATACGCAGCATGCCCGTTGTCGGGAGTGTCGTGCCGGGCGTTACCGCTAGCTCGCGCAGGGGCGGTTACGCGGCAGGGCGAGCCGCGCGATTTCCGCGAAGTAACGCGCGCCGGTTTCCAGAATTTTGTCGTTGAAATCGTAAGTGGCGTTATGCAGCGGCACACCGCCGCGCGCGTGGGTTTCGCCATTGCCGATAAAGATGAAATTGCCGGGCACGGCCTGCAAAAACGCGCCAAAGTCTTCGGAGATCATCATCGGCTGAACATTCGCATCGACAGAAGTTGCGCCTGCAACGTTCCGCGCCGCCGTGACGGCCAGATCGACATACTCGGGCGAATTCACCGTAGGCGCGAATTCGTGTGTGTACTCGAACTGACATTGCGCGCCATGCGTTCGGCAGATGCCTTCGCTGATTTCACGCATGCGCGATGCCAGCAATGCCTGGACTTCCTTCGAATAGCTGCGCGTGTCGCCCTTGATCGTGACATGGGAGGGAATCACATTGCGGATGCCGTCCGTAATGAATTCCGTGCACGAGATCACGGCCTGCAGTCCGGGATCGAGATTGCGCGACACGATGGTTTGCAGCGCCAGTACGATCTGCGAGGCGATCACGATCGGGTCGATGCCCATATGCGGCCGCGCCGCGTGCGTGCCACGCGCCTTGATATGGATAACGAAGTTATCTTCGCTGGCCATGATGCCGCCCGCACGCGTGGCGAACGTGCCCGCGCGCATACCCGGCATATTGTGCGCGCCGAAGATCGCGTCCACCGGAAAGCGTTCGAACAGGCCGTCGGCCATCATCGCCTTGGCGCCGCGTCCGTGTTCTTCGGCGGGCTGGAAGATGAAACGCACGATGCCGTCGAAATCGCGCCGCTCGGCCAGCAGGCGCGCCGCGCCAAGGATCATCGACATATGGCCGTCGTGCCCGCAGGCGTGCATCTTGCCTGCGTTGAGCGAGGCATGCGCGCGGCCCGGTGCGTGTTCGGCGATATTGAGCGCGTCCATATCGGCGCGCAGGCCGATGGCGCGCGGGCTGCTGCCCGCTCGCAGCGTCGCCACCAGCCCGGTCCCGCCGATGCCGCGCTCGACCTCCAGCCCCAGCGTCTTCAGGATGTTTGCGACGTACGCCGAAGTATCGACTTCCTCGAAGCCCGTTTCGGGCCGCTGATGCAGGTGATGACGCCAGCTTTTGAGCTGGCCTTGCAGCGTGCTTTCCATGAGCGTGTCCTTGTGTGGGGCGTTACGGCGTTACGGCGCGACGGCGGCAAGGCGTTCGTCGCGGCGCGCGGCGACTGCTGCGGCGGCTTCGCCCACGAGTGTTGCGTAGACGCCGGGCGCGGTGGCGCCTTCGGTGCTGATGACCAGCACGCGCGATTGCGCGTTCAGCCCGGCGGCGCGCGCGAGTTCCGCATCGCTCATGAGTTTCGCCAGTGCGGCGAAACCTGCCGCACCCGATTCGCCGGAAACGAGCGGCACGTCGCCGTTTGCGCCTGCTGCGAGGGCGCGCATTGCCGCTACGGCATCGTCGTCTTCGATCAGCATGAAATGGTCCACGCACGCTTCGAGAATCTGCCAGGCGAGCGGCGATGTTTCTCCGCAAGCGAGGCCCGCCATCACCGAATCGACCGAGCCGGTCGCCTTTTGCGCACGGCCCGCGAGCGCGCTTTGATAGAGACAGTCGGCCTGGCGCGGCTCGACTACGATCAAGCGCGGCCGCGCGTCGCCGTAAATTTCCCACAGATAGCTGGAAACGCCCGCCGCGAGTCCGCCCACGCCGCCTTGCAGAAAGACATGGGTGAAGCGCGCGTCGCGGCTCTGCTCGACGAGTTCCGCCGCAATCGCGCCATAACCCTGCATCACGTCGCGCGGAATGGCTTCGTAGCCTTCGTATGACGTATCGGAGACCACATGCCAGCCATGGTCGCGCGCAAGCTTCGCCGCGTGCTCGACCGATTCATCGTAATTGCCCGCGATGCGCACGATGCGCGCGCCATAGGCGGCAATGGCCGCTTCGCGCTCGACGCTCACGTTAGCGTGGAGCACGATCACGCACTCGCAGCCAATCGACTGCGCGGCGGCGGCGAGCGCCTTGCCGTGGTTGCCGTCGGTTGCGCTGATCACGGTGAGATGCGTGAGCATCTCGCGATAGCGGCCCTGAATCAGCGCCCGCGGATCGAGTGGGTGGTTGGGCCACAGGCGCAGGATCAGGCGCATCAGCGCGATCGGCGCGCCCAGCGCCTTGAAACTGCCCAGCGGCGAGCGCAACGATTCGTCCTTCACGCTCACACTCGCGACGCCGAATCGCGCCGCCGCGCCCGGCAACTCCACGAGCGGCGTGGGCTGCGCGCTGATCGCTTCCCAATGCGAAAGCCACGCGCGGCTTTCATCGCCGGCAGCGACGTTGAGAATGCGCGCGAGCGTCTCGGGATAAGGAGCGCGTAGCGCGCGGGGATTGGCAACGAACATCGCAGTGGACATGAAGCAGCACTCCGGAGCTGGGCGGCAAGGCCCGATAAAGATGGCAGGCGCAGCAAGCGCCTTGAGTGCTGAAATGATATTGCGCGGGCGCCGTGAAAAAATCGCATAATCGCAGGGTTTTCTGCAAAAAAAATCTCGTTTCTTCACAGGCCCGCTTATGGCGATTGAACTCGACGCCTTCGATTGCAAACTTTTAATGGAGGTGCAGCGCGATGCCCAGATTCCGCAGAGCGAACTGGGCGCGCGCGTGAATCTCTCGACGGCAGCCGTCAACCGCAGGCTGCGCCGGCTGGCGGACGAAGGCGTGATCGACCGCTACGCGGCCATCGTTTCGCCCGAGAAAACCGGTCACCCGATCACGGTGGTGGCTAACGTGGAAGTGGAGAGCGAACAGATCGATCTGCTCGACGCGATGAAGCGCACGTTCGCGCGTTGCCCGCAGGTCCAGCAATGCTATTACGTGGCGGGCGAATGGGATTTCGTGCTGATTCTGGCCGTGCGCGACATGGACCAGTACACCGAACTCACGCGCCAGCTATTCTTCTCGAACAACAATGTGAAGCGCTTCAAGACGCTGGTGAGCATGAGCCGGGTGAAGGTCGGGCTGGAAGTGCCGCTCGTTGCCTCGGCAGAATGAATCGCCGCGCCTGATTTGCATCGTTACCGCACACTTCATGGCGAAAGGAGCCAGTTCATGAGCACGCAAACGCTGACCGCAGGTGTCGATCACATCGGTTTGACCGCGAAGGATCTGGCGGCCACCAGCGCATTTTTTATCGATTGTCTGGGCTGGAAGAAGGTGGGCGAGCGGCCCGAATACCCGGCGATTTTCGTCTCGGATGGGCACGTGCTTGTGACGCTCTGGCAGCGCACCGACGCTGACAAGGGCGTGGATTTCGATCGCAAGGCCAATATCGGGCTGCATCACCTCGCGCTGCGCGCGGCCAGCGAAGCGGCGTTCGCTACGCTGTTCGAGCGTGTCTCGAACTGGCCTGGCGCGCGCGTGGAGTTCGGGCCGGAACTGCTGGGCAAAGGCCCGAAACGGCACATGATGGTGTACGAACCGGGCGGCATCCGTATCGAATTCGATCTCGCGGCCTAGCGCATGGCGAATTACGCATAGCACGTTGCGCCGCGAGTCGCTAGACGGCGATATCGACCACGACCTTGCCTTCGGCTTGACGGCTTTCCACGAGTGCATGCGCCTCGTCGACATTCGCCAGCGTGAAGCGGCGAGGGTCGAGCGTCACGTCGATCCTGCCCTGTTCGGCGAGCTTGCCGATCTCGCGCAGGATCTCGCCGTGCGCGGCGCGGCCTTCGCGGGTGAGCAACGGCAGCAGCGTGAACACGCCTGAATAACTGGCCGCGCGGAACGACAGCGGCGCGAGCGCATGCGCGCCCCAACCGAGCGCGCTGACGACGTGACCGAAGCGCGCGACCGCATGAAACGCGCGGTCGAGGCTTTCGCCGCCCGCGGTGTCGTAGACCACGTCGAAGCCGCGTCCGTCCGTGTATTGCCTGACGATATCTTTCATGTCGGTGGTTGGCCCGTCAATGCCTGGGATGCCGAAGCGTTCCACCAGTGCTCGACGCGCAGCGCCCGCCGTGGCGAATACCCGCGCGCCCAGCGCCTTCGCGAGTTGAATCGCGGCCTGGCCCACCGCGCCTGTGCCGCCCAGTACCAGCACCGTCTGACCAGACTGCACGCGCGCGCGGTCGACCAGTCCTTCCCATGCGGTGATGAACGCCAGCGGCAAGGTAGCGGCTTCCCGCAGGCTCAGCGTCGAAGGCGCGGGGGCGAGCAGGCGCGCGTCAACCGCCGCGAACTCCGCGAGCGAACCTTGCACGCCGCCGACCCCGCCGGTCATGCCGTACACCTTGTCGCCCGGTTTGAACGCCGTCACGCCTTCGCCCACCTCCGCGACTTCGCCCGCAGTATCGATGCCGGTAATCGCCGGCAACGGGTGTTGCGCGTGCGCGGCGGCGCCGCGCCGGATCTTGGTGTCAAGCGGATTGACCGCGCTAGCGTGGATGCGCACGAGCACTTCGCCAGCACCGGCGCGTGGGCGCGGTACGTCGGTGAGCACGAAGGGTGCATTGGGCGCGGCCAGCAGCGCGGCTTTCATGGTGTTGGACGACATGACATCTCCGATGATGCAGTGTGTTGAAGGCGATCAGGGATTCAACGACGCATGTGCGCGCAGACGCTCGATCGCCAGATCCAGAAACGCCCGCACCTTGCGCGTGGCGTGTCGGCCTTCGCGGTGCAGAACGTGAATCGGCAACGGCTGCGGCTCGTAATCGGCCATCACGATCTGCAGGCGTCCGGCTTCGAGCTGCTGCGCGACCTGATAGGAGAGCGCCTGGGTCAGCCCGAAGCCGTCGGCAGCGGCGCTGATGGCGGAATCGTTGGTGGTGGTGGAGAGCCGCGCTCGCCTCTGTGCCGTCATGCGCGGCGCACCCGCGCCAAAACGCCATTCGGGCAGCGACGACGCGCCGCTCACGGTGATCAGCACATGGCCGTCGAGCTGGTCGGGGCGCGACGGCACCCCATGCGTTGCGAGGTAGTCCGGCGAGGCGACCACCACGCGCCGCACGCTGCCCACGCGCACGGCCTGCATCGACGAATCGGCCAGTTCGCCGATCCGCACGCCCACGTCGATACCTTCATCGATCAGATTCACCAGACGGTCGAGAAACCAGCAGCGCACATCGGCATCGTCATAGCTGCGCAGATATTCGAGCACGATGGGCGTGACGAAAATGCGTCCGAACAAAACGGACGCGGTAATGCTCAGGAGTCCTCGTGGTACTTCCAGGCTGCCAGCCACGGCGTGATCGGCTTGTTCGATATCGCTGAGAATGCGCCGGCAGCTATCGGCGTAGCCCGCGCCCGCTTCGGTCACGCGCACGATGCGCGTGGTGCGGGTCAGCAGTCGCACGCCTAGCGTGTCTTCAAGTTCGCTGACGATGCGCGTGATGACGGAAGGCGAGACTTTGAGCTTGCGCGCAGCGGCGGCGAAACCGCCGTTGTCCACTACCGAGAGGAAAGCGGTCATCGCCTGCAGACGGTCCATGGCGCGGGGTCCGCGCAAGCGCGGAATAAAGGTGACAGGTGCTCGCAGTATACAGTGGGGTGGCATCGTCGCGTGGTCCATGCGCTTACAGATCGAGCACCAGCGCAGGCGTTGAGCCGTCGTCGCTTGCGGCGGGCACGGCGCAGCAGATCAGCGCCTCGTGTTCGCCGACGGCGGCGGCGGGCGGCTGATCCGGATAGGCGACCGCGCCTTCCAGAATGCGCGTGCGGCAGGTCCCGCAACTGCCGCCGCGGCAGCTGAATTCAGGTGCGAGGCCGCTTGCTTCTGCAAGGTCCAGCAGCGTGCCGCTTGCTTGCGGCGTCCATCGCACCTCTTGCGCGGCGCGCGCGAAACGTACCGGCACCTCGACGCTTGCAGCTGCGCGCGGCGGTGTTGCCGGCTGCACGCCGGGATCGGCTTGACGCCTGAGCGCGGCGGGACCGAACGCTTCCGCATGAATGCGTGCATCGGCGATATTCAGGCCGCGCAGGCCATCGTAGATCGACTGCATGAAACCGCCGGGACCGCACAGATAGAAGTCGTAATCGTTGAACGGCAAGACTTCGCCGAGCATCGCCATGTCGATATGGCCCAGCGCCTGATAATCGACGCCCGACACCGCATCGGCCGAATCGCTCAGCACCTTGACGAGCGTGAGCGCGCCGCCCGCTGCGCGCACGAGCGCCTGGAGTTCTTCGTCGAAGGCGCGGTCGGCTTTGTGGCGGGCCGCGTAGAGTAACCACGTCGGGCGAATGCGGCGCGTGCGTAATCCTTCGTAGACGAGATGGCGCAGCATCGCGAGCAGCGGCGTGATGCCGACGCCAGCCGCAAGCAGCACAGCCGGTCTGGTTGCGCGCGCATCGATCGTGAATTCGCCTGCTGGCGCACGTGCTTCGATCCGGTCGCCCACCTTGAGCGTATCGTGCAGATAGCCCGAGACGCGGCCTTCGCGCTTTACGCTGATGCGGTATTGACCGTCCGAAGGCGCAACCGAAAGCGTGTACGTGCGGATCGTGGGCTTCGCGTCGCCGGGCAGCGTCACCCGGATCGGCAGATGCTGTCCGGCTGCATGGCGAACGAGGCCCGCGTCGTCGGCGGGCTGCAGATAGAACGAGCGGATCGTGCGGCTTTCGTCGGCAATGCGCGCCACCTTGAATGGCCGCCATGCGTTGGCAAGCGCCTGAGCCGTCATGCGTTCGGCGGTTTCGCTCCAGTCGCCCGTCAAGGCGGAATTGGGCGACGCGCCGTTGGCGCGCGAAGTCCAGCGCAGCGGCAGCGCACCGGCGCGATAGATCACGCGTTGCGGCGTGAAGCGCCACAGACGTTCCGCGCCCTGAAACGCCGCGATTTCCGGCGAGTCGAGCAACACCTCGGCCGCGCCCGTCAATTGCAGCAGATCGCCCGTGGCGTAATCGACAAACACCAGCCCCGCGCGCGGATTGACGTGCATATTGCCCAGCGTATTGAAGAACAGGTTGCCCGCGAAATCGGGCACGGTGAAGACGCCATGGGAGTCCACGCGCACGAAACCGGCCTTGCCGCCGCGATGCGAAACATCCACCTGACGATGACCGTCCTCGCGATCCACATAGGTGGCAACGAAGAATGAATCGGCGAGTTCGACGATGGCGCGCGCACGCGCATCGAGTCGATCGCTCACCACTGGCGCGATATCGCTGCGCTGATCGGGATCGCGTACGAACTTCGCGTCGCGCTGAAAGATGTACTGCGGGCAGTTGCCGTAGCTGTGCTCGACACGCAGATCGAAGCCCACGCCGCCGTCTTGCGCGTTGCGCTGTACGGTGCCGTTCAGGCGGTTGCGTCGCCGGGTGGGCAATTCGATGCCGAGCAGCGCGAGGGCTGCGCCGTCGTGCATGCCGGCATCGGCGGGATCGTCGGGGTCGTGACCGAGCGCGACATGCAGATGTTTCGCGTCGGGCGCATGGAGGAAACCGGGCTTATGCGCGCGGATCGTGGCCCATACATCACCCGCAGGATCGACCGCGCCCAGCACCACGAACGGCAGTTGCGGATAGAACTGCCGATGTTGCTCGATCAGATGATCGCGCAGATTGCGCCGCCCGACCGCGTCCATACGCTGCTCGACACCGGCGGCGCGTTGCATGGCCAGTTCTCCCGCATGCCATGGCGACGGCGCGGAGACAGGGGAAGTTGCAGGCGAAGTGTTGGCGGTGTTCATGATCGGAAGTCCTCCAGCGGGCGGTGCTCGGGCGCGTCGTTGTCAGGCGCGCAAACCTGCGCGGCTTTGCGGGAACGGCACGAAACGCGGCAAGGCTTCGACGCGCTTGAGCCACGCTGCGATATGACGGTACGCGCTCGTATCGACGTTGCCCTCGGGCGCGTTGGCGATATAGCTGTACAGCGCGACGTCGGCGATGGTCGGATGCGCGGCCGCGATCCATTCGCGCTGCGCCAGTTCGGCGTCGATGACGGCGAGACTCGCGTGGGCGCGGGCGATCACTTCATCGGCGTTGAAGCTTGCGTTGAAGACGGTATTGAGCCGCGCGGCGCAAACGCCATAAGCGATCTGGCCCGCCGCGACCGAGAGCCACCGCTGCACCTGCGCCGCGCCCAGGGGCGTTTCCGGCAGCCAGTCGCTGCGCTGGTACTTCTTCGCCAGATAGACGAGGATCGCATTCGAATCGGCGATGACGATCTCGCCGTCTTCGAGCACCGGCACCTGGCCAAAGCGGTTCAACGCCTGAAACGCGGGCGACTTGTGCTCGCCCGCAGCGAGATCGACCGGCACGAGTTCGTGCTCGACGCCGAGCAGCGAGAGAAACAGTTGCGCGCGATGCGCATGACCGGACAGCGGGGTGTAGTGCAGTTTCATGTGACGGCTTCCTGGGCTGGATTGAGAACACGGCAACGGCCGCGATGAAGGCCAGTCTAGGCAACTGGGCGCGGGAACAGAATCGGCCGCCGCGCGATTTCACTATTGCGCTAACGCGAACGATGGGCGATGCAAAAGGCATGTGCATTGCTAATGATAGTGATTTGCATTTACAATTTAGACGCTATTGAGCCAGCGACCGATGCATAAGCGCGCCATGGAGACAGCCGAATTGAAGGACCCTGACGACGATCTCGACAACCCGGACAACGCCGACCTGACTGCGGCGGCCGTGTGCGCATTCCTGCGCTCGAAAGGGCTCAACGTCACGAAGACGCGGCTGCACGTGCTCGCGCTGCTCAGCGAATTCGACCGCCCCGTGAGCGGCGAAACGCTCTTTCGGCACATCATCAAAAAGCGAGAGAGCATGAGCAAGGCAACGATTTATCGCACGCTCGTGGAGTTCGAGAAGGCAGGTGTGGTGAGCCGTCAGTGGGTAGCAGGGTTGACCGGCGCACGGGCCGCTTATGTGTCGCTGCAGAAGCCGCGCGGCGAGACGTTCCATCAGATCGTGTGCCGCGACTGCGAGCGGCGTCATGCGCTTGCGGATGACGGCGTGCTCGAACGTATTCGGCAGGCCTTGCGGGAAGAAGCGGCGCTGGGCAGCCGGCCGCAGCCGCTCACGATCTATTACCTGTGCACGGGTTGCGCCGGTCGCAATCCTCTCGTTGGCATGGAAGCGCCGAATTAAGCCCGCGCCTTCACCGACGCCGCTGCCAGCGATTTCAACCCGTCCGGCAACGCACGAGCGTCGAGCGTCGCCGGGATCACGGACCGCTATCAGTGGCGCAACGTGAGTCACGATCTGCTGATGGATTTCAACTGGGGCGGGAATGGCCCGAGCGGCTGGCCGGTTTCGACGATGTTCTCGCAGCCCGAACTGGATGCCAAGGCGCGAACGCGGCGATCTGTGCATTGTTTGCGATGCGATACCCCGGACTTGACGGCAGGCAAACCCGCCTGGCGGCGCCGAAGCTATGCTTGCGCCGACCCATTTCCGGAGCGTCGCCAACATGAAAAAAACCATCCTCGCGCTTCTCTTTGCGCTTAACTTCGTATCGGGTGTCGGCATTGCCGCCGCGCAGACCGCTTACGCACCGTCGGCGACGTCTCCAACGTCGGCTTCCATCGATCAAGGCGACGGATTCTTCGGCGCGTGTCAGCGAGAGGAGAACATCGACGCGTGTTCGATGTATCTGGCCGGGTATTCGAACGGCACGCTCGTGCAGGCACTGATCGACAAGCAGCGGCCCCGCTACTGTTTGCCGCCCAATCTCACGCGCAAGGACCAGTTACGCGTGGTGCTCGTTTATATGAAGGGGCATCTCGATCTGATGCTCGAACCCACCGGCGCGATCATCTACAAGGCGCTGCTTGCCGCGTTCCCCTGTAAATAAGGCGTGCCGGATTTCGCAGGCGTCCAGCCGCTTCAGCGGCCGGGCCTGCGCAGCGGCAATCTTCAGACCACCAGATGCTTCATGATCGCTTCGATGCCGCGGCGCATGCGGTTCACCGCTTCAGCTGCATTCACCACCTTGCTATAGGTAGGGCTAAACTCCGGACCGCGCGACGGATGGGCTTCGAAGTTCCTGGTTGCGTCACTGTCCAGCGCGGGCGCGATATGCGCGCCGCTGTTGAATAGGTGGCGCGGCAGATGCGGCTCCAGCATCTTGAATAACGTGGCGAATTCGTCGTTCGCAAGGCGCACCTGCTCATGCAGCAGTTCGAATGCGTCGTTGAGTCTGGGGACCGACGCGGCTGGCGGCGAGCCCGCGAGAGCGTCGGTCTGAAGGCCGGCTTGCTGCAGGCGCTCCATCGCGATTGCAGCGGTGACGGTGGGAGCCGCGTGGCGGCTATCGCTTTGAGTTGTGTCCATCGATGGGTTCCTGTTGCTAAGGTTCCAGCGTGCTGGATTTCGCCGTACGCGAGGCGCACGGCGTTTGACGCGCGGGATTCTAAGCGGCCTTGCCAGCCTTTCATCCTGAAAACAAGGCCTGCGTGCAGGAACATCGCGTGGCGTTTTCTAGCGTCTCACCAGCATGCAAAGATTGCGGAACTGGGTACGCTCCTCGTCATAACCGGTAAGCGCACCCTGGCACCACCAGTTGCGCTGCTCAAGCCGCGCCTTGTGCGCAAGCTCCGCTGCAGTGGGTATCCAGTAGCGGTTGTTAGCCGATCGCCCGGCTTCCCGTAACGTGCCTGATTCAAGCGCCCGAGCGAGCATTTCGTTGAGCAGGGGCGCACGAACGCCTAGCAGCTTGCCGAGTTCCCGCGCGCTATAACGCACCCCCGCATTCATGACGGCAACCAGGTCTGGTATTCCGGACGCTTGTGTTGCCGCTTCGGTGTTGGTCTCCATTTCCCCGTGCTTGATCGACATGGCTTTCTCCCACAATGATTGGCGCAAGAGGCCGTGCGCAAAGTGCCTGGCCGCAGGAGACTATAGACGCCGCGCTTTTGCATAAAATGATGTGTGTCAAAGCGCAAGCGCGCTTCGATGGCCAATTGCCGGAGGCATGACCCAAACCCATGCCATGGCAAGGGAGAGCAATAAAGAAGGTTTGACGGGATGAGCACGAGCGTGCGTTCGTGCCCTGTATCACAGCGCCGACGCGCTTGAGGTAAGATGCGCGGCTCAAATGTAGGGCGGCATTGCCGCAGGGTGCACGAATGGATCAGAAGAAAGCCGAGCGCCTTCTTGTCGATGCGGACAGGATGGCCGAATTCGTTCTCAAATGTTTCGACCTCACGCTTGAATCGCAGCCCGGCCGCGATCTCTATGAACGCGCGTTTGGAACCTATATTCGCACCGAAGTGGGCGATATGCCGATGGCCGAAATTTACGACTCGATCAAGACTGAGCCGGTCTACGATCTGACGCCCGAGCATGACTGAAGCCTGAATGACGATGCGGCGCGCCCATACCCATCCGGCGCGCCGCATTGTTTCAGCTGTTCAGCCGCGCAATGTCAGGCAAAGAACGTCATCTGCACGACCTTCACGATCACCAGAATCACCGCCACCAGCAGATAGCCGCGCAGCACGCCCATCCATACCCGCTTCGAAAGCGAAAGAGCGGGCGGCGGCAGTTCCGCGAGCGGGGGCATGCGCCACATATCGCGTGCGCCTTGCGGCCAGCTTTGCGTCACTTCGGCAGGTTCGCGACGCAGCTTGCGCAGCGCGAGCGTGACCGCGTAACCCGCGACGGCGAGCACCGTGCCGCCCGCAAGAATTTCCAGAATCGTCTCGCCGCTCATATCCGGGTACATGACCGATGCCGTGAGTACGATCGACAGCATCACCAGTACCCACACCACCGCACCCGTGAACAGGTTCAGCGCCTTCGAGTTGACCCACGGGCCGAGCACAGCACGGTCGTTGCAGAGCAGCAGCAGGAACACTGTGGCGCTGGGCAGCAGCACGCCCGCGAGGGTCTGCACCGCTTCGGTCAACAGTCCGAGCGGGCTGCCCGGAATCAGCACGATGGCGGCGGCCATGGCGACGATGCCGAAGTACACGAGATAAAAGCCCTTCGCGTCCGACACGCCGCGGTGCAGCGAATGGCGGATCTTGAACACATCGCCGATCGCATAGGCCGTCGAGAGCGACACCGCCGCCGCGCCGATGATGGCCGCGTCGAACAGCGCAATCGCGAACAGCACCGCCGAGGTATGGCCCGCATACTTCTCCAGACCGGCGATTACGCCACCCGCATCGCTGAAATTGCCGAATTCGGGCTTGCCGGCAAAGAGCTGCGCGCAGAACGCGATCATGGCCACCGCGCCAATCAGCACGAACAGGATGCCGATCCACAGATCCGCTTTCTCATACTTCATGAAACGCGGCGTGATGCGCTTGTCGATCACATAGCTTTGCTGGAAAAACAGTTGCCACGGCGCGACCGTCGTGCCGACGATGCCGATCACGAGCAGCATCACATCGGACAGCTTGGCGTGAGCGGGCCAGTTCGGCACGAAGAAGTCGCGTGTCATCTGGCCGACGGGCGGATGGATCGACACCAGCACCGGCACCAGCAGCAGGCTGAGCAGGCACAGCACTACCGCGAAGCGCTCGAAACGCCGGAAATTACCGGTACTGACGGCGGCCATCGTCAAGGCGGCCGCCACACACACGCCCGCAATCTTTGGCAGACCGAAGAAGTCGAGCACGAACGTGATGCCGATGAACTCGGTGACGATGGTTAGCGCATTGAGAACGAAGAGGTCGATAACGCTGAAGGCGCCCCAGAACTTGCCGAAGCGTTCGAAGATGAGCCGCGCGTGACCTACGCCGGTAACCGCGCCCAGGCGCAGAACCATTTCCTGGTTCACATACAGCACGGGCACGAGCAGCAGCAGGGTCCACAGCAAGGCGGTGCCGTAATTCTGGCCCGCCTGCGTATAAGTGCCAAAAGCGCCGGCGTCGTTATCGCCCACCATCACGATCAGGCCGGGTCCGAGGATCGCGAGCAGGGTGCGAAAGCGCGCCCACCAGTTCGTGCGCGGCGCGAGGTCATGGCGCGAGATGGTGCCGAGCGCACCGTGAATATCGCCCACATGGGCTTCGTCGAGCACGGCGCTGCGTGGTGGCGACACGTTCGATTGAGGAAAGTTGGCTGGCGTGGACATGATGGTTCCGTTTTATCGTTGTGGCTTGAAAGATCGGCGTGCGTGCTCGCGCAACCGTCCAGGCAGGCGGTTGCGCGAGCGGGCAAAGCCGCTCAGGAAAAGCTGTGCGTGAGGCGCTGCCAGAGCTGCGCGATGCGCTGGGCGGCGCGGCCCGGCGTGCGTTCGTGAAGTGCGAGCATGCGGTCGTAGTGGCCGCGTGCTTCATCGACGTGAGGCAGGCTGGAAAGCAGGAGTGCGAAGTTCATGATGTGGCTCCGGGCGTCGGTTGTCCGATGTCGGGCTCGACGCGTTGGCGGGAAAGCCAGCGGACCGGAGGCCGTGCGCGCGATGCGCAGGCGGCAAACGTCTACTTGCTTCCCCCGTTCAGGGACGATGGGTTCATTGGCATGCGTATGGGATAACTGTCACTGTCTGGCATGGCGACTCCTTTTATCGGCAAGGCGAACGCTGTCCGCGGCATTAAGGTGGCGGTAAGGACGGGCGTGCGCGTACGCAGTCGCGGGCGTCGGCCCGCAACGGCGAATGCATCGAAAACCACGCGGACGTGCGAAAGCCACGGCCGGGTGGCGCGAATTCAGGGGTGCACGGAGATTGATTGCGGCGCGCACCGTCTTGCCTGCTGGCAGGACGGCGGCTAACGGGAGGTGAGCGCGGACGTCGAGCCGGTCAGGCGGCGAAACAGTTCGAAGATCGACTACTGCTGGTGTCCAAGGCGTCAGCCCCCTTAGTGAAGATGCCGGGATTCTAGGCACCGGGCGTTTGATGCGTCAACCGGTTTCTTGCATTCGATGCAAATTCAATGCGATCGGCGCCGCAGGAATAAAAATGAAAGACTTGGCCCCGTGAATTGCGTAGGAAACCTGTCCATCGGCTTGCGTCGAAATTGCATTTTCGCGGCCTGCTCATCGCATTATGAGGCCGAAAACAACGCTCAATCTTTTGGCGTGTTTTTTACTTGCGGTTTTGCGCAAGTGCCGAATACAATCCGGCCCGTCACATCGAAAGGAGTCCCTCGTGGACACATGCTCTAGCAGTGGAAGTCGGATGCCGGCCTGCGCCGGCGTCGCATCCGCGAGTTAGGCGCCGCAGGACTTTTCCTTCGCCGCCAACTCGCTCTGGTCGGGTTGGCGCGCTTCTTCGTTTTTCCGTAGCACGCTCCCTCTGTTGAACCGTCTTTCGCAGGCATGCCTGCGAGGCGCCTGCACGCCTGCGTGCGTGCATCCATTCGCCGCCCGATCTGTTCGGGCGGGCGGAGGTGGGCTTATGTCCGTCAAATTTATCGTTACGTCATGCCTGGGCGGACCTCGTCCGCCCTATCCGCGCGTTGCGCCTGCCGCGCTCGCGCTGGCGCTCACCGTCGCGGTCGTCGCGGCGATCGCGCTCGTTGCGCTGTTGTGCGCGTCATCCGCCGCCGGCGAGATCGATCGCGCGCTGCGTTTGAACTGGTGGTTCTCTTAGGCGTACTCGCTACACCGGGCGCCGTTCCTCGCCCGCCTGCGCGGGCCTGATTTAAACCGGCTCACTTTCGCAATCGCTCCGCCATTGCGCGGGGCACACTCGTCCCCTACAAAAACATCATGAACAAGCACTTCAACGCTGCACCGTCGTTCCGGGTTTCGCATGTCTTCACCGCCGCGCTGCTCGCCTTTGCGTTGTCGCCAGCGGCCTTCGCTCAGGCCAGCGACGCTGCGGCACCGGCAGAATCGGCCGCACCGGCCGCACCGCCAGGTCTGTGGGATCGCGCGACGCTATTCGGCGATATCGGCGGGCTGCGGCCGTGGCTGGGCGAGCGGGGCATTTCGTTCGGTTTGCAGGAGACCAGCGAATATCTGAACAATCTCTCGGGCGGCGTTCATCGCAGCGACGCTTACGATGGACTCACGGAAATGAGCGTGGGCGTGGATACGCAAAAGGCCTTCGGACTGCCGGGCGGCATATTCAATGTATCGGCGTTGCAGATTCATGGCAGCAATCTCACGCAGCGCAATCTGCTGGCGCTTCAGTCCGCTTCGGGAATCGAGGCTGACTCCACCACGCGTCTGTGGGAACTCTGGTATCAGCAGGGCTTCGCGGGCGGCAAGGCCGATGTGAAGATCGGCCAGCAGAGTCTCGATCAGGAGTTCATGACCAGCCAGTACGCGAACACGTTCATGAACGCGACGTTCGGCTGGCCTGTGCTGCCGTCCGTCGATATGCCTTCGGGTGGCCCCGCGTATCCGCTCTCGGCGCTGGGCGTGCGCCTGCGCGCGATGCCCTCCGATACGTGGACGGTGCTGGCGGGCGTGTTCGACGGGAATCCGTCCGGTAATGGTAGCGGTGATCCACAGAAGCTCAACGCGCACGGCACCAATTTCAATCTGCACGATGGCGCGCTCTTCGTCGGCGAGGTGCAATATGCGCTCAATCCCGCGCCGTCCGATGCGTCGGCGGCAAAGCCCTCAGGATTGCCAGGCACTTATAAACTGGGATTCTGGTACGACACCACGCAGTTCGCCGATCAGCGCTTCGATAGCGCCGGGCTCTCGCTGGCGAATCCGGCGAGCACCGGCGTGCCGCGCATGCACAAGGGCGACTACGGCGTCTATGCGGTCGCGGACCAGATGGTCTGGCGTCCTTCAGCGGATAGCCCGCAGTCGCTGGGCGTTTTCGCGCGGGTGATGGCCGCGCCCGGCGACCGCAATCTGGTGGATCTCGCCGTGAATGCGGGCCTGAGCCTGAAGGCGCCGTTCAAGGGCCGCGACAACGATGTGGTGGGCCTGGCGGTGGGCTATGCCCAGATCGGTTCGCACGCGCAGGCTCTGGCGAGCGATACGGCCGCAGTGACGCCGGGCTATCCGTCGCGCAGCGCGGAAACCGTGCTGGAAGCGACCTATCAATATCAGGTTGCGCCCTGGTGGCAGGTGCAGGCCGACTTCCAGTATCTGTTCAGGCCAGCGGGCGGCATTCCCGATCCGCAGAATGCCACGCGCCGCGTGGGAGATGAAGCGATCGTCGGAGTGCGTACCACGATCGCGTTCTGATTAAGCGACCGAGTCCTGGCTTACCAGGCCTCGACCGAGTGGCCGGGCACCCAGTTCCAATGGTTGCCTTCCCAGCGGTAGTGGCCCTTGACCCAGTGATAGCCGGGTTGGGGTGCGGGCGGCACGACTTCGACGCGCGGCGGCGGCTCGGGTGGTCGTGCCGGCTCGACCACGCAGGCGCAGAGCAGGGCGGCGCAACCGAGTACGGCGAATGAGAGTCTGGTTTTCACGGTGAATTCCTCCTTGATGACGGTGTTATGGTTGGCTTGAGTTCGAGTGCGAGGCCTCGGCATACGTTATGGATGCCGAAGCAAATGGCCTCCTCGCACTGAATCCGCCGTTGTTCGTTGTTCGTTTTTCCTTGTGCTTCGTGCTGGCTTTGTCCTGATCCTCGCATCAGGTTCGCACGAGTCCCGTGATGGGCCGCGTGGTGCCCGCCTGCGAAAACAGCGTGGCCGCCGTGCGTTGCGGATCGAGACCCAGGCTTTCGGCGGCGGCTCCCGCGATCAGCCCATCGAGCGCGGCAGTCGGCCTGAGGTCGCGCGATTCGTAGAGATCGCCGGGACGCAGGCCCGGCCAGTCCGCGATGACGCGGCCACCCGCGACAGCGCCGCCCATCAACATCGCCACCGACCCTTGCCCGTGGTCGGTGCCCCCCGTGCCGTTGGCGGCTGCCGTGCGGCCAAACTCGGTCGCCACCAGCACGGTGGTGTTGTCCCATGCGGGGCCAAGGTTGTCGCGCAATGCGGCGATCATCGTGTCGAGCGCTTTCAACTGGTTCGACAAACGTGCGTTCTGCGCGCTGTGCGTATCCCAGCCGCCGGTTTCGATCATGGCGATGCGCGGCCCGTCCGCGCGCGCCAGGAATCCGGCTGCAAGCTTGCCCACGCTTGCCGGGTCCTGCTTCGCGCTGACGTCGCCGGCGAGGCCGCGCGCCGTCATCGCCGACGTCCACAGGCCATGCAGTTGCGCATCGCCCTCATAGAGCGCGCCGACGCGCGTGAGCAGATCGTCGGAAGCCGCGGGCAGCGCGGACGGCGCATACGAGGTCGCGCGCGCCGCGCCGCGCAAGGCTAGCGGCACCGTGGGCGCGAATGCGATGGCGTTCTCGCGCGTGCCGCCCACTTGCGCGGCGAGCCGGTTGAGCCAGCCGTCCTTCACCTGATACGGCGCACGCCCACCGGTTTCCAGCACATTCTGGCCGTCGAAATGCGAGCGGTCGCGATACGGCGAAGCCACCGCGTGCACGAACAGCGCCTGGCCCGACTTATACATCTGCGCGGTCTGTACCAAAGCGGGATGTAGGGCAAAGGTGCCGTCGAGCTTGATGGCGTTGGCGGTGTCGGCGTTGGCGGTGTCGATAGCGAGCGCACCGCGCAGCCCCGCGTAAGCCGGTTCGGCATAGGGCACGACGATATTCAGGCCGTCTGCCGCGCCGCGCTGGATCACGAAGACGAAGCGTCGCTCGGTGGCGGCGCTGGCGAACACGATCTGCGGCGCGACGAGCATCGCGCCCGCGCCCGCAGCAGCGACGCGCAGGAAGTGGCGACGGGAGAGCATGATGGTTATCTCCTCAGAAAGTCAGGCGAAACGAGCAACAGGGCGAGTGCCGTCGGCGCGCTTTCCGCGTGCGCGACGGCCGAGGCGGTGGGCGGCGTGAGCGTGCCCGGCAAGACAGCCGGCGCGAGCGCACGCGGGTCGATGCGGTCGCCCACGCGCGCGGCGAGACGCTGCGCGACTTCGACCCGGCGCACCAGCGCATCGGGCGCGGCCCAGCTTGCGGCGATGTCGTCGTAGCCTGCGGGCGAACCTGGCCGCCAGACCGGCTGACCCAGTTGCGTGAGCAGGGGCGCGGCATTGAGATCGCCGCGATCGCGCCAGCCGAGCGCGCGCATCGACGAAACGGTCCACTCCCACGGCGTCTTGAACTTGGTGTCGGGCGCGGCCCAGGCTTCGGGCGCGGCGGCCAGCGCGCGATAGACCGTGGGCAGATCGCCGCCGCTTTGCTCGAACGCGTGCGCGAGGCGCCCGGTGAGCGCGGGCGGCGGGTTATCGGCGACGAAATGACGACCCAGCTGGAAAGCGATATGACGGCTGGTGGCGCTCGCTCGCGCAAGATCGTGCAGGATGGCGCGCGCCTGTGCTTCGCCGTCCTGATCATATTGGCGGCCCATTACCGTGCGCGCGCCGGGTTCGTGCAAGGCCGGGCGAAACACGAAAGCGCCGGGCTGTGCGTTGCCCGGCTGCGGGCCGCGCGCGGCGGCCACGCTCCAGCCGGTGAGCGCCCGCGCGAATTCGGTCACGTCTTCCTGCGTGTAGCCGCTGCGCACGCCCAGCGTGTGCAGCTCCATGATTTCGCGCGCCAGATTCTCGTTGAGGCCGCGTCGGTGGGCGGGATCGCGTTGATCGGCGCGCAGCGCGGCGCGGCTGTCCGGCCCCACCGAGCGCGTCTGGTCGAGAAACAGCTGCATGGCCGGATGCTGCTCGACGGCCACTAGCATGTCCTCGAAATTGCCGAGCACATGCGGGCGGATCGCTTCCATTTCGAACGCGCCCGCCAGACCGGCAATGGCCGCCTTGTCGACGGAGACCGCGAAGTGGTTCGACCAGAAATGCACGAGACGCTCGACAAACGGCGTGTCGGTTTGCAGGGCGCTGGTGAGGCGTGCATTGACCGCGCTGCGATAGATATCGGCGCTCTCGCGGCGGATCGCGCGATTGACGGCCTGGCGCGCGGCCTGCGGATTGGAGGCGGCCGATGCGGCTGCGTTGTTCTCGGCCATGGTTTGCGCGCCGCTGGCCGGGGTATCGGCCATACCTTGCTGGCGCTCCTCGCCAAACCGGGTTGCCAGCGCGACCGCGCCGGGTTCGTCGCGCCATGCGGCTGACAGGGGCTCATATCGCGCGAACTGGTCGAGCAGCCACTGTTGCGGGTCGGCGGGCGGTGTTTCGTCGGCGCGCGCGCCCAGGCCGAAGCGGTTCATCGCGATCGCGGCGTCGCGGGCGGTGGGCGGGTTGTCCATGCGCGGTCCTTGTCAGGTCGGGTGAAGGCGTTCGAGGCTTGGTGTGCTGTCCTCGTACTCCTTTAAACGCGGACTCCCGCGCGAATCCGTCGCTGTCCTGCCGGTATTTTTTATCGCCTCCGCTTATTGCGACGAGCTTGCCGACGCATCGGCCTTGCGTTTTGGCGGCGGCAGACGCCACTGCCCGCTGCGCTGCAAGCCTTCGACGAACTTCACGCGTTCCTCGGGTGTAAGCGTGGCGGCGTAATCGGCCACGCCGCGCTCGACCCTGGCGCGCAGCGCGATATCGGATTCACGCGTGCGCGCGAGCGCCGCATCGAGCGCGGCGCGGTCGAAGTTTGGCGCGGCCAGCAGATCGAGCACCTGGCGGCGGCCGTCGCGGGCGGCGCGCGCATCGTCGCGGCCCGCGCGCCGCGCCGCCTTCAAGGCATCGACAAATTGCTGCTGCCGCTCGGGCGAAAGATAGTCGGTGGCGAAGCGCAGCGCCGCGCGCTGGGCGGGCTGCACCTGCTGGCTTTCCTTGAGCGTTTGCGCCTGCGTGACATCCTGCGCGGCGAACCAGCGCCACGCGCCGCCCGCAATCGCGCCGAGCAAAAACACATTGAGCAGGACCGATCCTGCAATCAGCACCTTCAACGAGCGTGCGTTCATTCATCACCCCAATCGGCGTTCGAACCGCCGAAACTCGTACCTGAATAGCTGCTCTCGTGCGTGACATCGTGCAGCGCATCCTGTCCTGCGTCCTGTCGTGCGCCGTAGCCCGTCGTCAACGTATTGCCCGTCAACATGATCGACATCGCCAATGCACCCGCCAACGCACCGGCCAGGCCGACGCCCGCGAACGCCGCGCCCGACCACCAGAAGCGTCGGCGGCGCGTGCTCTGTGCGTTGGTTTGCGCCGGTACGGCCACGGGCGCACTGTCGATGATCTGCTCGACGAGCGCGCGCGCGGGCGGCGCAACCATGTCGCGTGCGAGCCACGCATCCAGTTCCAGCGCGGCTTCGAGCACGGTGTCGGCCAGGGCGCGATGCGCGCGCGCCCAGGCGAGCGCATCGGCGCGTTCGTGCTGCGGCCAGCGGCGCGGATCGGCGCCATAGGCTTCGACGAGTGTGTGGAATCGTTCGGGTGTCATGCTCGATCCTTGCCGGGCCCTTCGCCGGCCAGTTGTGCGCGCAGGGTGCGCCGGGCGCGCGCCAGCAGGCTTTCGAGCGCATCGACCGTGATACCCATCAGCGCGGCCGCCTCGACGTTCGAAAGCTCCTGATAATAAGTGAGCGAATTTCACCGCAAACCCTTATCCAGCAAGGCGCTTCTAATATCCGCGAACCCTTCTTCTAATATTTTCCCGATTACGCAGACTTCGGGATCGCGAGACGGACGTTACTCACGGGCACCGTCCGGTCCTTGAAATAGATCTCGGTCGTAGCCTTGTCGGCATGTGCGGCGGCCACCTGAAGGGCGTCTATATCGTAGCCGGCGCGGCGCGCATCCGTAATCGCCTTTGCCCGGATGTCCTTGATCGTGTAGCCAAACTCCTGCAGCTTCGCGCGGTTGCATGCGTCGCGCCAGACCTTCAAAGCGTCCGATGCTTTCCATGCCGCACCGGTTGCCTTGTGGATCACATGCGGACCCTTGATCTTTCCCAGGCCGCGCGCGATCTCCAACACCGCGTCGATCTCCGGCGTGATAGGCCAGTCGACGGCAATGCCGCTCGAGTCCTGCGTTTTCGATGGCATGAAGTGAATCACGCCATTGTCGCGATCGATCCAGTTTGCTGCCGTGCCTTCCTTCTTCCAGCGCAGCGCGCGGATCTCGGTCGAGCGTTGCACGGTCAGATAGCACAGGTCAACAAGGCAAAGGATCGACGCGGGTGCGTCAGCGGGAGTGACGGTCAAGACTGGCGCGGCATGACTCTCGGGCATGACTGCCGCCGTTACTGAGGCGTTACTCCCTTGCTGGGCGGGCATTACCGGTGATTCAGTCACGACCTTAGGACGCAGCGCGAGCAGCCAAGCGAAGCACGCGACCGCCTCAAGTACGCCCGCGAAAGCGAGTCCGGTCACAAGTTCCGCGCGCGGCGCGGTTACGCCGAAGGCGGTCAGGGCGCCGGTCACGGGATCAGCCAGGGCGGCGGCTCGCTCGGCAGCGGCGCGATCCTGCGCGGCCTCGGCGCGGCGCGCTTCGTCGCGCTCCACGTCAAGCGCATCGAGTCGCGCTGCGGCGGCGGTACGGTCTGCCATCAGGTTCGGGGACGGCGCGACGCAGCGACGCGCATTGGTGCGGGCCAGTCGCGTTACTGCGTCAGCACGGTCACGTGCAATCTCGGCCATACCGCGTCCCTTATGCGGCACAAGCGGGCGTCTATACGGTCGAGTTCGACGACTCGACCCACTTCGTCGTGTCGGATCCGACCGGCGCAGAGGTTGGTCACGGTGTGGCGGGCACCGCTTTCAAGGGCGGCGGCCTGTCGTTCACGATCACCGCCGGTGGCACCGCTTTCGCAGCGGGCGACAGTTTCGCCGTGACCGTGGCCGCAGGCTCGAGCAAGTTCAAGCCGTTCGACCCGGCGAACACCGACGGTTCGCAGATCCCGAGCGGCATTCTGTTCGCGACCAAGGACGTCACCTCGGCAGACAAGCCGTGCGCAGTGGTGACGCGCCTCGCCGAAGTGAATGCGTCGGAACTCGTGTGGCCGACGGGCATGAGCGCAGGAGCGATCGCAACCGCTCTCGTGCAACTCAAGGCGTTGACGATCGTCGCCCGCTGAACACCGTACCGAACCAGACGCCGCCTACGGGCGGCCTTCGTGAATGCATTGAGGCCGCTTGCTAGCGGCTTTTCTTTTTTCAGGGAATAAGCCATGGCTGGCGAAATCATCGACATTTTCAACGGCGACGCGTTTTCCGCACTCACCCTCACCCAGGGCGTGCAACGCAACCCGTACCAACCGGGTGCGCTCGGTCGGCTGAACATCTTCGATCCCAACCCGATTCGCACGACGGCCGTTTCGGTCGAAGAGCGCACCGGCACGCTGAAGCTGATCGGCTTCAGCGAGCGCGGAACTGAAGGCACGCAGCGCACGACCGAGCGTCGTAAGCTGCGCTACTTCGATGTGCCGCGTCTGATGCACGACGACACGATCCACACGTACGAAATCCAGAACATCCGCGAGTTCCCGGAAGGTCCGACCGGCCAGATCATCACGGTGCCGATGCAGCTCGAGCGCGAAGTTGCGCGCCGTCTCGCCGGTCCGACGGGTTTGCTCGCGAGCGTCGAGTACACGAAGGAGTATCTGCGTCTCGCCGCCGTGCAGGGCCTCGTCCTCAATCCGGCTGACGGCAGCATCCTCTATAACTGGTTCGACGAATTCGAGATCACGCAGGCGCAGGAAGTCGGCTTTAATCTGGCGGCCGGTACGGCGAACAGTCTGCGCCCGATCATCAACAACGTGAAGCGTTACATGGCGCGCAAAGCGCAGGGCGCATTCACCAATCAGACGCGCATCATGGCGCTGTGCGGCGACACGTTCTACGACCAGTTCTCGAACCATCCGGACGTGATCCGCACGTTCCTGAACTGGGAGGGCGCGCGCGACATCCGCGACGACGCGTTCGGCGACGCGTTCGCGTCGTTTGAGTTCGACGGCATCACGTGGGTAAACTATCGCGGCTCGGACGATAACGCGACGATCAAGATCCCCGACGACAAGGTCAAGTTCTTCCCCGTCAACGCGCCGGGCATCTTCCAGGAAGTGCTCGCGCCGGGCGAGTCGGCTGAGTTCGTCAACCAGCCGGGCTCGCCGGTGTACGTGCTGCCGATCCCCGACATTCAGCGTCGCATGTGGTGGAAGATGGAGGTGTACTCGTACCCGCTGTACCTGTGCACCCGTCCCGAAGTTCTCGCAAGCGGCCGTTCGGAGGCGTAAATGGCCGTCGACTGGAATGGCCTCGTCATTGGGCCGCTGGTGGGGGTATTCGGCGAGCCAGTGAGTTACACGCCCCAGGGCGGCGAGGCATTCCAGATCACTGGCGTTTTCGACGACGCTTACCTCAAGGAAGTCCTGTTCGAGGATGCCACGACGGGCGTTACCACGGTGTCGGCATGCCTTGGCGTGCAGCTATCGCAGTTCGCCGTAGCGCCGGCACAGAACGATGCCATGACGGTTCAAAGCACCGGTGCTTCTTACCTCGTTCGTGAGGTCCGCGTCGACAGTCGCGGCGGTGCGCGCCTGCTTTTGAGCAAAGTGAGCCTCCCATGACCACGTCTGCCGATATTCGGGCGATCGTCGTCCAAGGTCTCACTGACGTGACGGATGCAGGCGCTTCTGTGTATTCGCCTTTCGACTGGCCGACTGCTCAGAATGCGTATCCATGCATCCTCGTGCGCGCGCCGCGCGAGCGAAAGACTTCGCTTGGGAAGAATGCTCCGCTGTTCTCCGTCACGACGACGGTTGAGATTTATGCGCGCACGCGCGCAGTCGCTGCTATTGGCGACGCAGGTTCGGCGCAGGCTCTGGCCGCGGCTGAAAAGCTGAAAAGCCAGATCGAAGTAACGCTCATCAACAACACGTCTCTGTGGGTCGACACGAACGGCGTGCAGATCATCGAGCAATTTTCCTCGGTCGAGTCAGAAATTACGACGAGTTCCGAGGGCGATATGCCGATGGCAGAACTGCAGATGCGTCTTGAGATCGAGTTTACGCAGGGTCCCGAAGACTTCTATCCGATTGCCGGTGTTCCTCTCGCAGGTATCGACATGCGGGTGCAGGAGCCGGACGGCACCGTCGAGCCCGGCTTCTCGATCGACTTTCCCAACCCCATTTCGTAGGAGAGCGCCGCATGCGCGTCAAACCTGCACCGGGCCTCTCCGTGAGGAACCCGGAGACGAAGCAATTGCTGCCGGCGGATGGCATCGAAGTGCCCGACGACAGCATTCTCTGGAACAAGATTCTCAACGACGGTGACGTCGTGCGCATGGACGCCGCAAAGGCCTCCGCTGCGACGGCTGCTGCGAAGGACGGTGAAAAGGAATGAGCACGGTTCCGTTTAAGGTCATTCCCTCGACTCTTCGGCTGCCGGGCGCGTTTTTCGAGCTCGACAACTCGCAGGCCAACACTGCGCAGTCGAATCAGCGCGCGCTGATCATCGGGCAGATCACTTCGACCGGTATCGCTACGCCTAATGTGCCCGTCATTTCAGGCGGTATCGGCGATGCTGCGACCCAAGGCGGAGCGAGCTCGATGCTCGCGAATATGGCGAACGCCTATCGCCTGAACGATAGCTTCGGCGAGGTCTGGTATTTGCCGCTCGCCGACGCTGCAGGGGCGACCGCCGCAGCAGGGTCGATCGCGTTTACCTCCGCGCCTACGGCGGCTGGCACCATCGCGCTCTACATCGCAGGCATACTCGTATCGGTGCCTGTGACTGCTTCGCAGACCACGGCATCTATCGCAGCGGCTGTTACCGCTGCGATCAATGCGATCGCGAACATGCCCGTGACTGCCTCGGCGAGCACGAGCACTGTGACGCTCACTGCGGATAACAAGGGTCTGTGCGGAAACGAAATCGACATCCGCATGAACTACTACGGCACGGTCAACGGTGAAGTGACGCCAGCGGGTTTGGCGTACACGATCACCGCGATGGCCGGCGGCGCGGTGAATCCGACGCTCACCACAGCGCTCGGCAATCTCGGCAATACGACGTTTGACTTCATCGCCAACCCATATACCGATTCAACCTCGCTTGATGCGGTCAAGCAGCTGCTCAACGACCAGACAGGGCGTTGGAGCTGGCTCGAG
Organism: Paraburkholderia bannensis; assembly: GCF_014200455.1. Taxonomy (GTDB): domain Bacteria; phylum Pseudomonadota; class Gammaproteobacteria; order Burkholderiales; family Burkholderiaceae; genus Paraburkholderia; species Paraburkholderia bannensis_A. Next base: position 79,521 of record NZ_JACHBW010000004.1, on the reverse strand, counting down.
CAGTTGTATGGTCATGCATTCAGCGCCTATGCTGGCACTTTCGCCTCGCAGACGACGCTCGGCTTGGCGCGCAATAACCAGCACGAAACGATCCTTGGCTTCTACGGCAGTCCGACGCCGAGCTGGATTTGGGCGGCAGCACTATGTGCGCAAGCGGCAGTCAGTGTGCGCGCGGATCCGGGCGTCCCTTTGCAGTACTTGCCGCTACAAGGCGTCCTGGCACCTCCGGTCGCGAATCAGTTCATTTCGAGCCAGCGCCAGACGCTGCTGTATGACGGAATCTCGACTTTCACCGTTCAAGCCGATGGCACGGTGCAGACCGAGAACATCATCACGACGTATCAGGAGAACTCGCAGGGCGTCGCCGACGATAGCTATCTCGAAGTCGAAACGATGTTCCAGCTAATGCTGGAAATCCGCACGCTCCAGTCGATGCTGACATCGAAATATGCGCGGTGCAAGCTGGCTGACAATGGTTCGAAGCCAGCCTCAGGGTCGAACCTCGTCACGCCGAATACCATCGCCGCCGACATTCGCGCGCTGTATGCCGAGCGCGTCGACGCAGGGTTCGTGCAGGATGCGGCAACGTTCAACGACGCGCTCGTCGTGCAGAAAAACACCGTGAATCCTAACCGGCTAGACATTCTGTGGCCGGGCATCCCGGTCAATCAGATGCGCACGTTCGCGACGCTGGTCCAGTTCCGATTGAACTAGCGGAGTTGCATCCGTTCGCCTTCATATCCGTGCATGCGGAGGCCAAATTCTCGTTATTCAGTCTCGACTATGAATGCTGGCTCGAAGCTGTGCTCAAAATGCAAGAAGGTTCATGCTGTTGCGGCCGACGCGTTTAGTCGGAACAAGAACACTAAAGATGGACTGGCGGCGCATTGCAAGAGTTGCGCATCCGCTGCGTACAAAGATTTCTATAACCGCAATAGAGATAAGCTAGTCCGTCGCGCATCCGAGCAGGTTTTGGCGAGACGCCGGCGTGATCCTGAATATGACCGCAAGCTGTCGCGGGATGCCAAGCGCCGTGAGTTGAGTGATCCGATTCGGTATGCGAGACACCTCGAGCGGTATCGGGAGTGGAGTAAGGCGAACCCCGGGAAAACCGCCGAACTTCGCGCTAGAAGGCGCGAAGAGGTTGCCCGCGCGACTCCAAGGTGGGCAGATTTGTTTGAGATTCATGCGAAATACAAGGAATCTAACCGCCTCACGAAGGAGACGGGAATCTTGCATCACGTTGATCACATCATTCCTATACGCGGGAAATTGGTCTGCGGGCTGCACGTTCCGCACAACCTCCGGGTTATTCCTGCAACTGAGAATTTGCGCAAGTCGAACAGGTTGATACCCGAGCTTCTTATGGGGTTAGACATTCAAGCAGAACCGCCTTCGGGCGGTTTTTCATTTCAGGAGGGCATTCAATGTCCAGTAATCTTATTGCCGGTGTTGCGCAGATCACTGTCGACGGCGTGACGTACCAACTCGAGGGGAGCCTCAAGTACTCGCCGTCGACCGTCAAACGCGAAGCCATGGTGGGTCAGGACGGGTTTCACGGTTGGAAAGAGGCGCCGGTCACGGGTTCGATTTCGATGTCGATCCGGGATGCGGGCGATCTGACCGTCGCGGCGTTCAACGCTATGCGCAATGCGACCGTAATCGGGACACTTGCGAACGGCAAGATCGTCACCGGCCGGAACATGGGCACGACCGACGTGCAGGAAGTGGACACGGAGGACGCGAAGTTTGACGTCAAGTTCGAAGGTCCGCAGGTCTCCGAACAAACCGTCAGCGTGGGCTAAAGCATGAGCGCAATCATCAATCAGACCGGCTTGCCGGTTCCGGATGAAATGACGATCGAGCTTGCGAAGCCAATCACGCTCGGTGGCGGCGGAGATGAGACGGTGTATACCGAGATCACCCTGTGCGAGCCGAACGTGTCGCAGCTCAGCCAGTTCATCAAGAAGACGCAGAAGGAAAACGCGATCGACTCGATGAAATTTCTCGTGTCGATCGTCTCCGGTGTCCCGCTCCCCGTGATCGATCGCGTCGGCGTGCGCGACTTCTACAAGGCGCAGGACTTCATGATCGGTTTCATTACGCCGCCGGAACAGGACGACCCCGAGGGAAACGACGCGGGCTCCCAGTAGACTGGGAGCGAGTGGTGGCTGTGACTGCCAAATTTTATGGGTGGCAGCCGAGCGAAACCCGAAGCCTCACATGGCGTGAGGTGAAGTGGTGGGCCGACCAAGGTACCAGAATGAAATAAGGAGTCGGGCTTGGCTCAAGAGTTCGTCATTCGCATTCGCGCCGATGATGCGGCGACAGCGACAGTCAAGAAAATTCAGGCCGCGCTAGGCACGGTGACGGAGCCCGTGGACAAGGCACAAAAGCGCTTGACTAAACTCGGTGATCTCGGACAAAGCAGCGTCGGGAAGCTGGAAAAAAGCTTTCGGGCCGCAGCAACGTCGGCGAGCAAGGTTGTCGACAAGATTGTCGAGATCATTCCCGGCCTGACTGCTATAGGCGGTGCCGCGTCGCTCGCGGGCCTCTCGGCTCTTGCTGTGCGCTTTGGATCGTTCGGCTTCACGTTGAATAAGACCTCGAAATTGCTTGGCATGAACGCGCAGGACCTCGCGGCCTGGCACGTCGCCGCGCGGCGCGCAGGAGTGTCGGCGGAAGAATTCGATTCAAGCATGAGCGCATCGCAAATGGCGATTCGCGGTGCGGCGAACGGAGCTGATCCGCACGCGCTTCTGGTGCTCCAGAAAATGGGCGTCCAAATCGCGCGCAATAAGGACGGTTCCGTCGACTATTACACGACGCAGATGCGTCTTCTGAAGGCTATTCAGGGGCAGCATTCCGTCGAGGCGCAGCGTGACGCAGCGGGCACGTTCGGTATGGGTGGCCTTCTGCCCATGATCCAGCAGGGCGCGTGGAGCGCCGACAAGGCGCGCGCTTACCGGCAGGGTATGGTGCCAACGGATGCGGAAATCGCGAAGGCGAAGGCGTTCAACGAGGACATTTCCGATCTGCGCGGATCAGTGGAGGGGCTCGGTAACAGTATCGGCTCGTCTCTGATCCCGGTGCTGGATCCTGTCGTCCGAGGCATCTCGCAATGGCTGGATAAGAACCGAGCAAGCATCGCCGACAAAATTTCAGGGGCCGTGCAGCGTTTCGTCGATTGGGTCTCAAAGATTGATTGGGATTCTGTCGCGTCGAAGGCCAGCGCCTTCTACGACGCGATCGGCGGCATCAAGGGCGTTGCTATAGCAATCGCGGCTATTACATTTGCGGGCCCGATTTCTGGTGTCCTGTCGATGATAGGCGCGCTGACGAGTCTAACCACCGTGACTATTCCGGCCGCAGTGGGTGCGCTTGCGACGCTTGCTTCTGCACCACTGCTTGCGGGAATTCTGGCCCTGCTGCATTCGGAAAACCTGAACACCGGCGAGTCGGACTACCTCGCAGGTAAGCAGAGTAATACATGGGACGGCGACCCGGTAGGTCAACGCCGCGCCGCCGCGAACGCGCCGAACGCCGCTATCGCAGACCGTCAAAGTTATCTCTTTGGTCGGCTCAAGGCTGCGGGCTACACCGATGCGCAAGCGGCTGGGCAGATCGGAAGTCTGATGCAAGAAAACGGCGGACTCGACCCGAGTGTCGTCAATTCGAGTGGCCATGCCGGTATCGCTCAGTGGGGAAAGGACCGAGCGAAACAGTTCGAAAAGATGTTCGGCCATCGGGTCGAGCAGGGGACATTCGGAGAACAGACCGATTTCTATCTGTGGGAAATGCAGCACACGGAACGCCAGGCCGACCAGCGAATCCGTATGGCTAAAACCCCGGAGCAGGCGGCCGAGATTCAGGCTCGCGAATTTGAGCGGCCAGGGGCGGCCGAGGCGAACATCGCGAACCGGCAGGCCTATGCCGATCGCGTATATGCGAGTCTGACCGGTAAGAATTCGTCGTCCCAAGTTCCGGGTGGCGATCAGAGCCAATCGGATTCGGCGACTGCTTCGCCCAGCTCTGGAGCGGACGATCACGACGTTCGGGTTGCGCAGATGCAGCAAAACACGCTGCACGTAACGTTCGACAACGTGCCTCCCGGCGTGCGACCTGAGGCGAAAACGCAAGATGGCAGCTATCTGCCGACGAAGGTGAACTACCGGCTCGACGGTATCTAGGAGGTTTGATTGAGCACGATCACAGATGCCGTCAACGTCGCCGGCAGCATCGGCGGCCTCGCGTCCGCGATCGGCGATGCAACAACCCTGATCACCGGCGACTGGTTCAAGCGGCTCGACAAGGCGAGCTACGGCAACTTGCAGTTCGGTGTCGAGTCGATCCGGACCGCCGCCGGCCGAAAGACTTCGATCCACACGTATCCGTTTCGCGACGACGTATGGGTCGAGGATCTGGGCAAGCGCCCGCGCCAGTTCGAGGTGCTCGGCTTCCTCGTTGAGGGTGATCTGATCACCGGGGGCGGCGACGTTATCTCTCAGCGCAAGGCGTTGCTCTCCATTTGCGAGACGGCTGGTGGCCAAACACTCGTGCATCCGACGCTCGGCACCGTGCAGAACGTCTGCTGCCTGGGTGTGGAAACGATAGAGCGGCGCGATTTGGGCCGAGCCTTCGAGTTCAGGCTGACGCTGATTGTCTCGGGGAATCGTCTTTTCCCGACGGCGATAGTTTCGACCGGTGCCGCGAACGCGCAGAATGCCAATTTGACAGGGATCGCTGCATTAGCAGATTTTGTAAAGACCACGGCAACTTCAATTGCCGCTGGAGCTGCTGTTGTGCAGCAAGCGGTTTCTACAGCAGTGGGCTGGTACCAGATCGGCGTCACAGCGATCAACGACGTGAAGCGCATAATTGGCGCAGTGTCCACGCTTGCGGGAAACTTCGGGCGCCTGTTCGGCGGCGGCAATAGCGGCATCTCCGGGAGCAATCAGCAGGCTTCGACAAACACGACAGCAGCTGATCTGTTGTCGGCTTCGTCGGCCGCGCGTACGTCGGTTCTAGCGGAAGGCGTGGCGCTTCAGGCCGCCGCGCAGAACCCTTCGGATTCCGCAACCCTCGGCGAGGCCGCTCAGGCATACGTAGCTGCCGTAGCCGCTGCGGCGACGGCGCCTGCCGATGCGGTGCGTCTCGTGAGCACGCTCGCGCAGTACTCGCCCTCGGCCGTCGTGCCGGCTGGCCAGATTGGCGCGGCGATGGGAACCATGCAGACGGCCATGGCGGCGCTGCTCCGGCGATACGCGCTCGCGCAGCTTGCGACGACATTGACGACATATCAGCCGTCATCGCAGGAGGATGCGGATTCGGTGCTCGGCGCGGCCGTTGAGTTGATTGATGCCGAGTCCGATGTTGCTGGCGACGCTGGCGACGACGACTCATACGTGGCGCTTCGGGCACTTCGGCAAGCTGTCGTCGCCGATCTCCAGGCGCGCGGCGCGAACCTCGTATCGATCGCGACGTTCACCTTCAATGCGTCGCTGCCGTCGTTGGTGCTGGCAAACCGCATCTACCGCGATCCGACGCGCGAGCAGCAGCTTGTGCAGCAGGTCGCGCCGATTCATCCGGCCTTCATGCCGACGACGTTCAAGGCGCTGTCCAATTGAAGGTCATTGCGAAGGGGCTGAAGATCCGATAGGGCTATCGATGCCACCCGTCAAGTAGTGGACTACCGTCGGGTTAAGTGATTTCAGATTTGCGCGGACCTGAGCAGCCGATGGGGCAGTTTTGATACGAGTCGAGCTGATGTAGTAGGGCCCACCGAACCCATCGGCTGAAATGACAACTCCGGCCGGGAAAATCTCGGCCATTGGATACACGTGGCCGCGGAATGTTGTTTCGCCGATCTTGGTGACGATAAGCGGCCTGTCGCTCTTAACCGACCTGCAGTGTGCAACGCCAGCTTCATGTTTCCACTCGGCAGAAAAGTGAGGCGGAGATTGGTCACTTTCTAGGTAAGCAGTCAAGCCGGGGGTAGGGCAGATCACGGCCACAGGTACGTTTGTGTACGAATAGGTGACGGCGGCGTGCGCGATATTGGCGATCCCGATGCTCAGTACGGCGCCGAGGCCCTTCAGATTTGACATGGTTGGTCCCGATTTGTATATGGACGAAATTACTCTTCGCGTTTCTACATGCACCCGTGATTCGAATCCGTCTGCTGGCGAGCCGACATATTACGCCTCGAATGGGCGCGACATCACCGGATGGACGTCGCTGCGGGTTTCGCGCGGAATCGAACGCTGCCCATCAGACTTCGAGGTGTCGTTCACGGAGCCATATCCAGGCGTCTCGCAGGTTATCGTGCAGCCAGGCGACCTGGTGCAGGTGCTGCTCGGCTCCGACGTCGTATTGACCGGGTTTGTCGATCGCTACCTGCCCAGCTACAACGCGCGTGAGCACACGATCCGGATCACGGGGCGCAGCAAGTGTCAGGACCTTGTCGACTGCTCGGCGAAGTGGACTGGGGGGCAACTGCTCAACCTGACGGTCGACCAGATCGCCAAGCAACTGTGCGCTGTCTATGGGATCGACGTCAATGTCGCTTCTGGCACGGCGATCGGAGATCCGATCCCGCAGTTGAACATCATGGTCGGCGAGCCGGTGTATGAGGTGCTCGAGCGAATCTGCCGCTATCGCGCGCTGTTGCTCTACGACCAGCCCGACGGCAGTTTGCTCCTCGCGAACGGCGGCGCCGGTTCCGGTTCGATCGGTACGCGCAAGGCGTCGAGCGGATTCACAGAGGGCGTGAACGTAACGTCTGCCGGCGGCATGTACAGCATGGATGGTCGCTTCTCCGACTACGATGCGGTGTATCAGGGCCTCGATACGTTTCAGGACATCGGCGACGGTGGCAATCTCATCGCGCACGTCACGGATCCTGGCGTGCCGCGGCTGCGCTATCGCGCGATCGTGTCGGAAAACGTCGCAGGTGGCTCAACGGTCGCGCAGCAGCGTGCCAACTGGGAACTTGCGGCGCGCATGGGCCGCTCGATGCAAGTTCGCCTTTCGACGGACAGTTGGCGCGACTCGTCGGGGACGCTCTACGAGCCAAACACGCTCGTCGATATTGATCTGCCGGGTTTGAAGCTCACGCCGAAGACGTGGCTTATCGCCGACGTCACGTATCTGCGAAACGAGCAGGGCACGCGCGCGGACCTGACGATCATGCCGCCGCAGGCGTTCTACCAGGAACCTGTGACGCTTTATCCGATTGCACCCGACATCAACACTGTGAGCGGAGCGAATTCATGAGCTCGGTGCCGGATTACCGTATGCGCCGCAACGTCGATTCGATCGTCGGGCGCGGCCGCGTGAAGTACGTCAATGACTCTGGCGTTGTGCAAGTCATTCAAGTCCAAATGAATGGACTTGAAACTGCCGACAATCGGTATCGCGTCGCCGAGTTCGGTTTCACTTCGAATCCGCCGATCGATTCGGATGTGATTGCGCTCCATGTCGCAGGTGAGCGGTCTGCCGGCGCTGTGATCGGAACGAATCACCAATCGTCTAGGCCGACCGGTCTAGAGGCTGGCGAATCAATGATCTACAGTCAAGATGGCAAGCAGGTCTACCTGACTGCGGACGGCGGAATCATCGTTGAGGCGAAAGGCCAGAACGTGGTGGTGAACGATGCCGAGAATGTGACGTGCAATGCCAGAGGCACGCTGACGGTCAATGCGCCGACCATCGTGTTGAACGGCAACGTGCAGATCAACGGAAACATCGGCCAGAGTGGGGCAAGTGGAACGATGGGCACCGCGACGTTCACGGCACCGATCACCGCGCCCGACATCAATCTGCCGAATGGCGCGGTCAACGGTCACAACCATTACGTGCCGGCTGCGCCGGGCACCTCGAACCAGATGGCGAACTAGCTTTCGTCGAGTACATGACACAGCCCGCCGCGCGCGGGCTTTTTTATGCCGAGCGCAATGGCAGACATCGCAATTTCATGGGACTCGGCGAATAGCCGCGGCGACTGGACGATGAACGGGCCTGTCCTCGCGACAGGCAACGACATCGAGACTGCGATCCTCATCAGCATCTTCACGGACCGTATGGCGCAATCCGGCGACGTCATTCCCGACGGGACGAACGACCCGCGCGGCTGGTGGGCGGACGACGATGTGCCGATCGGCTCGCGCATGTGGTTGCTCAAGCGCGCTAAGCAGACGACGCAGACTTTGCAGCTTGCGTACGACTATCTGGCGGAAGCGCTGCAATGGATGGTCGACGATGGTGTTGTCGGGAAATTCGACATCACTACGCAGTGGGTGCGCAGGGGAATGCTGGGTGCAACGATCGTCGCGTATTCGCCGACGGGAACGATACTTTCGAAGGGCCAGTACTCTTGGGCCTGGTCGGGGATAAATTGAGATGCCTTACGCACGACCGACACTCTCGCAGATCCGCGCGCAGGTAGCAGCCGATCTGCAGGTGAGCCCGGCCGGCTCGGACCCGCTCTTGCGATTTTCGAGCCTAAATGTGCTCGGCCGCGCACTCGCAGGCCTCGCCAATTCGCAGTATGGATACACCGACTGGGTTGCGCTCCAGTCGAACCCGTTCACTGCCACCGACGAGTATCTGGAGGCATGGGCAGCGCTCAAGAACATCTATCGCGAGCCCGCGACGCAGGCCGGCGCGGTGACGCCGGGGCAAATCACGTTCCCGGGCACGAACGGCTACCAGATCCCGATTGGCACGCTCGTTACGCGCGGCGACGGCGTCCAGTACACGACGACCTCGCTCGGCACCGTCTCGGGTAATTCGGTGACCGTGAATGCCGAGGCGAACGCAGACCCGACGGGCCTGACGGGTGCCTTCGGTAATTGCGCGGTTGGCACGGTGATGACGCTGGCCACCTCGATCGCAGGGATTTCGTCGACCGGGTCGGTGACGGCGGCATTCACTGGTGGCGCGGACATTGAGCTAGATGACAGCCTGCGCTCGCGGATGCTGTTTGCGTACCAGAATCCGCCGCAGGGCGGAGCGGTGCCGGACTATGTTACGTGGGCGAAAGAGGTAAGCGGCGTCACGCGCGCGTGGTGCAATCCTAACGGGTTCGGTGCGGGCACCGTGGTCGTGTATGCGATGCTAGATAGCGCGGAGTCCTTAAACAATGGATTCCCGGTCGGCACAAACGGTGTCGCGACGAGCGAATGGCGCGGCGTTGGGGCGACTGGCGACCAACTGACCATCGCGAACTATATCTACCCGCTTCGTCCAGCGACCGCGCTCGTTTATGTGTGCGCGCCGAGTCAGCAGGTTGTGAACTTCACGATTGCTGGAACCGGAAGCTGGAGCGCTGCGACGAAGGCGTTGGTGACGTCAGCAATCGCCGGCGTGCTCGCGATGTACGGCAATCCGATCGGCACGACGACCGGTAATGCCCAGCCGACGACGAATGGAGTGATTGCACTCTCATACATCGAGTCGGCGATCGCGGCAATTACCGGCACGACCGGCTTCGTGATCACGACGCCGACCGGAAACATCCAGGGCACCTTGGGCCAGCTTCCGGTGCTCGGAAATATCACGTGGAACGCGTAAATGGCCGCACCGAACTATGCAGCGAGCGATTTCGCCTCAGCGATTCATGCGCTGATGCCTCGCGGGCTGGTGTGGCCGCGCGATCCGGCGTCCGTTCAGGCGCAGGTGATCGCTGGGCTGTCGCCGACATGGCAGCGGCATACGGCAGCGAATAACCAGCTTCTCGTCGATGCGTTTCCTGCTACATCGGTCGAGCTACTGCCTGAGTGGGAATCGACGCTTGGTCTTCCGGATCCATGCGCAGGCGAATCGCCGACGCTGCAGGGCAGGCAGCAGCAGGTCGTCGCGCGTCTGACGAATAGCGGCGGCCAATCGATCCCGTACTACACGGCTTTTGCGAAAGCGCTTGGCTTCGAAGTCACGGTAACCGAGTTCACGCCGTTCCGGGTTGGTCAGCAGTCGATCGGCGCGGCTTTAGGAACGCAGGATTGGGCCTTTACGTGGCGCATCAACGCGCCGGCGCAGACGGTAACGTATTTTTCCACCGGGCAGTCATACGTGGGACAAGCGCTCGCTAGCTGGGGTAGTGCGGTGCTCGAATGCGAGCTTAGAACCATCAAACCAGCGCACACATATCTCAATTTTGCGTACGGTGAAACCGGGGCTTTGGATCTGACTTTCATCCTCGGCCAATCATCTTTGGCATAGTGCCGCTTCCTGGACTGTATATCCAACCATGAAACGAATTCTCGCTGCCATCGCGTTGCTGCTTGTTTCGCTGACCACGAGTGCGCAATTCACGCCTGGGACGATTCTCGGGGCTGCGCAGCTCAACAACCAGTTCTCGCTCTATGTGCCGATAGCAGGAGGTACGCTTACCGGGCCGCTGACAGTGCCGAGTCTGGTGGTCAGTGGATCTGCAACTTTCACGTCGCCAAATCTCGGCACGCCATCGTCGGCCGTCCTGACGAACGCGACAGGGTTGCCGCTGACCACCGGCGTGACAGGAGTGTTGCCTGCTGCGAATTTGCCTATCGGTACGAGCGGTGCGGCCTTACCGCTGCTCAATACAGGCGTGACATGGAGCAGCAATCAGGCTGTCTCGAATGCATATCCAGGGTTGTCGACGTCTACCGACTATTTTCGCTCGGTGATCGGCGGATTTCCGATTTCTGATCAGTATGCTGGCGTCGGATACCAGATCAATGGCGTCGTCGGTGCGGTGACTTCGCCGAGTGGGTCGGTGACCGGCGCGCACATTTTTGACAGCGGCGTTTCCGGCTATGCGCAAACCAGCAATACGCTTCGCGATGCCGTTGGTCTATACGGTGAATCCGGCATACTAGCCAGTGGCGCTTCTGCATATGGCTTGAACACCGAAGCCATTAACTGCGAAAACCATAGCACGACAAATTGCGGTTACGGAAAAGGCCTGAATGTAGGTCAGCTCTGGTCAATTGAGGCTGATGTATCGCTCTATAAAGTTGGAACGGCGCAGCCCACAGGTAACGTTGCTGGGGTTGCCTCTATTGTCTACGCGGAAACGCAGCCGACTGGGCAATTCAATGCCTTCTATGTAGGTCAGAATAAAAACATCACCGGCACTCAACCGTGGAAAACTGGTCTCACTGTTGACGATGGGTCCGCCTCAACGGCGGCAATCATTGTTGGGGCATCTGCGGCGTACACGTCGAGCGCTTTGGCATCAATGCCGATGTACTTTATGACGTACAACGCGTCTGGCACCCAGATGCCGGTCTCGGTGTATGCGGACACTAGCCAAAACCTCCACGCAAGCGCGAACAACATAATCGTTGATGGAAATGCGAATCCAGCGCTCGGCGTACATAACACAACAACCGGAACGACGTGGTACTTGATCAGCAATGGCTCCGGCAACCTTCAGTTTTACAACGGCGCGGCTTCGCCTCTCTCGGTTGCTGCCGCGTCTGTTTCCGCCAACGTCCCGCTCCAGCTTTCTCCAACCACATTCTCGGCATTGCCTACTTGCGCATCGGGAACAAGAGGTATGCACGCTTTTATAACCGATGCGAGTGCAGCAATCACAACTTGGCACCAACAAGTCACTGCGGGCGGCGGATCAAACACAGCGTACATCGCCTGCAACGGAAGTGGATGGTATGCCTTTGATTACTAAATCGAACTGGGCAAATAACATGAAATATATCGCTCTGGTACTCGTTATTCTATGTTCAAACCTCTACGCTCAAGATTTAGACTGGGGGACGCCTATCGGGCTGGACACACGAATTCAATCAAGTTCAGATGATTCGCGTATCAGTGTTTTTGCGTTTAACGTCCCACAACCAGAAGTATCCGTACAGATTCACTGTCGAAGCGCCATGCGTGAAAAGACGCTCCTAAAAGAGAATGGGGAGCGCGTTATGACTATCACGTGCAAGGGTAAGAACGCGAAAAGCGATATTGGAGATGTCGTCGGGGTAGAATTTCAGTCCGACGATACCCCTCAAGATCAGTACCAACCCTCTGGATTAGCACCGTATTGGTGGCCAAAATCTCAACTTACGTGGAATCCAGAAGCTAAGTAGTGCATCAATCGTTATGCCGCCTCCGGGCGGCTTTTCTCTTTCTGAGCCCGCCAAGAGCGGGCTTTTTGCTTTTGGAGCCGGAATGTTCCAGACTGATCAGTCCACGGCAGCGAGTTCGCTGCCGGCGCCTGCCGCCGCAGGCACGCAGGGCTATTTCACAAATGGCAATCCTGTAAGCGGAGTGCCTGCGACGATTCTCGATGCTGACTTCATGAATATGATCATGATGGAGCTCGTGAACGTCGTACTGGGCGCGGGTATCCCGCTGAGCAAGACGACCTACAACCAGGTACTGTCGGCCATCAAGCGTATCGGCCAAAACACCGTTGTGCTCACGGACACTGGCGCAGCGAACGTCTATACCGCCGTGAATACGCCGCCACTCGTGTCGGGCACTTGGGTTGATGGGGTCGTGCAGGTCGTGAAGATTGGCTATGCGAACACGGGCGCGTCGACGTATGCCCCCGACGGCCTCACGGCAATTCCGATCTATGGGTTGGGCCTGCAGCCGCTGCAGGGCGGCGAACTCGTCGCTGGCTCGATGGCCATTCTTGTCCATGCCACGATTGTTGGTGTGAACAGCGGCAATCCCATATGTGTGCTCATGGAATGCGCAGGTGGTGCGCAGCAGGTTCCTCCGGCTACACAGGGTTTGCATGCTGTGCAGTACGGGCAGATGACAACTGCGCTTACGTCGTACGCCCCCAAAGCGTCGCCAACAGTCACTAACCTCACGGTAAGCAGCGGCGGAATTGCAGTTTCTGCTGGGGGTATAAACGTCCAGGGCGGCCTCGTAATAAATGGAGGCTCACTGACTCTGGCAAACAGCGCGGTGTTTGCCGGTCTGATCAACATGAGCGGTACGCTGACTGTTGCTGGGGCATGCGGCCTCGATACATCGGGCGCGGGATCTACCTTTGGGGGGGCTCTATCAGTAGGTGGCGCCGTTAACTCAACGGGTTCCGTGAGTCATAGTGCGTCCACCTTCGGCTATCTGAATAACACAGGAGCAGGAAACTCCACGACAACAAGCTCTCTCGGATGTGGCTTCTATACGACGTCTGGTTCGATGGCCGGTCAGTTCTGGACCACGTCCGATATTCGTATCAAGACGCAGATCGAGGGGCTGAGTGAAAACGATGCGGAAAAGTTTGTTCGCACGGTGGAACCCAAGACCTATCTCAAGCGCGGCACTCCCGAGGCGGGTTTCATTGCGCAGGATGTTGGCAAGGCCGTTGATGGTCGGTTCATGCAGTTGCTGACTTCCCATGATGTTGACGAACTCGCAGAGATGGTTGATGACGACGGCTTCGTTTCGCCAGCGAACGCCGAGTTGCACGTCGATTACCAGCAGATCATTCCCATTCACGCGGCAGTGCTGCGAAAGTTGCTTCGTGAAATGGACAGCATGAAGTTGGAAATCGCCGCCCTGAAGGAGGGTCGATAGATGGCATCAGTGACGTATGTGATCTCGACCGGAGAGATCGTCGCATTTTGCTCTGGGCCGGTATCGACCACTCAAGCAGTACTAGAGATCGAACAGGAGCAGTTGGAACAAATTGTCGCGATGCCAGGTTACACCGTTGAAAACGGGGTGCTGGTCGCCCCAGCGACTTCCGGCGTAACCTGATTGATCGTTAGAAACGGTACCTGAGCATTAGCACATGTGCCCCGGTCGCAAGTCCGGGATAGGGATTCCACTTCTGGCTGACCTGGTAGTATCGATAGGACAGCGAAAGTGGGCCGCGCGAGATCGATGCGCCTGCGACAAAACCGACTTGCGCGACGGTCTTGTGCGAGAGATCGTCCCATTGACCGCTTAGGTCGTAGAGCGATTCGTGCCACGTCTGCCAGTAGACCCACGCGCCGACCTCGGTGCCAAGTCGCCAGCCGCGGTAGGTGTAGCCGACGTCGAGCGTGGCCGGAATGCCCTGGAGATGACCGTGGCCATTGAAAGGGCTATAGCGCTCGCCGCCATAGTCCACGATCTGATGGGTTTTGGGGTTGTATTGATCGTCGGGGACACCCATGACGGAGGCGCGCTGCTCGCCAAGGTAGGTGTAACCGACGTGCCAGCTCACGTCCCATGGGCCACTCGCCCAGAGGGGACCGGTGAATCCGGCGAGGAGCGCGGGGAAGGTCAGCTTCTCGCGGTTGTCGGGTGCGCCGTCCTGAACCCACACTCCGTCACCCATATCCTTGGCGACGCCGAAGCCGAAACCAGCTTCGAATTTGATGTAGTCGCTGATGCTATCAGCGTGAGCCTGCGAGACCGCAGCACAGCCGAGCGCCATCGCTACGGCTGCTGCTCTCCATCCGGCACCGGGGAATCGGCGTTCAAATCGATCGTCGCCCCGATGTGGCGCATGCGTTGCAGGACCCGTTCGATGGTCTCGGCGTCCAGTTCGAGTTGCGCCATTGCGAAGAACAGCGGCAGTGGGCTGATCGGTTGCGGCTGCTCGCCGCCCGTGTACTTGCGCCAATGCCGCCCACCGGACAGGCCGAACAACTTCGCCATCTGCGCGCTGCTGAGTCCTAGCTCCTCTTTGAGACGCGCCAGATCTTCCGGCGAAGGCGGGTGATAAAGCATGGCGAGCGTTTCCGGCGCCGCGATGGGCGCGAAAGAGATGGATCATATTTTCCTCATCGGATGGTGGGCCGCACGGGAGTGCAGCCGCTGTCCGATAAGGTAGGCCGATTCGGCCTATGTGTCAAGAAATTTGGGCTATCGCTTTTTCATCCAGCCGAGCCCCACGTCTTCAAGCAAAGCTTCGACCGCAGCGGTGAAGCGACCAGCCGCATCCATCAATTTTTGCACGTGTACACGGCCGCCGATCAAGTATTCGCCGTCGCGCGCTATTGTCGCACTTGCGTCTGAGCTGAAGTCTTCGGCCTGGAACATGAATTTGTCTTTTCGACGGCCGCTGCCCTGCAGGTATTCATCATCGTGTTCGCGCATGTCTCTGACATTCTTTACGTCCTCAGTGACCACGTCGGAGATTATTTTGCAGGGTTCCGAAAACCGATCGTCTAGGGCTTGAAGAACGTCGCACCAGTTGCTCAGCTTCATGATCGAGATCACGAAGAAGTGCTCGTTGATGCGAGATTCATCGCGCGGGACCATCTTCGGAACAATCAACTTGTTTCCGACTTCAAGCGTGGCTTTCGCCCACATCAGGCAATCGAAAACGGGCATATAAAGTTTGTTTTCTTGTTCTTCCACGATGTACCCCATAGTTAGTCTCGGAAATCCAAAACGCATACCCCGTTGATGGAAATGCGTTTTAGAACAGGAAATCTAGCACTAGCCGCCTTAGGGCGGCTTTTTTTATTCCGGCCGCCGTCGCAGCGGTCGCTCTCTCCGGGGATCTCTTTGAGCCACGAACTGATCGATAGGCGCGCTGCAGACCAACAGTGGCGCCTCGAAATGGAGTCCCGCATGACGAACTTCGAGCAGTACATGGCGGAAAACAAGCTTGAGATGGCGAACAACACAGCGGTCACGCTGCGCGTCGAATCAAACACGAAAGAGCTCGTCGAGCTTCTGAAGATGGCGAAGAGCGGCATCAGCTTCTTCACGGCGACGGGGCGTGTGGTGCGCAAGGCCGTCATCTGGTTCGGCCCGTTCATCACTATCGCCGCTGCGATCTGGGCGCTCTTGCATGGCCGCTGGCCGGGGGAATCATGATTCTGACGCTTCTCTATACGGAGTTGCGCCGAGATGAGGGCGTGCGCACCGTGCCCTACAAAGACACCACAGGGAATCTGACAGTCGGCGTGGGCCACAACCTCACCGCGTCACCGCTGCCAGCGGGTTGGACCTACCCGTTGTCGCAGGCGCAGATCACGCAGCTCCTGATCACGGACGTGGCCAATACGATCGCGCAGTTGAACGCGAGCGCGAAGTGGTGGGGAACGCTCTGCGAGGTGCGCCAGCGTGTTGTCGCAAACATGGCCTTCAATCTGGGCATCACCAAGTTTCTGGGCTTCGAGAAGGCGATTTCCGCGATGAAAGAAGGCGCATGGGACGTGGCCGCTGACGAGATGCAGAACTCGCTGTGGTTCAAGCAGGTAGGTGATCGCGCTGTGCGGTTGTGCCAGGCAATGCGCACCGGCGTTATGCCGGTTGCATCAGGTGTAGCGTAAGAAATTCCTCACACGCATATTTCCACTTTATGCGTGACAAACATACGCCGCATTGAGCGGCTTTTTTCGTTTACGGCCATGACTGTCGAGCAGATCCACGAAGAGAAAGAAACCCTTTCCGTCGAAGTGAACATCCCCGGCCACGAGCCGCGCAAGACGACCGCGCTGTTCGAGCGCTCGCGCAAGCAACTGCTCGCGCGCGACGGCGCGCGTTGCTTCGTCTGCAACGCAACGGCTGAAGAATCGGGCCATCCGCTCGAGGCGCACCACCACCCGATCGAGCGCTGCTTCGCCGAGATGATCGACTGGGAGCACTTCAAGCGCGACGCTCTCGCGGGCTTCTGGGGCGAGTCGATCCGCTCGTTTGATTGGGCGTCATTCACGCACTGGGAGCAGTTCGTCGACGACATGACTGTCAACGGCCTGCTGCTCTGCAAAGCGCATCACACCGGGAAAGACGAGGGCATTCACGCGCTGCCGTTCCCGATCTATATCGCCCAGAAATATGGGCGCGACGGGTATCAGTTTTCGCCCGTCGAAGTTATCCACCACGAAAAGTAGGAGCAAAGATGAATCAGACATCCAGCATCGTCACCGGCGGCATCACGATCAGCGCGGCGACGGTCGAGCCGGTCGTGAGTTGGGCGCTTGGCGCGATCACGCACGCGCCGGTTCCCGCGAGTGTCTCAGCGCTCGTCACCGGCCTGATCTGCGTCGCAGTCCACGCGGCAATCAACCGTATTGCCTCGCGCGCCGCCGCGACGCCGGCGCAGTAACCACCTCGCATCACCCGCTCCACGCATCACCCGCTCCACGCAGCACCCATCATCGCCGCGCCCGCGGCACATCTCTCGAAGGTAATCCACCATGAAGAAGATCATTGCCGCAATCGCGGCAGGCCTCGCTGCGCTCGCGATTTCGGGTTGCGCCGTTCCCGGATCCACGTCGACCACGGCTGTTTCTCCGGTCGTCGCCGCACAGCAGGCGGCAGAGAAGTTCCAGGCAGCTGTTACGGCCGCCTGTAACGTCATCCAGCCGACGATTCAGCCGTTCGCGATCATTCTCAATGCGTCGCCCGGCTTCTCGACGTTCAATGGCGATCTCACGCTCGCTTGCACGATCAACTCGACGCTCGATCTGACGTCGATCAACAGCATCATCGACTCGTCGACGACGGCCGCGCAGACCGCAGTGGGTGGCATCTCGTCGCTCAACTCGACCGACCAGGCGCTGATCAAGGCGGCGATCGGCGCGTTCCAGGGCTCGCTCAAGAACGCACTCGCGCAGTACAAGGCGACCGTGGCCGCAGCGGCAGCGTCGGCAGCATCGACCGCGACGGCTGCCTCCGCGCCAGTTGCCGCGAGCCAGTAATGGACTTCGCGGCTATTCTTGCCGCGGCGCGCCGTGCCGATGCGGCTTATGTCATCGACGCGGCGCAGTCGCGCGCGGCATTTGAAGCGCTCGGGCTGCACTGGATCGGGCACTTCAAGGACGGCGACAGCCAGGCGGTGCTGTCGAGCGATGCGGCTGGCATCTATCTGTCGATCAGTGGCACGCGCTTCAGCGCGGGCAAGCTAGGCGATCTGATGGATGACATCGACACGCGCCCGGTTGCGCTAGGCGGCGGGGTCGAGGTGACACGCGGCGCGTTCGACGGCTGCGCGGACATCTGGGCATGGGCGAAGGCGCAGGTGCCGAGCGGCACGGTCTTCAATGTCGAAGGGCATTCTCTGGGCGGCTGGCGCGCGACGTACACGCCGCTGTTCCTTCCGGCCTCGCAGATCGGCGCGCTGCATGCATTCGAGCCACCGAAGGGCGCAAACCTCGCTTATTACCAGACGTACGCCTGCCAGCTCGCGCGCCTTGTCATCGTCGGGAACGGAGCGGATTGCTGGTTCGGGTATCCACGGCTGGATGGCCGATGGATTCACCGGCCCGGCGAGATGCTGCACCTGCTGCCGAACGGCCATCGCATCATCGATACGGCGGCGTGGCCAGGCGGTCTCGATCTCGGCGACCATGACATTGATCTCGTCGTTAGCCGTCTCGCGGCTATTGTCGCAAAGCCTACGGCAGCGGTTTAACAGCCTCTAAGCTGTATTTTGTATTTACAGCCTAGAGGCTGTGCGAACAGCGTTAGATGGGGAAAATTTTTTCTAATATTTCCCCATCGCCTTCCCGCAAAGCCCCGTCAAATCGTACCTGTTTTTTTCGAAAAATATTAGAAGCGAATCTTCTGCGCGCCTTGCGTGGCAAAGCTTCCATGCGTATAAGGCAACTTGATAATAAGTGAGCACGAGGGCTTCGCGTTGGCGTACCGGCAACGCGGCCAGCGCGTCGCGCACGCGGGCGTCGCGCGAACGCGATTCGAAGCGCTCGTCGGGGCGCGCGGCGGGATCGGCTTCTTCGTTCAAGGCGCTTGCGTCGGGCGCGAGTGTTTCACGATGGCCGCGCAGGCGGTCATAGCAGAGATTGAGCGCGACGCGATGCAGCCACGTGTCGAATTTCGCTTCGCCGGTGCGCCAGTGCGGCGCCTGTTTCCAGATACGCATGAACGCCTCCTGGGCCACGTCCTCGGCTTCCATGCGGTCGCTCAGCATGCGCGTCGCGAGCGCGAGCAGGCGCGGCAGCTTGTTCAGGACGAGCGAGCGCACCGCGCCCGCATCGCGCGCGCCAACGCGGGCAATCAGGTTCGCGTCGGGGTCCGCTTTGGCGTGGGCTTTGGCGTCGGCTTTTGCATCGATCTCGGGCGCCCGCGCCGTATTCGACGCAAGCCCGCGCGCGGACTCGTGTTCCCGACCGTCGTTCAAGGCGCGGTCCGGTTGTGGCGGTTGCGGCGCGGGCGCAGCCGTGCGGGTCTCATCGTCGTGCCCTCCCAGGGCCTGCGTCGGTTCGCGCCGCGCCGCCGTGAGGGCGGTGTCGGCCGGTTCGCTGGCGTTCAATATACGACGACCGCGGGCCGGTAATACGCAGGGCGCGCGGGTTCGACGATGCAGCCCGTGAGGACGGCCGCGGCCAGCGCGATGATCAGCAGTGTCTTCATGATTGCCGCCTTGTCTGCCGGATCAGGCCCAATGGCCCGGCACCCAGCGCCAGTTCGGCCCGTGCTCGATCCAGTGGCCGGGGATCCAGCGGTGGCCCACGCGTACCGGCTGCCAGTGGCCTGGCGCCCACACATAGGCGCCGTGGTCCCAGCGCCAATGGCCGGGGTCCCAGGCGTAGCCCGCGCGCGACGGCGGCACGGTTTCGACGCGCGGCGGCGGCGGCGCGTTCGGCGCGATGATGACGGTCTGGGCGATGGCGCTGCCGCCTGCGAGCGCCAACGTGGCGGCGACGAGCAGCGACCGGAAAGACTGAAGCGGTGTGCGAAACATGAAACCCTCCCGTTGTTGTTGACGGGTGCACGGTGCTGCCGTGGCAGTCCGTGCGTCCTTGTCATCCTTGAACGGGTGGGGCGGGCAAAATCCGTCGCGCTCCGGCGAAATATTTTTTCAGGCGCGCGGCGCGTTCAGTAAATCGGAGCAGGCGGCAATGGCGTCACGTACGCGGGCCACGGCGGCGTCGCGCAGCGCATTGGCGCGCCAGCCCAGCTCGATCGGATAAGCGGGCAGCGCGAGCGGGCATTCGACCAGCCGCAGGCCGGTGAGCGCCGCAATCGCACTGGCGGCGTGGCGCGGAATCGTAGCGACGGCCCCGGTGCCCTTGAGCAGATGCGGAAGCGCGGCGAAGTGGGTGGTCGACGCAATCACTGTGCGCTTCAGGCCTTGCGCGGCCAGCGCTTCGTCGACGATGCCGACCACGCCGCCCGAGGACACCAGAATATGCCCGCGCGCCACGAAATCTTCGAGCAGGAGCGCGCTGTTGCTCTCACTGTTGCCCGCGCCCAGGCCCTTAGTAAGGCCCTCGCGCGGCAGCGTGGCCGCATCGACGAGACACGCATAGTCGCCCTGACCGAGCGATTGATGGCTGAGCCCGCGCGCGCCAAAGCCGCCCGCCGCGATAGCCAGATCGATATCCTGGCTGGCCAGGCTGTCGCTCACGATCTGGCTGTAAGTCTGCCGAAAGATCACGCGCAGCCCCGGCGCATGCCGTGCCACCTGCGCGATGATGGGCTGGCCCAGCGCCAGTTCGAAATCGTCCGATAGGCCGATGGCGACAGCCCGCCCGAGAAAGCTGGCCGGATGCGGCGAAGCGATGGCCAGGCTCTGGCGCACGCGGTCGAGCGCCCCGGTGACGACGGGCTTGAGTTCGCGCGCCCGGGCCGTCGGCGCGAGGCCGCGGCCGGTGGGTGTGAACAGACGGTCGTCGTAGAGTACGCGCAGACGCTTGAGCGCGGCGCTCACGGCCGACTGCGTCATGTCCAGCCGGATCGCGGCGCGGCTCGCGCCGCCTTCTTCGAACAGGGCTTCGAAGATCTTCAGCAGATTCAGATCGACGCCGGAGATATCACTGGCATGCATAGCAGAAAGTGGCGGCGCGCGTGGGCGCGAGGTTTTGACCCCGCCATGATACGGATTCGCCGCGTTGCGCGGAAAACCCAGGATCACGGAGAACCCCCATGCCGAAATCGACTGTCGCCGCATTGCAGATCGGCTCGCTGCCGCAAGGCAAGGCCGCCACGCTGGACCATATTCTCTCGTTCGAAGCGGCTATCCGCGCTTCGGGCGCCGCGCTCGTCGTCATGCCCGAGGCGGTGCTGGGCGGCTATCCGAAGGGCGAAATTTTCGGCACGCGTCTGGGCTACCGTTTGCCCGAAGGACGCGAGGCCTTCGCGCGTTACTACGAGAACGCCATCGACGTGCCGGGTCCCGAAACCGAGGCGCTCGGCGCGCTGGCCGCGCGTTGCGAAGCGTCGATCGTGATCGGCGTGATCGAGCGCGCGGGCAGTTCGCTGTTTTGCACGGCGTTGTTCTTCGATCCGCGCGAAGGGCTGGTGGCGAAGCATCGCAAGCTCATGCCCACCGGCACCGAACGCCTGATCTGGGGGCAGGGCGACGGCTCCACGCTGCCGGTGGTGCAGACCGGCGCGGGCGTCGCGGGCGCGGCGATCTGCTGGGAAAATCATATGCCGCTGCTGCGCACGGCCATGTACGCCAAGGGAGTGCAGATCTGGTGCGCGCCGACTGTCGATGAACGCGAGGTCTGGCAGTGCTCGATGCGCCATATCGCGCACGAAGGGCGTTGCTTCGTCGTGAGCGCATGCCAGGTGCAGCCGTCGCCCGCCGCGCTCGGCATCGAGGTGCCGGGTTGGGACCCCGCGCGTGCGCTCATCAATGGCGGCAGCGTGATCGTCGGGCCGCTCGGCGATATTCTCGCGGGACCGCTGCACGGCGAGACGGGCCTCGTGTGCGCGCAGATCGACACCGACGAACTGGTGCGCGCCCGTTACGACTTCGACGTGGTGGGCCACTATGCGCGCCCCGACGTGTTCTCGCTCACCGTGGACGAGCGCGCCAGACGCACGGTGCATTTCAGGGGCGATTGATGCGTTAGCCGCTTACGATGCGAATGATATGAACAACTGATTAATTGGCGGTTTGTAAAAGGCGGTTTGTAAAAGGCGGTTTGTAAAACACAGCGGTTTGCGCGCATTATTGCCGAAGCCGTCAGTGATTGATGCGTGTTTGCACATTGATCTGAGGGCCATGCTCTGTCAGGCTCCCGGGTGGCCCGCGCCAAGCCGCCGGTCCTTGTCCATCACACGCGTATTCCATGTCTGCACCGCAATCCCTCGCCCCGCTCAGCGGCGCCAAGCTCGCCATCGGCACGGTTGCCGTGTCGCTGGCGATGTTCATGAATGTGCTCGATTCGTCGATCGCCAATGTCGCGATCCCGACCATCTCGGGCGACCTCGGCGTGTCTGTCGATGAAGGCACGTGGGTCATCACCATCTTCGCGGCGGCCAATGCCGTCTCCATTCCGCTTACGGGCTGGCTCACGCAGCGCTTTGGCACCGTGAAGCTGTTCGTCAGCTCGATCCTGCTGTTCGTGCTCGCCTCGTGGCTGTGCGGTATCGCGCCAAACCTGCCCACGCTGCTGGGCGCGCGGATTCTGCAAGGCGTGGTGGCGGGGCCGCTGGCGCCGCTTTCGCAGGCGCTGCTGCTTGGCTCGTGGCCCAAACAGAAGTCGTCGACGGCGCTCGCGCTATGGTCGATGACGGCGCTGGTCGGCCCGATCGCCGGACCTTCGCTGGGCGGCTGGATCACCTACGACTACAACTGGTCGTGGATCTTCTATATCAACATTCCCGTGGGCCTGTTCGCCGCCGCGGTCACGTGGGCCATCTATCGCGAACGCGAATCGGCCACGCGCCGCCTGCCGATCGACGGCGTCGGCCTGTTCCTGCTGGTCGTCTGGGTGGCGTCGCTGCAGATCATGCTCGACAAGGGCAAGGATCTCGCATGGTTCGATTCGCCGCTGATCGTGGCGCTGGGCCTGGTCGCCCTGGTGGGCTTCGCGTTCTTTATCGTGTGGGAACTCACGGCCGAAAATCCGGTGGTCGATATTCGCCTCTTCACGCAGCGCAATTTCGCGGGCGGCACGATTTCGATCTCGGTCGCGTACGGCATGTTCTTCGGCACACTGGTGCTGCTGCCGCAGTGGATGCAAGGGTATCTGGGCTATCGCGCTGTGGATTCGGGGCTGGCAACCGCGCCGCTGGGCGTGTTCGCGGTGCTTCTCACGCCCATCATCGGCCGTCTGTTGCCGCGTAGCGACCCGCGCTATATCGCGACGGCCGCTTTCATCGGCTTCGCCGCGGTCTTCATGATGCGCACGCAGTTCTATACCGACGTTTCGCACTGGGACATCGTGCTGCCCACACTGCTGCAAGGCATTCCGATGGCGATGTTCTTCGTGCCGCTCACCTCGATTATTCTTTCGGGTCTGCCGCCCGAAAAAATTCCGGCCGCCGCCGGCTTGTCGAACTTCGCGCGCACGTTCTGCGGCGCGGTGGGGACCTCATTGATCGGCAACGCCTTCAACGACCGCACGATCCTGCACCACGCGCGGCTCACGGAGCAGGCGAGCCCCACCAACCCGGTGTTCACGCAACAGATGGAGACGATGCGCGGCGCGCTGCATCTGGGCGGCGATTCGGCCTATGCGCTGTTCAACAACTCGGTGGATTCACAGGCGGCGGTGATGGGCCTGAATGACATCTTCTATATATCGGCGATCATCTTTATCGCCATCATTCCGCTGATCTGGATTACCCGGCCTTCGCGCAGCGCCGCCGATGCTTCAAGTGCGGCAGGCGCGCATTAATAGCCAGCATTCGCGCCGGCTTTACGACGCTGATTAATGTGCCGTAATCGCGCGTTACGAGTTGTAAATTAACTGGCGGATTTTCCCTGAGCCGGCGTGCCGATTATCGGTGCGCCGGCTTTTGTGTATCTGCGGGCTTGATGGACTCTTTCGGGATGTTTTCGAGACATCGCACGGCCCAAATAAAAATGGGGTGACCGCAGACTCGGCCACCCCACTAGTCCTTGGTAACTGTTCCGGAGTTACCTCAGACGGCGGAATATTAGCACGGGTATTGCGTCCTAATTGAGCTTGTTTTGACAATAATCAAGTTCTCTAAGTGGACTGTGGCGTCGCGTGATTGCCACACGTGTGTGACAGGCAGATGACGATCCCGGCGCGAATTTTCCCTTTTGAGACAAGGTTTTAAGCGCCGAAAGCCCGATATTTCCATATTTCGCAAATATCTGTTCCACCACGTAAATGATCCGTTTTGATGTCTGTGACACTTAAACTTCGCCGGAGATTGCGGGATGAGTCCAATACCCGGATTCATTTCATTGCGGTCTGCAAGTCAAAGCATTCAATTTAGGAAAGTCATGAAGAACACTCTGATCATCGCGGGCGTCCTGAGCGCGTTCGCAGTTTCGGCTCACGCACAAAGCAGCGTCACGCTGTACGGTTCGCTGGATGCGGGTATCGTCTACGCGAACAACGCAGGCGGCCACGCAGCCTGGAACCAGGGCAGCGGCGCCGTGTCCGACACGTACTTCGGCCTGAAGGGCAGCGAAGACCTGGGCGGCGGTCTGCATGCAATCTTCACGTTGGAAAACGGCTTCAACCTGAACAACGGCAAGCAAGCTGAAAGCAACACGATGTTCAACCGCCAGGCGTTCGTCGGTCTGCAAAGCGACCGTTTCGGCACGCTGACGCTCGGCCGCCAGTACGACTCGATGGTTGACTTCCTGTCGCCGCTGTCGGAAGCAGGCGCAGGCTACGGCAACAACCTGTCGGCTCACCCGTTTGACAACGACAACCTCGACCACTCGTTCTCGATCAAGAACTCGGTCAAGTACACGAGCGTCAACTACGCTGGCTTCAAGTTCGGCGGCCTGTACGGCTTCAGCAACGACGCTGGCCAGTTCTCGAACAACCGCGCATGGAGCGTCGGTGCTTCGTACAACAACGGCCCGTTGAACGCCGCTGCTTCGTACCTGCAGATGAACACCTCGGTTGGCCAGTCGAACGCTGCGAGCGGCGCAGTGAACGCAGGCAACAGCACCAACTTCAACCTGACGGCGCAAACGCAGCGCACCATGGGTGCAGGCGTGAACTACACGTACGGCCCGGCAACGGTCGGCTTCGTGTGGACCCACACGCAATACGAAAACCTGCTGGCTGGCTCGCAAAACGGTTCGGCGACGAACTTCACGATCCCGACCGGCACGAACCTGCATCTCGACAACTTCGAGCTGAACGGCCGCTACGCGCTGACCCCGGCCCTGAGCCTGGACGCATCGTACACGTTCACGGACGGCAAGCTGAAGAGCTCGGCTGGTTCGACGGATCCGAAGTGGCAGACGGCTTCGCTGCAAGCTGACTACTCGCTGTCGAAGCGCACCGACGTGTACGTCGAAGGCATCTACCAGCACGCATCGGGCTCGTTCGGCAATGGCCGTGCGAACGTTGCCATGATCAACACGCTGTCGCCGTCGACCTCGCAAAACCAGGTCGCTGCAACGGTTGGTCTGCGTCACCGCTTCTAATCGAAGCCTGACTGCTTCATACGCAAGCTGACAGGCGCGTGCGGCGGATCGGCCGGTTCGTCCGCGCGTCGGCAAGCAGGCGTCACAGCCGGCCCGTCGTGCGAAATGTGCCCACAAGGCATGTTTCGCCGGCGGGCCGGCTGCGTTTTGAGGCCCTGCTTGAAGGGCTTTTATGACATTGACGTTGCGAATGCCGCACGATAGCGGCGTGCCAGATCGTCTGCCGTCTGATGCAGTAATGCGGTATCCGCACGCAATGCGTTGCTGATGGCTGCCGCCAGATCCTCCACATACGCCTTCGCGGCGATCTCTGCCGGCTCCCACGTTGCCGCAAAAGCGGCCTGCTTGGGCGGCTGCAATACTTCCTCTCTGTGCGCGATGTTCACGCGTGGCCGCGCGAACGCCATCGCCACGATCCTGCCGTGCAAACTGCTGCCTGCATAGACGCGGCTCGATGCGAGCAACGCGCAGATGTCCCAGATGTTCAGCGAGCCGAATAAAATCGTATTGGCGGCCACGCGTTGCTTCAGGCGCGCGTAAATTGCGAGCTTGTCGTGCCACGGCGCGGCGCCGGCGCGAAACAGCACGATACCGATTCCATATTCCTTGCCCACGCATGCGAGTTCGCGCGCGATGATGTCGAGCGTCGCATCGTCGCCGAAGCTCGTATCGAATTGAATCGCTGCATAGCCTTGCGGGAACGCGTTCGCTATCGCCTGTAGAGGGGCTGTTGTCGCGCGAGTGCGTATAAGCGTGCCGAAGAGTTCCGCCACCATGACTGCGGGATCGGGGATCAGTTGCGCATCGATGCCATGTTCGCGCAGATGGGTTTGAGTGAGCGCGTCGCGCACGCTGACTTCGTCCGCTTGCTTGAGTTTGTCGATGACTTCGTGCTGAAAGGCCTGATCACGGCGATCGAGGCCAGCGCCGCCCATCGCGTGAAAGACCGTGCGTGGTGCGGGCATTGTCGCTTTGGCGAGCACATAGGGCGCACGCGCTGCAATGCCCAGGTGTTCTTTCGACCACGCGAGCGGATCCGCTTTCCACCCAGGTTCCTCAGCAATGAGCCTTTGCACGCGTTCCGGCGGCGCGAGCATCACAGCGGCTTCCCACGCATCGCAGGTCAGGAGTTCGCCGCCTGCGTGAATGAGATCGATGCCTGAATCGCCGGATGCGATCTGGCCGACCGGCATGATTCGATGACCGCCGAATCGGCGTAGATCGCGCGCAGCAAGCCCTGCAAACCGCACCTCGCGCGGCGCAAGCATGCGGGCGAGCACATGGGGAAACAGCAGATCGCCGAAATTGTGGCGATCGAACGCGCCGAACAGGACCACGGGTGCGGCGCGGGACATGGACTTGCCTCGAAACATGCGGGACGCCTTCAATACTACGCTTCTGATTGCACGCCGCCGCCAGCCGCCGTAATCTGATAGTCCCCAACCCAAAAGGAGCCGTTCATGCAGGCGCTACCCCTGAGATTGTCGCCCGGTGACGATCTGCGCGATGCGCTTGGCCGCCTGCTTGCGGCGGGGCCTGTGGAAGCGGCCTATGTGGTGCAGGGGATCGGCAGTCTGAGCGCGGTTGAATTGCGCTACGCGGGCGTTGATGATCCCACCTCGTTGCGCGGCGATTACGAAATTCTCACGCTGGCGGGCTCGCTCTCGTCCGATGGTGCGCATTTGCACATGAGCGTGTCCGATGCACAAGGGCGCGTGCTTGGCGGCCACGTTGCGCATGGCTGCATCGTACGCACCACCGCGGAAGTGCTGGTCATGCTGCTGCCAGGTTTTAGTTTCTCGCGCGAACACGACGCGCAAACGGGCTTTGCTGAACTCGTCGTGCGCAAAGACGCGTAAAACAAAGCGGCGATGCGCCGGTCGCCAGGACCGTTCGCACCGCCGTATTTACCGTTTATTTTTGCCTGATTTCAGGCTCGCGCCCGAATCATCAGAACTTCAGGCGCATGCCTGCCGCCACCACAGCCTGCGTGTTGCTCGACGAAGCCGCGAGGTTGTAGATCGAGGCATTGCCGAGCACGGGGATGCCGTTCGCCCCCGAGACGCGCTGATACACGCCTTCGAGGTACAGGTCGGTGCGCTTCGAGAGCGCGTAGTCAGCCTGCAGCATGAACTGGTTCCAGTGCGGCGAAGCATTGCCAGCCGCGCGGCTCAGCGAACCGTCGGTGTACGTGTACGAACCGCCCAGGCTGAATTGCGGCGTGAGCTGGTAGCGTCCGTTCAATTCGTAGTTGTTGAACGTGAGGTAGTCCGCGTCGAAGGTATTGAGCGAGCCGCCCTGGGCGATTTCCGTGGGCGCAGCGATCATCGTGCGCGTGAACACGACGCCGACCTTGGCCGCGCCAATGGTGTAGCTGCCGCCTGCGCCCAGCGTGCGCGTGCGTGCGGCGACGAACATCGGATCGTTGTCGGTGTTGGTGCCGGCGGACAGCGCGCCGCTCGTGGTCGAACCCGGTTGGTTGCCCTGGAAGTAGGCGACGGCCAGGTTGATCGGGCCGCCGTTCCACGACGCGCCGAACGTGTAGGCGCTGTTCTGGGCGAACTCGCCGCCCGCGTTGCTGAACGCGTAGGCCGCTTCGGCCTGGAAGCCCGAGTAGATCGCGCTGCGGAACTTGATCGCATTGTTCATGCGAACGTCGTTGTTCAGGTTGTCGTTGTCGAACGGGTGATCGGCGATATTGCCGCCGAAGCCCGAGCCGGTCGCCGACATCGGCGCGATCATGTCCACCAGCGCGTCGTACTGACGGCCCAGCGTGACGGTGCCGAATCGATCGCTCGACAGGCCCACCCACGCTTGCCGACCGAATATATAGCCGCCGTTCGAGCCCTTGCCGGTCACGGTCGAGAAGCCGTTTTCAAGGTCGAAGATCGCCTTCAGTCCGCCGCCGAGATCCTCGGCGCCGCGCAGTCCCCAACGGCTCGTGCTGACGTTGCCGGATTGCATGCCATAGGTGGCGCCGTGACCCGACGACGACTTCTGGTTGCTGATGTAGTCGAGCCCCGCGTCGACGGTACCGTACAGGGTCACGCTGCTTTGCGCATGCGCCATCGACGACGCAGCCAGGGTGGCGAGCGCGAGAGTATTCAACAACGCTTTTTTCATGTCGATTCCGTAGTAGAAAGATAAGTCAATCTGTGTCTGGACGAGCGTGTGGTTAGTAGTCCAATACACAAGGTTCGCAGCGATGCAGCAGGAACCTGGAATTTAAGGACATGCAATTACAGGCACATGTCGAAAACGGCCTGCTAAATGAAACCTTGTTTAAGTTTCGGACATGAAAAAATTAAGGACGCGTGATTCACGGGCTTGCGAAAGGACGGCTAAAGGCAAATTGCGCGCTGGCGGACGCAGCGCGGCGCAGGTAAAGCGTGGTATTGCAGGATTATCTGGATGGGTACTGCGCAGGCCGGGCCGGCGCCACCATTGTGGCAGCGCCGGCCCGCACCGCTAATCGACGATCTTCTTCGCCACGAACACCCCGAGCAGAAGGAAGGCAATACACAGGACGAGGAAGATAAAGAACAGGATCTTGGCGATGGCGGCGGCACCCGCGGCGACGCCGGTAAAGCCGAACAGGGCCGCGATGATGGCCACGATAGCAAAGAACAGAGCCATTTTCAGCATTTCGATTCTCTCCTCGCGTGTGAGCGGCGCAAGTGCACGCCGGGACTGGGCTGATTGAAAGCCGCAAGGAGATAGCAAGCGGTGTGCCTGAGGGCGGGCGAAAGTCGGTCTGGCTCATCGTACCGCGCGCGCCCCCCAGACTGCGGTGAAACGGCACGAACGCCAGGCTGCAATCGATGGGGGGATTCGCCGCCCCGCTCGCCGGCTGCGCCGTTCGAGGGAGGACGGGATGCTCAGAGATGGCAAACGCCATCCACGTACGCCTTGCGCCAGCGGACGATGCTCACGCGCTCGAACAGGCCAACCTGCGAGAACGGGTCCTGCGCGATAAACGCCTGGGCTTCCTCGCGTGTCTCGACATCGACGATATAGATGCCGCCGCCCAGGCTCGATCCATCGTCGTTGAGCTTGGCGCCGCAGGCAAGCAACAGCGCTTGATGCTGCGCGAGAAAATCCAGATGCACCTCGCGTTCGCGTGCGCGCACGTGAGCATGGTTGGGCTTGTCGAATGTCTCGATCAGAAATGGCATGGCTAGTGAGGCGATATCAATTCAATTTGGCGCAATCGCAGAAGGATGCTGCGCGAGCGGCGTCACGCTGATCTTCATGAACGGAAACAGCGGCAGCGCGGATAGCAACGTGTGCAGTTCATCGTTCGATTCCACGTCGAACACGCTGTAGTTCGCATACTCGCCCGCGACGCGCCACAGATGACGCCATTTTCCTTCGTGCTGGAGGCGCTGCGAAAAGGCTTTTTCCTCGGCCTTGAGTTTGTCGGCATAAGCGGCGTCGGTGCCGTGTGGAATCTGCACCTGCATGTGCACGAGATAGAGCATGATGAATCTCCGGAAATGTCGTTTCGGGAAAAAGGCGCATCAACCCCAGGCGAGAATCGCGACCGAATAAACGATCCCGATCCAGAACATCATGATGACCGTATAGCCCATGATGTCCTTGAGTTTGAGCTTGGAGAGCGCGAGCGCGGGCAAGATCCAGAACGGCTGCACCAGATCGTTCCACGCATTGCCCAGCATCACGGCCGTGGAAGTGTGGCCAACCGACGCGCCAATCGTCTTCGCCGCCTCGATCATGAACGGCCCTTGAATGACCCAGTGGCCGCCGCCTGAAGGCGCAAAGAAGTTGATGACGAACGAGCTGATCAAACCCCAGAAGGGCAGCGTGGCGGGCGTCGCGACCTTGACGAATGCCTCGGAAAGCGTATTAACCAGGCCTGACGACGCCATGATCGCCATGATGCCCGCGTAGAACGGGTATTGCAGAATGATGCCGCTGATCGTGCGAATGCCTTCGTTGAGCTTCTCAACGTAGCGGATCGGCGTGCCGAGCAGCAGGATGCCGAGGAACAGAATGAAGAAGTTGATGAGATTCAGGTCGATCGAGCCGCCCTGCACGAAATGCAGCGCAACATAAGCCATGCCGATTGCGCCGATCACATAGCTCAGTACACGGCTGTTATTCAGACGGTTGGCGAGCGTCCTGCCTTCGTCCATATCGAGTGCGGGCGCGGCCTTGGGGGCTTCTTCGAGGGCACGGTCGATTTCCTTCACGGGCTGGCCGGCCTTCGGATGCAGCCACGCATTGAGCAGCGGCAGCGTGACGATGGTGACCAGGCTCGTGATAAGCATGGTGGGCGAGAAAATCGTTTCGGAT
This sequence comes from Paraburkholderia bannensis, assembly GCF_014200455.1. Classification (GTDB taxonomy): domain Bacteria; phylum Pseudomonadota; class Gammaproteobacteria; order Burkholderiales; family Burkholderiaceae; genus Paraburkholderia; species Paraburkholderia bannensis_A. The sequence continues at coordinate 48,965 of NZ_JACHBW010000004.1, read as the reverse complement.
AACGGAATAATGCCCATTTGTGCTTCGAGCGGATGGCCCTTGGTCGAGATCAGCACCGGAATGCTGGCCGAGAGCCCAAGCCCATAAAGCGTAAAGCCGCTATAGGCCGACGCGATAATGAGCGGATAGTGCACGCCCTTCACACGCAGCGCCAGCTTGCGAGCGACGATGCCGCCCACCACCAGGCCGAAGCCCCAGTTCAGATAACTGCCGATGCCGCCCACCAGGGTGGCGACGATGATGGCCATGCGCGGCGAGTCGACATGCGAGACGAGGCGGTTCAGAAAGCGGTCGGTGAGCGGCGCGGTGGCCAGTACATAGCCCATCGCGAGAATCACGGCCATCTGGGTGGTGAACGCGAGCAGCGCCCAGAAGCCCTTGCCCCAACTGGTGGTGAGCGCGGTGACGGCCTGGCCTTGCACGATGACGGCAAGCGCCATCGTGAGCAGGGTGAGGCCGATCGCAAAGACGAAGGGATCGGGCAGATACCGGCGCATCAACTCGGTGAAGAAGGCAGTAACTCGCTGCATGGTTGTGTCTCTTTCAGGTATTAATAGTTCTTGGGTCTCTCTCGCGTCGCGAGCGGGGCGGGTGTGATGGGCGATTCAGTCGTCCGTATGCGTGGCGCTCTTGCGATGCCGCGCGAGTTGCATCAATTGCCGGTCGCGCCAGGACACGCGCGCGTCCCAACGCTCGAGCGGCAAGGCCGCACGGCGCGCGGCTTCCACCTGCGCGACCAGTTCGGGGGTCCAGGGATCGTGCTGGCCGCGCTCCGCGCCCATGCGTTCATACGAGGGCCCCATCTTCCGTGCATGCGAGGCGATGCCGCCGCGCGTGTTCAGATCGACGGTCTCGAACGGCCCGATCACCGACCAGCGCGGCGCAAGGCCTTCGCGCATGACGGTGTCGATATCGTCGACGGAGGCCACGCCGTCGCGCACGAGGCAATACGCTTCGCGCAGCACGGCGCCTTGCAGGCGGTTGAAAATAAAGCCCGTCACTTCCTTCTTCACGCGCACCGGCATGAGGCCCGCTTCGCCATAGAGCGCAATGGCGCGCGTGGTCGCGGCTGCGGAAGTGAAGGGCGCTGGCACGATCTCGACCACGGGCACCAGGTACGGCGGATTGCCCGGATGCGCGACGATGCAGCGCGCGTGGCCCGGCAGGCTTTGATCGACGAATTCCGACGCCGCCAGAAACGACGACGCACTGGCGAGAATCGCCTGCGGCGGCGAATATTTATCCAGTTGTGCGAAGAGTTCGCGCTTGAGTTCGACCTGTTCCGGGGCGCATTCCTGCACGAGATCGGCGTCGATCACCGCGGCTTCCAGCGTATCGACGATCTGCACGCGCGCAGCGATCTGCGCAGGGCTCTCGTCGATCAACGCGAAACGCGCGAGATCGTCCAGACGTAGTGCGATTTCGGCGGGGGCGGCCGCGCGCCGTTGCATGTCGGGATCGAAGAGACGCACGCGCCAGCCCGCCCGCGCAAACACAATCGCGAAGGCTACGCCGATGCTGCCCGCCCCAACGATGCCCGCGTGTCGCAATGCAGTGGGCGTCATCGTCATACTCCCGCCACGCCGACCGTCATGCCTCCGCACACATAAAGCACCTGGCCCGTGACGAAGCCGCTGCGCGCGTCGAGCAGATACGAGGCTGCGTGCGAGATATCGTCGGGCGTGCCCACGCGCCTGACCGGCACGGCGTCGATGATGGCCTGGGTGCGCGGCGCGCCCGGCGGGTTGGCGCGGTCGAACAGTTCGGTGCGGATCGGACCGGGGCCGATGGCGTTCGCGGTGATGCCGTGCACGCCCAGTTCCAGCGCCCAGACGCGCGTCATGCCGATCAGCGCCGCCTTGGTGGCCGAATAGGCGGTGCGCAGCTCTTTGCCCAGCGCCGCGCGCGACGACATATTGACGATGCGCCCAAAGCCCGCCGCTTTCATGCCCGGTAGCAGCGCCTGCATGCATTGCTGCGCGCAGCGCACATTGAGCGCCCACGCCAGTTCGAGCTCTTCGAGGGTTTGATGCGCGGCGTCGTTGGGCACCACGATGCCTACGTTGTTGATGAGGCGCGTGATCGGGCCGTCTGCCAGAGCGCGTTCGAGTGCGGCTGCGGTGGCCTGGGTATCGCTGAGATCGGCGAGAATGCCGTCGCCTGCGCGGTCGATGACGACCGGCTCGTAACCGTCCGCCTCGCAACGTGCCGCGCATGCCGCGCCAATGCCGGCCGCGCCGCCGGTGATCAGAACTCGTTCTTTAGCCATGTCGATGATAGAAAGGATTGCTTATCGAATTCGTGCCAGATTGATTGCTGATTCCGCCTGCAAGCGGGCGACGTTTTAAACCGTCGCGACCGGCGTGACGGGCGAGCCCATCGCACCCGGCAACCGCAGCGGCGGAGCGGTGAGCATGAAGCGCGAGCGTCCATGTTCGCGCAGCCACGCGGCCAGATCGCGCAGATACCAGAGTTCGCCCAGCGGCAGGCCCAGCTTGAACAGGCAGTGATGATGCAGCGGCATCAGCGGATGGTCGCCTGGCGTTGCCGGCGCGCGCGCGGGATAGCGCTCGACTGCATAGTTATCGGCGGCGAGCGCGGCAATGCCGGAATCGCTGATCCATTGCAGCAGCCGTTCGTCGCGGCCATCGAGCGCGCCGCAATGGCTCGCGAGCACCGCTTCGTCCGGCTGTTTATTCATCTCCAGCACCATTTCGGCGAAACCGGTGCGCAGCAGCAGCATGTCGCCGCGCTCGACTTCCACCTTGTCCGCTTCCATCACGCGCATCAGATCGTCATAACCGATCGTGCGGCATTCACGCCCGAAATGCGCGGCGAAATCGATTAGCACGCCGCGTCCTTGCATGCCCTTGACGGCGAGATTTTCGATGCCGAGCACGTCCGCATGGCTGTGCTCGCCGCCGCAGGCGTGCGGTGCAAAGCCGTTTTCCGCGCGATATTCCATCGGACCGACGATGTCGTGATTCGCGCGGTAGCCGTTGTAATAGACACTTTCGGCCACGCCGTCGCCATTGGCGTCGAATCGGGCGCCTACATGGGCGAGCGCATCCCATTGCGTCGAATATTGAAGCGAGAGCAGCACCTGGTCGTCGCTGACGATATCAGTGGCCGAAGGCTCGTTGCGCGCGAACGGGAAATTCACATAAGGCAGGCCGTCGCGAAAGGTGGGACGCAGCACGGGCGGATGGCGGCGCACGTTGAGCTTGCTCTCGCCCGGAAAGTCGAGCGGCAGGGAGAGTGTGAAACTCAATCCCGCGCGAATCTCCTGTGCGCCCTTGAGCACCTGCTCAGTGCCGATGAGGTTGGGCCGGCCCAACTGATCGTCGGGTCCGAAGTCGCCCCAGTTCGAGCCTTCCGGCCGGTTCTTCCAACGCATGCTGTCTTCCTCCACATCGCTTTGCGGCGCGTCTTTCGTGCGCGTCCCCGCCGTCTTTTTCATCGCAAACGCATCTCAAACGCGCTTCAATCGAGCCACAAGCGCGCTTCAAATCGCGAGCAGCGACGGCGGTATCTGCGCATAGACGTCGAGCAGCGCTTGCACGGCTTGCGGTTCGTTTTTCAGCAGACGCGCCTTGGGCGCGCCGATGACGAGCGCAAACGCCTCGCCATGAATCAGGAAACCGCGCGAGAGGCCGGCCACGTCTTCGACGCTCTCGCCCGTGGAGCGATGCCAGCCGTCGATCACGCCTTGCTCGATCTCCCCTTCGAACTTCGCGCGATCCAGCGTGGAGCCATCGGCCGCGAGCGGCAGCGGCTGATTGCTGTCGAGAAACTTCCGGCGTCCCTCAGATCCCAACGCGCCCAGCAACGCCTTGCCGGCCGCGCTCGCGATCGACATGAAGCCGCCCGGCTCGTCGCTGTAGCGGATCTTCTGGCGCGACTGGACTACGTCCAGATAGACCACGCGATTGCCCGCGAGCGTCGCCAGCCCGGCGGTTTCGCCGGTCGCGTCGCGCAGTGCATGCAGCAACGGCTGGAACATCAGCGTGAGCGGATCCTCGCTGCAAATGTCGCGCGCGACGTGCAGCAGACGCTGCGTGGGGTAATAGCCCGCCTTCACGCCCGGCGCGTAGAGGTAGCCCTTGGCCACCATCGTTTGCAGAAGGGCATGACAGCTCGAAAGCGGGATCTCGGTTCGACGCGCAATTTCGCTGTAGATCATCGGTTGCCGCACTTCGGCGAAGAGGTTGATCACGTCGAAGACGCGTACTGCAGTTTTCACATCCATGAGAGCATTATCGACATATCGATAACTCTCTGACAATATGCTTGCGGGTAAACACCTAACTCGCGCGCGGCGCTGTCCAGCCTGAGCGCGCCGAGGACGCGGGTTATCCCTTAATTGACGCTGTGAAACGGGCGCTCCATAGTCCGCACCTTCTGGCTGTCGTTCGATAAATGAAAGCATGTTCGATATTTGAACATTTCACACAGCTTTCATCTGATGTTGAAAGCTGTGTGTTTCTTATCGGAAAGACAGGCGGATTCCCCGTGTTTCGGATGGGAAACACGGCGGTCGAAAACAAAAATCTGGAGACTCACCTTGGCAGCTTCCTCTCTCGACACCCGGCATCGCCAGGCCCGCAAGGCCGGCATCGCCTCGTTCGTCGGCACGACGATCGAGTGGTATGACTTCTACGCCTACAGCACGGCGGCGGCACTCGTGCTCGGCAAGCTGTTCTTCCCGTCGACCAATGCGATGGTCGGCACGCTCGCGGCATTCGCGTCGTTCTGGGTGGGCTTTCTCGCGCGCCCGATCGGCGGCATCGTGTTCGGCCACCTGGGCGACAAGGTGGGCCGCAAGAAGACGCTGATCATCACGCTCATGCTGATGGGCTGCTGCACGACGGCGATGGGTTTGTTGCCCACCTACGGCCAGGTGGGCGTGCTCGCGCCCGTGCTGCTGATTCTGCTGCGTCTTTTGCAGGGGATCGCGATGGGCGGCGAGTGGGGCGGCGCGGTGGTGCTGTCATCGGAACACGCGCCCCGGGGCAAGGAAATCCTGTATTCGGCGTTCGCGCAGCAGGGCTCGCCCGCTGGCAATCTGCTGGCGACCGTGGCGTTTCTCGTGATTTCGACGCTGCCCGACCACGAGTTCATGACTTGGGGCTGGCGCGTGCCGTTCCTGATGTCGGCGTTGCTCGTGATCGTGGGGATGTTGATCCGCATGAGCGTTGACGAATCGCCGGCCATGAAGGAGCTGCAGGCGAAGAACAAGGTGGTGAAGCTGCCGATTGGCGAAGTGCTGCGCCATCACAAGGCGCTGGTGGCGATGGGCGTGGGCGCGTGTGTGATCGCGCTCTCGGCCACTTACTTCAAGACCACGTTCGCCTTGTCGTGGGCGGTAACGTCGATCGGCTTCGATCGCACGCAGTTTCTGAGCGTGATCACCTTCGCCATCGTCGTGCAGCTGATCGTGCAGCCGTTTGGCGCGGTGCTGGCCACGAAGCTCGATCTGCGCAAGGCCATCATTTTCATGCTGGTTCCCGAGATCGTCGCGCTGCCGATCATGTTCTCGCTCATCGCCACGGGCTCGACGAAGCTCGCGATGTTCGGCATGGCGCTGGCGTCGATTCCGCATTCGCTCTACTACGCAGCGATGGCGGGGATGCTGGCGAAGGCGTTTCCGGCGCAGGTGCGTTACACGGGCATTTCGCTCGCGTATCAGATCTGCGGGATGGTGTTTGCGGGCACGACGCCGATTCTCGGGCAGTTCCTGTTAAGCGCGACGGGCAGCATCGTTTCGGTGGTGGCGCTGGGCATTGTGCACGTGCTGATCACGCTGGTGTGCGCGCTAATGCTGGTGTCGCGCATGCAGGGCGAGGCGGTGACGAGCGAGCAGCGTGCGGTGGCGGCGCGGGTTTGAGGCGGTCGCCAATTTCCGTAGCGGCCGCGCAGCTGGATCATGCGAGCGGCCGCTGCGGGATACGGCAGATGCAAGATTTCAGGCGCGTTTGCGGATCGTCTTCGGGATAGTCAGATGCAATCCGAGCGCGCGCACGACCTTCATGATGGTCGCGAATTCGGCGTTGCCGCTTTCGGACAGCGCACGGTAAAGGGCTTCGCGCTTCACGCCCGAGTCGCGCGCCAGCGCCGTCATGCCGCGCGCCTTGGCGACATTGCCGAGCGCGGCCTGAATCAGGCGCGGGTCGCCTTCCTCGAACGCGGCGGCCACGTGATGGCGGATGGTCTTTTCGTCCTTGAGATAGTCCGCGCCATCGAATTCTTTCAGTTCGCTCAGTTTCATTTCAATCCTTGAGTTCGGGCGCGCAGGCATAAAACCGCTTAAAACAGGCGCTGAAATCTACGACGCGCGTTAGCGCCGCGCGGCTTCCGCTTCCGGATACAACTCGCGCAGCGCCTGGCCGAACACGCTATCCACTTCGCGCAGCACGCCCGCGCGCGTGAACAGGGCGATGGGCGGCAGGGTCCAGTCGAAGGTGTACGGCACGATCGCCACGCCCGCGATATGCACGAGTTCTTCGGCGATATCGGCGGGCACGATGGAGACGGCGTTCTCGTTCGCCGCGATCATCTCGCCAATCAGCCGCGAGGTGTAGCTCTCCATGATCGGCACCGGCGGCGCCACGCCCGCATGCAGGAAGAGATCGGCAATCTGCTCGCGGATCGGCGTATTGGGCGCGCCCAGAATCCAGTCGAGTTCCGCGAGCTTCTGCCAGTTCGCCTTGCTGCGTCCGAGTCGCGCGGCCAGACGGCGGCTGGCGATGAGCCGTGGCGTCTGCTGATACAGCACTTCGAAGCGCAATTGCGTGACGTCCACCGTGGCCGAAGCGCGCCCGATCACAAGATCGAGCGTGTGGTCGCGCAGTTGCGGCAGCAGTGCGTCGCTGGTGCCTTCGTGGATCGTCATGGTGACGCGCTGCGGCAGACGCGATTGCGCCAGGCGGATCGCCGCAGCCAGCGTGCGCCCCGAGATGAACGGGATCACACCCACGTGCAGGCGCGTCGCGTGTCCCGCCACCACGGCTTCGATATCGCGCGCGAGGTGGTCGAGGTCGTGCAACATGGCCTGGGCGCGCGTGAGCACCACATTGCCCAGTGGCGTAGGCGTCATGCCGCGCGGCGAGCGCTCGAACAGCGGCGCGCCGAACATGCTCTCCATTTCGGCGAGCGCGTTGGTGACGGCGGGCTGGCTGGTGGCCATGTGTTCCGCCACGCGCGTGAGAGAGCCGTGCTGGCGGATCTGCAGCAGCAGCACCAGATGACGCATTTTGAGGCGCGAATTGAGGCGCCGGGTGACTTCTTCGATACTAAACGACACGATCCGCTTATCCGGGAGACCCGCCGGGCGAGGCCAGGCGGGCTGGGGACGCCCGCGCCGCCCGCCGGGGCGGGATTGGGGGAGGCATCATGAAAAAATAATGGCCCCATACTAAATCAAAATGGGCAGCTTATGACGGCTCTCTAGAATCGCCTCATTCGAACATGACCGCCGCGCCGCCCAGGCGCGGGGCCCATCATCAGAGTGAGCACATGAACCAGACCGAACGCCAGGCCGCCCTCGAATATCACGAATTTCCCACCCCGGGCAAGATCTCGGTGACGGCCAGCAAGCCGCTCGTCACCCAGCGCGACCTCGCGCTCGCCTACACGCCTGGCGTGGCGGTGGCCTGCGAAGAGATCGTCACCGATCCGCAGAACTCGTTCCGCTACACCGCGCGCGGCAATCTGGTGGGCGTGATCACGAACGGTACGGCCGTGCTCGGTCTGGGCAATATCGGCGCGCTGGCTTCGAAGCCGGTGATGGAAGGCAAGGCGGTGCTGTTCAAGAAGTTCGCCGGCATCGACGTGTTCGACATCGAAATCACGGAAAGCGATCCCGACAAGCTCGTCGACATCATCGCCAGCCTCGAAGCCACCTTCGGCGGCATCAATCTGGAAGACATCAAGGCGCCGGACTGCTTCACGGTCGAGCGCAAGCTGCGCGAGCGCATGAAAATTCCGGTCTTCCACGACGATCAGCACGGCACGGCGATTACCGTTTCTGCGGCCTTCCTCAACGGTCTGAAGGTTGTCGGCAAGGACATCACCGAGGTCAAGGTCGTGACCTCGGGCGCGGGCGCGGCGGCGCTGGCCTGTCTGGATCTGATGGTCGATCTGGGCCTGCCGCTCAAGAACATCTGGGTCACGGACCTTGACGGCGTGGTCTATCAAGGCCGCAAGACGCTGATGGACCCGGACAAGGAGCGCTTCGCGCAGGATACGTCGGCGCGCTCGCTCTCCGAAGTGATCGAAGGCGCGGACGTGTTCCTCGGACTGTCGGCCGGCGGCGTGCTCAAAGCCGAAATGGTCAAGAAGATGGCCGACAAGCCGCTGATTCTGGCGCTCGCCAACCCGACGCCGGAAATCTTCCCCGAAGTCGCGCTCGAAGCGCGTCCGGACGCGGTGCTGGCCACGGGCCGTTCGGACTTCCCGAACCAGGTCAACAACGTCCTGTGTTTCCCGTACATTTTCCGCGGCGCACTCGATGTGGGCGCAACCACCATCACGCGTCGCATGGAAATTGCAGCGGTGCACGCGATTGCCGGTCTCGCCGAAGAAGAACTCAATGATTCGGTCGCCGCTGCTTATGGCGCGTACGACCTGCGCTTCGGCCCGAAGTATCTGATTCCGAAGCCGTTCGATTCGCGCCTGATCGTGCGTATCGCCCCGGCGGTGGCCAAGGCCGCGATGGAAGACGGCGTGGCGACGCGGCCGATCGACGACTTCGCCGCCTACACGAACGAACTGCAACAGTTCGTGTACCACTCGGGCGCGTTCATGAAGCCGATTTTCGCGGCCGCCCGCCAGTTCGTGCGCGATGGCGCGAAGTCGCGCATCGTGTTCGCGGAAGGCGAGGAAGAGCGCGTGCTGCGCGCGGTGCAGGTGATCGTCGACGAAAAGCTGGCGCGTCCGATCCTGATCGGCCGTCCGGAAGTGCTGCTCGCCCGTATCGAGAAGTTCGGCCTGCGTCTGAAGCTGGGCGAGGACGTGGAAGTCACCAACCCTGAGTACGACGAACGATTCCATCAATACTGGACCACGTACTGGGAACTGCGTTGCCGCGACGGCATTTCGAAGGAAATGGCGCGTGTGGAAATGCGCCGCCGTCTCACGCTGATTGGCGCGATGATGGTGCGTCTGGGCGACGCCGACGGCATGGTGTGCGGCACGGTGGGCGCGTACCACGACCACCTGCGTTTCGTCGACGAAGCGATCGGCATGCAGCGCAACGCCAAGACCTACGCGGCGATGAACATCCTGCTGCTGGACAAGCGCACGGTGGCGATCGTCGATACCCACATCAACGACAACCCGAACGCCGAGCAGATCGCCGAATTCACGCTGGCTGCTGCGCGCCAGATGGAATGGCTCAATCTGCAGCCGAAGGTGGCGCTGCTGTCGCGCTCGAACTTCGGATCGGGCAGCTCGGCTTCGGGCACGAAGATGCGCGAAGTGCTCAAGCTGGTCAACGAGCAGGCGCCGGATCTGGAAATCGACGGCGAAATGCACGGCGACTGCGCGCTCGACGAAGCGCTGCGCCAGCGCGTCCTGCCGCATTCGCGTCTGCAAGGCTCGGCCAACCTGCTGGTTTGCCCGAACGTGGACTCGGGCAACATCGCCTATAACCTGCTCAAGACGGGCGCGGGCAGCAATGTGGCGGTGGGTCCGTTCCTGCTGGGCGTGAATGCGCCGGTGAACATCCTCACGTCGAGCTCGACGGTGCGACGCATCATCAATATGGCTGCGCTGACGGTGCTGCAGGCCAATCGCGACTAAGCGCGACCTGGCGCAACCACGCGCGACGAAGTTTCTCCGGATAAACCCGGAGTAGAAAGGCGGCGACCCGAAAGGGCGCCGCCTTTTTTGCGTGCGCGAATAGTCGTGCCGCATCGCGATCCGCTTTTGTTATCGCCCCATGCCGCAATCGGATTGTCCGGCTATCGCGGCCTCCTTATATTGGTGACCAATGCTCAAGTCCAATATCAGGAGACACCGCATGAAGCTGGTTCGCTGGGGCAATAAGGGGAGTGAAAAGCCGGGTGTGGTCGATCGCGAAGGCCGTGTGCGCGATCTGTCGGGCGTGCTGCCCGATGTGGCTGGCGAGGCTTTGGGCGCTGCGTCGCTCGACCGTCTCGGCGCAATCGATCTGGCGCAACTGCCGCTCGCGCCCGCCGACGCGCGGCTTGGCCCCTGTGTTGGCCAAGTGGGCAAGATCGTCTGCGTAGGCCTCAACTACTCGGACCACGCCGCCGAATCCAATATGCCGGTGCCCGCCGAACCTGTGCTGTTCTTCAAGGCCACCAGTTCCCTCAGCGGGCCTCATGACGATGTCGTGATTCCGCCCGGCGCGCAGAAGGTCGACTGGGAAGTGGAACTGGGCGTGGTGATCGGCAAGGAAGCGCGTTATGTCTCGCGCGAGCGCGCGCTCGATCATGTGGCCGGTTATTGCATCGTCAACGATGTTTCGGAGCGCGCCTGGCAGATCGAGCGCGGCGGCCAGTGGGACAAAGGCAAGAGCGCCGATACCTTCGCGCCGCTCGGGCCATGGCTGGTCACGCGCGACGAGATCGCCGATCCGCAGGCGCTGGACATGTGGCTCGAAGTCGACGGCAAGCGCTATCAGCAGGGCAATACGCGCACGATGATTTTCGATGTGGCCACGGTCGTCTCCTACATCAGCCATTTCATGAGCCTGCAACCGGGCGATGTTATCTCGACGGGCACGCCGCCTGGCGTCGGCATGGGGCAAAAGCCGCAACCGGTGTATCTGCGTGCGGGGCAGACCATGCGGCTGGGGGTTGCAGGACTGGGCGAACAACAGCAGCGCGCCGTCGCTTCGACGGTCGATACGACGCATGCGTGAGGAGACGGCGACATGAACCAGCTTGATCTCAAGAATCGGGTGATGGTGGTGACGGGCGGCGCGCGCGGCCTGGGTTATGCAATCGCGCAGCGCGCGCTGCGCTCGGGCGCGGCGGTGGCCTTGTGGGACATCGACGCCGAACGGCTCGAACGCTCGCGCGCCGAACTGTCCGAACTTGGCAGCGTCTCGGCCGTGCAGGTCGAGCTGACTGACGAAGCTTCGGTGGAAGCTGCGGCACAACACACGGTGGACACGCACGGCGCGATTCACGCGCTGGTGAATAGCGCGGGTATCACGGGCGGCAACGGTCTCACATGGGAATTGCCGGTGGAGATCTGGCGTCGCGTGATCGAAGTGAATCTGATCGGCAGCTATCTGACCTGCCGGGCCGTGGTGCCGCGCATGATCGAGCAGGGCTATGGGCGCATCGTCAATATCGCGTCGGTGGCGGGCAAGGAAGGCAATCCCAATGCTTCGCACTACAGCGCATCGAAGGCGGGCTTGATCGGGCTGACGAAGTCGCTCGGCAAGGAACTGGCCACGAAGAACGTGCTCGTTAATGCGGTCACGCCAGCCGCCGCCAAAACCGAGATCTTCGATTCGATGTCGCAGCAGCATATCGATTACATGCTTTCGAAGATTCCGATGAACCGCTTCCTGATGCCGGACGAAGCGGCGGCGATGATCACCTGGCTCTGTTCGGAAGATTGCTCGTTCAGCACGGGCGCGGTGTTCGATCTTTCTGGCGGCCGCGCGACCTACTGATGCGCGGATAAATAAACGAGCGGCCGGCACGCCGACCGCTCTGCAAAGGGATCGACAGGAGACATCGATGCCGGACGAAGCGTCATCATCGTATGGGTCACAACCGCAGGGCTTGCAGCGCGCGGGCAGTCGCCCCGCTGCGTTCGAGCAGCCTGCCAGCGGCGCACGTTGAATGCGCATTGCACGCCTTACCTCATACATCGACCGGACGTCGGGCACCCTCACTCTCAGGAGCTAGCATTCATGGCCATGCCTACTATCAAACACGTACGCGCTTTCACGGTGCGCGGAGGCGGCGCGGACTATCACGATCAGGCCGACGGGCATTGGATCGACGATCATATTTCCACGCCGATGGCGCGCTATCCCGAGTATCGCCAGAGCCGCCGCTCGTTCGGCATCGACGTGCTGGGCACGCTGGTGGTCGAGGTGGAAGCGAGTGACGGCACCGTGGGCTTCGCGGTCACCACGGGCGGCGAGATCGGTGCGTTTATCGTCGAAAAGCATCTCGCGCGCTTCCTTGAAGGCCAGCGCGTGACCGATCTGGAAAAGATCTGGGATCAGATGTACTACTCGACGCTTTACTACGGCCGCAAAGGCGTGGTGCTCAATACGATTTCGGGCGTCGATCTCGCCCTTTGGGATCTGTTGGGCAAGCTGCGCGAAGAACCGGTTTATCAACTGCTGGGCGGCCCGGTGCGCGAAGAACTGGTGTTTTACGCCACCGGCGCGCGGCCCGATCTGGCGAAAGAGATGGGGTTTATCGGCGGGAAACTGCCCTTGCTGCACGGTCCTGCCGAAGGTGAGGAGGGCCTCAGAAAGAATATCGAAAAGCTCGCCACGATGCGCGAGCGCGTGGGCGACGACTTCTGGCTGATGTACGACTGCTGGATGAGCCTGGACGTGCGTTACGCCACGCGTCTGGCCGAAGCCGCCAACGAATACGGCCTCAAATGGATCGAGGAGTGCCTGCCGCCCGACGATTACTGGGGCTACGCCGAACTGCGTCGCAACGTGCCGCGCGGCATGATGGTCTCGACCGGCGAACACGAAGCCACGCGCTGGGGGTTTCGCATGCTGCTGGAAATGGGTTGCTGCGATCTGATCCAGCCCGATGTGAACTGGTGCGGCGGCATGACCGAACTCATCAAGATTTCGGCGCTCGCGGATGCGCACAACACGCTGGTCGTGCCGCATGGCTCATCCGTGTACAGCTATCACTTTGTGGTGACGCGCCACAACTCGCCGTTCGCCGAATTTCTCATGATGGCGCCCAAGGCCGATGAAGTTGTGCCGATGTTCACGCCCTTGCTGCTGGACGAACCGGTGCCCGTGAAAGGCCGCATGAAAGTGCCGGACACGCCGGGCTTTGGCGTGCGCCTGAATCCGGACTGCAAGCTTGCGCGTCCCTACCAACACTAAGCAACATTCAGCAGGAGAACGCATCGTGCTGCTCAAGGACAAGGTGGTGATCGTCACTGGAGGGTCGCGCGGCATCGGGCGCGCCATTGCGATTGCGAGCGCGCGCGAAGGCGCGGATGTCGCGATCAACTACTGGGGCGATAACGACGCCTCGTATGGCCGTCGCCCGGCTATTGGCGAAGTGCTCGACGAGATCGAGCGGCTCGGGCGTCGCGCGATCGCGGTGGAAGGCAATGTGGCCGCGCCGCAAACCGGTGTCGATCTGGTGCGCCAGACCGTCGAGCACTTCGGGCGCGTCGACGTGCTGGCGAGCAACGCGGGCATCTGTCCGTTCCATTCGTTCCTGGACATGCCGCCGGCCGTGCTCGAACGCACCATCGGCGTGAATCTGAACGGCGCGTTTTACGTTACCCAGGCCGTCGCGCGGCAGATGAAAGAGCAGGGCACGGGCGGCGCGATTGTTGCCACCAGTTCGATCAGCGCGCTCGTCGGCGGCGGCATGCAGACGCACTACACGCCCACCAAGGCGGGCGTGCATTCGCTGATGCAGTCATGCGCGATTGCGCTCGGGCCTTACGGCATTCGCTGCAATTCGGTGATGCCGGGCACCATCGCCACCGACCTGAACGCCGAAGATCTCGCCGACGAAGAAAAGCGCGCGTACTTCGAAAAGCGCATTCCGCTGGGACGTCTGGGCGTGCCCGAAGACGTGGCGCAATGCGTGGTGTTTCTTGCCTCGGATCGCGCGCGTTATGTGACGGGCGCGGCGCTGCTGGTGGACGGCGGCCTGTTCGTCAACCTGCAGTGAATCGATCAGGACTCAGGAATGAGTGGCCACGCGCATGTCGCGAACGACTTCGTCGGGCTTGAAGGGCTGCGAAAAGCGGCGCAACAGGCCGACGAAATGCTCGGCGGGTTCCGCGAGCGTTTCGCCCTTGCGCGTGAGCACCCCGAAGCCCGGCAGGCTCTTGCCGATTTCGAGCGGCAGCACGTTGAGCAGCTTGCCGCGCACATGATCGCGCACCACCGATTCGGGCAGCATCGCCACGGCGTCGAAGCTTTCAAGCAGTTGCAGCGTGGCGAAGATAGAAGCCGATTCCGTGAGGTTCATCGGCGTGGCAAGACCCGCGCGCGCGAGTTCGCCTTCGAAGAGTTCGCGCGCGGGACTGGTGATGGGCTGCGCGACCCACGGCCAGTCCATCAGTTCGGCGAGCGTGACGTGTTCGCGGCGGGCCAGCGGATGACGCGCGCGCACCACCAGCACCAGCGTTTCGCGCGCCAGTGGTTCGAAGCTGAAATCGTTGTGTTGCAGCGGCGTGGTGAGACGCCCGAGTGCGAGATCGACGTCGCGTCGATGCAGCAGTTGCACGACCTGATCGCTGGTTTCGCCAAGGATGCGCACATGCAACAGCGGCCGTTCGGTCTTGAGCGTGGCGACGGCCTGCGCGAGCAGGTCGGGCGCGGCGCCCATGATCGCGCCCACAGTGAGCTGGCCGTGGCCGCCACGGCGTTTCACGTCGAGATCGTCGGCGAAACGCGTGAGGTCGGACAGCGCGCGGCGCGCGTAGGCCAGCGTGACGACGCCCAGCGCCGTGGGCTGCATGCCGCGCGCGTTGCGCTCGAACAGACGAAAGCCAAAGGCTTCTTCGATGTCGCTGAGCATGCGGCTGGCGCTGGGCTGCGCGACGTTGATGGCATCGGCGGCCTGATGGACGTTGCGGGCGTCGTCGAGCGCGACGAGCAGGGCGAGGTGCTTGAACTTGAGACGATTGACGAGCGAAACGACGGCGGTCTGATGGTTCATGAGTCCTGCGATCCGGTTTGTGTATCGCCCGATCCCAACTACGGATTGGTTGGCTATCGATGCCGGAATTATAGTCGTTCGAATCGCTGCAAAACCATGTGAAGACACGCGTGGAGCTTAGGGCAAACGCTTATAAAAACGCCCCCGCTTCTGCGTCAGAAAAACGCAGCAACCAGGCTGGACGGAGACACGATCATGGAAACAGTTGCGTTTCGCATGCAGCTCGATCCCGGCAAACGGGACGAATACGAGCGGCGTCACCGTGAAATATGGCCCGAACTGGCCAGCGCGCTGCGCGACGCGGGCGTCGTTGATTACTGGATCTTCCTCGACGAAAGCACGCATGCGCTCTTTGCGGTGCTCAAGCGGCGCGACACTCACACCATGGACCGCCTGCCTGAAACCGCGATCATGCGCAAATGGTGGGACTACATGGCCGACATCATGGCGACCGGCGAGGGCAATGTGCCGGTGACGCAGCCGCTGGTGCAGGTGTTCCATCTTCCCTGATCTGTCCTGATCCGCTACGAGGAGCACGCCATGCAGGTGGTTGATCCGCACGTTCACTTCTGGGATCTCGACACGCATCACTATCCCTGGCTCGCGAACCCGAGAACGTCGTTCGTGGGCGATGCACGCGATCTCAAGCATAACTATCTACCCGACGATCTGCTGCGCGAAGCGGCTGATATCGAAGTGCTCAAGGTTGTACACGTGGAAGCGAATCACGATCCGGCCGACCCGGTGGAAGAGACGCGCTGGCTCGAATCGATTGCCGATGCAGGCAAGGGATTGCCCAATGCGATCGTTGCCGCCACCGATTTAAGCGCACCCAATGCGCCGGAGGTGCTTGCCGCGCACGCAGCGTTTGGGCGCACGCGCGGCATCCGCCAGATTCTCAACGTGCATGCGAAGCCGCTTTACGACTACGTGGGCCGCCACTATATGCGCGAGCCGGCGTGGCGCAAGCACTTCACGTTGCTCGAACAGCATGGCCTGTCCTTCGATCTGCAGCTTTATCCGGCGCAGATGGAAGAAGCCGCCGCGCTGGCGCGCACCCATCCCGGCGTGCCGCTCGTCGTCAATCATGCGGGGATGTTCGTGGACCGCAACGGCGTGCCGGGCTGGCGCGCGTGGCGTGACGGTCTGCGCGTGCTTGCCGCGTGTCCGAACGTGTCGGTGAAGATCAGCGGTCTCGCGATGTTCGATCACGAATGGACCGTGGAAAGTCTGCGTCCCTACGTGCTCGAAACCATCGACGCCTTTGGCGCGTCGCGCGCGATGTTCGCATCGAATTTTCCCGTGGACCGCCAGTTCGGCTCCTACGCCGATTTGTGGCATGCGTATGCGTCAATCGTAAGCGACGCCAGCGAAAGCGAGCGCACTGCGCTCTTTCGCGGCAACGCCGAACGTATTTACCGTATCTAGCGATCCCGCGTCTGCGAGTCGCTTGCGGGCGCAACGAATCAGGAGACATGCGTGGAAGCGAAACCGTTGCAACCCCCGGCCGGGACCGTGCCGCGCCTCGAACTGAGACGCGCCAGCAAGTCGTTCGGGCGCGTGCGCGCGCTGGTGGACGGGTCGCTCGTGCTCAGGCCCGGCGAAGTGCATGCGCTGCTGGGCGAAAACGGCGCGGGCAAATCGACGCTCGTGAAGATCCTCGCGGGCGTGCATCGTCCCGACGGCGGCGAGTTGTTGATCGACGGCAAGGAAAAACAGTTCGCCACGCCCGCGCAGGCGCGCGATGCGGGCATCGCCGTGATCTATCAGGAGCCCACGCTGTTCTTCGATCTTTCGATCGCCGAGAACATCTTCATGGGCCGTCAACCGCTCGACAGAATGGGCCGTATCGATTACGACGCGATGCATCGCGACGTGGCGGCGCTGCTTGCCTCGCTGGGCGTCGATCTTCGCGCGCAGCGTCTGGTGCGCGGCCTGTCGATTGCCGATCAGCAGGTGATCGAAATTGCCAAGGCGCTGTCGCTCAACGCCAACGTACTCGTCATGGACGAGCCCACCGCGGCGCTTTCGCTGCCCGAAGTCGAGCGGCTCTTCGCGATTGCGCGCAAGCTGCGCGATCGCGGCGTGGCGATCCTCTTCATCACGCACCGGCTCGAAGAAGTGTTCGCGCTCACGCAGCACGTGACCATCATGCGCGACGGTGCGAAGGTGTTCGACGCGCCCACGGCTACGCTCACGACGCAGGACATTGTCGCGCGCATGGTGGGACGCGACCTCGCCACCTTCTATCCGAAAGCCGATGTGACACCCGGCGAGGTGATGTTGCGCGTGCGCGGCCTCACGCGGCGCGGCGTGTTCAAGGACATCGCCTTCGACGTGCGCGCGGGCGAGATCGTCGCGCTCGCGGGTCTGGTGGGCGCGGGCCGCAGCGAAGTGGCGCGCGCGATCTTCGGCATCGATCAGTGCGACGCGGGCCAGGTGCAGGTGGCGGGCAAGGCGCTCGCGATGGGCCGCCCCGCGCGTGCCGTGAAAGCCGGGCTGGCGCTCGTGCCCGAGGATCGTCGGCAACAGGGGCTCGCGCTCGAACTGAGCATCGCGCGCAATGCGTCGCTCACGGTGCTGGGCCGACTCGTGCGTTTCGGCATGATTTCAGCGGCCAGCGAGGTGCGGCTTGCCGGGCAGTGGGGCACGCGGCTGCGTCTGAAAGCGGGCGATCTGAACGCGGCGGTAGGCACGCTTTCGGGCGGCAACCAGCAGAAGGTGGTGCTGGGCAAGTGGCTGGCGACGGGGCCGAAGGTGCTCATCATCGACGAACCCACGCGCGGTATCGACGTGGGCGCGAAAGCGGAGGTTTACGGCGCGCTCGCCGAACTCGTGAGCGAGGGCATGGCCGTGCTGATGATTTCGAGCGAGCTGCCCGAGGTGCTGGGCATGGCCGACCGCGTGCTGGTGATGCACGAAGGCCGCATCACCGCCGATATCGCGCGCGCCGACGCCGACGAGGAACGGATCATGAGCGCCGCGCTCGGTCAGGCCAACATTCATCTGGGGCATGCAGCATGATGGGTCAATCCACTTCACCTCATTCGCTGCACGGCGGCGAGCCGCGCGCGCCAAGTCGCGGGGCGGCATTTGCGCAGACGCTGGCAAAGAGCCGCGAAACCACACTATTTGTGGTGCTGCTGCTGATCATCGGCGGTACGGCGCTGGCAAAGCCGCAATTTCTCAATCTGCAGAATCTGCGCGACGTGCTGCTCAATGTGTCGATCGTGAGTCTGCTCACGGCGGGCATGACGATCGTGATCCTGATGCGTCATATCGATCTGTCGATTGGCTCGACCGTGGGGATCAGCGCGTATGCTGTCGGCAGTCTGTATGTGGCGTTTCCGCATATGCCGGTGGTCGTGGCGCTGATTGCCGGCCTCGCGATCGGCATGGTGGCGGGATCGATCAACGCGCTGCTGGTGGCGGTGGGGCGCGTGCCGTCTCTGGTTGCCACGCTCTCGACACTCTATATATTTCGTGGTGCAGATTATGCGTGGGTGCATGGCGGGCAGATCAACGCCACGAGTTTGCCCGATGCGTTTTCGGGTCTCGCGACCGGCGCGCTGCTGGGCGTGCCCGTGCTTGCACTGATCGCCATCGTGCTGCTCGCCGCGCTCTCCGTCTACCTCAAGCAGTTCAGACCTGGCCGCGAGTACTACGCAATCGGCTCGAACCCGGAAGCCGCGCGGCTGGCCGGTATCAACGTCGAGCGCCGCGTGGCAGTGGGTTTCGTCATCAGCGGCGCGATTGCGGGCCTTGCGGGCGCCTTGTGGCTCGCGCGCTTCGGCACCGTCGATGCAAGCACCGCCAAGGGTATCGAGCTTCAGGTGGTGGCGGCCGCCGTGGTGGGCAGCGTGGCTATCACGGGCGGCGTGGGCACGATACTCGGCGCGACGCTGGGCGCGCTGGTGCTTGGCGTCATCAGCATCGCGCTGGTGGTGCTGCACGTGTCACCGTTCTGGGAGCAGGCCATTCAAGGCGCGCTGATCGTCGCGGCCATTACCGCCGACACGCTGCTGGCCCGCTCCGTCGCCAAACGCATGATGAGGAAACGCGATCATGGCTAAACCCGATTCCGCTTTGCTGACACGACGCGCCGGTTTGCCGCTTGGGTGGGAGTCGCTGCTGGCGGTGATACTCGTACTCTCGCTGGTGGTGGGGCGCGTGCTGTCCGACGTCTTTCTCACGGGCGCGAACCTGAGCAACATCCTTGCCGATCTCACCGAAGTCGCGCTGATGGCCTTGCCGATGACGCTTATCATCGTCGCCGCCGAGATCGATCTATCCGTCGCTTCCGTGCTGGGCGCATCGAGCGCGCTGCTGGGCGTGCTCTGGCACATGGGCGTGCCGATGCCGCTGGCGATGGTGCTGGTGGTGATCGCAGGCGGTCTCGCGGGGCTCTTCAACGGCCTCGTGATCGTCAAGCTCAATCTGCCGTCGCTGGCCGTCACCATTGGCACGCTTGCGCTATTTCGCGGCGTCGCTTATGTGCTGCTGGGCGACCAGGCCATCGCCGATTTTCCGCCGGCTTACACGCTGTTCGGCATGAGCAATCTGGGTAGCACCTTTATTCCGCTGCCGTTTCTGATCGTGGCCGCATGCGCCGTGGTTTTTACGCTGCTTTTGCAGGCCACGGCGTTTGGCCGCAGCCTCTATGCGATCGGCGCGAACAGCACGGCGGCGTCGTTCTCGGGCATCGATGTCGCGCGCGTCAAGCTGCGTTTGTTCGTGCTCTCGGGCGTGATGAGCGCGCTCGCCGGCATCGTTTATACGCTGCGCTTCACCAGCGCACGTGGCGATAACGGCGAGGGCTTCGAGCTATCGGTGATCGCGGCGGTGCTGTTTGGCGGCGTGAGCATTTTCGGCGGACGTGGCTCGATGTATGGCGTGCTGCTCTCGTTGCTGATCGTGGGCGTGCTCAAGAATGCGCTCACGCTCGCGGACGTGTCGAGCGAAACGCTCACCATCGTCACGGGCGCGTTGCTGCTCGCTTCGGTTCTGATCCCCAATCTCGCGGCGCGCTGGCGCATGCTGCGCGACCGGCGTGCGCTGGCGCGCGCGGCGGGCTGAAGCGTAGGCGTACAAGAAAACGCTGTAAAACAAGCAGTAAAAATGGCAGTAAGCCGTTAATCTGCCCGGCGCACACGCCGGGCCCTCATCGAGGAGACACGTTCATGATGAAGCCAGTCCGTCACGCCTGCACGGCGCTGCTATGCGCCATGCTGCTGGGCGCGGGCCTGTCCGCGCACGCCGCCGGCATCAAGGAGGGCCTGAAAATCGCCTTCGTACCGAAGCAGATCAACAACCCCTACGAAGTGATCGCCGATAACGGCGGCATGGACGCCATCAAGGAATTCAAGGGCGACGGCAAGGTGGTCGGGCCGTCGGACGCCGGTGCGTCTTCGCAGGTCTCGTACATCAACACGCTCACCACGCAGCGCCAGGACGCCATCGTGATCGCGGCCAACGACGCGAATGCGCTCGTGCCGTATCTGAAGCGCGCGATGGCGCAGGGCATCAAGGTCGTCACCTTCGACTCGGACACGGCGCCGGAAGGCCGCCAGATCTTCGTGAATCAGGCCAACGCCGAAAGCATCGGCCGCGGCCAGATTCAACTGGTGGCGAAGCTGATGAATAACGAAGGTGAGTTCGCGATTCTTTCGGCCACGCCCAACGCGACCAATCAGAACACCTGGATCAAGTGGATGCAGGAGGAACTGAAGAAGCCCGAGTATTCGAAGATGAAGCTCGTGAAGATCGCCTATGGCAATGACGACGACCAGAAGTCCTTCGTCGAAACGCAAGGTCTGTTGCAGGCGTATCCGAACCTGAAAGCCATCGTTGCGCCGACATCGGTGGGCATCGCGGCGGCCGCGCGCTATATCTCGTCGTCGTCGAGCAAGGGCAAGGTGGCGGTCACCGGACTCGGCACGCCGAACCAGATGCGCGCCTTCGTGAAGAACGGCACGGTCAAGGCGTTCCAGTTATGGGATCCGGGTGCATTGGGCTATCTGGCCGCCTACGCAGCCGCGAATCTTGCTTCGGGCACCATCAGCGGCAAGGAAGGCGATACCTTTGACGCCGGCAAGCTCGGCAAACGCACCGTCGGCAAGAGCGGCGAAGTCATTCTTGGACCGCCCACCACCTTCGACGCGTCGAATATCGACAACTTCAACTTCTAGTCCGTTTGAAGCAGGACGAAAACGTTTTCATTCGGTATGCAGAATAAAAGGCCCGGTGGATCCGGGCCTTTTTCATTGCGCGCTCCAGCACGCTAACTTACACAATCTTTCATCTGCTTATTCGTTCGCTATTTCGTCTGATTAAATCGGTTTCTTCAAGAGTCATTTCTTGCCCTTCAGTTTCACGCGCATATGCCGATAGCATGGCGGGGTAGTGGCCTCAAGAGGGCTGCCGAATCGCTTCAGATCGCTCCCGCCGCCGTATTACCGCGCTTTTTCCGCGTATAACCCCAACGCTTCAAGCGCCGCCGTAGCGCAAGCCAACCGCAAGGAAATCACGATGAAGTTGACCATGAAGATTCCGCTCGCCTTCGCGGCGGCGCTCCTGTTGATGTTCGCAGGCGCGTTCTACGGAATCTATTCGCTGAACCAGTCGCTGAACGTCTATGGCACGACGGTTCAGAACAGCGTGGCCAACGAGCGCGCGGTGATGGCGACCTTGCTCGCCTTCAAGGTCCAGGTGCAGGAGTGGAAGGACACGCTGCTGCGCGGCAAGGACCCGGCCATGCTCGACAAGCACTGGGCCGCATTCGAGACGCGCGAGCGCGAAGTGGACACGCTCGCCCAGCAACTCAAATCGAGCCTGCCCGAAGGCGAAAGCCGCGATCTGATCGATCGCTTCGCCAGCGCGCACGCGACGATGGGCCAGGGTTATCGCACCGGTCTCGCGGCCTTCAAGGCGGCGGGCTTCGATCCGTCGGCGGGCGATCATGCGGTGGCGGGCATCGACCGCGCACCGGCGGCCTTGCTCGACGAAGCAGCGCACAAGATTGCCGCGCAAAGCGCCGAAGCGTCGGCCGAAGCCGCCGGGCAGGCGCATCGCGCGACGCTGCTGAGCGCCCTGTTGATGGTGGCTGCGCTGGCCGTCTCCATGACGGGAGCGTGGGTGTTCAGCCGCACCGTGACGAAGCCGCTGGCGCGCGCGCTCGAATGCACGCGGGCGGTGGCGCAGGGCGATCTTGCTTTCGAGGTGCGTGCGCAAGACGGCGCACGCGACGAAACGGCGATGCTGCTGGACGCGCTCAAAAGCATGCAGTCGAGTCTTTCGGGCGTCGTGAGCCAGGTGCGCAGTCATGCGCAGGCCGTGGCATCGGCGAGCGACGAAATCGCGGCGGGCAATCTTGGCTTGTCGGCGCGCACGGAAGATCAGGCGGCTTCGCTCGAAGAAACCGCGGCCAGCATGGAAGAACTCACCGCCACGGTGCGCCAGAACGCGCAGAACGCCAAACAGGCCGCGCAACTGGCCGGCGACGCGGCGGGCACGGCCGCGCGCGGCAAGGACCTGATGATCGAAGTCGTCGAAACGATGCGCGGGATTGCGTCCAGCTCGGGCGAGATCGTCGACATCATCGCCGTGATCGACAGCATCGCGTTCCAGACCAACATTCTTGCGCTGAACGCGGCGGTCGAGGCGGCGCGCGCGGGCGAAGAGGGACGCGGCTTCGCCGTGGTGGCCTCGGAAGTGCGCACGCTCGCGCAGCGCAGCGGGGCGGCGGCGAAGGAAATCAAGGCGCTGATCGAAGCGTCGGCGCAGCGCATCGATGCGGGCTCGGCGCTCGTCAACGATGCGGGCAATGTGATCGGCGAGATGGTGGACGCGGTGCAGCGCGTGACCGTGATCGTCGATGAAATCTCCACCGCGTCGCAGGAACAGAGCACCGGCATCGAGCAGGTGAACGTGGCTGTGACGCAGATGGACGAGGTCACGCAGCATAATGCGGCGCTCGTCGAAGAAGCGTCGGCAGCGGCGCACGCGCTTGCGGAACAGGCCGCCGAACTGCGCGAAGCCGTGGGGGTGTTCAGGCTCGCCTGACGTTCACGCAGCTTTGGAAAAGCAAAACGGCACGGTATGAACCGTGCCGTTTTGCTTTGCGGATCGCTTAAGTGGACTTTACGTGGACTTTAAAGCGCAGCCTTTAAAGTCGGTTTAAAGCTGCTGCCGCTCAATCCCAGTGATGGCGCTTGCCGTGGTGATGTTTGCCGCGATAGCCGCGCGAATAGTCGTCGGCGTAGGAGTTCGAGCGCGAGATGTTGCCGCCGAGCGCCGAACCCGCGCCGCCGCCCAGTGCCGCGCCAACCAGACCGCCGGTGCGGCCGCCCATCGCGTTGCCTGCCGCGGCGCCCGCGCCGCCGCCCAGCGCCCCGCCGACGATTGCGCCCGTGCGCTCGCGGCGGTTCGACGTGACCGCGCCGCCTGCGCCGCCGCCCACCGCACCCCCGATCACCGCACCCGTGCTGCCGCCGACCGCGCCGCCCAGCGCTGCGCCAGCGACGCCGCCGAGCGCGCCGCCCAGCGCATTGTTCATGTCGCCGGCCATGGCAGGCAACGAAACCGCTGCGGCCAGCGCCGCAATCGCAACCATCGGGATGAATTTCTTCGACATGGAGGAGCCCATACATTTTTTAAGATGGAGCGGAGTATAGCGGGCAATCTGAAAGCCCTCTGTAACACCGGCAGAGGCCGGGGGTAAGAGGTGTAACAAAATGATCCCAAACGTTCCGATTTGGGAGAGAGCGCGTTGCGGGGAGTGAGAAAGTCTTGCCGATTTAGCCGGCTGAGCCGCTTGGCTGGCCTTTAACGGTTCCTGAACGCTTCATGATCCCCCATTTCCTACACCTTCCAGGAAAATTCCCACGTGTGCTAACCTGTATATATATACAGTACTCGGCGAGCCGAATGAACCGCAAAGCAGGACGCAATCATGGGACGGAATCATCGTCATTTCCCGCCGCTCACTGCGGCGGAGCTAGCCGATATCTACGACCGGCACCCATTGCCCGTCGTTTTACGGCTGCTTTGGGAGATTCACCGGCTGCGTTCCACCGTCCGGCGGGCGAACCAGATTCGCCTGATGATCGGCACCCGGGTGGGATCGGCCAATACGCCGGCGGGCATCTGGGAGCGGTTCGAGCAGGATCTGGACGCCGAGCCCTGTCTGACCGATCCGCTGACGCCGCGCCAGAAGGGGCTGCTGCACGAGGGCGAGCCGGAAGGGCGATTGCGGCGGCGCAGACGTAATGGAGACTAATCAGTCGGGAAAAGAAGCGGAGACCACCAGGTAGTCTGAAGGCAAATGTGAAGGAAGCCGTAGGGTTCGTAGAAATTTGGCTGTAAGTGCCCCTTGTTAGAGTCATTGCAGGCGTCGTGCCTTCCGTGGCAGTTAAAACAAGAGCGATCAACTCATGCTGACAGCCCGCGCGTTCCGGCCCTTCAAACTACTTGTGTTGTTCCTGACGCCGCTTTTCGCGCTGCTCCTTGCCGCGCCCGCTGGAGCTTTCCAGACGCGTATCGTCTCGATTCCGAGTGAGGCCATGCATCGCGCCTTCGATGCAACCGTCGTGTTGCCGGACGATTACGCGCGCAGCAGCAGCGCGGCGCGCTTTCCGGTCATTTATGTGCTGCACGGTTCGGGCGGCAATTACGCCGACTGGACTTCGAATACGCAGATCGGCAAGCTGGCGGACCGCTATCACGTCATGCTCGTGATGCCCGACGGCGGCCACGAGAGCTGGTATATCGACAGTCCCTTCGACACCGCGAGCCGCTACGAGACCTATGTGGGTACGGAAGTCGTCTCGTACATCGACGCGCATTTCCGCACGCTCGCCACGCGCCAGACGCGCGCGATTACGGGTTTGAGCATGGGCGGCTTCGGCGCGCTGCGTATCGCGCTCGATCATCCCGAGGCTTTTGGCGCCGCGGGCAGCATCAGCGGCGCGGTCGATCCGCGTAATTGCGAGGACGAACCCGGCATCGACCGCATCTTCGGCAATCCCGCACGTCATGCCGATTTCTGGACGCGCAACGCCATCGTCGAAGGCGCGGACAGTTTCGAGCGCGCGCGTATCGCGCTGACGATCGATTGCGGAGTGAACGATTCATTCGTGCAGTCCAACCGCACCTTGCACGAAAAGCTCATTGCGCTAGGCGTGCCGCACGATTATGCGGAGCGGCCCGGCGGCCATACGTGGTCGTACTGGTCGAACGCTATCCGCTATCAGGTGCTGTTTTTTGCTACCTCGTTCCAGCGCAATGGCTGGCATCCTACGCATCAGGCCTGACGCGCTCTTGCGCGGTGACGATTCGCATGACTGATTAATATCGCTGGTTTCCGATTGTCCTGATTGCTGTTCCCAGGCCCGCGCAATGCGGGCCGTATTTCTTCTTCGCTCCCTTCTCCTTACTGCTGCGCACTGCCCCTGTGGCACGTCGATTGCGCTTTCAATAGCGTTCGCGCGGCGTGCCATGAGGCGCTGCCGCACGTCGACAAACGGATCGTTTTCAAGGAGCGCAATCATGAATCCGACGATGAAAGCAGTGACGTTCACTCTCGCAATGGCGCTGTCCGGCGCGGCGTTCGCGGCGGGTGGTTCCGCCGGCAGCGGCGGCAGCATGGGCGGCAGCAACGGCGTAGGCGCGGGCGGTGGCAACACGCAAGGCGCGGCCGGCGTGGCGCCGGACAGCAATCGCAACAGCAAGAACATGAACGGCGACGGCACCAGCGGCTATGGCTCGCCGGGCACGACCGGCATGGGCGGCGGCCAGGGTGCGGGAACGGGTGCCACGCCCGCTCGCGCACCGTCAACGATGCCGGGTTCGCAGCAGTCGTCGCCTGATTCAAGCCAGTAAGCCATCGCGGCAGAGCGCGGGCATCGCACTTGCTCACCGAGTTAAGCAGGTAGTCAGGCAAGTTTGACGAAGCTTCAAGAGGCGCTGGCGGCTGCATAGTCGCCGCGCGTTTGCAAATGTCGTGGTCAGGTGGCCATGACCAGGGATGCCGATATGAATATCCACTACAGCAACGATGCGCCGCGTTTCGACGGCGCGAATCTGCAGTTGCACTTCGTCGCCGAGGTGGATGGCGAGGCGCTCGATTGCGCCATTACGGCGGAGGCGCTGGAAGATCACTTTGGCGCGCAGTCGGCTCTCGAAGGGCCGTTGCGCGAAGCGTTCGCGCGCGGCCAGTCGCGCATTCATGCAGTCTGCACGCGCGCCATCGAGCAGGGCGGCGGCGCGGTGGTGCTGCACAGCGGCCGTTTCCGCGCGCCGAATGTGCCCGATGTGCCCGATCTACCTGACGCGCTGCATTGAGCATCGAGGAGATCACATCATGTCTCTGATCGTAGCGAGCCGTTTCACGATGTTCAACGACGCCGAAGCGGCGATGGACAAGTTACATAACAACGGATTCGTCGATGAGGACGTGTCGCTGTTCTACGTCAATCCGGGTGGCCAGCATGCGGGTGGCCAGCATGCTCGCTTCCCGGTCGGCGGCGACCGCTTCACCGATCCGCAATCGCGTTGGGCTTCGCTTGGCGCAGGAGCGGGAGCGGCGGCGGGCGCGCTGGTTGGCGTGATCGTCGCCATCGTGCTTTCGCTCCTCTTTTTACGTTCGCTGCTCGTGCTGGCGGTCGCCGCCGGCGTGGGCGCCTACGTGGGCACGCTTGCGGGCGCGCTGTGGCAGACGCGCGGCGGCGGTCGCGGGCGTCGTCCCGATATCGGCCATGACCCCGGCGGCACGCCTGCCGCGCGCGAATCGGGGGTGCTGGTGGCCGTGCACGTCAGTCCCGGGACGCAGCAGCAGGCCGCACAGGTGCTGGGCGCGGCGGGCGGTCAGCAGATCGAACGTGCCAACGGGCGCTGGCAGCACGGTCACTGGTCCGATTTCGACCCGACTCATACCGTCGAGCCGCTGCAACGTTGAATAATTTTCTACTGAGCTGTGTTGTTTTTAACTGCCGCGTGCGTGCGCGCGGCGCCCAACTTTAACCCGGACTGAACCGGAGACTGGAGGACGTCATGCTTCAATACGCAGTCATTTTCTTCATCATCGCAATCATCGCCGCCGTATTCGGTTTCGGCGGCATCGCGGCGGGTGCGGCATCGATTGCCAAGATCCTGTTCTTCATTTTCCTCGTGGTGTTTCTCGTCACTTTGCTGCTGGGCGTCGTGCGGCGAGGCTAACGCGCTAGAATCGCGTAACCAGTCTCACGATAAAAAAAGCGGCCCGCGCTGCGATGCGCGGGCCGTTTTTTCGATCCATCCTGTTAAGGACGCCGTAGCGTATTCAGGCGATCGTATCCACCACGCCGCCGTCCACACGCAGCGCCGCGCCCGTCGTCGCCGAAGCCTCCTTCGAACAGGTGTACACCACCATGTTTGCAACTTCCTCCACACTCGCCGCGCGCTGGATGATCGACGACGAGCGATGCTCGCGCACGAAAGCGGTGGCCACTTCCTCGGCGCTTTTGCCTGTTTTCGCGACCTCGTCCTTGAGCATCGCTTCCACGCCATCGGAAAGCGTCGGGCCCGGCAGCACCGAATTGACCGTCACGCCGGTGCCGGCAAGCCGTTTGGCGAGGCCGCGCGCCACAGCGAGTTGCGCGGTCTTGGTCATGCCGTAGTGAATCATGTCGGCGGGAATATTGAGCCCCGATTCCGACGAGATAAACACAATGCGGCCCCAACCTTGCTTCGCCATCGCATCGGCGTAGGCGCGCGAGAGCCGCACGCCCGACATCACGTTGGTTTCAAAAAAACGCAGCCATTCGCTGTCGGGAATCTCGAAGAAGTCCTGCTGCTTGAACACGCCCAGGTTGTTCACGAGGATATCCACCTTCGGCCAGGCTTTCACCAGCGCGGCGCAGCCCGCTTCATTCGACAGATCGCCGACAAAACCCTGCACCTGCGCCCCGGGCACGGCCGCGCGCACCGCTGCTTCGGCGTCGCGGACATTGGCCTCGTGACGGCTGCTCACGATCACCTTCGCGCCCGTGCCCGCAAGCCCCCTGGCGATAGCCAGACCGATGCCTGCTGCAGAACCGGTAACGAGCGCAAGTTTTCCTGACAAGTCGATTTTCATGCTGGCTCCAGTCTTGTGAAGAACGGGCAGTGTACTGCGCGCGCTGCATCGTTGCGCTCAAGGCTTGCGTTTTGTTTCATTCGATATAGAATGCGTTCGTATTGTATCAATTGATATATAAAGTGAGGAAAGCAAACATGTCGGCGACTCCTTCCACCCTTGGCGTGGACGGGCCTGATCGGCTCGATACGCAGGCGCTGTTCGCGACGCTCGCGGGCCTGTGCGGCAGTTTCGTCGCCATTGGGCTCGCGCGCTTCGCGTACACGCCGCTGATTCCATCCTTGATTCAGGCCCACTGGTTCACGGCCTCGCAGGCGGTGACGCTCGGCGCGGCTAACTTCGCGGGCTATCTGCTGGGCGCCTTGCTCGGGCGTCCCATCGCACACCTGCTGGGCAATCGTCTGGCGTTGCGCGGCCTCATGGCGGCCGCCACGCTGGCGTTTTTCGCCTGCGCCTTTGCGCTGTCGATCGCCTGGTTTTTTGCGTGGCGGCTCGTTTCGGGCGTGGCGGGCGGCGCGATCATGGTGCTGGTGGCCACGTCGATCCTGCCGCATGTGCCGCCCGCCCGGCGCGGTTTCGTGAGTGGGATGATCTTTCTGGGTCTGGGGCTGGGCATTGCGGCGTCGGGCACCGCGATTCCGTGGTTGCTCCACTACGGCCTGCGTGTGACGTGGATGGGGCTGGGCGCGATTGCGCTCCTGCTCACCGCGATCAGCTGGTTCGGCTGGCCGCGCGCCGATGCGCCGGTGGCCGCGTCTGCTCCTGGCAGCGCGCATCACGGCGCTGCGAAACCCACCGGCGCGTTGCGGGTGCATTACGCGCAATACGCGGCCAATGCACTCGGACTCGTGCCGGCGATGGTGCTGCTCGTCGATTACGTGGCGCGCGGTCTGGGGCAGGGTGCGGCCAGCGGCGCGCATATCTGGGTGCTGTACGGCGTTGCGGCGATTGCCGGGCCGATCGTGTGCGGTCAGGTGGCGGATCGCATCGGCTTTCGTCTGACCTGGCGATTTGCGCTGCTGGCTCAGGCTGTCGCCGTGGCTTTGCTGGCGCTGTCGAGTCATACGGCCGCGATTCTCACCGCCACCGTTGTACTGGGCGCATTCACACCCGGCGTCGTGCCGGTGGCGCTCGGCCGAATCCATGAACTGATCCCGCACGATCATCTGGAACAGCGCGCTGCGTGGAGCCGCGCGACGACGGCCTTCGCGTTGTTTCAGGCTCTGGGCGGCTATGGCTATTCGTACCTGTTTTCACATACACACGAGAACTACGCGCTGATCTTCACCTGCGCAGCCGTTGCGCTGACGTTGGCATTCGTTGTGGATCTGTTCATGAGTCAACCTTCGAGCATCACGGGCAGTTAATTCGAACAACTGAATAAAGTTCTGCGAACGCCCGCGTGCCATCTGCACGCGGGCGTTTTTGCATTTCCAGACGTCACATAGACGAGCGGACGCCTCGCCGGTCGATCCGACGAGTCGGGAAATGCGTCGTCAGCGATCATCGCGATTTGAGTCAATAGTGTGTTTCATCAAGTCGCATTGTAACGCATAACTACGACTCATAGAATCGCCGTTATGCGATGCGACAACGCAGCGCGTTTTTCCGGATGCAGTAGTTCGATATCGATCGGGCTCAGGCTACGATCTACAGGAGTGGAACATGTCGAAGCGAATTCTGATTGTCGGGGCCGGTTTTGCCGGTATGTGGAGCGCACTGAGCGCGGCGCGTGTGATCGACGAGGCCAAACGCGCCGATGTCGAAATCGCCTTGATCGCGCCGGAGCCGCAACTGCATGTGCGCCCGCGTCTGTACGAGGAAGGCCCGGCGAACATGAAGGCGCCGCTCACGGAAATCTTCGATGCGGTGGGCGTGAAGTTCGTGCAAGGCACCGTCGACCAGATCCATACCGATCGCCATGAAGTGACGGGGCAGGATGCGCAGGGGCGTGCCTTCACGATGGGCTACGACCGTCTCGTGCTGGCGACGGGCAGCAGGCTGTACCGCCCCGAAATCGCCGGCCTTGCCGAACATGCATTCAGCGTCGACCAGGTCGACGAAGCGGCGGCGCTCGAAACGCATATCCGCAATCTGGCGCATCAGCCGGATACCCCGGCGCGCAATACCATCGTGGTGGCGGGCGGCGGCTTCACGGGCATCGAAACGGCCGCGGAAATGCCCGCGCGTCTGCGCGCCGCGCTCGGCCAGCGGGCGCAGGTGCGTGTGGTGGTGGTGGAGCGCAACGATGCGATCGGTCCCGATCTCGGCCCGGGCCCGCGGCCGGTGATCGAAACGGCACTGCGCGAACTGGGCGTGACCTTGCTGCTGGGCCAGGACGTTGCGCGCGTCGACGCCAATGGCGTGACGACCGCCGATGGCACGCGCATCGAATCGAACACCGTGATCTGGACGGCAGGCGTGCGCGCCAGCGCGCTGACCGCGCAGATTCCCGCGCCCCGCGATGCGGCGGGCCGTCTCTATGTGGACCGCAATCTGGCGGTCGAGGGCGTGCCCGGTGTGTATGCGAGCGGCGACGTCGCCAGCGCGGCCACCGACGACGTGGGCAACCGTACGCTGATGTCGTGCCAGCACGCGATGAACCTGGGCCGCTCGGCAGGCCACAATGCAGCCGCCGATCTGCTCGGTCTTGAAACCATCGCCTACAGCCAGCCGAAATACGTGACCTGTCTCGATCTCGGTGCGTGGGGCGCGGTCTATACGGAAGGCTGGGAGCGCGAAGTCAAGATGAGCGGCCAGCAGGCGAAGCAACTCAAGCATCGCATCAACAGCGAATGGATCTATCCGCCGCGCGCGGATCGCGAAGAGGTGCTGGCGGCGGCCGACCCGCGCCGGATCGTGGTTGCTTGAGCTAACGCGGATTATTGAAGTTGCAATGTGAAAGCAGGCTCTCAAAAGAGTCTGCTTTTTTGCGCCCGCGTTTTACCGCGGGCATGCCGTCAGCGTCAGGCTGAGATCAAGCCCGATCGCTGCGCCGGTTCGCGGCCCGCTCGCCAAACCATTGAACCACCTGCTTGCCATGACTTGCCGGCGCTTTGGAGTGCGCGCGCGTGGCGAGATCGGCGAGCGTGTGCTTTTTCAGTTCCTCGCGCATGCTGCGCTCGGCGCCTTGCATGACCGCGTGGATCGAACAGGTGCCGCGCGTGGCCCATGCGGGCGCGCCGTCGTCGAACAGTGCGCATTGAGCGCGGATTTCGCGGCAATCGAATAGCGTCTTTTCCCCGTCGATGGCTTCCACTACGTCATGCACCGTGATCGCCCGCGGCGCGCGTGCAAGCGTGAAGCCGCCGCGAATGCCTTCGGTGGCAGTAACGAGCCCCGCCTTGGCCAGGCGCGTAAAAAGCTTGGCGGCGTAATCGACTGAAACGCCCTGCATTTCGGCCAGATCGCGCACGCTGGCTTCGCGAACGCCGTCGGGATCGGCCAGATAGAGCAGGCAATGCAAGCCGTACTCGACGCCGGTGCTGATGTAAGACATGGCTATACCACGACTGAATGAATCGGAGTTACAAGCGTATCACGCTTGAGCGTCGCGCGCGGGTTCTGGCGCAGTTCGAAATAAAAAGGCTCAATGCGCGGTATGGCCCGGCAGCAGTCCCAGCAGCGTGAGGGCGGGCGCAACCGCGCCCGTGAGCCAGTCGGGCTGCGGGTGGATGCGGGCGATCACGCGCAGGCCCAGCAGCACCGCGAGCAGATGTTGAGCCGCTTCCGGCGCGCTGACCGTTTTCGCGATTTCACCGCTGCGCTGGCCGGCTTCCACGCAGCGCAGGAAAAAGTCGCGGATCTGCGTGACTTCGGCGCTAATGGCGTCGCGCAGTTCGTGGTCATCCGGAGCCGCTTCCAGACCGGAATTCACCATCAGGCAGCCGCGTTTGTCTGGGTCGTCGAGCGAGCGTTGCACGGTTTCGGCGAAAAAACCGGTGATCGCGGTGCCCGGCGTGGCGGCGGCTTCGTGCCGCACGATGCGCTCGCGCAGCGAATGTTCCAGATAGTGATCGAGCACCCTGAGGAACAACGCGCGCTTGTCGCCGAAGGCGTTGTAGAGGCTGGGTTGCGTGAGGCCGGTGGCTTTCACGAGATCGCGCGTCGAGGTGGCTTCGTAGCCGCGCGCCCAGAACGCGCCGCAGGCGGCATCCAGTACGCTGGTTTCGTCGAATTCGCGGGGGCGGCCCATGGCGGCTCCATCGGGTGAGAACGATTTATTTTAAATCAAACGATATAAAATGTCCCGCTCGTCGACGCAAGGATGCTTCACACGCTCCCCATTTCCGGATCGCTGATGCTGTCGCGCCCGGTTTCCAGGCGACCCGCGAAGCGACGTGTCACGCCGTTTTCCGCGCTCAACGTGAAGTCATACCAGCCTCCCGAATCGCCCAGGGACCAGCTATGTTCGGCGCGGCCTTGCGCGGGCACGGTGGTGGTCCAGGGCGCATCGGTGCGGTAGGCGTTCGACTGCACGCTGCAGGTGCTGGGTTCGCGCCCGCTGTTGTCGAGCGCGAGTGTCAGGATGGCGTTCGCTGCGTCGTAGCGCAGGCGCGCTTCGGGATTCGGGCCGCGTAGTACGGCGTCCACGTCGCCGGTAAAGCTGCGATGCAAGCCGTTGGGGCCGAGTATCCAGAGATCGTAGCGATCACCGTCGGCGGCTTCGGGGGTCCAGTCGTCGGCGAGTTGTTTGCCGGCTTCGACCGTGTAGCGACGTGGCACGCGCTCCAGATGCAAGCGGTCGTAGACGTGAAAGACCGCGCCCGCGCCGCCTTCGTTGACAAAGGCGAGGCGCACCTTGCGCCGTCGTTCGACGCTCGCATGAACATGCAACTGATACGGCAACGCACGTGAAGGGCGCGCGAACCGCGTCTGGCGCGGCAAACTCTGCTCGGCCACGGCGGGCGGCGGCACCGCCTTGAGCTTGCTTTGCTGGGCGTTGAGCGCATCGGCGGCGGCCTTGTCGGTCGCCGGGAAAGCAGCGCCGGATTTTTCGTTAGGCGTGCTGAAGTTGAACGCAGAGGTCATATCCCCGAATACCGCACGACGCCATGCGCTGATATTGGGTTCTTCCACGCCGAAGCGCCGTTCGAGAAAACGCAGCACGGAAGTGTGATCGAACGCCTGCGAGTTGACGAAACCGCCCGTGCTCCACGGCGAAATCACGAACATCGGCACGCGCGGGCCGGGGCCATAGGGCAGGCCATCGGGCGTGAGCGGCTTTTCGTCGCCCGGCGGGCTGGGTACGGTGAAGTATTCGTGCTTCGTGCTGACCGTGGATTTGCCCGCGTAGCTGCCGTCGGCGTTGGGCGAGGGGACGTTGGGCGGAGGCACATGGTCGAAGAAACAGTCGTTTTCATCGTAGTTCACGAACAGCACGGTCTTGCTCCAGACCTGCGGATTGGCCGTGAGGGCGTCCAGCACCTGCTGGATGTACCACGCGCCCTGGTTGGGCGTGGAAACGGCCGGATGCTCGCAATAGGCCTGCGGCGCCACGATCCAGCTCACCTGCGGCATGCGGTCCGCCGCGATATCGTCTGTGAGCGCCTGCAGGAAGCCGCCGTCGGGCATGGTGTTGCCGATGCCCTTGTAGAGCGGCGCTACTGCTTCGATCCCGGGTGTCCACGGGACATTGGGTGCGCCGCTGATCGATTCGTGCACCTTGCGGAAGGTCGCGAAACCGCAGAGCGGATTGTCATTGTAGTTATCGGGCTGGTTCTGATAGACCTTCCAGCTCACGCCGGCCTGTTGCAGGCGCTCTGCATACGTGGTCCATTTGAGCCCCTTTTCCGAGGGCCCCAGCCAGTCCCAGCCGCTGTTGTTCACCACTGCATGAGCATCAAAGGCGCCGCCGCCGGGGCCGTTGGTGCCGGTCCACAGGAAGATGCGGTTCGAGTTGGTGCCGCCATGCAGCGAGCAGTGATAGGCATCGCAGATCGTGAAGGCGTTAGCGAGCGCGAAGTGAAACGGCAGATCGGCGGCTTCCAGATAGCCCATCGAGGTACCGCCTTTCGACTTTGGCCATTGCGTCATGCGGCCATGGTCCCAGGCGCTGTGCGCGTCGAGCCATTCGTGCGCGCCGCCCGCGAGCAGCGCATTGCCCTTGCTTTTATCGAGGTGAAAGGGCAGCACGCTGCGCGAACCGTCGCTTTGTTGCCAGACGCTCGCGCCTTGCGGCTGCGGAATGGTGATGCGGTCGGCGAAGCCGCGCACACCCGGCAGCGTGCCGAAATAATGATCGAACGAACGGTTCTCCTGCATGAAGATCACTACATGCTGGACATCCTGAATCGTGCCGGTGAGGTTGTTCGCGGGAATCGCGAGCGCGCGGCGGATGGCCGGCGGAAACAGGCCGAGCGCGGCGCCCGCGGCGGCGGCGCGCAGAAAGTGACGGCGGTCCTTCGAGATCATGGTGCCAGTTCGCTCGGGTTCGTTCGGGGTTGTTGTCGAGCTATCGTACCCGGAACGCGCGCCGCCGGCTTGGGCATGGTGCGCAGCCACGCTGCATCAACTACGTCGTTCTACGAAGCGTCGGCGTAGGCTGCTGCGGTGTCGACAGGCTGGGCATCGAGCACGCTCATGAACGCCTCGATCAAACGCGCGTTCGCGCGGCTCTTGAGGTGATAGAGATATTCGTGCATCACCGGGCCATCCGGCTCGATCGGCACGCTCACCAGCGCCGCGCCACGCGGCACTTCGCCCGAGGGCATCAGCGAGCAGCCCAGGCCATGACGGATCGCCTCGCAGATGGCTTCGCGGCTGCCGATTTCGATCAGCGCGGCGGGCGTCACGCCGCGCCGCTTGAGCGCGGCTTCGGTGGCGTCGCGGGTGCGCGAGCCTGGCTCGCGCAGCAGCAGCGTCTGCTGGGCGAGCACATTCAGATCGGTGCTGCGCCGGTGCGCGAGCGGATGCGCCGGATCGACCACCAGCACGAGCGAATCGGTCGCAATGCGATGACGCGTGAGCGAGGGATCGTCCACGCGATTCGACGACACAGCGACATCGACGCGATATTGCACCAGCGCATCGAGCACCTCCTGCGAATTGCCGACTTCGATGCCGATCTGCACGTTCGGATAACGACGGCGAAACGCCGCGACGGCGGGAAGAATGTAGTAGGGGCCGGTTGTGCCCAGGCGGAAACTGCCCGCATCGAGCGTGCGGCCGTCGCGCAGCGCGCAATCGATGGCGAGCTCGCTTTCCATCATCCGGTCGATCAGCGGCATCAGCGAAGCGCCCGTCTGGGTGAGTTCGACGCGGCTGCCGCGCCGATGGAACAGCTCGACGCCATAGTGCTTTTCGAGCTGCTGGATGCGCGCGGTGACCGTGGGCTGGCTGATCGAGAGATGCCGGGCGGCGGCGGTGATGCTGCCATGCCGGACGGTTTCGTAGAAGGCGGCGACGAGCGGCGCGAGTTGCGGGGCGAGCATAGGAGGGATCAGCGGCGGAGGAATCGACGATCGAATCTACGGCAAATAGTCTCGACTCTACCGCGCGTGCGCGACAGTTTTGTTAAGCCTGCGGTTAACTCCCCCGTCAGGCCCGCAGTTGAGGAGCATGTAGCGGGCATCGGGTTTGCGCCATCGAGTCGTACGTTACACGGGAGCTTTGACATGAAAACCCAGCATCAGTCGACTGAAGCCCATCCTGCGCGAGCGTCGCACGCCGAACCCGGGAAGCCCGAGGACGACGCCCCCGTCAAGCATCCACGCCACGAGGGCGGGGAGCCGGTGGCGGCCAAACACCCTCACGAGCCGCGCTCGGTAGGCGTGCAAGGGCACGAAGATCTGCAACGCGGTCTGGAGGATACCGACCGTCGTGGCGGCGATGCGTATCAGGAGCGCACCCAGAACAATGCACAGGTCAACCGGAATACGCGTGATAAAGATCATCAATGAAGGCGTACTCGGCGCGGGGTGCATCAAAACCCGCGCTGCTCGCGATTTTTCGCTGCCTTAAGCACCCATTTACCACGCGCATCGGGCGTATCTTGCGAGCGATTTTCAAAGCGCCGCGATTCGATGCAACATATCGAGCAGTTGCGAAACGGCGAACGGCTTGCGCAGAAAGCCCGCCACATCGGCGTCGGGCGGCGGCGTCACCAGCGCGGACACCAGCACCAGCGGCACATCCACGAGCACGCGGTTGCGGCGCATTTCACGCATCAGGGAAAGCCCGTCCATGCGCGGCATCATGCAATCGGAAATCACGACATCGGGCGGCTCCTCCAGCGCGCTTCTGAGAGCATTCAGCCCGTCTTCTGCGGTCCTGACCCGATAACCTTCCTGCGCCACCAGTTCCCTGAGTGCGTTGAGCGTGTTGATGTCGTCATCGACGAGTAAAACGGTTGCCATACGATTACCTGAGCGCAGTGCGCCGGTGTTTTGCGCCTTTTCCTGCGCGGTGTTCCGACCTGGTTTGCGCCGGCGCGAGTCGGCGACAGGCATAGGCCTGACTAGCGGAGCGGTGCGTGCAAGTTCCATTCCCGTGGCTTTGACTAGCTTCATGGGATCTCCCTGGGCGGGTGGTGTTCAGCCCGGCGTTTCACGGCGCGGCAAGGCGCGCGCGTCGATCCCGGCGACAATCGAGGCCGAAACTTCCGCGAATCCGCCGAAGGCCTCGTCGGGCAGGCCGCGCAGGGCGTCGAGCACTTCGAAGTCCGCCTGCGCCTGCCGGGCGGCATCGAGCAGCGTGCGCGGGTGCGCAGGGTAGGACACGTCATTGACGGCGCGCTGCACCCGGTCGATCAGCGCGTCGCGCGGATTGACTGCCGAGTCGGTTGGCATGAGCGTCTCCTGTAAATGGATAAACGGTAGTCAGCTTTTTCGAGCAGATGCCGTTCCCGTTTATCGAGGATTATTTATCGCGCATTGTTTTGCGATTGCGCTGGCAGGTTCGGACGCATTACACCTGGTATCAATGCCAAAAGATGCTATTTCATCGAATCCGTTTAAAAGCCGCCGCTGGGAATGAAATCGGAATAATTTACTTATTAAGCGCAGGAGCGCCTTCAATTCATCGCCGAAAAGCATAAATTCATATGCCGGGGCGATATTTTTAAAGTTTCTGACCTAAACTATTGCGGGCCCCGTTTTTATCGGCCCGTGGCGCGCGATAACAGGCGCCGTCCCCAGACGTTGCGTCGTGTGCCGCTCATGCTAGATCCGGTCAATATCCTTCTCGTCACGGTGCTTTCGAGCATCATGAGTCTCGCCATTCTCGGTTCGCTGCGGCCTGCGCGCATTCCGGGCGTGAGCCGCTGGATTGGCGCTTACGTGTGGGCAAGCGTGGCACTTGTGCTGACCGGCTTGCAGCGCATGGGAATGCCGGTTCTCACGATTCTCTTGTCGAATACCCTACTGGCTATCGCGGTCACGCGTGTGCTGGAAGGCTGCCGTGAATTTTTCGGATTGCCCGAGCGCGCACCGCTCGCGCGCATCGGTTGTGGCGTGGTCGCTCTCGGCATCGCATGGTGGTATTGGATCGAACCGAGCCTGGCCGCGCGCATCGCGCTCGTCTCCGCTTTCCATGCCGCGATTTACGCGGCGATCGGCTGGATGGCGATGCGCTGCCGGCCGTCAGGCCGCCCGGTTTACAGCTATCGCTTTGTCACCGTTTCCGCGTGGCTTGGGGCATTCGCTCATGGTCTGCGCGGCCTCACGTATGGCACGGGGTTGATCGAGCAGAGCACGCTGATGGTCGCCACGCCGCTCAACGTTATCTGGCTCGCACTGGGGATTCTGGTGCTGCCTTCGCTGTCCATCGGCATGGTGCTGCTTGCGCACGACCGCATGGCGGAAAGGCTGGAACACCTTGCCAACCGCGACGAACTCACGGGCGCGCTCACGCGCCGCGCCTTCGTTGCGCAGGCGCTCGCGCTGATCGAAACCGCACGCCTGAAGGCCACGCCCGTGGTGCTGGCGATTGTCGATATCGATCATTTCAAGGCCATCAACGATCACTTCGGCCATGCCGCGGGCGATCGCGCGCTGGCGCATTTCGGCCGTGTGGTGGCCGCGGGCGTGCGCGACACCGATCTGTTCGGCCGTCTGGGCGGCGAGGAATTCGCGCTGCTGTTCCCGGCAATCACCCGCGAAGCCGCGGTGATGCGTCTGGATGCGCTGCGTGTGGCCGCGCTCGCGGTCAGGCGCGGCGGCGACGCTGCGCTGCCCGGGCAGGAGCAGGCTACGCCGCATGGCGGGCTCACGTTCAGCGCGGGCATGGCTATGCTGCAACCGGGCGATACGCTGGCCAGCCTGATGGCGCGCTCGGATGCCGCGCTTTATGAAGCCAAAACGCGCGGACGCGATCGCGTCGTGGCGGCCTGGCCAGACGCATGTACTCTGCCGCTGTCATAAAGAATTCAAATAGACGCAGGCAATTTCCCGTTCGAAATCGTTCCCCTCGCAACTAGTTCGACATCCTGTATTTCGACTGACGGCCATGCGCAATGAATCAGCGTCGAGCTGATACATATAGTCAGAATCGCTCTAATTGCAGCCAGTTATGCACTATAGAAGGGCGCAATCGTTTCGTTATGCATAATGGATTCGTCTGCCGATGAAATCTGTCACGTTGATGTTTTTAAAGGATAATTATCAAAAGGCGTGAGTGACGTTCCATGCAACGGTCGTTCCAGCCGGCGGCGCGCCCCCATGCTCGCGCCGTCTTTGCAGCACCACAGTCTTCGGGCAGGCGTCTCTTTCTTGGTACCCAGTGGCGATCACGCAAAGCGGGAGTCGTGCGGATGTCGAGGCGCCCGCCCACGGCGTCGAGCGCATGCATGCGCCTGCGAAACCGCTGCCCCTCGTGCGCGGTCGGGCGTGTGAGCGCGTGCCGGAGCCAGACCTCCGCTGCGCGAATGCCGGGCCCACTGAAGGGAGACGGCGCAGGGCGGACCGCGTTGGAAGGTCTGCCGCGCCGGGCGGTTCCGCGCGCCGTAGCGCGCCACGCACGTTGGCGTGCGCCTGTGCCCGCACGTGTGTGCCTGGCACACCTGCGTATCGGCACGTCGGCGCACGCGCGAGCGCCATCGTCCGCGCGGCTTGCGTGGGCCTGATCCCCGTTCGCGCGCTTCCCGCCCTTTACGCGCCATATACGCGTTTCACCAGTCTTTGTGATTTCCGCATTCAACCGCCCTTGGCGGGCTTGAACGCGCGACGTTCGTTCGCGCGTGTCAGGCTTGCCTGGGCCCATCACCGGCCAGCCATCCCAATGGTTCTTTGACGGGAAGTCGCCTGCGGGGAGGCGGCCATCAACCACCTGGAGCCTGAGATGCAAGTAACCAATAACAACTGGCGGGATGCGCATAACAACGACGCCGCGCTGCCGGCTTTCCTCGCCGCGCGCGTGGACCGCTACTACGGGGAGCGTGTGCAGCAAAGCTGGGGGGGCGGCCACATCATGCGCGGCCGCGTACCCGATGCAAACGCGTTGCATCTGTCGAGCAACGACTATCTTTCGATTGCGCGCCACCCTGAGATTCTCGACGCGATGTGCTCGACGATCCGTGCGGATGGCAACGGTTTGCTGATGTCGGGAATTTTTCTGCATGACGACGAATGTCCGCAACTGCAGCTTGAAGAGCGTTTCGCACGCTTTATGGGTGCAGAGGCGAGCGTGCTGTGCCAGTCGGGATTCGCAGCGAATACCGGGTTGATCCAGGCGATCGCCAACGAGCAGACGCCAGTCTACATCGACATGATGGCGCATATGTCGTTGTGGGAAGGCATACGCAGTGCCGGTGCGAAGCCGATCAGCTATATGCACAACGATGCCGAACATCTGGAGCAGCGCATTCAGCGCTACGGGCCGGGCATTGTGATCGTCGATTCGGTGTACAGCACCAATGGCAGCGTGTGCCCGCTGCAAGCCTTTGCGCAAGTATGCGAGAAGCACGACTGCGTATTCGTGGTGGACGAATCGCATTCGCTCGGCACGCATGGGCCGCACGGTGCTGGGCTGGTCGCGGAACTGGGACTGGGGGACCGCGTACATTTCCGGACGGCGAGTCTCGCCAAGGCGTTTGCGGGACGAGCGGGCATCATCAGCTGTTCGCGGCGTTTTCAGGAGTATTTCAAGTTCGAGGCGCTGCCGGCGATTTTCAGCTCGACGTTGCTGCCGCACGAGACAGCTGGTCTCGCGGCCACGCTCGATGTAATCGAACGTGACGACTGGCGTCGTGCGCGGCTTGCTTCGAACGCGCTTTACGTGCGCTCGCGTCTGACCGCGTTGGGTTACAACCTCAACGGCAGCGAGACGCAGATCGTCGCGCTCGAAGCCGGGCCAGAGGCGCAGACCATTGTGCTGCGCGATGCCTTGGAGGCGCACGGGATTTTCGCGTCGGTGTTTTGCGCGCCGGCTACGGCACAGAATCGCTCGCTTATGCGGATGTCGATCAACGCGATGTTGAGCGAAGCGCAGCTCGAACGCATCGTCAACGTTTGCGAAGCCATACGCGATGAGGTGCAGTTGTCCAACTGGCCTTCCACTCGTCGTCTGCTGGAGCGTGGCGCGGGTCGCGTGCGTACGCGTCAGGCTCCCGCCTTGCTCGATTTGCCGGTGGCGGCTTGATTCAACGGCTGTGACGATACGGGCGCATCGAGTGACGAAGCACCCGCATGAAAGAGAGCCATCTGAAATGACTCAAGTAAAGATTGGCTTGCTGCTTTGTGGCGGCGTGGATCGCAGCATTCAGTGTGAATTCCACGCCGCCTGAATATCGCGGTCGAGGCGTTGCAGATAGTTGTCGAATGGCACGACGTTGTTGAGCGATATACCCGCCGGTTGCTTGACGAGCGCACACACGTAACGGCAATCGCCTTCGAACACGGATGCAGGATGCATGTACGGGCGCCAGTCGGGGCACTGAGTCGGATAGTAGCCTTCGGTGAGCCAAAAGTAGGGCACGCTGTTGCGGCTATCGAGTTCCGCGAGAAACTTCGCGGGCGAACCTTGTTCGACGGCAATTTCGCGCACGCCGCGCAGCGATTCATCGGTATGGATGATGAGCAGCCAGGAATTGCCTTCGGCATCGAACATCAGCAGGCCGTGCGGCTGATACGAAAGATAATGTTCGACGATATTCAGCGATGCAAATATGCCCCGTACATGTTCTGCGAGCGCAGAGTCCTTGAGAAACGCATATTCGGACACGGCCAGCGCATCGAGAACCGCACCGCCGGCTTTGTCGAAATACGCGGCCTGCATATCCTGAATCGCCTGATTCAAGGTTTCCACCGCATCCACTTCATGTTTGCGGATGAAGCGGTCGATTAGCCCTTCATTGAAACTCTTCACCGCGACGCGTTCGTCGGCCTTGCCCGTGAGCATGATCTTCTTGAGAGCGGGATTGGTGAGGCGCCGGCAGAACTCGACGCCATTAAGCTCGGGCATATCGTAATCGACCACCACAACCGAAATCGATTCAAAACGTGCAGGGCGCTGCACCAGACTGCGAATCGCATCCACGCGCATGGCGATGACCTGATGCGCATCGTTTTCTTCGGTGCGGTCGAGATAAGGGCTGAAGATAGGCGAGGCGGGCTGATCTTGCGCGGCGCGCGCATTGAGGAATCTGAGTGCGCCGGTGGGCGAACTGAACATCCTGAATGCCAGTTCCGGATCCAGTTGCAGGCTCAAATTGGAAAGGAATGCCGCACTGTCGTCAACAAAGGCCGCAGTGGTTGGCCAGGAAAACGGCTGAATGGCTTTCGTCATGGCGCAGGGAATGTCAAAACGAACTCGGTGTGTTTGCCTTTCACTGAGGAGCAGGCAATGGCTCCCCCCATCGCCTGCATGACATCGCGACAGAATGCCAGTCCGATTCCCGCACCAAGCGAGACGTCATCGGTGATAGTGGAAGAAGTATAAAAGCGGGTAAAGACGTGCGGCAAGGCTTCAGGAGAAATACCCGCACCTGTATCGCTGAAAATCAGCTGATTAGAGCGTTTACCCGACTCAAGCCTGATTGAAATCTGCGCGCCCTCGATACTCCCCATATACCGGAATGCATTTTTGAGTAAGTTAAACAACACATGCACGGTGAGCATTTCCGAGCCGATAAATTCGAAATCGGGTCGCAGATTGCAATGCACGAGCGCCCGATCCCCTTCGCGGAACGGATAGCGGGCGAGCGCAGTCTCCACGCAATGCGCGATCGAGCATATCGTTGCGTTTTGCATGCTCGTGTCGTTGAAGCGCGCGGTCGCGAGCAGCATGTCGATGATTGCATTCGAATGGAGCGCTTCCTGTTCGATGCGCCCCACGACGCCCTGCAGCGAATGAAGATGCGCCACGCGTATTCTGGGAACCGGCAGGCGATGCCGCTGCGCGAGTACATAAGTATCGAGCAGCGCGGGCAGATAGCGCATGAGCCCCGCCGCGCCCACGCGAATCGCGACAAGCGGCGTGCGCAATTCATGCGCGACGCTGCCCGCGGTGGCGAGCATGGCCCGATCCTGTTCGATCTGGATGCGGTCCTGATCGTAGTTGGCCACCGCGCCGATCGCCACGGCGAACGAAAAGATCGCCAGATGCGTCAGGTAGTTGCCGTTGAGCTGCATTGGATCGGTAGTCAGCGCGTAGGCGGCCAATGCGAGACCGATGCCCACGATGAACTGCAATACCAGCATCAGCCAGTCGAGCAGCAACACCATTACGAAGGCAGCGATTAGCGCGCTTTCCACCCAGACTTCATTGCCGTTGTTTTTGAACAGCATGAAGGTGAAAAAAAACGGTAATGAATACAGCGTGGCCAGATACCACCACCACGGCAGAAATTTTTTTGCGGCCTCGGGCCAGCGCTCAGGGAACAGGATCGGCAGAAACAGTACCGAGCCGATCAGGCGAAGAGTGAGGTTTTCGTAGGGCTGAGGAAAGAGGTCTTTCCAGATGTAGTAATAAAGCGGGAAGCCAATCGTCGCGACCAGCGCAAATGGCCGCATGCGCCGCTTGATGTACTGAAGATTGCGCAGTGCGGGCATGAATGCCCGCGCCACGCGCGGTTTCAGCGATGCCCAGCCGCGCCGCGCGCGCAACGTGAATCTCGATGCCTTCATCAGGGTGGAATCGCTCATGGTTCGATGCCGGAATTCGATGCCGCGTGGATCGCCGCAAGCGCGAGCCAGCAATCGCGCACAGCCTGCTGCTGC
Organism: Paraburkholderia bannensis; assembly: GCF_014200455.1. Taxonomy (GTDB): domain Bacteria; phylum Pseudomonadota; class Gammaproteobacteria; order Burkholderiales; family Burkholderiaceae; genus Paraburkholderia; species Paraburkholderia bannensis_A. The sequence continues at coordinate 5,820 of NZ_JACHBW010000004.1, read as the reverse complement.
GTGCGGCCGGTGATTCCCGTGGCGGACTCGGCCTCGCGCCGCATGCGCCGCCGGGCGTCGCTCAAACTGCGGCTCGCGCGGCCAGTTGCAGACAATACATCATTGTGACGTGCGGATGTGGCGTGGCCAGGGCGGCGATGTCACATTTCGGCAGACCGCGCGCGCGAATGGCAAAACAGCAATGCGGCGTGCATCGAATGGTCTGCGCAAGAGCGAAGTCGGGTGCCACAGTTGGGCCTGCGCGGCTCAGGCGGCGCGCGGATCGTGGCGAGTTCGCCAACCATCGACCACGCGCGAAAGGCCGGATCGAGCCAGATGTCGTTCCAGCCATAGAACTTCGAGTCCACATCGGCGTGATAGCGCGCAAGTCTTGCGCGCAGATCGCCGCGTTCGTAAGCGGCTTTCGCTTGCTTGATGCTCTCGATGGAAAGATCTGCATCGATAAAGCGCGCCGCATAAAGCGGCGCTATCGACGCGCCATCGCTATGGCCGATCAGCCACATGCGCGAGCGCAGGGCCGCGGGGAGGCACAGCGCTGCTGTACAGAGGGATTCGAAGTGATACGGAATGCCTGGTAAATGCCGGTTTGCCCGGGTGCGAAGCGAGCACGGCGGGTTGTGTCGGGCAAAGGGGTTTGTCGTTCAGGCGACTTATAGCGGAGAATCAGGGGCAAGCAAAGTGCGAGTCAAGCACTATAGTACATAAAACCGGGTTGAGAGGCCTCTGAAGATGAAGCAAACGTATATCGCCGAAGCGCCGGCGAAAGACGTGACGGACAACGCGCAGGCCCGCGAGGGGGCCGACGCGGCAAGTGGCGCGCGCATCGAGCGCGATCCTTTCCTGACGGCGATGGGCGAGCGCGTGCGGATGCTGCGCGCGCGCCGCGGCATGACGCGCAAGGCGCTGGCCGCCGAGACGGGGCTCTCCGAGCGCCATCTCGCCAATCTGGAATCGGGCGTGGGCAATGCCTCGGTGCTGGTGCTGCGGCAGATCGCGACCACGCTGAACTGCGCGCTCGCCGAGGTGATTGGCGACGTCACGACTTCATCGGCGGAATGGCTGCTGATCCGCGAACTGCTGCTGGGCCGCGATCCGGCCGCGCTGCAGCGCGCACGCATGGCGCTGGCGGAGATGTTCGCGCAAACGCCCGCCGACGAACATCGCAACGAACGCATCGCGCTGATCGGCCTGCGCGGCGCGGGCAAATCGACGCTTGGGCGCATGCTTGCCCAGGAGCGCAAGGTGCCGTTCGTCGAGCTGACGCGCGTGATCGAGCAACTGGCGGGCTGCCCGCCTGCGGAGATTCACTCGCTCTACGGCGCGAGCGCGTACCGCCGCTACGAGCAGCGCGCGCTGGACGCCGTGATCGCGGAACATCCGCGCGCCGTCATCGCGTCTCCGGGTGGCCTCGTGGCCGAGCCGGGCACCTTCAACACCTTGCTCGCGCACTGCTTCACGGTCTGGCTCCAGGCCGCGCCCGAGGACCACATGCGCCGCGTGATCGCACAGGGCGACCTGCGGCCCATGTCGGGCAACCACGAGGCGATGGACGATCTCAAGCGCATCCTCGCGGGCCGCAGCGAACTCTACGCGCGCGCCGACATGCGCTTCGACACCAGCGAAAGGACCCTGGCCGATGCGTATCTGCAACTGCGCGACCGGCTGGCGGCGCGACTCGGCGCAGAGCCTGTGCGCCCCGATTGAACAGCGCGCGAGGCACGCTGGGCGCGGCGGCGCATGCATTACTTTTCATGCCTTTCTCGATGAATTGATATCTATGCATTAACGTGCTTGCATGGGTGGGGTGCTGCACTATCGTTCAAGACAACGAGAGTCCCATTCCCGCAAGGTTCCCGATACCGGAGACGCCCATGGCCGCCGCAGACTCCGTTACTGCACCGCCGCCTGCGCTGGGCATCAATCGACAGCCCGTCGATTTCGAGTCCGTGCGCTTTGATTGAGGCGTTATTTGTCATGGATACGCGAACCTGGCAAGCTCATGCTGTTCTTTGGCGCGGCACGCGCGAGGAATTGTCTTACTTCGGATAGCTGATGAATCTGCCGAACGATTTCATCGACGCGAATCGGGTCTTCTCGCATGCGCCGGGCCAGCCGAAACGTTACATGCAGGACGGAAACCTACTGATATCAGCATGAAAACATCAGAGGAAATACGCTAGAAGCATTTAAGCACGATCGTTCGCAACAGGGTAGGATGTCGCCATGCGCTGCGCCGGGCAGACCAGACGCGGCACGCTCAACCGACGGAGACCTTGACCCATGAACCTCGTTGCCGAACTTCCCGCCGGCCTGACCGGCCTTGAACAATTGCAGCAGATGCTCGCGAACGGCCGCGTCGCGCCGATTGGCGAAACGCTGGGCTTCAAGCTCGCGCAGGTGGAGGAGGGCCGCGTGGTGTTCGAAGGCGTGCCTGGCGTGCACGCCTACAACCCCATCGGCACCGTGCACGGCGGCTATGCGGCGACGCTGCTCGATTCCGCCTGCGGTTGCGCGGCGCATTCGCGCCTCGCGGCGAATCAGGGCTACACCACGCTGGAATTGAAGGTGGCCTATCACCGCGCGATGACGGCCAGTACCGGCACGGTGTACGCCGAGGGACGCGTGCTGACCATCGGCCGCCGCGCCGCCTTCGCCGAAGCAACGATCAAGGACGCGGCGGGCAAGCTCTACGCGTCGGCGACATCGACCTTGCTGGTATTCGAGCGCGAAACGACCTGAGGCTGGAGCGCGCCTGGAAAAGGCGCGCGAGCGTGGTCAGATCGTACCGTGCGCCTTGTCTTCGATCAGCTTCACGATCGTATGCAGCAGGCGATTGGCAGGCGTGGCGACGCCCAGCGCCGCGCCGCGTTGTACGACGAAACCGTTTAGATGATCGATCTCACTGCGCTTGCCGCGCGCGAGATCCTGAGCCGTCGACGAGTACTGCTCCTGCATGGTCTCGGCAATACGGCTAACGTTCGCATCCACATCGGGCGGTAGCATCACGCCGTCGGCTTGCGCGACGGCCTTGCATTCGGCTACGACGTCGCGCATCGAATCGCGCACGCCCACGCCTTGCACGAGCCGCCCATAAGGCAACTGCGAGATTGCCGAAAGCGCGTTATACGCACAGTTCAGGATCAGCTTGGACCATAGCGCGCCGCGCACGTTGTCGCTGATCGTCGTGGGCACGCCCGCATCGATCAGTGCGTGCGCAACGGTTTCACCATGGCGTGACGGCTCGATCACCAGTTCGCCGCGACCGTTGTGGCGCACGTGACCGGGACCGGCCATCTCGCTCGCCACGTAGACCACCGCGGCGGCGACATCCTGTTTGATTGCCGTGCGCAGTCGATCGGCGTTATCGACGCCGTTCTGCAGCGTGAGCACGAGCGCTTCGTCTGCCAGATACGGCGCGATAGATGCGCCTGCGCTCAAGGTGTCGGTCGATTTCACGCAGAACAGCACGAGTTGTGCACCCGCTGCGGAGCTGGCATCGGCGCTCGCATGCAGGTGCGGCGCGCCGATGCGTTCGTCGAAGCTCTGCGTTTCAAGGCGCAGGCCGTCGCGTTCGATCGCTTCGACATGCTGCGCGCGCCCGATCAGCACGACATCGTGTCCCGCGCGCGCGAGCATGCCGCCGTAATAGCAGCCCACCGCGCCAGCGCCCATGATGGCGACTTTCATCTGCATCGCTCCTTTCAATATCGTTGCGTATTCAACGGATCGGACTGATCATGCGCCGATCATGTGCTTTAGCGCAGCTCGAAGCCGAGCGCGTTGAGCGCCTCGCGCAGACGGTCGCGGCCATGCAGCGATTCGCGGCTGCGCCAACGCGCCAGCGAGCGCGACGTCCAGCCCGCCGCGCTTTGACCTTGCGCGGTCTGGAATTCGCCGATCACTTCGTCGTAACGCGCGATGCCGTCCTGCTGAGAAGGCGCGTCGTATTGCTCGCGATGGAGCACGACCTGCTGCGGCAGACGCGGCTTGATCTGCGCGGGGCGCGAGGCATCCTCGTAACCGATGCACAGGCCGAAAACGGGCAGCACGCGCGGCGGCAGGCCCAGTTCGGCGGCCACCTGCTCGGGTTGATTGCGGATCGCGCCGATATAAACCCCGCTCATGCCGAGCGATTCCATCGCCACCACGGCATTCTGTGCCGCCAGCGCCGCGTCGATCACGCCCACGAACAGCGTTTCCATGTGTTGCAGACCTTCGGCGCTGGCGCCGGCGCGGCTCGCGGCGGCTTCGAGACGGTTGAGGTCGGCGAGCCAGACGAGGAAAAGCGGCGCTTCGCGAATCTGCGACTGATTACCGGCGAGCGCGGCCAGACGCGCCTTGCGTTGCGGGTCTTCGATCGCCACCACGCTCCACGTTTGCAGATTCGACGAAGTAGAAGCCGATTGCGCGGCGGCAATCAGCGTTTCGAGCGTACCTTGGGGCAGCGGCGTGTCGGCGTAATTGCGCACCGAGCGATGTGCGAGCAGCGAATCGAGCGTCTCGTTCCAGGCGGGCAGCGGCGCGCTCCAGGGCGTGCCGTAGCGCGTTTCCAGGGCACGTTGAGCGGCGGCGGACGTCTCGGGCGAGGTGACGGTGGACATCGGGTCTAATTCTCCGGCAGATACGATTGAAAGCAGGGCGTCACGGCGTGAACCAGGGTGCGAACCAGGGGGCGACAGACGCGAGCGCCGTATGGTACATGGGCCGCGTGATTGGTGCTTGCGGTGGTCTGCACGTTGCGCGCGTCGCCGCTATCATCGGCACTCGCGGTTTGCCGTTTCTGAGGCCTCCGTTCAGGTGTCGGCCTGAGTCGCGTTTGCGCCTTCCACTTCGTGACCGACGCCAGGCAGATCGAGGCCGCCGTCGCGCAGGCGCTCAAGCCGTTCGGCGCAATCGACGTGCTCGCCAACAACGCGGGCTGCGGCTATCAAAGCTCGATCCAAGAGGGCGACGAGCGCGAAATCCGCGCGCAATGCGATGCAAACACTTTCGGCCTCTTCGCGATGACGCGTGCGGTGCTGCCCGGCATGCGCGCGAAAGGCAGCGGTCACGTCGTCAATATCACGTCGGTGGCGGGGCTCGCGGGATTCCAGTGGGCGGGATATTACGCGGCGTCAAACCGGGGCATCGAGGGCGCGAGGAAGGGGGACTGCCAGTCGACCAGGCTGTTGGCCGCCTCCGGACCCATTGCAACCGCCCGCTTCGCTCGACAACGGCCATTCGGAAACAACTACAGAGTTGCTCCCATTCGACGTGCGCGTTCCTCACATTGCCCGGCCATCCATAGCATGAACCACCCGAGACCACCGATAAATATCCCCAGGAACACCATCCCACCGATAAGCATGAAGAGGGTGTCCCGATGGCGAAACTGCGATATTGCAACCCCCACAATCGGGAGCACGATGCAACTCCACCCAAAGAACCGAAACCATTGTGCCTGCAATAACAGCCTCTTTCCGGGCGTGGACTCTTCGTCAGCGAACTGTGATGTGGATATCCCCGAAGCCTTGGCATTTCGCCACCGCGACCATTTCAATACCGCAGTTACCAGCAGCACGAAGATGAGAGCGTATATTCGGTTATAAGCATGCGCATTTGCGCTCATACGTGAACCTCAGTCGTGGAACGAGCGATTCCGGTTAGTGGGCCTGAGCCTGCCCGACAATTCAGGGACCGAGCGGATTGTCGGCGATTGCTGGTCGTATGTCGACCGTCCGGTTGTGGCCGAGATGGAATGGACACCGCCCTCCCTTCGGGGACGTAGGCTCTGGATAGCACGCAGAGGTCCTCAGAACTGATCGGCAGTAATGTGCCAGA
>NZ_JACHBW010000003.1 GCF_014200455.1 Paraburkholderia bannensis | reverse complement strand
GTGCGATTGCGATCGGCCATCCGATCGGCGCCTCGGGCTGCCGCATTCTGGTGACGCTGCTGCACGAAATGCAGCGGCGCGACGCGAAGCGCGGCCTGGCGTCGCTGTGTATCGGCGGCGGCATGGGCGTGGCGCTGGCGCTGGAACGCGTATAAGCGCGGAACTAAGCCGTTCGGCATGGTTGTGATCTGGCATTAATTTGATAGCATGCGCACAGGCTGCGCATGCACCAGATGAGCGCCAGGCGAGATCAGGAGCAGCAGGCGAAAGGCGAGGCCGGAGCCGTCGATCGGCGCTCCGGAAAACGATAATGGAGTGTGGTTTATGTCACAGCGTATTGCGTATGTAACGGGCGGTATGGGCGGCATCGGAACGGCTATCTGCCAGCGCCTCGAAAAGCAGGGCTTCAAGGTCGTCGCGGGCTGCGGCCCGAACTCGCCGCGTCGCGTAAAGTGGCTGGAAGAACAGAAAGCGCTGGGCTTCGATTTCATCGCCTCGGAAGGCAACGTGGGCGACTGGGAGTCGACGCGCCAGGCGTTCGACAAGGTCAAGGCCGAAGTCGGTGAAGTCGACGTGCTCGTCAATAACGCCGGCATCACGCGTGACGGCGTGTTCCGCAAAATGACGCACGAAGACTGGACGGCGGTGATCGACACGAACCTGACCAGCCTGTTCAACGTCACCAAGCAGGTGATCGACGGCATGGTCGAGCGTGGCTTTGGTCGCGTCATCAATATTTCGTCGGTGAACGGCCAGAAGGGCCAGTTCGGCCAGACCAACTACTCGACCGCCAAGGCCGGCATTCACGGCTTCACGATGGCGCTCGCGCAGGAAGTGGCTACCAAGGGCGTGACGGTCAACACGGTGTCGCCGGGCTATATCGGCACGGACATGGTGAAGTCGATCCGCCCCGACGTACTCGAAAAGATCGTCGCGACGATTCCCGTGCGCCGCCTGGGCGCGCCAGAGGAAATCGCCTCGATCGTCGCGTGGCTCGCCTCGGAAGAGTCGGGTTTCGCAACCGGTGCTGACTTCTCGCTCAACGGCGGGTTGCACATGGGCTGATCCCACCCGTCGCGCGTGTTGGCGCGCGGCAAGAGCGGGATCGACGACGGCGGTAGCGGGCCTGTTTGCACGCCGGGGCAGGCCGCTTCCGGGCTAGACGACGCGCGATGGCATTGGCCTTCGCGCGTTGGCGCATATACAAGGGCGACATATGACGACTACAAAGAAAACCGCCGAACGACTGATCAAGAAATATCCGAACCGTCGGCTGTACGACACGGAGACGAGCACCTACATCACGCTGACCGATGTGAAGCAACTCGTGCTCGATCAGGAGGAGTTCAAGGTCATCGACGCGAAGACCAACGAGGATCTGACGCGCAGCATCCTGCTGCAGATCATCCTCGAGGAAGAGGGCGGCGGTCTGCCGATGTTCTCGTCGTCGATGCTGTCGCAGATCATCCGTTTCTATGGCCATGCGATGCAAGGCATGATGGGCACTTACCTGGAAAAGAACATCCAGGCGTTCATCGACATCCAGAACAAACTCGCGGACCAGTCGAAGGGCCTCTACGAAGGTAATGCGATGAACCCCGAAGTCTGGTCGCAGTTCATGAACATGCAGGCGCCGATGATGCAGGGCATGATGACCAGCTACATCGAGCAGTCGAAGAACATGTTCGTGCAGATGCAGGAGCAGATGCAGAATCAGGCGAAGAACATGTTCAGCAGTTTCCCGTTCAAGCCGGTTTCGCCGGTGTCGCCGGCGGCACCCGCGGCTTCGGCGCAGGGTACGAACGAAAACGCGAACGAAAACGCGAGCGACGAGGAAGAGAAGAAGTAATTCACAGCGGTTCAGGCAGGGAAAAGAAGCGGCAAGGCGCGGCAGCCCACGCGCCGGTGGCCGCTTTTTGTTTTTTGGGGCGCATACAAAGTGCGTCGGCGCAGAACAAATACTCAAGTCGCGCAGACTGGACATCGCGTCCGACCCTCAGGCTCACCGTCGCTTCCCACCCACGTCGCCCCTCTCCCTACGCCAAATGGGTAAAATGGCGGATTGGCTTGAATCTGCGCGGCGCAACGAACGCCTTGCGCCCCACATCCGGACGTACACGTGAAAAACCCAGTTGAATCAACCACCTCCCGCAATCCCGCGCCGCGCGTCGGGATGGTTTCCCTCGGCTGCCCGAAGGCGCTAGTCGATTCCGAGCAGATCATTACCCAGCTGCGCGCGGAAGGTTACGAAATCTCGGGTTCGTACGACGGCGCCGATCTGGTCGTGGTCAATACCTGCGGTTTTATCGATGAAGCCGTGCAGGAAAGCCTCGACGCCATCGGCGAGGCACTCTCCGAAAACGGCAAGGTGATCGTCACCGGCTGTCTGGGCAAGAAGGCGAGCGCGAGCGGCTCGAATCTGATCGAGGAAGTGCATCCCAAGGTGCTGGCCGTGACCGGCCCGCATGCCTTGGGGGAAGTGATGCAGGCGGTGCACAGCCATCTGCCCAAGCCGCACGATCCGTTCGTCGATCTCGTGCCGCCGGCGGGCATCAAGCTCACGCCGCGTCACTATGCGTATCTGAAGATTTCCGAAGGCTGTAACCACCGCTGCACGTTCTGCATCATCCCGTCGATGCGCGGCGATCTGGTTTCGCGCCCGGTCGCGGAAGTGATGCTCGAAGCGGAAAACCTCTTCAAATCGGGCGTGAAGGAACTGCTGGTGATTTCGCAGGACACCAGCGCGTACGGCGTGGACGTCAAGTACCGCACGGGTTTCTGGAACGGCAAGCCGATCAAGACGCGCATGACGGATCTGGTCGAGGCGCTGGGCGAACTGGCCGCGCAGTACGGCGCCTGGGTGCGTCTGCACTACGTCTACCCGTACCCGAGCGTCGACGAAGTCATTCCTCTGATGGCCGAAGGTCCGTACAAGGGCCACATCCTGCCCTATCTGGATGTGCCGTTCCAGCACGCGCACCCCGAAGTGCTCAAGCGCATGAAGCGTCCCGCGAACGCGGAAAAAGTCATGGAGCGTGTGAAGGCGTGGCGCGAGATGTGCCCGGATCTGACGATCCGCAGCACCTTCATTGCGGGTTTCCCGGGCGAAACGGAAGAGCAGTTCGAAACGCTGCTCGACTTCATCCGCGAAGCCGATCTGGATCGCGTGGGCTGCTTTGCCTACTCGCCGGTCGAAGGCGCGAGCGCCAACGAACTGGACGGCGCGCTGCCGGACGACGTGCGTGAGGAGCGCCGCGCGCGCTTCATGGAAGTGGCCGAGGAAGTATCGGCGAAGCGCATGCAGCGCAAGGTCGGCAAGACGCTCAAAGTGCTGATCGACGAGATCAATCCCGATGGCGGCGTCGGCCGTACGGCGGCGGACGCGCCGGAAATCGACGGCGTGGTCTATGTCGCGCCGGCGACCAAGGCGTCGAAGCGTTACAAGGTGGGCGATTTCGTTTCGGTGAAGATCACCGGCGCAGACGGTCACGATCTGTGGGGCGAGGTCTGAGCGACGTGACGGCAACGTTGTCCGCCACGCCTGAAATCCTCGCTTACGGCGAGGCCATGCGATCAGAGGAACCCGATGGAAGTTTCAAGCCCGAAAGCCGCGCGTCGCTTCAGCTGGTTTGCGGCGGTGGCGGTTGCGTTGCCGCTCGCGGCCTGCGCTGTCGGCGGCAATCAAGGTAATCAAGCGACGAACGCCGTGGCCAGCGCGCCCGAGGTGCATTCGTCGCTCAAACCGAATCCCGATTTCGCGAAGCTCCCGCAATACGCGGGTACGCTCGGCAAACGCAAGATCGTGATGCGACTGGGCGCGAAGACCGATCCTGACGATGCGGGCGGCGTGCACGGCGAGTACCAGTTCAGCGATACGGGGGAAGTGATCCTGATCGCGGGCGACCGCTCGGGCGCGACGCTGGAAGCCGAGGAGTCCAACGACGGCACGCGCATCACCGGAAACTGGGTGGGCACGTTCGCCGCCGATGGCTCGATCTCTGGCGATCGTATGGAAGTGGATGATTCGAATCCGGTGCCGTTTGAACTCAAGCCGATGGCGGCTGGTGCGCTTGCGGCGCCTGCGCCCACGCCAAAGAGCGGCAACGCCGTGGGCGGCGTCGGTAACGTTGTGACCGGCGATTAAGCAGCCGGACTTCAGGCGCGCGATGCGCCCGAAGCCATTATTCTTTCTGCGCTGGCAGCCCGCGCGCGCGGCCAGGCGCGGCCACTGCAACACGCTTCAACTTCGCACGCGAGCGATTGCGGATCGCGATCAGTCTGCTTTCCAGCGATTCGCGCTCGCGCTGCCATTCGGCGCGTTCCCTTGCCAAAGCCGCGTTCTCCCGCTGCGCCGCACGCAAGGCGTCTTCCTGACTCGCTTGCGTGACGCGCGCCGCGCCAAGTTCGCCTAGCAACGTCTCATTGCGCTGCTGAAGCGACGTGGCGAGCACATCCGCGCGCCGACGCTCTTCGCGAGCCTCGCTGATCTGCTGCATCATGTGCTTCTGCACGCCTTCCATGCGCTGCGTCGCCTTGTCCAGTTCGGACTGAAAGGCCGCATCGCGCGTTTCCAGCGACGCGCGCAGCGCGGCGATGGCTTTCTCGTGCTCCGTTCCTAGCTCGCGCAGCCGGGTATCGGCGATTTCGCGTTCCGTGTTGCGCTGTGCTTCGAGCGTTTCGGCGCGTATGCGCGTTTCTTCGGCGCGCGCGTTGGCGGCATCCAGTTGCTGTTTCAGCACCGCGATCTGCTCGCCCAGTGCGCCCAGTTCTACTTCACGCAAGCGCAAGGTTTCTTCCGCGGCGGCACGCGCTTCCAGGGCTTCGGCCGCGCGTGATTCAGCGTGCGCCGTGGCCTGTTCCAGTTCCGCTACGCGCGCGTCATAGACTTTTTCCCCGTGCTCCACGGCGACGGCCCAGATGCCGAGCATTGCGTCCGCAACGGCGGGCGGCAATTGCGAGGCAAGGGCGTCGCTGCGCGTTTTCTCGTCTTTCCATTGCTTGAGTTCGTCGTTGATCGTCGTGCGGCTGCCCTGGCGGATTTCCGCGTAAATCAGATCGACGGTCAGCTCGTGCGGCCGTTTTCCGGCCGCGACCAGCCGAGATGCGGTTTCGCGCGTACGCAAACGGGTATCGCTGATACGTGACATGGTTTTTCGAGGTGCGGAAAAGGCAGAAGTCTCAAATCATACTGTATATCATCGTATAACGTTATAAAAGTACATAAAAAATCCGGAAATTTACGATAACACCTATAATCGAAAGTAAAGCTGCGATACGATTCCCGCACAGCCCGAAACCGCTCCCAGATTGATGCCCGAAGACGCCATTGCCTTGCTTCCCGCTTTGCCGCCCGCGCTCGACGGCCGAAATGGCACGAACCGCGCACGCAGCGGGGTAGCGCAGACCGCCGCGCGCGACGACATAGACGCCGTGCGGCTCTGGCTCGCCGAATACGTCAATTCTCCGCATACGCTGCGCAGTTATCGGAAGGAGGCGGTGCGGCTGATGCTGTGGGCCACGCGCACGCTAAACAAGCCACTGTCGAGCCTCACGCGCGAAGACTTCGCGCTCTACGAGCAGTTCCTGGCCGCGCCGAATGGCGATTGGGTCGATCCGGCAAGGCCGCGCAAGGGCCGCGAGCGCCGGCTATTCGAGGGACCGCTCGCGCCGCGCAGCCGTCGGCAGGCGATGGGCATTCTCGGTGGGCTGTTCGGCTATCTGGTGGCGGCGGGCTATCTCGCAGGCAACCCGCTCGCGCTACGCCGGGCTCGCGCGCCGCAAGCGCCGCGCAGCCGCCGCGTCGAACGCTATCTCGACCAGACGCTCTGGCAACAGGTGCTCGACGGCGTCGATGCGTTCCCGCAGGACACGCCGCGCGAGCGCCAGCACTACGAGCGCTGCCGCTGGCTCATGCGCTTCCTGTACCTCACGGCATTACGCGCCAGCGAAGCCGCACAGGCTCGCGCAGGCGACTTCGAGCGCCGCCGCGGCCGTTGGTGGCTGCGCGTGGTCGGCAAGGGCGGCGTGGAAGGCGATGTGCCCGTGAGCGATGAGTTGATGGCCGATTTCGCCCGTTATCGCGCGTTTCACGGCTTGCCGCAAACGCCCGCACCCGGCGAGGCGCGCCCAGTCGTGCTGGGCGTGGCGGGCGGCGATGCGGGGCCGCTCACGTCCACTGCGGTCTATCTGATCGTGAAGACGGTATTCCGCCGCATCGCCGATACGCTTGACGCACATGATCCCGCGGGCGCTGCCACGCTGCGCCGCGCCTCGACGCACTGGCTGCGCCACACCGCAGCGACCCATCAGGCCGACGCCGGCACGGACCTGCGCTATATCCAGAAGAATCTGCGTCACGCGTCGATCGAAACGACCGGCCTCTATCTGCACGCCGACGACGATGCGCGCCACGCCCAGACCGTGCGCAAAGCGCCTTCGTCGTGATCTGCCCGAGTGGTCCGGCTGAGTGGTCCGCCTGAGTGATCTGCCTGAGTGATACACAGCAGCGCCGGTGTTAATCTTCGGCATGCGGCGCGCACGGTCAGGCCCGAGCAAGAAAATATCGAAGCCAGCCCGAACCCGCGCCATGCCACCCATCCGCGCTTTAACCGCCTGCTCTCCGACATGAACCAATCCGACTCCAGCCGCGCCTTGCAAACGCGCATCGTCAATCCGCAGGACGACATCACGCCCGGCTTCGAATCGTTCGCCGCGCCCGTCACGCGCGCCTCCACCGTCGTGTTCCCCGACCTCGCAACCGTGCGCGGCCTCGACTGGAAAAACGATGCGCAATGGCGCTACGGCCTGCACGCCACGCCCACCTCCACGATGCTGATGCAGCGTCTGGCCGATATCGAAGGCGGCGAGCACGCGCTGCTGCAACCCTCGGGTCTCTCATCGATCTCGAACGTCTACTTCGGTCTCCTGAAGGCTGGCGACGACGTGCTGATTCCGGATAACGTCTATTCGCCCAATCGCGATCACGGCGACTGGCTCGCGCGCGACTTCGGCATCACCGCGCGCTATTACGATCCGATGATCGGCGCGGGTATCGAAGCGCTGATTCGTCCGCAAACGAAGCTGATCTGGCTCGAAGCTCCTGGCTCGGTAACGATGGAAGTGCCCGACGTTCCCGCGATCACGGCTGTCGCGCGCAAGCACAACGTCCTCACGGCCATCGACAACACGTGGTCGGCGGGGCTCGCATTCAAGCCCTTCGATCATGGCGTCGATATCTCGGTGCAGGCGCTCACGAAGTATCAATCGGGCGGCAGCGACGTGCTGATGGGGGCGACCATCACGCGCGACCGCGATCTCTATCTGAAGATCAAGCTCGCGCGCATGCGCCTGGGCATCGGCGTCTCGTCGGACGACTGCTCGCTCGTGTTGCGTGGCCTGCCGAGCATGAAAGTACGCTTCGATGCACACGATCGCGCGGCGCTCTCGCTAGCTCAATGGCTCAAAACGCGCAGCGAAATCGCGGCGATGCTGCATCCGGCCTTTGAGGATTGCCCGGGCCACGAGTTTTACAAGCGCGACTTCACGGGCGCGGGCGGGCTCTTTTCCGTGGTGTTCGACGAACGCTACAGCCCCGCGCAGATCGACGCGTTCTGCGAATCGCTCGAACTCTTTGCGCTCGGCTGGAGCTGGGGTGGGGCGCGCAGCCTCGTGATGCCGTATGACATCGCGTCGATGCGTACGGCGGCTAGCTGGCCGTATCGCGGTACGCTGGTGCGTTTTTATATCGGCCTGGAAGACGAAGCCGATCTGCGCGCCGATATCGAACGCGCGCTCGCCACGCTCGCGTAAATTCCGGCGCTTAATGCAAAACGGCCGCGCCCGTCCTGATTGACGGGCGCGGCCGTTGTCGTTTGCGCAAGCGGTTTAGAACAGCCGCAGCAGACCGTCTAGGCCGACGAAGTTGAACGCGACGCTCGCCGCTTCGCGCACCACCGGCTTGGCGCGAAACGCGACCGACAGACCGGCTGCGGCCATCATCTTCAGATCGTTCGAACCGTCGCCCATCGCGATGGCGCGGCGCGGATCGATGCCGATCTGCGCGCAGACTTCCTGCACGGTGCGCGCCTTGACTTCGGCGTTGACGATTTCGCCGGTGACGCGGCCCGTAAGCTTGCCATCGACGATTTCAAGCGAATTCGCCCGCGTGAAGTCGAGGCCCAGACGCGCCTTGAGGCGCTCCGTGAAGAACGTGAAACCGCCCGAAACCAGCAGCGTTTTCAGCCCTGCGGCCTTTGCGCCCGCAAGCATTTTTTCCGCGCCCGGCGAAAGCTGCAGACGCTCTTCGAAAACGCGTTCCAGCGCGCTTGCGTCGAGTCCCTTGAGCAGCGCGACGCGGCGCGTGAGGCTTTCGTTGAAGTCCTTGATCTCGCCGCGCATCGACGCTTCCGTGATGGCTGCGACTTCGGCCTTAAGCCCGCAGAAGTCGGCGATCTCGTCGATACATTCGATAGTGATGAGCGTCGAGTCCATGTCCATCGCGACCAGACCGAAGCTGCCCAGCGAGCGGCCCGCTTCGACGAACGCGTAATCGAGTTGATGCGTGCCGCAATACACGTCGAGGTCCGGGCGCTGCGCAGGCGCGGCATCTTCGATACGGATCGCATACTCGTCGATCGGCACGAGGCGGCTGCCGCGCGCGAGCGCGAGGAGCGGCTTGTGATGGACGGCTTGCAGCGGAGCGGGACTCTGGATGACGAGATTCATGAGGTGGGCGACGCGGGGCGAATCGAAACGGGGTGCGAACAGGACAGGGATTGGCCGTCAAAAAAGCATCGGATGACGATTCTCTGTCAGTACGCACGGCGAAGACGCGAATTGTACCGTTTCGACGCCCGTGCGAGGTCCGCCGAACAGTGTCCGGACAGCTTACGGAGACGAAAGCTCGTTTTCGAGGCACAATGAATGCTCGTGCGGCGTCCGACGGGGGGCGGCCGCCGCGTGCCGATAACCATACGTGTCGCGACTCGCGTCGCGCGACGCGTCGCATGCGCCGCTCGGCGCCAGGGGAACCGGTATGCAGGACGCTCATTCCACCCAGACAACTCCCGGTCGAACGCGGACCGGCGCGCGCAAGCCCACTTCGGAAACCACGGTAAAGCCAGCCTCTGATGTCCGTCAGGCGTTCACGCTCGATGCCGCGGTCCAGCCGGGGCCGAAACCGCCGCGCGCCGCCAGCAATGTTCAGCCAGTTTCAGCTGAGCCACCTGCACCACCCGCGCCGCCTGCCCCTTCACGCACCGGCCGTGCCGGCACCACCAGCGAAGTCGCGGGCGTGCGCATCACCAGTGCGCGCCGCATCGTCGACGTCGAGAGCGGCACCCGCAAGCTCGACATCGTGCGCTACTACGCGCGCGCCGCGCCCTGGCTGCTGCCGCATCTGCGCGATCGCCCCGTTTCGCTGTTGCGCGCGCCGCAAGGCCTCGGCGCCGAAGCGCTGTTCCAGCGCCACCTCACTCGCATGCCGATTCCCGGCGTGACCCTGCATGATGAACTCGAAAGCGGCCATCCGCTCATCGGCATCGATACGCTCGAAGCGCTGATCAACGTGGCGCAGGTGGACGCCATCGAACTGCACACCTGGAACGCACGTGCCGCCGATGTCGAGGCGCCCGACCGCGTAGTGCTCGACCTCGATCCCGATCCGGCGCTCGGCTGGGATCGCGTGATCGCGGCAGCGGAACTCACGCGCGCGCTGCTCGGCGATCTGGGGCTGGAGGCGTTCTGCCAGACCAGCGGCGGCAAGGGCTTGCACATCGTCGTGCCGCTCGTGCCGACGGCAAGCTGGGACGACGTCAAAGCCTTCGCACGCGCCGTTGCACAGCGCCTTGCTTCCGGCTGGCCGACGCAGTTCACCGCGACCCAGAGCGCGGAGCATCACAAAAAGAAGGTTTACGTCGACTACCACCGCAATGTGCGCGGAGCGGGCACGCCGGCCGCCTACAGCTTGCGCGCGCGGCCAGGCATGGGGGTGAGCGTGCCGATTGCGTGGGATGAACTGGGGCAGACGACGGGTGGCGCGCACTGGACGCTTGCCAATATCGATGTCCGGCTCAAGCAGCTCAGCCGGCCAAAGCGGTCAAAGCGGCCGGCCCCGTGGGCAGGTTATGCGCGGGTGCGCCAGACCGTGAGCAGCGAATTGACGTTGCGGATGGAGGAGGGCGGCGCTTAGGAAGCGTCGTGTGTCACGAAGCGCGTGGTCGGTCCGCTTCGCGCTACAAAACGCCGGGCCTGGCAAGCGGTATAAAACCTGGGCCGGACGATGCCATCGCCCGGCGCAAGCCTGCGCGCGGCGCGCTAGACTGACAGAAGAACAATTCGCCACGTGTTGTCACGAGCTGCCCTGGCTGCGCTTTTCGCGGCCGCGGCGGCGCCCGCCAGGAGATGACGCATGTCTTGCAGCCGCACCCGCTCCCGCCGCACTCGCGCGGCGCTCGCTCATGTCGCCGTTGCCGTTGTTGCTCTGAATTGCGCACTTGCGCTGCCGGCATTCGCCACGCCACCCATCACGGTCACTACCCAGGCCGCCACCGACGGCCCGATCCGCTATACGGTGAAGGTTACGTCGAAACTCTATGGCACGGCCCAGGAAACGCGCACGCTGCGCTCTGGCGACACCGACGACTTCAACTGGCGCTCCACGCCGCCGGGCGGTGCAGTGCCAGCCGCGCAAAGTTGCCCTGATTACAGTTCGCTGCCGCTAGACGCCAACGGCGCGATGGTGCGCCAGATCCAGCTGCGCCTTGCGCCCATCGTCGCGCACAACGGCACGGCCAACGTCCAGGTGAGCTTTCGCGCCCAGGCGCCGCGCGGCGGCAAGGCGGCGGGCGGCGCGCAATGTCCGGAGGTCGTGGCGCATAGCGAAGTGCTGCACTTCTCGATGCCGACCAACGGCACGGCGAAGACGCTTACGCTCAGCGACGGCACGCAGCTGAGCGTATCGGCGCAACGCTAGGCGATCTGGCCGCATAGATCGGGCCGAAAGGACTACGCCGCAAGGATCACGCAGAAGCGGAACGCAGCAATAAAGGAAGGCGCGCGCCGCTCAGGCCCGCGCCTTTGCGCGCTCCCTGAGCCGCGCCGAGATAAAGCAGTGATCGGCGGAAAAAAGCCGCCGATACGCCAGCACGACCGCGCCCACGGTGCCCAGCGCCGACGATGCCGCGATCAGAAACATGATCACGATCTGATAGCGCACCGCCTGCAAGGGCGACTGCCCCGCGAGCACCTGGCCCGTCATCATGCCGGGCAGACTCACCACGCCCACCACCGCCATCTGGTTGAGCGTCGGAATCATGCCCGCGCGCACGGCCTCGCGCGCGCTCGGCTGCGCCGCTTCCCAGCGCGTCGCGCCGAGCGCCAGGGCGCTTTCCACGCGGTCGCGCCGGGCGGTGAGTTCCTGCATCATGCGCTCGACGCCAAGCGACACGCCGGTCAGCGTATTGCCGAGAATCATGCCAAGAATCGGTATTGCGTATTGCGGCTCGTACCAGGGCCGGATGCGGATCACGGCGAACAGGCCGACCGCCGCCACGAGCCACGCGCTCACCCAGATCGACACGATGCTGTCGATGCGCTGGCCCGTATACGTGCGCGCGCCGCGCTGTGCGCCCGCGAAGCCGGCGATCAGCGTCATCAGCGCCATCAGCGGCAGGACCACGTACCAGCGATCGAAGGCGAACACCCACCCCAGCACATAGCCGATGGCGAGCAGTTGCACGACGGTGCGCACGGCGGCCCACGCGAGCTTGCGTTCGAGATCGAGCTTGAGCAGCACGGAAACCGCGCCGTTTACGAACACCAGCAGGGCCGCGATGGCGACGTCGCCGATGCTGAGGTTTTGCAGCACGCCTGGACTCATTGCGGCGCTCCGGTCGCGGTGATGGAGGGGCTGGGGGTGTTGGAGGCTTCGCTCAGCACGCCGGCCTGCATCGTCAGATGGCGCGTGCCCACGCGCTGCGCCTGGGCGGGGTCGTGCGAGACCCACACCGTTGCGCGCGCCGCGCCTTCGCACTCGAACCAGTGGGCGATCAGCATTTCGACCGTGCGCGCCGATTCGGGGTCGAGCGAGGCGGTGGGTTCGTCGAGCAGCAGCGCTTCGGGATCGAGTTGCAGCACGCGTACGAGCGCGACGATCTGCGCTTCGCCGCCCGAAAGCTCGGCGCTATCGCGCGCCAGAAAATCGCTGCCGCGTCCTGCCGCTTCGAGCAGGCTCTTGACGCGCGCGGCGTCAAAGGCCGAGCCGCGGTAGATCGCAAGCGACCACGGAAAACGCAGATTGTCTTCGACCGTGCCATCGATCAACGCGGGCCGCTGGCGCAGGTACGCAATATGCCGCCGATAAGACGGAATGTGCATGCGCGTGATCGGCTGACCGTGCCAGAGCAGCGTACCGCCGTCGGGCGGATCGAGCAGCGCGAGAGCGCGCAGAAACACGCTCTTGCCCGAGCCGGACGCACCCGTGAGCACCACGCGTTGTCCCGCTTCCAGCGCGAAATCGGTCGGATGTAGCAAAATCTGGCCGCGCTGGGCGTCGCGCCGCATGAGGCCATGGGTTTCGACAAGCGGCGCAGCGCCGCCCGAGCGAAGGGATAGGTTCTGGGGGTTTTTCATTAAATGACCGTGAACAACGCGCGTGCTTCAGGCACGGCGATCGCCTGCGCCCGCTCCAGCGGGCACGCCGACTGCTGCAATTTCGTTGGCGAAACAACAATGCACAGCCCGGAGCGCGCATGACGTCACCGCAACCCAAGCCCCGCGGCCCCGGCCGCACACTCGCCAGGATCATCGCATGGCTCGTGGCCGTTGTCGCCGTGATCGTCGCCGCGCTGATCGTTTTCATCCTCACCTTCGACTGGAACCGCGCCAAACCTTACGTGAACGAAAAGGTTTCGGAGGCGATCGGCCGGCCGTTTGCGATCGTCGGCGATCTGAAGGTGGGCTGGCGCAGGCCGCCGGGAGAGACGGGCTGGCGCGCGTGGGTGCCCTGGCCGCGCTTTTCGGCAACGCAGATCGAAGTGGCGAACCCCGACTGGACCAAAACGCCGAAATTCGCGACGCTCGACGAGATCGATTTCGAGGTGGCGGTGCTGCCGCTGCTCGCGCACGACATCGTCATCCCGGCCATCAATCTCGTGAATCCGTCCGTCGATGTCGAACGGCTCGCCGATGGGCGCAACAACTGGACCTTCAAGCTGCCCGCGTCGAGCGGACCGTCCACGTGGAAGCTCGATCTGCACGACATCACGTTCTCGAACGGCAATATCGCCGTGAGCGACCAGCAGACACGAACCGAAGTGCAAGTGACCGTGAGCCTGCTGGGCCAAGGTATTCCGATCGGCAAGGTGATGGAGCAGCAGGAAGCGGCATCGCGCCAGGGCTCGGCGCAGGTGATCGGGCGCTCGGGCGCGACCCGGCTCGCCCAGCAGGCCGACAGGCAGCAGGCATCGGAAGCGGCCGCGGCCAGTGCCGCAAGTGCGGCGAGTGCGGCGAGTGCGGCGAGTGCCGGGGGCGAGGCTAGCGCCGTGAGTGCGGCAGGCGCAGCCAGCGCGCCCGCCGCCTCCGAAGGCATAGGCGCAAAGCTCGCCGCCATCGGCGCGAGTTCGGCCAGCAATGCGAATGCCGTTTCGGGCGGCAAGACCACTGAACCGTTCTACGCGATCGGCTGGACTGTGAAGGGCACGTACAACAAAACCGCGCTCTCCGGCGCAGGCAAACTAGGCGGCGTACTCGCGCTACAGGACGCCGGGCGCCCGTTCCCGGTTCAGGCCGATGTGCGCGCGGGCGACATGCATGTCGCGCTGGTCGGCACGGTGACGGATCCTGCGCATCTCGCCGCCGTCGATCTGCGCCTGTGGCTGCAAGGCCAGAGCATGGCGCACCTCTACAACCTCACGGGCGTGACGCTGCCCGAGACGCCGCCCTACGCCACCGAAGGGCGCTTCGTCGGCCAGTTCAAGAAGGGCGCGAGCGTGTTCCGCTACGAAAACTTCACGGGGCGCGTGGGCGGCAGCGACATCAACGGAACCTTCGTTTACACACAGCGTCCGACGCGTCCGCTGCTCTCGGGCACGCTGGTGTCGAACCTGTTGCAGTTCTCCGATCTGGCGCCGATCATCGGCGCGGACAGCAAGGCGAGCAAGGCCAGGCGGGGCGATACGGTCAAGCAGCCGTCCGACCGTGTAATTCCGGTCGAGCCGTTCAATACCGACCGCTGGAACGCCATCGACGCCGACGTGAAGTTCACCGGCAAGCGCATCATCAAGCAGGGCAGCCTGCCGATCCAGGACCTCTACACGCACGTCATCATGACCGAGGGTGTGCTTCAGCTCGATCCCTTGCAGTTCGGGGTGGCGGGCGGCACGCTGGCCACGCGCGTGAATCTCAACGGCAGCGCCACGCCGCTCAAGGCGAGCAGCACGCTGGAAGCGCGTCACCTGAAGCTCAAGCAGCTGTTCCCGAATGTGAAGTCGATGCAATCGGCGCTGGGTGAAATCAACGGCGACGCTTCGCTGTCCGCGACCGGCAATTCGCCGGCGGCGCTTGCATCGACGTCGAACGGCGAGGTCAAGCTGCTCGTCACGCAAGGCACGATCAGCCGCCTGCTGATGGAGGCGGCGGGCCTGAACGTGGCGAACGTGGTCTACGAAAAGCTGTTCGGGCAGCGCGACGTGAACATCAACTGCGCTGCCGCTGATTTCGTGGCCACCAATGGCGTGCTCGATCCGCGCGTGTTCGCCCTCGATACCGACGACGCCGTGATCGACATCACCGGCCCGATCAATCTGCACGACGAGTCGATGGATATGAAGGTGCATCCGCACACCAAGGGTTTCCGCGTCTTCTCGCTGCGCTCGCCGCTTTATGTGAAGGGCACGTTCAAGAATCCCCACGTGGGGGTGGACGCCGCGGCGCTCGCGCTGCGTGGCGGCGCGATGGTCGGTCTGGGCCTGCTCAACCCGTTCGCGGCGCTGATTCCGCTGATCGCGCCGAGCAACAACAAGCCCTTGCCCTGCGATCAGTTGTTCTCGCAGATGCGTCAGCATCCGGTCGCGCCGCCGCCGCCGCCGGGGCAGAAGATGCGTGCGCCTGCCTCCGCGCCTGTGTCTGCAAGTGCAGCAGCGTCGCGCCCGTTGCGGTCCTTGCAGTCGCCTGCGAAGAACGTGAAGCCCGATGTATCGGCGCAACCGGGCCTGCCGCAGAATCTCTATAAGGGCAGCTGAGGGGCGTTAAGGGTAACTGAGGGAAAGCGGGCGATGTCGCGCGGCAACCCCGCTCGCATAGAAAAACGCCCGGCGTGGCTGCACGTCGGGCGTTTAGATATCGACTGGGTTCAGCGCAGTTGCTGTCGCGGTGCCGGATCGCCGGTCGCGTCCTGGCGGCGCGCCACGCGCCGCGCGCTCAAGCCCTCGCGCACCGCGCCGAACTCGGGCAGGATGCGCGCTCTCGCACGGCTAGCGAATACCAGAAAACCGAAGCCATCGGCCTCGTACCAGTAGCCGCCATTTTCGAGCCCTTCGATAGGCTGTTCGAGCGCATGCGCAATGGATTCGATGCAGCGTTTGCGCAGTTCGGCCGTACCCGGATAGGGCGGATGCGCGCCGCGCACACTGCACAGCAGCAGGTCCAGGCCCGGCAGCACGTGCGCGTAGAGCACCGGATCGTCCTGTGCGCGTGCGCGTGCGATCTTGGTGTCCAGTTGACCGAACGGTTTGAAGTGACTCAGCACGGCGAGAAAAGACTCGTCGCCATCTGCCTTGACGCGCTTACGCTTTTTCGGGAAGGACATAAAAATTCGCCTGAAAAAGGTGGATTGCAAAATACGCAGCGTTCCCATGCGACCACTCCCGGATTGGTGCGCCGCACGTCGATCCTTCTAGCATAGGATCTGCCGGATTCGCGAGGATCCTGGCCGTGGGGACGGCGTCCAGATCCTCATTGCCTCAGGCAAAACGCCATGCCGGGCCGCACGTCGCGCTCATGTAAGTATCCCGGCGCTCTCTCGCTCTTTCCTGCTCTGTCATCTTCTTTCTTCTGTCTCCGGTCTCAATAATAGTCCTGCGCGCGCGCGCGGTGTGACGATTTCTCGGGAAAAAGCGGGCTTTTCTCGCGGCGTGGTGGGCGTGGCCACATACGTTGTCATCTCGTAATTTCGCGCCGATAATGTTTTGGCTCTGGTGCCAGCCAGTGGGCCGCAGACGTTGCTGCCCACGGCTGAGATAGCGCGCCGCCCAGACGCCACTGAACCAGACCGCCATGAAACTGTTTGCCAAGGGGCTGTTGCTGATCGCGATTCCGAGCGTCGTCGAACTGGCGCTGCTCGGCGTCGTCTTCGACACGCAAGGCGAAGCCGCCCAAGCCGCCCTGCGCGCGGACGCCAGCAAGCAGATCCTCTGGCAGGCGTCGAGCCTCGTCCAGCCCTTGTTGCGCGAAGCGGCGCGCGTGCGCACCGCTGTCGTGCTCGAAGATCCCTCGTTTATCGACCGGCGTGCCGTGTGGGCCGAATTCTCGGACCGTATCGCGCTGCTCGGCCATATGGTGGCCGATAACTCCATGCAACTCGCGCGCGTGCAGCGTATCAACAACGCTGCGCGGGCATGGCGCGCGCGCTGCGCCGAAGTCGCCGACGCGCTGCGCGAGGGCCGCTCCGGCACCATCTCCGTGCATGCGAGCCCGACGGGTCTGCCGCCCGAAATCGAAGCGGTGCGCCGCGAACTCGATGCTTTCATCGTCGATCAAACTCGCTTCGACATCGCGCGCAGCGCCTCCTTGCGCGAGACGCGCGAACGCCAGCAGAACGCGCTGATTTTCGCCGTGGTCGGCTCGATGCTGATCTGGGGCGTAACGGCCATTGCGTTCGCGCGCAACGTGGGCCAGCGCCTGGCGGCCCTTGGCGCCAATGCGCAGCGCCTGAGCGAAGGCGTGGCGCTCGCGCGCCCGCTGGCCGGGGACGACGAGATCGCAGCGCTCGACGCGGTGCTCAATCAGACCAGCCGCCGTTTGCGCGACGCCGAGCAGGAACAGGCCGCGCTCAAACTGGAGTTACAGGCGCGCGCCACCGATCTGGCCGCCGCCAACGACAAGCTGCGCCAGGAGAGCCAGGACAACGAGATGTTCATGTACAGCGTCTCGCATGATCTACGCTCGCCGCTCGTTAATCTGCAGGGCTTTTCAAAAGAGTTGCAGGTGTCGTGCGAAGACCTGCGCGAGCAGATCGACACGGCCGGACTGCCCGCCGACGAACATCGCCGCATGAATGAAGTGCTGGACGGCGACGTGGCCGAGTCGCTGCAATTCCTGCGCCAGGCGGTGGCGCGCTCGGCGGCGATCATCGACGCGCTGCTGCGGATGTCGCGCGCGGGTCGGCTGGAATACCGCTGGCAGCGTGTCAATGTGGGACGCATCGTCGAGCGCGCGCTGAGCGGACTCGCGCAGGGACTTGCGCAGCGCGCACAGATTTTCGTGGGCGAATTGCCGCCCGCATGGGGCGATCCGGCGGCGCTGGAACAGATTTTCGGCAACCTGATCGACAACGCCTTGCGCCATCTCGATCCCTCGCGGCCCGGGCTGGTGGAAATCGGCGCGGTGGTCGTTCCTGAAAACGCGGATGAAGTCGAAGAAGCGGGTAAAGAGACCGCGCTCGCATCGGTTTCCAGCATAAAAGCGCTGGAAAATGCTCAAGAAAGCTCGCGCGATGCATCACGCATGCCGGGTACTCGCACGCGGACGTATTATGTGCGCGACAATGGCATCGGGATTTCCGCCGCGTATCTGCCCAAGCTGTTTCGCGCGTTTCAGCGCCTGCACGGCGGCGAGTCGGACGGCCAGGGCACGGGTCTCGCGCTCGCGCGCCGGATCGCCGAACGCCACGGCGGACGCATGTGGGTGGAATCGACGGAAGGGGCTGGCTCGACGTTCTTTGTCGCGTTGCCCGACGCGCCGCCGCGCACTGCATCGGCGTAGGGACAAGTACCATCGAAAAACGTTGCAGGGAACGTCGGGGAGCGGCAGATGACGCACGGGGAACAGACGGGGAGCCGCGCGGGTCGCGCGGATGAAGCGCATGCGCAGTCAGACGAGCAGTCACATGACCCGTCGCATGAGCAGGCTCAGGGCGAAGCGCAGCACGACGATTACCGCGCGGCCCTGGCGGGCGAACGCGTGAGCATCGTCCTGATCGAGGACGATGACGGCCACGCCACGCTGGTCGAGCGCAATCTGCGCCGCTCGGGTGTGTCGAATGGTTTCCTGCGATTTCGCGACGGCCAGGAGGCGCTCGATTATTTCTTCGGCGTGCCGGGTGCGCCAGGCCTGTCGGGCTATCCGTCGCGTGAGGATCTGGCGAACTTCGTGGTGCTGCTCGATCTGCGCATGCCGCGCGTGGACGGCTTCGAGGTGCTGCGCCGGCTCAAGGCCGAACCGGCGACGGCGACGGTGCCCGTGATCGTGCTGACCACGACCGACGACCCGCGCGAGATCGAGCGCTGCTACGAACTGGGCTGCAATGTCTACATCACGAAGCCCGTCGAATATGATGCGTTTATCGAGGCGGTGCGGCGGCTTGGGTTTTTCCTGCAGATCGTCAAGCTGCCGGCGGGGCATCGCTTCAACCGGCCGTGATCGACCCCGATCGACCACACGCAGGCACGTGCAGGCGGCACGCAGCCATCCGCGAGAGAGATTGATTGACGCATGACCATCATGACCAGACTGCGCACGCTCCCGAACGGGAGCGCGCTCCGAGGAACGCGACGCGCATGAACAACGAGGCAACCCTGTTGGCGGGCGCGCATGTGCTTGTCGTCGACGATGACGAGGGCATTCTGCGGCTCGCGCGCAAATCGCTCGTGCGCGCCGGCGCACGCGTGGACACCTGCGCGAGCGTGGCCGAGGCGAGCACCGTGCTTGCCGCGCGCACGCCGGATGTGCTCGTGCTCGACTATCAGCTCGACGGCGCCGAAACCGGGCTCGACTTCTTCCGCCGTCTGCGCACGGACGACGTGCGCGTGCCGGCGATCCTCGTCACCGGTTTCACCGACGAGTCGCGCGTGATCGCGGCCTTGCGCGCGGGCGTTTCGGACGTCGTGCCGAAATCGGGCGACTATCTCGACTATCTGCCCGAAGCCGTGGCTCGCGTGCTGGCGCAAGTCGCGTTGCAGCGTGCCTCCGATCAGGCGCTGCTGTTGCGCGATCGCGAGGAGCACTACCGCACACTTTCGGAAGCCTTGCCGCACCTCGTTTTCACTTGCGGTGCGGATGGCGACTGCGATTTTCTTTCGAAGCAGTGGCGCGATTACACGGGTCTGCCCGCAGGCGCGTCGCCGCATGGTCATGCGTGGCTCGACGCCGTGCATCCCGACGATCGCGAGGATATCCGCCACACCTGGCTCAAGGCGGTGCGCAGCGACAACAACGATTATCGGCATGAGTTGCGCATTCGGCGTCACGACGGTACGTGGCGATGGTTCGATGTGCGTATCGTCGCGATGCGCGACCCGCGCGGCGGCATCAACAAGTGGTTCGGCAGTTGCACCGATATCCATGCGCAGCGCGAATCGAGCGAAGAGCGCGAATTGCTGCTGGCCTCCGAACAGGCCGCGCGTCAGGCGGCGGAAGAGGCCAATCGCGCCAAGGACCGCTTTCTCGCCATGCTTTCGCACGAATTGCGCACGCCGCTCACACCCGTGCTGGCCGGCACGCGGCTGCTGGAACAGATACCTGGCCTGCCCGAAGCCGCACGCGCAGGCGTACTGATGATTCGCCGCAATATCGAGCTCGAAGCGCGTCTGATCGACGATCTGCTCGATCTCACGCGCGTCGCCAACGGCAAGCTTGATCTCGCCCTCGACACCGTCGATGTGCATGAGGTGATCGACGCCGTGCTCGAACTCTTTCACAGCGAAATCCAGACCAGGCAGCAGGACGTGCACGTCGAGCGCCATGCGCAGCATCACTATGTGCGCGGCGATCGGGCTCGCATGCAGCAGATGTTCTGGAATCTCGTGCGCAACGCGGCGAAATTCACGCCCGATGGCGGCCACATCTATGTGCGCACGCGCGACGAGCGCATGCATGTGGTGATCGAAGTGGAGGATACGGGGATCGGCATTGCGCCCGAGCAGATCGGCAAGCTGTTCCACGCCTTCGAGCAGGGCAGCCACAACATGACGCGCCAGTTCGGCGGTCTGGGACTGGGTCTCGCGGTAACGAAAGCATTGACCGAGGCGCACGGCGGCACGGTCAGCGCGAAAAGCCCGGGTGCGCATTGCGGCGCGACGTTCACAATCGTGTTGCCGACCGCCACGCCGGGCTCGGGCGCGCAGCAGCCCGCCGACCGTTGTGGACCGCATCAGGCCTGCGCGCTCGATATCCTGCTGATCGAGGATCACGAGGATACGGCCGAGGTGATGTCACAACTGATCCGCGCGCTGGGTCACGAGGTGGCGGTGGCGGCCAGCGTGGCGGGTGCGCTCGCGCTCACAGCCACACAGGGCTTCGATCTGGTGGTGAGCGATATCGGCTTGCCCGATGGTTCGGGGATCGACTTTATCCGCGCGTTTCGCAAGGAGTCCTCGGTGCCCGCGATTGCGCTCACGGGCTTCGGCACCGACGACGATGTGCGTCGCAGTCTCGACGCGGGCTTCACGGCTCACCTCACCAAGCCGGTCAATTTCGAGCAACTGGAGCAACTGATCGAAGACGCGGCAATCCTGCGCGCGCAACGCGCCGCGCAGGATGCGCCTGGGCACGCGCCTCATGCATCCAGGACGGCGACATCCTGAGCGCGGGATCAATCGATCCTTGATAGCGTGACGTTAAAAAGCCCGCGTGCCTCGAAAGGCGACGCGGGCTGTTCTCCATCTGGCCGGCAAAAAACGCGTTTAGCGCGGGCTGTTCTTCAGCGAATCACGGATCTCGCGCAGCAGCAGGACGTCTTCGGGCGTCGGCGCCGGTTCGGCGGGCGCGGGCGCCGCGTCTGGCTGGCGCAGCTTGTTGATGAACTTCACCATCAGAAAGATGATGAAAGCGAGAATGATGAAGTTGATCAGCACCGTGATGAACGAGCCATAGCCGAACACGGCCACGCCCGCGGTCTGCAGATCCTTGTACGAATCGGGATTGCCTTTGAACGACGGCGGAATATTGCCCAGGCGCACGAACATGTTCGAGAAGTCGAGGCCGCCCGTCACCACGCCGATCACCGGCATGATGAGGTCTTTGACGACCGAGTTGACGATGCTGGAAAACGCGCCGCCGATAATCACACCGACGGCGAGGTCCATCACATTGCCTTTGACGGCGAATTCCTTGAACTCTTTGATCACGCTCATGAGCGGGCTCTCCTTGAAGGGGGCGGCACGGGCCTGGTTGCATAACGACGCATTGGCGCAATGATAGCGAACGCACCCGTAACGCGGTAGCGATTTGACATTGGCTGACGTTTTGCCGATTGCGACGTAACGCGAAACGCACTAAGGCACGTCGCGTGCCCGGGAGCGATCAGGCTGACGCGGACTGCGCAAGCATGATCTGTTCGTTGAAACGCCGCGGATCGGTGTTGGTGCCGCACAGCAGAACGCCCACGCGCTGACCGCGCACGACATCGCGCAGCGGGCCATAGAGCGCAGCCGTGGCCGCGGCGCACGCGGGTTCGACGGCCAGCTTCAGCTCGTCGAACAGCATGCGCATGGCGGCGCGCAGTTCATCGTCGGAGACCGTGACGATGCCTTCGAGATGGCGGCGGCACAGCGCATAGCTGTATTGCTCGGTGTGCGGCGACATCAGCGAGTCGGCAATCGAATGCATGTGGGTCAGGCGCACCGTGTGATTGGCGGCGAAGCTGCGGTTCATCGCATCGGCACCCTCGGGTTCCACGCCATAGATGCGCACGCGCGGGTTCGCCAGGCGCAAGGCCGTGGCCACGCCCGCTGCAAGTCCGCCGCCGCCGATCGGCACGATCACCGCGTCGAGGTCGGGCGACTGGGTGGCCCATTCGTAGCCAAGCGTCGCCGTGCCGAGAATCGTGCGGTACCCATTGAAGGGATGCACGAAATAACGGCCTTCGTCGGCTTCGATGCGACGCACGATCTCGAACGCTTCGTGACTGTCGCTCGCGCGTACGATTTCCGCGCCCAGGCTGCGGCACTGATCCACGCGCGCCGGGCTCGCGGTATGAAACAGCACGACCTTGGCGGCGATCCCAAGCCGCTTCGCTGCGTACGCAACGGCAATCGCATGATTGCCGCCCGACACGCAGGTCACGCCCGCGCTGCGTTGCGCGGCATCGAGCGAGAGCAGGTGCGAAAACGCGCCGCGCACCTTGAAACTGCCGCTGGCCTGCAGCAGTTCGAACTTGAAATTAACCAGCGTATCGCCGAGCGAGGGCAGATCGTCGCGATCGAATACCGGCGTGCGCAGCACCCACGGCGCAAGCGTGATGTGCTGCGCGGCGATTTCGTCGAGCGAGGGAATCGCTTCGCCGTCGATGGTGTGATCGGTGGGCAGCGGCGTACCGGTTGACATGGCCAGATTTTCAGCGCGCGTAGGCGTCGACCGACATGCCGCGCACCAGCTTGCGCAGGAAACCTTCGCACGCCGAAAGTTGTTCGAGCGAGACGAACTCGTTGGGCTTGTGCGCCTGCTGGATGTCGCCGGGACCGCACACCACGCTCGGAATACCGGCCCGCGCGAACAGTCCCGCCTCGGTGCCATAGGCGACCTTGCGGCGCGTCTGGTCCGAGGTGAGCGCGCGCACCAGTTGCGTGATCGCCGCCTGCTCGGAATCGTCGAGCCCAGGTGCGGCGGCCACCTTCAGGAATTCGATGGCGGGAGAAGCACCGTCCACGCCTTCGCGCTGCATTTTCGGCACCAGCGTTTCGCGCGCGTATTGCTCGATGCGCGCGAAGATCGCCTCGGGGTCGAGCGTCGGCAGATTGCGGAATTCGAAGGCGAAGCGGCATTCGGCGGGCACCGTGTTGACGGCGTTGCCGCCTTCGATGGTGCTGGTCTGCGCCGTGGTGAACGGCACATCGTAAAGCTCGTCGAAGGGGCCTTGCGCGCGGAACGAATCGGCCAGATCGCGGATGTAGCAGATCAGGCGCGCCGCGTACTCGATCGCGTTGACGCCGCGCGGCGTGAGCGACGAGTGCGCCGCGTGACCGCGCACGCAGCATTGATAGACGTTGACGCCCTTGTGCGCCACGATCGGCCGCATGCTGGTGGGTTCGCCGACGATGCAGCCGTCCGGCTTCACGCCGCGCTTCACGAGTTCCTCGATCATCAGCGGCGCGCCCACGCAGCCAATCTCCTCGTCGAAAGAGAGCGCGAAATGCAGCGGCCTGGCGAGCTTGATCTGCTGGAATTCCGGCACCAGCGTGAGCGCCGCGCCGATAAAACCCTTCATGTCGCAGGTGCCGCGGCCATAGAGCAGGCCGTCGCGGATTTCCGGTTTGAACGGATCGCTGTCCCACTTCTGGCCATCGACGGGCACCACGTCCGTGTGGCCCGACAGCACGATGCCGCCCTCGGTCGAACCATCGTGCGCGGGCAGCGTGGCGAACAGATTGGCCCACTTGCCGTCACGGCCGTAGGTCAGCGTCGAATCGATGCCGCGCGCGCGCAGATCGTCGCGCACGGTTTCGATCAGGCCGAGATTCGGATTGCGGCTAACCGTGTCCATCGACACGAGACGGGTGACCCAGGGGAGTGAAGCGGGAAGATCGGAAGCCGATGCGGCGGGTGATGAATGGGACGACTGGGACGACTCTGGGGAAGACTGCGCTGTTTCAGCGGTGATGCTCATGGTGGGCTCCGGCTTGCTTGTCTTGCCCAATACTACCCAAAAAGGGTGGGACTCGCCAAAGCCGGAAGCCATGTTGCGGCACGCGCGGACGTGGCGCGCCGCAACATGGCGTGGGGACGGATAATCCGACGGTTAAAGCGTCAGATCATCTGTTTAAACAATATCAGGCGCGCGGCGCGGCAGCCCGCGAGGGCGCGCCCAGCGCACGCAGCGTTTCCTTCACCGTCGCCACGCGCACCGCCAGATCCGGGCTGCGCGTTTCGATGCGCAGCTTGTCCTGACCGGCGAGCTTGACATGCTTGTGCTTCTGCACCATTTCGATGATGCGCATGGCGTCGATCGGCGGATTCGGCACGAACTGCAGGCCGATCACGGCTTCGCCCGCATCGATCTTGGTGATGCCGAGCGGCTTGGCGGCGAGTCGCAGACGATGCGTTTCGATCAGCGCGTGCGCTTGCGGCGGCATCTTGCCGAAGCGGTCGATCAGCTCTTCCTGGATGCCGTCGATCGAATCGTCGTGCTCGCAGTTCGCCAGACGCTTGTAGAGCGACAGACGCTCCTGCACGTCGCCGCAATAGTCGGCGGGCAGGATGGCGGGCGCGTGCAGATTGATCTCGGTGGTGGCGGCCAGCGGCGCGTTCAGATCGGGCTCGCGGCCTTCCTTGAGCGCTTTAACGGCGTCGTTGAGCATGTCGGTATAAAGCTGGAAGCCGATTTCCTGAATCTCGCCCGATTGTTTGTCGCCGAGCACTTCGCCTGTGCCGCGAATTTCCAGATCGTGCATCGCCAGATAGAAGCCCGAACCGAGTTCCTCCATCTGCTGGATCGCTTCCAGGCGGCGCTGCGCCTGCTTCGTAAGCCCTTGCGGATCGTGCACGAGCAGATAGGCGTAGGCCTGGTGATGCGAGCGCCCGACGCGCCCGCGCAACTGATGCAACTGCGCGAGACCGAATTTATCGGAGCGGTGGATCAGGATGGTGTTGGCGGTCGGCACGTCGATGCCGGTTTCGATAATCGTCGTGCACAGCAGCACGTTCGCGCGCTGGGCCACGAAGTCGCGCATCACGGTTTCAAGTTCGCGTTCGTGCATCTGGCCGTGGGCCACGACGATGCGCGCCTCCGGCACCAGCGCTTCGAGCATCGCGCGGCGGTTCTCGATGGTCTCGACTTCGTTGTGCAGGAAATACACCTGGCCGCCGCGCTTGAGTTCGCGCAGCATCGCCTCGCGGATCACGCTGTCTTCCTCGCGCCGCACGAAGGTCTTGATGGCAAGCCGCTTTTGCGGGGCGGTTGCGATCACGGAGAAGTCGCGCAGACCTTCGAGCGCCATGCCCAGCGTACGCGGGATCGGGGTGGCGGTGAGCGTGAGCACGTCCACTTCGGCGCGCAGCGCTTTGAGCGCTTCCTTCTGGCGCACGCCAAAGCGGTGTTCCTCGTCGATGATGACGAGGCCGAGGCGCTTGAACTGCACATCGGACGACAGCAGCTTGTGCGTGCCGATCACGATATCGACGCTGCCTTCGTTGATCTGCTGGATCGCGCTGCTGACTTCCTTCGCGCTCTTGAAGCGCGAGAGTTCCGCGATGCGCACCGGCCACTCGGAGAAGCGGTCGGTGAAGGTCTGCGTGTGCTGTTCGGCGAGCAGCGTGGTGGGCGAGAGGATCGCCACCTGCTTGCCGCCCATCACGGCGATAAAGGCCGCGCGCAAGGCCACTTCGGTCTTGCCGAAGCCGACGTCGCCGCACACCAGCCGGTCCATCGGCTTGCCGCTCGTCATGTCGCCGATCACGGCGGCGATCGCCGCGGCCTGGTCGGGCGTTTCCTCGAAGCCGAAGCTCTCGGCGAACTTCACGTAATCCTTCGGATCCAGCGCGAATGCATGGCCCTCGCGCGCGGCGCGGCGCGCGTAGAGATTGAGCAGTTCGGCGGCGGTGTCGCGGATCTGCTGCGCGGCCTTGCGGCGCGCCTTTTCCCACTGGCCCGAGCCGAGCGCGTGCAGCGGCGCGCTGTCCGGATCGGCGCCGCTGTAGCGCGAAATCACATGCAGTTGCGAAACCGGCACGTAGAGCTTGCTGGCGTTGGCATATTCGAGGTGCAGGAATTCGGTGTCGCCTTCGCCGAGATCCATCGTGACGAGGCCGTGATAGCGGCCGATGCCGTGCTGCGCGTGCACGACCGGGTCGCCCACCTTCAGCTCGGACAGATCGCGCACCATCGAATCGACGTTGCTCGCCTGTTCCTGGCGGCGGCGTCCGGCGCGACGCGCGAGCGGGCCGTAGAGTTCGGTTTCGGTGATGATCGAGAGCGCTTCGCCCGGCAGCGCAAAGCCCGTCGAGAGCGGCGCGACGCCCAGCGCGAAGCGCTCGTCGCCGCCGAGCCAGTCCTGGAAGCTGTCCGCCGAAGTGGGGCGCAGGTGGTTGTCGGCGAGCAGTTGCGCGATGGTCTCGCGACGGCCCGCCGATTCGACCGCGAACAGCACGCGGTTTTTCGTGCTGTCCAGATAGCTGCGCAGCGAGGCGAGCGGGTCGTCGGCGTGACGGTCGATCGCGAGCGTCGGCAGCGGCGTGGCCCAGCCGCCCGCGCTCGCCGCCGGCAGCACGAGGCGCGCGAACGGCTTGGCGAACGCGAAGAAGTCCTCGTCGGTCAGGAACAGGCGCGACGGCTCCAGAATCGGGCGCTCGCGGTCATGCGCGAGGAAGTTGTGGCGCTGCTTCGTGTCCGCCGTGAAGCGGCGGATCGACGTCTCCAGATCGCCCGAGAACACCAACTGCGCGTTCTGCGGCAGATAGTGAAAGAGCGTGGCCGTTTCTTCGAAGAAGAGCGGCAGGTAGTACTCGATACCCGCTGAAGGCACGCCGTTGCCAATGTCCTTGTAGATCGTCGCGCGGCTCGGGTCGCCTTCGAACACTTCGCGCCAGCGGCTGCGAAACGCCGTGCGCGAGGCTTCGTCGAAGGGGAATTCGCGGCCCGGCAGCAGCCGCACTTCCTTGACCGGATAGAGGCTGCGCTGGCTGTCGGGGTCGAAGGCGCGGATCGAATCGACCTGATCGTCGAACAGGTCGAGGCGATAGGGCAGCGGCGAGCCCATCGGGAACAGGTCGATCAGCGAGCCGCGCACGCAGTATTCGCCCGGTCGCATGACCTGACTCACGTGCTCGTAGCCGGCCAGCGTGAGCTGCGATTTGAGCTTCGCTTCGTCCAGGCGCTCGCCCTGCGAGAACGAGAACGTGTAGGCTGCGAGGAACGAGGCCGGCGGCATGCGGTAGAGCGCTGTCGTGGCCGGTACCAGCAGGATGTCGCAGCGTCCTTCGCCCAGGTCGTGCAGCGTCGCCAGACGCTCCGAAACCAGATCCTGGTGCGGCGAGAATGTGTCGTAGGGCAGCGTTTCCCAGTCGGGTAGCAGGCGCACCCGCGCTTGCGGCGCGAAAAACGGGATTTCCTGCGCGAGACGCTGGGCGTCCACCGCACTGGCGCAGATCACGGCCAGCAGCGGCGCGGCGGCGCTTTCGTGGTGCGCCTCGCGCGCGGCCTCGCGGTAGCGGGCGATCAGCAGCGCGTCGGATGAGCCGTGGGTGCCGTCGAACGCGTAGCGTTGCCCCGGCTTGACGACGGCGACCGGTGACGCGGACGGGGACTTCGAGGATGCGGCGATTTCGGACATAGGGGCAACAGGTTGGCCTGGGCGAGGCGGCCTTTCGCAAGGTCGCCGGAGTGCCCGTGGCGCGCGCCATCCGGTACGACTTGTGGACGTTGGGCGTGCGGGCAAAGGACCTATTATAAAATCCGTCCTTTACTTTGACTCATCCGGCACTCATCCGGCTCGCGACAACGTGACCTCACGCCTATTTGCCCTGATTCCCTGCGCCGGCACCGGCAGCCGTTCGGGATCGTCCCTGCCCAAGCAATACCGCACGGTTGCGGGGCGCGATCTCCTGCACTATACGCTCGCGGCGTTCGACGCCTGCAGCGAATTCACCCAGACCCTCGTCGTCATTTCTCCCGACGATAGCCACTTCGACGCGCGCCGCTTCAGCGGTCTGCGCTTCGCGGTGCGCCGCACCGGCGGGGCCTCGCGGCAGGCGTCGGTGTACAACGGGCTGGTGGCGCTGGCCGAATTCGGCGCCAGCGACGACGACTGGGTGCTCGTGCACGACGCCGCGCGCCCCGGCATCACGCCCGCGTTGATCCGCTCGCTGGTCGACGCGCTCAAGGACGATCCGGTCGGCGGCATCATGGCGCTGCCGGTGGCCGATACGCTCAAGCGCGTCGCGCCCCACAACGTGCCGGGCGGCCCGCGCATCGAACGCACCGAATCGCGCGACGGTCTCTGGCAGGCGCAAACGCCGCAGATGTTCCGCATCGGCATGCTGCGCGGCGCGATCGAGCGCGCCCAGCAGGAAGGCCACGATCTCACCGACGAAGCGAGCGCCATCGAATGGCTCGGCCATTCTCCGCGGCTGGTGCAGGGCAGCCTGCGCAACTTCAAGGTGACGTACCCCGAAGATTTCGCGCTCGCCGAAGCGATTCTCGGCGCCTCAAATTAATCGCGTCACCGCATAACCCACACGGAAACACCACACATGGACATCAGAATCGGACAAGGCTATGACGTGCACCAGCTCGTGCCGGGACGCCCGCTCGTCATCGGCGGCGTGACGGTGCCCTACGACCGCGGCCTGCTCGGTCACTCGGACGCGGACGTGCTGCTGCATGCCATCACCGACGCACTGTTCGGCGCGGCCGCGCTCGGCGACATCGGCCGCCACTTTCCGGATACCGACAAGCAGTTCTACGGCGCAAACAGCCGCGTGCTGCTGCGTGAATGTCTGCGCCGCGTGGAAGAAGCGGGCTTCACGCTGATCAATGTCGATAGCACCGTGATCGCCCAGGCGCCCAAGCTTTCACCGCATATCGACGCGATGCGTGCGTGCATCGCCGAAGATCTCAAGCTGTCGCTCGATCGCGTGAACGTGAAGGCGAAGACCAACGAAAAGCTCGGCTATCTGGGTCGTAGCGAAGGTATCGAAGCGCAGGCGGCGGTGTTGCTCTCGCGCGCTTGAGATTCATTTTTAAGCCTTGAAACAAGGGCTTTTATGAATCGCTGCAAGCCGCGCGCAAACGGCGTGCCTCTAGCGTATCGAATATAGTGAGCAGGTCGCATGCCTGCTCTCCTGTCAAAGGCGGTGGTTGCATCTGCAATCATCGCCTTTGCTTTTCTTGCTCATTTCTTGCCTTTTTATTTCCGTTTTTTTCGTCTTATGCTGAAGACGTAACCGGAAGTGGAAAGGGCAATGACGGCACTCGAAAGACGCGTAAAAGGCCTCGACGGTCTCCGGGCACTGGCCGTGATGCTGGTGTTCCTCTCGCACAAGGCCCATGTCGAGGCCATCGACGCCGGCAAGATCGGCGTATGGCTATTCTTCCTGATCAGCGGCTATCTGATCATCGGCGAACTGCATCGCAATCGGGTGAGGGTGGAGCAGCAGACCGCGCGGCGCGATGCCGTGCTCTACGTTTTCTACGTCAAGCGCGCGCTGCGCATTTTCCCGGTCTATTACCTGCTGCTGATCGCGCTGACGATTGCGCACGCGTTCTTCTATCAGCGCGATGTCGATCTGGGTCTGGCATGGCACTTCGCATTCCTGTCCAATTTCTGGATCGGCGTGGTGCACGATGGCTGGCCGGGGACGGTGTCGCATTTCTGGAGTCTCGCGGTTGAGCAGCAGTTTTATCTGATCGCGCCGTTCGCGCTGCTGTTTGCGCGCGCTGCGCGTCATCTGAGGATTTGCATCGGCATGATCTGTGCGGCGGCGCTTGCACATCTCGGGCTTTACGCGAGCGGTGCGATCGAGCCGCTGGTCTACGCGTTCTCGCCATGGAATTTTGCTTTGCTCGCCTTGGGCGGAGCGTTGGCGATCGGTGGCGAGCGTGTGCGGGTGGCGGGGCGTTTGCCCGCCGCGCTGTGGTGTGCGCTGGCGTTTGCGTGCCTTGGCGTGTTCGCGTTAGCGCGCGCCGATTGCGTGAGCTGCGAGGCGACCCAGCGCGCCGTGATGCCGGGTCTGCTCGACATCGGCCTCGCGCTATCGATGGGCGCGGTTTTTCTGTGGATCGTGCGTCGTCAGGACAGTGCGCTGGTTGCGGCGCTGGAAGTGCGGCCGCTGGCGTATCTCGGCACCATCAGCTACGGCTTCTATCTGTTTCACAATCTGGTGCCGTCGCGGTTGGGCGATGCGCCGGCGTTTTACGCCCGGCTGCATGTGCCGTCGTTTGCGCAGGACTGCCTGCCACTCGCGCTGCAGTTTGCGCTCGCCGTGTTGCTCGCGCATCTGTCGTGGCAACTGCTGGAAAAGCGCGTGCTGGAGTGGAAGGCGCCGCTGGCCACGGCGATCCGCAACCGTCTGCCCGCGCGCTCGGCCGCGGGCCAGATCTGAGGGCGCGCGCCGTGAGCGTCAGAAGGTGGCGCCGCCGATTTCGCGCCCGCCCGGGCAGAGTTCGCCGGTCTGCAGTCCGTCGAGCACGCGCAGCACCTCGCTTGCGCTGCGCCCTACGTTGAGGCTGTTCACGGATACGTGCTGGATGGTGTTGTCCGGATCGACGATGAAGGTCGCCCGCAGCGCCACGCCGGCTTCCTTGTCGCGAATGCCAAGCTGATCGATCAGTTCACCTTTCACGTCGCCGAACGAATAGTGATTCAGGCGGTTGAGGTCCGGGTTCTCGCGCCGCCAGGCGAGCTTGACGTATTCGTTGTCGCAACTGCCGCCCATCAGCACGGTGTCGCGGTCTTCGAATTCCTTGTGCAATTGCGCGAATCCCACGATCTCGGTTGGGCAGACGATCGTGAAATCCTTCGGATAGAAGTAGATCACTTTCCACTTGTCCGAGAAGGTCTGCTCGGTGATTTCGAGGAAGGCCGATTCGCCGTTTTCTTCAGGATGATTGAAGCCGGGTTTCGCAGCCGTGACGGTGAAGGCGGCCAGTTTGTCGCCGACGGTTTTCATGGCGTCGCTCCTTGAAAACATAACGTGCAAGCACGCCCCGTGCGCGCGTTGCTTCCTTGCGATTGTGGCAGGGGATGGCGACGCACGCCGCGAGCCTGTACTCGCAGCATGGTCGCATCAAAGGAGGGAAGGCGGACTTCAGGCGCCCTTGGCGAGCGGAAACTCGATGGTCACTTCGAGGCCGGGGCCGGGCGCGCGGTTGCGCAGGCGCAGCGCGCCGCGATAGCGGCCCACCAGACGCTGCACGATGGCCATGCCAAGGCCCGTGCCATTCGCCTGGGTGCGGGCGCTGTCGACACGATAGAAAGGCCGCGTGACGAGCGAGAGCTGGTCTTCGGGAATGCCGGGGCCTTCGTCGACCACGGACAGTTCCACGCGCGAATGCGAGACGCGCGTTTCCAGCATGATGTGAGGAATGCCGTCCGATTCGCTTGCGCCGTACTTGCGCGCGTTCTCGATCAGGTTGCCGACGATGCGGCGCACGTCGGTGTCGTCTGCTTCGATCACGGCCGTGGGCGCGAGGCGCGTGATCAGACGCACGCCGTCTTCGCCCGCCAGGCGCGCGGCCATTTCGCTGGCGATCACGGAAAGATCGACGCGCTCCGGCATGCGCTGCACGGGCCGCGCATAGTCCAGGAAGCGCCCGATGATCATGTCCATCTGCTCGATGTCGTCGACCATCGCGTCCTTGGTCGCCTGGTCGGACGGACTCATCTCCGTTTCCAGCCGCAGCCGCGCGAGCGGCGTGCGCAGGTCGTGGGAGATGCCCGCGAGCATCAGCGCGCGGTCGGCCTCCAGCTGTTCGAGGTCGCGCACCATCTGGTTGAACGAGCGATTGGTTTCGGCGGCCACGCCCATGCCGCTTTCAGGCAGTGGCGCGGGCGACTGGCCGGAGCCGACCATGCGCGCCGACATCGCCAGCCGCGCGAACGGCCGGTTCACCAGACTCGTGATGAAGGCCGCGCCGAACAACGACAGCGCGAGCGCGGACACGCCCCAGCCGACCCATTGCAGTCCGGTGACGTTGTCGAGCTGGTCGCGGTCGAGCGCGACCCAGTAATCGTCGTCGTCGATCTTGAAGCTGATCCACACGCCAGGAATGTCGTTGACCGACTGGGCGATGATGGTGTCGTCGCCCAGACGCCCGCGAATGTCATGCTCGATCAGCCGATTGAGC
The DNA here is from genome assembly GCF_014200455.1 of Paraburkholderia bannensis. Lineage (GTDB taxonomy): Bacteria > Pseudomonadota > Gammaproteobacteria > Burkholderiales > Burkholderiaceae > Paraburkholderia > Paraburkholderia bannensis_A. Next base: position 469,817 of record NZ_JACHBW010000003.1, on the reverse strand, counting down.
GATTCGTCGGGCTGCAGCTTGTATTTGTCGGTGGTTTCGCGCGGATAGACGCGCACGCCTTCGTTGCTCTCCAGATCCTGCAGCAGCGCGCGGCGCAGGTCGGGATCGGAATAGAGCAGGGCCGTGCGCGTGAGCTTGACGACGGCGACGAGCTGCAACGCCACGCGCTGCGCGCGCGGCTCGCGCTCGATCACACGAAAGCTCTGGAACCATGCCGCGAGGCTGACCGCGATGAGCAGCGCAATCAGCAGGAAGGTGCGCCAGAACAGGTCGCCGAACGCGAGCGTCAGCAGACGCCGGTCAATGCGCATGGACCCTTCCCATCAACAAAGGCAGTGCAGGCAAACAGACACCCGAAGACACGATCACAGACTCATCCAGGATCAGGCGGCGCCGTCGGGGATGAAGACGTAGCCGAGGCCCCAGACCGTCTGGATGAAGCGCGGGCTGCCCGGATCGGGCTCGATCAGCTTGCGCAGACGCGAGATCTGCACGTCGAGGCTGCGGTCGAACACTTCGTACTCACGGCCGCGTGCCAGCTCCATGAGCTTTTCGCGCGACAGCGGTTGACGCGGATGACGCGCGAACACCTTCAACACCGAGAATTCGCCCGTGGTGAGCGGAATTTCCTGACCGGCCTTGGTGAGTGTGCGGGTGGCGAGGTTCAGCGCGAATTCGCCGAACTCGAACACTTCGGTGGTTTCCGACGGCGCGCCCGGCAGTTCGGACGGCGCCTGGCGGCGCAGCACGGCATGAATGCGCGCGACCAGCTCACGCGGGTTGAAGGGCTTCGGGAGGTAGTCGTCGGCGCCCATTTCGAGGCCCACGATGCGATCCACGTCTTCGCCCTTGGCGGTGAGCATGATGATCGGCGTGCGGTCGTTGCTGCCGCGCAGGCGACGGCAGATCGACAGGCCGTCTTCGCCCGGCAGCATCAGGTCGAGCACCAGCAGGTCGAAGCGTTCGCGCACCCACAGCTTGTTCATGGCGGGTGCGTTTTCTGCGACGTAGACGTTAAAGCCCTGCTCGCCGAGGTAGCGGCGCAGCAGGTCGCGCAGTCGCGGATCGTCGTCGACAACGAGAATTTTGGACGGGTTCTTGGTTTCCATGCCTGGCATCTTAGCGCGATTGAGTTACGGTGCGAGATTGCACCGATTAACAGGTTACAGTCAGTTACAAAATTTACCCGGCCTGTGCCACGGCATCAAGCACTGACAGATAGACTTCTTTACGTTTAGCGGCCATTCGGTGGATACTTCATTCGATTTTCGAACCAGTGCCCGTGTCAGAGCCGGGTCCACATGTATTCGAGGTAGCCGTTTGCCGCGTCAAGAAGGGAACAAAACGATGGGAGGGGTCGGCCCGACAATGCGCCACACCGTGATCGCGCTGGCGTTGGCCAGCGGCGTCGTGGCGGCATTGGAGACGGCGCCCGCCCATGCGCAGACCTTCGCCGACGGCCCTCATGCGGGCAGCCGCTACGCGGGCAGGCCGCCCATCCGTCGCGTTCGCAACGACCAGCCGCCGCGTCCTGCTTCTGACCTCAATCAACGTCCCGCCGTTCCCCCCGATCTCGACGAGCGTCGCCGCGACGGCCACATGACGCCCGAAGAGCGGCGTCTGCTGCGCCAGCACATCGAAGACGCCGTGCGCGAACTCTACAAGCGCTGATTGCTTCTCCCCTTGTTTGCCGAGTTGCTTGCCCGATTGCTTGCGCTGTTGGTTGCGGCTGCAATGGCGCCGCATGAGTGTGCCGTTCGATGCGCGGTGCTTCAAGCCATGCTTTACACGCTTCACCCCTTGTTTCATTTCCCCCGCCTTCCCCTAACTTTCCTGCCTGGATTGGTTCGCGCTTCTTTCACGTGGGCCTTGCCGGAGCATTCCTTCGGATAACGCCTGGCGGCACGGAAAAATTCCGTTGCAATTGCGTCGTCAACAACCGCGCCGATCTGGCCGTTAAACCGCTACATTCATCCTCAACGGATGCGCGATCGGCCCATGCGCTCCTCGATCCCATGTCTGCCATGAAACGGTTGATGCGATTCATGCCTGTCCCGTCGGAGCGCCTGGCGATGCTCGGTGCGGCTTCGACGTCGGTGCTGGCTTCGGTGCGGGCGCTCGCGCAATCCGCAGCGCCTGCCGCAGTGTCTGCTTCAGTACCCGGCCATCACGCGCACCATCATCGCGCAGCCAGCGCGCCGGTATCCACGGATCAAGCCGATGCCGATCTGCTCGACGCCGACGACGCCACCCATCTGCTGATCCGCACGGGCTTCGCACCGGCCAACGCCGATGTCGCGCCTTACGTCGGCCTCACGCGCGCCGCCGCCGTCGCGCATGTGCTCTCGACGGCGCGCACCGACGCCGTCACGCCGCTGCCCGCGTGGACCAGCGAACCCCTTCTGACCCGCGCGCAGCGCAACGCGCTCACGCAGGATCAACGCCGCGACGAGCAGCGCAAGCGCAGTCAGGATTATGACGATCTGCGCGCCTGGTGGATGCGTGAAATCCTCACCACACCTTCGCCGCTCACCGAGCGTATGACGCTGTTCTGGCACAACCACTTCACCTCAGGCCAGGACAAGGTCGGCGAGCCGCAGTTGATGGCCCAGCAAAATGCGCTCCTGAGGCGTCACGCGCTCGGAAGTTTCGCGGCGATGCTCCACGATGTGGCGAAAGATCCGGCGATGCTGCTGTATCTCGACGGTGCGAGTAACCGCAAAGGCAAGCCGAACGAGAATTTTGCGCGCGAAGTGATGGAGCTTTTTACGCTGGGGGAAGGGCAATACACGCAACGCGATGTCTCCGAGGCGGCGCGTGCGTACACGGGCTGGGGCGTCGATCCCGATACCTTGCGGTTCGACTGGCGTGCGCAGCAGCACGACGACGGCCTCAAGACGGTGCTGGGTCACACAGGCATGTTCGACGGCGACGCGGTGCTCGACATACTGCTGGGCGAACCCCAGACGGCGCATTTCGTTTCGGCCAAACTCTGGCGCGAGTTCGTCTCGGATACGCCAGATCCGGCGCAGCTCGATACGGTGGCCGACCGCTTCCGGTCGAGCGGCTATGACATCAAGGCGGCGTTAGGCGCGCTGCTTACCACGCCCGCGTTCTGGGACGAACGCAATCGCGGTGTGCTGGTAAGTTCGCCGGTCGAGTTCATCGCGGGCACGGTGCGGCGTTTCGACGTGACCTATGCGGATACGGCGCAGTTTGCGCGCACCTCGGCGTCGCTCGGCGAGAATCTGTTCTATCCGCCCAACGTGAAGGGCTGGCCCGGCGGCGCGACATGGATCAATAGCTCGACACTCCTCGCGCGTAAGCAGTTCGTGGAGCAACTGTTTCGCTCGACCGGGCCGCAGCGCGCGTCAGCGCCTGCGCATCCGGGCAGCGGCGCGATGACGAAGAGCGCTGCGGGCATGCCGGGAAGCGGTGCCGCAACCACGCCGGCGAAGCCGTTGCCCGCGGGTATGCATTTCGATCTGGACGGCTGGCTTGGCCGCTATGGTCTGACTGCCGGCTCGGTGCCGAATCTCTCGGCGCAATTGCAGATGCAGCACGCGGTATTGCCGCTTGCACCGGTTGATGCGATCGCGGCGGGCAGTAGCGCCGAGTCATATCTCCAGGCACTCCTGATGGACCCGGTGTATCAACTGAAATGAAGCAGGAAACGAAGCAGGAAACGAAGCAGGAAACGAAGCCGGAAACGAAGCAGGAAATGAAGCGGACAGCGATGATGGACCCACGAAACGAGCGGCCGCGCGCCGCCAGGACCGAACGAGGCATGGCATGAAGCGACGCGACTTCCTGGCCGCAGCGGCGGCAATGACGGCCGCAGGCGCAACGTGGCTGCCCGAATCCGCCTGGGCGCAAGCCAGCGCTCCCGCGCAACCGCGTGCGAGCGGCTACGAGAATCTGCTGATCCTCGTCGAGCTCAAAGGCGGCAACGACGGCCTGAACACCGTCGTGCCTTACGCGGACCCGCTCTATGCGAGCTATCGCCCGAGCATCGGCGTGCGTCGCGGCGACGTCATCCAGATCGACGAACGCACGGCCCTGCACCCCGCGCTCGCGCCGCTGCTGCCGATGTGGCGCGCACACGAACTCGCGATCGTGCAGGGCGTGAGTTACGCGCAGCCCAATCTGTCGCATTTCCGCTCGATCGAGATCTGGGACACCGCTTCGCGTTCCGACCAGTATCTTCGCGAAGGCTGGCTCACGCGCGCATTCGCAAACTCGCCGGTGCCAAAGGGGTTTGCCGCCGATGGCCTGGTGCTGGGCAGCGCCGAAATGGGCCCGCTCGCGAACGGCGCGCGCGCCATCGCGCTCGTCAATCCGGCGCAGTTCGCGCGCGCCTCGCGCCTTGTCACGCCGGTCGCGCTCAAGGAACGCAATCCGGCGCTCGCGCATATTCTCGATGTCGAGAACGATATCGTGCATGCGGCGGATCAACTGCGTCCGCGTCCCGGCGAATATGCGTTGAAGACGGCGTTTCCTGGCGGCGCGTTCGGCGCGTCGATCAAGACCGCGATGCAGGCGCTTGCGTCGGGCGATTCCGTGCAGGGCGCGCCGGTAGCCGGGCAGGGCGTGGCGGTGATCCGCCTCACGCTCAACGGCTTCGATACGCACCAGAACCAGCCCGAACGTCACGCGGATCTGTTGCGCCAGTTCGCAGCAGGCATGGTCGCGATACGCTCGTCGCTGGTGGAAATGGGACGCTGGGATCGCACGATGATCGCCACCTACGCGGAGTTCGGTCGACGCGTGCGCGAGAACCAGAGTCGCGGCACCGATCACGGCACCGCATCCGCGCATTTCGTCGCGGGCGGGCGCGTGGCCGGGGGGCTGTACGGCGACGCGCCGCAACTCGCACGTCTGGACGGCAATGGCAATCTGCCGGTTGCCGTCGACTTCCGGCAGATCTATGCGACGGTGCTGGAGAACTGGTGGGGACTCGACGCGCGAGCGGTGCTGCAGCAGCGCTTTGAGCCGCTGCCCTTATTGCGCGTCTGAGGCTCAGGCGCGCCGTGCCGCGCGCCACGCGATCCAGAGCTTGCGGATCGGCGTGAGTGCAATGTGCTGATGCAGCACCTGGAATTGCTCGCGTTCCACCTCGTCGAGCAAGGCGAGTTCAAGTGCCGCGAGTGCGCGCAACATGCGTTGATGGCGGCGTTCGCCGGCCGGGATGGCCGCGAGCGCCGCATGTACCGCTTCGCGCGCACGGCCGGTCTGGAACTGCATGAGTTCCGTAAATTCCGCGCTGTAGCGGCGGTTGATCAGATCGGCGGCGGTGACGTTGTAGCGCTGCAATTCGTCGATCGGAATATAGATGCGGCCGTGGCGCGCGTCGTTGCCGATCTCGGGTACGAATTGCGCGAGCATCAGCGCGTTGCCCAGCGGGCTCGCCCACTGCGCGACGGCGGCGCGCTCGTCTTCCGTGCGTGCGCCAACCTGCGCGATCAACGTTGCGAACGTGCCGCCCACGCCTTCCATGTAACGGCGCAGATTCGACAGATCGAGATAGCGGGCCTGTTCGAAATCCATTTCGAATCCGGCCAGCAACTGCTGCAGCAGCGGATATAGCCCCTCCACGTCAGGCGCATGTTGGGCGATCGCCTTGGTGACGGGATGGGCGGGGTTGCCCGCCGCGAGCGCGGCCAGTTCCTTCTGCCACCAGGCGAGCTTGGTGCGCCCGACAGTCGGGTCGCTGGTTTCCTTGGCGGTCTCTTCGAGTTCGCGGCGCAGCGCGAAGAGGGCGGCGAGCAGCGGCTGCTGCGCCGTGCTCGCCTGGCGCAGCGCGTAGTAGGTGCTCGATCCTGGAGGAGCCGCCTTCTGCAGGCAGTATTCGTCGAAATTCACGGGGTTCGGGGGCGTGGGGAAGCGCGGCGATTCTAGCATCGGCGCGGTTTTGCGGCGCCCGTCCAGCGCGGCGTTTAGCGAGATGCAGACAAGCGGGAGGCAATCGGTTAGAATCTCGCGCTTGGCGCTAAGGGCAGCCTTTTGATTGCAGACCGGATTGCCGGTTGACCGCAAAAAAAGGGCGCTCAAATCCGCGCAGAAGGTCTGTATCGCACGCGACTCGCTTTACCGGTTCGCAGCGCTGTTGCCGGCCAGAAAGATTCGCGTGAGTGGCGAAATTGGTAGACGCACCAGGTTTAGGTCCTGACGCCCGCAAGGGTGTGCCGGTTCGAGTCCGGCCTCACGCACCAGGCTAGTAAAGACAAAGGCCACGTACTTAACGGTACGTGGCCTTTTTGTTTTGCATCCGGCGAGGGCGCCGTGGTGCGCTGCCAGCCCATCAGTTTCAGTTATCGCATGCGCCGCTTCAGAGTTCTTCCTGGGTCGCGGCGATGACTTTCTCCAGCGCGCGGTTGAGCAGCTCGCGCTCCTTGTCGTCGAGCGCGGCGAACAGGTCCTCGTTCCACTTGCGCGCAATCGGCATGACCTTGCGATAGAGAGCGCGTCCATCGCTCGTGAGCGAGACGAGCACGAGGCGTCCGTCTTCCTCGCTCGCATTGCGCTCCATCAGGCCGCGACGCATCAGGGCTTCGGCGGCGCGACTGGCCTGGCTCTTGTCGAGATTGGCGTGGCGAGCAAGCTCCATCACCGAAAACGGACCGAACGCGCCGACGGCGGCGATCAGGCGCGCTTCGGGCAGCGTGATGCCCAGTTTCGCCTGGTAGCGCTCGCTTGCACCGCGTTCGGAGAGCTTGTTCAGGACATGGAGCCGATAGGTCAGAAATTGTTCGAGTCCGGCTTTGCTTTCCTTCATGGTCGTCCTGGTCTGGTCGCGTAAGGTATGCGCGATGGTGTCGCGCTCACCGTGATTGTTGCCGCAACCAGCGCGCGGGTCAACGCGCATGAACCCTCAAAACGCATGCTGGCGCGCGCCATGACGGAGCGTACGAATCTATTAATCGCTTACTGCGGAAATCGTTGCGTGCGCACCCGGGAAAGTCTGACGATTTCGGGTGGCGCAGCGCGAGCCGCTTTACGCGGGACGTGCGCCGTAGCGCAGGCGTGTGAGTTGTTCGGCTTCGTTCGCGAGCAGCGTGGCGGCATCGCGGATCGCCGTTTCCAGCGTGATCGGGCCGGGTGCGGGCGAGAAGCAGCCGCTGAAATGCTCGCCCAGGCGCGGGAGCGCGGCGGCATCGACGGCGCCCGATAGCAGCGTGGCCGGTACGCCCGCGGCCTGCGCATGGCGGCAGGCGATGAAGGGCGCCTTGCCGTGCAGCGTCTGCACGTCCGAACGGCCTTCGCCGGTGATGAGCCAGTGCGCGCCGTCGAGTGCGGCATCGAGACCGATGGTGCGGGCCACCACTTCCGCGCCCGGCTCGAAGCTCGCGCCCAGCATGCGCAGCGAGAAACCCAGGCCGCCTGCCGCGCCTGCGCCCGCTTCGTCGCGTGCGCGGCGGCTCAGGGCGGTTTCGAGCAGATCGGCGAAGCGGCCGAGCGCCGCGTCGATCGTCGCGACCTCCGCGGCGCTGACGCCTTTTTGTGGGCCGAATACGGCGGTGGCGCCATGATCGCCGGTCAGCGGGTTGTCGACGTCCGACATGGCGATGAAGGTGGCCTCGGTGAGCCGCGCATCGAGACCCGACACATCCACGCGCGCCACATTGGCGAGCGCTTCCGGCGTGGGTTCGAGCGTTGCGCCCGCCGCATCGAACAGTTGCAGGCCGAGGCCCGCGAGCAGTCCGGCGCCCGCATCGTTGGTGCTGCTGCCGCCAAGCGCCACATAGAAGCGGCGCACGCCTTCGTCGAGCAGTGCGCGTACCGCTTCGCCCATGCCACGCGTGCTGCGCGCGGCGACCGCCACGCCCATGCCCACCGGATCAGTGATGCCGACGATCTCGGCGGTCTCGATCACGGCGCTGCCGTCGTGAAGCAGCCCCACGAGGGCGTCGCGGCGCGCGCCGGCAGCGCCTTCCACATTGAGCGTGCGACGCTCGCCGCCGACGCTCAACATCGCGTCGAGCGTGCCTTCGCCGCCATCGGCCATCGGGCAGATGCGGATTTCGGCGTCGGGCCGGGCGCGGCGGATCCCATCGGCAATCGCGGCGGCGACCCCATCCGCGCTGAGCGAGCCTTTGAACGAATCGGGAGCAATGACGACGACGGGTGCGTCAGCAAACGTCTGGTTAGGCATGGTGTCTCGACTGGAAGAGTAGTAATGGCGGCTGCGTCCGGCGGGGCGTCCGGCGCGAGCGTTAGCTTACCAGTCGCGCGGAGCGTGCTGGATATCCAAGGCGCGATAGCGTGCATTGCGCGGCCCGACGCGACGCACCCGGACGGCGGCCGCCGCAAACACAGGGCAGACGCAGGGCAGACACAGAAAGAGGTTGGTTTTAACCCCAAAACGGGCCGGTTCGGACGCTTTTTGAGCCGCTTTTACGCCTCTTTTCCGTGCCCGAATGGCAATTCCATTTGGGTCGGGCAATAGTTTGCTAAAATACCCGGCTCTTTTGACGGAACCGCACCGCAAACCGTCCATTTCGGCCTGTCGGGTCGGGCGGAACGGGCCGGGTCTCGCGGCTCCCGGAAAGGGCGCCGCCCAGCGGGCAGCGTCCGGGCCAGTCCGCTTCAACGCCTTTGGCGTGTCGCGCGGGCAGCACGGGCGATTGCCGCCAGAGGCGCTTGATTTGCATAGAGAGCGCAAGCCGGTTACGACCTGAGGTCGCAGCAGGCAAGCGGCGCCGACAAGGCACAAGCGAGACGCAAGCGATGCGGATCTTCCCATCGGACTGCGGCAGCAAAGATTACTGATACGCTCGAACAATTTTAGGACGATTGAAGCCATGGCTAACGTTGTTGAAAACCTCGGCAAGCTCGAACGCCGCGTGACGATTTCCCTGCCGAAGGACGCCGTGCAGAAAGAAGTTGACTCGCGCATCCGCCAACTCGCGAAGAACGTGCGCATGCCGGGTTTCCGCCCGGGCAAGGTGCCGCTCAAGATGGTCACGCAACAGTACTCGGGCCAGGTGGAAGCCGAAGTCCTGAGCGACAAGGTCGGCAAGGAATTCTTCGATATCAGCCGCGCGGAAAACCTGCGCGTTGCCGGTCAGCCGAGCTTCGCGCCGAAGGCCGAAGCGGCTGAAGGCGATTACGCTTTCGACGCGACCTTCGAGGTCTATCCGGAAGTGAAGCTGGGCGACATCGCCAGCGCTGAAATCGAGCGCACGACCACGACCATCACCGAAGCCGAAATCGACCGCACGCTGGACATCCTGCGCAAGCAGCGCGTGCACTTCCACGCTCGCGGCGAAGCCGGCGAGCACGGTGACGGCGGCGCAGACACGGCAGCCAAGGAAGGCGACCGCGTGACGGTCGACTTCGTCGGCAAGATCGACGACGTCGCATTCCCGGGTGGCACGGCAGAAGGCTTCGCCTTCGTGCTGGGCGAAGGCCGCATGCTGCCGGAATTCGAAAAGGCAGCGATTGGCCTGAAGAAGGGCGAGTCGCGCGAATTCGACCTGGCGTTCCCCGAGGACTATCACGGCAAGGACGTCGCTGGCAAGACCGCGAAGTTCACGATCACGATGCAGCAGATCGAGTGGCCGCACCTGCCGGAAATCGACGCTGAATTCGCCAAGTCGCTCGGCATCGCTGATGGCGACCTCGTGAAGATGCGCGCTGAAATCAAGGACAACCTTGAGCGCGAAGCCAAGCGTCGCACGCAAGCCATCGTCAAGAACCAGGTGATGGACGCACTGCTGAAGATCGCCGAACTCGAAGTGCCGAACGCACTGGTCGAGCAGGATCAGCAGCGTCTGGTTGAAATGGCGCGTGCGGATCTGGAGCAACGCGGCGTGCCCAACGCCAAGGACGCACCGATTCCGGCTGAAATGTTCAAGGAACAAGCCGAGCGTCGCGTCAAGCTGGGCCTCGTGCTGGCTGAACTCGTGAAGTCGAACAACCTCGAAGCGAAGCCGGAACAGATCCGCGCCGAAGTCGACGAATTCGCGAAAAGCTACGAAGACCCGAAGGAAGTCGTGCGCTGGTATTATTCGAACCAGCAGCGTCTGGCCGAAATGGAAGCGTACGTCGTCGAATCGAACGTCGTTGACTTCGTGATCGGCAAGGCCAAGGTGACGGACAAGCAAGTGAGCTTCGAAGAACTGGCAAGCGCAACGGCGCAGGCTTAAATCTGCCCGCTACGGCGTGCCGGCTGTCGGAGCGACCGACGGCCAGCACGCCGTTTTTGTATCCGCAGAATTTGGCCACACACGCGTCAGGGTTGATTTCTGCGCGGTCCGTCGCCATTCCGGTATTTCAGGTCCAATACGCTTTACCTGTGTTACCAGAACAACTCTTCCAGACAAGGATGCACCGCATGACCATTCGCGCTCAATCGCTGGACACGTTGACCTCCCACGCCTCGCGCGACCTCGAACCGCAGGCGCTCGGCCTCGTGCCGATCGTCGTCGAGACGAGCGGCCGCGGCGAGCGTTCGTATGACATCTACTCGCGTCTGCTGAAAGAGCGTGTGGTGTTCCTGGTCGGCGAAGTGAACGACCAGACCGCGAACCTCGTCGTCGCCCAGCTCCTGTTCCTCGAAAGCGAGAATCCGGACAAGGACATCAGTCTGTACATCAACAGCCCGGGCGGTTCGGTTTCGGCCGGCATGGCGATTTACGACACGATGCAGTTCATCAAGCCCAACGTTTCGACCCTTTGCATGGGCCTCGCGGCCTCGATGGGTGCGTTTCTGCTGGCAGCGGGTGAGAAGGGCAAGCGCTTCGCGCTGCCGAATTCGCGCGTGATGATTCACCAGCCGCTGGGCGGCGCTCGCGGCCAGGCTTCGGACATCGAAATCCAGGCACGCGAAATCCTGTACCTGAAGGAACGTCTGAACCAGCTGCTCTCGCACCATACTGGTCAGCCGGTCGAGCGCATCGCGCGCGACACCGACCGCGACAACTTCATGTCCGGCGACGACGCACAGGCTTACGGCCTCGTCGATCAGGTGCTCCACAAGCGTCCCTGATCCGGCACGCGTTTCCGGCGTCAAAAGGGGCGCCGGGAACGCGTTTGCGGCGTGACTTAACCCCGTGAAAAAAGGGATAGGCACGCCCGTGCGGACCATGTGAAATAATCGGCAAACGCGCTTCGCGGCCTGCGGCCCCAACGCCGTCACAGCAAGCGGTTCACGCACCCCCGGCCGGGCCAGGGGAAACGGCGTATCATGTGTAACAGAGTGTCCGGAGGCTCATCTATCCATGGCGGACAAAAAAGGTTCTAACAGCGAAAAGCTGTTGTATTGCTCGTTTTGCGGCAAAAGCCAGCATGAGGTCAAGAAACTGATCGCTGGTCCGTCGGTATTCATCTGCGATGAATGTATCGACCTGTGCAACGAGATCATTCGCGACGAAGCCGCTGGTGCGGGTATCGATGCGGCCCTGTCGCGCTCGGACCTGCCGAGCCCGCAGGAGATCCGCGACATCCTCGACCAGTACGTGATCGGCCAGGAGCGCGCGAAGAAGATTCTCGCAGTGGCGGTGTACAACCACTACAAGCGCCTGAAGCATCTCGACAAGAAGGACGAGGTCGAACTCTCCAAGAGCAACATCCTCTTGATCGGACCCACGGGTTCGGGCAAGACGCTGCTCGCGCAGACGCTCGCTCGTCTTCTTAACGTTCCGTTCGTGATCGCGGACGCCACCACGCTGACCGAAGCCGGTTACGTGGGCGAGGACGTCGAGAACATCATCCAGAAGCTGCTGCAGAACTGCAATTACGAAGTCGACAAGGCCCAGCGCGGCATCGTCTACATCGACGAAATCGACAAGATCAGCCGCAAGTCGGACAACCCGTCGATCACGCGCGACGTGTCGGGCGAAGGCGTACAGCAGGCGCTGCTCAAGCTCGTCGAAGGCACGATGGCGTCGGTACCCCCGCAGGGCGGCCGCAAGCATCCGAACCAGGATTTCATCCAGGTCGATACGACCAACATCCTGTTCATCTGCGGCGGCGCGTTCGACGGTCTTGAAAAGGTCATCACGGATCGCACGGAAAAAACCGGCATCGGCTTTGGCGCGAGCGTGAAGAGCAAGCAGGAACGCGACACGGGCGAAGTGCTGCGCGAGACGGAACCGGAAGATCTGATCAAGTTCGGCCTGATTCCCGAACTGATCGGCCGTCTGCCGGTGGTCGCCACGCTTGGCAAGCTCGATGAAACGGCGCTTATGAAGATTCTGGTCGAGCCGAAGAATGCGCTCGTCAAGCAGTATCACAAGCTCTTCAACATGGAGCGCGTGGAACTGGAAATCCGCCCGGCCGCGCTGCAGGCTGTCGCCCGCAAGGCGATCCGCCGCAAGACCGGGGCCCGTGGCCTGCGCTCGATCCTGGAACAGGCGTTGCTCGATGTGATGTACGAGCTGCCGGCCATGAAGGGCGTGAGCAAGGTCATCATCGACGACAACGTGATCGATGGCGACGGCAAGCCGCTATTGATCTACGAAGATGCGCCTAAGGTCGCTGGGTCGAACTGATGAGGGTGATCGGCTAAAGAGTTCCGGGAAAAAGCCGTTCATACACTGTGATGAACGGCTTTTTCGTTTATCTTGTGGTCGATGGCGCACCTTTTCTGGAGTCACTGAACTTTTCCCACACGCGCGAGGCTTGTAATCGGTTTTTCAGGCCTCACTTACCGAACAATTGATTCCACTCATGGGGAAATGAAATGTCAGGAACCCAACTCCTCCCGCCGGAACGCACCACGCTCCCGCTGCTGCCGCTGCGAGACGTTGTAGTTTTCCCGCATATGGTGATTCCCCTTTTCGTGGGCCGGCCTAAGTCGATCAAGGCCCTCGAAGCGGCAATGGAAGGCGGCAAGCACATCATGCTCGTCGCGCAGAAGACTGCCGCAAAGGATGAGCCGACCGAAAAAGACATGTACGAAGTGGGATGTATCGCCAACATCCTGCAGATGCTCAAGCTGCCCGACGGCACCGTGAAGGTGCTCGTGGAAGGCTTGCAGCGTGCGAAGACGCTCTCGATCGAAGAGCAGGAAACGCAATTCTCGTGCGAAGTGATGCCGCTAGAACCGGACCACGCCGATGGCGCGGAGACCGAAGCGCTGCGCCGTGCGATCGTTTCGCAGTTCGATCAGTACGTGAAGCTCAACAAGAAGATCCCGCCGGAGATCCTGACCTCGCTGTCGGGCATCGACGAAGCCGGTCGTCTTGCTGACACCATCGCCGCACACCTGCCGCTCAAACTCGACCAGAAGCAGCATATCCTGGAGATGTTCCCGGTCGTGGAGCGTCTGGAGCATCTGCTCGCCCAGCTCGAAGCCGAAATCGACATCCTTCAGGTCGAAAAGCGCATCCGTGGCCGCGTCAAGCGCCAGATGGAGAAGAGCCAGCGCGAGTACTACCTGAACGAACAGGTCAAGGCGATCCAGAAGGAACTGGGCGAAGGCGAAGAGGGTGCCGATCTCGAAGAACTCGAGAAGCGCATCAACGCCGCGCGCATGCCGAAGGAAGCCAAGAAGAAGGCCGACGCCGAGCTCAAGAAGCTCAAGCTGATGTCGCCGATGTCGGCGGAAGCCACCGTCGTGCGCAACTACATCGATACGCTGATCGGCCTGCCGTGGCGCAAGAAGAGCAAGGTCAACAACGACCTCTCGAATGCAGAAGCCGTGCTGGACGAAGACCACTTCGGTCTTGAGAAAGTGAAGGAACGCATTCTTGAGTATCTCGCGGTGCAACAGCGTGTGGACAAGGTCAAGGCGCCTATCCTCTGCCTCGTTGGGCCTCCGGGTGTCGGCAAGACCTCGCTCGGCCAGTCGATTGCGCGCGCAACGAACCGCAAGTTCGTGCGCATGGCGCTGGGCGGCGTGCGTGACGAGGCCGAAATCCGCGGCCACCGTCGTACGTACATCGGCTCGATGCCGGGCAAGATCCTGCAAAGCCTGACCAAGGTCGGCGTGCGCAATCCGCTCTTCCTGCTCGACGAAGTCGACAAGATGGGCATGGATTTCCGCGGCGATCCGTCGTCCGCGCTGCTCGAAGTGCTCGATCCGGAACAGAACCACACGTTCGCCGACCACTACATCGAAGTCGATTTCGATCTCTCCGATGTGATGTTCGTCGCTACGTCGAATTCGCTGAACATTCCGCCGCCGCTGCTCGACCGGATGGAAGTCATCCGTTTGTCGGGTTACACGGAAGACGAGAAGGTCAGCATCGCCCAGCGTTATCTCCTGCCCAAGCAGAAGAAGAACAACGGGCTGAAGCCGGGCGAGATCGAAGTGACCGAAGGCGCGATCCGCGACATCATTCGCTACTACACGCGTGAAGCGGGCGTGCGTTCGCTCGAACGCGAAGTGTCGAAGATCTGCCGCAAGGTCGTGAAGATGCTGCTGCTGAAGAAGGCCGACAAGGCCGTCACGGTGGACAGCGCGAATCTGGACACCTTCCTTGGCGTGCGCAAGTACGACTTCGGTCTGGCCGCGAAGGAAAACCAGATCGGTCAGGTCACGGGCCTCGCGTGGACGGAAGTTGGCGGCGATCTGCTGACGATCGAAGCGGCGGTCATGCCCGGCAAGGGCAATGTGATCCGCACGGGTTCGCTCGGCGACGTCATGAAGGAATCGGTCGAAGCGGCCCGCTCGGTGGTGCGTTCGCGTTCGCGCCGTCTGGGGATCAAGGACGAAGCGTTCGAGAAGCAGGACATCCACATCCACGTGCCGGAAGGCGCAACGCCGAAGGACGGTCCGTCCGCAGGCGGTGCGATGACGACGGCGCTGGTGTCGGTGCTCACCGGCATTCCGGTGCGTGCCGACGTGGCGATGACCGGCGAAATCACGCTGCGCGGCGAAGTGCTGCCGATCGGCGGGCTGAAGGAAAAACTGCTTGCAGCGCATCGCGGCGGTATCAAGCTCGTGCTGATTCCTGAAGAGAACGTCAAGGATCTCACCGAGATCCCCGACAACGTGAAGAACGCGATCGAGATCGTGCCGGTCCGCTGGATCGACAAGGTGCTGGAACTCGCGCTCGAACGTGTGCCGCAGCCGCTGCCGGAAGAAGAAGTGAAGGCTGAGGACGCGAAAGCGCCCGTGGTCGAATCGAAGGAACCGGCTGGTGCGACTGAAGTTGTGAAGCACTAAGTTCTCTTCAAACAGTAGTACCCCAAAAACCCGCGGCATGGTCCGCGGGTTTTTGTTTATGTGCGCGAGATTCGTTGACGTTGTACCAATCCGAAGACTTCCTCGAAAGCCCCGCCGAATCAGGCTGAACCCCGCTTGACACCGCTTATTCGGCTTCGTTAAATGAGCGGGCTCCGGCTTCTGGCCGTGGCTGCAACATCCGCATCATCCATAGCGTTACCACCACGATTGCCCAAAACACATTCTCGGGGGCTGGAATGAATAAAACGGATTTGATCGATCACATCGCGCAGCAGGCCGATATCTCAAAAGCAGCGGCCGGTCGCGCGCTCGACGCGGTGCTCAACGGCGTCAAAGGCACGCTGAAGAAGGGCGGTTCTGTCACGCTGGTGGGGTTCGGCACCTTTGCGGTTGGCAAGCGCGCGGCGCGCACGGGACGCAATCCGCGCACCGGTGACGCCATCAAAATCAAGGCTGCAAAAATTCCTAAATTCAGGCCTGGCAAAGCGCTCAAAGATGCGTTAAACTAGCGGGCTCGCTACCTGATGAGGGTGGCGCAGAAGTCTGAAGCTGGGTGCTTAGCTCAGTTGGTAGAGCGGCGCCCTTACAAGGCGTAGGTCGGGAGTTCGAGCCTCTCAGCACCCACCACAGTTTCAGATCGCCAGGTCGCGCGAAACATCGCCGCGATGGCTCCGGTAGCACAAAAGCAGCACACCGCACGGAGCGGTAGTTCAGTTGGTTAGAATACCGGCCTGTCACGCCGGGGGTCGCGGGTTCGAGTCCCGTCCGCTCCGCCAGGAATACTCCAGCAGCAAAGCAAGAAGGCGAACTCCGGTTCGCCTTTTTTGTTGTCTGCTGATGTAAGATCGGGCGTTCTGTTTTTTGGCGCCCCTCAACGCTCGGTCCCGCATGCTCGATTTTTTCCGCAATCACAAACGACTGATGATGCTGATGCTGATGCTGGTGATTCTGCCAGGTCTCGGCTTCGTCGGCATTCAAGGTTTCCGCGGCTTCTTTGACGAAAGCGCGAACGTCGCCAGCGTCAATGGTCACAAGATCACTCGCGTCGATTACGACGGCGCCGCGCGTCAGCAGATGGATCAGGCGCGCCAGATGATGGGTGCGCAGTTCGATGTCAGCATGTTCGACACGCCGCAGCATCGCAAGGACATCCTTGACGGTCTGATCCAGCAACGCGTGCTGGCCGATGAAGTGCAACGTCTGCATCTGACCGCTTCGGACGAAGCCGTGCGTCGCACGCTGCTCGCCGATCCGATTATCTCGTCGCTGAAGAACCCCGACGGCTCGATCGATCTCGACAAATACAAGCAGTTGCTCGCGATGCAGGGCATGACACCCGAGCAGTACGACGAGCGTGTGCGTTACAGCCTCGCGATGCAGCAGTTGCCCGCGGCGCTCGTGAACAGCGCGTTCACCTCGAAGTCGCTCGCGCAGCAACTCACTGGTCTGTCGGAGCAGACGCGTGAAGTGCAGGGCCTCGCATTCCGCGCCAGCGACTACGCGACGAAGGTCCAGCCGACTGACGCGCAACTGCAAGCCTATTACGACGCGCACAAGAACGAGTTCGCCACCCCCGCCACGGCGCAGATCCAGTATCTGGTGCTGTCGGCCGCGACGGTCGCCGCGACGGTCAACCCCAGCGATGCCGATCTCAAGAAGTACTACTACGACAACATCGCCCATTTCAAGTCGCAGGAAGAAGTGCGTGCGAGCCACATTCTGATCACGGTAGCGAAGGACGCGAGCGCGGCCGATCGTGCAGCCGCGAAGCAGAAGGCCGAGCAGATCCTCGCCGAAGTGAAGGCGCATCCGGATCAGTTCGCGCAACTCGCGCAGAAGGACTCGCAGGATCCGGGCTCGGCGGCAAAGGGCGGCGATCTCGGTTACTTCGGTCCCGGCATGATCGCAGGCGGTCAGGCGTTCGACGACGCGGTCTTCAAGCTGAAGAAGGACGAGATTAGCGACGTGATCCAGTCGGACTTTGGTTATCACATCGTCAAGGTCACGGACATCAAGCCGTCGGTCACGAAGCCGTTCGACGACGTGAAGGGCCAAATCCTCAACGACGTGAAGACGCAGCAAGCGGCCAAGGTGCTTGCCGATGCAACCGAAGGCTTTACCTCGACGGTCTACGAACAGGCCAAGACCCTGCAGCCGGCCGCCGACAAGTACAAGCTGACGATCCAGAGCGCCACGGTCACGCCGAAGCCGAACCCCGCGCTGCCGCCGGATAGCCCGCTTAACAACCAGAAGTTCCTGGACGCCGTGTTTGCGAACGACTCGGTTACGAGCCACAACAACACGCAGGCGATCGATGTCGGCAACAGCACGCTGATTTCAGCGCACGTGACGAGCTTCCAGCCGGCTACCGTGCCCGCGTTCGCTTCGGTCAAGGACGCGGTGCATCAGAAGGTGGTGACGCAACTGGCTGCCGATATGGCGCGCAAGGATGGCGAAGCGAAGCTCGCCGACCTGCAGAAGTCGAAGTCGACCGATGGTTTCTCGTCGGCGCTCAAGGTGTCGCGCAACGATGCACAGGGCCTGCCGCCGGGCGCGCTGTCCGCCGTGTTCAAGGCCGACGCGCAAAAGCTGCCCGCATACGTGGGCGTCGATCTCGGCAAGGACGGTTATGCGATCTACCGCGTAAACAGCGTGACGAACGGCCCGGCAGCCGACGGCGCGCGCCTCGCGCAGGCGCAGCAGCAGCTTGCCGGCGTGGCTGGCCAGTCGCAGACGCAGGCGTACCTGGATGCGCTGCGCGATCGCTCGAAGGTGAAGTATTACGGCACGCTTGGCGCGTCGAACCAGCAAGGCGACGGCGACGGCCAGTAAAGGCCGTTAAGCAAGGCCACCCGGCCGGAGTCAGGCCTGAAACGAAAACGCCCCGCTTGTAGCGGGGCGTTTTGCATTTGCGCGCTGCTTTGCATGTCGATCATGCGATGCAGCGCGTCAAATTCACTTCACATCACAGACAGGCGCTGATATCGCTCGTGGCATCGGCGCCGGCACCGCCGCCCGAGCGGAAGCCCACCCAGGTCTTCGCGTTGGCGTCCCAGGCTGGACGCACGGTCGCCGCAGCGCCGTTAGGCGGTTGCTGGCCCGGCACGTAGACGTCCACGGCCTGGTCGTTGGCCATTACGCTCTGCGAGACGACTTGTTGCTGCGACTTGTCGGCCCACTTCTTGGCGATGCACTGGGCAACGGCCGTCGGCGGTTGCTGGCTGGTGCCGACCGATTGAGCTCCGCTCGGCATCGGCTGATTGGCGCAGGCAGCGAGCGCTGCCGTTACGACAATAAGAGGTAAATATTTCACGTTTTATCCCTCCAGTCAGGGTCAATCTGAGATTGGGCGAAGCTTCTCGCCCGGCGCAAAAAAATGTGACCTGATGCACGACGCTCCCACACCAGACGCGCCGCCCGAACAGCAGGCAAGCGCCCCTGACAGCGGCAGGATACGCGCCAGCGCGCCGTAGCGCCTCTCGCGTGTCCTCGCGTTATCCGCTAGCGCTGCGCGCTGCCGCCAAGCAGGGGCTTGAGCGTCGGCCACACGTTGTCAAGGAGCAAAGGCTGTGCCTGCTGGGTGGGATGCATCTGGTCGGCCTGGAAGAGATCGGGCTTGTTTTCAAGTCCGGCGAGCAGAAACGGCACGAGCGGCACGTGCAGTTCTTTCGAGAGCTGGCCGTAGAGGCCGTGGAATTTCTGGGTGTAGTCGGGGCCGTAGTTGGGCGGCACGTACATGCCGACCAGCACCGGCTGCGCGTGAGCCTGGCGGATCTGGGCGACGATGGCGCGCAGATTGCTCTCGGTCGTGGCGAGCGGCACGCCGCGCAGGGCGTCGTTGGCGCCCAGTTCGACGATCACGACCGACGGCTTCATGCGCTGCATGACGAGCGGCAGACGCGCCAGGCCGCCGCTCGTGGTGTCGCCGCTGATGCTGGCATTCGCGACGCTATAATCGATTCGCTGGCTGGCAAGGCGCTGGCGCAGCAAGGCCACCCAGCCCGTGTCGCGCGGCAGGCCGTATTCGGCGGACAAACTGTCGCCCAGCACCGCGATGACGGGCTTTGCCGTCACCGCTGGAGCGGCAGGCGGCGTGGCCGCGGAAGCGGCATCGGGCGCCGCGCAGGACAAAGCGATCGCGCCCAGTAGCGCGAAAGCGGTTACGGCGGTCACGCTGCGCATGCGGCGTCCGGGAGCGTGGTTCCTGTCGGCTAATCTTTGCTTCATCATGTGCGAATGAATAGCGATCCAGTCATCGAAGTACGGGGTTTGAGCAAGCGCGTCACCGACGCGGCCGGCGAACTGACGATCCTCGACGGTATCGACATGAGCGTGCACGCGGGCAGCAGCGTGGCGATCGTCGGAGCGTCGGGTTCGGGCAAGTCGACCTTGCTGGGCCTGCTGGCCGGTTTGGACAGTGCGAGCGCCGGCTCGGTTCGTCTGCTTGGACATGAGCTTACCGGCATGGCGGAAGATCGTCGCGCTGCGTTGCGCAATGGTGCGGTGGGCTTCGTATTCCAGTCGTTCCAGTTGATGCCGCATCTGACGGCGCTGGAGAACGTCGCGCTGCCGCTTGAATTGCAGGGCGGCCTGAGTACGCGCGAGGCCTTCACGCGCGCCCGTGCGCTGCTGGAGCGCGTCGGTCTGGGGCAGCGCACCGGCCACTACCCCAAACTGCTGTCGGGCGGCGAGCAGCAGCGCGTGGCGCTCGCGCGCGCCTTCGTCACCCATCCATCTGTTCTGTTCGCCGACGAACCCACCGGCAGCCTCGACGCCGCCACGGGCCGCGCCGTCATCGACCTGATGTTCGAACTCAATCGCGCGAACGGCGCGACGCTCGTGCTCGTCACGCATGACATCGATCTCGCACGCCGTTGCGATACCGTGGTGACGATCGAAGCAGGCCGCCGCGTGCCGAATGCGCTTCATGTCGACGGCCCCGAAGACGCAAGCGACCGTATCGAAACGGCGCGCTAGACGTTTCGGCCAACGCTGCGCTGCAGGTAAAAACAAAGGCGTGTACGGCAAGCACCGTCCACGCCTTCGCACCATCAGCGCCTCGTCAAACGCGCACTAGCCCATCAACGCTTGAGCGCCGCCCGCGCCCGCGCGATCAGTGCGCTGGTGGACGAATCGTGCGCCTTGACGTCGCCGCTCGCCGCGGTGAGATCGGCTTCCACCACCTTGCCGAGGATCTTGCCCAGTTCCACGCCCCACTGGTCGAAAGGATTGATGTTCCACACCGACGCCTGCACCAGCACCTTGTGCTCGTAGAGCGCGATCAGCGCGCCCAGCGAACGCGCCGTGAGCGCATCGACCAGCAGCGTGGTGGTGGGGCGATTGCCGGGGAACATGATGTGCGGCACGAGTTCGGGCTTGTCCGGACCGGCGATTTTCTTCGCTTCTTCCTCGGTGCGGCCCAGCATCATCGCCTCGCTTTGCGCGAAACAGTTCGCGAGCAATTTCGGATGATGATCGGCGAGCGGATGTTCGGGCGTGAGCACGGCGATAAAGTCGATCGGCACGATCGTCGTGCCTTGGTGCAGCATCTGGAAGAACGCGTGCTGGCCGTTGGTGCCGGGCTCGCCCCAGGTGATCGCCGAAGTCGCGTAATCGACGAACTTGCCGTCCAGACGCGCCTGCTTGCCGTTGCTCTCCATTTCGAGCTGCTGCAGGTACGAGGGCAGGTAGTGCAATGCTTCGGAGTACGGTGCAACCAGATAGCTTTGCGAGCCGAAGAAGTTGCGATACCAGATGCCGATCATGCCGAGCAGCACCGGCAGGTTCTTCTCCAGCGGCGCGGTGCGGAAGTGCTCGTCCATATCGTGCGCACCCGCGAGCAGTTCGTCGAACTGCTGCGGCCCGATCGCGATCATGATCGACAGACCCACGGCCGACCACAACGAATAACGGCCGCCCACCCAGTCCCACATCTCGAACACGTTTTCTTTGGCGATGCCGAACTTGACCACTTCGGCCGGATTCGCCGATACGCCGACGAAGTGCTTCGCGAGCGCGTCTTCGGGGCAGCCGGCCTTGACGAACCAGTCGCGCATCGAGCGCGCGTTCGTCATGGTTTCCAGCGTGGTGAAGGTCTTGGAGACGATGATCGCGAGCGTTTCTTCGGGATCGATGTCTTCGATCACGCGCCACAGATCCGCGCCATCGACGTTCGATACGAAGTGTGAATCGAGTTCGGGCGTTTCCAGATGCTTGAGCGCATGCACGACCATCTTGGGCCCGAGATCCGAGCCGCCGATGCCGATGTTCACCACATGGCGGATGCGCTTGCCGGTGTAGCCGGTCCATGCGCCGCTGCGTACGGCGTCGGCGAATTTCGCCATTTTGGCTTTTTCGGCGAGGACCTGGGCGTGAAACGGCGCGTTCGGCTCGGTGGCGCGCAGCGCGGTGTGCAGGGCGGCGCGGCCTTCGGTCGGGTTGACGACTTCGCCCGCGAACATCGCGTCGCGGCGCTGTTCGACGCCGGCCTCGCGCGCGAGCTGCACGAGCAGCTTGAGCGTGGTGTCGTTGATGCGGTTCTTCGAGAAGTCGGCTGCAATACCGCCGCCGGCGTAGGTGTAGCGTTCGGCGCGGGTCGGTGCGGGATCGTTGGCGGGGGCGAACCAGTCGCGCATCTGTTCGTTGCGGATCTGTTCGTAATGCGTCTGTAGCGCGGACCAGGCAGGGAGCGGATTCGTCATGTTCGTCTAGCGAGGGAAAACGAATGAAGGGCGGCGGAGGGCGCCGGCCGGTCAGGCCAGCGCGCGCGTCACGCGCTGCGGGGGAACGCGCCGCCGGTGGGCGGCGCGCGAAAGATCAGTATAGCGGGCCTGGGCGAGGCTGCGCACGGGGTCGGCCAAGCTAACGGAACCGATTACACGTTAGCAAACGTCATGGCGCGATTTCTCTCACTATCTGGAGGATTGTGGTCGATTGCCGGGCCGCGATCAGGGTTTCGGCGCGTAAAACAGCCGGTTCATGAGACGTCGGACCATCGGCGCGAGTTCGCCTGCGGCGAGCCCGGCAGGACCATCGCCCTGGGCGACGAGCGTATCGGCGGCGAGGCCGTGCAGGTAGACGCCTGCGAGTGCCGCCTCGAAGGGCGGCAAGCGCTGGGCGAGCAGTGCGCCGATGATGCCGCCGAGCACATCGCCTGTGCCGCCGGTGGCGAGCGCCGCGTTGCCGGTCGGGTTGATCGCGAGGCGTGCGTCGGGCGCGGCGATCACCGTGCCGCTGCCCTTGAGTACCACCACTGCCTCGAAGCGGGAGGCGAGCGCTCGCGCCGAGGCCAGGCGGTCGCGCTGCAGCTCAGCCGTATCGACGCCAAGAAGACGCGCGGCTTCGAGCGGATGGGGCGTCAGCACGCAAGGCGCGCGGCGCGTGCGCGCATGTTCGCTGACGTGTGCGGCGAGAGCCGCGTCGCGCGCGACGAGATTGAGCGCATCGGCATCGAGCAGCACGGCGGCGTCGAGCCGCAGGATGCGCTCGACCAGTTGCCGCGCCGAGGCGCTGCTGCCCATGCCGCAGCCCGCCGCAACGGCGTCCATCGCATCGAGCGGGAGCTTGGCGGCGTCATGCAGCATCAGTTCGGGATGCGGCGCGTCATAGGGCGGCGCGTCGCTGCCCAGAAAGCCCACGTTGACCTTGCCCGCGCCCGACAGCAGCGCGGCGCGCGCCGCGAGGATCGGTGCGCCGCACATGCCGGTATCGCCGCCAATCACGGCCAGCGTGCCGAAGCTGCCCTTGTGGGTCGCGAAGTCGCGCGCGGGGAGGAACGGTGCGAACAACGCCGGTGCGTTAAGCCAGGCGATCTCCGCGCTATCGAGCGAGACCGCTGTATCGATACCGATCGGCGCCACGCTCACCGCGCCCGCGTAATCGCGTCCCACGCCCGTATAGAGACCGGGCTTCGCGCCGATGAAGGTGAGCGTGTGGCTCGCGCGCACGGCCGGGCCGCCGCCGACCACGTTGCCGGTATCGCTGTCCAGACCGCTGGGCACATCGAGCGCCAGCACGTGAGCGTCGCTGCGCCTGCGTGTCGAGAGGAGCCGGGCCAGTTCGGCAAACACCCCGTCGAGCGCACGCGCGAGTCCGATGCCGAACAGGCCGTCCACCAGCCAGCCGTATGCGTCGAACGACGCGGGTGGCGTCTGGGTGATCGGCACGCCGGCGGCGCGGGCTTCGGCGAGCGCCCAGCGCGCATCAGCGGGTTTCACTTCGACGGGCATGCAGACTTCGCAGGCGATGCCCGCGCGCTTTAGCGCGGCCGCGGCCACCAGCGCGTCGCCGCCGTTGTTGCCAGGACCGGCCGCGAACCACACGGGCTTGGTGCTGAGCGCAGAGGGCGCGTGCACGATCTGCTCGCGCAGAAAGTGGGCAGCGGCGGCCCCGGCGCGCGCCATCAGCGTATGGGCGGGCAGCGACGCCTGCGCGGCGTGTTCACGTTCGCGGAGCTGGGCGACCGTGAGCAAGGCCACTGCACGGTCATGTGGATTGACGAGGGTAGGGTGGGCGGGCGTGGCGTGGGTCATGGCGGCGGAGCGTGGCGACCTGCGGATAAACCGACAGCATAACCATACCCCGCAATCGCCATGAACTAGCCTGGCCACTAGCCTGGCGCCATGCAAACAACGGCGACAGCCTTTAGCTGCGCCCCGGCCAGAGGGCCTCGACCGTTTCGGCGGGCAATTCCGGCGCGGTGCCGGACACCTGGGCGGCGATCAGGCGCGCCGAGCCGAGCGCCAGCGCCCAGCCCGCCGGGCCGTGTCCCGCGTTGACGAACAAACGCGGACTGCCGACGTTGCCCACGGCGGGCAGCCCATCGGCGGACAGCAGCTTCATGCCTTCCCACGCCAGCGCCGCCGAGATGCGTGCGGCGCCCGGCGCCCAGTCGCGCGACGCTTCGCCGAGCAGGGCGAGCGCTTCTTCGGTGAGCGCCTCGGGCAGCGCCTGGTCGAGTTGCCCGGCGCGCTGGAGCACCGCGCCGCCCGCGATGCGCAGACGGTGATTCGTGCGCGTGACGACGATGCGCCGCGCCGCATCGACGAGCGTGGAGTTGGGCACGCATTCCTCGTGCGCGACCGGCGCGTTGAGCGTATGCATACGCACCGGGTAAAACGGCAGCTTGATGCCCAGCGGCGCGAGCAGCTTCGGCGTTTGCGCGCCCGCCGCGACCACCACGGCATCGGCGGAAATCACTTCGACGTCGCGGCGCTTGCCCGCTTCCTCGGGGCGCGGCGCAAGCTCGACGGCCGCGCGCTGGCTTTCAACGCGGATCGCGCTCACCGTGCGCCCGGTTTCGAACTGCACGCCGCCGAGCGTATCGAGCGTCTGCTTGAGCTGCTTGACGAACAGCGGGCAGTTGGCGACGCGCGCGTGATCGAAGCGCACCGCGCCCGCGAACGGCGGATCGGCGGGAATGGTGTGTTCGGCGGCCACGCACTCGTGGGGCGTCAGTACGTGATGCGGTGTTTCGAAGCGGCGCAGCAGTTCCAGCGCGGGCTGGTTGAGCGACCACTCGTCGGTGGCGCGCACCAGATAGAGCAGGCCTTCGCGCTGCTCGTATTCGAGCTGGAAACGGTTTTCGATATCGTCGAGTCCCGCCTGGGCCGATTCGATCAGCGGGCGCAGCAGCGCATAGCGCGCCTCGAACGCTTCGGAGCCGTGCAGCGTGGCGAGGCGCTTGACGAAGGCGCGCGCCTGGCCCGTGAAGCCGGTTCTGGAGATCACGCCGCCCGAGGACTGCCGGCCGTTGCGCAGGAAGGTGGGGCCGAACCAGACGTCGAGCGGCGTCGGCAACACGACGCCGCTATGGCCGTAGGTCGCGCCCTGCGCGACGGTGGCGTGGCGCTCGACCACGCAGACGCGATGGCCCGCCGCGCGCAACTGGTAGGCGGTGGCGACGCCGGCAATTCCGCCGCCAATGACGATGACATCCATGATGATTCGATCTGCAGGCAGGTGTCGCGCCGTTGGCCGAGGTGGCTGGGCGCCCTGCCGAAGAGGGTGAGACGTGCGGCGCGCGATGCGCTGCGCCGATCGGGTGAAACGCGCAATCATAGCAGCCATTCGCGCGTCGTAGCCATGCGGGCGGCAGCGCCGGCGCGCCTGCGAGCCGGCTTCCCGCGCCCTTTCGATTCGCTTCCCCGTTCTGGGTCAATCGCGAAAAAACGCCCGATGCAGCATGCATGACGGCCGCGTCCTTTTCTCGTATCGCGAAAAGACGTGCGCAGAGGCTGCGCGCGGTGTTGTCGAAGCGACCCCAAGGGCAGTCGGAGGGGGGCTTCCGGGTTATAATCGCGGTCTCCCTTCGCCTGACCGTCGCCATAGCCCCGCGCGACGCATCGCCACCTTGCGACGCAACCGCGCGAGGCGAAGCCGCGATGTAACTTCGACGCAACGCCCCAGTCCATGGCCCACTTCTCGTGTTTCCCCGGTGCTTCGGCCCTTTCCGACTTCCGTCAGACCCGCCTGCTCGACACGCTCCAGCGTATCGACGCCAATATCGTCGGCGTGCATGGCCAGTTTCTGCACTTCGTCAACTCGGCCACGCCGCTCAGCGCTGAAGACAGCGCAAAGATCGAGGCGCTGATGCACTACGGCGCACCGTTCGAGGCTCCCCAGGAGCGCGGCAGCGCGGTGACCTTCATGGTGGTGCCGCGCTTTGGCACGGTGTCGCCGTGGGCCTCCAAGGCCACCGACATCGCTCATCACTGCGGCCTCGACCAGGTGCGCCGCATCGAGCGCGGCGTCGAGTACACGGTGATCCTCAAGAGCGGCCTGCTCGGCGGCAAGAAGACGCTGTCCGACGACGCACACGGGCAGGTTGCCGCCGCGCTGCACGACCGCATGACGGAAAACGTCGCGCCCTCGCGCGACGCGGCGCTGCATCTGTTCGACGAACTGCCCGCGCGCCCGATGCAGACGGTGGACGTGCTGGGCCACGGCCGTGCCGCGCTGGAAACGGCCAACGGCGAACTGGGCCTCGCGCTCGCCGACGACGAAATCGATTACCTCGTCGAGAACTTTACGAAGCTGGGCCGCAATCCGACCGACGTCGAACTGATGATGTTCGCGCAGGCCAACAGCGAACACTGCCGCCACAAGATCTTCAACGCGAGCTGGACGATCGACGGTCAGGAGCAGGATCTGTCGCTGTTCGCGATGATCCGCAATACCGAAAAGATCAGTCCCCAAGGCACCATCGTCGCGTATTCGGACAACTCGTCGATCATGGCAGGGGCGGTCGCGGAGCGCTGGTTCCCGCGCAAGAGCAACGCCGACGGCACGCCGGGCGAAAAATATGGTCGCCACACCGAACTCACGCACACGCTGATGAAGGTGGAGACGCACAACCACCCGACCGCGATCTCGCCGTTCGCCGGCGCGGCCACGGGCTCGGGCGGCGAAATCCGCGACGAAGGCGCAACGGGCCGCGGCGCGCGTCCGAAGGCGGGTCTCACGGGCTTCACGGTGTCGAACCTCGATCTGCCCGAAGCGCGTGAAACGTGGGAAAACGCCCGCGACGCCGCCGTGCCGCTCGCGCACCGCAATCCCGCCGACCAGCACGGCACCTATGGCCGTCCGGACCGCATCGCTTCGCCGCTGCAGATCATGATCGACGGGCCGCTGGGCGGCGCCGCGTTCAACAACGAATTCGGCCGTCCGAACCTGGGCGGCTACTTCCGCGTCTACGAGCAGAACGTCGCGGGCACCGTGCGCGGCTACCACAAGCCGATCATGATCGCGGGGGGCCTGGGCAACATCAGCGACCAGCACACCCACAAGCACGACCTGCCCGCAGGCTCGCTGCTGATCCAGATCGGCGGCCCCGGCATGCGCATCGGCATGGGCGGCGGCGCGGCCAGTTCGATGGCGACCGGCACCAACACCGCTGAACTCGACTTCGACTCGGTCCAGCGCGGCAACCCGGAAATCGAGCGTCGCGCGCAGGAAGTCATCAACTCGTGCTGGCAGCTTGGCGAAGGCAATCCGATCCTGTCCATTCACGACGTGGGCGCGGGCGGTCTGTCGAACGCGTTCCCGGAACTCGTCGACGGCGCAAACAAGGGCGCGCGTTTCGAGCTGCGCAAGGTCCAGCTCGAAGAATCGGGCCTGTCGCCGCGTGAAATCTGGTCGAACGAATCGCAGGAACGTTACGTTCTGGCGATCGCTCCGGCCGATCTGCCCGCCTTCGAAGCGATCTGCGCACGCGAGCGCTGCCCGTTCGCGGTCGTGGGCGTGGCGACCGAAGAGCGCGAGCTCAAGCTGATCGACACCGACGAAAAGGCGCTCGCCGCCAACGGCGGCCACCAGCCCGTCGATATGCCGATGGACATCCTGCTCGGCAAGCCGCCGCGCATGCACCGCAACGTCGAACACGTCAGCACGGCGCTCGTGCCGGTCGACGTCACGGGCATCACGCTCGACGAAGTCACGAAGAGCGTGCTGCGTCATCCGACGGTCGGCAGCAAGTCGTTCCTGATCACCATCGGCGACCGCTCGGTGGGCGGCATGAACGTGCGCGACCAGATGGTCGGCCCGTGGCAGGTGCCGGTGGCCGACTGCGCGATCACCGCGCTCGACTACGCCGGTTTCAAGGGCGAAGCGATGACGATGGGCGAGCGCACGCCGCTGGCCGTCATCAACGCGCCCGCATCGGGCCGCATGGCCGTGGGCGAGGCGATCACCAACATCGCATCGGCGCCCATCGCTTCGCTCGACAAGCTCAAGCTGTCGGCGAACTGGATGGCCGCGTGCGGCGCACCGGGCGAAGACGCCGCGCTTTACGACACCGTGAAGGCGATCGGTATGGAACTGTGCCCGGCGCTGGGCATCGGCATTCCGGTCGGCAAGGATTCGCTGTCGATGCGCACGAAATGGAACGAAGAAGGCGTCGCGAAGGAAGTGGTCGCGCCGGTTTCACTGATCATTTCCGCGTTCGCGCCGGTCGAAGACGTGCGCCGTCACCTCACGCCGCAACTGCGTCGTATCGACGAAGCGGGCGAGAGCGTGCTGATCTCGATCGACCTGGGCCGTGGCAAGAACCGCATGGGCGGCTCGATCTTCGCCCAGGTTACCCAGCAGGTTGGCGATGAGGCGCCTGACGTCGACAGCGCCGAAGACCTCAAGCAGTTCTTCAACGCGATCCAGAAGCTCAATGCGAACGAGCAGGTGCTGGCGTACCACGACCGCTCGGACGGCGGCCTGTGGGCGACGGTCTGCGAAATGGCCTTCGCGGGTCACACCGGCGTGTCGCTGAACGTGGACATGCTCACGCTCGACGGCGAGCACGGCACGGATTTCGGCGACGCCAAGGACTGGGCGAAGCAGACCAGCGGCCGCCGCGACGACCGCACGCTGCGCGCACTGTTCTCGGAAGAACTGGGCGCCGTGATCCAGGTGCCGGCAACCCAGCGCGACGCCGTGATGGCCGTGCTGCGCGAGCACAACCTGTCGGTCTGCTCACATGTGATCGGCACGCTCAACAACCGCGACGCAATCGAAATCTATCGCGACGCCAAGCGCATCTATGAAGCGCCGCGCGCCGAACTGCAGCGCGTGTGGAGCGAAGTGAGCTGGCGCATCGCGCGTTTGCGCGACAACCCGGCCTGCGCCGACGCCGAATACGACGCGCTGCTCGACGCCGCCGATCCGGGCATGCAGCCGAAGTTGACGTTCGACCCGGCCGAAGACATCGCTGCACCGTTCGTGAGCACCGGCGCGCGTCCGCGCGTGGCGATCCTGCGCGAGCAGGGCGTGAACTCGCACCTCGAAACCGCCTACGCGTTCGATCGCGCCGGTTTCGACGCGCACGACGTCCACATGAGCGACCTGCTGGAAGGCCGCGTCACGCTGGCCGATTTCGCGGGCGGGGTGGCCTGCGGCGGCTTCTCGTATGGCGATGTGCTGGGCGCGGGCGAAGGCTGGGCCAAGACGATCCGCTTCAACGCGCAGCTCGCGGACATGTTCGCGGCGTTCTTCGCGCGTCAGGACACGTTTGCACTCGGCATCTGCAATGGCTGCCAGATGCTGTCGAGCCTCTCGTCGATGATTCCAGGCGCTGAGGCCTGGCCGAAGTTCACGCGCAACAAGTCGGAGCAGTTCGAAGCGCGCTTCTCGCTCGCCGAAGTGCAAAGCTCGCCGTCGATCTTCTTCGCTGGCATGGAAGGCTCGCGCATTCCGGTGGCGGTCGCGCACGGCGAAGGTTTCGCGGACTTCTCGCAGCAGGGCGATATCTCGAAGGTCGCGGTGGCGATGCGTTACGTCGATCACCGCGGTCAGGCGACCGAAAGCTATCCGTTCAACCCGAACGGCTCGCCGCAAGGCATCACCTCGGTCACGACCGCCGATGGCCGCTTCACCGTCCTGATGCCGCACATGGAGCGCGTGCACCGCACCGTGACGATGAGCTGGCACCCGGAAAGCTGGGGCGAAGCCAGCCCGTGGCTGCGCGCGTTCCAGAACGCACGCAAGTGGGTGGGCTAAGTACTGTCGGCGTCGCCTGAGAGGGCGGCGTGAGGCTGCATCCGGAAACCCCCGTCGGGTTCGCTACAGCGGACGTGACTGGGGTTTTTCTTTGGGCGTACGGCGAATAGCGGCTTTATTCGCCGCAGAATATGCGGTGAATAAATTGCACCTGCGGAGAATACAGGCCATAATCGCCGCATGAATAGCGGCGATTATCTCTACATCTGGCAAGCTGGCGACTGGCCGCAATGGCGCTTTGACATGACGGCGCTCGCGCAGCCTCTGGCGGAGGCCAGCCGTGCCCAGGGCTTGCTGCTGGGCCGGCTGTCCGATGTCGGCATGCGCCTGCGCGATCAGGCAAGCCTCGCGGCATTGACCGAGGACGTCCTTAAGACCAGCGAAATCGAGGGCGAACGCCTGAACGTGGCGTCGGTGCGCTCATCGATCGCGCGGCGATTGGGTGTGGATATCGGCGCATTGGCGCCGGTGGACCGCCACGTGGAAGGCGTGGTCGCGATGGTGCTGGACGCAACGGCCAACAATCGCCTTCCGGTCACGCGCGAGCGGCTCTTCGGCTGGCACGCGGCGCTGTTTCCGACCGGTTACGCAGGGCTTTCGCGCATCAACGTCGCCGCGTGGCGCGACGATGCCACCGGGCCAATGCAGGTGGTGTCGGGGCCGATCGGGCGGCAGCGCGTGCATTTCGAGGCGCCTCCTGCGCCAGTGCTCGAACCGCAGTTGCAGCGCTTTCTTGAATGGCTCAACCAGCCCGCGGCGATGCCGCCGCTTATCAAGGCAGGTCTCGGGCATTTGTGGTTCGTCACCCTGCATCCGTTCGACGACGGCAACGGCCGTATCGCACGGGCGATCGGCGATCTGCTGCTCGCGCGCGCCGACGGCAGCACGCAGCGCTTCTACAGCCTGTCGGCGCAGATCCAGCGCGAGCGCGAGGCCTACTATGAAATTCTCGAATGCACGCAGAAAGGCTCGATGGACGTGACGCTGTGGCTGGCGTGGTTTCTCGATACGCTGCATCGGGCCGTCGATCAGGCGCAGCTCACCCTCGACTCGGTTCTCGTCAAAGCGCGCTTCTGGCACCGGTGGGCCGACACGCCATTCAACGAACGGCAGGCGAAATTGCTCAACAAACTGCTCGATGGTTTCGACGGCAAGCTCACGAGCGGCAAATGGGCCGCTATCGCCAAATGCTCGTCCGACACCGCGTTGCGAGACATCAACGATCTCGTCGTGCGCGGCATGTTGCGCAAGGCCGAGGGGGGCGGGCGCAGCACGAGCTATGAACTGATGCCGCCAGAATGACAAAACCCCGCGCCTTTGCAGGCCGCGGGGTTTTGGCGAAGCGTGAAGCCTGGAGCGTGAAAAAAACCGCTTACTGGATCTTCGCTTGCGCGCGCAGCTGCTTTTCGAACGCGAGCAGCTTTTCCTGCTGGAGTTGCTGGACGATCTGCGGACGCACCTGCTCAAGCGGAGGCGGAGCGATCGCGCGGATGTCGTCGACGCGGATGATGTGCCAGCCGAACTGCGTGTGCACCGGCGTGTCGGTGATCTGGCCTTTTTGCAGCGAGGTGGCCGCCGCCGCGAATTCCGGCACATAAGCCTTCGGATCCGACCAGTCGAGGTCGCCGCCGTTCTTCGCCGAACCCGGGTCCTTCGAGTACTGCTTCGCGAGGTCTTCGAAGCTTGCGCCACCCTTGATCTTCGCGATCAGGTCCTTGGCCTGCTGCTCGTCGGCGACGAGGATGTGGTGCAGGTGGTATTCCTTGCCGCCGCCTGCGCCTTGCGTGACCTTGTCGTACATCGCCTTGACTTCGGCGTCGCTCGGCTGGTTGTTCTTGAGGAAGTCCTCGATCCACGCGTGCAGGATGACCTGCTGTTGCGCCATCGCCAGTTGCGCCTTCACGTCCGGACGATTCGGGATGCCCCGGCGCGCCGCTTCCTGCATCAGCACTTCGCGGTTGATCAGTTCCTCACGCACGGCCTTTTGCAGATCCGGCGTGTCTTGCTGGCCCTGGGCCACGACCTGGGCGACGAGCGCGTTGGCGCGCGACGTCGGAATCGGCGTGCCGTTCACCACGGCGACATTCTGCGCGAAGGCGGGAGTCGCCGCACACGCAGCCAGCAACACCCAGAGACGGGTTTTCTTCAAGGTCATCGACAAATCCTGACAGAACGAATCAAAAGTGGGGCGAATCAGTGGGGCTGGTGAGGCTTGCCAGCGAGGCTCACTTCGGCGGCAGCGCCGCGGCCTCTTCGGGCGTGAGCGCCGTGATCGCGAGCGCGTGAATGCCGCGCTGCATGGCCTCGGCCAGCGCATCATACACTAAGCGATGCCTTGCCACGCGGGCTTTCCCCATGAATGCGGCCGCAACGATCGTGACATGAAAGTGACCGCCCGCGGACGCTCCGGCGTGGCCCGCGTGCAGCGCGCTGTCGTCGCGCACGACGATCGAATCGACGGGTGCAAGTGCGGCCGTGAGGCGCGTTTCGATCAGCGCGAGACGTTCCGCTGCGCTGGCGTTGAGAAATACATCGCTCATTCTTCTTCCTTCATGTGACGCGACAGCCAGAGGCTCTGGCCGACGATGAACACGACCAGGATGCCGGTCGCGCCAAACAGCTTGAAGTCGACCCACGCATCCGTGGAGAAGTGGAAGGCGACGAACAGATTGAGAATGCCGAGCAGCGCGAAGAACACCGACCACACCAGGTTCAGTTGCGTCCACACGCGCTGGGGCAAGGAGATCTGCTTGCCCATCATCGCTTCGATGAGGTTCTTGCCGAACGCCACCTGCGAGACCAGCAGGACGACCGAGAACGCCCAGTAGAGTACCGTGGGCTTCCACTTGATGAAGGTTTCGTCGTGCAGGATCAGCGTCGCGCCGCCGAACACGACGACGATGCCGAGCGACAGCCACAGCATCGGATCGACCTTGCGGTGGCGAAAGGCCACCCAGGCGATCTGCACGAGCGTCGCGACGATGGCCACGGTCGTGGCCGTGTAGATGCCCCACACCTTGAAGGCGACGAAGAACAGGATGATCGGGAACAGATCAAACAGAAATTTCATTATCGGCCTGGAGTCCGCAAAAAGAGCCCTGAAAACGGGCGCGACGCGGTGATTCGGCATGCGCTCCCTCTTTTTTCCGAGGGGGAGCGCGGGCCTGCCCGCGTTACTTGGGCTCGAATTGTAGCGCAGCCGAATTGATGCAATACCGAAGGCCCGTCGGGGCCGGACCGTCTTCGAACACATGGCCCAGATGCGCGCCGCAATTCTTGCAGCGCACTTCGATGCGCAGCATGCCGTGCGAGCGGTCGGTGCGCTCCTCGATCACTTCGCCGTCGATCGGGCGGAAGTAGCTCGGCCAGCCGCAGCCGGAGTCGAATTTGGTATCCGATTCGAACAGCTTGGTGCCGCAACAGACGCAATCGTAGATGCCGCGTTCGTGGTGGTCCCAGTACTTGCCCGTAAAGGCGCGCTCGGTGGCGGCGTGGCGCGTGACCTGGTATTGCGTAGGATCGAGCTTCGCGCGCCATTCGGCGTCGCTCTTGTGGCCGGGGTAGGCGTCGGAGTTGTGGTCGTCCTGGCTCATGGCGGGTTCCTCGGGGTGGAAGGTCGTCTATATGGGGCCGTGCTTACGAAGAACAACTGACTTCGAGCGAACTGGCCCACGAGGGCGGCAGCGCCGCGTAACTTTCGTTTTCCGGCTGCTCGTCGAACGGGCGCTTGAGCACGTTCGCGAGGCGCTCGACTTCGCCGAAGTCCTTCTGCGCCGCGCGTTCGATCGCCGTCTGCGCGAGGTGATTGCGCAGCACGAACTTCGGGTTCACGCGGTTCATCGCGGCGGCGCGGGCGGCGTCGTCGCGCGTTTCATGCGCGAGGCGGGCGCGGTAATCCATGGCCCAGGCGTCGAACGCGGGGCGATCGAGGAACAGATCGCGCACCGTGGTGTCGCCTTGCGCATCGAGCTTCGAGACGCGCGCGAGGTTGCGGAAGGTTAGCGTGAAGTCGGCGCGGTTCGTGTTCATGATGTCGAACAGGCGATTGGCGAGCTGATCGTCGCCTTCGCGCGCCTGTTCGAGGCCCAGCTTCGCGCGCATGCGCGCTTCCAGCGCGGGCGCGAAATGCGACTTGAAGCGTTCGAGCACGGCTTGCGCGTCTGCCACGCAGCGCTCGCCGCGCACTTTTTCATCGGCGATCCCGTAGTGCGCGCCGAACAGCGGCAGCAGCGCTTGCGCCAGGCAGAACAGATTCCAGTAGCCGATCTGCGGCTGCATGCGGTACGCGTAACGGCCCTGCGAATCCGAATGGTTGCAGATGTGGTTCGCGTCGAATCCGTCGATAAAACCGAACGGGCCGTAGTCGATCGTAAGGCCGAGGATCGACATGTTGTCGGTGTTCATCACGCCGTGGCAGAAACCCACGGCCTGCCATTCCACCATCAGCGCCGCCGTGCTGCGCACCGCTTCGTCGAGCAGGGCGAGATACGGATCGTCTGCTTCGCGCAGTTGCGGATAAAAGCGGCCAATCACGTGATCAGCGAGCGCGCGCAGCGCCTCCACGTTGTCGTTCGAATAGAAGTGCTCGAAGTGGCCGAAGCGCACGAAACTGGGCGACACGCGCGTGACTACCGCGGCGGTTTCCAGCTCCTCGCGGCGCACCGGCTGGTCGGAGCCGGTCACGGCGAGCGCGCGCGTGGTCGGAATGCCGAGGTGATGCATCGCTTCCGAACACAGGAATTCGCGGATCGACGAGCGCAGCACCGCACGGCCGTCGCCCATGCGCGAATAGGGCGTGCGCCCCGCGCCCTTGAGCTGCACTTCGAGGCGCTTGCCCGCGTGTTCGACTTCGCCGAGCATCAGCGCGCGGCCGTCGCCAAGCTGGCCTGCCCACACGCCGAACTGATGCCCCGAATAGACCGCCGCGTACGACATGGCGGCAGGCGAGCGCTCACGCGTGAAGTTGCCGCTGAAAAACGCGGCGAATGCCGGATCCTTCACCGCCGTCGGATCGAGGCCGAGCAGCGCCGCCGTTTCCGGCGAATAACCGACCGTGCAGGGCGCGGGCAGCGGCGCGCCGGGCAGCTTCGTGTAGAAGGTCGCGCCGAGCCCGGCAAAGCTGGCGTCGCGCGAGGCGGTCAGCGCGCGTTCGAAATCGGCGAGCGGGCCGCTGGCCGGCAGGTTCGTGGCGGTCTGGGTCACTTGGGAATCGCTGGGGGAGGAATTCGGGCCTGGTGAAAACGACATGTTGAGCGCCTGTTGAATAGCCGATATTGTAAGTCCGCGCCCGCTGGCGTGCAGGAAGCCGCCGCGAGCAAAGTAAGACATTGCCTGGAACCTGAGACACAGGCGGTCGACGACCGCAGCACACAACACAACGAGCTTTCCAGACATCCGAGTCGAGGAGACCGCCGTCCATGACCACGCCGATCAAGCCCGCCGCATCGCTCATGGGCCAGATGATGGACGTGCCGCTGCTGGTGTCGTCGCTGATCGCGCATGCGGCGCGCCATCATGGCAATACCCAGATCGTGTCGCGGCGCATCGAGGGCGATATCCATCGCTATACGTATCGCGACTGCGAGGCGCGCTCGAAGCAACTCGCGCAGGCGCTGATCGCGCTGGGCGTCGAGCCCGGCGAGCGCGTGGCGACGCTGGCCTGGAACGGTTACCGGCACATGGAGGCGTATTTCGGCGTCACGGGTTTCGGCGCGGTGTGCCACACCATCAATCCGCGCCTGTTTCCCGAGCAGATCGCCTGGATCGTCAATCACGCCGAAGATCGCTACATCCTCTTCGATACCACTTTCGCCGCGCTGGTCGATACGCTCGCGCCGCAATGTCCGCAGGTGCGCGGCTGGATCGCACTGTGCGACGAGGCGCATCTACCGGCCATGCGCACGCCGGTGCTCAGTTACGAAACGCTGCTTGCGGCGCAGGACGGCGTCTACGAATGGCCGCTGCTCGACGAGCGCAGCGCCTCGAACCTCTGCTACACCTCCGGCACCACGGGGAATCCCAAGGGCGCGCTCTATACGCATCGCTCGTCCGTGCTGCATGCGTATGCGGCCTCGCTGCCCGATTCGATCGGTTTATCCGCGCGTGACGCCTTGCTGCCCGTCGTGCCGATGTTCCACGTCAACGCCTGGGGCATTCCGCACGCCGCGCCGCTCAACGGCACCAAGCTCGTGCTGCCCGGCAAGGATCTCGACGGCAAGTCGCTCTACGAACTGATGGAAGCCGAAGGCGTGACCTGTTCGGCGGGCGTGCCGACGGTCTGGCTCGGCCTGCTCACGTATATGCGCGACGCGGGCGTGAAGTTTTCGACGCTCAATCGCACGGTGATTGGCGGCTCGGCCTGTCCGCCGGCGATGATCCGCACGTATGAGGACGACTACGGCGTGCAGGTGATTCATGCGTGGGGCATGACGGAGATGTCGCCGCTCGGCACGCTTGCCAAGCTCAACTGGGAGCAGGCGCAGAGACCGCCGCAGGCGCAGCGCGCGCTGCTGGAAAAGCAGGGGCGCGTGATCTTTGGCGTCGATATGAAAATCGTCGGCGACGATGGGCGCGAGCTGCCGTGGGACGGCGTGGCGTTCGGCGATCTGCATGTGCGCGGGCTGTGGGTCATCGACCGGTATTTTCGCCAGGAAGGCGGTACACCTCTGGTCGACGGCTGGTTCCCGACGGGCGACGTCGCCACCATCGATCCGGACGGCTTCCTGCACATCACCGACCGCAGCAAGGACGTGATCAAGTCGGGCGGCGAATGGATCAGTTCGATCGACCTGGAAAACATCGCGGTGGCGCATCCGGCGATTGCCGAGGCCGCCTGCATCGCCTGCGCGCATCCGCGCTGGACCGAGCGGCCGCTGATCGTCGCCGTTAAAAAACCGGGCGCGCAAGTCACGCGCGAAGAACTGCTGGCCTTTTTCGACGGCAAGGTCGTGAAGTGGTGGCTGCCCGACGATGTGGTCTTTGTCGACGAACTGCCGCACACGGCCACGGGCAAGCTGCAAAAGCTCAAGCTGCGCGAGCAGTTCCGCGATCACATCCTGCCGACGGCGCTGGCCGCCGCTCAGGACTGCCCGATGGACCCGCTCGATGTGCCCAGGGGCGCGGGCGGCGGCGTGGCCGATCACAGCACCTCCGCCGTGATCCGCGACTGATTTCACGCGTGAACCCTTTCTCCGGCGCGGCCTTCGGGCTGCGTTTTTTTTGCCTATTTTTCGCCAGACGCGCCGCCTCGGTACAAACCCCGACGTCCCACCACAAGAAAAAAATGGAACGAGCGTGCGTTTTTCGGTATTCTGCCTGCTGACCGGGAATGTCGGACAATCAAGCCGGCGACGCACAACGCGGCCCGCATGTATGGAGGCAGGCAAATGGTAGTGGACAACGCGGCAGTGAATTACACGATTCGCGACGGCGTCGCCGTCATCACGCTCAACAATCCGCCCGTCAACGGCCTGGGTCTGTCGACCCGCACCGGCATCGTCGAGGGCCTGGCGCGCGCCAACAGCGATGCGGCGGTAACGGCCATCGTCATCACGGGTGCGGGCAAGGCCTTCTCGGGCGGCGCCGACATCACCGAATTCAACACGCCGAAGGCGACCCAGGAGCCCACGCTCCACACCGTCATCAAGGAAGTGGAAAAGAGCGTCAAGCCGGTCGTGGCCGCGATCCACAGCGTGGCGATGGGCGGCGGCCTGGAACTGGCGCTCGGCGCGCATTACCGTGTGGCGGCACCGGGCGCGCAGATCGCGCTGCCGGAAGTCAAGCTCGGCATCCTGCCGGGCGCGGGCGGCACGCAGCGTCTGCCGCGCGCCATCGGCCTCGAACCCGCGCTCAACATGATCGTGAGCGGCGCACCGGTGCCGAGCGAAAAGCTCGCCAAATCGGGCCTGTTCGACGCGATGATCGAGGGCGATCTGCTCACCGAAGCCGTCGCGTTCGCGCGCAAGGCCGCCGACAAGCAAGGCCCGCATCCGCTGGTGCGCAACCGCAAGATCGAGCATGCGAACGCCGAAGGTTTCCTGCAGTTCTCGCGCAACACCGTGGGCGCGATGTCGAAGAACTATCCCGCGCCGGTGAAGTGCATCGACGCCATCGCAGCGGGCGTGAAGGAGGGTTTCGAGAAGGGCCTCGCCTTTGAGCGCGACTGCTTCGTCGAACTGGTGCAGACGCCGGAATCGCGTGCACTGCGCCACGCGTTCTTCGGCGAGCGCGCCGCCAGCAAGATTCCCGATGTGCCGTCGAGCACGCCGGTGCGCGATATCCAGAAGGTCGCGGTGATCGGCGCGGGCACGATGGGCGGCGGCATCACCATGAACTTCCTCAACGCGGGCGTGCCGGTCACGCTGCTGGAAACGAAGCAGGAAGCGCTCGACCGCGGCCTCGCGACGATCCGCAAGAACTACGAAGCGCAGGTCAAGAAGGGCAAGCTCACGCAGGAGAAGGCGGAAGCGCGCATGGCGCTGATCAGCCCGACGCTCTCCTATGACGATCTCAAACAAGCCGATCTGATCATCGAAGCCGTGTTCGAAGAACTCGGCGTGAAGGAGCAGGTGTTCAAGCGTCTCGATGAAGTGGCGAAACAAGGCGCGATTCTGGCCTCGAACACCTCGACGCTCGACGTCGACAAGATCGCCGCTTTCACGAAGCGTCCGCAGGATGTGGTCGGGCTGCACTTCTTCAGCCCGGCCAACGTGATGAAGCTGCTCGAAGTCGTGCGCGGCAAGGACACGGCCAAGGACGTATTGGCCACGGTCATGCAGGTGGCGAAGAAGATCCGCAAGACGGCGGTGGTCTCGGGCGTGTGCGATGGCTTTATTGGCAACCGCATGATCGAACAGTACGTGCGCCAGGCGCTCTACATGCTCGAAGAAGGCGCGCTGCCCGCGCAGGTCGATCGGGCGATCGAGAAGTTTGGTTTTGCGATGGGACCGTTCCGCATGAGCGATCTCGCGGGCAACGACATCGGCTGGGCGATCCGCAAGCGCCGTTACCAGGAGAAGCCGGACCTCAAGTACTCGAAGATCGCCGATCGCCTCTGCGAGACGGGCCGCTTCGGCCAGAAGACCGGCGCGGGCTGGTACGACTACAAGGCGGGCGAGCGCAACGCGCTGCCGTCGAAGCTCGTCGACGACATGATCGTCGCGTACTCGAAGGAAGCGGGCGTGGAGCGCCGCAAGATCAGCGACGACGAAATCGTCGAACGCCTGGTGTTCGCGCTGGTGAACGAAGGCGCGAAGATCCTCGAAGAAGGCATTGCGTCGAAGGCTTCGGACATCGACATGGTCTATCTCACGGGCTACGGCTTCCCGCTGTGGCGCGGCGGCCCGATGCTCTACGCGGATACCGTGGGCCTGTACAACGTGGCGCGCTCGATTCGCCGCTACGCCGCGCAGCCGAACGGCGACGCGTGGGAGATCGCGCAGTCGCTGGCCGACAAGGCCGACAACGGCGGCACGTTCAACTAAGCGCTCAACTACGCATTCAACCAGGCGCACACACGAGCGCAAACATCGGACGGACATCATGAGAAGCGCAGACGACGTGCTCCTGTTGATCGACCTGCAATACGACTTCATGCCGGGCGGGGCGCTGGCCGTCGCGCAGGGCGATGAAGTCGTGCCGGTCGCCAACCGGCTTGCGCGGGGCTTCACGCATGTGGTGCTGACGCAGGACTGGCACCCGGCGCAGCACGTTTCGTTTGCCGCCAATCACGCGGGCCGCGCGCCTTTCGAGATGACCACGCTGCCGTACGGCGAGCAGGTGTTGTGGCCGACGCATTGCGTGCAGGACACGCACGGCGCGGCGCTGCACGGCGACCTCGACGTGCCGCATGCGCGCGCGCTGATCCGCAAGGGCCATCACGCGAACGTGGACAGCTATTCCGCGTTTCTCGAAGCCGACCGCACGACGCCCACGGGCCTCGCGGGCTATCTGCGCGAGACCGGCGCGAAGCGCGTCTATTGCTGCGGACTCGCGACCGATTATTGCGTCGCGTGGTCCGCGCTCGATGCGCGCGCCGCCGGTTTCGAGACCGTGCTGATCGACGACGCCTCGCGCGCCATCGATCTGAACGGCTCGCTCGCTGCCGCGTGGGCGCAACTGGAGGCTGCGGGCGTCAAGCGCGCGCAGTCCGCCGATGTGCTCGCGGGCCGGGTTTGACCGGGCCTGACCTGACCGGGTCTGATCGCTCACCGATAACCGTCCGAAACACCGTACCCCATTCGCAGCATCCATAAATTTGCTGGAGACACGCATGACTGACGCCGTAATCGTTTCGACCGCCCGCACGGGCCTCGCCAAATCGTGGAAGGGCGCTTTCAACATGACGCATGGCGCCACGCTGGGCGGCCATGTCACGCAGGCCGCCGTCGAGCGCGCGAAGATCGACCCCGCACGCGTCGAGGACGTGATCATGGGCTGCGCGAACCCCGAAGGCGCAACGGGCGCCAACATCGCGCGCCAGATCGCGCTGCGCGCGGGCCTGCCGGTTTCGGTGCCGGGCATGACCGTGAACCGCTTCTGTTCTTCTGGACTGCAAACCATTGCGCTGGCCGCGCAACGCGTGATCGCCGGTGAAGGCGACGTGTTCGTGGCAGGCGGCGTGGAATCGATCTCGTGCGTGCAGAACGAGATGAACCGCCACATGATGGCCGAAGGCTGGCTCAACCAGCACAAGCCGGAAATCTACTGGAGCATGCTGCAAACGGCCGAAACCGTCGCCAGGCGCTACGAGATTTCGAAGGAGCGCCAGGACGAGTACGGCGTGCAGTCGCAACTGCGCGCAGCGGCGGCGCAGGCCGCAGGACTGTTCAACGATGAAATCGTGCCGATGACCGTGCTTGCCGGTGTCGGCGACAAGGCCACGGGCCAGCTCATCACTAAGGAAGTGACGATTTCTGCCGACGAGGGCATTCGCGCCGATACCACGCTTGAAGGCGTGTCGAAGATCCGCACGGCGATTCCAGGCGGCGTCATCACCGCGGGCAACGCCAGCCAGTTCTCGGACGGCGCCAGCGCCTGCGTGGTGATGAACGCCAAGGTGGCGGAGCGCGAAGGGTTGCAGCCGCTGGGCATCTTCCGCGGCTTCGCGGTGGCCGGTTGCGAGCCCGATGAAATGGGCATCGGCCCGGTGTTCGCGGTGCCGAAGCTGCTCAAGCAGGCGGGCCTCAAAGTCGAGGATATCGACCTGTGGGAACTGAACGAAGCGTTCGCCGTGCAGGTGCTTTACTGCCGCGACAAGCTGGGCATTCCCGCCGATCGCCTCAACGTCAACGGCGGCGCGATTGCGGTAGGCCACCCGTATGGCGTGTCGGGCGCGCGTCTGACCGGTCACGCGCTGATCGAAGGCAAGCGCCGTGGCGCGAAACTTGTGGTCGTCACGATGTGTATCGGCGGCGGCCAGGGCGCGGCGGGGCTGTTCGAGGTCGTTTGAGCGCGGATCAGGCGGTGTCTGACTGTTGCGGGCGGGCGCGCAGCCACGCGAGCGCCCGCGACAGACGTCTCTTCAGCGTGATCCATGCGGCGCGCGCGGGCTTGGGCGGCTCCTGCAGCAGGAAGCGCGCGCCGGGTGTTTGCGCAGCGCTCACCGCGTAGCCATTTCGCTCATGTGCAACGTATTGCTCGCCTTCGTGCAGATGCAGCGTCTGTTCGGGCGCAAGCTGGCCGAGCGAGGCGAGCGCCGCATTGCGATACCTGATCAGCAGTTCGCCCTCCACCGCGACGATCGCCGCGCCACGGCGCAGTTCGAGCGTATGGATTGCGCCGCGCACGAGTGCGACGGTGCGTAAGGTGCCCATTTCGGAGCGTGTCGAGTCGTGCATGGTCGAGATCCGGTCGATGAAGCGAAGTCAGGCAGCCAGCTTAAAAGTGCGCGCTCGCCTGCAACAGCCGCAGGACGGCGGCAATCGTTGCGCTACAGCGCCCGCGCTGCGCGCGCTGTACCGGTGCAATCGGCCTTTGCGTGTATCTGTTGCGGTAGCGCGCGCGTCTGGCATCATCGATCGATGAACGACCGCTCCCAGCCCAATCAGCAGCCTCTTTACCGGCAACTGGCCGGCCAATACCGGCGAAGTATCGAAAGTGGCGTGCTGCGTGCGGGCGACCGCATGCCGTCGATGCGCGCTTTCATGCGCCAGCATGAGGTCAGTCTTGCCACCGCCACCGAAAGCTACCGCGTGCTCGAACGCGAGGCGCTGATCGAAGCGCGTCCGCGCGAAGGCTATTTCGTGCGCGCCGTCGCCAGCACATTGCCGGCGGCGCGCGAGCCTGAGTGGCAGTCTGACTGGCAGCCTGAGTGGCAGGAAGCACGACTGGCTCAAGCACAGTTCGTCGGCATCCACGCGAATATATCGGCGCTCGTCGCGCGCTGGCAGCAGGTGCCCGACGCGCTCAACCTGGGCGGCGTGACCGCCGCCGATGCGCTCTTTCCTGGCGAAGCACTGCAGAAGATCGCTGTGCGCACGTTGCGCCACCGCCCCGATCTGCTCACCGCGCCCGGCCACGAACGCGGCGATCCGCGCCTGCGCGCCGTGATCGCGCGCCGTGCGCTGACCGCCGGTTTTACCGTCCATCCGGACGAAATCGTCATGACCCACGGCGGCACCGAAGCCGTCAATCTCGCGCTGCGCGCGGTGACCCAGCCGGGCGACACCGTCGCGGTCGAATCGCCGTGTTTTTATGGCTTGCTGCAGGTGCTCGAAAGCCTGGGCCTGCGCGCGCTCGAAATTCCCGCGAGCCCCACGACGGGCCTGTCGGTCGAGGCGCTTGAATTCGCGTTGCGCCAGCAGGCGGGTGAGTCGCAAGTCAAGGCACTGGTGGTCGTGCCGCATATCCAGAATCCGCTTGGCTGCGTAATGCAGGATGCGCACAAGCAGCGCATCGTCGAGCTGTGCAGCGAAGCGGGCGTTGCCGTGATCGAGGACGATCCCTATCGCGAACTGGTGGAAAGCGACGCGCCGCCGCGCGCGCTCAAGTCCTGGGACACGCAGGGTGATGTGATCCATTGCACCTCGTTCAACAAGACGCTCGCGCCCGGCATGCGGGTGGGCTGGATGGCGGGCGGGCGCTGGCATTCGCGCATTGCGATGCTCAAGTTCGCGCAATCGCGCCTGAACGAGCCGCTTTCGCAGGCGGTGCTCGCCGAGTTTTTGCAGAGCCAGGCGCACGAGCGGCATCTGCGCCGCCTGCGCGAACGACTGGCGTTGCAGCGCGCGCGCATGGCGCAGGGGATCAGCGCATCATTCCCTGCAGGCACGCGCTTCACGCCGCCCCGTGGCGGCATGGCGTTCTGGATCGAGTTGCCGCCGGGCGTCGATTCGATGGCGCTGTTCGATGCCGCGCTGTCTGAGCGCATCCGCATCATGCCCGGCACGGTGTTCTCGAATTCAAACCGTTTCGACCGGTTTATCCGCGTGAGTTGTCCGGGGCCCGACCCGCAGAGCGCCGATGCCGCGCTCGCGCGTCTCGGCGCGATCGCACACCGATTAGCCGCGCAGAAGGGCTGAAGGCGTGGCTCTCGTGACGCATGACGCGCGGTTATCATGACGGCAGTTTCGCGCCAGCATGGCGCGCTCTGCGTTCAA
The DNA here is from genome assembly GCF_014200455.1 of Paraburkholderia bannensis. Classification (GTDB taxonomy): domain Bacteria; phylum Pseudomonadota; class Gammaproteobacteria; order Burkholderiales; family Burkholderiaceae; genus Paraburkholderia; species Paraburkholderia bannensis_A. The sequence continues at coordinate 426,596 of NZ_JACHBW010000003.1, read as the reverse complement.
GACAGAAAAGGTGATCAAGGTGATTCGTCATATCGTGATGTGGAAGCTCAAGGAATCGGCCGAAGGGGCAACGCGCGCCGAGAATGTCGCGAAGTTCCGCGCGCTGCTCGAAGGCTGCCGCGATCTGGTGCCGGGCACCCTGCATCTCGAAGTGGGCATCGCGGGCGCGGGCCTGGAGTCGACTTACGACCTCGTGCTGGTGTCCGATTTCGCCGATAAGACCGCGCTCGACGCCTACCAGGTGCATCCGGAACACCAGAAGGTGAAGGACTTCGCGAAGCTCGTGGTGGAGACGCGCCAGTGCGTCGATTACGTCGCGTGATTTGAGCCATGACTGTCGATACGAAACAAAGCGGCACGCGAGAGGCCACACAGCAGGCCACACAGCAGCCCACGATCGAAAGCCCGTTCGTCGATGAACTGGGCGCGAAGCTCGTGAGCGCGCGCGACGGCGCCAGCGAAGTGCTGCTGCCGCTCGCGCAGCGCCACATGAATACGTGGCAGGTCGCGCACGGCGGCGTGACCATGACGCTCGCCGATATCGCGCTGGCGATGGCCGCGCGCAGCGTGGCCGCCGATGGCGTGGGCGTCGTCACCGTCGAAATAAAGGTGAATTTCATGCAGCCTGGTCGCGGCGAGTTGCGTGCCTACGGCCGCGTGCTGCATCGCTCGACCACGATGGCCTATTGCGAAGGCGAGATCCGCGACAGCGAAGGCCATTTCGTCGCCAAGGCGCTCGGCACCTTCAAGTACATGCGGCGTCTCGCCGTGGGTCGCGATGTGGTGCGTCAGCGCCTGCGCAGCGACCCGGACGCGACGCCGGGCCCCAGCGACGGCTGAAGCTCGCCGCCGTTGCTTTTCTGATGTTTTCCCTCCGCGCGGTGCAAGCCGCGCTTTCATATAGTCAACCCGAACGCCATGACCCAGACCAATCGTCAGATCCTGCTCGCGTCGCGCCCTGAAGGCGTCGCCAGCGTCGATAACTTCCGTCTCGTCGAAACGCCGCTCGCGCCGCTCGCGCAGGGTCAGGTGCGCGTGCGCAATCACTGGCTCTCGCTCGACCCGTATATGCGCGGGCGCATGAACGACAGCAAGTCGTACGCGGTGCCGCAGCCGCTCGATTCGGTGATGATCGGCGGCACCACGGGCGAAGTGGTCGAGTCGCTCAATCCGAAGTTCAAGGTGGGCGACAAGGTGGTCGGCATGGCCGGCTGGCAGGAATTCGGCACCTCGGACGGCAGCGATCTGCATGTCGTCGATACGACGCATGTGCCGCTGTCCGCGTATCTCGGCCCGGTGGGCATGCCGGGCGTGACGGGCTGGTACGGCCTGAACCGCATCATCGCGCCGAAGGCGGGCGAGACGGTGGTGGTGAGCGCGGCGAGCGGCGCGGTGGGCAGCGTCGTCGGGCAACTAGCGAAGCGCGCCGGCTGCCGCGCCGTGGGTATCGCAGGCGGCGCGGAAAAATGCCGCTACGTGGTGGAGGAACTGGGCTTTGACGCCTGCGTCGACTACAAGGGCGGCAACCTCTATCAGGACCTCAAGGCCGCGACGCCCGACGGCGTGGACGGTTACTTCGAGAACGTGGGCGGCGCGGTGCTCGACGCCACGCTGGCGCGCATGAACGCATTCGGGCGCATCGCGTTGTGCGGCATGATCGCGGGTTATGACGGCGAGCCGGTGCCGCTCAAGTATCCGCAACTGATCCTCACGCAACGCTTGCTGGTGCAGGGCTTTATCGTCAGCGAGCATCTGGATGTGTGGCCGCAGGCGTTGACGGAGCTCGGCGCTCTGGTTGCGCAAAAGAAGCTGGCCTATCGCGAGACCGTGGCCGAAGGCCTCGAAAACGCGCCTGCCGCATTCCTCGGCATGCTCAAGGGGCAGAACTTCGGCAAGCAACTCGTCAAGCTGATCTGACGACAGAGGTAGAGAACCGGCCAGCCATGAGGTGCTGGCCTGTTTTTTGATGTGTGTGCAGTACTAACGAATTCAAAAGGAGACGCGATGTCCGATCCGTTCCAGTTCGAAGGCCGCGTGGCCGTCATCACCGGCGCCGCCAGCGGCTTTGGCCGCGCTTTCGCGCAGCAGGCCGCGGCGCTTGGCATGAAGCTCGTGCTCGCCGATGTCGATGCCGACGCGCTCGAAGGCGCGGTCGCGGCGATGCGCGAGCAGGGTGCGCAAGCCATTGGCGTACGCACCGATGTGCGCGACCCGGCGCAGGTCGACGCGCTCGCGAAGGCCACGCTCGACGCCTGGGGCAAGGTGCATCTGCTCTTCAACAATGCGGGTGTGGGCACCGGCGGCTTCGCTTGGGAAAGCAGCGCGAAGGACTGGGACTGGGTGTTCGGCGTCAACGTGATGGGCGTGGCCAACGGCGTGCGCAGTTTCACGCCTGCCATGCTCGCCCAGGGCGAGCGCGCGCATATCGTCAATACGGCGTCGGTGGCGGGGCTGCTGTCGCCGACCGCGATGGCCGTCTACAACGCGTCCAAGCACGCGGTGGTGTCGCTCACCGAAACGCTTTACCACGACCTCAAGAACGTCAGCGACAAGGTCGGCTGTTCGCTGCTGTGCCCGGCCTTCGTGCCGACCGGCATCGCCAACGCCGAGCGCAGCCGTCCCGATGATCTGCGCAACGACGCGCCGCCCACGCGCTCGCAGCAGGCCGCCGATCTGCAATTGCAGCGGGCCGTGCGCTCGGGCCGCCTGACGCCTGACGACGTGGCGAAGGCCACCTTCGACGCCGTGCGCGATGGTCGCTTTTATATCCTCACGCATCCGGGCATACTCGCGTCGGTCAAGCTGCGTCACGAGGACATCGAGACGCAGCGCAATCCCACCGATCCGCTCTCGCTCAAGCCCGAAGTCAAGGAGGCGCGCGCGCAGTAGCGCCCACGCAGTCCAGTCCAGACCGGAAGTCTCGCCGATGCCGCTCAACGCAAAGATCGCACTCGTGCTCGACCTGGTGGCCCGCGCGGGCCGCAAGCCGTATTACGAACTCACGCCGCAGGCGGCGCGCGCGGCCTATGAAAAGAGCGCATCGGTGCTGGAGATTCCCGCTGTGCCGATGCATTCGGTCGAGGATATCGAGGTGCCGGTGCGCGACGGTGCGAAGATCCGTGTGCGGATGTATCTGCCCGTCGAGCCGAATTGGGCGCGGCCGCTGCCCGCGCTGGTGTATTTTCATGGCGGCGGCTTCACGGTCGGCAGCGTGCAGACGCACGACGCGCTGTGCCGCGCCTTCGCGCACGAAGCGCGCTGCGCGGTCTTTTCCGTCGATTACCGGCTGGCGCCCGAGCACAAATTCCCGACTGCCGTAGAAGACGCTTTCGACGCCTATGCGTGGCTGCACGCGCATGCGTCGCAGTTCGCCATCGATCCGGCGCGCCTTGCGGTGGGCGGCGACAGCGCGGGCGGCACGCTCGCGACCGTGTGCGCCGTGCTCGCGCGCGATGCGGTTATCGCGCCGGTGTTCCAGCTGTTGATCTATCCCGGCACGGGCAGTCACCAGCAGACCGATTCGCACCAGCGTCTCGCCGAGGGTTATCTGCTGGATGCGCCAACGATACAGTGGTTCTTCAATCACTATGTGCGCGATGCTTCCGATCGCGACGACTGGCGTTTCTCGCCGCTCGACGGCACGCGTGGCGCGCCCGACTTTCATGGCGTCGCGCCCGCGTGGATTGCGGTGGCGGAGTTCGATCCGCTAGTGGATGAGGGCGTGGCGTATGCGCAGAAATTGCGCGCAGCGGGCAACGCCGTCACGCTGGTGCGCTATGACGGCATGATCCACGAGTTCTTCAAGCTGGGGGCTTTTGTCGAGGAAGCGCGGCAGGCGCACTCGCAGGCCGCGCGGGCGCTACGCGCGGCGTTTGATGCCGTGAAGTGATCGCGCGAAGTGATTGTGTGGCGACTGCTCAGGCGCGATCGAAGCTGCCCACCGTCGCGCTCACCGTGTAGTGTTCGCGACGCTCGAAGCCGCCCGGACGCTTGATGCGGTGCGAGCCGTCGTCGTCGCTGCGTTCGCAGACTTGCACGTCCAGTTGCTCGCCGCTCACGCGCACGCGTAACGCGGTCGTGCCGCGCGTGCCGTAGTCGGGCGTATCGATAAAAGCCGCCGACAACGCGCGCTCGCGTTCCAGCGGGATGCCGGTGGCGGGCAGTTGCGCATCCGGCGCGACGCGCGGATCGCGCATGATCTCGATCAGCGTATCGAGCGGCACGTCCGGGCCGTTCGCCACTTGCTGCGCGAGTTCGGCGCGCTTGTGCACGAGCTTGGGCCACGGCGTATCGAGGACCGCGTTCGAAATGCCGTGCGTGCCGTCGGGCAGCAGGGCGGGTGCTCGATCGGCGCGATTGCCTCGGTTGCAATACCACGCCAGTTCGCGCCGGGTCCAGTCACCGATGATCAGATTAAAGCCGTTATACAGATCGCCTGCGCGCGCCACTTCGTCGAGATAGGCGAGCGGCGTATCGGGCAGATCGGGCGCGCCCGTGAGCCAGCGCGACACCAGCGTGCCGCGCGTGGGCGCATCGGGGCGCATCTCATGCGGCGCGCGGTAGTTGGTGAGCGCGGCGAAGCGTCCGCCGCGCGTCATGCCGAGCCACGTGCCGCCGCCCACCAGATCGCGGCCCGCCAGCACCTCGGGCGCGTCCTTCCACCATTGCAGCGGTGCGGCGTTGCGGCGCAGGAATTCGTCGCGGTTGGCCGCGAGCGTGGAGAGCGCGCCATCGCTCGCGCGTGGCCGCCAGTCGAAAACGATCAGGCACATGGCGCGCGGTCTCGTTCGGGCGCAGCGTTGATTTGTGTCAAGGCTTCAGCGCCTCAAACCTCGGTGGGCAATGCGTAGGGCAGCGGCAGGATGCGCAGCGCGGGGCCGTCGGCGGCGCCCAAGTGCACGCTGCCCGATTCGAGCGCGGCAAGCTTGATCTCGGCCAGCAGATCGACGCCGCCTTCGGGCGAAGCCGCCGCGTTCACGACCATGCCGCAGGGCTGGCCCGGATCGTCGGAATGGAACAGTTCCGCGCCCGCGTGCGCCGCGTCCAGACCGGCCGCGACGCTTGCCAGCGCCGTGCGGCGCTTGATGGTGCCGCGATACTGGCTGCGCGCGACGATTTCCTGGCCCGGATAGCAACCTTTCTTGAAGTTCACGCCGCCCAGCACGTCGTAGTTGACCATTTGCGGCACGAACTGCTCGCTCACCGGCTGGGTGATGCGCGGCTCGCCCGCGCGGATGTCGAGCCAGTCCCACACGGCGGGCGACACCGCCTTGAGTTCGCCTTCGAGCGTGGCGAGCTTCGCTTCGACGGCTTCCTTCGGGCCGACCCACAGATAACGCAGGCGGCCTGCCGCATCGGGCATGCGGATCAGCGTGCCGGCGGGATCGTCCACCTTGACGTGCACGCCGTCGGGCAGGGCGTCGAACACGCGTGCGAGCGCACCGCGCACATCGCCGGCCAGGCCGACCACGAGGAGCCTGTCGGTGTCGTCGGTGAGTTTGGCCTTGGCGCGCAGCACGAACATCGACAGGCGCTTTTGCACGGCAGCCTGCACGTCCTTCGAAAGCAGCAGGCGGATCGTCTCGCCGGTTTTCCAGGTGAGGAACGAGGCGAGCAGGCGGCCCTTGGCCGAGCAGTAGCCGGCGAGGCGTGCGCCCGCGACGTCGAGATGCTGCACGTCGTTGGTCAGCTGGCCGTGCAGGAAGCTGGCTGCGTCGTCGCCGTTGGCGTCGATCACGCCGAACTGCGGCAGTTTCGCGTAGGCGCCGCCGTTGAGGACCGCATCGAAATCGGCCGTGGAAGGGGTGTCGGGGGTCGGTTGTGCTGCGAGCGGTGCGTTCATGGATTCGGGGAACAGTCAATCCTGACTTTAGCGAGGGCAAGCGGTTATTATATGAGGTCCCCCAAAGTCATGTTTCCATGTCCCTCCTTAACAAATGCCTTGCAGCGGGCGCAGCGCTCGTCGTGCTGGGCGCAGCCGCCGCGGGCGGCGTTGCATATTGGGCCACGCAGCCCATTTCGCTTGCCGTCCAGCAGCTCGACGTCACCATCAAACCGCACAGCACGGTGCGCAGCGTCACCACGCAGTTGCGGCGCGGCGGCGTGCCGGTCCAGCCCCAGCTATTCGAGCTGATGACGCGCGTGCTCGGCCTGCAAAGCCAGCTCAAATCCGGCAACTACGAGTTCAAGGCGGGCATCACGCCCTATCAAGTGCTGCAGAAGATGGCGCTTGGGGACGTCAACGAATATGTGGCGACCATCATCGAAGGCTGGACCTTCAAGCACATGCGCCAGGAACTCGACGCCAATCCGGCGCTGAGCCACGACACCGCCGCCATGACCGACGCGCAGCTGCTGGCCGCGATCGGTGCGCCGCCCGCGCCGCAGGGCAGCGGCGAAGGCCTGTTCTTCCCCGATACCTATCTGTTCGACAAGGGTTCGAGCGATCTGGACGTGTACCGCCGCGCCTACAAGCTGATGCAGACGCATCTGAACGAGGTGTGGGCCGCGCGCGCGCCGGGCCTGCCGCTGAAAACGCCTTACGAGGCGCTCACGCTGGCCTCGCTGGTCGAAAAGGAAACTGGCAAGGCGGGCGACCGCGCCCAGGTGGCGGCCGTGTTCACGAACCGGCTCAAGGTGGGCATGCCCTTGCAGACCGATCCTGCGGTGATCTACGGGATGGGCGAAAGCTATCTGGGGCGTCTGCACAAGCGCGATCTGCAGGTCGACACTCTTTACAATACGTACCTGCGCCTCGGGCTGCCGCCGACTCCAATCGCGCTGCCCGGCGCCGCCTCGCTGCAGGCGGCGCTCAATCCCGCCGCGACCGCCGCGCTGTATTTCGTGGCGCGCGGCGACGGCAGCAGCGTTTTTTCTGACAATCTCGTCGACCATAACAAGGCCGTCGACAAGTACATCCGGGGTAACTAAATGGCGCGGGGCCGATTCATCACCTTCGAGGGCATCGACGGCGCGGGCAAGACCACGCATCTGGCGTGGTTTCGCGAGCAGCTCGAACAGAAGCTCGCCGCCGCCGGCCGCACCGTGGTCATGACGCGCGAACCGGGCGGCACGCCAATGGGCGAGAAGCTGCGCGAGATCCTCCTCAACGAGCCGATGGACCTCGAAACCGAAGCGCTGCTGATGTTCGCCGCGCGCCGCGAGCACCTCGCGCGCGTGATCGAGCCGGCGCTCGTACGCGGCGACTGGGTGCTCTCCGACCGCTTCACCGACGCGACCTTCGCCTATCAGGGCGGCGGGCGCGGTTTGCCGCGCGACAAGCTCGAAACGCTGGAGCGCTGGGTGCAGGGCGGTTTTCAGCCGGATCTGACCGTGCTGTTCGATATCGACCCCGATACCGCGAGCGAGCGCCGCGGCGCGGCACGCGCGCCGGACCGCTTCGAGAGCGAAACCGACGCCTTCTTCACGCGCACGCGCGCTGAGTACCTGCGCCGCGCCGAAGAAGCGCCGTACCGCTTCGCGATCGTCGATTCGTCGCAGAGCATCGAAGAGATCCGTCGCAAGCTCGAACAGGTCATCGCCGCCTTCTGAGGTGCGATCCTAACTGGTTGAATGGACACATGATTTATCCCTGGCAAAGCGGAGATTGGGAACGCCTGCAGCAGTTGCGCAGCCACTGGCCGCACGCGCTGCTGCTGCACGGGCAGGCCGGCATCGGCAAGCTTGAATTCGCCCAGCATCTGGCGAAGGGGCTGCTGTGCGAGTCGCCGCAAGCCGACGGCCAGCCATGTGGCACCTGCCCGGCCTGCCACTGGTTCGCGCAGGGCAATCACCCCGATTACCGGGTGGTGGTGCCCGAAGCGCTGGCCAGTCTCGTCGGCCCCTCGGGCGGCGATGACGACGCCAAAGCCGATAAGGGCGATGGCGAGGAAGGCAAGAAGACGCGCACGCCCAGCAAGGAAATCCGCATCGAACAGGTGCGCGCGCTGCTGGACTTCACCAGCGTGGGTTCGCACCGTGGCGGCTCGCGCGTGGTGGTGCTCTATCCGGCCGAGGCGCTTAACGTCGCGGCGGCCAATGCGCTGCTGAAAACGTTAGAAGAGCCGCCCGCGAGCGTGGTGTTCGTGCTGGTTTCGGCGCGCATCGACCGCCTGTTGCCGACCATCATCAGCCGCTGCCGCCAATGGCCGATGGGCACGCCGTCGCCGCAACAAGCCCAGACGTGGCTGGCGCAGCAGGGCGTGGCCGATCCGGCGGGACTGCTGGCCGAAGCGGGCGGCGCGCCGCTTGCGGCGCTGGCGCTCGCGAGCGACGAAAACCGTACGCTGCGCGACTGGACGCTCGCCCAGCTCGCGGCCGGGCCGAACTGCGACGCCTTCGCCTGCGGCGAGACCTTGCAGAAGCTGCCGGTGCCGCTCGTGCTCGGCTGGTTGCAGCGCTGGGCCTACGATCTGCTCGCTGAACGCACGGCAGGACGTCCGCGCTACTACCCGCAGGCGGCGGATGCGCTGTCCCATTGCGCGGGCAAGGTCGACGCGCCCGCGCTGGCGCGCTATCTCAAGACCGTGACGCGCCAGCGCGCCGTCGAGAACCATCCGCTAAATGCGCGCCTCGTGTTCGAGGAGCTTTTTCTCGGCTATCGTGAAATGTTCGCCTGAGCCAGGGCTTCAGGCGCTCACTCCCGTTTTTCTACGCAGGACCGCTCATGTTTGTCGATTCGCATTGCCACATCAACTTCGAGGGCCTGGCCGAGCGCTTGCCCCAGGTGCTCGAAAACATGCGCGCGCAGGACGTGACGCACGCGCTGTGTGTCTCGGTCGATCTGGAGACGCTGCCTTCGGTGCTCGATATCGCGAGCCGCTTTGAGAACGTCTACGCATCGGTTGGCGTGCATCCGGACCACGAAGACGTGCAGGAGCCATCGGTGGCCGATCTCGTCGAACTGGCGAAGCATCCCAAGGTGGTGGCGATCGGCGAAACGGGGCTCGATTACTATCGCCTCGGCGAACGCACGATCGAAGACATGGAGTGGCAGCGCGAGCGCTTTCGCAATCACATCCGCGCCGCGCACGCGACAGGCAAGCCGCTCATCATCCACACGCGCGCCTCGTCCGAAGACACGCTGCGCATCATGGAAGAGGAGCGCGCCGGCGAGCCGGGCGGCGTGATGCACTGCTTCACAGAGCCGTGGGCCATCGCAGAACGCGCTATCGCGCAGAATTTTTACATTTCGCTGTCAGGAATTGTCACGTTCAAGAGCGCGACCGAAGTGCAGGACGTCGCGCGCCGCGTGCCGCTGGAGCGTTTGCTGATCGAAACGGATTCGCCTTATCTCGCGCCTGTGCCATTTCGGGGCAAACCGAATGAACCTGCGTACGTCAGCCATGTCGGAAGATTCATTGCCCAGCAACGCGGATTGCCGGACGCCGAACTCGGCGCTGTCACCACGCAGAACTTTTTCCGGCTGTTCAAGATTCCGGTTCCGGCCTGAGGCTTTCTCGCTCACCGGTTAAAACGCCGTCTGCCTGCTGGCAAATCCGTTTGTGATCAACTAGATATCGAATAACGTTAAGGCCTGACATGAATCTGAAACCGCTGAAGTCTTCCGTCGCAGCCGCACTCGTCGTCGCCATGGGCACCGCCTTCTTCGCGAGCGCACCGGCCTTTGCCGCGCCGATCGACTCGCTCGTGAAGGGCGTGAAGTTCGACGACGACAAGGGCGTCGCCAAGGACATCGCGAACGGCCAGGACCCCAACGCCACCGACGATCAAGGCATGCCGCTGCTGGTGCTGGCCGCGCGCGAAAAATCGGACAAGGTCGCGGCGCTGCTGCTCGACAACCCCAACACGAAGATCGACGCCGAAGACAAGGCCGGCGAGAACGCGCTGATGCTGGCTGCGCTCAACGGCGACGTCGACCTCGTCAAGCTGCTCATCACCAAGGGCGCGAACGTCAACAAGCAGGGCTGGACGCCGCTGCACTACGCCGCCGCGAACGGCAACGACGACGTGGCCAAACTGTTGATCGGCTATTCGGCCGATGTGAATGCACCGTCGCCCAACGGCACCACGCCGCTGATGATGGCCGCGCGCGGCGATCACATGAGCACCGCAAAGCTGCTGCTCGATCACGGCGCGAACCTGCAGGCCAAAAACCAGATCGGCATGACCGCGCTCGATTTCGCCAGGCAGTACAAGGCGCCGGACGCGATCAAGGATCTGTCGGCGCGCATGGGCCAGGCGGCGCAGTAACACCGCAAGAACTTGCCATAGATGGATCAGGCGGACGTGGGCTCGGGCTCACGGCCCGCGTATGAAAAGGACGACGCCAGCGGTTCGCCGCGCGGCAGTCCGGAAAAACAGTGCACAATAGCGGAATTGCCCGTCGCAGCCGAGGCCTCCACCGGCTCGCGCCAGTGACCGGCACGCGGCGCGGGGGCGCCGCCCCACACGACGAATCAAGGAGAACCATGCTGCGGGCTCTGTTCTGCGCCGGCGCGCTCATGTTGCCGCTCTCGGCTTTCGCATTCACCGCCAGCGACCTCAACCGCCTTTGCTCGAAAACCGACGTAGCCTCGCGTAGCGCCTGTGCGGCCTACATCGAAGGGGCAGCCGATGGCATTTTCAACACCATCGACGCAATCGGCGGCACAACCGGGCCGCGCGTCGGCCAGTATTTCTGTTTGCCGCCGGATGCACGCTCCGCGCAACTCACCGACGCGGTGCGCAAATACATCGCCGACAATCCCAACGTGGCCGGCTACAACGCCAGCACGGCGATTTCACTGGGTCTGGGCAAGGCGTTTCCCTGCAAGACGGGTAGCGGTAGCTAAAGCGGTTCTGATTCAACATTTCTCAACCGGCTGCGTACACGTGTGCGCAGCCGCGTCTCAATGCCGTTGAACCTACGGCCAATTCTTTAGTCGATTCCCAGGCGGTGCGCTTTAGCCGCCGCTGCATTCTGTAGCGTTTTTTACGCGTCTTCGCGTAGCGTGGCTTCGCTGCGTCCGATCTTTGCCGTCTACCGTCCGATGCCGCCCCATGGAGGAACTGGCCGCCGATGCCTGATCTCGATTCCGTTGCCGTTTCCGTTTCCGATTTTGTTTCGCGCCTGGCCGACGCGCCGTTGCAGAACTGGCTCGGCACGCTGATCGCGAGCGCGCTTGCGCTGGCCTTCGCGTTTTCGCTTCACTGGCTGGGCGCGCGCGTCGTGCGCCGCATCGCGCGGCCCTATCCGCACCTGAGCGTGTTCGTGCGCTATGTGCATCAGCCCGCGCGCGTGGTGCTCGGCGTTCTCGCGCTGGAGTTCGTCTGGTGGCAGGTTCCCGACACGCTGCGCTTTGTCTCGACCCTGCGCGAGTTGTGCGCCTTCGCGCTGGTCGGCGCCATCACCTGGCTGTCCGTGCGCTGCGCGGCGGCCATCGGCGAGGCCATCGTGGCCGCGCATCCGCTCGATATCGCCGATAACCTCCACGCACGCCGCATCCACACCCAGGCGCGCGTGCTGGCGCGCACGGTGATGGTGGTCATCGTCATCTTCGGCGTCGGCGCGGCGCTGATGACCTTCCCGAATGTGCGCCAGATAGGCGCGAGTCTGCTGGCTTCGGCCGGCGTGGCCGGACTGGTTGCCGGTATCGCGGCACGCCCCGTGCTAGGCAATCTGATCGCGGGCTTGCAGATTGCGATTTCGCAGCCCATCCGTCTGGACGATGTAGTCGTGATCCAGGGCGAGTGGGGGCGTATCGAAGAAATTACCGGCACTTATGTGTCGGTGCGCATCTGGGATCAGCGTCGTCTGATCGTGCCGTTGCAATGGTTTATCGAGAATCCGTTCACGAACTGGACACGCAGCAGTTCGCAGATCATTGGATCGGTGTTTTTGTGGCTCGACTTCCGCATGCCTCTTGCGCCGCTGCGCGAGGAACTGGCGCGCATTGTCGAGCACGCGCCCGAGTGGGACAGGCGCGTGCAGGTGTTGCAGGTCACCGATGCCAACGAGCGTGCGATGCAGTTGCGCGTGCTGGTGAGTTCGCTGGATTCGGGGCTGAACTGGGATCTGCGCTGCCGGGTGCGCGAAGGGCTGCTCGATTTCGTCAATGCGCGCTATCCGCAGTACTTGCCGAAGGCGCGTGCCGAGGTGGCGGCGCAGATCGACGGCGGCGTGTTCGAGCCATCCGCCGATGCGACGCAGGCAGCGCAGCGCCCGATGCCGCCATGGCGGCCGCCCGCGCAGCCTGCAGCGAGCACGGCGGCGCACACCGAAGCCGATCCCGTCGCGGGCAGCAGCCTGCGTGCGGGACAGGACCGCGCAACGGTAGAGACGGCAGAGGCTGCGCAGGAGGCACAGGCGGCGCGCTGGAGCACCGTCGGGCGCGCCCAGAACCTATAACAGAGGAAGCAGGCTAGATGAGACGAAAAGGAGTGCAACGATGGCCAGGCTGATAGTCGTCTCGAACCGTGTGGCGACGCCCACGGAGACCAAAGGCTCGGCAGGCGGGCTTGCCGTTGGCGTGTTTGGCGCGCTCAAGGACGCGGGCGGCGTGTGGTTTGGCTGGAGCGGCGACGTGGTGAGCGAAACCGTGGCGAACGCCGGTCCCACGCTCGTGCAGGAAGGCGCGGTCACCTTCGCGACGGCCGGCCTCACGAAGAAGGATTACGACCAGTACTACCGCGGCTTTTCGAACGCTACGCTGTGGCCGGTTTTCCACTACCGCAACGATCTCGCGCGCTACGAGCGCGACGAATACGCGGGTTACCGGCGGGTCAATGCCTGGCTCGCGCACAAGCTCATCAAGCTGATCGAGCCCGACGACATCATCTGGGTCCACGACTACCATCTGATCCCGTTCGCGGAAGCACTGCGCGCCGAAGGCGTGCGCAACCGCATCGGCTTCTTTCTGCATATTCCGTTTCCGTCGCCGCAGGTGTTGCAGACGATTCCGCCGCACGATGAGCTGGTGAAGTCGCTGTGCTGCTATGACCTGCTCGGGTTTCAGACGCGCAACGATCAGCAGGCGTTTCACGATTACATAGCGCGCGAGGCGCACGGCGTCGTGCGTGAGTTGGGCGAGAAGGGCAAGCAAGCCGAGCACGAAGGAGAAATCGAAGCCTACGGGCGCAAGCTGCGCACGGGCGTCTATCGGATCGGTGTGTTTCCCGACGAGATCGCCGAGCAGGCAGCGCGTTACGAAAGCCGCCAGCATGTGCTCGATCTCAAGCAGAGCCTCGAAGGGCGCAAGCTCATCATGAGCGTGGATCGCCTCGATTATTCGAAGGGGCTGGTCGAGCGCTTTCATGCCTTTGAGCAGTTGCTCGAACATTCGCCCGAATGGCGCGGCAAGGTCACGCTTGTCCAGATCGCACCGCCCACGCGTTCGGACGTGGCCAGCTACAAGGTGATCCGCGAAGAGCTGGAGCGCGAAGCGGGGCGCATCAACGGCCGCTACTCGGGACTCGACTACACGCCTATCCGCTATCTGAGTCAGCAGTACGACCGCTGGAAGCTGATGTCGCTGTTCCGCGAATCGCAGGTGGGCTATGTCACGCCGCTGCACGATGGCATGAACCTGGTCGCCAAGGAATACGTCGCCGCGCAGAATCCGGACGATCCGGGCGTGCTGGTGCTGTCGATTTTCGCGGGCGCGGCGGCTGAGCTCAGCGGCGCGCTGCTGGTCAATCCGCACGATGCGGCGGGTATGTCGGAGGCGCTGGAGCGCGCGCTGTCGATGCCGCTCGCCGAGCGCCAGGCGCGCTACGAAACCAATATGGAAGCGCTGCGGCACAACGATCTGGGCGTGTGGCGCGACCGCTTCCTGAGCGATCTGGCGAAGGTGCCACAGCAGCGCTGACGCACTCCGTCAGGCTCAAGCGGCGTCGCATTCGCGGGCGATCCAGAGACGATTGCGTATGATCCGGCGTTGATCCTCGCCTCTTCGACGCTTCATGCTGACCACGCTCGCCATCGCCAACTATCGCTCGCTGCGCGAGCTCATCGTGCCGCTCGGGCCGCTCAACGTCATCACCGGTCCGAACGGCAGCGGCAAGTCCAATCTCTATCGAGCATTGCGACTGCTCGCGCTCACCGCGCGCGGCGGCGTGATTCCGTCGCTGGCGCGCGAGGGCGGCCTGCAATCGACGCTGTGGGCCGGCCCCGAACGTTTCGCACGCGCGGTCGCGGCAGGCGAGCATGAAGTGCAGGGCACCGTGCGCAAGGACGCAGTGAGTCTCAAGCTCGGCTTCGCGGGCGAGACCTTTGGCTATGCGATTGATCTGGGCTTGCCGCCGCCCGCGTCCACTTCGCAGTTCTCGCGCGATCCCGTCATCAAGCGCGAGTGCATCTGGAGCGGGCCGGTGCTGCGTCCCTCTGCGCTGCTCGTCGATCGTCAGGGGCCGACGATCCGCATCCGCGACGACAAGGATTGGTCGACGCTTGCGCAGCCCGTGGCGAGTTTCGACAGCATGATGACCGAGTACGCCGACCCGCGTAGCGCGCCCGAGATGATCGCCGTGCGCGAGCAGATCCGCTCGTGGCGCTTCTACGATCATTTCCGCACCGATCAGCACGCGGGCGCGCGCCAGGTGCAGATCGGCACGCATTCGCCGGTGCTCGCCGACGACGGCGCGAATCTCGCCGCGGCGTTGCAGACGATACGCGAGATCGGCGACGGGGCGGCGCTGGATGCGGCGATCGGCGATGCGTTTCCCGGCGCGCGCGTCGAAATCGTCAATCACGAAGGGCGTTTCGAAGTGGCGCTACGCCAGGAAGGGCTGTTGCGAGCGTTGCGCGGCGCGGAACTGTCGGACGGCACCTTGCGCTATCTGCTGCTGGCCGCGGCGCTGCTCAGCCCGCGCCCGCCCGCGCTGCTGGTGCTCGACGAACCGGAAACCAGCCTGCATCCCGACTTGCTGCCGTCGCTCGCGCGTTTGATTGCGCGGGCCTCGACGCAATCGCAGGTGCTGGTGGTCTCGCACGCGGCGCGGCTGGTGGCGGCGCTCGAACGCGAGGCGGGTAGCCAGTCCATTATGCTGGAGCGGCGCCTGGGCGCGACGACTTTTGCCGATCCCGACGCGCTCGATATCCCGGCGTGGAAATGGCCGGCGCGCTGAAGCTGTATCCGCATGTAAGCCGATATGAAAAATTGCAAGAGCGGGGGCGTGCCGCGGGCGATTGCCGAATAATGGGTCTTTGCAACTTGCCGGAGCGGTCCTGCGCGGTCCTAAGCGATCCGGCGCGATCCGTCCCCGACGTCGCTCAGCCGCGGGTTTGCGCCATGTCTGATCGGTGACGGCGCGCTTACAATGATCTGAGTTTTCCCGCAGTGAACAGGCGCGCAATGTGCGCAAGCCCTGTGCGAAAGACTGGCTTGAAGCCGGTGTGCTTGACCCGTGGTTAACCCCGTGGCTGACCCGATCGCCAGACACGCCTGGCCGAACTCTGGAGACACCCGATGAGAATTGCGCAGATCGCTCCGCTGACCGAATCGGTTCCGCCCAAGCTCTATGGCGGCACGGAACGCGCCGTGTCGTACATCACCGAGGCGCTGGTCGATCTCGGCCACGACGTCACGCTGTTCGCGAGCGGGGATTCCGTGACGAGCGCGAAGCTCGAACCGGTCTGGCCGCGTGCGCTGCGGCTCGATCCCGCGATTCGCGACCGGGTCGCGCCGCATATGCTGCTGATGGAGATGGTGCGCCGCCAGGCCGATCAGTTCGACGTTCTGCACTTCCATATGGACTACTACTCGTTTTCGGTGTTCAAGCGCCAGGAAACGCCGTTTGTGACAACGCTGCATGGGCGCCTCGATCTGCCCGAGCAGCAGCCGGTGTTCGACACCTTCAACACCGCGCCCGTCATCTCGATCTCCAATGCGCAGCGCCAGCCAATCCCTCAGGCACGCTGGCTCAGCACGGTGTACCACGGCCTGCCGGAGAATCTCTACACGCCGCAGCCCGTCGAGCAACGCTATCTGGCCTTTCTTGGCCGCATTTCGCCGGAAAAACGCGTCGATACCGCGATCCGCATTGCGCAGCGCTGCGGCCTGCCGATCCGCATCGCCGCCAAGGTCGACGAAGCCGACCGGGAATATTTCGAACGCCAGATCAAGCCGCTGTTCTCGCTGCCGAACGTGGAATTCGTCGGCGAAATCAACGATAGCCAGAAGGCCGAATTCCTCTCCGGCGCGCATGCGCTGCTATTTCCGATCGACTGGCCCGAACCGTTCGGCCTCGTCATGATCGAGGCGATGGCCTGCGGCACGCCGGTGATCGCCTTCAATCGCGGCGCGGTGCCTGAAGTGGTGGACGACGGCGTGTCGGGTTTTATCGTCGAGGATGAGGTGGGCGCGCTGGCAGCCGTGAACCGGCTTGCACGTGTGCCGCGTGCGGGCGTGCGTCGCCGCTTCGAGGAGCGCTTCACGTCGCATCGCATGGCGCAGCAGTACGTGGAGGCCTATCAGGCGGTGATTCGCGCGAATAAACGCTCGCGCTTCAAGGTGATCGATACGTCCGCGACCTGAGCGCCAAAAGGGACGGGGTACAGGTGGCGCGGACGTAAGCGAACAGGAATCAGAGCTTCAGCTGCGTGATCTTGGTGGTGCCCAGCGAGAGATCGCCGATCAGGCCGCTGTTGGTGAGCACGAAGACTTCGACGGGCTTGACGGCGGTCGTGGTATCGATCGTGCCATTGGCGCCGACCTTCACAAGCGCGACCGAGGCGTCGCCGCCCACCGACCAGCCTTCCGACGTATGCAGCCGGTTGAGGGCGTCTTCGGTCATGAAGAGGTAGACCACGGCCTTCGACTGCATGCCGAGCGTGGCGCCCACCGACGCGCCGGTCGTGCTGTAGTAGCCCACCGTGCTGCCGCCCACGCGCAATGCACCGTCGCCGTGTTCGCCGCCAATGCCGATGCCGGCCTGAATCACATTCGGGAAGACGAGGATACCGTGAGCCTTGCCCACCAGTTCCCGCGCGCCGGGCACGGTCTGGTAGAGGCGCGACAGCGTGCCGTCGACACTGGCGTCGATCGCCTGGCGTCGCGACGCGTCGGTTTGCCCATTCGGTGGTGTGCTGCCGGTTGTGGAGCAGCCTGCGAGTGTCGCGCCGGCCAGCGCGATGGCGATAGAAGCCCTCAGGATGAAACGACGTCCTTGCATGTTGTTCTCCGTTCTGTGTTCCGGAAAGCCGAACCGCTGCGGCGCTGCCGATCACGGATCAGCCTCGTCGTTATAGCACAGCGATTCAAACGAGCTTTCGGAATGGGCACGGAATTCGCGCGGAGCCGCCGCGCCATGCCGGGCGCCGTATGGCCGGATTCAAGGTTCCGTAACGGCCTTGGGCGCGGGCGGGCGGCGCAGCGCCCGCCGCACCGCGCCGAGCAGCATGCCGAGCGCGAGCAGCGCCACCGCCGGCACCACCCAATAACCGACGAAGGCATGCCAGAGATAGCGCACGAGCGTCGCGCGGCGCTGTGCGTATTCGTCGCGGGCTTCCTGTTGGGCGGGGGCGTTTTCGGCGAGCACGGCGGCGGGACATCCCGCCGCGCGCGCCTGATCGGCTGTGCCCTGGCAATGCTGCGGCGCGCCGGCACTGCGCTCGGCATCAGTGAAACTCCACGAACTGAGCGCGCGCTGCAGATCCGCGCGGTTATAGGCCATCTCGTCCTGGGTCTCGCGCACCACGACGATCATCACAGGCACCAGCCAGAACACCATCACGAGCATCCAGCGGCGAAACCAGCGATTCTTGTGTCTCCATGCCATCTGCGCCTCCGTTCGATGCCAATGGCATCAACCAGGACCAGCCTGTCTGGGTTCTTTTGTGTCGGCCCGATGGCGATAGACGTTTGATGTAAGGAATGGGGCCGTTGGAGCCATCATAGGAGAAAAACCGCGTGTCGGCGCAGGCGCGCCTGGCCTATGCGGCGCCACAAAGCTGCGTCAGAAAAAACGACGCGCCGCAGCATAGGCCGGGGCGCGTCGTCTGGCGGCGATCTTCCAGTCTCGAACCGGCCAGGTTAATCAGGAATGCCTGGCGGCTGGGGAAGCGTGAAATCAGCTCTTGGTCGACAGGCAGGTCTTCATGAAAGCCTTGCGATCGTCGCCTTTCTTGTCGGCGGCTTGCGCGTTGCAGGCCTTCATGCGGTCTTGCTGTGACATCTTCGGAGCGGGTGCGCCGGCAGCGGACAGACATTGCTTCATGAAGGCCTTGCGGTCGTCGCCTTTCTTGTCGGCGGCCTGCGTGTTGCAGGTCTTCATCTTCGACTGCTGGCTATTCATGGCGGCGCCGGAAGCGGCGGCCGGAGCAGCGGTTTGGGCGAAAGCCGGTGCGGCGAATACACCGCCCAGTACGATTGCAGCAATGACGGATTGGATCTTCATCGTTCACTCCCATGGGATTTTCGACGTTGTCGGTAGTCGTGTGCGCAGGCCGCTTTTCAATCCAGACTTGCCCATCGCCGCAACCAATTATGGCAAAGCCACCCTCAAAACGGACCGGCGATGTCTTCGGTTGACGTAGGCTACGGCACAATGCGCTTCAACGGCGCGCCATGCGCAAGGAGACACACCATGCATTACCTCCTGATGTACGAACTCGCCGACGATTACCTCGATCGCCGCGCCGAACATCGCAGCGCGCATCTGGCGCTGGCGTGGGCCGCGGCGCAGCGCGGCGAACTGCTGCTCGCCGGTGCGATCGCGGATCCCGTCGACCATGCGCTGCTGCTATTCCAGGGCGACAGCCCGAACGCCGCAGAAGCCTTCGCGCGCGCCGATCCCTATGTCCAGGCGGGCCTCGTGAGGTCATGGCGCGTGCGGCCATGGCAGACCGTCGTGGGCGAGCACGCGTCGAATCCGGTGCGCTGAGTCAGGCGCGCGGCATCGCGTGCGCGTGCAACGGTTGGAACTGCGAATCTTGGTGAAACTCCTGGGACAACCCCTGGTGGGATCCCGGGTGCGAATCCAGGTGCGATCCCCTATGGCGATTCGCCTGAAGAGCCGCCATCGCTCGCGGCGCGATGCAGCAGGTCGCGCACGGTCTCATCGTCGACCTGATCGAAATCGGCGTAGAACTGACCGACGCTCATGAACGACAGGGGCATCTTCACGCAGACCAGATCGTCGACGATGCCCGCTAGCCGCTCGCGCGCGCCCGCCGGCGCCACCGGCAGCGCCGCGACGATGCGCGCGGGGCCGAGCGAGGCAAGCGCCAGAGCCGCCGCCTTGAGCGACGCGCCGGTGGCCATGCCGTCGTCGATCAGCAGCGCCACGCGGCCGGCCACCGGAATCGGCGCGCGCTCGCCGCGATAGCGCGCCTCGCGGCGTCCCAGTTCGATGCGCGCGAGGGCGAGGGCGCTCTGCAACTGCGGCTCGCTTACGCCTGCCTCGCGGATCAGCGCTTCATCGACATACTGCGCGCCGTTCGAGGACAGCGCGCCCATCGCCAGTTCGGGCTGCCAGGGTACGCCCAGCTTGCACACGGGCAGGACGTCGAGCGGGGCGCCCAGCGCCCGCGCCACTTCGAAGGCTACCGGCACGCCGCCGCGCGGCAGCGCCAGCACGGCCACGTCGCGGCGTGCGCCATAAGGCGCAACGAGCTGCGCGGCGAGCAGGCGTCCCGCATCGCGTCGGTCGGTGAAGGAGCGTTCCATGACGGTGTGGTCGTGATCCGGAGCGGCGTTTTCGGCGGCCCGCTGCAAACACGGGCGCGAAAATGATGCGCCCAGTGTGCCACGCACGGCCTGGGCGCGGCGCAAATATGGGATAAAAACGGCATTCGTGAATGACTGTCATTCAGGCCGGAGATCGCTCAGGTGCGGTGGCCAGATCGATTGCCGGTTGCATTAGCGCAAAGGCCGCAAACATCTTCCGCCTCGCCTTCATTTGCATACGCGGATTTCTCGTTTGGCGCGGCCCACGCGCGTGGTTAGCATGTTCCCCGTGCCTTTCACCGACGAGGTCCATGCCATGTCCGACACCGCCTGTTTCTCCCCCCGCGTCGTTGAACCCGCCGAAGCCGACGCCCCCGAAGGGCTCGGTCTTGCACTGGAGTTGCGCCTTGCGCGACCCATCGACGGCATTGCGGGGCAGGCGTTGCGCATTCATTTACGGCGCGGCGCGCGCATGGATCAGGCGGAGACGCTGCGCGACCTGCTGCACGAATTCGGCGTGGATATCGTCGTTGCCCCGACCGCCTGAGTTTTAGTCGAGCGAAGTCGCGAACAGCGCGTCGAGCAGATTGGACGACGAATCAGCCAGGCGCGTGAGCGACTCGACCATGCGCACCTGGCAATCCACCAGCGCAATCGCGCGAATGCGGCGCGATTCGCCGAATTCCGCGCCTGCGATCACGCCCGCGCCCACGCCTTGCGCGATGGCGGTCTGCAGCGCCTCGCGGCCATCCACGTAAAGCACGGGCTGCACCTGCAGCCCTTTGCGCACCAGTTCGGCTTCGAGCAACTGCTGCGTGACAGAGTGCGCCTCGCGGAAGATCATCGGTTCGCGCACCAGTTCCTCGTAGGTCATGCGGCGCTTTTTGGCCGCCGGACTGTCGGCGGGCACCACTGCCACCAGCGGCTCCTCGCGCAGCACGCGCGTCTGCAGGCGGCTATGCACCTGATGCGCCGCCGTGATCGCCGCATCCACCTCGCTCGACAGCACGCGCCGCATGCATTCGGTCGCATTGGCGATGCCGAGCTTCACCACCACGCCCGGAAAACGGCGCCGGAACGCGCCGACCAGCTTGATCGCCAGATCGGGCGCATCGGCCACCAGCGCCAGTTCGCCCGACTCCAGCGCGCCCGCCGACTCCAGCAGGCGCCGCGCATCGCGCTCGCAACCCACCATCTGGCGCGTCACCGCATAAAGCCTGCGGCCCAGTTCCGTCAGCTCGACGCCGCGTGGCGCGCGCTCGAACAGCTTGACGCCGAAATCGCTTTCCAGCCGCCGCACGTGATCGGACACCGCCGGCTGGGTAAGGGAGAGCGCCTGTGCGGCACGCGAAAAGCCGCCATGTTCGGCGACCGCGTGAAAGGCGCGCAACTGGGCATATTGCATGATGGGGATGCCTATAAGTTCAGCTGATATCGACATAGATTATATCGATTTTACCGATGATCGCTGTTCCAGTACCGTAGCGCCATCACGCTGAACACCGACTGGAGCAGCCGCATGACCCCGACCGCCGCACCCGCCGCAGATCCTTATCTGCTGACTCCTGGCCCGCTGACCACGGCCGCTTCGACGAAAGCCGCCATGCAGCGCGACTGGGGATCGTGGGACGCCGATTTCCGCGCCATGACGGCACGCCTGCGCGCCGCGCTGCTGGAGATCGCCGGCGCCACCGATCTCAATTACGACTGCGTGCCGCTGCAGGGCAGCGGCAGCTACTGCGTCGAAGCGATGCTGGGCAGCTTCGTGCCGCGCGACGGCCACGCCCTCGTGCTGGCCAACGGCGCGTACGGCAAGCGCATCGCCACCACGCTGCGCTATCTGGGCCGCGACCATACCGTGCACGACACGGGCGACTACCTGCCGCCACGCGCCGCCGATGTCGAACGCCTGCTGGCCGCGAACGCCGCCATCACGCACGTGGTCGTCGTCCACTGCGAAACCAGCTCGGGCATTCTCAATCCGGTTGGCGAAATCGCCGAGGTGGTGGCGCGCTCTGGCCGCCGTCTGCTGATCGATTCGATGAGCGCCTTCGGCGCGGTGCCGCTCGATATGCGCACGCTGCCGTGCGAAGCCTTCGTGTCGTCGGCGAACAAGTGCATTGAGGGCGTGCCGGGCTTTGGTTTCGTGATCGCGAAAAAGCGCGCGCTCGAAGCCGCCAGGGGGAACAGCCACTCGCTGGCGCTGGACCTGCACGATCAGTGGGACGTGATGAACCGCACCGGCCAATGGCGCTTCACGCCGCCCACGCACGCCGTGGCGGCTTTCCTGGAAGCGCTGCGCCTCTACGCCGAACAGGGCGGCCAGCCGGGGCGGCTGGCGCGCTACACGCGCAATCGCGATGTGATGGTGGCGGGCATGCAAACGCTCGGTTTCGAGCCGCTGCTAACCGATGTCTGGCGCTCGCCGATCATTGTCACGTTCTTTTCGCCTGCGCATGCGAACTTCAGCTTTACGCGCTTCTACGAACTGATGAAGGAGCAGGGTTTCATCATTTATCCGGGCAAGCTCACGAACGTCGAGAGCTTCCGCATCGGCTGCATCGGCGCACTCGACGAAGCGGTGATGCGTCGTGTGGTGGCGGCCTGCGCCACCGCCCTGCGCACCATGGGCGTGCCCGACGGCGCGCCGGAACACGCCTCGCTCGACGCCCGCGAGGCGCTTGCGGCCTGATGGTTTAACCCGGCTCAAGCCGATTCACGCGATCTACGCATCTCACGCATAACGCAGCGCAATTCGAAGGAAATACGCAAATGAAACACGTCAAGGCAGTGATCTTCGACTGGGCCGGCACGGTGGTGGACTTCGGCTCGCGTGCGCCGATGGGCGCCTTCGTCGAAACCTTCGAGGAGTTCGGCGTGCCGATCACGATCGACGAAGCGCGCGGCCCGATGGGTATGGCCAAGCGTCCGCATATCGCCGCGCTGATGGCCCTGCCGCGCGTGGCGCAAGCCTGGGAAGCGCGTCACGGCCACCTGCCGGGCGACGCCGATATCGACGCGGTCTACGACGTGTTCGTGCCGAAGAATGTCGCCGTGGCCGCGCAGTACAGCGACGTGATTCCGGGCGTCGCGGCCGTGACGAAGCAACTGCGCGCCGACGGCGTGCGCATCGGTTCCACCACGGGCTACACGCGCGAAATCATTGACCAGATCGTGCCGGGCGCGGCCGCGCAGGGCTTCGAGGCGGACAGCATCGTTTGCACCGGCGACACGCCCGAGGGTCGTCCGTCGCCGTACATGATCTATCGCACGCTGCCGCAGCTGGGCGTGTGGCGCGCCCGCGACGCAATCAAGGTGGACGACACCGAGGTCGGCATCGAAGAAGGCCTCAACGGCGGCACCTGGGCCGTGGGCGTTGCGGTGAGCGGCAACGCGTTCGGCATGTCGGAGGACGAAGTGCACGCGCTCGCGCCCGACGAATTCGCGCTGCGCCGCGCTGCGGCGGTCGAGCGGCTGCGCGCCGCCGGTGCGCACTACGTGATCGACAGCGTGGCCGACCTGCTGCCGGTGGTCACCGAGATCGAAACGCGTCTGGCACGCGGCGAGCGCCCCTGATGTAGCGCTGCTTGCGCGCTAATGGCTGGGTTCTGATGGACGGGCGGCGTGTGCCGCCCGTTCGTCGTTTGCGCCGTCTGCGTTACCATGAGCGCCCGCCAGATCCAGTCCGCTCATGAAGACGTTCCTGCTTTTCGCCGTTACCGCACTCGCCGAAATCGTCGGCTGCTATCTGCCGTACCGCTGGCTGCGCGAGGGCGCGAGCGCCTGGTGGCTGGTCCCGGCTGCGGCGTCGCTGGCGCTGTTCGCCTGGCTGCTGACGCTGCATCCGAGCGCGGCCGGGCGTACCTATGCCGCTTACGGCGGCGTCTACGTGTGCGTGGCGATCCTGTGGCTGTGGGGCGTCGAGGCGATCCGCCCGAGTCCCTGGGATTGGGCCGGCATCGCGTTCACGCTCGCCGGCATGGCGTTGATCGCGTTTCAGCCGCGCTGAGGCGGCCTGAAGTTGCCCCTAGCCGCCCCTAAGCCGCCCGAACCCCCGCCTTGTTCCGTCAACCGACCGTGTTGACGCCCGGAAATTTCGCGCGGAACGCGTGCGGCATCGGCACGACCTTCTTTGCCTCGTAATCGAAAAACACGAAACCCGATTTCGCCATGGCGATCAGCGCGCCGTCCGTGGGCCGCGTGATGCGGAAGATGATGTCGCCGCCGTACTTGTTGAAATCCATGATGCCGACTTCGAAGCACAACTGGTCGCGCGCGTAGGCTTCGGCACGGTAGGTGGTCGCCAGGTCCGTCACGATGATGCTGGTGTGCTCGTCCTTCATGTCCTCGATGCCGGCATCGAACAGAAAACGCGCGCGCGCTTCCGAGATCATCGAGATCATCGAATCGTTCGCGAGGTGGTTCGCCGAGTTGATGTCGGTGACGCGCACCGTGAGGTGGGTCGAGTAGTAATACTGGTCTTCGGGGAAGTGGAGCTCGATGCGGGCCATGGGGAATGCGGGGTTTTTGAGGCTGTCTCGGGTTTCGATGTGGTTGCTGCGGCGCGCATTCTGGTATTCGGGCGAATCGGCGGCTGATTCCGATCCCGCGCGTGCATGTGCGCATTTGCCGCAGGCAGTGCGCGATTGTAGCGGCTCGCGCATTTCCTGGCGTCCCCGTTCGCAGACCTGTTCGTCAGACTGATTGTCCGATCAGCGCATGCGCGGAGCCGTCGTTGACAGTTCGCGCGGGCAGGGCGCACGCTCGCCAGGAGCGTTGATCAGGCCCGCAACACGGGCTTCGGCAGCAGGCGCAAAAAATGCTGATCAGCCCTCGACCGCAACGCGCGCGATTGCGGCTAGCTCAATTCCAGCCCACGCGGGAGACCATATGTCAGGTGAAGAGGAGCGCGACGTCGGCAGCGCGGCAAGGCAGCACGCCATCCGCGCAGTCGTGGACGAGGCCGTCGCCGCGGTCGGGCAGAGCGTGCAGCAGCGCGCTCAGGAAGCCCAGGACGCCCAGGACGCTCATGATGCCGGCGCCGCGCGCAGCATGGCCGACCTCGTCAGCGCCTTCGACTGGTCCTCGACGCCGCTGGGCGCTTACGATAGCTGGCCCAACAGCCTCAAGAGCGTGGTGCGCCTGATGCTGGCCTCGCGCTACGCCATGTGGATGGCGTGGGGGCCGGATCTCACCTTCCTGTGCAACGACGCCTACCGCCCGACTCTTGGCGCGAAGCAGCAATTCCTCGGCTTGCCCTCGCGCGATGTGTGGACGGAAGTGTGGACGGAGGCGGATCCGCGCATCCAGCACGTCCTTAGCACCGGCGCGGCCACCTGGGACGAAAACCTGCTGCTTTTTTTGGAGCGCAACGGGTTCAAGGAAGAGACGTATCACACCTTTTCCTACGGCCCGTTGCACGGCGATAGCGGCGCGGTCGAAGGCATGCTGTGCGTGGTGACCGAAGATACGCGGCGCATTCTCTCCGATCGGTGGCTGGCGAGCGTCGCCCGGCTGTCCGGCGCGGCCCGCAGCGTACAGTCGGTGGCGGCCGCCTGTGACGAGATTGTCGCCGCGCTCGATAGCAACCGTCACGACCTGCCGTTCGTCTCGCTGTATCTGCTGGGCGCGGACGGCGCCTCCGCGCGCAAGGTCGCGTCCAGTCATCCCGACGCTGCACGGCATGCGAGCGCGATCGCGCTGCATGGATCGCACGCCGATCCTCTCGCCGCGGCATTCGCCGAGGCCGCCCGCACCGGCGCCACACTCGATGCGTACAGCGTCGAGGGCGTGCTGCCCGCTGCGTCGGTCTGGCCCGAGCCGACAACGCGCGCGGCGATCGTACCGCTGATGCGCGCCGGGGCCGCGGGCACGTCCGGCGAGTGCATCGGCTTTCTGGTCGCGGGCGTGAGTCCGCGCCTTGTCTTCGACGACGATTACCGTCGTTTCATCGACCTCGTCGCGGCGCAGGCCAGCAGTATCGTCGAAGCCGCGCGCGCTGCTGAAACCGAACGCCGGCGCGTCGAACAGCTTGCCGCGCTCGACCGCGCCAAGACCACCTTCTTCTCCAACGTCAGCCACGAACTGCGCACGCCGCTCATGCTGATGCTCTCGCCGCTCGACGACCTGGTTGCGGCCGACCGCGACCCCGCACGCCTGGCCTTGCTGCGTCTGGCGCGGCGCAGCGGTCATCGCCTGCTGCGGCTGGTGAATTCGCTGCTCGATTTCGCGCGCATCGAAGCCGGGCGCATCGAGGCCTGCTATGAGCCGACCGATCTCGCGCGCCTGACCCAGGACGTGGCCAGCACCTTCAGATCGGCGATCGAGCGCGGCGGCCTGACGTTTTATGTGCAGTGCCGCATGGACGAGCCGGTCTACGTCGACCGGCAGATGTGGGAAAAAATCGTCCTGAATCTGCTCTCGAATGCGTTCAAGTTCACGCTGAACGGGCGCATCGCCGTGCGTCTCGCGCGGCACGGCGCGCACGCGCAGTTGAGCGTCGAGGACAGCGGCGCAGGCATTCCGGAGCAGGCGATGCCGCGCCTGTTCGAGCGTTTTCATCGCGTAGAGGGAACGCACGGGCGCACGCAGGAGGGTTCGGGCATTGGCCTCGCGCTTGTGCACGAACTGGTCAAGCTGCATGGCGGAACGATCGAGGCCTGGAGCGTGCCGGGGCAAGGGTCGCGCTTCACGGTCAGTCTGCCGCTTGGCAGCGCGCATCTGGATGCGGCGCATCTGCGCCAGGGCGTGACGCGCAATGGCGGGATGCAGGTGGCCGCGGCCTTCGCCGCGGAGGCCGCGGGCTGGCTGGGCACGGAGCGCACCGCGCAGGCGCAGGGCCAGGTGCAAGCGCAGAGCCAGGCGCAGGGCCAAATGCTGCCCGCGCAAAAAGCCGCCAGCAGCGAAGCCGACGGCCTGCGCATGGAGCCCGCGGCGGGCGCGTTGGCGGCGGGCCTGCGCGATCGGCGTTTCGCTTCGACCTTCGGTGCACGCGTGCTGCTGGTCGATGACAACGCCGACATGCGCGCCTATGTCGGCACGCTGCTGGCGAGTGCCTATCAGGTCGATCTCGCCGCCGACGGCGTGCAGGCGCTCGACGTCGCGCGCCGCGAGCGGCCCGATCTGATCGTCTCCGATGTGATGATGCCGCGGCTCGACGGCTTCGGCCTGCTCGCCGAGGTGCGGGGCGATCCGGCCTTGCGCAACGTGCCGGTGATTTTGCTGTCGGCGCGGGCGGGCGAGGAAGCGCGCCTCGAAGGTCTCGATGCGGGCGCCGACGACTATCTCGTCAAGCCTTTTTCGGCGCGCGAACTCGCGGCGCGGGTGGGTGCGCTGCTCGAACGCATGCAGATCCGCCGCGCCAACGAGCAATTGCTCGAACTGGCGCTTTCGAGCATCCAGGATCAGTTTTTCCTGCTCGATCAGGATGCGCGTCTGACGCTGGTGAATCCGCGTTTTCTCGAACTGGCCGGCATGACGGGGGCTCAGGCGCTGGGCCGGCGTTTTGTCGATGTCTGCCCGCAGAGCGCCGCGAACGGCTTCGCCGCCGCCCTGAGCGAAGCGCTTGCGGCGCGCGAGGCGCGTCAGTTCGAGACGCGTTGCGCGGCCACGGGGCGCTGGTTCGACACGCGCATCTACCCGGCCGCCGAAGGCGCGGCGGTGCTGATGACCGACGTGACCGAGCGCAAGCAGGCCCAGGAAGCGATCCGCCTGCGCACCGCGCAATTCGAAACGCTCATGAACGAAGCGCCGCTGGGCGTTTATCTGGTCGATCGCGATCTACGCATCCGCGAGGTGAATCCAGCGGCGCGGCCGTTTTTTGGCGATGCGCCTGAACTGATCGGCGAGGATGTGGGTGTGGTGATGCATCGCGTCTGGAATGCGGCGTACGCGCAGGAAATCGTCGATATCTTCCGCCGCACGCTTGAAACCGGGCAGCCGTATCACACGCCGGAACGCATCGAGGCGCGGCGCGACCGCGAGGCGAGCGAATGCTACGAGTGGGAAGTGCATCGCACGCCGCTGCCCGACGATACGTTAGGTCTTGTCTGCTATTTCCGCGATATCTCGGCGCATGTGCGCGTGCGGCAGCAACTCGAAGAAGCCGATCATCAGAAGGACGCATTTCTGGCCACGCTCTCGCATGAGCTGCGCAACCCGCTTGCGCCGATTCGCAGTGCGGCGGCGATCCTCGCTTCGGCGTCGCTCACGCCCGGACAGCTTCAGTGGGCTGCGGACGTGATCCGGCGTCAGGTCACGCATATGTCGGGACTCCTTGACGATTTGCTCGACCTCGCGCGCATCACCTGCGGAAAACTCGAACTGCGGCGCGACGTGGTGAGTCTCGCGGGCGTGATCCAGACCGCGGTGGAGGCGTCGCGGCCTTTGCTGGAGCGCAAGCATCACGCGCTGATCGTGCATGCGCCGCTGCCCGACGTGCTGATCGACGCCGATGCGCTGCGCCTCGCTCAGGTCGTGTCGAACCTGCTCAACAACGCGGGCAAATACACCGATCCGGGCGGTCATATCGAGCTGACGGTTTCCGTCGACGGCGACACGATCGAGCTTGCGGTGAAAGACGATGGTATCGGCTTGCCGCCCGATGCCCACGAGCGCCTCTTTGCGATGTTCTCGCAGATCGACGCGCGCTCGCCGCGAGCGGAGGGTGGGCTGGGCATTGGTCTCGCGCTCTCGAAGGGCTTGGTGAGGCTGCACGGCGGCACGATTCACGCGCGCTCGGCTGGCGTCAATCTTGGCAGCGAGTTCCGCGTGAGTCTGCCGATCGTGGTGCCCACTCAACGTGCGCCGGATTCGGGCAACGCCGACGCTATCGCGGCGCCAGGCGCGCGCCGCGTGCTGGTGGTCGACGATAACCGCGATGCCGCCGAAAGCCTCGCGCTGCTGCTATCGATTTCCGGCCACGAGGTGCGCGTCGCCCATGCGGGCGAAGAAGCGCTCGCGCTTGCGGCGGTGTTCCGGCCGCAGACCGTGCTGCTCGACCTGGGCATGCCGGGCTTGAGCGGCTACGACGTGGCGCGCGCGCTGCGCGCCATGCCCGAATCGTCCGAGATGGTGGTGGTGGCGCTGACCGGTTGGGGGCAGGACGAGGACCGCAGGAAGACCATCGCGGCGGGCTTCGACTGGCACATCACCAAGCCCGCCGATCCCGAGCAGATCATCTCGCTGCTTACGCGCTCGCGCCGCGAGTTGCTGGGTGAGCGGGGTGAAGCGTTGGCCGCGGCGCGACGCGGCACTTGACGTGCATGTGGCGGGTATCTGACGCGCATTTAGCGCGCACCTAACGTATCGGCTGTGCGCACCGACTGGCGCGTTCAGGCGGCGCGTCCGAGGGCGGATCGCCTAGCGGCGCAGGCGGCGGCATTTCGCCATCGGGCACGGGCGGCGGCTGTTTGGGCTTGGGACTGCCGGGGTCTTCTTCCGTAGGCAGATGCGCGCGAATCACGGCGTGCGCGCCAACATTCCTGAGCGAGGCCAGCGGCATAAGCGTCTCCTGAGGTGAATGACGGCCAATGAGGGTGAGTGATGGCGAATAAGCATTCGTCCCTCAGCCGCAAGACGCGTGCCGCGCCAGCGCTTCGCTGCGAGGAACGCCGGTTGCGCCGTTCCTCGCGCATCAAGGCATGAACCCGCCGCCGTAAAACCACAAGCCGCGCACGTCGATGCATTTCTCCTTGCGCCGCACGCGTGGGTGCCGAACAACCGGTGTCTGCCTGTCATCGTGTACAGCTGCGCTTTCGTTCCTGCCGTGGGGAATCTGGGAGATCACATCGACTACTGTTTCGCGCAGCACGACTGGCCGGTGCAATGGCACGACGGTGTATTCGACTATCACCACTTTCATTCGACGGCGCACGAGGTGCTGGGCGTGATCGCGGGGGCGGCGGAGTTGATCGTCGGCGGACCGGGCGGGCGCACGCTGCGCATCGCGGCTGG
Source organism: Paraburkholderia bannensis (assembly GCF_014200455.1). Lineage (GTDB taxonomy): Bacteria > Pseudomonadota > Gammaproteobacteria > Burkholderiales > Burkholderiaceae > Paraburkholderia > Paraburkholderia bannensis_A. The sequence continues at coordinate 397,035 of NZ_JACHBW010000003.1, read as the reverse complement.
CGACGTCTTGTTGCTGCCGGCGGGCACGGGGCACTGCCTCGTCTCGCGCGAGGACGCGTTTCAGGTGGCCGGCGCCTATCCCAAGGGCAGCAATGGGACATCCGGCGCGATGCGCTCACGGCTGACGAATTGCGCGCAATGGATGCCTTGCCGTTCCCGGCATGCGATCCGGTTTATGGCAAAAACGGGCCACTGATTGAGCGGTGGACGTCTCGGGCGTAGCTCGAAGTGTCGATCCGTCGATGGGAATGTGGCTTGCCGCAGCCTCTCAAAGCCATGCACATCGTCGATATCGGGGGGATACCGTCATGAACACTCGCGCTGAGTGTCAATCGTCTTGATCGTTACAGCGATCGGCGACCAGTTGCGCGATCTGGCGCTCGCCGATCACGCCGCTCCACGCGTTCACCCAGCGCATGGCGACTCGCTGTTCATCCGGCGCGTGGGCGTCGATCAAGCGGCTCATGGCCTTGTTGAGCCGATACATCGGGTAAGTCTTGCGTCGTGCTTCGGCCTGTGGCGCTGGATTCATGATGCGTCTCCCAGTATTGGAATGATCAGACGAATCTAACTTATCAGGCACATTTGCATCGCTCGACTTCGCAAATGGCCGCAGGAGATCAGGGGCTATTTCTTGACAGAACCGCAGTAATGCTACTCGCGATCAGCCTGCGTCGTCATGCGCTGTGCCGTATGGCGAATGGTGAAAGCCATTCCGCTACTAATGGACAATCGTCAGCCCACACGCACCGCGAGCCATGCCGCCGATTTCCATCGGCAAATGCGCAAGAGTCTCGAAGACGTGAAGACGCTGATGGGCGATACGCTAGTGCCACCCGACTATCACACGGCTTTTTTCAACAAGACGAACGAGCTGTTGCGCGAACTGGAGCGCAGGTTCATGCCGGACGTTTGAGGCAAACGGGCGCTTGTTTTCCAGCTTATTTTCCGGGCTCGCCGGCAGACTCGTCACAGCGCAGGCTCGCCACCGCTTCGCCGAACATCAGCCGCACCTGCGATCCCGCTCCCGCAGCGCTCTCGATATGGAACTGCGCGCCGATCATCCGCGCGCGCTCCTTCATGCCCTGCACGCCATAGGAGCCGCCGCGCGTGGCGAGCGCCGCGTCGAAGCCCACGCCGTTATCGCGCACCTCCAGTTCGAACCGGTCGACGGTGTGAAGGATCACGTCCACTCGCGAGGCGCGCGCGTGGCGGCTCACATTCGTCAGGGCCTCCTGGACGATGCGGAACACCGCGGTGGCGCGATCGTCGCTCAATAATGGCTCGGCGCCTTCCAGCCGGAACGTGCAGCGGATGCCGTTGTGTTTCGCGAAGTCCTGCACCAGCCACTCCAGCGCGGAAATCAGCCCGAAATTCAGCGCCGCCGGGCGCAGATGGCTCGCGACATTGCGCACGATATCGATGGTCCGCTCCACCAGATCGCCGATGTCGTGGCACTTGGGCGACCCGTCGCCGCCCTGGCTCAGACGCATCTTGAGCAGCGACACGTTGATCTTGATCGCGGTGAGCAACTGGCCCAGTTCGTCATGGATCGTCATGGCGATCTGCCGGCGTTCTTCCTCGCGGATCGATTCCTGGTGCGCCGAAAGCTGGCGCAACTGCTCGCGCGAATCGCGCAGCGCTCGCTCCGTTCGCATGCGTTCGCGCACTTCCTGTTCGAGCTGGTCGCGATGGCGCGTGAGGTCTTCCATGGCCTGCTTGCGCGAGGAGATATCGGTGAGCTGGCCTTCCAGCGCAGGCAGGCTCGACGACTCGCAATAGGTGCCGCGCGCGTTCAGCAGGCACCAGACCGTGGTGCCGTCGGCGCGCGTGAGCGGAATTTCCATCCCTGCGATTTCGCCATTCAGGCCCACCAGCGCGAACAACTGCTCGACCTGACTGGCGGAAAAGGGCGCGACGGCAGCGGTGACCATCGAGCGCCCATGCGCGGCGAGCGCAGCGTTGAGCGCCGCCACATCGGGAAAACCGAACAGCCGCGCCATCGCCGGATTCGCTTCGTGCAGTACGCCGTCGCGATCGAGCACGAAGATGCCTTCGAGTGCGTTCTCGACGATGCTGCGATATTTGCGCTCGCTTTCCTTGAGCGAGGCGGTGGAGTCGTGCAACCGCCCGGCCATCAGATTCACGCGCGCGGCCAGACGCCCGAGTTCGGCGCTCGATTCAATCACGCAGCGGCTCTCCAGATCGCCGCCGGCAATGCGGTCGACCATTTCTTCGAGTCGGCGGATCGGCTCGCGCACGAGATGGCGAATCAACAGGAAGGTGACGATATAGACGACCAGCAAGGCCAGCGCCAGCGCGCCCAGCACGACGGCGCGCGCGGCAGAAAAGCCGCTTTCCTCGACCGCGCGGGTGAACACCACGCGCACCTCGCCGATGCGCTCGCGGGGCGCGTTGCCAGGCGGCGTGAACTCGATCGGCTGCACGCGCACCACTTCCTCGTTGGGGCCTGGCGCGCTCGCGTTGCGCACATCGGCCAGCACGCCGTAATGGGTGGCCTTAACCGTGAGGCGCACGACTTCGGGGTTGGGCCTGAGCGTGTTCAACTGCCGGTCAATGGCGTCGCGATCGATATTCCAGAGCGGCTGGGCGAGCGACTGGCCCAGCAGATCGGCGATGCGGTTGGCGCGTTCATCGAGCTCCACGATGCGCCGCTCGCGCGCGTGCTGGAGCACGATGAGGGCGCTGCTGCTGGCTACCAGCGCGCCGAGCACCACGAGAGACAGCATCAGCTGCGCATGCAGGGTGCGCGGAAAGGCGCGACGCAACCACGTTCGCCACATCATGCGTTCCCGGCGGCAGCGCTGGGCGCTGCGTATATTGCGACGTTTTTTGCAGGGCTCATTACGGGCTTCACCGCAGTGTTCAGCGAGGTGTTCAACATCGACTGGAGATTGAAGTCATAAGCGCGCGAGCTTCCATGCCGTAGACGGGCTATGCGCGAAAACGCGCTGAAATCCGGCGTTTCGTGCCGCTCGAACACGATCTCGTTGTAGCGCGCCGCATCCTTGTCATGCAGCACCTTCAGGTAATCGAGGCGTTGGCGAGCGCCGCCGGCGAGCGCGAAATCCGCACCGTGGTGATAGTCGTGAATCAGCACCATCGCGCAGGCGCCGATGAACTGATCGCCCGCGACGATGGCCGCCAGATCGCCGCGCATCACCGATTCGACCGCTTCGGGCAACGCGCCGAAACCGCCCACGATTGCGCTCGAATGCCGATCGCGCACGGCGCTCAACGCACCGAGAGTCATCGAATCGTTGGCAGCCCAAAGGATATTGGCCTGCGGATAGCGAGCGAGCAGGACCAGCGCCTTGTCGCGGCCATCGGCGTAACTCCAGTCGCCATAGACGAGCTGGCAGGTTTGATCATGCGGCCGCCGCGCGAGGGCAGCCTGTGCTCCCGCCGCGCGTTCGTGCGAGACGGGCGTGGCCGGGTCGCCGGTGATGCCGATCACGCGTGCGGGCGCCTCGCCGCTGTGCTGGCCGAGATACTCCATGAGGCGGAAGCTGCCGCGCTGCGCATCGGCGGTAATCGTGCCGATCCAGTTGGGGATCGCGCCGCGTTCGTGGCCGGTGACGGCGCGCTGGGCATCGGTCAGATCATTGTGGATCAGCAGCACTTTGGCGGGCGAGCGCGCCAGCGTCTGCAGCATTGAAGGCGCGGTCATCTTTTCGTTGACGATCACGACGTAGTCGGGCGCGACGCGGCGCGCGACGATCGATTCGGCCTGGCGCAGCATCAGCAGGTGGTCGCGTTCCGCGTAGAGCACTTCGAGCTGCATGCCGAAGCGCTGCGCCGTCGCCGCCATGAAGCGCGAGACGTATTGCCAGTGCGGGCCGCTGGTTCCCTGCACGCTTTCGCCGGGGTTAAGAAAAACGATATGAGGCGCAGCGCGGCCAGCCGGCATGGCCCAGGCCGACAGCGAGGGCGCACACGTCGCGGCCAGACCTGCGCCCGCAGCGAGGCAGCGCGCCATCATCTGTCTTCTGTTCATGACCATTTCGGGCGAACCGGTTCGTTCATTTGCATTGCCCGCAAACGTGGCGACGGCGGCAGTGGCGGTATTGCGACCAGCAAGCCAGGCAGGCCGACGGATAGTCACGCAGCATACCGTGCCGTAAATCTGCACACAATGCGCATAGACCTGAGGGACGCAGTGGGCACCGGTTCGTTCGTTATCGCTAGAAACAGGAAGGAAACTGGAAGAAACAGAAAGAAGCAGAAAGAAATGGCGAGCGAAGAAGGGCGGGAAATCCGCCAATCGGCAACTGCAATAAGTGCCTTAACCTCGGCAGTCTGCCATTAAGGATTTCCTGACGCCGAATTCAGGAAGCTTCTACCCCGATTGCAGCAGGGGACGACTGTACTGCCATGCGCTCAAGCGCCATATTTCGCACCATGAACGGCGAGCAGCAGCAAGGTCGAGGGGAGAGGCAACGCGCGATGAGTCTATCGATGCAGGATCGCAAGGCGCAGGTCGAGCAGGCGGATACGCTCTGCCTGCGCCTCTTTGATACGTGGTGCGAATCACGCAGCCTCACGCCGCTGGCGTATCTGATGCACGGCTGGCCGCTGCGCAATACCAGCATGGAGCGGCTGCGGCGTTTGCAGGAAACACTCAAAGATTTGCGGGCGTATCACGAGGATCAACTGGATTGTGAAGCGCTGTCGATGCTCGACGCGCTGTTCGTCTGCCTCGATGCCGTGATCGACCGCTCGCAACCGCCGGTCGCGATGCGCCTGGCGGGTTGAAAGGCCATCAAGGCCTGAGAAAGCCAAAGACTGAATGTCGATCCGGATGGGCCAGGGCCGGCCACTTCCGGACGCAGAAGGCTGAGGTGTTGCCCGCCAGGGCGGCGTGGCAAGCCGTGCGTTATACGGCGAACGAGAGCGCAAACAAGAAAGCAATCACCATGGCGGGCACTCACGCGCATGACTCATACACTTCCGCGCACGATCGTGCTCGGCGGCGGCAAGACCGCCGATTTTTCTGCGATTACAGAAGCGCTTACACAACCTGGAGTGCGCCTGCTGAATGCCCGCGACGACGATGCGCAGGTGCTGGCGCTCGCCCGGGCGGCTCTGCCCGATCTGATCCTGCTGGATGCCAGCGCGACTGACGCCGCGCTCGGCCTGTGCCGTCGGCTCAAGAGCGACGATCTCACGCGCGAAATCCCGGTCATCGTCATCCTTTCGAGGCACACGCACGCGGGCTTGCGCGCAGCCTACGCAGCAGGGGCCGCCGATTATCTCCTGCAGCCCGTCTGCGCCGAAGAATTGAAGGCGCGCGTGCGCACGCAACTTGCACTGGGCGCGCTGCGGCGCGAGCACCTGGCCCAGCATGGCAAAGCCTCGATCGACGAGTCCAGCCCCGTCGCGCTCTGCGTGACCGCGATGCCGGGCGGCGAGCTGCTCTACGCGAATGCACCGCTGCGCCAGTTGCTTCGTCTCGACGAAGGGGCGGGCGCGCACGTGAACATCGTCGAGTTTTATGTCGACAGGAAGGTTCGTGAGCGACTGATCCGGCACCTCGCCTCGGAGGGCACGCTGCTCGACGCCGAAGTCGAAATGCGCCGCAGCGACGGCACGCAGTTCTGGGCGCTGGCCAATGCTCGCATCGCGACCTACGACGATGTGCCGGCAGCGTATGTCGGCCTCTACGATATTTCAACGCGCAAGCGCATCGAGCAGGACCTCGTGCGGGCGCGCGACCAGCAACGCGAATTGCTCGGCTATTTCGATTGCGTGGGCGAGGACGAACGCAAGCGCAGCGCGTTCCAGATTCAGGACGAAGTAGGGCAATTGCTCACTGCGCTGAAGATGGATGTCTCGCTGCTGCGCATGCGGCTGAGCGACGACCGCGACGCCATCAGCAAGACCGAGGATATGCGCGCGCTGGTCGAAAGCTCGATCCGCATGGTCCGCAGCGTGGCGAGTCATCTGCGGCCCGCTGCGCTAAACTTCGGCATCGTTTCCGCGCTCGAATGGCTCGCGGAAGATTTCAGCCGCCGTCACTCGATTACGTGCGCGCTGCAGGTCGAAGGCGATGAGCCCGACCTGTCCGACATGCGTGCAACGGCGCTGTACCGGATCGTCGAATCCGCACTGGACAACGTGGCGCGCCACGCGAGCGCGCAACGCGTGCGCATGCAACTCGCCACGCGCCACGATGCGCTCGACTTGTGCGTGCGCGACGATGGCCGCGGTTTCGATCCATCCGCCGCGACGGCCGCGAGCGCAAAGCACGCCTACGGTTTGCTCGGCATGACCGAGCGTGCGAAGCTGATCGACGGCACGCTGCAGATCGACAGCCGGCCGGGCGAGGGCACCACCATATCGATCCACATTCCGCTCGAAGGCGCGACTCACACATGATCAGGATTCTCATCGCGGATGACCACGCCATCGTGCGCGGCGGCCTCAAGCAGATCATCGCGACCACGCACGATATGGCCGTCACGGCCGAGGCAGCGCAAGGCTCGGAAGTCGTCGACAAACTGCGTAGCTGCGAAATCGATCTGTTGCTGCTGGACATGACCATGCCGGGCATCAGCGGCGTCGATCTGATCCGCCGCGTGCGCGCCGACCGGCCCACGCTGCCCGTGCTGGTGCTGAGCATCCACAATGAAGCTCAGGTGGCCTCGCGCGCCTTGCGCGCCGGCGCGACGGGCTATGTCACGAAAGACAGTGATCCGGATGTATTGCTGGCCGCCATCCGCAAGCTGGCTGAAGGAGGGCGGTTTATCGACCCCAAGCTTGTGGATGCGCTGGTGTTCGACAAGCACGCGGGCGACGAGCCACCGCACGAAGTGCTGTCCGATCGCGAGTTCCAGGTGCTTCAGATGCTGGCTGCGGGCCGCAGCATCAACGATATCGCCGATGCCTGCGCGCTGAGTGCCAAGACCATCAGCACGCACAAGATGCGGCTGATGCAGAAGCTCGGCCTGACCAATAATGCCGAAGTCATCCGTTACGCCATTCGCCACGGGCTGATTGCGGAGTAGACTGGTTCGCACGGTGCGCATGCGGTGAAAGCGCTGAAGGAAATCCTGACGCCTTAACCAGACTTTCCTGCGGGAACTATCCGCTGCCGCCGATAGAGAGGAACCTGACGCTTGCCTACGATGCTTTCAACGGCACGCACGGCAGGAGATCAGGGATGATGGTGCAGCAGTCGCTTCGAACAGCAGTCGGCAAATGGCTGGACCCGAAAGAAGGTCACACGGTGCGCGTCCTGACCGTGCGGCGTTGCCCGTTGGGCAGGATCGTGAGCGTATGCGTCGAAATTGACGCGCTGCACGGCAGCGGTCCGCGCGCTTTGTTCTTCTTTCGTCATGCCGACCGCGTATGGCGGGTGTTTCCACCGGAACGTGCAAGACCCGCCATGCGTGTCGACCGCCTGGAGACGTGAGCGGCGCGCAGGTCCCATCGTCGCAGGGATTCGAACAACACACCCAACAAGGAGCGACCCATGCGAGTTCAGCAAGTGGAGGCAGCGCAGGAAGGTCAAGAGGTCTTGTCGGTGTACGAAACCGAATTACGCGCCTGGATGAGTCAGTGGTTCGACCAGGCGATCTCGCGGGGCTATGTGCGCCCGCCGTTCATCCTGGACGATGCAAAGGCTCAGCGGCTCGAAGGTTTGTTTATTGCCGGGCTAACGCCTGGCGAGGGTGCGCAGGCGTTTTTCTGCACGGCGCATTGAAATGCGCTTTTTACGCCGGGTGTTCAACGCCAATCCGGCAACGCTTTGGAAAATGGCCGGCAAGTTTTGGGAGCTTGCCGGCCATTGATCGTTGCATAAAAGAGTCGCACCAGGTTCAGGCTGATTTTGGATTAAGGATTTTCTGAGGGGCTGTGCGACATCTGTAAGTGGCCAGCAAATTTAACTTCGATAATTTATGTTATGTAAAATAACAAATGGGCAGTTCGAGGGTGGCCCCTCGTCCAGCCGCCCCCTGCATCAACGGCTCCCAGAACGCCGTTTGCGCCTCGATCAGCCTTATTCCACCCGCTGGATCGCGGTGCGCAACGCAGCGCGCCGTCCACCGGCCTCCAGCGCCGCCGCGCACTGCGAGCAGCGCCCGAAGATCACCAGACTCGCACTCGTATAGCTGAACTCGCGCGCTGCCGCGATGGCCGCGTGCTGCGTTTCGAGTTCGCCGTCGTCGATGTCGCGGATCGCGCCGCAGTCGTTACAGACCAGATGCGAATGGCGCGTGCCGCGATTGAGTTCATAGACGACGCGCTGCTCGCCAATCCACGCATTGCTGATCAAGCCGGCCTCCAGCAACTGCGCCAGCGCGCGATACACGCTCGCCAGGCTGCATTGCTCGGTGTCCGGCGGCACGCGTCGGAACACCTGATCGGCGGTCATGTGTTCGGTCGGGAATTCGTGAAAAAGCTGCAGCACGGCCACGCGGCTAGACGTCGGACGCATGCGGGCTCGTTTCAGATCGGCGTAAATCGCTCTCATTACATCGGATACAGTTTCGGATTTAGACGACAGTCTCGTCGGCGCTTGCTTAAGGCTTGCTTAAGTCCCCGCGTCGCGCTGCGATTTGGCCGCCCCCGAACCTTTGAGCGAGATTTCCTTGCGATTAGCCTACGCGATGGTCGATCAGTCCGCGCCCGTCGCCGGTGCGCGCGGCGCGCAACGGGTCGTTATTGCGGCGCGGTCACGACCACGTACTGCACCTGCGCGCCGACGTACTGCGGCTGATACCAGGTTCCGCCGCACTGCTCATACGTTACGCCGCCGACGATGACCGTCGCGCATGCGGGCGGCAGCGTCGCGACCATCGACCCGACCACGGCCGCCGTCACGCCGACGCTCACGGCTGCCGCCACCGGATCGACATACCAGCCGCCGCCCCAGTAGCCAGGCGGTGGCGGCGGCGGTCCCGGAGGATGCGGGCCAGGGCCAGGCGGATGCGGTTGAGGATCCGGATTCGGCGGGTTGGGTCCAGGAGGATGCGGCTGCGGCCCCGGCTGAGGGACATGGTGCTGTTCGCCGCCGCCGTTGAAGCCCGGCCTCGTCAGCCCCTGGCCACCGCTGATATTCCCGCCCATCGGATGGATGCTCGTGCGCGCCATGCCGCGAAACGCGAACGCCTCGGCCGAGGCCAGCGTCACCGACACCGAGAGCGCCGCCGCAATCATCTTTTGCGCAGATAGTCCGGTCATCATTCGGCCTCCTCGAAGGGCGAACGATCAGCGGGTTTCAGGTCGATTTGCCGGGCCCCGGCGCGCGCGCGAAACACGAACGTCGAAGGCGCAAACACCGGGTTCAGTTTCCAGTGATACGTGACTTCGTGGCGCGGCCGCGAGGTCTGGCTCGTATCCGTGATGATCATCTTGCACGGTAGCGGGCGGCGTCCCGTTGCGATCCACAGCTCCCAGTCCGCGCCGCTTTGCCGGTATGCGTAGTGCGTGCAAGTGCGCGTATCGACCTTTTCCACGCCGATTACCTGCGCCGCGCTGATCGCCTGATCGTCCGGCTTGCCGTTGCCCCAGTAAAACAGGTCGGCGAGCGGCGTTTCGATGTGCCAGTTATCGGCCAGATCGTGGACCAGGCCGTCGAGCGTCGGCGGTGCGTCTTTGCGCGCGTAGAAGCCCTTTTGCTGGTTGTAAATCGTGAAGCGACGGCCGTCGTAAAGGATGCCGCGCACATTGCCGTTGCCGGTGATATCGGCGCGCAGACGATTGGGCCGCTTCACCTTGAGCACGGTATGGCGCAGCAGCGCCGCATTCTGGCCATTGTCGAGGACGACGTCGGTGGCGGTATCGGCGTCGACTTCAAACGCGCGCAGCGTGCGCAGATACGCCCCCATCGCGTCGAGCGCGTCGGTTGCGTGCGCATCGATCGCGCTCGACGCGCCGCCGTTGCCGCTACCGTTCGCGACGTCGGTGCCCAGATCGTTGAGCGGCGACGGCACGTTCGATTGCGCCGGCACATGCTCGCCGGACGCCACCTGATGCGCGCAGCCCGTGAGTACCAAAGCGCCAAGCAGCGCGGTGGAAAGCAAAACAGCGAGCTTCGTGCCGACGCATGCCGGCAACGTGGGCGCGGTGATTCCAGGGAAGACTTTTTTGTTCACGACGTCTCCTGACTGAAAGTTCGCCTGGTCCGGCCGTCGATCCTCGGTTGATGCCACCGCCCTGCACTTTGCCCATGAGCGATGGTGACGGCCGGCGTTGCGCGCGACGCTTCAGAAAGATAACGCGGTGCTCACGCGCACTTCGTAACTTCGAGCTTAGCAGCGTCCCGGCCGCTTCGCCGTACGAATGCGTTCATCGGGCCGGCCAGTCTTCCTCGCGGCGCGCGCAGCAACGATCTTTGCCGCACCGCTCCGTGAAACCCCTGGTCGGTTGGCGGATCTCCCCGCGTTACTATCGGCTCAAGAATTATAGAACGAAGTTCTATTAGATAGAACACGAAGAAAAACCCGAGACAGCGGATGCACTCGCGCGCCGCCACACCGTAGTTCGTGCTCAGGAGGAGCCACCATGTCCAGTTTGCCGTTCGGCGCGACCCACGCTTCGCCCCGCGACGATGCCGCGCGCGGCACCGCCGCGCAGATCAATGCGCGCATCGACCGTCTGCCCGCCACCCGTGCGGTCTGGGCGCTCGTGCTGCTGCTGTCGTTCGGCGGCTGGTTTGAGTTCTACGACCTCTTTTTCACGGCTTACGTGGGTCCGGGCCTCGTCAAAAGCGGGCTTTACTCGACCACCACGGCATCGTTCTTCGGCTTTTCGGGCTTGGGCGCGTTCGTGGCGGCGTCGTTCGCGGGCCTCTTTATCGGCACCTTCTGTTTCACGGGCCTCGCCGACCGTTATGGGCGGCGCACGATGTTCACGGCTTCGCTGCTGTGGTATTCGGCGGCCACCTTCATCATGGCGATGCAGGGTTCCGCACCGGCGATCAATCTGTGGCGTCTCATTGCCGGTATCGGCGTGGGGATCGAGCTCGTCACCATCGACACCTATGTGAGCGAACTCGTGCCCCGGCACATGCGGGGGCGTGCCTTCGCCTTCGTGCATCTGGTGCAGTACACCGCGGTGCCGTCGGTGGCGCTGCTGGCGTGGTGGTTCGTGCCGCGTACGCCGCTCGGTCTGGACGGCTGGCGCTGGGTGGTGATGTTCGGCGCATGCGGTGCGCTGATCGCCTGGGCGATTCGCCGCCGCGTGCCCGAAAGCCCGCGCTGGCTCGCGCAGCGCGGCCGCCACGAGGAAGCCGCCCGCATCCTCGACAAGCTCGAAGCCAAGGTTGCGGCGCAGTATGGCCGCGCGCTGCCCGCACCTTCACCCGAAGCAGCAAGCGCGGCTACGCAGCCGCAGGCCAAAGCCCGTTTTGCTGAGATCTGGCAGCCGCCTTACCGACGCCGCACGATCACCCTGCTCGTCTTCAACCTGTTCCAGGCGATCGGCTTCTACGGTTTCGCTTCGTGGGTGCCGACGCTGCTGGTCTCCAAGGGCGTGACGGTCACGCACGGGCTGTTCTATTCCTTCGTGATCGCCGCGTCGAACCCGTTCGGCCCGCTGATCGGCATGGCGATCGCCGACCGCATCGAGCGCAAGACGCTCATCGTGCTCGCGGCGCTCGGCATCGCGGTGTTCGGCACGCTGTTCGCTTTCCAGTCGTCGCCCGCGATGCTGATGGTGCTGGGCGTGCTCATCACGCTCTGCGGCACGCTGCTGTCGGTCGGCTACCACGCCTATCAGGTGGAGTTGTTTCCCACTCGCATGCGCGCCACGGCGGTGGGCTTCGTCTATTCGATGTCGCGGCTGTCCGCGATGTTCTCGGGCTTCATGATCGCGTTCGCGCTGCGCCACTTCGGTGTCCCAGGCGTTTTCGCGCTAATTACGGGCGCGATGGTGATGGTGATGGCGGCGATCGGCCTGTTCGGGCCGCGCACCAGAAACCGCTCGCTCGAATCCATTTCACAGTGATCTGGATCAGAGGAACAAGGGCGACGCCGTCATGACCTCGTCCGCGTGTGCCATTTGATTTCGATCCAGGACACCCCCTGCGAGCGGACAACCACGAACCGCGCTTCCTTTTCGCCCAGTACGATGGCGGTTTCATGAATGCGGCTGCAGACGCCGCTTCTTTTCACATCACATCAGATGGGAGTGACCGCCATGTCCGAATCGAAAACGAAGAAGGCATCGAAGCGTGCGCTGGCGCAGCCGGAAGAAAGGCTCGGCGACAAGGCGTACGAGAAGACGCTGCGCCACCTGCACGAGGAACTCGTGAAGATGCAGGAATGGGTCGTGAGGAGCGGCGCGAAGGTCTGCATCCTGTTCGAGGGGCGCGACGGCGCCGGCAAAGGCGGCACCATCAAGGCGATCACCGAGCGCGTGAATCCGCGCGTGTTTCGCGTGGTCACCACGCCTGCGCCCACCGAACGCGAAAAGAGCCAGATGTACTTTCAGCGCTACCTGCCGCATCTGCCCGCTGCGGGCGAAATCGTGATCTTCGACCGTAGCTGGTACAACCGCGCGGGCGTCGAGCGCGTCATGGGCTTTTGCACGCCGGAGCAGGTGCAGGAATTTCTGGCGACGGTGCCGCTGATCGAGCGCGCCATCGTGCACTCGGGGATCATCCTGCTGAAATACTGGCTCGACGTCAGTCCCGAAGAGCAGACCCGCCGCCTCGAAGCGCGCATCAGCGACGAACGCAAGATCTGGAAGCTCTCGCCGATGGATCTGGAGTCCTACCATCGCTGGTACGACTACTCGCGCGCCCGCGACGAGATGTTCGAGAAAACCGATACGAATTTCGCACCGTGGTTCTTCCTGCACTCGGACGACAAGCAGCGCGCGCGCCTGAATGTCATCGCTCACCTGCTAAGCCGCGTGCCCTACGAAGAAGTGCCGCGCGAGACCGTCAAGCTGCCGCGCCGCCAGAAGGCCGACGGCTATCGGGACCCCGACTACGCCTACAACCGCGTACCGCAGGTTTATTGAACCTTACCCCGTGAGCCTTACCCCGTTCGCGCCGGGTTGGCCTGCGCGACCGACGCGCGCATCGTCACGCTCACGTCGAAGCGGCGCTGGATTTCCCAGTCGGCGCCGTAGCACTGGTTGATGAGCCAGCGCACGGCATTGCGCGTGAGTTCGGCCGTGGGGATATGGACCGAAGTCAGCGCGGGCGCCATATAGGCCGCCGAATAATCATCGTCGTAGCCGATCACGGAGACATCGCGCGGCACCGAGATCCCCGCGTGCTGCAACCGCGCGAGCGCCGACATCGCCATCGTGTCGTTGGCGCAGAAGAGGCCCGTGAAGCGACGTTTCGAATCGAGCAGTTTGCCCGCCGCCGCATAGCCGCCTTCAGGCGAGAAGTCCGACATGACGAGCGGCACCTGCTCGCGCGCTATGCCGCGTCGCTCCAGTTCGGCGAAAAAACCATCGAGGCGCGCCCGGTTATCGGAAGAACTGGCCGTGCCGCCGATGACCGCGATCTCGCGATGGCCATGCTCGATGAGCGTGCGTGCCGCGAGTTCGCCGCCGTGAAAGTGATCGGCGCAAAAGGACGCTTCGGGCATCTGGTCGAAGGCGCGGTTCAGGAACGCCATGCGAGGATGCAGCGCGTGCAGCATGCGCAGATCGTCGTCGTGCAGGTCGTGGCTGATGACCACCACGCCGTCGCAGTCGCGGCCAATCAGAAAGCGCACCGCCTCGATGGCCTGCTCGCGCGGCGAGGCCTCGCCGCAACCCGTCGCCACCACGACGTGACGGCGCACAGCGCGAAGTTCGGTATCGGTTTCCTTGAGGATCGTGCCGTAGTACGAGCCGAAAAACGTCGGCACGAAGATGCCGATGATGCCGAGCGACTGCGTCGCCATCGCGCGGCCGATCGACGAAGGCCGGAAGTTCAGCTGTTCGATGGCGGCCTGCACGCGCGCGGCCGCCGCGGCCGATACCGGCCCCTTGCCCGAAATCGCCCGCGAGGCCGTGGACAGGCCCACGCCGGCGAGAGTTGCCACGTCTTTCAGGGTTGCCACGTCTGGTTCTTCCCTTGGTCTCGGTCTTGATTTTTTGGTGTATTGCGGTGACTTCAGAGCCGCTCGCCGCTCGCTTCGTCGAACAGCGACACATGCTGCGCATCGATCTCGATCGACACTGGCGCCCCGCTGGCGAGCGGCGCCTTGTCCTGATCGATCGACGCGATCTGGACGCCATGATAATCGAGCCAGAGCACCCGATGGTTGCCCATCGGCTCGACCAGCGTTACCGAGCCTGACAGGCGATCGTCCTGCGCCCCGCCCCGCCCGCGCGCGTGCACATCCTCGGGCCGTACGCCCAGCACGCAGGGCCGCGTGAGATCGGGCGCGCCCTTGAACGCGTAGTGCGTCACGTCGATGGCAAGGTCCAGCCCGCGGAACCACAGCTTGCCTTCGTCGGCGGCCAGCGTGCCGCGCAGCAGGTTCATGGGCGGCGTGCCGAGGAAGGTGGCCACGAACAGGTTGTCGGGCCGCGCATAGACTTCGGCGGGCGTGCCGAACTGCTGGATCACGCCGCCCTTCATGACGGCCATGCGGGTGGCGAGCGTCATCGCCTCCACCTGATCGTGCGTCACGTAGATCATCGTCGCGCCCAGTTGCTGATGCAGTTGCTTGAGCTCGCGGCGCAGCTCGGTGCGCAGCTTGGCGTCGAGGTTCGAGAGCGGTTCGTCGAACAGGAACACGTCGGCTTCGCGCACCAGCGCCCGGCCAATCGCCACGCGCTGACGCTGGCCGCCCGAGAGCTGCGCGGGCTTGCGTGCGAGCAGCGGGCCGAGTTGCAGCATGTCCGCCGCACGCTTCACGCGCCGCTCGATTTCCGGCTTGGGGGTGCCGTTGATGCGCAGCGCGAACGACATATTGCGCTCCACGTTCATGGTCGGGTAGAGCGCATAGGACTGGAACACCAGCGCCACGCCGCGATCCTTCGGGTCGGCCCAGGTCATGTCCTCGCCGCCGATCTCGATGCTGCCATCGGTCACGTCGATCAGGCCCGCGATGCTGTGCAACAAGGTGGACTTGCCGCAGCCCGAGGGGCCGAGCAGCACCACGAATTCACCGGCGCGCACGTCGAGGTCGAGGTCCTTGATCACGGTGTTCGCGCCAAGCTCGATACGCAGATTGCGCACCGCCACGTTTGCCAGCTTCGTCATCGTTCGTCTCTCGTTAAGCCTTGCATTTATCCCTTCACCGCGCCCGACGCGATGCCGCGCACGAACCAGCGCCCCGACACGAAATAGATCGCGAGCGGCACGAGCGAAGTGAGGATGGTCGCCGCCATGTTGACGTTGTAGAGCCGCTCGCCGGTGGTGGTATTGATGATGTTGTTGAGCTGCACGGTCATGGGCAGATTGCGGGTACCCGCGAACACGAGGCCGAGGATGTAGTCGTTCCAGATGCCCGTGACCTGCATGATGATCGCGACGACGATGATGGGCACCGACATCGGCAGCATCAGCTGCGCGAAGATGCGCCAGAAGCCGCCGCCGTCGATGCGCGCCGCCTTGAACAGCTCCTGCGGCAGCGACGCATAGTAGTTGCGAAACAGCAGCGTCATCACCGGCATGCCGAAGATCGTGTGGATCACCACGATGCCGGGCAGCGAGCTAAAGAGATGCACGCTCGCCAGCACGCGTACCAGCGGATAGACCATCACCTGCACCGGAATGAATGCGCCCATCAGCAGCACCGCGAACAGCACGCCCGCGCCGCGCGGCTTCCAGAACGACAGCGCATAGCCGTTCACCGCGCCCACCGCAATCGAAATGATCGTACTGGGCACGACGATGCGCACCGAATTCCAGAAGCCCACGCGGATGCCCGCGCATTCGAGCCCCGTGCACGCCGACGCCCAGGCGTCCTGCCACGGCGCGAGCGTGAAATGACGCGGCAGCGCCAGCAGATGGCCAAGGCGGATCTCCTCCATAGGCTTGACCGAGGTGACCAGCATCACGTAAAGCGGCAGCAGGAAAAACAGTGCGGCAATCATCAGGAATCCGTAGATACCGAGGCGCGCTGGTGTGAAGCGCGTGCGTCCGGGTTTCCCCTTCGCGCCGGGCGTTCGGTGCGCCTTGCGCGCAATGGCCTCTGATGAATCGGTCAATGGCGCGCTCATGCGCGTTCTCCTTTGCTGGCCATGCGGCTTCTCGCATAGAGCACAGGCGCAAGAATCGCCAGCACGGTAGCGAGCAACACGATCGAGGCGGCCGAAGCCAGCCCGATGTTCGCGCGATTGAACAGATAGTCCATGATGAATTTTCCGGGCACTTCGCTCGCGGTGCCGGGGCCGCCCTGGGTCATGGCGACAACGGCGTCGTAGAGCTTCACCACCATCACGAACAACAGCACGAAGGCCGTGGAGATCGACGTCTTGAGCATCGGCACGACGATACTGACGTAGACGCGCCAGCGCGGAATGCCATCGAGGCGCGCGGCCTTCCAGATTTCCTCGTCGATGCCGCGCAGGCCAGCGAGCAGCAGCGCCATGACGAGCCCGCCCGCCTGCCAGACCGTCGCGATCACGAGCGTGTAGATCGCGAAGCGTTGCGAAACGATCCAGTCGAAGCGCGCGTGTTCGAAACCCAGGTGACGTAGAACCGCCTGCACGCCCAGCTCCGGATTCAGGATCCATTGCCACACGAGGCCGGTCGCCACGAAAGACATCGCATAGGGATAGAGGAAGATCGTGCGCAGCGCGCCTTCCGCGCCCACGCGCTGATCGATGAAGATCGCCAGCAACAGGCCGATCACGAGACACGCAACGATAAAGCAGATGCCGTAGATCGCGAGGTTCTCCAGCGACACGATCCAGCGTTCGGTGTTGAAGAGGCGCACGTACTGCGTGGCGCCCGCGAACGTGTTGGTCGGCAGCGAGCGCGAATAGCTCATCGACACGCGGGCGGTCCACAGCATCGTGCCCAGATAGGCGAATACGACCGTGACAGCCATCGGCAGCAGTGCGATCCACGCGGCGAGCGAGATGCGCCGCCGCATGGGGCGCGTTGTACGCGCTTGCCGTTTAGACCGTTGTTTGGCTTCGTCCAGCTTGAGCGCGTACATGAGCCATCAACTCTTGATCGCGGAAGCGAACGCCTTTTGCGCGTCCTCCACCGACTGGTTCTTGTTCCAGAAGTTGGTGATGACGTCCTGGAGCGAGCCCTGCACATCGGGCGCAATGAGCATTTCCGGGTTCGGCAACTGGCGCGCCTTGTCCTTCATGATGTTCATGCCCTCCTTCGCGCAGATATCGAAGCCTGAGTTATCCACGTCGAGGCGAATCGGAATCGAGCCTTTTTTCTCGCTGAACGCGGCCTGCGGCTTGGGCGAGGTCATCACGGTCGCCAGCAGCTGCTGCGCTTTCACGGCCTGCGCATTGTCGGTCTTCGGGAAGACGAAAACGTCGCCCGCCACCATGTAAGGCGAATTCGCGAAACCCGGGAAGCAGCCGAAGTCCTTGCCCGCGACCTGCTTCGCGTTGGAAAACTCGCCCTTGGCCCAGTCGCCCATGATCTGCATGCCCGCCTTGCCCGAAATCACCAGCGCCGTCGCGTCGTTCCAGTTGCGCCCGGGCGAGCCCGCATCCACATAGTTGTGCAGGCGCTTGAAGGTCGCGAGCACATTCTTGAAGGCGGGCGAGTTGACGGCGTTGGCGTCGCGGTCGCGGTAGACCTTCATGTAGAGATTGCGGTCCATGTCGGCGAAGATCGCGTCGAAGGTGATCTTCTCCTGCCACGGCTGGCCGCCCAGCGCGAGCGGAATCACGCCGGCCGCCTTGAGCTTGTCGAGATCGGCGAACAGTTCGTTCATGTCCTTCGGTTCGGCGGTGATGCCCGCTTTCGCGAATACCGGCTTCGAATAGAAGAACCAGTCCTGCATGTGGATATCGACCGGTGCGGCGTAGAAGTGGCCGTTGACCTTGATCTGGCTGAGCACCGATTCGGGCAGGATGCCGTTCCAGTTTTCCTTCGCCGCGACCGCATCGACGTTATTCAGGAGTCCCTGGTCGATGAGATCGTGAAACTGCTTCGAGGTATTGAACTGCGCAGCGGTGGGCGGATCGCCGCCGACGATGCGGTTGATCGCCGTGGCGCGCGCCTGGTCAGCGCCCGCGATTGCGTTGTCGACCCACTGGCCGCCCGCCTGATCGTAGGCTTGCGCGAACTGCTTGATGGCGGCCGATTCGCCGCCCGAGGTCCACCAGTGAATCACGTTGGCCTTGAGCGGCGCGTCGGCGGCCTGCGTGACGTGGGCGGCGAGCGCTGCGGCCAATGCCAGCGCGGCGGCGATGCCGCGCAGGACAGGTGCGTTTTGCTTCATTACGTCTCCTCCGGTTGTGCCGGCTTTCTTTACAGGTAGATGAAGTCAAACAATCGCGCTGTAACGGGTGGCTGTGCGCGCGCGGTCCTGCGGTTTTTTACTTCCCCTGTTGACGCATTCTCGCGGCGCGCAGCCGGTGCAGCTAGTCGATTTCGTGGCCGGCGTTGCGGGCCTGGCGCTCGGCGATAAAGCGCGCGATCAGCTCGGCGCTGCGTTTTTTGGTGCGCTTTTGCGTGTCGTAGTCCACATGCACGACGCCAAAGCGCCGTTCGTAGCCAAACGCCCATTCGAAGTTGTCGAGCAGCGACCACACGAAATAGCCGCGCACATCGACGCCCTCCTTGATGGCCGCGTCGACGGCGGCCAGATGGCGCTTGAGAAACGCGATACGCTGCGTGTCCACGACTTCGCCGTCTTTCACACTGTCGTCCGACGCCATGCCGTTCTCGGTGATGTAGATCGGCGGCAGCTTGTCGTAGGTGTCATGGAAGCCCAGCAGCAGATCGCGCAGGCCGTCCGGATGGACTTCCCAACCCATCTGGGTGCGCTCGACGCCCGGCAGCGGCACTTCGGTATAGCCGTGCGCGCCATCGCTTTTCACATTGGTGCGGAAATAGTAGTTGATGCCGAGGAAGTCGAGCGGTGCGGCGATCGTCTCCATGTCGCCTTCGAGCACCAGCGGCTCGGTGCCTGGCCAGAGTTCGAACAGCTCGGCCGGATACTCGCCCTTGAGCAGCGGGTCGAGAACCCATGCGTTGTGCTGCACTTCGAAGCGGCGCGCGGCGGTGATATCGGCAGGCGTTTGCGAATGGGGCGTGCCCCGCCCGACATTCGCGACGATGCCCTTGGCCGACTTCGCGTCGTTGGCGCGCAAGACCTGCGTCGTCAAGCCATGGCCGAGCAGCAGATGATGCATCGCCTGGGTCGGATAGCGCGGGTGCGACAGGCCTGGTGCGTGATGGCCGTTGCCGTAACCCAGATACGCGGAGCACCACGGTTCGTTGAGCGTCATCCATGCATCGACGAGGCCGGGGAGCTCGCGGCTCATCAGATCGGCGTAATCGGCGAAACGGTAGGCCGTGTCGCGGTTGAGCCAGCCGCCGCGGTCTTCGAGGTGCTGCGGAAGATCCCAGTGATAGAGCGTCGCAAAGGTTTGAATGCCCTGCTCTTTCAGGCGTTCGAGCAGACGCTTGTAGAACGAGATGCCCTTTGGATTGGGGCGGCCCGACTTGTCCATCACGCGCGGCCAGGCGATCGAGAAGCGATAAGCCTCGAAATTGAGCTCCTTGAGCAGATCGAGGTCGGCAGACCAGCGATGGTAGTGATCGCAGGCCACCGCGCCCGTGTCGCCGGCCAGCACCTTGCCGGGCGTGGCGCTGAAGGTGTCCCAGATCGACGGCAGGCGGTCGTCCTCGGTCGCTGCGCCTTCGATCTGGTATGACGCAGTGGCCGCGCCCATCAGGAAGTCGCTGCGCCAGAGCGCGGAATCGGGCGACGGTGTGAAGGCGTCGTCTTCGATAATGGCCGTCGAGGCGGATTGCGGCGAAGCGGCTGGATCGTGTGTCAAGAAAGCTCCTGCGCGAGGTCTGGCCGGTTGGCGGCCGGTTGGCGGCCCGTCGCCACGTCTGTGCGGCGATGAAGTGGAAGCGCTTCCACAGCGCTTGAGCGCACGATATCAGCCGCGAATTCTCACCGGCAATCGGGGTTTTTCTGGAGCGTCCCTGTGCGGTTTGCGTGTAGTTTGCGGTCAAGTGAAAACGCCCGGCGCAGGAGCTTTCCTGCGCCGGGCGTTCGAATCGATGCGCAGGGGATTATGCGTCGGCGTGCGCGTCGAGTTCGGGATGCACGGCGGCAAGCGCCTCATGCAAGGTCGTGTAGATATTTTCCGCTCCCACCACGGGCGTGATGCCGTGGCGGTCCATATCCGCGCGCAGGTAGCGGTTGACGCGCCCGAAAATCACCTTCACGCCGCTGTTGCGTAGCGATTCACACAATTCGTTAACCGAACGACCTGCCGAATAATCGACATCGGTAATCGCCGCGGCGTCGATGACCAGCCAGCGTACCGGCGTCGGCGCGCCGTCGATCAGACGGCGGATATCATCGACAAAAAAGTGGTCGTTCGCGTAGAAAAGGTCTGCGCCAAAGCGGTAAACGATCAGCCCCGGCGACGTCATCTGACCGGGCTGTGCGGGCACCGGCATCCATCGGCCCTCTTCGTTTGGCATCAGCACCATCGTATGCGGGCGATAGCTGTGACGTACGTGGCGCAGCAACGACAGCGCAATGGCGATCAAAATGCCGTTTTCCACCCCGATCACGACCACGGAAATCGCCGTGGTCATTGCCAGACGGAATTCTCCGCGACTTTCGGCGCGAATATCGATCAGTTGTCCGATATGAACGAGGCCGACCGCAATCGTAAAGACGATCGCGGCCAGCACGCAGCGCGGCAGATACTGAAGCCAGTTGCTCAGGAACAGCAGCACGATCACCACCACAGCGGCGAAAATCAGCTGCGCGAACTGGCTTCGCGCGCCGGCCTGTTCGCCCATTGCGGTTTGCGTGGGACTGCCGTTGACGACGAACGCGCCGCTGAACGCCGCGGTTGCATTCGCCGCCGCCAGGCCCAGCAGATTGCGGTCTTCGTCCACGCGCTCGCCGTATTTTTCCGCGAAGGCGCGGCTCGTTGCGGCGCTCTGCGCGACGATGATGACGAAGCACGACGCCGCCACCTGCAGCAGGTCGATCATCTGAAACCAGCCCACCGCGGGAAACGCGATATGCGGCAGGCCACCCGCGACGGGCCCGGTAATCGCAATGCCATGACCCGCGAAATCGAAGCATGCGCTCGCCACGATGCCGCCCACCACCGCAAGCAGCGGCACCGGCCAGCCAGGGCGCAGACGCTTGAAAACAAGGATCGTCGCAACCACCACGGCCGCAATCGTCAGCGTCTGCCAGTGGATCGCATTGAACTGCAGCACGATCTGCTTGATCTGCAACACGGTGCGCCGCGAAGTGAACGGAATGCCCAGCATGTCGCCGAGCATCGCCACGCCCACCTGCACGCCCACGCCGGTCAGAAACCCCACCAGCACCGTGCGCGAGAGAAAGTCGGCAAGAAAGCCCAGCCTGAAGATGCGCGCGAGTATCAGCAGCACCGCGGTGAGCAGCGCCGTCATGCCGGCCAGCGCGACGTATTCCGCGCTGGAGGGCGACGCCATCGTCGAGAGCTTGCTGGCGAAGATCGTGGCTGTCGCCGAATCAGCGGCGACGACGAGGTGGCGTGAAGCGCCGAACAGAGCAAACGCAATCAGCGGCAAGAAACCCGTGTAAATCCCGGTGACGGCGGGCATGCCCGCAATGCGCGCATAGCCCAGCAACTGCGGGATATTCATCGAGGCGAGCATGACGCCCGCCTTCGCATCGCGCAACGCCCCTGCGCGGGTCAATGGCCGCACGCCCCGGAACAGATCAAGCGCCATGGTCGCGTCCTTTCGATTCTTGCATCCGCATCGACTCCCCTGTGAATCCTCGATGAAATTCGTCTATCCGAATAGCGTCGTATCTTAGCGCGGCCTCTTGCCACAGCGCCGCTGCGAAGGCCGGTGAAAGCTCGCAAAGCTCTGCGCGCCGACAATGAAAAAGGCCAGCACTCTGGCTGGCCTTGGACTGAAGCAGCGAGAACGTAAGCGCTACACCCTCACCGGCGGCGGCACGTAACGGCATTCATAACGCTTCCTGACCGTGCCGTTTTCATCGACGCTTTCGAGGTAGACGTCGAACTGCCAGAGCCGCGCCATGTGCCGCAGCACTTCGTCCGTGTCGCCTGAAAGATGGCGATTGTCGCTCATGAAGTGGCGCAGCGTGAGACTGCGGTCGCCGCGCGTATTCACCGACCAGACCTGGATGTTCGGCTCGCGATGATGCATGTCGTACTGACGCGAAAGCGCCTGGCGCACGTACTGATAGCCGCTGTCGTCGTGGATCGCCGAGACTTCGAGCGCATCGCGCATATCGTCGTCGAGCACCGAGAACAGACGCATTTCGCGGATCAGATGCGGCGACAAATACTGCGCGACGAAGCTCTCGTCCTTGAAGTTGCGCATCGCGTAATGCAGCGCCTTCAGCCACGGACTGCCGGCGAGCTCCGGGAACCACTTGCGGTCTTCGTCGGTGGGGTTTTCGCAGATGCGGCGAATGTCGCTCATCATCGAAAAGCCCAGCGCATACGGGTTGATGCCGCTGTAGTAGTGCTTGGTGACGGGCGGCTGATAGACCACATTGCTGTGCGAGTGCAGGAACTCCATCATGAAGCCGTCTTCGAGCTTGCCCTGCGCGTACAGCGTATTGAGGAGTGTGTAATGCCAGAACGTGGCCCAGCCCTCGTTCATCACCTGGGTCTGGCGCTGCGGATAGAAATACTGCCCCACCTTGCGCACGATGCGAATGACCTCGCGCTCCCACGGTTCGAGCAGCGGCGAGTTCTTTTCCGCGAAATACAGCAGGTTTTCCTGCGGCTCGGGCGGGAAACGCTCGTCGTATTCCTCGGCGATGGGCTGTTGCGCCTTCGGCAACGTGCGCCACAGTTCATTGACCTGCGATTGCAGATACGCCTCGCGTTCGCGGCGCATGGCGGCCTCGCGTTCGAGCGAGAGCTTTTGCGGCCGCTTGTAGCGATCGACGCCGTAATTCATGAGCGCATGGCACGAATCGAGCAACTCTTCCACACGGTCGAGCCCGAAGCGCTCCTCACACTCCGCGATGTAGTTCTTCGCGTAGACGAGGTAGTCGACGATCGCGTGGGCGTCCGTCCAGAGGCGGAACAGGTAGTTGCCCTTGAAAAACGAGTTATGGCCATAGGCCGCGTGCGCGATCACCAGCGCCTGCATCGTCATGGTGTTCTCTTCCATGAGATACGCGATGCAGGGATTGGAGTTGATGACGATTTCGTAAGCGAGACCCATCTGGCCCCGGCGATAGCTTTTCTCGGTGGAGAGAAAATGCTTGCCGAACGACCAATGGCGATAGTTGACCGGCATGCCCACGGAGGCATACGCGTCCATCATCTGCTCGGCGCTGATCAATTCGAGCTGGATCGGATATGTGTCCAGTTCGTATTGCTCTGCAACATGCGAGATGTGCGTGTCGTATTCCTCGATCAGATCGAAGGTCCAGTCGGACGGACACGGCAACGGCCGTCTGTCGGCTACGTTCATATGCACTTCCCTCTTCTCGGCAACTGGCTGGGCATCGCGGCCGGACAATGTCCGCTCGCCAGGGAGGGTGTGCGCCTCGGACCCCGGCGCCTGCGGGCGCGCAGATCCAGCGACATGTCCCCCCACTTCCGCAGCGGCTTCGTGACCGGTTTGCCGATCCGCCTGTTGCCCGGTCCCATCGCCGCCCTTTTTTCTGCGCTCCGGCTCGTAGCCGCGCGCCTCGTTGTGCAGGTGGCGTGTCGTCATGAATGCTCCACCTGCTTTTCGAACAGCTCCCGGAAAACCGGGTAGATATCCGCCGCGGTGTCGACCTTCTTCATCGCCAGCGCGGGCTCGGTGAGCGCAAGTTGAGCGTATTCCAGCCAGAGGTTCTGCTCTTCCGGCGTCACCTGAATATACGCAAAATAGCGCACCTTAGGCAGGATGTCATCCGCGAGCAGCTTGCGGCACTTCGGCGAATCGTCGGTCCAGTTGTCGCCGTCCGAAGCCTGCGCGCCATAAATGTTCCACTCGCTCGGCGAATATCGGTCCTCGATCACTTTCTTCATCAGTTCCAGCGCGCTCGACACGACCGTGCCGCCGCTTTCCGTCGAATGGAAGAAGGTGTCCTCGTCCACTTCCTCGGCGCGCGTATGGTGTCGGATGAAGACCACCTCGATCTTCTCGTAGTTGCGCTTGAGGAACAGATACAGAAGGATGAAGAAACGCTTGGACAGATCCTTGCGCTGCTCGTCCATCGACCCCGATACATCCATCAGACAGAACATCACCGCCTGACTGGATGGCTGCGGCTGCTTCACGCGATTCACGTAACGCAGGTCGAACGGGTCAATGAAGGGAATGCGCCAGATGCGGCCACGCAGGTGATGGATCTCTTCTTCGAGCGTCTTGATCTCGTCGCGACGATCCGAAGTATCGGACATCAGCGCTTCGAGCTGCTCTTCGAGCGCGTGCAGTTCGTTGACGAGCGGTGCGCCCAGTGCGATACGGCGGCCCAAGGCGCTGCGCAGCGAACGCACCACGTCGATGTTGTTCGGCGTGCCTTCGGCAGCCCAGCCCGCACGGATGCTCTTCCACGTGGGAACGGCCATCAGATGGGTTTTAACGAGGCGCGGCAGTTCGAGGTCGTCGAAGAAGTACTGCATGAACTCTTCGCGCGAGAGCTCGAACACGAAGTCGTCCTGACCTTCGCCCTCGTTGCTCGCCTGACTGCCGCCACCGCCCCCGCCGCCTTGCGGGCGCGGAATACGGTCGCCGCGAATGTAGTCCTCGTTGCCGGGATGGACCATTTCGCGCCGCCCGCCGGGCCCATGCCGGAATGAGGGCTCGGCAATGTCCTTGCGCGGAATGGTGATGCTCTGATTGCTTTGAATGTCCTTGATGCTGCGGTCACGCACCGCTTCCGAGACGGCGTGACGAATATAGTTCTTCACACGGCGCAGAAAGCGCTCGCGGTTTGCAATGCTCTTGTTCTTGCCGGCCAGCCTGCGGTCGATGATTTGATGAAGCACATCCAGTCTCCCGCTCCAGTTTCGATTGGGCGAGGTGCGCAGTCTGGGATGCCTTGCCTGCCGCGTTCACCCGCTCGCGGCTGCGTGGCCTGCGCCCTGCCGGAGCTTCCTTTTGCGCCGCCGCAACACGGGTGCGGCGGCGCAGCAGGAAGGTAAAGCCTCTGCGCTCATGACGACTTGCGCACACGCAGATACCAGTCGCAGAGCAACCGGACCTGTTTCGGCGTATAGCCCTTCGCCACCATGCGGTTGACGAAGTCTTCATGCTTGCGCTGCTCTTCCGCCGATCCTTTTGCATTGAACGAAATGACCGGCAAAAGTTCTTCCGTGTTCGAGAACATTTTCTTCTCGATCACCACGCGCAGCTTTTCGTAGCTGATCCACGCCGGGTTTTTACCAGCATTCGCAGCACGCGCACGCAGCACGAAGTTCACGATCTCGTTGCGGAAATCCTTCGGGTTGCTGATGCCCGCGGGCTTTTCGATCTTCTCAAGCTCGGCGTTCAAGGCCGCGCGGTCGAAGCTCTCGCCCGTGTCGTGATCGCGGAACTCCTGGTCCTGAATCCAGAAGTCGGCGTAGGTGACATAGCGATCGAAGATGTTCTGACCGTATTCCGAATACGATTCGAGGTAAGCGGTCTGGATCTCCTTGCCGATGAATTCGGCGTAACGCGACGCCAGCACATCCTTCACGAAGGACAGGTACTTCTGCTCGGTTTCCGGCGGGAACTGCTCGCGCTCGATCTGCTGTTCGAGCACGTACATCAGGTGCACCGGATTGGCCGCCACTTCAGTCGAATCGAAGTTGAACACGCGCGAGAGAATCTTGAAGGCAAAACGCGTGGACACGCCGTTCATGCCTTCGTCCACACCGGCGAAGTCGCGATACTCCTGATACGACTTGGCCTTTGGATCGGTGTCCTTGAGATTCTCGCCGTCGTAGACCTGCATCTTCGAAAAGAGGCTGGAATTCTCGGGTTCCTGCAGGCGCGTGAGCACCGACATCTGCGCCATCATCTTCAGCGTGCCCGGCGCGCAGACCGCATCGGCCAGCGACGAATTGCGCAGCAGCTTCTCGTAGATCTTCATCTCTTCCGAGTAGCGCAGGCAGTACGGCACCTTGACCACGAAAATACGGTCGAGCAGTGCTTCGTTGTTGCGGTTGTTGCGGAAGGCCTTCCATTCCGACTCGTTCGAGTGCGCCAGAATGATGCCGTTGAACGGAATCGCGCCGAAGCCTTCGGTGCCCTTGAAGTTGCCTTCCTGGGTTGCCGTGAGCAGAGGGTGCAAGACCTTGATCGGCGCCTTGAACATTTCGACGAATTCAAGCAGACCCTGATTCGCGAGACACAGGCCGCCGGAATAGCTGTAGGCGTCCGCGTCGTCCTGCGCATATTGCTCAAGCTTGCGGATATCGACCTTGCCGACCAGCGAGGAGATGTCCTGATTGTTCTCGTCGCCCGGTTCCGTCTTGGCGATACCGATCTGACGCAGAATCGAAGGATAGCGGCGCACCACGCGGAACTTGCGGATGTCACCGTTGTACTCGTGCAGACGCTTGACCGCCCACGGGCTCAGGATGCTCTTCAGGTAACGGCGTGGAATGCCGTATTGCTCTTCGAGGATGGGGCCGTCTTCGTCGTAGTCGAACAGACCCAGCGGCGACTCGTTCACGGGCGAGCCCTTGATCGAGTAGAACGGCACGCGTTCCATGAGCTGTTTGAGACGCTCGGCGATGGACGATTTACCGCCGCCCACAGGGCCGAGCAAGTAGAGAATCTGCTTCTTTTCTTCGAGCCCTTGCGCCGCATGGCGGAAGTACGCGACGACCTGCTCGATCACGTCCTCCATGCCATAGAACTCGCGGAAAGCGGGATACACCTTGATGACCTTGTTCGCAAAGATGCGCGAGGTGCGCGGATCGTTGCGGGTATCGATCTGTTCTGGTTCCCCGATTGCCGTCAGCATGCGTTCGCCAGCCGTGGCGTACGCGCTGGGATCTTCTTTGCAGAGCGCGAGATACTCCTCAAGCGAGAGTTCCTCTTCTCGCGTTTTTTCGAAGCGGGTCGCGAAGCTGCTGTAGATATCCATGCTACCTCCTCGCCAAGATCTGCGACCGATGTCGTGCGCGGCGCGCTAATCGGAAACGACATCGCTCGAATTCATCCTAAACCCTTTTGAATTTTTTTTCACACATAAATCGCGCCTGATTCAAGGGCCGATTTGAGTGCTTGGAGCTTACGACAACTACGTCTTACAATGATTTTCCCTGCCCCCGCAAGTTTCACGCCGCACGCTGTAACACATCGCGAACGACTTCGACGTTCCAGCAGCACCACCGCAGTGAAATCGCGTGCCGCCCCTCGCCGCCCACCCTCCTGCGTACTGCGCACGGCTTCTTTCCATCTTCATTCCAACAACGCATGGCCGCCCAAGCCGTGTACATGCCGCAACGATTTTTGCCGCCGCATTTGTAACAAGCTGGTTGCATCGTTCGTACAACCGCACATCGTCGAACCCGCGAGCATCGCAGTCTCATCGCCTGCGCATTTTTTCTCGTTTTACGCGTCGTATTTGCGCGCGTCGGTGACCTGCCGCGCATTTAATCCTGCATCTGCACAGACCTCCGCGATGCGTTGTTACACCCGCTTGTGCCCCTATCGGCAGTAGTGGCTTTCGCGTATGCCCCGGCTGCGTGCATGCGCAAAAAATGACGCGCATGACAGCTTCGTTGGATCCCGCAGACAAACAATCAGGCCAACGAAAAGCCCGCCAACGAAAAACGGCCATCGCACGATATGCGCGATGGCCGTTGGCAGGAGGTCGACGCATGCAAAGCCTGCGTCGCGCATCGTGTTACACGAACTCGATTTCGACTTCGCCGAAGCCGTCGATATGTCCGCGCAGCAGACCCGGGCCTTCGATGCGGTGAGCCCCTACGTAGGAACCCGTGGTGATGGTCCACTCGGGCTCGATGGTGATGCCCATCGCCGCGCAATGATTGACGAACCACACCAGCAGCTCGCGCGGATCGCCTGCGGGGTTCCCCGGCGCTTCCGGCACGAGAGAGACGCCATCGAAGCTCAGTTCGAGCTCGGGGGCGACGAAGTCGAGCGCGCGTGCGAGCGTGCCATAGGGCTGGGCGTGGCCGGTCACCAGTGCGCCGTTGTTCTGCGCGTCGGCGAGCTGCGCCAGCGGCGCGATATTGGGCCATTCGGCATAGCGGCTATCGACGATTTCGATGGCGGGCAACACCTGCCCCACCAGTGCCAGCACTTCGTCGCGCGCATAGGCGTCGGGACGAGGCGCGACGGGCTCGGCGAAGCGAAAGGCGATTTCCAGTTCCACCAGCACGCGGAAGAAATGCTGACGCTCGATGCGTGCGGGCGAGGCATGCACCAGCGTGGCCGGAATCGGCGCACCGGAAGCCGCGCCGCCAGGCGAGCGCGCGCCGATCTTCCAGGCGCCCGTGGCGGTGCCCAGGCCCGCGATCACGGCCTGCTGGATCGCATAGGCTGTGGCCGCGTCGGGCGGCAGGCTCTCGGGCGGCAGCGTCTCGATCAGGTGATGGTGGCGGCGCGCCGTCACGAGGCGTTGCACGAGATCGTCACGTGTCATGTCTGGGTCCTTGTTGTACGTTCGCATGCCGCCCGCCTGCTCGCGATCGGGCGAGGCGTGGCCGGCATGTTGTCGTCATGTCGCGTCGCGACGCTGCACCGCTGCGCCGCCCGATTACTGTCACGGCAAGGCGGCGCGCCCTCCCTGGCGCCCGTTCGTGACCGCATTGCCGCCCCTGTGAATCCTGCTTGCCCTGCGCCGTTGTGCCTTCGCGCCAGCGGTTTGCGCAGCCGCGCAGTCTGCCGCCACGGTGCTTGTGCGGCACCGGCGTCGCTCTCTCATACCCCGCAGGGCCGCATGTGCAGCGCAGTGTACCTTGCGTGCGTGGCCGCGCGCGTGACACGAACCACAATGTACCGTAACCCGTCGGCCACGGGGCGTGCGGGGTCCCGACGCGCTCCGCGCGAGCAAAAAAAAACCGCTGCAGTGCAGCGGCCTGCAGCGGCCTTCATTCGTGCGGCATGAAACGCCGGCATTCGTCTTAGGTTCCGGGGCCATGCGCCCGAATGATGAATCGATCGTCCATCCGGGCACCGATCTCGCAACGACCGATCAGAACGTTTCCCAGTCGTCGTTCGAGCCGGCGCCGACCGTAGCGGCAGCCGGGGCTGCCGCACGCGCCGCAGCCGGTGCCGGCGCCATTGCACGCGGCGCGCTGGACGCGGCGGCGGCTGGCGCAGGGCTGAGCGCAACCGGCTTCACGCCAGCGCGGACCAGCGGCTTTGCGCTGGCCTTGATGGGCGCGGCCGATGCCGTCGGCGCGAACGTCATGGCCGACGCGCCCTGGTCGTCCAGGTTGAACACCGCCACGGCGGCGCGCAGACGGCCCGCCTGGTCTTCCAGCGACTGCGCCGCGGCCGCAGCCTCTTCCACCAGCGCCGCATTCTGCTGCGTGACTTCGTCCATCTGCGTGACGGCGCGCGCGACTTGATCGATACCGCTCGACTGTTCCTGCGAAGCCGCCGCGATCTCGCCCATGATGTCGGTGACGCGCTGCACCGCGCCGATGATCTCCGTCATCGTGCGGCCCGCCTCGTCCACCAGCGCCGAACCCGCCTGCACGCGCTCGACCGACGTATCGATCAGCGCCTTGATCTCCTTCGCCGCCGCCGACGAACGCTGTGCGAGGCTGCGCACCTCGCCCGCCACCACGGCGAAACCACGCCCCTCTTCGCCCGCGCGGGCCGCTTCCACGGCCGCGTTGAGCGCCAGGATGTTGGTCTGGAACGCGATGCCTTCGATGATCGTGATGATGTCCGAGATCTTCGCCGAGCTCTGGTTGATGTCGCCCATGGTGCCGACAACCTGGCTCACCACGCTGCTCCCCTTGTTGGCGATTTCCGAGGCGTTGGCCGCAAGCTGGCTGGCCTGGCGAGCGTTTTCGGCGTTCTGCTTCACGGTGCCGGTGAGCTCTTCCATGCTCGACGCGGTTTGCTGGAGGGCCGAAGCCTGTTCTTCCGTACGCGAGGACAAATCGATATTGCCCGCCGCGATCTGGCGCGTGGCCGTGGCGATCGATTCGGCGCCTTCGCGCACCGAGCGGACCGTATCGGTCAGGCTGCGCTGCATGCGCGACACGCCGCCAAGCAGTTCGCCCATTTCGTCACGCGTACGCACCACAACGGGGCGGCGCAGATCGCCCGCGGCGATCGCCGTGAACGCGCCCAGCGCCTCGTTGAGCGGCTCCGAGATCGCGCGGCGCAGCGCGAGGAACGAGAACACCGAAGCGCCGATGCCGATCAACAGCGCCGCGAACACCGCGATGCGCAATTCGCTGAATGCCGATTGCGCCGAATCGAAGCCGTCCTGCGCCAGCGAGGTCTGCAGCTTGTCGAGCGCGAGATCGGCCTTCGAGAGCTGGTCGTAGGCGGCCTGCAGCGCTTTGGCGCCGTCGAGCACCTTGCTCTGGTCGCCAGCCGTGACGATGGCGGCGAAGTTGTCGGCGACCTGATGCAACGCGTCGCGACGGGCCGCGACGTCCTGCGCCAGTCGATCCTCTTCCTGACCGCGCGGCAGATCGCTGTACTTCTTCCAGTAGCCGTCGGAGATGCCGCGCATTTCGTGCGCGCGCGACAGCGTGGTCGCGGCGTCGGGCGTACCGATCTGGAAGGCCGCACGGTCGAGCGCGAGACGCTCGCGCGCGGCGTAGATTTCGGCCATGTTCACGGCGTGGCTGCTAGGCATCTGATTGGTGTAGGTATCGCGGTAGGCGTCGTTGGAGCGCGTGAGCCCCATCAGCCCCATCACGCTGATCACGACGATCAACGCCGCCAGAAAACCCATCGTGAGGCCGATGCGCGCCTTGATGCTGATGCCCTTGTTCATGACTCTCCCGTACATGCCGAAAGCGGTGGCTGCCGCTTCTAAAAAACGAATAACTGCGTTTAACCTGCTCTGAATTCGTTTACGGCAAACGTTTGAGCGACTTGAAATTGTTATATGGTATGAAGAAATCGGCGAGATGCACGCTGCAACAATTACAAATAGCTGTCTGTTACTTTCGATTGTTCGAGAACGTAGCAGACGCTTAACTGCGCAGCTCGGCGAGCGTCGGGATGGAGGGCTGCGCGCCCGCCCGCGTGACCGAGATCGACGCCGCGCGCAGTGCAAACGGGATCGCGGTTTCGGGCGCTTCGCCGGCGGCCAGTTGCGCGGCCAGCGCGCCGACGAAAGTGTCGCCTGCGGCGGTCGTGTCGATCGCCGCGACTTTGGGCGCCGGCCAATGGCGCGTTGCATCCGGCGCCTCGTCGAGCAACGCGCACACGCCCTGCGCCCCCAGCGTGATCAGCACATTGCGCGCGCCTGCCTCACGCAAGGCGCGAGCAGCGCGTGCGGCTTCAGCGGGCGTCGTTACGGGCAAGCCGGTCAGCGCGGCCGCTTCGAGCTCATTCGGCACGAGGTAATCGACGAGCGGCAACCACGCTTGCGGCAGCGGCCCGGTTGCCGGTGCGGGATTGAGGATCGTGATCTTGCCGGACTGGTGCGCCGTGGCGAGCGCTGCGTGAACGGCGTCGGGCGGCGTCTCCAGCTGACATACAACGACTTGCGCCGCTGCGAGCACCGCTTCGTGACGCGCCAGCGTGGCGGGCGTCACTTCGCCGTTGCTGCCCGCGACGATAACGATCGCGTTCTGGCTTGCATCGTCCACCACGATCAGCGCGACGCCGGTGGGCGCTGCGGGCGAGGTGTCGAGTGCGCCGCAGTCGATGCCTTCGGCCAGCAACCCGGCGCGCAGGCGCTCGCCATTGGCATCGTTGCCGACGCAGCCGATCATCGCCACCTGCGCGCCCAGTCGCGCTGCCGCCACGGCCTGGTTGCCGCCCTTGCCGCCCGCCACCTGCACGAACGCGCTGCCCGCGAGCGTTTCGCCCGCACGCGGCAGACGCGGCGCGCGGGCCACCAGATCCATGTTGAGACTGCCGACTACGGCGACGCGCGCTGGCGCCGCCGCATCCGGGTGATGAGCCGGCGTCGGGGCGCCGCCACGCTTCGCTTCGTTCGTCGCCACCTTGTGATCTCCTCTACGGTGTTGCGCCGACAAGCCGCGCGGCGGGCGCTGGCGGACTTCGAGGCGAAGCCCGTTGTCAGGCAGCCAGCGAGGCAGGCTCCGGTTCGGCGTCCTGCTCGGACTCTGCCTCAGTGTTGCCGCTCCACGGCGCAGTCGATTCGCGTTGCAGAAGCTGCGGCGTCATCACACGCCGTTGCACCTTCACGCTGGAGCGCTCGCGCTCCGCCGCGCCGATACGCTCGATCAGCGTGAGCGCCGCCATCTCGCCGAGCGCGCGCGCCGGCTGGCCGACGGTCGAGAGCGCGGGCCACGTGAAATGCCCCAGCTCGATATCGTCGAAGCCGATGATCGACACATCCGCGGGCACGCGCAGGCCGCGTTCGGCGGCGGCGCGCAGCGCGCCGATGCCCATCATGTCGTTGCCCGCGAAAATCGCGCTCGGGCGCACGGTGTCGAACAGCTGCGCCGCCGCGCGGTAACCGCCCGCGCCCGAAAAATCCGCCTCCACGATCGCGCCCGGCGCGATCGCGATGCCGCGTTCGGCCATCGCGCGCAGGAAGCCGTGCATCCGCATCGCACTCACCGCCGTCGTGACGGGTCCCGTGATGCAGCCGATATTCGAATGGCCCAGTTCGATCAGGTGGCGCGTCGCGAGCCACGCGCCGCGCTCGTGATCGATCTGCACGAGATCGGCGTCGAGGCCTTCGATGTTGCGGTCCACCACCACGATCGGCTCGCGCGTGGCGCCAAGCGTCGCGGCGAGCACGGCATCATCGCCGGCCGAGGCCACGATCAGCCCGTCGATACGCTTTTCCTGCAGCACGCGCAGATAGTTGCGCTGCTTGACGGGATCGTCGTCCGAATTGCAGAAGAAAACGCAGTAGCCTTTCTGCGCGCAGCCGTCCTCGACGCCGCGCGCGAGTTCGGCGAAATACGGGTTCGTGCCGTTGGGCACGACGAGCCCGATGGTCGCGGTCGAGCGCGCCTTGAGCGAGCGCGCCACGGCCGAGGGCACGTAGTTGAGGTCGCGGATCGCCTGCTCGACCTTGGCCCTCACCTCCGCGGAAACGGGCCGCGAATTGTTCACCACATGCGACACCGTCGTGAAAGACACCCCCGCCACGGCGGCCACATCTTTGATCGTCGCCATTTTTCTGTTGCTCCTGCTTCGTCCTGCACGTTTTTTACTGCTGCCGCCGTACACACGGCGATTGCTCCCGGCGTCCACGCTGGTGCTGCTGGTCTGCTCCGCGGACGCGCCCTCGTTACGTTCTTATTGCTGTGATTCCCGCGATGTTCGCGACGATCTGCCCGCTGCCGGTCCGCAAGCCTGCCATCGTCTGCTACGTCGCATTTACCGCTTTCCTGATGCGCTATTTCTAATGCGTTTGTTGCTCTTGTTCCTGCGCGTTCATCATTTGCCGGCGCTTCTGCGCTTGCTGCGCCGGTTGCTACGATACGTGTCGAGCACCACCGCCACCACGATCACCGCGCCGGTGATGATGCGTTTGGTCGGCTCGTTCGCGCCGATCTGCGCCAGCCCCGCCGCCAATACCGAAATAATCAACACGCCGAAGAACGTGCTGATCACCGATCCTCTGCCGCCCATCAGGCTGGTGCCTCCGATCACCACCGCCGCGATCACCTGCAGTTCGAGGCCGACGCCCGCGTTCGGATCGGCGGCTTCGAGACGCGACACCTGGAACAGCGCCGCCAGTCCCGACAGGGCGCCCATCAGCGCGAACACCAGAATCTTGTACGGGCGCGGATCGACGCCCGCGAGCCGCACGGCTTCCTCGTTGGTACCGATACCAATCAGGTAGCGGCCGAACACCGTGCGGGTGAGCACCAGCTGCGCGATCACCATGACCACGACGGCGATCAGGAACGCGGGCGAGATGCCGAACGCGATCGGATTCGACAGGAAGTCGAACGCATCGCCGATATAGGCGGTGCGCGAATTCGTCATCTGGTACGCGAGACCGCGCGCGGCCTCCAGCACACCCAGCGAAACGATGAACGACGGAATGCGCCAGCCCACCGTCACCGCGCCCGTGAGCGTGCCCGTCAGGGCCGCGGCCAGCAGGCCGAGCAGCGCCGAAGGCAACGGCCCGAGGCCCCACTTGAGCGCGGCCACGCTCACCACCGAAGCGCCGAGCGCAAGTACCGAGCCCACCGACAGATCGATGCCCGCGATGATCAGCACGAAGGTCATGCCCACCGACATCACAACGAGATCGGGAATCTGGTTCGCGATCGTGCTGAACGTATCGTAGGTCAGAAAGTGCGAACTCAGCAGCGAAAACAGGACGATCATCGCCACCAGCGCGAGCGCCAGCCCGAGATAGTTCGACAGGCCGAAACGCGTGCCCGCCGGCTTGCCGCTCGCGAGGCGCGCCACACCTGGCGCTTCGTTGGCGGGCGTCGGCGGCGTTGGTTGTTCGCGCAACGGTTGATTCGTCATGAAGCGCTTCCTCCTGGTCCTGCATGGGGTCCTGCCTGGGGTCCTGCTTCCAGTCCCTGCTCGCTACGCTGCCCGGCATTCTGTTGTAGATCGCCTGCCACCACGGTTTGCGGATCGGGCAGATCGGCGGCGTCGGCCAGCAGCGCGTCGTCGGCGCGATAGCCCGCGAACGCTGCACCGAGCAGCTTGTCCTGGGTCCACTCGCCGCGCGCGAATACCGCCGTCATCTTCCCCGCCGACATCACGCCGATGCGGTCGCAGATCAGCATCAGCTCGCGCAGATCGCTCGACACCACCACCAACGCGCGGCCTTCGCGGGCGAGCGCTCCCATGAGCGCGTAGATGTCGAACTTCGCACCCACGTCGATGCCGCGCGTGGGCTCGTCGAACAGCAGCACGCGCACGTCGTTCGACTCGCGACGCGCAAGCCAGCGTCCGATCACGACCTTCTGCTGGTTGCCGCCCGAGAGCTCGCCCACCGCCTGCCCCGGTCCCGCCGTGCGAATACGCATCGCGTCGATCTGTGCGCGAGCCAGCGCGTTTTCGCGCGCCGAATCCACCACGCCGTAGCGCGACACCGCGCCGATATTACCTAGCGACACGTTCGCGGCGATCGGCTGCGGCAGCAACAAGCCTTCGCCCTTGCGGTCCTCGGTGATCAGCGCAATGCCCAGCCGGACCGCATCCACTGGCGAGCCGATCTGCACAGGCTCGGGCGCCTCGCCCGGCACGCCCGCAAGCGAGACCGTGCCGCGATCCTTTACATCGGCGCCGTAAATCAGGCGCATCAACTCCGTGCGTCCCGCGCCTATCAGGCCCGAGACGCCAAAAATCTCACCCGCGCGCACCTCGAAGGAGACGTCGCGTACGACATTCGCGCGCCCGAGTCCATCGACCTTCAGCAGCGGCGCGCCGATGCGCCGCTCGCCCAGGTCGATCTGCTCGCCCAGTTCGCGTCCCACCATCAGCGCGACGATGCGATCGGGCGTGAGGTTCGCCATCGCGTCTTCGCGCACGAGGCGGCCGTCGCGCAGCACGGCCACGCGCTGGGCAATCCGCTCCAGCTCTTCGAGCCGGTGCGAGATGTAGACCAGCGCCACGCCGCGCGCCTTGAGCCGCGCGATCTGCTCGAACAGCAGCTCGACTTCGCGGCCCGTGAGCATTGCGGTCGGCTCGTCGAGGATCAGCACGCGCAGCGGCGCGCCCTCGGTGCCGATCAGGTTGCGGGCGATCTCCACCAGTTGCTGATGGCCGATGCCCAGCTCGCCGACCGGCGTGTCCGGGTCGATCGCGTCGAGCCCCACCTGCGCCATCGCCGCGCGCGCATCCTCGCGCAGACGCGTGCGATCGATCCAGCCGGTCCAGCCGAGCGCCCTGGCGCGCGGCAGATGATTCAGATACAGGTTCTCGGCGACCGAAAGCGTAGGCAGGAGGTTGAGCTCCTGCATGACCATGCGCACACCCAGCGCTTCTGCTTCCTTGCGGCTCGCAGGCGTGTAGGGGCGTCCCATCAGCGTCATGCTGCCGTGCGTGGGCAAGACCAGCCCGCCGACGATCTTCGACAGCGTGCTCTTGCCCGCGCCGTTCTCGCCCGTGAGCGCAAGCACCTCTCCCGCGCGCAGCGCGAGGCTCACGTCGGCGAGCACCGGCTGCTCGTAGGTCTTGCCGACGCCCGTCACCGTGAGCACCACGCCTTCGGCGGATGCGGGTGACTGTGCTTCGGGGGCAATTGCTTCCATCACGATCCTGTAGTCGCGCTGCCAGGGCCGCCTTCGGCGCTGTTGTACGATCCGCACAAAAAGGGCGCTGCCGGCGCGCGGTACGCGCTGGCCCGCCCTATTCACAAGCCGGCGCACGTCGTTCGGACGGTCCGCCGTTGGCGGCGCGGTCGTTCAACCTTGCTCACGCAGCCATCACGCTACGAATAACGGCGGCCCATCGCTTTTCTTGAGCGGTTTATTACACAAGTCTCACCCGAGTTCTGCGCGACTGACCTGCGCGAGCCCGTCCGCAAGGCGCCGGGCCAGCCAGCCCGGTTTGACGGTCCAGTGAAAACGAAGGCCGGAAGGCGTGCCGAACGATTCGGCATGCATACTTTGTGCCTTCCCGGCCTTTCACCATGCCCGCACGCGGGCTTGCTCCGCCGGCTTACTTCGTGACCAGCACGACCGGGGTTTCGACCACGCCCGAGAGATCGGCCTGCTTCTTGTGCTCCTTGATCGCCTTGAGCGCCGTGTCGATGCCGAACACGGCCTGCCTGGCGGCGTACTGGTCGGCGGTGGCGAGCACGCGGCCGTCCTTGAGCATCGGCTTGATGGCGTCGATGTTGTCGTAGCCGACCACGTAGACCTTGCCCTGTTTGCCCGCCGCGCGCACGGCCGACACCGCGCCGATCGCCATGTTGTCGTTACCGCACAGCAGCGCCTTCAGCTCGGGATACTCGTTGAGCATGGCCGAGGCCACGGCGTTGCCCTTGTCGATTTCCCACTCGCCCGACTGCGTGGAGACGATCTTCGCGCCGAGCGCGTCCATCGCGTCCTTGAAGCCGGCCGTGCGCTGCTGCGCGTTGGTTGTGGTCGACACGCCTTCGATGATGCCGACCTGATCGCCCGACTTGAGCTTTTTGGCGAGGTAGTCGCCGACCAGACGCGCGCCCTTCTTGTTATCTGGGCCGACGAAGGGCACGTTCAGGTTCTTCGACTTGAGCACGTCGGGATCGAGCCGGTTGTCGATATTGACCACGATGATGCCCGCATCCACGGCCTTCTTCACCACGGGCACGAGCGCCTTGGAATCGGCAGGCGCGAGCACGATGGCGTCCACCTTCGAGACGATCATCTGCTCGACGATCTGGATCTGCGCGGCGGTATCGGTTTCGTTCTTGATGCCGTTGGTGATCAGGTCGAACTCACCGGCGTTGTGCTTTTGATAGTCCTTCGCGCCGTTCTCCATGGTGAGGAAGAACTCGTTGGCGAGCGACTTCATGACGAGGGCGACCTTGGGCTTGTGGCCGGCGGCCTGGGCATGCGCCGAAAGCGGCAGTGCCGAAACAGCGAGAAGTGCAGCAGCGGTACAAAGAAAGCGACGGCGAATGCGGGAGTTCATCTTTGGAGTCTCCAGTTGTCTGGCCCGGGTGGGCCGCATTTCTGCTTATGCGCAAACGTTTTCGGGCGGCCCATTCTCCGGGGCCGCGTGCACGCGGTGTCAATTTACCGCGAGTTGCTGCATCGTGCTCAGCGCGTTGCGTTTGGGAATCGCTTTTGACGCGCTGCGATGCAGCATTTGATGAAGCACCTGCGGAGCTGCAGACTATCAGAGCCAGCCGCCGCGACGGAACAGGATGTACAGCACGATGTCGATGATCGCCATCACGGCGAGACAGACTTCATAGCCGTACTTGAAATGTAGCTCCGGAATGTGCTCGAAGTTCATCCCGTAGATACCCGCAATCATGGTCGGGACGGCGAACAATGCGGCAAAGGAACCGAGCCGCTTGGTCACCTCGTTTTCGGCCAGCGAGATCATGCCGAGATTCACCTGGATGGCCGTGACGATCATTTCGCGACGCGCGTCGATCATGTTGGAGATGCGCACCAGATGGTCGTACACGTCGCGGTAATAGGCCTGCATGCCCAGGCACACCTGCGGGATGCGGCCGCCCACCAGCTTGCCCACCGCATCGACGAGCGGCGTGATGTGATGCTGCAGGATCACGAGGCGGCGCTTGAGCGAGTACAGATCCTCGATGATGGCGCGCGACTGTGCGAGCGAGTGTTTCTCGAAAATGCGGTCTTCGAGCTCTTCGATCTCGCTGGAAAGCGCTTCGAGCACCGGCGCGTAGCGGTCGACCACGCTGTCCATCAGCGCATACAGCACGAAGCCGGAACCTTCCTTGAGCAGCTCCGGTTCGCGCTCGCAGCGCGCGCGCACCTCCTGGAAGCCCTGCTGGGCGCGATGGCGCACCGAGAGCACGAAATTCGGCCCGGCGAAGACGTTGACCTGGCCGGTAATGATCTCGCCGTCGCCGTCGATCTCGATCGTATGGAACACCGCGAACAGCGTGTCGCCGTACTCCTCGATCTTGGGGCGCTGCCGGCCGTTCATGACGTCTTCGATTGCCAGCGAGTGCAGATCGAACTCTTCCTTCATCGCGGCCATTTCGCCCGCGTCCGGATCCTTGAGCGCGACCCAGACGAAGCATTCGGGCTTCTGCAGATAGTCGCTGATGGCCTCGACCTGAATATCGGCCAGTTTCTTGCCGCTCTGATATGCAGCGCAATTGATGAGCATGTTCGGATTCGTCCCGGCGGCGCGCCGCAATGCCGCTGCGCCGCCTGTCCTGAAGTTGATTCGCTGACGTTGATTCGCTGACGTTGATTCTGAAAGCGGTCGCCAAGTGTAAGCGTTGCATCGACCTTCGCGCGCCGAGGCGGTTCCGCAAGGCGCATAGCAAACGCGGTGCCGGGTCGCCCAGAGACCGCCATTGAAAGCATCGTGAAAGTTGCGGGCGCGCAAAGCGCCGTGGCGAGCCTAAGGGAAGCGCCGCCGCCTATTGCGCGACGCGCCGGATGCCGATCCGATGATCCTTGTCGAACGTTACGCTCGCGCGATTCGTGTAGCGCGGATCGACCAGGAAACGCAATTCGATGACCGGATCGAACTGCGTCGTCACGCCAATGCGGTGGACGCCCGGCTTCAGGTAGAACGTGACGTGCTCGCCGTCCATGAGGTCGGTGACTTCTTCGCCGTCGATGTAGACGCGCGCGTCGCGAAATTTAACGATGACGTCGCGGATGCGCTCGCGCCGCACGTCCATGGCGACGAGGCCTTCGCCCGGCGCGGTGTAGCCGGGTTTCTGGATGCGGGATTCGGGTACCGGTTTGAACGGCACGGGCGGCGCGCGCTCTTCGGCGCAACCGCCCAGCGCCAATGCCAGCGCCATGGCGGCGGCCAGTGCCGCAACGGGCGCAACGCCCCACGAACGGTGACGCTCTTTGCATACGCGCAGCGGCATGGGCGCTCTCCCCTTTGTCGGCTCTCTGACGACTTGCGTCTGGCTTGTTTCAGATTACGTGCGGCGGACCTGAGAGCGCCCATCATAACCGCACGCGCGCTGCCCGCCGCGCCGGGCGGCGCACATTCCGGGCATGCCGGCGGCGATGGTATATGCTGCGGGAACTGGCGCAGGTTCGGGACGCTGTTCCGCACGCAATTGCGCCGCTTCATCCCGTCAAACCAGGGAGGACGCAAGTGATGTGGTATTTCACGTGGATACTCGGCATCGGCGTGGCGCTTGGCTTCGGCATCATCAACGTGATGTGGCTCGACGCCAACGGCAAGCTCCTCAACGGCGACAACGGCGCGCAACCCCCTGAATAAACCCTGGATCGGCGTACGTGACACGGCTGGTTTTCTTCTGCGGACACGCCGGCACCGGCAAGACTTCGCTTGCCAAACATCTGATTGGCCCGCTTGCCCGCGCGACGGGCGAGCCGTTCTGCCTGCTCGACAAGGACACGCTCTACGGACGTACCGGCGCCGCTACGCTCGCGGCGCTCGGTCAGGATCCGCATGACCGCGACAGTCCGCTCTTTCTCCATCATCTGCGCGATCCCGAATACCAGGGCATGCTCGACACCGCACGCGAAAATCTCGCGCTGGGTGTGAGCGTGCTCGCGGTCGGGCCGCTCTCGCGCGAAGTGCGCGAGCGGCGGCTGCTGGATCGGCAGTGGCTGGGCGTGGCTGAGGATGTGGCGCTCGCCGCCGTGTGGGTGTGCGCCGACGAGCAGACGGCGCAACAGCGCATCGTCGCGCGCGCGCATCCCGGCGACGACTGGAAACTCGCGCATTGGGACGAGTACCGGCAACGGCGCTTCGAACCCGAAGGCGCACAACGGGACGACCTGATCGTGTTCGATACGACCGCGCCCACGCAAGCCGATTACGACGCGTTGTTGCAACGGCTGGCGGGCGCTTCCTGAGTCGATTCGATCGCTCCCGGCAGCCTTCAGACCACGGCCACCGGCGCGAACGAATCCAGCGTGGCGCCTTCATACACCTGGCCGAAGCGGTTGGCGAGAAAGTCCGACAGCGCCACCTGCTCCTGGCGCACGAAACCCGCCTGCGGCAGCTTCTTTTCGCGGAACAGATCGAGCACGGCGCACATCGCGCCCGCCGTGGTGATCTGGATCGCGCTCATCGGCACGCCGCACACTGTCTTCGCGAAGATCTTGCGCGTGAAGACTTCCTGAACCAGCTGGCCGTGGCGCATGCCCGTGACGGTCATGAAGATCAGCACGACGTCCTGCTCCGTGGCGGGAATCGCGCGCCGCATGATCGAC
The DNA here is from genome assembly GCF_014200455.1 of Paraburkholderia bannensis. Lineage (GTDB taxonomy): Bacteria > Pseudomonadota > Gammaproteobacteria > Burkholderiales > Burkholderiaceae > Paraburkholderia > Paraburkholderia bannensis_A. The sequence goes on along the minus strand of NZ_JACHBW010000003.1, from coordinate 356,025 downwards.
TTGAGCACATCGCGGTCGCCGGACAGACGCAGGTCTTCGAGCAGGAACTGCATCAGCGCGCGGTGGCCCGGATAGCGCACCGACTTGTAGTCGAGCGACTCCACGCGGCCCGCAAGCGTCTCGCACAAGGTGCCCAGACCGCCCGAGGTATTGAATGCTTCGTACTCCACGCCGTCGAGCGAAAAGTGCTCCAGACCTTCGAGCGGCTGGACCCATTGCGTGCGGCCATCGCGGATCGCTTCGCAGGGCTGGCAGTATTCGTTGATGAGGCCGTCCACGCTCCAGGTGAGGTTGTATTTGAGCGCGTTGGTGGGGAACTGCGGCAGCGCGCCCACGCGCATCTTCACTTCGCGGATCTCGGTGAAGCGGCTCGCGAGGGCATGGGCGGCGAGTCCGATAAAGCCTGGCGCGAGGCCACACTGCGGCATGAAGGCGTGATCCGCTCCATCGGCGAGCGCGCGGATGGCGTGGGTTGCGCGCACGTCCTCGGTCAGATCGAAGTAGTGAACGCCCGCGCCTTTCGCCGCCGATGCCACGTTCACCGCGAGGTAATACGGCAGCGCGTTGATAAGCACATCGTAGCCTTCGAGCGCACCGCGCAACGCGGCGGCGTCGCCAGAATCGACCCGGACGGTGGGGATGCCCTGCGCGGCGAGTGCTTCGAGCGCGCGCGCATCGCGGTCGAACGCGGCTACCTCGTAGTCGCCGGTTTCGCGCAGCATGTGTGCAATGGTGTGGCCGATCAGGCCGGCGCCTGCGATAGCGACTTTCATCTTGCATCTCCTTATTCGAGTTTTGTGGTCGGGGGCCTTGCCGCGCCCGCTCGGCTACAGTCTAGGGAGGTGCAAAATCAGATCATAGGCACAAAATGATGCGCTTCGACGTAGCTTTTCGTCATATTGACGATAGTTTTGGTCGAAATGACGAAAAGCTATAAAAATCGTGTTAACAGTGCCGCTCACAAGGCGCTGCTCAGGGTGTCACCGTGCCGCGATCGATCTTGCGCGCCAGCACGATCGAAGTGGTCGTGCGCTCGACGCCCTGCATGCCGCCGATCTGATCGAGCAGTTCGTTCAGCCGCTCGGGCGAATCGGCGCGTAACCACGCGACATAGTCGTATTCGCCGCTCACCGCGCAGAGCAATTGCACTTCGGGCATCTTGCCCAGCCGCTTCTGCACATCGGGACCGTGGCGCGGCGCGATGATGAGGCCGACCCACGCCTGCAGGCTCGCGTCGAGCACATCCTGACCGAGCCGCACGCCGTAGCCCGCGATCACCTGTGAACGTTCGAGCCGCGCGATGCGCGCGAGCACCGTGGTGCGCGCGACGTCCAGCTGGCGCGCGAGATTCGCCACGCTTTCGCGGGCGTTCTCCTGCAGCAGCGCAACGAGGCTGCGATCGAGGTCGTCGAGTTGGTCGAGGCGCGGCGGTCTCATCGTTGGGACGGCTCCTGAAGCATCAAGGCGGTGGAACGGGCGTCAAAAAGCGACGTGCCATTATCGCCTGTGCATCCCCCGTGCAAAGCGACGTGTTTCAGCTTATTTCTGGGCGTTTCGTTTGTAAGCAGTTGTGGCATCGCGGCCGTTTTGTCTTGATAACGTGGTACTAATAACGCCTGCAAGCCGTTTGTACCCACCTTGGTCTTGCGTCTGCCTTGCTACCAGATAGCTACGAATAGCCACAATCTCGCTACGAAATGAAGATTCAAGGAGCAACAATGAAGAAAGCTTTTGTCATCCTTGCCGCTACGCTCACGATGAGCGCCGCCTTCGCACAAGGCGCCGTCGCGCAGACCGCAGCTTCGTCCACGCCGATCGCCGCAGCCGCATCGAGCGCCGATGTACGCGCCGCGCAGCATCAGGAGCGCGTGGAAGAGCGCATCGCGTATCTGCATTCGGCGCTGAAGATCACCGCCGATCAAGAGCCGCAATGGAAGACGTTCGCCGATGTCATGCGCAGCAACGGCCAGACCATGGCCGATCTGTACAAGCAGCGCGTGGAAGGCGAAGCGCAACGTAACGCGCTCGACGACATGAAGCAGTACGCCCAGATCACCCAGGCGCACGCCGACGACATGCAAAAGCTCGTCACGGCCTTCGAACCGCTGTACACCAGCTTCTCGCCGGAACAGAAGAAGCTTGCGGATACCACCTTCCGTCACCCGGAACATGGTCCGAAGGGTCCGGCAGCGCAGCATCCGAAGCACAAGATGAAGCCGAAGGCCAAGGCCCCGGCCGCCGCGGCCAGCGACGCCGCTGCAGCCAGCGCTCCGGCAGCGCAGTAAAGTTCGGGAAAAAACGCGCGTCGCCTCGCGTGGCGCGCAATTTCAAGGTACGCTTGCGGACCGCACGATGGCCGGGCAGATTGCCCGGCCATCGTGCTTTTTGTCGTGCTGTTTTGTTTGGCCCTGGTATAGGCTGGAGTTAGCTGCAGCTTGAGCCTATATTTCAGGCAGTTTTCCTGCATCGAACCAAGTCGATGCGAATCGAAGCCTTTTGCGGCAGGTCCGCCACTCCCACCATGATCGAACTGACTCAACTCGACCTCGCCGTCGATTGCGCCGCACAACGTGTGGTCAAGGACGAAACCGTCACCGTCGAATTCGCCGCTGCACCGGGCGAGCTGATGAGCCTCGAAGGCCCGAACCGCTACGCACCCGGCGACGCCATCATCACCGGCGCCACCGGCGAGCGCTGGGTCGTGTCGCGCGAGCGTTTTGATCCGAAGTATCTGCCCGCCGACGCCGCACTCGCGCACGGCGCGCCTGGCACCTATCGCAACCGTCCGGGCGTGGTGCTCGCCAAGCGCATGGATGAGCCGTTCACGATCGTGCGCTCGGCGGGCGGCGACCGCCTGCACGGCGAGGCTGGCGACTGGGTCATGCAGTACGCGCCCGGCGATTTCGGCGTCGTGAAGGCTGCGCGTTTCGCGAAGGTGTATCGCCTGGCCGATTGATCCGCACTACGCACTCAAGCGCGTCTTTCAGGCGCGTCTTCGGCGTCTCAGGCGAATTCCTCGTCGAGATCGAGCGTGACGTCGCGCGGCGTTTCCTCGCCCTTCGCGTGCTGCTCTTCGAGCGAGCCGATCGTCGCTTCCACGTAGGCGTGCAGCACCGCAAAGCTGCGCGAACGCATGCGCGCTGGCAAGGCGCGATAGCGCGCCAGCGCGGCCGGCGCGATCGCTACCGTCAGCGTCATGCGGCGCGCGGCCGTGCCCATGCGCATCGCCACCCAATGCACGACCAGTTGCGGCGTGCCGTTTTCGGCAGCTTGCTCGGCAAAACGCGTCTGCTCGGGGAACAGATCGGCGATCACGCGCGCGAGCTGCTCGATATCGGCGCTCGCGCATTCAAACAGATAGTCTTCCATCGCGCGGTTGTGCCCGGAATCCGGGCTCTCAGGATAGGGTTTCGAGGTAGCGCCGAAGCGTACCCGAGGCTGCGTCGCCGCGCCAGTGCAAAGCTGGCGCGGGCGTTGCCCTCAGGCCGCGCGCGTCTGGCTGCGGCGCGGCCCGCAGGTCTTGAACAGCACGATGGCGGCGACGATCGCCAGCGACACATAGAGCGCGTCCACGGCGACGAGCGGCACGAGGCGCGCCTGGAACATCGCTGCGGGCACGTCGATTAGCGCGTGGACGAGAATCGCGATCGGCAGGATGGCTTTGCGGCCCGCCTGCACGCCGCGCCACATCAGCACCGAAAGCCCGATCTGGAACACCAGAGCCGCCGTGCGTTCGAGCGCGAACACGCCCGCATGCAGCGGCGAAAGCGTGGCGAGGATCAGATGCACGCGCAGCACCGAATCCATCGTCAGGTTGGTCAGATGCGTATCGAGGTCGCCACGATTGGCGAGTACCGCGAAAAAGATCCACTGCAGTTGCACCAGCACGCCGACGAACCACGCTTCCGCGCCGCCATGACCGATGCCGTAAGCGAGACCCGTGCTGTCCTTCGGCGGCGTGTTGGACAATCCGGGCAGGCGCCCGCCACGCCGCGCCAGCATGCGCATGGCGATATAGCGCCCGACTTCCTCGCACACGCCCGCAACGAGCGCGCCGTAGGCCACGAAGGCGATGGGATGGGTGAGCAGTTCCGCCGTCTGGGCGTTTTCGTGCAGCAGGAAGCCGTTGAGCGCGCGCTCGATGACGGTAGCAAACAGCGCAAAAATGGCGATCCCGGCGATGGTGTCGCGCCAGTCGAACTGGAAGGGCCGGCGCAAGCGGCGATAAAGCGAAATCGGCAAAAAGGCGACGAAAAGCGTCGCGAGCGAAAGGCAGACTAGCGTGACCGGATCTACGTGCATGGGGTTCCTTGTGACGTCCGGCGCGCGCACAAAATCATCCATGTTCATTCATGTCGCACGCCGCAGCCCGCATCATCGCAGAAAATAAGCCGATCGCGCAGCGGCGGCTGCGCGCGGCACGGCTCTATGTCGATGTCAACCCAGCGTGGAAGCGCGCACCACCAGCTCGCCGGCAAACGCCGCAGCGCGCGCGGCAGGCGCCGCCCCTTCGATGCGCTCGTGCAGGAATTCGACCGCGCGATAGCCGATTTCGCGCGTTGGCTGGCGGATCGTGGTGATGCCGGCCAGCTCGGCCCATTCGGGATCGTCGATGGCGATCAGTGCGACCTGCTGCTGCCAGTGCGCGCCCAGTTTCGCCTTCAGATGCAGCGCGAGACGCAGCGCCACCGGCGCATTGGCCGCGAACAGCGCGCAGCGGGCGCCGCGTTTGGCTGCATCGGCGAGATAGAGATCGAGCGCTGCAAGCGAGGCATCAACGCCCTCTTCCTCGCGCAGATCGAGCACATGCGTGCTGTGCGCGGCCTGCTCGCCCTGCGTGGCCGCGCGAAACGCCGCTTCGCGCTCGCGCCGCGAACTCACGTGTTCGAACGGCTGCACCACGAACACGAGGTCGTTGTAGCCGCGCTCGATCAGATGCCGCACGCCCTGGCGCACGGCCGCTGCATTGTCGAGACCGACCATATCGGCGTCGAGACCATCGACGGTGCGGTCGACCAGCACGGCGGGAATGCCGCCGCTGCCCACCGGCTTGAGCATCGATTCGCGCACGCCCAGCGCATTGACGATCACGCCTTCCACGCGATACGTCGTCAGCAACTGCAGGTAGCGACGCTCCATATCGACTTCATTGGCGGCGTGGCAGATGAGCGGCATATAGCCGAGCGCGTGGCAGGCCGCTTCCACGCCTTGCAGCACTTCGACCGAATACGGATTCGCCAGATCCGCGAGCAGCAGGCCGAGCAGCCGGTTGCGCCCGCGTTTGAGGCCGCGCGCCATCTGGTTGGGCCGGTAGTCGAGCCGTTCGATGGCCGCCTCGATACGCGCGCGCAGGTCCGGCGAGAGCACCGACAACTCGCCGTTCAGATAGCGCGAAATGCTGGTCTTGCCCGTGCCCGCTTCGCGCGCGACGTCGCTGATGGTCGCGCGGCGCGTGCCTTCTGCGCTCGGGCTGCTCGACTCCACCGTCATTTCGCCAGCACCTCGCGGTTGACGATGTTCGTGCGCAGCGTGCCCGCGAGCGCGGCAACGAGGTTTTCCGCCGCGTTGCGCGCCATTGCGTGACGCGTCTCGTGCGTGGCGGAGCCGATATGCGGCAGCGCCACCACGTTCGGCATGCGCAGCAGCGGCGAAGCCGGATCGACTGGTTCCCGCTCGAACACGTCGAGGCCCGCGCCGTGGATCGTGCCCGCTTCGAGCGCGGCGATCAGCGCCTTTTCGTCGACGGTCGCGCCGCGCGAGGCGTTGATGAGGATCGCGCTCTTCTTCATCTTCGCGAACTGCGGCGCGCCGATCATATGACGCGTGGCGTCAGTGAGCGGCACCTGCAGGCAGACGAAATCCGACACCGCGAGCAGTTCGTCGAGTTCGACCCGGCGTGCGCCGTATTCGCGCTCGGCGGTTTCGTTCGGGCTGCGGTTGGTGTAGAGCACCCGCATGTTGAAGCCGAGCGCCGCACGCCGCGCGACCGCGCCGCCGATGCGGCCCAGCCCGACGATGCCGAGCGTCTTGCCCTGCACGTCCACGCCGAAATGCGCGGGACCGATGCTCGCCTTCCACTCGCCGGCCTTGACCCACTCGGCCAGTTCGACCACGCGGCGGGCGCTGGCGAGAATCAGCGAGAACACGGTATCTGCCGTCGATTCGGTGAGCACGTCGGGCGTGTGCGCGAGCACGATGCCGCGCTGCGTGAGATCGGCCACGTCGAACTGGTCGAAGCCCACCGAGATAGTCGACAGCGCCTTGATGCGCGAGCCGTCGAGCATCGCCGGCGTGACCTTGACGCTCGCACCGATCGCACCGTCGGCATCCTTGAGCGCGGCGCTCAAGGCCTGCGTATCGCTTGCGTCGACGAAGACGACTTCGGCATGCTCGCGCAGATAGTCGGCGACATCGGCGGGCAAGGTCTTGTAGGCCACGATTTTCTGCTTCATAGGTGCGCGTTTTTCCGTTCGTTCGATTGCGTTATCAATTGCGTTGTCGATTGCACTATCGATTGCGTTATTTACCATGCGCGGGCGCGGCATAGCCAGCGGCGGCGTCGCGGCGCGGTTTCACGGCCAGCGTCAGGCCCACCGACACCAGCAGCGCCGCGCTCATGAACGCGTAGGATGCCGCAGGCGTGCCGGTCGCGCCATTCAGATAGCCGACCACGTACGAGCCCACGAACGAGCCGAGCGCGCCCATGCTGTTGATGAGGGCCATCGCACCGCCCGAGACGTTCTTCGGCAGCAGCTCCGGCACGATCGCGAAGAACGGGCCATACGGCGCGTACATTGCCGCGCCCGCGACCACCAGCAGCGCGTACGAGGTCCAGAAGTGGGTCGCGCCCACCGCGTACGAGCCCGCGAAAGCCATCGCGCCGATCAGCAGGAACGGCCACACGAAGGCGCGGCGGTTATTGAGCTTGTCCGAGGCCCACGACGCGCCGAGCATCGCGATGGTAGCAGCGAGATACGGCATGGCCGAGAGCCAGCCCGTCTCGACCATGCCCAGCGACGAGCCGTTCTTGACGATCGACGGCAGCCACAACACGAAGCCGTATACGCCGATACTCCAGCAGAAATACTGCGCGCACAGCAGGATCACGGCCGGCGAGCGGAACGCTTCGGCGTAGTTTTTCACGGGCTTGATGGCGGCCTGTTCGGCGCGCATCGCGGCGTCGAGTGCGCGCTTTTCGTCGTTGGAGAGCCATTTGACCTGCGCCGGTTTGTCGCGCACCAGCAGCCACCAGCACACCGCCCAGACCACGGCGGGCACGCCCTCGGCGATGAACATATGACGCCAGCCGTAGCTGTGCACGAGATAGCCCGACACCACCGACATCCACAACACCGTGACCGGATTGCCGAGGATCAGAAAAGTGTTGGCGCGCGAGCGCTCGGATCGGGTGAACCAGTTGCTGATGTAGATGAGCATCGCGGGCATCACGGCTGCCTCCACCACGCCCAGCACGAAGCGGATCACCATCAGCGAGGGAATATTGGTGACGACGCCGGTGAGCGAAGCGCAGCCGCCCCACAGCAGCAGGCTCACGAACACCAGCTTGCGCACGCTGCGTCGTTCCGCGTAGACCGCGCCGGGCAACTGGAAGAAAAAGTAACCGAGGAAGAACAGCGCGCCGATCAGCGAAGACAGTCCGGGGCTGATGCCCAGATCGCGATTGATGCCCGCCGCCGCAGCGAAGCCGTAGTTCGCGCGGTCGAGATAGGCGAGGCTGTACGTGATGAACACGATCGGCATGATCGCCCACCAGCGGCGCGGGGCAAGCGAGGTTGAGGTCATCGGTGTCTCCTGTCGGCGGCATGTTGGGCTTGCGGGGCCTGGTGCCGTTCCTTGCTGTTGGAATGTGGGGCTGCTGTACGGTCTGCTGCGCGTGATGCGTTGTGCGTTACGCGGGGGCTTGCGCGTGGCGTGGGTCGTGCGCTTCGAGCGCATCGAGTTGCGTACGCGTGGGCAGGCCTTCCGAATCGCCGATCACCTGCACCGCAAGCGCGCCGATGCGGTTGCCGCGCGCGACGGCCTGATGCAACGCACGGCCTTCGAGCAGCGCGCTCACCACGCCCACCGCGAAGCCATCGCCCGCGCCCACCGTATCGACGACCTTATCGACGCGCTGCGCCGGCACATGGCCGCGCTCGCCCGTGTTCGTCTCGAAGTACGCGCCCTGCGCGCCGAGCTTCACGATCACGCCGCGCGCGCCGCGTTCCAGATAGAAACGTGCGATCAGTTCGGGGTCGTCGGAGCCGGTGAGAATGCGGCCTTCGTTGACGCCCGGCAGAACCCAGTCGGCGAAACGCGCAAGCTCGTTGAGCGTCGCGACCATCTCCGCTTCGGAACCCCACAAGGTTGGGCGCAGATTCGGATCGAAGCTGATCGTGCGGCCCGCTTCGCGCATCTCGCGCGCGAGCATGAAAGCGAGTTCGCGCGAGGTCGCCGAAATGGCGGGCGCCACGCCGCTCAAATGCAGATGACGCGCGCCCAGCACATAGCCGCGCTTGTAATCGCTGATCGACAGATGGCTGGCCGCCGAGCCGCGACGGAAATATTCGACGGCGGGATCGCTGCCGTCATCGGTCTTCGACTTGAGCTGGAAGCCGGTGGGATAGCGTGTGTCGGTTTCGACGCATTGCGCGTCGATGCCTTCCTGGGCGAGCACGCCGCGCACGAAGCGGCCGAACGAATCGTCGCCCAACCGGCTCATCCAGCCCACCTTGAAGCCCAGCCGCGCGAGGCCGGTCGCCACGTTCAGTTCCGCGCCGGCCGCGCGCTTGATGAATCGCGCGACGTCGTGCAGCGCGCCGGTATCGGCGGCCACGAACATCGCCATGGCCTCGCCGTAGGTGATCACATCGAGTGAGTGCGTCATGGAATGCGTTCCTGCAAAAGATGAATTCGGGGGCGCGAGCCTGGACACGTTGCCCAGGTTATGCCGAGGCGAGCCACGCCACATTGCGCGCGGCGTCTTCCTGCATGCGCGCTTCGTCGAACGGAAATTCGATGCCGCGCGGCACGTCCGAAGGCAGGCGCGCCAGTGCGGCCCTGCACAGCGGATCGTCGGCGGCGGGAGCGCGGGCGAAGCGTCGCGCGCCCTCGCCTTGCACCGCCTTGCAGTGGATGTATTCGACGTTCGGCGCGAGCGCAACGGCGGCCATCAGCGGCGCTTCGCCGGTCCACTGCCAGTTGCCGATATCGAAGGTCATGCCGATCAGCTTGTCTTCGCCGCCTGCGCGCAGCGCGCGGAACAGCGCCGTGAATTGCGCGAGCTTGCCGCCCTGTTCGAGCTGGCCGTTTTCGACCACCACGCGCGGCGCGTTCGGGGCTGCATTGTCAGTGCCCTTCACGCCGAGTTCTTCGAGAACCGCCGCGAGCCGCGCCAGATGCGCCTCGCCCGCAAAGCCGCCGAGTTGCAACTTGACGAAGCGCGCGCCGAGCGCCCGGCCCGATTCGACAGCGAGGCGCAGTTCGGCTTCGTTTAGTGCGCCATCATCGGCGTAGAGCGTGTCGGGCGTCGACCACACCGGCCACAGATCCGCAGCCGCAATCGCTGTGCCGAGCGCGCGCAACGCGCCGCGTTGCGCATCGGCGTCGTGCATCAGTTCGCGCCGTACTTCGAACGCGCCCGCGCCGGCCGTCTTCGTCGCGCCCAACCACGCCGCATGGCCGTCACGCCAGATCGATCCCGCACCAAAGGCGCTTGCCACAATTGCTACTTCCGCCATCGTCGTCTTCCTGTTGCTGCCGGCTCCGTTTCGAGCAAGGTTCGGTGGTCGCTTGGAACCGGTTCCAAATCGCGGTGGAAAAAAAGCGCCTGAGCGCTTGATTTGTTCCGTTCGATTGATGGCCGGATGTTGCGCCGACCCGGCAGCCAGCGCCATTGTGGAAATCCCCTAATTTATGGCGGGAACCTTGTGCCAGCCGCGGTGTTATCAGTATGTGCGCCATTCTCGCCCGGCGTGTCCAGCAGGCAGAGTTCAAGAAAGCGCTGGGCGACGCGCGAAGCCGCTCCCGCGTGTGGCACCACGATCGAAAAGCGCCGCGCGAGCGGTTGGGGCCCGATGCGGATCTGCGCGAGCGCGCCGTCCTCGTGCCGCATCGACATCGCAGACACGAAGCCAATGCCCATGCCCGCGCGCACCGCTTCCTTTACGCCCTCCACGCCCGCGATTTCGAGCGCGACGCGCATCGGCACTGCCGCGCGCGCAAAGGCGCGCTCGACCACCTGGCGCACGCCCGAGCCGTCTTCGCGGGTGACCAGCGGCAGGTCGCCGAACGCGGCCAGATCGCAGCGGCCGCCCGCCGCCGCGGCCGCAGCTTCAACCAGCGCATGGCCGCGCGGCACGATCGCCACGATCTCGTCTTCGTGCCACGGATGCACGGCGCAATCGGCAGGCAATTGCGCGCCCACCGGGCCTTCGACCAGCGCGATATCGAGATCGCCGAGCATCGCCACCACGTCCGCTGTATTGCCGCTGGCGGTTTCCAGCTTGACGTCCGGATAGCGCCGATGAAACGCCGCGACCAGATACGGCAGCCGGTAGCTCGCGGGCGTCGTGCTCGCGCCGATGCGCAGCGTGCCGCGCTCCAGACCGCGCAGCGCATCGCGAAACGCCAGCGCATCGCGCCAGTTCTCTCGCAGGCGCGCCGCGTAGGCGGCCAACTGCTCGCCGGTGGGCGTCAGGCGCACGCCGCGCCCGTCGCGCAGATACAGCGGCTCGCCGAAGTCTTCCTGCAACAGCCGCAACTGCCCCGACACGGCAGGCTGCGACAGATGCAGTGCGAGCGCCGCGCGACTGATGTTGCGATGCTCTGCAACGGCGGCGAAAGTTATCAGTTGTTCCGGGGTCATCAGGTGAAATTATCGGGTTGGCTTATATTTTACTTCGCAAATGACGATTTTTCATATCGTTATATGTAATTTAGGATTAGCGCATTCGTAGCGAAATTGCTGCCAACACGGAACACCCCCTGCCATGTCCACATCGCCGGCCACTCTTGCGCGTCCTTCGCAATCGTCGCAATCGTCGAATTCGTCACTTTCGACGCGCGGCCAGATCAACGGCGTGCTGTTCGTCGCGCTGTTTGCGTTCGCCGTCACCCGCCTCGCGGCGCTGCCCGCGATCGCCAATCTGGGGCTGAGCCCACTGATCGTCGGCATCGTCGCCGGGGCGGTCTACGGCAATCTGCTGCCCGACGCGATGCCGGAAAGCTGGGCGGCCGGCGTCAACTTCTCGGCGCGCAAGCTGCTGCGCATTGCCGTGGCGTTTTTCGGTCTGCGCGTGAGCCTGCAGGAAATCGCCCAGGTGGGCATGCCGGGTCTCGTCGAATCGGTGGCGATCGTGGTGAGCACGCTCGTGATCGGCACCTGGGCGGGCATGAAGATCATGAAGCTCGACCGCGACACGGCCATTCTGACAGCTGCCGGCAGCGCGATCTGCGGCGCGGCCGCCGTGCTCGCCTTCGAATCGACGCTGCAATCGAAGCCGCACAAGAGCGCGATGGCCGTGGGGAGCGTGGTGCTGTTCGGTACGCTTTCGATGTTCCTCTATCCGCTGCTGTATCGCGCTGGCTGGCTGCATCTCGATACCGTCGGCGCGGGTCTGTTCTTCGGCGGCACGATTCACGAAGTGGCGCAGGTCGTGGGCGCAGCCAGCAACGTGAGCCCGGAAGCCACGCATATCGCCACCATCGTCAAGATGACCCGCGTGATGCTGCTCGTGCCGGTGCTGCTGTTGCTCGGCGTGTGGCTCAATCGTTCGGCGCGTAAGGCGATCGGTGCCGATGGCGTGAAGCAAGGTGCGCGCAAGCTGGCGGTGCCCTGGTTCGCGCTCGGTTTCCTCGCGCTGGTGGTGGTGAACTCGCTGCATGTGCTGCCCGATGCCGCGACCTCGTCGCTCAATCTGCTCGACACCTTTGCACTCACGATGGCCATGACGGCGCTCGGCATCGAAACGCGCGTCTCGCAGATTCGCCAGGCCGGTCCGCGGGCGCTGACCACGGGTTTCATCCTCTATGTATGGCTGGTGCTGGGTGGTCTTGCGATCACCTGGGGTGTGCAGCGGCTGTTTGGTTGATGTTCGGTTGATGACAACGAAACACTTCGGGCCCAGCCTGAGAGACCGCGCACCGGCTGGTCCGGTCGCTTGCCCCGCCGATGGCGGGGCTTTGTGCGTTTCCGGTTGCGTTTCCGGGATTGATTGCGCATGCGTGCTTCGTCATGCCGCCACGCCACACAGCGCCCGGGCCCGACGGTTGCGGCCCATACTGTCCCATCCGACGAAGGGGACAAGCAATGGCATACGAACTGTATTACTGGGACGGTCTGCAGGGCCGTGGCGAATTCGTGCGGCTCGCGCTGGAGGAAGCCGGTGCGCCCTATGTGGACGTCGCGCGCGGCGAGAAAGAGGACGGCCAGGGGATCGGCGCGCTGATGGCTGGACTGGAGAGCGACGAGCCGTACCCACCCTATGCGCCGCCCTTTCTCAGGGATGGCGATCTGATCGTGCCGCATGTGGCGAACATCCTGTTCTATCTCGGGCCGAAGCTGAAACTCGCGCCTCGCGACGAGGGCCTGCGTATCATCGCCAACGGCCTGCAACTGACGATCGCCGATCTCGTCACCGAGGTCCACGACACCCATCATCCGATTGCCAGCGGCCTCTACTACGAAGACCAGCAGGACGCGGCGAAGGCGCGCTCGAAAGACTTCATCCAGCATCGCATGCCGAAGTTCATGCGCTACTTCGAGCGCGTGCTCGTGCACAATCCGGACGGCCCGCAGCATATGGTGGGCACGGCGCTCAGCTATGTCGATCTGTCGATGTTCCAGATCGTCGAGGGCCTGCGCTACGCGTTTCCGAAAGCGACGAAGCATCTCGCCGGCCATTATCCAAACGTGATTGCGCTGCACGACGCCGTGGCCGCGCGCCCGGCGATCGTCGCTTATCTGCAGTCCGAGCGGCGGCTTGCATTCAACGAAACGGGTATCTTCCGCCACTATCCGGAACTCGATCGGGCCACGCATTGAGCGCATTGAGCGCATTGGTGGCGCGATGCGCGCGCGCCACTGGGCGCGCTACCACACATATACAGACCCTTGCGGCCCCCGCCTCGCGCGGCGCCGCTTTTCCTTTGCCACTTCAACCTGTCCGCCTGCCGTGCTGTCATTCCTGCTGAAACTGCGCACCCGCGCCCGTGACCTCTTTCGTCTCTCCGATGCCCACACGATGTTGATCTGGTCGGTGATCGTCGGCGTGGCCGGGGCGTTCGCGACCGTCATCTTTCGCGAGGGGATTGCCCATCTGCAGATCCTTTTCACCGGCAAGGAAGGCAGTTTCGTCGAGATGGCGCGGCGGCTGCCGTGGCACACGCGCATCTGGCTGCCCGCGGCGGGCGGCTTTATCGCGGGCTGCCTGCTGCTGATCGCCAGACGCCAGTCGGCCAGCGCACGCAGCGCCCCCGCCGCCGGTAACAAGCCGATCCACACGGACTACGTCGAAGCCGTGGCGATCGGCGACGGCGTGATGCCGGTTGGCACGAGCCTGTGGCGCAGCGCCTCGTCGCTGTTCACGATTGCGAGCGGCGGCTCGATTGGCCGCGAAGGGCCGATGGTCCAACTCGCCGCGCTCGCCGCGTCGCTGATCGGGCGCTGGGTTCACTTCGATCCGCAGCGTCTGCGTTTGCTGGTTGCGTGCGGCGCGGCGGCCGGTATCACCTCGGCCTACAACGCACCGATCGCGGGCGCGTTCTTCGTGACGGAGATCGTGCTCGGCGCGATCGTCATGGAGAGTTTCGGGCCGATCGTGGTGGCCTCCGTGGTCGCCAACATCACGATGCGTGAATTCGCAGGCTACAAGCCGCCCTACGAGATGCCGGTGTTCCCGCCCGTCACGGGCGTCGAAGTGCTGCTGTTCGTCGCGCTGGGCATTCTGTGCGGCGTGCTCGCGCCGCGCTTTCTTTCCATGCTCGACGTGACGAAAGCCGGTTTCGGCCGCCTCAAATTGCCGCTGCCCGCCAAGCTTGCGCTCGGCGGCCTGGTGTGCGGCGTGCTTTCCGTGTGGACGCCCGAGGTCTGGGGCAACGGCTATAGCGTGGTGAATTCGATCCTGCATTCGCCCTGGACGTGGACGGCGCTTGCGACCGTGCTGGTGTTCAAGCTCGTCGCCACTGCCGCGACGGTGGGTTCGGGCGCGGTCGGCGGGGTGTTCACGCCGACGCTCTTCATGGGCGCGGTGATCGGCTGCCTGTTCGGCCAGGGCATGAACGCGCTGTGGCCGCACGGCACGTCGGCGCCATTCGCGTATGCGATGGTCGGCATGGGCGCGTTCCTCGCGGGCGCGACCCAGGCGCCGCTGATGGCGATCCTGATGATCTTCGAGATGACGCTCAGCTACCAGGTGGTGCTGCCGCTGATGCTCTCGTGCGTGGTGGCGTATTTCGTGGCGCGCGCCACGGGCACCCAATCGATGTACGAAATCACGCTGCACCGAAATCGCGAAGAAGCCGAACGCCTGCGCCTGCGCGCCACCCAGATGCGCGAGCTGGTGCGCCCCGCCGACACCGTCGTGCGCGTCGACGCCACCGTTCAGGAGATGACGCGCGTGTTTCTCGAATATCCGGTGAAGTACCTCTACGTGACCGACGACACCGGGCGCTTCCTGGGCGCAGTCGCGCTGGCGGACATCACCAGCGATCTGCTGCAAAAGCGCGATACCTCGAACAAACACGCCGGCGATTACCTCAAGGCGTCGTTCGCTGTGCTCACGCCCGATATGCCGCTCGCCGTGGCATTGCAGCACTTCATGTCGTTCCAGGGCGAGCGCCTGCCCGTGATCGAAAGCGCGCAGCAGCCGCGCCTGGCGGGGGTCGTCTACAAGACCTCCTTGCTGGACGCCTACCAGCGCATGAATCCGGAACGATAACAAGCGAGAATAACAACCGGGAGCGACCAGCATTTCAGGGTTAAGTCGATGATTTCATGTGACAAATAAAAAAGCACATGCGTTCGAGACGTGGTGCATCATTTGCTGCCATTATGAGATTTCCGCTCGCGCGTGCGCCCTGACAGATCTCGTCTGGTTGTCCTGTCACCGCTTTCCTCGCACCGCCGGCGGTGTGCCGCATGGCTCGCGCCGAATCACTTGTCTTCCTGCGCGCGGCCGCCCCGCCTCGTCCGGTCAGCCTGACCGCCACGGCACGGCACTTGCCGCGACCTTCGGGCCGCATGAGCAAAGGAGGTCGAGCGATGAAAACCTCGACGCTGTTGACGACCGTGCTGCTGTCGGCCTCGTGCTTCGCCGCACCTGTGCGCACGCAGGACGCCCAGATCGACCGAGCCAGCGCACCTGCGCCAGAGATGCGTTCGCCCATGGCGGACGTCCCTGTGGCGCCGCCCGCGCCCGACGTGCCAAGCGCAACTGGCGTGCAGCACTGGGAATATCTGAGCCTGCCGAAGTCGCACCGTCTGGACCGTTCGCTAAGCCCGGTTCTCCATCAGCAGACCTGAGCGCCTGCGCGGGTCCGTGAGCGCCTGCGCGGGTCCGCTATGCACCGCTGTGCACCTACTGGCTCAGCGGTGCGGGCTTTGTGTATGCTTGTCTGCGCGACGCCACTCACCCCGTCTCTTTGCGGGGCATCTATCTATCCGGTCTGAGCTGTTTTAAAGTTCGCGCGCCCGCCGCGCCGAGGATTTCGCGCATGTCCGCTTCATCCATCCCCGACGAACCCATCGACCTGCAGTTCTCCGATGTCCTGCGTGAAGTGCGCTGGCCGGCCAACAAGGATGATCTCGTAGAAGCCGCCCGCAACGCCGGGGCGAGCAACGAGGTGCTGGCGATACTCGACGGGATGCCCGAACAGGACTATCGCGACGTTGCTTCCGTCACGCGTCTGATCGGCAGCAATTACGGCCCTGGCCTCGGTATCTAGGGATTTTCGTGCGCGCGGCTCAGGCGTCGCGGCCGAATACCACGCGCGCGAAGAAGCGGCCCAGCACCGCTTCCACCACCGGCGGCGTCACATGCTGCGGATCGGCGGTGGCAAAGAATTGCACGCCGTCGCACAAGCCCATCAGTCCCAGCGCCATCAGGTCCGGTGCGATTGGCAACGGCGTGCCGACTCGCGCGGAAAACTCTTCGATATAGGCCGCGAGGCGCTCGCGCTTTTCTTTCATGAAGGCGTTGAAACGCGTGCGAAAGCGCGCGTCGCGGGCCGCGAGCAGCTTGGCCTCCACCCACAGCAGGAACATCTTGTTGTCTTGTGGCAGGCGGCTGTAGAACGTCAGCACCCGCGCTTCCATGATTTCGCGCGACGCATTGGCTTCGAAGATCGCGCGCAGATCGACCTCCATCGCCTCGTGGTCGCGCCGCAGCAGTTCGACCAGCAGTTCCGCCTTGCCGTCGAAATTCGAATAGAACGCGCCGCGCGTATAGCCGGCCTCCTGCGCGATGTCCTCGACGCTCGCGCCGACGAAGCCCTTGGCGATGAACAGATCCCGCGCAGCATCGAGCAGGCACTCGCGCGTCTGGTCGCGGCTCTGTTCGCGGGTGAGTCGGGTGCGCGGAGTGGCTTGGCGCGTCATGGTGTTGAAGTCACCGTCTAGTGAAAGGATTACGCCATCGCGGCCATGCTCCCGGCATCGCGATGGTCGCGCGAGTCTAACACTGAATCTTTCTTCGGATTCATTTCTGCATCCAGATACAGCGCTGTATTAGAATTCATAAAATCATCTGAGACCGGACGGTGTGCGACGGAGGAGACATCCAGGCGCCCCACGTCCTGCGCGCCTGACTGGCGCAGGCGAACGGACTCAGCGGCGGCGCGACAGGCCCGGCGCGAGCGACAAGCGCGCATGGGTTGGGCGCGCGTGCGTTCCAGGCATGTCGAGGTCCATGTGAATCGTCGCGGTCGTGGCGCATCGAACAGAATGCGCAGTCAGTCCCAGTGCCAGTCCCAGACTATCGTCGTCAATCCGTCCTTGCGGGGGGCTTCGCGTCCAGGTGTTTTGAGGTTATCGCGCTTCGCGAGCGCGTGCGCGTTGTGCGCCCTCGTCGGCCTTGCCGCCTGCGGCAAGCATGAAGAAGCCGCCCCGGGACCGCGTCCGGTCGTTTCGATGACGGTGCACGCCGACCAAAGCGCGCCCTCCACCACCTATCCGGGCGGCGTACAGGCGCGCAACAGCACGCCGCTGTCGTTCCGCGTGAACGGCAAGATCATCGAGCGCAGCGTTCGTCTTGGCGATGCAGTCAAGCCCGGCCAGGTGCTGGCGCGGCTCGATCCCGCCGATTACGACAAGAATGCCGCAAGCGCCCAGGCCCAGTACGACGCCGCGCAGCATCGTCTCGTATTCGCGAAACAGCAGCTCGACCGCGATACCGCGCAGGCGCAAGCCAACCTGATCGCGCGCGCCCAGTTAGAACAGACGCAGGACGCGTATGCATCGGCCGTGGCGCAGCGCGACCAGGCGAAACAGCAGCTCGCGCTGTCACAGGATCAGCGCCGCTACACCCAGCTCGTGGCCGATCACGCGGGCGTCATCACCGCCGAAAACGCCGACACCGGGCAGAATGTGCAGGCGGGCCAGGCCGTCTATCAGCTCGCGTGGACCGGCGAGGTGGACGTGGTGAGCGATCTGCCCGAAAACGCCATCGCCGGCTTGCATGCGGGCGACACCGCCCAGGTGACGCTGCCCGCCCTACCGGGGCGCAGCTATTCGGCGAAAGTGCGCGAACTGAGCGCAGCCGCCGATCCGCAAAGCCGCACCTGGCGCATCAAGCTCACTTTGGAGCATCCGGATGCGGACGTGCGGCTGGGCATGACCGCCAATATCGCCCTCGCGCCCAATCCGACCGGTAAGGCTAATGCGCAGCCGCGCTCCTTCACGATTCCCGCCACGGCGCTCTTTCACGACGGCAACGCGCCCGCGCTGTGGATCGTGCAAGGCACAGCCGGCGCGGATAACGTGCTGCAACTGCGGCGTGTGAGCGTGTCGCGTTATGACGCGCGCACGATCACCGTGACCGACGGCCTCAAGGACGGCGATCGCATCGTCCTGCAAGGCGTGCATACCGTGAGCGTGGGTGAGAAAGTGCAGCCGATTGCGCCGCTTCATCCGGAGGACTTCGCGTCATGAGCGAACGCGAAGCGCCGCAAAACATGGAACCTGACCTGAGCCCAGGCCACGATCACGACGAAGGCCGCTTCAATCTTTCGGCCTGGGCGCTGCGCCATCGCTCGCTGGTCACCTTTCTGATCGCGCTGGCGACGATCTTCGGCGCGCTGTCGTACACGCGTCTTTCGCAGTCCGAAGATCCGCCCTTCACGTTTCGCGTGATGGTGATCCAGACTTTCTGGCCGGGCGCGAGCGCGCGCCAGATGGAAGACGAAGTCACGAGCCGCATCGGCCGCAAGCTGCAGGAAACGCCGTATATCGACTTCCTGCGCAGTTACTCGCGGCCCGGCGAGTCGCTGGTGTTCTTCACGATGAAGGATTCCGCGCCCGTTTCCGAGGTGCGCGAGACCTGGTATCAGGTGCGCAAGAAAGTCGGCGATATTGGGCCGATGCTGCCGCAAGGCGTGCAAGGGCCGTTCTTCAACGACGAATTCGGCGACGTCTACACCAACATCTACACGCTCGAAGGCGACGGCTTTTCGCCCGCCCCACTGCACGATTACGCCGATAACCTGCGTGAAGAACTACTTCGCGTGAAGGACGTCGGCAAGGTCGACTATTTTGGCGATCCGAATCAACGCGTCTATATCGAGATCGCGAACGCGCAGCTCACGCGTCTGGGCATCTCGCCTACGCAGCTTGGCCAGGCGATCGGCGCACAGAACAGTGTCGCCGCAGCGGGCACGCTCACCACGCCCGACGACCGTGTTTTCGTGCGCCCGAGCGGCCAGTTCACGGATCTCAAGGCGCTCGCGGACACGCTCATCAGCGTGAATGGCCGCAGCTTCCGGCTGGGCGACATCGCCACCATCCGGCGCGCTTACGACGAGCCGCTCGCCACGCAGATGCGCTTCCAGGGCAAGGCCGTGCTGGGCATCGGCGTCACCATGCAGCCGGGCGGCGATGTGATCCGTCTGGGCAAGGCGCTCGATGCGCGCGTCGAGCAGTTGCGCCGCGAACTGCCTGCGGGCCTCAAGCTCGTGGAAGTGTCGAGCATGCCCGATGCGGTCTCGCATTCGGTCGACGATTTCGTCGAAGCGGTGGCCGAGGCGGTCGGCATCGTGCTGATCGTAAGTCTCGTCTCGCTGGGCGTGCGCACGGGCATGGTGGTGGTCATCACGATTCCGATCGTGCTGGCCGTCACCGCGCTCGTGATGTATCTGTTCGATATCGGCCTGCATAAGGTGTCGCTTGGCACGCTGGTGCTAGCGCTCGGCCTGCTGGTGGACGACGCCATCATCTCCGTCGAGATGATGGCTGTGAAGCTTGCGCAGGGCTGGAACCGCACGCGCGCGGCGGCGTATGCGTACACCAGCACCGCGTTCCCGATGCTCACCGGCACGCTGGTCACGGTCTCCGGCTTCCTGCCGATCGTGCTCGCGAAATCGAGCACGGGCGAGTACACGCGCTCGATCTTCCAGGTTTCGGCGATTGCGCTGATCGCTTCGTGGTTCGCGGCCGTCGTGCTGATTCCCCTGCTCGGCTATCGCCTGCTCCCCGAGCGCAAGCCAGACCCGAACGTGGCTCACACGCATGGCGCGCATCCCGAAGAAGACATCTACGACACGCGCTTCTACCATCGTCTGCGCGGCTGGGTGGGCTGGTGCATCGAGCGGCACATCGTCGTGCTCGCGCTCACCATTGTGCTGTTTGTCGTGGCGCTGGCGGGTTTCACGCTGATTCCGCAGCAGTTCTTCCCAAGCTCCGACCGCCCCGAACTGCTGGTGGATGTGCGCCTGCCCGAAGGCGCATCGTTCGACGCCACGCTGCGGCAGACGAAGCGGCTCGAAGAGGCGCTCAAAGGTCGCCCGGAGATCGATCATTCGATCGACTTCGTCGGTACCGGCGCGCCGCGCTTCTATCTGCCGCTGGACCAGCAGTTGCAGCAGCCGAACTTCGCGCAGTTCGTCATCACGGCGAAATCGGTCGAGGATCGCGAGAAACTTGCGGATTGGCTCGAAACGAAACTGCGCAACGATTTCCCCGCGATCCGCACACGCCTTTCACGGCTCGAAAATGGGCCACCGGTGGGCTATCCCGTGCAGTTCCGCGTGAGCGGCGACGATATCGCCACGGTGCGCGCCATTGCCGATCGCGTGGCGAAGCAGATGCGCGCCGACCCGCGCACCGAGAACGTCGGCTTCGACTGGGACGAGCCCGCCGAGCGTTCGCTGCACTTCGCCATCGACCAGCAGAAAGCGCGCGCGCTCAATATCACTTCGCAGGACGTAGCGAACTTCCTGCAGATGACTTACTCCGGCTACACGGTCACGCAGTACCGCGAACGCGACAAGCTCATCAGCGTCGATCTGCGCGCGCCCGCCAATGAACGCGTCGATCCCGCCCATATGCTGGCGCTGGCCATGCCGACCGCCAACGGACCGGTGCCGCTGGGGGCCATCGGGCACCTCGAAAACACGCTTGAATACGGCGTGATCTGGTCGCGCGACCGGCAACCGACCATCACGGTGCAGGCCGACGTGCGGCGCGGCGCGCAAGGCATCGACGTGACCCATGCGCTGCAGAAGTCGCTCGCCTCGATGGAAAGCACGCTGCCGACCGGCTATCGCATCGCGGTCGGCGGTTCGGTCGAGGAAAGCGCCAAGGGCCAGGCGTCGATCTTCGTGCAGTTGCCAGTGCTGATGATCGCCGTGTTGACGCTGCTGATGATCCAGTTGCAAAGCCTCTCGCGCGTGATGATGGTCGTGCTCACCGCGCCGCTCGGGCTGATCGGCGTGGCCGCTGCGTTGCTGCTGTTTCACGAGCCGTTCGGCTTCGTGGCGATGCTCGGCGTGATTGCGATGTTCGGCATCATCATGCGCAATTCGGTGATTCTGGTCGATCAGATCGAGAGCGATATCCGCGCCGGGCACAAGCGTTTCGACGCCATCGTCGGCGCCACGGTGCGGCGCTTCCGGCCCATCATGCTGACCGCAGCTGCCGCCGTGCTCGCGTTGATTCCGCTGGTGCGCTCGAACTTCTTCGGGCCGATGGCCACCGCGCTGATGGGCGGCATCACCAGCGCGACCGTGCTCACGCTGTTTTTCCTGCCCGCCCTCTATGCGGCGGCGTTCCGCGTGCGCAGCATCGAAAGCGACGCCGCGCGCCCGAATGCGGAGAATGCATCATGAAACGATCCGCGTTGATGAAAACCTCTGCCTTGCCGCGCCTGCCGGTGCGTGCGAGCGCGGCCGCACTCGCGGCGTTGTGCGCGAGCGCCTGCTCGTTTGGTCCGAGTGGCGAGCCGCCTGCGATTCCCAATCCCGCCCACTATGGCATCGATGCGCAGCCCACGCAGACCGTGGCTGCGCAGGGCGTCGCGCAGCAGTTCGTGGTGGGCGCGCAACCCGTGCCGCAATGGTGGACGCAGTTCGATTCGCCTGCGCTCGATGCGCTGGTCGAAGAAGGATTGGCGAACAGCCCGAACCTCGCCTCCGCCGATCACAGCCTGCAGGCCGCGCGCGAGCAATTGCGCGGCCAGATCGGCAGCACGCTGCTGCCGACCGTCGATGCGATCGGCACCGCGCAGCGCCAGCGCGCGCCCGGCATCCCGCAACTGGGCGTCGACAAGCTCGAATACAACCTGTTTGCGGGCCTCGTCGAGGTGCGCTACTCGTTCGATCTTTTTGGCGCAACGCGGCTGAACAACGCCGCGCTCGCCTCACGCGTGAATTTGCAGGCGTTCCAGTTCGAGGCGGCGCGCCGTGCGCTGGCCGCCAATATCGTCACGAGCGCGGTGGGGATCGCCACGCTGCATGCCCAGATCGATACGACACAGCAACTCATCGCCATCGCCAACGCGCAGGCCGACGATCTGCAAAAGCGCTATGCGCTGGGCGCGGTCTCGCGCACGGATCTGCTCAATGCGCAGCAAAGTGCGGCGGCGCTCGCCACCAATCTGCCGGGCCTGCAACAACAGGCCGCTGCGCTGCGTCACGCGCTGGCCGTGCTGCTCGGCCGCACGCCCGATCAGGCGCCGGCCGATCTCGATCTCGCGAGTTTCCATCTGCCGCAGCAAGTGCCGGTGGTGGTGCCATCGGACCTGTTGAAGACGCGTCCCGATATCGAGGCCGCGGGCGCGGCGCTGATCGCCGCCTCCGCCGATGTTGGCGCGGCGACAGCGCAGATGTTCCCGAGCATCACGCTTTCCGCAGGGATCGGCCAGGGCGGCTTTAGCTGGCCAGTGGCAACCTCGGGCGTGGGCGCGCTGTGGGCGATCGGCGCTTCGCTCACGCAGCCGATCTTTCACGGCGGCGCGCTGCTCGCGCAACGGCGCGCGGCCCTGCAGTCGTACGACGCGGCCAATGCTTCGTACAAGCAGACCGTGCTCGCGGCCTTCCAGGATGTCGCCGACCGACTCGCGGCGCTGGAGCACGATGCCCAGGCGCTCGACTCTGCCGGCACCTCGGCGCAGACCGCGCAAGGCGTCTACGACGATACCAACGCGCGCTACAAGCTGGGCGCGGTGCCCTACTACGCCGTGCGTCAGAGCGAGCAGCAATGGCGCAACGCCAGTCTCGACGCGATCCGCTATCGCGGCGCGCGGCTTTCGGATACCGCCGCGCTGTTCCAGGCGATGGGCAATCCGCCAACCGACGGCGGCACGAAAGCGGCCAGCGCGACGACATCGACGCCGTGAAAGCGCGTCGCCGTGCGCATGCAAGGTGCGCACGGCCATCCGGATGGCGGCGGATTTCGCGCCGCCGCGCGCCGTCTTCCCTGCCTTGAATCTCTGCGATTTTGCGCAGATTTCATGGTGTTCCGACAGAAAGATCTCAAGTAAATATTTAGGACTTTACTGATACACTCGGCCGCAAATCGAGCGTATAGAGATCCCTTTTAATTCTAATTAATTTGGATTCCTACATATAAATCGACGGCTTTGTCCGGAAAACGGACCACCCACAACCTCGCCAAGGGGGCCCCACCAATCATGGCACTCATCCCTCATCGCGGTCTTTGCGCCGCAGTGTTACTCATGGCTAGCGCCGCGGCGCATGCGGGCTTCGACTGCTCCAGTTCGCACGGCGGCTTTCGCGTGCAGACCGACGACAGCTGGACGGGCACGGACAAGCTGGAGCACTTCGGCGTCTCCGCGCCGTTTGGGGCGCTAGGCGGCTGGCTGATGCGCGACACCGATCATCCGGTGATCTACGGCACGCTGCTCGGCGCGGTGCCGGGTCTGCTGAAGGAAACCCTCGACGGCACCTGCCGCACCGATGGTTTCTCGTACAAGGATCTGTTCGCCGATACGCTGGGCGCGCTCACGGGCGCATGGCTCGCGCACTGGGCGCTGATGTATTCGGGCAGCCCGCACGGCAAAACCATCGGACTCCGATACGACAATACTTTCTGATCCGAACTGCCTGATTGCCGACGCATGAGAACAAGCGCTTGTGGATCAGGCAGTTAGCTTCGCTCTCCCAAGGTTACCCACAGGGCTGCCAACAAAAACTGTGGACAACAGACCATCGCACGCACGCGCGACTTATCAACAGATTCTGTTGAAGGTCCTGTGGAAAAGCCCTGGGCAACCTGCCCAAGTGCCTGTCGCAAAAGGATTTTGTCCGCAGAAAACAAAACACGGCACACCGTTGCCGATGTGCCGTGTCAGGGATTGGGTTTACCGGAATCGCCCGGGTTGCCGGTGATCGGGCAACCCGATGCTTCCATCAAGGCTTGTTCGTCTCGAACAGATCCATGATCTGCTGCTTCTCGCTCGACGTCACGCCAGGCGGCGTCATGCCGCCCGGCCCCATGCTGCCGGTCGCGCCGCTGGCGTCGCTGGCCGCACCTGCGGGCACGCCCGAATCCATGCCGATCGAGGCAACAAAGCCCGCTCCCGGCGTCACATCCGAGTAGTAAAGCTCGCCGCCGATCGTGGTGATACCGGCCGGCATCGGCGGCTCGGACTGCGGAATGTTGCGCAGCGCCTGGCTCATGTAGTTGACCCAGATTGGCAGAGCGAGCTGCGCACCGAATTCGCGGCTGCCAAGGCTCTTGGGCTGGTCGTAACCCATCCACGCCACCGCGACCAGGTTGCGCTGATAGCCGGCGAACCAGCCGTCGTGCGCGTCGTTGGTCGTACCGGTCTTGCCTTGCAGGTCGTCGCGGTGCAGCACGTTGGTGCCAGCGCCCGTGCCTGCCGTCGCCACCGAATGCAGCAGGCTGTTCATGATGTAGGCATTGCGCGGCGTGAGCGTCTGCGGCGCGTTCTGGCCCGCGACCAACGGCTGCGCGCGCGACACCGGCTGACCGTGCGCATCGTCCACTTCGGCGATCAGATACGGATTGATGCGATAGCCGCCGTTGGCGAACACGCTATACGCGCCCGCCGACTGCAGCGGCGTGACCAGACCCGCGCCGAGCGCCATCGGCAGATACGGCGGCGTCTTGTCGGCGTCGAAGCCAAAACGTTGCGTCACGTAGTCCTGCGCGTACTTGGTGCCGATATACGACAGGATGCGGATCGACACGAGATTCTTCGACTTCTGCAGCGCGAGGCGCATCGGCATCGGACCGTCGGGCTGGTCGTCGTCCTTCGGCTCCCACGCGTCACCGCCAGGCGAGCTGGGCGGGAAGTACAGCGGCGCATCGTTGATGATGGTCGCCGGTCCCAGACCCTTTTCGAGCGACGCCGAATAGATGAACGGCTTGAAGCTCGAACCCGGCTGACGCCAGGCTTGCGTCACGTGGTTGAACTTGTTCTTGTTGAAGTCGAAGCCGCCGATCAGCGCGCGGATCGCGCCGTCCTGCGGCGTGAGAGAAACAAGCGCGCCTTCCACCTGCGGCAACTGCGTGATCTGCCAGTTGTTCTTCTCGTCGGCGATCAGGCGCACGATCGAACCCGGGCGAATCTTGAGCGCCTGCGAGGCGCGCGTGGACAGTCCGGGCGCCGCGAAGCGCAGGCCCTCGCCCGTGATGCTGACCGAGGTGCCGTCGAGCAGCTGCGCCGTAACCGACTTCGGCCCCGCTTCGGTGACCACGGCCGAGACGATGTCGCCGTTGTCCGGGTGATCGGTGAGCGCATCGTCGATCGCCTGGTCGCGGTCGTCACCGGCTTGCGGCAGTTGCACGAAGCCTTCCGGGCCGCGATAGCCGTGACGGCGTTCATAGTCCATCACGCCCTTGCGCACGGCGGCGTAGGCAGCGTTCTGATCGGCCGAATCGATGGTCGTGGTGACCGTCAGGCCGCGCGTATAGGTTTCGTCCTTGTACTGCGCGTACATCATCTGCCGCACCATTTCCGCAACGTACTCCGCGTGCACGCTGTATTCGGTGCCGGCGGTGCGCGTGCGCAGCGGCTCCTTCACGGCTTCGGCGTATTGGTCCTGGGTGATGTAACCGAGATCGAGCATGCGCTTGAGGATGTACTGCTGGCGAATCTTCGCGCGCTTCGGATTGACGATCGGGTTATACGCGGACGGCGCTTTCGGCAGGCCCGCGAGCATCGCCGCCTCGGCGAGCGTGATGTCCTTCAGATCCTTGCCGAAGTACACGCGCGCCGCCGCCGAGAAACCATAGGCGCGCTGACCCAGATAGATCTGGTTCATGTACAGCTCAAGGATCTGGTCCTTCGTGAGCGCGCGCTCGATCTTGTAGGCGAGCAGCATTTCGTAGATCTTGCGCGTGTAGGTCTTCTCGCTCGAAAGGAAAAAGTTACGCGCGACCTGCATCGTGATCGTGCTCGCGCCCTGCGACGCGCCGCCGTGCATCAGGTCGGCCACGCCTGCACGCAGGATGCCGACGAAGTCCACGCCGCCGTGCTCATAGAAGCGGTAATCCTCGATCGCGAGGACGGCCTTCTTCTGCACGTCGGGGATATCCTGGAAGCGCACCAGCTGGCGTCGTTCGTCGCCGAACTCGCCGATCATCACGTGATCGGCCGTGTAGATGCGCAGCGGCACCTTCGGCTGATAGTTGGTGAGCGCGTCGAGCGAGGGCAACTGCGGCCCCATGACGACGAGCGCATAGCCAACGATCAGCGCGCCCACCACGGCAAGCGTGGCGAACAGGCCGAAGAAGCCCAGTGCGATCGACGAGAAAATGGAACGCTTGCGCGGGCGCTCGTTGCGCGAACCGGAGCGTGATTCGGAACGCGATTCGTCGTTACGCGGCTGGCGTCCGTTGTTGAAGGAGGGTTCCCGATCGTCGTTCGGGTATTGCGGTGAAGGCGGTCGTTTGATGATAGGCATGACTGGAATGATTGGCGCGTCTCAAGCTGCGCCCCGGCTGCGCGCAATAAAGCACGCATAGATCTGATCATGGCGTCATGGCGCCAATGCGGCGTGGACGGCATCGCACCCCGAGTGCGGTGCCGCGGCGTGACCGGCAACGCCCCCGTCCGGTCACGCGGCGCGTGGGTAAGACGCGCCGTCGCGTGGTCACTCTTTCAGCAACCTTTCGCGCAAAGCCTCTGAAGCGTGCATCTGCGCGAAATGTAACAGCGCATTCTAAATAAATCGCGCGCTGACAGTCGCGCTTTTTTTGTAAGAGTTTCCTGGACTCGGCCCGGGCGCGAGATCGCTTCCGCTTCGTGACTGCAGCTTGCGCCTTCTGCGCTGTTCCGCGGAGAAAATATCGACTCGAAGCCCGACTCGATATCGTAACGCGCGCCCATTATCATCATGCCCGATACATTGTTGCGTGCGTTGAGGCGCCCGCGGGTGCATCTTTGCGTTGCGCAGCGCGTGTGTCGTCTTATGATGGAAAGATTGCTCAACGCCTGCCTACTCTGAGCCGATCATGAACAAGCCCAGCGAACGCATCGTCGTCTTCGTCACGCCCGCCCAGAAGCGTGCGATCTCCGCCACGGCCGACGAACTCGGCATCAGCGTCAGCGAGCTGATGCGGCGCGCTGTGATCGCCTTCAGCGCGACGAGCGATCAGGTGAAGGCCGCGAGCATCGTCGACCGGCTGAACGCACCGCGCGAACCCGATGCGCTTGCCCAGGTGCTGCGCAAGGCGGCAAAGCCGCTGCGTGTGGGACGCGGCGCGGGAATCCGGCCCCCAACGCAGGTGCAGTTGCAGGCGCAGGAAGAATCCGCCGATGCTCCGCAACAGGAACCCGCGCTGAATCACGCCGAACGCGAACTGGCCCAGACTGTCGCCCGCCTTGCTGCCCAAGCGCACGCAGCCGAATGGGTGGAACCGGCGGAACCGGAAGAACGCGCAGCCGATGGTGGGAATTCACATTCCGATACCGTAAGTTTGCGTGAAGGCCCACCCTTGCAACCGCTCAGTAACGCGCCATTCGCGCGTACACAGCGCGTGCGCGACGAGACAGGCGAATCGGATAGCGACGCCGCGCCAGAAGGCGGAAAGTTCGCCTGAGGCCCGAAGCCTGCCGCGGGTATCGGCCAGCGTTCCAGCTTCAGTCGCCGCAGCAGTCTATGCGGGCCTTTAAGTCCCTTTTAAGAGACCCCGTGGTGTAATATCCGCGAGCATTGTGGGCGGGCCAGACGATCGAAACGAAGACGTAAGGTTTTGTCCGCACGGGCAATGCAGGTGACGCAATCGCACACCGTGAGCAATTTTCGATCACGCACCGTCTGGCTCTATTGCAATTGCCCGAAGCGCCCCGATTTTCGCGCTGCATGCGCAGCCCGCACAAAGCGGCGTAAGCTGAGTGCATAACGAATCGCAGTGAATCGCAGCGAATCGCACACGGCAAACGCAGCGCGGCATGAACGCACGTACTGCGGCCTTTATCGATATGAACAAGGCCGATCTCATTACACCGGAGGAATTCCATGTCGCTTTTCGA
The DNA here is from genome assembly GCF_014200455.1 of Paraburkholderia bannensis. Taxonomy (GTDB): domain Bacteria; phylum Pseudomonadota; class Gammaproteobacteria; order Burkholderiales; family Burkholderiaceae; genus Paraburkholderia; species Paraburkholderia bannensis_A. Next base: position 328,072 of record NZ_JACHBW010000003.1, on the reverse strand, counting down.
CTCCATCTCCCGCACGGTCAAGGGTCTCCTTAACGACGCGGCCGATTCCGTGCAGGACCCGTCGCGCGACGCGCGCCAGATCGTGCGCGAACTCGACGACAGCATCGGAAAAGCCGAGAACTCGCTCGTCGAGATCCAGGCACAGGTCGCGATGCAGCAAAGCAAGCGCGACGTGGCCGCCGACAAGGCGAAGAAGTACGAGGACGGCGCAAAGCGCGCGCTGCAATCGGGCGACGAAGCACTCGCCCGCGAAGCGCTCGGCGCGCAGTCGACCGCAGAAGCCGAACGCGATGCGCTCGCTGCTGAACTCGCCAAGCTCGAGCCGTCGGTCGATCAGCTCAAGCAGCAGATCGACGACATGCGCTCGCGCCGCAACGATCTGAATGCACGCTCGAACATCCTGCAAGCCAAGCAGCAGATCGCCCAGGCCAAGGACACCGCGGCCACGGCGCTCGGCGGTATTGGCGGCAAGAATCTTGCGCAGGATTTCCAGAAGCTCGAAGACAAGGTGAACCTGTCGAACGCGCGCTCGGATGCCCGCCTGAATTCGGCGGACACCTCCAGCGGCAAGGCACTGGAAGACAAGCTCGCCGCGCTCAACAAGGGCCCGTCGGTGGACGACCGCCTCGAAGCCCTGAAAAAGCAGCTCAATACGCCGGCGCAGTAACGCGCCGCGCGTGACGGATGCGGCGCGGCGCTCTGCTTGCTGCGAGCACCCTGCCGCATCCACGTTACGTATGTCATGGAGACGGGCGACAAGCCGCCCGGCCTGCAACATGAAAAAGTTTCTTGTCGCTGTTTTCGCATCGCTCGCCCTCGTGAGCGGTCTGGCGTTCGCGGTACCGAGCGTGCAGCAGATCGAATCCGCGATGTCGCAAGGCGACTGGCAGCGCGCGGACTCGGGTCTGACCGAAGTTCTGCAGGCGCACCCCGACAATGCCCGCGCGCACTATCTGTACGCGCAGGTGCTCAATCGCGAAGGCCGCTACGCCGACGCGCTCACCCAGGTTGAGCAGGCGAAATCGCTCGATCCGCAGATCCGCTTTACGCAGCCGCAGCGTTTCGCCCAGGTCGAAGCGAAGATCCGTTCGGACGCCACGCGCGCGGGCGCCACGACCCCGAGCCGGACCAGCAATCCGTTCGCGCAGCAGTCGGCTGCCCCCGCCGCGATGGCCGCCGCAGCAGCGCCGCAGCATCACGGTCCCGGCATGGGCATGTGGATCGGCATTGCGATCGTCGTGATCGGCATTGCGCTGGTGCTGCGCTGGACGCTGCGCCGTGCGAAGTCGAATGACGACGCCAAGGCTGGCGACGACCGCCGCGACCAGCTCAAGCGCGCCACCGACCTGCTCACTGCCGTGCGCTCGCTCAAGCTCGACGTGAAGCTCTCGACCGCTACCGGGCACGAAGCGCTCGAAAAGGACGTGGAAGCGTTCGAGGCGCAGTTGCGCAGCGTGGTCGAGAAGCTTTCGGGCAGCAAGAGCCCGGTCGCGCCTTACGAGATCGAAGATCTGGAGCGCCAGTTCGCGAGCCTGAAGGCGCGCGCCGAAGGCCGTCCCGATCCGAACGCACAGGCTGCCGCGCCAGCTTCGTACGGCGGCGACTCGCCCTACGCCCGTGAAGCCGATGCGGCGTTCGGCCGTCAGCCGCAATATCCGCCGCAGTATCCGCCGCAACAGCAACCGCAGGTCATCGTCCAGCAAGGCGGTGGCGGCATGGGTGGCATGGGCGGTCTGCTGACCGGCGTGCTGCTTGGCGAAGCGCTCAATTCGGGCCGGGACCGTGTGGTCGAACGCGACGTGATCGTCGATCGCGACGACGAGCGCCGCCGTGGCGGCAACAACGATGGCGGCGTCGATTACGGCCAGGGCTCGAACGACTGGAACGACAATTCGGGCGGCGGGGTCGATATGGGCAGCAACGACTCGTCCGACGACTGGAATTCCTGAACGTTGCCTTTATTGCCGATCTGTCCAGACGGGCTCCCTCGCGGAGCCCGTTTCGTTTGATCGGCGCAGAAAATATCAAAGCGCTAGATATGGCCACCAACACGGGCACGCCACGTATCGTCATCGTCGGCAGCGGCTTTTCCGGCATCGGCATGGCGATCCAGCTGCGGCGCATGGGGATCGAAACGTTCACGGTCTACGAAGCGGCCGCGAGCCTCGGCGGCACGTGGCGCGACAACGCCTATCCCGGCGCTGCCTGCGATGTTCCCTCGCACCTCTACTCATTTTCCTTCGAGCCAAATCCCGACTGGACGCGCACCTATGCGCCGCAGCGCGAAATCCTCGCGTATCTGGAAGGTTGCGCGCACAAGTACGATGTCGAGCGCTTTATCGCGTGGCGCTCGCGCGTGAGCGCTGCGCGTTTCGACGCGGCGCGCGGCGTGTGGAACATCGAGATCGAGCGTGACGGAGCGACGCAGACGGTCGAAGCCGATCTGCTCATCGCCGCCAACGGGCCGCTTTCTCGCCCCGCGCTCCCCGCCATTGCCGGGCTCGAACGCTTCGAGGGCAAGCTGTTTCATTCCGCGCGCTGGGACCACGATTACGCACTCGAAGGCAAGCGCGTGGCCGTGATAGGCACGGGCGCAAGCGCCATTCAGTTCGTGCCGCGCATCCAGCCGCGCGTGGCGCAGCTCACGATATTCCAGCGCACGCCGCCCTGGATCATGCCGCGCCGCGACCGCGCCATCGATGCGCGCCGGCGCTGGATCTATCGGCATGTTCCCTGCGCGCAGCGCCTCGCGCGTGCGGCGATTTACTGGCAACTCGAATCGCGCGCACTGGGCTTCGTGGTCAATCAACGCCTGCTCAATGCGCCGATGAAATTCGCGCGCAACTATCTCGCGCACAAGGTCAAGGATGCCGCGCTGCGCGCCAAGCTCGCGCCCGACTACGTGCTTGGCTGCAAGCGCGTGCTGCTGTCGAGCGACTATCTGCCGGCGCTCACGCAGAGTAACGTCGCACTGCTGACCGATCCGATCCGCGAGGTCGTTGCCGATGGCATCGTGACCGCCGATGGCGCTCATCTCGTGTTTGACGCGATCGTCTGCGGCACGGGCTTTCAGGTCAACGATGTGGACGCGCCGTTTCACGTCAGCGGTCTGAATGGCGCGGATCTGGGCGAGGCCTGGCGGCGCGACGGCCCGCAGGCGTATCTAGGCGCCAGCGTCGCGGGCTTCCCGAATCTCTTTTTCGTGATCGGACCGAACACCGGCCTCGGCCACAACTCGATGATCTACATGATCGAGTCGCAGATCCGCTATATCGCCGATTGCATCCGCGAACTGCAGCGCCGCGGCGCACGCACGATGAATGTGCGCGCGGAGGTGCAGCGCGCCTACAACGACGAGTTGCAGGCGCAACTGCAACGCACCGTCTGGACCTCGGGCTGTCACAGCTGGTATCAGACGCGCAGCGGCAAGGTCACGTCGCTCTGGCCGGGATTTACGTTCACCTTCCGGCGCAGGACAAAACGCGTGCGCGCGCGCGATTACGAGTTTTCGCGCTAACGCAGCGGCTTGCCCGCAAACACACGCGTCTCGTAAGCAAAGTCCACGCGCCCGTTGTGCTGGGTCGCGTCGAACAATTCGCGCAGCGCCGCGAGCATTGGCTCATAGCGTGGATCGCCCGGCCTGGGCGCGTACGAAGACGATGCGAGCCGCCCGCTCAGCCCATCGAAATCGAGCAACTGCGCGTTCGGAAACACGGTCTTCTGTTCGAAGCCGTCGCCGAACCAGTCGGCCATGGCGGCGTCGGTGGGATAGCTTTCGGCGACGCTCGCGTAGTCTTCGGAAAAGCGCTGGAGCAAAGCCTCGTAGCCCTCCAGAAACGCCGATCCTTTGAGCTTGCGGCTATTCCAGAACAGCACGATCTTGCCGCGCGGTTTGAGGATGCGCGCGAACTCGCGGCGCGCGCCAGCCTTGTCGAACCAGTGGAAGGCCTGTGCAGCGCTCACGAGGTCCACGCTCGCGTCAGGCAAGGTGGTGGCTTCGGCCGTGCCGGCGACGCTGCGGTAAGCCGGATAACCCGCGAGGAAGCGCTCAGCCGCTTCGCGCATCGCGACGTTAGGCTCGACCGCCACGACCGGATGCCCGGCGTCCAGAAAGAGCTTCGACGAAATGCCGGTGCCAGCGCCGATGTCCGCAACGCTCGCGGCGGGCGCCACGCCACATTCGACATGCACGAAGGTCGCGACTTCGCGCGGGTAGGTGGGGCGGTACTTCACGTAGTCTGCAACCCGGTCGGTGAAACGCCGGGTGGAATCGTCGATCATCCTGTGCCCTTGTGTCGTGTCCACGTGCGTCGCTGCGGCCGCTCGAACGCACGCCGTACCTCAAAGCCGTCGCGGCGCGCCCTCGCGAACCCGCCGCACCCCGTAGCCCGCCACTGGCCGTCAGGTGCCGCCCAGCAGCTTGAGCAGTCCCAACAAAAAGCGGCAGACCATGACGATCAGCTCCCAGAGCTGGATCAGTTGCTGCCAGAGCGTAGTAATTGCGCCCTCTTTGAAAATCGTTCCAATCATCGTGTTCCCGCAACGGTCGCTGGCCTGACGAGCCAGAGCCGCGAGCCACATTTGTCCACGATCATAGCGCCTCGTCACCGGGTCACGCTAAAACGCCCGGCCTGGCATCGCACCCTGAATCGACCGAAAAAAGCAAAACGGCGCGTGGGCCGAAGCCCACGCGCCGTCTTCTTGCCCAGCCCGAGGATCGAGCGTCAGACCGCCATCGCCGTACGCTTGCGCTCCGCGCGCTGCATGAAGTAGTTGCCGACGATCACGCCCACCGTCACCACGGCGATAAAGAGCGTCGCGAGCGCATTCATTTCCGGATTCAGGCCCAGGCGCACGCGCGAGAACACCACCAGCGGCAGCGTCGTCGAACCGGGGCCGGAGAGAAACGCCGACAGCACCAGATCGTCGATGGACAGCGTGAACGACAGCAGCCAGCCCGCCGCGAGCGCCTGCGAGATCAGCGGCAGCGTGATCTGGAAGAACACCTTGAACGGCGTCGCGCCCAGATCGAGCGCGGCTTCTTCTAGCGACGGGTTCAGCTCGCGCACGCGCGACTGCACGATGATGGCGACATACGAGATACACAGCATCACGTGGCCGATCCAGATTGTGAACACGCCGCGCCCCGCCGGCCAGCCGAGCAGCTTGCCCATTTCCACGAACAGCAGCAGCAGCGAGATGCCCTGGATCACTTCGGGAATTACCAGCGGCGCGTTGATCATGCCCGTGTAGAGCGTGAAGCCGCGGAAATTCCCCATGCGCGCGAGCACGAAACCCGCCCACGTGCCGATGATCACCGAGGCGAACGCCGTCATCAGCGCGATGCGCAGCGACAGCCACGCGGCGGCGATGAGCTCGTCGTCGGTGGCGAGCGCCTGATACCAGCGCGTCGAGAAACGCGTCCACACCGTCACCAGTTGCGACTCGTTGAACGAGTAGACGATCAGGCTGATGATCGGGATATAGAGGAACGCAAAGCCGATGCCGAGCGCGATGAATTGCAGTACGCGATTCGGTTTCATTTGCCGCGGCCCTCCAGTTCCTTCGCCTGGAAGTGCTGGAACAGCGCCATCGGCACGAGCAGCAGCAGGACCATCGCGCAGGTGACGGCGGAAGCCATCGGCCAGTCGGCGTTATCGAAGAACTCGTTCCACATGACGCGGCCGATCATCAGCGTGTTCGCGCCGCCAAGCAGTTCAGGAATCACGTATTCGCCCACCGCCGGGATGAACACCAGCAGGCAGCCCGCGATGATGCCGTTCTTCGAGAGCGGCAGCGTGATTTCCAGGAACGCGCGCCACGGCTTCGCGCCCAGATCGTAGGCGGCTTCGAGCAGCGTCAGATCCATCTTCACCAGATGCGCGTAGAGCGGCATTACGAGGAACGGCAGATACGAATACACCATGCCGATGTAGACAGCTGTATTGGTGTGATACAGCTCGATCGGCGAATGGATGATGCCGGTCCACACCAGGAAATTGTTCAGCAGTCCATTGTTCTTCAGAATGCCGATCCACGCGTAGACGCGAATCAGGAACGAGGTCCAGAACGGCAGCATCACGGCCATCATCAGCACGTTGCGCGTGGCCGGATTCGAGCGCGCGATGTAGTACGCCATCGGATAGCCGATCGCCAGACACAGCAGCGTCGAAATCGCCGCCACGACCACCGAATTCACATACGTGGCGAAATACAGGCTGTCCTGGAATAGAAACGCGTAATGAGAAAGGTCGAGCGCGACATGCCAGACCCCTTCGCTGAACGACGTGAGTTCCGTGTAGGGCGGAATGCCCAACTGCTGGTCGGCGAAGCTGATCTTCACCACCAGGACGAACGGCACGAGGAAGAACAGCAGCAGCCAGAAGAACGGCCCCGCCACCACGGCGGTACGGCCGGTCAGGTTGAAGCGCTTCGCCGGCCAGTTGAGGATTTTCCTGAACGTGCCCGGGTTGCTGGAGGTGCTGGAAAGCGTCGTGCTCATGACGTCAGCACCACGCCGGCCGAGGCGCTCCAGCGCACGTAGACTTCGTCTTCCCAGGTGGGGGAATCGATTTCCGACAGCGCGAGGCTCGACATGTTGGCGATCACCGTCTTGCCCGAATCGAGCTTGACGTGATAAAGCGAGTAGCCACCCATGTAGGCGATGTTCTTGACCACGCCCTTACCCCAGTTGAAGGTGCCTTCGGGCGGCTTGCGCGTGAGCGAGATGCGCTCCGGGCGCACCGAAATCGTCACAGGCATGCCCAGCGGCCCGGTGATGCCGTGATTCACGTACAGGTGCACGGGCAGATCCGGCGACTCCACGTAGACGTGATCCGGCTCGTCTTCCACCACGTTGCCTTCGAACAGATTGGTCGAGCCGATGAATTCGGCCGAGAAACGGCTGTTCGGGTATTCGTACACTTCATTGGGCGTGCCAAGCTGCACGATCTGGCCTTCGCTCATGACGGCCAGACGCCCCGCCATCGTCATCGCCTCTTCCTGATCGTGCGTGACCATGATGCAGGTGACGCCGACCTTGTCGAGAATGTTGACCAGTTCGATCTGGGTGCGCTGGCGAATCTGCTTGTCGAGCGCCGACATCGGCTCGTCGAGCAGCAGCAGCTTGGGGCGTTTAACGAGCGAGCGCGCCAGTGCGACGCGCTGCTGCTGGCCGCCGGAAAGCTGATGCGGCTTGCGCTTCGCGAAACGCGACATCTGCACCAGTTCGAGCGCATTGGCCACGCGCTCCTTGAGTTCGCCCTTTTTCACGCCTTCCTGGCGCAGCCCGAAGCCGACGTTCGATTCCACCGTCATATGCGGAAACAGTGCATACGACTGGAACATCATGTTGACCGGGCGACGGTACGGCGGCAACGACGCGAGGTCTTCGCCATCGATCAGGATCTTGCCCGACGTGATCGTTTCCAGACCGGCGAGCATGCGCAGCAAGGTGGACTTGCCGCAGCCCGAACTGCCAAGCAGCGCGAACAGCTCGCCCTTCTTCACCGACAGGTTGACGCCCTTGACGGCCGTCGTGTCGCCGAACTTCTTGACGACATCGACGACCTGCACGAAGTTGTCCGCGGCTGGATCGCTCGCGGCAAAGCCCGAAGGCAGCGCGACGGCTGCGGCCGGCACACTCGACTGGTCACTCATGATTCTCTCTGCCCTGCCTTTCTGACTTGATACCTGGACGGGGTTGACGAACAAAGCCCCCGGTAGGTGCCGAGGGCTTGGGGTAAAACGCGAAACGTAATCGTGGCTACGCGGGCGGCCGCGTCAGCGGCCCGACTTGAACTCGGTCCACAGACGCGTCTGCAGGCGCTGGATTTCCGGCGGCAGCGGCTTGAGCAGGAACAGCGTCTTGAGCGTTTCCGGCGACGGATACACGGCCGGATCGTTCGCAATGTCCTTGTTCACGTACTTGCGCGCTTCCGCGTTGGCGCTCGGGTAGTACACGGCGTTGGTGATCGCGGCGTGGACCTGCGGCGTCTCGATGTAGTTGATCCACTGGTGCGCGGCATCCTTGTGCTGCGCATCTTTCGGGATGGTCATCACGTCGAACCAGATCGGTGCGCCGCCCTTCGGAATGTAATACTCGATGTGATAAGGCTTCTTCGCCTCGATCGCGCGATGCTTGGCGATCACGACGTCGCCCGACCAGCCGTAGGCGAAGCAGACATCGCCGCCGACCATATCGTTGATATAGCCCGACGAATTGAACTGCGTGATGTACGGACGGATCTTCTTCATCATCGCCAGCGCGGCGCGATAGTCTTCCGGATTCGTCGAGAGCGGGTCACGGCCAATGTAGTGCAGCGCGGCGGCGAAGAACTGGTCCGGCGCGTCGAGCACGGACACGCCGCAGGCCTTCAGCTTCGAGATGTTCTCGGGCTTGAAGAGGACGTCCCAGTTGTCGAGCGGCACGTTCTTGCCGAGGATCTGCTGCGCCTTTTCGACGTTGTAGGCCAGGCCCGTCGTGCCGTAAGCCCAGGGCACCGCGAACTTGTTGCCCGGATCCGCGCCGGCGACCAGCGCCATCAGTTGCGGATCGAGATACTTGAAGTTGGGGATCTTCGACTTGTCGAGCGGCGAGAAGATGCCGGCGGCGATCTGCTTGCCTGCGTAATTGGTGGTCGGCACGACGATGTCGTAGCCCGAATTGCCCGCGAGCAGCTTGGCCTGGAGCGTATCGTCGCTATCGTAGTTGTCGTACTTGACCGTGACGCCGGTCTGCTTCTGGAAGTTCGGAATCGTGTCTTTGGCGATGTAATCGGACCAGTTGTAGACGTTCAGTTGCGTATCTTTCGCCACCGACGCGACCCACGGCGACGCACACAGTGCAAGCACAGCCAGTTTCGCCCAAACCCGTTTCTTCATCCCGTTCACCGTTCTTAGATCTTTGTTTGCCGCGTACCGCCATCCAGGCGGCATGTGCGCCGCCCGAGGCGGCCCCCAGAATTTACCGAACCTACCATCAATCGCGCCAGGCGACAAAAAAGAACACCAGCATGTCGCGCAAACGGAACAGGCCCCGCGCTGCCGACTCGCAGGCGGGTGGCAGGCGGTTAAATCGCGCGCAATTTTAGCCGTTTGAGCGTCCCTGTCCACAAAAAAAACCGTCCGTGCGACATTCGCGCGACGCTGGCTGCCCGCCCCCGCGCATGGCTGATCCGGATCGCATCGGAGGCCGCGCGGTGCAGGCTGCGGCAGGGCCGGCAGTCACCCTTCCCGCTGGTAAGAAAATCCTTGCCATTCCAACTGGATGGGCAACAAAAGCCGCCGTCCGCGAATCGGTTAACATAGCGGGGTTTTCCGCACGGCCGGCGCGCCATTTTCGCCCCGGCCATCCCGCCCCAAGATATATCGATGGCCTCCAATCTCCACGACCTTCCCGACAGCCCCTGCATCGGCGTGTGCTCCACGCTTTTCGACGACATCTGCAAAGGCTGCGGCCGCACCGCGATCGAAGTCTCCAACTGGGTGTTCCTGAGCGACGAGGAAAAGCGCGCCATCTGGACCCGCATCGAGCGCGAAGGCACCGCCATGCGCTTTCAGCCGAAAAACGCCTGACACTTCAGGCCAAAAAAAACGCCGGACTTTGCCGGCGTTCGATTTTGCTTCTACTGAGGTTCTCTGACGCACGCGGCGCTCAGAACTTCATGCCGACGCCAACACCCACGATGATCGGGTCGATATAGAGCGTGCCCAGCGACGATCCGTTGAGCGACGCGCCCGTGCGCATCCAGATTTTCTTGATGTCCGCGTTCACGAATACATTCTTCGCCACCTGGTAATCGACGCCGAATTGCAACGCCGGCCCGAAACTATGGTTGTCGACCGAAATCGGCTGGCCGCCCGCATGCAGACCGTTGTTGTAGAACAGCGTGTAGTTGATGCCCGCGCCCACGTACGGACGGAACACGCCGGCGTTGTTGAAGTGGTACTGCAGCAGCAGCGTAGGCGGCAGCACGCCAACGCCGCCCAGCGCGCCAAGGCTCGACGTGACCTGATGGCGCGAAGTGCCCAGAATCAGCTCGGCGCCGATGTTGTTCGTCACCATGTAGGTGAAGTCCAGCTCGGGCACGATGGCGTTATTGACGTCGGCCTTGAGCGTGGTGAGCGCGCCGCTGGTGCCCACCTGCGGCATGATGCTGATCGCGCGCAGGCGCACGAGCCAGTCGCCTGCATAGATCCCCGTGTCGGGCGTGGCGGCTTGCGCGGCCGAAGCGGCGAAGGCCGCGCCAATTGCGAGTACGGCCGCGGCCGCGATGGTCTTGATCTGGATTTTCATGGTGATTGCCCCTGTTGTTCCCGCGGTGATTCGCAAGACCTGAGAATTTTCCAGGGCAAGGGCTATCACTTTTTTGATTCGAATCAGTTGAGCGCAAACGCCGCGCGATGTGCGACCGCAGGTCGCGCAGAACCCGTCAAAAGCAGCTCCAAAAGGTCCCTCACCGGGCGGATGGCGTTGCCAAAAGGCAACGCTTCACGGCCGCGGAAAAAGAGCCCGTTCGACACTTCGCCGCGCAAGGCAGCGGCAAGACGGGTGTCGATGCAGAAATGCCCGAACTTTTCGATGCCGTCGCGCAGACCGCATACGGAAAGACATTCGAGTCCCGTCGGGCAGGCGTTCTTGACCTGACCAATCTTCGTGCGGATACGCGATTCGTTGCGCAGGTAACGATCGAGCCACGGCGTTCTCACGGCACGCGCGGGCAAGCCCGTCACGCTCACGAATTCAACAATGTCTTCAGGCTTCGCGTCGACAAGCACCCGCTTGAAGTTGGGATGCGCATCGCCCTCTTCCGTCACCGCGAACGGCGTGCCCACCTGGACGCCGTTTGCGCCGGCCTGCAGCCAGTGACGCACGGCTTCATGACTGTTGATGCCGCCGCCCACGATCAGCGGCACGTCGGCGCGCGTGATGCCGAGCGTGGCGTACACGCCGTCCAACTCCTCGAAAATGCGCTCGAAGCCGAAGCGCTCGTTGCTCATATCGGCGAGATCGGTCACGCCGAGATGGCCTCCCGCATGCGCCGGATGCTCGATCACCACGGCATCGGGCAGACGGCCCTTCTTCATCCACTTCTTGAGGATGAGCGACACGCCGCGCGCGTCGGAAAGGATCGGGATCAACGCGATATCCACGCCTGCGGTGAGGTCGGGCAGATCGAGCGGCAATCCCGCCCCCATGACGATGGCATCCGCGCCATGCTCGCAGGCTGTGCGCACGTAATCGGCATGCGCGTTGACGGCCTTCATGACGTTCACGGCGATCATGCCGTTGCCCGCGGCCAGCCTGCGCGCGGCTTCAATCTCGCGGCCCAGCGCGACGAGATTGGCGTGAGCGAGCGTTTCATGGCGCGGATCGGCGCGGCATTGCTCGATGAGATCGGCGTGGTGATGGCGCAGGTCGATGCTGGCGATGGTGCCGACCGCACCCTCGCGCGCAACGCTGCCCGCAAGCCGGTGCGCGGAAATGCCGACGCCCATGCCGCCTTGCACGATGGGCAGCAGCTGACGGCCACGAAGTTGGAGCGGCGCAAATGAATGATCAGGAAACATGATGACCTGCTTAGCGTTGTCGATGACAAAACACTAATGGTCGCGCGCACCCCAATCTCGGCATTGATGAAAATCAAATGCAAATGCGGGAGCCACAAGTGACTCCCGCATCAATGACTTACATCAATATGTCGCACCGGGACATTTGCCAGGCGCGACAGTTTGACGATCTCGGTGACCCGCTCAGGCTTTCGGCACCTTGAACTGCATCGACTTGTATTCGAGGTATTCCTCAAGCCCATAAACGCCGTTTTCACGGCCGTGGCCCGACTGCTTGTAGCCGCCGAACGGCGCGGCCATGTTCCATGCGCCGCCGTTGATGTCGATCTGGCCCGTGCGGATGCGCCGCGCCACGCGCATGGCGCGCTCGTCGCTGCCGGCCCAGACTGCGCCGCCCAGACCATAGAGCGAATCGTTGGCGATCGCCACGGCGTCGTCCTCGTCCTTTGCCGTGAGGATCGTGAGCACCGGGCCGAAGATTTCCTCCTGGGCGATGGCCGCGTCGCGCGGCACGCGGCCAAACACGGTCGGCTTCACGAAGAAGCCCCTGGTCAGCCCTTCGGGCATGCCTGCGCCGCCCGTGACGAGTTCCGCGCCATCGGCAATGCCACGCTCGATGTAGTGCCGAACACGCTCCTGCTGCGCCTTCGAGGCGAGCGGGCCGAGCTTCGCCTTTTCGTCGCGCGGATCAGCGACCGTGTAGGCTTCGGCCGCGGCCTTCGCCAGTTCGCGCGCTTCCTCGTAGCGCGATTCCGGTACGATCATGCGCGTATGCGCCGAGCAGGTTTGCCCCGAGTTCAGGAAGCAGGCGCCCACGGTGCCCTTCACTGCAGCGGCGAAATCCGCGTCGTCGAGCACGACCGAGGCCGATTTACCGCCCAGTTCCAGCGACACGCGCTTGACGCTAGCCGACGCCACTTCCGAAACGCGCTTGCCCGCGCGCGTCGAGCCCGTAAACGAGACCATATCGACTTCGGGATGGCGCGCCATCAATTCGCCGACGACCGGGCCGTAGCCGCTCACGAGATTGAACACGCCTGCGGGCAGGCCCGCTTCGTGGATCGCTTCGGCCAGTACGAAGGCGTTGAGCGGCGCGATCTCGGACGGCTTGAGCACCACCGTGCAGCCCGCGGCCAGCGCAGCAGCGACCTTGAGCGTGATCTGGTTGAGCGGATAGTTCCACGGCGTGATCGCGGCCACGACGCCCACTGGTTCGCGCACGACGAGCGAATTGCCGACGCGCTCCTCGTACTGGAATTCGTTCGCGAGCTTCGCGTACGCGGCCCAGTTGTAGACCGGGCCGCCCACCTGGATCGCGCGCGCGAGCTTGAGCGGCATGCCCACTTCACCCGCGATCAATTGCGCGAGTTCGTCGGTGCGGGCCTTGAGCTTGTCGGCGATCTTTTGCAGATACGCGCCGCGTTCGGCGGCGGGAGTGGTGGACCAGGCGTCGAAGGCGGCGCGCGCGGCGGCGATGGCGGCTTCGGCATCGGCATCGACGCCTTCAGGGATGCGGCCCATGATGGCCTCGGTGCCCGAGTCGATCACGTCGATCGTACCTTTGCCTTGCGGCGCGACCCACTGGCCGTTGATGTAGAGCTGGTCGAACTGTTTCATGCGCGGTGCTCCTGTCTCCATGTGTGTTTGGCAGTGTCCTGCATTCTAGCTTGCTTGACGCATACGGAAAGGCCAGCCGGGCTCTGCATGCGGTTTCGCCAACTTCTCCCGTGGCGTCCCGTCATATATCGCGGCTATTATCAGGAGATTAATGCAGAAAACTGATACAGGGGAAAATATGGAAGAGGTGAGAATAAATCACGAAGCGCGCTCAGCAATCGACGAAGACAAAGCAGACTCAGTTTTTGACGAAGACGGGAAAATCAGGATTGGTTTCGTAGTTCGCGGTTGGGCAAGCGAAGCCTTGCCGTTGGCCGTCCCGTCTTTACTTCTTGGCATCCTTACGCATGCCGGCAACTCAAAATGGCATCAGTGGATTTCCGATTCCATAAACGAAAAGTACGCGCCGAGTACGTCGTTGCTTATCCTCACGTACTCATTGTTCGCAATTTTGGCCACCCTGCCCATCACAGCGATTCTGAATAAACGCTCGAAAGACCACAGCAACGCAACGCGCTTTGTCGAATGGATGGTGTTTAAACCCCTTTTCATCGCGACGAAATACATGATCATCACGGTCGTCGCTGCCTTCTGCTTCGACGTTGGGCGCGGTGTGGTGACAGTGCAATATATTCTGGGCATGCTGCTGACGCTTGCCTATATCGCACTCATCTATGGCTATGTTATCGGCGCCGCCTATTTTTCATGCGTCAGAGTCTGGCGCAATGGCGGCCCAAAGAAGAAAGGCGACCGCTGGATTTTTTGGGTAACGTATTTGTTCATAACCGCTGTCACAGCGGTCGGCTTCGTCTGCGATTACGTTGTGCAGACGACATGCGCTATCTGCCAGTCACTGCATTTCTTTCACGAAAACACCTTGGGTTTCTCCATCACCGGAGGTGTCATGCTGTGTATCGGCTTCGCCCTCATTCAGTGGCAATCGCGCAAATGACGCAAGCGTGGACTGCATAAGGTCCCGCTGCGTGACGATCCCCCCAAACAAAACGGGCGACGCATCACGCGTCGCCCGTTTTCATTTCAAGCTGCCATTGGTTTCAGCAGCGGTTTCAGCAGCCGGATCTCAATGCAAGCCCTGGCTCGCCAGGAAGTCCTCATAGTTGCCGCTGTAGTCGTTGATCGTGCCATCGGTTTTCACTTCGATGATGCGATTGGCCAGACCGTTCACGAATTCACGGTCGTGCGAGACGAAAATCAGCGTGCCTTCGAACTTCTCAAGCGCGATCTGCAGCGACTCGATCGATTCCATGTCCATGTGGTTGGTCGGCTCGTCCATCATCAGCACGTTGTGGCGGCCCAGCATCAGCTTGCCCCAGATCATGCGGCCCTTCTCGCCACCCGAGAGCACCTTGACCGACTTGCGGATATCGTCCGCATTGAACAGCAGACGGCCCAGTGTGCCGCGCACGGATTGCTCGTCGTCGCCTTCCTGGCGGTACTGGTCGATCCACTCCATCAGCGTGACGTCGGCGGGGAATTCTTCGTACGTATCCTGCGGCATGTAGCCGATGCTGGCGTTTTCCGCCCACTTCACCGTGCCGCTATCGACAGCGACATTGCCCAGCAGCGAACGCAGCAGCGTGGTCTTGCCCGCGCCGTTCTCGCCGATGATGGCGATGCGCTCGCCCGGCTGCACGCTGATGGAGAATTTGTTGAAGATGCGGCGCTCGTACGTCTTCGTGATCTCTTCCGCGACCACGACGATGTTGTGCAGTTTCTTCTCGAATTCGAAGCGGATAAACGGGTTCTGACGCGACGAGGGCTTGAAGTCCTCGATCTTGATCTTGTCGATCATCTTCAGACGGCTGGTCGCCTGACGCGCCTTCGACTTGTTCGCCGAGAAGCGGCGCACGAAGTCCTGCAGATCGGCCACGCGCTCCTTCGCCTTCTGGTTGGCGGCCTGCTGACGCTCGCGCGCCTGCGTCGACGCCAGCATGTAGTCGTCGTAGTTGCCCGGCCAGACCTTCAGCGTGCCGTAGTCCATGTCCGCCATGTGCGTGCAGACCTGGTTCAGGAAGTGTCGATCGTGGGAAATGATGATCATGGTCGAGTTGTACTCGTTCAGAACATCTTCCAGCCAACGGATCGAGTTGATGTCGAGGTTGTTGGTCGGTTCGTCGAGCAGGAGCACGTCCGGCTTCGAGAACAGCGCCTGCGCCAGCAGCACGCGCAGCTTCCAGCCCGGCGCCACGCCGCTCATCGGGCCATTGTGGAATTCCGTGCCGATGCCGATGCCGAGCAGCAGTTCGCCCGCGCGCGCTTCAGCCGTATAGCCGTCGTACTCGGCGAACTTGGCTTCGAGTTCGGCGGCGTGCATGTAGTCGTCGTCGGTGGCTTCGGGGTTCGCGTAGATCGCGTCGCGCTCGCTCATGGCGGCCCACATTTCGGTGTGGCCCATCATGACGACGTCGAGCACGCGCACGTCTTCATAGGCGAACTGATCCTGGCGCAGCTTGCCCAGGCGCACGTTCGGTTCGAGGATGACGTTGCCCGAGCTTTGCTCAAGGTCGCCGCCCAGGATCTTCATGAACGTGGACTTGCCGCAACCGTTCGCGCCGATCAGGCCATAGCGGTTGCCTTCGCCGAATTTGACCGAGATATTCTCGAACAAGGGCTTCGGCCCGAATTGCATGGTGATGTTGGCGGTAGAGAGCACAGCGCGTCCCGGTAAGTAGATCGACGAAAAACCTGTAATTTTAGCAGGTTATGCCAGTTCGCGCGCGTCTGCCAGAGTGAAGGCATGCCAGGCGCGCGCCG
Organism: Paraburkholderia bannensis; assembly: GCF_014200455.1. Taxonomy (GTDB): domain Bacteria; phylum Pseudomonadota; class Gammaproteobacteria; order Burkholderiales; family Burkholderiaceae; genus Paraburkholderia; species Paraburkholderia bannensis_A. The sequence goes on along the minus strand of NZ_JACHBW010000003.1, from coordinate 312,109 downwards.
TCGAAGTTACCGGAAATTCGTGGCAGATTCGTGCAGGCGTACCACCTCAGCCCTGTCGCGGCGTTTGCAGCACGTCGACGAAACCGGACAGGTCGGCCTGATCGAGCCCCATCGCCGCGCCCAGCCGCAGGATCTGCTGGACCGTCCCCGCCACGGGCATCGGCGTGCCGGTCTGCTGCGCGGCGGCAGCCACCGTATCGACGTCCTTCTGGAACGTTTTCAGCGCGCCGATCGGTGCGAGGCCTGCCTGCGTCATGCGCGGCACGAAGGTGCGCAGGAGCGTCGAATCGGCCCAGCCGCCCGCGAGCGCTTCAGGCAGCTTCGCGGCGTCGATGCCGCTGCGGCGCGCGAGACCCACCGCCTCGGCAATGGCGGCGACCGTCGCCGTAACGATGGCCTGATTGCAGAGCTTGGTGGTCTGGCCCGCGCCCGCCGCGCCCATGTGGGTGACGCGCGCCGAATATGCCGCGAGGATCGGCGCGACGGCCGCCACGTCTTCGGCCTCGCCGCCCGCCATGACCGCAAGCGTGCCCGCCTGCGCCCCGGCCACGCCGCCCGACACCGGCGCGTCGACCCATCCGACGCCCAGCGCGGCCGCGCGCGCGGCCAGCTCGCGTGTGAGTTCCGGCGCAATGCTCGAATGATCGACGATGCGGCGCACGCGCCTGATGCCCGTGCCCGTGCCCGTGCCGCTTAGCAAGCCGTGCTCGCCGAACACAGTCTGCTCGACGGCCGCGCCGTCGGCGACGCACAGCAGCACCACATCGGCGCGCTGCGCCAGCGCTGCCGGCGCATCCACCACCTGCGCGCCGTCGGACACCAGCGCATCGGCCTTCGCACGCGAGCGATTCCACACGTGGACGGCGTGACCAGCGCCGAGCAAATGGCGAATCATCGGCGCGCCCATCAAACCCGGCCCGCAAAATCCCAGTTCCTGCTTCTGCATTGTCTTTGTCTCCTGCTTCATGTCTTCGACGGCATCGTCCGCTGCGCGCCCCGCTTGCAGGCACGTGCAATGCGGTTTGCGATGGACCGTTTGCACGAGGCGCCATGATACCCGCCGACGCCCTCCGCGCAGCTCACCCACACGCGCGCTGGCGCACGGCAACTTGTTACCTATACTCGTTTGACGTGCCTCTGGAACGTCCTGCGCGCCCCGCCCCCCTTGGAGGAGACTTTTGTCATGAGCGACCACGTCTACAAACAAATCGAACTCACGGGTTCATCGACGGTTTCAAGCGACGAAGCGATCCGTTGCGCCATCGCGCGCGCGTCGAAAACGCTGCGTCATCTGCATTGGTTCGAAGTCACCGAGACACGCGGCCTGATCGAAGACGACAAGGTCATGCACTGGCAGGTAACGATCAAGGTCGGCTTGCGGATCGACGAATAAGTTGCGACGAGTAAAAACGGCTGCGCGCGCCAGAGAGGCATCGCGCAGCCGCGCGGCGCTGCGTTGATGTTGCGAAACCCCCGCTTACTTCGGCAGCGAGCCGTCCACGCCTTCGACGTACCAGTTCAGGCGCTGCAGTTCGGCGTCGCTCAGCGTCTTGCCGGCCGGAATCTTGACTGCGCCCGTCTGATCCTTGATCGGGCCTGTGAACACGTCCCACTTGCCGACTGCGATGGCTTCGCGCTTTGCGGCCACGGCCTTTTGCGCATCGGCGGACAGCGCGGCGGTATTCACATCGCCAAGATCGACGGCCTTTTGCGCAATGCCCCACCAGACCGGATCGTTTTTCCACTTGCCGTCGAGCACCTGCTGGATCGCGGCCGTGTAATAGACGCCCCAGTTCGCTTCAACCGAACCCAGGTGCGCGTCCGGGCCGAACTTCTTCATGTTCGAATCCCAGCCGAACGCATGCACGTGTTTCTCTTCGGCGGTCGCGAGCGTGGCGCTCGAATCGGTGTTCTGCAGCAGCACGTCCGCGCCCTGCCCGATCAGCGTTTCGGCGGCCTGCTTTTCCTTGCCCGGATCGAACCAGCTGTTGATCCAGATAACCTTGGTGTGAACCTTGGGATTCACCGAGCGCGCGCCCAGCGTGTATGCATTGATGTTGCGCACGACCTCGGGAATCGGCACGGAAGCGACAAAGCCTAGCGTGTTCGTCCTGGTCGCATAGCCCGCCGCGACGCCCGCGAGATACGCGCCCTGGTACATGCGCACGTCATAGGTGCCGAAGTTCGGCGCCTTCTTGTAACCGGTCGCGTGCAGGAACACCGTGTCCGGAAAGTCCTTCGCGACCTTTAGTTCGAAGTCCTGATAACCAAAGCTCGAGCCGAAGATGATCTTGTTGCCCTTGCTGGCGAGATCGCGGAACACGCGCTCCGAGTCCGCCGATTCCGGCACGTTTTCCACGCGCGTGATCTTGATCTTGCTGCCCAACTTCTGCTCGGCGGCCTTCGAGCCCTGATCGTGCGCGTAGGTCCAGCCGGCATCGCCCGGATTGCCGAGATAGACGAACGCAACGCCCGGCGTAGCGACGCCCGGCGCCTCAGCGGCCTGTGCCGCTGGCGCGAGCGCCGCCGCGCCGCAGGTGGCGGCGACGGCGAAGGCGGTCAGGATGGTTTTTTTCATTGTGATCTCCGATGTGGATAGAGAACTGCGAGCAAGGCGAACGATCGAAACGTGATTACGCGGCGCCAAAAAACGGCTTGCCGAGCGATGCGGGCGCGTTCAGGCGAATGGTGTTCGGGTTGCGCGAAATCAGCACCAGCACCACCACGGTCGCCACGTACGGCAGCATGGCGAGGAACTGCGTCGGCACCGGCACGCCAATTGCCTGCGCGTAAAACTGCGCGCCCGTCACCGCGCCGAACAGCAGCGCGCCGATCAACAGACGGCCCGGGCGCCACGTCGCGAACACCACCAGCGCCAGCGCGATCCAGCCGCGCCCCGCCGTAATCTGCTCCTGCCACAGATGCAGTTGCACGACCGAGTAGTACGCACCCGCGAGACCCGCCATCGCACCGCCAAACGCCGTCGCGCCGTAACGCACGCCGATCACCGCAAAGCCCACCGAATGCGCAACCTGCGGCGACTCGCCGACCGAACGCAGCACGAGTCCCGCGCGCGTGCGATAGAGGAACCACGCGACCACGGCGAACATCACGAACGCGAGGTAATCGACGGGCGTGAGATTGAAGAGCGCCGGACCGAGCACGGGCAGATGCGAGAGCCCCGGAATCGGCCAGGCGTTGATGGTCGCGGAGGTGGCCGCCGAGGTGTACGGCTTGCCCACATACGCCGATAAGCCCACGCCGAAGATCGTCAGAGAAAGCCCCGTCGCGACCTGATTGGCGAGCATCGTGAGCACGAGAAAGCCGAACAGCAGCGCCATCGCCACGCCCGCCGCCATGCCCGCGGCGAGTCCCAGCCACGGATTGCCGCTGATCGTCGTGACCGCGTAACCGGTGACCGCACCCATCAGCATCATCCCCTCGACGCCCAGATTGAGCACGCCGGACTTTTCCGTGACGAGTTCGCCCACGCCCGCGAACATCAGCGGAATGGCGGCGGTGACGGCGCTCGATGCGAGCGAGCTGGCTTGCTGGATATCCATATCGTGTTGCCTTGTTATTCGTGTGTGGATCAATGCGCGGCGGCAACGGAGGAGCGCTTGCGAACCCGGTAGTTCACGAACAGGTCCGCGCCGAGCAGGCAGAACAGCAGCAAGCCCTGGAACACGCCCGAGAGCGCCTGTGGCAATTGCAGCGAGGTCTGCACCGCTTCGCCGCCCAGATACAGCAGCGCCATCAACAGACTCGCGAGCACGATGCCGACCGGATGCAGCCGCCCGACGAACACCACGATGATCGCCGTGAAGCCGTAGCCCGGCGACCAGGTTGCCTGCAACTGGCCGATCGGCCCGGCGATTTCGCCCATGCCTGCGAGGCCCGCAAGACCGCCCGAGAGCAGCAGCGAAGTCCAGATCGTCTTCTTCTCAGAAAACCCCGCGTAACGCGCGGCGAGCGGCGCGAGGCCGCCCACGCTCATGCGATAGCCCGCGAAGCTGCGGCGCATGAACAGCCACACCAGCGGTATCGCCGCGAGCGTGAGAAAGATCGACGCATTCAGACGCGTGCCGCGCAGCCAGTGGATGCGCCAGTCGCCGCCGAAGGTCGGGTAGAGCGCGTCGCCGCTGAACATTTCGGAGAGCGGAAAGTTCATGCCGTTGGGGTCGCGCCAGGGGCCGCTCACCAGCCAGATCAGCAATTGCGTGGCGACGTAGGTGAGCATCAGGCTCGTCAGAATTTCATTGGTGTTGAAGCGGCTCTTGAGCCACGCGGGAATCGCCGCCCACGCCATGCCGCCGAGCACGCCCGCGATCATCATCAGGAACAGGATCCACCAGCCGCTCGCCTGATCGAAGTAGATCGCCACGCCGCTCGCGGCGATGCCGCCCAGCACCATCTGCCCCTCCGCGCCGATATTCCAGACGTTGGCGCGATAGCCCGCCGCGAGGCCCAGCGCGATCAGGCATAGCGGCGATGCCTTGAGCAGCAGTTCCGACCAGCCGTTCACGCTCGATAGCGGCTCGATGAAAAACGCGTGCATGGCCTGCACGGGGTCGCGGCCCACCAGGCCGAAAATCAGGAAGCCGATCGCCAGCGTAAGCAGCGCGGCGATCAGCGGCACGGCGATGCGCACCGTACGGGACGGCGTCGTGCGCGCTTCGAGTCGGTAAGGAAAAATCATGTCGATGAGATCGTGGTCGCGATTTGTCGTTATGCGGTATGCGGTACGCGGTACGCGGCGTGGCGCGGTGTGAACTACGCGTGCGCGGCCGGTGCGGCGGGTTCCGCGGGCGGCGGAGCGCCGTTTGCCTGCGAGGCGCGATCGCCGAACAGCCCCGCCATCCAGCGGCCGATTTCCTCGGCGTTGGTTTCGCCGGTCAGGCGCGCGGGCGAGAGCCGTCCGCCTGCGAGCACGGCGATGCGGTCGCAGATATCGAACAGTTCTTCGAGTTCTTCCGAGATCACGAGAATCGCCACGCTACGCGCCGAGAGATCGAGCAACTGCTGACGGATAAACGCCGCCGCGCCCACGTCCACACCCCAGGTAGGCTGCGCGACGACGAGCACCTTCGGCGCCTGCAAAATCTCGCGCCCGACGATGTATTTCTGGAGATTGCCGCCCGAGAGACTTTGCGCGAGCGCGTCGGGGCCGCCGCAGCGCACGTCGAAAGCGCCGATGCAGCGCTCGGCGAACGCGCGCATCGCGCCGGTATTGAGCCAGCCCGAGCGCACCATGCCTTCGCGATGCGCCGTGAGCAAGGCGTTCTCCGCAAGCGACATCGCGGGCACCGCACCGCGTCCGAGACGCTCTTCCGGCACGAACGCGAAGCCCAGCCGCCTGCGCGCGCCCGCAGAAAGCTTTCCGGCGGCCTTGCCGCAGATCGTCACCGAATCCGCGGCGCCGTGCTTTCCCGCAGGCGTTTGTCGCGCCTCGCCCGAAAGTGCTGCGAGCAGTTCCGCCTGACCGTTGCCCGACACACCGGCGATCCCCAGAATCTCGCCCGCATGCACGCCGAAGCTCACATCGTCGAGCGAGGTGCCGAACGGATCGTCGCTGGGCATCGACAGATGCTTGACGTCGAGCAGCACATCGCCGGGCGTATGCGCACGGCGCTCGTATGCAGGCAATTCGCGGCCCACCATCAAGCGCGCGAGCGACGCCTGCGTTTGCTCACGCGGCGTCACGTTGCCGGTCACCTTGCCGCCGCGCAGCACCGTGGCGGTGTCGCACAGCTCCTGGATTTCGTCGAGCTTGTGGCTGATGTAGAGGATGCTGCAACCTTCCGAGGCCAGCCGCCGCAAGGTGCCGAACAATTTGCGCACGGCCTGCGGCGTGAGCACGGAAGTGGGCTCGTCCATGATCAGCAGACGCGGGTTCTGCAACAGGCAGCGCACGATTTCCACGCGCTGGCGCTCGCCCACCGTGAGGCTATGCACATGGCGCTGCGGATCGACATCGAGCCCGTATTGCCCCGACACCTCGCGGATACGCGCCGCCAGGGTCTTGAGATCGAATTTTTCGTCGAGCGAAAGCGCGATGTTCTCGCCGACCGTCAACGTTTCGAATAACGAAAAATGCTGGAACACCATGCCGATGCCGAGCTTGCGCGCTGCCGCCGGGCTTGCGATCTCCACAACCTCGCCTTCCCAGCGGATCTCGCCCGCGTCAGGGCGCACCGCGCCGTAGACGATCTTCATGAGTGTGCTCTTGCCCGCGCCGTTCTCGCCGAGCAGCGCGTGGATTTCTCCAGGCGCGACCGTGAGCGTGACGTTGTCGTTGGCGCGCACGGCCGGGTACTGCTTCGTGATGCCGGAAAGCGCGAGGCGCGGCACGCGCTGCGCTGATGAATCGCCCATGAATATTCCGCTGTAGTGCGTTATGACTAGTTCGTTGTTCGTGACTACTCTTTGCGCGTCAGTCACTTCCCGGGCCGCGCAAAGCGCCCCCATGCGGGATGACGATACCTTGCCGCCCGTGCCAGCGTCGAGCCGACAAAAATCCTCGATACACGCCGTTGTGCCTCGCGCAACAGGGACTTGTCAGGATGGCTCAGTAGAACCCTCTCTTGACGGGTTTTTTTGTACATATTAAAAAACATATATCCCTAAAGCCCCTCGATCAGCCAGAACATATAATTCGGAGATTTCATGAGCCAGCAACGCGAGGCGATCGACACGTACCTTTTGCGCGTCTTGCACACCCTCTTGATGGAGCGCAGCGTGACGCGCGCGGCCGTCAAGCTCAATCAGTCGCAACCCGCTATCAGCGCGGCGCTACGGCGTCTGCGCGACATCACCGGCGACCCGCTGCTCGTGCGCGGCAAGTCCGGCATGGTGCCGACCGAGTACGGTCTGCGCCTGCTCGAACCCGTGCAGAACGCCTTGCGCGAGATCGAGCGCATCCGTTTCCAGCAGCATAATTTCGATCCGGCGACTTCGATCCGCTGTTATCGCATCGGCTGTCCGGACTACCTGAACGTGCTGTTCGTACCCACCGTGGTCGAACGTTTCCGCCAGGCCGCCCCCAACGCCACGCTGGAGTTTCATTCGCTCGGTCCCGCGTTCGATTACGAACTCGCGCTCGAAGAAGGCAAGCTCGATATCGTGATCGGCAACTGGCCGGAACCGCCCGAGCAGTTGCACCTTTCGAATCTGTTCGTCGACCAGATCGTCTGCCTGATGAGCAATACGCACCCGTTCGCCAAGCGCGGCGGGCTCACGCTCGATCAGTACCTCAACGCGCCGCATCTTGCGCCCACGCCCTATTCGGTTGGCCAGCGCGGCGCCATCGACGTGCATCTGGCGCGCGAGCGTCTGAAGCGCCACGTGGTCGTCACGCTGCCGTACTTCAATCTGGCGCCGTATGTGCTCATCAAGTCGGATCTGGTGTTCACCACCACGCGTCTGTTCGCCGATCACTACGCGCGCTTCCTGCCGCTCACGGTCGTGCCCGCGCCGCTCGACTTTCCGCCGATGCAGTACTACCAGTTGTGGCACGAGCGCTGTCATTATTCGGATGAAGTCCGCTGGTTGCGCAGCCTCGTCGCCGAAGCCACCAGGACGCTGATCGACAAACCCTGACGTCACTTATGCATCGAAGCCGTTTTGCCGAACGGCCCAGACGCTCCTGAACGGGCGGCCCGCTTTTGCGCGCCGCCCGTCTGTTTTTGGGCTCCGTTAGCGCGCGGCCTGCGCGAGTTGCCCGGCAAGCCGGTTATGGCGCTCGATCACCGGGCCGAGATCGACCGTTTGCAGCACGCCCTCCTTCACCACTACACGCCCGTCGATCACCGACAGTGAAACCTGCGAGGGCGCACAGAACGCCAGCGCCGCGACCGGATCGTGCAGCGCGCCCGCGAACAACGGCTGGCGCAGATCGAATGCGATGAAATCCGCGGCCATGCCCGGCGCGAGTGCGCCGATATCTTCCCGGCCCAGCACCTGTGCGCCGCCCAGCGTGGCGATTTCCAGCGCTTGGCGCGCGGTCATGGCATCGGGCCCGAAGCCCACGCGCGCGAGCAGCATCGCCTGGCGCATTTCGGCCACCATCTGCGCGCCGTCGTTCGATGCGGAACCATCGACGCCAAGGCCCACCGGCACGCCTGCGAGCCGCATTTTCTTGATCGGCGCGATACCGGATGCCAGCCGCATGTTCGAGCACGGACAATGCGCCACGCCGGTGCCCGTGCGCCCGAATAGGCCGATACCGTGATCGTCGAGCTGTACGCAGTGCGCGTGCCAGACGTCGCGGCCAACCCAGCCCAGATCCTCGGCGTATTCGGCGGGCGTCATGCCGAATTTTTCACGGCTATAGGCGATGTCGTTGACGTTTTCCGCGAGGTGCGTATGCATCGACACGCCGTAATGGCGCGCCATCGTCGCGGATTCGCGCATCAAATCGCGGCTCACCGAGAACGGCGAGCACGGCGCCACCACCACGCGCAGCATCGCGTAACGGCCCTCGTCGTGATACGTCTCGATCAGGCGTTGCGTATCGGCGAGGATCGCGTCTTCGTTTTCGACCACAGAATCGGGCGGCAGGCCGCCATCCTTCTGTCCCACACTCATACTGCCGCGGGCCGCATGAAAGCGCATGCCGATGTTTTGCGCCGCGCGGATGCTGTCGTCCAGACGGCTGCCGTTCGGGTAGATATAAAGGTGATCGCTCGACGTCGTGCAGCCCGACAGCAGCAGTTCGGCCATCGCCGTGAGCGTCGACACTTCGATCATCTCGGGCGTGAGATTCGCCCAGACCTTGTAGAGATTCGTGAGCCAGCCGAACAGTTCGGCATCCTGCGCGGCGGGCACGGCGCGCGTGAGGCTCTGATACATGTGGTGATGCGTGTTGACGAGGCCTGGCGTAACAATATGACCGGTCGCGTCGATGATTTCATCGGCGGTCTGGGGCAGTTCCGCCGTCGGGCCCACCGCGACGATGCGGTTGTTCTCGACATAGATGCCGCCGCCGCGGATCTCGCGGCGCGCGCCGTCCATCGTCACCAGCATGTCGGCGTTCTTGAGCAGCAAGGTTTTCGTGCGTTCCATCGTGTCTGTTCGCTCCGTTGTCCGTGTATCGACTGTGAATATGAAGCAAACGTCCTTGCCGCCACGCCGATCCACCGGAAACCGGTGCCGACGCATCCTGGGAAGGACGCCGCTGGCCCGGTTACCCGGCGCCCAGCGCCGTCTTCGGGTTGCGCGAGCGGTGGTGTCACCGTGCCGCTGCGCGCATGACCGCAACCTTGCGCAACCAAAATTCAGCTGGCAATTCGCCTGGACGAGATACCGGAATTCAGCCTCCGCATATAAAGGTCGATTTTTGGCGCGGCCTGGATGTGATTAGGATAAGAACATGCGTGAAAACCCGAGGTTTGGAACCCCGCCAGAGCCTCGTGTAGCAAGGCGCGGCGGGCAGGCTCATGCGGCGGGGATTATCTTTCCTATCGCTCACGCGATTGCGGCCCGAACGTTCTTAAAATGCGTTCACGGCGCTCGCTTCGATCCGCCGACGGGTATGTAGCCACTGACGTGGAGCCTCGATCCGCCGCTGATGCACGCTTGTGCATCACAGGATCGAGACGCCGCCGAAACCTCGCAATGACACCAGGAAGAGACAAGGAAAACTGCGAATGGGCAAGCTGACTACCCACGTGCTCGACACCGCGAACGGCCGTCCCGGCGCGGGCATCAAGGTCGAACTCCATGCGCTCGACGGCGACGCCCGCCGCGCGCTGAAGACCGTCACGACCAACCATGACGGCCGCTGCGACGAACCGCTGCTAGAAGGCGCGGCGCTCACCCCGGGCGAATACGAACTCGTGTTCCATGCCGGCGATTACTTCGCTTCGATCGGTACGAAAGTGCCGGAACCGCGCTTCGTCGATCGCGTCGTGCTGCGCTTTGGCGTGGCCGATGCCGGTGCGCACTATCACGTGCCGCTGCTGGTCTCGCCCTGGTCGTACAGCACGTATCGCGGTAGCTGAGACGGTTGCTGAGGCGGTTGCTGACGCGGTCGCTGATTTAGTAACCGGCTGGCGCGATTCACACTGCTCACGACGCACTACAGACAACAACATAACCAGGAAAGAGACTGGCGGCGCACCGGGTTCGATCCCGGACGTGTCCCCGCCTGGCGGCGCTGCATTCTTGCCGCCCCCGCAGTCCCGCGCGAGACGCCCCCGCTGTCCGCGCGCAACGAATCAGGAGTGGAGGAGTTTCATGGAAGGCTTTATTACTGACTGGCTGAACCTCGCATTGCGCTGGTTCCACGTCATCGCAGCGATCGCCTGGATCGGCGAATCGTTCTACTTCGTCGCGCTCGACAACAGCCTCAAGCCGCCGGTGGATCCCAACCAGAAGCGCCGCGGCGTGTTCGGCGAGCTGTGGCACGTGCACGGCGGCGGTTTCTACAACATGCAGAAGTACACCGTCGCGCCGCCCGAAATGCCGGACGATCTGCACTGGTCGAAGTGGCCGTCGTACACGACGTGGCTCTCGGGCGCGTCGCTGTTCACGGTGCTCTATCTGTTCGCGCCGAACACGTATCTGATCGACAAGAACGTGCTCGACATGGGCCCGGTGGTCGCCGTTGCTGCGGCGCTGGGCTTTCTGGCCGCGGGCTGGATCGTCTATGACTCGCTGTGCCGCCTGCTGGGCACCCGGGACAAGCTGCTGGGCCTGTGCGTGGGCATCTATGTGGTGATCGCCGCTTACCTCGCCTGCCACATCTTCTCGGGCCGCGCCGCGTATCTCATCATGGGCGCGATGCTGGCGACGATCATGTCGGCGAACGTGTTCTTCGTGATCATTCCGGGCCAGCGCAAGATGGTCAACGCGATGCTCAAGGGCGAAGTGCCCAACCCGATCTACGGCAAGCGCGGCAAGCAACGTTCGGTGCACAACACGTATTTCACTCTGCCGGTGGTGTTCGCGATGCTGTCGAACCACTACGCGATGACCTACGCGCACGAATACAACTGGGCCGTGCTCGTCGTCATCATGCTGGCCGGCGCGCTGATCCGTCAGTTCTTCGTGATGCGTCACCGTGGTCAACAGCTCTGGTATCTGCCGATCGGCGGCGTGGCGCTGATGTTCGTCGCGCTGGTCTGGACGCTGCCGCGCCCGGTGGTGCCGCAGGCCGAAGCCGCCAACGCCCCGACCATCAAGATCGGCGATATCCAGCCGATCCTTCAGCAGCGTTGCGCGGGTTGTCACTCGGCCCACCCGACGATGATGGGCGCAGCTCCGGCTGGCGTGATGTTCGATACGCCCGATGAAATCTCGCAGAATGCGCAGCGTCTGTATCAACAGGCGGTGACGCTCAAGGCGATGCCGCTGGGCAACGTCACGCATATGACGGATGACGAGCGGATGAAGATTGCCGCCTGGTTCCAGGGTGGCGCGAAGTAAGCGTTATGTTGTTGTAGGTGATAGGAAGACGCAGAGGCCCGAAGCGTGTTGAGCGCTTCGGGCTTTTTTGTTTTTGGCGAGTCGTGCTTGATGGTGCGATCGAGCTCGCGAATCGCAGTCGCTACACGTGACGCGATGCGCGCTGTCGGCCGATGGCAGACTGACAGCTCTGTGTCTGCCCTTCTTGCCCACAGGAAGCCTTTAGCCTTTCGCATATCTCATCGTAGCCGCGAAACCGCGCACAGAGCCGCTATTGATGCGGACGATGCTCCAGCACCTGTGCAGCCGACGCAGCCACTATCGATGCGCTGCCGGTGCCCATGACGCTCCTGGCGCTGACCGCAACCGAGCGCCTACGCCAACGCAGAATCTGCGTCATCAGCACGACGATATATTGGCAAATGCACCGTTGCTGGAATGCCTTCGCGGCCCTATCACAAACTTCCGTGCGCGTTCGCCTCTTCGGCAACCTCGCCGCGCGGTTCAGCGCGCCGATCTCTGCTTCACAAACGCCAGCAGCAAAGCAAAAAGCCACGGCGCGAGCCGTGGCTTTTCATTTACAGCATGTGGAAGGGCTTCAACCCTGCGCTTCGCGCATTGCCTCTTCAGTCAGCCAGAGCGACTCCGGCAGATCCTGTTCGTTGAGGTTCAGCCCCTCGCCACCGCGATCGACGACGATGAAGTCGCTCACCTCGCCAAGCGCGATCAGCGGATGGTGCCACACACCCTTCGCATAGTTCACGCCCTGCCAGCCGCTCGACACGAACGCGCGAATCTTCGCCACGTCCAGATCGCCGGCCGGCGCCACCACAACGAGATACGGCTTGTCGTTGAGCGGCACGAAGGCCTGGCTGCCGAGCGGATGACGTTCGAGCATCTTCACCTCGAACGGCAGCATGCGCGGCTGGCCGCGAAAGAGATTGACGAGCGTGCGCCCGCCCTCTTCCGTGACGTCCACGTTCGCGAGATCGTGATAGCGGATCGTCGTGCCCAGGTTGATCGGAATCTGCTTCGCGCCTTCGAGTTCGATCACGTCGCCAAACGGCGCGAACGCCTCGCGCGTGAGCGATTCGATGGTCAGCGTGGTGCGGGTATCGCTCATGATGGTCTCGATGCCGCCGCTCAAGCGAGCGTGCCCCACAGACGAATGCGCGACACGCCGCCGTCCGGGAAGATGTTGAAGCGCACGTGCGTGACCGGGCCGAGCGATGCGATCTCGCTCTCGTAGTAGTGCTGCTTGTCCATCTGGAGCTTTTGTTCGCCCAGCAGCACCGGCCAGAACATCGCCTGCGTCACCAGCGAGCTGTCCGTGCCGCCCACCACGCGGGCAGCCTGGAACGAGCAGCGGTCCGGATAGTTGCCCTTGAAGTGCGCCGTATCGACTTCGATCTTCTTGATGATGCCCGGCTGCGCCAGCGCGATGATCGCCCAGTCGTTGCCCGGTTCGCGGCGGCGGCGCGTTTCCCAGCCGTCGCCCATGTTCACGCCGCGGCCCGGCATCAGCAGCGTCGAAGCCACACCGAAGTGCTGGTTGTTCGCGCCGACGAGATATGCGCCGTTCTCCATCGCGGCGAGGTCGAACAGTTCCGTGCGGCTTGCGCCTTGCCAGTCGACTTGCGGCTGACCGTAGACGCGCAGGCGCGCGATGCCGCCGTCCGGATAAATATTCACGCGCAGATGCGTGAAGGGCTTCTCGCTCGTCACTTCTACATAGTGGTGGCTGTTGCCGTTGAGCGAGGTCGACGGAACGATTTCGGTCCACTGCGTCGAAGCGTTCGGCGCGCCGTCCACCACGTACGCGCCTTCCACCGAAGCCGCCGGCGGGAAGTTGCCCGTGAAGTGGCTCGTATCGAGATCGAGGCCCTTGATGACGCCCGGACGCGCGAGCTTCACGACACACCAGTCGTAGCCGTTGCTACGCTTGCGGCGCGTTTCCCAGCCGTCCATCCACTTGCCGTGGTCGTCGTACTTGCCCGGGATAAAGACAGCCGGCTCCGGATTGAGCATGCGCTCCTTCGGCGCGAAGAAGTCGTCGCTCGCCTCAAGCGCCTGCGCCCCTAGCCGCGGGTCCGCGAGATTGACGAAGCGGCGCGTGAAGTCAGGTGCGTTGGGGTCGAGAGTCGGGAGTGCCATCTTTGTCTTCCTTCGTGTCTTTTCTATGGTTAAAACGGCGCTGCGCATGCATGCTGCTCAATGCCGGAGCGCATCGCCACGTCACGCGTCGATCAGTTCTTCCAGCCTGAAGCGCGCGATACGGTAAATCTGGTCGAGGCTCGCGCGCAATTCGTCGGCGCGATTATTGTTCACGCGCGATTCGAAATTCGCGATGATGCCGTGGCGGTCATAGCCGCGCACCGCGAGAATGAACGGAAAGCCGAACTTCTCGCGATAGGCGCGATTGAGCGCCTGGAGTTTGTCGAATTCTTCCTGCGTGCACTGGTTCAGGCCCGCACCGCTTTGCTCGCGCGTCGACTCCACCGTGAGTTCGCCGCGCACCGCCGCCTTGCCTGCAAGCTCCGGGTGGGCGTTGATGAGCGCGAGCTTCTGCGTCTCGCCCGAACGTTCAACGACGCCCGACATCGTTGCATGTAGCGCGTCGATGCTTGCGTAGGGCCGCTGTTGCGCCGCCGCCTCGGCGACCCAGGGTGAGTGTTCGAAGATGCCCGAGAGCGCCGCCACGAAGGCGTCGGTCGATGCCGTATTCAGCTGTTCGAGGGTGTAGTGCATTGCCTTCATGCGGCGGCCCCGCGGTGGTCGTTTTGTTGCGGTTGATAGGGATGGTGCTCGCGCCAGTGACGCGCGATATCGACACGGCGCGTCACCCAGACGCGGTCGTGCTTTTCGATGTGATCGAGGAAACGCTGCAGCGCGCGCATGCGGCCTGGCCGGCCGAGCAGGCGGCAATGCATGCCGATCGAGAGCATCTTGGGCGCTTCGTCGCCTTCTTCGTAGAGCACGTCGAACGCGTCGCGCAGATAGGTGAAGAAGTGGTCCGCCGTGTTGAAGCCTTGCGGCGTGGCGAAGCGCATATCGTTGGTGTCGAGCGTGTACGGCACGATCAGTTGCGGGACTGTCTTGCCGCCCGTCACTTCGACGTCCATCCAGAACGGCAGGTCGTCGCCGTAGTAATCGGAGTCATACAGGAAGCCGCCGTATTCAGCCACCAGACGATGCGTATTGGGGCTGTCCCGGCCCGTGTACCAGCCCAGCGGCCGCTGGCCCGTCACGCGCTCGATCGCTTCCATGCCGAGCTTCATATGCTCCAGTTCGCGCTCGGGCGTGGCATCCTGATAGTGAATCCAGCGATAGCCGTGGCAGGCAATCTCGTGACCCAGTTCGACGAACGCACGGCCCAGATCCGGATGGCGCTCGATCGCCATGCCCACGCCAAAGACCGTGAGCGGCAGACCGCGCTTTTCGAACTCGCGCAGGATGCGCCATACGCCGGCGCGCGAGCCGTATTCGTAGATCGACTCCATGCTCATGTGACGCGCCGGATAGGCCGCGGCGCCGACGATCTCGGAGAGGAACTGCTCGGAGGCCGGATCGCCGTGCAGCACGCAGTTTTCGCCGCCCTCTTCGTAATTGAGTACGAATTGCACCGCTACGCGCGCCTGGCCTGGCCAGTTGGCCTGCACCGGATGGCGGCCGTAGCCGATCAGATCGCGGGGATAATGGGGATCGAGTGGCATGCTGTCGAATCTGTCGAAGGATGATGACGAAGCGAAACTACGCGAAACTGCGCGGAACTACGCAAAACTGGGAAAAGCTACTCGAAGCGAATTGCCTTCGCCGCGTTAAAACCTTGCGCCACAAGGATTTGCAGGAATACGGACAGTCTGCTTCGAGGACCGGCCCAGTGTAGCGAAATCGTTCGGGCGCGCCCATACGCAAGGACGGATAGTACGGGTCAAGCGAGGTGTATGTGCCGGGCGCGCGGTGGCCCGGCATCGTCTGCCTGGTTTGCGTGCTTACACGCGTTTACCCGCGCTTACCCGCGCTTACCCATAGCGCAGCGGCCGCACGGGCGGCGGCGTCTCGGTCACGCTTGCCGTGCTGGACGGGCTGAAATGGGCGAATTCGCCGTCGTAGCGCTTCGCCAGCGGCCGCGCGAAGTCGCCTCGCTTGGCCGTCATCAGCCGCAGTGCGACCAGCGCCTCGACCCATTTCACCGCGGCGGTCACGCCGTCCACCACCGGCACGCTTAACGCATCCTCTACCTGCGCGCACAGGCTCGTCATACCCGCGCAGCCGAGCACGATGGCGTCCGCGCCATCCTCGTCCAGCGCACGGCGGCATTCCTCGACAATCGCACGGCGCGCCGCCGATCCGGGCTCGTCGAGTTCGAGCACCGCCACGTCGATCGCCCGCACGTTGCGGCAGAAGCGCGTCATGCCATAGCGCTCCGCCAGGTGCCACGCCATCGCCCTGGTGCGCGAGAGCGTGGTGACGACCGAGAAGCCCGGCGCAAGCACGCTCGCTGCGTGCATGGCCGCCTCGGCGATGCCGATCACCGGTCCGCGGGCAAGTTCGCGCGCGGCATAGAGACCGGGGTCGCCAAAGCAGGCGATCACATAGCCGTCAAAACCCTCGCGCTCGCCCGCTTCCACCTCGGCGAGCAGACCGGGCGTGGCGAGCGCCTCGTCGTAATAGCCTTCGATCGAGGGCGGTCCCATCGTCGGGCTCACCGCCACCACTTCCGTGCCCGAAGCGACGACGGCGCGCGCGCACTGCCCCATCGCCGCTGTCATACGTTGGGTGGTGTTCGGGTTGATCAATTTGATACGCATGGCCTTTCCTTAGCTCGTTGCTTGCTCGTGTGCGGTCGTTCAGACTTGCGCGCGGGCACGTTCGCCCATCGTCAAGACGCGATAGAACAACGCACCCAGCGCCGCGCCGATGAACCACGAGAAGTTCGCCGCATTGCCCAGCGCCGGCACCATCACACAGAGAATCGCGATTACCGCAGCGGGCAGCAGCGCCAGCACCGCACGCCAGTTCACGCCATTGCTGTACCAGTACGCGCCCTTCGGCGACACCGTATAAAGATCGTCCACCGCAAGACGGCCGCGCTTCACGAGGTAGAAATCAACGATCAGGACACCATACAAAGGGCCGATGAAGGCGCCGAGCACATCCAGCGTGTAGTGAATCACAGCCGGATTGTTGAAGAGGTTCCACGGCGTGATGAAGATCGACGCCACGGCGGCGAGCATGCCGCCCGCACGCCAGCTGATCAGACGCGGCGCGACGTTGGAAAAATCGAACGCCGGCGACACGAAGTTAGCGACGATATTGATGCCGATGGTCGCAATCGTGAAGGTCAGCGCACCCAGAATCACCGCGGTCGGATGATCGATACGGCTCACGGTTTCCACCGGATCAGTAATCAGTTGTCCGAACACAGGGAGCGTGGCCGAGGTCGTGATCACCGTGACCAGCGAGAACGCGAGGAAGTTGACCGGCAAGCCCCAGAGGTTGCCGCGATGCACGCTGCGCAACGTTTTACCGTAGCGCGAGAAGTCGCCGAAATTGAGCATCGGGCCCGAGAAATACGACACCACCAGCGAAATCGCCGTAATCATCACCGGGATCACTTGCGTGCCGTGATACTTCACGCCGCCGAGATTGAGGCCAATGTCTTGCCAACCCGCGCGATACACCATGTAACCGGCAAGCGCAAACATCACCACATACACGGCCGGACCCGCGAAGTCGATGAACTTCTTGATGGTCTCCATCCCGTTCCAGAACACGAAGGCCTGCAGCACCCACAGCGTCATGAAACCGGCCCAGCCCACGGTCGACAGACCCAGCATGCCGTGTTTGTGCACGTCGGCGTAAGGCATTAATTGCGGGAAGAACTTGAGCACGACGATCACCAGCGCGCTCGACGCAAGGAAAGTTTGAATGCCGTACCACGCCACCGCGATCAGACCGCGAATCACGGCGGGCACATTCGCGCCGAGCACGCCAAAAGTGCCGCGACACGCTACCGGATACGGCACGCCGTGGCGCTGGCTGGGGCGCGCGATCAGATTGCACAGCACGTTGACGATCGAAATGCCGACGATCAGCGCCACCAGTACCTGCCAGCTAGTCAGGCCCAGCGCGAACAGGCTGCCCGCGAATACATAGCCGCCGACGCTATGCACGTCCGACATCCAGAAGGCGAAGATGTTGTAAGCGCCCCAGGTCTGTTCCTTGAGAGGCGCGAGGTCGTGGTTATAGAGGCGTTCGCTGTAGCCGGCGGGCATTCGCATGCCGTCGCCGGGTTCGTTGCCTGAGCCTGAGTCGAAGGTGGGCACTGCTGGACTGCCATGTGACGCGCTGAACTGAGCCATGATCCGCTCCCTGGGATGGATACGCCGACGAAAGAAAGACGCCTGAACGCCTCGAAACGCACGCCGCGCCGCACGATGGCAGCTGCCGCGATATCTGCGCGGATAGCATCGCGCGCACACTGCGACGGTCGCCGATGGGGCGCCCTGCTCGCCGTACTGCTGCTATCCCGATTCCTTCCCCGTTTGAAGCGCTTCAGATGCCGCGCTTCGCATTAGTCAGTTGTCCTGCAGTTCCGTCTGGCGGGAACGTCAACGTTCCCACGGCCACGCCTCAGCGCATTGCTGGCGCCGCGTCGCGCATGCCAAAAACATCCTGTAGATCCACCGACGCGCCGGTCGGCCGATCGAGCATCCTGAGCTCCACGCCTTGCAGGTGGCGCACCATCAGCGCGGCAGCTTCCTGCGTCTGCCCGGCTTCCAGCGCGACGAGAATCGCTTCGTGATCGTCGAACGAGCACGGGCTTCGTCCGGGCGATTCATAGAGCGCGGAAATCAGCGTCGAACGCGCGACCAGCCCATTGAGGCAATCGCACAACACGGTGTTGCCCGTCAGCGCGGCCAGTTCGGTATGAAACTCGCCCGACAGGCGGATCCACGCGGGGAAATCGCGGCCCTCGAAGGCCTTGCGCTCGCGGCGAATCGTTTCGCCGATGCTCTTGAGTCGCCGCGTGCCGTGCTGCGCGCTGCACACGCGTTCCACGACCGCCAGTTCGATGATGCGGCGCATCTCGAACACTTCATGCACCTCCTGGAGCGACGGACTCGCGACGAACGCGCCCCGATTCGGCTCCAGATCCACAAGGTGATCCGTGGCAAGCAGCGCGAGCGCCTGGCGGATCGGTCCGCGCTTGACACCGAAGACTTCGCACAACTGCGCTTCCGTGAGCTTCGCGCCAGGCGGCAGACGATGCTCAAGGATCGCAGCGCGGATGCGCGCGGCAATCGCTTCGGGCTTCGTGCCGGTCGCGTCGGCTTCGGTTTCAGCGGTTTGCACGTCTTTGGCCATGTCTGTCACCTTGATGTTGGCTATGCTAGTTTGGACATAAAGATTGTCAACAATTTTATCGGCGAACCTGGTGAATATGCCTGGCCTGACCGGTCAGACAGATGCATTCTTCCGGTGAAAAGAGCGTCAATATTGGGAATAGCGCACTTCGATGGGGCTTGCACGCCCTCGGATCGCCCATTTTTTGTCAACAATCTGGCGCGATAGCGTTTCCGGAATATCGTCCTGAAACGAATTTACTTGGCGGTTAGTTGCATATAAATGATTGAAAACAGCGCCCGGAGGCGCTGACACAATGCGCGCAACCAACTGAGCGCAATCAACCCAGATGCGGGTAGCCTCTCACGTTAAGCTCGAACCCGTGCGCATTGGCGCTCAATTGCGCATCGCCGCCAAACGGCAGCGTCACCATATCGGCGATATGGCCGAACGGCAGGCCTGTGATGACCGGGATGCCCGCCAGCGCACGCACCTGCTCCACCACCGCATGCAGGTCGTAGCCGTTGTCGTAGTCGAAGGGCTTGCCGCCCGAAAAATCACCGAGCACCAGCGCCTTCTGGCGTGCGAGGATCCCCGAGAGATGCAGCTGATACAGCATCCGCTCGACGCGGAACGGCTGTTCGTTGACGTCTTCCACAAACAGAATGCCGCCCTCCGCCGGCGGCATGTACGGCGTGCCGATCAGCGACGTCAGCACGGCCAGATTGCCGCCCCAGAGCATCCCCGAAACATCGGCGTGCTGCGCCTGCGCCGCCTTCACCTTGAGCGTGAATTCCGGCTGCGTGAGCGCCTGCCAGAAGTGCTGCATCGTGAAACTGCTCAGCTCCGGCGCGCCGAAATCGCTCAACAGCATCGGGCCGCCGAAGGTCGTCAATCCCGCGCGCGCGTAGAGCGCGAGCTGGATCGCCGTGAAGTCGCTGTGGCCGACTAAAGCGACAGGCTGACCCGCAAGACGCCTCTGCAGCCCGTCGTAATCGAGTCCATGCAGAATGCGCACCGCGCCGTAGCCGCCGCGAACCGCCAGCGCGATATCGGGCAAGGCGCGCGAGGGATCGGCGAGACGGTTCAGCTCGGCGGCGCGCTGACCGTCGGTGCCTGCGAAGCGCTGAAAGCGGCGCTCGGTCGCCTCGATATTCTCGACGCGATGACCCTGCGCGCGCAGCCGCGCGATGCCGCGATGGACGGCTTCCGGATCGTGGGGACAGCCTGACGGAGCAATCAGTTCGATGGTGCGATGGGTGGCCATGTTCGACTAGTTCGAATTCCACCAGGGCGCCATCTGGCTGCGGCGGCGCGACGTGGCGGTGTGAGTCAGGTTGGGTCGGCGCCGCCAGCATCGGCGGCGGCGCGGCGTGCTTCGCGGCTGGCGCGGCGGCGCTCGGCGAAAAACGCGCGCAGCGCATCGCCGCATTCGCTCTCCAGCACCCCACCCTGCACGCTCGTGTGGTGATTGAGCTGGCCGTTCGAGAAGGCATCGACGACACTGCCGCACGCGCCCGTCTTCGGGTCGCGCGCGCCGTAGACAACGCGCGAGATGCGCGCGTGCATGATTGCGCCCGCGCACATCAGGCACGGTTCCAGGGTCACATAAAGTTCGCAGCCGGGCAAGCGGTAGTTACCCAGTGCGGCGCCGGCCGCGCGCAGCGCCGCCATTTCGGCGTGTGCGGAGGGGTCGTGCGCGCCAATCGGATGGTTGAAACCCGTCGCGATGACTTCGTCGCCACGTACCAGCACCGCGCCGACGGGCACCTCGCCGGCTGCGCGCGCTTCGCCGGCGGCGGCCTGCGCGAGGCGCATGAAATGGCGGTCGCGTTCGGTGATGGGATCGGGTTCGGATACAGAAGACAATTCAGCGCTATCCGCCAGCGGCGCATGCGCCTGGGAGGTCGTGTCGTGCTCGTCGTGTGCGGCGCGCGCTTCGCCGGATGGCGTCATGGCGCTCACACCCAAGCGGCACCCGCGGCGAAGCCCTGCGCGCTCGCGGCACGCTCGGACAGCCGTTCGGCAATACGGCGGCGATATTCCTGCGGCACCACCATTGGGCCGCCGCGCAGCGATTCGAGCGCCATATCGAGGGCGAGAAGACGCGCGCGCAGACGGCACTGCGCGGCCTTGTCGCCAACCTTGGCGAGTTCTTCTTCGAGATCGCGCAGGGCGCGAAGCTGTTCGACCGCGGGCGGCACGAAGCCGGCATTCTTCAGAATGCGGTTCGCAACACGCACTTCTTCGGGCACGAAGAGGTCGTCGTCGAGTTCCTGGGGCGCACCGGCGCCAGGCAATCCATCGAGATCGCCACGCGCAGCCGCGGCGGCAATCCGTTGTTCGACGAGGGCATCAAGCAATTTCATCAGCAATCCACTACGTTGCGGCCACGGCATTCTATCAGGGGAACACCTGGAAGACCGCGCTCGTCTGACGTGGACGACGTGGAGGTCTTACACGTTGACAGCGGCAGCAATTGATGCGAGGCGCATGCGCAATGGCGCCCTAAAACAGCCCGAAAAGCCGGATTCGTCCGATAGGCGCGCCTCGGAGGCGGGGTTAAGGAGGTCCGAATCGTTTGATTCGCCGCCAGCAGACGTCGGCAAAAGCCGAGGCGGACCTCCTTCCCTTACTTGCGCAGACAACGATGAAATCTTCTTCATTCTTCCGTTTCCCTGATCCACGACGGGCAGTTTGCGCACTGCTGCTCGCCAGTCTGATCGGACTATCCGGATGCAGCGTCTTCTGCGGCGCGGCAGGCGGCAGTGGCGGCGGCGCATCGGGCGTGTGCGGAATCGGCACGGGCATGCGCTTCTAAATGAAAACGCCCGGATAGCCGGGCGTTGTTTCATCAAGACGGTCAGACGCAGCTTAGTCCTTGAGCACCTTGCCCACGGCATCGACCACGATGCTCACGTTCCTGTCGTTCAGACCGGCCACGCACATACGGCCCGAGCGCAGGATGTACACGCCGAACTTCTCCTTGAGGCGATCGACCTGAGCCGCGCTCAACCCCGTGTACGTGAACATGCCGCGTTGCTTGATGTACCGCGACAGCGCCTCGCCGCTCACGTGCGCCTTCAGGCCCTCGTGAATCGCCACACGCATGCGCGCGATACGCTCGCACATGGCCGCCAGCTCGCTCTCCCACGATTGGCGCAGGGCGGGCGTGCCCAGCACGCGCGTGACCAGCTTTGCGCCGTGCGTCGGCGGATTGCTGTAGTTCGAGCGCACCGCACCCGTCAGCTGGCCCAGCACGCGGTCGGCCGCGGCTGCGTCTTCGCAGATCACGTGCAGACCGCCGCAACGTTCACCGTAGAGCGAGAAGTTCTTCGAGAACGAATTCGCCACCAGCGCCGGGACGCCGCGACGACCGAGTTCGCGCACCGCGAATGCATCGGCGTCCAGACCTGCGCCAAAGCCCTGATACGCCATATCGACGAACGGCAGCAGATCGCGCTTTTGCAGCACGTCGATCAGTTGCACCCACTGGGCGTCGTCCAGATCCACGCCGGTGGGGTTATGGCAGCACGCATGCAGCAGCACCACGCTCTTCGCGGGCAGCGCGTCGATCGCCGAGAGCATCGCGTCGAACTTCAGGCCACCCGTCGCTTCGTCGTAGTACGGGTAGGTGTTCACCTCGAAGCCCGCGCGCTCGAAGATGAAACGATGGTTTTCCCACGTCGGGTCGCTCACCCACACCTGGCTTTGCGGGAAATAGCGCTTGATGAAATCCGCGCCCACTTTCAGCGCGCCCGAGCCGCCGAGCGTCTGCACCGTGGCCACACGCCCTGCGCCGCGCGACGGACATTGCGCGCCGAACACCAGCGTCTGGACCGCATCGCGATACTGGGCGAAACCGGCCATCGGCAGATAGGGCTTGGCGCCCGGCTCGTTCAGAAGCGCGGCTTCCGCTTCATGAACCGCCTTCATGACCGGCAGGCGGCCTTCGTCGTCAAAATAGATGCCAATGCTCAGATTGACCTTGTTCTGCCGCGGATCTTTCTGGAAGCTCTCGTTAAGCGAGAGGATCGGGTCGCCGGGATAGGCATCGATATGTTCGAACATGGCCTTAGCTTGTCGGTTACGGGAAAGTTGCTGGAATACGGATGATAAGCGCCTGATGCGGGTTCAAGGGGCAAGGGCCCGCGGGCCCTGCTGCCCCATGCGGCTCTAGCGCGTCTGCACGCCGCCATGCAGCGCCGGGGCCGCGCCGCGCCGCCAGAAGCGATACGCGCCGGCCAGCACCAACAGCCACACCGGAATCAGCCATACGGAGATGCGCAGATCCGGAATCAGGTACATCACCACGAGGATACCCGCCAGGAACACAAGGCACAGGTAATTCGTGAACGGATAGCCCAGGCTGCGGAAGATCGTCGGCTCGTTCAGACGCGCCTTCTCGCGGCGGAACTTCAGGTGAATCAGGCTGATCATCGCCCAGTTGATGATGAGCGCCGACACCACGAGGCCCATCAGCAGTTCGAACGCCTTGCCCGGCATGAAGTAGTTTATGACCACGCAGGCCGCCGTCGCCACCGCCGTGACCGCCAGCGCCGTCAGCGGAATGCCGCGGCGATTCACCTTGAGCAGCGCCTTGGGCGCATTGCCCTGCTGCGCCAGACCGTAAAGCATGCGGCTGTTGCAATACACGCCGCTGTTGTAGACGGACAGTGCGGCGGTCAGCACGACCACGTTGAGCACGTGCGCCACGAAGTTGCTGTTCATGGCGTGGAAGATCAGCACGAACGGGCTGCCGCCGCTCACGACCTTTTCCCACGGATAAAGCGAAAGCAGTACGCCCAACGCACCGACGTAGAAAATCAGGATGCGATAGATGACCTGATTGGTGGCGCGCGGGATGGTGTGCGAGGGATCGTCGGCTTCCGCTGCGGTAATGCCCACCAGCTCCAGGCCGCCGAACGAGAACATCACCACCGCCATCGACATCACGAGGCCCGAGACTCCGTGCGGGAAGAAACCGCCGTGCGCCCACAGGTTCGAGATGCCGGCCTGCGGGCCCGCATTGCCCGAGACCAGCAGCCAGCCGCCGAAAGCGATCATGCCGACGATCGCCAGCACCTTGATGATCGCGAACCAGAACTCCAGCTCGCCGTAGGACTTCACGCTCGCCAGATTGATGCCGTTGATGACGACGAAGAAGCCGAGCGCCGATACCCACGTCGGCAGATTAGGCCACCAGTAATGCATGTAGATGCCGACTGCCGACAGCTCCGCCATGCTGACCAGCACATAGAGCACCCAGTAGTTCCAGCCGGAGAGAAAGCCTGCGAACGGGCCGAAGTATTTGTCGGCGAAATAGCTGAACGAACCGGCGACGGGCTCGTCAACCACCATCTCGCCAAGCTGCCGCATGATGAAGAACGCCACGATGCCCGCAATCGCATAACCGAGCAGCACCGAGGGGCCGGCCGTCTGGATCGTCTGCGCGATGCCGAGGAACAAACCCGTGCCGATTGCGCCGCCCAGCGCGATCAGCTGGATGTGACGATTCTTGAGCCCGCGCTTGAGATGACCGTTCTGGTCGTCGCGCTCGCCCGGGGACTTACCTGAAGTAGTGGAAACCATGTCTCTTCCTGTTTCTTTTTTATCGATGCGCCGACTGGAAAGCGGTTTGGCTATCCAGCACGGTCGCGCGAAATAATATTGCGCACGCAACTTGATGCGCTGGCGCGCTCCCAGAACCGCCGGGTGTGGCCGTCAGCCCTGTCAGGTGCGCCCAGTGTATAGGCGGCGAGGAAAAATATGATTTCATCTGATACGCAGGCAAACCCTGATTGGTACAATTTCATTTCGCATTGAACTAATTCCGAGCAAGAAAAGTGCAAACACTCGCCCTCGACCCCATCGATCTGCGTCTGCTCGCCGCGCTGCAGCAACACGGACGCGCCTCCAATCTCGAACTCGCTGAAGCCGTGAAGCTCTCGCCCGCGCAGACGCTGCGGCGTCATCGGCGGCTGGAGGAGCTAGGCGTCATCAAGCGCTATGAGACGCGCCTCGACCCGCAGGCGCTGGGCTTTGGCGTGGTCGCGTTCATTCAGGTGACGATGGAGCGCGGGCACATGCGCGAACTCGTGAAGTTCAAGGAACTCGTCGCGAAGTTGCCGCAGGTGCAGGAGTGCTATTCCGTGACCGGCGATATCGACTACGTACTGAAAGTGGTGGCACGCGATCTCAAGGCGCTATCCGAATTCCTGCTCGACACACTCATGCGCGCGCCCGGCGTCAGCAGCGTGCATTCGATTGTGTGCCTCGATGAACTCAAGGGGACGAGCGCGATGCCGTTGGAGGCGTGAGCGGAGCGCGGTGAAGCAGCTCGCTGGGGATAAGTCCAATGCGGATACGCAATTTTATCTCATTTGAGGGGCGTGGATGAGGGATGATTGCGTTTTGGACCTTGAATTGGACGGGAAATGGAACTGATTGCAGTCGCATCACGCCGATAATCCCGATGCCACAGCCCTACGATCCCTTAAAGAAAAAAGCCCGCGATCAACGCGAGCTTTTTGTCTTACTGCAACGTGCTATCAGTCGTCATGCAACGCCTGATCACTCCCACTCGATTGTCGCAGGCGGCTTGCCCGAAATGTCGTAGACCACACGGTTAATGCCGCGCACTTCATTGATGATGCGGTTCGACACATGGCCGAGCAGCTCATGCGGCAGATGCGCCCAGTGCGCCGTCATGAAGTCCAGCGTCTGCACGGCGCGCAGCGCGACGACATACTCATACGTGCGGCCATCGCCCATCACGCCCACGCTCTTCACCGGCAGGAACACCGCGAACGCCTGGCTCGTCAGTTCGTACCACGACTTGCCGGTTTCCTTGTCGATGGTGTTACGCAGCGTCTCGATGAAAATCGCGTCCGCGCGGCGCAGCAGATCCGCAAAATC
The DNA here is from genome assembly GCF_014200455.1 of Paraburkholderia bannensis. Taxonomy (GTDB): domain Bacteria; phylum Pseudomonadota; class Gammaproteobacteria; order Burkholderiales; family Burkholderiaceae; genus Paraburkholderia; species Paraburkholderia bannensis_A. The sequence goes on along the minus strand of NZ_JACHBW010000003.1, from coordinate 286,435 downwards.
GCGCTTCACTTCACCGAGGATACGCACGCCCAGACCCGGGCCCGGGAACGGATGGCGATACACCATCTCGTGCGGCAAGCCGAGCTTCACGCCCAGTTCGCGCACTTCGTCCTTGAACAGTTCGCGCAGCGGTTCGAGCAGCTTGAGGTTCAGCGTTTCCGGCAGGCCGCCCACGTTGTGGTGGCTCTTGATCGTGTGCGCGCCCTTCTTGCCCTTGCCTGCCGATTCGATCACATCCGGATAGATCGTGCCTTGCGCCAGCCACTTCGCGTCTGTCAGCTTGCCCGCTTCGGTCTGAAACACTTCGACGAATTCCGCGCCGATGATCTTGCGCTTGGCTTCCGGATCGGTCACGCCCGCCAGCTTCGACATAAACGCTTCGCTCGCGTCGACGTGAATCACCTTCACGCCGAGGTTGTCCGCGAACATCGACATGACTTGTTCCGCTTCGTTCAGACGCAGCAGACCGTGATCGACGAACACGCAGGTCAGCTGGTCGCCGATCGCGCGATGCAGCAGCGCCGCCGCCACCGACGAATCCACGCCGCCCGACAGACCCAGGATGACGTGCTCATTGCCCACCTGCTTGCGGATCGCTTCGACGGCTTCGTCGATGTAGTGACCCATTTCCCAGTCGGCCTTCGCACCGCAGATGCCCAGCACGAAGCGTTCGAGCATCGCGCGGCCCTGCACCGTATGCGTGACTTCCGGGTGCCATTGCAGGCCATAGAAGTGGCGCGCTTCGTCGGCCATGGCCGCGATCGGGCACGACTCGGTCGATGCCATCAGCTGAAAGCCGGCCGGCATTTCGATGACCTTGTCGCCGTGGCTCATCCACACCTTGAGCATGCCGTGGCCTTCGGCCGTACGGAAATCTTCGATGCCGTCGAGGAAGCTCGTATGGTTGCGCGCGCGCACTTCGGCGTAGCCGAATTCGCGCAGGTGGCCGCCGTCGACCTTGCCGCCGAGCTGTTCAGCCATCGTCTGCATGCCGTAGCAGATGCCGAGCACCGGCACGCCCAGCTCGAACACGGCTTGCGGCGCGCGCGGCGTATCGGTTTCGGTCACCGAGTTCGGGCCGCCCGAAAGGATGATGCCCTTCGGTGCGAACTCGCGGATGAACGCGTCGTCGACGTCGTACGGATGGATTTCGGAGTAGACGTTGGCTTCGCGCACACGGCGCGCGATCAGCTGGGTGACTTGCGAACCGAAGTCGAGAATCAGGATTTTGTCGTGCATGGCAGCGGACGAGACCTAAAAAAGAACGGATACAGAAAGCCGCGCACTGGCGTTCAAGCTCGCGCGCGGCGTGAATTCATCGGCGCCCTGGGCGCCTGCGCTTTAGCCCGGCAAACCGGGGGGGGGGCCGGTGCAACGCGGTTCGGGCGCAATCTGGCGGATGTCGCGTCTGACGGTTGGCGTCGACGCGCACCCCACCTCAACCTCGCAGCGGTGGCCGCTGCGCGTCGGCCGCTTCGTCACGGGCGGCCCGGCGCGCTTGCCCGGCCTGCTCCGCTCGCTCAACCGATGCTGCCTGCTGTGCCTGCACTGTCGTGTCTGGCGTCACGGCAGGCTTGACGCGCTCCACCGGCACCTCACCCGGCTCGGGACTGGTATGCGAGGCAGGCGAGAAAACCGGCTTCGAATAGACCACCGGCTCATCACGCCTGGCCTTGACGGCAAGGCGCGCTTCGCGTTCCTGCGCAGCGGCCTCGAGCGCCAGCGCCTTGTCGCGCAGCTTCACGCGACCGGCGAGACGCGCGCCGCCCAATCCAATGATGACGAGGCAGGCGGCCACCGCACCGGCCACCAGCTGACCGAATCCGGTGAGCTGCGGCTTATGCAAACCGATCAGCCAGACCAGCATCAGCACGCCGGCGATCCAGTTGACGTGTCCCGCCGTGCGACCGACCGTGGCAGTCAGCGCGCCATCGAAGGCCGCACGAAGCGCGAGCCAGGCAAACCCGGCCAGCACCACACCGAACGCCTGTCCGATGAGCGCCGGCTGCGCCTGCACCAGTTGCAACGCGTCGTAGAGCAAGGTCCAGGGCGTGAGGAGAAACAGCACGCCGAAGCCCAGCAATATCAACGCATCGACAATCAGCACTACGCGCAGCAGCGGCTTCATCGAGGCTTAGTCCACGTGGTAGTTGGGCGCTTCCTTGGTGATCTGCACGTCATGGACGTGCGATTCGTTCAGGCCGGCGCCCGTGATCTGCACGAACTCTGCCTTCGCATGGAGTTCGTCGATCGTGCGGCAACCGCAGTAGCCCATCGAGGCACGCACGCCGCCGATCATCTGGAACAGGATCGCGTTGATCGGGCCCTTGTACGCGACGCGACCTTCGATGCCTTCCGGCACGAGCTTGTCGATGTTCGCCGAGTTGTCCTGGAAGTAACGGTCAGCGGCGCCGTCCTTCATCGCACCGACCGAACCCATGCCGCGGTACGACTTGTACTGGCGGCCCTGGAACAGGAACACGTCGCCCGGCGATTCTTCGGTGCCTGCGAACATGCTGCCCATCATCACCGCGTTCGCGCCGGCTGCCAGCGCCTTCGAGACGTCGCCCGAGTAACGCACGCCGCCGTCGGCGATGCACGGCACACCGGTGCCCTTGAGCGCTTCCGCGACGTTCGAGATCGCCGTGATCTGCGGCACGCCCACGCCTGCGACGATACGCGTCGTGCAGATCGAACCCGGGCCGATACCGACCTTCACGCCGTCCGCACCGTATTCGACCAGCGCACGCGCGGCGTCCGCCGTCGCGATATTGCCGCCGATGACTTCAACGTGCGGGAAGTTCTGCTTGACCCAGCGAACGCGCTCCAGCACGCCCTTGCTGTGGCCGTGCGCCGTATCGACGACGATGACGTCGACGCCCGCCTGCACCAGCAGTTCGACGCGCTCTTCGTTGTCCGCACCGACGCCGACTGCCGCGCCTGCGCGCAGCTTGCCGTGTTCGTCCTTACAGGCGGCCGGGTGTTCGGTCTGCTTGGTGATGTCCTTAACGGTCATCAGGCCGCGCAGTTCGAAGGCGTCGTTGACGACCAGCACGCGCTCGAGGCGGTGGCTGTGCATGAGCGATTTGGCTTCGGCCAGCGGCGTGCCTTCCTTGACGGTGACGAGGCGCTCGCGCGGCGTCATGATCGAGCGCACGGGCTCGTCAAGACGGGTTTCGAAGCGCAGGTCGCGGTTCGTGACGATACCGACGAGTTGCGCGCCTTCCACGACCGGGAAGCCCGAGATGCCATGTTGCTGGGACAGCGCAATGACGTCCGCGACCTTCATCTGCGGCGGCACGGTGATCGGATCGCGCACGACGCCCGACTCGAAACGCTTCACCTTTGCGACTTCACGCGCCTGTTCGGCCGGCGTGAGGTTCTTGTGGACGATACCGACGCCGCCTTGCTGCGCCATGGCGATAGCAAGACGCCCTTCCGTGACGGTGTCCATCGCGGCCGAGACGAGCGGAATGTTCAGGGAGATGTTGCGGGTCAGCCGGGTCTTCAGGCTGGTGTCGCGCGGGAGAACGTCGGAAAAGGCGGGAACGAGGAGCACGTCATCGAACGTGAGTGCTTTCTGGATCAGACGCATGGCAAATCCTATAGGCGCAAAAGCAGATTATACGGGATAGCGCCCTGGAAATCATCAGTGCGTACAGTAGCTTAGCGCCGATTTCGGGATTTTTTTGAATTCCGGAGGCCACCGGGAAGGCACGCCAGGCCCCGGTTTCCGACCCGAATTTCTATTCATTTCGCAAGGATCGGGCGATGCTCCGTGAAAGCGCGCCGTGCAGAATTGAACAAGACGCCTGCGCATTGTCGCGGTTAAGCTGCGTGCCACTGAATGGGTATCACTGATTTGCGGAGGCAATGGAAATGCAGCGTGGTGTGTTGTACGGCGTGCTCGCCGGAGCGTTATGGGGAACGGTGTTCTTGGTGCCCCGGCAACTGGCGGAATTTTCGCCCCTGCTCCTGAGCGCCGGACGCTACGTGATGTACGGGCTGATATCGCTGGCTGCCCTGCTGCCGATGCTCAAGCGCGTCTGGCCGCGCCTCACGCGTGAAGACCTTGTCGCACTCGTGAAGCTGGCGCTGATGGGCAACCTGCTCTACTACCTGTTTCTGGCCAGCGCGATTCACCTCGTGGGCATCGCGCCGGCGTCGCTGATCGTCGGCGTGCTGCCCGTGACGGTCACGCTGCTCGGGCGCGCGGATCATGGCGCGGTGCCCCTCTCGAAGCTGGTCTGGCCGCTCGCGCTGATCGCGGCAGGTATCGTGTGCATCAACGTCGATGTATTTACGGCGTCCGCCAGCGCGGGCGACTCCGCGGGCACGTTCACCAAGATCGCGGGGATTGGCTGCGCAGTCGGCGCGCTGATGTGCTGGACGTGGTTCGCCGTGGAGAACTCGCGCTATCTGCAGCGCAATGCACATTTCAGCGGCAACGAATGGTCAGTGTTGTGGGGCGTGGTGACGGGCGCGCTCGGCGGGCTGCTGTGGCTCGTGATTCTCGTGCTGCCGGCGGGCACCGCGCAGGAGACGGTCGCCGACGGGCGCTGGACCACCTTCTGGCAACTCAATCTGGTGCTGGCGATTGGCGCGTCGTGGCTCGGCAACGGTCTGTGGAACGCCGCCGCCAAGCGGCTGCCGCTCACGCTATCCGGTCAGATGATCGTGTTCGAAACGCTGTTCGCCCTGCTCTACGGCTTCGTGTACGACCATCGTCTGCCGCGCGGGCTGGAGATCGCGGCCATCGTGCTGCTGGTGGTGGGGGTGAGCTGGTCGGTGCGCCAGCATGCGGGCGGTCCCGAGGACACGATGCACGGCGACGGCATCGTGCCGCAAGGCGATCTTCCCGGCATCGGGCAAGCGCAGAAGATCCATCGCAACGAAAACGGCGCCGAGCGGCGCCGCGCAGCGAACTGACTGCGTAATTGAGCACTGATTAGCGCAAGCTCAGCGCGAATCCTTGTTCTGCCACTTGCGCCCCTCGATCGAACCCGCCTTGCGGGTTTTGTCGACGCGGCGCTGGCGTGCGAGCTTGGGGTCCACAACCAGCGGCCGGTAGATCTCCACCCGGTCGTGATCGGCGAGTCCGGCGTCGAGCGGCTTGAGCTTGCCATACACGCCCACCTTCAGTTTCGTCAGATCGATCTCGGGATGACGCGTCAATATGCCGCTGGCGTCGATGGCCTGCTGCACCGTGGAACCGGCCGGCAACTGCACGTCGATGACCGTCTGCACATCGGGCAACGCGTAGCAGACTTCGATGGACAGGCTGCTGGAGGACAGATTCGCGCTCATGGTCAGGCCTTGCCGTAACGCTGATCGGCGCGTTTCACGAAAGAATCTACAAACGTGTTCGCGATGTGATGAAACACCGGCCCGATGATCTTTTCGAGAATGATGTTAGAAAACTCGTAGTGCAGCGCGAACTCGATCTTGCAGGCGTCCGCGCGCAGCGGCGTGAAGCGCCACGACCCGGTGAACTTCTTGAAAGGGCCGTCGGTGAACTCCATATCGATACGTTCGGGGCGCTTCTGCACGTTACGCGTGGCGAAGTGCTGCTTGATGCCCTTGAAGTTGATATCGATCTTCGCCTCCATACCGGTTTCGTCCTTGCGGCGAACCTCGACGCCGCCGCACCAAGGCAGGAAGTTGGGATAGTCGTCGACGTCGGTGACGAGGTCGAACATCTGTTCCGCCGAATGGCGAATCAACACGGTTTTCTGGACATCCGCCATAAATTGCGCAATGCGATGCAAGGGTGAAGAGGCGCAGCGGGCTTTCGCTGGCCCGCTTTGCTAAAATCGTAATTTTAAACGAGTTGGGCGTTTCCCATTTTCCTATGAGCATCATCGACAACAGAAAAGCCTTCTTCGATTACTTCATCGAAGAGCGCCACGAGGCGGGGCTCGTGCTCGAAGGATGGGAGGTCAAGGCCATGCGCGCCGGGCGAGCCAACATCAAGGAAGCCTACGTCATCATCAAGGATGGCGAGCTGTTCCTGATCGGCACGCACATCAGCCCGCTGCCGGAAGCCTCGACGCACATCCATCCGGACGCCACGCGCACCCGCAAGCTGCTGCTGCACCGCGAGGAAATCGACAAGCTGATCGGCAAGGTCGAGCAGCGCGGTTTCACGCTGGTGCCGCTGAACTTCCACTACAAGGGCGGTCGCGTGAAGTGCGAAATCGGCCTTGCCAAGGGCAAGAAGCTGCATGACAAGCGCGAAACCGAGAAGCAGCGCGACTGGCAGCGAGAGAAGGCGCGCCTGATGCGCAATCCCACTTGAGCGCGCAGGCATGACAAAGGGCGGCCCGGGCCGCCCTTTTGTCGATCTGGCACTTCTGAAACGCCAGAGAACGCGCTCAGACGCCCTTGGACGAATCGCGGCTCATCTGGGTCTCCTTCATGCCTGTGCGGTTCACGATCGTCAGCGCCGAAGCAATCATCGAGCTCAGATCGCTCATATTGCCCGGCACGATCAATGTATTACCCTGCTTCGCCAGGTTGCCGAAGGCTGTCACGTATTGCTCGGCGACCTTCAGGTTCACCGCATCCATGCCACCCTGCGCCTGGATCGAATTGCCGATCTTCTGGATCGCTTGAGCGTTGGCCTCCGCCACCGCCAGAATCGCCGCCGCCTGGCCCTGCGCCTGGTTGATCGCGGCCTGCCTCTCGCCTTCCGACTTCTGGATCGCCGCTTCGCGCGCGCCCGCCGCGAGGTTGATCTGCTCCTGCTTGCGCCCTTCCGAGGCCGCGATCAGCGCGCGCTTCTCGCGCTCGGCCGTGATCTGCGCCTGCATCGCGTGAAGAATTTCCTTCGGCGGCGTCAGATCCTTGATCTCGTAGCGCAGCACCTTCACGCCCCAGTTCGACGCCGCTTCGTCGAGCGACGACACCACGCTATGGTTGATGAAATCGCGCTCCTCAAAGGTCTTGTCGAGTTCGAGCTTGCCGATCACCGAGCGCAGCGTGGTCTGCGAGAGCTGCGTGATTGCGAACACGAAGTTGCTCGATCCATATGACGCCTTCATCGGATCCGTCACCTGGAAGTACAACACGCCGTCCACCTGCAGCTGCGTGTTGTCGCGCGTGATACAGATCTGGCTGGGCACGTCGAGCGGGATTTCCTTGAGCACGTGCTTGTAGGCCACGCGGTCGATGAACGGCAGAACGATCGTGAGCCCCGGCGTGAGCGTGCCGTGATAGCGGCCCAGCCGCTCCAGCACCCACGCATGCTGCTGCGGCACGATCTTGACGGTCTTCGAGATCAAGACGATGACGATCACGAGCAGAATCAGCCCGACAACTGGTACTTGCATGCGCTTCCCCTTGTTTTGATTCGACCGCTCTGGAACGTTGATGCGACTTACGCGTGATGCGCGCCCGCCACGATAAGGCAACTGCCGCGTACGGCCTTGATCTGATAGAGGTGGGCGTCTTCGGGCTCGCCGGGCGCGAGTTCGACGTCCCATTCGGCGCCGCGATACATGGTGCGCGCGCGGCCTTCATGCCAAGCGGCCACCGTGAGCGTGGAGCCAATATCGAGATTCACGCCGGGGTCGCTCGATGCATCGACCATGCGGCGCTTGCGTCCGAAGCGCGAGCGCCGCAGCGCGATCACGGCTACCAGCGCCACCAGCGCGGCGATCGCGAACTGCGCGTCGAGCGGCGCGCCCAACTCGAACGCGAGCGCGCCAGCCAGAAAGCCCAGCGCGATCATCAGCAGATAGAAGGTGCCGGTCATCAGCTCGGCCACGATCAGCACGCCCGCGCCGATCCACCAGAACAAACCATGCGGACCCACAGCGACCTCCCAAAGTAAAACACCCCGGATAGACCGGGGTGTTATAGCACGAAGCTGACACTCATTTCCGCCGCGTGCGAGCGCGCAATGCAAGCTGCATCAAGCCTCGTGCGCGGCGGCTATTTCGCGCTTACTTCACGCTCACTTCGCTTGCGCCTTCGCCAGCGCCTGCCACGTTTCGACCACCGTGTCGGGGTTCAGCGAGATCGACGCGATGCCTTCTTCCGCGAGCCATTGAGCGAAGTCCGGATGATCGGACGGCCCTTGACCGCAGATGCCGACGTACTTGTTCAGGCGAAGGCAGGTTTCGATCGCGCGCTTGAGCAGGAACTTGACGGCCGGATCGCGTTCGTCGAAGTCGGCGGCGAGCAGTTCCATGCCCGAATCCCGGTCGAGGCCGAGCGTGAGCTGCGTGAGGTCGTTCGAGCCGATCGAGAAACCGTCGAAGTACTGCAGGAACTCTTCGGCCAGAATCGCGTTGGTCGGCACTTCGCACATCATGATCAGGCGCAGGCCGTTTTCGCCGCGCTTCAGACCGTACTTCGCCAGCAGCGCGACCACGCGCTCTGCCTGCTTGAGCGTACGCACGAACGGCACCATGATCTCGACGTTCGTGAGACCCATCTCTTCACGCACGCGCTTGAGCGCCAGGCACTCCATTTCGAACGCCTGCGCGAAGTCGTCGGCGATGTAACGCGATGCGCCGCGGAAGCCCAGCATCGGGTTTTCTTCGTCCGGCTCGTAGCGCGAACCGCCGATCAGCTTCTTGTACTCGTTCGACTTGAAGTCCGACATACGCACGATGACGGGCTTCGGATAGAACGCCGCGCCGATCGTGGCGATGCCTTCCGTGAGCTTGTCGACGTAGAACGCACGCGGCGACGCATGACCGCGCGCCACGCTCTCGACCGCCTTCTTCAGGTCCGCGTCGATGTTCGGATATTCGAGGATCGCCTTCGGGTGAACGCCGATGTTGTTGTTGATGATGAATTCGAGACGCGCGAGACCCACACCGGCGTTCGGCAACTGCGAGAAGTCGAACGCGAGTTGCGGATTGCCGACGTTCATCATGATCTTGACCGGAATAGCCGGCAGCTCGCCACGCTGGACTTCGCTCACTTCGGTTTCCAGCAGACCGTCATAGATGCGGCCTTCGTCGCCTTCCGCGCACGAAACCGTCACCAGCGCGCCGTCCTTCAGCACGTCGGTTGCGTCGCCGCAGCCCACCACGGCCGGCACGCCCAGCTCACGCGCGATGATCGCCGCGTGGCAGGTGCGGCCGCCACGGTTCGTGACGATCGCCGCTGCGCGCTTCATCACCGGCTCCCAGTTCGGGTCGGTCATGTCGGCAACCAGCACGTCGCCCGGCTGCACGCGTTCCATTTCGGACGGGTCGTGAATCACCTTCACGCGGCCCGCGCCGATCTTCTGGCCGATGGCGCGACCCGTTGCGAGCACCTGCGACTGGCCCTTGAGCTTGAAGCGCTGCTCGGCTTTGCCGCCGGCCTGGCTCTTCACCGTCTCCGGACGCGCCTGGAGAATGAAGATCTTGCCGTCGAGGCCATCCTTGCCCCACTCGATGTCCATCGGACGCTGATAGTGCTTTTCGATGATGACGGCGTACTTGGCCAATTCGATCACGTCTTCATCGGTGATCGAGAAGCGGTTGCGCTGCTCGTGCGAAACGTCGACCGTCTTCACGCGGCCCGGCTCGCCCGGCTGCGTGAATTCCATCTTGATGAGCTTCGAGCCGATCGAGCGGCGGATGATCGGCGCCTTGCCTTGTGCGAGCGTGGTCTTGAAGACGTAGAACTCGTCCGGATTCACGGCGCCCTGCACCACGGTTTCACCGAGACCGTAGCTCGACGTGACGAAAACGGCGTCCTTGAAGCCCGATTCCGTGTCCAGCGTGAACATCACGCCGGCTGCGCCTCGGTCCGAGCGGACCATACGCTGCACGCCAGCCGACAGCGCGACTTCAGCGTGAGTGAAACCCTTGTGGACGCGATAGGAAATGGCGCGGTCGTTGTAGAGCGACGCGAACACGTGCTTGAGGCGGTCGAGCACGTCTTCGACGCCCACCACGTTCAGGTAGCTTTCCTGTTGACCGGCGAACGATGCATCGGGCAGATCTTCTGCCGTTGCCGACGAGCGCACGGCAAACGACAGCTCGGACGGCGAGCCGGCCTGCAGCGTGTCGAAGCCGGCGCGGATGTCCGCTTCCAGCTTCGGCTGCAGCGGCGCATCGACGATCCACTGACGGATTTCCTTGCCGGCCTCAGCCAGCGCCTTGACATCGTCGACGTCGAGCGTTTCCAGACGAGCGGCGATCCGTTCGGTCAGGTTGTTGTGCTTCAGGAAGTCGCGGAAGGCGAGCGCAGTCGTGGCGAAGCCCGTGGGCACGCGCACGCCGGCTTCAGCCAGCTGGCTGATCATTTCGCCGAGCGAGGCGTTCTTGCCGCCCACGATCTCAACGTCGGTCATCCGCAACTGCTCGAAAGGCACTACATAAGCCTGATCCTTGGCAACGGTGTTAGTCATACAAGCCCCTAAGTGTGAAAAAAATTCACGGCTGCGCAAGTGGGCTCGAACGCGAGTCACCCATTGGGGCGATTTCGCGTCTTGCGCAACCTGTTGGAGAAGCAATCGCCGAGGCTCCATGGGGCTGGAGCAGGCTTGAGGAAAAGCAGGGAGATGCGCGCGATTGCAGGAAGTTATACAGAATCGCTGCAAGTTGACGCCAGTTTGAGCCACGATGGACTCCGCTTTGGCGCGGTTGCACTGCAATTGCTTATCCAACAGGTTGCCGCTATTCTACCGTGCCGACTACGGAAAATGTGTCAGTCGGCGAGAAACGCGCGCCGGAATCGTCCCACAGCGGTCCGCCCAGCGCCTACCGGGCTTTCCAACCCGTCACGAGCGCACCAGCAGCTCACGTACCCAGCCTCAACCGATGCCGCCTACCGTATTCATCGTCTCCGACGGTACCGGGATCACTGCCGAAACGTTCGCGCATTCGATCCTGTCGCAGTTCGACCAGAAATTCCGCCTTGTGCGCGTGCCCTTCGTCGATTCTTCGGACAAGGCTTATGCCACCGCCGAAAAGATCAACGAAGCCGCGGTACAGGAAGGCCGTCGCCCGATCGTCTTCACGACGCTGGTGGACAGCAGCTCGAACGAGATCGTCAAACGCGCGAACGCGCTCGTGCTCGACATGTTCCAGACCTTTGTGGAACCGCTGGAGCAGGAACTGGAGCTGAAGTCGAGCCACGCCATGGGCCGCGGCCACCAGAACGCGGACACGGACGAATACAAGAATCGTATCGAGGCGATCAACTTCTCGCTCGCGCACGACGACGGCCAGTCCGACCGCAATCTCGCCGACGCCGACGTGATCCTGGTGGGCGTGTCGCGCAGCGGCAAAACGCCGACCAGCCTGTATCTGGCGATGCAATACGGCGTGAAGGCGGCGAACTATCCGCTGATTCCGGACGATTTCGAACGCGGCAAGTTGCCAACTTCGCTGCTGCCGCACCGCTCGAAGATTTTCGGGCTGTCGATCGATCCGCAGCGTCTGACGGAGATCCGTAACGAACGGCGTCCCGGCAGCAAGTATGCGGCGCTGGAAAACTGTCGCTACGAGGTCAACGAAGCCGAAGCGATGATGCGCCGCGAAGGCATCAAGTGGCTCTCGTCGACGCACAAGTCGATCGAGGAAATCGCCACGACGATCCTGCAAGAGATCCGCATCGACAAACCCGCGTACTAATCGCGGTTTGCAACAAAAAAGGCCTGCGATTGTTCATTCGCAGGCCTTTTTGCTTTACGCGGCGCGTCAGGTCAACGTGCGTGACGCTGCTGCCGGCATTGCTCGAACACGCACACCGCCGCCGCCGCCGCTACATTGAGCGACTCCATGCCGCCCGGCTGCGGAATCGTCACGCGCAGCGCCGCCGCGTCGCGCCACACCTGCGATACGCCCGCGCCTTCGTTACCGAATACCCAGGCGACCTGCCCCGTCAGATCGGCTTCGTCGATGGCCTTTGCGCCGTGCGAATCGGTGATGACGACCGGCACGCCGAGCATGTCGATCAGCGCCTGCGGCTCGACGTTCTCGTAGACCTTCAGCAGAAAATGCGCGCCCATCGCCGAGCGCAGCACCTTGGACGACCACGCGTAAGCCGTGCCCGGCGTGCAGAACACCCGTTCGATGCCGGCCGCCGCCGCGCTGCGCAGGATCGAGCCGACATTGCCTGCGTCCTGCAGACCGTCCAGCACGATACAGGTCGAGTCGACGCGCTGCGGCAGGCTCGCCTCGGGCATATCGACGAGCAGCAACATGCCCGCGCCGTGCACGACGTTGGATAGCTGGCCGAACAAGGCATCGGGCAATGTAATGACGCGGCGCTCGTCGACGCGCGCGACGATATCCTGCGCCTCTTCGTGGCCGAGTGCGCCTTCAGTGACGACGCAATATTCCGGCTGCGCGCCGCCATCGAGCCAGGCGCTCGCGAGGTGGAACCCTTCGAGCAGGGCCTGATGGGCACGCCGCTGTTGATGCGTCGAGCCGGCCAGCGCCTTGAGGCGCTTGTAGAGCGGATTGTCGCGCGAGGTAATGGCTTTCACGGGCAGGCCTGGCGAATCGAATGTTGATCGGTAAAAAGGAAAACGGCGCCGCACGAGGCGGCGCCGGATAAGTTCGGCAAGCGCATCGGCAAGCTCAGGCGGATACGATCACGCCATGCAGCTCATAGGCTTCGCGCACAGGCGCAAACGAGCGCCGATGATGTGCGCACGGGCCATGCGCGCGCAGCGCCGCCAGATGCTGTGGCGTGCCGTAACCGGCATGCGCGTCGAACCCGTAGGCGGGAAACGCCGTATGCAGCTCCAGCAGCATGCGGTCACGCGTGACCTTCGCAATGATCGAAGCCGCCGAGATCGCCGGGACCAGCGCGTCGCCGCCGATCACGGCTTCGCTGCGCACCGGCAGGACCGGGCAACGGTTGCCATCGATCTTCGCAAGCGTCGGCGTCACGCTCAGGCCCTCGACGGCGCGGCGCATCGCCAGCATGGTCGCGTGCAGGATATTGAGCGTGTCGATTTCCTCGACGCTCGCTTTGGCAACGCACCAGGCGAGCGAGCGTTCGACGATCAAGTCGTAGAGCGCGTCGCGCGACTTCGCAGTCAGCGCCTTGGAGTCGTCAAGACCTGCGATCGGACGCGCCGGATCGAGAATCACAGCCGCCGCGACCACGGGACCGGCCAGCGGTCCGCGCCCTGCTTCGTCTACGCCGCAGATGATGTCTTCAGGCGATTCGAACAGCAGGCCAGCCTGCTCCGCAAGCTGTAGACGAATGGCGCGTTTTTGCGCGGCCTGCGAAGGCGCTTTAGCCTTTGCAGCCTTGGTACGTTTGGTGATCCCCTCGCTCATGCCCGACCCTTGCGGCTTTCCAACACGCGCGCGACCACTTCGGCCGCGCGCTCCTGGGTGTTCTGACGCAGCGTGTGATGCATCTGCGTGAACACTTCGGTGAGCGTGCGCCGGTTTGCCTCGTCGTGCAACTGCGTGAGCGTGGCATCCGCGAGCGCTTCAGGCGTGGCGAAATGCTGGAGGATTTCCGGCACCACGAAGCGCCCTGCAAGAATATTGGGCAGCCCCACGTAAGGCAGATAGCCCTGACGGCGCATGATCTGCCCGGTGAGCCAGGGCACCTTGTACGAGATCACCATCGGCTTCTTGAGCAGCGCCGCTTCCAGCGTGACCGTGCCGCTTTTTACGAGAATCGCGTCGGCGGCCGTCATCGCGAGTTGCGACTGACCGTCGACGATCGTGAGCGCAAGCCCTTGATGCTGGCTCGCCAGCTCCTGCAACTGTGCATGAATCGCAGGCGTGGCCGCCGGCATCACGAAGCGCAGACCCGGTTCGCGCTCCTGCATGATCTGCATGGCGTCGAAAAACGTCGGGCCGATCAGGTTGATCTCGGAACGGCGGCTGCCGGGCAGCACCGCGATAATCGGGCCGCCATCGGGCAAGCCGAGCGCCCGGCGCGCGCCCGGCACGTCCGGCTCAAGCGGGATGTCGTCGGCGAGCGGATGACCCACGTAGGACGCCGCCACGCCGGCTTTTTCCAGGATCGCGGTCTCGAACGGGAACACGCAGAGCATGTGATCCACGGACTTCTGGATCTTCTTGATGCGCCCGCCCCGCCACGCCCAGATCGACGGACAGACGAAATGGATGGTGGGAATGCCGGCTTCGCGCAACGAATGTTCGAGGCCGAAGTTGAAATCCGGCGCGTCCACACCGATAAAAACATCGGGTTGCTCCGCAAGCAGCTGATGCTTCAACTCACGGCGGATGCGCAGGATTTCGGGAATATGCTTGAGAGCCTCGACGTAGCCGCGCACCGTGAGCTTGTCCATCGGCCAGTGCGCGTCGAAACCGACGGCCTGCATGCGCGGGCCGCCGATTCCGTAGTACTGCGCCGTATCCGGCAGCTTGCTGGTCAGCCCCTTGAGCAGCGACGATGCGAGCAGGTCGCCGGACGGTTCGCCAGCAACCATCGCGAGGCGCAACGGATGGGTTTGCAACGCCATCGTTTAACGGATGATGCCGCGCTGCGACTGCTCGACGAAGCTGAGCAGCGCCTTCACGTGCACGTCGCCGTCGCCGCCGGCCTGGGCGAGTTCGGCCAGTTGCAGCTTCGCTTCCTCAAGCGACAGGCTGTTCTTGTAGAGCGTGCGGTAAGCCGCGCGCAGCGCCGAGATCGCGTCGGGCGAGAAGCCGCGGCGGCGCAGACCTTCGACGTTAATGCCGTGCGGCACCGCCTTGTTGCCCGCGGCGATCACGAACGGCGGCACGTCCTGCACGAGCGCCGAAGCGCCGCCCACCATCGCGTGCGCGCCGATGCGCACGAACTGGTGCACGCCCGTCATGCCGCCGACGATCGCGTAATCGTCGACGATCACGTGCCCCGCGAGCTGCGCGTTGCTCGACATGATGATGTTGTTGCCCAGACGACAATCGTGCCCGACGTGCACGTAGGCCATGATCCAGCAGTCGTCGCCGATCGACGTGACGCCGGTGTCCTGCACCGTGCCCGTGTGCAGCGTCGTGAATTCGCGGATCGTGTTGCGGTTGCCGATCACGAGCTTCGTGGGTTCGCCGCGGTACTTCATGTCCTGCGGGCGGCCGCCGATCGAGGCGTAGTGACCGATGGAATTGTCTTCGCCGATCGTCGTGTGGCCTTCCAGCACGCTATGCGAGCCGACCTGGGTGCGTGCGCCGATGGTGACATTCGCACCGATCACCGCATAAGGGCCGATCTCGACCGATTCGTCAACTTGCGCGCCCGGCTCGACGATCGCAGTGGGATGGATCCTGCTCATTCGTCATGCTCTCCGATTCTGTTGTCGTGCCGAGGCGCCTGCAGGCGCGCTGCGGCACGCGAGGCGCAATTTACTGCGCCGCGTCCATTTTCTTGACGGTGCACATGAGTTCCGCCTCACACGCGACCACGCCGTCCACGTCGGCTTGCGCCTTGAACTTCCAGATGCCGCGCATGTAGCGCTCGAACGTCACGTTCAGGATCAGCTGGTCGCCCGGCTCGACCACGCGCTTGAAACGCGCGCCGTCGATACCGACGAAGTAGTACAGCGTGTTCTCATGGTCCTGCTCTTCTTCCGAGAACGTCAGCAGCGCGGCGGTCTGCGCCAGCGCTTCGAGGATCATCACGCCCGGCATCACCGGACGCTGCGGGAAGTGGCCCGTGAAAAAGGGCTCGTTGATCGTCACATTCTTCAACGCCTTGATGCTCTTGTGCGGCTCAAGTTCGAGAACCCGGTCCACCATCAGGAACGGATAACGGTGCGGGAGCAGCGTGAGGATCTTGTGGATGTCGAAGTTGAGTTTTTCGATGTTCATGGTGTTTCTGCTCACGCAGGAATTGCGTGTCACTTTCGATTGCGTCGCCCGAAGCGGCTGCCTGCGCAAAGCGGCGATAACCCTGCCGGTCAAAACTGCCCTGCGCTGCCCTGCGGCTCGCGCTTGAGGCGCAGTATGCGCCACGCGCGCGACTTCGGGCATGCGGATTCCCCCGGGCATGTGGACGAGGCGCGCGGCCAGGTTCACCTTGCACGAGGCTCGGCCCGGCATGCGGCGTGAAAGCCGCGATGCCAGACCCGTTTTCTTATGCGTCGCCCTGCGGTTTCTTGGCGACGGCGGCTTCGAGTGCACGGATGCGGTCGCGCAGCTTGTCGATATTGCGCAACAGCGCGGCGCTCTTGTTCCAGTCGCCGTGCTCCACGGCGGGGAACGCGCTGGTGTAGATGCCGGCCTTCGGCAGCGACTTCGACACGCCCGACTTCGCCGTGACGATCACGTAGTCGCCCAGCGTGACGTGTCCGGCGACGCCGACCGCGCCGCCAATCATGCAATGCTTGCCGATCGTGGTGCTGCCCGCGATACCGGCGCAACCGGCGATCACGGTATACGCACCGATCCTGCAGTTGTGGCCGATCTGCACGAGGTTATCGATCTTCACGCACTCCTCGATGATCGTGTCGGCCATTGCGCCGCGATCGATCGTGGTGTTCGCGCCGATTTCGACGTCCGGCCCGATCGACACGCCACCCACCTGCGGAATCTTGACCCAGCTACCGGTGCGCGCGTCGCCTTGGCCGGTGAAATCGGGGGCAAAACCAAAACCATCGGAACCGATCACCGCGCCCGCATGCACGATGGCGCGCGCGCCGATCTTGCAGCCGTGGTAGACGGTCACGCCCGGATAGAGATGCGAGCCCTCGCCCACTTGGGTGCCGCGGCCGATCACGACGTTGGCGTCCAGACGCACGCTCTCGCCGATCACCGCGCCCGCTTCCACCGTTACATTCGGACCAATCACGGCGCTGGCCGCAACCTTGGCCGTCGCGTCGATGTGCGCGCTGGCGTGCACACCCGGCTGCACTTTCGGTGCGGCGAGGTCGATGAACGCCTGCGCGACGCGCGCGAAATAAGCATACGGATTGGGTGTGACGATGAAGTTGCGAGCGTCGCGCGAAGCGAGTTTCGCCAGATCCTCGGGACTGATAAGGACCGCGCCCGCGCGGGTCGTTTCGACCTGCGAGAGATACTTCGGATTGGCAAGGAAAGCCAGTTGCTGCGGACCCGCCTGGTCGAGCGGCGCGAGCGAGCCGACGCGTTGCGTCGCATCGCCCACCACCTCGCCGCCGAACTGGGCGGCGATTGCCTCAAGCGTAAATGCCATGCGCGTGCTGCTCCTGCCTTAGTTGCTGTTGCTGCCGGTGGCGCCGTTGGCGAGCGCCTTCAGCACCTGGTCGGTGATGTCGATACGCGGACTCACGTAGACCGCTTCCTGCACGATCAGATCGTAGTGCTGCTGCTCGGCGATCTGCTTGATTACCTTGTTGGCGCGATCCAGCACCGCCGCGAGTTCTTCGTTGCGACGCTGGTTCAGATCTTCGCGGAACTCACGCTGTTTGCGCTGAAAGTCGCTGTCGAGCTGCGACAGATCGCGCTGCTTCTGCGCGCGATCGGCTGCTGCCAGGCTGGGCCCGCTCTTGTCGAGCGAGTCCGACATCGTCTTCAGACGCTGCGCCATGTCCTGCAGGTCCTTGTCGCGCTTCGCAAACTCAGCTTCGAGCTTGGTCTGCGCAGCCTTCGCGGGGGCGGATTCGCGCAGGATGCGGTCGGAGTTGACCGCCGCGATTTTCGCTTCCTGCGCATGGGCCGCGCCCGTGCCGAAAGCGAGCATCGCCAGCGACAGCGTCATGGCCCCGATCGTCCGCCTGGAAAACAGTCCCGTTAGCAAAGTTATCCTCTCGTTTCTGTAAATGCCTGTTCCTGCGCGTGCCGTCAGAATGCCGTGCCGATCTGGAACTGGAACTTCTGGTACTGATCGCCTTCGTGCTTCGTGACCGGGAAGCCCAGGCTCAGCTTGAGCGGGCCGATCGGCGAAATCCACGCAAGACCCACACCGTAGGCGTAGCGCAGGCCGTTCGAGCCGATGCTGGTGCCTTCGTCGCCCCAGACGTTACCACCGTCGATGAAGGTGAAGACGCGCAGCGTGCGGTCATAACCCGTGCCTGGCAGCGGGAAGGTCAGTTCGATATTGCCGACCACCATCTTCGAGCCGCCGATCGGGTCGTTCGTCTTGGCGTCACGCGGGCCCAGCGAGCTCGGTTCATAACCCCGCACCGAGCCGATACCGCCGGCGTAGTAGTTCTTGAAGATCGGGTACGGCTTGCCGCCGAGGCCGTTGCCGTAGCCGGCCTGGAAGTTCATCCCCAGAACGAAGCCGCGCGCGAACGAGTAATAGTACTGCGCCTGCACATCGGTCTTGTAGTACTGCGTCGAGCCGACGGGCGTGCCGTACTCGGCGTTGGCCTGCAGGAAGTAGCCGCGGCTCGGGATCAGCGCGCTGTCACGCGCGTCGCGCGACCAGCCAATCGTCAGCGGGATGTTGTTCGACACGCGGCCGAACGCGTTGACGTAGTCCTTGTAGGCCTGCGGCGTTGCGTCGTCTACGTCCAGGCGATCCTGCTCGAAGCCCACGCCGAAGAAGACGGTGTCGACTTCCGAGAACGGAATGCCGAATTTCAGATCGCCACCGGCGGTGATGATCTTGAAGCTCGAATCGGTCGAGTAGTACAGCGGCTGGTACGTGCGGTAGTAGACGTCGGTAATGCGCTTGATGCCGTCCACGGTGAAGTACGGGTCGACCTGCGTGACAGCCAGGGTACGGTACGACTTCGCCGTGTTGACGTTCACCGAAAGCGACGTGCCCGAACCGAACACGTTGTCCTGCGAGACGCCCGCCGAGAGCACCACCTTGTCGGTCGACGAGAAGCCCGCGCCCAGCGTGATCGCTCCGGTGGGCTTTTCGGTGACCTTCACGTCCACGTCCACCTGGTCGGCCGTGCCTTCCACGGGGACCGTGGTGACGTCGACGTCGGTGAAGTAGCCCAGACGGTTGATACGGTCCTTCGAGAGCGCAAGGCGGCTCGAATCGAACCACGAGCTTTCGAGCTGGCGCATTTCGCGGCGCACGACTTCGTCGCGCGTGCGGGTGTTGCCCACCACGTTGATGCGGCGCACGTAGACGCGGCGGCTCGGATCGACCTGCAGCGTGAGGTCGACGGTGTGATTCGCCTGGTTGATCTGCGGCAGCGCGTTGACGGTTGCGAACGCATAGCCGTATTCACCGAGCTTGTCGACGATGGCCTTGGTGGCCGCCTGCAGCTTTTCAGCCGAGAAGCGATCGCCTGCCTTGATCTTGACCAGCTTGTTGAGTTCCGCCTCGCGATCGAGCAGATTGCCCGCGAGATGGACGCCCGAGATCTTGTACGGCTCGCCCTCGTGAATCCCGATCGTGAGGTACATGTCCTTCTTGTCGGGCGAGATCGAGACCTGCGTCGAGTCGATGTTGAACTCGAGATAGCCGTGATTCAGATAGTACGAACGCACGTTCTCCAGGTCGCCCGTGAGCTTTTCCTTGGAGTAGAGGTCGTTCTTCGTGTACCACGAGAACCAGTTCGGCGTGGACAGCTGCATTTCGTCCAGCAACGTGCCGCTGCTGTACGTCTTGTTGCCGATAAAGTTGATCTGGCGGATCTTCGCGCTCGGACCTTCGACGACCGAGAACAGCAGACCGACGCGGTTGCGGTCGATCGGCGTGACGGTGGTCGTGACTTCGGCGGCGTAGAAACCGCGCGTGAGGTACTGGCGCTTGAGCTCTTGTTCGGCCTTGTCGACCAGCGCCTTGTCATAGTAGCGGCCTTGCGAGAGACCGACTGCGCGCAGCGCCTTGGTGAGGTTGTCCTTGTCGAACTCGTGGATGCCGGCGAAATCGATCGTGCCGATCGCGGGCCGCTCCTGCACCTGCACAACGACCACGCCGCCCTCAGTGGCGATGCGCACGTCGTTGAAAAAGCCGGTTGCATACAGTGCGCGAATCGCTTCGGAGGCCTTGTCGTCGCTGAACGTATCGCCCTGCTTGATAGGCAGGTACGCGAACACCGTGCCCGGCTCTACGCGTTGCAGTCCTTCGATGCGGATGTCCTGTACCACGAACGGCGTCGTTGCAGCATGGGCCACAAGCCCCTGTGCGGCAAGTGCCGCGGCCGCAACCGTTTTTGGAACCAAGCGATGAGGTCTAAACAACGTGCTTCCCCAGTGTGTATAGCTGCATCAGATCAGGCGGCCCGCCCACGGACGCCGCCAGACATCTTTAAAAATGGATTAACCGAGCCAGGTCGTTGAACAACGCGATCGCCGACAGCGCGACGATGCAGGCAAGTCCCGCACGCTGCAGCACCATCTGCCAGCGATCCGAGACGGTTTTGCCCGTTACGGCTTCAACCGCATAATATAACAGATGCCCCCCGTCCAATACCGGAATTGGGAGCAGGTTCAGTACGCCAAGGCTAATACTGACAAGGGCGAGAAAGGAAAGGAAAGCCGACGGACCGAGTCTCGCGCTCTTGCCGGCATAGTCAGCAATCGTCACAGGCCCCGAAAGATTCTTCAGCGAAGCCTCGCCCGTGAGCATGCGGCCGAACATCCGCAGCGAATACACGCCGATGTCCCACGTGCGGTTCGCGCCCAGCCGCGCACTTTCGAGCAGCCCGTAACGCACCTCCACCGACGGCCCCTGGGCGGAAAGCGCCGCGCCAATACGGCCTACCTGCTGGCCGGTTTCTTCGTCGCGCTGGATGGCGGGCGTGACGGCGATCGTCAGCGACTGCGGCGTCGTTGCCGTGGCTGTATTTGCTGCGTTGTTTTGCGCCTCGCTCTGGTCATCGGCCAGCGAGCCGTCCTTGTTCGCATCCTTGCGCGCGTCCTTGTTCACGTCCGGCACGGGGCCGCCGCGCAGGATCTGCAACTGCACCGGCTTGCCCGCATGAGCCTTTACATACGTGATGAAACTGCTTGCGCTGTCAACGGGATGCCCATCGATCGCGCTCAAACGATCGCCCTTCTGCAGACCCGCCTGCTGGGCCGCGCTGCCCGGCTCCACGCCCGCGATGCGCAGCGTGCCGCCGCCCGGTTCGAAGCCGATCCTCGACATGAAATCGTCGTCGAGGTCCTTGCTTTCGAGGTGCGAAAGATCGAGCGAATAATCGGAACTCGCCGAGCCCGCGTGAGCGTCGCGCGCCGCCACCACCACATGGCGATGATCGAAAGCCGCCGAAAGCAGCTTCCAGCGCAGATCGGCCCACGAACGCACCTGCTCCATGCCGTTGCCATTGGCCGCGCTCACGGCCAGCACGGTTTCGCCTCCCTGGAAACCGGCTTGTGCGGCAACCGACTGCGCGGGCGGCGCTGCCACGACCGCGGCAGGCTCGCTCACACCGCTCGCATAAACGACCGCGAGCAGCACGATGGCAAGAATGAAATTGGCGATGGGACCCGCCGCGACGATGGCGATGCGCTTGCCGACCGATTGCCGGTTGAAGGCATGCGGCAGATCGTCGGGGGAAATCGAATTCGGCCGGTCGGCGAATTCGCGCTCGTCGAGCATCTTGACGTAGCCGCCGAGCGGCAACGCCGAGATCGTCCATTCAGTTCCGCTCTTCTTGCTGACCCACTGCAAAAGCGGACGACCGAAACCAATGGAAAATCGCAGAACCTTGACGCCGCACAAGCGCGCGACACTGTAGTGTCCATACTCGTGAACGACGACGAGTACGCCAATCGCCACGACAAAAGCCACCAGTTCGGTGAGCAGATTCATATGTGCCTCCTATGCTGGAAGCAGCACGCCAGTGCGGGGAGCGGCCTGGCCTGCAGGCCGAACCTCGTGAGCCGCCGGGACGCCAGCCGTTGCTGCGCGGGTATCCCAGGCGGGGCCTGAAAGGCTCAATGCCTCAGGCCGGCACCGGCAGGCTGTCGATGATCTTGTTTGCCGCGCGGCGCGCGGCGGCGTCGGCTTCGAGCACCACGTCGAGGCTGGTGGCGCTGCGGTTCTGCAGCGCGTTCAGCACGGCGTCGACTGTCTGCGCGATCGCCATGAAGCCGATACGACGATTCAGGAACGCTTCCACCGCGACTTCGTTTGCCGCGTTGAGCGTCGCGCTGGCCACGCCACCCTCGGCCAGCGCTTTCATCGCCAGCGCCAGACACGGGAAACGCTGGTAATCGGGCTTCTCGAAGTTGAGCGTCGCGACCTGCGCGAGATCGAGTTGCGCGACGCCCGAATCGATCCGATCCGGGTAGGCCATCGCATGCGCGATCGGCGTGCGCATGTCGGGGTTGCCCAGTTGCGCGAGCACCGAACCATCCGCGTAGGACACCATCGAATGGATCACGCTCTGCGGGTGGATCAGCACGTCGATGCGATCGCCCGGCAGATCGAACAGGTAGTGCGCCTCGATCACTTCGAGGCCCTTGTTCATCATGGTCGCCGAGTCGACCGAGATCTTGCGGCCCATCGACCAGTTCGGATGCTTGCAGGCCTGCTCCGGCGTCACGTCCACCAGCGTCGAAGGCTCGCGCGTGCGGAACGGGCCGCCCGATGCGGTCAGAATGATCTTCGTCACGCCGCCGTGCGCGCCGTCATGCGGCATGCACTGGAACACGGCGTTGTGCTCGCTGTCGAGCGGCAGCAGCACCGCGCCGCTATCGCGCACCGTGTCCATGAAGATGTCGCCCGACATCACGAGCGCTTCCTTATTGGCCAGCAGGATGCGTTTGCCGGCCCTGGCGGCCGCGAGCGAAGGCTCCAGACCCGCCGCGCCGACGATGGCCGCCACCACCGTATCGCAGCCGTCGCTCTTCGAGACGTCGATGAGCGCCTGCGGGCCATGGGCCACGACGGTCTTCGAACCCGCCGCGCGCAGCTTTTGCTCGACGTGCTGGGCCGTTGCGGCGTCGCCGACCACGGCCACTTGCGGCGCGAAACGCAGACATTGATCGACGAGCTTGTCGCCGTTGCGGTGCGCCGTGAGCGCGTAGACGGAGAAGCGATCCGGATGACGTGCTACCACGTCAAGGGTGCTGTCTCCGATCGAGCCCGTGGAACCGAGCAGGGTGAGTCGTTTTTGCATTTTCATTTCTCTAACCGGGCGCGTTTGGCGTTAGCCGAGCAGCAGCATGGCCAGTGGCAGGACCGGCAACAGCGCGTCGATGCGGTCGAGGACCCCGCCATGACCGGGCAGGAGGCCGCTCGAATCCTTCACGCCAGCCTGGCGCTTGAGCATCGACTCGAACAGATCGCCGATCACGCTGAACGCGACCAGCACCGTCAGCACGAGGAGCGCACGGCCAACGCCCAACTGGGCGGCCAGCGCCGAATACAAGGTGGGCTCGAAAGCATGCAGCGCCAGCGCCGCAACCGACACGACCATCACCGCGACCCAGCCGCCCACGGCGCCTTCCCAAGTCTTGCCCGGGCTGATCGAAGGGGCCAGTTTATGCTTTCCGAATGCCTTCCCGGAGAAGTATGCGCCGATATCGGCCAGCCAGACCACGAGCAGCAGTGACAGCACAAAGCCCACACCGAGCGCTCGCGCGCCAACCAGCGCGTGCCAGCAGGCGGCGAAGATCACGAAACCGGCAGCCAGCAGGAAAGCTCGCCAGGCGCCGGCGGCCAGCACCGGCTTGCGCACCAGCACATAGGGGCCCGCAACGAGCCAGAAGATGCCTGCGGCCTGGTACAGCGGCCGCACGGATTCGAGCCGCGCACTGGCGAACACGAGAACCGCGGCGATAGCCGCATAGACGATCGAACCGGCCTTGCCGGCCTTGAGCAGGCGCGCCCATTCCCACGCGGCGAACACCACCACGAGGCCGATCAGCGCGCCAAAGGCGGCCACCGACGCGAACAGCGTAACCGGCAGGAAGACAGCCAGCAGGACGAGCGCCGTGATGACACGGGTCTTTAGCATGAAAGCGAGTCGGCGTTCTGGTTTTGGGTGACGAGCTGGGCGCTCGTGCGGCCGAAGCGGCGCTCACGATCGGCATAGGATGCGATGGCGCGATTGAGCGCGTCCGCATCGAAATCCGGCCAATACGTGTCGGTGAAATAGAATTCTGCGTAAGCGAGCTGCCAGAGCAGGAAATTGCTCACGCGCTGCTCTCCGCCAGTACGGATAAAGAGATCAGGCTCCGGCGCGTAGTTCATGGCCAGATACTGGCCGACCGTGTCCTCGGTCACCGGCACCGCCTCGCCCGCCGCTACGGAAGCCTCCACGAGCTTGCGGGTGGCCTGCATGATGTCCCAGCGGCCGCCGTAGTTCGCGGCGATGGTCAGCGTAAGACGGGTATTGCGCGCGGTCTTGGTCTCCGCGCGGCGAATCAGATCCTGGATGCGCTCATTGAACATCGTCAGGTCGCCCACGACACGCAGGCGAATGCCGTTCGCGTGCAGGCGCGCCACTTCGCGCTCCAGCGCGGTGACGAACAGACGCATCAGGAAGGACACTTCGTCGGTGGGACGCCGCCAGTTCTCGGAACTGAAGGCGAACAGCGTGACGAATTCGACGCCTTGCGCGACGCAGGCTTCGACGACCGAACGCACTGCATCCACGCCGCGCGTATGGCCTGCGACGCGCGGCAGGCGACGCTGCGTTGCCCAACGGCCGTTGCCATCCATGATGATCGCGATGTGGCGCGGTACGGCGGCCACATCGGGCACGTGAACGGTTGAGCTGGTATAGGTCATGGCCGTCGGAACAAGACTGCGAAAAGGAAAGGGAAACCCTGCGGGACTGGAAGCCTTGCGGCCTCAGACCGTCATGATTTCGGCTTCCTTCGTCTGGACGAGCTTGTCGATCTCGGTCACGAAGCGGTCCGTCAGCTTCTGGACGTCGTCGCTGCCGCGGCGCTCGTCGTCTTCCGAGATTTCCTTGTCCTTGACGAGCTTCTTGAGTTGCTCGTTGGCGTCGCGACGCAGGTTACGCACGGCAACCTTGGCCGTTTCGCCTTCGTTCTTGACGACCTTGGTGAGTTCCTTGCGGCGCTCTTCGGTCAGCGCAGGCATCGGCACGCGAATGAGATCGCCGTGCGTAGCCGGGTTCAGGCCGAGATCCGACTCGCGGATCGCCTTTTCGATCACCGGCACCATCTTCTTTTCCCACGCCTGGACGCCGATCGTGCGGGCGTCGACGAGCGTCAGGTTCGCGACCTGCGAGATGGGCACCGGCGAGCCGTAGTAGTCGACCTGGATGTGATCGAGCAGACCGGTGTGGGCGCGGCCCGTGCGGATCTTCGCCAGGTCGCCCTTGAACGAATCGATCGAGCGCTGCATTTTCTGCTCAACGCCCTTTTTGATGTCAGCCACAGCCATTTTGATACCTCCGAATCTTCATTACGGTACGGGCCCGCCAGCGCGCTGAATGGGCGGCGCGGCCCGAGATCGATCTCGTGTGAAACGAGAGTTTACACGTGGACGAGCGTGCCTTCGTCTTCGCCCTGAATGATGCGCTTGAGCGCACCCGGCTTGACGATCGAAAAAACCCGGATAGGCAGCTTCTGGTCGCGGCACAGCGCGAAGGCGGTGGCGTCCATCACCTGCAGATTGCGGCCGATTGCCTCGTCGAAGCTGATCGTCGAGTAACGCGTCGCCGTCGGGTCCTTCTTGGGGTCGGCCGAGTAGACGCCGTCTACCTTGGTCGCCTTGAGCACCACTTCCGCGCCCACTTCCGCGCCACGCAGCGCGGCGGCGGTGTCGGTGGTGAAGAACGGGTTGCCCGTGCCGGCCGCGAAGATCACGACCTTGCCCTCTTCGAGCTGACGGATCGCGCGCGGGCGGATGTACGGCTCAACCACCTGGTCCATGCGCAGCGCGGACTGCACGCGCGCTTCGATGCCGGCGTGACGCATGGCGTCCTGCAGCGCGAGCGCGTTCATCATCGTTGCGAGCATACCCATGTAGTCGGCGGTGGCGCGGTCCATACCGGCTGCGCCGCCTGCGACGCCACGGAAGATATTGCCGCCGCCGATCACGACGGCGAGCTGGGTGCCCAGGCGCACGACCTCGGCCACGTCCGCCACCATCCGTTCGATCGTGGCTCGGTTGATGCCGAAGGCATCATCGCCCATCAGGGCTTCACCGGAAAGTTTGAGCAGGACGCGTTTATAGGCGGGTGTGGGCATGGAGGTATCCAGGATCGCGCGCAAAAGGCACTAACAGGGCAATAACTTGAAACTGTAGGGGTGAAATACGGCTTGGGGCAAGCGCCGCCAGAAATAGCGAAGATTTGCGCCACGAGGCACGGCGGATGACCGCCATGCCCGGCGTCGCTATTCGGGCGTCGCTACGCTGCCCACCGCGGCAGTGAAACACTGCCGCGGCTTGCTACGGTACTGCGGTACGGCTTTGACTGCTTTGAAGCATGCTGCCTGACGATGAACGGCAGGCAAGGCTTGCGCGGCCTTTATTGCTGCTTTGCAGCAGCGACTTGCGCGGCCACTTCGGCTGCGAAGTCGTCTTGACGCTTCTCGATGCCTTCGCCAACGACGAACAGCGCGAACTTCTGCACCGAGCTGTTAGCAGCCTTCAGCATCTGTTCGATCGTCTGCTTGTCGTTCTTCACGAACGGCTGGTTCAGCAGCGACACTTCCTTCAGGTACTTCTGGACCGAACCGTCCACCATCTTGGCGACGATTTCAGCCGGCTTGCCCGATTCAGCAGCCTTCTGCTCGGCGATGCTGCGCTCCTTGGCGATCAGCTCGGCCGGCACGTCGTCCGACGACAGCGAAACCGGCTTCATTGCAGCGATGTGCATCGCCACGTCCTTACCGACTTGCTCGTCAGCGCCCGTGTAGTCCACCAGCACGCCGATACGCGTGCCGTGCAGGTACGCAGCCAGCTTGTTGGCGGTTTCGAAGCGCGCGAAACGGCGGATCGAGACGTTTTCGCCAATCTTGCCGACCAGTGCCAGGCGCACTGCGTCGACCGTCGAGCCTTCCAGCGGCAGAGCCGACAGGGCGGCGACGTCGGCCGGATTTTGCGTAGCGACCAGTTCGGCCACCGTGTTCGAGAATGCGAGGAAGTCGTCGTTCTTGGCGACGAAGTCGGTTTCGCAGTTCAGTTCGACCACGGCGCCAGCATTGCCGCCGATAAACGAAGCGATCACGCCTTCAGCCGTGACGCGCGACGCAGCCTTGCTCGCCTTGTTGCCGAGCTTGACGCGCAGGAGTTCTTCAGCGCGTGCCAGGTCGCCGTCGGCTTCCGTCAGCGCCTTCTTGCACTCCATCATCGGCGCATCGGTCTTCGCGCGCAGTTCTGCCACCATGCTTGCGGTAATTGCCGCCATCATTCGCTCCTTGAGTCTGTCTGGTACGCGCCAGCCGCATGCTTCGATGCGGCCGGCAGGAATTCGTTTCCGTTTATGCCCATGCTGAAACGCTTTTTTACAGCTGCTTCTACAGGACTACGGTGCCGCCCATATGACGCGGCGTCGAATGCCACGGCTTAAAAAAAAGGGGCCTATGGAAGCCCCCTTTTCTTGCCGGACACGGCGGCAGCTTACGCCTCCGGGTTGACCTCGACGAACTCGTCGTCGCCGTCGTTGCCGCGTGCAGCTGCGACCACTTCGTTCACCGAGTTCGCACGGCCTTCGAGGATCGCATCTGCCACGCCTTGCGTGTACAGCGCGACAGCCTTGCTGGCGTCGTCGTTACCCGGGATGACGTAGTCGATGCCTTCCGGCGAGTGGTTCGTATCGACCACGGCGATGACGGGGATGCCCAGCTTGTTGGCTTCCGTCACAGCGATCTTGTGGTAGCCGACGTCAACCACGAAGATTGCGTCCGGAATGCCGCCCATGTCCTTCACGCCGCCGATCGACTTTTGCAGCTTGGCGATTTCGCGTTCGAACAGGAGCGCTTCCTTCTTGCTCATCTTTTCGAGTTCGCCTGCCTCGACCGCTGCTTCCATGTCCTTCAGGCGCTTGATCGAAACCTTCAGCGTCTTGAAGTTGGTCAGCATACCGCCGAGCCAGCGTGCGTTCACGAACGGCATGCCAGCGCGTTGCGCTTCTTCAGCGATCGTGTCACGCGATTGACGCTTCGTGCCGACGAACAGAATCGTGCCACGGTTCGATGCCAGCTGACGCACATACTTCAGTGCGTCGTTGTACATCGGCAGCGTCTTTTCGAGGTTGATGATGTGAATCTTGTTGCGATGGCCGAAAATGAAGGGGGCCATCTTCGGGTTCCAGAAGCGCGTCTGGTGACCGAAGTGGACACCTGCTTCCAGCATTTGGCGCATGGTAACTGCCATGTTTGATTCTCCGCTAGGGTTGGTTTCTTAAGCCGGCTGCCGTATCAGATGCGCCGCCCCGCCATAAAGGATTCAGGACTGACGCGCCCGACACCCTGGGTGCGCCGGCTCGCGATTTTCACGATTGACTTCCTGAGCCACCACCCGGTGCCAGTTCTTATGAATGGGACGGGAGCGACTTAGCCGAAGAGTATAGCACGCAAAATGTGCATGCCTCAAGACGGCTAATACCCTCGGAATGCGGCTTGCCGGGCTGCTGCGCACATTCAAAAGCCAGCGACCGGGGGGATAAGGTGCGATAATTCGATATTCGACTGCATTTTCGGGCGCACACCATGGCCATTTCGATCAAGACCGAACACGACATCGCGCAAATGCGCGTCGCCTGCCGACTGGCAAGCGAGGTGCTCGACTACATAACGCCCTTCGTTGTGGCGGGCGTGACCACCGGCGAAATCGACCGGCTCTGTCACGAATACATGACCAATGTCCAGGGCACGGTGCCCGCGCCGCTGAACTACCAGCCGCCCGGCTACCCCCCGTACCCCAAGGCCATCTGCACCTCGGTCAACGACGTGATCTGTCACGGTATTCCGGGCGACAAGGCGCTGAAGAACGGCGACACGCTCAATATCGACGTGACGGTGATCAAGGATGGCTACTTCGGCGACACCAGCCGCATGTTCATCGTCGGCGAAGGCTCGATCCTCGCGAAGCGCCTCGTGCAGACCACCTACGAATGCATGTGGCTGGGCATCGACCAGGTTCGCCCCGGCGGCCATCTGGGCGACATCGGCCATGCGATCCAGCGGTATGCGGAAGCCCAAGGTTATAGCGTGGTGCGCGAATACTGCGGCCACGGCATCGGCACGGTGTTCCACGACGAGCCGCAAGTGCTCCACTACGGCCGCCCCGGCACCGGCGTGGAACTGCTGCCCGGCATGATCTTCACTATCGAGCCGATGATCAACGCCGGACGCCGCGACATCCGCACGATGCCGGACCAGTGGACGGTCAAGACCAAGGATCGCAGCCTGTCGGCGCAGTGGGAGCATACGGTGCTCGTCACGGAGAGCGGCTACGAGGTGTTGACGGTATCGGCCGGCACGCCCGCCAAACCGGCGATCGTCGCGCAGGCGGCGGCAGGCGCGACGGTCTGACGACGTAATGGCTTCCCGCAGCTCGCGGGAAGCCAGCGAACGCAGCGTCCGGCAGTAATGACCAGATTCGACCCGGTACGACCCGATTCACGCAGTATCGGCACCACCCCAGGCGTTGACTTGGTATTGAGCTGGCAGTAACCCGCTTCAAGCAGGCATTAAACGGCAACGGCCCGAGGCCGCCCCGGATATCCGGCCGACCAATGAGTTATCGAGGTCAATCGACCCGGCCCGCGCTTTCACAACCGCGCTTTCACCACCCCGACCCCATGAGCGTTCTCGCCGTCGCCGCACCCGATACGTCGTCGCTGAAGTCCGACTACAAGGCCGCCAAGGCCGAGTTGCTCGAACGCTTCAAGAGCGCGTCCAACGTCGATTCGCTGATGCGCGCGCTCGCCCGCACCACCGACGAAACCCTGCGCCGCGCCTGGAATCTGTGCGAACTGCCGGCTTCGCTGGCGCTCGCGGCCGTGGGCGGGTTTGGCCGCGGCGAACTCGCTCCCTTCTCCGACGTCGACATCCTCGTGCTGTTGCCCGACGACGAAGCGCTCGCGCCGCTCGAAGCACGCATCGAGCGCTTTATTGGCCTCGCCTGGGATCTTGGGCTGGAAATCGGCAGCAGCGTGCGCAGTGTCTCGCAATGCCTCGAAGAAGCCGCCAACGACGTGACCGTGCGGACCTCGCTGCTCGAAGCGCGCCGCATCACCGGCAGCACCACGCTTTTTGGCGACTTCGCCCAGCGCTATCGCGACGCCATGGATCCGCGCGCCTTCTTTCAGGCCAAGGTGCTGGAAATGCGCCAGCGCCACGCGCGCTTCCAGGACACGCCTTACGCGCTGGAGCCGAACGTCAAGGAAAGCCCCGGCGGGCTGCGCGATTTGCAACTGATCCTGTGGATCACGGAAGCCGCGGCCTTCGGCAGCAGCTGGAAAGAACTCGACCAGCGCGGCCTGATCACCACCCGCGAAGCCCGCGAGCTGCGCCGCAACGAGGCGTTCCTCAAAGCACTGCGCGCGCGCCTTCACGTGATCGCCGGACGCCGCCAGGACATCCTGGTGTTCGACCTGCAAACGCCCGTAGCCGAAAGCTTCGGCTTCAAGGCCAGCAGTGCGCGGCGCGCCAGCGAGCAGCTGATGCGGCGCTATTACTGGGCCGCCAAGGCGGTTACCCAGCTTGCAAGCATCCTGATCCAGAACATCGAGGCGCAACTCTTCCCGAGCACCAGCGGCATCACGCGCACGCTCTCGAATCATTTCGTCGAAAAACAGGGCATGATCGAAATTGTGTCCGACGATGTCTTCGAGCGCGAGCCGCACGCGATCCTCGAAGCCTTTCTGCTTTACGAACAGGTGCCCGGCGTGAAGGGGCTCTCCGCACGCACCATGCGCGCGCTCTACAACGCGCGCGAAAAGATGGACCTGCATTGGCGGCGCGACCCGGAAAACCGCCGTCTCTTCATGGAAATCCTGAAGCAGCCCGCCGGTATCACGCACGCCATGCGGCTGATGAACCAGACGAGCGTGCTCGGGCGTTATCTGCTGAATTTCCGGCGCATCGTCGGGCAGATGCAGCATGATCTCTATCACGTCTACACGGTCGATCAGCACATCCTGATGGTGCTGCGCAATATCCGCCGCTTTGCCGTGGCGGAGCACGCGCACGAATATCCGTTCTGCAGCCAGCTGATCGCCAATTTCGAGCGGCCCTGGGTGCTCTACGTGGCGGCGCTCTTTCACGATATCGCCAAGGGGCGCGGCGGGGATCACTCGGAACTCGGCATGGCCGACGCGCGGCGTTTTTGCCGCGAACACGGCGTCGAGGGCGAGGACGCCGATCTGATCGTATGGCTCGTCCAGCAACATCTGACCATGAGCCAGGTGGCGCAGAAGCAGGACACGAGCGATCCCGAAGTCGTCAAGCGTTTCGCCGATCTGGTGGGCACGGAACGGCGTCTGTCGGCGCTCTATCTGCTGACTGTGGCCGATATTCGCGGCACCAGCCCGAAGGTCTGGAACAACTGGAAGGGCAAGCTGCTCGAAGACCTCTACCGGGCGACGCTCGCCGTGCTCGGCGGCGCACGGCCCGATACGCATTCCGAACTCAAGACGCGTCAGGAGCTCGCGCTCGCGCTGTTGCGCCTCGAAACCGTGCCCGAGCACGCGCATCGCGCTCTGTGGGACAAGCTCGATGTCGGCTATTTCCTGCGCCACGACGCCGCCGATATCGCGTGGCAGACGCGCGTGCTTTACCGTCACGTCGAAACCGCCGCGCCCGTGGTCCGCGCGCGGCCCTCGCCGATCGGCGAAGCGTTGCAGGTGCTGGTCTATGCGAAGGATCGTCCGGATCTCTTTGCGACCATGTGCGCCTATTTCGACCGCAGCGGCCTGTCCGTGCTCGACGCGCGCGTGAGCACGACGCGTCACGGCTACGCGCTCGACAATTTCATCGTTGCCCACACCGAGGGCGACGTGCATTACCGCGACATCGCGAACCTGGTCGAACAGGAGCTCGCCGAACGCCTCGCGGCCGAAAGCCATGTGCTGCCGGAGCCGTCGAAGGGGCGGCTCTCGCGACTGTCGCGCACCTTCCCGGTGACGCCGCGCGTCGACCTGCGGGCCGACGAGCGCGGCCAGTACTACATCCTGTCCGTGTCGGCCAACGACCGGCCGGGCCTTCTTTATTCGATCGCGCGCGTGCTGGCTGAGCACCGGGTCGGCGTCCATGCGGCGCGGATCAACACACTCGGCGAGCGCGTCGAAGACGTATTCCTGCTGGACGGTTCGGGCTTGTCCGATAACCGCCTGCAGATCCGTGTCGAAACCGAACTGCTGCGCGCGATAGCGGTGTGAAAGTCAAAGCGAATTACCTGAATCATGCGAGCCAAACTCACAGCCAAACACCCGCGCCCGGCCACGCCGGAGCGCTCCCCCGTCCGACGCGGCAGCACGACCGCCCGCAAACCGGTACGGCCGGCTGAAGCGCGGCCCGCTGACGCACGGCCGGCATTTGCAAAACCTGCGGGCAACAAGCCTGCGCGCCCCGGCAAGCCGATGTCGCGCGACGAAGGCGGCGAGCGCCGCTTCCCGCGCCGCGATGACGGCGGTGAACGTCGTTCGTTTGGTTCGCGCGAAGATGGGGGTGAGCGTCGTCCGTTCCGTGCTCGCGAAGATGGCGGTGATCGCCGTCCTCCGCGCCGTGATGACGGTGAACGTCGTTCGTTCGGCCCGCGTGAAGATGGTGGAGAGCGTCGTTTCCCGCGCCGTGACGAAGGCAGTGAACGCCGCCCCTTCCCCGCTCGCGAAGGTGGCGGCGATCGCCGCCCGCCGCGCCGTGATGACGGCGAGCGCCGTTCGTTCGGCCCGCGTGAAGATGGCGGTGAGCGTCGTTCCCCCCGCCGTGACGAAGGCGGTGAACGCCGCCCCTTCCCTGCTCGCGAAGGCGGCGGCGATCGCCGCCCGCCGCGCCGCGACGATGGCGAGCGCCGTTCGTTCGGCCCGCGTGAAGATGGTGGTGAGCGTCGTTTCCCCCGCCGTGACGAAGGCGGTGAACGCCGGCCCTTCCCCGCTCGCGAAGGTGGCGGCGATCGCCGTCCTCCGCGCCGCGATGATGGCGAGCGCCGCTCGTTCGCTCCGCGTGAAGATAGCGGCGAGCGTCGTTTCCCCCGCCGTGACGAAGGCGGTGAACGCCGTCCCTTCCCCGCTCGCCAAGATGGCGGTGATCGCCGTCCTCCGCGCCGCGATGATGGCGAGCGTCGTTCGTTCGGCCCGCGTGAAGATAGCGGTGAGCGTCGTTTCCCCCGCCGTGACGAAGGCGGTGAACGCCGGCCCTTCCCCGCTCGCGAAGGTGGCGGCGATCGCCGTCCTCCGCGCCGCGATGATGGCGAGCGCCGCTCGTTCGCTCCGCGTGAAGATGGTGGTGAGCGTCGTTCCCCCCGCCGTGACGAAGGCGGTGAACGCCGGCCCTTCCCCGCTCGCGAAGGTGGCGGTGATCGCCGTCCGCCGCGCCGCGACGATGGCGAGCGCCGCTCGTTCGCTCCGCGTGAAGATAGCGGTGAACGCCGTCCCTTCCCCGCTCGCGAAGGTGGCGGCGATCGCCGTCCGCCGCGCCGCGATGACGGCGAGCGCCGTTCGTTCGGCCCGCGTGAAGATGGCGGTGAGCGTCGTTTCCCGCGCCGTGACGAAGGCGGTGAACGCCGTCCTTTCCCCGCTCGCCAAGATGGCGGCGATCGCCGTCCGCCGCGCGACGATTCCGGCGAGCGCCGCTTCGCGCGCCCAGTCAAGTCGTCCTACGGCAGCGAACGCGACAGCGGCGCACCGCGCAAGTTCGGCGACAAGCCCGCAGGCAAGTCCATCGACCGAGCCCCGCGCCGCGAATCCGCCCCGCAACGCGAGGAAGTCGACGGCGACAACGCGCTGCGTCTATCCAAGCGCATGTCGGAACTGGGTCTGTGCTCGCGCCGCGAAGCCGATGAATGGATCGAAAAGGGTTGGGTCTTCGTCGACGGCGTCGTGGTCGATACGCTCGGCGCCAAGGTCACGCCCGAGCAGCGCATCGAAGTCGATCCTGCCGCGCTCGCTGCACAGGCGCGCCAGGTGACGATCCTGCTGCACAAGCCGATCGGCTTTGTTTCCGGCCAGGCTGAAGACGGCTACGCCCCCGCCGCCACGCTGATCACCGGCGAGAATCACTGGGAAGGCGACCGCTCGGGTATCCGCTTCTCGGCGCAACACCTGCGCACGCTCGCGCCGGCTGGCCGCCTCGACATCGATTCGACGGGCCTGCTGGTGCTCACGCAGGACGGTCGCGTGGCGAAGCAACTGATCGGCGAAAGCTCGGACATCGACAAGGAATACCTCGTGCGCGTCACCTACGGCGACATCGAGACCGAAGTCGATCAACACTTCCCGGCCGAACTGCTTTCGAAGCTGCGCCATGGTCTCTCGCTCGACGATGTACCGCTCAAGCCCGCACAAGTGAGCTGGCAGAACGGCGAGCAGTTGCGTTTCGTGCTGCGCGAAGGCAAGAAGCGCCAGATCCGCCGTATGTGCGAGCTGGTCGGACTGCACGTGGTGGGCCTGAAGCGCGTGCGCATGGGCCAGGTGCTGCTGGGCGCACTGCCGCAAGGCCAGTGGCGCTACCTGTCGGCGGACGAGGGATTCTGAGCCTGACGAAATCGGCGCCACCTGGCGCCGGACCGTAAAAAATGGGAGCCGCGGGCTCCCATTTTTCTTGCGTGTCGCGTTGGTCGACCGACGCTACTTCGCCGCCAGATCAGTCGTCGCTATTCGGATCGAGATCCGGGAACAGCACTTCGGTAAAGCCGAATTTCGAAAAATCCGTGATCCGCATCGGATACAGCTTGCCGATCAGATGATCGCACTCGTGCTGCACCACGCGCGCGTGGAAACCTTCCGCGACGCGCTCGATCGGCTTGCCGTACTGGTCGTAGCCGTTGTAGCGGATCATCGAATAGCGGCTTACCGCGCCGCGCATGCCCGGCACTGACAGACAGCCTTCCCAGCCCTCTTCCATATCGTGCGAAAGCGGATGGATGACGGGGTTGATCAGCACCGTTTGCGGCACGGCCGGCGCTTCCGGATAGCGCTCGTTCTGCTCGAAGCCGAAGATCACTACCTGCAGATCCACGCCGATCTGCGGCGCGGCCAGGCCCGCGCCGTTGGCCGCGTGCATGGTGTCGAACATGTCGGCGATCAGCTCGTGCAGTTGCGGCGTGTCGAAATGATCGACGGGTCTGGCGATGCCGAGCAGGCGAGGATCGCCCATCCTGAGAATTTCGCGAATCATGTTGAATGCCCCTCCAGGAGCTTGTGCAACCCTTCTTCGTCGAGCACCGGCAAGCCGAGTTCCTCGGCTTTTGCAAGCTTGCTGCCTGCGTCGGCGCCCGCCACCACGTAGTCAGTCTTCTTCGACACCGATCCGGCCACCTTCGCGCCGGCCGCTTCCAGCATTTCCTTCGCCGCGTCGCGCGTGAGCGTTGGCAGGGTACCTGTGAGCACAACCGTCTTGCCCGCGAGCACCCCGACCGGCGCCTTCGGCGCAGGCGGACCTTCGACCCATGTGACCTTGCCCGGCGCGCGCAGTTGCTCGATCACGGTGCGGTTATGTTCTTCCGCAAAGAACTGGTGGATCGATTCCGCCACGATCGGGCCCACATCCTTCACTTCGAGCAATTGCTCGATACTCGCATCCATGATCGGGTCGAGCGAACCGAAGTATCTGGCCAGATCTTTCGCGGTGGATTCGCCCACCTGACGAATGCCCAGCGCGTAGATGAAGCGCGCGAGCGTGGTGGACTTGGCTTTTTCCAGCGAATCGAGCAGGTTTTGCGCCGATTTATCGGCCATGCGATCAAGCTGGGCGAGCGTGGCAAAGCCCAGATTGAAGAGATCCGCGGGCGTGCGCACGAGGTTCTGCTCAACCAGCTGGTCGATGATCTTTTCGCCCAGACCGTCGATGTCGAGCGCGCGGCGCTGCGCGAAATGCCAGAGCGCCTGCTTGCGTTGCGCCGGGCAGAACAGGCCGCCCGTGCAGCGCGCGATGGCCTCGTCCGGCAAACGTTCGATGCGCGAGCCGCACACCGGGCATTCCGTGGGCATGACGAATTCCCGCGCGTCTTCGGGGCGGCGCTCCAGCAGCGCGCTCACGACTTCGGGAATCACATCGCCCGCGCGGCGCACGATCACGGTATCGCCGATGCGGATGTCCTTGCGGCGCACTTCGTCTTCGTTGTGCAAGGTGGCGTTGGTGACGGTCGCGCCGCCCACGAACACCGGCTCCAGCCGCGCAACCGGCGTGATCGCGCCCGTGCGCCCCACCTGCACGTCGATGGCGAGCAGCTTCGTGAGCGCCTCCTGGGCCGGGAACTTGTGCGCCAGCGCGAAGCGCGGCGCGCGCGAGACGAAGCCAAGCGCATCCTGTTCGTCGCGGCGATTGACCTTGTAGACAACACCGTCGATGTCGTACGGCAGGCTCTCGCGCTTCTCGCCCACGGCGCGGAAGAATTCGAGCAGACCTTGCGCGCCCTTCACGACCGCACGCTCGCTGTTCACCGGCAAGCCCATTTCGGCGTACCAGTCGAGCAGTTCGGCGTGCGTGGCGGGCATCGGCTCGCCTTCAAGCACTCCGATGCCGTACGCGAAGAACGACAGCGGACGCTGCGCGGTGATCTTCGAATCGAGCTGGCGCAGACTGCCCGCCGCCGCATTGCGCGGATTGGCGAACTCCTTCTGGCCGGCTTCGCGCTGGCGCTCGTTCATGCGCGCGAAATCGCGGCGGAACATCAGCACCTCGCCGCGCACGTCGAGCACCTTCGGCACGCGCTTGCCTTTCAGGCGCAGCGGCAGCGAGCGGATCGTGCGCACGTTTTCGGTGACGTTCTCGCCGGTCGTGCCGTCGCCGCGCGTGGAAGCCTGCACGAACACGCCGTCGACATAGCGCAGCGAAATGGCCAGTCCGTCGAACTTGAGTTCGCAGGCGTAATCAACCTGATCGCCTTCGGCTTTGCCGAGTGTCTCGTGCACGCGCTTGTCGAACGCGGCAATGTCTTCGTCGGCGAAACCGTTGTTGAGCGAGAGCATCGGCACGTCGTGCACGACCGGCTCGAAGCCGGCCGATGCCTCGCCGCCCACGCGCTGGGTAGGCGAATCGGGCGTGATCAGATCGGGATGTGCGGATTCGATCTGCTGCAGCTCGCGGAACAGCTTGTCGTATTCCGCGTCGGGCAGATCCGGCTGGTCGAGCACGTAGTACGCGTGATTGGCGCGCTCAAGTTCGGCGCGCAGCCACGCCGCGCGCTCGGTCGCGGAGGATGCTTCGGGGGGACGGGCGGGATGACGGACCATGCGGGTTGCGGCTTCTGACGAGTGATTCAGGAGACAGATTATCTCAGGAAGCCGCGCCTGCCGCATCGGCCGAACGGCTAACTTCGTGCGCCGCCGAACGGGTCGCACGAACCTCCTGGCCGGATGGCTAACGTTGGCGCGAGGCCATTGACCGGGCGCGTGTCGGATGCGACCGTGAAAGCCCCGTCACACGCATGCAACCTCATTCGTGAATGCCAGATGAATACGTCACCAACCCCGCTTGCGTACCCATCCGGCCGCCGCACGCCCCTAAGAAAAAAGGCGCGGCGCCCTGATGGCACCGCGCCTTTTGCGCACGCTGAAGTGCGGCCAGGCTTACTGGCTGAACAAGCGGCGAGTCGCCGCCGAACCCGCAGGAATGCCGGCCTGTTCGAGCTTCGCGTAAAGCGTCATCAGTTGCTTGTCGATGTTCTGCAGCACAGATTCCGGCAGCGGGCGGCGCTGGTCGTCCACCACGCGCCCGCCGATGCGCTCCGCGAGCGAACGCGCATAGTCGCACATCAGGCGGAACGGCAGGATGTCCTCGTCGGCCACCGGCACATCGAGGATCAGCGTGATCATCTGGCCGCCCTTGTAGGTGAGATCATCGCGCAGGAAATTGGTGTCGCCGAACTGCAGCATGAAGACCGGGCTTTGCTTCGCGTCCAGCTTCACGAAACGCGTGCCGTCTCGCGAAAGCAGCAGGCCGTCCTGGGCCGACACCGCCTGCACGTAATTCGCCGACCACGGTGCGCCGTCCGACAGCACGTTGATCGAGAGCTGCGCGTCGCATTGCGCGGCGAAGCCATCAAGTTCGCGCGCCATCGCGACCGTCTCGGTCATATCCGGAAATTCGGGCAGGCCGTCGAGCGCATCGGCAAGCTGATGCACGCCCGCGACGAACTCCGAGAATTCCAGCTCGTTGAGCGGGCCGTTACGGTTCGCGAGTTGCGCAGCGGCGCGCAGTTCTTCGTAACGCACGCCGTTTTGCAGCAGCTCCCAGTTGTCGCCGCCTTCCGGCTTGCCTTCGATGTGCACGGGCTTGCTGCCCGCGCGGCGCAGGCGTTGCGCGAGCGGAATCACGCGCTCGCCCGGCAGCACCGCACCCAGACGGATCGGCACGATGCAGTCGATGCGGCGGTCCACGATCGCGGGCGGCGCCGAGGAAATCGTCGTCGCGGCGGGCAGCACGGGCTCGACGCGTTCGTCTTCACTTACGGGAGTCGGTTGATGCGCTGCGGCCTGTTCTGAAGGTGCGGCCGCGCCACCGTGCTCACCCGACTCGGCCTGCGCCACGACGGGCATCTCGCCTTGCGCGTGGGCGGCTTCGGTTTCGGCAAAACCGTTCGGCGAGGTGTTTTCGGCCTGGATATCAACCGGAGTGTCAGCGGGCGCGGCCGTGCCGAAGCCCGGCTCCACTCGCTCGACAGTCTCCTCGGTTCCGGCGGCCGCCAGCGAAGGCTCGCGCCGCGACGGTGCGCGCGCCGGCTCGATAAACGGGCTCGGCTCCTGCAGGTCGTCGCGTTGCGGCGACTCGACCGCTTCCTCGGGCATCGGGCGCGGCATGCGACGGCGCACCCTGGCGCCCTGCCACGCGTTGTATACCACCACGCCCCCGACGACTACGGCGCCAGCGCCGATCAACCCGAGAGTCAACTGATCCATGCATGCTCCATCTGCAATTCTTTTCCGGCGGCGCGCACCGGCCTGTGCCAATGCGCCTTGCGCAAGCGTGGCGTCGCGGCCCTGTGCGCCGGCCGCCTTCCTGAGGCGCTGCCGCGCGCGCACCGCGCGCCGTCCTTTAGTTCTCTAACTTAGTTCTCTAACTTCGTTCTCTGAATCGCTCAGCCGATATTCTGTGCGAAACCCGCGGCCGTTTCCATGTCCACGGCCACGATCCGCGACACGCCCTGCTCCTGCATCGTCACGCCGATCAACTGCTGCGCCATCTCCATCGCGATCTTGTTGTGCGAAATGAAGAGGAACTGCGTCTTGTCGGACATCGCGCGCACCAGGTTCGCGAAGCGTTCCGTGTTGGCGTCGTCGAGCGGCGCATCCACCTCGTCCAGCAGACAGAACGGCGCCGGATTGAGCTGGAACATCGCGAACACCAGCGCCGTCGCCGTGAGCGCTTTCTCGCCACCCGACAACAGATGAATGGTCGAATTCTTCTTGCCAGGCGGCTGCGCCATCACCTGCACGCCCGCGTCGAGAATCTCGTCGCCGGTCATGATGAGCTTCGCCTGGCCGCCACCGAACAGGCGCGGGAACAGCTCGCCAAAATGATGGTTCACCTGATCGAACGTGCCTTGCAGCAGCGTGCGCGTTTCCTGGTCGATCTTGCGGATCGCGTCTTCGAGCGTTTCGATCGCGCTCGTCAGGTCG
Organism: Paraburkholderia bannensis; assembly: GCF_014200455.1. GTDB lineage: Bacteria > Pseudomonadota > Gammaproteobacteria > Burkholderiales > Burkholderiaceae > Paraburkholderia > Paraburkholderia bannensis_A. The sequence goes on along the minus strand of NZ_JACHBW010000003.1, from coordinate 246,966 downwards.
GCCGACTGCGCGTCGAGGAAGGTCTTACGCTCCTTCGCGGCGGCCAGTTCGTCGAGCGCGGCCATATTGACCGGACCGAGCGCCGTGATCGCGTTGTTGATGCGCGTGACTTCGCCTTGCAGATAGGGCGCCTTGAGATCCGGCGTGAGCTTTTCCTGCAGCGCAATTTCATCCACGCCCGCCGCCTGAAGCTGCTCGACGAACTGCTCGCCGTTCAGGCGCGCGGCCTGTTCCTTCAACTGCAATTCGGTGATGCGGTCGCGCAGCGGCTGCAGCGCGCGTTCGGCGTTCAGGCGCGTTTCGTCGGCGGCACGCAGCTTCGCGCTCAGATCGTCGAGTTCGGCGCGCGCGTTGCGCAGCGCTTCTTCCTTTTCGGCGCGGATTTCCAGCGCGTCGTGCAGACCCGTGTGCGCGGTCTGCTCGTTGATGGTTTCGAGCTCGGCGCGCGCGTCTTCGAGCGACGCGGCCACACGCTCGCTCTGGTCGTGCGCGACCTGCACGTTGCGCTTGAGCTCTTCGATGCGGTTAGCCATGTTGCGCGCCGCGAAACGCGCATCGCCGGCCGCGCGTTCGAGATCGCGCGCCTGGTTGCGCGCCGCACCGAGTTCTTCGTCGAGCGCCTCGAACGCGAGCTGATTGTCTTCGAAGCGCGCCTGCAATTCGGCGAGTTCGGTGTCGTGACGCTCGAAATTCGCTTCCGACTCCGCACGCAGCGCGCGTTGCTCTTCGATCTGCGCGCGAATCTCTTCGAGCTCTTCGCGGATCTGGGTGCTGCGCGCCGTGTAGCGCTCATGCGCCTGGGTCAGCTTGAGCACGTCCATCTGCAGCGCGTGCACGCGCTGCGTGGCGCGTTCGGCCTGCTGGCGCAATTCGGCGAGCTGCTGGGCCGCCTGGGTGTGCGCGGCTTCGGCGCGCACTACGGCGGTACGCGCCTCGTCGGCAAGCAGCGCCTGGGCGCGCAGTTGCAGCGTGAGATTTTCGATTTCCTGCTGGCGCGCCAGCATGCCGGCCTGCTCAGAATCGGCGGCATAAAGCTGTACGCCGACGCGCGTGACCATATGGCCCGCCTTCACCACGAACACGCCGCCCTCGGGCAGTTGCGCGCGCTTCGCGAGACCTTCGGCAAGGTCGGCAGCAACGAAGGTCGTGCCGAGCCATTCGGTCAGCACCGCACGCAGGCCCGCATCGTCGATACGCACGAGCGAGAGCAGCGGCGTAAAGCCGGCAGGCGCAGCGGACGTGGCAGCCGCAAGCGGCGGCGCATAGAACGCGAGCTTGGCGGGCGGCGCGTCGCTGGCGAACGCCTTGACCCAGTCGAGATTCGACACTTCGAGCGCAGCGAGGCGCTCGCGCAGCACGGCTTCGAGCGCGGTTTCCCAACCGGCTTCCACGTGCAGCTTCTTCCACAGACGCGGCAGCGCACCCAGTTCGTGACGTTCGAGCCACGGCTGGATCTTGCCTTCGGTCTGGACGTTTTCCTGCAACTGCTTGAGCGCCGCCAGACGCGCTTCGAGCTGGTGCGTCTGCGCGCTTTCCGCGTTGACGCGTTCGTGCGCGGCGCGGCGCTGCGCATCCAGACGCGGCACAGTTTCCTGCGCATCGGACAGACGATCCTGAGCATCGCGCTGGATCTCTTCCTGCTCCGCCAGTTGCATGCGCAACTCTTCGAGCTGCACTTCGTCGGGCGCGTCGAGGCCGCCTGCTTCCGACTTCAGGCGCTCTTCGCGCTGCTGAAGCTGCTGAAGCATCTGGTCGGCGTTGCGCTGATGCGCGGCTTCGAGCTTGATCGCCTGCTCGGTGCGCGCGATGCCCGCGCGCTCTTCGTTCAGTTGCGATTGCGCATCGCGCCAGCGGTTTTCCAGCGCGGGCAAGGCTTCCTGCTTCGCGGCCGCCTCGTCTTCCGCGACAGCGGCCTTTTCCTCGCCCATCGCCAGTTGCTCTTCGGCGTCTTCGATGTCGTCCTGGGCCTTCTGCGCCTGAACCTGCCATTGCTCGCGCTGCGCGGTGAGCGCGGCGATCTGCGCCTGCACACGGTTGCGCGACTCGACGATGAACTTGATTTCGGCTTCGAGGCGGCTGACTTCCGCGTTGGCTTCGTAGAGCGAGCCCTGCGCGCCCTGCATGGCGTCGCTGGCCGAATAGTGGGCGACGCGCAGCGTTTCGAGCTGCGCTTCGACTTCGCGCAACTGCGCTGTGTGGCGTTCGAGGTCGATCTGCGCCTGCTCGATCGCGCGCTGCTGGCGCTGCTGCTCGGCCGCTGCTTCGTTCTTGCGCAACAGCCACAGCAGACGCTGCTTTTCCTCGCCATCGGCCTGCAGTTCGCGATAACGCGTGGCCACCACGGCCTGACCTTCGAGCTTCTCCAGATTGGTCGACAGCTCGCGCACGATGTCTTCCACACGCGTGAGATTTTCGCGCGTGTCGTGCAGGCGGTTTTCGGTTTCGCGGCGGCGTTCCTTGTACTTCGACACGCCTGCGGCTTCTTCGAGAAACACGCGCAGCTCTTCGGGCTTGGCTTCGATGATGCGGGCGATCATGCCCTGCCCGATGATCGCGTAAGCGCGTGGGCCCAGTCCCGTGCCGAGGAAGATGTCCTGGATGTCGCGGCGGCGCGCCGGCAGGTTGTTGATGTAGTAGCTGGACGTGCCGTCGCGCGTGAGCACGCGCTTGACGGCGATTTCGGCATACTGGCCCCACTGGCCGGCGGCGCGGCCATCCGCGTTGTCGAACACGAGTTCGACGCTTGCGCGGCTACCGGGCTTGCGCGCCGTGGAACCGTTGAAAATGACGTCCTGCATCGACTCGCCGCGCAGTTCGGAGGCGCGGGATTCGCCGAGCACCCAGCGCACGGCGTCGATGATGTTCGATTTGCCACAGCCATTCGGCCCGACCACTCCGACGAGTTGGCCCGGAACCTGGAAATGCGTGGGATCGACGAATGATTTGAAGCCAGCGAGTTTAATCGAGGTCAGACGCACGGCGATATCGCTGTTGGAATAGGAAGAGTGAACGGGACCGCCCGCGCCGCTGGTCGCAGGCCGCGCGCCGCCGACCGTCGGACCGGTCGCACGACGGCGCGGCGCGCCGCATCAGGCATACATCCAGCATCTCGGGCAGCCGCCACGGCTCGCCGCACCACGCGCTTCATACACTGCCTGCGCGAGACGGCCGGCGAGGATCAGCGGCAATCATACCATCGCACGTGAGCCATTCCGCCCGCTGCGCAGCGTGGCATCGGGTGCGGCGCTGTCTTTCGCGGCACTTTCGGGTTGTTCCGCGGCGTGATCGGCGTGGGCGGCCGCTTTCGAGCCGTGATCGCGCCGATCGCGCCGATCGCTGCCCGCGTCGACGGTTTCGTCGATACGGCTTGTCTGGGCGTGCGCGATCGCGCTGGCGTCGGCGCTTTCGTGGGCAGGCGGCGCGTCTGGCCGATTTTCACGTTTAGCATCCTGCGCGCGATGCACCCAGCTCGACAGCAGCGAAGCCAGCACGATGCACGCGCCGCCCGCCCATTCGCGCGGGCCCGGCGTTTCCCCGGCGAGCAGCCAGGACGACAGTGCCGTCACGACGATTTCGAACAGCATGATGATCGACGCGCGGTTCGCAGGGACGCGCGCCAGGCCGTATTGCACGAGCATATTGTTCGAACTGAGCAGCAGGCCGAGCACCAGCACCAGCAACACGATCTGCTCGACCGGCTCGCCCGCGTGAAGCACCGGCAGCGGCTCGAAGCACGCGGCCAGCGCGCCGAAAACGGCCGCGCCGCCAAAGATCACCGCCGTGCGCATTTCGGGTTTCATCTGCGGCAGTACGCGGCTCGTCTTGACCACCAGCACATTGCTCATCGCGAAACCCATCCCCGCCACCAGTCCGGCCCATTCCGCCGCGCTGCCCGGCAACGGCACGCCAAGCCTCGGCGACCACAGCATCATCACCGCACCCAGCAGCGACAGCCCCGCGAGCGCCGCGCCCGACCACGACAGGCGTTCATGCAGGATGAAGTGGGCGAAGATCGCGGTCCATGCCGGCGTGAGATAGAACAGCAGCAGCACGCGCATCACTTCGCCGTGGATCGCGCCCCAGACGAAGCCGATATTGGTCACGCCGGCCGCGAGACCCAGCATCGGCAACAGCCAGTGCCAGCGCACCGTGGCGATCGAGCGGCGGCGCAGCAGCAGCACGAACAGGCAGCCCGCCGCGCTGGTGGCGGCCCCCGCGGCGGTGCCAGTCAGCCCAAAGCTCGCGAGCGTGCGCAGCGGATACCAGATCACGCCCCACACGGAAGCACCGATCAGGATGGCGAGTGTCGGCCAGCCGGCCTTCAGGCTGGCGTTCATTGCACTTGCCGCGCGATGCGCCGCGTCCACTTCGTCGATTGCATGCTTTATGTCCGTCCTTTATATCGTCTATGAGCGCGCGGCCCGCGCCTGACGGCCCCGACGTGCGCATCACGCCAAGTTATAATTCGGGTTTTCCAGACGCAGCAGCCCGCGCCGCAAGCGACCGTTTGCGGTCCCGCCACGCCCGCTTGCGCTGCCACGCCGTCCCCGCCCAATACGCCCGCCAAGCCAGTGAATCCGCTACTCGACACCCTCCAGCCCTATCCCTTCGAAAAGCTGCGCGCGCTCTTCAAGGACGTCACGCCGAATGCCGGCCTGCGCCACATCAGCTTCGGGATCGGCGAGCCGAAACATCCGACGCCCGCGCTGATCCGCGACGCCATCGTCGCTTCGCTCGACGGTCTGTCGGTGTATCCGGCCACGGGTGGCACGCCCGCGCTACGCGAGGCGATCGCGAAATGGGTGAGCGGGCGCTACAGCCTGCCCGCAGTCGACGCCGCTACCCAGGTGCTGCCGGTGTCGGGCTCGCGCGAGGCGCTGTTCGCGCTCGCGCAGGCGGTGGTGGATCCCACGGCGGGCGCGAAAGATCCGGCAAAGCGGCCGATCGTACTCTGCCCGAACCCGTTCTACCAGATCTACGAAGGCGCCGCCCTGCTCGCGGGCGCGCAGCCGTACTTCGTCAACAGCGATCCGGCCCGCAACTTCGCCTGCGACTACTCGCAGGTGCCGGAAGACGTCTGGGCGCGCACGCAGTTGCTGTTCGTCTGCTCGCCGGGCAACCCGACGGGCGCGGTGCTCACGCTCGACGACTGGCGCGAACTGTTCGCGCTCTCGGACAAATACGGCTTCGTGATTGCCTCCGACGAATGCTATTCGGAGATCTACTTCGACGAGTCGAAGCCGCCGCTTGGCGGTCTGGAAGCCGCGCACCAGCTGGGCCGTGGCTTCGAGCGCCTCGTCATGCTGTCGAGCCTGTCCAAGCGCTCGAATGCGCCTGGCATGCGCTCGGGCTTCGTAGCCGGCGACGCGGCCATCCTCAAGCAATTCCTGCTGTACCGCACCTATCACGGCTCGGCGATGTCGCCGGTCTGGCAATCCGCCAGCATCGCCGCCTGGGGCGACGAGCAGCACGTGCGCGAGAACCGCGCGCAGTACGTGAAGAAGTTCTCGACCGTCACGCCCATGCTTGCCGAGGTGCTCGACGTCAAGCTGCCCGACGCGGCCTTCTACCTCTGGGCCAACGTCGCACGCACGGGCCTCACGGACGACGCGTTCGCCCAGCGCCTCTACGCCGACTATAATGTGACCGTTCTGCCGGGCTCGTATCTCGCGCGCGAAGCGCACGGCACGAATCCCGGCGCCGGTTTTGTGCGCCTCGCGCTCGTCGCCGACGTCGAGGAGTGCATCGAGGGCGCGAAGCGCATCGTCGACTTCTGCCGCTCGCTCGAAGCCAAACAGCAGCCATAAGCTGTTTGAACAGCTGCTCGTACTGCTACAGCAGCGCAAACCGCTCTCCCGCCCGTGCGCCCTGCCGCGCGGGCTTTGCCGATCACGCTCTTGCGGTGCGCTTTTTACCGCGATTTTTCACCGAACTCTCACGAAATCACCACCATGTCGCAACAACTTCAGCAGATCATCGACACCGCCTGGGAAAACCGCGCCGACTTCTCGCCCAAGTCCGCGCCGAACGACGTGCGTGAAGCCGTCGCCCACGTTATCGCCGAGCTGGACAAAGGCGCGCTGCGCTGCGCCGAGAAGAAGGACGGCGACTGGGTCGTCAACCAGTGGGTGAAGAAGGCCGTGCTGCTGTCGTTCCGTCTGGAAGACAACGCGCCGATGGCCGCTGGCGGCTTCACGCAATTCTTCGACAAGGTGCCCTCGAAGTTCGCCAACTACACGGCCGAAGACTTCGCCGCAGGCGGCTTCCGCGTCGTGCCGCCGGCCATCGCGCGCCGTGGCTCGTTCATCGGCAGGAACGTCGTGCTGATGCCGTCGTACACCAACATCGGCGCTTACGTCGATGAAGGCACCATGGTCGACACGTGGGCAACCGTCGGTTCGTGCGCGCAGATCGGCAAGAACGTGCACCTCTCGGGCGGCGTCGGCATCGGCGGCGTGCTTGAGCCGCTGCAGGCCAACCCGGTCATCATCGAAGACAACTGCTTCATCGGCGCGCGTTCGGAAGTCGTGGAAGGCGTGATCGTCGAAGAAAACTCGGTGATCTCGATGGGCGTGTACCTGGGCCAGTCGACCAAGATCTATGACCGCGAAACCGGCGAAATCTCGTACGGCCGCATCCCGGCTGGCTCGGTCGTGGTCGCGGGCAACCTGCCCTCGAAGGACGGCTCGCACAGCCTGTACTGCGCCGTGATCGTCAAGAAGGTCGACGCCAAGACCCGCGCCAAGGTCGGCCTGAACGAGCTGCTGCGAGGCGACTGATGGCGAAGGCCGCAAAGACTGTCGTCGTCTACGGCATTCCGAACTGCGATTCCGTGAAGAAGGCCCGGGTGTGGCTGGAAGAGCACGGCATCGAGTTCGAGTTTTACGACTTCAAGAAGGCCGGCGTGTCGAACGCGCTGGTGCAGGACTGGCTCAAGGATGTGTCGCTCGATCAGCTGATCAACAAGCGCGGCACGACCTGGCGCGGCCTGTCCGAAGTGCACAAGGCCGAAGCCGACTCCACTGCCGGCGCGATTGCGCTGATGAGCCACAAGCCGTCGATCATCAAGCGTCCGGTGATCGCCGTGAATGGCCGCGTCAAGGCGCTCGGTTTCGCCGCCGAGCAGCTCGAAGCGATTTTTGCCTGAAGTCGAGGCTCAAGGCGTGAGTCCGATGAGCGCGCCACGCAAATCGCGCACCTCGGACATCGCGCCGTCACATGCTGTTGCCGGCCCCTGACCCGTCAGCGGCGCCGGCATTTTCATTTGCAAACGGTACCAAACGGTCCCAAACGGTCCCTCCATGTCCGCCACCCTCGCCCTTACTGAAGCCCTGATCGCGCGCGCGTCCGTGACGCCCGACGACCAGCACTGCCAGCGCATCATGACCGAACGCCTCAGCGCGCTCGGCTTCGCGTGCGAAACGATCGAATCCAACGGCGTGACCAACCTGTGGGCCGTCAAACGCGGCGTGGCCGGCACCGACGGCCCGCTGCTCGCCTTCGCGGGCCACACCGACGTCGTGCCGACCGGCCCGCTCGAACAGTGGAGCTCGCCGCCGTTCGAACCCCATCACCGTGACGGCGTTCTCTATGGCCGCGGCGCCGCCGACATGAAGACCTCGCTCGCCGCCTTCGTGGTGGCCAGCGAAGAGTTCGTCGCCGCCCATCCGCAACATCGCGGCGCGATCGCCTTCCTCATCACCAGCGACGAGGAAGGCCCCGCCACCGACGGCACCGTCAAGGTGGTCGAAGCGCTGCAGGCGCGCGGCGAAAAGATGGATTACTGCATCGTCGGCGAACCGACTTCGTCGGCGACGCTTGGCGACTGCGTGAAGAACGGCCGCCGCGGCTCGATGTCGGGCAAACTCATCGTCAAGGGCGTGCAAGGCCATATTGCCTATCCGCATCTGGCGAAGAATCCCGTGCATCTGCTGGCGCCAGCGCTGGCCGAACTCGTCGCCGAAAAATGGGACGACGGCAACGAATACTTCCCGCCCACCACCTGGCAGGTTTCGAACCTGCACAGCGGCACGGGCGCGAGCAACGTGATCCCCGGCCACGCCGACGTGCTGTTCAACTTCCGCTTTTCCACCGCGAGCACGGTGGAGGGCCTGCAACAGCGCGTGCATGCGATCCTCGACAAGCACGGTCTCGAATACGATCTGCACTGGAGCGTAAGCGGCCTGCCTTTTCTCACGCCGCGCGGCGACCTGTCGAACGCGCTCGAAAAGGCGATCCTCGACGAAACCGGTGTGACGACCGAACTGTCCACCACGGGCGGCACGTCCGACGGCCGCTTCATCGCGCGCATGTGCTCGCAGGTCGTGGAATTCGGCCCGCCCAACGGCAGCATTCACAAGATCGATGAGCACATCGAGGTGAAGTTCATCGACCCGCTCAAGAACGTGTACCGCCGCGTGCTCGAACAACTGATCGCGTAAGCGCTACGAGCGCTCACGCTGGAGTCCACACTATGACCCATCCGCTTTCCACGACGTTTAGCACCGTGCGCGATCTGCTGCGCTACGGCGTCTCGCGTTTCTCCGCCGCACAGCTCGCATTCGGCCACGGTTCGAGCAACGCCTACGACGAAGCCGCATACCTGATCCTGCACTCGCTGCATCTACCGCTCGACCTGCTCGACCCGTTCCTCGACGCGCGTCTCGCGCCCGAGGAAATCGACAAGGTGCTCGCCGTGATCGAGCGCCGCGCCACCGAGCGCGTGCCCGCCGCCTACATCACGCAGGAAGCGTGGATGCACGGCCTGCGCTTCTACGTGGACGAGCGCGTGATCGTGCCGCGTTCGTTCATCGGCGAACTGCTAGCGGACGGTCTGCAGCCGTACGTCGAAGACCCGGAACAGGTCACCGCCGTGCTCGAACTCTGCACCGGTTCGGCGAGCCTCGCCATTCTCGCGGCGCACGCCTTCCCGAATGCCGATATCGACGCCGTCGATCTGTCCGCGCCCGCACTGGAAGTGGCGAAGCGCAATGTGCACGAGCATGAACTCGACGAGCGCATCGCGCTATTCGAGGGCGATCTCTACACGCCGCTGCCCGAGCGCCGCTACGACGTCATCATCACGAATCCGCCGTATGTGAACGCCGCCTCGATGGACGCGCTGCCGCCCGAATATCGCCACGAGCCAGAAATGGCGCTGGCGGGCGGGTCGGATGGCATGGACATCGTGCGCCGCATCGTCAAGGAAGCGCGCAACTGGCTCACCGACAACGGCGTGCTGGTGGTCGAGATCGGCAACGAGCGTGAAAACGTCGAAGCCGCGTTTGGCGGCCTCGACCTCGTCTGGCTCTCGACGAGCGCCGGCGACGATCAGGTGTTCCTGATCCAGGCCTGCGACCTGCCGGTTTAAATGCCGGTTTGGCGCGCCGCCAGCCACGCTGGCAGACACTCGCGCGTCGCCCTGCGGCGCGCGAGGTTGACGCAGGCGCCGTACTGACGGGCAAGCAGGTGAGCCCTGTTTGCGCCGGCTTCGGTAAGATGGACGCTTCCCGGCTTACGACAGGCTTCAGGAGCGTCCCGCGTCTTTATGCGATTCGACTGGTCAACTCTCGGCACCCTGCTCGCCATCGTCCATCTGCTCGGACTGATCGCAGCGTGTCACGCCATCCTCGTCACCCGCACCTCGCAAGGCGCGATCGCGTGGGCCGTCTCGCTCGCGACGATGCCCTATTTCACGCTGATCCCCTATCTGTTTCTTGGCCGCAGCAAATTCGCGGGCTACGCGGACGCCCGGCGGCTGCGCAATGAAACACTGCGCTCGCGCGCGCACGCGCCGGATCTGGGACAGCCTGGGAACGAATCCGGCGACCGGCTGGCCGCCAGCACGCACGGACCAGCCGAGCGCCGCGACGCACTGAACCCACGCGTGATCCGCACGCTCTCGCACCTGGGCGGCATGCCGCTCGTGCCCGGCAACGCGGTGCGTACGCTGGTGAACGGCGAGGCCACGTTCTCGGCGATCTTCGACGCCATCGAGCAGGCCCGTCACTATGTCATCGTGCAGTTCTTCATTGTGCGCGCCGACGCGCTGGGCGACATGCTCAAGGACCTGCTGCTCGCCTGCGCGGCGCGCGGCGTGCGCGTGCACTTTCTCTACGACAGCATCGGCAGTTTCGATCTGCCAGCGAGCTATGTGCAAGCCCTGCGCGCGGGCGGCGTGGAAGTGCATCCGTTCTCGACCAAACGGCGCTTCGTCAACCGCTTCCAGCTCAACTTCCGCAATCACCGCAAGATCGTCGTGGTGGACGGCGAGCGCGCGTTCGTGGGCGGCCACAACGTGGGCGTCGAATACCTGGGCGCCAAGCCGCCGCTTTCGCCGTGGCGCGACACGCATATCGAAGTGCGCGGCCCGGTAGTGGCCAACATCCAGTTCGCGTTCACCGAGGACTGGTACTGGGTCACGCAGGAACTGCCCGGCAGCGAGCCGCCGCCGCTCAAAGCCCTCGACGGCGACGACATGGCCTGTCTCGTGATGCCCACCGGCCCGGCCGATCGTCAGGAGACCTGCTCGCTTTTTTTCGTGGAAGCGATCAACGCGGCCAACTCGCGCATCTGGATCACCACTCCCTATCTGGTGCCCGATTCGGCCGTGTTCGCCGCCCTGCGGCTGGCGGTGCTGCGCGGCGTGGACGTGCGCATCCTGATCCCCAGCCGCCGCGACCACTACGTGGTGTTCGAAGCCTCCACGCTCTACGCCTACGATGCCGTGCGCGCGGGCATTCGCATCTTCCGCTATCAGCCGGGCTTCCTGCACCAGAAGGTCGTGCTGATCGACGATACGGCGGCCGCCATTGGCAGCGCGAACCTGGACAACCGCTCGTTCCGCCTGAACTTCGAGATCATGGTGCTCACGGTTCACGCGGGCTTCGCTTCGGAAGTGGAGGCGATGCTGCTGCACGACTTCGAAGCGAGCCTGGAAATCGATCGCAGCGAGTATCGCGATGCGCCGGCATGGCGCAAGATCGCGATGCATGTTGCCCGCCTGTTCTCGCCGATTCTCTGAGCACGTGCGCCTTTGCTGCGCTTTTTACAGCAGCTTTTCGATATCGGCGGCGATGGCGTCCGGCTTCGTGACCGGTGCATAGCGCTTGACGACCTTGCCGCTGCGGTCCACCAGGAATTTCGTGAAATTCCATTTGATGCTTTCGAGCCCGAGCAGCCCCGGCGCCTCGCCCGTGAGCCAGTTGAAGAGTGGATGTGCGTTCGCACCCTTCACGTCGATCTTCTCGAACATCGGAAACGTCACGCCGAAGTTCTTTTCACAGAACGCGCCGATCTGCGTGGCGTCACCCGGCTCCTGCTTGCCGAACTGATTGCACGGAAAGCCAAGCACGGCGAGACCGCGCGGGGCGTACTGGTCGTAGAGCTTTTGCAGGCCTGCGTACTGCGGCGTGAAACCGCATTCGCTGGCAGTATTGACGATCAGCAGGACCTTGCCCGCGTATTGTTCGAGGCTCACGGGTGCCGTACCGCCAAGCGGTTGCGCCGTGAACGAATAGACCGTGGTCATCGGGTTCCTCCCCAAAGGAAAGTGCCAGTCTACGTGAGAAAGCCTGCCGCCCGCACCCTGGCCAGATGGCCAGCGAACGAGTGTGAACGTCGGGTGAATGTCCGGCGACTTGTTTGCGAATCGGCCGCAATGACGCACTCGCCGTTCGGCCGATGCCGGGCGAAGCGCGAGCCAGTTTAAAATGGCGTTTTACGTTTTGTCTGCGCTGGCGCTCCCGTGATCCGCTTCAATCAATTCAGTCTTGCCCGCGGCACCAAGCCGCTTTTCGATCAGGCCTCGTTCACCCTCAATCCGGGCGAAAAAATCGGTCTCATCGGCGCGAACGGCGCGGGCAAATCGACGCTGTTTGCCGTGCTGCGCGGCCAGCTCCACGCGGACGCGGGCGACTTCTCCATGCCGCCTTCGTGGTCGATCGCCCACGTCGCGCAGGAAACCCCGGCCGTCGACAAGAACGCGCTCGACTACACGCTCGACGGCGACGCCCCGCTGCGCGAAATCGAGGCGCGTATCGCCGCGGCCTCCGCGGCCCACGATGGCGCCGCCGAAGCCGAAGCGCACGCCGCCTTTGCGGACGCCGACGGCTACACCGCCCCAGCCCGAGCGGAAGCGCTGCTGCTTGGTCTGGGCTTCACGATGGACCAGACCCGCCAGCCGGTTGCGAGCTTCTCGGGCGGCTGGCGCATGCGCCTGAACCTCGCCCAGGCGCTGATGTGCCGCTCGGACCTGCTGCTGCTCGACGAACCCACGAACCACCTGGACCTGGACGCCATCGTCTGGCTCGAAGACTGGCTGCATCGCTATCCCGGCACGCTCATCGTGATTTCGCACGATCGCGAATTCCTTGATTCGGTCTGCAACGTCACGCTGCACCTGGAAAACCAGCAGATCAAGCGCTACGGCGGCAACTACTCGCAGTTCGAGATCCTGCGCGCGCAGCAGATCGCGCTCCAGCAAAGCGCGTTCGAAAAGCAGCAGCGCACCGTCGCCCATCTGCAAAGCTTTATCGACCGCTTCAAGGCGCAGGCCACCAAGGCGCGTCAGGCGCAAAGCCGCGTCAAGGCGCTTGAGAAGATGGAGCTGATCGCACCCGCTCATGCGACGTCGCCCTTTACGTTCGAATTCCGCACGCCCGATTCCGCGCCCAATCCCATGCTGGTGATGGACCGCGTGCGCTGCGGCTATCGCGCCGAAGACGGCAGCGAGACGCCCATCGTCGAAGGCGTCGCACTGTCGATCCAGAACGGCCAGCGCATCGGCCTGCTCGGCGCGAACGGCCAGGGCAAATCCACGCTCATCAAGACGCTCGCCGCCACGCTCGCGCCGCTCTCGGGCGAGTTGCGCACCGGCAAGGGCCTGCAGATCGGCTATTTCGCGCAGCATCAGCTCGAAACGCTGCGTCCGGCCGACACGCCGCTCCAGCATCTCGCGCGGCTCGCGCCCGACACGCGCGAGCAGGAACTGCGCGACTTCCTCGGCGGCTTCAACTTCCCAGGCGAAATGGCCACCGCGCCCATCGCGCCGTTCTCGGGCGGCGAAAAGGCGCGCCTGGCGCTGGCGCTCATCATCTGGCAGAAGCCCAATCTGCTGCTGCTCGACGAACCGACCAACCACCTGGATCTGGAAACGCGTCACGCGTTGACGATGGCGCTCGCGCAGTTCGAAGGCACGCTGATTCTGGTCTCGCACGACCGGCATCTGCTGCGCGCCACCACGGACCAGTTCATGCTGGTCGCCAGGCACCGCCTGCAGCCGTTCGACGGCGACCTCGACGACTATCGCGACTGGTTGCTCCAGCACGCCGCCGAACAGCGCGCAGCGCTCAAGGCGGCCGCCGGCGGCCCGGCGAATGCGGCCGCAGGGACGAGCGGTGACGACGGCGTCAACCGCAAGGAGCAGCGCCGTCAGGAAGCGGAAACGCGTCAGCGTCTGGGACACCTGAAAAAGCCCTTGCAGCAAAAGATCGCCAGAATCGAGAAAGAGATGGACGCGCTCAATACGGAAAAGAGCACACTGGACGCGTTCGTCGCCGATCCGGCCAGCTACGAAGCCGCGCAAAAGAGCAAGCTGACCGAATCGATCCGCCGTCAGGCGGAAGTCCAGTCGCGCCTCGACGCGCTCGAAGCCGACTGGCTCGAAGCCCACGAGGAACTCGAACAGATCGGCTGATCGTCGGCCCGTCTGATCGTCTGATCGTCTTTTCTCAACCGTTGTCAGCGCCATCGCCAGGAGCCAGCCGAGTGTCGACACCCGCCGCATTGCAGGGCCTACGCGTTCTCGATCTGACCCGGCTTCTTCCCGGGCCCGTCGCCACATTGCGCCTTGCGGAAATGGGCGCGGACGTGCTCAAGATCGAGCCGCCCGGCGCCGGCGATGCCTCGCGCGCCATGATGCAGAACACGGCCGATGAACTCGCGGGTCGTCCCGGGGCGTTCTACCGGCTGGTGAATCGGGGCAAGCGCGAGACGCGGCTCGACCTGAAATCCGAGAGCGGGCGCGCCGTGCTGCTGGCGCTCGCGCGTGACGCCGACGTGCTGGTCGAGAGCTTCCGCCCGGGTGTGATGGACCGGCTCGGCGTGGGTTACGAGACACTGCGCGCGGCCAACCCCAAGCTCGTCTATTGCGCGATCACGGGTTATGGCACGAATAGCCCGTTCTCGGAGCGCGCGGGCCACGACATCAACTACATCGCCTATGCAGGCGTGCTCGATCAGATCGCTGGGCGCGACGGTGCGCCGGTGCTGCCGAATTTCCAGATCGCCGATCTGCTCGGCGGCGCGCTGTCCGCCGTTACGCAGATCCTCGCGGCGCTCTGGCATGTGTCGCGCTCAGGCGAAGGCCGCTTCGTCGATATCTCGATGGCGCGCGAATCGCATGTCAACAACGTGGTCGCGCAGGTGGCGCTCGCCAACGACGACGCGGCGGCGCTGCAGCCCGGCGGTGGCCTGCTGAACGGCGGCGTGCCCTGCTACAACCTCTACCGCACCCAGGACGATCGCTGGCTCGCGGTCGGCGCACTCGAACTCAAGTTCTGGCAGACGCTGTGCACCGCGCTGGGTCGCGAGGACTGGGCGCAGCGCCACTGGAGTCTCGGCCAGGCGATCGGCGGATCGGACGCGGCCTCACTTACGCGCGAGCTGGGCGCGCTGATCGCATCCGAAACGCTGCAAACCTGGATCGACCGGCTGGAATCGATCGACTGTTGCGTGTCGCCGGTGCTTAAGCCCGGCGAGGCCGCCAATCATCCGCTCTTCAATGCCGATGTATTGCAGGCCTTGCTCGCCGATATCGAGGCGCAGCGTCAGGTCGCCACGCAGCCGCCGGCAAGCGTGGCGCGCCTGCCCATGGGCGCCGCGCCAGCGGGGCCGCCTGCTGTCTCGCCAACCAGCGCACATCCGCAAGCCGGCCAGGGCGGCAAGAAGCCGTTCAACTATGGGCCTTGGGGCTAAACGCGGTTAAAACGTCACGCGCTTGAAACTTCACGCTGTAAAAACAGCAATGGGCGCATTGTGCGCCCATTGTCTTCCCAGCTTCTGGAAAAACCGCACGCCTAGCGTCGCGGCAAGGTCTGGCGCGGTGCGCGCTCATCGTCATAAAGCACGTGCTTGCGGCCTTCGATGTGGTGGGAGATGGTGCTGCGCACCTGCGCGGCGGTCACATTGCCGGCCACCACCTGCCGCGAGATGCGGCCATCGCCGTCGATCCATTCGACGATGCGGCAACTGCTGCCCCAAGGCTGCATGAGCGGCTCGGAGACGCGGCAGCCGCGCACGACGATCGAACTGCCGCCAATGGACGTTTCTGTCTGTTTCAAAGTCGCTATCCTTTCCGCTTTATGCGGGGTTGCTCATTCGGGCAAGGATAGGGAAATCGCAAAACTTTCTGGTTACAGCGCGCGCCAGGGTTGTTACTAATGATTACGCGCCAGACCGCGCCTGCGCGCGCCTTGTCTGGCGCGCGGGCAACGCTTAGTCGAACTCGCGCACGCGATCGATCGCTTCTTCGATCCGCTCGACGGCGATCACGTTCAGACCTTCGATTGGCTGTTTCGGCGCGTTGGCGCGGGGAATCAGCGCGCAGGTAAAACCGAGCTTTGCCGCTTCCTTCAGACGATCCTGGCCGCGTGGCGAGGGTCGGATCTCTCCAGCCAGACCGACTTCGCCGAAAACGATCAGACCCTTTGGCAACGCCTTGTTACGCATCGAGGAATGAATCGACAGCAACACGGCAAGATCCGCAGCCGGTTCGGTGATCTTCACGCCGCCCACGGCGTTGAGGAACACGTCCTGATCGAAGCAGCCGATGCCCGCGTGCCGATGCAGCACCGCCAGCAACAGCGCCAGACGGTTTTGCTCCAGCCCCACGGCCAGACGGCGCGGGTTGGGCACCTGCGCCGTATCGACCAGCGCCTGCACTTCCACCAGCAGCGGGCGCGAGCCTTCCTGGGTCACCATCACACAGGAACCCGGCACGCTCTGCTCGTGCTGCGACAGAAACAGAGCGGAAGGATTCGCCACACCGCGTAAGCCTTTTTCCGTCATCGCGAACACGCCCAGCTCATTGACCGCGCCAAAGCGGTTCTTGAACGCGCGCACCAGCCGGAACGACGAATGGGTGTCGCCCTCGAAGTACAGCACCGTGTCCACGATGTGTTCCAGCACGCGCGGCCCGGCGAGGTTGCCCTCCTTCGTGACGTGGCCGACCATGATGATCGACGTGCCCGACTGCTTGGCGATGCGCGTGAGCTGCGCCGCGCATTCGCGCACCTGCGCAACCGAGCCGGGCGCGGAAGTGAGCGCTTCGGAGTAGATCGTCTGGATCGAGTCGATCACGGCGACATCGGGCTTTTCGGCCTCGATGGTCGCCTGGATCTTCTCCAGCTGGATTTCGGCGAGCAACTGCAGATCGTTCATCTTCGAGCCCTGCTCCAGCAGCCCGAGACGTTGCGCGCGCAACGCAATCTGCGCGGCGGATTCTTCACCGCTCACATAGAGCGAGCGGCGCTCGGCGGCGATTTCCGCGAGCGATTGCAGCAGCAGCGTCGACTTGCCGATGCCGGGATCTCCGCCGATCAGCACCACGCCGCCGGCGACCAGACCGCCGCCCAGCACGCGGTCGAATTCACCGATCCCGGAGGTGAAGCGCGGCACATCGGAAGCTTCGATATCGGCCAGACGTCGAACCGGCGCGCTCTTGGCGAGCGCCTGAAAACGGTGATTGCCAGCCGGCTCGACAACGCTTTCCACCAAGGTGTTCCACGCATTGCACGCGGGGCATTGCCCTTGCCACTTATGCGTCTGTCCACCGCATTCGGTGCAGATATAGACCGTCTTCGCCTTCGCCATGCTTGTTGTCTTGTTGCGCCGTGACGCGCGTTTGTCTGGAGATTGATCCGGAAAAGCGAGCCGGAATATTGGGCCGGAATATTGTGCCGAAAGCGCCGCGCCTATTCCGCGCGCACCGGCACGCGCGGCGCAACCGCGCACATCAATTCGTAGCCGATGGTGCCGCAGGCCGCAGCCACGTCGTCGATCGGCAGTTTCGCGCCCCACAGTTCGACGCGCGTGCCGATGCCCGCTTGCGGAACCGGCGTGAGATCGACGGTGATCATGTCCATCGAGACGCGTCCGACGATGCGCGTGCGCACGCCGTCGACGATCACGGGCGTGCCTTCGGGCGCGACGCGCGGATAGCCGTCCGCGTAACCGCAGGCGACCACGCCGATACGCATGGTTTTGCGCGCCGTAAAGGTCGAGCCGTAGCCGACCGTCTGCCCTTCCGCCACCGTCTGCGTGCCGATGATTTCCGAGGCAAGCGTCATGGCCGGTTGCAGGCCGGTGCCATCGATCGCGGTGGCCACGCCCGAAGGCGACGCACCATACAGAATGATGCCGGGGCGCACCCAGTCGAAGTGCGATATCGGATGCCAAAGCGTGGCCGCCGAATTCGCGAGGCTGCGCGTACCCGCGATGCCTTGCGCGCCGCGCTCGAACGCCGCCATTTGTTCAGCGATGCCGCGCGGCGCGTCGGCGTCCGAAAAGTGCGTCATCAGCGTGATCTGGCCAATGCCGGGACAGGCGCGCGCGCGCTCCCAGGCCGCACGGTACTTCTCAGGCGAATAACCCAGCCGGTTCATGCCGCTATTCATCTTGAGATGCACATTGACCGGCTTCGACAGCCGCGCCATTTCGAGCATGCGCATCTGCTCGTCGCAATGCACGACCGTCGCGAGGCTGTAGCGGTCGATCACGTCGATGTCGGTGGGACGGAAAAAGCCTTCGAGCAGCAGGATCGGGCCGGCCCAGCCCAGTTCGCGCAGTTTCACCGCTTCTTCGAGATCGAGCAGACCGAAACCATCGGTCGCGCGCAGGCCCGGAAAAGCGCGCGCGAGCCCGTGGCCGTAGGCGTTGGCCTTGACCACTGCCCAGATTTTTGATTTTGGCGCGTATTTCCGGACGACGGAGAGATTATTGGCGAGAGCGGTGGTATGGATCGTGGCTGAGAGGGGGCGCGGCATGGGATTTTTTTCGCAAAGACGCTTTCGAATCAGGAGCTTACAGGGTGTTTTCAGCGCCCGGCAGGCCCGCCGGGTGGGCGGTCAAGGAATGTGCTAGTCCGAATACCGCTATTTTCATGATATAAAGCCCTGCGCACAACCCATTTCGAACGTAATAAGCCCGGATGCCTCCACCCGTCCGGGGCGGACGGACCGCAGCGAGGACAGCATCGCATCAGATGAAAAAAGGCTTTTACACCATCATGGCCGCGCAGTTTTTTTCGTCGTTGGCCGACAATGCGCTCCTCATCGCTGCGATTGCACTGCTGAAAGACCTCCACGCTCCGAACTGGATGACGCCGCTGCTCAAGCTGTTCTTCGTCCTGTCCTACGTCGTTCTTGCCGCCTTCGTCGGCGCCTTTGCCGATTCGCGTCCCAAGGGGCGCGTCATGTTTATCACCAATACCATCAAAGTCGTCGGCTGCGGCCTAATGCTGGCCGGCACGCATCCGCTATTGGCCTATGGCGTGGTGGGTTTTGGCGCAGCGGCCTATTCGCCGGCCAAGTACGGCATTCTTACCGAACTGCTACCGCCTGAGCGCCTCGTGGCTGCCAATGGCTGGATCGAAGGCACCACGGTCGGCTCGATCATTCTTGGCACCGTCCTGGGCGGCGCGCTGATCAGCCCGCACATCGCCGCGCACGTGATCCGCCACACGCCCGCCTCGGTCAACACGCCCGCCGAAGCCGCGATGCTGGTGATCATGGGCATCTATGTGATCGCCGCCCTCTTCAATCTGCGTATTCCCGATACCGGCGCGCGCTATCCGCGCCAGGAACACGGGGTATTTCGCCTCATCACCGATTTCGCCGACTGTTTCAACACGCTCTGGCACGACAAGCTCGGTCAGATCTCGCTCGCCGTCACGACGCTGTTCTGGGGCGCAGGCGCGACACTGCAATTCATCGTGCTCAAATGGGCCGAAGTGTCGCTGGGCATGTCGCTGTCCGAAGGCGCAGTGTTGCAAGCCGTGGTGGCCGTGGGCGTGGCGGCCGGCGCGATGATCGCCGCCGCGCGCATTCCGCTGAAGAAATCACTCTCGGTGCTGCCCGTGGGCATCATGATGGGTATCGCCGTGATGATCATGGCGTTCTATACGCGCAATCTGTTTCCGCAGCATTGGGGCCTGCATATCGGCCATATGCGCGTGCCCGCCTATCTGCTGCTCGCCTATCTGTTCCTGATGGTGGTGGGCGCGCTCTCCGGTTTTTTCGTCGTGCCGATGAATGCGCTGCTGCAGCATCGCGGCCACGTGCTGCTTTCCGCCGGCCACTCGATCGCCGTGCAGAATTTCAACGAAAACCTCTCGGTGCTCGTGATGCTGTGCCTCTACGCCGTGCTGGTCTGGCTCGACGTGCCGGTGGCCATCGTGATCGTGCTGTTCGGCACCTTCGTCTGCCTCATGATGTGGCTGGTGATGCGCCGTCATCAGGCCAATCAACGCGCGTTCGACTCCGTCGCGCTGATCGGCGAAAATCACCGGCATTGATCGCGGCGGCGCGCGCCGCAAGCCCGCGCGCGCCGACGTTCATCGCTCATTCGCCAACCCGATACTTTCCAGCGCCTGCGCAGACGCGGCCTCGCCACCGAAGCCCCGCGCGCGGCGCGTTCGCGACGCTGACATGACCTCTCCGATTCCCAATGTCCTCACCATCGCCGGTTCCGACTCCGGCGGCGGCGCAGGCATCCAGGCCGACCTCAAGGCGTTCTCCGCGCTCGGCGCGTATGGCGCGAGCGTCATCACCGCGCTCACGGCGCAGAACACGCGCGGCGTCACCGCGATTCACGCGCCCGATCCCGCTTTCGTGACGGCGCAGCTCGACGCCGTGTTCGACGATATCCGCATCGACGCCGTGAAGATCGGCATGCTCGCCAACGCGCCGATCGTACGCGCGGTCGCGGATGCGCTGCGCCGCCACAAGCCGACGCGCATCGTGCTCGACACGGTGATGATTTCGAAGAGCAATCACGCACTGCTCGCACCCGAGGCCGTGGCTGCGCTGCGCGAGGAACTGCTGCCGCTCGCGGGCATCGTCACGCCGAATCTGCCGGAAGCGGCGGCGCTGCTCGGCGTGGCGCCCGCCACCGACGAAACCGCGATGGTCGAGCAAGGCGAAGCACTGCGCGCGCTCGGCGCGCAGGCGGTGCTGATGAAAGGCGGCCATCTGGGTAGCGCCGACAGCCCCGACTGGCTGATCGAGGCCGCTGGCACCTTGCGGCTGGGCGGCCCGCGCATTCCGGTGACGAACACGCACGGCACGGGCTGCACGTTGTCTTCGGCGATCGCCGCGCTGTGGCCGCAGCAGCCGACGCTCGCGGATGCGCTTGCGCAGGCGAAGACGTATCTAACGGGTGCACTCGAAGCGAGCGACAAGCTCGACGTGGGCCATGGCGTTGGCCCCGTGCATCACTTCTGGCGTTGGTGGTAAGCCGCTCGCTTCAGTGGCGTGCGTAGGTCCGGGCGCGCTCTGGCCAGTCGTCGGGGACGATGAAACCGCGCGAGCGCTCGACGTAACCGCCCGCCTCGCCGGCGGCAAATGCAGCAACCATCACCGGCTCATGCGGGCGCGCGAGGTTTGCGAAAAGCGTGGCGGGATCGGCGGGGACATCCACCTCTGTGAGCGAAGCTCGGGCAGCTGCATCGCAGCCGTTTTCCTCGGCTTCGCTGATTTGGCTGTTAGTTGCGATCGAAGGGATTGAAGTGTGTGAAGGAAGGCCTCGCGGAGCGAGCCAGGCCAGCCTCGGCAACACGCTCCAGCCATCGACGTTCGAACGCTGCGCAAAGCTCATCCAGTCGGCGTGCGTCACCCACCAGCCGCGGCCGTGGTCTTGCGTCAGCTCCGGCGCAGCCACCGAATGCCCATCGGACCGGTAGAACAGCCATCCTTTGATGAACATCTGCGCATGCCACGGCCCCGCAAAGCCAAGCGACGCAAACTCGGGCCGCTCGCTCAACCGCAGCTGGTGATCGCGCAGATGCGCAAACTTCAGATCCAGGCGGTCGCGCAGATTCGGTCCGACGTAATCCGCGAGCCGCGACACGCCTGCGTCTGGCGCGCCGGCATGGAGAAAGCACTTCACCGCCAGCTCCCAATGCAGGCGCTCGCCCGCTTCGGTCTCAAGCAGGAAATCGCACTCGCCTATCGTTCTGCCCTCGCCGCGCAGCGCTACATTCGCGGCGATCAGGCGGGATCCAGGCGCGTTTCCCAGATACCAGGCGAGCAAGGTTTCGGCATAACGGCCAAGGCGGGTCATGCGCGCGCTGGCCAGCGCTTCATGCAGCCGGGAAGGATCGCGATCGAGTTGCGCAAGCCACGCGATGACGCAAGCCATGCCCGCGTCGCTCGACCACGGCTGGGCGAGCGGCATATGCGGCTGGGCGCGCAACAGGTCGGCGCTCAATAGCAGCCATGCTAGATCGCGCACGGCTGGATCGGCATAACGGTCAAGCACCGATGCGGCCAGCGGCCCGCCTCGATCGGCTCGCACGGGCCGCACGGCGCTCATTGGCCGCCGCCCGCCGCGCGCCACGTATCGCGCGCGAGGCACAGATCGGTCCAGGCCTTCGACTTGTCCTGCAGACTGCGCAGCAGATACGCCGGGTGATAAGTGACGATCACCGGCACGCCTTCGTACTCATGCACGCGCCCACGCAGCGACGCAATGCTGTTGCTGGTCTTGAGCAGGCTTTGCGCCGCAAAGCGCCCCATCGCGACGATGATCTTCGGCTTCACTAACGCGACCTGGCGCTGCAGATACGGCTCGCAGCGCGCCACTTCGTCCGGTTCCGGATTGCGGTTGCCGGGCGGGCGGCACTTGATCACGTTGGCGATATAGACGTTCTCGCCGCGCGCCAGCGCGAGCGAACGCAGCATATTGTCGAGTAGCTTGCCCGCCTGGCCGACGAAGGGCTCGCCCTGGCGATCCTCGTTCTCACCGGGCGCTTCCCCGATCACCATCCATTCGGCTTCGCGGTCACCCACGCCGAACACGGTATTGGTGCGCTTTTCGCACAGGCGGCAGAGCGTACACGACGCGACGCGCTCCGCGAGCGGCTCCCAGTCAAGCGTGGCGACGTCGTTGCGAGGCGCGCGGGCCGGTTCGACGTCATGCGGCAGCACCGCTTCGGAGACAGAATCGAACCAGGCGAAATCGTCTTCGGTGAACGCAGGCGGTTCTTCGGAGGCGGCCGGCGCGGGCTTTGCCGGCGCGACGCGTTCCGGCTGCACGAACGGCGCGTCTTCTGGCGCAAACGCGTCTTCGGCGCGCGCTTTTGGCGGAGCTGCGCCCTCGATGAGCGGCGCGGGCGCGCTGGCCTCGCGAGCGACCACGGGCGGCGCGGCGACTTCAACCTCAACCTCGGCTTCGACCGCGACGGCAACGCTCGCGGCAGCCGCGATCGCCTCTTGCGGCGCAACCGCCGCCACGCCCTTGCGCACCCAGCGCGGCGCGAGGCCCAACTCTTCCAGCGCGATCTCATCGAGCGGCATCCGCGCCCTCCAGTGCAAAAGAAAAACGCATCACGATCGCGTCCTCGCGGCTGTGATGGCGGGCGGGATAGTAATTCTTGCGGCGTCCGATCGTAACGAAGCCAAACTGCTCGTACAGCCGGATCGCCCGATGATTGGACGGACGCACTTCGAGCAGCAAGCCTTCGAGTCCCTGCACACGCGCAATGCGCACGCCTTCGCGCAACAGCGCGAGGCCCGCCCCCATGCCCTGCGCCTGCGGTGCAACGCACAGGTTGAGCAGATGCATCTCGTCGACCACCGGCATCAGCACGCTATAGCCGATCAGCGTGCCCGTCACGTGACGCATGCAAATACCGTAGTAACCATTGCGCAGCGAATCCTCGAAGTTGCCGCGCGACCACGGGAATTCATAGGCGGACTTCTCGATGACAACGACCTCGTCGAGATCGCTCTCCGTCATCTGCGAGAGATAGCGGTCGGTCATCAGCACGCCGCTCATCGACCGCCCTCTTGAGCGTCGCTGCGTGCGTCTTTTTCGGCCTTGGCCGCCATGCGTTCGGCGGTGGTCTGCGCGACCTTGTTGCGCACGTATTCGGGCGCGGCCTGATCGGCGGGCAGCGTGCGGCCCGCGCGGAACGCGCGCAGCGCAACATGGGCGAGCGGCACGGCGTGGGGCAACGCTTCGGCGTCGATCGTGCGCGCCGCGGTTGCAGCCGCCAGCCGTGCACCAAATGCCGCTGCGGCGTTGCCGGCCAGCGTGAACGGCTGATCGGGCGCGACGATCGCCTCGGGCGCGTCGAGTGAGGCGCCCTGCAAGGTGCGCCAGTCGCCCGCAGCGCCCGCCGAGGCATCCCACGCGTAATCGGCCCAATAGGCTTCGTCCATGCGCGCATCGAGTGCCGACAGCACGCGAGTCGCCGCAGGATCACGCAGACGCGCGCTTTCCGCGCACACGAGCAGCGTGCTCACCGGCACCACAGGAATATCGAGCCCGAACGCCAGGCCTTGCGCCACGCCGGTCGCGGTCCGCAGCCCGGTGAAGGAGCCCGGGCCGGAACCGAAGGCAATCGCGTCGCAATCGGCGAGCGCAAGGCCCGCTTCCGCGAGCAGTTCGCCGATGGCGGGCAGCAGGCGCGTGCTGGAAACCGCGCCGGTGGCTTCGTGGCGCATCCAGACCCGCGGTTCCGGCAGTGCCGGCGACGATTGAGCAGATTGAGCAGATTGAGCAGATTGAGCAGATTGAGCGGATTGAGTGTCTTGGGGCGCTTCGGCGCGAAGCAGCGCGACCGAGCAGTATTCGGTCGAAGTATCGAGGGCAAGCAGGACGATTTCAGTCATGACCGCTATTGTAATGCGCCGCTCCCACTCAGTCGCCGCTCAGTCGACGCCCGGCAATGCCGCGCGCCCTGACGGCGCGTGCCTGACTAGAGTGGAGGAATCGTTCCAGCCCTGTGCGGGATGATGGCGACGCTGCGCTGGTAGGATCGATGGGCTGAATCGATACCCAAGCGGAGGAAATAACTATGAGCGATGTCAACGCCCAATTCGTGCAAGCCCAAGAAGATGTCCAGCAACTGACGGAGCGTCCGGGCAACCTGACGCTGCTGCGCCTGTACGCCCTGTTCAAACAGGCCACCGAAGGCGATGTTCACGGCGACAAGCCGGGCTTCACCGACATCGTCGGCAAGTATAAGTACGACGCCTGGGCCGCACTCAAGGGCACCGCCGAAGACACGGCGAAGACGCAGTACGTCGAACTGGTCGAATCGCTCAAGAGCGGCGCGGCGAGCTAGTCGCTTAGCCTTCCGATCGATCCCTGATTTTATCGCCGAGGCCGTTTGCGACGCCACACGCGCCGCCGGCACGGCCTCACCCACCCTCGTACCTTGCGTCAGGCTGTCGCAGGGTACGAGGGATAGCATTAGCTGGCGCGGCGCAACAAAACGAGATATAATCCCTGCTGCGTTGCGCTCCGGTCGCATGTGCGATCAGCAATACGCCACGTAGCGTTAAGCTCCAATCCAGTTTAGAACCTGTCCCCCCCTGCCGTGGCCCTGTTTTCGGGCCGTCAAGTATCAGGCTGGCGACTGGCCAATCCCGGCTAAAGTCGCACCCAAAACAGCTTCTAACGAAAAAATCCGCCCTTCCGTGGTGCGGATTGCCCCCGTTTTTCGATTTGTTCGCAAAATCAGACGACTTGGGTATGCCGATTGGCGCCGACGTTCTATTTCCTGTGTACCAAGGATTTTCATGACTTCGAGCAATACCCAAAGCCCCCTCGACGCGATCGCTAACGACGCCCTCGGTCTCGACGCTGCTGCCTCCGCTTCCACGGAAGCCCCCGCGCAAGCCGCCGACGCACCCGCAGGTCCGACGTTCGAATCGCTCGGTCTGTCGCCGGAGATCGTCTCCGCGCTGATCGCAGCGGGCTATAAGGCTCCGACGCCCGTGCAGGAACGCGCCATTCCTGCCGGCATCGCGGGCCGCGACCTGCTGGTCTCCAGCCCGACCGGTTCGGGCAAGACCGCAGCCTTCATGCTGCCGGCGATCGAGCGTTTCGCGCAGATCCAGAAGGCACAAGCCGCACAACCGCGCGAGCCGCGCCCGCAAGGCGCAGCCGCTCAAGGCCAGCAAGGCCGCTCGCGCCGTCCGCAACAACCGGTCGCCCGTCCGGGCCTGCTCGTTCTCACGCCCACGCGTGAGCTCGCCATGCAGGTGACGACGGCCGCCGCAACCTACGGCAAGCATCTGCGCCGTCTGCGCACCGTCAGCATTCTGGGCGGCGTGGCCTACGGCCAGCAGCTGATGCTGCTCGCGAAGAACCCCGAGATTCTCGTGGCGACGCCCGGTCGTCTGCTCGATCACCTCGAACGCGGCCGCATCGATCTGTCCGAACTCAAGATGCTCGTGCTCGACGAAGCCGACCGCATGCTGGACATGGGCTTCATCGACGACATCGACACGATCGTCGCCGCAACGCCGCAAACGCGTCAAACGATGCTGTTCTCGGCCACGCTCGACGGCAAGATCGCTTCGGTTACCGGCCGCCTGCTGAAGGATCCGGAGCGTATCGAGATCGTGCGCAAGGTCGAAGCAGCCTCGAACATCGCGCAAACCGTTCACTACGTGGACGACCGCGATCACAAGGATCGTCTGCTTGACCATCTGCTGCGCAACGAGACGCTCGACCAGGCGATCGTGTTCACGGCCACCAAGATGGACGCCGACCAACTGGCCGGCAAGCTGGCCGACGCAGGCTTCGAATCCGCCGCCCTGCACGGCGACCTGCCGCAAGGCGCGCGTAACCGCACGATCCGTGCGCTGCGCGAGCGTCGCGTGCGCGTGCTGGTGGCAACGGACGTCGCCGCTCGCGGTATCGACATCCCGGGCATCACGCACGTGTTCAACTACGATCTGCCGAAGTTCGCGGAAGACTACGTGCACCGTATCGGCCGTACGGGTCGTGCAGGCCGTTCGGGCACGGCAGTGAGCCTCGTGCACCACGCCGAGCAAGGCGCGCTCAAGCGCATCGAGCGTTTCGTGCGCGGCACGCTGCCGGTGAACGTGGTTGAAGGCTTCGAGCCGCGCAAGGCAGCGCCGGCAAACCGTGGCTTTGGCGGCCGTGGCCGTCCGGGCGGCGGCAACGGCGGTGGCCGTCGCTTCGGCAACGGCGGCGGCAAGCCGGGTGGCTACGGCAACAACCGTAGCGGCGAGCGCAGCTTTGGCGATCGCAGCGGCAACGGCGGTAATGGCGGCAATGGTGGCAATGGCGGTGGTTACGGCGACCGCACCAACAACGGCGGCGAGCGCAACGGCAACAGCTGGGGCAATCGTTCGGAAAACTCGCGCGGCGGCTTCGGCCAGCGTGAAGGCGGCTACGGCGCACAGCGTCGCGAAGGCGGCGATCGTGGCGGCTACAGCCAGCCGCGCGGCGAAGGCTTCGCTAACCGTCCTCGTGAAGGCTTCGGTGGCGGTGCTCGCCGCAACGACGGCCCGCGCGTTCGTCGCGACAGCTAAGCCCTTCAACGGCCCGACGATGCAGGCGCAATGAAGATTGCGCCTGTCTCACCCGAGTCATGATCGGCAGATAGAAAGACCGGTGCCCAGGCACCGGTCTTTTTTTGTCTGCCCGCCTCGTTTCACGATGCGGGAAATTTTTTTGCTTGGTAAAAAATCGTGCTGCGGGGCACAAAGGCCGGTGTTGCAGGATGGAAAATGGCGTTTCCCAATGCGGAATGCATCAAATAAACACTTGAATTTATTGAATTAAAAAACAAACAATTGTTCCATTGCCGGTCTGTTGCATAGCGATCGATTTGCCTAGACTCTTATATAAGAGTTCGCGAACTGACACGCCCAACGTAACATGCCGCGTCGCAGGCTTCGCGAAGTTCAACAGCTCAGCAGTTCCGATCCGCGGTTCACCTATCCGGTAATCAGCACACAGAAGGAGCTCACCATGTCGACGCGTCAACAGCAAGCACAGCAGCTTCAACAGCAATGGGATACCGATCCGCGCTGGAAAGGCATCCAGCGCAACTACACGGCTGACGACGTGGTGCGCCTGCGCGGCTCGATCCAGCCCGAGCACACGCTCGCCAGGCTTGGTGCAGAAAAGCTCTGGCAGGGCGTGAACAACGAGCCCTTCATCAACGCGCTGGGCGCCCTCACTGGCAACCAGGCGATGCAGCAGGTCAAGGCCGGTCTCAAGGCGATCTATCTGTCGGGCTGGCAGGTCGCGGGCGATGCGAATCTGGCTGGCGAAATGTATCCCGACCAGTCGCTCTACCCTGCGAATTCGGTGCCGCAGGTGGTCAAGCGCATCAACAACACGCTCACACGCGCCGACCAGATCCAGTGGTCCGAAGGCAAGAATCCCGGCGACGAAGGCTACGTCGATTACTTCCAGCCGATCGTGGCCGATGCCGAAGCCGGCTTCGGCGGCGTGCTCAACGCGTTCGAGCTGATGAAGGCGATGATCGAAGCCGGCGCGGCTGGCGTGCACTTCGAGGACCAGCTTGCTTCGGTGAAAAAGTGCGGCCACATGGGCGGCAAGGTGCTGGTGCCGACGCGCGAAAACGTCGCCAAGCTGAGCGCTGCGCGCCTGGCCGCCGACGTCTGCGGCGTGCCGACCGTTCTGCTGGCCCGCACCGATGCCGAGGCCGCCGACCTCGTCACCTCCGACATCGACGACAACGACAAGCCCTTCCTGACCGGCGAGCGCACGGTCGAGGGTTTCTTTCGCACCCGCAACGGGCTCGAACAATCGATCTCGCGTGGCCTCGCCTACGCACCGTACGCCGACATGATCTGGTGCGAAACGGGCAAGCCGGATCTGGCCTTCGCGAAGCAGTTCGCCGATGCGATCCATGAGGAATTCCCAGGCAAGCTGCTCGCGTACAACTGCTCGCCGTCGTTCAACTGGAAGAAGAACCTGGACGACGCGACCATCGCCAGATTCCAGCGCGAGCTGGGCGCGATGGGCTACAAGTTCCAGTTCATCACGCTGGCCGGTTTCCACTCGCTCAATTACTCGATGTTCAACCTCGCGCACGGCTATGCGCGCCAGAACATGAGCGCCTTCGTCGAGTTGCAGCAGGCCGAGTTCGCCGCCGCGGAAAAGGGCTTCACCGCGGTGAAGCACCAGCGCGAAGTGGGCACCGGTTACTTCGACGCGGTGACGCAGACGGTCGAGCGCAATGCGTCGACCACGGCGCTGCACGGTTCGACCGAAGACGAACAGTTCTTCGACCATAAGGACGCGCAGAACCAGAAGGTGGCGTAAGTGCAGTAAGGAGCCGATGCGGGGGCGCGTGTTCCCGCGCAGGTTCCGGGCGGTGCTGTTTCATCGTGGCAGGCGGCAGCGGTGGCCGGCGTGCGGTCCTTGGCGGGACGCGACGGTTGCCGTTGCCGCTGTAGTAAGCCCCCGCCGTCAGCGATACACGATCACCGGAATCTTCGTATGGGTGAGCACGCGCTGCGTCTCGCTGCCGATCAGCAGGCTGCCCAGCCCGCGCCGCCCGTGCGAGGCCATGAAGATCACGTCGCAACCGCAGTTTTCGGCAGCTTCGATGATGCCGAGGTATGGCGAGGGATGCACGCTGACGCAACTGTCGCAATCCACTCCGGCACCGCGCGCGGCCACCTCCACCTCGTCCAGATGCGCACGTGCTTCCCGCTCACTGCGCGTCTGGAAATCGCCGGGCAACTCGATCACGACATCGGCGTAAGGCGAGTACGGGTATTGCGGCAGGCAGGCGTAGGCCGTGATGCGCGCGCCGACCGTGCGCGCCAGATCGATCGCGCCGTCGATGGCCTTTTTCGACAGATCCGAGCCGTCGGTCGGAACGAGGATGTGCTTGAACATGGCGCCCTCCGTGTTCGTCCGGGACTGTGGGCCGGCTTCCTTTCGATTGTAGTGCGCGAAGAAGTGCCGCAAGACCGGCCTACGGGCTTCTCCGCATAGTGAAAACGCGCGGTTCCGAACGAACCCCTCAGTCCTGCCCCCAGTAACCCGGTTGGCCGTAGGTATGTTTGAGATAGTCGAGAAAGAGGCGCACGCGCAGCGGCAAATGGCGGCGTTGCGGAAACACGGCATGGATGCCGATGGGCGGCGCGGCGTAGGCGTCGAGTACGCTCGCGAGCCGGCCCGCCGCAATATCGTCGCCGACTTCCCACCACGAGCGCCACGCGAGTCCGTGACCTTCGAGGCACCACTCGTGCAGCACCGCGCCGTCCGAGCACTCCATCGTGCCGGACACGCGGATCTGCACCACCTTGCCGTCCTCCTGAAAGGTCCAGCCGCGCTGCTGGTTCAGGCTCGCGCCAAACGCAAGGCAGTTATGGCGCGCGAGATCGGCGGGCGTGTCGGGCGCGCCGCGCCGCGACAGATAGGCGGGCGACGCCACCACCACGCGCCGGTTCTCGCCGAGCTTGAGCGAGACCAGCGACGAATCGGGCAACTCGCCCAGCCGCACCGCGCAATCGAAGCCTTCGTTGACCAGGTCGACGAGCCGGTCGGACAGGTCGAGCGTGATAGTCACATCCGGATGCGCGGTGGTGAAATCGGGCACGAGCGGCGCGACATGGCGTCGCCCAAATCCTGCCGGCGCCGACACGCGCAAGTGCCCGCTCGCCTTCACGCCGCCCGCCGAGACGCTCGCCTCCGCATTCTGCAGTTCGTGAATGATGCGCTGGCAATCCTCCAGGAAAGCCGAGCCTTCAAAGGTGAGCGTGAGGCGCCGCGTGGTGCGAACCAGCAATTTCACGCCGAGGCGCTCCTCCAGCGCGTCGATGCGCCGGCCAATGATCGCGGGCGCGACGCCCTCGGCCTGGGCTGCGGCGGAAAGGCTGCCTTTCGCGGCAACGGTGGCGAAGGTTTCAATCTGTTTGAAGCGGTCCATGAGCGCGCCTGCGGCGTAAAACACGAGTTCGGCGCCCAGATTAGGTGGGTAAAAGTAAAAGATCAAGTGATCGTTGCCGACTTTTTCCACCATTGCACTCATGAATACAATGTTCCTCGACCTCTGATGATGGAGTGCAAGGCTATGTCGGCCACAACGACAATCCACAATCCCAAGGCAGTGATCTTCGACGCGTACGGCACGCTTTTCGACGTGCATTCGGTCGTCGCCGCCGCCGAACAGATGTTCCCCGCCCACGGCGAGGCACTTTCGTTGCTCTGGCGTCTCAAGCAGATCGAGTACACGCAGCTGCGCACGTTGTCTGACACGGCAGGCGCGCGCTACAAGCCGTTCTGGGACATCACGCTCGACGCGCTGCGCTATGCGGCACGCCGTCTGAACCTGCCGCTCACGGGCGCGGGCGAAAAGCGTTTGATGGACGAATATGCCTGCCTCTCCGCCTTCCCCGACGTGCTGCCCGTGCTGCGCCGCCTGCGCGAGCCGCGTCAGGACGGCACGCGCCTGGGCCTCGCGATCCTCTCCAACGGCAATCCGCAGATGCTCGACATCGCCGTGAAGAGCGCGGGCATGAACGGTCTGTTCGACCACGTGCTGTCGGTCGATGCCGTGCGCGCCTATAAGCCCGCCGCTGCGGCCTACTCGCTCGGTACTCACGCATTCGATGCCGCCCCGCGCGACATCGTATTCGTGTCGTCGAATGGCTGGGACGCCGCGGGCGCCGGCTGGTTCGGCTACACCACCTTCTGGATCAATCGCCAGCGACTGCCCGCCGAAGAACTCGGCGTCACGCCGCACGGCACGGGCGGCGGCATGGCAGAGCTTGCCAGCTTCATCGCCACGATTTCCGCTTCACCCTCCGACACCGCAGCAACCGCCGAACGAAGCCGCCCCCGCCCCAGCCCGGGCCCATGACGACAGCGTTCAGCCAGCACGGTAATAACAACACCCAAGCATTTCAATCTGACCGACCAAGGAGTTAGCAAATGGCGAACACGTTGCAACTGCCGCAAGGCATGCAGATCACGGCCGAAATTCAACCCGGCTTCGAACAGATCCTCACGCCCGAGGCACTCGAACTCGTCGCGAAGCTGCACCGCGCCTTCGAGCCGCGTCGGCAGGAATTGCTCAAGGCGCGCGTCGAGCGCACGAAGCGCCTCGATGCCGGCGAGCGTCCGGATTTCCTGGCTGAAACGAAGTCGATCCGCGAAGGCGACTGGAAGATCGCGCCGCTGCCGAAGGATCTCGAATGCCGTCGCGTGGAAATCACTGGCCCGGTCGAGCGCAAGATGATCATCAACGCGCTGAATTCGGGCGCGGATTCGTACATGACCGACTTCGAGGATTCGAACGCGCCGAACTGGGACAACCAGATCACCGGCCAGATCAACCTCAAGGACGCGGTGCGCCGCACGATTTCGCTGGAGCAGAACGGCAAGTCGTACCAGCTGAACGACAAGATCGCCACCTTGATCGTGCGTCCGCGCGGCTGGCATCTCGACGAAAAGCACGTCACGGTCGACGGTGCGCGCGTGTCCGGCGGCATCTTCGACTTCGCACTCTACCTGTTCCACAACGCGAAGGAACTGATCTCGCGAGGCAGCGGCCCGTACTTCTATCTGCCCAAGATGGAAAGCCACCTCGAAGCGCGTCTGTGGAACGACATCTTCGTCGCGGCCCAGGAAGGCGTGGGCATCCCGCGCGGCACGATCCGCGCGACGGTGCTGGTCGAGACGATTCTCGCCGCGTTCGAGATGGACGAAATCCTTTATGAACTGCGCGAGCATAGCTCGGGCCTCAATGCGGGCCGTTGGGACTACATCTTCTCGGCGATCAAGAAGTTCAAGAAGGACGCGGACTTCTGCCTCGCGGACCGTTCGCAGATCACCATGACGGTGCCGTTCATGCGCGCCTACGCGCTCGAATTGCTCAAGACCTGCCACAAGCGCAACGCGCCGGCGATCGGCGGCATGAGCGCGCTGATCCCGATCAAGAACGATCCCGCAGCCAATGACAAGGCGATGGGCGGCGTGCGTTCGGACAAGGCGCGCGATGCGGGCGACGGTTACGACGGCGGCTGGGTGGCGCACCCGGGTCTCGTGCCGATCGCGATGGAAGAATTCGTCAAGGTGCTCGGCGACAAGCCCAATCAGATCGGCAAACAGCGTCCCGACGTCAACGTGACCGGCAAGGATCTGATGGACTTCCGCCCGGAAGCGCCGATCACGGAAGCCGGCCTGCGCAACAACATCAACGTCGGCATCCACTACCTGGGTTCGTGGCTCGCGGGTAATGGCTGCGTGCCGATCCACAACCTGATGGAAGACGCCGCGACCGCCGAAATCTCGCGCTCGCAGGTGTGGCAGTGGATCCGCTCGCCCAAGGGCAAGCTCGAAGACGGCCGCAAGGTCACGGCGGAACTCGTGCGCGAGCTGATCCCGCAAGAACTGGACAAGGTGAAGGCTTCGGTCGGCGGCGATACGCAGCCCTACGACCGCGCGGCGCAGATCTTCGAAGAGATGTCGACTTCGGAGAATTTCGTCGAATTCCTGACGCTGCCGCTGTACGAGGAAATCTGAGCGTTAGCAGCCTGAAGCGTTAAGGCGCAAAAAAAGCCCGGCGGATGCGAGTCCGTCGGGCTTCTGTTTTTTGCAGCGTTTTCAGTGCGATCTCAGCGCGCGAGCCGGTGTGCGATCCAGTCGCCGCCGTCGATCTGAGGCAGGCCTTCGGACGCGCGATGGGTAATCGGGTAGTAGAGGCATTCGATCTGCTCGCCCTGCACTTCCACGCTCACCTGGCGCGACACGAACTGGCCTTCCACGCCAGGATAGACCTCTTCGATCTCGTCGAGCACGGGTACGAGCGCTTCGTCAATTTCATAGACATCGCCGAACACCGGCGCGGCCTGAGTATCGGCAATCATGCCGGGATAGCGGCCGAAGTCGAACAGCCGTCCCGCCACGCTCGACTGACCGACGAGGCGCGGCTGGCGGATCGCATGGCGCGCCGCCGCGAGATTGATGTCGTTGATCTCGCCCGCGCGCAGCGTGCCGTAGACGAATACGTATTTCATGCCTTGCGCTCCCTCGCCGCCCGTATCTGAAAATGACCGGCAGCATTATGCGCCAGCCGCACACGCGTTGCGTGCATTCTTGCAGTGCTGTCCGCGTCGCGCCACACCCGCCTAAAATGGTGCCGACAACATCGCCCGGATCCGTCATGCCTTCCGCCACGTTCTTCTCGCTGCCCGATCCCTCGCCACCGGCCGAACTCGCCGATATTCCGCGCGAGTTCGAGCCGACCAGCGAGCACCCGATTCGCGTGCGCTCGCGGCCCATGGCAGCGGGCGTACGCATCGCTCGTCACACGCACGCCTGGGCGCAACTCGCCTACGCGTCGCGCGGCGTGCTGCGTATGGCCACGCCCGGCACGACCTGGATGGTGCCGCCGTCGCGCGCGATCTGGGTGCCGCCGCATGTGACGCACGAAGTGTCCATCGTCGAGGATGCGTTTTTGCGCACGCTCTATGTCGACGCCTCGGTGATTCCGCCGGGGCTCGATGCGTGCCGTGTGGTCGAGGTGTCGGGGCTGCTGCGCGAAGCGATTGCCGCTTTCGACCAACGTGCCATTGGGCCTACGCGCGAACGTCTGCTCGGCGCGGTGGCGTTGGACGAGATCACACGTTCCGCGCCCTTGCCGCTCGCCGTGCCGATGCCCGAGGAAAAGCGCCTGCGCTCGCTCTGCGAAGCCTTGATCGCCGATCCGGCCGGGCCGGGTTCGCTCGAACATTGGGCCGCGCAGGTGGGAGCCAGCACACGCACCATCGCGCGGCTGTTCCGTCAGGAACTGGGCGTGAGTTTTTCGCAGTGGCGACAGCAGGCGATCCTGGCGCGCGCGATTCCGCTACTGAATCAGGGCAAGCCGATGTCGGTGGTCGCGCAGGAACTGGGTTATCAAAGTCAGAGTGCGTTTTCGGCGATGTTCCGCCGCGCGTTTGGCGAAAGCCCGCGAGCCTTCATTGCACGTGGCACGGGCGAAAGCGAAGACGATCAGCGCGAAGAGGACGTGACCAACGGCGAGCCGATAGCGGCGCCCCATGACGTATAACGCGCGATCGCTTCGAAGCCCGGAAAATGGCGGCTCAGACCGGCCGCGTCATGTGCCGGATCGAGCCCAGCCGCGCCAGGCGTGGCCCCGCTACGCGATAACCCATGCGCAGATAAAGCCGCGCCGCAGGATTATCGACGAACACACGCAACTGCAGTTCGCGCAAGCCACGCTCGCGCGCCCAGCGGTGGGAAATGTCGAGCAGAAATGTGCCCGCGCCGTTGCCGCGATAGCCTTCGGCGATCTGCACGTCGCGGATGTGCAGCGAATCGTTCTCCTGCGTTACGCGCAGCACGCCAATGTCCTCGCCATCGAGTTCGAGAATAAAATTTTCCGATTCGCGGTAGCTGGCAAGAAAGAGATCGCCGCGCCAGATCAGATGATGCCGCTGATAGTAGCCGCCCATGTTGCGGCGCGTGAGCGCCTCCGCGAACTCGAAGTCGTCCATGGAGGCGTGGCGCAGCTGGAAGCGCGATGGAATGTCGTTCGGAGCGAACATGGCGGTCAGACGGCAAATAAAACGGCAAGCATGGCGGCGAGCGCGAAATTCGAGGTTTCGACAACGCTACGATAACGCGCGGGCGCAGGCAATGGCCGTTTGTCCGTACAGACCGGGGGAATCGGCAGGAGGCAAAAAGAAAGAGAAATAGAAAAAGCCCGCTGGTTTGACCCAGCGGGCTTTGATCTGGCGGAGCGGACGGGACTCGAACCCGCGACCCCCGGCGTGACAGGCCGGTATTCTAACCGACTGAACTACCGCTCCAGCTTGCTGCATCACCGGCGGGCGTCGGTTAGATCCCGCTGGCGGCGTCGCCTTGACTGCTTGTGGCGCCACTTTGAATTTGGCGTCCCCTAGGGGATTCGAACCCCTGTACTCACCGTGAAAGGGTGATGTCCTAGGCCTCTAGACGAAGGGGACAACACAGGCTTGCGCCTTGAACTACATGCTACCCGAAACTGCCGGATAACTAAATCTGGCGGAGCGGACGGGACTCGAACCCGCGACCCCCGGCGTGACAGGCCGGTATTCTAACCAACTGAACTACCGCTCCAGTACTGCTTGACTGCCCGCGTCGCCTTACTGCTCTGGCGCCGCTTTAAATTTGGCGTCCCCTAGGGGATTCGAACCCCTGTACTCACCGTGAAAGGGTGATGTCCTAGGCCTCTAGACGAAGGGGACAACACAGGCTGACGCCTTAAACTTTTACCACTACAACTAAAAAGCCCACTCACGCTTTCTGAGCGGGCTTCTATCTGGCGGAGCGGACGGGACTCGAACCCGCGACCCCCGGCGTGACAGGCCGGTATTCTAACCAACTGAACTACCGCTCCAACTTATGACATGACAGATGGGTGTCAGTTAGCCCCACCTGCTGCTGCGTCAACCACGTTGACGACGCCTATGTCTGGCGTCCCCTAGGGGATTCGAACCCCTGTACTCACCGTGAAAGGGTGATGTCCTAGGCCTCTAGACGAAGGGGACATAATCTTTTCAGATAATGCCTTGCTACACTTTACTGCCAAACACTCTGCTTTGTTGGTGGAGGTAAGCGGGATCGAACCGCTGACCTCTTGCATGCCATGCAAGCGCTCTCCCAGCTGAGCTATACCCCCTTGCAAAACAGAAGCGAAATTTTAAACTGCATTTTTTCGCTTGTCAAGCACTTTCGAATCATTTTTTTGCTACGCTTTGAAGCTTTGGCGAAACTTCGTTGCTTGATTCGAGGTACTTTCCGCAAGATCTGCTGCTTTTCTTGCGTTCCCCGTTCAGAGGAGACCGAATACTACAGGACTTCTTGCTCTGGCGCTAGTGCCAGAGCAAGAAAAATTTCAGTTTTTTATAAAGCCGCAGAAATACCCTTTTCGATGCGGTTGACCACCACGTCACGGCCGAACAATTCGAGTACCGCGTCGATGGCTGGCGTGTGCGTCGTGCCCGCCACGAACAGACGCACCGGCATCGCCAGTTGCGGCATCTTGAGCTTGTGCGTGGCAAGCGTTGCCTTGAATGCTGCCGAGATCGCGGCCTTTTCCCAATCCGCCGCCTTGAGCGCCGTCAACAGATCGGCCAGCGCCGGGCGCACCACGTCCGTGACGTGCTGGGCAATGGCGTCCGCTTCCGGCTGCGGCTCGCGGTAGAACATTGCTGCGCTTTCGGCCACTTCCTTGACGGTGTTGGCGCGGTCCTTGAAGAGCGCCACCACGCCTTCGAGCGGCGCCCCACTGCTGAGCGCCGCTTCGTTCACGCCCAGTGCGGCGAGGAACGGCTTGGCCAGTTCAGCCAGACGCGCGTTATCGACGCTCTTCAGGTAGTGGTTATTCAGCCAGTTGAGCTTGTTGTGGTCGTACTGCGCCGGCGACTTGCCGAGGTGATCCAGATCGAACCAATCGACGAACTGCTCGCGGGTGAACACTTCCGCGTCGCCGTGCGACCAGCCCAGACGCGCCAGATAATTCAGCACCGCTTCCGGCAGATAACCGGCGTCGCGATAGCCCATCACGCTCATCGCGCCGTGGCGCTTGCTCATCTTCTCGCCCTGCTCGTTGAGCACGGTCGGCAGGTGGGCGTAGACCGGCGGCTCGCCGCCCAGCGCGCGCAGGATGTTGATCTGGCGCGGCGTGTTGTTCACGTGGTCGTCGCCACGGATCACGTGCGTGATTTTCATGTCGAGATCGTCCACCACCACGCAGAAGTTGTAGGTGGGGGTGCCGTCCGGACGCGCGATCACCAGATCGTCGAGTTCTTCGTTGGAGATTTCGACACGGCCCTTCACGGCGTCGTCCCATGCGACCACGCCCGTCAGCGGATTGCGGAAACGCAGGACCGGCTGCACGCCCTCGGGCGGCGTGGGCAGCACCTTGCCCTGTTCCGGGCGCCACGTGCCGTCGTAGCGCGGCTTCTCGCCGGCTTCACGCTGGCGCTCGCGCAACGCGTCGAGTTCTTCGGTCGACATGTAGCACGGGTACACGAGGCCCTGCTGCTGCATTTGCGCGAGCACTTCGCGGTAACGGTCCATGCGCTGCATCTGGTAGAACGGGCCTTCGTCGAAATCGAGGCCGAGCCACGCCATACCTTCGATGATCGCGTCCACGGCTTCGGAGGTCGAACGCTCGACGTCGGTGTCCTCGATCCGCAGCACGAAGGTGCCCTTGTTGTGGCGCGCGAAGGCCCACGGATAAAGCGCGGAGCGAATATTGCCGAGGTGAATGAAGCCGGTCGGGCTCGGCGCGAAACGGGTACGGACGGGAGTTGTGGTCATGGGCGAATACTCTAGGACGGTGCAATCGCGCGGCCGGCTCGCATTGCCTCACGCTGACGAAGGGCGCAGATGCGGGCGACGGCGGACAGCGTAGGTTCGCGGCGCAGGGCGTGTGACCGGCTTGCAGCTGGCACAGCGCGGCGCCGAAAGCGAACGAAAAACCGGGAAAATCAGAGACGCGATTATACCCGCCGCCGGGCGCTTCGGCCGCCCCTGGACGCGGGGGGGCAAAGGCGTGGCCAATGGCTTGCGCAATGACCGCCGCCATTCACACGCATGACGGTGTTTCGGAGCGAAATTCATGTCGCATTGAGCGTCACATGGCGTTACACGCACAAGCCGTGCGCGCGGGGCGCTTTGCCTTATGATGTCGGCGCGCTGGTAACCTCGCCGGCCTGAAGCGGCCCGCCCACGCGGGTCGATAGAACAAACGCGGCGCGGCCGCTACACGCCTGGCACGCTTGTCCGCACGCCGCCTGGAGAAATTGCTTGAAGCCCAGTTCGAAGTCCGATTTTGCATCCACTGCGCAGTCCGGTTCCGATTCGTCATCCGCGTTTTCGCTGCGCCGCCGCCACTTTTCGCTCGCGGCCGCTTCCAGCGTGCTCGCCGCCTGCACGACCGGCGCTCAATCGCCCGATAACAAGCCGCAGGTCGTTGCGCCCCCCGTCGCGCGTACGCAGCGCCCGATCCGCGTGGGGCTGGCGCTCGGCGGCGGTGCTGCACGCGGGTTTGCGCACATCGGCGTGATCAAGGCGCTGGAAGCCCGCAATATCCAGGTCGATCTGGTGACGGGCACGAGCGCCGGTTCGGTGGTCGCGGCGCTCTACGCCTCAGGCATGAACGGATTCGCGCTCAACAAGCTCGCGCTGACGATGGACGAAGCCTCGATCAGCGACTGGGCCATGCCGTTCCGCACGCGCGGCATCCTGCAAGGCGTGGCGCTGCAGAACTTCCTCAACACCACCTTGCACGACCGACCGATCGAGAAGATGAACAAGCCGCTCGGGGTCGTCTCCACCGATCTGCAGACCGGCCAGCCGATCCTGTTCCAGCGCGGCAATACCGGCATCGCCGTGCGCGCCTCGTGCAGCATTCCGTCGATTTTCGAGCCGGTGAAGATCGGCGGCCACGAATACGTCGATGGTGGCCTGGTGAGCCCGGTGCCCGCTTCGTTCGCAAAGAAAATGGGCGCCGATTTCGTGATTGCAGTGGATATTTCGTCGCGACCGGAATCGGCTTCGACATTGAGCCAGTTCGACGTGCTGATGCAGACCTTCACGATCATGGGCCAGTCGATCAAAACCTACGAACTGGACAAATACGCCGACGTGGTGATCCGCCCGAGCCTGAATGCGATGTCGAGCAGCGACTTCACGCAGCGCAACGCCGCAATCCTCGCGGGCGAGGAAGCCGGTGCACGCGCCGCGGCGGAAATCGAACGCAAGCTTGCCGCGGCACGCAGCGCCCAAGCCTGAGTGCTGGCGGTGCGCTTTAAGCACTCCAGACGCAAAAAAGCCTGCTCCAACGAAGCAGGCTTTTTTTTGGGCACAGGCTTTGCGACTACCGAATCATGAATCGGAAATCAGTTACCGCCGGTGGTATCAAACTGCGCGCTCACGCGCTGCTTGAAGCTTTGCTGCTGGTCCGGCGTGAACGAGGTCTCGATACGGCGAGCGCCCGTGAAACGCTTTTCCCAGTAACCGTCGTCCAGATCGTCGACACGGATCGTGCTGCCGGTGGACGGCGAGTGCACGAACTTGTTGTCGCCGATGTAAATGCCAACGTGCGAGAAGGTGCGGCGCATTGTATTGAAGAACACGAGGTCGCCCGGCTTCAGGTTGCTCATGCTCACCTTTTCGCCAACCCGGCTCATTTCTTCAGCGCGGCGCGGCAGGTTCATGCCCAGCGTGTCCTGGAACACGTAGCGCACGAAGCCGCTGCAATCGAGACCCGAATCCGGCGTGTTGCCGCCCCAGCGGTAACGCACACCGATCATGTTCAGGGCGCCAACAACGACGTCGCCTGCCTTGCCGGCCATGCCCGAAAGAAATGCGCGCGCGCCGCCTTCGGACGGTGCCGGTGCGGATTGCGTGCCTGCGGGTGCGGAAGGAGCGTTTTGAACGGCCGCCTGGGCCGAGGGAAGCGACTGCGAATTCGCCTGGCTGGAGGGGGCGAATGAGACATTCTGGTTAAAGCTGCTGGCTTCGTCGGCAAATGCGCCGTTAGCTGCTGCCATCAGTACGCCGATGAACATGCCGGCGACGACTCGCGTGCAAGCCTGGGTCAGGTATCGGTGCTGCATGGGTCGGTAGAAATTGCCCGTAAATCAGGGAGTTAGAAGAAAAGTTTGGACGATACTAGCCAGATAGTATTTGTGTGTCAAAACAAATAGAAAAATTCAATCGCGACGCGCACCTCATTGGTGAATTTCACCAAAAATCCCCCTAAAGTTCTCAGGACGTTCAGCGAACGAAGGCAGCTTTCAGCAACTTTCGCGTGTAAGCATGACTGGGGTCGTCAAAGATTTTTGTTACATCTCCGGCTTCGACGATTTCGCCGTTCTGCATCACGGCCACGCGATGCGCCATTGCCCCGATCACCGCCAGGTCATGGCTGATGAATACGTAGCCCAGGTTGTATTTGCGTTGCAATTCCGTCAACAATCGCAGCACCTGCTGCTGGATCGAGACGTCGAGCGCGCTGGTCGGTTCATCCAGCACGATCACGCGCGGCTCCAGCACCAGCGTGCGCGCAATGGCAATGCGCTGACGCTGCCCGCCGGAAAACTCGTGCGGATAGCGTTGCAGCGCCGTGCGGTCGAGTCCCACTTCGCGCAGGACCGCGACGATGCGCTTGCGGCGCTCGTCGGCGGACAGCTCGGGCCGATGCAGCGCCAGCCCCTCCCCCACGATGCGCTCGATGGTCTGGCGCGGTGAAAGCGAACTGAACGGATCCTGAAAGACGACCTGTAGATGCGAGCGCAGTCCGAGCCGCTCGCGACCCTGATAGCTCGCGATCGGCCGCCCCTGAAACTCGACGCCGCCGCCTGCGGTCCGTTGCAGACCCAACAAGGCCATCGCCAGCGTCGATTTTCCCGACCCCGATTCGCCAACGATGCCCAGCGTCTCGCCCTGGCGCACCGACACGCTCGCGTCGTTGACCGCGCGAAAGCGCCCGCGCCGCCACCAGCCCTGGAAGCCCGGCAGCTTCGTGGCGAAATCGACGCTTACGTCTTTCGCTTCCAGCAGTATCGGCGCGAGCGGCAGCACGGGCAGCACGTTTCGTTCAGGACGGCTGGCGATCAGCCGCTGCGTGTACGCATGCTGCGGCGACTCGAAAATCTGCTCGACCGGGCCCGTTTCCACCAGCCTGCCCTTCTCCATCACCGCCACGCGCTGCGCGAAGCGGCGTACGAGGTTCAGGTCGTGGGTGATCAGCAGCACGGACATGCCGCGCCGCTCGGCCTCCTCGCGCTGCAATTCGAGCAGCAGATCGACAATCTGGCCGCGGATCGTCACGTCGAGCGCCGTGGTGGGCTCGTCCGCCAGCAGCAGACGCGGACGGCACGCGAGCGCCATCGCGATCATCACGCGCTGCCGCTGCCCGCCCGAAAGCTGATGCGGATAGCTCAACAGCCTGCGGCGCGGCTCGGGAATGCCGGTACGCTCCAGCAGCCCCACCGCGCGCTCGTAGGCTTCCTTCTTCGACACGCCGTCGTGCAGCACGATGGTCTCGGCGATCTGCTCGCCGATCGTGTAGAGCGGATTCAGGGCCGTCATCGGCTCCTGGAAGATCATGGCGATGTCGTTGCCGCGCAGGCCGCGCATCGCGCGCTCGTTCTTCGCGAGCAGATCGTCGCCGTCCAGACGGATCGCGCCGTCGATGCGCGCGTCGCGCAGCAGTCGCAGGATCGCCAGCGCCGTGACGGTCTTGCCCGAGCCGGATTCGCCCACCAGCGCCACGCGCTCGCCGCGCCCGATCGCGAGCGCAATATCGTCGACGGCCAGCGTGTCGCCGAATCGCACGCTCAGATGCTCGATGGACAGCAACGGCGCACCGTTGGTCGAACCGACCGTTTCAGACAGCGCGCTCATTGATTGCCTCCGGCCTTCATGGCGTCGGAGATGCGCGTGTCGAGCGCGTTGCGCAGCGCGTCGCCCATGAAGGTCAACAGCAGCAGCGTGACCACCAGCACACCGAACGTCGACATCGAAATCCACCAGGCGTCCAGATTGCCCTTGCCCTGCGCGAGCAGTTCACCGAGGCTCGGCGTAGGCGGCGGCACACCCAGACCCAGGAAATCCAGGCTCGTCAGCGCCAGAATCGACCCGCTCATGCGAAACGGCAGGAAGGTGATGACGGGCGTGAGACTGTTGGGCAACACGTGACGCCAGATGATCTGCCAGTTCGACAAGCCCATCGCGCGCGCGGCGATCACGTAGTCCTGATTGCGATTGCGCAGAAATTCGGCGCGCACATAGTCCGATAATCCGATCCAGCCGAACAGCGACAGCAGCACGATCAGCAGGATGAAGCCCGGCTCGAAGATTGACGCGAAGATGATGAGCAGATACAACTCGGGCAGCGCGCTCCATATCTCGATCAGGCGCTGCCCGAAGATGTCGATACGCCCGCCAAAATAGCCCTGAAACGCGCCCGCCAGCACACCCAGCACGGTGCCGATGGCCGTGAGCACCAGCCCGAACTCCACCGACACCTTGAAGCCGTACAGCAGCCGCGCGAACAGGTCGCGCCCGCTCGCATCGGTGCCGAGCCAGTTCTGCCGCGACGGCGGTGCGGGATTGGGCACCTTCGAGAAGTAGTTGAGCGTATCGTAGTAGTACGGGTTCGGCGGATAAAGCGCGAAATTGCCGGGGGCGTCGAAGCGATGGCGGATATACGGATCGAGATAGTCGGCGGGCGTGGGGAAGTCGCCGCCAAAGGCCGTTTCCGGATAATCCTTGATGAGCGGGAAATACAGATGGCCGTCGTAGCGCACGACGATGGGCTTGTCGTTGCACCAGAGCGGGCCCGCGAGGCTCGCCACGAAGGCCACGATGAAGATAATCAGGCTCCAGTAGCCCAGACGCTGCTGCTTGAAGCGCAACCAGACGCGGCGCGCGGGCGATGGCGACTTGAAGGCGCGCACGCTCTCGGTGCGCAGTTCGGCTTCGGCGCCGGTGCGGACTCGGTTCAACTCAGCGCTCCAGTTGTTCGAATTGGATGCGGGGATCGACCCACACGTAGCAAAGATCGGAGATCAGCTTGGTCAACAGGCCGATCAGCGTGAAGAGATACAGCGTGCCGAGCACGACGGGATAGTCGCGCCGCACCACCGACTCATACGAGAGCAGGCCCAGACCGTCGAGCGAAAAGAGCGTCTCGATCAGCAGGCTGCCGGTGAAGAACGCGCCGATGAACGCCGCCGGAAAACCCACTACGAGCGGCAGCAGCGCATTGCGGAAGACGTGTTTCCAGAGCACGGTGCGCTCGGACATACCCTTCGCGCGCGCGGTCAGCACGTACTGGCGGCGAATCTCTTCGAGGAACGCGTTCTTGGTGAGCATGGTGGTCACCGCGAAGCTGCCGACCACTGAAGCCGTCACCGGCAACGTAATGTGCCAGAGGTAATCGACGATCTTGCCACCGAGCGAAAGCGTGGCCCAGTCGTCCGAGGTGAGATTGCGCAGCGGGAACAGTTGCAGGAAGCTGCCGCCGCCGAACAGCACCAGCAGCAACACGCCCAGCACGAAGCCCGGGATCGCATAGCCGATCAGCACGATCAGGCTCGTGACCAGATCGAAGCGCGAGCCGTTGCGCACCGCCTTGGCGATGCCCAACGGCACCGATATCAGATACGTAAGAAAGAACGTCCATAAGCCGATGCTGATCGACACCGGCAACTTGGAGACGACCAGCGACCACACGCTCTGGTGATGGAAATAGCTCTGGCCCAGATCGAAGCGCGCGAAGCGGCCAAGCATCAGGAAATAGCGCTGCAGCGGCGGTTTATCGAATCCGTAGAGTTGCTTGAGTTGCGCGATCTGCTGCTTGTCCACGCCCGAATGCGCGCGCATGCCGAAGGGCATGCCCTGCTCCGCGCCGCGTCGCAGATCGCGTACCGCCTGCTCGACGGGACCGCCCGGCACGAACTGGATCACGGCGAAAGTCAGCGTGAGCACGCCAAGCAGCGTCGGGATCATCAGCAGCAGGCGTTTGACGATGTAGCTCCACATGATTCTGTGCTCGCTTCGAAGATGATCAGTGCTGCGGTTGCGGCGAGGCCTGCGCTGGCGCCCGGGTTGGCATCGATGTCTTTAGCCACCACGTCGAGATGATCCAGTCGATCGCGCCATAGTACAGCGGCAGCGTCGCCGGATACGCGAGCGTGTTTTTGTAGGCCACGCGATGCGTCGCGCTGTACCACTGCGGCACCACATAGTAGCCGTGCATCAACACACGGTCGAGCGCGTGGGTAGCGTCGAGCAGTTGCTCGCGGGTCTGCGCCTGCATCAGCGCCTTGATGATGGCATCCACCGCGGGCGACTTCAGGCCGATCAGATTGCCCGAGCCGGATTCGCCCGCCGCCTTGCTGCCAAAGCGGTCGAGCTGTTCCGCGCCCGGCACCTGTACATCGGGAAACTTGATGGTGGTGAGGTCGAAATCGAAATCGTCCAGACGCTTTTGATACAGCGCAAAATCCACCGAACGATAGTTCACACCGATACCCAGACGCGCGAGCGCCTTGGTGTACTGCGCCATGATCGGCGCCCATTGCGCGGACGCCGCCGTATCGTCGAGCACTTCGATCACGAACGGATCGCCCTTCGCGTTA
Organism: Paraburkholderia bannensis; assembly: GCF_014200455.1. Taxonomy (GTDB): domain Bacteria; phylum Pseudomonadota; class Gammaproteobacteria; order Burkholderiales; family Burkholderiaceae; genus Paraburkholderia; species Paraburkholderia bannensis_A. The sequence continues at coordinate 202,786 of NZ_JACHBW010000003.1, read as the reverse complement.
CGCAGCGCGCCGTTGCGATACGTCCAGCCCGCATCGGCAAGCAGCGCGCGTGCCTTGAGCAGGTTCGCGCGCAGGGAACCTGGCGGATCGGTATCGGGCTGCGCGGGCAGCGCTCCGAACACGGCAGGATCCAGTTGCTGGCGCAACGGTTGGAGCAGGGCCAATTCGCCCGGCGAGGGCGGCCCTTTGGCCTGCAGATCGGTATTGACGAACCAGCTGTCGATACGACGATACTGGCTATAGAACAGCATGCGGTTGAGCCACTGGAAGTCGAGCGCGAGATCGAGCGCCTGGCGCACGCGAACGTCCTGGAACAGGGGCTTGCGAACGTTGATCACGTAGCCCTGCATGCCGGTGCCGTTGTGCTGCGGGAATTCACGCTTCACAAGCTCGCCGCTATCGAATTTCTTGCCGATATCGCGACGCACCCAGTTGCGCGCGACGTATTCGACCAGCGCGTCGTATTCGCCGGCCTTGAACGCTTCGAGCCGCGCGACGTCGTCCGAATAGAGCTTGTAGACGACGCGATCGAAATTGTTCTGCCCCACGCGCACGGGCAGATCGCGGCCCCAATAGTGCTCGTCGCGCTGATAGGTGATGGTGCGGCCGTTCGAGTAACGCTCGATCACATAGGGACCGCTGCCGATGGGCTGCTCGAACGCCAGCTGGTCGAACGCGATGCGCGTGCCGTCGGCGCGCAATCCCCACTTGTGCGAAAACACCGGCAGGCCGCCCGCGATCAGCGGCAACTCGCGATTGTTGTTGCGGAATTCGAAGCGGATCGTGGCCGCATCGACCACCACGGCGCGCAGGATATCGCTGTAATAGGCCTGCATCGACGGCGCGGCCTGGCGGCTCTTGAGCGTATCGAGCGAGAACTTCACGTCTGCTGCGGTGACCGGATCGCCGTTCGAAAAGCGTGCACGCGGATTCAGATGAAACGTCACGGACAGGCGATCGGGCGCGATGGTGATATCGTCGGCGAGCAAGCCGTAGGCCGAGGCCACCTCGTCCATGCTGCCTGTCGTCAGACTCTCGAACAGCATGCCGATACCCGGCGCAACATTGCCGCGCAGCGTGAAGGGGTTGAACTTGTCGAAGCTCGTCGAGCGGTCCGGGTTCGCGAGCACCAGCGTGCCGCCGTGCGATGCATCCGGGTTGACATAGTCGAAGTGTCTGAAATCCGCGGGGTATTTGGGCTCGCCGTATTGCGCGATCGCGTAGACCGCGTGCGCGGCGGGCATCGTGATCCACATCAGCGCAAAGGCGGCGGTGATGGCGGCGAAGGCTCGCCCGACATAACCGGCGCGATCGGCACGTCTTGCGCTTCTGGCGGTTAGCCCCACTGTGCTGCCTCGCGTTCCTGTCGTCATAGATCGGGGTGTCCGGTGTGCCAGGTCTGGTGTGAGAGAATTCTACCCAAACCGCGTCACGACGCACGCGGCATCGGCTGCGCTGAACCTGCATTGAACCTGCATTAAACCTGTTCGGGAGCAATCATGGGATTTCTCGCTGGCAAACGCATTCTGCTCACCGGCCTGCTGTCGAACCGGTCGATCGCCTATGGCATCGCGCAAGCGTGCAGGCGCGAAGGCGCCGAACTCGCCTTCACGTATGTGGGCGAGCGCTTCAAGGAGCGCATCACGGAGTTCGCGCAGGAGTTCGGCAGCGACCTCGTATTGCCCTGCGACGTGGCCGACGATGCGCAGATCGACGCCCTCTTCGTCGATCTCAAACAGCATTGGGACACGCTCGACGGTCTGGTGCATTCGATCGGCTTTGCGCCGCGCGAAGCAATTGCGGGAGATTTTCTTGACGGCATGACGCGCGAGAATTTCCGCATTGCCCACGATATTTCGGCCTACAGCTTTGCCGCGCTCGCCAAGGCCGCGCAGCCGATGCTCTCTTCCGACGCGGCGCTGCTCACCCTGACCTATCTCGGCGCGGAGCGCGCGATTCCGAACTACAACACCATGGGTCTCGCGAAGGCATCGCTCGAAGCGAGTGTGCGCTACCTCGCGGTGTCGCTCGGCGCGAAGGGGATCCGCGTCAACGGCATCTCGGCCGGCCCGATCAAGACGCTCGCGGCGAGCGGCATCAAGAGCTTCGGCAAGATCCTCGAATTCGTCGAGCGCAATGCGCCGTTGCAGCGCAATGTCACGATTGAACAGGTTGGCAATACGGCCGCGTTTCTGCTTTCGGATCTGGCCGGCGGCGTGACGGCAGAGATCGTGCACGTCGATGCGGGTTTCAACGCCGTCGTCGGCGGAATGGCGCATCTGGGCGAGTAGTACCGATATTTCGACGCCTCGATGCTTCGTTGCGCATGCAACGGTCACAAGCAACGGTCACAAGCAACAAAAAAGCCGCCCAGGGGCGGCTTTTTCTTATCCTGCGCGACGCGTGCGATGCGATGAAAGACAGGCGCGGCGCCGATTGACTCTGGCTTAGTGCCAATGTCCCGGGGGCGGCCCACCGTGATCCCAGCCACGGCCCGGACCGCCCGGACCACGACCGTAGCCGCCATGATGGCGATACCAGTCATCACGGCCCCAGTAGCGGCGGCCATCCCAGTAACGGTCGCCGTGCCAGCCGATCACGATCGCCGGCGCGGCATAGTACGGCGCGGGCTGATAGACGACCGGCGGCGGAGGCGGCGGAGCGTAGACCGGCGCGGGCGCCACATAAACCGGGGCCGGAATACCGATGTTGACACCGACGCTCACGCCAGCGAAGGCCGCGCTCGACGCACCGATAGCCAAGCCCCCGAGCAGCATTGCAACAACACGAGCGAACTTCATGGACTCACCTTTTGGGGTTGATGTTTTGTTGAAGCCAATATAGCGCAGGCTCCCCAGCCCGCGTATTTCAACTTTGTAAGAACTGATGCACAAAAGCACGCCATCGATAGCTGCGTAACGTCCCGTTACATCGAATGGAGCATTGCACTGGAGGGCCTTTAAAAAGGCATCGGAAGCAACCGTTTGCGCAAACAGAAAACGAAGCCCCTTACACGGCGACCGCGAGGATATCATCGCTGCGCATCAGCGGTGAGCGTGCGCGCAGCACGTTTTTGCGGGTGTCTCATCGAGACGTCGCCGAACCCTACGGTCGCATGCGATATGCCTGCCGAATCACTTACAGCACGCCTTGCAACTTGTTTCGCCGATCGTCAAACACCCGGCGATTTCATTCGGATTCCCGATTAAATTCAGGCAATCGAAAATCTTCAGTCGCGCAAACTGCGCGTGGCGTCAAAACCAGGAGGGGTGAAAAAGCATCGTTGTCAGCTCGGAGCGCATTGGATCGCGCATCGACATCGATCTGGAAACCAGAAAACGGCGCGGAAAAAGAAAAACCCCGCAAGCCGAGACTTGCGGGGTTTCCACCGCCATTTTACTGGCGGAGACGGAGGGATTCGAACCCTCGATCCAGGTTTTGGCCCAGATGCTCCCTTAGCAGGGGAGTGCCTTCGACCTCTCGGCCACGTCTCCCGAAAACCTCGTTGGCGCCAGGGAGGCAGCGCAACGAAGCCAAGATAATAGCGGGTTAAATCCGATCGGTCAATTCATAAGACGCTTTTTTGCTAACTTTTTTCAGCAAGCATTCTGAGGGTCGCAAAACGCAGCATCTCAAAACCAAACGACCGTCACACCGCCTTCATCATCAAGGCATCAAGCCTGTTCGAGTTCGAACGCCTTATGCAGCGCGCGCACGGCGAGCTCCATGTACTTCTCGTCGATCAGCACCGAGATCTTGATTTCCGAGGTCGAGATCATCTGGATGTTGATGCCCTCTTCCGACAGCGTACGGAACATCTTGCTCGCCACGCCCACATGCGAGCGCATGCCCACGCCGACCACCGAAACCTTCGAGACCTTCGCGTCACCGAGCACCTTCTCCGCGCTCACATGGCCCTGCACGGTGTTCGTGAGGACGTCGACAGCGCGCTGGTAATCGCCGCGCGGCACCGTGAACGTGAAGTCGGTCTTGCCGTCCACGCTCTGGTTCTGGATGATCATGTCGACGTCGATGTTCGCGTCCGCCACCGGGCCGAGGATCTGATACGCGATGCCGGGCTTGTCAGGCACGCCCGCCACGATGATGCGGGCCTCGTCGCGCTGGAACGCGATACCCGAAATGACTGCTTTTTCCATGGTCTCGTCTTCTTCAAAAGTGATCAGGGTGCCCGACTTCATTTCCGCGTCGAGGTCCATCATCGGGTCGGTCAGGCTGGAGAGCACGCGCGTCTTCACCTGATACTTGCCCGCGAATTCGACCGAGCGGATCTGCAGCACTTTCGAGCCGAGGCTGGCCATTTCCAGCATCTCTTCGAAGGTGATGCGGTCGAGGCGCCGTGCGTCGTCCACCACGCGCGGGTCGGTCGTGTACACGCCGTCCACATCGGTGTAGATGAGGCATTCGTCGGCCTTGAGCGCGGCCGCCACGGCAACCGCCGAGGTGTCCGAACCGCCGCGGCCGAGCGTGGTGATGTGGCCTTCCGGGTCAATGCCCTGGAAGCCGGTGATCACAACCACCTTGCCGGCGTCGAGATCGGCCATCACGCGTTCGCCGTCGATGTCGTTGATGCGCGCCTTCGTGAAGGCGCTATCCGTTTTGACGGGCACTTGCCAGCCGGTGTAGCTGATGGCGTCCACGCCCGCTTCCTGCAGCGCGATCGAGAGCAGACCGACGCTCACCTGTTCGCCGGTCGACGCAATCATGTCGAGCTCGCGCGGGTTCGGTTGCGGCGAAATCTCTTTCGCGAGACCGAGCAGACGATTGGTTTCGCCGGACATCGCCGAGGGCACGACGACCATCTTGTGGCCGGCCTTGTGCCATTTGGCAACGCGCTTGGCAACGTTCTTGATGCGCTCGACCGAGCCCATCGAGGTGCCGCCGTATTTGTGTACGATGAGTGCCATTGTCGTTCTGAACTGGAGATGTTACCGCGCTGGCGCGCCGTAGCTGGCGCTGCCTGAAAGGACGGCGAGGCCGGGTTGCATACGCGCAGTGGCATACAAGACGACCAGCGAACCGGACTGCGGCAGCGGCTTGGCGCGTGCAGCACACGCGGAATTTGCCCCGGAACCGCGAAGCCAGGGTGGTTCACGAATTCCGCCCGCACACCGCTACGACGTCCTTGCAATCGTCGGATACCGCTGGAAGGAAAAATCGCGCTTTCAACGGGAAGCGCCGCTTTTGACGGCGTCCGTGAACGCGAAAAAGCGGGCTGGACAAACAACTTACCCTACCCGATCAAGGTCGAAATTACAAGACCAAAGTAACCGCCAGGCCGCCAAAAAGGCTTGTGCGGCAAGGATTTGCGGCTTTCGCGTCACGCTTTGCGCCTGTGAGCAAGATGCGCCGAAGGCAGGCTCAGGACAGTTCGGCAAAAATGACCTGAGCGTGTTGTTCAGGCAATCTGCAGGTCTTCGCGCCATTCGATGCGCCGCCAGGGTCCGGGGCGCACCGCCCCCTCCTCGCCCAGCGCCGAACGATTCACGCCGATGCGGGGCACAAACAGCAGCGTCTCGCCGCTATAAAGCAGCGGCACGTCGCGCTCCCATGCCGGTATGCCGCGCGACTGGAACAGGTTCTTGAGCGTGCGGCTCAGATTCGCGGCCTCGTCGCGCAGACGCTCGCCGCCTGCACGTTCGCGCGCCACCAGCGGCGCGCGCTGCAGCACGGATTCTGGCACTGCATCGGGATCGCTTTCGTCGGCGGGCGCGAAAACATAGGTGCCGCGCCAGCCCGGCAGACGCCAGATTTCCTCGCCGCGCCAGTTCAGTTGCACGGCTTCGCGCAGCGCGCCCTCGCCCGTCGGCGGCGTATCGGCGGCGCCTGGCGCCATGTCCCAGAACACTTCGCCGCGATAACAGCGCAGCGTGCGTCCAGCGTGGTCGACGCGCAGTGCGTGGCCATCGCGGCCATCGTTGCCATCTTTACCATCGCGTGCGCGCGCGATCTCGCGCAATTGGCGCAGCGCATCGGCGAGCCGCGCGGTGGAAGCCGCAGGCAAGCGGAGCGTGCGCATCCAGTAGCGCAACAGATTGAGCGCGCGCGCATCGTCGAGAGCGACGAGCGCGGCATGCGAGAGGGCGTCGGGTGTCGTAGCGCAAGCCGCCAGCAGATCGCCTCGCGCAAGCTCGTCAAGCAGACCTTGCGCGGATGCGGCATGCGCCGCCGTGCGCGCAAGCGCCTCGCGAAAGCCCGGGAAATGCGCGGACAGCGCGGGCATCACGTCATGGCGCAGCGCATTGCGCGCGTAGCGCGTATCGGCGTTCGATTCGTCTTCGATCCAGCGCAGGTCGTGCGCGTGCGCGTAGCGTTCCAGTTGCACGCGCAACAAACCCAGCAACGGCCGCACGCGCGTCACACCGCCCGCTACCTCGCGCGTGCTCGCCATCGCGGCGAGTCCCGCGAGACCTGCGCCGCGCAGCAATTGCAGCAAGACGGTTTCGGCCTGATCGTCGGCGTGCTGGGCGAGCCAGAGCGACGTCACACCGTGCGCGGCACACATTGCGTCGAGCGCACGATAGCGCGCGTCGCGTGCCGCCGCTTCCACGCCTGCCGCACCGTCGGGGGCTACGTCTACACGGCGCGCGTCGAAGCTCACGCCATACGCCCGCGCCGTCGCTTCGCAATGCGCAAGCCAAGCATCGGCATTCGGACTCAGGCCGTGATGGACATGAAACGCGTGCAGCCGGTCCGAGCCCGCCAAACGCACGGCCGCATCGAGCAGCACCGAGGAGTCGAGGCCGCCGCTATACGCGATCGCAATGCGCGCACCGGCTGGCAGCGCAGAAAGCACAACGCCGAGCGCATCGCGAAGGATGCGCCCGGCGTCGGGACCGGCGCTATGGCCGGAATCGGGATGGGCGTTCACGTTTTGACGGCGCTCGCGCGCCGGCTGACAGTGATGACGTCGTGCGCCTTACGCGCCCGGCGTCGTTTCCTTGAACTTGCCGTACGCCATCAGGCGCTCGAAGCGGCGCTCCTTGAGTTCGGCGATGCTCATGCCCTGGAACTGGCGCAGCGAATCGGACAGCGCGCGGCGCAGCAGTGCAGCCATGCCCTTCGGATCGCGATGCGCGCCGCCCAGCGGCTCGTTGACGATCTTGTCGATCAGGTTCAGCGCCTTCAGGCGATGCGCCGTGAGGCCCAGCGCTTCAGCGGCGTCCGGCGCCTTCGCAGCGCTCTTCCACAGGATCGATGCGCAGCCTTCCGGCGAAATCACCGAGTACGTCGAGAATTGCAGCATCATCACCGTGTCGGCCACGGCGATCGCGAGCGCACCGCCCGAACCGCCTTCGCCGATGATCGTCGTGATGATCGGCGTCTTCAGCTCGGCCATCACGTAAAGGTTGTGGCCGATCGCTTCCGACTGGCCGCGCTCTTCCGCGCCGATGCCAGGGTACGCGCCCGGCGTGTCGACGAAGGTGAAGATCGGCAGGCCGAACTTCTCGGCCAGACGCATCAGGCGCTCGGCCTTGCGATAGCCTTCCGGACGCGGCATGCCGAAGTTGCGCGCGGCGCGCTCCTTGGTGTCGCGGCCCTTCTGGTGGCCGATGATCATGCAGGCCTGACCGTTGAAACGCGCCAGACCGCCCACCACGGAAAGGTCGTCCGCGAACGAGCGGTCGCCATGCAGTTCGTGGAAGTCGGTGAACAGCTCGTGCACATAGTCGAGCGTGTACGGACGTTGCGGATGACGTGCGATCTGCGAAACCTGCCACGGGGTGAGGTTCGCGTAGAGGTCCTTGGTGAGCTGCTGGCTCTTCTTCGACAGGCGATCGATCTCTTCCGAAATATCGACGGCCGAGTCATCCTGAACGAAGCGCAGTTCTTCGATCTTCGCTTCGAGTTCAGCGATCGGCTGTTCGAAATCCAGAAACGTGGTTTTCATGTGTTGGAATCCTTGCACTTTGCGGCAGCGCGTATTCTAACCGCGCCAGCCGAAGTCGAAATCGGAGCGGAACTATCGAATACAGGTAACGATAGAAATATTCTTATCAAGCTGAAAGACTTCTGAGAACAAGGGCCGGACCGCCGCGCCCGCCGCTTCGCGCGGCGCGCACCGAAGCCCGCGTTCCCCTTTTACTCAAGCGTGTTCGAGACTGCGCCACATATACCATGTTGCGACGGTTCGCCACGGCTCCCAGTTGGCCGCCACTTCGCGCGCTTCGCTGCGCGTGACGGGTTCGCCGCTGAAGTAATTGACGCTGATCGCCTGGATAAGACCGAGATCGTCAAGCGGCAGCACGTTCGGGCGCGCGAGATTGAAGATCAGGAACATTTCGGCGGTCCAGCGGCCGATGCCGCGGATGGCGGTGAGTTCGGCGATCACGTCCTCGTCGTCCATCGTGGTCCACTTGCCCACGTGGAGCGCGCCCGAGACGAAATGCTGGGCGAGATCGAGGATGTATTCCGTCTTGCGCTTCGACAGCCCGCATGCAGCGAGCTTCTCGTGACCCAACTTGATGAACTGCTGCGGCACGAGCTTCGGGCACGCGGCTTCGACGCGCTTCCACAGCGCCTGCGCCGCCGCCGTCGAAATCTGCTGGCCAACCACGGAACGCGCGAGCGTGACAAAGGGATCGTCGCGGCTCATGAGATGAACCGGGCCGAACTTCGGGATCAGCTTCTTGAGAATGCGGTCGCGCTTGACGAGGTCCGCACAGGCGCGGTCCCAGTAATCGGGGCGCACGACTTCGTGCTCCGCGCCGCTCGCAGGCGCGGCTGCGGCTTGCGCGGCGTCGCCCTGGGCAGCTTCGGGCTGCGCGGCGGGCATGATGCCCGTACCGTCGATGGCCGCGCCATTGATCTTCGCGCGCGAAGGCTTCGCCGCGCCATTGAGCGCGTGCGCGTCGTCATCGGCTTGCGGCTGCGCTTTCGCACCGCGAGCGGCCCCCGCCTTCGCCGTGCCCTTCTTCGCGCCGGCCGCCTTGGCGCCTTCGGCTTCCTGTTGCGCCGTGAGCGCGCCACCGCGCGCCGCACGTCGTGCGGCCGGGCTCGTTTCGTCGCCCGCCGCGCCCGTTAGCGACACAGGCCGCCTGGCCTGCGTCTTCGTGGCCGTTGCCATCCTGCCTCCTGCCTCGCGAATCGATCAGTGGAAACTGGACAGCCCGCTTAAACGCGGCGCCACTCGGTCAATCCGCCGGGTTTGTCTTCGAGCGCGACGCCGGCATCGAGCAGTTCGGCCCGGATCCGGTCCGCCTCCGCATACTGCTTCGCCTGCTTCGCGGCCGTGCGTGCGGCGATCTTCGCTTCGATCGCGGCGCTGTCGAGCGCACCCGCGACGTCGAGCGCGCCTGCGCCTTGCTGAAGGAACGCACGCGGCTCGCGCACCAGCACGCCAAGCACGCGCGCAAGGCGCTGCAACTGGCGCGCCAGCACGGCGTCGCCCGTGCGATTGACTTCACTGGCCAACTCGAACAGCACCGACATGGCGACCGGCGTGTTGAAGTCGTCGTTCATCGCCGCGCCAAAACGCTGCGCATGCGCTTCGTTCCAGTCGAGCGCGCCCGCATCCGGCGTCACATCCTTGAGCGCCGTATAAAGCCGCGTAAGTGCATTGCGCGCATCGTCCAGATGCACGTCGCTGTAATTCAGCGGCGAACGATAATGCGCGCGCGCCATGAAAAACCGCACCACTTCGGCGTCGTACTTTGCCAGCACTTCGCGGATCGTAAAGAAGTTGCCGAGCGACTTCGACATCTTCTCATTGTCGATATTGACGAAACCGTTGTGCATCCAGTAATTGACGAACTTCTCGCCGGTGGCGCCTTCGCTCTGCGCGATTTCATTCTCATGGTGCGGGAACTGCAGATCCTGGCCGCCGCCATGAATGTCGAAACGATCGCCGAGCAGCGTGCAACCCATCGCCGAGCATTCGATGTGCCAGCCCGGACGGCCGCGACCATACTTCGAGTCCCAGCTCGTATCCGCCGGCTCTTGCGGTTTTGCCTGTTTCCACAGCACGAAGTCAAGCGGATCCTGCTTGGCATCGTTCGCGGCCACACGTTCGCCCGAACGCAGGTCTTCGAGCGACTTGCCCGAGAGCGCGCCGTAATGCGCGAACTTGCGCACCGCGTAATTCACATCGCCGTCCGAACCCTGATACGCGTAGCCGTTCTTTTCCAGCATGCCGATCATGTCGAGCATCTGCGGAATGAATGCCGTCGCGCGCGGCTCGTGATCGGGACGCTCGACGCCGAGCGCATCCGCATCTTCATGCAGCGCCGCGATGTAGCGGTCGGTGAGCGCCTTGATGGTTTCGCCGTTCTCCACCGCCCGACGAATGATCTTGTCGTCGATGTCGGTGATATTGCGCACATAGGTCACCTTGTAACCGAGCGTGCGCAGCCAGCGCTGCACAATATCGAACACCACCATCACACGCGCGTGGCCAACGTGACAATAGTCGTACACCGTCATGCCACAGACGTACATGCGTACGACGCCGGGCTCAAGTGGCACGAAATTTTGCTTGTCACGCGCGAGCGTGTTGTAGATGCGCAGTGATTCCATAAAGACGGTGGATACGTGGGTCGAAAGAAATCCGCAGCAGCGCCGACAGCAGCCCGTGGGTGCAAGGCACCGCATTGATCGAGGCTGCATACAGTCGCGCTCATTCAGTCATCAGGGCGGAGACGACCACGAGTGGCGAAAGAAAGCCGGGCATTTCGCGGGAGCCGACCGTCCGGAATCGGAACTGCAACGAACCGGAACAGGCGCTCAACCTGCGCGCAGCCAAAGCGCGCGACGAAACGCACAGACCTTTTGTTAGAATGGCTCGGAGTATAACACCGCGACCTCACCCTATGAAATCTTCCAGCGGCCGCGCGCCTCGCGCTGCGACCTTTGCCATGGCGGCTCTCGCGAGCGTCGCGATCGTTCTGAGCGGCGCTCGCGCAGCCCATGCAGCGCCTCCCGCGACGACCGACGGCACGCCCGGCGCAGACAGTGCAATTGCCCAGCACAATTGGGCCACTGCGCTCACCGAACTGGATACACGCATCAAGTCGAACCCGCGCGACGTGCAGGCGAAATTCAAGCGTGCGACCATCCTCGCACGCCTGGGCCGCGACGACGACGCCATCGAGGCGTTCACCGAACTCACGCAGACCTACCCCGAATTGCCCGAGCCGTACAACAACCTCGCGGCGCTCTATGCGAAGCATGGTCACTACGACGAAGCGCGCATCGCGCTGGAGACGGCCACCAAGGCCAATCCGTCGTACACGCTCGCGTGGGAAAATCTCGGCGACCTGTATCTGCGTCTGGCTTCCGCTTCGTATCGCCGCGCGAGTACGCTCGGCCACACGAGCGGCGCGACCCAGCAGCGCCTGGCCGATATCGACAAGATCGTCAATCCGCCGGCCGCGACCAGGGCCGCACGCGCCGCCGCAGAAGCCGGCGCGAGCGCCACACGGGTGGGTCCGATGCTCGACAATCCGGTGTACCAGTTCGGCGGCCCGACCGGGTCGCTGGCGATGCCGCCCTTCATGGCACCGTCAAATTAAGTCGTCGATTCAAGTCGTCGAACCAGGCCGCAGCGCGCCATCGCCATTAAAACAAGCGGCGCGCTTCGACACGTTTTTCCCGTACTTCCGAGGATACAAATGAAATGGTTGATGTTGGCGCTTGGCAGCGCCGCCCTGATCGCGAACGCCCCCGCTTTCGCGCAGTCGGCCCCGCAAGGCCAGGCCGCGCATCCGCAGGTGCTGCTCAAGACCAGTGAAGGCGACATTCGCGTCGAGCTCTATCCCGAGAAAGCGCCGAAGACCGTCGACAATTTCCTCCAGTACGTGAAGGCCGGCCAGTACAACGGCACGATCTTTCATCGCGTGATTCGCGGCTTCATGATCCAGGGCGGCGGCTACACCACGAGCTTCGTCGAGAAGCCTACGCGCGTGCCTATCGCGCTCGAAAGCAAGAACGGCCTGAAAAACCAGGCCGGCGCGCTGGCGATGGCGCGCACCAGCGACCCGAATTCGGCGACCGCGCAGTTCTTCATCAACACGGTGGATAACGCCAACCTCGACTATCCGAATCCGGATGGCAACGGTTACGCGGTGTTCGGCAAGGTCACCCAGGGCATGGACGTCGTGAAGAAGATCGAAGCGGCGCCCACCACCTCGCGCGGCCCGATGTCCGATGTGCCGCAAAAGGAAATCGTGATCCAGTCGGCTACGCTCATCGGCAAGTAATCAGCGCTGCGTCACCCCTCATTCTCCGCGCGGCGTGGCGCCGGTACACGCGAAGGCAGACGTCCCGCCTCGTACCGGCACTGCGCCGCCCCACTCCCCCAGCCACAGACAAAGGATTCCATCATGGTCGAACTGCATACGAACCACGGCGTCATCAAGCTCGAACTCGACGCCGCGAAGGCACCGAAGACGGTCGCCAACTTCCTCGAATACGTCAAGAGCGGCCACTATGACGGCACGGTGTTCCACCGCGTCATCGACGGCTTCATGATCCAGGGCGGCGGTTTCGAAGCCGGCATGAAGCAAAAGCCGACCCAGGCGCCGATCGAAAACGAAGCGAACAACGGCCTGAAAAACGTGCGCGGCTCGGTCGCCATGGCACGCACCAATGATCCGCACTCGGCATCGGCACAGTTCTTCATCAACGTCGCCGACAACGACTTCCTGAATCACTCGTCGCCGACGCCGCAAGGCTGGGGCTACGCTGTGTTCGGCAAGGTCGTCGACGGCCTGGACGTGGTCGAGAAGATCAAGTCGGTCAAGACCGGCTCGAAGGGCTTCCATCAGGACGTGCCGGTCGACGACGTCGTGATCGAAAAGGCTGTCGTCGTCGAGTAATCGCGACGCACGCTTGAACGATCGGCTTGAATTAACGTAACGGCGCACGCTTCATCGATGCTGCAGGAAAAGACACGGGGATTGGGGATGGCCGCCGCGGGCGTGCCCGGCGAGGGCAAACGCCCGCACGCGGCGCGTCCCTTCCTGTTCATTTCCGACCTGCATTTGAGCGAAGCGATTCCGCGCACGGTCGCCGCGTTTGAACATTTCATCCGGGTCTCGGCCGACCAGGCCGACTCGGTCTTCATACTCGGCGACCTCTTCGAATACTGGATCGGCGACGACATGCTCGTCGAACCGTTTGTCGCGCGCATGGCCGCGCTGATGCATACGCTCTCCGAGCGCGGCATCGCGCTCTACATCATGCACGGCAACCGCGACTTCCTGATGGGCAAGCGCTTCATGAAAGCCGCGGGCGCGATCTGGCTGCCCGACCCGATCGCCATCACCGCGTTCGGCACGCGCATCGCGCTCGCGCACGGCGACGCGCTGTGCACCGACGACCGCGGCTATCAGTTGTTTCGCACGCTCGCGCGCAACCGCGCGGCGCAAATGCTGTTTCTGGCATGGCCGTTTCGCTGGCGCCGGGCGCTGGCCGAGCGCATGCGGCGCAAGAGCGAAGCCGGGCGCGAACGGCCCGTTTCGCCCAACGATGCGAAATACGACGTCACCGCCAAAGGTGTCGCGGCGCTTTTCAAACGCGCACGCGCAAACATGATTATTCACGGGCACACGCACCGGCCTGCGCGTCATGCCGAACCCGGCGGCACGCGCTGGGTGCTGCCCGACTGGGAACTCGACCACGGCACGCCGCGCGGCGGTTATCTGCGCGTGGATGCGGAGGGCTTCAGGATGTTGCCGCTCGATTGAGACAATCAGTTCTCACGGATCATGAAATGAAAACAGCCGCTCAGCGGCTGTTTTTTTCTATCCCGAGATGCAGCAGATAAACGATCAAACGTGTGCTGACACGTCTGCCTCAGCCCTGACGGATTCCTGCGCCACCGCCCCGCCCTCCAGGCCCGCCGACAAGCGGCGCAACTCCACAAGCGCCGCATCCGCGCCATGCAGTGCCTCCAGGCGCGCGCCCAACCGCTCAAGCGCCGCCACGATCGCATCCACGCGCTGCGTTTGCGTGGATGCGTGGTCGATCAGGCCATGAATGGCGAGCGAAACAGGATCGTCCGCGTTCGGCGTGAGGCCATACGCGCAGAAACCCTCGCGCGCGGACGCAGGCTTGGCCTGCGCCGGTTCGCTCTTCGCCGGTGCGATGATTCGCGCCGGATTACCGACGGCCGTACCGCCCGCCGGCACCGGCTTGACCACCACAGCGTTCGAGCCGATCTTCGCCTGCGCACCCACCGTGAATCCGCCCAGCACTTTGGCGCCCGCACCCACGATCACGCCCGGCCCGAGCGTCGGATGGCGCTTGGCGCCGCGCGTGAGCGAGGTGCCGCCGAGCGTCACGCCTTGATAGATGGTGCAATCGTCGCCGACTTCGGCCGTCTCGCCGATCACGACGCCCATGCCGTGATCGATAAACACGCGCCGTCCGATCGTCGCGCCGGGGTGAATCTCGATACCGGTCAGAAAGCGCGCAAGCTGCGAGACGTAGCGCGCAAGCCAGCGGCGTTTGGCCCGCCAGCAGGCGTGCGCGAAGCGATGCAGGACGAGCGCATGCAGACCCGGATAACAGGTCAGGACTTCCCAGGCGCTGCGGGCGGCGGGATCGCGCTCGCGGATCGTGGCGATGTCTTCGCGAAGTCTCTTGAACATGGCTGTCAGACGCTGGACGTGAGGAACATGGGGATGGCACGGCCACGCTTCGCGCACGCCAGTCCGGTGCGCGGCTCGGGCTCGCGCTCGGCCTTAGCAGCCGCGCCGATTTGCTTATGATGTGCAAGCGATTGTAGGCGAAAGGCGCGCGGCGGCCTGCAAGCCCCCGCAGGCAGCAAGGTTGGACGCTGCGTGGCCTCGCCGCCTATTTGCCGCTATCCGAGCCCTTGAGCATCAGGATGTGTTTGGCGATGCCGCGCACGATATTGACTTCCTCGCGTTCGAGCCCCGAGCGCGCAAAGAGCCGCCGCAGACGCGACATCAGCTTCTTCGGATTGGCCGGATCGAGAAAATCGAGCGCGATCAGCGCGTTTTCGAGGTGCACGTACATGCGCTCGATGTCGTCGCTGGTGGCAAGCGGCGTGGCCGTGCCGGGCGCGCCCCGCAGAGCAGCATCGGCGGCACCGGCGGCACCGGCCGCAGGCAGAGCCGTACCCGCACCGCTGTCGTCGAGATACGCCATGCGCAACTCGTACGCGAGCACCTGCACCGCCTGGGCAAGATTGAGCGAGCTATAGGCCGGATTGGCCGGAATATGCGCAAGCGCGCTGCAACGCTCGACATCCTCATTCGAGAGCCCCGTGCGCTCGTTGCCGAACACCAGCGCGATTTCGCCGTGCGCCGCGACCTGGCGGCAGGCGTCCTGCACCGCATGGCGCGGCGCGGCGGGCGGCGGCCCGTATTCGCGCGTGCGCGCCGTGAGCGCCAGCGACCATTGCGTGCCTGCCAGCGCGTCGGCGAGGGTCGGGACGACGTGGACGGCAGCGAGCACGTCGTCGGCGCCGCTGGCCATGGCGATCGCTTCGGGATCGAGCTGGACCTGCGGCACGCGCGGCGCGACCAGCACCAGGCGGGAAAAACCCATGGTCTTGATCGCGCGCGCCGCCGCGCCGACGTTGCCGGGATGGCTCGGCTCGACCAGCACGAAGCGCGTGGAAGTGAAACCGCCACGCAGCGGTTCGTGGGCGTCCGGGGAATGAGCGGCGTGGACGGAATGTGAATCGGGGAGCTGCACCAAGATGAATCTCGAAGAACGGCGGATAGAAGAGCGTATGTTATCGCGCCTTGCATCCCTGGCCTATCCGGTCCGGCGGCAAGGCCACTGCGACGGGCTTTCGAGCTTTCCCGCTCAGCGTCAGCCCAGAAGCCCAAGACTCGGGTAAAATGCGAGGTTCGCGCGCGTTTTGTCGTCCTGTTTTGGGCCGATATCTGGCCAGCCGGCCGCCGCGCCCCGCTCTTATCCAATTCGTCTCCGTTGGCGGGACAGGACCGCCCCGGCCGCGCAGCTAAAACGCGCGGCTCGCGCCCTGTCCAATCGTTAGACGCTTTTATCTTCGCCCCCCGTGCGCCGCGTCGCCCGCGCGCGCCGGACAACAAGGATCCAGGCTCATGCATCCCATGCTCAACATCGCTGTCAAGGCCGCGCGCCGCGCCGGACAGATCATCAACCGCGCGTCGCTCGATCTCGACCTCGTGCAGGTCGCGAAGAAGCAGCACAACGATTTCGTCACGGAGGTCGACAAGGCCGCCGAAGCCGCCATCATCGAGACGCTCAAGACCGCCTACCCGGATCACGCGATCCTCGCCGAAGAATCGGGCGAATCGGACAACGAATCGGAATACCAGTGGATCATCGATCCGCTCGACGGCACCACCAACTTCATCCACGGCTTCCAGTACTACTGCGTGTCGATCGCGCTGGTGCACAGGGGCGTCATCACGCAGGCCGTCGTCTATGACCCGACCCGCAATGACCTGTTCACCGCCTCGCGCGGCCGCGGAGCGTTCCTGAACGACCGCCGTATCCGCGTCGGTCGCCGCGACCGCCTGGCCGACGGCCTGATCGGCACGGGCTTCCCGTTCCGCGAAAAGGACGGTCTGGACAGCTATTGCGAACTGTTCGCCGACATGACCAACGCCTGCGCCGGCCTGCGCCGCCCGGGCGCCGCCGCGCTCGATCTGGCGAACGTCGCCGCGGGCCGCATGGACGGTTTCTTCGAACAGGGCCTCAACCCGTGGGACGTCGCCGCAGGCGCGTTGCTCATCACCGAAGCCGGTGGTCTGGTCGGTAACTACACGGGCGATTCGGACTTCCTGCACATGGGCGAAGTGGTCGCCGGCAACCCGAAGATCTACGCGCAAATGGTGCCGATCCTCTCGAAGTACACGCGTGTGAAGAAGGAAACGAAGGAAGCCTGACTTCGGGCCTGAAATAACACGTGACACGGCGCCGCTGCAGCACGCGGCCGGCCATGTCACAATCGCCGGGAGCGTGGCCGATGTCGCAGCCCGCCCCGATGCGTCAAGCGGCTTCGGCCGCTTTTTTGTTTCGCGCGCCGATTTCACCTGTCAGGTCTGTTGCGCCGGTGGCTCCCGTAACGCGCCGGCCCGATCCATCCCTCGGTCCATCCGCGATGAAAAAAGGCTTTTACACCATCATCGCCGCGCAGTTCGTTTCGTCGCTCGCCGACAACGCGCTCCTGATTGCGGCAATCGCGCTGCTCACGGTGATTTCTTCACCAGCCTGGGTCACGCCGCTGCTGCAGATCTTCTTCACGATTTCCTACGTACTGCTCGCGCCGTTCGTCGGTGCCTTCGCGGATGCGCTGCAAAAGCGCCACGTCATGTTCGTCTCGAACGCGCTCAAGGCCGTCGGCTGCCTGATGATGATCGCGGGCGTGCATCCGATGCTGGCCTACGGCGTGGTGGGTTTCGGCGCGGCGGCCTACTCGCCCGCAAAGTACGGAATCCTCACTGAATTGCTGCCCGCCGAAAAACTCGTGGCCGCCAACGCGTGGCTCGAATCGGCGACGGTGCTCTCCACCATCGTGGGCACGATGATGGGCGGCGCGCTGGTCTCGACTTACGCCGACCGCATTGTCGCGCATCATCCGATGCCGTTGATCCATTCGGCCGCCGACCTTGCGATGCTCGCGACGATGATTACCTATGCGATCGCCGCGCTCATCAACATCGGCATTCCCGATACGGGCGCGCGCTACGAAAACCGCCTCAAGCAACCCGGCAGACTGGTCTCCGATTTCACGCACTGCTTCAACGTGCTGTGGGCCGACAAGCTCGCGCAGATCGCGCTGTGGGTGACGACCCTGATGTGGGGCGCGGCCGTCACGCTGCAGTTGCTGGTGCTCAAATGGGCGGATGCGAATCTCGGCCTCTCGCTTTCGAAGGCAGCCGTGATGCAAGGCGTGACGGGACTGGGCATTGCAGTGGGCGCAACCGCCGCGGCCGCGTGGGTGTCGCTGCGCGCTTCGTTGCGCGTGTTGCCCGTGGGCGTGCTGTGCGGCGTCGTGTCCGTAGCGATGGCGTTTTACAGCAAGAATCTCTTTCCAGCGGGCGAAGGCGTGCGCCTGGGCACCTTCATCATGCCCTTCTATCTGCTGTTCGCGTATCCGTTGATGATTCTGCTCGGCACGCTCGCGGGCTTTTTCATCGTGCCGATGAACGCCCTGCTCCAGCATCGTGGCGCGACCCTGCTTTCGGCGGGACACTCGATTGCCGTGCAGAACTTCAATCAGAACCTCGCGGTGCTGCTGATGCTCGGTGCGTATGCGCTGCTGCTCACGGCGAAAATGCCGGTGCAATGGATCATCGTCGTGTTCGGGATTTTTGTTTCCGGGATGATCTGGCTCGCCATGCGGCGCAGTGCCGCTAACGCCCGCACGGTCGATCTGCAGGCGCTGGTGGACGAGTAACGCTCACGCGCTGCCAGCGCACCCTACACGCAATCTCCATCAATCTGGCGCGCATTGCCGTGCTATCCGGCAAGGATTTGCACGCCGCCTGGCCATTCGGCCAGGTTCATGCGCGCCCGGCGCGGGTTAAACTCACGCCCTGAACCTTAGCAAGACTCCGAGGATGGCTACACACACCGCCAGCGCCGGCGACATCGCGCAACACACCCCCATGATGCAGCAATATTTGCGCATCAAAGCCGAGCATCCGGACACCCTCGTGTTCTACCGGATGGGCGACTTCTATGAGCTGTTCTTCGGCGATGCCGAGAAAGCCGCGCGCCTGCTCGATCTGACACTCACGCAACGCGGCGCATCGGCCGGCAATCCGATCAAGATGGCGGGCATTCCCCATCATGCGTGCGAAGGCTACCTCGCCAAGCTCGTGAAACTGGGCGAATCCGTGGCTATCTGCGAGCAGATCGGCGATCCAGCCACCTCGAAAGGCCCGGTCGAGCGCAAGGTCGTACGCGTGGTCACGCCCGGCACGCTCACTGACGCCGCCCTGCTATCGGACAAAAACGACGTCTACCTGATGGCGGTCTGCCCCGGTCACAACCGGCGCGGCGTGACCGTCAACGTTGGCCTCGCATGGCTCAATCTGGCGAGCGGCGCACTGCGTCTGGCCGAAGTCGCGCCGGAGCAGGTTGCCACGGCCTTCGAGCGCATTCGTCCCGCTGAAGTGCTGGTCGCCGACATGCCCTCGGAATCCTCAGGCTGGTCGCCGCCTGCGGGCGTGGGTGCGCTCACGCGCGTGCCCGCCTGGCACTTCGATCTCGCCTCGGGCAAGCAGCGCCTGTGCGATCAGATGGATGTGGCGAGTCTCGACGGCTTCGGCGCGCACACGCTCACGAGCGCCTGCGGCGCAGCCGGCGCGCTGCTGCTGTATGCCGCGGGCACGCAAGGCCAGCAGTTGCGTCACGTGCGCAGCCTGAAGGTGGAGGCGGAGACCGAATACATCGGCCTCGACCCAGCCACGCGCCGTAACCTCGAACTCACCGAAACGCTGCGCGGCACCGAATCGCCCACGCTCTGTTCGCTGCTCGATACATGCAGCACGACCATGGGCAGCCGCCTGCTGCGTCACTGGCTGCATCATCCTCCGCGCGACGCAGGCATCGCGCAAACGCGGCAGCAGGCTATCGGCGCGCTGCTCGATGCGCCGCCCCCGGCGAGCGTCGACGCACTGCGCAGCGCGCTGCGCCAGATCGCCGACGTCGAACGCATCACGGGTCGCCTCGCATTGCTGTCAGCGCGTCCGCGCGATCTTTCGAGCCTGCGCGACACCTTCGCTGCACTGCCGGCGCTGCGCGAGCAGGTTGCCGCCGCGGGTGGCGCGTCGGCGTCGCTGGCGCGCATCGTCGACGCGCTGGAGCCGCCCGCCGGATGCGCCGATCTGCTGCAACGCGCGGTCGCGCCCGAACCCGCCGCGATGATCCGCGATGGCGGCGTCATTGCACGCGGCTATGACGCGGAACTCGACGAGCTGCGCGACATGTCGGAGAACTGCGGCCAGTTCCTTATCGATCTGGAAGCGCGCGAGCGCGCGCGTACCGGCATCGGCAATCTGCGCGTCGAATACAACAAGGTGCATGGCTTCTATATCGAAGTCACGCGCGGCCAGACCGACAAGGTGCCCGACGACTATCGTCGCCGCCAGACGCTCAAGAACGCCGAACGCTACATCACGCCTGAGCTGAAGACCTTCGAGGACAAGGCGCTGTCCGCCCAGGAACGTGCGCTCGCGCGCGAGAAGGGTCTGTACGATGCGCTGCTGCAGGCGCTCTTGCCCTTCATCGGCGATTGCCAGCGCGTAGCCGCGGCGCTCGCGGAACTCGATCTGCTTGCCGCCTTCGCCGAACGTGCGCGCGCGCTCGACTGGAATGCGCCGGAGTTTTCCGAAGCGCCCGGCATCGAAATCGAACAGGGCCGCCACCCCGTGGTGGAGGCGCAGGTCGAGCAATTCATCGCCAACGACTGTGCGCTGCACGCCGATCGCAAACTGCTGTTGATCACCGGCCCGAATATGGGCGGTAAATCGACCTTCATGCGTCAGACCGCGCTGATCGCCCTGCTCGCCTATGTGGGCAGCTACGTGCCCGCACGGCGCGCGCGCTTCGGCCCGATCGACCGCATCTTCACGCGTATCGGCGCGGCCGACGATCTCGCCGGTGGTCGCTCGACCTTCATGGTCGAAATGACGGAAGCCGCCGCGATTCTCAACGACGCCACGCCGCAAAGTCTTGTGCTGATGGACGAAATCGGGCGCGGCACCTCGACGTTCGACGGTCTCGCGCTGGCGTGGGCAATCGCGCGCCATCTGCTGTCTAGTAACGGCTGCCACACGCTGTTCGCGACTCACTATTTCGAACTCACGCAGTTGCCGGCGGAATTCGCGCAGGCGGCCAACGTGCATCTTTCGGCGGTCGAGCATGGGCACGGCATCGTGTTCCTGCACTCGGTGAGCGAAGGCCCGGCGAACCAGAGCTACGGCCTGCAGGTCGCACAGCTCGCGGGCGTGCCGAATGCGGTGATCCGCGCGGCGCGCAAGCATCTGGTGCATCTGGAGCAGCTCTCGGCCGGTCAGCCGACGCCGCAACTCGATCTGTTCGCCGCGCCGGCGATGTCGATCGACGAGATCGAAGATGGCGATACGCAGACCTACGCGCAAGACGCGGTGTCGCTTCCCGAAGATCCGGCCGCCGCGCGGGTCGCCGAGCGTCTGCGCGCGCTCGATCCGAACGAGCTGCGCCCGCGCGAGGCGCTCGACCTCCTGTACGAACTGCATGAGCTGGCCAACGCGCCGGACGCCAAACGCTAGGCGTCGCTTCGCGACGCCGCCGTGGCCATCTATACATGGCCGCGGCGGCTTTGCGTGGCGCCGCACTGTCCGCACGTATCGGCTATTGCGCGCGCTCGCGTGGCTGCTTGCGATGTGCGCGACAGCCACGTCCGGCGTTGCTTTCGCCGCTCCGGCGAAAGCCGCGCAGCCAGCACAAACTCCCGCCTGGCGCTATGCATTCGCGGTAGTGGCCAACGTCGTCACCGAACCCGGCGACGAAACCACGCTGCAACGTCTGATCGACGCCATCGGGCGCGATCCGAAAATCGCCTTTCTTGTCTACGACGGCAACCTCAAAGGCCCGCGCGAATCGTGCGTGGACCATCTCTACGAGCGTCGTCGCGATCTGCTCGAAGCGTCGCGCGCGCCCGTCGTGTTCGTGCCGGGACAACGCGACTGGGTCACTTGCGGCACCAGCGGCGCGGGCGGCTACGACCCGGTCGAACGGCTCGATTTCCTGCGCCAGAACTTCTACAGCGATGCCAGCGCCCTGGGCGAAACCCCGCTCGCACTCACGCGCGAAAGCGAAGTCTCGCGCTTTCGCCCTTATCGTGAAAACGTGCGCTGGCAGGTCGGCGATACGGTGTTCGTCACGCTCAACGCGCCCAACGGCAACAATCACTTCCTGAACGCGGGCGGACGTAACGGCGAGTTCGAGGACCGCGTGATCGCCAATGGCTTCTGGCTCGAACACGCTGCCGAATTCGCGCGCCGGCGCAACGCGCGCGCCATCGTGATCTTCATGCAGGCCGATGCCTTGCCCGATCGCGATGACCGCTCCGACCGCTTTTCGTGGCTGCGTTTTCATCGCGCGCCGCGCGACGGTTACGCGGAATTGCGCCGCAGCCTCGTGAAGCTAGCGGACAGTTTTCGTGGCCCGATCATCGTCGTACACCCGGACGAAGCAAAACTCCCACGCGGCTTCTCGATCGATCAGCCTTTGCGTAACGAAAAAGGAATCAGGATTGCTAACGTAACGCGCGTGGCCTTTTCGCTGCGCGATCCGCTCACGCAATGGTTGCAGATCGACGCCGACATGGCGCGCAATACGCCGCTGCGCGTGAGTGTGCACGATGTGCCAAAACACCTGCCCCTTCTGCCGCAGCAGCAGCCCGTGATGCCGGAAATGCCGGAAATTTCGTCGATGCCCGACGTGACGGAGATTCCAGGCATGCAGCAAGCACCCGATCTGAACGCCGTGAGTGCGGCTAGCGCAAGTGCTGAAGGCAGGGCAGGATCCGCGGCGTCACCGGCCGCGGGTGGCTCGGGCGCATCGCAAACGGTTGCACCATCGCGGCCGCTGATGCCGCCGCCATGGATTCAGCAGCAGTATCAGCAACAAGCGCCCGCCGGGACTCCGGATTGACTGCTTGAAGACGTCCTGGGTCCGGAAAGAACCCACTGAAATGAAATGCGCCGGCACCGGCTATCCCGGGCCGGCGCATCGTCATGCTTAGTGCAGGGTCGGCTTCGAATCGGCTTCCTCGCCGTCTTCGTCATCGTCCTCATCGAGGATTTCGAGGCCGTCCGCGCCGTGCGCGTGCTCATGCTCGATTTCGTCCTCGGTCGCCTGACGCACTTCCTTGACGGTCAGTGCAAAACGCAGCGACATGCCCGCGAGCGGGTGATTGCCGTCGAGCACGACCTTGTCTTCGGCCACGTCCGTCACGGTGTAGATGAGCGAGTCGAGATCGTCGTCGCCCTCTTCCGGCGTGCCTTCGAACTGCATGCCGACTTCGAGCGGCTCCGGGAAACGGCCACGCGGCTCGATCTTCACGAGTTCCGGATCGTACTCGCCGAAAGCGTCCGTCGGCTCAAGCTGGATCTGGGTCTCGAAGCCCGGCTCCTTGCCGTCCAGCACTTCCTCGATCTTGGGGAACGTGCCATCATAGCCGCCGTGCAGATAGACCATCGGCTCGTCGCTTTCCTCAATCAGATTGCCCTGCGCATCCGATAGCTTGTAAGCGACCGACACGACGGTGTCCTTTGCGATTTTCATTCGATTCTCCAGATTACAGACCACATTATACGATGCCCAAGCGGTCCCCTGACCACCCGGAGGACGCTCGCAAGCAGCGCGCCTCCGCTTCCCTGGCATGCCCTGCACCCGATACGCCCACGCCGCTGCTTGGCGGCCTGAGTCCGGCGCAGTTCATGAAGAAATACTGGCAGAAAAAGCCATTATTGATCCGCCAGGCGATGCCCGGCATCGAAGCGCCGCTCTCGCGCGACGAACTCTTCGCGCTGGCCGATAGCGACGATGTCGAGTCGCGTCTCATCACGCATTTCCGCAAGCGCTGGGCGCTCGAACACGGCCCTTTCGCCCCCGACGAACTGCCGACGCCGAAAACGCGCCAGTGGACCCTGCTCGTGCAAGGCGTCGACCTTCACGACGATCGTGCGCGCGCGTTGCTCGAACGTTTCCGCTTCGCACCCGACGCGCGTCTGGACGATCTGATGATCTCCTACGCGAGTGACGGAGGCGGTGTTGGCCCGCATTTCGACTCCTACGACGTGTTTCTGCTTCAGGTGCATGGCAAGCGGCGCTGGCGCATCGGCGCGCAGCGCGATCTGTCCTTGCAGGAAGGCTTGCCGCTCAAGGTGCTCGCGAACTTCGAGCCGGAGGAGGAATGGGTGCTGGAGCCGGGCGACATGCTGTACCTGCCGCCGCATATCGCCCACGATGGCGTGGCCGAAGGCGAGTGCATGACGTGCTCGATCGGCTTTCGTTCGCCTTCCACCGACGAACTTACGAGCCAGTTTCTCTACTGGCTTGCCGAGCGAGGCGCGCAGATCCCGGCGGCGGCCAATCCGACGCTCTATCGCGACCCCGATCAGCCCGCAGTGAAGCATCCCGCGCAGCTGCCCCCGGCACTTGTGGAGCGCGTCTCGTCAGTGCTTGCTAAAGTGCGCTGGAACGATGCGGATGTATCGTCTTTCGTGGGCTCCTGGCTTTCAGAACCGAAATCCAATGTGGTGTTCGACGCCCCCGAAAAGCCCCTCGACGAGGCCCGTTTTGTTGCGCGCGCCGCGAAAAGCGGGATAAGACTCGACCGCAGGACAATCCTGCTTTACGATGCGCGGTCGTATTACCTGAACGGGGAACAGTACTTGCTCAAAGAGGCAAGGAAGTGGTTGCCGGAACTTGCCGATAACCGCTTGCTGGATGGGAAACGCTTTGTAACACTCTCACACGATTCGAGTGTGACAGTGTTGCTACACGAGTGGTATTGTGCGGGCTGGTTACGACTTGGGGCGCTTGCCTAAGCGCTTCGGGCTGATATACCGTACTAATATAGTGCTTGTATGAGAAAGACAACGTATTGTCCCCGGATTTGTCGACGGTCGATACGAAAGTGCCTATAATTTCCGCCCAGGCCGTAGGGAAGATTCACGCTCTTGCAGTGCATCTCCACCAGCGGCTCAAGGTCGGTGTTGGGGCACATTACCGGTTTTATTTTGCGCTGTTGCTTACCTTTAACCATAAAAGGACGTGATCATGAAGAAATCCCTCCTCGTAGCATCCCTGCTGGCAGCTGTTGCACTGGCTGCATGCAACAAGAGCAGCGACCAAGCTGCTGCGCCGGCTAGCGATGCGACCGCTGCTTCGGCACCGGCTGCTGCTGCTTCGGATTCCGCAGCTGCTGCTTCGGGCGCTGCTGCTGCTGCGAGCGACGCTGCTGCTTCGGCTACGGCTGCTGCTTCGGACGCAGGCGCTGCTGCTTCGGACGCTGCTGCTTCGGCTGCTGCTCCGGCATCGGGCGCAAGCCAGTAAGCTGCATTCGCGCATTGCCCGCGCGGAGCCTCGGCTTCAGTGGGCATCGAAGCGAAACGCCGTGCAGCCTGACGTCAACGTCAGACGCACGGTGGGCAAACAAAAAAGCCACGAACGCAAGTTCGTGGCTTTTTTGTTTCGCAACGCGCATTCATCGAACTGAACAGGATGGATTTCATGCTGGTTGCATGTAACCCATTCTTCTCAACTGCAAGCGCGTATTACGCGCCTTCCTGCGCCTCTTGCTCGCCAGAGAAAAACGCCTGCACGACTTCGATCTCACGCGTGCGTTTGAACGGCGGCAGACTCTGCCAGATGCGACGGCCATAGGGCTTATCGACAAGACGCGTATCGCAGATCATCAGCACGCCACGATCGGTTTCCGCCCGGATCAGACGCCCTGCGCCCTGCTTGAGCGTAATGACGGCCTGCGGCAATTGATGAACCGCGAACGGGCTCAAGCCTTTTTTGGTCAGCGCATCGAGCCGCGCAGCCAGCACGGGATCGTCAGGCGGCGCGAATGGCAGCTTGTCGATCACGACGAGCGACAAGGCATCGCCGCGCACGTCCACGCCCTCCCAGAAGCTCTGGCTACCCACCAGAATCGCGTTGCCATAGGCACGGAAGCGTTCGAGCAGTTCGGTGCGGCTTGCGTCGCCCTGCACCAGCAGCGGCGTATTCCAGCCGCGCGATTCGATCGTGTCGCGCAGCCGGTCGGCGATCTTGTTGACGGCACGCAGCGTCGTGCACAGCATGAATACGCCACCGCCGGATGCCTCGATGGCCGGCAAAGCGGCGTCGAACACGGCATCGGTGAATTGCGGCGACGACGGCTGCGGCATGTTGCGCGGCACGTACAGCAAGCCCTGTTGCGGATAGTCAAACGGGCTGGGCAGGGTCATCGAGCGACGCGAACTCAGGCCCATTTGCGCCGCATAGTGCGTGAAGTCACCCTTCACCGAGAGTGTCGCCGACGTGAAGATCCACGTACGCGGCACACCGGCGCGCTGCTTCGCAAAAATCGGCGCGACCGACAGAGGCGTTTCGTGCAGTTGCACCGTGTGCGAAAAGACCTCGACCCAGCGGACCTTTTCGTCGTCGGCGTATTCGCGGGTCTCTTCGCCCTGGGCTTCGCGCTTGCCGTCCGTCGCCTTGACTTCAGCCACGGCGCCCTGCACCGTCCAGCCGTTGAGCACACCCTGCAACTCGCGCGCGCGACGCAGGCATGCGCCCAGCGACTCCGCCCGCTCGGCCTGTCCCGCAAGCGCATTGGCCAGCGTGCCCAGTTCCGTCTGCAAGGCATCGAGCGAATCGAATAGCGGGTGATCCTCGGGCAACTGCGTGATCGAAACACGCAGCGAGTCTTCCTTGAATGCGAGGCGCACGTCGCGCGCCGCACGTTCGAGCCCGGCCGCGAGCTTGACCCACTCGACCGCATCGCGCGCGTGGCTCAAACCTTCGGCGACGCAATCACGCGCGAGTTCGAGGAACTGCGTGGTCGACAGCGTCTCACCGAAAAATAGCGTAGCGGTTTCAGGCAACTGATGCGCTTCGTCGAAGATGATGGTGTTCGCGCTTGGCAGCAACTCGGCCATACCGGTGTCGCGCAGCATGATGTCGGCGAAGAACAGATGGTGGTTCACCACCACGATGTCGGCCTGCTGCGCCTCGCGGCGCGCCTGCATTACGAAGCAGTCCTTGTAATTGGGACATTCCTGGCCCAGGCAGTTATCGCGCGTGGACGTGACCATCGACCACACCGCAGCCGTTTCCGGCACGCTCGCAAGCTCGGCCTTGTCACCCGAGCGCGTGATCTTCGCGAAGCGGATGATCTCCTGCAGATACGAGGTTTCCTGGCGCGACGGCAAGCGGCCGTTATCGGCGGTGCGCTGCAGGTAGTAATGGCACAGATAATTCGAGCGGCCCTTGAGCATCGCGATGCTGACCGGCACGGCGAGCGCATCGCGTACGGTCGGAATGTCGCGCGCGAACAGCTGATCCTGCAAATGCTTGGTGCCCGTGGAAACGATCACCTTGCCGCCCCACAACATGGCCGGGACCAGGTACGCATAGGTCTTGCCGGTACCCGTGCCGGCTTCGACGATCAGCGTGTTGTCGCCAGAACCGGCAGCGGCCTCGGCCGCTTCTTCGGCCTGCGGCGCGACGGCTGTCGGCGCGCCGCGTTCGAGACGGCGCGCAGGACGCGACTGCAACTCGAACGCAGCCGGCTCGGGCTGGGCCTGCGCAGCGGCTTCCATGGCGGCCGCCACGGCGCGTGCCATTTCGATCTGCGCCGCGCGCGGACGATAGCCATCAATCTCGCGTGCAAGCAGGCCGTCGGCGGCGAACAGGTTTTCGAGTTCGGCTGCGCGGCGCGCGCTCAGGGCGGGCGCCAAGGTCGTTTGCGCAGCGCGCGCGTCATCTCTGCGCGCGCCATCGTCGCGTGCAGATCCGGATCGGGAAACGGTCGTTGAATTCAAGGCAAGCGGTTCCTGCTCGATCCTCGGGGCGCGGCCCGATTGCGGCCGCGCCCCGGCGCCTGCCGGGACCCGGAATCAGGCGTGCCCGTTCGAGGTCTTCGGTAAATCGGGGTCCAGCTGCAATTGCAGCAAGAGTATGTTGTCTTTCAGCTTGAGCTTGCGCCTCTTCAGCTTCTGCAATTCGAGATCGTCGAAGTCCGACGTCTCGCACATCCGCTCGATCACACGGTCGAGATCGCCGTGTTCCGATTCCAGTTGCAGAATGCGGTCACGAAGGACCTCGCTCTTGACTTCACGTTGCTCGCGCATGCTCGCCTCCTCGTCATGAACGGCGTGCACCTTGCGAAGGGCCGCACGCCTGAGGTTGCTGTCTGGCTGAAAAAGCGTGGTGTTACGTGATGTTGCCGGGTACGGGTACTGCTGGCATTACTGGCCCTGCTGCTGTTGCTGTTGCTGCTGCTTTTGCTGTTGCTGCGCCTTCTCGGCGGCCTGCTTCTGACGCGCTTCGACGTCGGACGCGTGCTTCGCCGCGTCTGCCTGCTTCTGCTCGAACTTCTGCGCCTTCTCGGCACGCTCCTGAGCCTTCTGCTGGCCTTCGCGGCGCGCCTGATCCAGCTTGCTCTGGAAGTCCGACTGCTTCTTGTCGTACGCTGCCTGGTTGGCGTCGCGCTGCGACTGCGCCGCCGCGCCGTCGCGCTGCGCCTGGTCCAGTGCGTGCTGCTGCTGCTTTTGCTTGAACGCCTGCTCGTTCGCCGCACGTTGCGGAGCTTCCGCCTGACGCTGCGCCTGATCGAGCGCGTGCTGCCGTTGCTTGTCCTCGAATGCCTGCGCGCTAGCGGCTTCGTTGGCGGCGCGTTGAGGCGCATCCGCCTGTTCGCGCGCGCGCTGCAACGCGGCCTGCTCGTCGCGGCGGCGCGCGTTATCGGCACGCTGCTCTTCGTCGAGCGCCAGCTGCTGGTGGCGGATGTCCGCCTGCACCACGCGCATCGCATCGCGCGCCTTACCCAGACAGTGATTCACGAAAAACGTGTCGTAGCAGTTGTGCTGCGCCACGCCGTATTGATAGTTGTTTTCCGCCGTACGACGATCAAGCACCTTCTGGCGTGCGGCGAAGTCGTTCTGAATGGCCGCGTTGCTGTCGCTCTCGTTCGCCCGCACGTCAGATGCAGCGGGCGGCACGAGCGCGCCGGACGCCGGGCGTGCGCCTTGCGCGCCACCTGCCGTCGCATCGACGCCGGAAACCACCCCGGGGGCTGCTGCCTCCTGCGCGAGGGCCGGAACACTCGCCGCAGCCAGCATGGCGACAGCACAAGCCGCCGCGCGGGCGGTGGTCCGCCATGCCGCGCCTGCGCGCGCACGGGACCTGACAGAAACAAAGCGGGATGGGTTCAACGTCTTCTGAGGGCAGCGGAACATGCCGCAAATTCTAACACCCCGCGAGTTGAGCGCCCCGCCATTTATGGCAAAATGCCCCGCTCCACTGGCCGGCGGGCGCGCTCTCCCAGCCCTCTCCCGCCGGTTGCCGCGCCGCCTGCCGTGCCGATATCGTAGAAGTTTCCGGCAAGCCGGGCCGCACCGCAAACCGATCCTCGCAGGAATATCCAGACCCTATGACGGAAACCGTAGCACTCAAGATCGTCCAGCGTATCGCCAGCGAACTGACCGTACAGCCGCGTCAGGTGGCGGCCGCCGTCCAGCTTCTCGACGAAGGAGCGACCGTTCCGTTCATCGCCCGATACCGCAAGGAAGTCACGGGCAATCTCGACGATACGCAACTGCGCACGCTCGAAGAGCGGCTGATCTATCTGCGCGAGCTCGAAGACCGCCGCGCCGCGATCCTCGCGAGCATCGAAGAGCAAGGCAAGCTCACCGACGAGCTGCGCAACGCCATCGAGACCGCCGACAGCAAGCAGGTTCTCGAAGACCTCTATCTGCCCTACAAGCCCAAGCGCCGCACGCGCGCGCAGATCGCGCGCGAAGCTGGCCTCCAACCGCTCGCCGACGCACTACTGGCGAATCCGCTGCTCGACCCGCAGACCGAAGCCGCGCAATACGTGGACGCCGAAAAGGGCGTCGCCGACATCAAGGCCGCGCTCGACGGCGCGCGCGACATTCTCTCGGAGCAGTTCGGCGAAACCGCCGAGCTGCTGGGCAAGCTGCGCGACTGGCTGCACAACCAGGGCGTGGTGATGTCGAGCGTGGTCGAAGGCAAGGAAAATGAGGAAGGCGAAAAGTTCCGCGACTACTACGACTACTCCGAAACCATCAAGACCGTGCCGTCGCACCGCGCGCTCGCCCTGTTCCGCGGCCGTAACGCCGGGGTGCTGATGGTGAAGCTGGGCCTTGGCGGCGAACTCGACACGCAGACCCCGCATCCGGGCGAGGGGCTTATCGCACGTCACTTCGGCATCGCCAACCAGGGCCGTCCGGGCGACAAGTGGCTCTCGGATGTGTGCCGTTGGTGCTGGCGCGTCAAGGTGCAGCCGCATCTCGAAAACGAACTGCTGACCAACCTGCGCGAGCAGGCCGAAAACGAAGCGATCCGCGTGTTCGCGCGCAACCTCAAGGATCTGCTGCTGGCCGCGCCGGCTGGTCCGAAGGCCGTGATCGGCCTCGATCCGGGTCTGCGCACGGGCGTGAAGGTAGCCGTGGTCGATCGCACCGGCAAGGTGCTGGCAACCGACACAATCTATCCGCACGAGCCGCGCCGCGACTGGGGCGGCTCGCTCGCCAGGCTCGCGCGCATCGCCGCGCAGACGCAGGCGGAGCTCATCAGCATCGGCAACGGCACCGCCTCGCGCGAAACCGACAAGCTCGCCAGCGAACTGATTGCGAAGCATCCGGAACTGAAGCTGCAAAAGATCGTGGTGTCGGAAGCCGGCGCATCGGTTTATTCGGCGTCCGAACTGGCGGCGAAGGAATTCCCGGACATGGACGTCTCGCTGCGGGGCGCGGTGTCGATCGCGCGCCGCCTGCAGGACCCGCTCGCCGAACTCGTGAAAATCGAGCCTAAGGCGATTGGCGTGGGCCAGTATCAGCACGATGTGAACCAGCGCGAACTGGCGCGCTCGCTCGATGCGGTGGTCGAGGACTGCGTGAACGCGGTGGGCGTGGACGCGAACACGGCTTCCGTGGCGTTGCTCGCGCGCGTCTCGGGTCTGAACTCGACGCTCGCACGCAATATCGTCGATTACCGTGACGCGAACGGTCCCTTCCCGTCGCGCGAGCATCTGAAGAAGGTGCCGCGCCTGGGCGACAAGACCTTCGAGCAGGCCGCGGGCTTCCTGCGCATCAACAGCGGCGACAATCCGCTCGATCGCTCGTCGGTTCACCCGGAAGCGTATCCAGTCGTCGAACGCATGCTCGCGAAGATCAAGCGCTCCATCGGCGACGTACTGGGCAATCGCGAAGCGCTATCCGGACTTTCGCCCGCGGAATTCGTCGATGAACGTTTCGGTCTGCCGACCGTGCGCGACATTCTCAGCGAACTTGAAAAGCCGGGCCGCGACCCGCGTCCCGAGTTCAAGACGGCGACCTTCCGCGACGGCGTCGAGAAGGTCTCGGATCTCGTGCCAGGCATGGTGCTCGAAGGCGTCGTGACCAACGTGGCCGCATTCGGCGCGTTCGTCGACGTGGGCGTGCATCAGGACGGTCTGGTGCACGTTTCAGCGTTGTCGACGAAGTTCATCAAGGACCCGCACGAAGTCGTGAAAGCCGGCCAGGTCGTGAAAGTGAAGGTGCTCGACGTCGACGTGAAGCGCCAGCGTATCGCACTCACCATGCGTATGGACGATGATCCGGCCAGCGCCGCGCAGCGTAGCGGCGGCGCGGGTGCGGGTGGCGCGGGCGGAAACCGCGATCGCAATGATCGCGGCGGCAACGCGAATCGCGGCGGTCAGCGTTCGCGCGACGCGGAACCGGCCGGCGCGATGGCGGCCGCGTTCGCCAAGCTCAAGCGATAAGCAGGTGAGCCGCGAGCCTCGGGGCTCGCGGCGTGCGCGTACTCCGTTGTTGACGCAACGAATTCACGCAACGAAAAAAGGCGCCTCACGGCGCCTTTTTTACGTCTGGCTCCGGCACGCGCCGAAGCCATTTTTAAATCTCGATCTTCGTCCCCAGCTCCACCACGCGATTGGCGGGAATGCTGAAGAAGTCGGTCGGCTTCGCGGCGTTCTGGTGCATCCACGCGAAGATGCGCTCGCGGAAGATCGACATGCCGGGCAGTTGAGTCGGCACCACGGTCTCGCGCGCGATAAAGAACGACGTGTCCATCATCTCGAACAACAGGCCCTGTGCGCGGCCCACCTCTTCGAGCACGGCCTTCACGTCCGGCGTCTCGTTGAAACCGTAATCGGCCTTCACGAGATAAAGTCCGCCGCCAATATCACGCACGTTCAAACGCTCGGCATTCGACACATAAGGAATGTCACGGATCCTGAAAGTGAGGAAGATCGTGCGCTCGTGCAGCACTTTGTTGTGCTTGAGGTTGTGCAGCAGGCTCACCGGCACGAGCGTGTCGCTACCCGTGAGATAGATGGCCGTGCCCGACACGCGATGCGGCGGGTGCGCCAGCAGGCCCTGCAGGAACGGCATCAGCGGAATACCGTCGGCAGCCGTGCGCTCCTTGACGATCATGCGCCCCTTGAACCAGGTCATCAGCAGGAAGAACAGCAGCGCGCCGATTCCCAGCGGCAGCCAGCCACCCTCTTCGACCTTTAGCAGATTCGCGCCGAAGAAGCCCAGATCGACGGCCAGCAGCACCGCGATGATGCCGGCGACCAGAGCGCGGTTCCACTTCCACACCTTCGTCATGACGACGGCGACCAGCACGGTGGTAATCACCATCGTGGCGGTCACGGCGATACCGTAGGCGGCCGCCAGATTATCCGAACTCTTGAAGGCCACCACGATGCACAGGATGATGAAGAGCAGCATCCAGTTCACGACCGGCACGTAGATCTGGCCAATCGCCATATCCGACGTGTGCAGCACCTTCATGCGCGGCACGTAGCCCAGCAGGATGGCCTGGCTCGTAAGCGAATACGCGCCCGAAATCACCGCCTGCGAAGCGATCACCGTCGCCACCGTCGAGAGCACCACGAGCGGCAGCAGCGCCCAGTCCGGGGCGAGCAGGAAGAACGGATTTTCGATCGCGTGATGGTCCTGCATCAGCAGTGCGCCCTGACCGAAATAGTTGAGCACGAGCGAGGGCATTACCAGCACGTACCAGGCGAAGCGGATCGGCTTCGCGCCGAAGTGGCCCATATCGGCGTAGAGCGCTTCCGCGCCGGTCAGCACCAGCACCACCGAGCCGAGCACCACGTAGGCCTGCAGCAGATGCGCGCCCATGAAGGTAATGGCGTAGTACGGATTGAGCGCGGCAATCACACCCGGCTGCTGCACGATCCGCGAGAGGCCGAGCACGGCGATCGTCACGAACCACAGCACCATGATCGGGCCGAACAGGCGGCCCACCAGCGAGGTGCCGTGGCGCTGGATCCAGAACAGCGCGATCAGGATTACCATCGTGATCGGCAGAACCAGATGCGTGAGTTTGGGCGCGGCAAGCTCCAGGCCTTCAACCGCCGACATCACGGAGATCGCGGGCGTGATCACCGCGTCGCCGTAGAACATACAGGCGCCGAAGATGCCGAGCGCCGTCAGCACCACGGCCGCCCTGCTCCTGCGGTCGAACGAGCGCAGCGCCAGCGCCATCAGCGCGAGCACGCCGCCTTCGCCGGCGTTGTCGGCGCGCATCACGATGAGCACATATTTGACGCTGACGACGATCATGATCGCCCAGAACAGCAGCGAGATGACGCCGAGGATCGACGTGTCGTTGAGGGGAATGCCGTGGGCGGGGCTGAACGCTTCTTTGAGCGAGTACAGCGGACTCGTCCCGATGTCGCCGAACACCACGCCGATGGCCGCTACGGCGAGCGAGGGTAGCGGCTGTTTTGCCACGTGCGTGCTAGTTGTCATATACGCGGAGATCCGTTTGAGGCGGAAAAAACGAGCGCTATTCTAAACCGGCTCGGGGGCGGAACCCAGAGGGATTGCTGGATGTTCGTTGTGGCCCCGTCACGTTTCCAGTCCCGCGCAGTTTAGCATTCGCCTTGGACACCGTCTGCCCGCATGGTGCGACATCGGTGCGATGGCCCTGCAAACGCGGGTGCGCAAAGGCTTCGCGCCGAAAAAAAACGGAGCCTCGTAAGGCTCCGTTCGATTGCGCTGGACAACGCAATTACTTCTGCGAATCCTGCTGCGCCTGCTGCAGACCGCGCTTGATCCATGCGCCAAGGTTGTGCGGTCGCACCGTGTCCCATTCCTCGAAAGGCTGGTGGATCCACGGATTGGTCGGCAGATGCTGGACGAAATAGTCCGGCGTCACCTTCGAGCAGCCCTTGTACCAGAGCACCGCGGAGCGCACGCCGGTCACCGCCGGGTAGCGCGCCTTGAGGTGCTCCTGCACGCGCGCGAGCGTGACGCCCGAATCGACCAGATCGTCGACCAGCAGCACGTTGCCCGAGAGTTCGCCGCGCGTCATCGTGATGTACTGCGCGATGTCCAGTTCACCCTGCTCCGTGCCCGCGGCTTCGCGGTACGAGCTGGTAGCGAGGATCGCCAGCGGCAGATCGTAGATGCGCGAGAGCTGGTCGCCCACGCGCAGACCGCCGCGAGCCAGACACAGGATCTGGTCGAACTTCCAGCGCGACTCGTGCACCTTGAGCGCGAGCAGTTCGATCAGCCGGTGATACTCGTCCCAGCCTACCCACAGATGTTTGTCGTCGTTGCGCGGGTCCGTCATTTGAATCATCTTATGCTTCTACCTTCTTGCCACTTAGACCTTGAACGGATGACGCAGCAGGATCGTTTCGTCGCGATCCGGGCCGGTCGAAACCATGTCGATCGGCACGCCAGCGACTTCCTGCACGCGCGTGAGGTAGGCCTGGGCGCTCTTCGGAAGTGCGTCGAACTGTGTCACGCCGATCGTGCTTTCCTTCCAGCCTTCGAACGTTTCGTAGACCGGCTCGCACGCTGCAACCTGAGAAGCGCCGCGCGGGAGGATGTCGACATCCTTGCCATCGACCTTGTAGCCGACGCACAGCTTCACTTCTTCGAGACCGTCGAGCACATCGAGCTTGGTGATGCACAGGCCCGTCACGCCGTTGATCTGGATCGAGCGGCGCAACGCGGCGGCGTCGAGCCAGCCGGTGCGGCGCGGACGGCCCGTGACCGAACCGAATTCCTTGCCGACCTTCGCAAGCGTAAGGCCCACTTCTTCCTGGCGATCGGCGTTGTCGGCGTCATACAGCTCGCTCGGGAACGGACCCGAACCGACGCGCGTGCAGTACGCCTTGGTGATGCCGAGAACGTAGTTCAGCTTTTGCGGACCAACGCCTGCGCCTGCCGAAGCCGCGCCAGCGACGCAGTTGCTCGACGTGACGAACGGATACGTGCCGTGGTCGATGTCGAGCAGCGTGCCTTGCGCGCCTTCGAACAGCAGGTTGCCGCCTTCGTTGTTCACGTCATAAAGACGACGCGAAACGTCCGTCACCATCGGCTTGAGACGGTCGGCGTACGACAGCATCGTGTCGAGCGTCTGCTGATAGTCGACAGCCGGCGCGCCCAGATACTGAGTGAGCACGAAGTTGTGGTAGTCGAGGTTTTCGCGCAGACGGGCAGCGAAGTTTTCCGGCTCGAACAGGTCCTGCACGCGCATGCCGCGGCGCGCCACCTTGTCTTCGTAAGCCGGGCCGATGCCGCGACCGGTCGTACCGATCTTCGCGGCGCCGCGCTTGGCTTCGCGCGCCTGGTCGATGGCAATGTGGTACGGCAGGATCAGGGTGGTGGCTTCGGAGATGAAGAGGCGCTTCTGGACGTCGATGCCCGCTTCTTCGAGTTCGCCGATTTCCTTGAACAGGGCCTCGGGCGAGAGCACCACGCCGTTGCCGATGTAGCAGGCGACGCCGGCGCGCATGATGCCCGACGGGATCAGTCGGAGGATGGTCTTCTTGCCGCCGATGATGAGAGTGTGGCCGGCGTTATGACCGCCCTGGAAACGCACCACGCCTTGCGCGTGGTCCGTCAGCCAGTCGACGATCTTGCCCTTGCCTTCATCGCCCCATTGGGTGCCCACGACGACGACGTTGCGTCCCGGGGTTACATTCACTGCGCTGGCAGACATGGTGTTTCGTTAGCTGGTTAAAAACGTATTCTACCTGGGTTCAGCGGCGAGGCCGCCATTTTTTCCCGAAATTCGCGGAATTTCCGTTTGCACTCAACGGCATGCAGGTTGGCGACGCATCTTGTCTGCCGCCTTCGCGCTCCGTTTTTGCGCCATTCAGCGGGCATTTCAGGCGCTGCGCGCTTCCACCACCCAGGCGCCATCACGCTCGACCAGCACGCGGTCGCAGGCAAATTCGTCCATATCGTGTTCGTGCCCCGGCAGCGCCTGGATCACCACTTCGCCCCCGTTGCGCAGGGCCACGACCGCGGCGCGCAGCGCCTCGTCGTGACGCCACGGCGCGAGGATCGCGCTGCTGCGCGCTTCGACCGGCGAAATACGCGCCACTTCGCGCAGATCGAGCGAGAAACCCGTCGCCGCGCGTGCGCGGCCATAGGCCTCGCCCACCTTGTCGTAGCGGCCGCCGCGCGCGACCGCGTTCGGCACCCCATCGACATACGCGGAAAACATCACGCCGCTGTGATAGGCGTAGCCGCCCAGATCGGCGAGGTCGAGCATCAGTTCCGCGCCTTCGATTTCGCCCATCAGGAACGAGAGATCGTCGAGTGCGCGGGCGATGCCCGGCAGCGCCGGCAGACGCTCGCGCGCTTCGTCGATCACGCTCGCGTCGCCGTAGAGCGACGGCAGCGCGCGCAGCGCGTCGCGCGAGACCGGCTGCAGCCTGGCCGTGAGTTCGGCCAGACGCGGTACGTCCTTTCCTGCGAGCGCTTCATACAGTGCGTCGCCGAGCGCGGCGGCCGCCGGATCGGCTTCGAAGATCGCCGCGAGCACGCCCGCGTGCGAGAGGTCCAGACGCACCTTCGTGAGGCCCGCGAGACGCAGCGCGTCGAGCAGCAGTTGCTGGATTTCGAGGTCGGCTTCAAGACCGGCATGGCCGTAGATTTCAGCGCCGATCTGGATCTGCTCGCGCGTGGCGTGCAGGCCGCGCGGGCGCGTATGCAGCACATTGCCCGCGTAGCACAGGCGCGTCACGCCCTGACGATTCAACAGGTGAGCGTCGATGCGCGCCACTTGCGGCGTCATGTCGGCACGCAGGCCGAGCGTTCGGCCCGACAGCTGATCGACCAGCTTGAAGGTGCGCAGATCGAGATCGCGCCCGCTGCCGACCAGCAGCGACTCGATGTATTCGAGCAGCGGCGGCATGACCATTTCGTAGCCGTAAGCGCGGAAGCGGTCCAGCAGGCGGCGGCGCAGCTCTTCGATCTTGCGCGCCTCGGACGGCAGCACGTCGGCGATATTCTCGGGGAGTAACCAGGTCGACATCGGGGAAATCCTACGACGATAAGGGCCGCGCGAAGGCTGCAACGGTAATGCAGCGTTAAAACGCAACGACAACGCGCGCGAACGCACGCCCTGCGCGGGCCGGACGATAGAAACGGCGAACGCCTCGCGGCGCACGCCTTGAATTCAGGTGGCGAGCATCAGCAGCACGAGACCGAGTCCCATCACGATCAGCCCGCCGATCCGGATGTGATGCGGCGGCCGTTCCGCAATTCTACGGAAAGTGTCGCGCCACGCCGTCGGGAAGACGAACGGGAACATGCCCTCGATAATCAGCATCAATGCGATCGCGAGCAACAGGGAGCCGGCTATGTCCATGCGATGAAAATGCGCCGCGCACGCGCGCGACGCCTGTGTCTCGTTTAGTGTTTGCGCGGTGCGGCGGGAGCCGACGGCGCGTCTGCATTGGGACTGCGCATGAAGCGGAAGAAGTCGCTCGACGAATCGACCACGACGACGTCGCCCGGCTTGAAGCTCTCGCGGTATGCCTGCATGCTTTGGTAGAAGCGGTAGAAGTCCGGATCGCGGCCAAACGCCTGCGCTGCGATCGAGGCGGCCTTGCCATCGCCTTCGCCCTTGATGGCCTGCGCCTGGCTGTACGCATCGGCGATCGCGCCTTGCTGCTTGCGCTGCGCATCGTCCTTGATCTGCTGTGCTTCGGCCGCGCCCTTGGCGCGCTCGTCGGCGGCAGCCTGCTCGCGCGCGGCGCTCATGCGTTTGTAGACCACGTCGGCGAGTTCGCTCGGATAGTCGATGCGCGTGAGTTCGATATCGATCACCTCGATGCCCAGCGGCGCGGCAGCGGCCTTCAACTCGTCGCGGGCGCGGCTGGCGATGGCTTCTTGCTGCGCGAGCGCGTCGGTGAGCGTGACCTTCGAGAACGCGTCGGACAGTGCGTCGCGCGACAGCGAAGCGAGACGATCGGCGAGCGTCTGCGGATCGCCCTTGGTGGCCGCGAAAAGCTTGAGCGGCTCGCCGATGCGATAGCGCACGACCGGGTTCACCAGCAGTTCGGTCTTGTCCGAAGTCGTGTAGCGGTCGGCGTCAGGCGCATCGAACGCCTGGATGCGGGTGTCGAGCAAAGTCGCGGTCTGGAACGGCGGCGGCAGCTTCACATGCAGGCCCGGCTCGGCAAGCGAGGCCTTCGAGCCGCCCGACGACGACACCACGGCCACGTGGCGCGGATCGACGACGAACACCGACGACGACGCCACCAGCACCACCACCACGAAGGCAACGACGAACGCAATGATCTTGTTCATGTCGGCGCCCCTTATTGCACGTCGTCTTCGCGACCGCGCGAACGCAGCGCGTCGCGCGAACGGAAGGCGTCGCTGGCAGCCTGCGCGGCGTCGCTGGCCGAAGTCGCCGGCGCAGCGCCCTGCTGCTGTGCGCCTTGTGATGCGCTCTGCGGCTGGGCGTTCTGCTGCGAATCGTTGTTCGAGCTATTCACCGCGGGTGCGGAAGCCGCATTGCCGTTCGCGTCGCTTGCGCCGTTCGCCGCGGGCGCACCGGCAGTCGCTGCACTCGACGCCGCCACCGCTGCGGCCGCGCGCTGACGCGTCGCGTCGACGATCTTGTCGAGCGGCAGATAGATCACGTTATTGCCCGACTTGCTGTCGACGAACACCTTCGTCGTATTCGAGTAGATATGCTGCATCGTATCCAGGTACATGCGCTCGCGAATCACGGCCGGAGCCTTCGCGTACTGCTCGTAGACGCTGTTGAAGCGCTGGGCGTCGCCCTGCGCCTGCTCGACCACGCGGTCGCTATAGGCCCGGGCGTCGTCGATCAGTTTGGCGCCGTCGGCTTGCGCGCGCGGCAGGAGTTGATCGGCATAAGCCTGCGCGTCGCGCTTCGAGCGTTCGCGGTCCTGATGGGCTTTGGCTTCGTCGTCGAAGGCGGCCTGCACGCGATCGGGCGCGGCCACGCTCTGGATCGTCACGCCCACCACGCCAAGCCCCGTCTTGTACTGATCGAGCGCGTGCTGGATCGTATCGGCGAGTTGCGCGCGGATCGGTTCGCGGTCCGCGTAAAGCAGATCGTTGGTGCTATGCGCGCCCACCACCGAGCGCACGGCCGCCTGTGCGGCCTGGCTCACGGTGAGATCGGGATCGACGCTGCGGAACAGGTAATCGGTAGGCTGTTTGACCTGGTACTGGACGATCAGACGCACATCGAGAATGTCGCCGTCATGCGTGATGACGGACGCGTCTTTCACGCCGGACGGACGCACCGGATTGTTGCGGCCGATCTCGACGCTGCGGATCTGACCAACGTTCACGATGTCGTGCGCCTGGAACGGGAACGGCATGCGCCAATGCACGCCGGGACCGACGCTGTGGCGATACTGGCCGAACTGCAGCACCACGCCGGCCTGGCCGTCCTGAACGATGAACACGCCGCTGCCCACGTAAATGGCGATCAGCACGCCCAGCACGATGCCCACGCCGATGCGTGCGCCATGACCGTTGTCCGGACGCGGACCGAGGCCGCCAGGCCCCTTGCCCTTCTTGCCGAAGAACGACGACAGGCGGCGATTGAACTCGCGCCACATTTCGTCGAGATCAGGCGGACCGTCGCCCTGGCCGCCACCGTTGTTGCCGTTATTACCTGGGGGACGCCGTGTGTCGTCGTTACGCTGGCCATTGCCCTCGCCGCGGCCCCATCGCGGGTCGTTCAGCGAGAAAATGGCACGCGTGCGCCAGCCAGTCCGCTTGTTGTAATCGTTC
This sequence comes from Paraburkholderia bannensis, assembly GCF_014200455.1. Lineage (GTDB taxonomy): Bacteria > Pseudomonadota > Gammaproteobacteria > Burkholderiales > Burkholderiaceae > Paraburkholderia > Paraburkholderia bannensis_A. The sequence continues at coordinate 163,007 of NZ_JACHBW010000003.1, read as the reverse complement.
ACCTGTGTTCGTTCACCAGAGTAGACAGCGGGTCATGTGCGTGGAAGTGCGCCCGCGCGCCCCAAGGGCGACGCCGGGCGCTGCCGGTTTGGGTTCAGCGGCCGTGCTCGGGTTCCCTGCTGGGTTCGTGCGACAGCGGACTCCAGTCGGCGGCGGCCTGCGGCTGCGACGGCTCGACGAGCGGTTCGGCAGTCGCGATTTCGGCAATGGCGGCGCGCAGCGCATCCAGTCCGACGCCCGTGCGCGCGCTCAAAAAGACGCGCGAAATATTACCATACTCGTCCCGCTCGACCGTCCCGCCTCGGGCCGCCAGTTCGGGCACGGCGTCGATCTTGTTGAACACCAGCACCTGACGGATGGTATCGGCGCCGATCTCGTGCAACACGTCGTTGACCTGATCGATCTGGTCCAGACGCACCGCGCTCGACGCATCGACCACGTGCAGCAGCAGATCGGCCTGCACGGTTTCCTGTAGCGTCGCGCGAAAAGCCGCCACCAGTTGGTGAGGCAGTTCGCGGATGAAACCCACGGTATCGGACAGCACGATCTGGCCGACTTCGTCGCCGAGCCACACGCGCCGCGAGGTCGTGTCGAGCGTGGCGAACAGCTGGTCGGCGGCGTAGGCCTGCGCCTTGGTGAGCGCATTGAAGAGCGTGGACTTGCCCGCGTTCGTATAGCCGACGAGCGACACGCTCATGGTGCGCGTGCGTTCGCGCTGACGACGCTGCGTGCCGTGCTGACGGCGCAGTTTGGCGAGCTTGCCCTGCAGCATCTTGATGCGCTCGCCGATCAGTCGACGGTCGGTTTCGAGCTGCGTTTCGCCCGGGCCGCGCAGACCGATACCGCCCTTCTGACGCTCAAGGTGAGTCCAGGCGCGCACGAGGCGCGTAGCGAGGTATTGGAGCTGGGCGAGTTCGACCTGCAGCTTGCCTTCGTGGCTGCGTGCGCGTTGCGCGAAGATGTCGAGAATGAGGCTTGTGCGGTCCACCACGCGGCGGCCGAGTGCGCGCTCCAGATTACGTTGCTGGGCGGGCGACAGCGCGTGATTGAAAATGACGATTTCGATGTCGTTCGCTTCACAGGCGAGACGCAGTTCCTCGGCCTTGCCGCTGCCGATGAACATGGCGGCGTCGGGGCTGGAACGGCGTCCGGTGAGCGTGACAGCGGGCGTGGCGCCCGCGCTTTTGGCGAGCAGGCTGAGTTCTTCGAGGCTGGCTTCGAAGTCGGTCTTACCGAAGTCGATGCCGACAAGTGCGGCGTTGATCAAATTAGCTGGTATCAAAATGGAAACGGCCGGTCTCGAAGCGCCTGCGAGGCACCCCGGACCGGCCGCGTCATGGGTCAGGACGCTTCCGAATCCGGGTGGAAATTCACCGGACGGGCCGGGACCACCGTGGAAATGGCGTGCTTGTAAACCATTTGCGTAACCGTATTACGGAGCAACACGACGTACTGGTCGAACGATTCAATGTTCCCCTGAAGCTTGATGCCGTTGACCAGGTAGATCGAAACAGGCACGTGCTCCTTGCGCAGCGCGTTCAGAAACGGGTCTTGTAACAGTTGCCCTTTGTTGCTCATAGCAAACTCCGTATTTTTTTGCAGGTTTAACTTATATTGGGGTGAAGAAAAAGAAATCCACCACCAATCGCTACACTATAGCTGATTCTCGTTACCCCGCGACGCTGGCGGCGGCCCGGCCAGACGGCCTGATCGCGCCATTATGTGCGTCAATGCGCGGTAGCGGACACAGCTCAGTTCTTTTCGGTGTAGGGGTTCGTCGAAGAACGAAACTCTATGCGCAATGGAGTGCCCTTCAGCGAGAAAGTTTCCCGGAAGCGGTTCTCCAGATAGCGTTTGTAGGTTTCCGTGACCGCGTCGAGCGCATTGCCGTGGACCACGATAATCGGCGGGTTCTGCCCCCCCTGGTGCGCATAGCGCAGCTTCGGACGAACCGGGCCGCGACGGCGCGGCTGCTGGAATTCGACTGCCTCGATCAGCGCGCGCGTGAGCTTCGGCGTCGGCAGCTTGGCCATCGCGGCGGCATAGGCGTCGTCGACCGAGCGCATCAGCGGGCCAATACCGAACTTTTCCGTCGCCGAGATAAAGCGCATTTCCGCGAAGTCGAGGAACTTGAGCTTGCGTTGCAGGTGATGCTTGGTGCGTTCACGCGCGTGATCGTCCATGCCGTCCCACTTGTTCACGCCCACCACCAGCGCGCGGCCCTGCTCGACCACGAAGCCCGCGATATGCGCGTCCTGGTCCGAGATTTCCTGGTGCGCGTCGAGCAGCAGAATCACCACGTTGGCGTCGGCGATCGACTGCAGCGTCTTCACGACCGAGAACTTCTCGATCGCTTCGAACACCTTGCCACGGCGGCGCAGACCGGCCGTGTCGATCAACGTGTATTTCTTGCCGTTGCGCTCGAAGTCCACGTAGATCGAATCGCGCGTCGTGCCCGGCATGTCGAACGCGATCACGCGGTCTTCGCCGATCAGCGTATTGACGAGCGTGGACTTGCCCACGTTCGGACGGCCAACGATGGCGATCTTGACGCCATGCTTGCCGACGTCGTCCTCGTCCAGTTCCGGACGATCGGCGTAGGCCTGTTCGAGCGCCTCGTTGATCATTTCCGTCACGCCGTCGCCGTGCGCCGCGGAGATCGCGCGCGGATCGCCCAGACCGAGTTCATAGAAGTCGGCAGCCACCGTGCTGTACTTCATGCCTTCGGCCTTGTTGACCACCAGGAAGATCGGGCGGCCGGTCTTGCGCAGGTAATCGGCGATGTGCTTGTCCTGCGGCGCGAGGCCGTTACGGCCGTCGCAGATAAACACGACGATGTCGGCTTCCTCGACCGCCTGGCGCGTCTGGCGCGCCATTTCGTGCAGGATGCCATCCTTGGCGACCGGCTCGAAACCGCCGGTGTCGACCACCAGATAGGCGCGATCGCCCGTGCGTCCTTCGCCATAGTGGCGGTCGCGCGTGAGACCGGGCAAATCAGCCACCAGCGCATCGCGCGAACGCGTGAGCCGGTTGAAGAGCGTGGATTTCCCCACATTGGGGCGCCCGACGAGGGCGATTACGGGTTTCATCTGATCTTTTCTACAGTAAGGCGCGGCGCCGGGACGTCCGGCGCGCTGCGCGGCAAGCGTCTGCTATGAGTGCCCGCAGATGCTGCAATAGTTGCAAATTATCACGAATCGGGCCGAGCGCCCGATTGCCGGCCCCAGTGCGATAGCTTATTTCGCACCGACCAGCCCGAAGCGGCCCATGCGCTTCGGCGTTCGACTGGAACACCGGGTGTAGCCGCCCCGGCCATCCGTCGTCTCATGGGGTTCGCGGGCGGCATGCAGCAAGACTCCACCGATGCACGCCGGAAAAACACAAGAGGCCGCCGCCCGCGGGCGCGGCCCCTCGAAGCGACACCCGGCGGCGCACCGCCGGGTGTCAGGGTTCGATCAGCGCGGACGCAGACCGTAGAGGTCGCCGTCCTTCGTCTGCACCACCAGCGTGTTGCCGGCCAGCACCGGCGCCGCCGTGATCGGGCTGCCGTCGGTCTTCACGCGCGAGACGAAGCTGCCGTCGTCGAGCGAAAGGAAGTGCACGTAGCCCTGGTAGTCGCCCACCGCCACCGCGTGGCCCAGCATCGCCGGGACGCTGACGTCGCGGTTCTTGAGCTTGTCGGTACTCCACGTCTGCGCGCCGGTTGCGACGTTGTAGGCCTTCACCACCGACCAGTCGTCGCCGCCGACCACCGCGGTGTCGTCCTGGGCGATGCCGCTCGTGCTCGAGAACGGCTTTTCCCACATCGGACGGCCCGAGTTGGCGTCGAAACAGCCCAGCTGTCCCTGGAACGTGACTGCGCAAGTCGTTGCGCCGATCAGCGTGGGCGGACCGCTCACGTCATTGATACGCTCGACTTCCGTCACGCCCTTCGGATACGAGACCGGCGTTTCCCAGAAAGCGTCGCCGCTTTGCAGGTTGATCGCCGAGAACGCGCCGCCCGGGAAGCCCGCGAGCACCGCCTGGTCGCCCGCGAAGGTCATGCCGGCCGAGACGCGCAGATTCAGCGGCACGGCGCGGTTGCGATACGCCCACTTCTGCTCGCCCGTCTGAGCGTTGAACGCGACCACCTGGCCGTCGATCGTGCGCACCACCACGAGTCCGTTGCCGACCAGCGGCGGCGAGATGATCTCGCCCGGCGCCCTGGCTTGCCACGAGAGCTTGCCGTTCGAATCGAGCACGTACACATCGCCCTTCAGGCCACCGACGGCCGTCAGGTTGCCGTCGCTGCCCACGCCCGCCGACAGGTCGTCCTTGAGCTTGACACTCCAGACTTCCTTGCCCGTTTGCGCGTCGATCTTCGCGACCGAGCCATTGGCGCCTGCAGCGTAGACGTTGTCGCCCACAGCAACCGGCGAGAACAGATAGCGGCCGGCCTTGCCGACGCTAGCCTTCCACACCTGCTGGACGTCCAGCACCGGCTTGAACTCGGTCAGCGGCACCGGCACGCGGCGCTCGTCTTTGGTCGACGAGCAAGCCGCCAGTGCGAGAACGGTCATCGCGCAAGCGAGGGGCACAACGGATCGTTTCAGCAGATTCATCGGTGAGCGAAGCATGAATGGAGTTGATTGAATGATGTTGCGTTCAACGGCAGCAGCGCGTTAGCCGCCCAGCGCGTCGAGCTTGAACTGGACCAGTTGACGCTCGGAGGCGTCGGTCTTGGGCAGGCTGTCGAGCGCGAGCTTGTAGGCCGTGCGCGCGTCGTCGCGCTTGCCGGCCGCCGCGAGCAGGTCGCCGCGGCCATCGGCCACGACACCCTTGAACGGACCCGAATCCGGTTGCGGAATCAACGCGAGACCCTGATCGTAGGCCTTCTCGTCGAGCAGCACCGATGCAAGGCGCAGCTTGGCGATCTGGCGGAATTCCTCGTCCTTCGCGTGGTCGGCGGCCCATTGCAGTTGCGCCTTCGCGCCCGCCGTGTCGCCCGCCATATACAGCGACTTCGCAACCGTGAGCGCGGTCATCTGCGCGTACGCCGTACCGCCGAAGCGGTCTTCCATGTCGCTGGCAACGCGCGTAAGCAGTGCCTTGTCGCCGCCCGTGGAAGCCTGCTGGACCTGGTCGTACAGCACAGCCGCTTCGGCTGCCTGACGGCGTTGCCAGAAGTTCCAGCCATTCCACGCCGCGAGCGCGAGCAGAACGATCAGCACGAGCCACGTGGTCGCGTTGCCCCACTGCGTCCACCATGCCTTGAAACTCTCGATCGATTCCTGTTCGTCGTGGTAACTCATCGCGTAGCGATTCCTCGTTTATTTTGAAGCCTGTTTTCGGGCGCGCCACGCCGGTCAATGCAGGGCAATGCGGACAAAGCGGCGCGCCACCAACTTGATCAAATACGCCCGATCTGCGCGGTGCGATCAGTCCTCGCCGTCTTCGGCGGATGCAACCATCGCATTGATCAGATATTCGGTCAAGTCCTCAAAGGCTACCGTTTGTTGCTCGCTGCGGGCCTCTGCGGCACTGCCACGCAGCGCCTTCACACCGGCCACGCCCTGCGCCACTTCGTCGTCGCCGAGCACCACTGCGAACGCCGCGCCGCTTGCATCCGCGCGCTTCATCTGCGATTTGAAGCTGGCCGACTGGCCGTCCGCGCTGCAATGGAGGATGACGTCCAGACCCGTGTCGCGCAGACGCTCCGAGACGATGAACGCCTGCTCGCGCGCGGCTTCGCCCTGATGCACGACGTACACGTCGCAGCCTTCGGCTTCCGGTACGAGGTTCTCTTCCTTGAGCAGTTCGAGAATGCGCTCGATGCCCATCGCCCAGCCGCACGCGGCCGTGGGCTTGCCGCCCAGCTGCTCGATCAGCGGATCGTAACGGCCGCCGGCCGCCACCGTCCCCTGCGCGCCGAGCTTGTCGGTCACCCATTCGAACACGGTCAGATTGTAATAATCGAGACCGCGCACCAGACGCGGATTGATCTTGAACGGAATGTTGTTCGACTTCAGGATGCGCTGCAGGCCTTCGAAGTGCGCCTTCGATTCCTCGCCGAGGAAGTCGATCAGTTTCGGCGCCTTGTCGGCCATTTCCTGAAGCGCGGGGTTCTTGGTGTCGAGCACGCGCAGCGGGTTCGTATACAGGCGACGCTTGCCGTCTTCATCGAGCAGATCGACGTGCTGTTCGAGGTACTTGATGAGTTCGACGCGGTGCGCGGCGCGCTCTTCGGCCAGACCCAGCGAGTTGATCTCCAGCTTGATGCCGGTCAGACCGAGGTCGTCCCACAGACGCTGGCACATCAGGATGATTTCCGCGTCCGCATCCGGGCCCGCGAAGCCCAGCGCTTCCACGCCCACCTGATGGAACTGGCGATAGCGGCCACGCTGCGGGCGCTCGTGACGGAACATCGGGCCGATGTACCACAGACGCTTCGGACCGTCGTAGAGCATGTTGTGCTCGATCGACGCGCGCACGACCGCCGCGGTGTTTTCCGGGCGCATCGTGAGCTGTTCGCCGTTGAGCGCGTCGGTGAAGCTGTACATCTCTTTTTCGACGATATCGGTCACTTCACCGATGCCGCGCGTGAAAAGCTGCGTGTGCTCGACGATCGGCGTGCGGATGTTCTGGTATCCGTACGAACGGAGCATGGACTTCACGGTCGTTTCGAAGAAGTCCCACAGCCCTGCGTCCTGCGGCAGGATGTCGTTCATGCCCTTCACACCGGTGAGCTTTTCGGGCTTTCTTTTCTGTTCAGTCATTGCGATACGTTTTGTGCGAATGTCGATGGTCGGTTGTCCGTATCAAGCGCGCGCGTCACGCGGCGGCGCCCGATACGCGGCGGGCGCTCAGGCCGAGGCTTGTGCCTTGCCGTACTTGCGCGCGACGTAGTCGCTCACGATCTGCTGGAATTCTTCTGCGATGCGTTCGCCGCGCAGCGTCTTGACCTTTTCACCGTCGATGAAGACCGGTGCGGCCGGGTTTTCGCCCGAACCCGGCAGGCTGATGCCGATGTTCGCGTGCTTCGATTCGCCCGGGCCGTTGACGATGCAGCCCATCACGGCCACGTTCATGGTTTCGACGCCCGGATAGGCCTCGCGCCACACCGGCATCTGCGCGCGCAGATAGCCCTGGATTTCCGAAGCGAGTTCCTGGAACAGCGTGCTGGTCGTACGGCCGCAACCCGGGCACGCGATGACCATCGGCGTGAACGAGCGCAGCCCCATGGTTTGCAGGATTTCCTGGCCGACCACCACTTCGCCCGTGCGGGGACCGCCCGGTTCCGGCGTGAGCGAGATTCGGATGGTGTCGCCGATGCCCTGCTGCAGCAGCACCGAAAGCGCAGCCGTCGATGCGACGATGCCCTTCGAGCCCATGCCCGCTTCGGTGAGGCCCAGATGCAGCGCGAAATCGCAACGCTTCGCCAGTTGCTGGTACACGGCGATCAGATCCTGCACGCCGCTGACCTTGCACGACAGAATGATCTTGTCGCGGCCGAGACCCAGTTCGACCGCACGTTCCGCCGAGCCGATGGCCGACTGGATCAGCGCTTCGTACATCACGCTCTGCGCTTCCCAAGGCACGCTGCGCGCCGCGTTTTCGTCCATCATGCGCGCGAGCAGGTCTTGATCCAGGCTGCCCCAGTTCACGCCGATGCGCACCGGCTTGTCGTACTTGATAGCCGCTTCGATCATCTGCGCGTACTGCGTGTCGCGCTTGGCGCCCTGGCCCACGTTGCCCGGATTGATACGGTACTTCGAGAGCGCTTCCGCACAAGCCGGATGGTCGCGCAGCAGCAGATGGCCGTTGTAGTGGAAGTCGCCGACGAGCGGCACCATCACGCCCATGCGGTCGAGCTGGTCGCGCACGTGCGGCACGGCTGCTGCCGCTTCCGGCGTATTGACCGTGATACGCACGAGTTCCGAGCCGGCCTGTGCGAGTTCCTTGATCTGGATCGCGGTACCGATCGCATCAGCGGTATCGGTATTGGTCATCGACTGCACGCGCACCGGTGCGTCGCCGCCGATGGTCACCAGTTGACCGCCCCAGCGCACGTGCACGGCGTGCGACTTGCGGCGCAGCGCGTGGCCGCCGAGGATCGGTTCATTGGACACGATCTGACTATTGCTGGTCGGGGATTGCGTTTCGCTTTGCATCGAAAAACCCATTTACACCTCGCGCGCGCCGCCGCTCACAACGAACGGCTACGCTGCACGAATTGAAAAAGCGTCGCGGCCGGCAAATTTGTCTTCGCCGGCCGCGACGCATGCCATGTCTCTATCCGGCCAACATCAGGGCAGTACGAAGCGCGCGACGTTGCCGCGCGCCGACGCGTACTTCGCCGCGTCGACCGGCTGACCGTCGAGCGTCATCGACTCGATGCCGGCCTTGTTGCCCACCGTCACCTTCAGTGGTCCCACTCCGGTGATTTCACGGGCGTCGCTACCGTGGATCAGGCCGGAGAAGACCTCTTTGCCATCTTTCTGGCGCACGTTGACCCAGGTGTCCTGCGTCACGCGAATCGCGAACGTCGAGGTATCGCCTGCTGCCGCCACGGGTGCCGAAGCGCCCTGTGCAACCACCACCGGCGTACTGGCCGCCGGAGCCGGAGCCGCTACCGCGCTGGCCACCCTCGGCGCTGCGCTGGCCGCTACCGCGGGCGCAGCCGTCAAAGCCGTCACAGCCTGAGCCGACGCCTGGGGCGCCTGCGTCGCGCTAGCCGCGCCTTCCACGCCGGCTTGATCGGTGGCCGCCGCCGCTTGCGCGGTTGCCTGCTCTTCGGCCTGGGCGTCCGATGCGCTTGCCGTCGCACCGGCGGTCTGACCTTCGGTCACCGTCGCCGACGAGGCGCCCGCATCACCCGGGCCACTGCTCGCCGTGCTGCTGCCCACGCCATTCGCTATCGACTTGATGCGAGCAAACCATGCCGATGAATCGCCGCTATTGGTGTGCCACATGCCGATCGCAATCACCGCGATAACGACGAGGGCGACACCCCAAAGCCACGATGCACGACGGCGCGGCGCGCGCGCGCCGCCTCCACCGCCTAGCGAGAGCGACACACGGCCGCGCGGCAGATCGGCGCCCGCCGAAGCCGGCATCGACAGATCCTGCTGCGTCTCGCCGCGTTCACGGCGCAGCGCCTGCGTGAACGGCGCGGGATCCGCGCCCAGCAGCTTCGCATAGGCGCGCACCACGCCCGTCGCAAACGTGGCGTCGGGCAGATGGCTGATATCGCCCGCTTCGAGTTCGCGCAGCTTGGGCACCGCCACCTTCAGGCGCGCCGAGACATCCTCGACCGACCAGCCCTTCGCCTGGCGCAGTTGCGCGAGGCGCGCGCCCACTGCGCCGAGCGTCTCAGGCACGGCCTGCACCGGCGACGGCGCACTCTCGTGTGCCGAACGGCCTGCGTTGGTCTCTGTCCCGTCTGTCCCGAAAGGGTGCTGCGGCTCGCTCATCCCAAAGTCCTTGCGTCGATTCTTTTCTAACCCACGACCGGCGGGCGCACCGCGCCCCGTCCCGAATCGCAGACCGTTTATAACAAAATGCGCGGCTTCTGTGCCGCATCCGATCGCTTCTGCAACGTTTCTTGTCAAACTGCCGTCAGCGCTGCGTCTTCCCCCGCGCAGCCGCTGCGGCCAGGCGCTGCCCAAACCTTCAGCGCCCTTCAGTGTCCGCCAGCCTTCCCGCTCAATGCTGGACCGGACGGACTTCGATGACCTTGTGGCCAGCGCGCTGGGTGCGCTCGGCCAGACGCGTGCGGTCTTTCACCTCGCCGGCGAGCTGACCGCAGGCCGCGTCGATGTCGTCGCCGCGCGTCTTGCGGATGGTCGTCACGACGCCCGCATCCATCAGAATCTGCGAGAAACGCTTGATCTGCTCGTTCTTCGAACGCAGCAGACCCGATTCCGGGAACGGATTGAACGGGATCAGATTGAACTTGCACGGCACGTCGCGCGTCACGGCGAGCAGCTGACGAGCGTGCTCTTCCGTGTCGTTGACGCCGTCGAGCATGCAATATTCGAACGTGATGAAGTCGCGCGGCGCCACCTTCAGATAGCGCTGGCACGCCGCCATCAACTCGCGCAGCGGATACTTGCGGTTGAGCGGCACGAGTTCGTCGCGCAGCGCGTCGTTGGGCGCGTGCAGCGAGACAGCAAGCGCCACCGGCAGATCCGCGCCGAGGCGATCCATCATTGGCACCACGCCCGAGGTCGAGAGCGTGACGCGACGGCGCGACAGGCCGTAGGCGTTGTCGTCGAGCATCAGGCGCATCGCGGGCACGACCGCGTCGTAGTTGAGCAGCGGCTCGCCCATGCCCATCATCACGACGTTGGTGATGGCGCGCTCGCCCTTGCCTTCACCGCCGTTGGCGCGGCCGCCGGCCTCGCCAAGCAGGGCGCGCTGGGCGAATTCCGCCATGCGCAGCTGGCCGATGATTTCGGCGGTGGTGAGATTGCGTGAAAAACCCTGCTTGCCAGTGGAACAGAACCGGCAATTGACCGCGCATCCCGCCTGCGACGACACGCACAGCGTGCCCCGCGTTTCTTCAGGGATGAACACGGTTTCGACCGCGTTGCCGTTACCGACGTCCACGAGCCATTTGCGCGTGCCGTCGGAGGAAACGTTGTCGGAAATGATATCGGGCATGCCGATCGTGGCGCGCCCTTTGAGCTTCTCGCGCAGCGATTTGGCCAGATCCGTCATACCGTCGAAATCGGCGGCATTGTATTGGTGAATCCAGCGCTGAAGCTGTTTGGCGCGAAACGGCTTTTCGCCCAGGCTTTCGCAATATGCGACGAGCCCTTGGGCGTCGAGATCGAGAAGGTTGACGGTGGAGCTGCTCGTCATGTCGAATCCTGCCATTTCAGTGCGAGAGCGCGCTCACCGCCGGTTTTGGGAATGCCCTGAAGCACAACCGCTGCCGGGCGGCAAGCGTGATCGCCGTTCGCGACCTTATGCTACTGTGAACTGCCGCTTACCGCGCGCGAATTAACGCGAGTAAACGTTGACTTCCGGGAAGAAGAACGCGATTTCAACGCGTGCCGTTTCCGCTGCGTCCGAACCGTGGACTGCGTTTGCATCGATGCTGTCTGCGAAGTCAGCGCGGATCGTGCCCTTTTCCGCCTTCTTCGGGTCCGTTGCGCCCATCAGATCGCGGTGCTTCAGGATGGCGTTCTCGCCCTCCAGTGCCTGGACCACGACCGGACCCGAGATCATGAATTCAACGAGGTCCTTGAAGAACGGACGCTCTGCGTGAACAGCATAGAACTTCTCTGCATCAGCGCGCGAGAGTTGGACCATGCGCGAGGCAACGATCTTCAGGCCAGCGTTTTCGAAGCGGCTGTAGATCTGACCGATCACGTTCTTTGCCACTGCGTCCGGCTTGATAATCGACAGGGTGCGTTCGATCGCCATAAAAACTCCAGAAAATTAAGAGGTTACAGATCCAAATGAATCCGCAATTGTAGCATGTTCCCATGTATGATTGCGATTGAACCCTGTTAGGCCGGAGAACTGGCTCAGGATGCGCCCAAACAGGTGCAAAAGAGGTGCAAAAGCCGCGCCGCCGGGGCTTTCAGCGGGGTTTAAGAATCCCGGCATACGCTCTGCCACGATAGCTCAAAGCGTGTGGCAATCCGTTGAAACTCTGGAGCGCCGCGCATATCTTACGAGGAGTGGTGCGCGCATGAGCCGCGCGCCGCGAACCACGCGTCTCACGCAAGGAGAAAGCATGAACGAGTATCCCTACAACTTCGGCCGCGGCGGCAGCGTCACCTCGGCGGAAACCCGCAACCGCGTACTGCGTAACACCTACTGGCTGCTCGCGCTGTCGATGGTGCCAACGGTGCTTGGCGCGTGGGTGGGCGTCACCACGGGCTTCTCGCTTTTCGCCGCCACCAGCCCCGCCATGAGCCTGCTCGCATTCTTCGCGATCGCCTTCGGCTTCATGTTCGCCATCGAGCGCACCAAGAACAGCTCCATCGGCGTGTTCGTGCTGCTCGGATTCACGTTCTTCATGGGACTGATGCTCTCGCGCCTGCTGTCGTTCATCCTCGGCTTCTCGAACGGCCCGTCGCTCATCATGCTCGCATTCGGTGGCACCGGCGTGATTTTCGCCGCGATGGCCACCATCGCCACGGTCAGCAAGCGCGACTTCTCGGGCCTCGGCAAGTGGCTGTTCATGGGCGTGATCGTGATCCTGCTCGCCAGCGTCGCGAACATCTTCCTGCACCTGCCCGCGCTGATGCTCACGGTGTCCGTGATGGCAATCGTGATCTTCTCGGCTTATATGCTGTTCGACGTGCAACGCGTCGTCAACGGCGGCGAGACCAACTACATCTCGGCCACGCTAGCGATCTACCTGGATCTCTACAACGTGTTCACGAACCTGCTGGCGATCCTCGGGATTTTCGGCGGCAACCGGAATTAAGACCTGAAGGGTCGGGTCGGGTCGAATCGAAATCGATCCGCTCCGGCAAGCAAAAAGCCCATGACAACAGTCATGGGCTTTTTTTCGTCATCGGGGCCGCAAGGCTTGCCGTTAGAGATGGTGACAGCTTAGAGCTCCAACCAGTCGAACCCCTCGGCCTGCGTTGCCACCCCGATTTCCGTAGCCGCGTTGCCCAGCACCGCCGCCATGGCCGCACGCGCCAGTTCCGGCGTGTTGTTCTGCTGGCTCAGGTGCGCGGCAATCAGATGACGTAGCTTCGAGCGGTCGAGCGCCGCGAGAATCTCGCCTGCCGCGTCGTTGTTCAGATGCCCGTACGAGCCGCTGATGCGCGCCTTCAACGAAGCCGGGTAACGGCTCGTCTCCAGCATGTCGAGATCGTGATTGAATTCGAGCACCAGTGCATCACAGGCGCTCAGAACGGCGTTGATGTGCGGCGTCGATTCGCCCACGTCCGTCAACACGCCCAGACGGCTCGCACCGTCGTTGAAAACGAACTGCAGAGGCTCGCGCGCATCGTGCGGCACCGTGTAAGGCAGCACGCCAAGCTCGCCGATTTCAACGGCTTCGTCGCCCCACAGAACATTGAGTTCGACGCCTGCCGCATCGTCTGCGCCGACCGCGCGGGCCGTGCCCCAACTCATATAGAGCGGAATCGACCAGCGGCGCGCCAGCGTAAGTGCGCTGCCGATGTGGTCACTGTGTTCGTGGGTAATGAGGATCGCGCTGAGGGTGTCGGCGGCGAGACCCGCCCGCGCGAGCCGCCGCTCCACTTCCTTCGCGGAAAAACCGCAGTCGAGCAACACGCGCGTGAGCGTCGTGCCGCCGCCTGCTTCTACCACCAGTGCGTTGCCTTCGCTACCGCTACCGAGGCTCGCAAACCGCACGGCCGGATCAGTTCAGTTGCGCGTGCAGCGCGGTCACGATGCGCTGCGCGTCCGACGAGGTATCCACCTGGCCGTTCTGGTCGAGAACCGCAACCTGGGTTTGGGTATCGCCCTTCGCGCGGACCGCGACGAGGAATTCCGGCCCCTGCTTCGTGCTGTCCTTCTTCGGGTTGTAGAACAGCTTGCCGAACAGGCCGTCACCCTTGAGTTCCTGCATCGAATCCGCGTAGCGCACGTAGTAGATACCCTTCGAGCGATCGCGGTTGTCCACCGTGAAGTTGGTACGGTCGAGCGCAAGGCCCACACGCAGCCATGCGCTGTCGAACGATTCCGGCAGATCGAGCGTGGTGCCGTCCGAACCCGCTGCAACCTTGGCCGCTACCGACGACGGACGTGCATCCGTCAGCAGTTGCTTCGACTGCGCGTCGGTCAGGCCGAACTTCTGCATGATCTTCGACAGGAACGCGGCTTCGAGGGCCGGATCGCGCGGACGCTCGACCCACTTCGAACCGGTCTTGTCCTGGCCCGTCAGCACTTCTTCCATCGCGCTGTGCGTGACGGAAATATCGGTCTGGCCGTCCGGACCGCGCGACACCAGCGTGCGGAAACGGTCGCGCGTGCCTGACGAGTACGCGAAATCGATCACGCGGCCGATCGTGCGGCGGAACCAGTCGTCCGGAATGTTGGCGCGGTTTTCCGCCCAGTCCGTCGTCATGATGCCGGTGGCCGGCGAATTGGTCGTGAGCGTGAAGCCGCTTTCCGACCAGAATTCCGTCAGTTGCGGCCAGACGTCGTCGGGCGTGCGGCCGTCGACCACGAGCCAGCGGTGATCGCCGTCACGCTCGACGTGCATGCCCAGCGGATCCTGCGCGCCCGGCACGCCCAGCGTGGCGTTGCCCGCCGAGGTCACGGTGCGCTGCGCGGCGCCGCCCAGCGTCAGCGTGGGAGCGGGCGCGACGTACTTCTGGCCGGCAGGCGCCGACGACAGATCCTGCGGCACGGCCAGCGGCGGTGCGCTCGGCGTGTCCTTGTAGTTGACGCGATCCGACGCAAACATGTCGTTCAGCGACTCGCAGCCAGCGAGCGAACCGATTGCGAGCGCCAGCACCGCCATGCGGGTTGCGTGGAGGGAAAGAACGGAACGTTTCATGTGGACCTTCGTAATACGGGAACGCTAAGCCTTGAACTGCCGAAGTCTGTCAGCGGTTGGGCGATGGCGACGTCGATTGAAAATACGGCGCGTCGGCTTAGCCGATCAGGCCGGCCTCGCGCAGCGCCGAGCGCACCACGTCGTGGTAACGCGCGTCGAGCGGCGTGAGCGGCAGACGGATACCGCCTTCGATGCGGCCCAGTTCCTGCAGCGCCCACTTCACCGGAATCGGGTTCGATTCGATGAACAGGTTCTTGTGCAGCGACAGGAGATTCAGGTGAATCTCACGCGCCGTCTTTACGTCGCCGGCGATGGCAGCCTTGCACAGGTCGCTCATCTGACGCGGCGCGACGTTGGCGGTCACCGAAATATTGCCGTGGCCGCCCAGCAGCATCAGCGCGATCGCGGTGGGATCGTCGCCGCTGAAAATCTTGAAGCCTTCCGGAGCGTGCTTGATCAGGTGAGCGGCGCGGTCGATGTTGCCCGTGGCTTCCTTCACGCCGACGATGCCCGGCACCTGCGCCAACCGCAGGATCGTCTCGTTGGACATATCGGCGACGGTGCGGCCCGGCACGTTATAGAGGATCACCGGCAGATCGACGGCTTCGGCGATCTTCCTGAAGTGCAGGTACTGGCCCTCTTGCGTGGGCTTGTTGTAGTACGGCACCACCTGCAGCGAAAACTGCGCGCCGACTTCCTTGGCGTGCTTCGTGAGTTCGATGGCTTCGGCCGTGGAGTTGCCGCCCGCGCCCGCGATGATCGGCATGCGGCCGGCGGCGTGTTCGACGGCCGTCTTGACCATCAGGATGTGTTCTTCGACGTCCAGCGTAGCGGATTCACCGCTCGTGCCGACCACGACGAGGGCATCCGTCCCCTCTTCGACGTGCCAGTCGATCAGTTTGCGAAAGGCCGGCAGATCGAGACTGCCGTCTTCGTGCATGGGGGTGACGATCGCGGGAATGCTGCCGCCAAGCTTGATGCCGTCCTGAGTGCCGTTAGCCATGAAACGTCAAGAAAATGAGTACGTTAAACCGCGATTGTAGCGGATTAGGCGGTCAGAACGTAACGCGATACGGGTAGTACCTTAGACGTCTGTGTATGACCGGGTATTTCCGATACGGCATCCGACCCCGCCGTTGCGCGCTGCGGCGCAAGATTTTCCGCTGCTGCGGGCGCTTCGCGCACCGCGCAGATGCGCTGCACGAATGCTTCGCGCGGACGCAGGATAAATCCATCCTGATAGGCGATCACGCGCAGCGCGGGCGCGCAAACCGCCAGCAATTCACCCGGCGCCAGCAGAAACGCGGGGTTCGACGGCTTGCCCACCGTCTCGTTGCCTCGCGCGAAAGTTTCGTAAATAAGCACACCGCCTGGCGCGAGCGCGTCGAGCAGTCGCGGCATCAACGGACGATGCAGATAATTTGTGACAACGATAGCGGCAAAGCGCGCGTCGTCGGGCAGCGGCCAGGGCGCACCTTCGAGGTCGCACTCCAGTACGCCGATTCCGGGCACGCCGTTCAGGGTGGCGAGCGCGGCGGCGTCGCGGTCGAGCGCCGCCACCGGATGGCCGCGCTGCGCCAGCCAGCGCGCGTGACGGCCGGCACCCGAGGCGAGGTCGAGTACCGTGCCGCCAGGCGCGATCAGGTGCGCCCACTGGCGCACCCATTCGGACGGCTCGCCCAGCCCGTGCAGCGGCGCAGTCTGGACCATCGTCATCGGCTTAGTTGTACGAGAGGCCCATCGCCTCGCGCACGTCGCGCATCGTTTCCGTGGCGTACTTGCGGGCGCGGTCGCAACCATCGGCGACGATGGCGCGCAGCAGCGAAGGATCGTCCATGTACTTCTGCGCGCGTTCGAGCATCGGCTGCTGCTCGCGCAGGATCCCTTCGATCACCGGCTGCTTGCACTCCAGACAGCCGATGCCCGCCGAGCGGCAACCCTTCTCCACCCACGCGTGCGTCTCGGCATCCGTGTAGACCTGATGCAGTTGCCACACCGGGCACTTGTCAGGATCGCCCGGATCGGTGCGGCGCACGCGCGCCGGGTCGGTCGGCATGGTGCGAACCTTCTTCTCGATCGACTGCGCGTCTTCGCGCAGCGCAATGGTGTTGCCGTACGACTTCGACATCTTCTGGCCGTCGAGACCCGGCATGCGCGAGGCTTCGGTGAGCAGCACCTGCGGCTCCGGCAGGATGATCTTGCGCGAACCTTCGAGGTAGCCGAACAGGCGTTCGCGGTCGCTCATCGACAGGCTTTGCGACTCAGACAACATCGCCCGCGCCTGTTCGAGCGCTTCCTCGTTGCCTTCCTGCTGATAGGCGTTGCGCAATTCGTGATAAAGCTTCGAGCGCTTGCCGCCCAGCTTCTTCGCGGCTTCGTTGGCCTTCTCTTCGAAGCCAGGCTCGCGGCCATACATGTAGTTGAAGCGGCGCGCCATTTCGCGCGCCATTTCGACGTGCGGCACCTGATCTTCGCCCACCGGCACGAGCGAGGCGCGGTACAGCAGGATGTCGGCGGCCATCAACACGGGGTAGCCGAGGAAGCCGTAGGTGCCCAGATCCTTGTCGCGCAGCTTTTCGATCTGTTCCTTGTAGGTCGGCACGCGTTCGAGCCAGGACAGCGGCGTGCTCATGCCGAGCAGCAGCGCCAGTTCGGCATGCTCGGGCACGCGGCTCTGGATGAACAGCGTGGCCTGGTTCGGGTCGATGCCCGAAGCGAGCCAGTCGATCAGCACGTCCCAGACGTTCTTCTCGATCACATCCGGCGTCTCGTAGTGCGTCGTGAGCGCGTGCCAGTCGACCACGCAGAAGAAGCACGGGTACTCGGACTGAAGCCGGACCCAGTTTTTCAGCACGCCGTGATAGTGGCCGAGGTGCAGCGAACCGGTGGGCCGCATGCCGGAGAAAATACGGTCTGGGAACATGATCTTATGAGAATAGCGATACAAGGGGAGTAAGCACTGCCGTCACCACGTCGTAGCCGATCGACACGAGCGGGCGCAGCCAGAATCGGGTGAAGACGCCGGAGACCAGCAGCGCCATCACGATGATGAAACCATAGGGCTCAAGGCGCGAGAGCGCAATGCTCGCGCGCGTGGGCAGCAGCGCCGCGAGCACCCGGCCGCCGTCCATCGGCGGCAGCGGAAAGAGATTGAGTACGCCGAGCACCAGATTCACCCCCACGCCGGCAGCGGCCATGCGCGTGAAGAAGGCTTCGTCGACGCCCGTTACTGCGAGCGCCACGCCGAACACGCCCCACACGAGCGCCTGCACGAAGTTACAGGCGGGCCCCGCCGCCGCGACCCAAAGCGTGCCCCAGCGCGGATTGCGCAGATTGCCGAATGAAATCGGCACCGGCTTGGCGTAGCCGAACACGAACGCGCCGCTCGTGAGGAAATAAAGGATCAGCGGCATGGCGATCGTGCCGACCGGATCGATATGGCGCATCGGATTGAGCGAAACGCGCCCGAGCACGTAGGCGGTGTTGTCGCCGAGCAGGCGCGCGACATAGCCGTGCGCGGCCTCGTGCAACGTGATCGCGAAGATGACGGGCAAGGCGTAGACGACGAGCGTCTGAATGATCGTGGCTTCCATGGCGGCGTATTGTAACAACGCGCTGGCGCTGCGCTGCTTCGTGGGCGTTTGTGGGGGGCTGACGGCTTAAGGGCTTAGGGAGCTTAGGGGGCTTGGCACTGAAAGACGCACGCGCGCATCACGCCTGCCCTGCCAGCCCGAATGGCGCGAGCGAGCCGCGTCCCGCGCGCACCAGCACGGGCTCCGGGCCGCTCAGATCGACGATGGTCGACGGCTCCCAGGGACACGCCCCGCCGTCGATCACCAGATCGAGTTGTTTTTCCAGGCGCTCGCGGATTTCATCGGGATCGTTGAGCGGATCCGTGTCGGGCGGCAGGATCAGCGTCGAGGCGAGCAGCGGCTCGCCCAGTTCTTCGAGGATCGCCAGCGGAATCGGATGCCCCGGCACGCGCAGCCCGATGGTCTTGCGCGACGGATGCGAGAGGCGGCGCGGCACTTCCTTGGTCGCTTCGAGCACGAACACATAGGGCCCCGGCGTCACCGATTTAATGAGCCGGTACTGGCGGTTGTCCACCATCGCGAAATTGGCCAGCTCCGACAGATCGCGCACCATCAGCGAGAGCAGCGCTTTTTCATCGAGATGACGGATGCGGCGCAGGCGTTCGGCGGCCTGTTTATCGTCGATACGTGCGGCGAGCGCATAACTCGAATCGGTGGGCAGCGCGATCACGCCGCCATCGCGGATGATCTGCACCGCCTGCTTGACGAGGCGCGGCTGGGGATTTTCTGGGTGAAGCCGAAAAAACTGTGACATGTCAGTAATCAGGCAACCAAGGCGAAGCGGATTGGGAAGCGAGCCGGGCGCTCGCCGGACTCGACCAGGCCCGTTATACCGCGAAGCGGCGGCAAGCCGACGCTGGAACGCCGACCCGGTGAAAGCGCGATGAGACTCGAAAACGACGAGGATGGGCCGCGCCGGTCAGGTGGCACGCATAACGCCTACAGCCATCGCTGCCAGACAGGCTTGAGATCGGACGGCAGCGGCGGCAGCGTGCCCGGCTCGATCGAATCCGGGCCTTTGGCGTGGAAATCGGAACCGCGCGACGCCTCGAAGCCAAAGCGGCGCGCCACCGCAGCATACTCGCCGTATTGATCGGGCGTATGGCTGCCGGTGACGACTTCGATGGCCTTGCCGCCCAGATCGATGAATTCGCCGAAGAAGGCGTCGAGTTCGAGCTGCGTGTAGCTGTAGCGCCCGGGGTGCGCGACCACGGCTTCGCCGCCGGCCGCCTTGATCCAGCCCAGCGCATCGGCGAGTTTGGCCCAGCGGTGCGAGACATAGCCGGGTTTGCCGTCGCCCAGCCAGCGCGTGAAGGCGTCCTGAGTGTTCTGCGCGCGGCCCGATTCCACCAGGAAGCGAGCGAAGTGCGTGCGCGAGATCAGATCGGGATTCGAGACGTACTGGAGCGCGCCCTCGTAGGCGTTCGGAATGCCGAGTTCGTCCAGCCGTTCGCCAATCGCTTCGGCGCGCGTGGCGCGGCCGTCGCGGGTGCGCGCCAGACCGTCGACCAGCGTCGGACATTCGGGATCGACATTCAGACCGACGATATGCACTGTACGCGAGGCCCACGTGACCGAGATTTCGACACCGCAGAGGTAACGCATGCCGAGCGCTTCGGCCGCCTCGCGCGCTTCGCGCTGGCCGCCGAGCTCGTCGTGATCGGTGAGCGCCCATAGCTGCACACCGCCTGCCTTCGCCAGCTGCGCAACGGCAGCCGGGGCCATCTGGCCGTCGGAAACAGTGGAGTGACAGTGGAGATCGGCGTTCATTGCGGGCGTCTTGGGAGTCAGCTTCCATTTTACTGCAATGCGGCGAAGCCGTCCCGGCACGCCCGGCCGCGCAGCCTTTGCCCGACGGCGTGCGTCAGGCGGCGCAAAACGCCTCGATCAGGCGCGCCACGGCCTCGGGCTGATCGTGATGGACCATATGGCCGGCGTCCTCGATCAGGCGCTCGCGCCAGTCGGGAAAGGCCTCAAAACGCTTTTTAAAATCGTCGATGGGCACCTTGCCGGCGATGCGCGCCAGCGTTTCGGAATTCGTTGCCTCCACGTGCAGCACTTTCGCACTCACGCAGGCCCACACGGCCATGATCTCTTCGAGCCGGTACAGCACCGGGTTCACCATCTTGTGTGCGGGATCGCCGAGCAATATGTAGCCGCCCTCGCCGCTTGCTCCGGTCACGGGTTTCGACCAGTGCTGCGCGAGAAAACGCGCCCGGGCAGGGAGCAGGCGCGGATTGGTCTTCGTGAGCCGCGCAGCCACGTCGTCAAGCGTCGCGTAGGGGCGCAACTGGGGCGGCGAACGCATTTCGTCGAGCCAGTCGCGCACACGCCTGGGCGCTTGCGCGGGCACGGCCGCAGGCAGGCCGAAGCCTTCCAGGTCGACCACGCGCCGCACGCGCTCGGGCCGCACGCCCGCGTAGAAGCACACCACATTGGCGCCCAGACTATGGCCCACGAGGTTGACCTCGCTTTCGGGCGCGTAATGATCGAGCAGCGCGTCGAGATCGGCGACGTAATCGTGGAACCAGTAGCTGCCGCCGCCCTGCTGCGCCACCGGCCAGTCCGACAGGCCGAAGCCGCGCATATCCGGTGCGATCACCTGCCAGTCGCCGCCCAGCGCGTCGACGACGAACTGGAACGAGGCCGCCACGTCCATCCAGCCGTGCAGCATGAAGAGCACGGGCGCGTCTTCGGCGCCCCAGCGGCGCACATGCAGGCGGATGCCGTTGACCGCGACGAATTCGGATCGGGAAAGGTTCATTGCGCTCGCAGAAAAAAGAATGATCGTTCGATTATATCGACACAATCTGACAGAGAGGCCGCCGCGATGTCACTTTTCGGCGGCGTCCTGGGCGATCAGCGCATCGAGTTCGGCTTCGTCGAAGCCCGCCGAGCGTCTGGCTTCGACATTGAACGGGCCGCGCATCTTCGGCGCGTGATAGCGCGCGGCGAGTTCGAGCCACGCCGCATGCGGGTCCAGCCCGCGCTGATCGCACAGGAAGCGGAACCAGTGATTGCCGATGCGCACGTGCCCCACTTCGTCTCGCAGGATGATGTCGAGGATCGCCGCCGATTCGCGGTCGCCCGCCTGCGTCAGACGTGCACGGATGGGCGGCGAGGCGTCCAGGCCGCGCGCTTCGAGCACGCGCGGCACCAGCGCCATGCGCGCGAGCACGTCGTCGCAGGTGCGCTCGCACATTTCCCACAGGCCGTTGTGGGCCGGGAAATCGCCATAGTCGTGTCCGTAGTCGGCCAGGCGCTGGCGCACCAGCGAAAAGTGATATGCCTCCTCGGCCGCGACCTTGAGCCAGTCGGCGTAGAAGGCATCGGGCATCCCGCTGAAGCGCCAGACCGCATCGAGCGCGAGATTGATCGCGTTGAACTCGATGTGCGCGAGCGCATGCATGAGCACCACGCGCCCTTGCGGCGTGCTCATGCTGCGGCGCTGCAGGCTGCGCGGCTCGACCGGTTCGGGCCGATCGGGACGGCCGGGCAGATCGGCGGGCGCATCCAGCAAGCGGGCAGCATCCCAATGCGCATCGCCACGGCGCGCCGCATCGAGCGTGCGTGCATGCAGTGCGGCGACGGCTTCGGTTTTGGCGAGCGGATCGCGCTCGCGCAGCGCGGAGAGCGCGGCGGCGCGCCAGCCGGCGTGGGCCGGGAGCAGTTGAGTGGAGTCGGCGGCGGAAAACACGGAACTCATCGGAAAACGTGTGGAAGCGGAAAAATGCGCCCCCGGAAGCATTGGGCGCAACCGTTTACAATACGCGATTCACCCGCACTGCGCCGCCCCGCCTTTTTGCCGGAATCGCGCCGAAAGCACGCGGAACGCAGCCATTGCAAGAACACCGCAAGAAAACAGGAGACGCAACACCGTGGCCATCTACAAGCTTGGAGAAGCAGCGCCCAGCATTCACGAAAGCGTGTTTGTGGCGGAAAACGCCACCATCGTCGGCAAGGTCGAACTCGCCGAGGACTCAAGCGTCTGGTTCGGCGCTACGCTACGCGGCGACAACGAGCTGATCTCGGTCGGCCCGCGCAGCAACGTCCAGGAAGGCGCGGTGTTGCATACCGACCCCGGTTACCCGCTCACGGTGGAAGCGAACGTGACGATCGGCCATCAGGCCATGCTGCACGGCTGCACGGTCAAGGAAGGCGCGCTGATCGGGATTCAGGCGGTGGTCTTGAATGGCGCGGTGATCGGCCGCAACTGTCTGGTTGGTGCGGGCGCGGTGGTCACCGAAGGCAAGGTATTTCCCGACAACTCGCTGATTCTCGGCGCGCCCGCCAAGGTGGTGCGCGAGTTGAGCGAGGCGGACATCGCCGGCCTCAAGCGCAATGCGGATGTCTACACCGAGCGCCGGCAGTATTTCAAGGCGCAGCTCGTACGCATCGGCTAAGCCTTGGGCTTGAGCCGCTGTGCGTCACGGAACGCGCCGCCAGGAACGAAACGAAGGAAAAGATTGTGAACGACCAGTTGCAAAAATTCATGTTCAGCGCCGCGCCGGTGCGGGGCGAGATCGTCTCGCTGCGCAACACGTGGCAAGAGGTGCTCACGCGCCGGCAGTACCCGGCGCCCGTGCGCACCGTGCTCGGCGAGATGATGGCGGCCTGCGCCCTGCTCTCGGCCAACCTGAAGTTCGACGGCACGCTGATCATGCAGATCCTGGGCGACGGCCCGGTGCGCATGCTGGTCGTGCAGTGCAGCTCGGATCTCTCGATGCGCGCGACCGCGCGTCTGTCGGACGGCATCGACGCTAACGATGCTTCGGTGTTCCCGGACGATCTCGCGCTCGACCAGCTCGTCAACGCCAGCGGCCAGGGCCGCTGCGTGATCACGCTCGATCCGGCCAACAAGCAGCCCGGCCAGCAGCCCTACCAGGGCATCGTGCCGATGAACGGCGAAGACGGCCCGCTCACCTCGATCGCCGAAGTGCTCGAACACTACATGCATCACTCCGAGCAGCTCGACACGCGCCTGTGGCTCGGCGCGAACGAGGACCGCGCGGTCGGCATGCTGCTGCAGAAGCTGCCTGGCGATGGCGGCATCGTGCCGCACCCGCACGAACTCGACGCCGATACGTGGGAACGCGTGTGCACGCTCGGCGGCACGCTCTCGCGCGAGGAACTGCTCGAACAGGAACCGGAAACGCTGTTCCGCCGCCTCTTCTGGCAGGAGAACGTCCAGCACTTCGAGCCCACGGGCACGCGCTTCTCGTGCAGTTGCACGCGCGAAAAAGTGGGCGCAATGCTCAAGATGCTGGGCCGCGAGGAAGCTGAGAGCGTGATCGCCGAGCGCGGTCACGTGGAAGTGCATTGCGATTATTGCAACCAGCGCTACGAGTTCGATCCCGTCGATGTGGCGCAACTTTTCGCCACGCCGCGGCTCTCAGAAGGTGTGTCCCCCGCTGCGGACCAGCGTCATTGATGTTGGCTTCCCCGGACGAACGGGATACGCCGTCTGAATGGGGAAGAAAAACATGAACAAGCGTTTCGGGCCTGATTCACCAAACTCGCTGGCACACGCGCGGCTCTGCTCGCTGATCGCCGTCGCGGCGCTCGGCACGGGCGTCGCACTGACGAGCGGTTGCACGATGGACCCGCCCGGTCCATCACCGATCTACAGCCGCCTGCCCGCCAGTCAATCGGGTGTGGCCGCGGCGACGCCGCGGCTGTCTCCGGAAGAACTCAAGCGTTACGACGCCATCGACCAGCAGGCGCTCAACGAGCAATCGCAGGCAATGGCGGCCGAAGCCGCTGCGCAGGCCTGGTCGCGGGCTTACGCGCCGCCTGTCAGCGTCTACGGCAGCTATTCGAGCGGCGGCTGGGGCCGGGGCTGGGGCGGCGGCGTCGGCTACGGTTATCCGGGCTGGGGTTGGGGCTGGTAAGCGGCGCGCTCGCGGCAAATAAAAAAGCGCGGCATCCTTGCGGATGCCGCGCTTTTTTATCGTCTATCGCCTCGCCACCAATTGGTCGGATCAGCCCGCCTTTTTCGCTTCCCTGCTATGTCCGTGGCGCTTTTCCGGCACGCGTGACACCGGGTTCGGCACCACCTTGACTGGCGTGGACATCTCACCGCGCGTCGAGGTGTTCGACGATCCCGCAGGCGTTGCCGGCAAGGGCTGGTTCGGCGAAACGAACTGCACGAACACCTCGCCGTCCTTGACCATGCCCATCTCGTAGCGCGCGCGCTCTTCGACCGCGGCAGTGCCGTTCTGCAGATCCTGCACTTCGCCCGCAATGCGTTCGTTGCGCAGTTTCTCGTCGTCGTTCTGCTTCTGCTGCTTCGCGAGCTCGCCTTGCAGTTCGTGAACGCGCAGCCAGCCGCCATGGCCCCACCAGAGCGGATACTGGATCAGCGCAAGCAGGATGATCAGGACGACAGTGACAAGCCGCATGAGTAGTGCCGGATAAATACACGCCGCCCTGCGCTTAACGCAGGGCGGCGGAAGGGATAACGAAGTGTGACAGCAAGGCCGCTGCCGGGCTCAGATCCGCTTAGCGCAGGTTATAGAACGCCGACTTGCCCGGATAGCTGGCGATATCACCGAGGTCTTCCTCGATGCGCAGCAGCTGGTTGTACTTCGAGATACGGTCGCTGCGCGAGAGCGAACCGGTCTTGATCTGACCGGCGTTCAGGCCGACGGCGATGTCCGCGATGGTCGAATCTTCGGTTTCGCCCGAACGGTGCGAAATCACGGCCGTGTAGCCGGCGCGCTTGGCCATTTCGATCGCTGCGAAGGTTTCCGTCAGCGTGCCGATCTGGTTGATCTTGATCAGGATCGAGTTGGCGATGCCCTTCTCGATGCCTTCCTTCAGGATGCGCGTGTTAGTGACGAACAGATCGTCGCCCACCAGCTGGACCTTCTTGCCGAGCTTTTCGGTCAGGAGCTTCCAGCCGGCCCAGTCGGACTCGTGCATGCCGTCTTCGATCGAGACGATCGGGAATTTATCCGCCAGCGTGGCCAGATAGTCGGCGAATTCAGCCGACGACAGTTGCAGGCCTTCGCCCGCCAGCTGGTACTTGCCATCGTGGTAGAACTCGCTGGCTGCGCAGTCGAGCGCGAGCAGCACGTCTTCACCGGCGCGGTAGCCTGCTTTCTCGATCGCTTGCAGGATGGTCGAGAGGCATTCGTCGTTGCTGCCGAAGTTCGGTGCGAAACCGCCTTCGTCGCCCACAGCCGTGCTCATGCCGCGATCCGACAGGATCTTCTTGAGCGCGTGGAAGATTTCCGCGCCGCAACGCAGCGCTTCGCGGAACGTCGGCTGGCTCACCGGCACGATCATGAATTCCTGGATGTCCAGGCTGTTGTTGGCGTGCGCGCCGCCGTTGACGATGTTCATCATCGGCACCGGCAGTTGCATCGCGCCCGAACCGCCGAAGTAGCGATACAGCGGCAGGCCGGCTTCTTCAGCGGCAGCCTTCGCAACGGCCATCGAGACCGCCAGCATCGCGTTCGCACCCAGGCGCGACTTGTTGTCGGTGCCGTCGAGTTCGAGCAGGGTCTTGTCGAGGAAGGCCTGTTCCGACGCGTCGAGGCCCATGATTGCCTCGGAGATTTCGGTGTTGATGTGCTCGACGGCCTTCAGCACGCCCTTGCCGTTGTAGCGGCCGGCTTCGCCGTCGCGCAGCTCGATCGCTTCGCGCGAGCCGGTGGATGCGCCCGACGGCACTGCCGCGCGGCCCATCGTGCCCGATTCGAGCAGCACGTCGCATTCGACGGTGGGATTGCCGCGCGAATCCAGAATCTCGCGACCGATGATATCTACGATTGCACTCATGGTTTCCTCAGGAAATGACAGTAATTCTTGCGAGACAACACGCCTTCTGCATCGTCGCGCGCGACGCAGCTTCTGCGCACGGGCGGGACACACCGTCGGGTTACAGCACCCAAGGGACAGGCGGCGCGGTCGTCGGATTCAACTTGTTGCGGTGCAAGGGTTACGTACTGCCGTAACCGCTGCGCCGCCACGCTGCCTTGTACATCTGGCGCGGCGCGCTTGCCCTCCTGCGCAGCATGGCATCGCTTCATGACACCTGCCGCTGCGGCGGGCCGCTCGCCACGGCTCCTCCATCGCGCCGCTCATGCAATCGAAGCGGCGCGTACAAACACAAAGCGAAACATCAAAGCACACGACGCACATGAAGTGCGTCGCGGCGTTACTGCGGGAGTCAGTTGAAGTCGTTCTCAAGGAACGGCGTGCGCTTGACCGCCTGGTCGAGCGTCACGAGCGTTTCGAGCAGGTCGGCCATGCGGTTCAACGGCACCGCGTTCGGACCGTCGGACTTGGCCTGCGCCGGGTTCGGGTGCGTCTCCATGAAGAGACCCGCCACGCCCGTCGCGACAGCCGCGCGCGCGAGCACCGGGACGAATTCGCGCTGGCCGCCCGAGCTGGTGCCCTGGCCGCCCGGCAGCTGCACCGAGTGCGTGACGTCCATCACGACCGGCGCTGCCGTCTCGCGCATGATCGCAAGCGAGCGCATGTCCGAAACGAGGTTGTTGTAACCGAACGAGACGCCGCGTTCGCAGGCCATGAAACGGTCTTCGGAAAGACCCGCTTCACGCGCCGCGTCGCGCGCCTTGTCGATCACGTTCTTCATGTCGTGCGGCGCGAGGAACTGGCCTTTCTTGATGTTCACCGGCTTGCCCGAACGCGCGCAAGCGTGGATGAAATCAGTCTGACGGCACAGGAACGCGGGCGTCTGCAGGACGTCCACGACCGATGCGACCGGCCCCACTTCCTCTTCCGTGTGCACATCCGTCAGCACGGGCAGGCCGAGCTGGCGCTTCACTTCGGACAGGATGCGCAGACCCTCGTCCATCCCCAGACCGCGGAACGACTTGCCGCTCGAACGATTGGCCTTGTCGAACGACGACTTGTAGATGAACGGGATGCCGAGCTTCGCGGTGATTTCCTTCAGGCGGCCCGCCGTGTCGATCGTCATCTGTTCGGATTCGACGACACAGGTGCCTGCAATCAGGAAAAACGGCTTGTCGAGACCTACCTCGAAACCGCACAGATTCATGCTTTCTCCTCAGCGCGCGCCTGCTGGTGCGCGACTGCCGCTTCGACATAGGCCTTGAACAGCGGATGGCCGTCGCGCGGCGTGGACGTGAATTCCGGGTGGAACTGGACGCCGACGAACCACGGGTGCATCTCGCGCGGCAGCTCCATCATTTCCGGCAGATCTTCGCTCGGGGTACGGGCGCTGATGATAAGGCCGCCAGCCTCAAGCTTGGGCACGTAGCCGTTATTGACTTCATAACGGTGACGGTGACGCTCGTTCACGTCCTTGCCATAGATCTCTGCCGCGAGCGTGCCGGGCTTGATCGGGCAACGCTGCGAACCCAGGCGCATGGTGCCGCCGAGGTCCGAATCTTCGCTGCGCTTTTCGACCTTGCCTTCGCGGTCGGCCCATTCGGTGATGAGCGCGACCACGCGATCCGGCGTGTCTGCGTCGAATTCCGTGCTGTTGGCGTGCTTCAGGCCCACGACATCACGTGCAAATTCGATCACGGCGAGTTGCATCCCCAGGCAGATGCCGAGGTACGGCACCTTCGCTTCACGGGCGTACTGGATCGCCTTGATCTTGCCTTCGGTGCCGCGACGGCCAAAACCGCCCGGCACGAGGATCGCGTCGAGGTGCTTGAGGCTGTCGACGCCCTGCTCGTCGATCACTTCCGAATCGATGTACTCGATGTTGACCTTGGTCGAGGTCTTGATCGACGCGTGGCGCAGCGCTTCGATGAGCGACTTGTACGACTCGGTCAGATCGACATACTTGCCGACCATGCCGATGGTGACTTCGTGCTGCGGGTTTTCGAGCTTCTCGACCATTTCCGACCAGATCGACAGATCGGCGGGCTTGGCGGAGAGCTTCAGTTCGTCGCAGACGATCGAGTCGAGGCCCTGATCGTGCAGCATCTGCGGAATCTTGTAGATGCTGTCGGCGTCCCACACCGAAATCACGGAGTCTTCCGGCACGTTGGAGAACATCGAGATCTTCGCGCGCTCGTCGTCCGGAATGCGGCGGTCGGCGCGGCACAGCAGCACATTCGGATAGATACCGATTTCGCGCAGCTTCTGCACGCTATGCTGCGTGGGCTTGGTCTTGAGTTCGCCGGCCGTGGCGATGAACGGCACGAGCGTCAGGTGCACGAAGCAGCAGCTGTTGCGACCGAGGCGCAGGCTCATCTGACGTGCGGCTTCGAGGAACGGCAGCGATTCGATGTCGCCGACCGTGCCGCCGACTTCGACGATGGCCACATCCGGCTCGCCACACGTCGCGGAAGCCGCGCCGCGTTCGACGAACGCCTGGATTTCATTGGTGATGTGCGGAATGACCTGCACCGTCTTGCCGAGATAGTCGCCGCGGCGTTCCTTGCGGATCACCGATTCGTAAATCTGGCCCGTGGTGAAGTTGTTGGCCTTGCGCATCTTCGTGGTGATGAAGCGCTCATAGTGGCCGAGGTCGAGGTCGGTCTCCGCTCCGTCTTCCGTCACGAACACTTCGCCGTGCTGGAACGGGCTCATCGTGCCGGGGTCGACGTTGATGTACGGATCGAGCTTGAGGAGGGTGACTTTCAGACCGCGCGATTCGAGGATCGCGGCGAGGGAAGCGGCGGCAATACCCTTGCCGAGGGAAGATACTACGCCGCCGGTGACGAATACATATTTGGTCATCGCTGGATGCTCGCGGGAAAAACGGATTATACCGTAAAGCAAGGGCTAACCCTGAATTTTGCTTGGGCGCGATGCACAAATCCTGTGCCCCGCCGCCATGCGTCCCGCGCACAACTTGTCAAGATCTGGTCGGGCGATCGCGCCCTTTGACTGGACGCGCGCCCTGGCCGATTTTCAGCCGCCGTTCTCCATCGCGTAGAGCATGCGCTGCACGGCGCGGGCGGTCTCGATGGGCCGCTCCATCGGATAGAGGTGGCTGCCTTCGATCCATTCAAGCCGCTCGCCCGCCAGCCGCCGCGTCGCCGCGATGCCGACCTGGCGCATCTCCTTCGATTGCGTGCCGGCGATGAAGCTGACCGGCACCGGCGAGCCGTGGGCGAGACGCGTGCCGAAGGTGTGCGGCAAGGTGCGATAGATCAGGTATTCGGTGCGGCGATCGAAAGCGAGCGTGCGCGTACCATCGGCTGAAGTCTGAGGAATACCGTGATCGATATAGTCGGACAACACACGCTCGTCCCAGCGCGCGAACGCCGGTTTCGAGTGGAAGTGCCGCCACGCCTCGTCGCGGCTCGCCCATTGGGTGCGACGGGTGCGCGTGGCCGCCGCGGGCGACAGCCGCTCGTCGAGCCCGGTCCATTGCGACACCTTGAGCATGCTGCTGCGCCAGCCCGCGATCACGGGCGAATCGAGCATCACCACGCCCCTCACCCACTGCGGTTTCCTGAGCGCCGCCATCAGCGACAAATAGCCGCCCAGCGAATGGCCTATCAGCCAGACCGGCGACTCGTAACGGCGGCCGATGTCTTCCAGCAACTGGTCGACGAGGTGCGGCCAGTCGCGCGTCACCGGAAAGCGCGTGTCATGACCGATGCGCTCGATGTAGCGCAGCTCGTAGGTATCGCCGAGTTCGGCGAACAGCGTGCGGTAGGTCGAGGCCGGAAAGCCGTTGGCGTGAGAAAAGTGGATGACGTTCTTCAATGTCTTGTTGTCTCCGTTCCTGATGGCGGGTGCGCCGGGGTATGCCGCGGCTTTGCGCCTGCTCCCTTTGTTTGTCTCGTTCTGTTGCGCCGCGGTCTTGAGCTACTCGCTCGCCGTATCCATCCAGTAACGCCGCTGGGTGTCGCGAAAGCGCTCGACGCTGAGCGTGCCGGGCGCGGCCTCGATGCGCACCGCGCCATCGGCGTCGCTGCGCGCCAGCACGATATGGCGCGAGGCGTAGCGCGCATAGACGCCCGGATGCGGATGATGAAAACGGTTCAGGTAGCCTACCTGAAATATCGCGACGAGCGGCCAGACAGAATCGAGGAACGGTTCAGTCGACGACGTGCGGCTGCCGTGATGCGGCACCACGAGCACCTGCGAGCGCAGTCCAGCGGCGTCGCGGGCGACCAGCGTGCGCTCCGTGCCCGCTTCGATATCGGCGGCTAGCAAGGCGGACACCGCGCCCACCCCGCCTTGCGCCGTGGCGACCCGCAGCACGCAGCAATGCGCATTGGGCTTGCCGGTGAGCGGCCCGGGGTCGGGCCAAAGCACCTCGAACGCCACGCCGTCCCATTGCCAGCGCTGCCCTGCCGCGCATTGCACGGTTTGCGCACCCCGCGTGCGCGCGCTCGCCCAGAGCGGATGAGCCGGCAGGATGCCCGCCACGAACGCGCCCACCGGCACGGCATCGAGCACGGCGGGCGCGCCGCCCGAATGATCGGAATCGTCGTGGCTGATCATGAGGGTGTCGAGGCGCATCACACCGTGCGTTTGTAGATAAGGCGCAACGATGCGCTCGCCCGCATGGGTCGACTCGGGCCCCGGCCCGGCGTCGAACAGCAAGGTGTGACGCGAGGTCTCCACCAGCACCGAGGTGCCCTGCCCGATATCCAGCGCCGTAAGCCGGAACGCGCCGGGCGGCGGTCCATGCGCAGAGGGTACGAGTAGCGGCAGCCAAGTAAAAGGCGCGAGCCAGCGCAACGGCCAGCCGCGCGGCGCAAGCAGCCAGGCGACACCGACGCCCGCGCAACACAACGCGAACACACCAGGCTGCGGCAGGCGCAGCAGCGCCCACGGCCAGCCTTCGAGCATGCCGAGCGCGTCGATCAGCCAACTGAGCATCGCATGCGCCGACTGCCACGCGAAAGCATCGAACGGCGCAGGCAGCGCCACGCCGGCCAGCACCATTGGAGTCACGAACATGCTCACCCACGGAATGGCACCCGCGTTGGCAAGCGGACCGATCAGCGGGATCTGCATGAACCAGTATGCAGACAATGGCGCGAGCGCCAGCGTGACCGCCCATTGAACGCGCGCGCTGTCGGCCAGCCTTCCTGCGAAGCGACGAATGAATGCGCGCCAACGCGCAGAGATACGGCTGGAAAAGACGCGTAGGCACCCCACACGCGGCGGCGCTGCATCGTGCTCGCGCATGGGATCGAGTTCGTCCGGCGAAAGCGCGGCGTCATCTTCGCGCCGCACGCGTGGCACGCCGCTCGCGGCAAACAGAATTGCCCCAACCGCGCCGAACGATAGCCAGAAACCGGGGGCCGTCACCGCCCAGGGATCGCGCAAGAGGACGAGTCCAAGCGCCCACGCCAGCACATGGCTTCGCGATACCTCGCGCGAGCGCCACAGTGCGATCGCCGTCACCGTGAGCATCCACAACGCGCGCTGCACTGGCACATTGAAACCCGCGAGCGCCGCATAGGCCGCCGCAGCCACCACCGCCCCCGCGACCGCCACCTGCTGCGCCGGGACGATCAGCGGCGCTTCGATACCTCGCCAGCGCGCCCGCCGCCAGAGCGCCCCCGCGATCCAGCCCGCGAGCCCGGCAACGAAAGCCAGATGCAAACCGGAGATCGCGACGAGGTGACTCGTTCCGGTATTGCGCAATCGCCGCCAGTCGTCGTCGCTGACAGCGTCCTGCGCGCCGGTCGCGAGCGCGACGACGATGCCCCGATGCGGCGCATCTGCGAGCGCCGCATCGATTCGCGCACGCACTACGGCGCGTGAGCGCTCGATCTGCACGCTCAAACTGCGAGCATCCGGTAGCAGCCGCTTTGCGCGCCGTTCATCGCTGACGTAACCGGTTGCACGCACGCCACGCGAAAGCAGCGTCGCCTCGGCATCGCGCAAACCGAAATTGCCTTGCGCATGCGGGCGTTTGAGCCGCACGTCAAGCCGCCAGCGTGCGCCGGGCACAAGCGGCGGCAAAGGCACATCGCGAGCGACCCAACTCAATTGAATGAGATCGGGCAGTGCTTGCGATTGAGAAGCCGGAATACGCCAGGACTCCACCGAGAAAAGAAAACTTGCGGCTCCCCGGTCTTGCGAAATCATGCGGGCGATATGGCCGCTCACTTCGACATCGCGTTTTTGCCACGAAGCAGGCAACGTCTGCGCGAGCCGCAGTTCCGCGCGCCACGCCGCATAACCCAGACCGATGCACACCGCGGCGATCCAGATCGCCAGCCACGCACCAGCATGCCGAGCCGCCTGCCAGCCGCGTGCGCTGTCGTGCCCGCGCCATGCCCAAACCGCCCACGTCAAGGCAAGCGACACACACAACAGCAAGCCGAGCCACGCGCCCCAACCCGGCAACTTCGCCAGCCGCTGCAACACGATCACACCCAGCGCAAATCCGCACCATACAGCCCGCATCGCCCCTCCCGAGAAGAGGCAAAACGAAGCCCGCGCGACCTTGCCCAAGCAACGTCACGTCGCCGACGCCAGACGCACAACGCGCCTCACCTCACGAGGAAATTATGCAGACGAAAGTGCGAGCCGCGGCAGCGCCGCCGCAGCGTTGGCCGTTGTGCCAAGGGCGAGTTCCTCGGGCGTCAGGCCACGCAAGGCCGCCAGTACGGCGCCGATGCGCGGCACCTGATCCGGGGTATTGCGCTGCTTATAAAGCCAGGACGGCGAGATATCGGGGGCATCGGTTTCCATCACGATCGCCTCCAGCGGCAATTCCTGTGCAAGCCGCCGGATCTGCAACGCACGCTCGAACGTCGTATTGCCGCCGAAACCCAGATGCATGCCGTGATCGATGAAGGCCTTCGCCTGCTGGAAACTGCCGTTGAACGCATGCGCGATGCCGCAGCGCACGCCATTGCGACGCAGGCCCGCCAGCACCTTGTCCTGCGCCTTGCGCACATGACAGATGGCGGGCAGTTCGAACTCGCGCGCAAGCTTCAGTTGCGCGTCATAAAAGTGCTGCTGGCGCGCCTCGTCGAGTCCCGGCACGAAAAAATCCAGACCGATTTCGCCGATGCCGACGAACTTCGGATCGTCGAGACTCGACGCGATCTGCGCGCGCAACGCCGTGATGTCCTCGTCGCGCGCGTCCGGCGTATAGAGCGGGTGAATCCCCAGCGCGTAGACCGCGCCGGGCGTGCGATGCGCGAGCGCGCGCACCGTGTCGAAGTTCCAGCGCGCAACGGCCGGAATCACGATGCGCGCGACGCCCGCCTCGCGTGCGTTCGAGGCCACCGCGCCGCGGTCCGCGTCGAACTCAGCGGCATCGAGATGGCAATGCGTGTCGATCCACATGAAGCGCGCTCCGCAGCAAGACCGCAGCCCTTAAACCGGCACGACCGGCTCTTCGTGCAGCATGCCGTCGCGCAGGCGCACGGTCCGGTCGCAACGCGCGGCGATCTCCTGATCGTGCGTGACGATCACGAAGCTCGTCTGGAACTGGTCGGACAGCTCCATCATCAGGTTGAAGACGTTATCCGCCGTGCTGCCGTCGAGGTTGCCGGTCGGTTCGTCGGCGAGCACGCAGGCCGGTCTGGTCACCAGCGCCCGCGCGATCGCCACGCGCTGGCGCTCGCCGCCCGACAACTCGCCCGGACGATGTTTCGCACGGTGCGCGAGACCCACGCGATCCAGGATCGCCATGGCTTCGGCGCGCGCGGCTTCCTGCGGCATGCGCCGAATGCGCAGCGGCATCGCCACGTTGTCGAGCGCCGTGAATTCGGGCAGCAGATGATGGAACTGATAGACGAAGCCCAGCGCGCGATTGCGCAGATCGTTGCGGTTGCGCTCGGAGAGTTCCGTAAACGGCTTGCCGAGCAGTTTGACGTTGCCGGTGCCCGGCTCGTCAAGGCCGCCCAGCACGTGCAAAAGCGTGCTCTTGCCCGAACCCGACGCGCCCACGATCGCCAGTTTTTCGCCGCGCTTCACCGTAATGTCGGTGTCGTGCAGCACCTGCACCGAAAGCGCGCCCTGACCGAACACCTTCGAGATGCCATGCGCTTCGATCACGTAGGGGTAATCGGGCGCCGCGGCCTGAATCGATTGACGCTCATTCATAACGCAGTGCCTCCGCGGGACGTACCTTGGCCGCGCGCCAGCTGGGATAGAGCGTCGCCAGCGCGGACAGCACGAACGCAATCAAGCCGATGCGGATCACGTCGCCGGCGACGAGTTCCGAAGGCAGCTCACTGATGAAATAGACCGAGGGCGGCAGGAACTGCACGCCAAGCAGATGTTCGATCATCGGCACCAGCCACGGAATGCTCCACGCGATCAGACAGCCGAGCGCGACGCCGATGCCGGTGCCCACGAAACCGATCGTCACGCCCTGCACCACGAAGATCTTCATGATCGAGCCAGGCTGCGCGCCGAGCGTGCGCAGGATCGCGATATCGGCCTGCTTGTTGGTGACCGTCATCACCAGCGACGACACCAGATTGAACGCGGCCACCGCGATGATCAGCGTAAGAATGATGAACATCATGCGCTTTTCGATCTGCACGGCGGAGAACCAGGTCTTGTTCTGCTGCGTCCAGTCACGGATATAAAGATCGCCGGAAAGCGTATGCACCAGTTGCCGCGCGACTTGCGGCGCGCGCTGCATGTCTTTGAGGCGCAGACGCACGCCGCTTGGCGCTGCAAGGCGATACAGCACTTCGGCGTCGCGGATGTTGACGAGCGCGAGCGTACTGTCGTATTCGTAATGCCCCGATTCGAACACGCCCGCCACGGTGAACTGCTTCAGGCGCGGCAACATGCCGGCCGGCGTGATAGTGCCTTCGGGTGCGACCAGCGTGACCTTGTCGCCCGTGGTGACGCCCAGACTCACGGCCAGATCCGCGCCCAGCACGATGTTGAAGCTGCCCGGCGTGAGGTCGTTCATGCTGCCGGCCTTCATTTCCTTGTCGATATCCGACACCTGCGGCTCTTCGGACGGCTCGATGCCGCGCAGGGCCACGCCGCTGACGCTGTCACCGCGGGTGAGCAGCGCCTGGGCGTCCACGTAGGGCGCCGCGCCGATCACTTCGGTATTGGTTTTGGCTTCCTTGGCCGTGAGCTGCCAGTCGGGCATCGAACCCGTCGGCGAAAAGATCTCGACGTGTGCGAGCACGGAGAGCATGCGGTCGCGCACGTCGCGCTGGAAGCCGTTCATCACCGACAGCACGACGATCAGCGCCGCCACGCCGAGCGCGATGCCCGACATCGAAATCAGCGCGATGAACGAGATGAAACCGTTGCCGGTCGTGCGCTTGCCGGCGCGCGTATAGCGCCAGCCTATCTGCCATTCGTAGGGAAGTTTCAAGCGAATCCTTTTGTGCTTCGTTGCTTCTGCTTCGTTTCCGCTCCGAATATGCGCAGTGAATACGCAATATTACGTGCCGGAGCAGATCGGCGATCAAGCGCGAAGTTTGCCACACTACGGCCCCCCGAAGGACTTTGCGGCGTCGCGTACGGCCCATCGCGCTTTGAGGATTGGACGCGCAAACCGCGCGCAGGTGCCACGCAGTTTGGTATCGGCGCATCCGCGATGCCGCATCGATCCGCACCGATCCGCACGTAAGTAGCTGATTTATAAGATGCGCGGCCTGGGCATGCCGATCCGCGGGGCGACCACCGCCCCGAGTCCCCGGCCTCGCGCGCCCGGCGCCGAAGTACAATGCCCCCCATCATGCCTGCTGACCGTCTCCATCTTCTCGTCCCGTTCGCGCTGCCCTCGGCGGCCGTGGCGTCCACCGCCCTTGCCGGCCTTCAGTACCCTGCGCTGTCGAAGCTGGTTTCGCGCGCGCGCGTCGGCGAAAAGGTGATCGGCGAGGACTTCCAGCGCACCTTGCCGCACGAGCGCTGGGTCGCACGGGCCTTCGGCGCGGCCGGCGCTGCTGCCGCCACGCACAACGGCGCAGCCGCCGACGACGAAGCGCCGCTCGCGCCGTGGATGCTGCTCGCCGACGGCGGCACGCCCGGCGACGCCACCTGGGCCTGTATCCAGCCCGTGCACGTACGCATCGCGCACGATCATCTGGTGCTGATCGATCCCGCCTCGCTCGAATTGACCGACGCCGACGCCGCCGCGCTTTACGCGGTCGCAAAGCCGCTGATCGAAGAACTGGGCATCCGCATCGAAGCGCCCACGCCGCAGCGCTGGTATCTGTCGAGCGATCAGTTCGGCACGCTCGCGGGCGCGTCCCCTTTGCGCGCGAGCGGCCGCAACATCGAAATCTGGCTGCCGCACGAAGCCCATTCCGGCCAGCGTTCGCGCGCCTGGATGAAGGTGCAGAACGAAGTGCAGATGGCGTGGTTCGAACATCCCGTCAATGAAGCGCGCGAGGCGCGCGGCCTGCCCGCCGTCAATTCGATCTGGTTCCATGCGCAGGGCGCGTTGCGACCGGTGCAGCGCGCCTTTGCGCGCGTGCACTCGGACGCCGCCGCCACGCGCGGCCTCGCGCTCGCCAGCGGCGCGGAACTCGGCGCGGTGCCCGCCACGTTCAAAGCGCAGAGCGCCGCGAACACGAATGCCAGCGCCAATGGCCAGGGCGCCACGCTCATCGAACTCGATCCATTTTCCGCCGCCTACATCCAGCAGGACTGGGGCCGCTGGAACGCCGCCTTCGCCCAACTGGAGCGGGACTGGTTCGCGCCCGGGCTCGCCGCGCTCGAAAGCGGCGAACTGGCCGAACTGGGCGTCACGCTATGCGGCGACACCGGATCGGTGACGCTCAACGCCACGCGCGGCGACCTGCGCAAATTCTGGCGACGCCGCGAATTCGCGTCGCTTTTCATCGAATAAATTCTGAAGCCGCAAAGCATGACCCGAATCGTCACCCGCGCCTGTCCCCCCGCCGATACCGAAGCGCTGATCCGTCACGGCCTGCATCCGGTGCTCGCGCGGCTCTACGCCGCGCGCGGCGTCTGCCAGCCCGACGACATCGAAACCGGCCTCGCCCGTTTGATCCCGCCCGCCGGCATGAAGGGCATCGATGAAGCCGCCATGCTGCTGGCCGACGCGCTCGAAGCCGACTGCCGCATGCTGGTGGTCGCCGACTACGACTGCGACGGCGCGACCGCCTGTGCCGTGGCCGTGCGCGGCCTGCGCATGATGGGCGCGCAGATCGACTATCTGGTGCCCAACCGCTTCGAGTACGGCTATGGCCTGACGCCCGAAATCGTCGCACTCGCCGCGCAGCGCAAGGGCGGCCCGCCCGACGTGCTGATCACCGTGGATAACGGTATCGCCAGCGTGGAAGGCGTGGAAGCGGCCAACGAACTCGGCATCGAAGTGCTCGTGACCGATCACCATTTGCCCGGCGACACGCTTCCCGACGCGCGCGCGATCGTCAATCCGAACCAGCCGGGCTGCGAGTTTCCGAGCAAGTGCATCGCGGGCGTGGGCGTGATGTTCTACACGCTGCTCGCGCTGCGCGCCGAAATGCGCCGGCGCGGCGCGTTCAACGAGGAGCGTCCGGAGCCGCGTCTGGACGGCCTGCTCGATCTGGTCGCGCTCGGCACCGTCGCCGACGTCGTGAAGCTCGATGCCAACAATCGCGTGCTGGTCGCGCAGGGCCTGCAGCGCATTCGCAACGGCCGCATGCAGCCGGGCATCGCCGCGCTCTTTCGCGCCGCGGGCCGCGAAGCGAAAAGCGCCTCGGGCTTCGATATGGGCTTTGCGCTCGGGCCGCGCCTGAACGCGGCGGGACGACTTTCGGACATGTCGCTGGGCATCGAGTTGCTGACCACCGACGACGCGGGCCGCGCCTGGGAACTCGCCCAGCAGCTCGACGGAATGAACCGCGAACGCCGCGAGATCGAAGCGGGCATGCAGCAGCAGGCGCTGGCCGATCTCGCCGATGTCGATCCGCAGGGTAACGCCACGATCACGCTGTTCAACGAGGGCTGGCATCAGGGCGTGATCGGTATCGTCGCGGGTCGGTTGAAGGAGAAGTTCCACCGCCCGGCCTTCACCTTTGCGCCGGCGGACGACAACGGCGAACTCGTCAAGGGTTCGGGCCGCTCGATTCCCGGCTTCCATCTGCGCGACGCCATCGACCTGATTTCCAAGCGCGAGCCTGGTCTGATTCACAAGTTTGGCGGCCACGCGATGGCCGCGGGCATGACGCTCGCCGCCGCCGACGTGCCGCGATTCGCCGAAGCGTTCGAGCGCGTGGGCCGCGAATGGCTGAGCGCAGAAGCCCTTTCGCGCACCGTGGAAACCGACGGCGATCTGGAAGATGCCTATTTCACGCCCGATTTCGTCGAAATGCTCGACGCGGCAGTGTGGGGCCAGGGCTTCCCGGCGCCGGTGTTTTCGGGCGAATTCGAGGTCGCTTCACAGGCGCTCGTGAAGGACAAGCACCTGAAGCTGCAGCTGCTGCGCGGGCGCCAGCGCTTCAACGCGATCTGGTTCAACCACACCGAAACGCTGCCGCAACACACCACCGTCGCCTACCGGCTCGTGCGCGACACCTGGAACGGCGTGTCGCGCGTGCAACTGGTGGTGGAGCACGCGGCGCTCTGACCCTGTCACAAGTCGCGCCGCTCTGATCCGCTCACGTGCCAAAACGCGGCCGCGCCCTGCGCGGCGCGGGCCTTTAGGCAGGGCGAAGCCATGCCCGATCGGCTATAATTGCGTGCTTTACAAGCCGGATCACGACAAAAATGGAAGCGGAACGTCTCAACGCGATCGAAGCCCTTTTGGCGGACCTGCGCTCACGCGCAGGCGAGCTACGGGGGTATCTTTGACTACGACGTAAAAGCCCGACGGCTCGTCGAAGTCAATAGCGAACTCGAAGACCCCAACGTCTGGAATGATGCCAAGCACGCACAGGGTCTCGGCAAGGAAAAGAAACTGCTCGAAGGCGTCGTGCACACGCTCGACGGTATCGAGAACGACACGCGCGACACCCAGGATCTCTTCGAGATGGCACGCGAAGAAGGCGATGAGGACACCCTCGTCTCCATCGAAGCCGATGCCCAGGAGATCGAAAAGCGCGTGGCCGACGTCGAGTTCCGCCGCATGTTCGCGAACCCGGCCGACCCGAACAACGCCTTTATCGACATCCAGGCCGGCGCCGGCGGCACCGAAGCCTGCGACTGGGCGTCCATGCTGCTGCGCCAGTACGTGCGTTACTGCGAGCGCAAGGGCTTCAAGACCGAAGTGCTGGAAGAATCGGAAGGCGACGTCGCCGGCATCAAGAGCGCGACGATCAAGGTCGAAGGCGAATACGCCTACGGCTTCCTGCGCACCGAAACCGGCATTCACCGCCTCGTGCGCAAGTCGCCGTTCGACTCGTCGGGCGGGCGTCATACGTCGTTCTCGTCGGTGTTCGTGTATCCGGAAATCGACGATTCGTTCGAGATCGAAGTCAATCCGGCCGATCTGCGTATCGACACCTACCGCGCTTCGGGCGCGGGTGGTCAGCACATCAACAAGACCGACTCCGCCGTGCGTATCACGCACGTGCCGTCGGGCATCGTCGTGCAGTGCCAGAACGACCGCTCGCAGCACCGCAACCGCGCCGAAGCCATGGCCATGCTCAAATCGCGCCTCTATGAAGCCGAAATGCGCAAGCGCCAGAGCGAGCAGGACAAGCTCGAAGCGGGCAAGTCGGATGTGGGCTGGGGTCACCAGATCCGCTCCTACGTGCTCGATAACAGCCGTATCAAGGATCTGCGCACCAACGTCGAAATCAGCAACACCAAGGCCGTGCTCGACGGCGATCTCGACGCCTTCATCAGCGCAAGCCTGAAACAGGGCGTGTAATTTATTGCGCGCCACGGCGGCGCTGCCGCTCAGTAGCCGCCCAGCCGCCGCCCTCTCCCGCAGCCCGGCATCGTCGAGATTGCCCGCGATGCCCGGCGCTGCCGGAATCGAACTCCAAGAACCCGAGCCATCATGACCGAACCGACCCAGCAGAACGCGCAGAACACGCCCAGCGCCGCGCCTGATATCGACGACAACCAGATCATCGCCGAGCGCCGCGAGAAACTGCGCGCGCTGCGCGAGGCAGGCGTCGCCTTCCCGAACGACTTCCGCCCCACCCACCACGCCGCCGACCTGCAGCGCGATCACGCCGACACCGACAAAGACGCACTCGAAGCGAATCCGCTCGAAGTGAAGATTGCCGGGCGCATGATGCTCAAGCGCGTGATGGGCAAGGCGAGCTTCGCGACGGTGCGCGACGGTTCGGGCCAGATCCAGTTCTTCATCACGCCCGCCGATGTGGGCGAAGCCACCTACGACGCCTTCAAGAAGTGGGACCTGGGCGATATCGTCGCGGCCACCGGCGTGCTGTTCCGCACCAACAAGGGCGAGCTGTCGGTGCGCTGCACGGAACTGCGCCTGTTGTCGAAGTCGCTGCGCCCGCTGCCGGACAAGTTCCACGGTCTCGCCGACCAGGAAATGCGCTATCGCCAGCGCTATGTCGACCTGATCGTCACGCCGGAATCGCGCGACACGTTCGTGGCGCGCACCAAGGCGATCTCGTCGGTGCGCCGCTTCATGGCGGAGGCGAACTTCATGGAAGTCGAAACGCCGATGCTGCACCCGATCCCGGGCGGCGCGGCGGCCAAGCCGTTCATCACGCACCACAACGCGCTCGATATGCAGATGTACATGCGTATCGCGCCCGAGCTGTATCTGAAGCGCCTCATCGTGGGCGGCTTCGAACGCGTGTTCGAAATCAACCGGAATTTCCGTAACGAAGGCGTTTCGCCGCGTCACAATCCGGAATTCACGATGATGGAGTTCTACGCCGCGTACACGGATTACCGCTGGCTGATGGACTTCACGGAACAACTGATCCGCCAGGCGGCTATCGACGCAAGCGGCAGCGCCACGCTCGAATACCAGGGCCGCGAACTCGATCTGGCGAAGCCGTTCCACCGCCTCACGATCGTGCAGGCGATCCAGAAGTACGCGCCGCAGTACACGAACGAACAACTCGCCGATGCCGCATTCCTGCGCACGGAACTGAAGAAGTTCGGCGTGGATGCCGAGCAGCCGCAGTTCCTGAACGCCGGCGTGGGCGCGCTGCAACTGGCGCTGTTCGAAGAAACGGCTGAATCGCAGCTGTGGGAGCCGACCTTCATCATCGATTACCCCGTGGAAGTGTCGCCGCTCGCACGCGCATCGGACACGATGCCGGGCATCACCGAGCGCTTCGAGCTGTTCATCACGGGCCGCGAGATCGCCAATGGTTTCTCGGAGCTGAACGATCCGGAAGACCAGGCCGCACGCTTCAAGAAGCAGGTCGAGCAAAAAGATGCGGGCGACGAAGAAGCCATGTTCTACGACGCCGACTACATTCGCGCGCTCGAATACGGTATGCCTCCGACGGGCGGTTGCGGTATCGGCATCGACCGTCTTGTCATGCTGCTGACCAACAGCGCGACGATTCGCGACGTCCTGCTCTTCCCGCACCTGCGCCGCGAAGACTAAGTCGCTGACGGATTCAGCCCGAACGGGGCGCATGCGGTTCACGCCGCATGCGCCCCGTTTCTTTTTGGCGAGCGGCTGGTGATCGGCAGCGCGAAACAGGCAATTATTTGTAACCTGAGGTAAAAGATGCCGCGTGCAGACGGGCGCGCGGCGGGCATGTCCTTTGCGCATATGGATGGAAAACCGCGCCGTGCAAGGCTGGGCAATGCTCCGACGTGAAGCCGGTCAAGCCCGCGCGGTTTCGGACGCGCCGCCCTGCGCAAGAGGTTACAGATTGAAACGCCCGGATCGCAGGATTGGCTCACACTGATTTGACGAGATTTACCGAATTTTCTTTCGAACCAACTCTGCAAAAGACGGAGCCTGTCATGAACTCTCCTGATCCGAAACTGACCACACAGACCACACCGGCATCGAATTCGACCACCAATCGTCGGATTCATCCGCTCATTGCCACCGCGGCTGGCGCAGTGATCGTAGCGAGCCTGGCGGCGACCGCGGCTATTACCGGCGTGTTCCCGAAAGCCTCCAGCAACCCCGAGCAAAGCGCGCAGAGCCAGACCGGCCAGACGACCGTGATGGCTTCGCAGCCGGTGGTCGATTCCACGCACGCCGCCACACCGGCGACGAGTGCGCAATATGCACAGAACACCGCGCCTGCGCAGCCCACGCCAATCCAGCAGCAGCAGGCACAGACCGCACAGGCGCCCGCCGCCCCGCCGCCGCAATACACGCAACAACAACAGTACGCCCAGGAAGCGCAGCAACAACAGCCGGCGTGCGCCGCGTGCGGCGTCGTCGAAAGCATTTCCGCTACGCGTCAGGAAGGTCACGGCACCGGCATCGGTGCGGTGGGCGGCGCAGTGGCGGGCGGCGTGGTCGGCAACCAGTTCGGCGCGGGTGGCGGCCGCACGGCCATGACGCTGCTGGGCGCACTGG
This sequence comes from Paraburkholderia bannensis, assembly GCF_014200455.1. Lineage (GTDB taxonomy): Bacteria > Pseudomonadota > Gammaproteobacteria > Burkholderiales > Burkholderiaceae > Paraburkholderia > Paraburkholderia bannensis_A. The sequence continues at coordinate 120,631 of NZ_JACHBW010000003.1, read as the reverse complement.
GCGGCGGTCTGGCCGGTAACTCGGTGGAAAAGCATCTGCGCAGCACCACCGCGTATTCGGTTCGCGTGCGCATGGATAACGGCAAGACGCGCTACTTCACGTATCACGAAGCGCCGCCGTTCCAGCAAGGCCAGCGCGTGCGGATCGAACACGGCACGCTCGCTGCGGCTTAACTGCGTCAGCGCACCCAACAAAAAGGCGATTCACCGTGCAGGTGAATCGCCTTTTTCATTGTCTAAACGCGGAATCGACGTGAATCAATACGCCGCGTCGTCAATCCATGCCGCCTGGATCGCTTCGAGAATCTTCTCGTTCGAACGCTCGGGATCGTCGTCGAAACCTTCGAGTTCGGTGATCCAGCGATGCAGATCGGTGAAGCGCACATACTGCGGGTCGACATCCGGATGGGTATCCGTCAACGCCACCGCGATGTCCTGCGTATCGGTCCATTTCATGTCTGCGCGCTCCTCTTTGGGATGGATCAGTGGTTTTCCTTCGCGTGATTGATCGAGTAACGCGGAATCTCGACCACGAGGTCATCCTCGGCCGGCACGAGCGCCTGGCACGACAGTCGCGAAGTGGGCTCCAGACCCCATGCCTTGTCGAGCAGGTCGTCTTCGAGTTCTTCCGACGGTTCGAGCGCGTTGAAGCCTTCGCGCACGATCACGTGACAGGTCGTGCAGGCACACGACTTTTCGCAGGCGTGTTCGATTGCGATGCCATGTTCCAGCAGCGCGTCGCACACGCTCTCACCCGGCTTGGCGTCGATCACCGCACCTTCAGGGCACAGTTCGACATGGGGCAGCACCACGATTTGAGGCATTCTGATTTCCGTAATCCAAAACTTGTCATATCGGGCACGCCCCGTCAGCCGACGGCGGCACACCCATTTTACTAACGTCGCGCCCTTCGCTGCATCGGGAAAGCACGCAGAGCGCGGGTTCAGACCGATGCGCCTTGAGGCGCGCGGGCCGCCCGTCTAGCCACGCTTTCAACCGATCTCGTCGAGCTTCTTGCCCGCCAGCGCGCGCTTGATGCCCTTGTTCATGCGGCGGGCCGCGAACTCATCGGTGCCTTCGGCCAACGCCTTGGTGGCCGCTTCGATGCCGTCGGTGTCCTCGCTCTGCGCGATCTGCGCCAGGGCCGCCACCAGCTTGTCGAGTTCCACGCGCTCGTCGTCGTCGAGCAGTTCGCCGTCGGCGGCCAGCGCCGATTGCGTCGCTTCGATCACGCGCTGCGCTTCGACCTGCGCTTCGACCTGCGCACGTGCACGCATGTCGATATCTGCGGTCTTGAAGCTGTCTTCGAGCATCTTCGCGATGTCGTCATCGGCGAGACCGTAGGACGGCTTCACCACCACCGACGCCTCGACGCCCGACAGCTGTTCGCGCGCAAACACCGACAGCAGGCCGTCCGCGTCCACCTGGTACGTCACGCGGATGCGCGCCGCGCCCGCCGCCATCGGCGGAATGCCGCGCAGCTCGAAACGCGCCAGCGACCGGCAGTCGGAGACGAGCTCGCGCTCGCCCTGCACCACGTGGATCGCCATGGCCGTCTGGCCGTCCTTGAAAGTCGTGAAGTCCTGCGCGCGCGCGACCGGAATGGTCGAATTGCGCGGAATGATCTTCTCGACCAGACCGCCCATCGTTTCCACGCCCAGCGACAGCGGGATCACGTCGAGCAGCAGCCAGTCGTCGTCGCCGCCACGATTGCCCGCGAGCAAATCCGCCTGAATCGCCGCGCCGAGCGCCACGACCTGATCCGGGTCGAGATTGATCAGCGGCGGCTGGCCGAAGAACTGCTCGACCGCACGGCGGATCACCGGCATGCGCGTCGCGCCGCCCACCAGCACCACGCCCTTGACGTCCTGCGCGCCGACCTTGGCGTCGCGCAGGGCCTTCTTCGTGGGCGCGAGCGTGCGCTGCACCAGCGCCTGCGTGAGCGCTTCGAAGCGCGCCTCGTCGATCGTCACGGCAATCGCCGCGCCATTCGAAAGCGTGAGTTCGATACGCGCTTCGGGCGCCGAAGACAGCGCTTCCTTGGCGTCGCGCGCGCGGTCGAGCAACAGTCGCACGTCCTCGGGCGCGAGCGCCGCGCGCTCGATACCCGCCTGCTCCAGCACATAGGCGAACACTGCCTGGTCGAAATCGTCGCCGCCGAGCGCCGAGTCGCCGCCGGCTGCCAGCACCTCGAACACGCCCTTGGTGAGCTTGAGGATCGACAGGTCGAAGGTGCCGCCACCGAGATCGTAGACCGCGTAGAGTCCTTCCGAACCGTTGTCGAGGCCATAGGCAATCGCCGCTGCGGTCGGCTCGTTGAGCAGGCGCAGCACGTTCAGGCCGGCCAGACGCGCGGCGTCCTTGGTTGCCTGGCGCTGCGCTTCGTCGAAATACGCGGGCACGGTGATGACGGCGCCGACCAGATCGTCGCCGAGCGAATCTTCGGCGCGCTGACGCAGCGTCGCGAGGATTTCCGCCGAGACTTCGACCGGGCTCTTCACACCGTCCACGGTCTGAATCTGCACCATGCCCGGCGCGTCGATGAAGTCGTAGGGGGCATTGGCCGCGCCTTCGACATCAGCCTTGCCCCGGCCCATGAAGCGCTTGACCGAGACAATGGTGTTGCGCGGATCGGTAGCGGCTTCGGCCTTGGCGGCACGGCCGATGCGACGGCCGCCGTTCGCCAGATAGCGCACGACGGAGGGCAGCAGCACGTGGCCGTCCTCGTCGGGCAGCACGTCGGGCACGCCGCTGCGCACCGCGGCGACCAGCGAGTTCGTCGTGCCGAGGTCGATGCCGACAGCCAGCCGCCGCTGATGCGGCGCCGGCGCCATGCCGGGTTCGGAAATTTGCAGTAGTGCCATCTGAGTGTTCTGTTAGCGGCCGCAGGCGTCGCGCGAAGCGCGCCATCCGTGGCCCTTGTATCCGGGGTTCTACGCTTTAGCCTTCCAGCCGCTCGATCTGTGTTTCGACTTCGGCCGCCACGCGCTCGATGAACATCAACTGGCGCACGGCTTCGGCCGCCGGCTGGTTCGAGCCGCTGTCGAGCAGCGCGCCAAGCTTCGTCAAACGCACGCGTTCATCCTCGCGCAGGTCGCGGGCGAGCGCATCGAGCGCATCGACGTTCTTCGCGCCCACCGCGTCCTCGATCTCCTCGCGCCACTCCATCTGCTGCATCAGGAAGGCGGGTTCCATCGCCGTGTTGTTCTCGGCGCCGACGTCGATGCCGCGCAGATGCAACATGTACTTCGCGCGCTTGAGCGGGTCGCGCAGCGTCTGATACGCCTCGTTGGCGCGCGTGGCCCATTGCATCGCGACGCGCTTTTGCGCTTCGCCCGCCGCCGCGAAGCGATCGGGGTGCACCTGCGCCTGCACGGTGCGATAGGCGTGATCGAGCGCGTCGGCATCGAGCGCGAACTGCTCGTTCAGGCCGAACAGCACGAAATGGCTGTCGTTCAGCGAGGAAAGCGAAGAGAGCGAGGCCATCGGATCGAACGTAGTGTGTGGGGCTTTGAAAAATCAAAAAGGCGGCACAGGCCGCCTTTTCACCGCAATGCGCGGACTTACACGCGGAAGGACTCGCCGCAACCGCACTCGTCCTTCACGTTCGGGTTGTTGAACTTGAAGCCCTCGTTGAGGCCTTCGCGCACGAAGTCGAGCTGCGTGCCGTCGATATACGACAAGCTCTTGGGATCGACGATGACCTTCACGCCATGGCTTTCGAACACGTTGTCCTCCGCCGCCAGTTCATCGACGTATTCCAGCTTGTACGCCAGACCCGAACAGCCCGTGGTGCGCACGCCCAGGCGCAGGCCGACGCCCTTGCCGCGACGGGTCAGATACTTCTGCACGTGCTGTGCCGCTTTTTCAGTCAACGAAATTGCCATAACGTTCTCGCCTCGTTTCATGCCGTGCGCTTCCAGCTTGCGCCCGCAGACTTGCGCCTGCATCGTCTCGACATGGCGCAGGCTGCCTGCATCCAGATCGTTCATCCGCAACGGCGCACCCCATGGCGCACCGTTGTCCCGCCCGCGCGGACCGTGCCGCGCGCTCGCCTGCCGACGTTTCAGGCGTCGACCTTCGCGTCTGCCGTGTGGCGTTGCTTGTAGTCGGCGACCGCTGCCTTGATCGCGTCTTCCGCGAGGATCGAGCAGTGGATCTTCACCGGCGGCAGCGCCAGTTCTTCGGCGATCTGCGTGTTCTTGATCGAGAGCGCCTGATCGAGCGTCTTGCCCTTGACCCATTCCGTGACGAGCGAGCTCGACGCGATGGCCGAGCCGCAGCCATAGGTCTTGAACTTCGCGTCTTCGATCACGCCGTCCGCGCCCACGCGGATCTGCAGCTTCATCACGTCGCCGCACGCCGGCGCGCCGACCATGCCCGTGCCGACTGCGTCGTCGTCTTTCGCGAACGAGCCGACGTTACGCGGGTTTTCGTAGTGGTCCAGAACCTTGTCGCTATATGCCATGATCAAACTCCTTCAATTCGTTGGCAGCGCTGCATTTCAATGTGCGCTGCGGCCGGGTCGAGATTCGCTCTTAACGGCGCGTTGCTTAGCGGGCCGCTTAGTGGGCTGCCCACTGGATCGTCGAAAGATCGATGCCATCCTGATGCATCTCCCACAGCGGCGACAGTTCGCGCAGCTTGGCGATCTTCGTCTTCAGCAGGTTGATGACGTAGTCCACATCCTGTTCGGTGGTGAAACGGCCCACCGTGAAGCGGATCGAGCTGTGCGCCAGTTCGTCGTTGCGGCCGAGCGCGCGCAGCACGTACGACGGTTCCAGCGAAGCCGAAGTACAGGCCGAACCCGACGACACCGCCACGTCCTTGACCGCCATGATCAGCGACTCGCCTTCGACGAAGTTGAAGCTGATGTTCAGGTTGTGCGGGACACGCTTTTCCATGTCGCCGTTCACGTAGGTTTCTTCGATTTCCGAGAGACCCTTGAGCAGGCGGTCGCGCAGCATGCGCACCCGCTCGTTTTCCGTGGCCATCTCTTCGCGCGCGATACGGAACGCCTCGCCCATGCCGACGATCTGGTGCGTCGCCAGCGTGCCCGAGCGCATGCCGCGCTCATGACCGCCGCCGTGCATCTGCGCTTCGATACGGATACGCGGCTTGCGGCGCACGTACAGCGCGCCGATGCCCTTCGGGCCGTAGGTCTTGTGCGCCGAGAACGACATCAGGTCGACCTTGAGCTTTTGCAGGTCGATGGGCGCCTTGCCCGTCGATTGCGCAGCGTCGACGTGGAAAACGATGCCCTTTTCGCGGCAGATCTCGCCGATCGTTTCGATATCCTGGATCACGCCGATCTCGTTGTTCACGTGCATCACGGAAACGAGGATCGTGTCGGGGCGAATCGCGCCCTTGAACGCTTCGAGGTCGATCAGACCGTCGTCCTTGACCGACAGATACGTGACTTCGTAGCCTTCGCGCTCAAGCTCGCGGCAGGTGTCGAGCACGGCCTTGTGCTCGGTCTTCACCGTGATGATGTGCTTGCCCTTGCTCTTGTAGAAGTGCGCAGCACCCTTGATCGCCAGGTTGTCCGATTCGGTTGCGCCGGAGGTCCAGATGATTTCGCGCGGGTCGGCGTTGACGAGCGCAGCGACCTGCTCGCGCGCTTCCTCGACCGCACGTTCCGCGTCCCAGCCGTAGGCGTGGCTGCGCGACGCCGGATTGCCGAACTGCTCGCGCAGGTACGGAATCATCTTGTCCACCACACGCGGATCGACCGGCGTCGTCGCGCTGTAGTCCATGTAGATGGGCAGGTGGGGAATATCGTTGTTCATCTATCGCTCCGGGGAATCTGGGTGCTGCGCGTGTACTGTGCTGTGTATTGCGTTCGTGCGGCGTTCGTGCGGTGGCGGGGTGCGGCGCGCTATGCGCTCATGAACTCGCCATGTTGAAGATCGAGTTCGGCCCGAGCGGCACCGCCCTCACCGGCTCCACCGCGGGCGACTCGGTGCGGCGGTCGCGCAGGACGGCGGGCGCTGCGCCTTCGCGGGCGCGCTGCTTGTCCACCAGATCCTTGAGCGACACCGAATCGAGGTACTCGACCATCTTCTGGTTCAGCGTCGACCAGAGTTCGTGCGTCATGCAGTGGCCGTCGTGCTGCTTGGTGCCTTCGCAGGCGCCCTTGCCGCCACACTGGGTGGCGTCGAGCGGCTCATCCACGGCAATGATGATGTCCGCAACCGTGACTTCCTCCGCGCGGCGCGCGAGGTTGTAGCCGCCGCCCGGCCCGCGGACCGATTCGACGATTTCATGACGGCGCAGCTTGCCGAACAGCTGTTCGAGGTACGACAGCGAAATGTGCTGGCGCTGGCTGATACCCGCAAGCGTCACCGGGCCCTGCTCCTGGCGCAGAGCCAGGTCGATCATCGCCGTGACGGCGAAACGGCCTTTAGTGGTGAGTCTCATGATGTAGGGGAACCGCAATTCTCGACAATTTTCGTCAAGTATAAATACATGACTAGTTTAGTCAAGTATCCGCGCCGCGATGGGGGTTATTACGCGCCTGACGAAAAGGGAAAACGACGCAAGAGAATCATCATGGTGCGCCGTCACGTTCACTTCAGACTTCACTTTGCTTCGCCCGCCTCAATCCACAAGCTGCGGGCGCAAGGCCGCCAGCAAACCGCTGCAGGCAGCTTCGCACTGATCCAGTACGGCTTCGAAACCCGCCTCGCCGCCGAAATAAGGGTCGGTAACCACGCGTTGCTGGGCATTCGGCGCGAATTCCATCAGCAGGCGGATCTTGTCGCGCGCAGACGCCGGCGCGACCTGCTGCAGTGCCGTGACGTTGGCGTCGTCCATTGCGACGATCAGATCGAACGCGTCGAAATCCCGAGCGGCGATCTGGCGCGCGCGCAGCACCGCGAGATCGTAACCACGCTTGCCGCCTGCGCGCTGGGAGCGCTCATCGGGCGCCTCGCCGACGTGCCAGTTGCCTGTGCCCGCCGAATCGACCGTCACGCGGTCCGTCAGCCCGGCGGCGTCGACAAGCTGCCGCATCACGGCCTCGGCCGTCGGCGAGCGGCAGATGTTGCCAAGACACACGAAACAGACGGAAACCTTTGTCATCACCAAAAACCTGGGATTGGGGCGAGCCTTCAAACGACCGGGCCAGGCCAGCGCGCTGGCTAGTCCGCAATTATACAAAGCGCACGATTTGCGCGCTTGGCGTGACTCGACGCCCGGGCGCGATTAAATCGCGCTCGTCTGCGGCAGCGGCGTTGCACTGCGCAACGTCTTCACCGGGGCTTTCATGTCCACGCCATCGTCAACCAGACCATATGACACGGCGCGCGCCAATTCCGCGCTCACCTGATCGGCGGCGAGGGGAAACTGCTGCTCGGCGGTATTCCACGCATGCATCCATGCGATTGCGGCCAGGGGCACGATCAGTGCCAACGGCCAATACACCACTATTTTCTTTTTCATGATGCGACTCTCTATCGACTGTGGGGCGATGAGTTTGGAACGCACTATCGCCAGTCGAAATGATATAGACAATCGCAATCAGGAAAAACCCGGGAAAGTCGAACACACTGTTGTCACAGATTAAACAGTGGCTCCATTGGGCTTGACGCCGCCACCGCAGAGGCGGCGCTTCAGGACGGCTTGCGCTTTTCCACGTTGGCATCCAGATGGGTATGCCGGGCAGCGTAAAGCTCGCGGAAGGTCCGGCCAACGGGTGCGGGCATATCGCGCCCATCGGTCCAGCCGCGCGCGAAGGGCATCTTGCGGATCAGCCGCCCCGAGCCGCCCATGCGCTCCAGCACGCGCACGCCGAGTTTGGTGAGCAGCGCATACGCCGTGGGATGCAGCACGAGCCAGCCCCACGCAGCGAGCGCCGCGCGTTCACGCCAGGGGCGCAGGCGTCGCTCCGTCTGCTTTTCACGCAGCTTGCGCAGCAGGTCGGAAAGCGGAATTCCCACCGGGCACACGCTATTGCACTCGCCGCAGAGGGTGGCCGCCTGCGGCAGGTCGAGCGCCATGTCGATGCCGACGTAGCTGGGTGTGAGCACGGAGCCCATCGGCCCGGGATAGACCCAGCCATACGCGTGACCGCCCACCTTCTGATAGACCGGGCAGTGGTTCATGCACGCGCCGCACCGTATACAGCGCAGCATCTCCTGGAACTCGCCGCCAATCAGACCGGTGCGGCCGCCATCGACGAGCACGACATACATATGCTCGGGACCGTCCTGGTCGCCTGCGCCGCGCGCGCCCGTGAGCAACGAGAAATAGTTCGACGTCGCCTGGCCGGTGGCTGAACGCGGCAGCAAGCGCATGGCTGTAGCGAGGTCTTCGAGTGTCGGCAGGACTTTTTCGATGCCGGTGACGGCCACATGCACGCGCGGCATCACCGTGCACATGCCTTCGTTGCCCTCGTTCGTGACCAGCACGACCGAGCCGGTTTCCGCAACGAGGAAGTTACCGCCCGTCACCCCCATATCGGCCGACAAAAAATGGGGCCGCAATACTTCACGCGCCTCGCGCGTCATGTCGGGAATTTCGGTCAGGCGCGGCTTGTCATGGGTGCGCGCGAAGAGATCGGCGATCTCGTCCTTATCCTTGTGGACCACCGGCGCGATGATGTGGCTGGGCGGCTCGTGGTTGTTGATCTGCAGGATGTACTCGCCCAGATCCGTTTCGATGGACTGCACGCCCATCTCCGCGAGCACGCTGTTGAGCTGCATCTCCTCCGTCACCATCGACTTGGTCTTGATGACCTTGCGGACCTCGTGCCGGCGGGCGATGTCGGCCACCAGCTTCGCCGCGTCGCGCGCCGTTTCTGCGAACAGCACGGTGACGCCGCGCCGGGTCGCCTCGGCCTCGAACTGCTCGATCCACACGTCGAGATTCTCGATCGCGCGATTGCGGCGCTCCTTGAGCGCGGCGCGCGTGGCCTCGAAGTCGATCGCCGTGATCGCCTCGGCCCGCGCGCTAACGAACTTGGTCGAGAGCTTCTTGAGATTGTGCTGAAGGCGCTGATCGGCCAGCTTCTGGCCGGCGCGCGCCTTGAACTGCATCGAGGTGACTTGCATGGCGTGTGGGAGCCCGGGTTTTCGAGTTTTCGCGAGGTTTTCGCGAGTTTTGCGAGGTCTTTGTGTCGGTCGAAGTCTTTAAATGTCGCCAGCCAGCACCTGGGCGATGTGCAGCACGCGCGTGCTGTGGTCGCCGGTGCGGCGCAAGCGCCCTTCGATGTTCAGCATGCAGCCCAGATCGCCAAGCACCACCGTGCCCGCCCCGCTCGCCTGCACGTTCATGCATTTCTCGTCGGCGATGGCCGTCGAGATCGCGCCGTACTTGACTGCGAACGTGCCGCCAAAGCCGCAGCAGTGCTCGCAGTCCTTCATCTCCTGCACCTGCACGCCGCGCTGCGCCAGAAGCTCGCGAGGCTGGGCCTTGACGCCCAGCTCTCGCAGGCCCGAACAGGAATCGTGATACGTGACCGGCCCGCGAAATTCGCCTTCAGGCAACGTTACGCGCGCGACGTTGACGAGGAAATCCGTCAGTTCGTACACGCGCCCGCGCAGCTTGCCGTAGCGCGCCATGAGTTCGGGATCGTCCCGGAACAGATCGCCGAAATGCACCCGGATCATGCCGCCGCACGACCCCGACGGCACCACCACATAGTCGAACTGTTCGAATTCGCGCAGCGTCTTTTCCGCGAGATCACGCGCCAGTGCGCGCTCGCCGGAGTTGTAGGCCGGCTGACCACAGCAGGTTTGCGCGGGCGGCACGATCACTTCGTAGCCAGCATTTTCGAGCAGCTTGAGCGTGGAAAAGCCGATTTCCGGACGCATCGTATCGATGAGACAGGTGACGAACAGACCGACTCGCATGGGAAATCCTCCTGAAAACCGTCCCCGATTATCCGATGTTTCGCCTTCTCCACCAACGCCGGACTCCCCCCGGCGGGTTCTGCCGCAATGCAGCAGCCGCTTTCCGCCAGACGCTTACTTTTTTCACAATACGAGATACAATGAATTTCTGCTTTCCGCGCCCATCCCGCGTCACACGAATCAGTATCCGGAATACGCCCCCATGACCGACACCAATCCAGATCCGAAGACCTCGATTCAGGTGATCGAGCGCATGATGCGCCTTCTCGATGCGCTCGCCGCACATACCGATCCGGTCAGCCTGAAAGAACTCGCGCAGCGCACGGAACTTCACCCGTCCACCGCGCACCGCATTCTCAACGACATGGTGAGCTGCCGCCTGGTGGATCGCTCGGACCCCGGCACCTATCGCCTGGGCATGCGGCTGCTGGAACTAGGCAACCTCGTCAAAGCGCGCCTTTCGGTGCGCGACGCGGCGCTTTCGCCCATGCGTGAACTCCACCGGCTCACGGGTCAGACAGTGAATCTTTCTGTACGCCAGGGCGATGAGATCGTTTATATCGAGCGCGCGTATTCGGAACGCTCGGGCATGCAGGTGGTGCGCGCCATTGGCGGCCGCGCGCCGCTGCATCTGACCTCCGTTGGCAAGCTCTTCCTGGCCGCCGACGAAGCGACGCGCGTGCGTGCTTACGCCACGCGTACCGGCCTGTCCGGTCATACGCGCAATAGCATTACCGATTTGAGCCGCCTTGAGCGCGAACTCGCACACGTGCGCCAGGAGTCCTGCGCGCGCGATAACGAAGAACTCGAACTGGGCGTGCGCTGTATCGCGGCGGGTATCTATGACGATACCGGCAAGCTGGTGGCAGGCCTGTCACTCTCTGCTCCCGCAGACCGCCTGCAGGATTCGTGGCTGGGGCAACTGAGCAAGACCGCGCTCACGATTTCCGAATCGCTCGGCTATCACGCCGAACCGGCCGAAGGCCACGTGCAGCCTGCCTGAAGCGTTTCGCGCCAGCCTCGCGTCACTTCGCCATCAACCTCAGGAAAGAAGTTCGGCCAACTGACGCTTGATGCGCGCATCGACCTCGCGCGCACTCAGCCACCTCAGAATATCGCCGAGATGCCAGAGCGACGGGCTACCCTCGTGCACCGGCTGCGGGAAGCCGGCACAATGAGCAAGCATCAGCTTGCGCATGTTTTGCCGCGACATGCCGGTCAGATCCGCTAAATCGGTCAAGCCGACGAAATCCGGAGCGGCTTCGACGAGGCGCGCGGACGGCAGTGCGTTACGCACCGGCAATCAGCCTGATTCGCTGGACAGGACATTCGTCCCCACGCATGACCGCTACCCTTTGCCTGGGCGTACTAACCAAGCTTTTGATTCGGCGTAGATCAGCGCGGCCTCGATCGCTTTGCTTGAATGCGAAAGCAACTGAAAACTCTGCCGATACGATCAGGCTTCAAACAGCCAGCCGAACGGCGGGACAGAGCGACATGCCGGCCCCGGAAAAACAAACGCCCCGCAGGCGCGGGGCGTTCGAAAACCAGATAAGTACAGCTCGCGTGGCCTGGCGGATCAGGTGCCCGCGCCGCCCGCGTCCGCGCTCGTAATGTGCGGTTGCTGGTCTGCGCCGCCGTTGTCGAGCCACGTGCGCACACGGGTCGCATCCGCGAAGCGCGAGTATTTGCCGCTCGAATCGAGCAGAACCATGATGACCGGACGGCCATGGATGGTCGACTGCATGACGAGGCATTCGCCTGCTTCGTTGATGAAACCGGTCTTCTGCAGGCCGATGTCCCACGACGAATTGCGCACCAGCGCATTCGTGCTGTTGTAGGCGAGCGTGCGCTTGCCGGTGTAGACGTCGTAGCTGTGATCGGTCGAGAACTGACGGATCATCGGGTACTGGTACGCCGCGTTCACCATCTTCACGAGATCGCGCGCGGTCGACACGTTATGACTCGTCAGCCCCGTCGAATTCTCGAAGTGCGTATCCGTCATGCCCAGCTGTTTGGCCTTCGCGTTCATCGCCGCGATGAAGGCCGGCCGCCCGCCCGGGTAGTAGCGCGAGAGCGCGGCGGCGGCACGGTTTTCCGATGCCATCAGCGCGATGTGCAGCATGTCTTCACGCGAAAGCACCGAGCCGACCGACAGGCGCGAGCCCGTGTTCTTCTCGTAGTCGCGATCTTCGTCGGTGACTTCGATCTGCTCGGTGAGCGGCGCCTTCGAGTCGAGCACGACCATCGCGGTCATGAGCTTCGAGATCGAGGCGATCGGCACCACGGCGCGCGAGTTTTTATCGAAGAGCGGTTCGAGCGAGTTCTGGTCGACCACGTAGGCCACGCCCGAGCGCAGCATCAGCGAATCCGGCGTCTCGTGCAGGCCGAAGGCCTGACCGACGGTCGGCTGACGCGGCTCGAACGCGACACGGCGCACGGCCGTGTGGTGGCGGCCATTCATCGTGTAGCTGACGCGGCGCTTTTTCGCCGTCGGACGCGCATCGTCGTCCTTTGCAGCAACGGTACGGGTTGCGCCCGCCTTCTTCGCGACCTTCGCGGATGCCGCGTCGGCCTTGGCAATCTTCTTGGTGGCCTTATTGGCCTTCGCCGTTTTAGCGGCGGCACTGTTCTGCGACGCAGCAAAAGCGCCCTCGGGCGCTAGCAGCGTCGCACTGATGGCCACGGAAACAGCCACCGACAGCGCGGTGCTGACAACCGATGAGGGCACCAGTTTGAACGACAGGATCTTGTCGGATTTCATTGGTGTTCTGGATGAAGCGGCGGGATCGTTCGCCAAGTGTAGTAAAACCACGAAAAATTCGCAAATTGAAGCACTTATGGCTACTCGTTAAACCGAAATCTGGTTTCTGATTGAGCAGACCAATGTACTTCACCCATTCGATGGAGTCAGACAATCGATCAGACGGCCCTACCCTGCCGCGCCTTGTGCAAACCCTTGTGCAAACAACTGGCAGACAACGTTTGCTGCCTGCGCTGCTGTCGCCTACACATTAACGGCGCGCGTCGTGGATAACTTTATGTGGGATAAATACCGAGGCCTTGCTCTGACATCCGTGCCGCCGAACTACGCGACGCGCGATTCGACTGCAATAAAGGCTTAACGTTCCATGTAGGAATCCGGTGGACGCACCTCAGTGCATTCCCTGATAGACCTGCATGGGAACCGCCCGCGCATGCAAAACGCCACATTGCGCCGTCAGACTCAATCTTGCCAGAACCAGCGCGCATATGCGCATCCTTATCAGGCAAGGGATCGCGCGAAACCACCGAAGGACGCTATGACGCAGCTCAGCGAAAAAAGCGTTCGCACCCTCATGCCGCTCGCATAAGTGTTTGTTTAACAATACTTTAATGAGATTGTGCGCCGCATCAAAAGTCCTTGACATTCGTTTCAACCGACCTAAAATCAGGATCAATGTTGCGACGCACAAAGCGTTGAGCAGATCACCAGCGTCTTGCCACTTACTCCAGGCGACCCACCCTACGAGGCCGCCAACCATCCAGGAGCGTAAACATGAGTCTGCTGACCCCTGAGCAATTCGTCGCCGCACACAAGGCCAACCTCGAAACCCTGTTCGGTCTGACCGGCAAGGCATTCGAAGGCGTGGAAAAGCTGGTCGAATTGAACCTTCAGGCCGTTCGCTCGAATCTGGCGGAATCGCAGGAACAGGCGCAGCGTGCATTGTCGGCGAAGGATGCGCAGGAATTCTTCGCGCTGCAGTCGAGCTACGCCCAGCCGCTCGCCGAAAAGGTCCTCTCGTACGGCCGCCACGTTTATGAAATCGCCTCGGCTACGCAAGCCGAATTCGCGAAGGTTGCCGAAGCGCACTACCAGGAACAGAACCTCAAGGTGCAATCGCTCGTCGACAATGTCGCCAAGAACGCACCGGCCGGTTCGGAAACCGCTGTCGCCGTGATCAAGTCGGCCATCAACGCCGCCAACACCACGTACGAAACGGTTCACAAGGCCACCAAGCAAGCCGTTGAAATTGCCGAAAGCAACTTCAACGCCGCTACGGCTGCTGCCAGCAAGGCTGCTGCCCAGGCATCGCGTTCGGCATCGGCTGCCGCTGCTGCCGCCAAGAAGCCGGCCTGAGTCACTGGCGCTGGCCTGACTTCGGTCGGGATGCCAGCCTGAAACTCGCCCGCGCCTCGCGCCGGATCTGACGCTCCGACATGCCGCCCGGCATGTCGCTTGGCCCGGTCGCCGGCGACCGGGAATCTTTTTTACGCTCCGGCGCCTCTCGCACTCTCCCGGTCCGCGCGGCAAGTCTGCACGGCCCCAAAGAAAACGGCGCACTCCTCGCGGAGTGCGCCGTTTTTACTTTCGCACGCGCCGCCGAAGCGGCGCGCAGCGAAATTACTTCTTCTTTTGCGGCGGCAGGTCGGTACACACGCCTTCGTACAGCTCGGCGGCCATGCCGACTGATTCGCCCAGCGTCGGGTGCGGGTGAATCGTCTTGCCGATGTCGGTCGCATCCGCGCCCATTTCCACGGCCAGGCACACTTCGCTGATCAGATCGCCTGCGTTCAGACCGACGATTCCTCCGCCGATCACGCGATGCGTCTCTTCGTCGAAGATCAGCTTGGTGAAGCCTTCGTCGCGGCCATTGGCGATCGCGCGGCCCGAAGCGGCCCACGGGAATACTGCCTTGCCGTACTTGATGCCTTCGGCCTTGCACTGCTCTTCGGTCTTGCCGGCCCAGGCCACTTCCGGATCGGTGTAGGCCACCGACGGGATCTGCAGCGCATCGAAGTACGCCTTCTCGCCGTGCGCCGCTTCTGCTGCCACATGGCCTTCATGCACGGCCTTGTGCGCGAGCATCGGCTGACCGACCACATCGCCGATGGCGAAGATGTGCGGCACATTGGTGCGCAACTGCTTGTCGACTTCGATGAAGCCGCGATCCGTCACCGCCACGCCGGCCTTGTCCGCGCCAATCTTCTTGCCATTGGGCGAGCGGCCCACGGCGACCAGCACGAGGTCGTAGCGCTGCGCTTCGGCCGGAGCCTTTTCGCCTTCGAACGTAACGTAGATGCCGTCTTCCTTCGCTTCGGCCTTCGTCGTCTTCGTCTTGAGCATGACGTTCGCGAAACGCTTCGCGTTGTACTTCTCCCAGACCTTGACCAGATCGCGGTCGGCGCCGGCCATCAGGCCGTCGAGCATTTCCACCACATCGATCTGTGCACCAAGCGTCGAGTACACCGTGGCCATTTCCAGACCGATAATGCCGCCGCCGATCACCAGCATCTTCTGCGGAATCTGGCGCAGTTCGAGCGCGCCGGTCGAATCGACCACGCGCGGATCTTCCGGCATGAAGGGCAGCTTCACGGCCTGCGAACCGGCCGCAATGATCGCCTGCTTGAACTTGACGATCTTCTTGCCGTTTTCGCCCACCACTTCCATGTGGTGCGGATCGATGAACGAACCGAGGCCCGTCACGACTTCGACCTTGCGCGCCTTGGCCATGCCGGCGAGACCGCCGGTGAGCTTCTTGACGACGCCCGACTTGAAGTCGCGCAGCTTGTCGAGATCGATCTGCGGCTTGCCAAACGAGATGCCGTGCGATTCGAGCGCAGCGGCTTCGTCGATCACGAGCGCCGTGTGCAGCAGCGCCTTCGACGGGATGCAGCCGACGTTCAGGCACACGCCGCCAAGCGTCGCGTAACGCTCGACCAGCACGGTCTTCATGCCGAGGTCGGCGGAGCGGAACGCCGCCGAGTAGCCGCCCGGACCCGCGCCGAGCACGAGCATGTCGCATTCGACGTCGGCGCTGCCGCTGAAGCTGCCGGCTTGCGGTGCGGGTGCAGCCGCCTTCGGTGCTTCGGCGGCCTTCGGTGCTTGCGCAGCCTTGGGCGCTTCAGCCTTCGGAGCCGGCGCAGCCGCGCCTTCCGACACTTCGACGATTGCGACCACGGTGCCTTGCGACGCCTTGTCGCCGGCCTTGATCTTCACTTCCTTCACGGTGCCCGCGACTTCGCTGGGCACTTCCATCGTGGCCTTGTCCGATTCGAGCGAGAGCAGCGACTGCTCCTTCTCGATCACGTCGCCCGGCTTGATGTTGACTTCGATGACGTCGATGTCCTTGAAGTCGCCGATATCCGGCACTTTCACTTCGACGAGACTCATGGTGTCCCCTTCAGGAACGACCGCCCGCACCCGTCGCGTCGCGCACCTGCATGAACCCAGGCAGGCGCGGCGCGGCGGTGCGAACCGGTCGAAGCGGTTTTACAGGATCACGCGGCGGAAGTCGCCGAGGATCGAGCCGAGGTACGCGTTGAAGCGCGCGGCAGCGGCGCCGTCGATCACGCGGTGGTCGTACGAGAGCGAAAGCGGCAGCGTGAGGCGCGGCACGAACTGCTTGCCGTCCCACACCGGCTTCATGGCGCTCTTCGACAGGCCGAGGATCGCGACTTCCGGCGCGTTGATGATCGGCGTGAAATGCGTGCCGCCGATGCCGCCGAGCGACGAAATCGAGAAGCAGCCGCCTTGCATCTGGTCCGGCTTGAGCTTGCCGTCGCGGGCGAGCTTCGAGAGTTCGGCCATTTCCTTGGCGATATCGACGAGACCCTTCTTGTCGGCGTCGCGGATCACCGGAACGACGAGACCGTTGGGCGTGTCGGCAGCAAAACCGATGTGGTAGTACTGCTTGAAGACGAGGTTGTCGCCGTCCAGGCTCGCGTTGAACGCCGGAAACTTCTTGAGCGCGGCGACGCAGGCCTTGATGACGAAAGCGAGCATCGTGAACTTGACGCCGGCCTTCTCGTTTTCCTTGTTCAGCTGCACGCGCAGCGCTTCGAGGTCGGTGATATCCGCTTCGTCGTTGTTCGTGACGTGCGGGATCATGACCCAGTTGCGATGCAGGTTCGCGCCGGAGATCTTCTTGATGCGCGACAGCGGTTGCGTGTCGATCGGGCCGAACTTCGTGAAGTCGACCTTCGGCCACGGCAGCAGATTCAGACCCGCGCCGCCGCCAGCGGCCGGTGCGGCCGCAGCAGCGGGAGCCGCCAGCGCGCCGGTCATCACGCCCTTCACGAACGCGGTGACGTCGTCTTGCGTGATGCGGCCCTTGGGACCCGTGCCCGTGACGCGCCCTACATCGACGCCCAGGTCGCGCGCGAACTTGCGCACCGACGGCGAAGCGTGGCTCGGACGGCGCGAACCGCCTTCGCCTGCCGGGATGATCGGTGCTTGCGCGAGTGCCGAGGGCGCCGCCGGTGCGGCCTTGGCGGGCGCGGCCTGCGGTGCGTCGGACGGCTGTTCTGCCGGTGCCTTCGCAGCCGGTGCGGGCGCGGCAGCAGCAGCGCCTTCGGCTTCCACGACGATGATTTCCGCGCCTTCCGACACGTTGTCACCGACCTTGACCTTGATTTCCTTGACGATGCCGGCGACCGGGCTCGGCACATCCATGGTGGCCTTGTCCGATTCGAGCGTGACGAGCGACTGCTCCTTCTCGACACGGTCGCCCACCTTCACACCGATTTCGATAACCGGAACGTCCTTGTAGTCGCCGATATCCGGGACCTTGACGGTCTGCACGCCACCTGCTGCAGATGCGGCAGCGGGCGCAGCAGCAGCAGCCGGTGCGGGCGCCGCCGCTTGTGCGGGCGCGGCAGCCGGAGCGGCCGACTCTTGCTTCGCGGCCGGTGCGGCAGCGGGAGCCGCAGCAGCACCGCCTTCCAGCACGAGGACCAGCACGCCTTCCGAGACGTTGTCGCCGACCTTGACCTTCACTTCCTTGACCGTACCCGCAGCCGGGCTCGGCACGTCCATCGTCGCCTTGTCCGACTCCAGCGTGATGAGCGACTGCTCTTTCTCGACGGTGTCACCCGCCTTCACCAGCACCTCGATCACAGGGATGTCCTTGTAATCGCCGATGTCCGGCACCTTGACTTCGATCGCTTGACTCATTGTTAGTGTCTCCGGGGCCGCATAAGAACGCCTCCCCGCTTCGGGGAGGCGCGCTTGCGATGCACAGGGGTGATGCGTTAGACGGTCATCGGGTTGGGTTTCGACGGATCGAGGTTGTACTTGGCGAGTGCTTCGCCGACAACCTTGCGATCGATCTTGCCTTCGTCAGCCAGCGCGTTGAGCGCTGCAACCGTCGTCCAGTAACGATCGACTTCGAAGAAGTGACGCAGCTTCTCACGCGTATCCGAACGGCCGAAACCGTCGGTGCCGAGCACCACGAACTTGCGCGGCACCAGACCGCGGATCTGGTCGACCAGCGCGCGGATGTAGTCGGTCGAAGCAATGATCGGACCTTCCGTGCCCTTGAGCAGCTTCTCGACGTGCGATTCGCGGCGCGGCTCGCTCGGGTGCAGCAGGTTCCAGCGCTCGACTTCGTGGCCTTCGCGGGCCAGTTCCGTGAAGCTCGGCACGCTCCAGAGGTCGGACTCGACGCCCCAGTCGTTCTTGAGCAGGTCGGCGGCAGCGATGACTTCATTGAAGATCGTGCCTGCGCCCAGCAGCTGAACGCGCGGGCCCTTGGCCTTGGCGTCGCCCTTACGGAACGCGTACATGCCCTTGATGATGTCGGAGGCTACAGACTCGCCCTGCGGAATCGCCGGGTGCTCGTAGTTCTCGTTCATCACGGTGATGTAATAGAACACGTCTTCCTGGTCCTGCACCATGCGGCGCAGACCGTCCTGCATGATGACGGCGAGTTCGTAACCGAACGTCGGGTCATAGCTCACGCAGTTCGGCACCGAAGCGGCCCACAGGAGCGAGTGGCCGTCTTCGTGCTGCAGGCCTTCGCCGTTGAGCGTCGTACGACCGGCCGTGCCGCCCAGCAGGAAGCCGCGCGAACGCATGTCGCCAGCGGCCCACACCAGGTCGCCGATACGCTGCATGCCGAACATCGAATAGAAGATGTAGAACGGGATCATCGTCTCGCCGTGCGTCGAGTACGACGTCGCGGCCGCGATCCAGTCCGACATGCCGCCGGCTTCGTTGATGCCTTCCTGCAGGATCTGACCGCTTTCCGATTCCTTGTAGAACATCAGCTGGTCCGAATCTTCCGGCACGTACTTCTGGCCTTGCTGATTCCAGATACCGATCTGGCGGAACAGACCTTCCATGCCGAAGGTACGCGACTCGTCCGGCACGATCGGCACGACGCGCTTGCCGATCGCCTTGTCCTTCAACAGGATGTTGAGGATACGCACGAACGCCATCGTCGTGGAGATCTCACGGCCTTCGCCCGTGCCCTTGAGCAGCGGCTCGAAGGCGTCGAGCGCCGGCACCGGCAGCGACTCGGCCTTCTGGCGGCGAGCCGGCAGGTAACCGCCGAGGTCCATGCGCTTCTGGCGCATGTATTCGAGCTCCTTCGAACCTTCCTCGAACTTGAGGTATGGCACGTCGACGATCTGCTCGTCGGTGATCGGCAGGCGGAACTGGTCGCGGAACTTCTTGAGCTGATCCACCTGCATCTTCTTCTGCTGGTGGGTGATGTTCATGGCCTGGCCGGCTTCGCCCATGCCATAGCCCTTGATCGTCTTCGCGAGGATGACGGTCGGCTGGCCCTTGGAATTCGATGCCTCGTGGAACGCCGCGTAGATCTTGTGCGGATCGTGACCGCCGCGGTTCAGGTTCCAGATGTCGTCGTCGGACCAGTCGGCGACCAGCGCCTTGAGTTCGGGCGTGTTGAAGAAGTGTTCGCGAACATACGCGCCCGACTCCGATTTGTACGTCTGGTATTCGCCGTCGACGACTTCCATCATGCGGCGCATCAGCGCGCCGGTCTTGTCGCGGGCGAACAGCGCATCCCAGCGCGAACCCCAGATGACCTTGATGACGTTCCAGCCGGCACCACGGAACTCGCTTTCGAGTTCCTGGATGATCTTGCCGTTGCCGCGCACCGGGCCGTCGAGACGCTGCAGGTTGCAGTTGATGACGAACACGAGGTTGTCCAGACGCTCGCGGCCGGCCATGCCGATCGCGCCGAGCGATTCCGGCTCATCCGTTTCGCCGTCGCCGAGGAAGGCCCAGACCTTGCGGCCCTCGGTCTTCACGATGCCGCGCGCCTGCATGTACTTCATGAAGCGGGCCTGGTAGATCGCCATGATCGGGCCGAGGCCCATCGAGACGGTCGGGAACTGCCAGAAGTCGGGCATCAGCCACGGGTGCGGGTACGACGAGATGCCCTCGCCGCCCACTTCCTGACGGAAGTTGTCGAGCTGTTTTTCGCTCAGACGGCCGAGCAGGAACGCGCGCGAGTAGACGCCCGGCGACGAGTGGCCCTGCACGAAGATCAGGTCGCCACCGTGTTCCGGCGACGGCGCGTGCCAGAAGTGGTTGTAGCCGACGTCATAGAGCGTGGCCGCCGACGCGAACGAGGCGATGTGGCCGCCCACGTTGGTGTGCTTGCCGGCGCGCAGGACCATCGCCATGGCGTTCCAGCGCGTGTACGAACGGATGCGGTGCTCGATATCCTGGTCGCCCGGGTTCTTCGCCTGGGCCGCGACCGGAATCGTGTTGATGTACGGGGTATTGGCCGAGAACGGCAGATGTTCGCCATGCACGCGGGCGAATTCGATCTGCTTCTCGATCAGGTAGTGAGCGCGGTCGGGGCCGACGGTCGAGATGACGCCATCGAGCGCCTCCAGCCATTCGGCGGTTTCCTGAGGATCTTCGTCCTTTTCAGCGGCAACGTACTTCAGGACTTCGTCGGGTACAGCGGACATGCTCGTCTCCTCGATGTAGGGGAACGCTGTTGATCGGACCATGCGGGCAGCGACGCTTGTAGACGTGACCAGGCCGACCGCAGCAGCTTTGCGGGCGATTGTAATGACGGCCTCCGCCATCGCGCAAGGAAATTTTCGAATCGCGGGATGACATTTTATAATGCGAAAAATTGTTGCAGCGCACGCTGAATCGTTCGCGCCCTTGTGCCGATGTCGGCCAGTTTGAACCCGTTTATCGGCGATTTATCGCTTTTTTCGCGGCATTTCCGTGTCTTACGCTGAGCTACAATCCTTGCCATGTTGACCGAACGGCTTTTCGCACGCTCGGCGCGGCCGCCCGGTTCGCCCGGCGACACGTCGCCGTCCCGCTGGCACCACGGACCGTGGTGGTCGAATTCCTATTTGCTGACGCCTCTCCTGTCGATCCTGGTGTTCCTGATCGTCATGAGCCTGATCTTGTGGAGCCTGAACCGCCGCGAGCAGCAACAGCAGGAAGACACGCTCTACCGCAATGTCGCGTGGGCCCAGCAACAGATCCGCCTCTCCATGACAGGCGCGCAGGAGCAATTGCAGGCGCTCTCGCGCGATCTGGCCACCGGCCATTCCGACCCGCAGTATTTCCAGACGTCCACCACGGACATCATGCAGGGTCATCCGGAAATCCTTTACCTGAACTGGTACACGAGCCAGCAGGAGCCGCGCTGGCCCAATACCGCCATGCCGGTGTTCGGCCAGCGTCTGGCCAAGCCCAACGATTCGCAGATGGACGAGGCCGTGAAAGCCGCCTTCGCCGAAGCCCGCTCGTCGCGCCGCCAGGTGTATTCGCCGCTCATTTACGACGACGTCGGCAACGGCTACATCACGCTCCAGACGCCGGTATACCGCGATCGGGAATTTCTTGGCACGATCGCGGCCGTGTTCTCGGTCGAAGGCATACTGAAGCACGACATCCCGCCCGAGCTGTCGGCCAAGTACAAGATTTCGATCCTCGACGCCAACAACCGCGAACTCGCCACCACCTCGACGCGCCCGCGCCTGCCGCGCGACGTCTACTACGACCTGCCGCTCGATCCGCCGGGCCAGGGCGTGTCGGTGCGCGTGTACTCGTATCCGCAGATGACCAACTTCACGAACAACACGCTCGTGTGGCTGGTCGCGGGGCTGTCGTGCTTCGTGTTGTGGAGCCTCTGGAGCCTGTGGAAACACACGCGCCAGCGCTTCGAGGCGCAGCAGGCGCTGTATGCGGAAGCGTTTTTCCGCCGCGCGATGGAGAACTCGGTTTTGATCGGCATGCGCGTGCTTGACATGCATGGCCGGATTACGCACGTCAACCCGGCGTTTTGCCGCATGACGGGCTGGGATGAAAGCGATCTGGTGGGCAAGAACGCGCCGTTCCCTTACTGGCCGCGCGACGCCTATCCGGAAATGCAGCGCCAGCTCGACATGACGCTGCGCGGCAAGGCGCCCTCGTCCGGGTTCGAGTTGCGCGTGCGCCGCAAGGACGGCTCGCAGTTCCATGCACGCCTGTATGTTTCGCCGCTGATCGACAGTTCGGGCCGCCAGACCGGCTGGATGTCGTCGATGACCGACATCACCGAACCCAAGCGCGCGCGCGAAGAGCTCGCCGCCGCGCACGAGCGCTTCACCACCGTGCTGGAAAGCCTCGACGCCGCCGTGTCCGTGCTGGCCGCCGACGAAGCCGAGCTGCTGTTCGCCAACCGCTACTATCGCCACCTGTTCGGCATCCGTCCGGACGGCCATCTGGAACTGGCGGGCGGAGGCGGCTTCGATTCGGCCAGCGCCTCGTCGGATTCGATCGACATGGTGGACGCCTTCGCCGGGCTGCCCGCCACCGCACTGACGGAAAGCACGGCCGACGCGCAGGAAATCTACGTCGAAAGCATCCAGAAGTGGTTCGAAGTGCGTCGTCAGTACATCCAGTGGGTGGACGGCCATCTCGCGCAGATGCAGATCGCCACCGACATCACCACGCGCAAGCAGGCCCAGGAACTGGCCCGCCAGCAGGACGAAAAGCTGCAGTTCACCAGCCGCCTGATGACGATGGGCGAAATGGCCTCGTCGCTCGCGCACGAACTGAACCAGCCGCTCGCCGCGATCAACAATTACGCTTCGGGAACGGTCGCCCTGGTGAAATCGGGCCGCGGCGCGCCTGAGAATCTGCTGCCCGCGCTCGAAAAAACCGCGCAGCAGGCCGTGCGCGCTGGCATGATCATCAAGCGCATCCGCGAATTCGTGAAGCGCTCCGAACCCAAGCGCCAGGCCGCGCGTGTGGCCGACATCGTCGCCGACGCCGTGGGTCTGGCCGAAATCGAAGCGCGCAAGCGCCGTATCCGCATCGTGACCGACATGCGCTCGCGCATGCCCGTGATCTACGTCGATCCGGTGCTGATCGAGCAGGTGCTGGTCAACCTGCTGAAAAACGGCGCCGAAGCCATGGCCGAAGCCCGCCCGAATGCGGTCGACCCGGTCATTCGCGTGATCGTGAAGCGCGAAGGCGGCAACGTCTGCATCAGCGTGGTGGACCAGGGCCCGGGCGTGGACGAAGCCACGGCCGAGCGCCTGTTCGAACCGTTCTACAGCACCAAGTCCGACGGCATGGGCATGGGGCTGAATATTTGCCGCTCGATCATCGAATCGCATCGCGGGCGTCTCTGGGTGGTCAATAACATTGAAGCTGACGGCCACATCAGCGGCGCCACGTTCCATTGCAGTCTGCCAATCGGACAATCGGATAATCCTTCGAGGGATGGAACCGATGAACCGACTCCACAAACCGTTACGGGAGAGCCATGAACAGCCCAGTCACCACCCAGGAAACTGTCTTTGTCGTCGACGACGATGAGGCCGTACGAGACTCCCTGCGCTGGCTGCTCGAAGCGAACGGCTACCGCGTTCAGTGCTTCACGAGCGCCGAGGAATTCCTCGACGCTTACCAGCCTGCGCAGCAAGCCGGCCAGATCGCCTGTCTGATTCTGGACGTGCGTATGCAGGGCATGAGCGGGCTCGAACTGCAGGAGCGCCTGATCGCCGAAAATGCCTCGCTGCCGATCATCTTCGTGACGGGCCACGGCGACGTGCCGATGGCCGTGTCCACCATGAAGAAGGGCGCGATGGACTTCATCGAGAAGCCGTTCGACGAAGCCGAACTGCGCAAGCTGGTCGAGCGCATGCTGGAAAAGGCGCGCAGCGAAAGCACCAACGTGCAGCAGCAGCGTGCCGCCGCCGAGCGTCTGGGCAAGCTCACGGCGCGCGAGCATCAGGTGCTGGAGCGCATCATCGCCGGCCGCCTGAACAAGCAGATCGCCGACGACCTGGGCATCAGCATCAAGACCGTGGAAGCGCACCGCGCCAACATCATGGAAAAGCTCAACGTGAACACGGTCGCCGACCTGCTCCGTCTGGCGCTGTCCAACAAACCGCAGCAGGCGCAACAGCCGCAGCAGCAGTGAGGTCCGCATAAGGTCCGCAGTCAGTTTCGCGACCAGGTTCGCGGCGGCTTCCGTCAGGCCGCGAACGCTTCCCCCGCATCGCGGCGCGCTCCGTTTCAACCGGGGCAGCCGCGCTAGCGCATTCCTGCATCGCTTTCCTGCCCGGTACGGCCGCCAATCGCTCCTGCCGCGACAAGTCACGCCCGTCTGACAGGTATAATATCGGCCTTCGCAGCGGCGCCCGCTGCGCGCAACGCCCGGCTCCTTGGGTCTTCGGGCCCACGACCCGCCGCCGCGTGCGCGTAACCGCCCTCCCGTCGGGCGCGCTCCCCGTGCTTTTGTCACCCGCCACACTCGATTCTCGACCGACCATGACTGCCACCCTCATCGACGGCCTCGCCCTCTCCAAGAAACTGCGCGCCGATGTCGCCACGCGCGCCGCCGCCCTCACCGCTCGCGGCCATCAGCCGGGCCTCGCGGTCGTGCTGGTCGGCGACAATCCGGCCAGCGAAGTCTACGTGCGCAACAAGATCAAGGCGTGCGAGGACAATGACCTGCATTCGTCGTACGACCGCTATCCGGCCGAGCTGTCGGAAGCCGATCTGCTCAAGCGCATCGACGAACTGAACAACGATCCGAAGATCAACGGCATCCTCGTGCAGTTGCCGCTGCCGAAGCACATCGACAGCCACAAGGTGATCGAAGCCATTGCGCCCGAGAAGGACGTGGACGGCTTCCACGTCGCCAACGCCGGTGCGCTGATGACGGGCCAGGCGCTGTTCCGCCCCTGCACGCCTTACGGCGTGATGAAGATGTTCGAGGAGTACAACATTCCCCTCGAAGGCGCGAACGCCGTGGTGATCGGCCGCTCGAACATCGTCGGCAAGCCGATGGCGCTGCTGCTGCTCGAAAAGGGCGCCACCGTCACGATCTGCCACAGCAAGACGCGCGATCTGGCGAAGCACACGCTCGACGCCGATATCGTCGTGGCGGCCGTTGGCAAGCGCAACGTCCTGACCGCCGACATGATCAAGCCGGGCGCAACCGTGATCGACGTGGGCATGAACCGCGACGACAACGGCAAGCTGTGCGGCGACGTCGATTTCGCGGGCCTGAAGGACAAGGCCGGCTTCATCACGCCGGTGCCGGGCGGCGTCGGCCCGATGACGATCACCATGCTGCTCGTCAACACGATCGAAGCGGCGGAGCGTGCGGCAGGCGTGTAAGCGCAACGCCTCGCCCTCCCCATCCGTAGTCACGAAGCGGCCCTGAACGGGCCGCTTTGCTTTTTGGGGCGCAGACCCGGAGCCCGGGTGAGCGACGATTGCGCCGCCCCACCCCGACTTCTGTTAATTTGCTCGGATGACCCGGTTGGAAAGTGCGCACCGCGCCCCAATAACCGATCTATCGGGGCGCAGCCCGGCGCAACAGTCATGGCGCCAGCCCCGGCCCCACGAGTGCGACAACCGCATGCGAATCAACCGCGACAGAAGGAACAGGACGCATCATGGCAATTACTTCCTCCGATAATCCGCTGCTCGATTTTTCCGGCCTGCCGCGCTTTGGCGAGATCCGTCCCGAACACGTGACGCCCGCGCTCGACGTGCTGCTCGCCAACGCCAGCGCCGCCGTCGAACGCGCCGCGCAACCCATGACGCCCGCGCAATGGAGCGACGTGGTCGAACCGGTCGAGCGCGTTACCGAACCGCTCTCGCGCGCCTGGGGCGTGATTGGCCACCTGAACGCCGTCGCCGATACCCCTGAACTGCGCGCCGTTTATGGCGAGAATCTGCCGCGCGTGACCGAGTTCTGGTCGAGCGTCGGCCAGAATCTCGCCTTGTACGAAAAGTACAAGGCCATTACGAATCACAACTCTTTCCAGCTGCTCACGAACGAGCGCAAGAAGATTCTCAATAACGCGCTGCGCGACTTCCGCCTCTCGGGTGCAGAACTGCCCGAAGACCAGAAGCCGCGTTTCGCCGAACTGCAGGAGCGCCAGGCCGCGCTCTCAAAGGCGTTCTCGGATCACGTGCTGGACGCCACCAACGCCTACGCGTTCTACGCGAAAGACGAAAGCGAACTGGCGGGCCTGCCCGAAGACGTGATCGCCGCCGCGCGCGAAGCCGCTGAGCGCGAGAACAAGGAAGGCTACAAGTTCACGCTGCACTTCCCGTCGTATTTCCCGGTCCTGCAGTATTCGGAAAACCGCGCGATGCGCGAGACGATGTACCGCGCCTATGTGACACGCGCATCGGAACTCGGCCCGGTCTACGGCGGCGGCAAGCCCGAATGGGACAACACCACGATCGTCGACGAGCAACTGAAGCTGCGCGCCGAAGAAGCGAAGATGCTCGGCTACAACAACTTCGCCGAAGTCTCGCTCACACCGAAGATGGCGGAGACGCCAGCGCAGGTCATGAGCTTCCTCGAAGACCTCGCCACGCGCGCGCGGCCGCATGCGGAAAAGGACTGGCAGGAACTGAAGGACTTTGCCGCCAGCGAACTGGGCCTCACCCAGCTCGAACCGTGGGACATGGCCTTCGCGGCTGAGCGTCTGCGCCAGAAGCGCTACTCGTTCTCGGAAAACGAGGTCAAGCAATACTTCCCCGAAGACTTCGTGCTCAAGGGCCTCTTCAAGGTCACCGAAACGCTTTTCGGCGTGCGGATCCGCGACGACAGCGCGCCGGTCTGGAACGACGACGTGCGCTTCTTCCGCGTCGAGAACGCAGACGGCACGCTGGTCGCCCAGTTCTATCTCGACCTCTACGCACGTGAAGGCAAGCGCGGCGGCGCCTGGATGGACGATGCGCGCTCGCGCCGCAAGCTCGACGCAAACGGCGTGCAGACGCCGGTCGCCTACCTCACCTGCAACTTCTCCGCGCCGGTGGGCGGCCGTCCGGCCTGCTTCACGCACGACGAAGTCATCACGCTGTTCCATGAGTTCGGCCATGGCCTGCATCACATGCTCACGCGTGTCGATGAACTGTCGGTGTCGGGCATCAACGGCGTGGAGTGGGACGCGGTGGAACTGCCCTCGCAGTTCATGGAGAACTTCTGCTGGGAATGGGACGTTCTCACCGAAATGACCTCGCACGTCGAAACGGCCAAACCGCTGCCGCGCGAACTGTTCGACAAGATGATCGCCGCGAAGAACTTCCAGAGCGGTCTGGGCACGCTGCGCCAGATCGTGTTCTCGATGTTCGACATGGCGCTGCACGTCGACTTCGACGCGTCGAAGGGCAAGAGCGTCAATGACCTCGCACGCGAGATCAACGAGCGCTATCACGTGATCGCGCAGGCGCCGTTCTCGCGCTGGCCGAATACGTTCAGTCATATCTTCGCGGGCGGCTACGCGGCGGGCTACTACAGCTACAAGTGGGCCGAAGTGCTGTCCGCCGACGCTTACGCGGCGTTCGAGGAAGCCGCGCAGGCCGCGCAGTCGAGCGTGCTCGACCCGGCCACCGGCACGCGTTATCGCCAGGAAATTCTGGAAGTGGGCGGCAGCCGCCCGGCGATGGAATCGTTCAAGGCGTTCCGCGGCCGCGAGCCGAATATCGACGCGCTGCTGCGTCATAACGGCATGGAGCAGCCGCCGGCGCAGTAAGCGCGCTGGGCTTTGTCGCCGTGAATGAGACCGCGCACCGCACCGTGCGCGGTTTTTTTATGGCCCGGCGCTTTAGCGATGCAGCTTGAAATCGACGTTATCGGGCCGCCCGTCGAGCGTAAGCGATGCGCGTTGCGCGGGTTGGCGGCTCACGATCTTGCCGCGGCTCACCACGGCCAGGCGCGCCGCACGCAGCCGGATCGCTTCGATCGGATCGCGCGCGTCGAGGACCACCAGGTTCGCTGCGCAGCCCGGCGCAACACCATAACCCTCCAGGCCGAGAATCCTCGCGGGATTCACGGTGACGGCATCGAAGCACGCGCGCGATGCGTCGACGCCCGTCATCTGCGCAACGTGCAGTCCCATCTGCGCAACTTCGAGCATATCGCCCGAGCCGAAGCTGTACCACGGGTCCATCACGCAATCGTGGCCAAACGCGACCGTCACGCCCGCCGCCATCAACTCGGGCACCCGCGTCATGCCGCGACGTTTCGGATAGGTATCGGCGCGCCCTTGCAGCGTGATGTTGATGAGCGGATTGGCAATCGCAGCCACGCCCGATTCGCGCATCAGCGGAATCAGCTTGCTCACGTAGTAGTTGTCCATCGAATGCATCGAGGTGAGGTGCGAGCCTGTCACGCGCCCCTGCAAACCGAGCCGATGCGTTTGAGCCGCCAGCGTTTCGATATGGCGCGAGAGCGGGTCATCGGATTCGTCGCAATGCATGTCGACGCGCAGGCCCTTTTCCGCCGCGAATTCGCAGAGCAGCCGCACGGATTCCGCGCCGTCGGCCATGGTGCGCTCGAAGTGCGGAATGCCGCCCACCACGTCCACGCCCATCGCGATCGCACGCTTGAGATTGTCGAACGCGCCCGCGCTGCGCAGCACGCCGTCCTGCGGAAACGCCACCAGCTGCAGATCGAGATACGGCGCGACACGGCGCTTCACTTCCAGCAGCGCTTCCACCGCCAGCAGACGCGGATCGCAGACATCGACGTGCGAGCGAATCGCCAGCAGCCCGCGCGCGACCGCCCAGTCGCAGTACTGGAGCGCGCGTTCGACCAGCGCTTCCTGCGTGAGATGCGGCTTGAGTTCGCCCCAAAGCGCTATGCCCTCCAGCAGCGTGCCGGAAGCATTCACGCGCGGCAGACCGTAGGACAGTGTGGCGTCCATATGGAAATGCGCATCGATAAAGGGCGCGCTCACGAGCGAACCGGCCGCGTCGATCTCCTCGCGCGCCTGCGCATCCAGACGCGCCTCGACAGCGGTGATGCACCCCGCCTCGATGCCGATATCGACCGCGGCATGGCCGGTGGGATGGCCATGCGCGAGCACGGCGCGGCGAATGATCAGGTCCATGGGGGGCTCCTTGCTGGCGCGTTGTTCTGGCGGCGTAGTTTTGACGGCGTAGTTTTGACGGCGTTCTTCCGACGTGCCGTGCTGGCACGGCGTACCGATTCTATCGGTGACAGAAATCGGCGGCCAGATCGATTGTCCGCGCAGGCGGCCTTCGCTGTATCGTGACACCCCGGCGAAACCGTACCTGTACAGTCGAAACGGCACGCCTATACTCGTGCGGACACTTCGACCATTCTCGGTGCGGACAATGAAGACAATCGGCGTGATTGGCGGGATGAGCTGGCAATCGTCCGCGGAGTATTACCGGCTGCTCAACAGCGGGATGAAGGCGCGTCTGGGCGGCCATCACAACGCGCGCAGCCTGATGGTGACAGTCGATTTCGCGCAGATCGAAGCCCTGCAGCGCAGCGGCGACTGGGACGCGCTAGGCCAACTGATGGCGCAAGCCGCGCTGCAACTGGAGCGCGGCGGCGCCGGCATCGTGCTGCTCGCGACCAACACGATGCATCGCGCGTGTGCATCGATCGAGGCGGCGATCACGATCCCCTTCCTGCATATCGCCGATCCGACGGGTGCGGCCTTGCGTACGGCGGGCGTCACGCGCGTGGGACTGCTGGGCACGCGCTATACGATGGAGCAGGATTTTTACGTGGGCCGCCTGCGCGAGGTGCACGGCATCGAAGCGATCGTGCCCACGGCGACCGAGCGTGACGACGTGCATCGCATCATCTACGACGAGCTGTGTCACGGCGTGGTGAAGGATGAATCACGCGCGGTCTATCAGCGTGTAATCGACGCGCTGGCTGCGCGCGGTGCGCAAGGCGTGATCCTCGGTTGCACGGAAATCACGTTGCTGATCGGCGCGCGGGATTGCGCGCTGCCCGTGTTCGACACGACCGCCCTGCATGCGCAAGCGGCCGTGGAGTGGGCTTTGCAGGACTGAGCGCGGCGAGTCTAGTGGTTCGACACGTCGATCGAGGCCCGCAGATTGAAACGCTTGCCGTCGAAGGCGTAGTAGTAAGTGCCGTGTTCCGCGCTCTCGTTGCGGCTGCCGCGAATCACGAGCAGGCAACTGTCGGCTTGATACTTCAGCGGCTGCGTCACATCGAGCGGCCAGTCCGACACGCTGAACGGCAACGACGTCACGCGCCCTGAGGTCGTATCGATCGCGGCAGCCATAACGCAGCCGCCGCCGCAGCCCCATTGCGCAAGGATGTAGTGGCCCGCGAAATCCACGGGCTGCTTCGACGCCTCCCGAATCGCACTACGATATTGACGCGCACGCGCATCGGAAAAGACCAGATGCGGGACGGCGTGCTTCGCCTTGACGGCGGCTGGGCAATCGGAAAATCGTGGTTTCCGAAGCGGAGTTTGTGCGCAAACGATGCCTGACATCGTGCCGGCTGCCAGCAAAGTCAAAATGCCGAATGTTCGGTTCATGATGATCAGTCACCGTACAGCACCGTACAGTTTTGGGCCGGACAAGCTGACGCGCAAAAACAAAAAAGGGTTACACGCCGATGCGTTGTAACCCTTGATTGCTTCTGACAGAACAGCTTTGGTTGCGGGGGTAGGATTTGAACCTACGACCTTCGGGTTATGAGCCCGACGAGCTGCCAGACTGCTCCACCCCGCGTCCGTCAGAAAAAAGAATTATAGGGTGAGACTGTCATAACGTCAACACCTATTTTTGATAAGTACTCTGGGTCGGCAAGACGAGTCTGGACGAGTTCACGCTGAGTTCAGACACGCCGATCCCAATTACTTCGGAATCCAGATGATTATCGCGAGTCGTCGTTCAGCAGTGCAGGCAACCCGTCGGCCCATTCGAGCCACGTCTCCTGGGTGCGAATCCCCGCCTTCAGAATTGCATACTGCAACTGCTGCCCACGCGTGAGCGATGGCGCGCCAAAGTCGCGTTGCTCGATGGCGCGATAGGTGTCGAGCCGTTCGCGCGCCTGCGCGATCATCTGCTGCAACTGATCGCCCAGGCCCAGCGGCCCGATCACCGCATCGGCGCGCAGCTTGAGCAGCAGCAGATTGCGATCATCCACGCCCAGACGCGTTTCGCGCGCCCAGCGCACCACCTCCTCGCGCCCGACCGGCAGTACGCGATAGACCTTTTTGCGCGTAGCCGCCGCGTCCTCCTCGACCACAGCGACCCAGCCCGCCTCCACCATGCGGCCGAGTTCGCGATAGATCTGCTGATGGGTGGCCTGCCAGAAGTAAGCAATCGCACGGTCGAAGCGCCGCGCGAGGTCGTAACCGGAAGACGGCTTTTCCAGCAGGGCGATGAGGATGGCGTGTGGCGTGGACATGCGCCGATTCTAAACCACCGGTTCCGCGATACCGCCCCGGTTAATCCCCGAGCGCGGATACTATGCAACCAGTTGCATGGTATCCACTGCTTTGCTATGTTTGCCGACACCAACAACACGACGGCGCCCCGCCAATCCGACCGGGCCGCCGGTTCCGTCCAGGAGATACGCATGTCCTTGCCCGCCGTTCTGCGCCGCGGTCTGTCGATTCCCGTCGTCGGCTCGCCGCTGTTCATCATCTCGAATCCCGATCTCGTGATCGCGCAGTGCAAGGCGGGCGTGGTCGGCTCGTTCCCCGCGCTCAACGCTCGCCCCGAGCACGTACTCGGCGAATGGCTCGACCGCATCACCACCGAACTCGCCGAATACAACGCGAAACATCCCGACGCCCCGGCCGCGCCGTTCGCCGTTAACCAGATCGTCCACAAGTCCAACGACCGGCTGGAGCACGATCTGGGCATCTGCGCGCAGTACAAGGTGCCCATCGTCATTACGTCGCTGGGCGCGCGCGCCGAAGTCAACGACGCGATTCACGCATGGGGCGGCATCGTGCTGCATGACGTGATCAACAATACGTTCGCGAAGAAGGCGATCGAGAAAGGCGCGGACGGCCTGATTGCCGTCGCCGCCGGGGCAGGCGGCCACGCAGGCACGCTCTCGCCGTTCGCGCTGATTCACGAGATCCGCGAGTGGTTCGACGGCCCGCTGCTGCTCTCGGGCGCGATCGGCAACGGCAATGCGATTCTCGCCGCCCAGGCAGCGGGCGCGGACCTCGCGTATATCGGCTCGGCGTTCATTGCCACGCAGGAAGCCAATGCGGTCGAGGCCTACAAGCAGATGATCGTCGAGAGCAGCGCCGCCGATATCGTCTATTCGAATCTCTTCACCGGCGTGCACGGCAACTATCTGCGTCCGAGCATCGTGGCGAGCGGCCTCGATCCGGACGCCCTGCCGGAATCGGATCCGTCGAAGATGAGCTTCGCGTCGAGCGGCGCGAAGGCGTGGAAGCACATCTGGGGTTCGGGCCAGGGCATCGGCGCGGTGAAGAGCGTGACGCCGGCCGCCGATCTGGTCGCGCGGCTCAAGCGCGAATACGATGCGGCGCGCGCGCGGCTGGGCGTGGTTGCCGATACGCAGGCTGCCGTTGCCTGATCGTCGATAGCGCGCGCGCAGCGCCGCGTTTGCGGCTTCCCGGCGGCGAAACACGCGGCGAACGCCGCCTGGCCGGGCGCTCACCAAGCGGCTATAGTGCGGTATCCGCATCTCTAGCCGCTTGGCTTGTCCAACTTATCAATTCATGAAAATCGCCACCTGGAACGTCAATTCCCTCAAGGTCCGTCTGCAGCACGTCATCGACTGGCTTGGCGAAAGCAAGGTAGACGCGCTCTGCCTGCAGGAGCTCAAGCTCACCGACGACAAATTCCCGCGCGCCGAACTCGAAGCGCAAGGCTATCGCAGCTGGTTCGCGGGCCAGAAGACCTATAACGGCGTGGCCATTCTCGTGCGCGACGACCTCGCTGTCGACGACGCGACGATCGTGCGCAACATTCCCGGCTTCGAAGATCCGCAGCAGCGCGTGATCGCAGCGACGGTGGACGGCGTGCGTCTCGTGAGCGCCTATTTCCCGAACGGTCAGGCGCCGGGCACGGAAAAGTTCGCCTACAAGCTCGCGTGGCTCGACGCGATGCACGACTGGCTCGCGCAGGAAATGCAGGCGTATCCGAAGCTCGCGCTGCTCGGCGATTACAACATCGCGCCCGAAGATCGCGACGTGCATGATCCCAAGGCGTGGGAGGGCCAGAATCTGGTTTCGCCCGAAGAACGCGCGCAGTTCGAGCGGCTGATCGCGCTGGGCTTTGTCGATTCGTATCGACAGTTCGAGCAGCCCGAGAAGATGTTCACGTGGTGGGATTACCGCATGTTCGCGTTCCGCCGCAACGCGGGCCTGCGCATCGATCACATCCTGCTCTCGCCCGCGCTTGCACCGGCGCTCGTGTCGTGCGAGATCGACAAGGTGCCGCGCAAATGGGAGCAACCGTCCGATCACACGCCGGTCGTCGCGACGCTCAATCTCGCGGGCTGAGCGCGCAAGCAAACCGGGCGGCTTGAAGCAGGCCGCCCACGCGCATCAGATTGCAATCACCACGTTCCGCCGAGCGTGGTCCACAAGAAGCGGAACACCAGCGCATCGTACTGCGCGCGTTCCAGCGCATCGCTGCCCGGCCCGTGGCCGCCATCCGTGTTCTCCAGATACCAGACGTTCGCGTGCCCCTGCGCCTGCATGCGCGCGACCATCTTGCGCGCATGCGCGGGATGCACGCGATCGTCGCTCGTCGAGGTCGTAAACAGCACATCCGGATACGCGACGCCCGCCTTCACGCGCTGATAGGGCGAGTACGCAGCCAGCGCGCGGGCTTCTTCGGGATCCTCGGGATCGCCGTATTCGTCGATCCACGATGCGCCCG
This sequence comes from Paraburkholderia bannensis, assembly GCF_014200455.1. Lineage (GTDB taxonomy): Bacteria > Pseudomonadota > Gammaproteobacteria > Burkholderiales > Burkholderiaceae > Paraburkholderia > Paraburkholderia bannensis_A. Next base: position 86,873 of record NZ_JACHBW010000003.1, on the reverse strand, counting down.
CGTGCAGCAGCGCATAGCGCTGCATGTCGAGCAAAGGCACTTCGCAGAGCACCGCGCCAAATAGCTCCGGCCGCTGCACCATGCACGCGCCAACCAGCAAGCCGCCATTGCTGCCGCCACGGATGCCCAGTTGCGGCGCGCTCGTGAAGCCTTGCGTGACCAGTTCCTGCGCAACCGCGATGAAATCGTCGAACGAACGCTGCCGGTTCTCGCACTGCGCCTGCACGTGCCACGACGAACCGTACTCGCCGCCGCCGCGAATGTGCGCAATCGCGACAATGCCGCCCTGCTCCAGCCAGCCGATGCCCGAACCCACAAGGTACTGCGGCGTGAGCGAAATCGCGAAACCGCCATAACCCTCCAGCAGGCAGGGCAGCGGCTTGCGCGCTCCGCCTTCGAGCGCATCGCGCGGGCCAATCACGGTGAACGGCACCTGCGTGCCGTCGGCGGAGCGCGCGTGCGAACGGATCACGGTGAGCGACGCGGAGTCGAATTGCGTGGGCCAGCGATCGAGCAGTTCCCACGTTTGCAGATCCTCGTTCGCGAGGTCCGCGAGCCAGTATTCGGGCGGCTGCAGATAATCGTCGACATCGACGAAAACTTCGTCGTTGAGCGTGTCTTCGATAGGCGAAACATCCACCTGCGAGCTTGCGCGCCCAGGGAACAGGCGCGATTGCCAGCGCCACGCACCCTGCGCTTGAACGGGCTGCCACAGCATCGTGCGGCTTTGCACATCGTCGAGCCAAGACACGATCAAGACGTTCTTCGTATAAGTCCAGTCGCATGCCGACGTGACCGGCGTGGGCGTGAAGAGCGCCGTCACATCGCGATTGCCCGCTACGAACGCGTCTTCGCGGATGGCGAGCAGCGAGCCGCCCGCATACGTGCGCCCGTCCAGCGTCCAGTCAAGACGCGGTTCGAGCAGCAGCCAGCCATGCCACGCTCCCACGGCCACGTGCGAGGGCACGTCGTACAGCCGCCACTGTCCCTGCGCATCGAGACGATACGAATAGGAGTCGAAGAAGTCGACGCTGCGCACCACATCGTGCCGCTGCTCGATCGGATCGTAATCGCCTTCCACGCTGATATCGTCGAACTCGCCGCGGAATACCACGGTCGCGTCCGCCAGACGCTCGCCGCGGCTCCAGCGGCGCACTTCGCGCGGATAGCCCGAACGCGTGAGCGTCTTCTTGCCGTGATCCCAACCCACGTACACGGTGTCGCGGTCGATCCACGAGATCGTATGCTTGCCCTCCTTCCCGATGGCAAAACCACCGTCGACAAACACGCGCCGTTCGAGATCGAATTCACGTACGGTCACGGCATCGGCGCCGCCATCGGAAAGCTGGATGAGCGCGCGGTCGCCATCGGGATAGAGAATGTCGATGCCGGCGCACACCCACGGCACGCCCTCCTCCTCACCAAGCGCATCGAAGTCGATCAGGCTTTCCCACTGCGGACGATGTGCGCGCCAGTCGGCCCATTTCGCGCGCCGCCACAGCCCCTTGGGATTGTCTTCGTCTTCCCAGAGATCGTAGGCCCAGTCCTGCCAGCGGGTGGGGATCACGGGGCGTTCGCGCGGCAGATAGGCCTGCGCCAGACGCTTCTCCAGCGCCTCGAAGCGCGGGCCGCCCTGCCACGCAGCGCGCGTGCGCGCGTTCTGCTGCTCGACCCACGCCATCGCGGCGGGATCGTCGAGCTCTTCGAGGGACAGGAAGGGATCGGCCTCGGCGGGCCAGGGAGAAGTCACGGGCATATTCAGTTATCGACGGGAAAACAGCGTCGATTATGCCCCAGCGCGTTGGTGCGCAGCGGTCTCACGGTTTGAAGGACCGTAGGACCGTGGGACCGCTGCGACCGGCGCGCCTACTCCAGGTTGAGTTCCTGGATCTTGCGCGTGATGGTGTTGCGGCCGATGCCCAGGCGTTCGGCGGCTTCGACCTTGCGACCGCGCGTGAAATCGAGCGCTTCGCGGATCACGGCAGCTTCGAAGCGCCGCGACAGTTCGTCCATGACGTCGGCGCTATTCTCGCGCAACAGCCGCGCGACTTCGGTACGCAGCCCGCTTTCCCAGATGCTGACCGGCGCCGAAGCCACGCCGTTGACGCCCGCAAAGCCGCCAGCCAGCGCGCCGCCGGCAACGCCGCCAGCACCCGCACCAGGCAGACCCAGCCCGCTGGTCGCGCCCGTCGACAGAACGCCTGATCCACCGGCCAGCACGCCGTTGGACGACACCCCGCCGCTCACGACATCGCCCGCCATGGCATGCGCGCCATCGGTTGCCGCAACATGCGCGGGCACCAGATCTGGCGGCAGGTCCTTGATCTCGATGGTCTGCGCAGGCGCCATCACCGTGAGCCAGTTGGCCAGATTCTCCAGTTGGCGCACGTTGCCCTGAAACGGCAACGACGACATATACGCGAGCGCTTCGTCAGACACGCGCTTGGGCTCGACGCCCAGTTCGCGCGCGCTCTTCTGCAGAAAGTGGCGCGTGAGCAGCGGAATGTCTTCGCTGCGTTCGCGCAGCGCGGGCAAACGCAGGCGGATCACGTTGAGGCGGTGATACAGGTCCTCACGGAACAAGCCCTGGCGCACCCGCGTTTCCAGATTCTGGTGCGTGGCCGCGATCACGCGCACATTGGCGCGCAGCGGATTGTGGCCGCCCACGCGATAAAACTGCCCATCGGACAGCACGCGCAACAGACGCGTCTGCAGATCGAACGGCATATCGCCGATTTCGTCGAGAAACAATGTGCCGTTCTCGGCCTGCTCGAAGCGGCCCTGGCGCATCGCCTGCGCGCCCGTGAACGCACCGCGCTCATGGCCGAAAAGTTCGGATTCCAGAAGATCTTTCGGAATGGCCGCGGTGTTCAAGGCGATGAACGGGCCATTGGCGCGTGGGCTATGTCGGTGCAAGGCGCGCGCGACAAGCTCCTTTCCGGTGCCCGACTCGCCGGTGATGAGCACCGTCGCCGCCGAATGCGACAGCCGGCCGATGGCGCGGAACATGTCCTGCATTGCGGGCGCCTGGCCCAGCATCTCGGGCGCTTCGGCGGGACGGTCATCCCAGTGCTGCTCGCCGCGCATGCTCTCGTCCACGGCGCGGCGGATCAGCTCAACCGCTTTGTCGACGTCGAAGGGCTTGGCGAGATATTCGAACGCGCCGCCCTGAAATGCGGCCACCGCGCTGTCGAGGTCGGAGAACGCCGTCATGATGATGACGGGCAGTCCCGGCAGACGTTCGCGCACGGTCTGCAGCAGCTCAAGCCCCGAGCCGCCCGGCATGCGAATGTCGGAGACGAGCACCTGCGGGCTGTCGTGGTCGAGCGCGGCTGCGGCGTCGCGCACGTTCGAAAAGCTGCGGGTCGCGAAATTTTCGCGGGCGAGTGCTTTTTCAAGCACCCAGCGAATCGATTGGTCGTCGTCAACTATCCAGATCGGCTTCATAAGGTCGGTCAGAAGTCCTGGTGGCGTGCGGTAGCGGTGAATCGGGAGACAGGTACATCTAATGTTCTAACGGGTCATGCTGCTTCAGGCATCGAGTCAGGCATCGAGCGGCAGCAAAATCTGAAACTCGGTATGCCCCGGCCGGCTTTCCACTTCGATCAGGCCGTCGTGCTGCTGCACGAACGTCTGCGCGAGTGTGAGGCCGAGACCGCTGCCATCCTCTCGCCCCGAAACAAGCGGATAGAAGATGCGATCGCGAATGTCCTCGGGAATGCCGGGGCCGTTGTCGATGATATGCAAGTCCAATGCCAGCTTGCACAGGCGTTTTGAAACCGTGATCTTGCGTGCGACGCGTGTGCGCAATTCGATGCGCGCATCGCCCTGCGAAATACGTTCGCGCAGCGCCTGCGCCGCATTGCGCACGATGTTCAGCAGCGCCTGGATGAGTTGCTCCTTGTCGCCGCGCAGATCGGGCACGCTTACGTCGTAGTCGCGCTCGATCGTGAGGCCGCGCGGGAATTCCGCGAGGATCAAGGCGCGAACGCGCTCGCAGACTTCGTGAATATTCACGTCCCCCACGATATGCGGATGACGATGCGGCTCCAGCAGCCGGTCCACCAGCGTCTGCAGGCGGTCCGACTCCTTGATCACCACCTGGGTGTACTCGCGCAACTCGCCGCGTTCGAGCGTGCCCAGCTCGAATTCGAGCAACTGGGCAGCACCGCGAATGCCGCCGAGCGGATTCTTGATCTCATGCGCGAGGTTGCGGATCAGGTGTTTGTTGACGGTCGCGAGGTCGTGAATACGCTCCTCGCGATCGCTCTTGAGGTGCCGCTCGTTCTCGAAGAGTTCGAGCAGCACGTAATCGGGTGCGCTCTCCAGGAAGCCAACGATCGCGTGCACATGCAACGATTCGCGGCCCGGGCGCTCAAGCGTCGCGTCGAGGCGCGTGGCGTGAAACCGATGCGCGGCGATCGAGGCGATCGTCTCCAGCAACTCGTCGGCGTTGGAGAACAGATCGGACCAGGCCATCTGCGCGAGCTGACGACGCGACAGATCGAGCATCGCTTCGGCCGAGGGATTCGCGAAGGCCACGCGCAAGGTGCGCTTGTCGAGCACGAGCACGACCGTGGGCAACGCCTCGAAGCCGGGCAAGAGGCCCGAGTCGACCAGTGGCGCATCGTCCGAGAGCGGGTCTGCGTGACCCTTTCTTGCCTTGATCAGATTCTTGAGCACCATGTTTCGGCGCCTGCGGCCCGAAGGCACGCCGGCTGGCAGTCCATGTCGATGATGGTTGAACCGATGTTTTTACAGCCACTACGCAACGAAAATTCGCAACGCAAATTCGCGACGCAAATCCACATCACAAATTCGCGACGTCATTGGCGCTCATGAAGCCAACAAAAAAGGGACGGCGCCGCCGTCCCTCCGTGACCAGTCGCCGACGTCGGACAGACGCTTCGTCGCGCGCAGGCGAGCGAAGCGCCATCGTCGATTACAGCGTGCTTTACAGCGAGTAGTACAGTTCGAACTCGACCGGGTGCGTCGTCATGCGCACGCGTTGCAGTTCGCTTTCCTTCAGCGCCAGGTATGCATCGATCATGCCGTCGGTGAACACGCCACCGCGCGTCAGGAATTCGCGATCCTTGTCGAGTGCTTCCAGTGCCTGGTCGAGGCCGGCGCACACGGTCGGGATCTTTGCATCCTCTTCCGGCGGCAGGTCGTACAGGTTCTTGTCGGCGGCTTCGCCCGGATGGATCTTGTTCTGCACGCCGTCCAGACCTGCCATCATCAGTGCCGAGAAGCACAGGTACGGGTTAGCGAGCGGATCCGGGAAGCGCGTTTCGATACGACGGCCCTTCGGGTTCGAGACGTGCGGAATACGGATCGATGCCGAACGGTTGCGTGCCGAGTAAGCCAGCTTGACTGGTGCTTCGAAGTGCGGAACCAGACGCTTGTACGAGTTCGTGCCCGGGTTCGTGATGGCGTTCAGCGCGCGAGCGTGCTTGATGATGCCGCCGATGTAGAACAGCGCGAATTCCGACAGGCCAGCATAGCCGTTGCCTGCGAACAGGTTCTGGCCGTCCTTCCAGATCGACTGGTGAACGTGCATGCCCGAACCGTTGTCGCCAACGACCGGCTTCGGCATGAACGTTGCCGTCTTGCCGTACGTGTGCGCCACGTTGTGGACGATGTACTTCAGTTGCTGCGTCCAGTCGGCGCGTTGAACCAGCGTCGAGAATTTCGTGCCGATTTCGTTCTGGCCTTGGCCCGCGACTTCGTGGTGATGCACTTCGACCGGGATGCCGATCTGTTCGAGCAGCAGGCACATTTCCGAACGGATGTCCTGGAACGTGTCGACCGGCGCGACCGGGAAGTAACCGCCCTTCGTACCCGGACGGTGGCCCGTGTTGCCGCCTTCGATTTCGCGACCCGACGACCACGGAGCTTCATCCGAACCGATCTTCACGAAGCAGCCCGACTGGTCCGTGTTCCACTGGATCGAATCGAAAATGAAGAATTCGGGTTCCGGACCAAAGAAGGCCGTGTCGCCCAGGCCAGTGCTCTTCAGATACGCTTCAGCGCGCTTCGCGAGCGAGCGCGGATCGCGTTCATAGCCCTTGCCGTCGGCCGGTTCGACCACGTCGCAGGTCAGCACGAGGGTCGGCTCTTCGTAGAACGGGTCGATGAACGCCGTGTTCGCGTCCGGGACGAGCAGCATGTCCGAGGCTTCGATGCCCTTCCAGCCGGCGATCGACGAACCGTCAAATGCATGACCCGACTCGAACTTGTCTTCGTCGAATGCCGACAGCGGAACCGAAACGTGCTGCTCTTTGCCGCGCGTATCGGTGAAACGGAAGTCGACAAACTTGACGTCTTCGTCCTTGACGAGTTGCATGACGTCGGCCACGGATTTACTCATAACCTATTCTCCTGATTAACGATTTCGGCGAACGCTGCCGCCTTCCCAATCTTCTGATCTCACCGGTTGCCGCTGTGGCTTGCCCGCTGTCATCCCTCGGATAACATCCGGCAGGCCGGTTGCGAAACGATCGCGACATATAAAGCAGCTTCCGTGCCATGTTTGCGCCAGGCTGGCGCAAATTGCTTCCGGATGCGGCCCCGAGGGGCCAAGGTGGGGCAACCGCGAGCCAACCAGGGCCAACTTCGGGGAACGCGCGGATAAATCCCGCCCCTCGCCCGAGCGTTTTCCCGGATCCCGGGCCGCTTCCGGGCACCAACTCCGTGCAATCCCGGATTTGGCGCGCGAAAAGAACTCCATTATGGTGCATAAAACCTTCTGCGCACCAATGCAGCGCAAATTTGCCGCGGGAGCGCTCTGCGCGCACTCTGAGAGCACGCTAACCGCGCCGATACCGCCCTTGGCGGTGCCCGCTCCGGCTATTTGCTGCACCTTGGGAGCCGGCGCTCGCACCCATGCAGCGCGCTAGAATAAACCTTTCGCCAGCCACGGTGCGTCAAGGCGCGCCGTGGACGCTTCACGCCCCAGACAACACCAGGAGATCCGCCGTCATGAGTACGCTCGAACAGTTGTACGCCCAGGCCGACACGCGCCGCGCCGCGAACCAGCTCCCCTACGCGGGGGCGTTCTCGCCAGCCGAGGCCTTCGAGCTTCTGCAACTCGATACGCGTGTGAGGCTCGTCGATGTGCGCACGCGCGCCGAGCTGGACTGGGTCGGCCGCCCTGTCGTCGGCGATGGCCAATACGCGCATGTCGAATGGACCCGTTACCCGGGCGGCGTGCCCAATGCCGAGTTCCTCACGCAACTCAAGAGCGTGGCCGACGCCGACACCCCCATCCTGTTCCTGTGCCGCAGCGCCGCGCGCTCCAAGCTCGCGGCCGTCGAAGCCGCCAAGGCCGGCTTCACGCACGCCTACGATCTGCTCGAAGGATTCGAAGGCGACAAGAACAGTGAAGGCCACCGCAAGACCGTCACCGGCTGGTGCTTTCGCGGCCTGCCGTGGCTGGGCGCCTGAGCGTAAAAAAGGCCCGCCAGCGCAATCCTGACGGGCCACTTTGAGCGCCGCATATGACAAGCCGATGATGCGGCTTGAGCGCCGGCGCGCGACTTAGGCCGCCTGCGGCGGCTCGACTACATCGCCGCCCAGCAGGTGCACGCCTTCGCGCAGCTTCACGAAGGCCGCGGCCACCGCCTCCGGCTCGCCCTTCACGCCCAGATCGATGTGCCGGCGCGCGTAAATGCCGCCGCGCTCGCTATCGCCCACGCTCGGCAGGCTGAACACGCGCACGCCCGGAAAGTCGCGCTCGATGCTTTCCATCAGCGGCGTGAGCGTCGATTCGGGCAGCTCGAACACCAGCAGCGACTTCTCCGCATGCGGCGTCTGATGGTGCAGATGCGCGTACTTCGTATCGAGCACCCATTCGATCATCGGCCACGCCATGACCGGAAAGCCGGGCACGAAATAGTGGTTGTGAATCGAGAAGCCCGGGATCTTGTTATAGCCGTTCGGAATGATCTCGCAGCCCTGCGGGAAGGAGCCCATCTGGAACCGATGCTGGTTTTCCGGCGATTCGAAATCGACCGGAGCATCGCCCGTGTGCATATCGCGAATGCGCTCGCTGATCGCCGCTTTCGCATCGGGATGCAGCACGAGCGGCAGGCCCAGCGCCGCGGCCGCGCACTGGCGCGTGTGGTCGTCCGGCGTCGCGCCGATGCCGCCCGTCGAGAACACGATGTCGCCTGAGGCAAACGAGCGCTTGAGCGTCGCGGTGATGCGCGCGGGATCGTCGCCGACGTATTCGGCCCAGTCGAGCGCGAGGCCGCGTGCGCCGAGCAGTTCGATGACCTTCGGCAGATGTTTGTCGGTGCGGCGGCCCGAGAGGATTTCGTCGCCGATGATGATGACGCCAAATGCCATGTGTTGCCTCGTCGTATGAATGTTCTTTGAAAAGGGGCTGGAGACGCAGCAGCGCAGCTCAGTGAACGATCGTCACTTCATGTCCGAGCCGGTGCGCGTCTTGCGTGCGCAGGCGCTGCAGCGCGCGCAGGCAGTAATGGCCGAACCAGAGCGCGGTGAACACCAGAATAAAAGCGTAAATCCAGATCGTCAGCGCGGCGATCACCGGGAAGAACAGCAGCATCCATGCGGACGCCACCCAGATCGCCGTCGGCAGCGAACCGAGCAGGCCGCTTGCCACGCCGATCGCCAGCAAGGGCAGGCGGTTGCGGCGCACCAGTTCGCGGCGCTCCTCGCTGCTTGCGTGCAACGCGAGCGCGTCGTAGGTCATCACGCGGTAGGTCAGCCAGCCCCACAACAGCGGCGGCACCAGCACGCAGAACGGCGGAATGAACCACAGCGGCAAAGTCACGATCAGCAGCACGAGGCACAGCAGCGTGGTCCACAGCGAATGCAACACGCTGCCGTACCAGCTGCCACCGCGTCGCGTTTCGAGCGAGGCGTACTGGCGCGACGTCAGATGACGGATCACGCGCGGCATCGCAATCGCCACGATCAATAGCAGCACGGTGATGACGATGAGCGGAATCGTCAGAATGATGACGACAAACGGCCCGATCATGCTGCGCAGCGAGCCGAAACCGACCCAGTCGAACGCATGGTAGAGGTAGGCCGTAGCCGGCCAGGCGTCGAGCGTGCCGCGCACGCCGTCGATCAGCGGTTGCCAGAAGGCATAGAGCAGACCGCCCCACACGCCCGCCGCCACGAGAAATGGCACAAAGGTGAGCAACAGCATCGAGGGATGAAAGGCGCTGGCGAGCGCGCGGCCAAACGAGCGCAACAGATCGTTCATGCGAGCGGAAAAGCGGAGCAAAGACGGAAGAGGTTCACGAAACCGGAATACCCTGTGTGGATTCAGTGCAGCAAAACCACAGCATAAACCACGGCGCGCCTGCCCGGCATGAGAGGGAGTGAGCGCAAAAAGCCGGGAGAGCCTTTGAGAACCTGGGAGAACCTGGGGGGGAGCGCGATCAGACGGCGCTGCCGCCGTCGCGCGAAGCCGCCCTGCCCCGGCGGCGCGCCGCCAGCCGCCGCGCGATCCGGGAGAACGCCAGCGCCTGCTGCTCCCAGAAGCCCTCGCCGTAACGCGCGCCTTCGAGTTGGTCGCGGATGCCGGTCGGCTCGCTGCGCTGGTTGAATGACGCGCTGCCGAATAACATGTCCCACCACGGAAACAGCACGCCGAAGTTGCAGCCATAGGTCGTGCCTTCGTGACCGTAGCCGATAGCGTGATGACGTCGATGAAAGCGCGGGCTCACCAGCAGCCGCTCGCCAAGCCAGCCGAAATGCAGACGGATATTGGCGTGCTGTACGTTCTGCAAGAAGTTCGTGAGCGCCACCAGCACCACGTACTGCGCAGGCGGCACGCCGATAACCAGCGCGACACCCGCGAACATGCACGACTGCATCAGCACATCGAGCAGATGGTTGCGGTTATCGCACCAGAACGACATCTTGCGCTGGCTGTGATGCACCGCATGCAATTCCCACCACAGGCTATAGCGGTGCGAGAGGCGGTGATACCAGTAGCCGAAGAAGTCGAGCACGACCAGATAGATGGCGAAGGCGACCAGCGGAACGGTGGTGACGCCTGGCCAGAGGTTGTCGATATCGACGCTCATGACGCCATGCAGGCGCAGCCAGCTTTGCGCGCGGTCGAACGCGGGCTGCATGGCGAAGAAGAACAGCAGATTGAGGAGGCCCAGACGCGTGATCCAGGTGTAGACGGCATCCACGCCCACGCCTTTGCGGTCGGTCCATTTTTCGACCGGGATGAGCGCTTCGAGCGGGCGCAGCAGCGCGTACATCAGCACCATTTCCAGCACGCCCACGATCACCCAGTAGAGCGCGTCGAAGGTGTCTTCGTCCACGTCCATGAAACCGGCGTCAAAAAGCGCCGGTTGCAGGACGTTGACGTAGAGGAGCGTCTGCAGCCAGGAAACCAAATCGTCCGCGCCGGAGGCCACCCAATGTGCGCAGGCACCGAGCAAGGCGAACATGGATGGCGACACTCCAGCGGTTTATGCGCCGTTAGGCGACATGACCGGCGCGCGGTCGTAGAAGTAGATGCCGTGCGGCGAGCGGCCCACCGGAATCGTCTTCACGAGCTTCTTCGTCTGCATGTCGATCAGGCCGATATGCTTTGCGAAGCGGAACGTGACCCACAGCCAGCGCTTGTCGGCGGAGAGTTCCATGTCGTCCGGTCCCGGCAGCAGGCCATTGATCTCGCCCACTTTCTCCAGCGTTTCCTCGTCGATGATGCTGATGACGTTCGATACGCGGCTCGACACCAGCACATGGCGGCCGTCCACCATCGAGCGGAAGTTATGCGCGGCTTTGCCCACCTGGATGGTCTTGACGATCTTCTGGTTGCGCCAGTCGACCACGGCGACGTAATCCGCGCCCGTCATGCCGACCAGTAGATATTTTTCGCCAGGCGTCATCCACAGACCCGCGGGCGCAGGACCGACCTTCATTTTCCAGAGCACTTTCTGCGTGGGCAGATCGACCGCCGCGATCTCGCCCGATACCTGCAGCGAGACGAACACCGTGTTGCTGTCCTTCGTGAACGCAAGGTGGCTGGGCATGGCCGAAAGCGGCAGGCGCCTCGCAACCGTGAAATTGCCCGCGCCGCCGTAGTGGTAAATATCCAGGCGGTCCAGACGCAGACCCGTGGTTACGAACCACTTGTTATCCGGCGAAAAACCCAGCTGATAAGGATCTTCGATATTTTCGATCCAGCGCTGCGGCTTGCCCGTTTTCGGGTCGACGAACAGCAGATTGTTCGACACCGAATTCGCGACGATCAGCGAGGAATTATCCGGCGTGGGAAACAGGTGATGCGGCTCCTTGCCCGTGGGCACGGTGCCGACCAGTTCATGCGTCTTGTCGTCGATGAGGCTGAGCGTGGCCTCGCCCGAATTGAGCACGATGATGTTGTTCGCGTGTGCGATGCTCGGCATCACCGTGGTGAGCGCTGCGCCGACCAGTGCGGAGCAGGCAAACATCGCGGCCTTTTTCGCAAAGCGTGCGGCGGTACGGCGGAATTCGTGTGTACGCATGAAGAGTTGTCCTGGGCAGATCCGTGATTGTAGAACGCCTGCCGGTCCGCAAGGTTGACGTAGGGCCACTGAAATGTGAAAGGGGCGCAACGCGCGCCCCTTTTTCGAACCAATGTTATGGCCCGCAATGCGCCGCCGGCCTCATCGCTGCATCGACTCCCAGACCTTGTAGAGGCGCTTGACGGACACCGGCATCGGCGTGCGCAGTTCCTGCGCGAACAGCGAGATGCGCAGCTCTTCGAGCAGCCAGCGGAATTCGCTCAGCCGCGCATCGAACACGCCGCCGCGTTGCGAGAGCGCGCGCTGATACTGCTGCGCGAGCGGCTGGAATTCGGCCGCCTGGCGTGCGTCGCGGGCGGGATCGGCGCGCAGCTTGTCGATGCGCAGCGCCACGCCCTTGAGGTAGCGCGGGAAATGCACCAGCTGCGCATACGGCGTCTCCAGGATGAAACGCTTGCTGATGAGCGCATCGACCTGGGCCTGCATATCCGCAGCAGGCGCGCCGAAGGCTTTGGCCTGCACCAGCTTCTTCGCCAGTGACGCATATTCGGCCAGAATCTGGCCGATCAGCCGCGCGATTTCCTGCGCCAGCAGCGAAAGCCGCCCGCGCCCTTCGTCCTTGCGCGCGTGGAAGCTCGCGTCGTCGTCGGGCAACGGATCTTGCAGGCAGGCGCGATCGAGCGCGAGTTCCACCAGTTGATCGCGCAATTCTTCCTGCGTGGCGCGCGCCATGAACTGCATCGCCATTTCGCGCAGACCCGGCAGATTCTTCTCCAGGTAGCGGATCGGCTCGCGCAACTGCAGGGCGAACAGACGCCGCAAGCCCGCGCGATGGATGCGCGCGGCCTCTTCCGGCGAATCGAACACCTCGACATCGCAATGCGAGCCGCGATCGACCAGCGCCGGATAGCCGAACAGCGTCTGTCCGCCGCGACGGATTTCCAGCAGCTCGGGCAGCTTGCCGAAGTTCCAGGTCGTGAGGTTTTCGTAGAGCGCGGTGGCGCCGCTCGCCTCGGTGTTAGCGGGCGTGTGCGGCGCGTTGGGTTTCTTCGCGGCGCTCTGCGTTGACGGCGCGTTGTCCGCCGTGGCGCCCTCTCCCTGCGCCCGCGTTTCGAGCGCCGCCAGCGCGGTCGCGCTCGCCAGCTTCTGGAACTGCTGCTGCGCCTGCGCGCCGAGTTCCGCGCGCAACTGGGCCAGATTGCGGCCCATCGCAAGCTGGCGCCCGTGCTCGTCGATCACCTTGAAGTTCATGAACAGGTGCGCGGGCAGCGTCTCCAGCTTGAAGTCCGAACTCTTCAACTGAAGCTGTTTCTGCTCGCGCACATCGGCGATCAGCGCCTCGACCAGACCGCCCGCGCCGAAGCGCTCGCCGCCCACGCGCCCGGCGAAACCGGCCGCGTATTCGGGCAGCGGCACGCAATGACGGCGCAGCTTCTGCGGCAGCGACTTCAGCAGCAGATGCGCCTTCTCCTTGATCATGCCCGGCACGAGCCATTCGCAGCGCCGCGCATCGACCTGATTGAGCGCGTAGAGCGGCACCGCGAGCGTCACGCCGTCACGCGGCGAGCCTGGCTCGAAGTGATACGTGAGCGCCATCGCCACGCCCGCCATCGTCATGCGCTTGGGGAACAGTTCGGTCGTCACGCCCGCCGCTTCGTGGCGCATCAAATCATCGCGAGAGAGGTAGAGCAGGCGCAGCTTGTCCTCGGACTCGCCGCTTTGCTTCACCTCGTCGCGATACCAGCGCTCGAACGACGCGCCCGAATAGATGCCATCGGGAATCGCCTGATCGTAGAAAGCGAAGATCAGTTCGTCGTCGACCAGCACGTCCTGGCGGCGCGACTTGTGTTCCAGTTGTTCGATCTCGGCGAGCAACTTGCGGTTGTGCGCGAAGAACGGCAGCTTCGTGTCGAATTCGCCTTCCACCAGCGCGCCGCGAATAAAGAGTTCGCGCGCCCGCGCCGGGTCCTGCTTGCCGAACGCTACGCGGCGGCGCTGATACACCGGCAGGCCGTAGAGCACGCCGCGTTCGAACGCGCTGACCTGCGCCGCGCGCTTCTCCCAATGCGGCTCCGAAAGCGACTTCTTCAGCAGATGCGCGCCCACCTTCTCAAGCCATTCGGGTTCGATCTTCGCGATACAGCGCGCGTAGAGGCGGCTCGTTTCGACCAGTTCCGCCGCCACGACCCAGCGCCCCGCTTTCTTGACCAGCGCCGAGCCCGGCCACAGATGGAACTTGATGCTGCGCGCACCGAGGAAATGAGGTTCGTCCTCGGCTTTCAGGCCGATATTGCCAAGCAGACCCGTGAGCAGCGCGTGATGGATCTGCTCATAGGTGGCGTCCGATTCGTTGATGCGCCAGCCGTGCTCGCGCACCACCGTCAACAATTGCGAATGCACGTCGCGCCATTCGCGCAGACGCAGATGGGAAAGAAAATTCGCGCGGCAAGCATCGACCAGTTGCTTGTTCGACTTTTTATGCGCGACGGCCTCCTCGAACCAGCTCCAGATCTTGAGCCACTGAAGGAATTCCGAGCGCTCGTCGGCAAAGCGGCGATGCGCCTGGTCGGCCTGCTCCTGCGCCTCGATGGGCCGGTCGCGCGGGTCCTGCACCGACAACGCGCTGGCGATGATGAGCACTTCACGCAGCGACTGCTCGTCGCGCGCGGCCAGAATCATGCGGCCCACACGCGGATCGAGCGGCAGGCGCGAGAGTTCGCGGCCGAGCGTGGTCAGCGCATTGTCGTCGTCCACCGCGCCCAGTTCGTTGAGCAGCTGATAGCCGTCCGCGATGGCGCGGCCCGGCGGCGGCTCGATGAACGGGAAGGTTTCGATCGCCGTGAGATGCAGCGACTTCATGCGCAGAATCACGGCCGCCAGCGATGAACGCAGGATTTCCGGATCGGAAAAGCGCGGCCGTGCGATGTAGTCGGACTCTTCGTAGAGGCGGATGCACACGCCATCGGCAACCCGGCCGCAACGGCCCGCGCGCTGGTTCGCGGCGGCCTGCGAGATCGATTCGATCTGCAGTTGCTCGACCTTGTTGCGGTACGAATAGCGCTTCACGCGCGCCAGGCCCGTGTCCACCACGTAGCGGATGCCCGGCACCGTGAGCGAGGTTTCCGCCACATTGGTCGCCAGCACGATACGGCGCGCGTTCGACGCCTTGAACACGCGCTCCTGCTCCTGCGCGGAAAGTCGCGCAAACAGCGGCAGGATTTCCGTGTGCGGCGGATGGTGCTTGCGCAGCGCCTCGGCGGCGTCGCGGATCTCGCGCTCGCCGGGCAGGAACACCAGCACGTCGCCGGAACCGACGCGGCACAGTTCGTCGACGGCATCGACGATGGCGTCCATCAAGTCGCGGTCTGTATCGCGTTGCGATTTTTTCGTCGGTGCGGACCCTTGCGCGTTCTTCACCGCCGGGCTGTCCTCCTGCACCGGCCGATAACGCACTTCCACCGGATACAGGCGCCCGCTCACCTCGATCACCGGCGCGGGCTTATCGTCGCTGCCGAAATGGCGCGCGAAGCGGTCGGCGTCGATGGTCGCGGACGTGACGATCAGCTTCAGATCGGGCCGGCGCGGCAAGATCTCCTTCAGATAACCGAGCAGGAAGTCGATGTTCAGACTGCGCTCGTGCGCCTCGTCGATGATGATCGTGTCGTAGGCCTTGAGCAGCGGATCGGTCTGCGTTTCGGCCAACAGGATGCCGTCCGTCATCAGCTTGACCGACGCGCCGGGCGAGAGGTTGTCGGTGAACCGCACCTTGTAGCCGACCACTTCGCCGAACGGCGTGCCGAGTTCTTCCGCGATACGCCGCCCGGTTGCGGACGCCGCGATCCGGCGCGGCTGCGTATGGCCGATCAGGCCGCTGCCGCCCGCACCCAGACCGCGCCCGAGCGAGAGCGCGATCTTCGGCAACTGCGTGGTCTTGCCCGAGCCGGTTTCGCCGCTGACGATCACCACCTGATTGTTGGCGATCGCGCGCGCGATTTCCTCGCGGCGGCCGGAAACCGGCAGCGCTTCGGGGAATGTGATCGGCGGGATCGGATTCGGCGTGACCGGCGCGCGGGGGGCACGCGGGGTACGCGGGGCCAGCGGTTCGCGTTCCTGGCGCGCTGCGCGAGGCGACTGGTCGCCGGTGGTTGGAGCCGCGGCGGCTTCCGCGCGCGGTGCGCGTTCGGCCTGCGGCTTCGCGGGGCGCGGCGGGTTGGGTCGCGCCGGCTTCTGCTGCTGTTGCTGCGAAGGCTGGCGTGGCGGCTGCGGATTGCGCTCCTGCGGATTGCGCGCGGCTTGCTGCTGAGCGCCTGTTTCGCGCGGCGTCCGGCTTTGTTGAGGCGCTTTTTGTGCTTCGTGTGCTTCGCGCGGCGCGGCGTTTTGCGGCGCCACGGCTCGGGCCGGCGCGCGCTCCGCGCGTGCTTCGCTACGACGCTGCGTTTGCGGTACCGGCTTCGCGGGTTTCGCCTGCTTGCGCGGCTCGACACGCGTCGCGGCTTGCGCCGCGTGCGCCGGCTTCTGCGCCGGCTTGTGCACCGGTTCCTGCGCTTGCGCCGGCGTCGTCTGGGCAGACGTCGCCGCCCGCTTGTCCTGCACGCGCGCGCCACCGAGCGCGCCGCCCTTCATCAACGCGGCCAGCCGGTCCGTCGACGCGACATTCTGGCCGTCGCCATACTTTTGCGAGGCGCGCTTTTCCTTCGCGCCGCCGTGCGCCGCGTCATTCCCGGCGGAGGTGTTGCTGCCCTGCGCCGAGGCAGGTCTTTTGGGTACATTCGACATGGGGGCGCATTATAATCCCGGGCATGAATTCCCAAACCGACCTCGTCCCCGCCACCGCGAATGCGCCGGCTAGCGCCGCCGCTGCGGAATCTGCTTCTGAGCAAGCTACCCAGCAGGCCGCGCAGCACGCGCAATTCGTCGACTGGATGCGATCGGTCGCACCCTACATCCACGCATTTCAGGGCAAGACCTTCGTCGTCGGATTCGGCGGCGAAGTGGTGCACCAGAATCTGCTCAACGCGCTCGTCGCCGACATCGCGCTGTTGCAGGCCATGGGCATCCAGATCGTGCTGGTGCACGGTTCGCGCCCGCAGGTCGAAGAACAGATGAGCCTGCATGGCGTGGAATCCGAGTTCTCGCACGGCATGCGCATCACCAATGCCCGCGCGCTCGAATCCGCCAAGGAAGCCGCCGGCGAAGTGCGTCTGGATATCGAAGCCGCCATCAGTCAGGGTCTGCCGAACACGCCGATGGCGCACGCGCACATCAGCGTCGTCTCGGGCAACTTCGTAACGGCGCGCCCGGTCGGCATTCTCGACGGCGTGGATTTCCAGCACACGGGCGTGGTGCGCAAGATCGACGCCGATTCGATCCGCCATTCGCTCGCGAGCCGCAAGCTCGTGCTGCTCTCGCCGCTCGGTTTTTCGCCCACGGGCGAAGCGTTCAATCTGTCGATGGAAGACGTGGCGTCGGCGGCGGCCATTGCGCTGCGCGCCGACAAGATCGTGTTCCTCACGGAGACGAAGGGTCTGATCGACGAGGAAGGCGAGCTGATCCGCGAAATGTCGCTCGACGACGCCTACAAGCTGCAGGAAAGCGGCACCGTGCTGGGCGACGCCGGTTTCTATCTGAAGCATTCGATTCGCGCCTGCCGTGGCGGCGTGGGCCGCGCGCACATCATCCCTTACGTGCTCGACGGCGGGCTGCTGCTCGAACTGTTCCTGCACGATGGCGTGGGCACCATGATCTCGTACGAGAACCTGGAAAGCCTGCGCGAAGCCACGCCGGATGACGTCGGCGGCATTCTGACGCTGATCGAGCCGCTCGAAACCGACGGGACGCTGGTGCGGCGCGGCCGCCACCAGATCGAGCGCGACATCGACCATTTCTCGGTGATCGAGCACGATGGCGTGCTGTTCGGCTGCGCGGCGCTCTACGCGTACTCGCAGGAACGCATCGGCGAAATGGCATGCCTCACCGTCTCGCCCGAAGCGCAAGGTTCCGGAGACGGCGAACGCCTGTTGCGCCGTATCGAGCAGCGCGCCCGTGCGCGCGGCCTCACGCGTATCTTCGTGCTCACCACCCGCACCGAACACTGGTTCCTCAAGCGCGGCTTCGTCAAGGTCACGGTCGACGACCTGCCCGAAGACCGCCGCCGCCTCTATAACTGGCAGCGCAAATCGCTCGTGCTGATGAAACAGCTCTGAGCGGCGCGAGCCACCCCACACATACGACTTAGGAGAAGCACAGCATGGCCCGTATGATCCAATGCGCAAAGCTCGGCAAGGAAGCCGAAGGTCTTGATTTCCCGCCGCTGCCGGGCGAACTCGGCAAGCGCATCTATGAAAGCGTCTCGAAGGAAGCCTGGCAAGGCTGGCTCAAGCAGCAGACCATGCTGATCAACGAGAATCGCCTGAATATGGCCGACCCGCGCGCACGCCAGTACCTGATGAAGCAGACCGAAAAATACTTCTTCGGCGACGGCGCCGATCAGGCATCGGGCTACGTGCCGCCGACGCAAGCCTGAGGCTTCATAACGACCGCAAAAACCGCGCCTTCGAGCGCGGTTTTTTATGCGCTCGCTGTGGAACCGTATCCATCAACGACCGGAATCGCACGACCGTCCGATTCGGCGCAATCCCTTGCCCCACAAGGGCTGATGGCCGCCCACACGCCCCCCGCCGACAGCCCGGTTTGCACGATCTTACGTCATCGTGCTATCATGTCGCTTCGTTCAACAGGCAACCGCCATCAATTACATTCAGGCCGGCACCCAAAACCGCCTTCCGCCTGAGTGTTTTCATACAAGAAGAACGTTCCGCCACGCGGACATTCTTTTTCGTTTCAGCGGCGCTTCACCGGGCACCCTCGTGCCGGTCCAGCGTCACATGCGCCCTGCCCCCCAACAAGGCCACGCAGGCGCAACGCATACGCACAATTTGATCGAGTGTCGTTTCGCGACATTCAGCATGCTCCTCGCGCACCGCCTGCACGCCAACGCCGCAGCCGGACCGGACGTTCCTTTTTGCGGCGTTCACGCGCGACCCGCAGCCTTTTTTGGCCGCTATTGCGAAACGGCACTCTCCGGCAACCATGGCGAACTCCATCGAGCGTTCGTCGCAGTCATTGGAGATGCAGACCTTGACCGCTTCCACTTCCGGCTCGTCGGCCCAGTCCGACCTGACACTCGCCGACATTACGATCGTCGACAACAGCCTCCTCAAACGCGCCGTCGGCGCCATGGCGCTCGGTAACGCCATGGAATGGTTCGACTTCGGCGTGTACAGCTACATCGCCGTCACGCTCGGCCAGGTGTTCTTCCCGTCGAGCAGCCCGTCCGCGCAGCTGATCGCCACTTTCGGCACTTTCGCGGCGGCCTTCCTCGTGCGCCCGATCGGCGGCATGGTGTTCGGCCCGCTGGGCGACCGCATCGGCCGCCAGCGCGTGCTGGCGATGACGATGATCATGATGGCCTGCGGCACCTTTGCCATCGGCCTGATCCCGTCGTACCACTCGATCGGCATCGCCGCGCCCGTGCTGCTGCTGGTTGCGCGTCTGGTGCAAGGTTTCTCGACCGGCGGCGAGTACGGCGGCGCAGCGACCTTCATCGCCGAATTCGCCACCGACAAGCGTCGCGGCTTCATGGGCAGCTTCCTCGAATGCGGCACGCTGGTGGGCTACGTGTTCGGCGCGGGTACGGTCGCGGTGCTGACCGCCCTGCTTTCGCACCAGCAATTGCTGGACTGGGGCTGGCGCGTGCCGTTCATGATTGCGGGGCCGCTGGGGATCGTGGGTCTGTACATCCGCACGAAGCTGGAAGAAACGCCGGCCTTCAAGCGTGAAGCCGAGCTGCGCGAAGCCGAAGAAGTGGCGCGTCCGAAGCTCACGCTGCGCTCGCTGCTGACCCAGCATCTGCGTCCCTTTCTGCTGTGCGTGGGCCTCGTGCTGATCTTCAACGTGACCGACTACATGGCGCTGTCGTATCTGCCCAGCTATCTGTCGGCGACGCTGCACTTCAACGAAACGCACGGCCTGTTCCTCGTGCTCGCCGTGATGGTGCTGATGGTGCCGATGACGATCGGCTTCGGTCGCCTGTCCGACGCGATCGGCCGCAAGCCGGTGATGCTCGCGGGCTGCGTGGGTCTGATCGTGCTGGCGATTCCGTCGCTCACGCTGATCCAGACAGGCGCGCTGGTGCCGGTGTTCCTCGGCCTGCTGATTCTTGGCGCGCTGCTGTCGTGCTTCACGGGTGTGATGCCGTCGGCACTGCCCGCGCTGTTCCCGACCGCGATCCGCTACGGCGCGCTGGCCATCGGCTTCAACGTGTCGGTTTCGCTGTTCGGCGGCACCACGCCGCTGGTCGCCGCCTGGCTCGTCGAGCATACGCAGAACCTCATGATGCCCGCGTACTACCTGATGGGCGCGGCGGTGGTCGGTATCGTCTCGGTGCTGGCGCTGCATGAAACGGCGCGCCGTCCGCTGCCGGGCTCGGGCCCGAGCGTGAGCACCAAGGCCGAAGCGCATGCGGTGCTGCGCGGCGTGCGTCTTGCCCGCGAAATGGACGACGACTATGCAGCCATGCCGGCGCGCGGGTAAGCGAACATAGAAGCGCAAAAGTTTCCGATCGGAACGATGTGAAAAAGGCCAGCCGCGTGCTGGCTTTTTTTGCGTCTGCGCGCGGACTTCACTCGATCAATCGCGTGTGTTCGACCTGCAATGCCCCACCGTTTCCAATCGTCAACATCGCGGCGGTGACCGGCAATTTGAAGCGGCGCGGGCCTGCGCTGCCCGGATTCACGTAGAGCACGCCATTGCGCGCTTCCTGCACGGGCTTGTGCGAATGGCCGCTCACGACCACGCCGACGCCCTGCGAAGCGGGATCGCCGCGCAGATCGGGCAACTCATGGACCACCACGATCGCCACGCCGCCGATGTCCACCACCGTTTGTACCGGCAGCGCGTCGGCCCATGCGCCGCGATCGTTGTTGCCGCTCACCGCGCTCAGCGGCGCGACGCGTCCAAGCTGATCGAGCACGTCCGGGTCGCAGATGTCGCCCGCGTGAATGATCGCGTCGCAGCCTTGCACGAAGGCGAGGAGTTCGGGACGCACGAGATTGTGGGTATCGGAAACGAGTGCGACGCGCAGTGGAGTGTGGGGCATGAGAGCGCCTGGTGTGTCAGGGCAAGACGCATGACGCGCCTTGGCCGCCGAAGTATACGGCGAGCCAGACCGTCGGCGCCTGCGGGTCGGTCCAGGCCACCCGATGACGGCGATGCGCGCGGATCTGCACATGATCGCCAGGCTTCATGCGCACGCGATGGGTCTCGAATTCCAGCTCCGCCGCGCCCGCGAGCAACACCACCCACTCGTCGCGCGGGTCGTCGTACCAGAAGCCATCCGGGCTCGCTTGCCCGGTCGAAACGATACGCTCAATCAGCACGCCTTGTTGCGCGACAAGTTGCTCGAACCTTTCCTCCTGCGCTGTCGCATCGATATCGCTGAACAGATTCGTGAGCGCGCTCATGCAAGCGGCCTCAAACCGTCGAGCAAGGTCGGCACCAGTTCGCTCACGGTCGGATGCACGTGCATGGCAAACTGAAGCGTGGTGTACGGCGCATCGGCCGTCATCGTATCGATGAAGGTATGGATCGCCTCGTCGCCTTCGATGCCGAATATCATCGCGCCCAGAATGCGCTTCGTCTGCGCATCGACCAGCGCCTTCATGAAGCCATCGGTTTCGCCGCGCTCGCGCGCGCGTCCGACACGCGACATCGGCATGGTCGCGATCAGCGCGGGTTTGCCGCTTTCGCGCACCTCGCGCTCGCTGGCGCCCACGCGCGCGAGCGGCGGATCGACGAAGACGGCGTAACAGCCAATGCGCGTGTCGGCGCTGCGATTGGCGCCGTCGAGCAGATTGGCAGCAACGATCTGGTAGTCGTCGTAGGACGTGTGCGTGAACGCGCCGCGCCCATTCACGTCGCCGAGCGCCCAGATGCCCGCCACGCGCGTGCGCAACTGGCCATCGACGGGAATCAGACCGTGCTTGTCGCGCTCAATGCCGGTGGCCTCCAGACCGAGATCGTCAGTGTTCGGGATACGGCCGGTCGCGAACAGCAGGTGCGACACGTCGAGTGTTTCACCACCCAGCGCGATGCGAATGCCATGCCCCGGCGTCACGCCCAGCGGCTCCACGCTCTGCGGCGAGTTTCCGAAGCGAAACTCCACGCCTTCGCGCGCCAGCACGTCCTGCACGCTTTTCGCGACATCGTCGTCCTCGCGCGTGAGGATACGCGAACCGCGCACCAGCACGGTCACCCGGCTGCCGAAGCGCCGGAACATCTGCGCAAATTCGAGGGCGATATAGCTGCCCCCGCAGATGGCAAGATGCTCGGGCAATTCGGTAAGCGAAAGAATCGTCGAATTCGTTTCGTACCAGATCCGCCCAAGCCCGGGCACTGGCGGCACCGCCGCGCGCGTACCGGTATTGATGAAGATTTCGTCCGCTTCGAGTACTTCCGTCTGGCCGCCTTCGGACATCACACTGACCGTTTTCGGCCCCGTAAAGCGGCCATGCCCTTGCAGCACCGTGACGTTCTTCGCGAGACGCAGCCAGCGCTCGACGCCGTCGCGCGATGCGCCGATGATGTCGTCCTTGCGGGCTTTCACGGCGGCAAGATCGACGCTCACATCGGCCAAGCCCGCGCCGTTTCCGATTCGCACGCCGTAGTCGGCTGCGTGCCGCGCGACGTGCGCGGCGCGCGCGCAGGCCACATAGGCCTTGGTTGGCGTGCAGCCCACGTTCACGCAAGTGCCGCCGAACGCGGCGCGCTCGATAATCGCCGTCTTGCGTCCGCTCGCGCCCAGTCGCACCGCCAGCGGCGGACCGCTCTGCCCCGTGCCGATCACGATTGCATCGAATCGCTGTGCCATGCCGTTCTCCCTGCCGAGAAAGACGCAACGCGCGCGACGCATGCCGCTCGCGTGGTGTGAGGTGTACATGGTGACGCTACGTTCGCGCCATGTTACGCCCGCGGCCGCACGCGCCGCGCGAGCGCGGCCAGACAACTTTCCGGTCGCGAAGGGAGGAGAAATGCAAGAGAAGCGGAAGAGAAGCGAGCGAACAAGCGCAAAAAAAGGCCACCCCGGAACATGGGGTGGCCTACAGGGTGACAGCACAACAGCAAACGGGCGATGCCGCTGCGCGTCGGGGGGAAACGTGCTTTCCGTGGGTTCGTGTGAGCGCGTTCTGTCGAGATACCGATGAGCGTCGATCAGTGCACGCTTTCGCCCGGCACAGCGCAGCCGTGGCTCGCGCACCAGAGAACGCGCGAACGCTGGAAGGCGGCGCGCGCACCGCGCGTTGCCACCAGCAGACCGATCTGGCCCATGTTGAAGTCGAGCGACACCATCAGCTGCATGAGGTCCACCATCGGCAGGACCAGCGCTGGCTGATAAAGTTGTCGTTCGATAAAGTCTTTCATGACGGCTCCCGCTGCGGCCGTCGCGTCGTCCTGACGCAGCGGCATTAACATGGGAGCCATTCTAGGAATGTAGCGTCCGCCGATAAATGGGCTACATGCGAAGTCACTTGTCGCGAAACTCGAACAATCGTTGCCCGGGCCTCGCGACAAGGGTTTGCGGACCGTGCAGCGGCCTCTATTACTCCAGCGGCGTCGCGATAAATTCGGGTAATGCCTCGGCGCGCAAGGACAGCGCGGCGATCGCAGGATATCGGGCCGGATCAACTGCGCCCGGCAGGACGAATTGCGCAAAGCGCCACGCCACTGCCGCCGTGATATCGGCCTGCGTGATGCGCCCGGCGCAAAGCCAGCCCCCCCGCCCCTCGATGAGTTTGTCGAGCACGCTCCACGCCGCATGCATCTGCGCGTTGACGCGCGCGAACCAGGGCTCGTGCTGGCGCTCCTCGGGGCGCAACTGGCGCTCGTAGACCTGCTGCACCGTCTTTTCCATCGCCGCGAGCGCGAAACCGTTCACACGCAGCGCGAAGGTGCGCTCCTGCCGCTCCTCGGGCAGCAGGCGCTGCACCGCCGGTACCTTGTGGTCGAGATAATCGAGAATCAGCGTGGAATCGATCAGCACCGTACCGTCGTCGTCGACCAGCGTGGGGGCTTTCACGACCGGGTTGATCTGCGCGAATTCGTCGTACTGACCGAATACCGACACGCTGCGATGCTCGAACGGCATGCCGAGCACATGAAGCGCAACCGCAACGCGACGCACGTAGGGAGAATCCATCATGCCAATCAACTGCATTGCTTACCTCGCCTGAGAAAAGAGGACCGGACCGTCGATGGTGCAGCATCGGACGGCACATTTCAAGATTCGTCATACGCCGCCGGCGAATCTCGCTATTGCCGGAAATTAACGCCCCACAAGCATGCGAAACTGAGCGAAATCAATGAATCTGATCGCCGGAGCAAGGTCCACCGTGCGCCGTGTCGATCTGCCACGCACGATTATTTTTGTCCGCAATTACATTGGTTAGCGGACAAACCGCGTGACGCGACGCGCCATTGCTGCAACGCAATGCCTGGTTCGACGGAGGGTCCCGCGAGCCACAAGCTTGCTGCATAAGGCAGAGCGGAACGGCCCTCATAACAGCAGGAGGCCGAAGCATCTTTACGCTGAAAATCAAGGTCGATTTATGCGCCGCATGTGCTGCACCGCATCGCCGGGAAACTCCTGGATTCATCGCTTAAAAGGCTGAGTTAGTCTGAACTCACTAGGAGACGAAATCATGAGACAGGCATTCAACATTGGCATCGTCATCATCCTTGCACTCCTCGTCGGGAATCGAGTCCTGACCCGGGTACAGGCCCACGAGCACGGCACGGTTTCCTGTGCCAAGGGCTCCGAACTGGTCCGGCTCGAAGCACTGGCGCGCGGCTTCAGTTCGATCGGTGCACGTAGCCAGGGCGAAAACTTCATGTCTTCGTGCCTCGTTTCCGGCCAGGCACAAAGCGGCTCCGTCGTCGCCCACGACTGATTTCCGCTTTCGCAGCAACTCAGGCGCGCGCGTCGCCTTCGTCAAAGGCGAGTGGGTGCGCGCGATCTGAGCGGCACGTGAGGTATCGGTTAAAGACTAACCACACGCGCAGCGACCTACTCCCTTCACGTCCGTGCGCCCCTGCAGCGCACGCTTAACCCCTTGTGCCCCTAACGTCTGCTAACCTTTCTTTCGGGTTGCCAATGCCGATGGTTGGCGGCGACAATGGTGCGCAATCAAGGGGAATCTATGAAAGGCAGCATCCTGTTGCTCGGGCTCGGCATGTTGACGGCTTGCACATCGGTGACCGGAATCAATTCGAGACAGGATGGACACCTTTCTGTGACAAGTCGCGCGCGGTGGGACATCGTTTCATGGAATCGCGTACGCACCGCCGGCATCAAGGAAGCGCAAGCCTATTGCCACAAGCGCAAACTGGAGATGCATGCCGTCGAAATTCACAGCGAAGGACTGCGCGGCGTGACAGCGCAAACAGTAGAGGTGGTATTCGACTGCATTTAAACGCTTTCCCTCGTTTCACGTAGATCCCCGCCCAGCAAGCCCTCCAGCCTGACTCCCCTGCTTCATCCGATATCAAACTTGCAATCGCGCAACAGTTTGTTGTCGTTCTCCCTGATACTCAATTTGCATCGCCGAGATACACTGAAGACACACTTTGTTACGGTTTGTCTCATCTCGTATCATGCTGACCGCCTTCTACATCGCTTCGCCGCTGGCCATTGCCGCATTGTTCGGATTTGCGCGACTGGTGAACCCGCGTACCGGCCAGATCGGCCGCTGATTGCGCCAGCGCGTCAGCGCGCCGGCAGCAGTTTGATCGCGCTCTGCGCGGCCCAATTCCGATCCCGCTTCCGCTTCCGGAACCGGTTTGTCATTGCTCGCTGGTACGGCGCGAGGCACGCCCTCTCCTGCCACCGGGTTGCCAGAACCGACGAACGCCAGGGCGCCGCTTGCCCCATTCATTTTGCGGCCATTCCCGGCCACTCGCTCCCGCCAGTTACTGCTAACGTTTGCGCTTCCCCTTCCATCCCCCCCGATTGGCGGATACGCGATAGCTCTTGTCGGTCGATCGACGCTCGAATCCCATAGCATCGAGTCGTCGACTGCGCGAGACACGCCATGTACAAATCGCTCCAGGCATGCCGGGCAGGTGCCGCTTTGCTCGTCACACTCTTTCATCTGAGCGCCCAATATGCGCTGCCGAAATATTTTGGCTACGGCCTGCCCGGCAAAATCTGGGGATTCGGCGGCGCGGGCGTCGAATTCTTCTTTGTCCTGAGCGGTTTCATCATCGTGACGGCGCACCGCAACGATCTCTTCAAACCGGATCGCTTTGCGGCCTACGCGCGCAAGCGCATCATCCGCATCTACCCAACCTACTGGATCGTCTTCGGTATCGTCAGCGTGTCGCTCGCGGCCTCGCCGGCGTTGCGCGCGACGCTGCCGGATGCCGCCACGCTGGCCCGATCGCTGCTGTTGCTGCCGCAAGACCAGAGCGTGGTCGGCGGCACGGGCGCGCCTGTCGTGATCGTCGCGTGGAGCCTGCAGTGGGAGATCGCGTTTTATGCGTTGATGGGCTGCTTCATTCTCGGGCGCATCTACGCTGCCGCGGCCGTGCTGCTGCTGGCCCTGGCCTGGGGAACGTGCCTGAATCAGACCTGTACGTTTCCCGCAGCGTTTTTCGCGCAGCACTATGGTGTGCTGTTCGCGCTCGGTGCACTGACAGCGGTGGTGAACCGCGCGCTAAGCGGACTGCGGTTTCCAATGGGCGTTGCGGTGCTGGGCATGATTGCGTTCGTGTCGATTGGCGCTGCGACGGATGCCGGCATCCTCGCACGCTCGTCGGGCAGTTCCGTGGCTTACGGACTCGCCAGTTGCGCGATCATCCTGGGCCTCGTCAAGGCAGAGGACCGAGGCGCGATCTTCGGGTCGAACCGCGGCGTGCAAGTGCTTGGCGATGCCTCGTATGCGCTCTACCTGCTCCATTTTCCGATGATCAGTGTGCTGAGCAAACTAGCTGTGAAAGCCGGCCTGACGGGCGTCGTGGGCGCGACGGCAGCGTATTTTGCGATTCTGGCCGCCTGCATCGCAAGCGCCGTGCTGTTCCATCTGAAAATCGAGAAACCGCTGCTGCGCGTCCTGTCGAAGCGGCCACGCCTCGCGGTGGAGGTCGCGCTTACGCAGCGGTAGCCGCGCAACAAAAAACCCGCGAGGCGTCACGCCATCGCGGGTTTCAGGGCTTCTTGCGAAGCGTGTCCAGGTGGCCCTGGTGCCAGCGACCGGACTTGAACCGGTAAGCCGTGAGGCGGCGGATTTTCGTCACACTACGTCTTTCGACGCCGCGCTTATAAGCCGAAGATTCGATCTCAAAGCTGCGTTCGTGCGCTGGACTATGCCTTCACCCTAGCCCTTTGCCATCGCGCAATACAGCCGCGCTGGGCAATCGGGCCTTAGGCGCCCCCCGTCTAGTCTCTACACCTTCCGTGCCGACGCTTGCGCGTCAGCCGGCTTGGCTCGGCGTCGCCTCGGCACCGTGACGCTTTCGCGTCGCCTGGTTCCAGGGGGTTCACCGAATTTGAGGGGTTCTGCACCGGCCGTTTCCGGCCGGGCACTCAATCTGTGCTTAAGTCCGCTATGTTTACCAATTTCATCACGCTGGCAGGGCGGACGGCATTCTACCATTGCCGCCCACGCCGTCCCAAGCATCTCAAGGGCGGCGCGTCATCGCCCGGTCACATGCGCTTTCCATAATCGGCCGCATCGAAAACGTTTACAACGCTCGGGCCGCCCGCATGACGCCAACCATCAAGGATGTCGCCGCACACGCCGGTTTTTCGATTGCCACGGTTTCGCGGGCAATCAATGCACCGCATACGGTCAATCCCGTCACGCTCGCCAAGGTGCGCGAAGCGATCGATGCGCTCAAATTCCGCCCCAGCCCGATTGGCCGCCAGTTGCGCGGCGAGCGCACGCGCCTGATCGGCGTGGTGTTGCCCACGCTCGCCAATCCGGTGTTCGCGGAATGCCTGCAAGGGATCGACGAGCTTGCCTCGGCGCAGGGCTTTCGCCTGATGCTGATGACGACCCAGTACGACGCGCAGCGCGAGCGCCACGCCATCGAAACGTTGCGTGCGCAACGGGTCGAAGGGCTGATCCTGACCGTCGCCGACGCGGACACGCACCCGCTGCTCGACGAGCTCGACGCCGACGGCCCGCTCTACGTGCTGATGCACAACGACACCACGCGCCGCCCGTCGGTCTCCGTCGACAACCACCAGGCCGCCTGCGATGGCGTACGCATGCTGATCGCGCACGGCCACCGCCGCATCCTGATGCTTGCGGGCACGCTCGCGGCCTCCGACCGCGCGCGCCAGCGCTACGCCGGTTACGCCCACGCGATGGAGCAAGCCGGCCTCACGCCCGCGCCCGCGCTCGAAATCGACTTCAACGCCGAAGCCCTCGCGCCCAGCGTGCTCGCGCATCTGAGCAACGGCCCCGCGCGTCCGACCGCGCTCTTCTGCAGCAACGATCTGCTCGCGATGGTGGTGATGCGCGGCCTGCGCCGTGCACGCCTGCGTGTGCCGCAGGACATGTCGATTCTGGGCTTCGACGGGCTCGCGATGAGCGAGCTGCTCGCGCCGCCGCTGGCGAGCATCGGCACGCCCAACGGCGAGATCGGCCGCGCCGCGTGGCAGCGCCTGATGGCGTGCATCAGCGGCACCTACGTGGGCCCAACGCTCGATCTCACCTTGCCGCACACGCTGCGCGAAGGCGGCACGATCTCGGCCATCGCCACGGGCAGCGCCACGGCGCGCGCGTCGGAGCGTGGCGTGAGCGTCGGCGACACGCTCGTCTGATCATCACAGCCGTCCCGCCAGACTTTGCCGATCCGGCCGCGGGTGCTTATGCCCGCGGCACGTTACGCCAATAACCCTCACCCCGCACCGCATCCGAACAGGAGTCCCGACGTGATACGCCGCTTCGCCCTCGCCGCCAGCACGGCGCTCAGCCTCGTATGCGCTCTGGCGGCCGGTTTCGCCGCCCCGACGCCCGCCCTCGCCGACCAAACCGCCATCTGCTACAACTGCCCGCCCGAATGGGCCGACTGGGCCAGCCAGATCCAGGCGATCCAGCGTCAGACCGGCATCCGCGTGCCGTTCGACAACAAGAACTCGGGCCAGTCGATCGCGCAGTTGATGGCCGAACAGCAAAGCCCGGTTGCCGATGTCGTCTATCTGGGCATTTCCTCGGCGTTCCAGGCAAAGGACAAGGGCGTGATCGCGCCGTACAAGCCCGCGCACTGGGACGACATTCCCGCCAACCTCAAGGATCCGCAAGGCTACTGGTTTGCGATTCACTCGGGCACGCTGGGCTTTTTCGTCAACAAGGACGCGCTCGACGGCAAGCCCGTGCCGCGCTCGTGGGCGGATCTGCTCAAGCCCGAATACAAAGGCATGATCGGCTATCTCGATCCGTCGAGCGCCTTCGTGGGCTATGCGGGCGCGGTGGCCGTGAATCTCGCGCTAGGCGGCACGCTCGACAACTTCCAGCCAGGCCTCACGTGGTTCAGCAAGCTCAAGGCCAACCAGCCGATCGTGCCGAAACAGACCGCCTACGCGCGCGTGCTCTCGGGTGAGATTCCGATCCTGCTCGACTACGACTTCGACGCCTATCGCGCGAAATACAAGGACCACGCCAACGTGGAATTTGTGATTCCCGCCGAAGGGACGATTTCCGTGCCCTACGTGATGAGCCTCGTGAAGAACGCGCCGCACGCGCAGAACGGCAAGAAAGTGCTGGATTTCGTGCTCTCGGATCAAGGCCAGAAGCTGTGGGCCAACGCGTATCTGCGCCCGGTGCGCTCCAGCGCGCTGTCGCCCGACGCCGCCGCGAAGTTCCTGCCCGCGAGCGACTATGCGCGCGCGAGACCCGTCGATTTCGCGAAGATGGCGGGCCAGCAGCAGCGCTTTGGCGAGCGCTATCTGCAAGTGATGCATTAATTTTCGCTTTTCGTTTTCCCTCGCCCATGCACGACCTCACTTTCCCGCTGCGCTGGCGCGTGGCGCTCGTTGCGCCCGCGCTCGCGGTGTTTCTCGCTTTCTGGCTGCTGCCGATGGTGGCGCTGGTCCAGGTCAGCGCCGATGGCCATCTGATCGCCACTTATCGTGCACTCCTGACGAATAGTCGCTACATGACAAGTCTGCTCGAAACCGTGCTGCTTTCGGCCGCGGTGACGCTGGCGACGCTGGTGCTCTCCACGATCTGCGGCCTCCTGCTGGCGCGCCGCGAATTCCCCGCGCGCCGCCTGCTGGTTGCACTGCTCACGTTTCCACTGGCGTTTCCTGGCGTGGTGGTGGGCTTCATGGTCATCATGCTCGCGGGGCGTCAGGGTTTGATCGGCGCGCTGGCGCTGCGTCTGGCAGGCGAGCGCTGGGTGTTCGCCTATTCGATGGCGGGCCTGTTCGTGGGCTATCTGTACTTCTCGATTCCGCGCGTGATCGTCACGGTGATGGCGAGCGCCAGCCAGCTCGACGCTTCGCTCGAAGAAGCGGCGCGCTCGCTTGGCGCGTCGCCTTGGCGTGTCACGCGCGACGTGATCCTGCCCGCGCTCACGCCGGGCCTGATCGCTGCCGGCGCCGTTTGCTTCGCAACCGCGATGGGCGCGTTCGGCACCGCCTTCACGCTGGCGACCGATATCGACGTGTTGCCGATGACGATCTACACCGAGTTCACGCTCAACGCCAATATGGTGACGGCGGCGGGACTGTCGATCGTGCTCGGCTTGGTGACGTGGGTCGTGCTGACGCTTGCGCGCAGCCTCACGGGCGCGTCCGTCGCGGCGACGACATGAACACGCTGCTCACCAGCAAAGCGCGAGGCGCTGCCCACACGCGACGTCGCCTCGCGTTGCCCTCCACCCGCGCGTGGCTCGCCGCCGCGCAGTGGTGCGTGACGCTCGCCACCTGCGCGTTTCTCGTCGTGCCCGTGGTGATGTCGATCGTCGCGGGCCTCACTGTGAACTACTTTCGCGGCGTGGCAAGCGGCCTCACGCTGCGCTGGCTCGACGAGGTGTGGACGCAGTATCACGACTCGGTGTTTCTCTCGCTCGAAGTGGCGGCCGCCACGCTCGCGATCACGCTGATGGTCGGCGTGCCGGCGGCCTATGCGCTCGCGCGCAGCCGCACGCGGCTCTCGCGTCTGATCGAAGAACTGCTCGTGATGCCGGTCGCGCTGCCGGGTCTTGCCTCCGCGCTTGCGCTGCTGGTGGTGTACGGCGGCTTCAGCGCGTTGCGCATGAGCGCGGCCTTCATCGTGGTCGGCCATGTGATTTTCACGCTGCCGTTCATGGTGCGGCCGGTTTGCGCCGTGTGCGCGGCGGCGGATCTGCGCACGCTGGAGGAAGGCGCGGCAAGTCTTGGCGCGAGTTTCGTACAGCGCTTTTTCACCGTCGTGCTGCCCAACGCGCGGCCCGGCATTCTGGCGGGCGCGCTCGCGGTGCTCACGCTCTCGATCGGCGAATTCAACCTGACCTGGATGCTGCATACGCCCGACACGAAAACCCTGCCCGTCGGTCTTGCCGATACCTACGCCTCGATGCGTATCGAGATCGGCAGCGCCTACACGATCCTCTTTTTCGTGATGACCATGCCGCTGCTGCTGGCGATGCAATGGCTCGGCGTGCAGACGCCGGGCACGGGCGCACGAAAGGCGCAAAAGACGCAAAAGACGCACAAGGCACAACAGGCACAACAGGCACGAACTCATCAGGATGCCCAATGAAACTCGATTCGATGCCGATCACGCTCACGCAATGCGGCAAGACCTTTCGCGGCACGCGCGTGCTGGAGCCGCTCGATCTCACCATCGGCGCCGGTGAAACCGTCGTGCTGCTCGGCCCCTCGGGCTGCGGCAAGACCACCACGCTGCGTCTGATCGCCGGTCTGGAAGCGCCCGACGCGGGCGGCCAGGTGCGTTTCGGCGACGACAATGTCACTGCCCTGCCGATCGAGCGCCGCAAGGTCGGCATGGTGTTCCAGAACTACGCCTTGTTCCCGAACCTCAACGTGCGCGGCAACATCGGTTACGGTCTGAAGATTGCGCGCGTGAGCGCCACGGCCGCGCGCGAGCGCGTGGACGAATTGCTCGCCATGATGCGGCTGCAAGCGCATGCCGATAAACCCATCAGCCAGCTCTCGGGCGGCCAGCGCCAGCGGGTCGCGCTCGCCCGTGCACTCGCGCCGCGTCCGCGCGTGCTGCTGCTCGACGAGCCGCTGACCGCCCTCGATGCGCGTCTGCGCGACGCGCTGCGCGGCGAGATGAACACGCTGCTGCGCGAACTGGGCGTCACGACCGTCTACGTCACGCACGATCAGGCCGAAGCCATGGAACTGGGCGACCGCGTGGTCGTCATGAGCGCGGGGCGCATCGAGCAGATCGGCACGCCGCGCGAGATCTACTATCGGCCCGCGAGCCGAGCGGTCGCGCAGTTCGTCGGCACGCTCAACCGCATCGCAGGACAATGGCGCGACGGCGCGCTCGTCACCACGGGCGGCACGCTGGACCTCCAGGCTCAAGCCCCTACCCCGTCTTCGCCGGGTCCCGCCGAACGCTTCTTCCGCCCCGAAGACGCCAGCCTCGCCGATCCCGCACACGCCCCGCTGCGCGGCGTGGTCGAACAATCGACCTTTCTCGGCGAGCGTACGCGTCTGACCATCGGCGGCGCGGCGCCCGATGCGCTTTTCATCGACGTCGCGGGCCGCATCGAACTCGCGCGCGGCACCGCCGTGGGCATTGCCATCGCGCCGCATGCGCTCATCGCACTCGCGTAATTTTTACAATCGACCCGCTACCATCACTACCATCGAGCGGGCTAAACCATCGAGGCCACCCATGCTGCTCG
This sequence comes from Paraburkholderia bannensis, assembly GCF_014200455.1. GTDB lineage: Bacteria > Pseudomonadota > Gammaproteobacteria > Burkholderiales > Burkholderiaceae > Paraburkholderia > Paraburkholderia bannensis_A. Next base: position 54,438 of record NZ_JACHBW010000003.1, on the reverse strand, counting down.
CGCAAATCAGCGATCTGCACATCAAGGAACCGGGCGCGCTCGCCTATCGGCGCGTCGACACGGCAGCGCGCCTTGCGCGCACCGTCGAGCGCCTGAATGCGCTCACGCCGCGACCCGACGCCGTGCTCGTGACCGGCGACCTGGTCGATCGCGGCCACGCCGACGAATATCGTCATCTCAAGGCCCTGCTCGCGCCGCTGGCAATCCCGTACTGGCTGGTGATCGGCAATCACGACGGCCGCGAGGGGCTGCGCGAGGTGTTCCCCGAGCGCGCCGAACTCCACGCGGGTGGCGAGTTCGTCCAGTACAGCGCCGATCTCGGGCCGCTGCGCGTGATCGCGCTCGATTCGATGTCGCCGGGCCAAAGCGGCGGCACGCTATGCGATGCGCGTCTGGCCTGGCTTGAGCGACAGCTCGACGCGGCGCGCGGGCTGCCTGTGATCGTCGCGCTTCATCATCCGCCCTTCGATTGCGGCATCGGTCATATGGACGCGATCCGGCTGGACGAGCGCGCCGCGCGCGCGCTCGAAGCGCTCGTCGCTCAGCATCCGAATGTCGAGCGCGTCCTCTGCGGCCACGTGCACCGGCCGATCTTCGTGCGCTTCGGCGGCACCATCGCGAGCGCGGTGCCGGCCCCGGCGCATCAGGTGACGCTCGATCTTTCGCCCGGCGCCCCCTCCACCTTTACGCTGGAGCCGCCCGCGTTCGCGCTGCATCGCTACGATCCGGCGCGCGGCATCGTGACCCATCACGCCTATGTCGATGACGCCGACGGCCCATACCCGTTCCACGAGCCGTCGGGCGAATTGATCGCCTGAGCATGACGGCCGCGCACGATGCGCGGCCGCCGTCAGCACGATCTCGCCCGCTCCGGTATGATCGGCACGCCCGGTCCGGCGTTGTGCCCGGCCCGGGCCGTTTCCCTTCCCGGCGGGCCTCGCCCGCACCCGTGCCCTCGTGCCCATGTCCACCACACCCGAATCCGCATCTGCTGGCCAGAGCCAGTCGCTGCGCGGCCTGCTGCTTCTGCTCGCGACCATCGCGGGCATCTCGGTCGCGAACATCTACTACAACCAGCCGCTGCTCGACGATTTCCGCAAGACCTTTCCGTCTGGCGCGGCGTGGATCGGCGCGGTGCCCGCCGCGACCCAGCTCGGCTACGCCGCGGGCATGCTGCTGCTCGCGCCGCTGGGCGACCGCTTCGACCGCCGCCGCATCATCCTCATGCAGATCGGCCTGCTGTGCATCGCGCTGCTCGCCGCCACCTTCGCGCCCTCGCTGCCCGTGCTGATCGGCGCGAGTCTGGCCATCGGCATTCTGTCGACCATCGCCCAACAAGCCGTGCCGTTCTCGGCGGAACTCGCGCCGCCCGAGGGCCGCGGCCATGCGGTCGGCACGGTGATGAGCGGGCTGCTGCTCGGCATCCTGCTCGCGCGCACGGCGGCGGGTTTCGTCGGCCAGTACTTTGGCTGGCGCGCGGTGTTCGGCGCGTCGATCGTCGCGCTGCTGGCGCTTGCCTTCGTGATCGTCAAGAAGTTGCCGAAAAGCCAGCCGACTTCGAAGCTGGGCTACGGCAAGCTGATCGGCTCGATGTGGCATCTGGTGGTGGAATTGCGCGGCCTGCGCGAAGCGTCGGCCACGGGTGCGTGCCTGTTCGCGGCGTTCAGCCTGTTCTGGCCGGTGCTAACGCTGCTGCTCGCGGGCGAACCGTTCCATCTCGGACCGCAGGTCGCCGGGCTGTTCGGCATCGTCGGTGCAGCGGGCGCGCTCGCGGCGCCGTGGGCAGGACGCTCCGCCGACAAACGGGGGCCGCGCGCGGTCATCACCTTGTCGATCGCGCTGATCGCGATCGCGTTCGTGATCTTCGCGTTTTCGGGCAAAAGCCTGATCGGTCTGGTGATCGGCGTGGTGGTGCTCGATGTGGGCGTGCAGGCCGCACAGATTTCGAACCAGTCGCGCATCTATGCGCTGCGCCCGGAAGCGCGCAGCCGCGTGAATACGGTCTTCATGGTGTGCTACTTCATCGGCGGCGCAACCGGATCGGCCGTGGGCGCGGCTACGTGGCACGCGTTCGGCTGGATCGGCGTATGTGTGGCGGGACTGTGCTTCAGCGCGCTCGCGGCGTGGATTCATTTCGCCACGCGCGAGCGGCTGGATGCGAGCGCGCAGGCACTTTAAGCTGCGCTACCCGCTGGACTACCCTTCCGGAATTAATGTAATGGCCTGAATTTAACGGCCTGAATCGAGCAGGTCGGTCATATCGTCGGCGTGCTCTTCCTCCACGGCGAGGATCTCTTCGAAGATGCGTCGCGTAGTCGTATCGGTATCGCCGAGATACTGGATGATCGCGCGATAACTCTCGATCGCGATGCGTTCCGCGATCAGGTTTTCGCGGATCATGTCTTGCAGATCCTTGCCCTCCTTGTACTCCGAATGCGAGCGTTCGCTCAGGTGTTCGGGCGCGAAATCCGGCTCGCCACCCAGTTGCACGATGCGCGCGGCGAGCATGTCCGCGTGCTGTTGTTCCTCGTTGGCGTGCGCAAGAAATTCGGCGGCCACGGCCTCTGACTCGATTCCCTTCGCCATGAAATAGTGCCGCTTGTAGCGCAGCACGCACACCAGCTCGGTGGCGAGCGAATCGTTGAGCAGCTTGAGCACGGTCTCGCGGTCGGCGTTGTAGCTCGGCGTAACGGAACCCTGATCCAGATGGCGGCGCGCTTCCTCGCGCACGCGCTTCAGGTCGAACTCAAACGCAGCGTGTGACTTGGACATCTGACTCTCCTTCTGACTGTGGGGATGAGAATGGCAGAACGCACGCGCGGCTATCCACGCAGCACGCCTAGCAGCAAGGTGACGACGAACACCACGAGGAAGAGATAGAACAGGATCTTCGCGATTTCCGCCGCCCCTGCGGCGATCCCGGTAAAGCCGAATACAGCGGCAATGAGGGCGATCACGAAAAATACGATTGCGTAATGAAGCATGGCGTAATCCTCCTTGTGGGCGGTGCGCGGACGACGTGTTGACGCGTGCCCGCGCTTTCTTTCGTATGCGCCATGCCTTGAGCAAGGAGTGATCCCGCGACGCTTTGCGATGTTTTGCGGCGGGTCGCCCGCGCTCAGGCACGCCGCGTGCTCATGCAGGATTTCCCTCTTATACCGTGGAGAACTCTATATGAAACGCCTGATTGCCTTGCTTCTCGTTGCCGCGTCGGCGGCGGGTCTGGCTGCTTGCAACACCGTTGCGGGCGCCGGTCAGGATTTGTCCGCAGGCGGTCACGCCATCACGAACTCGGCTGAGCAAGCGAAATAAGCTGTCTGGCCGACGTGGTTTTGCGCATCCGGCGTCGGCCGCCCTGGTTGGGCGGGCGGCGGCGGAGTGCGTTATATACAGTGTGAAATTGCTTTTTCGCGGCGTAAATGAACACCGGGTAGATTAGCGATCCGAATTATCCGCATCTCTCACGATGCGCGTCTTCTATCATCGAAAACAAAAGACAGGCCGACACTGCCGAGTATCAGGACAGTCGCGATGACCGTCGCCAACGTGATCGGTTCGCCCAACGTGAGTGCACCCAGCGCCACCGCCACCACCGGATTGACATACATGCAGCTACTCGCCACCAGCGGGCTGGTGTGGCGAATCAGGTAGCCATAGGCGACATAGGCGGCCATCGTACCGATCAGCATCAGATACGCGAACGCCACGAACGGCAAAAAGTGCATCGTGCCCATGCGTTCGCCGGTAATCCACGCCACCATCGTCGATATCGCTCCACCCAGACCGATCTGCAGCGCCGTCGCGATAAACAGATCCGCCGGCAATTCGAGCCGCCCGGCCAGATGCGCGCCGATCGCCCAGAACAGCGCCCCGCCGAGGATCGCGAGACAGCCGCCCGCGGTGCCGCTCGCCCCGCCGCCATGGCTCAGAATCGCAATGCCGATCAAGCCCAGCCCGACGGCCGCCCACTCGCCCTTCGCGATGCGCCGTCCGGCCGCCGCCGCGATCAGCGTGGCGAACAGCGGTACGGTCGCCACCATCACCGCTGCCGTGCCGGTGCCAACCGTGCGCATGCCGTAGGCGAGCATGCCGCTCGACAACCCGACGAGCATCGTGCCAACCACGCCGGCGTTGCGTACCTGCGTGAGCGTCGGCATCACGGGACGCCGCCGCATCGCGAATACGAACAGACCGATGCCCGCGAGCAGGTTGCGCAGCCCCGAGAGCAGCAGCGGCGGAAACGACTCCAGCGCCACGTGGACGGCGAGATAGGTCGATCCCCACACGAAATAAACGACCGCCAGCGACAGTGCGACGCGACCGCTACGCGACTGCGGCAGTCGCACGCCGCGCACCAGGCGCCACGCTTGCGAGCCGAATGCGCCAAGCGAGCGCAGCAGGCCAGACATATAGGGGCTGAGCGAGGAACCGGAAGGCAAACGCGGCGGGTTCGTCATTGCGCCACCTGACGGTTGCAACGGACGGGGGAGCACGCAAAGGCGAACCGCGGACGCCCCGCCAGACAAGGGGAGGGACGGATGAAGCGCGACGGCATGATGGAGGCGGTCAGAGAAGGAAACGCAGGAGTAAGCGCACCCGAGCAACACACGAGACGCCAGTGCATGAATTTGCAAGCGGTTCGCAAGCTACCCGAAATACCCGAAGCGGGCGCCACGCATTATGCAACAAGGCGATTCTTTACGGACGCCGCGAGCGTGCTTTATGAGCGGGCGCGCTGCGTGCGCGCAACGGTGGGCAAACCCGGGGCGCGGGCGTGTCGCCTGAAGACAAAAACGTGACGCATCGGCCCATGCCGATCCGGCTTGAAGAGCGCCTATTGAGCCTATTGAGACCGTGTTAGGATGGCACATTCTTTCTATTTCATTACGACATCGTGCTTGCGCCACTCACGTCCGCCGCCTCGCTTGCCCCGCGCTTCGCGCACGGGGCGACGGCGCGCGCGTGCCCGCTGCGATGCCTCGCCGGCCAGCCTGACCCACTCGCCTTAGCCCGGCGTCCGCACTGAATCGCCCTCCTGCTCCGGAGCCGTTCAGTCGGGCTCCGGGCCGATCCCCGCCCTTTCTGGGCCTTTGCAGGCCTTTCTTATCTGGATCGCAAGGAGAATCCCATGTCGAAAAAAATCCGTTACCTGACCGAGCTCGACCTCGCCCGCCTCGAAAAATGCGCCGCCGAACCGGGCGCTGCACCCGCGCGCCAGTTGATGCTCGACGACCTGCTCGAACGCGCTGAAATCGTCGATGCGCGCAAAGTCGGCGCCAACGTCGTGACCATGAACTCGCAGGTCACGCTCATCAGCGAGCGCACCGGCGAAGCCGTGACCTGGACGGTCGTCTACCCAGCCAATGCGAGCGTCGATGCCGGCCGCCTGAACGTTTTTTCGCCCGCGGGCCTGGCGCTACTCGGCGCGAAACGCGGCGACAAAGTGCGCTTTACGCCGCCCAGCGGCGAGATCGAAACGCTCAAGATCGATCGCATCCTGTTCCAGCCCGAAGCCGCCGACGACTTCGCGCTCTGAAGCCCGCCGGGGCGAATCACGCCTCGCACCCACGCCTCTTGCGCAGCGCCTTCGCAACGCTTCCCCAACAATTTCCCGACATTTTTTCGACACAAAAGCGCGCCGACTCCTATATGGGTCGCGCGCGCGAACCGTGCCTGTGCCTGCCACATCCGGCGCGCAAAGACACTTGCCAGAGTGTCGCAGCGCGGTGTATTGTTTGGCCTGCTTACGCGGGGGTCCTGCGTCATGCGCCGCTCTGAACGCTTCACACGAGTGTTCAGGCAGCGTATTTCGCGGGTGAGAAATACCCTTTGAACCTGATCTGGATAATGCCAGCGCAGGGAAGCGTCCGGATTTCGCTGCATTGCCCAGCATCAAGCGCAGCACTCCTCATTGCGAGGTCCGTCCACGTTCCGTCTCGTCTCCTGCGAAGCCGTTGTTCCCACTTTGCATTGCCTGGAGACAGACGCATGAACGCCAATCCCAAGTTCATTTCCGCCAACGCGCACGTCGACGAAGCCGCGATCGCGCCGCTGCCCAATTCCCGCAAGATCTACGTCACCGGCTCGCAGCCCGACATCCGCGTGCCGATGCGCGAGATCACGCAAGCGGACACGCCCACGGGCTTTGGCGGCGAGAAGAATCCGCCGATCTACGTCTACGACACCTCGGGTCCGTACACCGATCCTGAAGCGAAAATCGACATCCGCGCCGGCCTGCCCGCCGTACGCCAGGCGTGGATCGAAAAACGCGGCGACACCGAAGCGTTGCCGGGCCTCTCCTCCGAATACGGCCGCGAGCGCGCCGCCGATCCGGCCACGGCCGAGTTGCGTTTCCCCGGCCTGCACCGCACGCCGCGCCGCGCCAAAAGCGGCAGGAACGTCACGCAGATGCACTACGCGCGTCAGGGCATCATAACGCCCGAGATGGAATACGTCGCGATTCGCGAGAACCAGCGCCGCGCCGAATACCTCGAAAGCCTGAAGAACAGCGGCCCGAACGGCGCCAAGCTCGCCGCCATGATGGGCCGCCAGCATCCGGGCCAGGCGTTCGGCGCCGCCGCGTTTGGCAAGGACGCCCTCAAGGAAATCACGCCTGAATTCGTGCGCGAGGAAATCGCACGCGGCCGCGCGATCATCCCCGCGAACATCAATCACCCGGAAAGCGAGCCGATGATCATCGGCCGCAACTTCCTCGTGAAAATCAACGCGAACATCGGCAATTCGGCGGTGACCTCGTCGATCGGCGAGGAAGTCGACAAGATGACGTGGGCGATCCGCTGGGGCGGCGACACGGTGATGGATCTGTCGACCGGCAAACACATTCACGAAACGCGCGAATGGATCATCCGCAATTCGCCGGTACCGATCGGCACGGTGCCGATCTATCAGGCGCTGGAGAAGGTCAACGGCAAGGCTGAAGACCTTACCTGGGAAATCTTCCGCGACACGCTGATCGAGCAGGCCGAGCAAGGCGTCGATTACTTCACGATCCACGCGGGCGTGCGCCTGCAATACGTGCCGCTCACCGCGAACCGCATGACGGGCATCGTCTCGCGCGGCGGTTCTATCATGGCCAAGTGGTGTCTCGCCCATCACAAGGAATCCTTCATTTACGAGCATTTCGAAGATATCTGCGAAATCATGAAGGAGTACGACGTAAGCTTTTCGCTGGGCGACGGCCTGCGTCCTGGCTCGATTTACGACGCCAACGACGAAGCGCAGCTCGGCGAACTGAAGACGCTGGGCGAGCTCACGCAGATCGCGTGGAAGCACGACGTGCAGGTGATGATCGAAGGCCCCGGCCACGTGCCGATGCAGCTCATCAAGGAAAATATGGACCTGCAGCTGCAATGGTGCGACGAAGCGCCGTTCTACACGCTCGGGCCGCTCACGACCGATATCGCGCCGGGCTACGATCACATCACCTCGGGCATCGGCGCGGCGATGATCGGCTGGTTCGGCACGGCAATGCTCTGCTACGTCACGCCGAAGGAACACCTGGGCTTGCCGAACAAGGATGACGTGAAGGAAGGCATCATCACGTACAAGCTCGCGGCGCACGCGGCCGACCTCGCCAAGGGTCATCCGGGCGCGCAGGTGCGCGATAACGCCTTGTCGAAGGCGCGTTTCGAGTTCCGCTGGGAAGATCAGTTCAACATCGGCCTCGATCCGGACAAGGCGCGCGAATTCCACGACGAAACGCTGCCCAAGGATTCGGCCAAGGTCGCGCACTTCTGCTCGATGTGCGGCCCGCACTTCTGCTCGATGAAGATCACGCAGGATGTGCGCGAATTCGCCGCGAAACAAGGCGTGAGCGACGACGAGGCCTTGAAGAAAGGCATGGAAGTGAAGGCCGTCGAGTTCATCAAGCAAGGCGCGGAGATTTATCAGCGTCAGTAAGCGGCGTTGAGTGTTTCGTTGAGTGTTTCGTTGAGTGTTTCGTTGAGTGTTTCGTTGAGTGTTTCGTTGAGTGTTTCGCTGCGCCGCACGATGCCATCGCATCCGTGCGGCGCAGCGAGCGTTGCGAAAGCCGGCAAAGATTCGTCGAAACAATTTCTAACGACTCCCACAACTCCCTGACAAGCGCACACACCCGGATACGGAACGCGTGGCTAGCATGGGTGTACTGGAGGTGCGGATCGGGCCTGATTTTTGCGTCTTGTTCCGCACTGCATACCTTACTCGTTGGAGTCGAAAATGAAATCGCTCGCTCATGCCCGTACCCTGCTCACCGTGACTACGCTGGTTGCCGTGCTCGGCAGCCTGTCGGCTTGCGACAACATGTCCCGGCGCGACCGCGACACCGCCATCGGCGCGGGTGTGGGCGGCGCGGCCGGCGCCGTGATCGGCGGCAGCGCGCTCTCGACCGTCGGTGGCGCAGCCGTTGGCGGCATCATCGGTAATCAGGTTGGCAAGTAAAAACGTTCGCGGCTTCGCGTAACGTTTTGCAACGCGGCTGCCACGGCGGCGCACGCAACCGATTCCACATTCGTAGCGACAAAGCCCCTGACAAGAAGAGCCGCAAGGCTCACGAAACAGCAGGCAAATCGGCGCTAGCGCCGGCTTCAGGGCGGACACGCGGCGCATGCTTTTGCAAGAGCATGCGCCGCGTTTTCACGCTGGCGTCCCCTGGCGAAACCGGCGCGGCGTGATAGCCTGAATGGTCCGCCTGGAGTCGCCATGAAATCCCCGTTCCACGTCAATGCACTGCGCCGTCCTTTTCACTGGGCGGCTTCGGCAGGTGCAGCCGGCGCGTTGCTAGCGCTCGGTGGCTGCTATTACTACACGCCTTACGGTTATTCGCCCTACCCGGCGTACTACTACGCGACTGTGCCTGCCAGCAGCACACAGCAGCAAAGCGCGGTAGCCGTTGCAGGTTCAAACACTGGGGCGTACGCGAACCCGCCGAGCTCGCGTCCCAATCCCGCCCCCGCCGCCGTTGCCGATGCGCAATACCCCGGGCCGCTTTACCCGTCGCCGCCCGTTGCTGTCGCGGTGCCAGCGTGGCCGGCCTACCCCGCTTACTACAGCTGGCCGGCTTACTACGCCTATCCAGCAAGCTATCCCGGGTATTACGGCTACTCAGGCTGGGGATGGGGTGCGCCAGCCGTCTCGCTGAGCGTCGGTTTCTGGGGCGGCGGGTATTGGGGACGTGGAGGCTACTGGGGTCACGGCGGTTACTGGGGTCGTGGCTACGGCGGCTACGGAGGCCACTGGCATCGCTAGTGCTTCGTTGCGCCATCGCGGCGCACGACCGTACTTTCCCTGCTTGACGCTTGCGCACCATTTTCTATGCTGCAAGTGGGCATCGGGGATTGAAACACTGCCTTACTGAATAAGCCCTCCTCCGCGTGCTGTGTCCTGTGCCTTGTGCCGACCAGCGCTCTGCCTGCCGTTCGCTTCCTCGTTCGCCTGGTCGTTCGCTTCGTCGTTCACTGCACCATCGCATCACTGCCTGCATCGCCGAGCCCTGCCCGGCACGCCGCGCGCCTGTGCGCCTTGCGCCCGCGCACCGGAGCGCGCCGATACGAACCAGCAGAAAGGAGACGTCATGTTTCATCAGCTGTTGACTCCCATCGGCAATTCGCTGCTCCTGTCTTTTCTCGTCGCCGTCCTGCCGATCGTGGTGGTGCTGCTCATGCTCGGCTGGGCGCGCCGGCCCGCTTGGCAGGCATCGTTCGCGGGGCTGGTCGTGGGCCTGATCGTCGCGATCGCGGGCTGGCAATTCCCCGTCAATCTGGCGGTCAGCGCCGTGCTCAACGGCGTGGTCTTCGCGCTCTGGCCGGTGATGTGGATCGTCGTCACGGCCATCCTGCTCTACAACATCGCGCTGCGTTCGGGCCGTTTCGCGGCGTTCCGCATGTGGCTGCTCGACAATCTGCCCAACGACCGGCGCATCGTGCTGGTGGTCGTGGGCTTTTCATTCGGCGCCCTGTTCGAAGGTATTTCCGGCTTCGGCACGCCGATCGCCATCACGAGTTCGCTGCTCATCATGTTGGGCTTCCCGACCCTCGAAGCGCTCACCTTCACGCTGATCTTCAACACCGCGCCGGTGGCATTCGGCGCGCTGGGCGTGCCGATCACGGTGCTCGGCGCGGTCACCCACCTGCCCGCCGACGTCCTCGGCCAGATGGTCGGCCGCCAGTTGCCGTTCTTCGCCCTGCTGCTGCCGTTCTATGTGATCGCGATTTACGCGGGCGTGGGCGGCATGCTGCGCATCTGGCCGGTGCTGCTGGTCTCGGGCGGCAGCTTCGCGCTCACGCAGTTCGTCACCGCGAACTTCGTCAACTACAGCCTCACCGACGTGCTTTCCTCGCTCGTCTCACTGATCCTCACGATCCTGTTCCTGCGCGTCTGGAAGCCCGCGCCCGACGCCCGCTTCGAGATCCACGTCGATCGCGCGAAGGAAGTGCGCGGCAGCGTGACGGGCGCGCAGGGCTGGTATCCGTGGATCATCGTCGCGGCGGTCGTGATCATCTGGACCGTCGCCAAAGTATTTGCGATCGGCGACGTCAAGGTGCCGTGGCCGGGCCTGAACAAGGCCGTATTCATCACGCTCTACAAGACGCCCTATGGCGCGGTGTGGGACTTCCAGCCGCTCGCCACCGGCACGGCGATTCTGGTGGCGGCCATCATCACGGCCTTCGTCGTGCGCCTGAAGCCGGCCGATTTCGGTGGCGCGGTGGTCGATACCTGGGTGCAGACGCGCATCGCCATCCTGACCGTGGCGACCATCGTCGGACTCGCGTTCCTGATGAACTATTCGGGGCTGACCTACACGCTCGGTCTGGGCGTCGCCTCGGTGGGCTCGTTGTTCCCGCTGGTGTCGGCGTTCCTCGGCTGGGTGGCGGTGTTCCTCTCGGGCAGCGATACCTCGGGCAACGCGCTGTTCGGCAATCTGCAGGTCGTGGCCGCGCAGCAACTCAACCTGAACCCCGTGCTGATGGCGGCCACCAACTCGTCGGGCGGCGTGATGGGCAAGATGATCTCGCCGCAGAACATCGCGACGGGCGTGGCGACCACCGAACTCAAAGGCCAGGAAGGCCACGTCTTCGCGCGCACCTTCAAGCATTCGATCCTGATGACGGTGCTGCTCGGCATTCTGGTGTGGCTGCAGCAAAACGTGCTGACGTGGATGATCCCCCCGCACTGAGCACTGAGCGCACGCCGCGCGAACTCAGCCCGGCTTCGTAACGAAAAAACCCGCCTGCAAGCGCAAGGCGGGTTTTTTCCTGGGGTATCGCTCAGAACCTAGTGCAGTTCTTCGACCACGAGGCCCATGATTTCGCGTGCCGGACGCGAGGAATCGATCTGGCCGCTGTCGTCCACCACCGCAACGCGGGTCTGGTTTTCGGTGACGGCGCGCACGTTGACCTTGTACTGCTTCGCGACCTTTTCCTTGCGGCCGTGGAAGATCTGGTTCCAGAAACCCTGTTCAGCCGAGGTCATGTCCTGCGGATCGACGTAGCGCACATAGTAGATGCCCTTCGAGCGATCGCGGTCGTCCACCGTGAAGTTCGCGCGGTCGAGCGCGAGGCCCACGCGCAGCCATGCGCGGTCATACGGCTCACCCAGCGTCAGTTCGGTCGAGGTGTACTGACCCGATGCGCCGCCTGCTGCCGCACCCTTGGACGAACCCGTCGCCGCGGCGCTCTGGCCCACGGCTGCGGCGTTCTGTGCTGCGATTGCCGCCGCTGCCGCATCCGGCTTCGAGGACGCGCCGCTGGCGCCCTTCGCGCTGGCGTCGGCCTTGGCGTCGGCTTGCGCCGCCACCTGTGCGTCAGGCACGCCCGGCTTGGCGCGCGCGAGCGTCACCATCAGGCGCTTGAGGTACTCCTGTTCGAGCGCCGGATCGTTGGGCTTGGGCACCCACTTGCTGGTTTCGTTGTTGGTGCCCGAAAGCTGTTCGCTCAAGCCCTTCTGGCTGATGAACACGTAAGTGCCGCCGCCAGGCGAAGTATCCAGACGCGTGCGGTACTTGTTGCGCTCCGCCGTGACGTAGGAATTGCCCGTGGCCCACGACAGCGTATTGCGGATCAGACCATCGTTGATCTTCGGATGGGTTTCGTTCCAGTCGGTTTCCATCAGGCCCTTGTCGCGCTGATCGACCACCAGCAGGAAGCCTTGCTCCTGCCAGAAACGGCGAACCTGCGCCCAGACGTCGGCGGGCGGGCGGTTGTCGATGACGAGCCAGCTTTCCGTGCCGTCACGCTGGATATGCATGCCCGGCACCTGGGGCAGCACTTCGCTGTTTTCGTCGGTGGCCGGCGCGGCGGCCTGCACCTGCTTGAGCGCCGACAGCGAGGTTTCGCCGCCCTGCGGCGGCAGCGAGCGCTGGTCGGCGGTTTCGTCGAGCATGTTCGGCGGAACAGCCAGCGACGATTGTTTCGCCTTTGCGTCGCTACGGTAATCGATCTTGCCTGGCGTCGGCGAGCTGCAGCCGGCGACCAGCCCGCCCGCCATCAGGAGCGCAATCGCGCGTGCGGCAAGACGTTGATGAAAATCACTCATGTTCGGGTAATCCCTTCGGCTACGGCCACGGCCAGTGTGTGCGTGGATCAACCAGCCATTTTACCGGCGAGAGGGCGCTATGTGCAAAAACCGGGGTGAGACGAAGCGTTTCCATCTGTTGCCGAGGTAAGAAGCGCGGCGCGCGCGGCGCGCTCGCGAAGCCACACGAGCCGTGGATCAAGGTCGCCGCGTAACGTTCATCAACATTCTAAAAACGCGTGCCAATCGACTTTCATCTGGAAAATCTTATTTCATATCAATGAGTTGTAGAAATACCCGCGTCGAGCACAAGTTTGTTCGAAGCGGCATTTCTGTCTCGCATGACTTGCCACGGCGACCCGGTGCTAATTTTTCCCAAAAATTCGAAATAACAATTCGAAAAACGTCGCACGGAGAGCGTCATGACAACTTGCAGCCTCAAACAGGCGGGCCGCGCCGCGGCTCTCGCCTGCCTCGCTTCGGCCCTTGCCGCGGCGGCCATGCCCGCCTGGGCGGCGCTAGGCGATATCGCCCCCTCCCGCACGCCGGTGAGTACGGGCGGCAACGCAGGCGCCACGCACTATCTGATCGGCAGCACGGTGCGGGTTACGCAAGCCGTCGATGCGGGCGGCACGCTCGTGCGCGAGTATGTCGCCACGGCGAGCGGCGAGGTTTTCGCCTACACCTGGCAGGGTCCGTCGGCGCCGGATCTCTACACTTTGCTCGGCCACTATGCCGACGATTACCAGCGCGGCGCGCTCGCGCTTCACATCGCCGGGCGAGACGGCCTGCACGCCGCGCGCGTCGATACACCGGGCGTCATCGTCGAATCCGGCGGCCTGATGCGCAGCTACGTCGGCCGTGCGTGGCTGCCGGGCGCGCTGCCGGCTGGCGTGACCGAAGGAGACCTGCGATGAACGCGCGCGTTACGCTGCTCGCGGGCGTGCTGGCTTTGGCGCTGGCCGCCTGCGGAGGCGGCAGCGGCGGCTCGTCGGCCGCAAGCGTAACGACGGCCGCCAGCGCGCCCGCCGCTTCCAGTCCAGGCGGTACGGGCGGTACAAGCGGCAGTTCCAGCAACATCGCGCCGTCCCCGACCACCGGCACCGTGGCCCCGTCCACCACGCCGAACGTACTGCCGATCACGGTCGCCTCGACGCCCACCTCGACCCGCAATATGTTGATGGCGAGCGTCACGGTCTGCGTGCCCGGCACGAGCACCTGCGCGAGCGTGGACGATGTGCAGGTCGATACCGGCTCGCAGGGCTTGCGCCTGCTGGCCTCGGCATTGCCCGCGGGCTTCGCGCTGCCGGCCGTGGCAGCGGGCAGCGGCAGCGCCCCGGCCGGCTCGTGCGCCGCCTTCGGCTCCGGCTATACATGGGGCGCAGTGCGCAGCGCTGACGTCAAACTGGCGGGCGAAGTCGCCGCCGCGCTGCCGATCCAGCTGATCGCCGACCCGTCGGTGCCGACCACGCCGAGCGCCTGCAAGAGCTTTGGCCTCGCCATGATGAACAGCACGGCATTGCGCTCGAACGGCATTCTCGGCGTCGGGCCGTTCAGCGCCGATTGCGGCGCGGCCTGCGTAAACGGCCCCAACAGTTCGTGGTACTACGCATGCCCCTCGGGCAACTGCACGCCCAGTGCACAGCCGCTCGCGCAGCAGATCAGCAACCCGGTGGCGGCGTTCGCGAGCGACAACAACGGCGTGGTAGTCGACCTTCCCGCCATCGCCGGCACGGGCGAGAGCAAGGTGAGCGGCTCGCTGATCTTCGGCATCGGCTCGCAGGCCAACAATGCGCTGGGCAGCGCGACCGTGCTGCGCGGCAATTCGGTGACGGGCTTCGTTTCGACCACGACCTCGGACGGCACCGTTTATTCGCAGAGCTATATCGATAGCGGCTCGAACGGCTTTTTCTTCGCCAATACGACGCTCACGCGCTGCGGCGTGTGGTTCTGCCCGGGCTCGCCGCAAAGTCTCGGGGCGACGCTCAAGGGCGTGGACGGGGTCTCGGCGAGCACGTCCTTGTCAGTGGCGAACGCAACGTCACTGTTTGCCACCGGCAACTGGGCGTTCAACAATCTCGCGGGATATAACGGCAGCGCATTCGGCTGGGGGCTGCCGTTCTTCTTCGGGCGTCGCGTGTACACCGCGATCCAGGCGCAGACGACACCCGCGGGCGCGGGGCCGTACTACGCATTCTGAGCGGACTATTCGGCTTGCGCGTCCGAGGCCGGCGTGGTTTTCGCCAAGGCTGCCGGCGCGAGCCAGTGGAACGACGTCAGCGCGCCGGTGCGATCGTAGGTGCATTCGGCTGCGGTCTGCGGCGGCGGCGCCTTGTGCAGGCCGAGCCTGGCGGCGATGATCGCGATCGGCGTAGTGGGCTCGGGTTCCTTCGCTTGCGGCGCGGAAGCCGTCGCCGGCACGCTTGCTGCCGAAGCGCCCGCCGCGAAGGTGGCGTGCTGTTTTGCAACCGCACCGGATGCTGCCGTCGCTGCCGATGCCGAAGAAGCCCCAACCGCACCGGAAGCCGGCGCACTCTCGAGCGGCAGCATGCCGCGTTCGAGTTGCCCTTCGATCACGACGCGCTGACCGCGATACGCCACCGCCCTATGCGTCACCGAAAGATCGCCCAGCGAAGCATGGGCGAGCCGGGCGCGCATCTCCTGTTCGCAGGCGCTGGGGTTCTGGTACTGCGCAACGCAGCCCGCGAGCAGGGTGGCGCCGGCCGCGAGGCCGACAAGACAGACATTCCGTTTCTTCATCGCTCTTGTCGCTGTATCTGCTGTAGTCGCGCGTGGCGCGCGCTGGGGTTTTCAGGCTGCGGCAATTGTAGCTTACGGGCCGGTTCGCGCCGGTCTGGGCAGGACAGCCAGACAGCCCGGCGCGCGAGCCTGCTATCATCGCGGCTGTATATCCGTACAGTGCCGCGCGTGCTCCCCGACTTCCCCAATCCGTTCTATTACCTCGCGAACTTCGAGCGTGCGCTCGGCTGGCTCGACGCGCGCTGCGCCGATCTGTTCGACGCCGCCGAGCAACGCTTCGTGCGAGGTTTCGGCACGCTGCCGCGTGCCTCCCGGGCGTTGTTCGTGCGGATGCTGATGCGCAAGGGCCCGCAGTTTCGCGCCAGCAAGCTCGACTATGCCGAAATCGGCTGCCCGCGCGCAGCGGCCTTGCCACTGATCGAGGCGGGCTGGCTCGAAGGCGCGCCGGTACTCGAACTCGGCGAACTCGCCGCGCTTGTCACACGGCCCGAATTGCAGACGCTCGCCGCACGGCTCGTAGCCGAAGCGCACGAAAAAACGCCGCCTTGGGATGCGCTGCATGCGCTCAACCTGCGCACCGCCACCCGCGCGGCGATGCTCGACGCGCTCTGCACAGCCGCCCCATGCGCACGCGAATGGAGCGCGTGGTTTCCGCACGCGGCGGACACCGTCTTCGACTTTTCCGCCGCCGCGCCCTTGTGCGAACGGTTGCGCCTGATGTTCTTCGGCAACCTGCGGCAGGACTGGAGCGAATTCGTGCTGGCCGATCTGGGCGTCTACCGCTACGAGCCGGTTGCGTTCGACGACGCTTCGCGTGCGTTCCAGCAGCGCGCCGATATCGACGCTTATCTGGCCTTGCGCGATTGCCGCGAAGCCTTTGAACTCGCGCCCGAGGACCAGCATGCCGAGATCCTCGCCGCCGCGCTCGATGTGCTCGACGCCCTCGCCCCGCACACCCGGCCCAACGCCTGGCTGCGCACGCGCCATGACCGCGTGCGCCACGCGGCTGGCCAGGCGGCCGAACGGCTGGGCCACGCCGCGCTCGCGATGCGCGCCTATCTGGACAGCGGCCACCCCGAATCGCGCTATCGCCGCGTACGCGTGCTGGAGCAACTGGGTCGCCGTGACGACGCCTGCGCCCTCGCCCAGACAATCGCCGCCGCGCCCATCAACGAAGAAGAAGCCCAGCGCGCCGCGCGCACGCTCGGCCGCCTGATGCGCAAACGGGCGACGGTGCAATCGACCCACGCCACGCCAGGCCACGCGCTGATCGAACTCACATTGCCCGCCGCGCACCTCCACCTGCGTGTGGAAGAAGCGTCGCGCCTGGCGCTCGCCAGCGCCGAAGCGCCGGTGTTCTACGTCGAAAACACGCTGATTACCGGCCTGTTCGGGCTGCTGTGCTGGCCAGCGCTGTTCGCCCCGCTGCCGGGCGCGTTCTTCCACCCGTTCCAGCGCGGCCCCGCCGATCTGCACGCGGCCGATTTCGTCACGCGTCGCGACGCGCTATTCGCCGCCTGTCTCGCCGAACTCGAAAGCGGGACCTATCGCGCAACCATCGAACAGCGTTTCGCCGATAAATACGGCACGCAGTCGCCGTTTATCGCGTGGGGCGCGCTCGACGAAGCCTTGCTTGCGCTGGCGCTCGACTGCTTTCCCGCCGCGCATCTGCGCCTGTGGTTCGAGCGCCTGCTGCGCGAACCGGCCGCGAACCGCTCGGGCCTACCCGACCTCGTGCGCTTCTGGCCACGCGAGCGCCGCTACGAACTGATCGAAGTGAAAGGCCCAGGCGACCGGCTGCAGGACAACCAGCGCCGCTGGCTCGCCTACTGCGCCGCGCATGGCATGCCGGTGACGGTGTTGCAGGCGCGCTGGGAGGCGCCCGAATTGATGCCAGCGCGATGACCTACACCGTCGCTGTTCGCACGCTCTGCGAGTTCACCGCCAAACGCGGCGACCTCGATCTGCGCTTCACGCCCTCGCCCGATGCAAGCGAAGGCCGCGCGGGCCATGCGGCCATCGCCGCGCGTCGTCCCGCCGGCTACGAAACGGAGATCGCCTTGAGCGGCACGTACGGCGCACTCACCGTACGCGGGCGTGCCGACGGCTATGACCCGGCCCGTCGACGCCTGGAGGAATTCAAGACCTATCGCGGCGATCTCGACGCCATGCGCGAAAACCAGCGCGCGCTGCACTGGGCGCAACTGCGCGTCTATGGCGCACTGATGTGCGAGAAACTCGGCCTCGACGCGCTCGAACTCGCGCTGGTGTACTACGAGATCGGCACGGGCCGCGAGACCGCGCTCGTCGAACCAGCCAGCGCCCAGCAACTGCGCGCGGAGTTCGAGGCGCAGTGCGCACGCTTTGTCGCCTGGGCCGAACAGGAAAGCGCCCATCGCGCGGCGCGCGATACCGCGCTCGGTGCGTTGCGCCTGCCGCACGCGAGGTTTCGCCAGGGTCAGCGCGATCTCGCCGAAGCGGTCTGGCGCGCCGCCACCCAGGGCCGCTGCCTGCTGGCGCAAGCCCCCACCGGCATCGGCAAAACCATCGGCACCTTGTTCCCGCAGTTAAAGGCCTGCGCGCGCGGCAACATCGACAAGGTGCTGTTTCTCAGCGCGAAAAGCCCGGGGCGGCAACTCGCGCTCGATGCGCTCGACACGCTCGCCGAAGCGCATGCAAAGGACAACGCGCGGCTTCCGTTGCGCGTGCTCGAACTGGTGGCGCGCGACAAAGCCTGTGAGCATCCGGAACTCGCCTGCCACGGCCAGTCGTGCCCGCTTGCGCGCGGCTTCTACGACCGGCTGCCCGCCGCACGCGCAGCGGCGCTGGCGCGCGTGAATCTCAAGCGCGAAACGCTGCGCGAAGTTGCTGGCGAACACGCCGTCTGCCCGTACTACCTCGGCCAGGAACTGGCGCGCTGGAGCGACGTGATCGTCGGCGACTACAACTATTATTTCGACGTGAGCGCCATGCTGTTCATGCTCGGCGCGCACAACCAGTGGCGCATGAGCCTGCTCGTGGACGAGGCGCACAATCTGCCCGAGCGCGCCCGGGCGATGTATTCCGCCGAACTGGTGCAGACCCGCGTGGACGTCGTGCGCCGCGCCGCGAGTGCGCCGGTCAAACGCGCCCTCACGCGGCTCGCGCGCCACTGGAATGCCCAGAACGCGCTGTCGCCCGAGGCATGGCGCGCGAGCGACGCCCTGCCCGACGGATTGGTGCCCGCGCTTGGCGATGTGATTGCCGCCATTGGCGATCAGCTGGCCGAACCCGCACTCGTGCGCGACGCCGAACTCGAACGGTTCTATTTCGACGCGCTGCATTTCGTGCGGCTTGCGGAACGCTTCGACGAGCAGTCGATATTCGACGTCACGCCTCTTCAGCCAGGCAAAGCGGGCGGCAACGCACAGCGCACACGCTCGACCTTGTGCATCCGCAACCTCGTGCCCGCCAACGCACTGCGCCCACGTCTGGCCGCCGCGCATAGCGTCACGCTCTTTTCCGCCACACTCGCGCCCGCCCACTATTACGCCGATATGCTGGGACTGCCCGCCAACACCGTGCAGGTGGAAATCGGTACGCCATTTCGCGCCGAGCAACTCGACGTGCAGATCGCGCGCGATATTTCGACGCGCTACAAGGATCGCGCGCGCTCGCTGGAAACACTCGTCGAACGCGTTGCGCGCCAGTACACGGCGCGGCCCGGCAACTATCTGTGCTTCTTCAGCAGCTACGATTATCTCCAGCAGGCCGCCGATGTATTCGTCGCGCGCCATCCGCAGATCGACACCTGGAGGCAGTCGCGCACGATGGACGAAGCGCAGCAACAAGGCTTCGTGGCGCGTTTCGTGGAAGGCGGCAGCGGCATCGGCTTTGCGGTGCTTGGCGGCGCGTTTGGCGAAGGTATCGATCTGCCGGGCACGCGCCTGATCGGCACGTTTATCGCAACGCTGGGCATGCCGCAGGTCAATCCGGTCAACGAGGCCATGCGCGAGCGCATGGAAACGCTCTATGGCGCGGGGTTCGACTACACCTATCTGATTCCCGGCCTGCGCAAGGTCGTGCAGGCCGCGGGCCGCGTAATACGCAGCGAGGCGGACAGCGGCGTGGTGCATCTGCTGGACGACCGTTTTGCGCGGCCCGATGTGCGCGCCCTGCTGCCCGCGTGGTGGGATGTAGCGTGACGCGCGATTGATACGGATTCCATATCAATATCGATGAATGGAAACGCAGCGCCAGAATGGCGCTGCGTTCACCTCAAGCACCCGTCACGCCCACTTCGACTTACCGCCGCCCTTGCCGTTCTTCTTCGATGAAGACGGCGGTGGCGGCGGATCGCCTTCGAGATCGTCGGCGGCGATCTCCGGCGCGATCTCCTTCACGTCGGGCTTCACGCCTTTGCCCTTTTTCGCATTCTTTGCCTCCTGAATATCGGCAGGCACGGCGGTCTTGTCGATGGTGACTTCCTCGTTGGCCTTGTCGTAGCCGATCTCGACCGTGTCGCCCGTTTGCAGCGCATCGCCCAGAATCTCCTTGGCGAGCCGCGTTTCCACTTCCTGACGAATCTGCCGCTTCAACTCACGCGCGCCGAATTCCGGTTGGTAACCGGCTTCGACCAGATGATCGACCAGCGCGTCGCTATTATTGATCGTGATGCCTTGCGCCGCCGCCGTGCGCGTCACGCGGTCGAGCTGGATCTGCACGATATTGCGGATGTTGTCCTTCGACAGCGCATGGAACACGATGATCTCGTCGATGCGATTGAGGAACTCGGGCCGGAAATGCCCCTTGAGCACCTTCATCAGTTCGGCGCGCACTTCCTTGTCGCTCTTGCGCTTGTCCTCGGGCTGCTCCAGGTTCTCCATGATGATCGACGCGCCCAGATTGCTGGTGGCGATGATGATCGTGTTACTGAAGTCGACTACACGGCCCTTGCCATCCGTGAGCCGTCCATCGTCGAATACCTGCAGCAGCACGTTATAGACGTCCGGGTGCGCCTTTTCGATTTCGTCGAGCAGAATCACGCTATACGGGCGACGCCGCACGCGCTCGGTCAACTGGCCGCCTTCGTCGTAACCTACGTATCCCGGCGGCGCGCCAATCAGCCGCGCGACTGCATGGCGTTCCATATACTCGCTCATATCGATGCGGATAATGGCCTGCTCGTCGCCGAACACGGTTTCCGCGAGCGCCTTCGCAAGTTCCGTCTTGCCCACGCCGGTCGGCCCAAGAAACAGGAAGGTCGCAATCGGCCGGTGTTCCTGGCCAAGGCCAGCACGCGAAAGCCGCACGGCATCGCTGACCGCTTCCACCGCGTCGCTCTGCCCCACCACGCGCTCGCGCAGCTTGTCTTCCATCTTGAGCAGCTTCTGGCGCTCCTCCTGGGTGAGGTCGGCGACCGGAATGCCGGTGAGCCGCGAGACCACTTCGGCAATCGAGGCGACCGTCACTTCCAGCGTCTCCGAACCCGTCTTTCGCTGCCAGGCTTCGGTCAGTTCTTCGAGCTTCGCCTGCTTCTCCTTGATGCGCTCTTCGAAACCCTTGGCTTCGTCATAACGCTTGCGCGAAGAGGCGTAATCCTGCTCACGCTTGAGTTGCGCGATTTCCGCCTCGAGCTCCTGAATTTCCGCCGGACGCGAGGTCGCGCCGATACGCACGCGCGCGGCCGCCTGGTCGATCAGATCGATGGCCTTGTCGGGCAGGAAGCGCGAAGTGATGTAGCGATCGGAAAGCTCGGCGGCCGCCACGAAGGCATCGTCGGCGAAAGTGACCTGATGGTGCGCTTCGAGCTTGTCGCGCAAGCCGCGCAGGATCACGATGGTTTGCTCGACGGTCGGCTCGGGCACCAGCACGGGCTGGAAGCGCCGTTCGAGTGCCGCGTCTTTCTCGATGTACTTCTGATATTCGTTGAGCGTGGTCGCGCCAATCAGGCTCAGTTCGCCGCGCGCAAGCGCAGGCTTGAGCACATTGGCGATATCGAGACCGCCCTCGCCGCCGCCCTGCCCCGCGCCCACGATCGTGTGCAACTCGTCGATAAAGAGAATCAGCTCGTCGTGCTTGGCCGTCACTTCGTCGATCAACTGCTTGGCGCGTTCTTCGAATTCGCCGCGATACTTCGCGCCCGCCACCATCGAGTTGATATTCACTTCCACGAGGCGCTTGCCGCGCAGCACTTCCGGCACGTCGCCATTGACGATGCGCTGCGCGAGGCCTTCGACGATGGCCGTCTTGCCCACGCCCGGCTCGCCGATCAGCACCGGATTGTTCTTCTTGCGGCGCGCCAGCACTTCAATCGTGCTTTCGATTTCCTGCGCGCGGCCCAGCACCGGATCGAGCTTGCCCTGACGCGCCATGGCCGTGAGGTCGCGGCCAAACTTGTCGAGCGTGGGTGTGCCGGTAGGTGCATCCACGCGTCCATCCTCCGCGCCTTTGCCCACCACCTTCACGACTTTCTGGCGCAATGCCTCGGGCGACACGCCGTACTTCTTGAGCAGCGTGCCCGCGATGCTGTCCGGCACCGAAGCGAGGCCAATCAACAAATGTTCGGGGCCGACGTACGAGTGCCCCAGATCGCGCGACGCCTGAAAAGCGAACTGGAAGGCCTTTTTCAGACGCGGCGATATCGTCATCTTGTCAATGGCCGCGTCGGGTCCGGCTTTGCCCTTCTGCGCATGCTGATCGATATAGGCCTTGATGTCCTGCGGCGACAGCTTCAATTCCTTGAGCAGCGCCGCACAAACGTCCGTGTCGGCCAGCACGTAAAGCAGATGTTCCGTATCGAGTTCGGTGCGCTGCAGTTCGTGCGCCTTTTCAGCGGCGCGCTGCAGGATCTCCAGCGTCTGCTCGCTGAACGCATCGGTGGCATCGACCGATTCGCGCGGCACTTCAGCGGCGAAGCTCGTGTCGTCCTCGCCGTCATCGTGTCCTCGCTCCTGGTCGCCGCCGAAGAAGCGCGACAACCCGCTGCCGCCAAGCAGCGAATCGAACGGATTCAACATGCTCTGGTGGCGCATCAATTGCCGATAGTCGTAGTCGCAGATCGACATCGATTTGCGCTGGCCGTTTTGCACCACGGTCACGCGCGCGACAGCGGGCCGCGTATTGCAGATCTCGCAAAGAGTAGGCATGGTCGACTCGTCTCCAGTTCGGCGCCGTTTCGCGGCGTGCGAGACGGCACGGCGCATCCCGGGATGCGTCGAAAATGTGGGGAGCGGCAGCGCGTCGCACAGATGGAAGCCGGTACGGGCTCATCGACACTGATCGAAACGACTACGCGGATTGCGCGAAACGTGCGACGCCGCGGCGGGCGGTAGCGGCTTCGACGTCAGGCTCTCAAGACATGCGTCGAGCGCACACTACAAATCGATTGTGGCAGGAATCCGAACCTCGCGTACCGAGCGTGCAAACCGTCGCCGGAAAGAAAACGAGCGGGATTGGCATCCCGCCCGCAGAGCGCGCACCCATGCGCGCGAGGAGAACAACTCGAATGACGAATTCGTCTACATCAGAGGAATGCGGCGAGGTTTGCTATCTTCAGCGGCGGTTCGAACCCGACACCACATCGATCCACACGGCCAGCACCAGGATGCCGCCCTTCACGATCATCTGCCAGTAGGAATCGACATCGAGCATCGACATGCCGTTGTCGAGGCTCGCCATCACGAGCGCGCCGATCAACGCGCCATACACGGTGCCCGAGCCGCCGCGCATCGACGTGCCCCCGATAAAGCAGGCGGCGATGGCATCGAGTTCGCCCATCGTCCCTGCAGAAGGCGAACCCGCCGCAAGACGCGCGGTGTTGACCATGCCCGCGAACGCGCACATCAGGCCCATCAGCGCGAAGATGGCGAGCTTCACGCGGTTCGTGTTGACGCCCGAAAGACGCGTGGCTTCGAGGTTCGAACCGACCGCATAAATGCGTCGGCCAAACACGGTTTGCGTAGCGATCCACGTAAAGACGCCGAGCAGCGCAAGCAGTAAAAGCACCGGCACGGGAATACCGCCGTAGCTGTCGAGCATCAGCACGAAGGCCAGCACGATCGCGCCCGCGCCGACGATCTTCGCGCCATCCTGCCAGAGCGGCACCACGCTCAACTGATAGCGGCGGCGATTCGCACGCTGACGCACCGTGAGCACGGCGAGCAGCACGAAAAGCGCAAAGGCCAGCACGTCGCCCGCGATGCGCGGCAGATAGCCTTGCCCGATGAATACGAAGGAATCCGAAACAGGTGAGATGGTCGAGCCGCCCGTGATGCCGAGTAGCACGCCGCGAAACGCCAGCATCCCGCCCAGCCCGACGATGAACGACGGCACGCGCCGGTAGGTCGACCACCAGCCGTTGAAGAGCCCCACCAGCACGCCGAGCGCGAGCACCACGGGCACCGTCACGCCAATCGGCCAGTGGCGGTTGACGTCGAGAATCGCCGCCACGCCGCCGAGCAGACCCAACAGCGAACCCACCGAAAGATCGATCTCGCCCGCGATGATGACGAACACCATCCCGCACGCCAGCATGCCGGTAATCGACATCTGCCGCAGCAGGTTCGAGACATTGCGTGGCGTAACAAAGGCGCCATGCGTGAGCACCGAGAAGAACACCCAGATTGCGGCCACGGCCAGCAGCAGGGCAAGAATCTTGTAGCGCGCAAACAGTTGCTGGAACCGCATGCCGAAGCCGTTTCCAGCGTTCAGCTGGTCTTCGCGCGCGCCTTGAGTCGTGACGTCGGGGGTCATGCTGCACTCGCTGAAAGAGTTGGGGCGCGCGCGCTCTGGATCGCGGCGCCAAGAATGTGTTCCTGCGTCAGGCCATCGTTGACGAAATCGCCGCGCACCTCGCCCTCGCCAATCACCAGCACGCGGTCGCTGATGCCCAGCACTTCGGGCAATTCGGACGACACCATCACGATCGCCACGCCGCGCTTAGCGAGCTGGAACACGAGCTTGTAGATTTCGTATTTCGCCCCGACATCGACGCCGCGCGTGGGTTCGTCGAGTATCAGCACCTTCGGCTCGGTCAGCAGCATTTTCGTCAGCACGGCTTTCTGCTGATTGCCGCCGGAAAGGCTCGCGATGGACAGCATGGGGTTGGCGGCACGCACCGAAAGACGCTGCATTTCCGTGCGGATCGTGTCGAGTTCCGCGGCGGCGTCGATACGGCCATGCTTCGCGAAGCGCTCCAGCACGGACAGCGTGATGTTGTGGCCCACGCCCAACTGCGGCACGATGCCGTGGCGCTTGCGGTCCTCGGGCACCATCGCGATACCGGCGCGGATCGCATCGAGGGGCGCGCGAATCTTGAGCGGCCGGCCCTCGAGCAGCACGGTTGCCGCGCAGTTGCCTTCGTAAGCGCCGAAGATCGCCTGCATCGTTTCCGTGCGCCCCGCGCCCACCAGCCCTGCCACGCCGAGAATCTCGCCGCGCCGCACCGCGAACGACACGTCGCTCACGCGCTTGCGGCGCGGATTCGTCACGTCGTAGCAGGTCACGTTGCGCGCCTCGAACACTACTTCGCCGATCTCGTGCGGCTCGCGCGGAAAGAGGTTCTTGATCTCACGGCCCACCATCATGGCGATGATGCGATCGGTACTGAGCGAGGCCATCGGCTCGGTCGCCACATGACGGCCATCGCGAATCACGCTGACCGTATCGCACACGGCTTCAACCTCGTCGAGCTTGTGCGAGATATAGACGCACGCCACGCCGCGCCGCTTCAGATCGCGCACGATGTCGAGCAGGATCTTCGTTTCCGCCGCGGTGAGCGACGAAGACGGTTCATCGAGGATCAGCAGCTTCGCGCGCTTGTTGAGCGCCTTGGCGATCTCGATGAGTTGCTGGTGACCGCCGCCATAGTTCATCACCGGCTGCGCGACATTGATCGCGTCGATGTTCAATTCGCGCAGCAATTCGTCGGCGCGCTGGTACATCGCCGCGTAATTCATGCGCCCGCCCGGCAGGGTGATTTCGTTGCCGAGAAAAATGTTCTCGGCTACCGAAAGCTGCGGCACCAGCATCAGTTCCTGATGGATGATGACGATGCCCGCGCGCTCCGTATCGCGCACGCTATGCGCTTCGAGCGGCGCGCCTTCCCAGCGGATCTCGCCGCTCCAGGTGCCGTGCGGATAGACGCCCGAAAGCACTTTCATCAGCGTGGATTTACCCGCGCCGTTCTCGCCGCACAGCCCCACGCATTCGCCGGGTCGCACCGTGAGATCGATGCCGTCGAGCGCTTTCACGCCCGCGAAGGATTTGACGATGCCGCGCATCGTCAGCAAGGGTTCGGTCATACGCCTGTTTGCCCGCGTTGAGGGCCCACGCACGAGACGGTGTGTTCGCGCGCGGGCCGCCTGATTGCTGGACCCGCCAAGCCTGGATTACTGGCTGGCGAGTTGCGCCTGCGTATAGAAACCGTCCTTGATGACGATATCGGCGTTGCTCTTCGTGAGCAGCGTCGGCTGCAGCAGCACCGTGTCGACCTTCTTCTTGCCGTTGTCGTATTGCGCGTTATACGAAGGCTTCTGGCCCTTCGCGAGATCGACGGCAAGTTTGGCCGCTTCGCCGGCAATCAGCTTGAGCGGCTTGTAGACGGTCATGGTCTGCGTGCCTGCAATCACGCGCTTGACCGCCGCAAGATCGGCGTCCTGGCCCGAGACCGGCACCTTGCCCGCGAGATGCTGCGCGGCCAGCGCCTGGATCGCGCCGCCTGCCGTGCCGTCGTTCGAGGCCACCACGGCGTCGATCTTGTTGTTGTTCGCGGTAAGCGCGTCTTCCATGATGCGCAGCGCCGTCGAGGCGCTCCACTCCGGCACCCACTGCTGACCGACCACCTTGATGTCGCCGCGATCGATGGCGGGCTTCAGAATCTTCAGTTGTCCTTCGCGCAGCATCTTGGCGTTGTTGTCGGTCGGCGCACCGCCCAGCAGGAAGTAATTGCCCTTGGGCTGCGCGTTGAACACGCCCTGCGCCTGGAGCTCGCCCACCTTTTCGTTGTCGAAGGAAATATAGGCATCGACATCCGCATCCAGAATCAGGCGGTCGTAGGACACCACCTTGATGCCGGCCTTCTTCGCTTCGGCCACCACGTTGCCCAGCGTCTTCGAATTAAACGGCACGATCACGATCACGTCGACGCCGCGCGAAATAAGATTTTCTATCTGCGAAATCTGGCGTTCCTCGCTGGCGTCAGCCGATTGCACCGAAACCTTCGCGCCCATTTTCTCCGCGGCGGCCACAAAGTAATCGCGATCGCGCGACCAGCGCTCCACACGCAGATCGTCGATGCAAAAGCCGATTTCCGGATGGTCCTTGCTCGCGTGTGCGAGCGGCGCAGCCAGCGACAGACTCGCGAGCACAGCGCCGCAGACCAGCGAACCCAGAACCGAACGACGTTTGGCGAACTTCATGTCTCCACTCCTCGTGTTATCGCGCGCTGGCCGGGCAAAGCGCGGCAGCTGCGCGTCGTTGCGTTATTGAATGGCGTTGCGAATTTCGGGTAATGCGGCAATACAGTAATGCGGCGCGCACGTTGCCACGCGCGCCAGCAAAGTGCCTGGCGGCGCGCTGTCGTACGCGATGTTGCCTGGGACTGCGGTCTTGCGGTCTTGCGGTCTTGCGGTCTTGCGATAAGACGACTGCTCAGGCGCCGCCGGCAAACACTGGGGCGAGCGCCCGATAAAGCGCGGCAAACGTCGGGCGACGCGCATCGCGATACCACGCATGG
Source organism: Paraburkholderia bannensis (assembly GCF_014200455.1). Taxonomy (GTDB): domain Bacteria; phylum Pseudomonadota; class Gammaproteobacteria; order Burkholderiales; family Burkholderiaceae; genus Paraburkholderia; species Paraburkholderia bannensis_A. The sequence continues at coordinate 27,452 of NZ_JACHBW010000003.1, read as the reverse complement.
CGCGCGGCATCGGGTTCGCGCACCGCCAGCACGGGGGGTTGCGGGCACACCGTTGCGAGCGTCGCGCCCGGCTCAACCGCCAGATGCGCGAGACGCGCCGCGCCCAGCGCCGGACCGACTTCGCCGCCGGCTCGCAGCGTGAGCGCACGCCCGCTGATATCGGCGAGCATCTGCGTCCAGTAGGCGCTGCGCGAGCCGCCGCCGATCACCGTGATCGTCTCTGGCACGAGCCCCGCCGCGTGCAGCGCGTCCATACCGTCGAGCAGCGCGAAACCCACGCCTTCGAGCGTGGCATTGGCGAAATCGGCGCGCGAGCTTTGCGGCGTCATGCCGTAGAACACGCCCTTGGCGTTGACGTTGTTGTGCGGCGTGCGCTCTCCGCTGAGGTAAGGCAGGAACCAGGGGCGACGCGCATCGAGATCGGCATTCGTATGGGCCTGTGCATCGGCAAGCAAGGCCGCCACGTCTGCGTAGCCCGCCAATTGCGCGGTGAAATCAAGGCAACTGGCCGCGTTGAGCATGACCGACATGAGATGCCAGGTGTGCGGCAGCGCATGGCAGAAGCTATGCACTGCGGAATCGGGATTTGCGAGGAAGCCGTCCGACACCGCGAAATACACGCCCGAGGTGCCCAGCGACAACATCGCATCGCCCGGTTTGACGATGCCCACGCCCACCGCGCCTGCCGCGTTGTCGCCCCCTCCCGCCACGACAGGAATTTCGCGCAGGCCGAATTCGCGCGCGATCGCGGCGCTGAGCTTGCCCGTGATCTGGTTGCCTTCGAAGACTTCGGGCATCTGCGCACGCGTGAGTGAGCAGGCGTTGAGCAGCGCCTCGCTGTAGTCGCGCCTGGCCACGTCGAGCCAGAGCGTGCCCGCTGCGTCCGAAGGATCGGTCGCGAATACGCCCGTGAGCCGCCAACGCAGATAGTCCTTCGGCAACAAGACCTGCGCGATGCGGGAAAACACCTCTGGCTCGTGCTTTTTCACCCACAGCAGTTTCGGCGCGGTAAAGCCTGGCATCGCCAGATTGCCCGCCAGCGCATGCAACTCGGGCGCGAGGCGCTCCAGCTCGATACATTCGGCATCCGAACGACCGTCGTTCCAGAGAATCGCGGGACGCAGCACTTCGCCGCGCGCGTCCAGCAGCGTCGCGCCGTGCATCTGCCCGGTGAGGCCGAGCGCCTCGATGCCGTTCGTGTCGATGCCGTTGCGGCGTACCGTCTCCAGCAGTTCGTGCAGCGCGCGCTGCGTGACGCGCCACCAGTCATGCGGGTTCTGCTCGGACCAGCGCGGCTGCGGACGGCTCGCCGTGAGCGGCGCGCTCGCACTGCCGAGCACGTCGCCCGCCCGGTCGAGCAGTACCGCCTTCACGCCCGACGTGCCGAGGTCGATACCGATGAACATGTCTCCATCCTCTTTTTTTCTTGCTGCTGCGCTGCTGTCCCGATGCTCGCGGCCGCGCTCAACGCTGGCCGTAAATCGCCTGATTGATGACGTTTTCCAGGCGTTCCTGCTGGCCGCTCGCATGCTGCGGATTCATGCCGCGCGCGGCGGCGTCGCTCGCGAGCGACGACAAGGAATAGCCGCCGGACAGAATCTTGCGGCCGAATTCCGTATCCCAGCCCGCATAGCGCTGGCGCTTGAACTGTTCGAGCCGGTCGTTTTCGACCAGTACGGCCGCGCGCTCAAGTGCGATCGCGAGCACGTCGATCGCGCCCACATGGCCATAGAACAGGTCCTGAGGATCGCTGCTCTGGCGACGCACCTTGGCGTCGAAATTCATGCCGCCCGTGCTAAAGCCGCCGTGACGCAGGATTTCGTAGAACGCGAGGGTGAGTTCCTCGACGCTATTCGGGAACTGGTCGGTGTCCCAGCCGTTTTGCGGATCGCCGCGATTCGCATCGACGCTGCCGAAGATGTTGAGCGCATAAGCCATGGCGATTTCGTGGTGGAACGAATGGCCCGCCAGCGTGGCGTGATTGGCCTCGATATTCACGCGGATTTCGTTCTGCAGTCCGTATTGCGTGAGGAAGCCGTGCACCGTGGCGACGTCGTAGTCGTATTGATGCTTGGTCGGTTCCTGCGGCTTGGGCTCGATCAGCAGCGCGCCCTTGAAACCGATACGCTCCTTGTGCTCCACCACCATGGAGAGAAAACGCGCGAACTGTTCGCGCTCGTGCACGAGATCGGTATTGAGCAGTGTGTCGTAACCTTCGCGGCCACCCCACAGCACATAGTTTTCGCCACCCAGCTTATGGGTCGCTTCGAGCGCGTTGCAAACCTGCGTCGCCGCGTAAGCGAATACTTCGGGGTTCGGGCTGGTGGCGGCACCGCCCGCATAGCGCGGATGCGAGAACAGATTCGCGGTGCCCCACAGGAGCTTCATGCCGCTCGCCTGCTGCTTCTCGCCCAGATAACCCACCATGCGCGCGAAGTTCTCTTTGTAGTCCTTGAGATCCTTGCCTTCAGGGGCGACGTCGGTGTCGTGGAAGGTATAGTACGGCACGCCCAGTTTCGTGAAGAACTCGAAGGCCGCATCGGCTTTCTGATGGGCGCGCTCCAAAGCGTCGCCGGGCTGCTGCCACGGACGATGAAACGTGCCCTGCCCGAAGATATCAACGCCTGGCCATACGAACGAATGCCAGTAGCACACGGCAATGCGCAAATGCTCTTCCAGGGTCTTGCCAAGCACTTTCTTCGTGCGGTCGTAATGATGGTACGCAAGCGGATTGTCCGATTGCGGGCCTTCGTAGCGAATCGCGGGAATGGCTTCGAAATACGACATGGCGTCTCCGTTTAATGTTGCGGCGCATCAGCGCGGCGTCCTTCAAGGTGACGCCATACTGCCCGTCTGGCCGGTGCAGCGGCAATTGCGAAATTGCGCGAGCCGGGTAATGTTTCCTGCCAGGCGGGGGGAATATTTGCGCGCAGCTTATGGACCCGGCCTAAAATAACCGGACGCTTAAAAGGAGCCGCCGCGCGCGTCATTGCGCAGGCCGCATTCAATCGGAGACAAACGCAGGGAACCCAAAGCGGGAATACTCGCCTGCGAAGACCCTTGCGCGCTACGCCATGAACCGTGCCCCCGCAGCCCCTACACAGCATCACGCCCAGCCCGTTCACCGCATCGCGTTGCTGTTCAACGCGAACAAGGTCTACGACCGCGAAATCATCGCCGGCATCGGCCACTATCTGCGCTCGACGCGCGTGGCCTGGGATCTGTTTCTCGAAGAGGATTTTCGTTGCCGGCTCGACGGCATCGAGCGCTTCGATGGCGATGGCATCATCGCCGACTTCGACGATCCCGCCGTTGCCGCCGCACTGCAAAATTCGCCGCTGCCCGTCGTAGCCGTGGGCTCGTCGTTCGAAAATGACGCGCACTATCCGGCCGGACTGCCTTATATCGCCACTGACAACCGCAAGCTGGTTTCGCTCGCGTGGACGCATCTGATTGGCGCGGGCCTGCCGCATCTGGCCATGTACAGCCTGCCCGCCGCGCAGGAGAACCGCTGGGCGCAGCAACGCGAACTCGCATTCGAGGCACTGGCGCGCGAGGAAGGCATGGAAGCGCCGGTGTTTCGCGGGCTCGCGACCAGCGCGCCGTCGTGGAATCAGGCCAGCGAGCAGTTGGGCGAATGGCTGCACGCGCTGCCCAAACCCGTTGGTGTGATTGCCGTGACCGATGCGCGGGCGCGTCATCTGTTGCAGGCCTGCCTGATGCATGGCATCGCGGTGCCCGAGCAGGTCGCGATCATCGGTATCGACAATGATCCGCTCACCCGCACGCTCACGCGCATCCCGATTTCGTCGGTGATTCAGGGCACCGAGGAAATGGGCAAGACGGCCGCGCATCTGCTGCATCAGATGCTGCGCGGCGCGCGTTTTCCGGGGCGGCGCATTCTGGTGCCGCCGGTCGGCATCAACGTGCTGGCGTCGACGAAACACGAACCGCTGTCGAGCCCGCACGTGATGCGTGCGCGGCACTTCATCCGCCAGTATGCGTGCCAGGGCATCAAGACCGAGCAGGTCGCCGATTACGTGGGCGTGTCGCGCTCCTCGCTCGAAGAATATTTTCGGCGCGAGTTACAGTGCACCGTGCATCAGGAAATCCTGCGGCACAAGCTCGATGCGGCAAAAGCAATGCTGGCGAGCCGCGACGCCGCCAGCGCCGAAGTGGCGATCCGCTGTGGCTTTACCTCGTTGCAGTACATGTACGCGGTGTTCCGGCGCGAACTGGGCTGCACGCCGCGCGAGTATCAGGACAGCGTGGCGGCACCCTCGCCGGCTCCCTCGCGTGTTGCCCCGGACTGACGCCGACCGGCACGGACAATCGCGCTGATCGTTGCGCTGATCATTGCGCTGAACAGTGCGCAGCCCTTGCGCTGACAACCCGACCTTTACCCTCAGAAGCCACATGAACAACCCACTGCACACGAGTCGCATCAGCGCCGAACCCTGGGGCACGCTGCCAGGCGGCGATGCCTGCCGGCTCTACACGCTGCGCAACGCGCAGGACATGAAGCTTGCGATCAGCGATCTCGGCGCGACGCTGGTGTCCTGGCATGCACCCGACCGAGCGGGACGGCTCGCCGATATCCTGCTCGGCCACGACACGCCCGCCGGCTACATGAGCGCCACGACTTATATGGGCGGCCTGATCGGGCGCTGGGCCAACCGCATCGCCGGTGCGCGCTTTACGCTCGACGGCATCGAACACGTGCTCGACCGCAACGAGAACGGCAATCTGCTCCATGGCGGCGCGAACGGCTTTCATCGCGCGCTCTGGCAAGTCGAAGAAGAGCGCGGCGCGCTGCTGATGCGGCTCGACTCGCCCGAAGGCGACGGCGGCTTTCCGGGCAATGTGAGTGTGCAGGTGCGCTATGCGCTCGACGACGACGGCACGCTCACGATCGCCTACGAAGGTGTGACGGACGCGCCCACCGCGCTCAACCTCACGAGCCACGGCTATTTCAACCTGAGCGGCGAGCCGGGCGCGGACATTCGCGGCCACATCCTGACGATCGATGCGGACGCGTTCCTTGAAGTCGACGAACGGATGATTCCCACCGGCATGGCCGACGTTTCGGGCAGCGCCTTCGACTTCCGGCACGGCGCGCCGCTGGGGGCGCGCCTCGACTGGCCGCATGCGCAACTCGCGCGGGCGCGCGGCATCGATCATTGCTACGTGCTGCGCGGCGGCGAACAGGCGGGCGGCCCGCGCGTACTGCGTCAGGTGGCAAGCGTGTACGAGCCGGGCAGCGGTCGCGAACTCACGGTCGCGACCGATCAGCGCGGGCTGCAGTGCTATACGGGGAATTATCTGGAGGGCCAGCCGGGACGCCACGGCGCGCCGTGCGTGAAGCACGCGGGCTTGTGCCTCGAAGCGGGCGGCTTCCCGAACCAGATCAATATGGCGTCGCCGGATTGCGACGACGCCGTGTTGCGGCCCGGCGGCACTTACCGCCAGGTTACGCAGTACAAGCTGGGCGTGCGGGCCTGAGTTGGGCCTGAGTTGGGCCGGAGGTTGGCCTGACGCGGGCTCGAATTACGACGCCTTGTCGTACTGATAGACGCCGCGGCCCGTCTTGCGGCCCAGTTGCCCCGCCGAGACCATCTCGCGCAGCAACGGACAGGCGCGATATTTCGAATCGCCGAAGTCTTTCAGGAACACGTCCATCACCGAAAGACACACGTCGAGGCCAATCAGATCTGCGAGCGCTAGTGGCCCGATCGGGTGATTCGCGCCCAGCTTCATGCCGGCGTCGATTTCCTCGGCGCTTGCCACGCCTTCGGCCAGCACGAAGAAGGCCTCGTTGATCATCGGCACGAGAATGCGGTTGACGACGAAACCCGGCGCGTTCTTCACGCCGATCGGCGTCTTGTCCAGACGCTGGGCGAGTTCGCGCACGGCATCGGCAACATCGGCGCGCGTCTGCAGGCCGCGGATCACCTCGACGAGCGGCATCATCGGCACCGGGTTGAAGAAATGCATGCCGATGAAGCGCGACGGATCGGCGAGCGTGGTGGCCAGCGCCGTGATCGAAATCGACGAAGTGTTGGACGCGATGATGGCGTCCGCGCGCGCGGCGGCCTCGATCTGCTTGAGGATGCGCGTCTTGAGCTCGACGTTCTCGGTGGCCGCCTCGATCACGAGATCGGCGCTGGCCAGACGCGCGTAGTCCGTCGAGGTTTCGATGCGCGCGAGCGCCGCGTCGCGCACGGCGGCGTCGAGCTTGCCCTTCGAGACCAGCCGTTCGAGGCTGCGCGTGAGCGTTGCGACGCCCCGCTCCAGCGCGGCGTCCGTGACGTCGATCATCACCGCCTTCAGACCCGCCACCGCCACCGCCTGCGCGATGCCGTTGCCCATGGTGCCCGCACCCACGATCCCAACCGTTTCAATTGCCATGCCTTGCTCCTCACTCCTTTATCTGCGACGCCGGTACATCGTCTATGGAAATCCGGTGATGCGGTGCGCGTGGTGCACTGCATCATAAGCAGAGAGTGTAGCGGGTTGCGGGGCGGCAGGGGTATCGGTGCGGCGGGGGGCGCTGGTGTTGCGCCCCCAATGCAACGCCTAGAAGTTGTACTGGATGTAGATCTGGCTGAAGTTGAGACCGGGATTCGGCGTCTTGATGTCGGCGTTGGAGATGTGCTGGAAGCGAAAGCCCGCCTGGTAGTTCTGATGCTCGCCGAACTGCGCGCCCACGCCCACCATGTCCGCGAACTGGAACGCCGTGGACAAGGTGCGATCAGGCGTGAGCTCGACGTGCGTAAGCAGGCGGACGCCCACACCCGCCTCGATGAATGGCCGTATCCAGCCCGAGTCCTTAATGAAGCGAAATACCGGCGTCACGCCGAACTCCCAGATATTCGGCTGCGAGGCGGCCAGTTCGTCCAGCTTCCAGTAAGCGGCGTGGAACTCCCCTACGACCGTGAAATGGAAGCCCCCGATGTGCCACCACTGCAGGCCGGGGTCCCAGACGAGGCCGAAATCGAGCTTCTTCACATCGTGATCCGCAACGCCCGCACCAAGCTGGATGCCGAACTGATCAGCGTGCGCCGCTACGGCGCCGAAGGCGAGCGCCGCAGCGCAAGCACAACGGCTCAACCGGGCCTGCCAGGCCCATTGTCTTTGTGTCATGAACATCCCCGAAAAGGAACGGCACTTCACGACGCGGCCGTTTGACGGCCTGCTCTCCCTTGCTGCGGGCTTTCACTACGCCACTGCGCGCATGAGTGGTCGCAACAAAATCCGTCGCCATGTAAAACGGTTTCTAACGGTTTCTATAAGCGCATCGAGTGACAGGCCGAGGTCCCGGCTGACCGGATCCCTGACAGCGGTTTGCAAATAAATAACCCGATGTGTCGCCAAGTGTAGACGCGATTTAACAAGCGCGCTTGTTCGCCCGCATACACACAGGGCCGCCCAGCAAGGCTGAAGCTGACTTAAAGCTTTCAGTGGATGACGAGTCAATGGCGCGAGGAATCGCTCGCGATCCATCGGCGGAGTGAATCCGGATTGTTTGCGGCGAATCCCAGCTTATCGATATGCGTGGAACCGGCGCGATGGATGCTCGCATGGATGACGCCAGCACCTGTGAAGCAAGATGCCAGGTTGAGAAATATCGTTGCGCACACATCGATGTGTGCGCAACGATTAATGAAGCGCGGTTTGCCCCGACTTTACTGTTTGGCGCCGGCGCGATCCGCGCGCGGACCGAAGCCGGGCAGACGCTTGATAAAGCCGGTAGCAAGCGCCGTCCCGACGAGAATCGTGAAGCAGGCCTCAACCATGCCGATCGATACGCGTTCACCCAGGAACAGCGCGCCCCACAGAATGCCGAAGATGGGAATGACGAAGGTCACGGTGATGGTGCGCGCCGGGCCAATCGCCGCGATCAAACGGAAAAACATCAGATACGCGATGCCGGTACAGACGACGCCGAGTGCGATCGCCGAGCCCCACGCGTGCAGCGACACCGCGGCGTGCGGCCATGTGACGACCGCGAACGGCGCGAGCACGATGGCCGCGGCGGTCATGGTGCCCGCCGCGACCGTGAGCGGATCGACGCCGGTCAGATGACGCTTGGTGAGGCTGGCCGCCACGCCATAGAGCGCTGCCGCCACCAGCGCGGCAAGCGCCGCCAGCAAGGTCGCCGACGTGCTCGCGCCGTCACCGGCGCGCGTGGCGATCTGATCCCAGACCAAAGCCAGCACGCCCAGAAAACCGATCACCAGGCCGGCCACTCGCAGGCCGCTCAGACGGTCCTTGAGCCAGAAATAGGCCACCACCGCGCCGAACAACGGGGTGGTCGCGTTGATCACGGAGGTCACACCCGCGGAGAGCGTAAGTTCAGCCCACGCGAACAGACAGAACGGCGCAGCCGAGTTGAGGATGCCCACCACCAGCAGCGGCCCGGCGCGCTCACGCAGCGTGGCCAGCGCCTCGCGCGGCGGCCGGCGCGAGAACAGCACCAGCAGCAGGAACAGCGCGCCGATGCCGATGCGCAGCGCCATCAGTGGCGCCACGCCCAGATCGCCGACGCCTACGCGAATGAAAAGAAACGAGCTGCCCCACAGGGAAGCGAGAAAAACGAGCTGTGCGAGTTGAATCGGATTCATGGGGATAGCGCTGGGGAGCGCTCGGTTATGCCTGGATATGCCTGGTGATGCCTTGTTCTTTTCGCGCCCGATGCCGTCTGGCCGAGGCGTCCCGGCATGCCCGCATCTGCCGCAGGACAGAATGCGCAAGACCCGCATGGCGCAGCCATAACGGCGGCATGCGGAACGTGACAGAAACACCGGCGGAATTGCGCTAATCGTAAGGTGCGCGGCGTATCTCTCCTAGCGAATGATTCTCATCGATATGTGAGAAAAACTAACAGCCGAATCTTGCGCTCTCATGCTCACCGGATGCGGCACTGACTCTTTGAATTCGAGGCGTTAGCAACGGTCGCGCTGGCCCGGTGCAGTGTGCGCCAGCCCACATAACGGGCTGAACCGCTAGCGTAGATTGAGGCCTCGGCGCCCTTGCCGGCTTGCCGCTAACCGATTGCCGGTTGACTTCTCGCCCCGTCCGGCGTGTCTGCCCCGGACGGATTCGCCGGCGCCGAGTCCAAGGAGAATCGAGATGAAGACCCGGCTTGCCACCCTGCTCCTGCTGCCCGCAGCGATTGCGTTTGCTCAAGGCAGCGGATTCCCCGCCGATGCCACCACGCCCAGCGCCGCCGATATCCAGCAGCATCTGAGCGGCAAGGCGTTCGACATCAAACTCGCCGATGGCAGCATGTGGCATGTGCAGTACGACGGCAGCGGCAACTACGACTTCAAATCGAGCAAGGGATTCGCCGATCACGGCGACTGGCAGGCCCAGGACGGCAAGGTCTGCAGCAAGGGCAGCAAGATCGCTTATTCGTGCAATGACGTGCGCATGAAGGGCAGCAATATGTTCCTCAAGCGCGATAGTGGCGAGGTGGTGGAGTTTGTTGAAGCGCGGTGAAAGGGTGCGACGCGTCCCGATTGCTGTGCTTTTTCGCGCTGCAAATGAAAAAACCCGCACGGTTTTGACACCGTGCGGGTTCTGACTTCTGGTCGGGGCGAGAGGATTTGAACCTCCGACCACCTGCACCCCATGCAGGTACGCTACCAGGCTGCGCTACGCCCCGAGAGCTAGAAAGTATAACAGACCCTTTTGCCGATTTGAATGGCTGAAATGCATTTCGTCGGAAAGAATCTTTGCATCGCCTAAAGAAGGCACTCGCAATGCCTAGCGCCCAAGCAAATCGAGCACGTGCAGCAGTTCCTTGCGCAACTGGTCGACATCGACGCTCGCCATATTGCCTTCGCTCACCGGCACGTCTTCCATGTCGCCTGCTGCAGGCTCTCCCACCGCCGCGCCGTGCGAGTCGAGCCGGTTGCGTGCGCCGTTGATCGTGAAGCCTTGTTCGTAGAGCAATTCACGAATGCGCCGGATCAACAGAACTTCGTGATGCTGGTAATAGCGCCGGTTGCCGCGGCGCTTGACCGGCTTCAACTGCGTGAACTCCTGCTCCCAATATCGCAGCACATGGGGCTTCACTCCGCACAACTCGCTCACTTCGCCGATCGTGAAGTAGCGCTTGGCGGGTATCGGAGGCAAGACGACCTTTTCGATTGTCGATGTCATCGCCGGGTTGCCGTCGTGGTGGTTGCGCAAAATGGCGTCGCCGCCAGAGTCCGTTGTTGCCAGTCACACCCGCTGCATTCACCCGTGCGGGCGCGCGCGGATCATCGCGCGCATTGATGCCTTGATCGATCGCTTCCGTTGATCAGCGCGGGAAGCTTGCCTCGGCGCCGCTTTCCACCAGGGCCTTGAGCTTCTGGCTCGCGTGGAACGTCACCACGCGGCGTGCGGCGATAGGAATCGCTTCGCCGGTCTTCGGGTTGCGGCCCGGGCGTTGCGGCTTGTCGCGCAACTGAAAATTGCCGAAGCCCGAGAGCTTCACGCTGTCACCGCTTTCAAGCGCGTCGCGAATCACTTCGAAGAACGCTTCGACCATGTCCTTGGCTTCGCGCTTGTTCAGTCCGACGTTGTCGAACAGCAGTTCCGCGAGTTCGGCTTTGGTCAGCGTGGGCGTATCGTTCGCGGCACTTGCCGACGGGGCAGGAATATCGCGAATCATGGCGCTACGCTGTGCCGCGAGAAGGGCTTCGAAATCACTCGAGTTCATTTCGTTCATCTATCTTTGCTATGGCGCGCTTCCGGTTGCCAAGGTGTGAATGCAACCTCTGCAACCTCGCAAACCGGAAGCCATGTCGGTACGTGATGAGCCGGGAGGCTTATCCGCGCAACCGGGCGCCAAACACTCGAGCCAGGCGATCCACCAGGGACTTGATGGCCGCATCGACCGTTTCGTCCTGAAGGGTCCCGCCAGTATCTTGCAGGGTCACCCGGAAGGCAAGGCTTTTCTCGTCCGCGCCAAGTCCGGAAGTATTTGATTTTGCACGAAATTCATCGAACAACGCAACCCTCTGCACAATCCGCGCGGGCTCGTCCTGCATGCCCTTGTGGAGCTCGTCGAGCAGCGCCTGGACCTCGATCTTCTGATCGACGACCACTGCGATATCGCGTCGCACCGGCGGGAATTTCGATACCTCGGTGGGCGTCGGCAGATCGCGCGCCATCAGTGCGTCCGCTTCCACTTCGAAGACGATCGGTGCGTGCGGCAGGTCATACTTCTGCATCCAGCGCGGATGCAGCTCGCCAATCCAGCCCACGGCGCGGCCATCGACTTCCACGCGCGCACTGCGTCCCGGATGCAGCGCGGGATGCTCGGCCTTCACGAAACGCGGCGTCTTCGCGGCGCCCAGGTTCGCGAACAGCGCTTCGAGATCGCCCTTCACATCGAAGAAGTCCACGCCGCGCGTTTGCGCGCCCCACTGCTCGTCGAGCGCGGGACCGTAAGCGAGCGCGCCGATCATCTTCGGTTGCGCGAAACCTTCCACCGTCATCTCGCTCGCCTTGATCGACGGATCGTGCAGGAACACGCGGCCCGCTTCGAACACGCGCACGCGATCCGCGCGGCGGTTGAGGTTGTGGCGCAGCACGTTGATGAGGCTGCCGATGAGCGTCGTGCGCATCACCGAGAGCTGGCTCGCGATCGGGTTCAGCAGCTTGACCGGATTCGTGTTGCCCGCGAAGTCCAGCTCCCACTCGGCGTCGACGAAGCTGAAGTTGATGGTTTCGGCGTAATCGCGTGCAGCAATCGCGTGACGGATCGCGTGGATCGAGCGGCGCGTTTCGTTGGTCGCGCGCATTTCGCTGCGTGCGACCGGCGGCAGCGCCGGAATGTTTTCGACGCCGTAGATACGCGCGACTTCTTCGATCAGGTCTTCTTCGATCTCGATGTCGAAGCGATACGGCGGCGGCGTGACGCTGAACGAGGCATCGCCATCGCGTTCGAACGTGAGACCCAGACGCGTGAAGATCTGAGCGATCTCGTCCGCGCCAATCTTCACGCCGATAATGCGGTTCGCACGCGCCACGCGCATCTTCACCGGCGCGCGTTGCGGAACGTTCACGGTCTGGCCGTCGATCGGGCCGGCTTCGCCGCCGCAGATGTCGAGGATCAGTTGCGTGATGCGCTCGATGTGTTCGACGGTCGTCGACCAGTCCACGCCGCGCTCGAAACGATGACCTGCATCGGTCGAGAAGTTGTAGCGGCGCGAGCGGCCACGAATCGCATCCGGCCACCAGAATGCGGCTTCCAGATAGATGTTTTTCGTGTCGAGCGTGACGGCGGTGCTGTCGCCGCCCATGATGCCCGCGAGGCTTTCGATCTCGCGTTCGTCGGCGATCACGCCCACGGTTTCATCGACTTCGACGGTGTTGCCATTGAGCAGCTTGAGCTGTTCGCCCTTCTTGCCCCAGCGCACGTCCATCGAGCCGTGGATCTTGTCGAGATCGAACACGTGCGACGGACGGCCGAGTTCGAGCATCACATAGTTCGAGATGTCGACGAGCGCCGAGATGCTGCGCTGGCCGGCACGTTCGAGGCGCTGAACCATCCACGCCGGCGTCTTCGCGTGCGCGTTCACGCTGCGGATCACGCGGCCCGAGAAACGGCCGCACAGGTCCGGCGCCGAAATCTTCACGGGCAACGTTTCGTTGAGCTTGACTTCCACCTTCGGGAACACCGGCGCCTGCAGCGGCGCGCCGGTTATCGCGGCGGTTTCGCGCGCGACGCCATACACCGAAAGGCAATCGGCCTTGTTCGGCGTGAGCTTGATTTCGAAGATGGTGTCGTCGAGGTTCAACGCTTCGCGGATGTCCTGGCCGATCGGCTGATCTTCCGGCAGGATCATCAGGCCGCTGTGATCTTCCGAGAGCTTGAGTTCGCGCGCCGAGCACAGCATGCCCTGGCTTTCCACGCCACGCAGCTTCGAGAGCTTGATCGCGAACGGCTTGCCGCCCTCTTCCGCGGGCGGAAGCTCCGCGCCCACGAGTGCGACGGGCACCTTGATGCCGGGCGCGACGTTGGGCGCGCCGCAGACGATCTGCAGCGTCGCGCCGGTACCGGCGTCGACCTGACAGACGTTGAGCTTGTCCGCGTCCGGGTGCTTCACGACTTCCAGCACCTGGCCCACGACGATCTTCGTGGTGGGCGGCGCGGCCGGGCGCAGGCCTTCGACTTCGAGGCCGGCCATGGTGAGGGCGTGGGCCAGCTCATCGGTCGTGAGCTTCGGATCGACAAAGCTTCTCAGCCAGGATTCGGGGAATAGCATGTGGTTTTACGTTCCAGACAGATTGTGACCGTCGCGAAGCGGGTTCTCGCGCACCATGTCGAGGTGCTGCGTCCGCCTCGCGCCCTGCAAGCGAAGTCGTCGCTGCGGCGCCGCTTCGACTTAAGCGAACTGGCGCAGGAAGCGCAGATCGCCTTCGAAGAACAGGCGCAGATCCTGCACGCCATAACGCAGCATCGTCAGGCGCTCGAGCCCGCTGCCAAACGCAAAGCCGATGTAGCGCTCCGGGTCGAGACCCATGTTGCGGATCACGGTCGGATGCACCTGGCCCGAGCCCGAGATTTCGAGCCATTTGCCGGCGTTCTTGCCCTGCTCGAACATCATGTCGATTTCCGCCGACGGTTCCGTGAACGGGAAGTACGACGGACGGAAGCGCACCTTGATGTCGTCGCGCTCGAAGAACTTCTTCAGGAAGTCCGTGTAGACGCCCTTCAGATCCGCGAAGCTGATGTTTTCTTCAATCCACAGGCCTTCGACCTGGTTGAACATCGGCGAGTGGGTGGCGTCGCTGTCCACGCGATACGTGCGGCCCGGAACGATCACCTTGATCGGCGGCGTGTGGGTGCGCGCGTAACGCACCTGCATCGGGCTGGTGTGCGTGCGCAACAGCAGCTGACGGCCATCGGCGTCCTTGCCGTCCACGTAGAACGTGTCCTGCATCGAACGCGCCGGATGGTTTTCCGGGCTGTTGAGCGCGGTGAAATTGAACCAGTCGGTTTCGATTTCGGGACCGTCGGCCACGTCGAAGCCAATCGAGCCGAAGATCTGCTCGACACGTTCCCACGTCTGCATCACCGGATGCAGGCTGCCCGTGCCCAAGCCGCGGCCCGGCAGCGTGACGTCGATCGCCTCGGAGGCGAGACGCTGGTTCAGCAGCGCGTCGGCAAGCGCCTGGCGGCGCGCGTTCAGCGCGGCTTCCACCTGCTGCTTGACGGCGTTGATGCGCGCACCTTCGGTCTTGCGCGTTTCCGGGTCGAGCTTGCCAAGACCCTTGAGCAGTTCGGTCAGCGCGCCTGACTTACCCAGAAAACGAGCCTTCTCGTTTTCGAGCGTGTTGACGTCGGGTGCGGAAGCGAAGGCGGTTTGCGCGTCGGCGACAATCTGGTCCAGATCCATTGATCCCATCTTTTCAGCGTCAGTGTTTGAGACTTGAGCGGTGCCCGGCACGCCGCGGTGTGCGAGTGTGACGCACGATCGCGACGACATGAAGGCACGGCATGAAGCGGCTAGGCGACCAAGCGGGCCGCGTGAGGCGGCGCATAAAACGAGAAGCACGCAGGAAGCGCTTCACCAACAAAAACGGGGCTCGGTGAGGAGCCCCGTTTTTGTTGCAGCATCACCGAAACAACCGGAATGTCTGCTGCAACGAACCTGCGCAGTACCTGAACTTAGGCAGCGACGGCGGCCTTCACCTGCTTGACGATCGCAGCAAATGCAGCCTTGTCGAACACAGCCATGTCAGCCAGAACCTTGCGGTCGAGTTCGATCGAAGCCTTCTTCAGGCCAGCGATGAACACGCTGTAGGTCATGTCGTGCTGACGCACCGCTGCATTGATACGCGTGATCCACAGTGCGCGGAACACACGCTTCTTGTTGCGGCGATCGCGATAGGCGTATTGGCCTGCGCGCATGACCGCCTGCTTGGCGATGCGATAGACGTTATTGCGACGGCCGCGGTAACCCTTGGCCAGGTTGATGATCTTCTTGTGGCGGGCCCGTGCGGTAACCCCACGTTTGACTCGAGGCATGAGTAGCTCCTTTGAGTTGTCGGTTGAGGATTACGCGAACGGCAGCATTGCGCGCACGGACTTCAGATCGGAATCATGAACGGCCGTTGCACCACGCAGATGACGCTTGTTCTTGGTGGTCTTCTTGGTCAGGATGTGACGCTTGAAGGCTTGACCGCGCTTGACGGTACCACCCGGACGAACCACGAAGCGCTTTGCGGCGCTCTTCTTGGTCTTCATCTTGGGCATGACAAAAACTCCATTTATTTGATGGACATGGGTGTGCGGCTGGCTTGTGCGAACACATTGCCCTTGACCGCCCTTCGAAACCCACTCCACTTGTTTTGGCGACCGGCTGCTCTATAAAAGACAAGCTTGCCGCCGCTTTCAGGAAAAGCGCCTGCCTGCCGCACTTTCGTGCGACGCGCGGGCGCCATTTCCGGAACCTGCTGCATGTCTGCGCCGGCCAAAGGGCCAGCGAGACATCGAGAACAACCTGGACGTCGCGCAGTGTACACAAGTGCAGAGCACTTCACACTGCGCGCCGGTTCACTTCTTCTTCTTCGGCGAGAGCACCATGATCATCTGGCGCCCTTCCATCTTCGGCATCTGCTCGACCTGACCGACTTCTTCGAGGTCGGTGCGCAGGCGCTCAAGCATACGCATGCCGATTTCCTGGTGAGCCATTTCGCGGCCGCGGAAACGCAACGTGATCTTCGTCTTGTCGCCCTCATCGAGGAATCGGATGAGGTTGCGCAGCTTGACGTTGTAATCGCCGTCGTCGGTACCCGGGCGGAATTTGACTTCCTTGACCTGGATGACCTTTTGCTTGAGCTTGGCTTCGTGCTGCTTCTTCGATTCCTGGTATTTGAACTTGCCGTAATCCATCAGGCGGCACACGGGCGGCACAGCCTGCGGGGCAATTTCAACCAGATCGACGTCTTGCTGTTCCGACATGCGGAACGCATCAGCCAGCTTTACAATACCGAGCGGCTCGTTCTCGATTCCGACGAGACGCACCTCGGGTGCAGTGATTTCACCGTTGATGCGATGCGACTTATCCGTAGCGATGTTACGTTTCCTCTAAAAATTAAAAAAACGAGCCGCGCTGCCAGGTGGCTTACTTGAACGTCCTGACGTCCTGCGCCAGACGCTCAGCAAAGGCATCGACGGGCATCACACCCAGATCGACACCGCCACGGGCACGCACGGCTACCGTTTGTGCTTCACGCTCTTTGTCGCCGACAACCAGCAGGTACGGGACCTTCTCAAGCGTGTGCTCGCGTATTTTATAGCTAATTTTCTCGTTGCGCAAATCGGCCTGCACTCTAACCCCTTGTTTTTGCAACGATTGGGCCAGATTAGCGGCATATTCGGCCTGACTTTCCGCAATATTCATCACAACGGCCTGCACCGGAGCCAGCCAGGACGGCATTGCACCAGCGTGGTGCTCGATCAGAATGCCGAGGAAACGCTCCATCGAACCGAGGATTGCACGGTGCAGCATGATCGGGCGGCGGCGGCTGTTGTCTTCCGCCACGTACTCGGCGCCAAGGCGCTCCGGAAGCACCATGTCGAGTTGGAGCGTGCCGCACTGCCACGAACGGCCGAGCGCATCCTTGATGTGGTACTCGACCTTCGGACCGTAGAACGCGCCCTCGCCCGGCAGTTCTTCCCACTGCAGTCCGCAGGCCGTCAGCGCTTCGCGCAGGCCCTGTTCGGCGCGATCCCACGTTTCATCCGTGCCGGCGCGCGAATCCGGGCGCAGCGACAGCTTGATGTCGATGTGATCGAAGCCGAAGTCCTTATAGACGCTCATCGCCAGCGTATTGAAGGCGATCGATTCGGCGATGATCTGATCTTCCGTACAGAAGATGTGGGCGTCGTCCTGGACGAAGCCGCGCACGCGCATCAGGCCGTGCAGCGCGCCCGATGCCTCGTTGCGATGGCACGAGCCGAATTCCGCGTAACGCAGCGGCAGGTCGCGGTACGAACGCAATCCGTGATTGAACACCTGGACGTGGCCCGGGCAGTTCATCGGCTTGACGGCGTAGTCGCGCTTTTCCGACTCCGTCGTGAACATGTTTTCACGATAGTTCTGCCAATGACCCGACGCTTCCCACAGCGAGCGGTCCATGATCATCGGCGTCTTGATTTCATCGTAGCCGGCCACGCGCAGGCGGCCGCGCATGTACTGCTCGACCTGCTGCCAGAGCGTCCAGCCCTTCGGGTGCCAGAACACCATGCCCGGCGACTCGTCCTGCATGTGGAACAGGTCGAGTTGCTTGCCCAGCTTGCGGTGGTCGCGCTTTTCCGCCTCTTCGAGGTTGTGAAGATAGAGTTCCTGATCTTCCTTCTTCGTCCAGGCCGTGCCGTAGATGCGCTGCAGTTGCTCGTTCTTCGCATCGCCGCGCCAGTACGCGCCCGCGACCTTCATCAGCTTGAAGACCTTGAGCTTGCCCGTCGACGGCACGTGCGGGCCGCGGCACAGGTCCGTGAAATTGCCGTGCGAGTACAGCTTGATGTCCTGATCGCCGGGAATCGACTCGATGATCTCGGCCTTGTACTTCTCGCCGATGCTCTTGAAGTAGTCGACCGCCTCGCCGCGCGTGACGACACGGCGCGACACCGGCTCGTCCTTCTTCGCGAGTTCCTGCATGCGCTTTTCGATCTTTTCCAGATCTTCGGGCGTGAAGGGACGGCTATAGGCGAAGTCGTAGTAAAAACCGTTGTCGATGACCGGGCCGATCGTGACCTGCGCTTCCGGGAACAACTCCTTGACCGCGTAGGCCAGCAAGTGAGCCGTGGAGTGACGGATGATGTCGAGACCGTCGACATCCTTGTCCGTGACGATAGCCAGCGATGCGTCGTGATCGATCAGCGTCGACGTATCGACCAGCTCGCCATCGAGCTTGCCGCCGAGCGCCGCCTTGGCGAGGCCGGCACCAATCGAAGCCGCCACTTCGGCAACCGTGACGGGGTGATCGTACTGTCGAACCGAACCATCGGGCAGACGTATCGCAACCATGTTTTTCTCCAGAAGCGCCGCACGCGGCACATCGTATTGTGTTCGGGGGAGATCGCCATCAAGGCGACTCGCGAAAATTCGCGGCGAAAAAAAATGCGGCCCCGCTTTCGAGGGGCCGCATTCACTTTTCAAACCAGATTGCAGGGCGAAAGAGGTCCTCGACTAGCGTCGCTCCGAAGTAGTTTCGGTCAACGTTCGCGGTGTCATAACCGTATTCGCCTTGAGCGCAGAGCGCTTTTGCTGCATTGAAGCCCCGATGCTAACACACACATCGCAACTTCCATTTCGTTGGTAGGCTCGATTGGACTCGAACCAACGACCCCCACCATGTCAAGGTGGTGCTCTAACCAGCTGAGCTACGAGCCTGAAGAAGGAAGACTATATGACACTTTCACGAACCTGGCAAGCATTTTTTGCGCTGCGGAAGACCCGCGCGGCTTTGGAAACTGCGCGGCGGCTAGCCCCTAGCCCTTGCGGAACGCCCGCTGCACCCCGCCCACCTCGCCCAGCAGCACACAGGCACGCTGGATCTGCGCCGAACTCGTCACCTCGACCGTAAACTGCATAAAGGCCGCGTTGCGGCGCGTTTGCGTCTTCACGCCGATCACGTTCATCTTCTCGCGCGCGAACACTTCGGAGATATCGCGCAGCAGCCCCTGGCGGTCGGTGGCCTCGATCGAGATGTCGACCGGATAAACCGACTGCCCGCGCCCGCCCATCACATCGGCGGACCATGTGGTCTGGAGCACGCGCTCGGGCGAGCGACGCGCCATGCGCTGGAAGGTCGCGCAATCGCTGCGGTGAATCGACATGCCCTTGCCGCGCGTGACGAAACCGCTGATGCCATCGGGCGGCGCCGGGCGACAGCAGCGCGCGAGTTGCGTCAGCAACGCGTCGACGCCCACCACCAGCACCCCGGACGAGCCGCCGTGAGCGACATTCGAACCGCTCGCCCGCTTGGTCAGCTGCTCGGGCGTTTCCTCCTCGGGCTCCGGCGCGGGAGCATCGCTCAAGGCCTGCTCGACGTAGCGCAGGCTGAACTCTTCCTTGCCGACCACGCTGAAGAATTCGTCGGTCGACTTGAAGCCGAGCCTGGACGCGAGCTGATCGAGATTGACCGACGTGCGCCCCTCGCGCTGCAAGGTCTTTTCGACCATCGCACGACCGTTGGCGATGTTTTCCTGCGCCTCGATGGCGTTGAACCAGGCGCGCACCTTTTGACGCGCGCGATGGCTCTGCAGATAGCCGAGCTGTGGGTTGAGCCAGTCGCGCGACGGCCCGCCCTCTTTCACCGAAATAATCTCGACGGTCTGGCCGTTTTGCAGATGCGTATTGAGCGGCACCATTGCGCCGTCGACGCGCGCGCCCCGGCAACGGTGCCCAAGCTCGCTATGCAGGTGATAGGCGAAATCGAGCGGCGTCGCCCCCTGCGGCAGCGCGATCACACGCGCCTGGGGCGTGAGCACGTAGATATGATCGTCATCGAGCGTCGCCTGGCGCAGTTGCTCCCAGGGCTGACGGCCATCGGCGACATCATCCTTCCACGCCAGCAACTGGCGCAGCCATGCGATCTTTTCGTCGTAGCTGCTGCTCGCGCTGAACTGGCCGCCGTAGCCCTTCGAACCGGCTTCCTTATAACGCCAGTGTGCGGCCACGCCGTATTCCGCGAACTGGTGCATCTCCTGCGTGCGAATCTGCACTTCGAACGCGCGACCGTCGTCGCCCATCACCACCGTATGCAGCGAGCGATAGCCGTTCGGCTTGGGTCGCGAAATGTAGTCGTCGAATTCGCGCGGCACCGGCTGCCACAGATTGTGCACGATACCCAGCACGCTGTAGCAGTCCTTGATGTCGCGCACGATCACGCGGAAGGCGCGCACGTCGTAGAGCTCGGCAAAGTCGATATCCTTGCCGCGCATCTTCTTCCAGATGCTGTAGATGTGCTTGGGACGCCCGCTCACCTCGGCGTCGATATGCGCGGCGGCGAGTTCGTTTTGCAGCCGGGCAATGGCCTGCGCCACATAGCTCTCACGTTCGACGCGTTTTTCGTCGAGCAGTTTGGCGATGCGCTTATAGGTGACCGGTTCCTCGAAGCGAAACGCCAGATCTTCGAGCTCCCACTTCAGTTGCCAGATGCCCAGGCGATTCGCGAGCGGCGCATAGATGTCCAGCGTTTCGCGCGCGATCTCAGGCGCGGGCGTGATCCTGGCCGCTGCGTAATAGCGCAGCGACTGCACACGCGACGCAAGACGAATCAGCACCACGCGAATGTCCTGCGCGAATGCGAGCAGCATCTTGCGCAGCGACTCGACCTGAGCGCGGCGCGCGGCCTGCGCATCGCGGCTTTCGCGCCCGCTTTCGGGCGCCGCGTTCTGCGCGGCGGCACGCAGGCTCACCGTGCCCAGACGCAGCAGTTTGCGCACATCGAAGACGAGCCTCGTGACTTCGGCGCCGAAACGCGCTTCGAGTGTCGCTTCCGGATTGTCGAGATGCTGGGCGATGTTGAAGAGCGCCGCCGCCAGCACTGCGGGCGGATCGACGTTGAGACGGCTCATGATCGACGCCGTGCCCTGCGCGTGTTCGACAAGCGGTTCGCCCGTGGACAGGCGCGCGTCACCGGCGTGCTCGCGCACGAACGCCAGCGTGTCTTCTAGCGACGGCAACGCGGCGGAGCCGGAAACTTCTGCGGGGACGGGAGGTAAGGTGTCGCTGCTCATGAGACATCGCCCGCCGACGTACCGGACAGGCTGCTAACCACGGTAAAACAATCCAACGATAGTCCAATCGGGCGATCTGGCCGCACGCATTTGCGCGGTCTTCAGACCCGATCAGTTCGTTGCAGATTCAAGCCGCACTCAATCGCGCTGCGCGGCCACCACGACGATTTCGATCAGGCATTCGGGATTCGCTAGCCTGGCTTCGACAGTCGCACGCGGCGGCGTGGCGCCCTGTGCGACCCACTTGTCCCACTCGGCGTTCATGCCCGGGAAATCCTTCATGTCTGCAATGTAGATCTGCACGGACAGCAGCAGTGACTTGTCGCTGTTGGCCTCGCCCAGCAAACGGTCGATGTGGCCGAGACATTCACGCGTCTGGCCAACAATGTCCTGCTTCGTGTCCTCCGCGATCTGACCGGCCAGATAGACGGTGCCATTGTGGATGGCGGTTTCCGAGAGGCGCGGGCCGACGTGGTGACGAATGACTGCCATGAATTTTCCTGTTGATTTCAGAGTCTGGGGGCGTTGCAGCGCGTTGCGGGACGTTGCGGGGCGCTCCTTTCAGAGCGCCGACACGCCGGACAATCCAGCATTATGACGCGCCGCAAGCCTATACGGCGAAGAAACGGCGCGCGATCTCGATCTGGTCGGCGGCGAGAAAGACCGGCGCATGCCCCACGCCGGCGATCTCGACGGAGGTCAACTGCTGGGCGCTCGCCTCCATTTTCTTCACGGTTTCGCGCGAAAGCAGATCGGAAAGTTCGCCGCGCACGGCCAGCACCGGCCCCTTGAACGCCGCGAGCGAGCGCCACAGGAACTGCTCGCCCTGTTCGTTCTGCTCGGGCGTCACGCCCTTGAAGCCTTCGGAAATGCGCGGGTCGTAACGGTAACGCCAGACGCCATCCACTTGATGCAGCAAGGGCGTATTGATCTCGCGCCACTCGTCGGCCGTGAGAGGGCCAAACGAGGCCGCCAGCAGCGCGGCGTTGTCGATGCCTTCCTGCAGCGAGCCGAAGCTGACGTCGCGGCCCACGTATTCGCCGATCCGTTCAAGCGAAGCCGGTTCGATGTGCGGGCCGATGTCATTGAGCAGCATGCGCCCGATGGGCGTCTGCGGCAGACCGGCCAGCGCCATGCCGATCAAGCCGCCCATCGAGGTGCCGAACCAGTCCACTTTCTCGACGCCGATGCGAGCAATCAGGGTGACCATATCCGCAACGTACTGGGCGACGCCATAGCCGCGCGGATCGACGAGCCACGACGAGAGCCCGCGGCCGACCACATCGGGACACACCACGCGGTACGTATCGGCCAGCGCCAGCGCGAGGCGATCGAAGTCGCGCCCGGAGCGCGTCAGGCCATGCACGCAGACGAGCACGCGCGGATTCGCGGGGTCGCCCCATTCGGTATAGGCCACGCGGTGCAGCCCCGAAGGACTGAGGCACTGGACAGCGTGTTGGCGCGGCGGGCGAGATTGAAGCGGCACGGCAGACGAAACGGTCATTGCGCGATCCTCGCTGAAAGCGTTCATAGGCGTGCGGCCATTGTAGACGGCTTTGCGGGGCCGCAACGGCGCGCGCGGCGCGCGCTCACCGGCGAGGCAAACAGCCGGCCCGCGCCTGGCAAGGCCGCGGCGCGCGTCCCGTCGGCCATACGGTCTATGCCGTCTGGCCGAGGTTTCAGGCGCACTCGCAGGCGCCAGAATGCTCCCATCGAAAACAAAACGGGCGCAACCGAAATTGCGCCCGCCTGGGTCATGCAACCTGCTGCGACTGTTGAAACAATCGCGTCAACGCGTTCAGCTCACCGCGCTCACATCGAGCGGTGCGCCCGTCTTCGCCTTGATCTCGTCAGCGCTCACGCCCGGCGCCAGTTCGGTCACTTTCAGGCCCGCGTCGCTCACTTCGATCACGCCCAGATCGGTGATGATCAGATCGACCACGCCCACGCCCGTCAGCGGCAGCGTGCAGGCTTCGAGAATCTTGTGCTGGTCGCCCTTGGCCACATGCTCCATGAGCACGACCACGCGGCCGACGCCCGCCACCAGATCCATCGCGCCGCCCATGCCCTTGATCATCTTGCCGGGGATCATCCAGTTGGCCAGGTCGCCCTTCTCGCTCACCTGCATCGCACCCAGGATTGCCAGGTTGATGTGGCCGCCGCGGATCATCGCGAACGAGTCTGCCGACGAGAAAATCGACGAGCCCGGCAGCGTGGTCACGGTCTGCTTGCCGGCGTTGATCATGTCGGCATCCACCTCGTCTTCGGTGGGAAATGGGCCGATGCCCAGCAGGCCGTTTTCCGATTGCAGCCACACTTCCACGCCTTGCGGCACATGGTTCGCCACGAGCGTCGGCAGGCCGATACCCAGGTTCACGTAGAAGCCGTCCTGCAGCTCCTTCGCCGCGCGTGCGGCCATTTCATCACGATTCCATGCCATGATCGGTCTCCCTTCTTAGGCGCTCGCGGCGCGCACGGTGCGTTGTTCGATGCGTTTTTCCGGTTGCGCATTGAGGACAATGCGCTGCACGAAGATGCCCGGCGTGTGGATCGCGTCCGGATCGAGCGCGCCGTTCTCGACGATCTCCTCGACTTCCACGACCGTGATCTTGCCCGCCATCGCACACATCGGATTGAAGTTGCGCGCCGTGCGGCGATAAACCAGGTTGCCCGACTTGTCGGCCTTCCACGCCTTCACGAGCGCCACATCCGCGGTGAGCGAATGTTCCAGCACGTAGTGCTTGTCGCCGAACTGGCGCGTTTCCTTGCCCTCGGCGATCAACGTGCCGAAGCCCGTATTCGTGAAGAAGGCCGGAATACCCGCGCCGCCCGCGCGCAGCTTTTCAGCCAGCGTGCCCTGCGGCGTGAATTCGAGTTCGAGTTCGCCCGACAGGTACTGGCGCTCGAATTCCTTGTTCTCGCCCACGTAGGACGAGATCATCTTCCTGATCTGGCGCGTTTCCAGCAGCAGACCGAGGCCGAAGCCGTCCACGCCCGCATTGTTGCTGATACAGGTAATGCCCTTCACGCCCGAATCGCGCAGTGCGCCGATCAGCGCCTCCGGAATCCCGCACAGCCCGAAACCGCCGACCGCAAAGGTCTGGCCGTCCTTGACGATGCCTTCGAGCGCGGCGGCCGCGCTTCCATAGACTTTGTTCATCAGTGTGTCCCTTCCTCGAATGGAAATACGTCGATGCGTCGTTCGATCAATCTATTTGTTCAGCATGGCTCGCAGGCGCGGCACACGCCCGGATGCCCCATTCTAGTCATGCCCCGGCGGCGCTGCCGTGAATCCGGCGCGCCGTACGCGCGGCCCTCTGATGGTTCGCAAGCGTACGCTGGGCGGGCGATGCGGCACAATACGCAAAACTACATAAAGCCATACCCGTATGAACCACCATGCCTGAATCCGCCCTGGCCGCCGCCCCTGCTCCCGCGCTCGATTACAAGACCGCTTTCCACCTCGCGCCTATCGGCCTTGTGATCGCGCGCGAGCGCATCATCGAGGACTGCAACGAAGCGGTCTGCGCGATCTTTCGTTGCCCGCGCGAAGCGCTGCTCGGCCAGTCGTTTCAGGTGCTTTACCCTTCGGCGGACGAATTCGAACGCATCGGCGAGCGTATTCCGCCCATCATGACGGCGCAAGGCAGTTACGCCGACGACCGCATCATGAAGCGCGCCAATGGCGAACTATTCTGGTGTCACGTGACGGGCCGCTCGCCCGATCGCGAAGCGCCCCATGCGGCGGGTGTGTGGACTTTCGAGGATTTGAGCGCGACGCGGCGCGTGGCGGTCGAACTCACGCCGCGCGAGCGCGAAATCGCGGCGCAACTGGTGACGGGCAAGACCAGCAAGCAGATCGGGCGGATTCTGGACATCAGCTCGCGCACGGTGGACGTCTATCGCGCGCGGCTGATGCGCAAGTACGACACTGGCAACGCCACGGAACTGTTGCAGCGTTTGCTCGGGCAGTAGGCGCGCGAAGCGTCCGGGAGGGCGCGGCGCAGGGGCACGCCGCAAGAGGACCCGCCGGGGGAGAAATTCGCGCGCAGTCAGCTCGCCTTGACGAGCGGCGCGCTTTCGATGGTCGCGCGCAGGTGATCGGGAATCGGCACCGACTTGCCCGCTTCGTAGTCGATCCAGACGCAGCGCGCATTGCCGCGCGCATAGACGGTATCGGGCTCGTCCACGCGGCGCAGTTCGAAACCGGTGTCGAAACTGCTGCGCCCGGGTTGCCCCACGGTCATCGTGCAGACGATGTCGCCCGGGTAATGCAGTTGCTTAAGAAACTCCATCGAAGCATTGACGATCACGGGGCCCTGCCCGTTGCCGCTTTCGCGGCTTTCGCCGGCCACGCCGAGCTGCTCGAACCAGGAGATCCGCACCTGCTCCATGTAGCGGAAGTAGACCGTGTTGTTCACATGGCCGAACGCATCCATGTCGCCCCAACGGATCGGCATGGTCATTTCAAAAACGGGATGGTAATCACTCATTGC
This sequence comes from Paraburkholderia bannensis, assembly GCF_014200455.1. GTDB lineage: Bacteria > Pseudomonadota > Gammaproteobacteria > Burkholderiales > Burkholderiaceae > Paraburkholderia > Paraburkholderia bannensis_A. Next base: position 2,201 of record NZ_JACHBW010000003.1, on the reverse strand, counting down.
ACTTCAACTTCGGGTTACGTGGGTTGCGTTTGAAAACCAGGCGGCTCAGGTCAGGCCAAAGCCGTCGTCGGCGGTAATGATCGAGCCGTTCATGAACGCCGATTCGTCGGCCGCCAGCAACAGCAGCAGACCGTCGAGATCGGCGGGCGTGCCCACCCGGTGGCGCGGCAACATCGAAATCAGCTTCTGGCCTTGCTCGGTGGCCCAGTGATGATGATTGATTTCGGTGTCGATATAACCGGGACAGATCGCGTTGACGTTGATGCCATGGCGGCCCCATTCGAGCGCCATCGCCTTGGTCATATGCACCACCGCCGCCTTGCTGATCGAATACAGGCCAATCTGCGGCAGCACGTTCAGCCCCGCCACCGAGGCGATGTTGATGATGCGATAGGCGGGCTTCGAGCCGCCGCCGTTGCCGCGCATGATCATGCGCCTGGCGACTTCCTGCGCGACGAAAAAAGCCCCGCGTGTGTTGGTGTCGAAGACGTATTCGAAATCGGCCGGCGTGACGTCGGCCAGCTTCTGGGTGGTGGAAACGCCCGAATTGTTGACGAGGATGTCGATGGTGCCGGCCTCGGTTTCAGCGTGCGCGACCGCCGAACGGATGCTCTGGTAGTCCGTCACGTCGAGCGAAACCACATGCGCGGCACCGCCATCGGCCTCGATCTCGGCGCGCAGTTCCTTGAGCCGTTCGACCCGCCGGCTCGCCAGCACGACCTTCGCGCCCGCCTGCGAGAGCACCTGGGCGAAGCGCTTGCCCAGACCGCTCGACGCGCCGGTGATCATCGCTACCTTCCCTTCGAGATTGATCGAACGGCCCATTTTCGCTTCCTCTTCAAGGGATGACGGGAAGCCGGAATGCGCCACCGGCTGCGTGCCGGGCATTCTGGCATAGAATAGAACGATCGTGCTAATACGGGTTTGTCGGGTTGCGGCAAGGTGAGCGTTACCCGACAATACGAACCCGAAAAAAGCATTCTAATGGCAAGAGGAGCTTTAATGACCCCCACAAGTCTCTTGGAGCAATACGGCCCACGCGAGTCGATGGAATACGACGTCGTGATCGTCGGTGGCGGCCCGGCCGGGCTGTCGGCGGCGATCCGCCTGAAACAGTTGGCTGCCGAAAAAGGCGCCGACCTTGGCGTGTGCGTGCTGGAAAAAGGCTCTGAAATCGGGGCGCATATCCTCTCGGGCGCCGTCATGGACCCGCGCGCGCTCAACGAACTCTTTCCCGACTGGAAAGAGCAAGGCGCGCCGCTGAACGTCCCCGTGACGGAAGACAAGTTCCTGTTCCTCTCGGAAACGGGCGCGAAGTCCGTGCCCAACTGGGCACTGCCCGATAACTTCAAGAACCACGGCAACTACGTCATCAGCCTGGCCAATGTCACGCGCTGGCTGGGCCAGCAGGCGGAGGCGCTGGGCGTCGAGATCTTCCCCGGCTTTCCGGCGGCTGAAGTGCTCTACAACGACGATGGCTCGGTCAAGGGCGTCGCGACGGGCAACATGGGCGTGGGCAAGGATGGCGAGCCGACCGAAAACTTCCAGCTCGGCATGGAACTGCACGCGAAGTACACGCTGTTCTGCGAAGGCGCGCGCGGGCATCTGGGCCGTCAACTGAACGAAAAGTTCAAGCTCGGCAAGGACGCCGATCCGCAGGTCTACGGTATCGGCATCAAGGAACTCTGGGAAATCGATCCCGCGAAGCACAAGCCGGGTCTGGTGATCCACACCGCGGGCTGGCCGCTGGAGAACGATACCTACGGCGGCTCGTTCCTTTATCACATCGACAACAACCAGGTGATGGTCGGTTTTGTCGTGGGCCTTGCGTATACGAATCCGTACCTGTCGCCGTTCGAGGAATTCCAGCGCTACAAGACGCATCCGGAAATCCGCAAGTATCTGGAAGGCGGCAAGCGCGTGTCGTACGGCGCGCGTGCCATCACGGCGGGCGGCCTGATGTCGCTGCCCAAGCTCGTTTTCCCGGGCGGCGCGCTGGTCGGCGACGATGCGGGCTTCCTGAACGCCTCGCGCATCAAGGGCAGCCACGCGGCGATCAAGACCGGCATGCTGGCGGCCGAAGCGGCGTTCGAAGCCGTTCAGGCAGGCCGTCAGAGCGACGAACTCGCGGCCTATCCGGAAGGCTTCAAGCAGTCCTGGCTGCACGAAGAACTGTACAAGGCGCGCAACTTCAAGCAGTG
>NZ_JACHBW010000002.1 GCF_014200455.1 Paraburkholderia bannensis | reverse complement strand
GCGAGGTTCGTCACGCTACCCGCGAGATTCGACACGGTGGTATTCGTCGCGTACAGCTGCGAGCCATTCACGGCATCCGTGCTGGTCGCGGTGAGCTGACCATTCGCGACGTTATGCAGACCGACCGGTGCGCTTGCGCCCGAACCGCCCAGCGTCACCGAGTTGTGCGACGACGAGTCGTACAGCACGGCATCGGCCAACTGGCCTTGCATGTTGGTGATCTGACCGTTGATGGTCGTCACATTGCCCGCGAGGTTCGTCACGCTACCCGCGAGATTCGACACATTCGTGTTCGTCGCGTACAGCTGCGAGCCATTCACGGCATCCGTGCTGGTCGCGTTGAGCTGACCATTCGCGACGTTATGCAGACCGACCGGTGCGCTTGCGCCCGAACCGCCCAGCGTCACCGAGTTGTGCGACGACGAGTCGTACAGCACGGCATCGTTGAGCTTGCCGTTGATGTTCGTGATATCGCCTTGCATGCTGGTCACATTGCCCGCGAGGTTCGTCACGCTACCCGCGAGGTTCGACACATTCGTGTTCGTCGCGTACAGCTGCGAGCCATTCACGGCATCCGTGCTGGTCGCGTTGAGCTGGCCATTCGCGACGTTATGCAGACCGACCGGTGCGCTTGCGCCCGAACCGCCCAGCGTCACCGAGTTGTGCGACGACGAGTCGTACAGCACAGCATCGGCCAGCTTGCCTTGAATGTTAGTGATCTGGCCATTCATCGTTGTCACGTTGCCTTGTAGCGTGGTGACCTGGCTTTGCAAAGTCGTCACGTTACCTTGAAGCGTGGTGACATTGCCTTGGAGCGTCGTCACATTGCCTTGCAGCGTCGTTACCTGGCCTTGCAGCGTCGTGATGTTGCTAGCGTTGGTCGTGACCTGCGTGTTCGTCGCGTAGAGTTGCGAGCCGTTCACCGCGTCCGTGCTCAATGCCGTCACCTGACCAGCCGCCACGTTCGTGATCTGGTGCTCCTGCCCTGCCGAACCCACGCTCACTACGCCGGTCGGCGTAGCGCCCGCATAGTTGTAGGTCGTACCGCCGATCACGCCGCTCGACACGTTGACCGCCGTGCCCGTAACCGCGTTGTTGCCCAAAGCCACCGAGTTGGCCGTCGAAGCGGCCGCGCTACTGCCGATCGCAATACCGTTCGAGGCGGAAGCAACGGCTTGATACCCGATCGCCACAGCTGCATTTGCCGATGACTTGGCCCACTGGCCCAATGCGGTCGAATAGTTTCCGGTTGCGCTGGACCACGAACCCACCACTGCAGAAAACGTTCCGCTCGCGAGACTCTGCACACCAAAGGCAACCGCACCGCTGTTGAGTGCCCTGGTATTTGAACCAAAAGCAGTCGCTCCGGACCCAGAGGCCGTCGCCTGCGAACCGAACGCCATCACGTTGTTGCCGTACGCATATGCCGCACAACCCATCGCGAACGACGATCCGCCATTCGTCGTTTCAGTCGCGGACGGCGCGCCCGCACAAGTTCCGGAGAACGAATCCGAAATCACGGCATTGGTGCCATCCGAGACAGTGCCTGCATTGGCTTCGGAAGCCGCGAGCGCACCCACTCCAAGCAAGACCGCCGCATTCAGGGCAACCACGGCCTTGCTGGACGAGCGCTTCCCGCGCCCCATGGCATTCTCCTGCGCCGCCACCCATGTCTGTGTCGACTCGTTCCAGACCGAACGATACGCCTTGTTCATTTTGCAATCCTTAATAAACTATGAAGTTCTAGAAAATTTGGCGGATCTTCCGTTCCCGCCTTAGTCGGCTTTCAAGTCCGCCGCGTGCAACGACTACCTCGAAAAATGCTTGCTGGAATCGCGCTTGCGCCAGCGTTCTCTGGCGGCGTCATGGCTCGAATCCCACGTACCTAGTGTCTGCTCCATGGAGGACCGAACCAATCGGAGGAATTCGATTCGCGGGGCAGGTTTTGGGCTTTGGCGGACAAGGTCGGAAGACTGGCGCGTTGCAGTGAGGAAAACGTCGAGCTACCCGGCTAGATGAATGAACGGGCACGTTGATGGACGACGGATCGGGTCATGCGCACGAACGATTCGCCGGCGCGTCCTGGCGCGCACGCGCTTCCTGCCACGACGGATGGGATATTACGAAGGGGGAATAGCAGGACGAATCAGACGACTCTTAATTTCTCGGCGTTGCACCGGGAAATCGTCTGGAATCGTGAGGGAATGTTAGGAAAGTTCTAAATAAGTGCCGACGATCGATAAAAGGATCGCCGGCAACTGTCAGATGTCGGCTCAGCGGTACGTGTTAATCCCGTCGCGCGTCTTCTGGGCAGCCGTTGCAGCCGCCTGCGCGAAATCCTCACCTTTGCTCGCGTAGATGATCGCGCGCGACGAATTGATGAGCATGCCGGTGCCGTTCGCGGTTCGGCCTGCCTTCACGGTCGCTTCCACGTCGCCGCCTTGGGCACCAATGCCGGGAATCAGCAAGGGCATGTCGCCGACGATGCCGCGCACCGTTTCGATTTCCTTCGGGAAGGTCGCGCCCACTACGAGGCCGAGTTCGCCGCTGGCGTTCCATTTGTTCGCCGCCAGATCGGCCACGACCTGATAGAGCGGACGGCCTGCCGTGTCAAGGAACTGCAGGTCGGAACCGCCGGGGTTCGAGGTGCGGCACAGCACGATCACGCCTTTGCCCTTGTGTTCGAGCCACGGTTCGATCGAATCGAAGCCCATATACGGATTGACGGTCACCGCATCCGCCTTGAAGCGCTCGAAGGCTTCGCGCGCGTATTGCTCGGCAGTGCTGCCAATGTCGCCGCGCTTGGCGTCGAGGATCACGGGCAGGCCCGGATGCTTTTCGTGGATGTGGGCGATCAGCGCTTCGAGCTGGTCTTCGCCACGATGTGCGGCGAAGTAGGCGATCTGCGGCTTGAACGAGCACGCGTAGGGCGCGGTGGCGTCGACGATATCGCGACAGAATTCGAAAATCGCGTCGCTGCGGCCATTGAGCGCTGCCGGGAATTTCGTCGGCTCGGGATCAAGTCCGACGCACAGCAGCGAGCCGGTGCGCTGCCAGGCGGCGCCAAGGGTCTGGATGAAGGAAGTCATGATGAGTGCTCGCGGCGGGCCGCTGAGGAGAGAAAACGAGAGAAAACGGAGCGTATTTTACCCGCCCTGACAGACGCGGCCCGCGCGCACGAACAGACGCGCGCCGAGCGCGCGCGAGGCGCAGCCGCCGCGCGCTCAATCCTCTGATGAAAAACCCTTAAAGCGCCGTCTGACGCGAGCGCGCGCCCTTGCCGCCGCGCCCGCCCACGCGCCCGCGCGCGCCAGCGCGATGCGGGCTGGCCGCCTCGCGCATGTCCATGCGTTCGACGCTAAACGAAAAACGCCGCGCGAGCCGCTCCCCTTGCGCGAGCACGGTCATGCCGTGCGCGCCGCCGCCGCCCGCCAGATTGACGGCGTTGATCGGGTGATCGACCGGCTCGAAGCAGAAGAAGTCCTGGCCCGGCGGCGTGTAGAGCACATAGTAGCTGGTGTCCGCGCAGATCGACAGCGACAGGCGGCGGCGCTCCCACACCACCGCTGCGCGGCCGCTCCAGCCGCTGAAAGCGTGATTCACGAGCTGATCCGGCAACGGATACGCCACGCCAAATTGCCAGGCAGGCGGCGCGGGCACATGGCGCACCGGCAGCCAGTCCTGCCCCGAAAGCCAGAGGCCGCTCGCGGGTGCGGAAAGCTCGGTGCTGGCGTCGCGCGCGAGGAACGGATGGACGCCCAGCCCAAACGGCAGCGCGTCACGGCCCGTGTTCTCGACTTCGAGCGTCATCGCGAGCGTCGCGCCGTCGAGTGCGTAGGTCAGCGCCGCGCGATAGGCGTACGGCTCGCCCGTGCTGCGGTCGAGCACGAGGCGCACGGTGTCGCGTTCGGCGTGATCGACGCTCCAGGGCGCGAGCCAGCCGTCGCCGTGAATCGGCAACGGCTCGCCGGCGCGGTTGCGCGGCACGTCGATGTCGCGGCCGCCAAACTGAAAGCGTCCCGCGCCGATGCGGTTCGAATACGGCAGCAGCGGATAGCAGGCGAGCTGGTTCGGGTCCATGCGCGCGCTCACCTGCTCGCAGCGACGGAACACCGGTTCGAGCACGCCTTCGCAGCGCCAGTCGAAACGCGTGATGCCGCCGCCCAGTTGCGGCGCAACGTCTAGGCGTAGCCACGCGTTGGCCAGTGTCACGCAGGGCACGTCGCTTGTACCTGCTGCGCCGATCGCAACCGCCGATGTGCTGGGGCCCGGAATCACGGGATGCGTGGCGGCTTCGAGCCGCGCGCGGCGCGCGGCTGCGGGCGTACCGGCTGCGGGCATACCGGCTCCGGGCGTGTCTGCTTGAGGTGTGGCGGCAGCGACATCGGCGCGACTCGCCGATGCCATGCCAGGAGATGTATGGGTTCGAGCTGTTTGAAGCACAGCGGAATTCGCGACGCTCATAAGCGGCTCCTGGAGAGGCTTAACTGTTGCCGCCTTCACGTTGAGCGATGGCAGCGCACCGGCGGCTTGTCACTCACGCTGGGGTAATACTCATGCACTTGCCCCCATCGTGTTGCTGCCGCTTCTTGTCTTCGCCCTTCTGTCATGCGTACTGGTGTAATGGTGTACTGAAAAACTGAGCGCACTGCCAAGCGACTGTTGCCAGACTGCAACGCCGATCGCCGCTTTCCGGCACGCCTGGCCGCGCGGCAAGGCTCCTTATCGAAGCGGCGGCACGCCCTGAAACAACGGTTCGGCGAGTCCAACGCGTCCCGTCTGCGCCACGAACACGCCGCCGGCGTGGGGTTCGCGCGCCAGAGCTTCGTCGTCAAGACCGTCACGCGCGCTCGTCACATAAAGCGCCGTCAGATTCGCTCCGCCGAGCGTAACGCAGCTTGGCTGCGCCGTGGGAATCTTTACGCGCTCGGTTTCCAAACCATCGGCGCCGTAGCGCACGACACATTCACCGCCCCACTGCGCGTTCCAGAGGCCGCCCTCGCTGTCGACGGTCGAACCGTCCGGTTCGCCTTCGTGGTCGGGCACGCGCACGAACGGACGATCGTTTGCAATCGTTCCATCGGCGCCGTAGTCGCAGGCGCGAATCTCGCGCGTGAGCGAATCGGCGTAATACATGGTCGCGCCGTCAGGGCTGAAAGCGATGCTGTTGGAGATCGCCGCCACCGGCAGCGGCAGTTTCTCCAACGTGAGATCGTGATTGAGACGATAAAAGCCGCCGATCTTTTCGAACGGCTTCAACTCGTACTTGGTGCCGAACACGAAGCGCCCCTGACGATCGCAGCGGCCATCGTTCAAACGCGTGGGCAGACCCGGTTCGACATCGACGATGGGCGTGATCTCGCCGCTTTCCAGATCGAAAAACGCCAGCCGCGAAGCCAGGCCGATCAGGATGCGGTTCGGGTCTTCGCACAGCGCAAAGCACGCAAGACGCTCCGGCATCGGCCAGATGCGATGCGAACCGTCCGCGCTGTCGTAGCGCGAAAGACTCGCGCCTTCGATATCGGTCCAGTAAAGGCGCGCGCTGCGCGAGCACCACGTCGCGCCTTCGCCCAGCGTGTTTTTTGCGTGGACTAGCAGTTGCGCGACTTCGTCGTGCGGCGCGCTCATGCCCAGCCTCCATCGACGACGATGTCCTGCGAGGTGATCATGCGGCTGTCGTCTGCGGCGAGAAACAGCGCCATGCGCGCCAGGTCTTCGGGCAGCAGTTCGGCGTCGATGCACTGGCCGCGCTTGATGTTCTCGCGGCCTTCGTCGGTGAGCCACAGGCGGCGCTGCTTGTCCGTCATCACCCAGCCCGGCACCAGCGAATTCACGCGGATGCCAAACTGGCCGAGGTCTTTCGCAAGACCGCGCGTCAGCCCCTGCACCGCCGATTTGCTCATCACATAGACCGGATAGTCGCTGTTCTTGAGCATCCAGCTGATCGAGCCAAGATTGATGATCGAGCCTTGTTTCGCGGCCTTCATGTCTTCGGCCACGGCTTGCGCCGCGAACAGCTGATGGCGCACGTTCACGGCAATGCCCGCATCGAAGAATTCGGGCGTGACATCCGCGAGCGTGTGACGCTTGTCGTTCGCGGCGTTGTTCACCAGCACCTCGATCGGGCCGAGCGCCGCCTTCACATCGGCGATCGCCGCGCGCAAGGCGGCGATATCGGTGAGATCGACTGCCGCGAACAAAGGCTTATGAAGCGAATCACCAAGTTCATCGGCAAGCGCTTCGCCCGCGCTCGCGTCGATATCGAAGAACGCCACGCGCGCGCCCTGCGCCGCGAAGTGCTCGACGAACGATGCGCCGATGCCGGTCGCGCCGCCCGTGATCAGGACGACGCGACCGTTAAGGCTTGGATAGCGCGCGTAGCTTTCGTGCGCGTGATGCGCGCTGGCGTTGGCCGGAGACGACATCTCAACACTCCCGATGGAATTAATCGCGCGCGCCGCGGTTCTTCAACTGATCGAGCAGCACCGCCGCGAGCAGGATCGCACCGCGCACGAGGTACTGATAGAACGCGTCGATATTGAGCAGGTTCATGACGTTCTCGACCGTGCCCATGATCAGCACGCCGATCACCACGCCCGAAATCGTCGCACGGCCGCCCAGCAGCGAGACGCCGCCCAGCACGCACGCGGAAATCACGTTCAGCTCGAAGCCTTCAGCCGCATTCGGCTGCCCCGAGGTGATACGCGCGGCAAGAATCACGCCCGCGAGCGCCGTCACCGCGCCCTGGATCAGGAAGATCCACACGCGCGTGCGCTCGACCTTGATACCGGCCAGACGCGACGCTTCCGGGTTACCGCCGATCGCCAGCGTGTTGCGCCCGTACACGGTCTGATTGAGCATCACGCCGAACGCGATAAAGCAGAACAGCGTCACCCAGATCGGCAATTGCACGCCGAAGAACGCCACCGTGCCCATCGCAATGAAGGTATCCGACGACACGCCCACGGCCTGGCCGTGCGAGACGATGAAGCCCAGACCGCGCACGATTTCCATGGTCGCGAGCGTGGTGATCAGCGCGTTGATGCGCAGATACGCGATCACCGCGCCGTTCACGAAGCCAATCGCCGCGCCCGCCGCCACCGCCGCGACGATGGCGATGAACGTATTGCCCGTGGCGTTGAGCACCATCGCGCAGAGCACGCCCGCGAACGCCACCGTCGATCCCACCGAAAGGTCGAAGTCGCGCGAGGCGAGACAGAACATCATCGTGCAGGCCACCATGCCGATCTGCGAGACCGACAGCGCAAGGCCCAGCATGTTCTCGATCGAGAAGAAGTGATCGACGGTCAGCGACATCACGATGAACATGACCGCGAAAATCACGATCAGGCTGTATTCGGTGATCTGCTGCCACCACTTCTGCTTGTCGGTGGAACTCGGAATCAGCGCGTCCGCCACGCTTTTGGCGGCGCTGTTGGCAGACTCGGCCGCCAGGTTTTCATTTGCTTGCATTTCAGTCACTCCTCCCCGTCCACTCATGCAGCCTTGGCCTGCGCGCGCTTGGGCAGCGCGAGGTCAAGTACCGTGTGTTCGCTCGCCGCGCTGCGCGGCAACTCGCCCGAAATGCGGCCTTCGCGCATCACCACGATGCGGTCCGACACACCCAGCACTTCCGGCAATTCCGACGACACCATCACGATCGCGCAGCCGCGTTCGGCGAGCTGGTAGATCACGTTGTAGATTTCATGCTTCGCGCCGACGTCGATGCCGCGCGTCGGCTCGTCGAGAATCACGACCTTCAGGTCCGGTTCGGCAAGCCAGCGCGACAGAATCGCTTTTTGCTGGTTGCCGCCCGACAGAAAGCGGATTTTCTGGCGACGGCTCGGCGTCTTGATCTTCAGCAGCTTGATGAAGCGGTCCGCCGTTTCCGCTTCCTTCTTGCGATCGAGGAACACGCCCGCGCGCAGGAAATGGCGGCGGCAACTGATGTTGATGTTCTCCGAGACCGTTGCCATCGCAACGATGCCCTGTTCCTTGCGGTCTTCCGGGCACAGCACGATGCCGTGACGGATCGCGTCGCTCGCGCTTTTCACGCGGATCGGCTTGCCGTCCAGTTCGATCTCTCCGGCGCGGCGCTTGTGCGTGCCGTAGATCAGCTGCATCAGCTCGCTGCGGCCCGCGCCCACGAGGCCAAAGAAACCGACGATCTCGCCCGCTTTCACCTCGAAGCTGGCCGCCTCGTTCAGCGGATGGCCTTCGACGCCGCGCACCGCGAAACGCACCTGACCATGCTCGCGGGGCGTGTAGTTGTAGATGTCGCTGATCTCGCGGCCCACCATTTCATGCACGAGCGTTTCGCGCTTCACTTCTGCGAGCTTTTCGTGCGAGGCCACCTTGCGGCCGTCGCGGAAGATCGTGCAGGCGTTGCACAGCTCGTAGATCTCGTCCATGCGGTGCGAGATGTAGATGAGCGCGCGGTTATCCGCCTGCAGTTCGCGCACGAGCTTGAACAGCACTTCGGTCTCGCGGTGCGAGAGCGAACTGGTCGGCTCGTCGAGCGCGATCACGCGCGCATTGCGCAAGAGCGCCTTGCAGATTTCCACCATCTGGCGCTGCGCGATGGACAGCTTGCGCAGCTTCGCGGCGGGATCGAGATCGACGCCCATCGCCGCCAGCCGTTCGCGCACGAACTTGCGCGCCTCGCCGCGCTTCACCCAGCCCAGCGCATTGGGCAGCGCGCCCAGCAGCAGGTTTTCGGCCACGGTGAGATCGGGCACGTACTGCAGTTCCTGGTGAATCACGGCGATGCCGGAGCCGATCGATGCGGCCGCATCAGCGAACTTCACCTCGTTGCCGTCCATCAGGATGCGGCCCGAATCGGGCTGATATTCGCCGCCGAGAATCTTCAGCAGCGTCGACTTGCCCGCGCCGTTCTCGCCCATCAGGCCATGCACTTCGCCCGCATTCACGTCGAACGACACGCCGTCGAGCGCGCGCACGCCTGGAAACACCTTGCCGATATTGTCAAAACGCAGTGTCGCTGACACTTCGGTTTCCTCTCATTTCGATGCGCTGCGGCACGCTCCGTGGGAGCGCGCCGCAGCGGGAAACACCAAACAACCCACTCGACTACCGCCAGACAGCGCTTACTTCGAAGCGAGACCCATCTGCTGGCGCACGCTTTCCACGTTGTCGCGCGTGGCCAGCATGCCGGTCGTCAGCGTGAGCTTCGGCGGTTCCTTGCCTTGCGTGATCCACGCGTACATCAGGTCCGAGGTTTCCTCGCCGTGGCGCTTCGGGCTGATGATGACGGTGCCGTAGAAGCCCGTCGGGTTCGGCTTCTTGAACTCGTTGAGCGCCGAATCCGAACCGCCAATGCCGATGCCGATCATGTTGTCGGCCTTGAAGCCGCGGCCTTCCGCTGCGCGCACCGCGCCCAGCACGGCTTCGTCGTTCAGGCCGTAAGCGACCCAGTGCTTGAACTGCGGGTTCTTGGTCAGCGCGATGTTGGCGGCGTTGAAAGCGTTTTCGGTGTCGGTCTTGGCTTGCGGCGCGGCGATGATGTTCGCCTTCGGGAAGCCTGCGGCCACCAGCGCGTCGGTCGCGCCGCTGGTGCGGTCATGCGCCGTCGGCAGTTGCTCGTACGTCACGTCGATCGCGCCGACGTCCTTCATGTCCCAGCCGCGCTTCTTGATTTCGGCGGCGATGCCGTCACCCACCTGCTTGCCGATGTTGTACGCCGAGATGCCCATGTGCGGCACCGACTCGATCGGCTTGCCCGCGCCGTCGACGAGGCGGTCGTCCACCGTCATCATCTTGAGGCTGTCGGCCTTGGCCTTGGCGACGATGCCAGGCCCAAGCTTGACGTCAGGCGTGCAGATGATGAAGCCCTGGGCCTTTTGCGCGGCCAGGTTGTCGATCGCGCTCATCACCTTTTCGCCCGAGGGCGCGCCGATCTTCACCAGCGTGAAGCCCTTTTCCTTCGCGGCGGCTTCGGCGAACTTCCATTCGTCCTGGAACCACGGCTCTTCGGGCTGCTTGACGAGAAAGCCGATCTTCACCGGATCGGCGGCTTGCGCGACGGGCGCCTGGACGAGCACAGCGGTTGTCGCGGCGGCGATCAGCGTGAGGAAAATCCTGCGTTGCATGGTGTCAGTCTCCTGTCTTCTTCAGTCACGGGAAGGGTAACGGCCGCTTGTTCTGCCTTCGCCCGCGCGCGGCCAGCGCCACGGCGAAAGTGATGCGATGTCTTGCTACCTTGTGTTGCCTTCGTGCTGCTTTTTTGGTGCTACGTTTTACTGCGTGCTTCTACTTCTGTACTGCGTTTATTCGTGATGCAGCGCCGTGCGCCCGCCATCGATGGTGATGCAACTGGCGTTGATGAACGGCGCTTCGTCCGAGGCGAGGAACACCGCCGTCATCGCCACTTCTTCCGGCTTGCCGATGCGCTTCATCGGCGGCAATTCGAGCGTCGCGCGCCGGGCCTCTGCGGGATCCGGCTGCGCGTTCCACCAGTCGTGCGTGAGCTGCGTTTCGATGTAACCCGGCGCGATGGCGTTCACGCGCACGTTCTTCGGCGCGTATTCGATGCCAAGCGCGCGCGTGAGGCCAATCACGCCATGCTTGGCCACCGGATACGGGAAGCAGCCCGGAATGATCTGGAACGCGTGTGTCGAGGCGATGTTGACGATGCTGCCCGCACGGCGCTCGACCATGCCCGGCAGCACGGCGCGGCAGCCGTTCCACACGCCGTCCAGATCGACGGCGAAGCAGCGCCGCCAGTCGTCGTCGGTCATCGTGAGCGGATCGGCGAACACGTTGATGCCCGCGTTGTTCACCAGCACATCGACCGGGCCGAAGGCCTTTTCCGCTTCGCTCACCGCCGCCTGTACCGAAGCGGATTGCGTCACGTCCGTGCGCACGGCGAGCACTTTCGCATCGGTAGCCTGCGCGATTTCACGGGCGGTGGCCTGCGCGGTGTCGAGATCGAGTTCGGCCAGCACGACCGCCGCGCCCTCGGCGGCGAACGCGCGCGCAATCGCTGCGCCGATGCCGCGTCCCGCTCCGGTCACGAGTGCGACCTTGCCCGTCAGGCGATTCACGCCTTCGCCCCTTGCGCGCGCACCGTTTCGCTCCAGCCCGCGATAAACGCGAGCGCATTGGCGCGCGTCGCCGCCACGTCCTGGCCCGGCTTGTAGAGCGCCGATCCCAGGCCGAAACCGCTCGCACCCGCCGCCAGTTGCGGGCCCATGTTGTCGGGCTTCACGCCGCCCACCGGCAGCAGCGGCACGACGGTGGGAATCACGGCGCGCCAGGCCTTCGTCACTTCGGGGCCAAGCTGTTCGGCGGGGAACATCTTCAGGCCGTCCGCGCCGCACTTGAGCGCAGCGAACGCTTCCGTGGGCGTGGCGACGCCCGGCACGCAGGCGAGACCTTGCAACTTCGCGGCGAGGATCACTTCGGTATCGGCGTGCGGCATCACGATCAGCTCGCCGCCCGCGGCCTTGACGTCGCGCACGCGCTCGGTCGACAGCACCGTGCCCGCGCCGATCAGCGCGTCGGCGGGCAGCGTCGCGCGCAGCGCGGCAATGCTCTCCAGCGGCGACGGCGAATTGAGCGGCACCTCGATGATCCGGAAGCCTGCCTCATAGATCGCCCGGCCATGCTCGGCGGCTTCGGCGGGCTTGATGCCGCGCACGATCGCGACCATCCGGCACGCGGCGAAGGCGGCGACGAAGCCCGCGTGAGGCGTGTACGGAGCGGGCAGGTTCAGTTCGGGTTGCATGTGCGTGTCCTGTGTTTTGCGTGTGTTCGTGGCGCCTCAGGCGGCCACGTTGACGAGGCCCGCGCGCACCGCGATGCGCCAGAGGCCGCGCTCGGTGGCTTCGCGCACGATCTGCGCGCCGTTGCAGCCGAATTGCGCGAGCGCCAGGCGATAGCGTTCACACAAGGCATCGGCGCCGATCAGCTGCGGCGCGCAGCTTGCCAGCGCCACGTCGCGACGCGCCAGCACGGCTTCGAGTCCGGCAAGTTCGTGGCCGATCACGAGACCCGACAGATAGTCGGGCTGCTCGTCGGCGGCCAGTTGGTCGGTAAGGCCCAGCGTGCGCGTGCTGAACGCGGTCGCCAGCAGCCCCGCGTTGCCGTGTTCGCGCGCCACCGTCACGCCGCGCAGGAACGCGGCCGTGTCGGGCGCGGCCGGCAGTTTCATGGTGCGGCCGAGGATCGTGTGCGCCTTCAGCGCCGCGTAGACCTCGCCCGTCATGAAGGTGTAGAAACGCGCGATGCGTGCGCCTTCCACCACCGCCCATTTCGCGTGCGTGCCCGGCAGGCCGATCAGCGCGGTGTCCTGTGCCTGCAGTCCGGCCGACGCGCTCAGTGCGCCGAAGATCTGCGTTTCCTCGCCGCGCATGACATTGGGCAGCGCGCCCGGTTCCAGCACGCCCGGCACGACGGCCATTTCCGCATCGCCTTGCGTACGCACCTTGACGATGCCGGCCACCAGCGCGTCTTCGCCCGCGGGCGTTTCCACGTATGGCGCCTGCACCCAGCCCTGCGCGCTGCCGACCATGCCCGCCGCCAGCACCGGCAGCGCCGGCTGCTGCGCGAGCCATACACCGCACGCTTCTTCGAAGGCCGCGTCGAAACCGCCTTGTTCGGCGGGCACCGGCAGATTCATGATCCCCGCTGTCGACACGCGCGTATCGAGCACCTTGCCCGCCGCATCGAAGAGATACGCGCGCAGCGACGTCGTGCCCCAGTCGAGCGCGATCAGCGCCGCCGCACTGTGTTTGCCGTTTTCCATGTGCTGTTCTGTGGTGCGGCCGGTCATCGGCGAATCCTGCGCGTGGTGGGCTGCGGCGCGCGCCAGCCGAGTTCCTGCGAGATCGCGCGCGCCTCGCGCTGCACGACCGGGATCAGCTCGTCCATGCGTTCGAGCGGCATATAGGGAATCGTGCTCGCCACCGAAAGCGCTGCGACGATCGCGCCCGAGGCGTCGCGCACGGGCGCGGCCACGCAACGGATCGAAATTTCGTTTTCCTCGAGATCGAACGTGTAGCCGCCCGCCGCATACGTGGCCATGCGCTTGAGGAAGGTCTCGGGTTCGAGGCTGTGATCGGGTCGGAAACTCACGCCCGCGAGGGTGCGCCGCGACGCTTCGAACAGATCGCGCCAGGATTGCGGCGAGAGGTCGAGCATCATCGCCTTGCCGATGCCCGTGGACGCGAGCGGCATGCGGTGCCCCACGCGCGAGCGCATTTCCAGCCCGCGCTGGCCGGGAATCTTGTCGATATAGAGCACGTCGTCGCCATCGCGCACGCCGAGGTGAATCGTGTCGAGCGTGGCGTTCGCGAGCGCTTCGAGGTGGGTACGCGCGACCGTCGTGAGCGGCATCTGTTCGAGGGCGATAGTGCCCAGCTCGATCAGCTTCGGGCCGAGCAGATAACCGCCCTGCACCTGACGCAGATAGCGCGCCTGCACGAGGCTCGACACGAGCCGGTGCGTGGTGCTGCGCGTGGTGCCGAGCACCGCGCCAAACGAGCGCAGATCGCGCACGCCCGCAGCGGCGGCTTCGAGGATCGCGAGACCGCGCAGCAGCGTCTGCGTGCCGGCTTGCGACGCGCCGTCGAGCAGCGTGCCCGGCAAGCCGACGATTTCGTCGCCGGCGGCGTGGGCCTTGGTGTGCGAAGGCGCTTGCGGTGTTTGCGGCGTATTCTGCGCCGGGGCGGCGTCGATGCCGTCAAGGCGCTCGGCGAGATTCGGGGACATCGCTTTGTTCATGGCGAGGTCGATCTGGAAGAAGACGGGAGATGAACGCGCGGCGTCAGACGACGGCGCGCGGGCCATGGTTCGGGTTGCGGCGGCGCGCTTTGGCGCAGGACGGCGGACGGCGGACGGCCGCGCACTTCGCGGGCTGGAACATGGCAAACGTCTCCGGTTTTGCCCGCTGGAGCGCAGCGGAGGCGCGGCTGCGGGCTTTTCTTTAGTGTCTGGCCGATGTCCTGACGCGCGTTCTTCCGGACTGCGGATGCACGTCGGATCGGATGGAACGGATTGTAGGGCGGTTTTTCCGAGATCTCCAATATGTGATGGGGTCGCTCATATATTGGGAATTTACGCGTTCCAAGAGCCTGGCCGGGTGGCTAACGCTGCAGTCGACCTTGATCGAATCGAGGGCGCAATCGTCCGTCCTTGCAGAGAGTTGAGCCATGTCATCCCCGTTGTACGGCGGGGTCGCTCAAAGCTCCGGAGGGCATATAAAATTTTGTATAGTCTAAAACTTGAAAAGCGCGTGCGGTTCTGCGGCAGCGCGCTTGCGGATCTTCAGGCCTTTCCTGTCAAGGCACGCAAGGAGGCGGGACGGCAGATCCGCCTCGTGCAAGGCGGGCAGGATCCAGACGACTGGAAGCCCGTCAATCCTGTCGGGCCGGGCACGCGGGAAATCCGCATTCGTGAAAGCGGCAAGGCGTATCGTGTGCTTTACGTGGCCGCGTTTCGCGACGCGATCTATGTGCTGCATTGCTTCCAGAAGAAGACCGAAAAGATTCCCTTCGCCGATATGTCGCTCGCCGCACGTCGATATCGGGACATTCGCAATCAGGAGTAAAGACCTTGAAGATCGAAACGTTCGACAACGTGTGGGATGCCATTGAAGACACGCCCGGCGACGCGGCTAACATGGAACTGCGCTGCCAGTTGATGTTCGCGCTCGAACAGCACATCAAGCGCCACAAGATGACGCAGGCGCAGGCTGCGCTACTTTTCGGCGTGACGCAACCGCGCGTCTCGGATCTCATGCGCGGCAAAATCGACCGCTTCGGCATTGACATGCTCGTCAACATGGCCGCGACCGCAGGCATGAAAATCGAATTGCGCATTCACGAAGGCACCCCGCGCCATTCGAACGCAAAAGAAAAAACGGCCACCCGCTAACCGGGCGGCCGTTTCACACAGCACGCACAACGCCCTACGCGCGGCTTACTTCCCCGCCGGCGCCTTATACGCCACGCAATCCACTTCCACCTTGCAGTCGATCACCATGCTCGACTGCACGCAGGCGCGTGCGGGCGGATGATCGCCAAAGTACTCGCGGAACACCTTGTTGAACGACTGGAAGTCGCGCGCATCGTCAAGCCACACGCCGCAGCGCACCACATGCTCCGGGCCGTAACCGGCCTCCTTGAGGATGGCGAACACGTTCTGGATGGTCTTGTGCGACTGCTCGACGATGCCGCCGTTGATCACTTCGCCGTTTTCCATCGGCGTCTGGCCCGAGACGAACAGCCAGCCATCGGCTTCAACCGCGCGCGCGAACGGCAGATGTTGACCGCCCTGGCCCTTGCCGCCTTCCACTCCATATCGTTTCATCGTTTGCTCCTTTGAGTTCGTGCGGCGCGCGTGCGAAGCATGGCGCGCCGAAGATCGAAATTCAGTATCTAAAACGCCGCGGCTTCGGCGCCCGCCGCGTTCGCCTCACGCGGCCCGCGTGCGACGAAATGGCCCGCGCGCTCGCCCGTGGGCTGCCCGTCGCGGTACGACAGCACGCCGTTCACCCACACCGCGTCGATGCCTTCGGCCACCTGTTGCGGCTTGTCGAAGGTGGCGGCGTCGCGCACCTTCGCGGGATCGAACAGCACCAGATCGGCGTGCCATCCCACATGCACCTCGCCGCGTTGCGCGAGCCCGTAGCGCCGCGCGCTGAGCCCCGTCATCTTGCGCACCGCCTCTTCGAGCGGCAGCAATTGCGCGTCGCGCACGTAATGGCCGAGTACGCGCGCAAACGCGCCCCACAGGCGCGGATGCGGCAGCGGATCGTTCGGCAAACCGTCCGATCCCACCATCGTCGCCGGATGCGAGAGGATGCGGCGTACGTCCTCCTCGGACATGTTGTGATAGACCGCGCCCGCCGGCTGCAGGCGCTTGCCCGCTTCCTGCTGCGAGACGCCCCACTCGGCGGCGATGTCCTTGATGAGCTTGCCCGCCATCTCGGGATGCGGCGTCGACCACGTGATCGTGATGTCGATGTCGCCCGTCACCTGCTTGAGATCGAGCGTCGACGAGCTGCGGCTATACGGATAGCAGTCGCAGCCCACCGGCTGATATTTGCGCGCGCCGTCGAGCGAGGCGAGCACTTCCTCGCTGCGCCCCCAGTTCGACGGCCCCGCGCACTTCAGATGCGAAATGATCACCGGCACGCGCGCGTGCTTGCCGATGTGATACGCCTCGTCCATCGCGTCGAGAATCGCGTCGAATTCGGTGCGCATGTGCGTGGTGTAGAGCGCGCCCGCGAGCGCGAGCGGCTCCGCCAGCGTGGCGACTTCCTCGGTGGACGCTTCGTACGCCGATCCATACGCAAGCCCCGTCGACAAACCGAGCGCGCCGTTCAGCAGCGCTTCTTCGAGTTGCGCGCGCATCGCCTCGACTTCCTCGAGCGTGGCTGCACGCTTGAGATCGTCGAGGTGATTGTTGCGCAGCGCCGTATGGCCGATCAGCGCGCCCACGTTCACGGCGGGCTTCGCCGCGTTCACCGCGTCCACATAGGCCGAGAAGGTCGGGTACTGGAACGCGTCGCGCGCGCCGAGCAGATTCATCGGATCGGGCGGATCGCCCTTGAGCGACACCGGCGACGCACTAATACCGCAATTGCCGACGATCACCGTCGTCACACCCTGGCTGATCTTGGGCAGCATCTCTGGCGCGCGGATCACATAAGTGTCGTCGTGCGTATGCACGTCGATGAAACCGGGCGCGAGCGCGCGGCCTTCGGCATCGATCACCTCTTCGGCGAGCCAGTTCGACAGGTTGCCGATGGCGACGATTCGGCCGTCGCGCAGCGCAACGTCGCGCTCGACGGGCGGCGCGCCGGTGCCGTCATAGAGCATGGCGCCCACGATCAAGGTGTCGGCGGCTTCGGGATGCGAATGCATGGCAAGTCTCCTGTCGGTCTTAATCGCCTAGCGGTTGTCGCTCGCCCCCGCGCCCGGCGGTGCCGCGATGCGCGTCGAGCGTGTGTTTCATGCGGCGCAGCAATTCGCGGCTTTGCTCGGGCTGCGACATGGCGAGTTTGGTCACCAGCACGTCGAGCGCCATCATCATCGCGTAACGCGAGGACGACGGCTTGTAGATGAAATCGGTCTCGCTCGCGACGATCGGCACGAGCCAGTCGGCGAGCGCCGCCAGCGGCGACGCGGGCGCGGTCAGCGCAATCAGTTTCGCGCCGTAATCGCGCGCGATGCGGCACGCGTCGAGCAGTTCCGGCACGCGCCCGGTAACGGAAAGCGCGACGACCACGCAATCGGGCGCGAGCGTGCTCGCGACCATGCGCTGGAGCAGGCTGTCCTGATATGACGCGACCGGCCGCCCCAGCCGCACGAGGCGAAAGCGCATTTCGTCGGCGAGCGCGCTGGAGCCGCCGCCCATGCCAAACACGTAGATCATGCGCGCGTTGGCGAGCGCCGCGGCGGCATCCGCGAACGGCGCCTGGCGCAGCAGTTCGTGATTGCGCGCGAGCGCGCCGTGAATCTCCTCGTAGACGCGCGTGGCCAGCGAGACGTCGGCGCTTGCGTCTTCGACGCTGGCTTCGGCGGCGCGCTGCTTGCGGCGCCGGCCCTTGCCTTCGCCCTCCTGCTTGCGGGCAACGGCCGGCACGGCGCGCAGGAAGCGCTCGCCCACCGCCGCCGCCTGGGCGAGGCGCAGCTTGAGTTCGCGGACATCCTGACAACCGACGGTCTTGGCGAAGCGCGTGACCGACGCCACGCTCACGCCCGCGCGCTGCGCCAGTTCGCCGATGCTCGCACGCGCGGCGGCGGCAAGATCGTCGAGGATCAGCGCGGCGACGTCGCGCTCGGCAGGACGCAGATCCGGCACGCATTGTGCGATGCGCGCGACGATATCAAAGCGGCCTGGCTCAACGGCGGAATTCATGGGAGTCGGGCAAGATTCAGAGGGGATCGCGGAGAGGCTTCTGTTAATAAATAACATTTCACGCAGAGATGGTACTTTGTGTACTATCACCGAGTCAACGCCACAAGCTGTCTATCCCGTAATATAAGGCGTTATGGAGAATATGGAGCGAACGAAAATGAAAGTTACAAACTATCAGAGTGCGACGATCGACCCGAACAGCAAGGGCCTCGGCAACGTGCCTGGCGCGAGCGTGCCACTGGGGGACGCCGCGCGCCTCGAATGGAATCTGCTCGCCGAAGACGTGAGCCTGCCCGCCGCCGTTCTGTATGCGGATCGCGTCGAGCACAATCTCAAGTGGATGCAGGAATTCGTCACGCGCTACGGCGTGAAACTCGCGCCGCACGGCAAGACCACGATGGCGCCGCAACTGTTCCGCCGCCAGATCGACGGCGGTGCGTGGGGCATCACGCTCGCCACCGCGCATCAGACGCGCGCGGCCTATCGCGGCGGCATTTCGCGCGTGCTGATGGCGAACCAGTTGGTGGGCCGCCGCAATATGGCGATCATCGCCGAGCTATTGAGCGACCAGACCTTCGAATTCTTTTGCCTCGTCGATTCCGTGGAAGGCGTCGAGCAATTGGGCGAATTCTTCCGCAAGGCCAATCGCAAGCTGGAAGTGCTGCTGGAACTGGGCGTGCCGCGCGGACGCACCGGCGTGCGCGACGCGGACACGCGCCGCGCCGTGCTGGAAGCGATCGAACGTTACCCGGATTCGCTTGCCCTGGCGGGCGTGGAAATCTACGAGGGCGTGCTCAAGGAGGAAAGCGAAGTGCGCACCTTCCTGCGCGACGCGCTCAACGTGACCGAAGAACTCGCGGCGGCGGACCGTTTTTCACGCTCGCCGGCACTGCTTTCGGGTGCGGGATCGGCGTGGTACGACATCGTCGCCGAGGAATTCGCCCAGGCGGCCAAGGCGGGCACGATCGACGTCATCCTGCGTCCCGGCTGCTATCTGTCGCATGACGTGGGCGTCTACAAGAAGGCGCAGTCGGACATTCTTTCGCGCAATCCGGTCGCGCGCGAAATGGGCACGGCGCTGTTGCCCGCGCTGCAACTCTGGGCGTATGTGCAGTCGATTCCGGAACCGGGCCGCGCGATCATCGGCTTCGGCAAGCGCGATGCGGCGTTCGATGCGGGCTTTCCGGAGCCGTCGCGTCACTATCGTCCGGCGCGCGACGGCGAAGTCCACGGCGCGCCGCGAGAGATCGACGCGAAAGAAGGCTGGGAAGTGTTCCAGATGATGGATCAGCACGCCTATCTGCAGATTCCCGCAGGCGCGGATATTCAGGTGGGCGACATGATCGGCTTCGACATCTCGCACCCCTGCCTCACTTTCGACAAGTGGCGTCAGGTGCTGATGGTCGACGGCAAGTATCGCGTGACGGAAGTGATCGAAACGTTCTTCTGAGCGCCTGTTCAGGCCTTGCGTGTTTCAATCGGCGGCGCGGCTCGCATCGGCGGCCTGCGCCGCCAGTCCAATGCGTTCCTCCATCATGCTCAGCGCGGCCGACAGCGCCGTGAGCGCCTCGTCGGGAAGCGACATCGCCACGCGCAGGAACTCGTTGCGTCGCGGCAGCCCCGCTTCCACCACTTCGCGGCCCGCGGCCGTCAGCTTGACGTTGGTGATGCGATTGTCGCGCTCGTCGGCGCTGCGCGCGATCCAGCCCAGCGACTCCAGCGGCTTCAGTTGCCGCGTGAGCGCGCCCGGGTCCACCCGCAAGCGCTCGACCAGACGCTTCTGCGACGACGCACCGTCCTGCTCGTGCAACGCCAGCAGGATGCGCCAGCGCGGCAGCGGATGCCCCACCTGCGCCTCGAACGCCGACATGAACGCACGATAGGTGCGTCCGAATTGCTGCATGATGGCGATGCGGTCCTGTGCTTCCATGCGGTGTTTTCCTGCCTGAATTCTGATTCGCGGATTGCGTTCTGCGTGCGCAGCTGCGTGCGTAGTTGCGTGCGTAGTTGCGTGCCGGCTCAATCGGCGTGGATCACCGGCTCGACCTTGCGCTGCAACTTGATGAGCGGCACGCGGCGCGTCTGCCAGAGCGACACCAGCGCCACCACCGCCGCCAGCGCGATACCCAGATGAATCGCGCCCACCAGCGCCTCGCGCGCGGCTTCGAGCAGCGGCGCGCCATTGTGCCCGGCCTTGGCCAGTTCGCCAACGAGTGCGCCCTGTGTGTTCCGGTTAATGAGAATCTGAGGATCGGCGAGTTGCGTGAACCAGTGCAGCGCGCCATCGGCCTCCAGCGCCTTGTGTACGCCGCTCGAATAGAGCTGCGTCACCAGCGTGCCAGTCAGCGCCGTGCCGATCATCCCGCCGATCATGCGCAGCGATTGCAGCAACGCCGTGGCGATGCCCAGATGCTCGCGGCCCGCGGTCTGTTGCGCGAATACGGTAAGGTTCGGCATCACGAAGCCCAGCCCCAGCCCGCCGACGATCATCACCGCCATCAGCAGCCCGCGCGGCGTGTTGTGCGACGCGAGCGCGACCGCGAAGCACGCGAACGCGAGCATTGCGAAGCCGACGTAAAGCATGCGATTGGGATTGCGGATGCGCGACACGATGCGCCCGTTCGCAATGCTGCCAATCGTGATGAACACCACCAGCGGCGTGATGACCACGCCCGCCTCGTTCGGCGACATGCCGAAGCCGCCCTGGAACAGCAGCGGCGCGTAGAACAGCAATGAGAACATCGTGAAGCCGCCCAGCACGGCGAGCGTGAAAAGCGCGTTGAGGCTGGCGTTGCGGAACATGTCGACGGGCAGGATCGCCTGCGCACAGCGCCGCTCCCACTGCCAGAGCGCCAACGCGGCGGCCGCCGCAATTGCCAGCAGCCCGATCGCCGCGAGCGATAGACCATGCTCCGGCAACCGCTCGACGAACAGTTGCAGGCTGCCAAGCGCCACGGCGATCAGCAGCGCGCCGGGCCAGTCCAGCCGCATGCGTTCCTTGTGCGCGATATGGCGCAGATGCGGCAGATAACGCCAGACGAAGAACAGCGACAGCAGCCCGACCGGCAGATTCACGTAGAACACCGAACGCCAGCCGTAGTACTGGGTGAGAAAGCCACCGAGCGACGGTCCGATCGCATTGGCGATGCCGAACGCCGAACTCATCAGCACCTGCCAGCGCAGGCGCACGACCGAATCGGGGAAGAGATCGGGGATGCAGGCGAACGCCGTGCCCACCAGCATGCCGCCGCCGATGCCCTGCAAGCCGCGCGCAACCACGAGGAAGGACATGCTGCTGGCCGCGCCGCACAGCACCGAAGCCAGCGTGAACACGACGATCGACGCGATCACGAACGGCTTGCGGCCGTAGTAATCGCCGAGCCTGCCAAAAATGGGGACGGTAATAACCGAGGTAAGCAGATAGGACGTGGCGACCCACGCGTACAGCTCGAAGCCGCGCAGTTCGGAGACGATGGTCGGCAAGGCGGTGCCGACGACGGTCTGGTCGAGCGCGACCAGCATGGCGACAAAAGAAACGCCGAGCATCGCCAGCAGCGACTCCCGGAACGGCAACACCTGAGCGCTAGAGTGATGGGCGGCAGTATGAACGGCCATTTTTTGATCCCGCAACGATTGACGCGTCAAAGGATTCACATCTTAGCACGGCCGTTCCTCGGTAAACTGGGGTGAAGCGGCCCCGGCCGCCTCTTTCGCACCGTATTTCGGGAGACTTATGGCGTCACTCAACGATTTTTCCGAAGCCGATCTCGCCGCGCTCAGGCGCGCCAAACACGAACTCGAAACGCCGCCGCTCGGCATGAAACTGGCCGCCATCGTCGGCGCGCCGATTGAAAAGCTGATCGCGAAACTACCCGGCGTGGCCAACGACAAGGTCAACGACGCCACCCAGGCCGCGCTGCGCAAGTGCCTGCAACTCGCGCTCAGGACGCTCGGCAAGCAGGCGCAACTGGACGCGAACTCGCTCGCCGCTGTCGCGCCCGCCAAACCCAGCAACCTGCTGCACAAGTTCGCGGTCGCGACCACGGGCGCAGCAGGCGGCGCATTCGGCCTGTTCGCGCTACCAGTCGAATTGCCGGTCACGACCACGCTGATGTTTCGCTCCATCTGCGACATCGCGCGCAGCGAGGGCGAAGACATCACGCACGCCGACACCCAACTCCAGTGCCTCACCGTTTTCGGCATGGGCGGACGCTCGGCCTCGGACGATGAAGCCGACTTCGGTTATTTCGTGGTGCGCGGCGCGCTGGCGCAGGCGGTGTCGAAGGCGTCGTCGGAGATGGCGGCCAAGGGTTTCGCCGCGCATGGCTCGGCGGCGCTGCTCAAGCTCATGCAGACGGTCGCGGCGCGCTTTTCCGTGCAGGTCAGCGAGCAGGTTGCGGCGAAATCGATTCCGGCGATCGGCGCGGTGCTGGGCGCGATGGTCAACACCGTCTTCATCGACCACTTCCAGAACGTCGCGCACGGGCATTTCACGGTGCGCCGGCTCGAACGCCAGTACGGCGAAGCCGCCGTGCAGGCGGCTTACGAGGAGATCGAGCTCTCGCTGGATTGAGGTGATTGGGGTGATTGAGGCGCGTGGCTCGATGAAGCCGCTTTCTGTGCGCGCGCCGTCGTATCAACGGTGGTCACGCGCTGGACGAAGCGCGCCGAATCGTCGAGCGAACGCCGCGCCTCAGGCATGAACGGTGCGTAGATCGGCCAGATGTGCGGCAGACCGCGCGCAATATTGCATTCGACCTGCACGCCCGCCGCACGCGCTCGTTGCGCGACGCGGCGCGTATCGTCGAGCAGCGTCTCGGTGCTGCCCGCCAGCATGTAGAGCGGCGGCAAGCCGCGATAATCGGCATAGAGCGGGGAAACGTAGGGATCGGTTGCGCGCGTCTGGTTCGCGTCCCCCAGATACATCGCCGCCACACGCGCGAAGACATCGCCGCAGAACATCGGATCGCGGCCATCGTTTTCGCGGATCGACGCGCCCGTCACGGCAAGATCGGTCCACGGTGAATAGAGCAACGCCCCCGCCGGCAGCGCGCCGCCGGCATCGCGCAAGGCCACGAGCGTCGCCAGCGCCAGACCGCCGCCCGCCGAATCGCCGGCGATCACGAGCGAATCGGCCCGCACGCCATCGGCGAGCAAACGGCGGTAGGCCGCCAGCGCATCGTCGAGCGCGGCCGGAAAGGGATGCTCGGGCGCAAGCCGATAGTCGAGCGAAAAGACATCGGCATCGGCGCGCGTGGCGAGGCCATACGTGATCGCGCGATGCGTTCTGGGCGAACAGAAGTAATAGCCGCCGCCATGCAGATAGAGAATCGTGCGCGGTGCACCGCCCTCGCGCACGAGCCATTCGCCGCGCAGCGGCACATCGACGTCACGATACTGCTCTCGCAACTGCCAGCCAGCCGGCACGGGCGGCAGCCACACGCGCTTCTGCGTATTGACGCGCGTGCGCGCGACATCGATGGGACGGCGCGTCACCGGCAAGAAGCGGCGGCGCAGCCACCAGCAGATGAAGCGGCTTTGCAGGCTCATGAATCGGCTCGCCGGCGATCAGTTCGCCGGCAAAACCTGACCGCGAATCTCGCCCGACGGATTCTGTTGCGTGTGCACGTTGAAGTACCACTGGCCGGCCATCAGATCGGTGACCTGCTTGTCGTTGAGCGTGGCGCTGCCTTTGATCGGACTCGCCAGTTCGCCCTTGGGAATCGGCACCTGCACGCCCGCATTCTGGCCAACCGGCGCGGGACCGTGGAAGTGCGCGGCCGTCACCGGCGTCGACAGGCCTTCATAAGTGACAGTCCAGTTCAGCGATTTGCTGGAGGTGTCGAAGGTGGCGTTGAGCATGCCGTGGCCGTGACTCACACGCGGCGGCACTTCACTGGACGGTTCGAGATCCGCCTTGAGCGCGACGGTATCGGCGAAGGCCGCGCCGGAAGCGAGGACACACAGAGCGAGAGCAAGCTGGAGCGGGCGAAGCGCTTTCATGGGATTTCTCCGTTGTTGTGACGCGCCGCACCAGAGCAAACCGAAAGGACTAACTGAAAGGATTCCCCGGCCGCAGTCGCGTAGCCACATGCTAGAGCAAATCCGCCGATGACGTTTGCAGCGTCGTTGCCTCTCGCGGCGCAACGCTGGGAATATCCCGGTAAAACGCAGGCAAAAAAAGAGCGCCGCGAACGGCGCTCTGAACCCAAGTACTACCTTCTACTTTGCTACCCAGCTTCGTGTGCGGCCCGATTCGATGCCCGGCCGCACGATGCGCTCCGATTAGAAGCGGTGACGGATACCCGTCGAGACGATGCCCTGGTTCTTCGACGACGAGATACCGCCGTCCGAGGTGTAGCCGACTTCCGTCAGGCCAACTGCATTTTGGCCTGCGCCCCACACGCCCACGCCTTCGAGGTAGACGTCGGTGCGCTTCGACAGCGCGTAGTCGGCTTGCAGGCCGAACTGGTTCCAGTGCGCCGAGCGGCTACCCGTGCCCGAGTCGATGGCGTTGCCAAGCGCGTTCGTGTACGTGTACATACCGCCGATGGCCAGCGCCGGCGTCAGGTTGTAACGCACGTTGGCTTCGATGTTGTTGAAGCGCGCGGCATTGTTGCTTGCGCTCAGACGCGACTGCGTGAAGACCACGCCGCCGACCATCGGGCCGTAGGCGTAGCTTGCGCCGGCACCCCAAGTGCGCTGGCGATACGTATCGTTGATCGCGCCGACGAGCGGTGCGCCGACGATCGCGCCACCCGCATTGCCGCGGTCGAGGCCTTGCGCCTGCAGGTAGGCAGCGCCCAGACGCAGGCCGCCGTAGTTGTAGCTCATACCTGCGCTGTAAGCGCGGTTGTTGGCGAAGCCGCCAGCCTGGTTCGAGAACGCATACGCGCCGCCGAACTGGAAGCCCGAGAGGTTGCCGCTCGTGTACTTGACAGCGTTGTTGAGCGAGAAGGTGGCGTTACCGTTGTCGTTGTCGAGCACGTGCGCCATGTAGGTGCCGCCCCAGGTGCCGACCGCGGTCAGCGGACCAACGTAGTCGACCACCGAGTCAAACTGGCGGCCGAACGTCACCGTGCCGTATTGCGCCTGCGACAGACCGACATACGATTGACGATTGAACAGGCTGCCATTCTGCCTGCCGTTCATGACGTCAAAACCGCTTTCGAGGGTGAAGATCGCCTTGAGCCCGCCGCCCAGGTCCTCAACGCCGCGCAGGCCCCAACGGCTTGCCTGAACGTTGCCGCTCGTCATGGCGTAGTCAGCCTTGCCGCCGATGTTGGTCGTATAGGTGAAACCGGCATCGACGACGCCGTAGAGCGTCACGCTGCTTTGTGCATACGACGCCGATGCGAAAGTAGCCGCGACTGCGGCCGCGATAACCAGACTCTTTTTCATAACGATTCCTTCGGTGTAAAACAATTTTGCCGGGGTGTACACATTCGCCGGCAGTACGCTGGCGCGCCGTGTCCCACGTCGCAAACACGACGCCGCTTTAATTTGCAAGCCGAAGTTTATTGGCATCACTTTTAGCGCGGCCATCCCGCAGCGGCACAAAAAGCTTTTCGAAGAAGTCGAATAGTGTCGTCGTGAAACGCGCAATGGCTTGATGCATAACGCGTTCAATCAATCTCAAATTTTCAGATTCAATCCGCCCGCGAAAACCTATCCCGATATATCGTTGTCACAATGCAACGCACAAATTTCAGGACAGCGATGGATTAAGACGCATCCTATTAACTGCGCCTGTTCGTACCGGTACTATCCGGCGACTCTCGCCATTCACTTTCTGGACAACGGCGCTTTGCCGCGCTGCTGCATGTCATGTCGACGCGTCCCAAGACCATCAATCAGCTGCAGGCCATGCGCGTATTCGTGAGCGTTGCGGATAACGGTTCGTTTGGCCGCGCCGCCGCCAGCCTCAACATGTCGAATGCCGTGGTCACGCGTTACATCGCGCTGCTTGAAGCGCATCTCAATACGCGGCTCATCAATCGCAACACGCGCAGTATTTCGCTAACCGAAGCGGGCAGCAGCTACGCTCAGACGTGTCGGCAAGTCCTGGAGGATCTCGAACGCGCCGAAACACAGATCGCGCACGGCGTCTCGGTGCCTTCGGGCACCTTGCGCGTGGTGGCACATGCGTCGTTTTCGCTGCACGGCCTCACGCCGCTGCTCCGGCAATATCTCGCCACTTTCGGTCTGGTGCGTCTCACCCTCACGCTGTTGCATCGCCCCGTCGATCTCATCGAAGAAGGCTTCGACGTGGGAATCGTCGCGCCGCGCCAGGTGAGCGGCGGCACGCTGATCCGGCGTCCGCTCGTGAGCGTCGCACCGGTTGCCGTAGCCTCGCCCGCCTATCTGGCCGCGCATCGCGCCCCCTTGCATCCAGCGGAACTTGCGCAACACACGCTGCTCGCACCGTCGGCGGACATTCACGGCAACGAATGGCATTTCGACGACGCCAGTGGCGCGCGCGTGCCCGTGCGGATCGAACCGGTCTACGCCGTCAACAACTCGGCAATGCTGCGGCAGGCGGCGCTCGCGGACATGGGCATCACGATCCTGCCGGCCATTCAGGTGGCCGCCGATCTCGCGCAAGGCGCGCTCAAGCGCGTGCTTGCCGGTTATGAAATCCGCGACGCAGACAAGGAACTCTCGCTGGTCTATCCCGGCCGCCGCCACGTTCCGGCAAAAACACGTTCGTTCGTCGATTTCACGGTGGACTGGTTTCGGCAGAACGAAGTCACGCGCCAGGCGATTATCAGCACAACGTGTAATAGTTAATTGATCGTTTTTATCTCGATTTTTGGAGGCTCGCGAACTATGCTTCGTCTTGCGAGAAGTGACTCTTCATCGAAGGGTCTCCAAGCTTGAACGCGGCTCCGGCCGCGTTTTTTTTGCCTGTTTTTCGCCTGTTTTTCCCCTTTTTATCGCGCGCTCGCCGACTTTTTCCGGTATCTGACAGAGCTGCCAGTTTCGCGCCATCTTCGGATCATCTTGAGTGAAGCGCGGGCACGAACAGGCGTCACGGCAATAGCGCGGCCTGCTGTTCGATGCCATCGAGCATGGCGTGACAGGTTCGCATCAGCGCGAAGCCTTCTTCGCGCAGTTGCTGTGGCGTATGACAGTTCATATGACGGCGATAGGTTTCGAGCACGGCGAGCAGCGCCGGATACTGCAGCACGCCCACGGCGCCCGCGAGCCGATGATGCCATTCGCGTAGACGCGCTACTTCAACGACCTCCAGCAAGGCCGGCAGCGAGTCGATATCCTCGCGCACCGCGCTCACGAACGAACCAAGCAGCGTCTTCACCGTCGCTTCGCTGCCCCACACCTGGATCATGTGCGCGAGATCGAGCGGCTCGCCCTCGCGCGCAATTTCGTTGACTGCCGCCGTGCCGCCGATGCTGCCTTGCTCCTCTCCCGCGCTGCGTCCTTCACCCCCCTCCAGCGCCACACGATGAGCGTTCTCCGCGCCGAACCAGCGCGCCAGATGCTCGCGCAGCGTCGCCACGCGCGTGGGCTTGATCAGGCAATCGTCCATACCGGCTTCGCGGCACAGGCGCAGGTTTTCGGGAGCGGTGTTTGCCGTGATGCCCAGAATGGGCAGGCGCGCCGTGTTGACCAGCGTCGGACCCTCGCGCCGATCCCGCTTGAACTCCATTTCACGCACGCTGCGCGCGAGGTCGTAGCCCGAGACGTTCGGCATATGGCAATCGGTGATGAGGCAGCCATAGCGCGTGCGCCTGAGCGCCTCCAGCGCCTGCGCGCCATCGTCGACCACATCGCAGGCGAAACCCAGCAGCGCAAGCTGATGCCGGATCAGTTCCTGATTCACGGGATGATCTTCGGCAACCAGGATCAGTCGGCCCGCCGCGCATTCCCTTTCGCGCCCGGGGGCAACCAGCGCCGCTTCGGCGGGAGCGGCGGGGCGCGCCGCCATCGCGGGCAGGCCGGCAATCGCCATGGCACAGGCGGCGCCTAGTCCGTGCCAGGAAAGCGGGTTGACGCTCACGCGCACACCGCTTTCCGCCACCCGATAACCGCTGGGCTTGGGGTTTTCGGTCAGGCGGATAACCGGCACGCGCAGATCGACAAGTTCGCCAGCCAACGCCTCCACCGCGAACACGAGGTCGACATCGCCTCGCTGCGCCAGCTTGCGCAGCGCCTGCAGTTCGGAGCGCTGCCCGGCAGGCACCTGCCCCGCTTTTTTCGGTTGCCTCGATTGCTTCGATTGCTTCGGTTGCTTAGATGGCTTCGATTGCGTCGACTGCGTCGCCCCGATGCGCGACATCTTCATGCCAAGCGCCACGCCAAGGTGCATCAATGCTTCGGCAACCGGCACGTCGTCGCACAGCACAATCGCGCGCTTGCCGCGCAGGCCGTCCGCGTCGCTCGTCAGCGTCTCGACGGGCAATTCGATATGGAGCGTCATGCAGGTGCCGCGGTCAATCTCACTGCGCAGTTCGAGCCTGCCGCCCATCAGCGCCGCCAGCTTGCGGCAGATCGTGAGTCCCAGCCCCGTGCCGCCAAAGCGCCGCGTCGTCGACGTTTCTGCCTGCACGAAGGGCTCGAACAACTGCGCCTGAGCTTGCTGGGCGATGCCGATGCCGGTATCGGCGACGGAAATCGACAGGCTCTGGCGCTGCCCTCGGGCCCCGCCAGCAATGCCATCCACCGCGCTCGCGGACACCGTCACATTGACCTCGCCATGCGGCGTGAACTTGATCGCATTACTGAGCAGATTGAAGAGAATCTGCCGCAGCCGCACGCTGTCGCCGCGCAACTGCGCAGCCACGCCCGCGCCGACGTCCACGCGCACCTTGAGGCCCTTTTCGTGCGCGCGTCCCGCCAGCAAGCCGACGGCGCTATCGACCAGTTCGCGCACATTGAACGGCTCGGAACCGATCACCAGCCGCCCCGCCTGGATCTTCGAATAATCGAGCAGATCGTCGAGGATCTGTAGCAGCGCGCCCGCCGATTCCTGCACCATGCCGACCATCTGCGTCTGGTCGGGATTGAGCGGCGTGCGCTCCAACACCTCCACGAGACCGAGCACGCCATTCATCGGCGTGCGGATTTCGTGGCTCATCATGGCGAGAAAGTCGTCTTTCGCGCGCGAGGCGGCTTCGGCCAGATCGCGAGCGCGCGACAGCTCGGCCGCACGGGTGTGTTCGACGTTGGCGTCCACGGCGTAGCCGCTCCACACGACCACGCCGCCTTCGGCGCGGCGCGGCATGAACTCCGCGCGCGCCCACAGCAGCCCGGTGGCGCCGTGAAAACGGAATTCGACGTTGACCGGCGCAAGCAGGCGTGCCGATCGTTCGAGCGCCGCCGCAAGCCGCGCGCGATCGCCGCGATGCACGCGCGACAGATCCTGCACGCGGGTGCGCATGAGTTGCGTGGCCGCTTCGCCGAGCAGACGTTGCGTATCGCCGCCAAGGTAGGGGAAGGTGTACTGCCCGTTGGCGCTGCGCCGCAGCTGGAACACGATCGCCGGAAGCGACCCCGTGACATCCGAGAGCAGCCGCTCGGACGCGCGCGCGCGCATTTCGGCGCGACGGATATCGGTGATGTCGATCATCGTGCCCAGCACGCAGTACGGCGCATTGCGAGCGTCGCGGCACAGGCGCGTCCAGAAGATGCCATGCCGCCGGCCGCCCTCCGGCACGCCCTGCCCAACTGGCGCGTCGAACACGAATTCGACCCGCTGGCTCTCACCTTCGTCGATCGTTTTTGCGTACAGCGCATCCACGCGGCGGCTGTTTTCCTCGCCCCATGCGGCCACCGCCGCGCCGGTGCGGCCCAGTACCTCGCCGCGCTGCAGGCCGGTCATCTCCTCATAGGCACGATTCACCGCCAGATAGCGGTTTTCCAGATCCCGCGCGCCGAGCGGGTACGGGATCATCTCCGTCATGGTGTCCTGCAGTTCGACCTGCCTCGCCAGCACCTGCTCCGCGCGGCGTCGCCCGCGCATCTCCCGCTGCAACAGAATGTAGGCGCGCAGCGTCACGAGAAGCACCACGCCGAAGGCGATCACGAAAGGCAGCAGCCGCAGCGCGTTCATGCTCCAGCCACCACGGCGCTCGAGCGCGGCGGCCGTCCAGCGATTGCGGATTTCCTGCTGTTCGACGGGCGACATCGCGTCCAACGCGCGATCGATCAGCGCATTGAGCGGAGCAAGATCGCGGCGCACCGCGAAGGTTGTCGATTCGTCGGTGCCTGACGCGCCGACCACTTTCAGCGATTCGAGATATTGACGGCTCAGCGGTGCATCAAGCGCAGCGGCGTTGCCCACCAGCAGATCGGCGTCGCCGCGCTGGACCTGGGCGAGACCCGCATCGAGCGTTACGGCGCGTTCGACGCGCACCGGAAGCGCGTCGCCGAACAACTGCTGCGCCGATGGCGCATGCGGCGCGAGCACGATGCGCCGATTGGCGAGTTCGCGCGCATCGCGCGCCATCGGCTCGTCGCGGCGGCCCACGATCACGAGCGGATAGTGTTCGATCGCGCGCGTGTAAAGAGTGTCGGGACTCAGGCCGCCATCGCCCCCCGCTGAGGCCAGCATCGCCAGATCGCCGCGCCGCAAGGCGGCGTCGGCATCCCCCCATTTCGCAACGGGCACGCGCTCGAAGGCAACGCCAAGCGCGCGGGCCAGATAGTCGAGATAGTCGTTCGACATACCCGTGGTGCGGTTGTGCCCGCTCGTGAAGATGAACGGCTGCCATGCCGGATCGAAGCCCACTTTCAAGGGCGGCAGCGAATGCAGCCATGCGCGCTCGGCCGGATCGAGCACGAGCGGCGAGGCGCGCGGGCCGTCGCTGTGCGCCTCGCGGCCCGGGTCGGCTCCGCTGCCCAGCCAGCGCACGCGCAGCGCGGCCGCAGCCGCTGGCCGCACGCCGCCCGCCGCGACGTTCAACTGGTCACGCAACGCCTGCCTCGCGAGCGGCACGCCAAAGCGCAGTTCGCGCACCGTATAGCCTTCCTCGTAGGCGACGCGCAGCCCACGCCAGGCAGCGAGAGAAAGCAGGTAATGCACGACCGGAGCAAATCCGGCATAGACGTCGGCGCGCCCCTGGGCGAGTGCGAGCAGCGCGGCGCGGGTATCCGGGAACACGACGATATCGGCTTGCGCGAAGCGCTTGCGCAGGATCGTTTCTAGCGCATAGCCGCGTTCGACGGCGATGCGGGCGTGCGCGAGACGCTGCGCCGGATTCGCGTACGCCTCGCTGCCGATGCGCGTGACGAACGCGCTGTTGCCGCTCAGATACGGCACCGTAAAGGCGAGGCAGCGTTCGCGCTGCGGCAGGCGCGCGATGCTCATGACGATATCGATTTCGGCGGCGCAAGCGCCCGCCAGCAGCGCGCTCATGTCCGGATAGACCTGCGGCACGAGCCGCACGCCAGGACCTGCGAGCAGACGCAGGTAGTCCGCGCTGAAACCGTTCACCGTGTCGCCGTCGAGAAATTCGAGCGGCGGCCAGCCGCCCGCGACAATGCCGACACGCAATGTGGCTGGCAAGCCGCTTGCGCCCGTGTGCGCGCCCGTCTGTGAGCCCGTTTTTGCGCCCGCGCTCGCAGACGAGGCGACGGTCTGCGCGGCCAACGCCGGGCGCGGAACCTGCACACCGGCCAATGCCAGCGCCATCATCACGCACAGCACGCACGCGTGCGCGAAATCACGCAGCGTGGACCGCAAGGCAACCGGCGAGGCACATGGCGGCGCGCTCATGAAGCGGCTCAGGCTCCGCCGAACGGGCCGCCCGAACCGGGCGCAATACGGCGACGGCGGCGCGTCGCATAACGGTGAAGCCAGCCCGCGGCGATCCCGCCGAGCATCGGCGCGGCCCAGAATAGCCACAGTTGATCGAGCGCCCAGTCGCCGACGAAGAACGCACACCCGGTCGAGCGCGCCGGGTTCATGCCGCCGTTACTGACCGGAATCGCGATCAGACTGACCGCTGTCAGGCACGCGCCGAGCGCTGCCGGGGCTGCGCGGCGACGTCGTTCCGAGCCGGACATCACAAGGTGGATGAGCACGAAAGCGAACGTCATGGTGAGTTCGACGGCGAGCACGGCGCCGAACGCATACTCGCCTGGCGAATGTTCCGCATAGCCGTTGCTGCCGAAATCCGAAACCATGAAATCGAAGCCGGGCCGTCCGCTCGCAACGACCGCAAGCAGCGAGGCGCCCGCGAGCGCGCCAACGGTTTGTGCGGCGATATAAGGGGCGACGTCGCGCGTGGGAAAGCGCCCGGCAATGGCATAGCCGATCGTGACGGCGGGGTTGAAGTGGGCGCTGGATGCGCGGCCGCACGCGTAAGCCGCTACGGCCTGCGCAAGGCCGAAGGCAGCGGCCATGTCGAAGACATTCCAGCCCTGCGCAGGTGCGCTGGTATTGAGCGCCGTACTCGCGCAGCCCACGAACACGAGCCATGCCGTGCCTGCGGCCTCGACCGCCAATCGCTCGCCAAGCTTCATCGTTCTGTGTCCCCTTCCAGTTGCCGCGCGCAAGCTGCCACTGAGCTCGCGGCCCTGTTGGAAACAAGATCGGAATAGTCGAGCTGACCTGAAGCTACCCAACAGTTCGCGCTGCGCGACTGAAAATTATGGTCAGGCGTAACGCCCGATCAGATAGGACAACTCTGAAAATGCGAGGAAATCGGAGCGGCTGTGCGCGAGTCAATCCGACGGCTATTTCTGACAGACAAGCCTCGACGCTTATTCGAAGCTTATTCAGTATCTTCCGGGGGCACGACGCCGCACTCGACCGCGAACCGGTAAAGCTCGATATCGCTGCTGAGCGCGAGTTTCTTCATGGCCGCGCACTTCTGCGCGCTGATGGTCTTGACGCTGCGCCCGAGCAACCTGGCGATCCCGGTCACGCCCAGACCGGTGGCGTAATGCGACAGGACTTCGTATTCACGCCGCGACAGCACCCTATGAACATGTGCACGCCGTTCCTCGCGCGAGGCCCTTTCAAGCAGGTCTCGCACGGACGGCCCGACGTATTGCTCCTGCACCATCGCCGAGGCAAGCGCGACGGGAATCAGGTCGATGCGGTCGCGCTTGCTGAGCAGGCCGCCAACGTCGAGGTCGAGCGCACCGCGCAGCACTTTGGCGTCGTCGTCCATCGTCAGCACGACGACGGGCTTGCCCGCGTGCTCGCGCTGGAAGGCGCGGATCGCTTCGTGCCCCCCCTCGCAGCCGTCGCTGGGCATGTGCAGATCCATCAGGACAAGATCGAAGGCATGGTGCGCCGCGATCTCGAAAAGCTGCCCCATAGTCTGCGCGCGCGCGACGATGCGCATGTTCGTCTGTGCGGCGATCAGGTTGTCGAGCGCGAAGAGCACGAGAGGATGATCGTCCGCGACGAGCAGCCTGAGCGGTTGCGCCGGTTGCGCGGCATCGGAATCGGCGTCGTTTGGGGTAGGCTCGCGCGCGCCGCGCTCCTGGTTCGGCTCCGCACCGGCTTTCGCTGGCCATACGGCGGCCTGGACCGAAGACGGGGTCTTCATAGCAAACCGTGAGCGCGGACGAACGCGAATAATCCTGCGTCATTGCTCACGCCGAGCTTCGCCATGGCGTCGCGCTTCTGGCGGCTCACCGTGCGCACATCGCGTTCGAGCGTGCGGGCGATTTCGGTGATCGTGCGGCCGCGCACGAATTGACGGATGACTTCCGATTCGCGTGGCGAAAGACGGCGCGCGCGCATGCCTTCGGTGCGCTCCGTGCCCGTCGCCGCCAGTTCGTCGAGGATCGAGCGGCTCACGTAGCGCAGCCCGTTGCCCGCGCCGCGCACCGCCGCCACCAGCTCGTCCATCGGCTCGCTTTTGCGGATCAGCGCGGTCACGCCAGTGTTCATGACGGCGCGCAGGATGGCGACATTGGCAATGCTGGTGAGCACGACGGTGCGCAATTCTGGCCAGTCGCGCCGCAGGCGACGAACAAGGGTGAGCCCGTCTTGCGATGCGCCTGGCTCGCCTGGCATCGTGAGATCGGTGAGCACGATATCGCACGGCACTTTTTCGAGCGTGCAGAAAAGAGCGCTCGGGCCGGACGCTTCGCCGACGACATGAATATCGCCTGCCGCCTCAAGCGCGGAACGCACACCGAGCAATACGAATGGATGATCGTCAGCAAGGACGACTCTGAGCTTCAAGGTGGCTCTCTCTCGATGTTGTAGGGGTATCGGATCGGCCGATGCGTGCCCGAACCCTCACCCGGCCGCATCATTTTCGTCGTTGCATGTCGCTGCATGTCGTTGCATCGCACGCAACCTTTCTGAAAGCACCATCTGAACATTGATTAAAGAACGCCAGAATAGGAAATTTCCTAATCAGCAGATTTCAACCAAAAATCAACAATTGCCAGATTATGCGCATTAGATAGAGGTAAATTTCACGACGTTCCTGCTCACCGCTCCCGCACTTTTTCTATCGCGCGCCTCAAACAACGGCGCGCTTGCCGGTCTTGCGTCCAGCTGGCCGCGCGACAACGTCAATCGCGCCATCCATCTGCAGCCGGTTGGCAGGCGCGCGCGCGAATGCCGGCCACGCGAGCGCGCCACACGCCGCCGCCGCCAGCCACACGGACGGCCAACCGGTGCCCGCCAGCAGCATCGGAATGACGGATGGTGCGAGCCAGAACGCAATGAACGCGCCCGTGTTGCCCATCGCGAGCGCGCTGCCCACACGGCCATGCCCCGCGAGCGTGGCCAGTTCGGTGAATGCCACGCCGTGCCACGCGGACGCGGCGATGCCGCCCGCCACCAGCAGGATCAAAAGTCCGATCGTGCCGAACAGCGGCATGCCCGGCGCCCCATGAACTGTGTGAGCGCACCATGCCGTCGCCGCGGCCAGCAAAGCGAAAAGCGCAACCGTGAGCGCTGCGCACGCACGCAGATATTCATTGCGGTTCGCACGCCGGTCGGTCCATCGGCCGCTCCAGACGCGCATGACCGCCGCACCGAGCTGCACCGATGCGAGCGCCCCGCCTGCCACCGCAGCACCCGCATGGCCGAAATCGTGGAGAAAAACGCTCGCGAACGTGATCACGGCAACCTGCGGAATGCACAGCGCCGCGATGCCGCCGACCATGCGCCAGACCTGCGCGCGCATCAACGGCGAGCGCGCCGTCACCACGGCAGCGATCGTGCCCGTTGCCGTTGCCTCATGCGGAAGCACGTCAGGCTCGCGCACCCACAAAATCGTAAGGATTGCAGACAGAAGACACATTGCCGCGAGTGCGCCATACACCCACGCGAAGCCCGCATGGGCCGCGAGCGCCGGCAACAGCAACGCGCCGATAGCGGCGCCCGAGGGGACTGCCGTCTGCCGGATACTCATCGCGAGGCCGCGCTCGCCAGGCCCGGACCAGGCCATCACGGCCCGCCCGCTCGATCCATTGACGCTGCCGCCCAGCAGTCCAATTGCGAGAAAGCCCGCCGCCAGCGCCTGCGGACTTGGCACATGGCCGCGGGACGGCGCGCCCCATGCCGCCATCGCAACCAGCGCCGCCATCGTCGAAGCCAGCCCCAGCAGCAGCACGCGCCGGTCGCCCCAGCGATCCGTCAGCAGTCCCCAGGGCAACTCGCTGAGCACGATGCCAAGCCCGAGCATGCCCAGCACAACGCCCAGCTCCCCCGTGCTGATGGCGTAGGCGTGGCGCAACCACACCGCAGTGGCGGGAATCCCCGAAAACGCCGCCGCAAAACTCGCATTGGCTGCAACGCCGACACCCAGCACCTTCCAGCGATGCGACGCCGCGCGCCCCGTCGCGTGTTCCCCTGAGCAAGCCATGTCCGCCTCCAGAAATGCATTGACTGCGGCCATGCTAAGGGCGCACCATCTATCGGAAAAGCGGGAATATCCAATCGACATGATCGGATTTACCGAAACATAAAATGCAGAATGCACGGACAGCTTCAACATGAACGCACGCGGTCTCGATCTCGCGCAATTGCGCACTTTCCTCGCCGTGACGGAAGCAGGCAGCGTCTCGGGCGCTGCGGAGCGCGTATTTCTTTCGCAGTCCTCCGTGAGCGAACAGTTGAAGAAGCTCGAAGAACGCATCGGCCAGCCGCTGTTCGTGCGCAGCAAGCAAGGCGTCGCGCCTACGCCGGCGGGCGCGAAACTCGTGGAGCATGCGCGCCGCATCGTGGCGATGTGCGACGCCGCCTTCGACGACATGCTTGGGCGCTCGCTCGACGGCGAGCTGCGCCTGGCCATCACCGATTACTACCGGCCGCACGACGTGGCCGCCATCATCCGGCGCTTCGCCAGCCAGCATCCGCGCCTGCGCCTGCATGTGACGGTGCTGCCGAGCGCCGTGATCGATGCGGGCGCGCACGACGACATGTTCGATATCGGCCTGTCGCTGCGCATGGTCGATGCGCCGTCCAGTCGCGCGAACCGCGCCGCAACCCCGGGCAGCGCAGCGGGCGCGCGCCAGAGCACCGTGATCCGGCGCGAGAAGCTGGTGTGGGTCGGCGCGCGCGAAACGCTGCGCGAGCATGGCTCGCTCGCGCCGCCGTGGCCGCTGGTGCTGTTGCCGTCGACGTGTCAATTGCAGCGCTATGTGGTGAAGCTGCTGGAACGCGCGCGCATGCCGTATCTGATTTCGCATTCGGCGTCGGGCGTGGCCGGTCTGCAACTGGCGCTCAAGGCGGGATTGGGGATTTCGTGTCTGAACGAATCGGCGATTGGCGACGGCGTGGAGGCCTGCCCCGCTTCGTTCGGGCTGCCGGCGTTGCCGGCGGCGGAGTTTCATCTCTTGCCGGGGCGGCCCGGCGAGAACCCGCAGGTGAGTCATGCGCGCGAGGCGCTCGCGGCCCTGCTCGG
The DNA here is from genome assembly GCF_014200455.1 of Paraburkholderia bannensis. Lineage (GTDB taxonomy): Bacteria > Pseudomonadota > Gammaproteobacteria > Burkholderiales > Burkholderiaceae > Paraburkholderia > Paraburkholderia bannensis_A. Next base: position 550,575 of record NZ_JACHBW010000002.1, on the reverse strand, counting down.
CTAGAGGAGCGGGCCGCGAGTCGCTGCGAACGCGTCAGTCTTTTGCGCTCACCAGATCCGCGAAACGCAACAGATCCACATTGCCGCCCGAAATCACGATGCCCACGCGCTTGCCGCGCACATCCAGCTTACGTTGCAGCACCGCCGCCGCCGCGAGGCAGCCAGTCGGTTCCACCACCAGCTTCATGCGGCTCGCGAAGAACTTCATCGTCTCGACGAGTTCGGCGTCGCTCACGGTGACGATCTCCTGCACGCGCTCGCGAATCACCGCAAAGGTGTAGTTGCCCAGATGCTGGGTCTGCGCGCCATCGGCGATGGTCTTGGGTGTGTCGATGTGGACGATCTCGCCCGACTGGAAACTGCGCTGGCCGTCGTTGCCCGCTTCCGGTTCCACGCCGAGCACCGTGCAGCCGGGGGCGAGCGCGTGCGCCACGGTCGCACTGCCCGACAGCAGCCCGCCGCCGCCGAGCGGCGTGAGCAGCACGTCCAGTCCGCCCGCGTCCTCGAACAGTTCCTTCGCCGCCGTGCCTTGCCCCGCCATTACATGCGGGTGATCGTAAGGTGGAATCAGCGTGAGGCCGCGTTCATCGGCCAGTCGCTGGCCGAGCGCTTCGCGGTCTTCCGTGTAGCGGTCGTAGAACACGACTTCGCCGCCGTAGCCGCGCGTCGCTTCGACCTTCACGGCGGGCGCGTCCTTCGGCATGACGATCACGGCCTTCACGCCGAGCAGTTGCGCCGAAAGCGCGATCGCCTGCGCATGGTTGCCCGACGAAAACGTGATCACGCCGCCCTGCTTCTGCTGCGGCGTGAACTGCGCGATCGAGTTGTACGCGCCGCGAAACTTGAACGCGCCCATGCGCTGGAAGTTCTCGCACTTGAAGAACAGGTCCGCGCCGACGAGCGCGTTCGCAGTGCGCGAAGTCAGCACAGGCGTGCGATGCGCGACGCCGCGAATGCGCTCGTGGGCGGCGGCCACGTCTTCGTAGGAAATCGGCAAGGTACTCATGATCGATGCTCGCTGGGCAGGTAGGAATAGACGGTCGGGCGCGCCACGCCGAGCGTGCGCGCGACTTCGGCAAGCGCGTGGCGCAGGTTCAGGTGGCCGCTTTCGGCGAGCTCGCGCACCGCTTCACGGCGCTGCGCGAGCGTCATGCCGATAGGTGTGGTGTTGCGCGCGGCAGCGAAGCGTTCGAGCGCGACGCGGATGGTGTCGCGCGCCTCGCCGCCGCCGTGCGGCGCGAGCGTTTCGGCGACGGGCGCGGCCGCGCCGGTCTGCATCAGTTGGCCAAGGCCCGCCGTGACCGCGCCGAGCAGCGACACGTCCATATTCAGGCAGATGGCCGCGACGCACTCGCCCGCGCTGTTCTTCAGGCCGATCGATGTGCTTTTGACCGCCCGTCCATCAGGAAAGCGATTCGGATAGTTGGCGACGACATCGGGAAAACCTGGGTCCGCGATGCGCGCGAGACCCATTTCGGTGGCGGCATCGCCAATCTGACGGCCCGACAGATTGTTGGCGATGGCGACGACCGATCGCTCCGGTGTCGTGAGATCGTGCAGCAGAACCTCGACGAGCGGCGCCAGCGTCTGGCCGAGCGCCTCGACGATCTTGCGGCCCTCGCGCAGCAGGAGCTGGTTTTCGTGGTGTAGTGCGGGCTTCGTCATGAATGACATTTTGACGGTTTACGACAAAATGTCAACCCCCTCCGACAAAACCGTTCGACAAAACGTTGGGTTGCCAAAAAATTCTGTCGATAAGTTCAGCCAAAAAAGCGCCGCAAGAAAGCGACGAAGCAACCGGACGCCGAAGCGCGCGAGTAAGACGCAGCGGGAATCTGCTGCAGGCGGGTGAGATCGATAAGCGGGCTGGGACTCATGGCTGAACTCCGGTGGGGCGCAGCATCCTGCCGCGCGTCGTGGGAAATCAGCTTAGGGAGCGCGCCTCGTCGCCTGAATCGGAGGAATACGAAAAGCGAAACCCCAACGAAAAACGCCCTTGCAGCGGCAATGCTGCAAGGGCGTTTTGAATGGGATGCTGCGTGGCCGGACGCTCAGAACGGAATATCGTCGTCCATTTCGTCGAAGCCGCCGCCAGCCGGGGCGCTCGGGCGGCCACCGCCGCTAGCGCCGCCGCTCGAACGCGGAGCGCCGCCGCCCGCGTTGCCGCCCGAAGCACGGCCACCGCCGCGCGGCGCCGACGACTGCTGGCTGTAACCGCCGTCGTCGCCCATATCGGCGTCTGCCGATGCACCGGCGCCGCTGCGGCCGCCCAGCATCTGCATCTGATCCGCGACGATTTCCGTCGAGTAACGGTCGGTGCCGTCCTGCGCCTGCCACTTGCGCGTGCGGATGCGGCCTTCGATATACACCGACGAACCCTTCTTCAGGTATTGCGAGACGATCTCAGCCAGACGGCCGAAGAACGCCACGCGGTGCCATTCGGTCATTTCCTTGAACTCGCCGGACGCCTTGTCCTTATAGCGGTCGGTCGTTGCGAGGCGGATGTTCGCCACGGCGTCGCCGCTCGGCAGATAGCGCACTTCCGGCTCGGCGCCGAGATTGCCGACGAGGATCACCTTGTTCACGGATGCCATGAAATTCTCCTGTTGATTCAGTTGCGAGAAGCGGCCGCGCGCTCATGTTGCTCGATGCGCACGCATTGCAGTCATTGCGCGACTGCCGGGCGCGAACCGCTGTTCGCCAATGTGTCTGTTGAGGCTTACGCCTGTCTGGCTTCGGCCCGTTTGGGCGGAGCCTTCATATTGGCCGCGATTATAAGCCAGCACAGAACCAGCCCAGAGCACGCATAGAAAACCGCGCTTGCTCCTTCGTGCTTGAGCATCCAGCCGCCCACCAGGCCGCCCAGCGCGAGGCCGATCGACTGCGTGGTGTTGTACACGCCGGTGGCCGCGCCCTTGCGGGTGCCAGGCGCGAGCTTCGACACCAGCGAAGGCTGCGACGCTTCCAGAATATTGAAGCCGAGGAAGTAGACGAACAGCACGGCCGCCACGATTGCAATGGTATGCGCAAGCGAGCCGAGCAGAAGCTGGCCAATCAGGATAAGGCCAATGGCCGATACCACCACCGCCTTCATCTTGCCCTTCTTCTCTGCCGCAATGATGGCAGGCACCATCAGGACAAAAGACAGGCCCATCACCGGCAGGTAAATTTTCCAGTGTGCCGCGACCGGCAGACCGGCATCGACGAGCAGACGCGGCACCACGAGGAACAGCGCCGTCTGCGTGGCATGCAGCACCAGCACGCCGAAATTCAGGCGCAACAGTTCCACGTTATGCAGGACTTCGGAGAACGGCGCGCGCACATGCACGGGCTTGGGCGCATCGGGCACCACCCACAGCACCACGCCCACGGCGAGGATCGAGAACACGCCCACCACCGCGAACAGGCCGCTCATGCCGAGCCAGTGGAACACCACCGGCGCACCCACGATCGCCACCGCGAAGGACAGGCCGATCGAGCCGCCCACCATCGCCATGGCCTTGGTGCGGTTCTGCTCCGAGGTCAGATCGGCGATAAAGGCGAGCACTGCCGACGACACCGCGCCCATGCCCTGAATCACCCGACCGACGATAATCCACGTCATGTCATGCGCGCCCGCCGCGACGAAGCTGCCGATCGCGAAGATCACAAGGCCCGCTGCGATCACGGGTTTGCGCCCGATCTTGTCGGAAATCCAGCCGTAGAAGATGTACAGAAGCGACTGCGTGACGCCGTACGCGCCCAGCGCAATGCCGACCAGCAGCACGTTGTCGCCGCCGGGAATGGTTTTCGCGTACACCGAAAACACCGGCATGATCATGAACAGGCCCAGCATGCGCAGCGCGAAGATCGCGGCAAGCGACACGGTCGCGCGCACTTCGGGCGCGCTCATGCGTGAAGAGGTAGCGGGTGAGTTGGAGGACATCGGAGCGTTTTGTGTTTAGGCCGCCGCTGCCCACCGGTCGTGCGGTCATGAGCGCCGGTGGCGCCGACCGTGGCCCGGCGCGCAGGCCTGGGTCGCATGCAAGAGCAGTCGCTTCGCTTGCAGGGCCCGCGTACGATGCGTCAGGCGCACGTCAGGACCCTTTCAAAGACCGTCAGGAAGCCGTAACGGCGGTCTGGAAAAGTCGTTATAGTAGCAGGTTTAGCCTCCCTTTCTCCCGCAGGTTCATGGAACAGATCCGTATCCGTGGGGCCCGAACCCACAACCTCAAGAACGTCAATCTGGACCTGCCGCGCCACAAGCTCGTGGTGATCACCGGGCTGTCGGGCTCGGGCAAGTCCTCGCTGGCTTTCGACACGCTTTACGCGGAAGGCCAGCGCCGTTACGTGGAAAGCCTCTCGGCCTATGCGCGCCAGTTCCTGCAGTTGATGGAAAAGCCCGACGTCGACCTGATCGAGGGTCTGTCGCCGGCTATTTCCATCGAGCAGAAAGCCACCTCGCATAACCCGCGGTCGACGGTCGGCACGGTCACCGAAATTCACGACTACCTGCGACTTCTTTACGCACGTGTGGGCACGCCGTACTGCCCCGACCACGAGATTCCGCTGGAATCGCAAAGCGTGTCGCAGATGGTGGACGCCGCGCTCGCGCTGCCCGAGGAAACCCGGCTGATGATCCTCGCGCCCGTGATCGTGGACCGCAAGGGCGAGCACGCCGAACTCTTCGACGATATGCAGGCGCAGGGTTTCGTACGCTTTCGCGTGCGCTCGGGCGGCGGCACGGCCAATGAAGGCGAGGCGAAGATCTACGAGGTGGAATCGCTGCCCAAGCTCAAGAAGAGCGAGCGCCACACCATCGACGTGGTGGTGGACCGCCTGAAAGTGCGCCCGGACATGAAGCAGCGCCTCGCGGAATCGTTCGAAACCGCGCTGCGTCTGGCCGAAGGCCGCGCGGTCGCGCTCGAAATGGACACGAACAAGGAGCACCTCTTCAGCTCCAAATTCGCCTGCCCGATCTGCTCGTACTCGCTGCCGGAGCTGGAGCCGCGCCTCTTCTCGTTCAACAACCCGATGGGCGCGTGCCCGGAATGCGACGGCCTGGGCCAGATCACCTTCTTCGATCCGAAGCGGGTGGTCGCGCATCCGTCGCTGTCGCTCGCGGCGGGGGCGGTAAAGGGCTGGGACCGGCGCAACCAGTTCTACTTCCAGATGCTGCAAAGCCTGGCGGTGTTCTACGACTTCGATATCGACACGGCCTTCGAAGACCTGCCGGAGAAAGTGCGCAAAATCCTGCTGTACGGCTCGGGCAAGCAGGAAATCCCGTTCTCGTACATCAACGAGCGCGGCCGCACCTCGGTGCGCGAACATGTGTTCGAAGGGATCATTCCGAATCTGGAACGCCGTTATCGCGAGACCGATTCGTCCGCGGTGCGCGAAGAACTCTCGAAATACCAGAACAATCAGGCCTGCCCGCACTGCGAAGGCACGCGACTGCGCCGCGAAGCGCGCTTCGTGCGCATCGGCATGAATGAAGACGCGCGCGCCATCTACGAGGTGAGCGGCTGGCCGCTGCGCGACTCGCTCGGCTACTTCCAGACGCTGCGCCTCGAAGGCGCCAAGCGCGAGATCGCCGACAAGGTCGTCAAGGAAATCGTCGCGCGGCTGATGTTCCTGAATAACGTCGGACTCGATTACCTGTCGCTCGACCGCAGCGCCGAAACGCTCTCGGGCGGCGAGGCGCAGCGTATCCGGCTGGCGTCGCAGATCGGTTCGGGCCTGACGGGCGTGATGTACGTGCTGGACGAGCCGTCGATCGGCCTGCATCAGCGCGACAACGATCGCCTGATTTCCACGCTCAAGCACCTGCGCGACCTGGGCAACTCCGTGATCGTCGTGGAGCATGACGAAGACATGATCCGCATGGCCGATTATGTGGTCGATATGGGGCCGGGCGCGGGCGAGCACGGCGGCATGGTGATTTCCGAAGGCACGCCCAAGCACGTGGAGAGCGATCCGGCCTCGATGACGGGCCAGTATCTGTCGGGCGCGCGCCGCATCGACTATCCGGACGAGCGCATGGAGCCCGGCGAGCGCCGCCTGCGCATTGTCGAGGCCTACGGCAACAACCTCAAGCACGTTACGCTCGACCTGCCGGTGGGCCTCTTGACCTGTGTGACGGGCGTGTCGGGCTCGGGCAAGTCCACACTGATCAACGACACGCTTTACCACGCGGTCGCGCAGCATCTGTACGGATCGTCGGCGGAACCGGCGCCGTTCGAGGCCATCGAGGGCCTGGAGCACTTCGACAAGGTCATCAACGTCGATCAATCGCCGATCGGCCGCACGCCGCGCTCGAACCCCGCCACCTACACCGGCCTCTTTACGCCGATCCGCGAACTGTTCGCGGGCGTGCCGGCGGCCAAGGAGCGCGGCTACGAATCCGGACGCTTCTCTTTCAACGTCAAGGGCGGCCGCTGCGAAAGCTGCCAGGGCGACGGCGTGCTGAAGGTGGAAATGCACTTCCTGCCTGACGTGTACGTGCCGTGCGACGTCTGCCACGGCAAGCGCTACAACCGCGAGACGCTGGAGATCCAGTACAAGGGCCGGAACATCAGCGAAGTACTCGACATGACGGTGGAAACCGCCTACGAGTTCTTCAAGGCGGTGCCGGTCGTCGCGCGCAAGCTCAAGACCTTGCTGGACGTGGGTCTGGGCTATATCCGCCTTGGCCAGTCGGCCACCACGCTCTCGGGCGGCGAGGCGCAGCGCGTGAAGCTGTCGCTGGAACTGTCCAAGCGCGACACCGGCCGCACGCTCTACATCCTCGACGAGCCGACCACCGGCCTGCACTTCCACGACATCGCCCTGCTGCTCGAAGTGATTCACCGGCTTCGCGATCAGGGCAATACAGTCGTGATCATCGAGCATAATCTCGATGTAATCAAAACGGCAGACTGGGTCATCGACATGGGTCCCGAAGGCGGCGCGGGCGGCGGCCAGATCGTGGCGCAAGGCACGCCCGAGCAGGTGGCGAAGTCGAAGGCCAGCTTCACCGGCCGCTATCTCGCGCCGCTGCTCAAGCGCTCGGGCGGCAAGGTCGCCGCGCTCGATACGGCTTCGGGCACGTAGTGGGTCACGCAGTCAGAAACAGAGTCGGGCAACAAGCTGGGCAAACACGCAGCGCAGGTTTTCACTAAGGCTGCGCACACAACGGAACGGGGGCCGCGCGCCCCCAAGGGTCTGGGGACGGAATACACGCAACATGGCCAAGCGCAACGAAGCGACCGACACAGCGAACGACAAGCAGCAGGTGCGCGATCTGCGGCCCCGGCCCGTGAGGCTCACGAGCGATATGAGCTTGCCGAAGCTGTCGGCGGTGGAAATCGGCAGCTACCTGGCCGCGATCGGCGGGATGTGGGCGGTGCTGCATCTGAACCTGCTCGGCGCCCTGCTCGCGGGCATGCTCGTCTATCAACTCGTGCACACGATTTCACCGCTGATCGAGCGGCGCATGTCGAGCAGCCGCGCGCGCTGGCTTTCGGTGGTGCTGGTGTCGATCGTGATCGTGGGCGTGCTCACCGGCCTCACGGTGGGCGTAATCGAGCAGTTCGAAAACGACGTGCCGAGCGTGCAGAAGGTCATGGCGCAGATGATGACCTTCGTCGATCAGGCGCGCGGGCGCATTCCCGACGCCATCGCCTCCTATCTGCCCGTGGACGTCGCGCAGATGAAGCTCAAGGCGCTCGCGCTGATGCACGAGCACGCCACCCAGCTTGGCCAGGGCGGCAAGAACGCGGCGCGCATCCTGGGTCATATCGTGATTGGCATGATCATCGGCGCGATCATCGCGATCGGTGCGCAGAAGAACGCCACGCGGCTGCCGCTGTCGACGGCGTTTGTCGCGCGCGTCTCGCGTTTCGCGGACGCGTTTCGCCGCATCGTGTTCGCGCAGGTGAAGATTTCGGCCATCAACACCGTTTTCACGGGGCTGTTCCTGCTGCTGGTGCTGCCGGTGGTGCACGCGCCGCTGCCGCTTGCAAAGATGCTGGTGGTGGTGACCTTCGTGGTAGGCCTGCTGCCGGTGATCGGCAATCTGATTTCGAACACGCTGATCGTGGCGATCGCGCTCACGGTCAGCCTGCCGGCGGCGGTGACGGCGCTGGCGTTCCTGATCCTGATCCACAAGCTCGAATACTTCCTGAACGCGCGCATCGTGGGCGGCCAGATCGAGGCGCGCACCTGGGAATTGTTGATGGCGATGCTGGTGATGGAAGCCGCATTCGGCATCCAGGGCGTGATCGCCGCGCCGATTTTCTACGCGTATATCAAGCGCGAGCTGATTTATCTGCGGCTGGTTTGAGGCTTGCGATGCGCGATGAAAAATGGCCGCTTTCGCGGCCATTTTCGTTACTACGCAGCAAAAGCTCAGCTCAACGGAAAACCACCGTCTTGTGCCCGTTCAGCAAAATGCGGTGCTCCACGTGCCACTTCACTGCACGCGCGAGCGTCACGCATTCCACGTCGCGGCCGATCGCCGTCAGCTGCTCCGGCGTCATGTTGTGGTCCACGCGCTCGACTTCCTGCTCGATGATCGGGCCTTCGTCCAGGTCCGACGTCACATAATGCGCCGTCGCGCCAATCAGCTTCACGCCGCGGTCGAACGCCTGGTAGTAAGGCTTTGCACCCTTGAAGCTCGGCAGGAACGAGTGGTGAATGTTGATTGCGCGGCCTTCCAGCGCATCGCACAGCTGCGGCGAGAGAATCTGCATGTAGCGCGCGAGCACCACCAGATCGGCGCGTTCGTTGTTGATCACTTCCAGCACACGCGCTTCCTGCGCGGCCTTGTCGGCAGCCGTGCCGCCGAGCAGCGGGAAGTGATGGAACGGAATGTTGTAGCTCGCCGCCAGCTGATAGAAGTCCTTGTGATTCGAGATGATCGCAGGGATTTCAATCGGCAACTGGCCGGTGCGGTAGCGGAACAGCAGGTCGTTCAGGCAGTGGCCGATCTTCGACACCATGATGATCACGCGCGGCTTCACGTTCGCGTCCTGCAGCTCCCAGCGCATGTCGAACTCTTCGGCCAGCGGCGCAAACGCCGCGCGCAGGCCGTCGAGGCCCGGGTCGCCGCCCACTTGCTGGAAGTGCACGCGCATGAAGAATTCGCTCGTGTGGCTGTCGCCAAACTGCGCTGAATCGAGGATATTGCTGCCGCGCTCGAACAGAAAACCCGACACGGCATGCACGATGCCCGGCCGGTCGGCGCACGACAGATTGAGAATGAAGCTGTGATCGGTCGACATGACCTTGGTAACTCCCGTCATTTCTTTGTGATTCAAAAGGGCTTTAGCGAGTAAAAAATCCAACGCCCTTTCACAGCGTCGGTGGTTCGAAGATCGCGGCGATGCCCTCGCACGCGTCTTCGTCGATCCATTGGCGGCGCAGCAGCAGGTCGAGCGTCGCGAGACTCGCGTCGACCGTCATTCGGCCTTCCTCGATCCAGCGCGCGGTTTCCTCGATGCCCGCGAGGCGGTGCTCGCCCACTTCGCCGTCCTGATTGTGCGGCACGAAATCTTCGGGCAACACGAGGTCGTAGACGAAAATCTGCTCGGCCTGAGTGCCTTCGGGCAGCGACTGCAGCACATGTGCGGTGCGGCCCGGCGTGGCGCGCGCGGCCAGTTCGGCGGCGATCCCCGCCTCTTCCCAGCACTCCTTCGCAAGCGTCGCCTCGACGCCCAGGCCCCAGCCGATGCCGCCCGCCACGACGTTGTCGAGCATGCCGGGGTCGGTGGCCTTGGTGTCGCTGCGGCGCGCGATCCACAACTGCGGAGCTTTCCCCGCTGCCGTGGCCGCATATTCTACGACGCCGTTCAGATGCACCGCGTAGGTCATGGTGCCGAAGAAGCGCGAGGCGGCGCGCTCGATAAAGGCAAGCGGCGGCGCGTCGAAGCGGTTGCGGATCGCGTAGGTCTCGTTGCGCCAGCCCGGAATGCGGCCCTCGGCGGCAAGCGCGCCAATCACCGATCCCAGCGCCGCGCTGCGGGCCGTGACGTTGTCGAACCCGGCGCCGAGCGCGACATGCGCGTCCGGCCCGGCATCGACGATGGTGAAGACATCGGGCCAACGCGCCAGCAGCGGGACGTCGGCGCGGCGAATCCAGCCCACGCGCTCGTCGCCGAAGTAAAACGGCAGGTGCGCGGCGGCGTCGAAGCGGCGCGCGTCAAGGATGCAAGGCAAGCTCATCGGGTCATCCGGTAGTCGTGCGGCAAGTTCAATCGCGCAGTGCAATGCGCATGCCGATGGCGATGAAGGTCAGGCCCGCGAGGCGGTCGAGCCACACGCCCGCGCGCGGACGGCGCTTGAGCCAGCCGCCGATGGTGCCCGCGCACAGGCCGAAGATCGAAAACACCACCACCGTTTGCAGCATGAACACCACGCCCAGTTCGAGCATCTGCAGCGTCACGCTTTGCGCGCCGCTTTGTGCGCCATGCGTATCGACAAACTGCGGCAGGAACACCACGAAGAACAGCGTGACCTTCGGGTTCATCACGTTGCCGAGCACGCTCTGGCGAAAGATCGTCGAGAGCGGCTGACGCGGCCGGTCGCCCGCAGAAGCCAGGCCCTGGCTGCGCAGCGCCTTCACGCCGATCCAGATCAGGTAGGCCGCACCCGCGAGCTTGAGAATCTGGAACGCCAGCGGCGACGAACGCAGCAGCGCGGCGATACCCAGCGCGGCCAGCGTGGTGTGGAACGTCACGCCGGCGGCAAAGCCGAGCGCGGACACCAGACCGGCGGCGCGGCCCTGCGAGATGCCGCGCGCGAGCACCTGGAGATTATCCGGACCGGGCGCGAAAGTGATGGCGAGCGAAGTCGCGAGAAAGAGCGCGAAATTGGGCATGGCCTCAGGGCCTCCGTGAAATCCGCGGAATCAATGTCCGCCGAACGACGTGATGGTGTAAAGCGGCAGGCCCGATTCGGTGAGCAGCTTCGAGCCGCCCAGTTCCGGCAGGTCGATGATCGCCGCGCCTTCCACTACCGTTGCGCCCAGACGCTCCAGCAGCCGCTTGCCCGCGAGCATGGTGCCGCCCGTGGCGATCAGATCGTCGACGATCACGACGCGCTCGCCCTGGCTGACCGCGTCCTCGTGAATCTCCACCGTCGATTCGCCGTATTCGAGCTTGTAGGTTTCCGAAACCGTCTTGTACGGCAGCTTGCCGATCTTGCGGATCGGCACGAAACCCACGTTCAACTCATAGGCGACGATCGGCCCGATGATGAAACCGCGCGCGTCCAGACCCGCGATGCGGTCGAGCTTCATGCCCACGTAACGCTCGACCAGCAGGTCGATCAGCACGCGCAGACCCTTCGGGTCGCCGATGAGCGGCGTGATGTCGCGGAACTGCACTCCCGGCTGAGGCCAGTCAGGCACCGTGCGGATCAGGCTATTTACGAACTGCGCAGGATCGACGCTCGCGTTCGCAGGTGCGTTGGACATGATTTCTCCGGGTAGTAACGAGTAACAGATAGATAGAGGCGGGCCGGATAACGGGGCGGGACCCCGAAAGGCCCAGCGGCGCTCAGGCCGTCGCGCCCGCCTTGCGGTGGCGCGACAGACGCTCCTCGGCCAGCGCGAGCTGCTCGGGCAGGCCGCGCAGCACGACGATGTCGGCTTCGCGCAGCTTGGTGGACGGGTCCGGCTCCACGCCGCGGATGCCGTGGCGGCGGATCGCCGTCACGACCACGCCGAGGTCGGCCAGCCCCAGTTCCGCGAGCGTGCGGCCCACGGCGTCGGCGCGCTCGTCGACCGGTACGGATTGTAGCCGCACCTGCTCGTGACCGTCCTCGCCGGCATCGTCGGTGCCGTGGAAGTAGCCGCGCAGCAGGCTGTAACGTTCGTCGCGCAGTTCTTCCACCCGGCGCACCACGCGGCGCATCGGCACGCCCATCAGCACCAGCATGTGCGAGGCCAGCATCAGGCTGCCTTCGACGATTTCCGGGATCACCTCGGTTGCGCCCGCGGCGAGCAGGCGTTCGAGATCGGCGTCGTCGACGGTGCGCACGATCACCGGGAGAGTCGGCTCCAGTTCGTGAATGTGATGCAGCACGCGAAACGCCGACTGCGTGTTCGCATAGGTGATCGCCACCGCCGCCGCCCGATGGATGCCGGCCGCGACCAGCGACTCGCGCCGCGCCGCATCGCCGAACACCACCGATTCGCCCGCCGCCGCCGCCGCCGCCACGCGATCCGGGTCGAGGTCGAGCGCCACATACGAAAGCCCCTCGTATTCGAGCATGCGCGCCAGGTTCTGCCCCGCGCGGCCATAGCCGCAGACGATCACATGGCCGCTCTGCTTGAGGCTTTGCGTAGCGATGCGCGTCATCATCAGCGACTGCTGCATCCATTCTGTGGAGGACAGGCGCAGCACGATGCGGTCGGCGTTCTGGATCAGGAACGGCGCGGCCAGCATGGACAGCAGCATCGCCGCGAGGATCGCCTGCAGCAGCGTGGGATCGACCAGATGCTTGTCGAGAATCAGGTTAAGCAGCACGAAGCCGAATTCGCCCGCCTGCGCGAGCCCGAGGCCCGTGCGCATGGCCACGCCCGGCGACGCGCCAAAGAGCCGCGTGAGCGCGGTGATGAGCACGGCCTTGAGCACGATCGGCGCGATCAGGAACGCGGCCACCATGAGCGGGTGCTGCCAGATCACATGCGGGTTCAGCAGCATGCCCGTGGTCACGAAGAAAAGGCCCAGCAGCACGTCGCGAAACGGCTTGATGTCCTCTTCCACCTGATGCTTGTAGGGCGTTTCGGCGATCAACATCCCGGCGATAAACGCGCCCAGCGCGAGCGACAGGCCGAATTTATCGGTGATGAAGGCCGCACCCAGCGTGACGAGCAGCACGTTCAGCACGAACAGCTCCTGCGAGCGCCGCCGCGCGACCACGTTGAACCAGCGCGTCATGAACTTCTGGCCGACGAACAACAGAATGCCCAGCGCGAGCACGATCTTGATGGCCGCCATGCCCAGCGATTCGATCAGCGACGCCGACGAGCCGCCAAACGCCGCGATCACGATCAGCAGCGGCACCACGGCCAGATCCTGGAACAGCAGCACGCCAAGGATGTTGCGGCCATGCTCCGATTCGATCTCCAGCCGCTCCGCCAGCATCTTGCTGACGATGGCGGTGGACGACATGGCCAGCGCCCCGCCCAGCGCCACGCAGGCCTGCCAGGTGATATGCACCCACGGCGAGAGCGCGAGTCCCACCAGCAGCGCCACCGCGATCGACCCCATGACCTGCGAGAGCCCCAGCCCGAACACGGCGCGCCGCATCGCGCGCAGCTTGGAAAGCGAAAACTCCAGCCCGATCGAGAACATCAGGAACACCACGCCGAATTCCGCCAGGTTCTGCGCGCCGTGCGTGTCCGGCACGATGCCGAGCGCGCGCGGACCGACCAGAATCCCGACCGTCAGATAGCCCAGCATCGGCGGCAGATTCAGATAACGGAACAGCACGACGCCCACCACCGAAGCGAGCAGCAGGAACAACGTCATTTCCAGCGGTGAAATCATCGTGCGAAGCGTCCTCGTTTCTTATGGGTTGCCGAAAGTACGTCTCAAAAGGTGCGTAGCCGACGGTGAAAGTTCCGCCCGCGCCGGTCGGGTCCATGATCGGCGCAAACGATGCGAATTGGGAAGTGCTGCGAGGGTCAAACCGCGGACTGCTGGGGAAAGCCGGGCGTCCGGCGAGCGCCGGTGGACGGGCTGCGCGCGCTGGGAGCGCTGGCGCGGCGCGCATACGCCTTTGCTATACTCCCCGGATGATAGCGAAAATCAATGGCGACCGGGCGCTGACGCTCGCTCGCGACGTGCTCGACATCGAAGCTGACGCCGTGCGCGGGCTTCGCGACCGGCTCGACGACAACTTCGTCAGCGCGGTCGATCTCATCCTCAGCTGCCGTGGACGCGTGGTCGTTTCCGGCATCGGCAAATCGGGTCATATTGCCCGCAAGCTCGCGGCCACGCTGGCCTCCACGGGCACGCCCGCCTTCTTCGTGCATCCCGCCGAAGCGAGTCACGGCGACCTGGGCATGGTGACGGCGGACGACGTCTTTATCGGCCTGTCCAATTCCGGCGAATCCGAAGAACTCGTGGCGATCCTGCCGCTCGTCAAGCGCATCGGCGCGAAGATGATCGGCATGACGGGCGACCGCCCGAGATCGACGCTCGGCAAGCTGTGCGACGTGCACCTGAACGCCGGTGTGGAAAAGGAAGCCTGCCCGCTCAATCTCGCCCCGACCGCCAGCACCACGGCGGCGCTCGCGCTGTCGGACGCGCTCGCGGTTGCGGTGCTCGACGCGCGCGGCTTCGGCGCGGACGACTTTGCGCGCTCGCATCCGGGCGGCGCACTCGGCCGCCGCCTGCTCACCTATGTGCGCGACGTGATGCGCACGGGCGAAGCCGTCCCGCAGGTGCGCGACAACGCCACGGTGCGCGACGCCCTCTTCCAGCTAACCGCCAAGCGCATGGGCATGACGGCGATCGTCAACGCCGATAACCACGTGGCGGGCATCTTCACCGACGGCGACCTGCGCCGCGTGCTCGAACGCGTGGGCGATTTCCGCGATTTGCCGATCAGCGCAGTCATGACCAAAGGACCGCGCACGATCGGTCCCGATCAACTTGCCGTGGAAGCCGTGGAACTGATGGAGCGCCATCGCATCAATCAGATGCTGGTGGTGGACGCCGACGGCGTACTCATCGGCGCACTCAACATGCACGACCTGTTCTCCAAGAAGGTGATCTGATGGCGGCTTCCGAGCTTGATGCGAAGGCGCGCGCGGCACGCGTGCGACTGATGATTTTCGACGTCGATGGCGTGCTCACCGACGGCGGCCTGCTGTTTACCGGCGCGGGCGACACCATGAAGGACTTCAACTCGCTCGACGGCCACGGCGCGAAGCTGCTGCGCGAAGCGGGCATCGACACGGCCATCATCACCGGGCGCAAGTCCGAGATCGTTGCCGTGCGCGCCAGGGAACTGCGCATCACGCATCTTTATCAGGGCGTGGAAGACAAGCGCGTTGCGTTCAAGCAGCTGCTCGCCGAAACCGGCGTCACGGCCGAACAATGCGGCTACATGGGCGACGACTGGCCCGACCTCGCGGTGATGCTCCAGTGCGGCTTTGGCGCAGCGCCGGCCAACGCGCACACCGAAGTGCTCGCGCGCGCCCATTGGGTCACCGAGCGCACCGGCGGCCACGGCGCCGTGCGCGAAGTCACCGACCTGATCCTGCGCGCCCAGGGCCACTACGACGCGATGCTCGCGCAGGCTTGCGCCGCCGAGGCGCAGCAATGAGCCAGAAGTTCCGCCTCACCTCGCTGATTCCGCTCGTCTGCGTGGCATTTCTCGCCGGCTTCACCTGGTGGCTGTTCCAGGCCGTCAAGCCGCACGAGAACGAGGCTGCGCCGCATCCGCTCACGCATTCGCCCGATTACTTCGCCGATAACTTCTCGGTTTCCGAGCTTGACCAGTCGGGCGCGACGCAGTACCGCCTGACCGCCACCCACATGGTGCATTACGAGGACGATCAGGATAGCGACCTCACGATGCCGGCGGTGCGCGCGTTCCAGCCCGGCAAACCGACCGTCACGGCCACCGGCAAGCGCGGCACGGTCAATTCGGACGCCTCGATCGTCAATCTGTATGACGACGCACGCATCCTGCGCGCCGCCGGCTATGGCAACCCCGAGATGCAGGCTGATTCCGAGCATTTCCGCGTGCTGGTGAACGACGATGTGATCCTGACCGAAAAGCCGGTTAAACTTCGTCGCGGCCTGTCGGTCATGACGGCCACCAACGGCATGAACTACAACAACGTCACCCGGGTCATCCAGCTCTACGGCAACGTCCGCGGCGCGATCGCCCCGGCTGATTCCGGCGGCTCGTCCTGATCCCCCGGGCCGTCCACGCAAGGCATGATTGCATGAACGATTCGCTTCCCCGTCATTTGTCCGGTTTGCCGCGCGCCGAGCGCTGGCGCCGCGCCGCGTTCGCCACGCTGGGCGCGCTCGCCCTCGCGCTTCCGCTCGCGGGCTTTGCGCCGGCCGCACACGCCGAACGCGCCGACAAGGACAAACCGCTCAACATCGAAGCGGATAACATGACCTATGACGACCTCAAGCAGCAGACCATCTTCACCGGTCACGTGGTCGCCACCAAGGGCACGATCCTGATCAAGGCCGACAAGCTCGTCGTCACGCAGGATCCGCAGGGTTACCAGTACGCCACCGGCACGGTCGCGCCGGGCACGCCAGACGCCAACCTCGCCTACTTCCGCCAGAAGCGCGAAGGCATCGACGAATACGTCGACGGCACCGCCGAACGCATCGACTACGACGGCAAGCAGGACCTCACCACGCTCACGACGCGCGCTACGGTGCGCCGCCTGCAAGGCCTGTCCACGGTGATGGATCAGGTGCATGGCAGCGTCGTGACCTATGACGGCCAGAACGACTTCTACACCGCGAAGTCGGGTACGGACGTCGCGGGCCCGGGCAATCCGAAGGGCCGTGTGCGCGCCATGCTATCGCCGCGCAATGGCGGCGTGCAGCCGCTCACGGGCGCTTCGGCAACGCTTGCGCCCTCCACCAAGCTTCAGGAAGCGCCGCAACAGTGAACATCGCCACCGCCTCCCCCATCCATCAGCGCCCGTCCGCGGGCAAGACGAGCTCGCTCGTCGTGCGCAACCTCAAGAAGCGCTACGGCTCGCGCACGGTGGTCAAGGACGTCTCGCTCGACGTGAAAAGCGGCGAAGTGGTTGGTCTGCTCGGTCCGAACGGCGCGGGCAAGACCACCTCGTTCTACATGATCGTGGGTCTCGTGCCGCTCGACGCGGGCGAGATCGATCTCGACGGCCAGTCGATCAGCCTGCTGCCGATCCACAAGCGCGCGGCGCTGGGGCTTTCGTATCTGCCGCAGGAAGCGTCGGTGTTCCGCAAGCTCACGGTCGAGGAGAACATCCGCGCGGTGCTCGAACTGCAAGTGGACGAGAACGGCAAACGCCTGTCGAAAGACGTCATCACGACGCGCGCCGAAGCGCTGCTCGACGAACTCCAGATTGCGCATCTGCGCGAGAATCCGGCGCTGTCACTGTCGGGCGGCGAGCGTCGCCGCGTGGAAATCGCGCGCGCACTGGCCACCGACCCAAGCTTCATTCTGCTGGACGAGCCGTTCGCGGGCGTGGACCCGATAGCCGTGCTCGAAATCCAGAAGATCGTCAAGTTCCTGAAGCAGCGCAACATCGGCGTGCTGATCACGGACCACAACGTGCGCGAAACGCTCGGCATCTGCGATCACGCCTACATCATCAGCGACGGCACCGTGCTGGCCGCCGGCGCGCCTGGTGAAATCATCGAAAACGAAAGCGTGCGCCGCGTTTACCTCGGCGAACACTTCCGCATGTAACACCGCATGTAGCAGCACGATCGGCCGGGCGCGGCATGCGCCCGGAGCCGGTCTCGCTGGCTCTGACAGAATCCGGCGGCCCGTCGCTGTATCCTGGGCGCCCAATCTGCCTCGCGCCCCCGCTTCCCCTGAGTTTTCCGTTGTGTCTGCCCGCCGTCAGCGATTGTCCGCTGCGAGCGCGCGATGCGCTATCGTGTGGCTGCGTCACAGGCGCGGCATGCTTACGCAAGACGAATAAATGCGTCATCGAGCATGGATTCGCAGGCGCTGTTTGCGCACCAAATTCGCCCCCGCAGCCCCAGCGGCACCAAGGCGGGGCACGCGCGTTTTCGCGAATGTCGCGTGGTATCGCGAGCGTGGCAAACTCTTTACAATGAATCGCACATTGCCATGAAAGCCAGCCTCCAACTCCGCCTCTCGCAGCATCTTGCGCTCACTCCGCAACTGCAGCAGTCCATCCGGCTGCTACAGCTGTCGACGCTCGAACTGCAGCAGGAAGTCGCCACGGCGATCTCGCAAAATCCACTGCTCGAGAACGACGACGACTGGATTTCAAGCCCGCTGCGCGTGGCCTCGGATGGCTCCCTCATCGCGCAGCCGCCGCAATCGTCGGCTCCGGAATCGATGCAGGGCGCGGGCAACGGCTCATCCAGCTCGTCGGGCAGCGACAGCGATAACGGCGATGGCGAACCGCGCGGCGTGGACGACTACAACGGCCTCGGCGGCGACGCGAACGGCGATTCCAGTCAATGGAACCTGGACGACTACGGTCGCTCGGGCAGCGCCTCCGACGACGACGATCTGCCGCCGCTGCAGATACACGAATCCACCACGACGCTGCGCGATCACCTGATGGCGCAGTTGCGCGAAACGAACGCGAGCCCCCGTGATCGCGCGCTCATTACGTTCCTGATCGAATCGCTCGACGAAGACGGCTACCTCTCCACGACCTGCGAGGAGATCCTTGCCGATATCCCGGAAGAGCTCGAAGTCGACAACGACGAACTGAACGCGGCACTCGCCTTGCTGCACAGTTTCGACCCGGCGGGCGTGGGCGCGCGCTCGGCCTCCGAATGTCTCAAGCTGCAACTGCTGCGCATCGATTCGTCGCCCACGCGCACGCTTGCGCTGGAAATCGTGTCGAACCATCTCGAATTGCTCGCGGCGCGCGATTTCACGCGCTTGCGCAAGCAACTGAAGACCGGCGACGACGAACTGCGCGACGCACACGCGCTGATCCGTTCGCTCGAACCGTTCCCCGGTGCGGCCTACGGCAAGGCCGAAGCGGACTACGTGGTGCCGGACATCATGGTCAAGAAGACGGGCCAGAACTGGTTCGCAGAACTGAACCCTGAAGTGGTGCCCAAGCTGCGCATCAACCATCTGTACGCGAATATCCTGCGCAACAACCGGGGCGACCCGGGCAGCGGCTCGCTGCGCCAGCAGTTGCAGGAAGCGCGCTGGCTCATCAAGAACATCCAGCAGCGCTTCGAAACCATCCTGCGCGTGGCGCAGGCTATCGTCGAGCGTCAGAAGAACTTT
The DNA here is from genome assembly GCF_014200455.1 of Paraburkholderia bannensis. Taxonomy (GTDB): domain Bacteria; phylum Pseudomonadota; class Gammaproteobacteria; order Burkholderiales; family Burkholderiaceae; genus Paraburkholderia; species Paraburkholderia bannensis_A. Next base: position 531,624 of record NZ_JACHBW010000002.1, on the reverse strand, counting down.
TTCGTGCACGGCGAGATCGCCATGCGCCCCTTGGTTTTGAGGGAGATTGCTGATACGCTGGGCCTACACGAATCAACTGTCTCGCGTGTGACAACCGGTAAATACATGCTGACTCCATTCGGGACACTTGAATTTAAGTACTTCTTCGGATCGCATGTATCGACGGACACGGGAGGCGCAGCATCCTCAACCGCGATCCGCGCGCTCATCAAGCAACTCATAGGAGCCGAGAACACCAAATCCCCTCTTTCGGACAGCCGCATAGCCGAACTGCTGGCTGAACAGGGTTTCGTGGTTGCGCGACGCACTGTCGCGAAGTATCGCGAGGCGCTGAAGATTCCAGCAGTCAATTTGCGCAAGTCTCTTTGAGCCTGTTCCGGCTTTTACGGAGCAGGCGTTTTCCGGCCGCAACGCCAGTTGGCGGAAATGGCCGGCCGCGCTAGTCGTTCGTAGCAGGCCTTTCGGGGAGCCGCACGCATCGGCAAGTCAGTCGACCGGCACAGCCGCGCTTCACGCGTCACGCGGCCATCAGCCTGGAGAAGCACTATGAATCTGAAGATCAGTGGACACCATCTCGAAGTAACGCCAGCGTTGCGAGAATATGTGATCACCAAACTGGACAGGGTGCTAAGGCATTTCGATCAGGTCATCGATGGCAATGTGGTCCTCTCGGTCGACAACCACAAGGAAAAGGACAAGAGACAGAAGGTTGAAGTCAACCTTCATCTGAAAGGCAAGGACATCTTCGTTGAGAGCTGCAATGGCGACATGTATGCCGCCATCGATCTTCTGGTCGATAAACTCGATCGCCAGGTCGTGCGTCACAAGGACCGCGTGCAGGGACATCAGCACGAAGCGCTCAAGCATCAGCCGCAGGTTCAGATCGAACTACCGCCGCAATGATGCGATGAAGATGTCGGTGCATGGCAGTGTTCGCGAGGTTGCCGGTTGAGTTCCGATGCAGCCCCGATTAACGGAAGGTTCGAACACCCAGCCATGCACACAGCACAGCCGCCCACAGGGCGGCTTTTTTATGGAAGCCCGCCATGCGCGCCGCACGTGTACGCTGCATCGAACGGTGAGCACAGGTGCAACCGTGCAACAATGGTTGCGCCGATGCCTGGCGCATCGCACCATCGGCCAGTACGCTTGATCTATAATGGACTGGTCGCTTTCGGGGTATCACGTCCCCACGGTCCCGGCTCCGCGCAGGTTGTGCCAAGGTTGTGCCAACCAAGGCGCCGGCCGCGCACGCATCGTCAGGTGCGCAAAGGCATGTATGCCTCGCGCATCCTTCGCATCGTTTGCCGGGGTGAGGAGCATTTCAGGCCACGTTTTCGCCTGCCAACATGAATCGTTTAGCCAAAATACTTCCCATCGAGAACGTCGTCGTCGGCCTGTCCGTTACCAGCAAGAAACGCGTCTTCGAACAAGCAGGCCTGATCTTCGAAAACCAGAACGGCATTGCCCGCAGCACGGTTACCGACAATCTGTTCGCGCGCGAGCGCCTCGGCTCCACCGGCCTCGGTGAGGGCGTGGCGATCCCGCACGGCCGCATCAAGGGCCTGAAGCAGCCGCTTGCCGCCTTCGTGCGTCTGGCCGAGCCAATCGCCTTCGAAGCGCCGGATGGTCAGCCCGTCTCGCTCCTCATCTTCCTGCTCGTGCCCGAACAGGCCACGCAGCAGCATCTTGAAATTCTGTCCGAGATCGCCCAGTTGCTGTCGGATCGCGAAACACGCGAGCGCCTGCACACGGAAGAGGATCGCGAGACATTGCATCGCCTGCTCACCCAGTGGCAACCTTGATGTAACGCGTGTTGCGCATTCAAGCGTGCCGCGCGCCTGCCGGGCCTGTGCGTCTGGCCCGGCGCGCGCTGCGCGGGCGGCATGCGCACGCGGCTTATCGGTGAAAACACGGGCAACCGGGCGCGACCGGTATCCGTTAATTACGGTACAAGCACGGTGTTAGTACGAAAGAAGTAGTCAAGCGAGTCACTGCGGAGTCACCGGTTCATGGACACGTCCAGCATCAACGCCCAAAGCATCTTCGACGACAACGCCACCACGCTCAAGCTCAGCTGGCTGACGGGGCACGAAGGCTGGGAACGCGGCTTTTCCGCCGAAACGGTCGCCACCGCCACGGCCAGCGCCGACCTCGTCGGCCACTTGAACCTGATTCACCCGAACCGCATTCAGGTGCTCGGCGACGCCGAGGTTCACTACTACCAGCGTCAGACTGACGAAGACCGCTCGCGCCACATGGCCGAGCTGATCGCGCTGGAGCCGCCGTTCCTCGTGGTCGCCGACGGCATGACCGCGCCGCCCGAACTGGTCCTTCGCTGCACGCGTTCGTCCACGCCGCTTTTCACCACGCCGATGTCGGCGGCCACGGTGATCGACAGCCTGCGCCTTTACATGTCGCGCATCCTCGCGCCGCGCGCGACGTTGCACGGCGTGTTCCTCGACATTCTCGGCATGGGCGTGCTGCTCACGGGCGATTCGGGTCTGGGCAAGAGCGAACTGGGGCTGGAGCTGATCAGCCGCGGCCACGGTCTGGTCGCCGACGACGCCGTGGACTTCGTTCGCCTGGGCCCCGATTTCGTCGAAGGCCGCTGCCCGCCGCTCCTGCAAAATTTGCTGGAAGTGCGCGGTTTGGGCCTGCTCGACATCAAGACGATCTTTGGTGAAACGGCCGTGCGCCGCAAGATGAAGCTCAAGCTCATCGTGCAACTGGTGCGCCGCCCGGACGGCGAATTCCAGCGCCTGCCGCTCGAATCGCAAACCGTCGACGTGCTCGGCCTGCCCATCAGCAAAGTCACGATCCAGGTGGCGGCGGGCCGAAATCTCGCCGTGCTGGTCGAAGCGGCCGTGCGCAACACGATCCTGCAACTGCGCGGCATCGACACGCTGCGCGACTTCATGGACCGCCAGCGCCTCGCCATGCAGGACCCCGACAGCCAGTTTCCCGGCAAGCTGATTTAACGCTCCCCGCGGCCCGGCCTCAAGCCAGTCCAGGGCCGCCGCTGCGCCCTCCTGTCATCGCGAGGGCGCAGATCGGATGCTATGATGACCCAATCGGGTTCATCGACTTTCCCATGCGTATCATCCTGATCACCGGCATCTCGGGTTCCGGCAAGTCAGTGGCGCTAAACGCGCTCGAAGACGTCGGCTATTTCTGTGTCGACAATCTGCCGCCGCGTTTCCTGCCGCAACTCGCGCAATATCTCTCCGAAGACGGTTACGAGCGTCTCGCGGTCGCGATCGACGCGCGCTCCAGTTCCTCGTTCGAAGACATGCCGGAGATGATCCGCGGTCTCGCGCCCCAGCATGATGTGCGCGTGCTGTTCCTCAACGCCAGCACGCAATCGCTGATCCAGCGTTTTTCGGAAACGCGCCGCCGCCATCCGCTGTCGGGTTCCGCCGCGCACGATGCGAACGTGGGCATGCTCAAGTCGCTTGAAGAAGCGATCGAGCACGAGCGCGAACTGGTCGCCAATCTCGCCGAATTCGGCCATCAGGTCGACACCAGCAATCTCAGTTCGAACGCGCTGCGCCAATGGGTCAAGGTGTTCGTCGAAGGCGAGCGCGGCTCGCTCACGCTCACCTTCGAATCGTTCGGCTTCAAGCGCGGCGTGCCGCTCGACGCGGATCTCGTGTTCGACGTGCGCACGCTGCCCAATCCGCATTACGACGCCCGTCTGCGTCCGCTCACCGGGCTCGATCAGCCCGTGATCGACTTTCTAAAGGCGCAACCGGCGGTGCATGAAATGATCGACGATATCTATGCGTTCGTGGCCAAGTGGCTGCCGCATTTTCGCGCCGACAACCGCAGTTATCTGACCGTCGCGATTGGCTGCACCGGCGGCCAGCATCGCTCGGTCTTTATCGCCCAGACGCTCGCCACGCGCTTCGCGGGCGAGTCGAACGTGATCGTGCGTCATCGCGATGCACCCCTCGACGTCGGAGAATCGTCCCGGCTTATCGCCTAACTGGCCGCGCACGCGCGGCCTTAACCGAAAGCGTTGCGCCATGTCCTCGACTCCTGCCGTGCTCGCCGATTTGCCGCTGTTTCCGCTGCATACGGTGCTCTTCCCCGGCGGCCTGCTGCCGCTCAAGATCTTCGAAGCGCGTTATCTGGACATGGCGCGCGAATGCCTGCGCGAGAAAACGCCGTTCGGCGTGTGCCTGCTGAAAAGCGGCGGCGAAGTCGCGCTGCCCGATGAGCCTTCGGTGCCCGAAACCATCGGCTGTCTCGCCGAAATCGAGCAATGCGATGTGGAGGCGTTCGGCATGCTGCTGATCCGCGCGCAGGGCACGCGGCGCTTCAGGCTGCTGTCGCATCGCGTGCAGCACGATGGCCTGCTGGTCGGCATGGCGGAACCCTTGCCCGACGACATCCCGCTCGAAGGCAGCGAAGCGCTGGCGCGTTTCGGCGCGTGCGCCGAAGTGCTGGAGCGCATCATCGCGACGATTCGCGAGCGCGATGCGGCCAGCGTCCCGTTCGCGGAGCCGTTCCGGTTCGACGATCCCACTTGGGTCTCCAACCGCCTCGCCGAAGTGCTGCCGATCGCGCTGCGCGCGCGTCAAAAGCTCATGGAACTGACCGACGCGGGTGCGCGCATTGAGGTCGTGCATCACTACATGCAGCAGCATCAGTTGCTTTGACGCCGATGCATTCGAAGTCCGCGCGTCAGATCAGCGAACCGCGCAAACCATCGAGCAATTTGCGCACGGGCGCGGGCACGCCATAGGCGTCGATGTCGCGCAATGGGACCCACGCCGTATCGGCTTCCTGCGCGACGAGCGCGCCGCCCTTGCGGCCCATCTCGACCACACGCGGTTCGATGTCGAGCTTGAAGTGCGTGAACGTGTGCGTGAGCGGCGCGAGCGCCGACACAGTCGCCAGATCCGCCCCAAGACTTTCGGCGCGCGCGGCAAGCGCGGCTTCGCCGGGCGCTTCGGGCAGACTCCACAAGCCGCCCCAGATACCCGAAGGCGGGCGCTTTTCGAGCATCACCGAATCGCCGTCCATCAGCACGAGCATCCACGTCTGCCGCAAGGGCACGGCCTTTTTCGGACGCGATGCGGGCAGTTGACGCTGCCGATTGGTGGTCTTTGCGACGCAATCGCTCGCGAACGGGCAGCGCTCGCAGTCGGGCTTGCCGCGCGTGCACAGCGTTGCGCCCAGATCCATCAGGCCTTGCGTGTAGGAAGTCACGTCGGCGTCCGTCGCATTGGCGTCCGGAACCAGCGACTCAGCGAGCGTCCACATGCCGTTTTCCACGCGCTTTTCGCCAGGGAAGCCTTCCACCCCGAACACGCGCGCGAGCACGCGCTTCACGTTGCCATCGAGAATCGTCTCGCGCGCGCCGAACGCAAACGAAGCGATCGCAGCCGCCGTCGAGCGGCCTATGCCGGGCAACTCCGCAAGTCCTTCGACGGTGCGCGGAAACTGGCCGCCGTGCTCCTGCGCCACCACCTGCGCGCAGCGATACAGATTGCGCGCGCGCGTGTAGTAGCCAAGGCCGGCCCACAGCGCCATCACATCGTCGACGGGTGCATTGGCGAGGTCCTCGACGCTCGGAAAGCGTTCGAGAAAGCGCGCGTAGTACGGAATCACGGTGGAAACCTGCGTCTGCTGCAGCATGATTTCCGATAGCCAGATGCGATAGGCATCGCGCGTGTTTTGCCACGGCAGATCGTGGCGGCCGTGCTCGCGCTGCCAGGCGATCAGGCGCGGCGCGAAGCTCGCGAGCAGTTCCACGGGATAGGTGGCCTTCAGCGCGGCCTGGCGCGCGGCGCTTGTGAGCGTGTCTTTGGATGCGGTCGAGAGATACATGGAGAAGCTTGCCCGTCAGCGCTGGCAGCGCGGACAGAAATAAGTGGAGCGTTGGCCCTGCACGATCTGCTTGATCGGCGTGCCGCAAACGCGGCAGGGTTTGCCCGCGCGGTCGTAGACGAAGTATTCGAGCTGGAAATAGCCGCTCTCGCCATTGCTGCCGACGAAGTCGCGCAGCGTGCTGCCGCCCTTTTCGATCGCTGAGGCCAGCACGGCGCGCACGGCGTCGGCGAGCAGTTCGTAGCGCGCGAGCGAAACGCGCCCGGCGGGCGTGGTCGGCCGGATGCCCGCGCGAAAAAGACTTTCCGACGCGTAGATATTGCCGACGCCCACGACGATATCGCCCGCGAGCAGCGCCTGCTTCACCGCCACCTTGCGCCCGCGGGTCTCGCGAAACAGCAGCGCGCCGTCGAAGGCGGGCGTGAACGGCTCGATGCCAAGGCTCGCCAGCAGCGGATGGCCCAGTACATCGCCGTTCTCGCGCGGATGCCACAGCACGGCGCCAAAGCGTCGCGGATCGCGGTAGCGCAGCGTGAAGTCGTCGAACAGCCAGTCGACGTGATCGTGCTTTTCGGCGGCGGGCGGCTTTGGAAAATTACGTAACACCCGCAACGTCCCAGTCATGCCAAGATGCACGATGAACCAGCCTTCATCGACTTCGAACAGCAGATACTTGCCGCGCCGCCCAACGGAACGAATCGTGCGTCCGCGCAAGGTGCGGGCGAGCGTGGCGGGCACGGGCCAGCGCAGCGACGCGTTGCGCACGTCCACGCGCTCGACGCGGCGGCCCGCGACCCACGGCTCGATGCCTCTGCGGGTGACTTCGACTTCTGGCAGTTCTGGCATGACAGGCGACAGATGAAAGGCTGGTGATGAGATTGGCTGAAACGATCGGCGGATGCGCGGGGCTGGTCTGTAACTTGCGTCATCGTCGTGCGCGTATTGTAGCCAGCGCGTTACAATCGACTGAAACATTCGACGGAATTCCATGGAACTGTCTTTCGTAAAGCTGTTTGCGAAGCGCCTGCCTGGAGCAGCGCCGCGTCTGCGCAACATCCCGGCACTGCGTGCGTTCGGACCCCGTCGCCTGCTCGGCGTCGCCGTACTCGCGGCCTGGGCTATGACCACTTCGAGCGCGTACGCGCAGGATCCGTCCCCCGACTCTGACGACACTTCCGTCACGATGCCGGACGCCTTCGGCCCCGCCACGGCGGACGAGCAGAAGGACCTGCCGAACGTCGCGCTCTCCAGCCAGATCGTCTTCCAGGTGCTCGCCGCCGAAGTCGCGCTGCAACGCGACCAGCCGGCGCCCGCCTATCAGACCTATCTCGCGCTCGCGCGCGACACGCACGATCCGCGCATGGCGCAGCGTGCGACCGAAATCGCCCTCGCCGCGCAAAGCCCCACCGACGCGCTGACCGCCGTGCAGCTGTGGCAGCAGTACGCGCCCGATTCGCAGCGCGCGGCGCAACTCGACGCCTCCCTGCTGGTGCTGAGCGGCAAGCCCGCCGATGCGCAGCCGCTGCTCGCGCGCGAACTGGCCCGCGTGCCCGCGGACAGCCGCGGTCAGGCCATCCTGTCGCTGCAACTGCTGCTCTCGCGCGGCCCGAACCGTTCGGGCGGCCTGGACGTGCTCAAGTCGCTGCTGTCAAACGACATGAACCGCCCGGAGGCGCAACTCGCGATCGGCCGTCAGCAACTGCTGGCCGACGATGTGCCCGGCGCGCGCAAGTCGTTCGAACAGGCGCTCGCGATCAAGCCCGATTTCCTGCCCGCCGCGCTGATGCTCGCGCAGATGGGCCCGGAAGAGCGCAAGGAAGGCGTCGCCGCGATCGAAAAGTACGTGCAGAGCAATCCGAAGTCGCGTGACGGACGCCTCGCGCTCGCGCAGACCTATCTGGCCTCGGATCGTCTGGACGATGCGCAGAAGCAGTTCGAGATCCTGCACAAGAACGATTCGAAGGATCTGATGCCGCTGATGGCGCTTTCGCTCATCGACGTGCAGCAGAAGAAGTACGACGACGCGAAAAAGTACCTCCAGATGTACGCGCAACAGGCTGAAAAAACGCCGGGCGCGGATGCGGGTCAGGCCTACATCTACCTCGCGCAGCTGTCCGTCGAGCAAAAAGACGACGCGGGCGCGCAGATGTGGCTCAGCAAGATCGGCCCGAGCAGCCAACAGTACGTGCCCGCGCAGATCACGCGCGCGCAGATGCTCGACCGTCAGGGCAAGATCGACGAAGCGCGCAAGCAGCTCGCCAGCATTCAGAGCGACGATCCGCGCGACCAGGCGCTGGTCGCGCGCACGGACGCCGCGATCCTGTTTGACGCGAAGCGCTATCCGGAAGCCGAAGCGCGTCTGGCCAAGGCCACCGCCGATTTCCCGGACGACCCCGACCTCACCTACGACTACGCGATGGCCGCCGAAAAGAACGGCCACTACGAAGTCATGGAAGCGCAACTGCGCAAGCTGATCAAGTCCCAGCCGGATAATCCGCAGGCGTACAACGCCCTCGGCTATTCGCTCGCGGACCGCAACCAGCGCCTGCCGGAAGCGGACCGACTGGTTGAAAAGGCTTCGTCGCTCGCGCCGGACGACGCGTTCATCATGGACAGCGTGGGCTGGGTCAAGTACCGCATGGGCGACAACGCCGATGCCATCAAGCTGCTGCGCAAGGCCTACAGCCTGCAGCCGAACGCCGAAATCGGCGCGCATCTGGGCGAAGTGCTGTGGAAGAACGGCGACCAGACCGGCGCGCGCGACGCCTGGCGCGAGGCGCGCAAGCTCGAACCCGACAACGACACGCTCCTGAAAACGCTCAAGCGTTTCCAGGTCAACGATCTCTGATGGTGAATTTCCTTCTGTCCACCGGTCTGCGCCGTCCGGCTCTGGGCGTAGCGGCCGCCGCGCTGCTCGCCCTCGCGGGCTGCGCGACGCAAGCGACGCACGAGCCGTCCACCGCGCGCGCCACGACTTCGCTGACCGCGCAGACGAGCCGCGCGTATCACGGCCGTTTCGCGATCCAGTACAACGACCAGAACGGCCAGCAGCGCAATGCCTACGGCAACTTCGACCTGCGCGAAGCCAATTCGACCGTCACGCTGCAACTGCTCAATCCGCTCGGACAGACGCTGGCCGTGGTGACGTCCGCGCCGGGTCAGGCCACGCTCGAATTGCCGAACAAACCGCCGCTCACCGCCGACAACGTCAGCACCCTGATGCAGCAGGCCATGGGCTTCGCGCTGCCGGTCGAGGGGCTGCGCTACTGGCTGCAGCCCTCCGCTGCGCCTGACTCGCGCGCACGCACGACCTTCGATCCGCAGAATCCGCAGCGCCTCTCGAAGATCGAGCAGGACGGCTGGGACATCGATTATCTTGCTTACGCGGATGCGCCGGCCACCGGCGTCAAACGCGTGAACCTCACGCGCGAAGATCCGCCGCTGCAGATCAAACTCGTGCTCGACCAGTAATCCAGCAATTCCAGGAGTCGCGCCCGGCTCGCGCTTCGACGCACGCCTCGCCGGGCGCCACGCAACATGACCGAAACTCAAGACTCGCTGCGCGATTGCCTCGCGCCCGCGAAACTCAATCTGTTCCTCCACATCACGGGCCGCCGGCCCGATGGCTATCACAATCTGCAGACGGTGTTCCAACTGCTCGATTGGGGCGATACGCTGCATTTCACGCGCCGTCAGGACGGCCGCATCACGCGCACGACCGAAGTCGACGGCGTTCCCGCCGCACACGACCTCACCGTGCGCGCCGCGACGTTGCTCAAGCAACATACGGGCACGCAGCAAGGCGTCGAAATCGACATCGAAAAGCGTCTGCCGATGGGCGCGGGGCTGGGCGGCGGCAGCTCGGACGCAGCCACCACGCTGCTTGCGCTCAACCGCCTCTGGAAGCTCGATCTGCCGCGCGAGGAATTGCAGGCGCTGGCGTTGAAACTGGGTGCGGATGTGCCCTTTTTCGTCTTCGGGAAGAATGCATTTGCAGAAGGCGTTGGCGAAGCGCTGCAGGCAGTGGAATTGCCCGCGCGCCACTTCCTGGTGGTGACGCCGCAAGCTCATGTCCCGACCGCCGAGATTTTTTCTGAAAAGCAGTTGACACGTGACACGCAGCACTGCACAATAGCATTCTTTCTTGCACAGCAAGCAACGCAGCAGGGATGGCCAGACAGCTTCGGCCATAACGATATGCAAGCCGTTGTCGCAGGAAAATACGCGGAAGTAGCGCAAGTGCTGCGATGGTTTGATGATGTGTCAAACAGTATCGCGCCGGCGCGGATGACCGGATCGGGTGCAAGCGTCTTCGCAGCATTCGCCAGTCGGTACGAAGCAGAAGCGGCTCAGGCCAGACTGCTTGCGGAAAAACCGAACTGGAGAAGCGCAGTCACCTCCAGTCTGGACAAGCATCCACTCTTCACTTTCGCGTCATAGTTTTGCGTGGCTGATCGTCCTACCGGTCAGTCAGGCTCGCAGTTCAGTGTAGGGGAGTCGCCAAGTTGGTCAAGGCACCGGATTTTGATTCCGGCATGCGAGGGTTCGAGTCCTTCCTCCCCTGCCAAAAATTCTAAAGTAGTTCGCCCAAGTAGTTCCTCTCGCCCCCCAAAGTCCGCAGCAGGTGCATGATGAGCAGCCATGACGGCCTGATGGTTTTTACTGGCAACGCAAACCCCGCGCTTGCACAGGAAGTCGTCAAGATCCTCGGTATTCCCCTCGGTAAGGCTATGGTTAGCCGCTTCTCCGACGGTGAAATCCAGGTCGAAATCCAGGAAAACGTGCGCGGTAAGGACGTCTTCGTCCTGCAATCGACCTGCGCTCCGACCAACGACAATCTGATGGAACTGATGATCATGGTTGATGCGCTCAAACGCGCATCCGCAGGCCGGATCACCGCAGCCATCCCCTACTTCGGCTATGCCCGTCAAGACCGCCGCCCCCGTTCGGCGCGCGTCGCCATCTCGGCGAAGGTCGTGGCGAACATGCTGGAAATCGCGGGCGTCGAGCGGATCATCACGATGGATCTGCACGCTGACCAGATCCAGGGCTTTTTCGATATTCCCGTCGACAACATCTACGCTACGCCCGTGCTGCTCGGCGATCTGCGCAAGCAGAATCACGAGAACCTGCTGGTCGTTTCGCCGGACGTTGGCGGCGTGGTGCGCGCCCGTGCGCTCGCCAAGCAACTGAATTGCGATCTCGCGATCATCGACAAGCGTCGTCCGAAGGCAAACGTCGCCGAAGTGATGAACATCATCGGTGAAGTCGAAGGCCGCACCTGCGTGATCATGGACGACATGGTCGACACCGCCGGCACGCTCTGCAAGGCAGCGCAAGTGCTCAAGCAACGCGGCGCGAAGAAGGTGTTCGCTTACGCCACGCACCCGGTTCTCTCGGGTGGCGCGGGCGAGCGCATCGCAGCCTCGGAACTCGACGAACTGGTCGTGACCGACACGATTCCGCTGGGCGCAGAAGCCCGTGCCTGCTCGAAGATCCGCGCGCTCACCAGCGCCGGTCTGCTGGCAGAAACGTTCTCGCGCATCCGTCGCGGCGACTCGGTGATGTCGCTGTTCGCGGACAGCTAAAAGGATTCACGCGACAGGCGCGGCATTCGCAAGGATGCCGCGCCTTCGTGTAATCAGCGCAGGCGAACGAAGGTCTGTGCTGTTATCGTCGGGGGCCTTCTGGCAAGTGTTTGCCGAAAGGACCCCGTTTTACTTACTGCCTGGTCGCGGGCAGTGCATTGAAAAGAGAACACCATGAAAGTCATCGCTTTCGAGCGTAACCTGCAAGGTACGGGTGCGAGCCGCCGCCTGCGCATCGCTGGCAAGACCCCTGGCATCGTTTACGGTGTCGGCGCTGAGCCGCAACTGATCGAAGTCGATCACAACGCGCTGTGGCACGCCCTCAAGAAAGAAGCTTTCCACTCGTCGATCCTCGAACTCGAAGTGGCAGGCAAGTCGCAACAGGTTCTGCTGCGCGACGTGCAATACCACCCGTTCCGTCAGCTCGTGCTGCACGTGGACTTCCAGCGCGTTGACCCGAGCAAGAAGATCCACACGAAGGTGCCCCTGCACTTCATGAACCAGGAAACCAACCCGGCAGTCAAGCTGGGTGGCGCGATCATCTCGCACGTTCTGGCTGAAATCGAAGTCCAGTGCCTGCCGGGCCAACTGCCGGAATTCATCGAAGTCGACCTCGCGAACATCGAAGCCGGCCAGTCGCTGCACGCCAAGGACATCACCCTGCCCGCAGGCGTGACGCTGGTTCAGCACGTTGAAGCCGAAAACCCGGTCGTCGCTTCGGCACCGGTTCCGGCTGGCGCGCAAGCCGCTGCTGAAGGCGAAGCAGCTGCTGAATAAGCTGCCGGCAACAGCCGATCCTCTCGATCCGTTTGAATAAAACGGAACGACGTGACCCGCCGCGGTTCGCCCGGCGGGTTTTTTTTCGCACTCTTTTCTACTCTTCCGTACACTTGCGGATCGATCCAGCAATTCATCGATTCACGCAGGCGGAACACCCAACATGATCAGGTTGATCGTCGGGCTCGGCAATCCGGGCGCCGAATACACGGCGACGCGCCACAACGCGGGCTTCTGGCTCGTGGACCAGCTCGCGCGCGAAGCCGGCACCACCCTGCGCGACGAGCGCCGCTTCCATGGCCACTACGCAAAGGCGCGTCTCTACGGCGAGGAAGTGCATCTGCTCGAACCGCAGACGTATATGAACCGCTCGGGCCAGTCGGTCGTCGCGGTGGCGAACTTCTTCAAGATCCTGCCCGACGAGATCCTCGTCGCGCATGACGAACTCGATCTGCCGCCCGGCACCGTCAAGCTCAAGCTCGGCGGCGGCAGTGGCGGGCATAACGGTTTGAAGGACATTTCCGCGCATCTGTCGACGCAGAATTACTGGCGTCTGCGCATCGGCATCGGCCATCCGCGCGATCTGATTCCCGAAGGCGCGCGCGCCGGCGCCAAGCCGGATGTGGCGAACTTCGTGCTCAAGCCGCCGCGCCGCGAGGAGCAGGATGTGATCGACGCGTCGATCGAGCGCTCGCTCGCCATCATGCCCACCTTCGTGAAGGGCGAAACCGAACGCGCCGTGATGCTGCTGCATCGCAACGGCTGAAATCCGCGCGCGCTGCGTCGGGACTCGCGGCCGCGCGCCGCAAGTCTTATCGAAGTCAAGGAGAGCGTCTTGAGTCGTTTCTGGAGTGACATCGTCCACCGCCTCGTGCCCTACGTGCCCGGCGAGCAGCCGGCCCTCGCGCACCCGGTCAAACTGAACACCAACGAGAATCCCTACCCGCCTTCGCCGCGCGTACTCGACGCGATCCGCGCCGAACTGGGCGAGCATGCGGAAGCGCTGCGCCGTTACCCCGATCCGCTCGCCAAGGGCCTGCGCGCCACCGTGGCCGCGCATCACGGCCTGCAACCGAACCAGGTGTTTGTCGGCAACGGCTCGGACGAAGTGCTCGCACACGCATTCCAGGCGCTCCTCAAGCACGACAAGCCGCTGCTTTTCCCCGACATCAGCTACAGCTTCTATCCGACCTACGCGCGCCTTTACCAGATTGAATTCGAGACGGTGCCGCTCGACGCGCAATTCACGATCTGCGTCGACGACTATCTCGCGCAGAACCGCCCGAACGGCGGCGTGATTTTCCCGAATCCGAACGCGCCAACCGGCCACGTTCTGCCGCTCGCCGACGTCGAGCGTCTGGTCGCGGGCAATCCGGATTCGGTGGTGATCGTCGACGAAGCGTATGTGGATTTCGGCGCGCAATCGGCCATTGCGTTGATCGATCGCTATCCGAACCTGCTGGTGGTGCATACGACGTCGAAGTCGCGCTCGCTCGCGGGCATGCGCGTAGGCTTCGCATTCGGCCACGCCGATCTGATCGACGCGCTCAACCGCGTGAAGGACAGCTTCAACTCCTATCCGCTCGACCGGCTCGCCCAGGCGGCGGCCACGGCGGCCTATGAAGACCATGCCTACTTCGAGTCGACCTGCCAGCGTGTGATCGACAGCCGCGCGCGCCTCGTTGCCTCGCTTGAAGCGCTGGGCTTCGAAGTCGTGCCGTCGGCGGCGAACTTCGTGTTCGCGAAGCATCCGCAGCACGACGCGGCGACGATCTCGGCGAAACTGCGCGAGCAGGAGATCTTCGTGCGCCACTTCAACGCCCCGCGCATCAACCAGCATCTGCGTATTTCGGTCGGCACAGACGCCGAATGCGACACGCTCGTCGCGGCGCTCAAGGCCATCGTCGCCTGACGTTCCCTACCGCGCCGAGCCATAAAAAAACGCGCCCTCGGGCGCGTTTCCTTTTTCCAGTCGTGAAAACCTCAGGCGTTCTTCGCCGCCGTCAGCGTCTCATACTTCTGCATCAGTTGCTGTTGCGATTCGAGGTGCTCGGGATTCTTCGGGATGCACTCCACCGGACACACCTGGATGCACTGAGGCTCGTCGAAATGGCCGACGCACTCCGTGCACTTGTTCGGGTCGATCACGTAGATTTCCGGGCCCATCGAGATCGCACCGTTCGGGCACTCGGGCTCGCAAACGTCGCAATTGATGCACTCGTCGGTAATCATCAGGGCCATACTTCTCTCGCTTTTCCCTTCAAAAACAATACATTATAGCGCCGCGGCCCTGCCTTTTGCCTGACCCGCGATAGCGTCAGGGCTTTGCTGCGCTATTGAGCGCCGCGACTTTGTCCTGCAAACGCTTTTCCACCGAAGGAAACACGAACTTGCTGACATCGCCGCCCAACTGGGCGATTTCGCGCACGATGGTGCCCGAGATGAACTGGTATTGATCCGACGGCGTCATGAACATGGTTTCGACGTCCGGCAGCAGGTAGCGGTTCATGCCCGCCATCTGGAACTCGTACTCGAAGTCCGACACGGCGCGCAGGCCCCGCACGATCACGCGCGCATTGTTGCTGCGCACAAAATCCTTGAGCAGGCCCTTGAAACTCATCACCTGCACATTCGGATAATGGCCGAGCACCTCGTGGGCAATTTCGAGCCGCTCGTCGAGCGTGAAGAACGGCTTCTTGTTGCGGCTGTCGGCCACGCCGACCACCAGCGTATCGAAAATGCTCGATGCGCGCCGCACGAGATCTTCGTGACCGCGCGTGAGCGGATCGAACGTACCGGGGTACACGGCGACTACCATGAGGCTTCTCCTCTCAACAGAAATGGGGCGCATTGCCACGCCGCGTTTCGATCTGCGCGGCTTGCGCGAGTGCCTGCGTGACGCCGGATGACGCCCGCCCGCTTCGTTATCGAACGCGCATTATTCCTCATTTTCGCGCTGCAGCAAATGATAGCGGACGGCCCCCGCCTTGCCCTCGCGCACCACGCTCCAGCCCGCCAGCGCGGGTGTCGAGGCCGGGTCTACCGGTCCGCCGGATTCCACATAGAGCCAGCCGTCGGCGGCGACGATCGGCGCGACCAGTTCGAGCGAGCGCGTGAGCAGCGCCTCGTCGCCGAATGGCGGATCGAGGAACACCACATCGAACGAACCCGGTGCGAGGTTCGCGGCCAGACGCAGTGCATCGGCCTCGGCGATTTCGATCATCTTTGCGCCCAGGCGCGCCTGATTGGCGCGCAACTGGGCGGCGGCGCGCGCGTTGCGCTCCACCATCACGACGCGCGCCGCGCCTCGCGACGCGGCCTCGAAACCCAGCGCGCCGCTGCCCGCGAACAGATCGAGACAACGCAGGCCATCGAGTTGCTGGCCGAGCCAGTTGAACAGCGTCTCGCGCACGCGATCGGGCGTGGGCCGAAGGCCGTCGAGATTGAGCACCGGCAGCGGCGTGCGCTTCCACTCGCCGCCGATGATGCGGATCGAATGCGGCGCATTGACGGGCGCCTTGACCGCGGCCTTCGGGGCGGGCCTGGCGTCGTGCTTTGCAGCGGACTTGGCGCTTTGGGGGCGCAGGATAGAGGAACGGGCCATGCGATTCTGCTAGATGAATAATTTCGGTTGTGCGCGCTTGCAGGTGCTTAAGCGCGCCGGTGCACCGCCGGTGCACTATTGCGCGAACGTTACCACAAGGGCGCGCGAACGCCGCAGCGCCGCTTGCACGCCCGCCGCAAATGGCCGTCGCGCACGCTCCAGGCCCGTCGCGGCGACGCGCCCGGAGCCGCCTGATAAAATGCTGTGTTTTCCACGCGTTGCCCGCATCTTCGACGTCGATGACCGTCCCTCGGTCAGACCCGCAACGCGACCCCACCACACCAGATCATGTTCAGTTTCTTCAAACGACTCCGGGGCTCGAAGGGCGCCGGGAATAACGCAGCCGAAGCCGCACAGGACGAAGCGCAAGCGGGGAGTGAGGCGCTAGAAACGCCTGAAGCGCCCGCCGCGATCGAGCCGCACGCGCCGCGCGCAGCCGAAATTAGCGGAAACAGCGAAAGCGACGAAAGCGAATTCGAGACCGTCGAAATCGTGCCGCCGCCCGCGCCCGACGCCGTCGCGAAGCAGTCCTGGCTGTCGCGCCTGCGCTCAGGCCTTTCGAAAACCGGCTCGAACATCCAGAGCATCTTCGTCAACGCGAAGATCGACGACGATCTCTACGAAGAGCTCGAAACCGCGCTGCTGATGTCCGACGCGGGCGTGGACGCCACCGAATATCTGCTCGAAGCGCTGCGCCAGAAGGTGCGCGCCGAGCGTCTGACCGAAGCGCAGCAGGTGAAAACCGCGCTGCGTCAGTTGCTGATCGACCTGCTCAAGCCGCTTGAGCGCTCGCTCATGCTGGGCCGCGCGCAGCCGCTCGTCATGATGATCGCGGGCGTGAACGGCGCGGGCAAGACCACCAGCATCGGCAAGCTGGCCAAGCATCTGCAGAACTTCGACCAGAGCGTGCTGCTGGCTGCCGGCGACACCTTCCGCGCCGCCGCGCGCGAGCAGTTGACGATCTGGGGCGAGCGCAACAACGTCACGGTCGTGCAGCAGGAAAGCGGCGACCCCGCCGCGGTGATTTTCGACGCCGTGAACGCCGCGCGCGCACGCGGCATCAACGTCGTGATGGCGGATACCGCCGGGCGCCTGCCGACCCAGCTGCACCTGATGGACGAGCTGAAGAAGGTCAAGCGCGTGATCGGCAAGGCCTTCGACGGCGCGCCACACGAAGTGCTGCTGGTGATCGACGCAAATACGGGCCAGAACGCGCTCACGCAGGTCAAGGTGTTCGACGATGCGCTGGGTCTCACGGGTCTGATCGTCACCAAGCTCGACGGCACGGCCAAGGGCGGCATTCTGGCGGCGATCGCGCGCCAGCGTCCGGTGCCGGTGTATTTCATCGGCGTGGGCGAGAAGGTCGAAGACCTGCAGCCGTTCGTTGCCGAAGAATTCGCGGACGCGCTGCTGGGCAGCTAAGCCGCACGCCGCCGTTGCGCTGAAGTCAAAAGGGCGCCGTTCTCGCGAACGGCGCCCTTTTTTCACCGATCGACGCCTGACGAGGCGTCATTCCGCATCCGGTTGCGCTCCCGGCGCGGCTTGCGCGAATGCGTCCAGTTGTTCCGCGTAATCGCAGATGCGTTGGATCGTGGGATAGCGCGTGGTGTCGATCTTGAAGCGACGCGCGTTGAACACCTGCGGCACGAGGCACAGGTCCGCGATGGTCGGCGTATCGCCGAAGCAGAGCTTGCCGGTGCGCGCATCGTTCGCGAGCCGCTCTTCCAGCGTCGCAAAACCGTTCTCGATCCAGTGCCGATACCACGCGTCCTTGGCCGCCTCGTCCACACCCAGCGTGTGCTTGAGGTACTTCAGCACGCGCAGATTGTCGATCGGATGGATTTCGCACGCCACCTGAAGCGCGAGCGAGCGCACGTGCGCGCGGTCGGCCGGCGACTCAGGCAGCAGCGGCGGCTCCGGATGCGTCTCTTCGATGTACTCGATGATCGCGAGCGACTGCTGGATTGCGTGGTTATCGTCGTCGATCAGGGTCGGCACGATCGCATCGGGATTGACCTTGCGATATTCGGGCTTGAGTTGCTCGCCTCCATCGCGCACCAGATGCACCGGCACGTACTCGTACGGCAGATTTTTCAGGTTGAGCGCAATACGCACGCGATACGACGCCGAACTGCGGAAATAGCTGTAAAGCTTCATGCTCCTCTCACGCTCCTTTCTCGGTTCGATCAGACCACGCGCACGGCGAACTCGCCCAGGCCATCCACACCGCCCGTCATGACGTCGCCGCGCTTGACCGCGCCCACGCCTTCAGGCGTGCCGGTGTAGATCAGATCGCCGGCCTTCAATTCGAACAGCGTCGAAAGGAACGCGATCGTGTCCGCAACCGGCCAGATCAGCTGGGAAATATCCGAGCGCTGCTTTTCCTCACCGTTCACGTTCAGCCAGATCGCACCTTGGCCAATCTGGCCGACTTGCGTCACCGGATGGATCGGACCGATGGGCGCGGAATGATCGAAGCCCTTCGCCGTATCCCAGGGACGGCCGAGCTTTTTCGCTTCAGCCTGCAGATCGCGGCGCGTCATGTCGAGGCCCAGCGCATAACCGAACACATGATCCAGCGCGCTCTCGACGGGAATGTTCTTGCCACCCTTGCCGATCGCCGCGACGAGCTCCATTTCGAAGTGCACGTTCTGCGACTGATCCGGATAAGGGAATTCGGCCGTGACGCCCGGCGCGACATAGAGCACGGCATCGGCGGGCTTGGCGAAGAAGAACGGCGGCTCGCGGTTCGGATCGTGGCCCATCTCGCGCGCATGTGCCTCGTAATTGCGGCCAACACAGTAGATACGGCGCACCGGAAAGCGCGCGTCGCTGCCGGCAACCGGCACGGCGGCGAGGGGCGCCGGATCGAATACGTAAGTCATCGAAATCTCCGTCTTATTGATGATGCCAGGACACCGGCACTGCAAACCGGCGCGCAGCAAGGCACAACACACATAACGCACGAGTGTAACGCGCAGCGGCATAAGGGCGTCATCACGGTCCGGCAACAAAGCATTACGGCAAATCCCCTGCTGCCGCTGCTGCTACGGTTGCTGCCCCTACTGCGTCCGGTCTCGCTGCGCGCGTCGTGCGATACTTCCTTCATCCCCGCTATCCCAAATTGAACGGAGCGACGCAGCTCGCCGCTTGCGCACCCACGCCGCCATGAACGCCCCCGAATCCGCCGGTTCCACTGATATCACCGACACCTTCTCCTGCGCCCGCTTTATCAAGGAGATCGGCCGCGGGCCGAATGGCGCGCGCTCGCTCTCGTCCGAGGATACGCACGCGCTCTATGCGGCCATGCTCGACGGCCGCGTATCCGATCTGGAACTGGGCGCGGTGCTGCTCGCCTACCGCCTGAAGGGCGAAACCGCCGAGGAACTGGCCGCGATGCTCGCTGCCGCGCACGCGTCCTTCGCGCCGCTAGTCGTGGCTGAAGGCGATTACCGGCCGGTGTCGATCCCGAGCTACAACGGCGCGCGCAAGCAGCCGAATCTCGTGCCGCTGCTCGCCCTGCTGCTCGCGCGCGAGGGCGTGCCGACGCTCGTGCACGGCGTCGTCACCGATCCGGGCCGCGTGACGAGCGCGGAAATTTTCGCGGCGCTCAATCGCCCCGCTGTGCACGACCACGCGGAAATCGAGGCGCAACTGGCCGAGCGCAAGGTCGCGTTCGCGCCGATCGAAACGCTCGCGCCGCAACTCGCGCGGCTGCTCTCGCTGCGTCGGCGCATGGGCGTGCGCAATTCCACCCATACGCTGGTGAAACTGCTGCAACCGTTCGCGCAACCCGGTCTGCGGCTGGTGAACTACACGCATCCGCCCTATCGCGAGAGCCTGAGCGCGCTGTTCGCGGCGCATCCCGATGCTGCTGTTGGCGGCGCATTGCTCGCGCGCGGCACCGAAGGCGAAGCGGTCGCCGATACGCGCCGCCAGGTGCAGGTGGACTGGCTGCACGAGGGCGTCTGCGAAACGCTGATCGAGCCGGAGCGCTCGTCGCGCGATGCGCCCGAAGTCGATCTTCCGGAAGCACGCGACGCCGCCACCACCTCCGCGTGGATCGAAGCGGTGCTGCGCGGCGAAGCGCCGGTGCCCGAGGCGATCGCGCGGCAGATCGAAACGATCAAACGCATTACGAAGCGCTAAGCGACGAAGCACACGACGCATCGCCCAAGCCGCTGAACGCCAGGCGGCGCGGGCAATGCGCGCGAGATGCCCCCGACCTGCGCAACGACAGGCGCAACATGCGCAACCACAATCGGCGCGCTTCATCGGCCATCTTCGCGCAACTGCACACGCGCAATCTGCAAATTCGGTGTTGACACGCGCAAGCGCCCTGATTTACATTGGACGAATGCGTTCCTTCCCGAACACCCTCCGCATTGCCCACGGCCTACTATCGGCCCTATCGCTACGCCTAGCCTAAAGCTGGTGTAGCGCCGCAACGACCACCTCTCCGGTCACCGCGGTCCTCCCAAAGCAGTTCTCGCAGTACCCCAAATCCGCTGTATCTCTACAACCTGTCGTCTGCATTCGTCCGTCTACCGTCCGGACGAGTCGCGAGGTCAAAATGCACGTTGCATGGGCATCGTTCACGTCCGCTTTCGCCGCGCCGGCTACCGCCGTCACCGTGGCCGTCTTCTTCGCGTGCGCGGTTGCCGCCCGTACGCATGAAGTTTCGCGCATCGTGCTTCGTCGCCAGCCCGCCAGCCGCCCGCTGCCGACCGCCATCGCAAACGACACCATGAAGAACGAGGCTCGTCATGTTGCGTAATCCCGCCGAGAAGTACCGCCCCTTCCCCGCCATCCGTTTGAACGGCCGCAAATGGCCGACGCGCACCGTCGAACGCGCGCCGATCTGGATGAGCACCGATCTTCGCGACGGCAACCAGTCGTTGATCGAGCCGATGAGCATCGAGCAGAAGACCGAATTCTTCGAGATGCTCGTCGCGATCGGTTTCAAGGAGATCGAAGTCGGTTTTCCGTCCGCTTCGCAGACCGATTTCGATTTCGTGCGCAAGCTGATCGACGAAAAGCGCATTCCCGACGACGTCACCATCGAAGTGCTCGTGCAGTCGCGTGAAGAACTGATCGCGCGCACCTTCGAGGCGCTCGAAGGCGTGCCGCGCGCCATCGTCCATCTCTACAACGCGATCTGCCCGTCGTTCCGCAAGATCGTGTTCAACCAGTCGAAGGACGAAGTGAAGGCGCTCGCGGTCGACGGCACGCGCATCATCCGCGAACATGCCGACAAAAACCCGCAAACGCACTGGACTTACCAGTATTCGCCCGAAACCTTCAGCATGACCGAGCTGACTTTCGCGCGCGAAGTGTGCGATGCGGTAGCCCAGACGTGGCGCCCGACGCGCGATCACAAGATGATCGTCAATCTTCCGGCGACCGTCGAAGCGGCCATGCCCAACGTCTTCGCCGACCAGATCGAGTGGATGGACCGCAATCTCGCGTATCGCGACAGCATCGTGCTTTCCGTGCATCCGCATAACGACCGAGGCACAGCCGTGGCCGCCGCCGAAATGGCGCTGCTCGCGGGCGCCGATCGCATCGAAGGCTGCCTGTTCGGCAACGGCGAGCGCACCGGCAATGTCGATATCGTCACGCTGGCGATGAATCTCTATACGCAGGGCATCGATCCGGGTCTCGATTTTTCGGATATCGATGCGGTGCGCCGTGTGGTCGAGCGATGCAACCAGCTCCCCGTACATCCCCGTCATCCTTATGCGGGCGACCTCGTCTTCACCGCGTTTTCGGGCTCGCATCAGGACGCGATCCGCAAGGGTTTCGCCGTTCAGCAGCCGGATACCGTCTGGGAAGTGCCGTATCTCCCCGTCGATCCCGCCGATCTTGGACGCAGCTATGACGCCGTGATTCGCGTGAACAGCCAGTCGGGCAAGGGCGGCGCGACGTATCTGCTCGAACGCGGCATGGGCTTCACGCCGCCGCGCCGCGTGCAGATCGAATTCAGCCATGCCGTGCAAACGGTCACGGACGCGTCCGGCGAGGAAATCACGGGCGATGCGATCTGCGCGTTGTTCGCCAGCGAGTACCTCGAAACGCAAGGCCCGGCGGCACTGACCGGCGCGAACCGCGTGCGCTTTGAAGGCCGCGATGTGGCGATTCCCGCGGCGGCGGCCATCGACGGCACGCACGCTCAAGCCGTGGCGACGGCGATTGCGGCGGCGGCCGGCCAGGGCATCGAGATCACGTCGTTCGAATCGACCCGCACGGCACAAGGCGGCACGGCGGTTTTCGTGGGCGCGCGAGTGCGTGGTCAGTCGCTGCGTCACGGCGTGGGCGTGGCGGACGATGCGGCGCAGGCGGTCGTAGCCGCTGTCGTCAGCGCGATCAATCGCTCGGCGTGGACGCAGGTCGACCGCCGCGTGGCGGCCTGATCGCAGCGCGATCGAGCGATCTTTCGAGCAGGTTTGTAGAAGCAGTAAAGAAGGCGGCGCCGTTGAGCGCCGGCGGCAAAACGGGCCGCTGGCGTGCGCCCGATGTCATCCCCGCCCTGCGGGGGCCAGAGTCAGCGCCAAGGCGCTAACGCTGGGCCGACAAGCGGAATCGGCGAGTGGACTTACCGGTCGTCACTCGATTGCGCAACGCGTCGCCTGCCACGCAACCAGACGCCAGTGGCCATCCTCCTGGGTCTGGATAGCCGTGTAGGCAATGGGGTAGAGCAGCGCGCCGTTGTTCGCTTCCATCTCGATGAGCGCGCGGCCCGAGATCAGGCAGGTCTCGCGGCCCACGGGCAGCACGTCCTGCGACTGGATCTCGATCTGGCGATAGCGGCGACGCCCCTCCGTGATCGCATCGATGAACTGTTGTTTGGTCTCGCGCTTGCCGTTCGTATGCACGAAGGTCGCGCTATCCGAAAGCAGCTGATCCAGCGACGAGCCGTCACCGTCCACCATCGCGCGGAAGCGCTCTCGCTCCAGCCCGCGAATCGCATCGATTACTTTTGCTGCCATTGCTCAAGCCCCTTGCGCACGAGCCGACGGCCATCCGCCTACCCGCACCGAAGATTTACCGCACGCGCCTCGCTGAAATTTATACCAGGATTTCGCGCAAGGATACTTGCGATCAAAGCGAGCGCCACCAAGTGGGTTAGCGAGCGCACACGCACAAAACGAAAGCCCGCCTCAACGCCGCCGCGTCGCACTTTCCGACAAGTCTGATGTCTATCGGATAAGCGGTGAGAGGAAAATTCGGGCCAGATTTAATCGCGATTGAGTCCTGGATTTGAGTCCGAATTTAAGCCCCGAATTTAAGCCCTGATTAAGACCGCCTAGCTACGATAAGAATCGTGGCAATCTCGTGGCAAACATCACTTCAAAGCGCAGCTATTCCAGCCCTTTTTCCCCTTCGCTTGCCTTCCGGCAGCGGTCTCGTACTAGAGTATTTCCTCGGCCTGCCGGTGTGCGCGGGCCTGTCCGGGTCGCAAGCCCCGCCCAGCTTGCCTGACGGCTTTTCACTGAAACCTATTGAAACAAGTTTTCGATAGAAATTACGGAACCATGAAGGCCCTACAGACTCCAAGTATTAGCACTCACTGATTCAGAGTGCTAACATCCACCGTGGAGTCGCAGTCCGACTTTTGCAAGATTCCTGAGGAGTTCGCTACGTGAGCAACGCAATGACCATGACCCTTCCGAATACGCTGAGCCCGTCGTCGGCCAAGGCCGGGGGTTCGGGTGTACTGGCGCTCGCGAACGCTTCCATGCTGCCCGGCCAGTTGGGCAACATCGACGCCTACATTCAGGCCGTGAACCGGATCCCGATGTTGACGCCGCAAGAGGAGCGCCAGTTCGCGACCGAGTTCCGCGAGCAAAACAATCTTGAAGGCGCGCGCCGCCTGGTGCTTTCGCACCTGCGTCTCGTCGTCTCGATTGCGCGCAATTACCTTGGCTACGGCCTGCCGCACGCCGACCTGATCCAGGAAGGCAACATCGGCCTGATGAAGGCCGTGAAGCGCTTCGACCCGGAGCAGAACGTACGTCTCGTGTCGTACGCCATGCACTGGATCAAGGCCGAAATTCATGAATACATCCTGCGCAACTGGCGCATGGTGAAGGTCGCGACGACCAAGGCGCAACGCAAGCTGTTCTTCAACCTGCGCAGCCATAAGCAAGGCCTGCAATCATTCACGCCCGAAGAGATCGAGGGTCTGGCGCAGGAACTGAACGTCAAGCGCGAAGAAGTCGTCGAGATGGAAACGCGTCTGTCGGGTGCCGACATCGCGCTCGAAAGCCAGAACGACGACGGCGAAGAATCGTTCGCGCCGATCGCCTGGCTGGCCGACTCGCACAACGAGCCGAGCGCCGTGCTGGCCGCGCGCTCGCGCGACCGTCTGCAGTCCGACGGCATTGCGAGTGCACTGGAAGCACTCGACGCGCGCAGCCGCCGCATTATCGAAGCACGCTGGCTGAACGTCGAAGACGACGGATCGGGCGGTTCGACGCTGCACGAACTGGCCGACGAATTCGGCGTGTCGGCTGAGCGTATCCGCCAGATCGAAGCCAGCGCGATGAAGAAGATGCGCACTGCGCTGGCTGAATACGCGTAAGCGCAGATCGCCCAAACGCTGTTCCGAAAGCCCCGCTCTCACCGAGCGGGGCTTTTTCTTTTCGCGCGTACAACTTCGCGTCGCCGAATTGCGTTCCCTCATAAGATAAGTCACACGCCGATGTCGCCCTACTCCTACATTGGCATAGATCAACGCAACACATTTCCCGGCATTCGATCTCGAAAGTTTGACCTATAACAATGAGGTCGCGATGCTCCAGCGGTGCAAAGAACCACAAAAGCGAGTACCTGAATAACAAGGGAGAAGCGGGTGCGATGCAGTTTGCCTCGCGCCCAGGAAACACGACTTTACGGACCAGCAAGGAGCCGCTTCGTCGCCATGCTTTCCACTTCCGGCCAGTCTCCCCCTGCACCGTTGCGCGGACGCATTCTGCGCTGGGCGCGCGGCCCCACTTTCGCGCGCGACATTGTGCTCGTCCTCGTCATCAAGCTCGTACTGCTGATGGCGCTGAAGTATGCATTCTTCAATCATCCGCAAGCCGAAAACATGTCCATGCGGCCCGCGGACGTCGCCCAGGCAATTCTCTCCGTGCCCGGGACGACTCCGCCGAAAGTGGATCAAGGGGACCACCATGCCCATTAGCGAAACCGTCGATCTGTCGCGCCTGCAGTTCGGCGTCACGGCGCTCTATCACTTCCTGTTCGTGCCGCTCACGCTCGGGCTGTCGTGGCTGCTCGTCATCATGGAGTCGGTCTACGTGATGACCGGCAAACAGATCTACAAGGACATGACACAGTTCTGGGGCAAGCTCTTCGCGATCAACTTCGTGATGGGCGTCACCACCGGCCTGACCATGGAGTTCCAGTTCGGCACGAACTGGTCGTACTACTCGCACTACGTGGGCGATATCTTCGGCGTGCCGCTCGCCGTGGAAGGACTCGCGGCGTTCTTCCTCGAATCGACCTTCGTGGGTCTGTTCTTCTTCGGCTGGAACCGCATGACGAAGGGCGGCCATCTGGTCACCACCTTCCTGGTCGCGCTCGGTTCGAATCTGTCGGCGCTGTGGATTCTGATCGCCAATGGCTGGATGCAGAATCCCGTCGGCGCATCGTTCAACTACGAAACCATGCGCATGGAGCTGACGAGCCTGTTCCAGGTGATCTTCAATCCGGTCGCGCAGGTGAAGTTCGTGCATACGGTGTCGGCCGGTTACGTGACAGCGTCGATGTTCGTGCTCGGCATATCCTCGTGGTATCTGCTACGCCGCCGCGACACCGAATTCGCGCTGCGCTCGTTTGCGATTGCGGCGGGTTTCGGGCTGGCGTCCACGCTTTGCGTGATCATACTGGGCGACGAATCGGGCTATCGCACGGGTGAAGTCCAGCAGATCAAGCTCGCCGCCATCGAAGCCGAATGGGACACGGCGCCCGCCCCCGCACCGTTCACCTTGTTCGGCATCCCTAACCAGCAGGAAGAGCGCACCGATTACGCGATCCGCATTCCGTATCTCATGGGCATCATCGCGACGCGCTCGATCGACGAACCCGTGATCGGGCTGCGCGATCTGATGGGCCGCGCCGAAGTGCGCATCCAGAACGGCATGCTGGCCTACGCCGCGCTGCAAAAGATGAAAGCAGGCGATGCCGACAACGACACACGCGCCGTCTTCGAAGCGCACAAGGCCGACCTCGGATACGGCCTGCTGGTGAAGCAGTTCGCCCCCAAAGTCGTGGACGCCACACCCGAGCAGATCAAGGCCGCCGCAAAGCATTCGATCCCCCCGGTCGCGCCCGTGTTCTGGTCCTTCCGGGTGATGGTCGGGCTGGGCATGCTGTTCCTCCTGACCTTCGTGCTGGCGTTCTGGTTCTGCGCACAGCGCTCGCTGCTGCAGGAAAACCGCCGCTGGTTCCTGCGCTGGATCGTGTGGGCCATTCCACTGCCGTGGCTGGCCGCCGAATTCGGCTGGGTCGTGGCTGAAGTGGGCCGCCAGCCGTGGACCATCGCCGAGGTGTTGCCGACACACCTCTCCGCGTCGAGCCTCGCGCCCGGCGACGTCATGTTGAGCATCGCCGGCTTCGTCATCTTCTACACGGCGCTCTTCATCATCGAGATCACGCTGATGTTCAAGTACGCGCGCCTCGGACCTTCCGCGCTGCACACGGGCCGCTATTTCCACGAGCAGACGGCGACGGTGACAAGCGACAACCGCGTCGCGTAACCCCCCAGGCAACCCCGGCAAGGAACCACACCATGGACTACGCAACGCTCAAGGTAATCTGGTGGGTGCTGATCGGCGTGCTGTTGATCGGCTTTTCGCTCACCGACGGCTTCGACATGGGCGCGGCCGTGCTGCTGCCATTCATCGGCAAGACCGATGCCGAGCGCCGCATCGTCATCAACACCGTAGGCGCGACCTGGGAAGGCAACCAGGTCTGGCTCATCACGGCGGGCGGCGCGATGTTCGCCGCCTGGCCGCTCGTCTATGCGGCGTCGTTCTCGGGCTTTTATTTCGCGATGCTGCTGGTGCTGTTCGCGCTATTCTTCCGGCCCGTGGGCTTCGACTATCGCGGCAAGCGCGACAACCCAAAATGGCGCGGCGCGTGGGACTGGGCGCTCTTCATCGGCGGCTTCGTGCCCGCACTGGTGTTTGGCGTGGCGTTCGGCAATCTGCTGCAGGGCGTGCCGTTCCAGTACGACACCGATCTGCGCGTGACCTACTATGGCAGTTTCTGGGCGCTGCTCAATCCGTTCGCGCTGATCTGCGGGCTCGTGAGCCTGACCATGCTCACCGCGCACGGCGCGGCGTTCGTGAAACTGAAAAGCGACGGCATCGTGGCAGCGCGCGCCTCGAAGGCATTGCGCATCACGGCGGGACTGGCGGTGGTGCTCTTTATCGTCGCGGGTGCGCTGGTGGCGACGATGATCGGCGGCTTTGCGATCACCAACCCCGCACCTTACGACACCGTCGCCAATCCGCTCCTGAAGAGCGTGGAACCGGGCACCGGGCTCTGGATCAGCAATTACGTGATCTATCCCTGGATGGCCATTGCCCCCATCGCCGGGATCATCGGCGGTGTGATCGCGTTTGCGGTGGCGGGTTCGCGGCTGGAGAAGACGGCGTTTCTGGGCACATCGCTGTTGATCATCGGCGTGATCCTGACGGCGGGATTTTCGATGTTTCCATTCATCATGCCGTCTTCGCTCGATCCGCGCTCCAGCCTGACCGTATGGGACGCCACCTCCAGCAAGATGACGCTCGAAATCATGCTGGTCGCGGTCGTGATCTTTTTGCCGATCGTGCTCGCCTACACGACGTGGGCGTATCGCATCATGCGCGGCAAGGTGACGGTCGAAGCCGTCGAGGACAAACGCAATTCGTTGTACTGAGCGTGGTGGCATAAAAAAACCGGCGCGAGCGCCGGTTTTTTATTGAAGCGAGAACAGATACGCTCAGGCCGATTGCAGCGAAAGCGCGTCGGCGTAGCGCTGCGCGGCGCTGCCCACGACGATGTGCAACGTATCGGTCGCCACCCACACCACATTCAGCGAGCCCAGACCCGCGCGATCGACCGCCGCGGCGTCGCGCACGATCACGCGCAGGCGCGTGGCCGCCACCGCGTCGAGCGAGACGATGTTCGCCGCGCCGCCCAGCACCGAGAGCCAGCGCGAGGGATCGGGATCGAGCGGACCGGTTTCGTTTGCCGTCGCCACAGGCGCCGCGCCCGCAACGGCCGCCTCAGCGACCGGCGCGGCAACCGCTGATGGAACAGCAGCCGCAGCCGGACGGCCACTCGCGATCTCGCGACGGATTTCGTCGGCAATGATGTCCGCTTCCGGCCCGATGATGACCTGCACGCTTTCCCCGCCGCGCTTGAGCACCCCACGCGCGCCGATTGCCTTGAGCGCCGGTTCCGACACATGCGCCGGGTCCACCACGTTCAGGCGCAGACGCGTCGTGCAGGCATCGACCACCTTGAGGTTGGCCGCGCCGCCAAGCGCATCGATATAACGCGTCGCGCGCGTCGCCGATGCGGCACCGGCCACCGCCACGCCCGACATCGACGCGGCGATTGCCGTGTCGCCCGCCGAAGCTTCACGGCCCGGCGTCGGCAGGTTGAAGCGACGGATGAAGAAGCGGAACAGCCCGTAGTACACCACCGCGTAGACCAGACCCAGCAGAATCGCTTCCCAGCCGTGCGTCGACAGGCCGTAGTTCAGGACGTAGTCGATCGCCCCCGCCGAGAACGTGAAGCCAAGCTTGATGTTCAGCAGCGAGCAGATCGCCAGCGACAGGCCCGTGAGCACCGCGTGGATGCCGTACAGCACGGGAGCCAGGAACATGAAGGTGAATTCGATCGGCTCGGTCACGCCTGTGAGGAACGAAGTGAGCGCCATCGATAGCAGCAGGCCGCCCACCATCGCGCGCTTTTCCTTCGGCGCTTCGTGCAGCATCGCCAGGCACGCAGCGGGCAGACCGAACATCATCACCGGGAAAAAGCCGGCCATGAAGCCGCCCGCTGTGGGGTCGCCTGCGAAGAAGCGGTGCAGGTCGCCCGTCACCGGCGCGCCGCCAGCGGGCGTGAAGGTGCCGAACACGAACCATACGAGCGAGTTGAGGATGTGGTGCAGCCCCGTCACCAGCAGCAGACGGTTCAGCAGACCATAGACAAAGGTACCGATCGCGCCCGCCGTGGTGAGCCAGTGGCCGGCCGAATCGATCACCGCCTGCACCGGCCCCCACGCGTAGCCGAATATCACCCCGAGCAACAGACAGACGAGCCCGGTGATGATCGGCACGAAACGCTTGCCGCCGAAGAACGCGAGGAACTCGGGCAGCTTGATGTCCTTGAAGCGGTTGTACAGCATCCCCGCCACCACGCCGGCCACCACGCCCGACAGCACGCCCATATTGAGCTTGTCGTTGATGTCCTTCATCACGGCGATTTCGACCAGATAGCCGAGTGCGCCCGCGAGCGCCGCCACGCCGTTGTTGTCCTTCGCGAAACCCACGGCAATGCCGATCGCGAACAGCAGCGGAAGATTATCGAAGATCGCGCCACCGGCATCGGCGATGATCTTGATATTGAGCATGTCGCTCTGGCCGAAGCGCAACAGGATGCCCGCAACGGGCAGCACTGCGATCGGGAGCATCAGCGCGCGGCCGAGGCTCTGAATTTTAAGAAACGGATTGCCATCCATCGAACTGCCTCCAGACCCTGTCTCTTGCGTGAGATATCGAGGTGAGAAAAGCCGGCGCACGATCGCTGCGCGCGCCGGGGTGTTGACGACTTTTAATCAGGATATTTAACGATTTACCCTGCCGACCATGCGGGTCGGCACAGGTCAGTCGAGCGGCCAGTGCGCACGGCTCGCCGCGCGCACGGCCTGCGCCGATTCGAGCGCGAGAAGATCGAACACGCGCTCGCGGCACTGGGTGTAGTTGAGGTTGCGCACGCGCGCCTTGATCGACGGCACGGAAACCGGATCCACCGACAGTTCCGTGATGCCCAGGCCCACAAGCAGCGGCACCGCAAGCGGATCGCCCGCCAGTGCACCGCACACGCCCACCCATTTGCCGTGCTTGCTCGCGCCTTCCACCGCCACGGCGATCAGGCGCAGCACGGCCGGATGCAGGCCGTCGGCCTGAGCCGCGAGATCGGGCTGGCAGCGGTCCATCGCCAGCGTGTACTGCGTGAGATCGTTGGTGCCCACCGAGAGGAAATCGGCATGGCGCGCGAGTTGATCGGCCAGCAGCGCGGCAGACGGCACCTCGATCATCACGCCCACTTCGACGCGTCCCGTGCGGCCCGCTTCCTTCGCGAACAGGTCGATGCGCTCGCGCAGGCGGATCAGCTCGCCCGCATCGGTGACCATCGGCAGCAGGATGCGGATCGCGCTCAACGGTTCGACCGCGAGCAGGCCGCGCAACTGGTCGTCGAGCAGATCGGGGCGCACCTGCGCGAGGCGGATGCCGCGCAGACCCAGCGCGGGATTCGGCTCGGGCGGCAGCGTGAGGTAGTCGACTTCCTTGTCCGCGCCCACGTCGAGGGTGCGGATGATCGCCGGGCGGCCTTGCAGCGCCTGCGCAATCGCCTGATAGCTCTGGCGGTGCTCTTCGATCGTCGGTGCGGCCTGGCGGTGGATGAACATCAGTTCGGTGCGCAGCAGGCCGACGGCATCCGCGCCGTTCTCGACCGCTGTGCGTGCATCGTCGAGCGTCGCGATGTTCGCGGCGACTTCGATCGCGTGGCCGTCGCGCGTGGCGGCGGCTTGCTGGGAGGTCAGACGGTTGGCTTCGCGCACGCCCGCGAGGCGCTGCTTTTCGGCGCGTGCGCGTTCGATGTCCTGGGCGCTGGGCGCGTGCACAAGACGGCCCGCGCCCGCGTCCACCACCACTTCCGTGCCTTCGGCAATCTTGTGCAGCGAATCGCCGAGCGCGACGATCGCCGGAATGCCGGCCTGTCGCGCGATGATCGCGGCGTGCGAGGTCGCGCCGCCGCGCGCCATCACGAGCGCGGTGACGCGCTTGCGGTCGAGCGTGGCGAGGTCGGACGGCGTGAATTCGTCGGCGGCCAGCACGGCTTCGTCAGGCAGTTGGCGTGCGGCTGGCGTGTTGGCCGCACCGCTCGTAAGTGCGAGCGCACGCAGTACGCGCTTTTCAAGATCGCGCAGATCGGCGGCGCGTTCCGCCAGCAGCGGATCGTCCACCTTGCCGAGCACGGCGATCTGCGCGCGGATCGACTCGCGCCACGCAAAGCCCGCGCTCTTGCCGAGGCTAATGAGATCGCGCGCCGCATCGATCAGTGTGGGGTCTTCGAGCAGCACGCGATGCATCTGGAAAATACCCGCTTCGCCGATCGCACCGCGTTGCGAGGCTGCGCGCACCGAGGTATCGAGTTCCGCATCCACGGCTGCAACGGCCTTGTCGAGCAGACGGCTTTCCGCCGCCGAGGGACCGCTCGCGAGTTCCGCCGGGGCGATTTCGGCATCGTCCCAGCGCACCAGCTTGCCGACCGCGACGCCGGGCGCCGCGCACACGCCCGTGAGCGTGCCAGACGCGGCGTTCGTAGCAGCGGGCGCAGTCGCAGCCGTCACAGGCGCAGCCGCCGGTGCAGGCGACAACGCACGCGCAGGCGCCTCATGCGCCTCGCCTGGCGCTTCGCGTAGCAGTTCATTGGCGACCGCATCGACCGCCTTCTGCGCCTCGCGCCCCATGCCGACGAGCTCGATGGTCGCGCCCTCGCCCGCACCCAGCGCCAGCAGGCCGACCACGCTTTCGATCGCCGCCTTGCGTTCGCCGAAGCGCACTTCCACGCGCGCCTCGATGCCTCGCACCGCTTCGCGCGCCCGCGCGGCGGGCCGTGCATGCAGTCCGCCCGCATGTGTGAGCGTCACGCTGCGGCGCACTTCGTCCATCACCAGATTCGCGCTGCCGGCCGCGCCCACCGTTTGCGCCGCGCCGTCGCGCGCGCGCAGCACCAGCAGCGGCGTCTGGCCCGCTTCCACGCGGCCCGCGCCTGCGCGCTGGATCACTTCGAACGCATCGGAGTTCGCCACCGCGATCACCGAAACGAGACTCGGCGCCTCGCATGCCACGACATCGAGATCGAAATCGATCAGCAGGTCGCCGCGACGCACCTTCGCGCCTTGCTCGACCTTGGGCGAAAAACCCTTGCCATTGAGTTCGACCGTATCGATGCCAATGTGCACGAGCACCTGAGCGCCCTCGGCGGTCTCAAGCGTCACGGCGTGGCCGGTGCGCGCGAGATGCATGACCGTGCCGTCGCAGGGCGACAGCAACTTGCCAGCAAGCGGATCGATGCCGATACCGTCGCCGAACATGCCTTCCGAAAACACCGGATCGGGCACTGCGGCGAGCGGCACGACCGGGCCGGAGAGCGGCGCGACCAGCTCGATGCTGCCGCTTTTGCCCTCGCTTTTGCCTTGGTCGGCGGAATTTTCCGGGTTCATCAGGCGGGACTCCTGGATGCGTTCCATCAGCTTTCCAATCTAGTGGGTTTCGGTGACTTTGTTCAGGTAACGCGGCTCATCCGGATTGCGGCCGCGCGCCGCGGCAAGACCCGCCGCCATCACGTAGAACGAAAGAATCGCCGCGATCGGATCGAGCGCCGCATCGGCGGTTTCGACCAGCGGCAGCGACGCTTGCGGCACATTCGCGGGCGCAGCCAGGAGCACGCGCGCACCGCGCTTTTGCATGTCGCGCGCGAGTTCGATCAGGCCAGCCTGTTCCGGCCCGCGCGGTGCGAACACCAGCAGCGGGTAGTCGTTTCCAATCAATTCCATCGGGCCATGACGCACTTCGGCGCTGGAGAACGCTTCGGCCTGGATGCCCGAGGTTTCCTTGAGCTTGAGCGCCGCCTCCTGGGCGATGGCCAGACCCGCGCCGCGACCGATCACGATCATCTGCTTGACGTCGCGCAACTCATCGACGGCCTTCGACCAGTCGAGCGCACCCGCGCGGTGCAATGCATCGGGCAGCGCGCGCACGGCGTCAAGGAACGCGGCGTCGCGCTGCCAGAACGCCACCAGTTGCGCCGACATCGCCAGCATCGCGATATAGCTCTTGGTGGCGGCCACGCTCAGCTCGGGACCGGCGAGCAGCGGCAGTTCCGTACCGGCGGCCTCGGCGAGCGGCGAATCGGCCACGTTGACCATCGCGGCGGTCAGCGCACCTGCGTCGCGCAGCGCCTTGATGGTCGCCACCAGATCAGGACTCCTGCCTGATTGAGAGAAAGCAAGGGCAAACTGGCCGCTTACACGTAAGGGCGCCTGTTGCAGCGTGGCGATCGACATCGGCAGCGAGGCGACCGGCACGCCCAGGCGGCTCATGGTGAGCGCGGCGAAATAGCTCGCGGCGTGGTCCGAACTGCCGCGCGCGACGGTGAGCGCGACATGGCGCGGCGTGGCTTCGAGCGCACTGGCGAGCGCCTCGACGCGCGAGGTTTCCGCCAGTTGCGCGGCGACGACGCTGGCCGAGGCCAGCGCTTCTTTAAGCATATTCGACAAGCGATTCTCCTTCGACATAGGTCGCGGTGAGCGCCAGATCGCGGTCGAACACGTTGACATCGGCCCAGGCGCCGCGCTTGAGGCGGCCCCGGTCTTCGATGCCAAGGTAGTCGGCCGCGTAGCGCGACAGGCGAGCGGATACGTCCGCGATCGGCAAGCCGAGCGAGACGAGATTACGCAAGGCCTGGTCCATGGTGAGCGTGCTGCCCGCGAGCGTGCCGTCCGCGAGACGCACGCCGCCGAGGCATTTGGTGACGTGCTGGCTGCCCAGGCGGTATTCGCCGTCGGGCATGCCGGTCGCCGAGGTGCTGTCCGTCACCACGTAGAGGCGCGGAATCGCGCGCAGCGCGGCGCGGATCGCGCCCGGGTGGACGTGCAGCAGGTCGGGGATGATTTCAGCGTATTCGGCATGCGCGAGCGCCGCGCCGACCACGCCGGGATTGCGGTGATGCAGCGGCGACATCGCGTTGAACAGGTGCGTGAAACCGCACGCGCCGTGCTTGAGCGCGTTCACGGCGTCGTCGTAAGTGGCGAGCGTATGGCCGATCTGCACGCGCACGCCGCGCGCCGCCATCTCGCCGATGATCTCGATATGACCGGCGATTTCCGGCGCGACGGTGACCACGCGGATCGGCGCGATCGACAGGTACTTGAGCACTTCGTCGAGCACCGCGGAGACCGCGGCGTCCGGTTGCGCGCCCAGCTTGCCCGGATTGATGTAGGGCCCTTCCAGATGCACGCCCAGCACGCGCGCGCCGCCCGGCGTGCGCTTACGCGCGACGTCGCCCAGCCCCGCAACGACGTTCATCAGCTCGTCGCGCGGTGCGGTCATGGTGGTCGCCAGCAGGCTCGTGGTGCCGAAGCGCGCATGCGTGCGCGCAATGGTTTCGATTGCGTTGCCCGCTTCCATCACGTCCGCGCCGCCGCCGCCGTGCACGTGAAGGTCGATGAAGCCTGGCAGGATGTAGGGCGCGTCGTTCTTCGCCGGATCGGCGGCCTCGCCCTCGATCGACGTGATGCGTCCGTTTTCGAACGTCAGCGTGCCGTTGATCCAGCCATCAGGGGTGAGAATATTTCCGCTCAGCATGAGATTTTTCCGAAATTGCGCGCGGCAACGGCCTGCGCGCGGTCAGTCTTGACGGTGACGTGCATGAGAGAGTCGTGGCGCGCGCGAGTGTTCCCGCGCGCGCTGAATGGGGTCGCCTGCACTGCGAAATTCATTGGCGCAGCTCCGCGACGAAGTCGTAATAACCATCGCGGCAGTACGTGTCCGTCAGCTCGATGGCGTGCTGGTCGCGCGAGAAACCCACACGCGTAATCACCAGCAGCGCCGCGCGCGGCTCCACGCCCATCAATTCGGCGATCTCGCCGGTCGCATTCACGGCGCGAAAGTGCTGCAGTGCGCGCACCACCGGCATGTCGCGCGCTTCCAGATACGCGTAGAGCGAGCCGTCGAAGCCCTGCGGGTCCGGCACGATCGACACCGGCAAGGCCGAGTGTTCCACCGCCATCACGATGCCATCCGCGCGGCGCAGCCGCCGCAGGCTCGACACCGAAGCGCCCGGCGACAGGCCTAGCTGCACGATCTCCTCTCGATGCGCGGGGCGCACGCCGCGTTCGAGCCACACCGAATCGGCGGTGAAACCGCGCTGCTCCATCTTCTTCGTGAAGCCGGTCAGACGCGAGAGCGGATCTTCCACGCGCGGCGTGATAAAGCTGCCCGCACCACGCGCGCGCCGGATCAAGCCTTGTTCAACCAGCAGTTCGATCGCCTTGCGCGCCGTGATGCGCGACACGCCGATCGCATCCGAGAGCGTGCGCTCCGAAGGCAGCGCCTCGCCCGCCGACCAGACGCCGCAATGTATGGCCGTGGCAAGGTTGCGCGCCAGCTGCAGATAGAGCGGCGTGACGTTGCGCGCATCGGGCATCAGGGCAGACCAACGGGTTTCCATGGAACTCCGGCCAGCGGTTTGACGGATCGTGGGGCGCCCGGACAGATCGTGAAATAAACGCGACAAAAACGGCGTGGTGTCGGTCCGGTGCGAAAGCGAGCCCATTATATAACCACAATAATACCAGTCAACCTATGCCGAACCCTTGTCGCAAGCGAGACAAACTCGTTATAAATCAATGGATTGTGTAGTTTTATAAGACTCAGCAGGCGACCCATCACGCATTGGTATTTTCCCTGGAGAGTCCAATTTGGGCTCTCCAGCCGCAACCACTCTCGCTCCAGCGATCCCGCTTTGGAATCCCAGCTTGATACCGGCGTAGAACCAATGCGAAGATTCAGAAAGTGAACGATATCGCGCGCCTCTGACATCCCATATAGTGGCATCTGACCAATATCAACGAACTGACCACGGGTACCCAGTTTGTCGAATGATTCCGACACGAGACGGCGTGCAGAAGCCGTCCTGCAGTTCAATCGCTTTTATCGAACGTTCCTGGGGACGCAACAGGACGATCAGCCCAGTTCGCCGTTTTCGCTGACCGAAATCCGCGTACTGCGCGAGCTCGACAGCGGGGGCACGCAGACCTCCGCAACGCTTGCGCGCACCCTGGCGCTCGATTCAGGCTATTTGAGCCGCATTCTCGCGAGCTTCGCTCGCCGCCACCTGATTGCGCGCGCTGCCTCGCAGGCCGACGCACGCCGCACCTTTATCTATCTGACCGACGCTGGCCGCAGTACCTACGCAACGCTCAGGGACGCCGCGATCGGCGGGCTGGCCGACCGGCTAGCCAAGCTCTCCATCGTCGAGCAGGAAGAACTGATCAAGGCGATGGAAGTCGTCCAGCGCCTGCTCGGCTAGACCCCGGCAACCCGGATCGCAGACGAAAAAAAGCCGCTGCACGTTGATCGTGCAGCGGCTTTTTTACTTGCGAGGACAACCGGACGCGGCGCCTGGGTGGTGCCTGGGTGGCACCCAGACCGCGCATCCTCACACGCTTAGAACGACGGGATCATCGAACCCTTGAACTGGTTCTTGATGTACACGCGCACGTCTTCCGACTGGTACGCGGCAACCAGCTTCTTCACCCACGGCTTGTCCTTGTCCTGGGCACGCACGGCGATCAGGTTGGCGTACGGGCTGTGCGTGTCTTCCAGGGCGATGGCGTCCTTGGTCGGCTGCAGGCCGGCGGCCAAAGCGTAGTTGGTGTTGATGACGGCGGCGTCGACATCGCCCAGCGCGCGCGGCAGTTGCGCGGCGTCCAGTTCGACCAGCTTCACCTTCTTCGGGTTTTCTGCGACGTCGAGCGGCGTGGCGTTGTTGCCGTTGGTGCCCGCGCCTGCGCGCAGCTTGATCACGCCCTTGCTTTGCAGCACGAGCAGCGCACGGTTTTCATTCGACGGATCGTTCGGCACCGCGACCTTCGCGCCTTGCGGCAGGTCGCCCAGCGACTTGAGCTTCTTCGAGTACACGCCGATCGGCGAGATGTACGTGAGGCCGGCGTTGACGATCTTGTAGCCGCGCTGCTTGATCTGGCTGTCGAGGTACGGGCCGGTCTGGAAGCTGTTCGCGTCGAGGTCGCCCGAATCGAGCGCCGCGTTCGGCTGCACGTAGTCGTTGAATTCGATGACCTTGACGTTCAGGCCTTCGCGTTTGGCGACCTTCTGGACCACGGCCCACACCTGGGCGTCCGGACCCGACACGGTGCCGACCTTGATGACCTGGTCGTCTGCGCGTGCGCCGAAGCTGGCTGCGAGCGTGGTGGCGGCGACGCCGGCGAGGAGTACTTTGATCAGATTTCTGCGCTGCATGGAGATGGTAGTTCCGCTTGTTGCCTGTTTATTACGTTGTTGAGCTGCCGGGCCGCATTGTGTGCCGCCCGCTGCCAGCCAGAAATGGTCTCATATCGCGCCAACGGCGCGAAAGACAGAAATCGCATGGCGGTATGCCCGCAGCGCATAGCCGCGGCGCATGCAGGCGTGGGAATCAGTTGGCGTCGTTCGAGCCGAGCAGGATCTTGAGGTCGTGCACCCAGGGTGTGACGCCCTGCCCGTCGCGTGCGAACAGGCGCAGCTTGCCGGTGGTATCGAACACGTAGCTCGCGGCAGTGTGATCCATCGTGTAGCCGTCAGCCGTCTTGCCCGGCACCTTGGCGTAGTACACGCGGAAGTCCTTCGTCACCTGCTTGAGCTGCGCGTCGTCGGCCGGGCGCAGCGCGATGAAGGTGGGATTGAAGGCGCTCACGTACTGACCGAGGATCTGCGGCGTGTCGCGTTCGGGATCGACACTCACGAAGATCACCTGCACGCGCTTGCCGGCATCGGGGCCCAGTTGCTGCAGCGCCTGCGAAAGCTCGGCCATGGTGGTCGGGCAGACATCCGGGCAATGCGTGTAGCCGAAGAACAGCACCACGACCTTGCCCTTGAAATCGGCCATCGTGCGCGTCTTGCCGTTCGAATCGGGCAGCGAGAAGTTGTTGCCGAACTGCGTATTGCCGGTGATGTCGAGGTTCGAGAACGACGGCGGCTGCTGGCCGCAGCCTTCGAGGCCGAGCGTCGCGCCCACCGCACCCGCGACGGCCAGCGCCATCACCGTCGCGCGCGCCACGCGCGCAAGCGTGCGTCGATTCATGGTCTTACGCTCCGATGAGCGCATGCACGTAGTGATCGACGAGCAACGCGACGAACAGCAGCGAGAGATAGATGATCGAGTAACGGAACATCGCGCGAGCGAGCTGATCCGAATATTCGAGGTAGATCTTCCAGGCATAGGCGAGGAAGATCGCGCCGAGCAGCACGCTCGACACGAGATACAGCAGGCCGCTCATACCCGAGATATAGGGCATCAGCGCAACCGCGAAGAGAATCAGCGAATACAGCAGGATATGCAGGCGCGTGTACTTTTCGCCATGCGTGTTGGGCAGCATCGGCAGGCCGGCTGCTTCGTAGTCCTTGCGGCGGTAGAGCGCCAGCGCCCAGAAGTGCGGCGGCGTCCATACGAAGATGATCAGCACGAGAATCCAGGCGTCGCCGGGCACGTGGCCGGTGACTGCCGCCCAGCCCAGCGCCGGCGGCATGGCGCCCGAAGCGCCGCCGATCACGATGTTCTGCGGCGTGGCCGGCTTGAGCAGCAGCGTGTAGATGATTGCGTAGCCGATGAAGGTCGCGACCGTCAGCCACATCGTCAGCG
The DNA here is from genome assembly GCF_014200455.1 of Paraburkholderia bannensis. Taxonomy (GTDB): domain Bacteria; phylum Pseudomonadota; class Gammaproteobacteria; order Burkholderiales; family Burkholderiaceae; genus Paraburkholderia; species Paraburkholderia bannensis_A. The sequence continues at coordinate 493,104 of NZ_JACHBW010000002.1, read as the reverse complement.
GATTGGCGAAGGTGTACAGCACCCACATACCCAGGCCGCCAATGACCGCCGAGAAAATCAGGATCTGCACGCTGGTGATCTCGCCGCGCGCCGACGGGCGCCACGAGGTGCGGCGCATGCGCGCATCGACCTTTTGCTCGACCAGACAGTTGATCGCGAAAGCCGCGCCTGCCGTGAGCCAGATACCGACGGTGCCGCCGATCAGCTGCTTCCAGGGCACCATGCCCGGCACAGCGAGGAACATGCCGATGACCGCGCAGAACACGGCCAGTTGGGTCACGCGGGGCTTGGTGAGCGCGAGATACTGCGAAATCCGGCTACCGGATGACTGGGGGAGGGTTGTACTTTCCATAGGGCGGGATCACACCGCAGCGGTGTCGCGCGCAGGGAGAACAGCGCGGCCGGGGCGGCTACAAGCAATTCGAAAGTTTAGCACGACGAGCAAAAGCAGCAGGATCGCCGCGCCACCGTTATGGGCCACCGCGATGGGCAGCGGCCACTGCAGGACGATGTTGGAAAGTCCTGTCAGAAACTGGATAGCAATCACGATCAGAACCCAGTTTGCAGGGCGGCGCAACGAGGCATAGCGCCGCATTTTGAGGGCGAACCATACCAGATAAGCGATCACGGCGAAGGCAAACGTGCGATGCGTCCAATGAATCGCCACGAGCGCGTCCTGCGTAATCACATCGCCATTGCCGTCCATGCCGAGCGCGCGCCACAGGTGGAAGCCGTGATGGAAATCCATCGGCGGAATCCACGCGCCGTTGCAGGTCGGGAAGTCGGTGCAGGCGAGTACGGCGTAGTTCGTGCTGACCCAGCCGCCCAGCGCAATCTGCACGATCAGCAGCACGAGCGCCGCGAGCGCGGCCACGCGCCAGCGCACGGCGTCGGGTTCATAGGCGGGCAAAGGCGTCATGCGCGCGGCAAGCCACGCGAGCGTGCCGAGCAGCGTCAGGCCCAGCAACAGGTGGGTGGTGACGATCACCGGCTGCAGCTTCATCGTCACGGTCCACGCGCCGAAGATGCCCTGCACGAGAATCAGCCCGAGCAGCGCTGTTGGCCACCACGGCGATACATGCAGCGGCAGGCGCTTGATGCGCGCTCGCCAGGCAATCGCCATCTGCGCGATGATGAGGACACCGATCGCCATCGCGAAGTAGCGGTGAATCATTTCGATCCACGCCTTCGACATGCTCACGGGACCGCTCGGCATGGCCAGATGCGCGGCGGCGATCTGCGCATGCGCGATGAACGGCGACGAGGTGCCGTAGCAGCCCGGCCAGTCGGGGCAACCGAGCCCCGAATCGGTCAGACGCGTAAAGCCGCCGAACATGACCAGGTCGAGCGTCATGAAGGTCGTGAGCCACACGAGCTTGCGGAATTTGTTGTCGTCGGCTTTGACCCACACCCACGAAAGCGGCAGCAACGCGACGCACAGGCCAATCAGGCCCAGCTCCAGGATAAACATCTCTCGTACTCTTTTCTGTCAGAACTCGCGCTGCGCACCTTAACCGATGCTGGACCACTTGAGGAGCTTAGTCACGTCTTGTTTGATCTTTGACGGATCCGGATGATCGGGAAAACGCATCATCAGGTTGCCGTTCGGATCGACCAGGTAGATGTGATCGGTGTCGTGGGTGGTGCCGGTGGCGGGCAGCCATGCAGCCACGGCGGCCGGATCGGCGCGCAGCATGCGGGTGTCGGGGTACGCGCTCTTCACCACGGCGGGCACGTTTGCGTCATCCGTGCGCAGCCAGAGCGTGAGCACGCGCTCGCGCTCCGCGCCCTGCGTCGCGCGCACCTGGCGCATGAAATACAGCTTGTGCACGCAGGCTTCGTCGCACGCGCCGCCATCGACGGAAATCATCAGCCAGCGCCCGCGCAGTGAATCGAGCGGCACGGCGCGGCCGTCGTCGCCCGTCACCGTCAGCGCGGACGGAATCGGGCGCTGCGGCTCGATCAGGGTGCCGTAGCTGGTGCTGCCGCCCTTCGGTTTGACCACGTAGTACGTGAAGTACGAGAGGGCGATGGGCGCGCCGCAGATCAGCGCGATCAGGAACAGCATCCAGCGGCCGCGCCGCCACGAGCCCTTGGGCTGGGGGCCGCCCTGTTGCGCCGCGTTGCGGAGATCCTGCGTGGTATGCGCTTTTTGCGCGTTATGCGTGGTATCGGGAGAGTGCGTCGACACTGCGTGAACCTCGTTTCTGTCGCTTCCTGTTGAGCCTGCGCTGCGCCTGCCGCAACGCGCTAATTTGCGCTGACGACGATCGATCGTCAGGCGTCCTTTGCGCCATGAACCGGCCCTTGTTCCTGCGGACCGTGTTTTTCACCGGACTGCATGCGCTCTTTTGTCGCAGCTCGACGAGCCGCATAAAGACCGAATCCGAGTGCGGCCGCCGCCATGCCCCACCACTGGAACATGTAGCCGATGTTGCGTTCGACGTCCGTGTTGGGCGCGGGCCAGTCGCGCACGAGACCGTCCTTGAGGGGCGGCTGCGCGGCGGGAACGAAGCCCGTTTGCTGGATCACGAACGGTTGCAGCGGCAGGCCGGTTTCCGCCGCGTAGGAAGCGACGCCGAGATTCTGCCGTATCTTCTGGTGCGCTGCAGAGCCGCCCACACCTAGTTCGAACGCGCGCGAGGCGTCCGCGCGTGCGATGCCCTCCACTTCCACCGATCCTGTGGGCGTCTCATAGGGCGCGATACGCTCGCGATTGTCGATGCTGCGCGGCAACCAGCCTCGGTTGACCAGCACATAACCGCCGTCGTCCAGTTTAAGCGGCATCACCACGTAAAAGCCTGGCTGGTCTTTATAGGGACGATTGTCGAGATACACCACGCGAGCAGGCTCAAACGTGCCTTTTGCGCGTACCCGATGGAATTCGATGGCCTTGAGCGCGATTGGCGCAGCGCCCACCGTTCGCGGCGCGGCGTTTTCGTACTGCGTAATTTGCGCCTGCAAGGCTTCCTTCTGATGCGCGCGATCGCGCTGCCAGAAGCCCAGCCGTATCGTCACGGCCATCACGATCAGGATCAGCAACGCGGGAACGAGACGGATCTTCATCGGGCACGACCGATGCGGCACATACGATCGATCGAACCCCGCACGCTACAGCGCGGTGCGATAATGAGACTGGTTCTGCCCAACGTATCAGACATAGAAGACACCCGAGACGCCCAAGACACTCGCGTCATACGAGATTTCGCACATTCCGCCGTGAACTTCCTGCACATACTCGTCCCCATTGCCTTCGCGCTGATCATCGCGAGCATGATCTCGGCGCTCTATTTCATGATGCACGACCGGGGCCGCACCAAGCGCATGGTCTGGTCGCTCGCCACGCGCGTGGGCTTCTCCATCTCGCTGTTCCTGTTCATTCTCTTTGCGCACTGGATGGGCTGGATCCAGCCGACTGGCATTCCGATCGGCCGATAATCTGCGCCTGATCCGCACACGAGCCCGATCCGCGCATCAGCCGGATCCGCAAAAACGGATCCGCAAAAACCGAGGCGCCGCGCCGACCATGTCGGAGCGGCGCCATCGTGTTTTCAGGCGCGCTTTCCAGGTAAGCAAAGCGCGCCGCGCGCGTCACAGCCAGTACACCACCACGTAGAGACCGAGCCACACCACGTCCACGAAGTGCCAGTACCACGCCGCGCCTTCGAACGCGAAGTGATGCTCCGGCGTGAAATGTCCGCGAATCAGACGGATCATCACGACGGCGAGCATCGTGCCGCCGAGGAACACGTGAAAGCCGTGAAAGCCGGTCAGCAGAAAGAACGTCGAACCGTAGATGCCCGAAGCCAGCGTGAGATTCAGTTCGTTGTACGCATGGATATATTCGAAGGCTTGCAGACAAAGGAAGCAGATCCCCAGCACCAGCGTCCCCGCGAGCCAGGCGATGGCCTTGCGGCGATGGTTGTCGCGCAGCGCGTGGTGCGAGACCGTGAGCGTCGCGCCCGACGAAAGCAGCAGCGCCGTGTTGATGGTCGGTACCGGCCACGGCGTCATCGAGCGGAAGTGCGAAACCAGCGCCGCCGGACCGTTGTTCGGCCACACCGCCGCGAAGTCCGGCCAGATCAGCTTGAAGTCGAGGCTGCCCAGCTGATGCAGCGCGATCTGGCGCGCGTAGAACAATGCACCGAAGAACGCGCCGAAGAACATGACCTCGGAGAAGATGAACCAGCTCATGCTCCAGCGGTACGAGACGTCCACGCGCTTGCCGTACATGCCGCCTTCGGATTCGGAGATCGCATCGCCGAACCAGTGCCAGAGCGTGAACAGCAGCCACAAGAGACCGACGACCACGCCGATCGGCGCCCACGAGTCCCCATTGATCCACGACGCGAGCGACGAGAGCATGACCAGCAGGCCAATGGCCGCGCTGATCGGATGCCGCGACGGATGCGGTACGAAGTAGTACGGGCTATCGTTTTGACCGCTCATGCCTGTTTCTCCAGTTTCCAGTTGCTCCCGGACGCTGCCGGGGTCTCTACATTATTCGTTTGGACTACTTGCCGACTACCGCGTGCACGATCAGCAGCAACACAACGATAAACAGGATCGCGCCGAGAATCCCCGCCCCGATCAGCGCCGCGGGATGCAGTTGCGCGGCGTCGGATTCGAGGTCGGCGCGCTTGCGCACGCCAAGGAACGACCACGCCACGGCCTTCACCAGTTGCAGCACGCTGCCCTTCCTGGCTTTCGCCGGTCCTGCGCCGCTGTCATCGTTCATCGTTTGGGCCCCATGAACCTCATAAGCCTCACACTCCGGCTGCCTGCTTCGGCGCCGCCGGAACGGCCGGCTTGTTCAGCTCGAAGAAGGTGTACGACAGCGTGATCGTTTTCACGTCCTTCGGCAGCTTCGGATCGATCACGAACACCACCGGCATGCGCTTCGTCTCATTCGCCTTCAAGGTCTGCTGCGTGAAGCAGAAACACTCGATCTTGCGGAAATACTCGGTGGCCTGTTTCGGCGCGTAGCTCGGAATCGCCTGCGCGTCGATCGTGCGTCCTTCGTTGTTCGAAATGTCGTACATCACCGTCATGACTTCGCCGGGATGCACGTCGATGCTGTTCTGCTCCGGCCTGAAGCCCAGCAAGCCGCGCGCGTTCGCGTCCAGTTCGACCGAAATCGTGCGCGTCATGTCCACCTGCGTGTTGCGCGCCTCGCGCGCCGTGGTGTCGCGCTGCACGAGGTTATTGACGCCTGTGACTTCGCAGATCGCGCGATACATCGGCACCAGCGCCCAGCCAAAGCCGAACATCAGGAGCGCCACCACCACGAGCTTGATCAGCATCGAGCGGTTAAAAGCACGGTCGGTTTTCCGGTCGCTCACGGTGTGCCGCGTGGACATCGGACTTCCTCTCAGTGCCGCCCCGACGCGCAAAACGACGGCGCGTCAGTGTCCGGCGAAGTACAGCTGCTTCACGACCGCGCCCAGAAAGAACACGGCGGCGACCGCCAGCAGAATCAGGCCGAGCCGAAGGTTGCCCGCGCGAATCTGCTCGGGCGTGCGTTGTTTCTGTGAATTGCGGGTCATGCTGGCAGTACGGTTGGCCGCGGCTTCATCATCTATCGCGATCGGCGTCATTCCCTGCATCGTGAATCGCTCCTGCGTGAATACCGCGGCTGCGTTGCATGTACGGTCTTTATTCGACCGTCGGCGGATTTTCGAAGGTGTGGAACGGCGCCGGGCTCGGCACGGTCCATTCGAGACCGGTTGCCCCATCCCAGGGCTTGTCGCCGGCCTTTTCCAGCTCGCCGCCGCCGCGATACGCGGGCAGCGCGACGAAGAACAGGAAGTACACCTGCGACAGACCGAAACCGAATGCGCCGATCGTGATGACCTGGTTCCAGTCGGTGAACTGGGCCGGATAGTCGGCGTAGCGACGCGGCATCCCGGCGAGACCGACGAAGTGCATCGGCAGGAACGCGACGTTGAAGAACACCAGCGAGCACCAGAAGTGGATCTTGCCGCGCATCTCGTTGTACATCCAGCCGGTCCATTTCGGCGACCAGTAATACCACCCTGAGAACAACGCGAATAAGGATCCCGCCACCAGCACGTAGTGGAAGTGCGCCACCACGAAATAAGTCCCGTGATACTGGATGTCGAGCGGCGCCATCGCCAGCATCAGGCCCGACAGACCGCCGAACGTGAACACGATCAGAAAGCCCACGGCCCACAGCATCGGCGTTTCGAAGCTGAGCGAGCCGCGCCACATCGTAGCGACCCAGTTGAACACCTTCACGCCCGTCGGCACCGCGATCAGCATGGTCGCGTACATGAAGAACAGCTGCCCCGTCACCGGCATGCCGGTGGCGAACATGTGGTGCGCCCAGACCATGAACGAGAGAATCGCGATCGATGCCGTGGCGTACACCATCGAGCTATAACCGAACAGCGGCTTGCGCGAGAACGCCGGGATCACCTGCGACACGATCCCGAACGCCGGCAAGATCATGATGTAGACCTCGGGGTGGCCGAAGAACCAGAAGATGTGCTGGTACATGACCGGATCGCCGCCGCCAGCCGCATTGAAGAAGCTCGTGCCGAAGTGACGATCGAACAGCAGCATGGTGATCGCGCCTGCCAGAACCGGCATCACGGCGATCAGCAGATAGGCGGTGATGAGCCACGTCCACGCGAACATCGGCATCTTCATGAGCGTCATGCCCGGTGCGCGCATGTTCAGGATCGTGACGACGATGTTGATGCCGCCCATGATCGACGAGGCGCCCATGATGTGGACCGCGAAGATCGCGAAGTCCATGCCCGGACCCATTTGCGTGGAAAGCGGCGCGTAGAGCGTCCAGCCTGCGGCGGTCGCACCGCCCGGCACGAAGAACGAACCCACCAGCAGGCAGGCTGCGGCGGGCAGCAGCCAGAAGCTGAAGTTGTTCATGCGCGCGAATGCCATGTCCGATGCGCCGATCTGCAGCGGCACCATCCAGTTCGCGAAGCCCACGAAGGCCGGCATGATCGCGCCGAACACCATGATCAGGCCGTGCATCGTGGTGAGCTGGTTGAAGAACTCGGGGCGCATGATCTGCAGACCCGGTTCGAACAGCTCGGCGCGAATGCCTAGCGCCATCACGCCGCCCGACAGGAACATCACGAACGAGAACAGCAGATACAGCGTCCCGATGTCCTTGTGGTTGGTGGCCATCAGCCAGCGGCGCCAGCCGTGTGGCGTCGCGTGGGCGTGGTCGCCATGCACGTGACCGTGCCCCCCAGCTACATCGTGTCCGATGCTAGACATGACTCTTTCTCCTGTCGGCCGGAATTGGCGCGTTACCGCCTGACTACGGCCCCATGCAATTTAGTTGCTGAAGCAAATTGCTTTGCGTCTCTTACTGCAGTGTTGGCGCGCTTGCGTTGTCGCTGCTTGTGCCCGCTTTTTTACAGCGTACTGCGAGTTTCTTGTTATCAGATTCGTTATGGACTGCTTGTGCAACCGCCAGATTGCAGCTTATGCAGCCGGGGCGATTTCCACACGGCGCGCTTCCTTCGCGTCCGCACCACCAGTGATGGTTTCCGGCTTCTTCAGAATAATGTGATCCTCGGCGATGCCCGCGGCCTTCAGCGCGTCGCGCACGGCTTGCGCGCGGCGCTTCGCGAGGTCGGCGTTGGCGCTGGCCTTGCCGCTCGCGTCGGTGTAGCCCGAGAGCGTGAACTTCGCGTCCGGATGCGCCTTCGCGTAATCCGCGGCTGCCTGGATCGCGTCCTTCGCGTCGCCCGGCAGCGTGCTCTTGCCCACTTCGAAATACACGCTTGCGGGCAGCGAAGCGCTGCTTTGCGCCGCGCCCGAGGCCTGATCCGCGCCGCTGGCCGCCGCAGCCGGCGCGCTGGCTGCGGCATCGCTGCTCGCGCCCGCCGCAGCCATCGTGCCGCCGCCTTCGGGCAGCTTGCCGTTGCGCGCATCGGCCACCTGACGCGGCTGCAGGATGTCGCCCGTGTGGTTGCCCCACGCGTTGCGCTCGAATGTGATGACCGAAGCAATTTCCACGTCGTTGAGCGTGGGCGCCCAGGACGGCATCGCGTTCTTGCCCTTGAGCACGATGCTCACATGTCCGGCGATCGGGCCGTTGGCGACCTTGCTGCCGTCGAGCGCCGGGAACGCGCCCGCGCCCTTGCCCGTGGGCTGGTGGCACACCGCGCAGTTCGACGCGTAGACCTTCTCGCCGCGCTCCTTGAGCTCGGCCATCGTGTAGGTCTTGTTCGGGTCGTCGTTGGCCGCGGCCATCTTCGCCTTCTGCGTCTGCACCCATTTGGCGTAGTCGTCATCCGAAAGCACGTTGACCACCACCGGCATGTAGGCGTGTTCCTTGCCGCACAGCTCCGTGCAGAAGCCGCGATAGGTGCCCACCTTCTCCGCCTTGAACCAGGTGTCGCGCACGAAGCCCGGAATCGCATCCTGCTTCACGCCGAACGCTGGCACGTACCACGAGTGCACCACGTCGTTGGCCGTCGTGATAACGCGGATCTTCTTGTTGACCGGCACGACGAGCGCGTTGTCGACTTCCTGGAGATACGTATCGGTGATCGGCGCGAGGCCGTTCACTTCGCTGCGCGGCGTGGTAAGCGTCGAGTAGAAGTTGATGCCCTCGCCCGGCCCCTTCACGTAGTCATAGGCCCACTTCCACTGATAGCCCGTCACCTTCACGGTGATATCGGCGTTGGAGGTGTCCTTCATGGCCACCACGGCCTTTGTGGCCGGCAGCGCCATCAGCACGACGATGATGAACGGTACGATCGTCCAGATGATTTCGACGGTCGTGCTTTCGTGGAAATGCGAAGCCTGATGGCCCTTCGATTTGCGGTGCGCAAAGATCGAATAGAACATGACGCCGAATACGCCGATGAAAATCACCGTGCATAGGATCAGCATCATCGTATGAAGGTTGTAAAGCTCTTCTGCGATGCGCGTGACGGGGGGTTGGAGATTGATCTCGTTGACCGCTGGGCCGCCTGGACTGTCTCCGACTGCGAGTGCCGCGCCGGCGAAGACAAGTCCGCTGCACGCCAGCACGCCCTGTAGGGCTCGCTTGATTGTTTTCATAGCTTCCTTACCCATAAATTCCATTCAAACCCTCGACCCCGCAGGAAGGTTTTGCAACCAGGTCGCGCCCTGGGGGCGCACACGCCGCGTCGTGAATGACTCACGCCGCGCATAAATTCAGATCGCGCGCGCAAGCCACGAGCGCAGTTCCCGCGCGAACTGCGCTCGCCGATACTGCGGCAAATGCAACCCGACAGCGACCGCCTGGCCGCGGGACACGAGACGCACCGGGTCGCGTGGGGTGGCGCCCGGCTCGACCCGGACCCAGCGGGGATTGAATTCGAACTGTGTGAGCGCGTCGGCGCTCATCTGCTCGATCACCAGCCGGTTCGGATAAAGCCTGATTCGTTCGTAATCGACAGCATGGCGCGCATAGATGGCGAAGGCGCCCCCAACGACCAACAGATCGATGCCAGTGAACGGCAAAACCAGCCAGGCGCCGTGGATCAACAGCAGAACGGCGATCGCGATGGAGACCAGCGCCAGCGACAAATAGAACAACACGAATTGCCTGGGCGAAACCGAACAATTGCGCTTCATCGTCCAGTCCTTGAGGACCGGTGCCGGACTCGCCAGCAGATCAGATGTCTGCATCGCTCGTTTCCCCCCACTGCAACATCCTCAGACTATCGCCGCTTTGCGCCTTGCACAACTGAGGAGAATCTGGAGGCGCGGCGGCGTTGCACGAAAAACCATCCCGCCCCGCCGCCTGCAGACCGACGCATTATAGGCGCGATCCCCAGCCCCCACAAGCAAGGCTCAATCGGCCGGAAACCCAATATCGACGGGCCTTCCAGCGATTTTTCAATAGTATTTTGAGGGCTTGTCAGGCGCTAATTTCAGGCATAACGAAAGCCCCCTTATTACGTCACCGATTCCTTGCCGAACCTCGGCCGATATCTTCGATGCGCACGATGCCGTGGCCTTCCGCGGTCGTGCGCGGCACGGCTTTCCACGCGTGCCCGTAGATGATCTCGAAAGTCAACGGGATGGTGCCGGCGTTCGGCCCGTCGCTCAGGCGGCGCGCTTCGAGTGCGGCCAACAGTGCGCGGTGCAGGCGTCGCGACGCGCCCGGCGCATTGCCCTCGCCCGCCTCACCTGCATCGCCAAAGGCGCGCGCGAACGGATACGCGCCCCAGCGGCGCACATCGGCGAGCAGCTTTTCCGGCGTCTTGTACGTGACAGTGAGCGTTTCCTGATCCATCACCGGTATCTCGAAACCGTTCTCGACCAGCATGTCGCCAAGATCGTGCATATCGACGAAATCGATCACATGCGGCGGCATGGGCGCGCCGTGCGCGGCCTCGACTTCGGCGTAGGCGCCGCGCAGTTCCTTGAGCGTATCCGGCCCGAGCGTGCTGAACATGAGCAGGCCGTTCACCTTGAGTACACGCTGCCATTCGCCGAACACGAGGTCCGGACGCGGATGCCAGTGCAGCGCGAGATTTGACCACAGCAGCTCGAACGCGCCATGCGCAAACGGCAGCGCGGCGAAATCCGCCTGCGCGAAACGCGGCCTGCGTGCGCCGAGCGCGCGGCCGATGGAAGCCGGCAGAAAGCGCCGCCAGCTGGTGTCGCCCGCATCGTGCGCGCGGGCGCGCTCCAGCATCGCGAAAGAGAGATCGGCACCGAACACGGGCGCTTCGGGGAAGCGCTCGCGCAGCGCGGGGAGATCGTCACCTGGGCCGCAGCCCAGGTCGAGCACGCACGAGGGGCTAACCTTGATGTATTCGAGGCGCTCGCGCATGCGCTCAGCAATTTCGCGCGGCAGGAACGCAACCTCGTCGAAAGTCGCCGCACGGCGGTCGAAAATCCGCTGCAAATAGCGCGGATCATAGGCCGGACGGCCGGGTCTGGGGTGAGACGGGGACATGTCGGTCGTATTGGCGAAGTCTGCGAAGTATACTCGCTCACTCCTGTCCTTTCAGTTCACTCGCCCGCTTTGGGCCGTCCTACGATGCCGCCGCCGTCCGATTTGCCACCATCGACGACGTCTTCAGAGACGTCCAGTCCGTCGCCGCATGCGCAACGCGCTTGCCGGACGACGGCGATGCGCGCGTGGCGTGACGGCGGTGACGCACGCAAGCGCTGGCCGCGGCTCGTCCAGTTAGTGCTGTCGGATCTGCTACCGAACTCCTTAGCCACTTTGTTGCCCAGTGCCTGCCCATTATGCGGCAATTTGCCGCGACGCTCGCGCAGGTTGCGCAGCACTGCGGCAAGCCCGCGCGGCGGCCTTCGCAAGTGGGATACGGTGCTCTGCGCAGCCTGCGACGCGGCGTACTGGAATGAGGCGCGACTACGCTGCGCGGTCTGCGCGCTGCCGCTTTCCAGCAGTCGCAGCCATCAAGGGCGACCTCGCGGGGGACAACGTCATTGCGACGCTTGCCTGAAGGCACCGCCCGCCTTCGACGCGACCGTCGCGCTCGCCGACTACCGCGCGCCGCTCGACGCACTCGCGCGCGGCCTGAAGTTTCGTGCGCGGCTTGGGCTTGGCGAGGAATTCGCCCGACGCCTCGCCCGCGCGGCCGACGACGCGCTCGATCCCGCCGACGCCCCCACGCTGATCGTGCCGGTGCCGCTCTCGCGCGAACGCCTGATCGCGCGCGGCTATAACCAGGCGTGGCAGATCGCGAAGCCGCTCGCCCGCGCGCTCGGTGCGCGCGCCGACGCCACGCTGGTGCGTCGCACGCTGCACACGGCGGCGCAATCGCGGCTCGACCGGGATACGCGCCGTCGCAACGTGGGCCGCGCGTTTGCGCTAAAGGACGGCGACTGCGCGCTGCGCGGCCTGCATATCGGCGTGGTCGACGATGTAATAACATCGGGTACATGAGTACATATTACACAGGGCTGGATATAATGTGTACCCCATCCAGCCCCATCAACAGGTGCAGCCTTGCCGACGGCCTACTCCTATGTCCGGTTTTCCACACCAGATCAGCTAAAAGGCGACTCGCTGCGGCGGCAAACTGAGATATCGCAGGCCTACGTCGAAGAGCACGGCCTGACCCTCGATACCACCTTGCATTTCCGGGATCTCGGCCTGTCTGCGTTTGATCGCTCCAACGTCACTCGCGGCGCATTGGGTGGATTCCTCGAAGCTATCAAACGCGGTCGCGTTGAACCCGGTTCATTCTTGCTTGTGGAATCGCTGGACCGGCTTTCGCGCGCGGAAGTGCTGGATGCGTTCGCCGTATTCTCCGACATCCTGAAACAGGGCATCACGATAGTGACGCTCGCCGACCGAATGGTTTATAGCCAAGAGAGCCTTCGGAGCAACTTCGGCAATCTGATTGGCTCGCTTTCCATCATGGCGCGGGCGCATGAAGAATCTGCAATGAAGAGTCGTCGGCTGAAGGCTGTCTGGGACAACAAGCGAGAGAAGATCGAAGAGAAGAAGCTAACCGCTCGATGCCCACAATGGATGCGCCTAAGTGAAGACCGTAGCAGGTTCGAATTCATTCCCGAACGGGTCGAAACTGTACGAAAGATTGTTGACTGGTCGCGCGGCGGTCTTGGCAATACGGCAATAAACAAGCGACTGAATGCAGAGGAAATTCCGACATTCACGAAATCGGCTAAGGGATGGCAAGCATCATCGGTCGATAAAATTCTGGCATCCCATGCGCTCTATGGCGCGTTCCAGATGCACACCCGGGTTGAAGGGAAGACCATCCCGGATGGAGACCCTGTTGGAGACTATTTCCCGGCAATCATTACGAAAGAGGATTTTTTTCTGCTTCAGTCGATACGCCAAGGGCGACGGACCGACAGCGGCGGGAAGGCGAGGAAGGGAAATGATGTCCCTAACCTGTTCAGCGGCCTCGTAAAGTGCGGTTATTGCGGAAGTAGCATCGTCATGCTCGGCAGTGCTAGGAGCAACAAGGCAGACGGCACGCCTCGACCAATGAGGAAATCCCTCGGCTGCGATGGTGCACGACGCGGTCATAACTGCTATGGCGTTCAGTGGGAATATACGGCCTTCGAGACTAGCTTCCTCACTTTCTGTCAGGGTGTGCAGCTCGACAATTTTATTCGCGATGAGGCTATAGACGCGCAATCGAATAACGTCACGCTCTCGCTTAACCAGCTAGTGGCGGCAGCAAAAGCTGAGGTCGATGACATCCAGACAAGGCTGAATCGTTTGACGGCGCTCGCTGAAATGGGCGATACGCCCATGACGATTCTCACTCGAATCAGAGAGTTGGAGCTTCAGCTTCTTGAGAAAACGGACGCGCTAGACGAATTGGACAAGCAGTTGAGTATTGCGCTAACGTCTTCGCAGTATCGTGCGGAAAAAGTCGCCGACGTTCGTGCACTGATTGAACGCATGAATACGATGGATGAACAGACGCGCTTCGATGTGCGTGCGGCCCTAGCCGAACATCTTCGCCACATGATCCATCGAATCGACGTGTTTCCAGCAGGAACGATTTATACGCAGGCGGAAATCGATCAACGGCGCGACAGTTTGATCGCACAAGGATATTCAAAAAAACGCGCCGACATATATTTGGCGGAAACCCATCGAACAGCGCCGAAGCGACTAGGACAGGGCAAGCGTGGACGGTACGATCCGAACGCATCCAAGGGCCGTCATTTTAATATCTACGGAAAATCCGGTGGCGTTCGCTCGATCTATCCCGATCACGACGATCCGCAAAGCATCATCGTCAACATTGCGAGTCGCACATCGAAGGTCTGAGGACTTTCGCTATGGGCGAACGATTCGACTGCTGTCCTGTTAGCCCAGCAGCGAGTCTGCGGTGCAAACAAAACTATTGGTGTGATAAGTATCGGGGTCGCGAGTTGACACCGCGATTGCAGATGGGCTGACGATAGCTCGGCATGTGGGCCACCGGTGTCAACCAATTTTCTGTCTGTAAGCTATTGTTGATCATGAGTTGACACCGCGACATGGGATCACGCAATTCGCAGAACGCGCCGACCTTGGCTTGATCCTGAGTTGCAGCGCCTTCGAACGGTCGCGAAGGGCTGTTCTAACGACCGACAATTTCCCATAGCCGGTTACTTGTGGGCGCAACGATCGACCGACGTAGGGTTCTGGTTGAGCAATGACCAATCGTCGTTTTTGCTGTCGTAGGCGTCCGGTGCGCTCCGGATGTGCTTTCGAATGTATGCGTTGGTCGCGCGAATTTCCTTCAATTCCCTTTCGCGGCGCATTTCCTCTTCCATAGTCGGGTACTCTCGCGGCACGTCATACCAGCCGTACTTTTCCTTCCAGCGTCTTTTGTGTTCGGCAATCGCTGCCTGTAGTCGTTCGAATTCGTCCATATTGTCTCCGGTTTGATGCCCGATACAGTTCGAGCCTGTGTCGGTATTTATCGGGGCTCTCCGCAGCGCTTCAAGCCTCCGCCCTTGCTTATCGAAAGCTTGCTGCGCTAGATTCGATGTCTTTTGGGCGTTGAAGCTACCGTGGCAGCGAATTCCGAGCAGATTGCATCGATGTTCCGAATCACTTACTCGTCGGAATCCGCTGACGGTCGAACGAAGCCGGATTTCACGATCAACGACACTGCGAGCGACTGGCTCTGGTGGTGGTATCGCTACTTTAAGGAAAACGCCGACTACAAGGCGTACTGCGAAGCCCGCCGCAATGGCGACACGGCCATTTGTTCCATGCTGGAAAGCCGGTTCGAACGCATCGCCGAACTGTACGAGGACTGGGGTGACATCCACCTCGGCAAGCGGCTGTACAAGAACGAATCGTCGTGGCGAGAATGGCTGTTTGATCGGCGGCACCTGTTTTTTATCAATGAACCAGCGGTGAAGACGCTCTCCCGTTCTGCCGATGTTGAACGCGGGGCCATCGCCATCCAAATCCCAGCCGCCGTGTCTAAGAATGACCTGCTGCGAGTCGTCACGGAGTTCATCGAGCAGAACTACGCCGATCTGCGTACCACACCGAAGCCCAAATATGAACTGTACGCGCCGGAAGGCCGCATCGACCAGAGAACCTTTCAGACGGTAAAGAAGTCGTTCTATGTGCATGCTGCGGCGCAACAACACGTTTGGTTTCCTGATTCGAACGCAGGGACAGCGCTCGAAGTCATGGCGCTCGAACTGAAGACCCAACTAGGTTTTGACTGGGAGCTGGAGGCCGATCAGGAGGAGCGTCTGCGGAATGGCAAGCTGAGCATGCTGGAACTGGATTCGTTCAAAAAGCAGATCGCGCGGTATAAGGCGCAGTTCGATGGCTATGTCGCGAACACCATTCATGGGGTGTTTCCAAAGAAGTAGGGACCAGGAACAGATCAGATGGCGATTCCAGATTTGATCTGTTCGTTCCGCCGAAGTCTTCCGATTGGAAAAATGGCTACATCGTAAGCAATCAACGAAACAGCGGAGATTGCCCGATACGAAACCATCAACCCAATCGGAGGATCTATGCAGACTTACCAACAGCTCGACGCCGAAATCGTCGCAACGCCCGCCGCACTCGAAGCGGCTTCGCAGTCCGCGAACGTCGACCACCAGCAAACCGCAGTCGGATTCGCACCGAGCGAAGCCGGGGTGGTTGTACCCGCAACGCAGGCAGCGGCAGGCGTCAAATCGCTATTTTCGGACAATTTCCAGCAGTTCGACGTCCAACTCGCTCAGTTCGATGCCGAAGTCGCCCGCATCGAACAGATGAAAGAGCAGGTTCGAAAGCAACGTGAAAGAAATCTCCAGAAAGAGCAGGAAATCGCCATTCCGCAAATCAAGGCGTGGATCGATGCACTGAACATCACGCCCGAGCAACTGGGCTTCGCACCGCAGCCGAAGAAGGCTAAGGCACCTTCGATTCCCCGCTATCGCGATCCCGTGTCGGGCAAAAAGCATTCGGGCAAAGGTGGCCTACCGGGTTGGCTGACTCCGGAAACGAAGAACGATCCGCGCTATGAGAATCCGGAGTGGACTGCCAAGAAAGCCGCCGAAGATGCAGCCAAAGCCGCGACGAAGAACAAATCGAAAGCGCATGACGATTTCGTTGCAGCCAAGAATCCGGCTTCGAACGAAACGGTAGTGGCGTCGAATGGCGCACCGGAAGTGAGGGAAAGCATCGAGCGTCCGGAGTCCGAGAGCGGCGCGTCGATGACCGTAGCGAGCGTGGCCGTAGTCGATGTAGCGCACGCCGCTTCGAACGTGCCCGTCGCAGCTCTCGTTTCGAATCTCAACTAAACCACGTCGATAAGACGCAACGAATCGGTGTGCATGAGCGACAGTCGCTTAGTACACCGAATATAAATTAATACAGGAGTGAGTATGAACATTGATAAATTTTGGGAAATTGTTGATCAGTGCAAGGATTTCGTGAATCCCGAGGTGGCTCTTGAAGATCTCCTCTCCGAACTGTCGCCGGAAGATATTGCAGAGTTTTTTTACGTCTTCTGTCGGTTGGAAGCGTATGCGTACAGCGAGACGATGTGGTGCGCGGCGTATCTTCTGAATGGAGGCTGTAGCGACGATGGATTCGAATACTTTCGTCGTGGATTGATTTCGAAAGGTCGTGCGGTCTATGAACTCGCTCTGAAGAACCCGGATGATTTGGTTTGCCTGTGGGGACAAGGGGATATCCGAAACGAATCGTTTGGACATGCTGCTCCCGATGCGTACATGAAAAAGACCGGATTGAGCGTAGAAGAAGCTTACGACTATCTGTATGGATACAAGCGCGGCGAGGTGTTCGAACTGCACATCGACGGTCAGTTGTTCGAGCGCAAGCCGCAGACCCAATCGTGGGACTTCGATGACGAGCAGGAGAATCGTAAGCGTCTGCCTCGTTTGACTGATCTGTCCTCCCAGCAGTACGAATGCCAACTTGCCCAGTGGGCTGCTATCGGCGGGATCGCCGCATAACCACAATAAATAGACCTGTCGCAAGCCAGCAGGGCGGTCGTCACCGCTTCGCGCCGTTACCAATGAAATGACGGCCTCCTGCTGACCTTCGCGACGGTCGATCTGGTAACTCGACCTCACCACATAGCGAAGCGGAATCGTCCCGCCACGATTCCGTCAATCAGACAGGAAATACAATGGCAGATAAAGTAATAACTGCGGTGAACCCGCACGTCATCAATAAAATCGAAGGCGAAAAGTCTCCGCTCTGGAAAATCGCGGCATCCAGTTTCGAAAACGTCGAACTGACTCCGGAAGAGTTCGCCGATCACATCAATCAAGGCCACGCATTTTGCGCCCAGCATGACGGCTGGCGTGACGAGAAGCATTTCCTCGGAACGAATCTTTTGGCGGTCGATATCGACAACGGCTGGCGCTTGGAAGAAATTCTGAGCGATCCTTTCGTCATGGAGAACGCTTGCGTCGTCTATCCGACGCCGAGCCATACGGAAGCGGATCACCGCGCGCGCATCGTATTTCAGCTGGCGCACACCATCACCGACAAGTTCGAAATGCGTGCCGCGTATACCGGTGTCGTCAGGATGTTTGGCGGCGACGCGGCATGTACGGATGCTTGCCGCATGTTCTTCGGCTCGAAGGGCTCGAATCCGGTTGTGATCGGCAAGGTAATGCCGAATGATCGCCTGGCAGCATTGATCGAGTTCGGTAAAGCTCAGCGCGTTTCGGAATCGAGTGGTGACAAGCGGAGTTCGGGCGCTAAAGCTACGGCGCAGCGATCCACAATTGCTCTCGCGGTCGATCAGATGGTGACTACGGCAAACGGCAGCGATGTCCCGCTCAAGGATGCCTATGCCAAGCTGAGCGTGAGATGCCCGAATCCGAACCATCGCGACCGTCGTCCCAGTGCAGTGGTGATCACGAACCGGAACGGCATCAACGGCGTCTATTGCCATGCGTGCAAGGATTCGTTCTGGCCTGCGCCGACGCAATGGAAGAAGCACGAAAAATTCGACTTCTACCTTGCGGAGAAGATCATTCGGGACTTGCGGGTCTCCGAAGATCCTTTCTTTTTGAACGATGAAGAACGACGCATCGAGGATGGTGAACCGGCAGATCCGAGCGTAGATGTGCGGCGACACTTTGTTTTTTCGAAGCAATACGTGTCTGACGCAAACATGCAGTTTGAGCGCGGCGTAACGTTTTTGCGAAGCCCGAAGGGAACCGGCAAATCGAAATGGCTCGAAGACGTGGTGAAGCAGTGCCGCGTCGAAGGAAAGACCGTGCTCTTGATCGGCCATCGGCAAACGCTGCTGCGTAGCTTGGCTGATCGTCTCGGGCTGACCTGCTACTACTATTTCGACGGCGAGCGTCAACGCAATAATCGTCCGACCAGCTATTACGCGATTTGTCTCGACAGCATGGGCCGTTTGTTGAAACCTGCCGAGCATCGTTACGAGGTCGTAATCATCGATGAGGCCGAGCAAGTTATTTCGCACTTGACCGGTGAGACGTTGGCACGCAAGCGCCGCAAGTGTTTCGAATCGTTTCTGTTCTATCTCGGCAAGGCCGACTCGGTAATCGTATCCGACGCCGATCTTGGTCCGATTACGGTCAACACGATCTGCGACACGGTCAGGAATGACCCCGACTACCGTTTCTATGTGAACACGTACAAGGACAGCGTGTGTCCTGTCTATGTGTACGACGATGACAAGCATTTGTCTCAGGAAATGGTGGATGCCGTCGAGCGTGGTGGCCGTTATTACGTTGCGACCAATTCGCGGGGGCGTGCCGATCAACTGGCGCGGATGCTGCGGGACAAGTTCGGTGATACGAAAAAGGTCATGCTGGTCACGTCGAAGACGGTCAAAACTCAGGAAGTCGCCGCTTTCGTCAGGGAGATCGATACCGCTATCTTGGAGTATGACGTGACGATTGCGTCGCCGACAATGGGGACCGGCATCGATATCACGTTCAAGGACGGCGACAGCCATATCGATACCGTGTTCGGATTCTTCGGTGCGCGCATCAATACGCACTTCGACATGGACCAGCAGTTGTCTCGCGTGCGTAAGCCGAAAGAGATTCGCGTCTGGGTCACGCCCGAACGCTTCGCGTTCGAAACTGACCCCGGCGTGATTCGTGAAGAGGTGCGAGACAGCGAGGAGCTTGACGAACTGTTCACCGGGTATAAAGCTGACGGTACGTTCGAAGTGGACGAGCGATATCTTGAGATGTACGCGAACGTCAAATCAGTTGCGCGTGCGTCGAAGAATCGATTAAAGGCGAACTTCATCGAACTGCGCCAACGTAACGGATGGGAAATCATTCCGGTTGCCACTGACATCGATCTTCGGAAGTCTGGGAGTGTCATCCTGGACAAGGCACGCGATGCGGTAAAGGCCGATTACATCGATTCGTTGTGCGACGTCACACCCATGTCGGCAGACACCTTTGAGCGCTTTCGCGAGCGCAAGGATGAGGGCGTGCAATTGTCGCCGGATGAGGAATTGGCGATGCAGCGGAAGGCGCTTGAAATGTTTTATCGCGAAGAGATTACGCCCGATCTGGCAATTCTGGATGATGGTGGCCGGTATCGCAAAAAGGTTCGTTTGATGGAGGTATATCTTTCGCCTCGTGATCACCTTCGTGAGCGTACCGAGTGGGATCACAAACGGGACTACTTCGCGTCTGATACTGAGCGCAGTTCGGCAAAGCAGTACGTGCTGCTCAAGCTGTTCAACGCGGCGGGCATCGTAGACGATCACGGCGCATTCCGATTCGATGTCGCTGTGTCTCAGAAGTCCTTGGGTGCATTTGCGCAGCAATGCAAAGAGCTTTCGGGGAAGCTCGAAGCGCTCTTCGACATTAGCGTGCGTGGCGATGTCGCCAACAAGGCGAAGAGCCAGTTGGACGACCTCGTCGATCTCGTAGGTCTGTCCTTCGGCAAAGCAGAGCGTCGCAACAAGAAGGGTGAGGACACTGGCTACTTCTACAGGCTTGAGGAAACCAGTTGGACTCGGATCAAGACCATCATCGATCGCCGTATGAGAACCGAGGTCGGCGTAGTACCGGATATCGAAATTCTTACGCCGAGCGAGAAAGCACGTCGCACGAAAGCAAAGGGATTGCATCCCAAGGTCATGGAGTCGCTATGGAAGTGAAATTGGGCCGTGTGTCGTGGGAAGATTTGCAGCTTATTCGTGTTGCAAGTTCTACCGGTTCGAATCGGAGCGAGCCGATCAAGGAAATTACGCGCAAATTCATCGACGGCTTGGCGAAGGCAATCGATATGGAGACTCGTGCAAAGGAGTTCGACGGCAACGATCTCAATGGCTCTGTCATCCTATCCATCGATCTGAAGATCGAGCCGTATAAACGTCTGGACTTCAAAATTCCTACGAAAAGGATTTCGCTCAAGGAACTGGACGAACTGGCGAACGAACGGAAGCGAAGGGCAATCGAAGAAGAAGCGAGGCTTAAACGAATTGCCGAGCAGATAGAGGCAGGACAGCAGGATATAGCTGGCTTACCACTGACCGGTGGTGCTAACTGCATTCGGTGTGTGTAAAGCTATCGTGGATGGGAGTTGACACCGCGAGGTGGCCTGCTGAGGGAAATCCTGCGCCGGGACGAGTCGGTGTCAACTCCCATCTGTGTGTGTAAAGCTATCGTGGACGTGAGTTGACACCGAAGGCTGCCGGGCCGCCGCACGGACGAGGAGGCGACGGGCTGATCGCATGAAAACGGGCTGTCTAGACCGCGCAGCCATTCTTATAACGAATGGCATGCGCAGCACTAGACCCCCATTGAGCCGTCTCCGCCGTTCGGGTCGCCGAGAATCAACCTTGGAATACTCCGGTGTGGTCACGATTGTCCTGATCAAGGACGATTCCGCTTTCTGATGATGAAAACGTTTTTCCGTTGTCGAAGGCGAGCGCCAACGTGTAGTCGAAAATCCACCGGTCGTGTCCGTTAGGCTGGATGTGAATATTCACGACGGGGACGTTCAAGTCCGCAATGGTGGTGGTGGTTGAAAGCAGCGATAGATCGAACTGATGTGTGGAAGGATCACTGAACTCCTGATCGCCGCCGAGATTTTCCCCCTTTGCGAGATCTTCACTTAGAAACATGCTCACTTTGTTTTTCACCAGCACATTCAGCACGGTATCGTGGTCTTTATTGTCGTTGTGGGTGAAAAAAGTGATTGATGCGCGTACCAGCTTCGCGTCTCCAGCTGCCATGTTTGTCTCCTAGTCGCAAATTTCTGTTGAGTTTTAGCCCAACTCCCTATATCGTCCTCCATCCGGTCATCCCGGCTCCTTTTCCTCTTCCCGTATCTTTGTAGCATCAGCCGGATCTGTCTTCGCTCCGATATTTGTATTCGTTGCAGGGGCAGGGAGCGCGCGAGCGCCGGTGGCTGCACCTTGGTCAACTTGCTTTTCAGAAGCAGAGCTATCGACTTGCTTTGGAGTGCCAGTGCCGGGTCCGTCGTTGTCACTGAAGCTCTGCGCGACCTTCCCTGTCATGAGAATTCCGATCAGGTACATTACGTTCTGATCGATTGTGAACGTATTCGTCTTAGCGGCAATAAGCGCCGTTACGATGAATGAGCCAAGAACCCAAACAAGAAAGGCAAGACGAGTCGCTGAAAGTTGACCGTAACCATCCTCCAAAAACTGTCTGTATTTCATGGCACCGCTCCGCGTTGTTACGGATGATTAACCAGAGTTGTTATGGTCGCCATACCGTCGATGAACTTTAGGAAACCTAGATTTCATTTGCATGCGGAAGATCGATGTTGCTTCAATGAAGTGTGCGGAGGCGCACATTGGTCACGACCACGGCGACTTGTTTGCTAATTTCGCCCATGCGAAGCGAACGGAAACAGGAGACAGTTTCGATGCAGACGCAACGATGCGTTCTTAAATTGAAGATCTTTGGTCACTGGGACAGCTTTTTCAATCATCAGCCGAAACTGGCCACCTGTTGCCCGGGGCCTTCATCGCATTTGCATCATCATCTATAGGATGCGGCGTTAGGGATCGTCCGGGCAGACCTGATAGGAATAACTGGCCGGGCCTAATCGAATGGCCTAGGCGGCGATCTGGGCGGCTGGCCTTCGATTTGCTAATATCGCCTGTCCGATCAGGCGGAATGTTTACTAAATACAAAAGGTAAACATTCCGAACGCCTGAGCCATCCTGCCAGTGTACGAGGCCCCAAGGGCTGGATAGAATGTTTATAAAGTTCGACATTCGAACACTTTATAAACATTGTCGGGGGTGATCTGTGCGGGAAGGTCAGGCAAAGGTGTTGACCGAATCGGAGTTCCGTCGCGTCGTCAACGCAGCGAAGAAAGAAGCCCATGCGAAACGAAACATCGCTCTTCTGTATTGCTCGTTCGGACTCGGCCTACGCGCGAAAGAGATGGCGGCACTTCGAATCCGCCATGTGCTCAGTGTCGATGGCGAACTGCCGGACGAAATCAATCTTGATGGCTCGATGACGAAGGGCAACAAACAACGTCACGCCTACCTTACGAACCCGAAAGTTGCCGACGCGATCCGCGACTATCTCGATGAGCGTCGCATTATCGATGGCATCGCGTTCAATCACGATGCGCCGCTATTCCGTTCGCAGAAGGGCGGGCAGTTCACGCCGAACACTTTGCAGCAGCTGTTCCAGCGCATGTATTCGAAGGCTCGATTGCAAGGTGCATCGAGCCATTCGGGACGGCGCACGTTCGCGACGACCTTGATCGAAAAGGGTGTAGACATCAAGGCCGTATCGACACTCATGGGACATGCGTCGATTGCGATGACAGCGCGCTACGTTGAAGACAACCCGGTGCGGTTGAAGCAGATTAGCGCCGACGCTTTGTAACGCGGGAGGTGATCATCATGAAGATTAAGAAACGCACCAAACGCGTGAGCGCCGAACGGATGCGGCGTTATCGTGAATTGCTTGATCGAATCGCAGCGACGAACAATACTGGGCTTTCCGATGAAACCGTACTCGCGATACTGAACGCTGATCGTGGCCTCTGGTCCGAGCCTATGACCGTCGAGGAACTGTTTTCATCGTTAGGGATTGAGATGCGTTGAATTGAACCGAGCCATTCCTCGGATAACGGGCGGGCAGCGCGCGCCATCTGCGTGCGCTGTGGTGTCCGCGCTGAGTTATTCTCGCTCCGAAGCTCGATTGTCTGCGGCAATTGATTCGAGGGTTGTCGTCAAGCTGGTCAACAGGTCCTCATGGTATTGCCGAAGATGAGCGTGGATGTTCTCGTTTCGAAGCAATCTTGTGATGAACCCTTTAGCCACGACCAGAGACAGCATGGTTTCCCCCATGGTGTCTTCGACTGTCATGCTGTCCTGCTGGAGGCGCTCCATCTCGGCTTCCATACGGGAAATATCCTCGGGCGATACCTCTTCCTGCTTCTTTGGCTTGGCCTTATCGATCAGTGCATCAGACCGTGTAGTCACGAGGATCATTTCCGCGTATGTCTTCGTGAACTTATTCGCTGCAATCATCATTTCTGCCGCTTCGATTTGGCGGAACGGCTTCATCTTGCGCAGAACCGCAAAGACGGCAGGGACGACCTGTCTGTCCTTCAATAAGCGCGCCGCCTCTGGTGCGATCCCGTCGAGTAAATGGGCTTTCTCACGTACGCGCTTCACATCGATATCGAGGACTTGCGCGATCCTTTCCTCTGAGGCTCCCTTCGCAAGTGCGGCACGGATCATTCTATGTTCCTGTACCGACGCAATGCGCGTGATCTGGCGATTGAACGTGAACCCTTCGTCGTCGAGCGATACCATGCAGCGAGCCTTTTCATGTCCGAGCTGTTTCAGTGCCTCAAGTCGCATTCGACCATCGAGTAAGTCGTAGTGTCCTTCGCGGTCTCTCGACGGATGGACTGCCAACGGTTCGATAACACCCAGTTCGCGGATCGAGCTGAGTATAGTTCGGAACTTGGACGTTTCTAATACTATCGACCGGATCGTCGAAATTGGATGGATGCAGTCTAAAGGCACTTCGAGTATCGTTGGATCGAATCCGTGTCTGACTGTAGTCATGGCAGCATCTCCGGGGGAATGCGACGGGCAATGGCCTCTGGGATATCGACGATGCGCTCGGCGCGAAGAAGGGTACGAAAATGGTCGTCTGACAGGAAGCGGCGCATCGCCGATGTAATCAACAAAAGTCGCTCCTCCTGGATGCGAGCCTTCTGGATGTTGAGTTGTTGCCTCCGAACTTCCGTCTTGTAGATCCGTAGCAGCTTCTGTGGTGTCGGCTTCTCGTCGTCACGTACTGACGTAGGCTTCGGATAATATGTTTTTCCGAGTGCCTCTCGCTTGCTGATCAGTTTGCGCACACGCAGCAATTGCTCGCCCTTGAGCGTCCCTTGTTCGTAGGCTTCGAGTAGAGCTTTCTGGACATCTTCACTCGAAGCTCGGGAGATTTCAACCGCGAGCCAAATCGGCACGACCCGCTTCTCTACCGCGCGCACCAGACGCTGCTCCCCGTTATCGAGCAGGTGCAGGATGCTGGTGATGTAGCTGGCGTCGAGATTGGTTTTTCGTGCGATTTGCTCGGAGTTATATCCCCTACTCCGAAGCACTTGAATTCCACTCAACAGTTCCTCGGTCGTGTGTCGACGGCGGGCAATGTTTTCTGTTAATGAGATCAGATAGCGATCGACTTGCGGCGCATCGAAGATGCAGCAGGGAATCATCGTCTCGCCGAGATGTTTCAACGCTTCGAACCGACCCTGTCCGCAGAGAACTTCGTACCAGTCTCCTTCGTCATCGCTGCCACCGCGGGCAACGCTGATTGGCCTCTTAAGGCCCACCATCGCAATGTTCTCGACTAGTTGGGAGAAAAAAAGCGCGTTGCGAGTGCGTGGATTCAGTACCCTTAGTCGGTCAGACGAAATCAAGGTGATCCTTGTTGACGGTGAAAATGAAGCGGCCTTACTGTTTTCGCTGCTGCCATCCATGTCGCCCTCCGTGTAGTGGAACTCGGCGACCCAGATAAACAAGCATCGACAGGTCGTCGTATCGGTATGCATCAAAGCCGAATTCGTTGTGATCTTCGAGGCGCAATTTGTTGGTCCACACATCAATTGCTGGCAGCAGGTAGTAGTCGCGAATTGACAGGGCATCGGGCTCCATTCGCACCGCCACAGTAATGTCCGGCTTAAGCGCGGTGTCGAACCGAATAATCCAGCGGTTACTTCCTGCATCTGTTGTGCGGCATCGGCATAGCACCAGCGAGACCGAAAATTCACTATTCACACAGAGTAGGTCGCTGGACTGGTTGCGTTCGACGACAGCGCCGACTGTTGACATGGCGTCCATCGCCTCGGCGACGATGCTAGGGTGCAATTCCCGCAGGCGTCGGTTGATTTCGAGGTAACGATAGTCGCGGTCCGGGGTGTAGCCGATTAAGCTGTAGGTGCGAACCAGACTGCCAAAGCGACTGGAAAATGCGCTGCTCGATGGGCAATCTATGGATTCGTCGATTAGAATTCCAGATAGATAGCCGTGTCGCAGGAGAATTTTGCGCAGCACAGTCAGCATCTCTGCATCGCTGAGCCTGTAAGAACGCGCGAGTATTATCTGGCGGGCCGCGTTGAACATTAAACGGTCAACGATTGCATCGAAAGCACCCTCCGACCGTGCCCATGCTGCGGGAGGGTTTTTAACGCGCCTTTCCTTTAGCTTGAACGATGTCCGGTTCCAGACATTGTCTCCGACGTACTTGTCGTTGATCAAAATCTGATGGACTGTACCGCGCGTCCAAATTCTTCCTCGGTCTGTCGTTTTTCCCTGATGATTGAGGAGAGCGGCGATTTCGGACTCAGTCAACCCTTCCTCAACGAAAGCCTTGTATATCCAGCGAACAGTATCGGTTTCCTCGGTCGGACCGGGTACAAGGATTACCCGATCAGTCTGAATAGACTTGTAGTCGCCGGAGTTCAACTCCTGTTTGTGCAGACCGGTATGGTCGATCAGCATGCGGCGCAGACCGTATCCGGCGGGGCCGCCTTGGCGCACGCCGAGCTGGATCAGGCGCATTTGACCCGCGTGAACCTTGACGCTCAGTTCACGACTATATTCCCCGGCCATCGTGCGCTTCACGTTCTTGATGATGCTAGAGACTGCGCTCCCATCATTCTCGAACTGTTCGGCGCAGTACAGTACGCGAACACCAGCCTGTTTGCAGCGGATTTCGTAACTGGCACTCTCGTCGGGATCTTGAAAGCGGCCCCAACGGCTGACGTCGTAGACCAAGATGACGCTGAATTCCGCCTCGCCTGATTCGACATCCCGCAGGAGCGTCTTCAGTTGATCGCGGCCTTCGAGACGTAAGCCACTTTTTCCTTCGTCGGCATAGACCTTGACGATGTTCAGATTGCGAGTGACCGCAAATGTAGAGATCACGTCCCGCTGGTTTTCCGTCGAGTACTGCTGGTGTTCCGTGGACATGCGCACATAGGCGGCGGCACGTTCTTGCCCGCCACTTTCTCCAGCCGTGCGACTTCTTCGTCCACTCCCGCTCACAATGTTCCCCGTTACTGTGGAAACCGCTGCCGTTCAATTTCTGCACATCGCGTTACCGTTTGCGTCGAGGTCTTAACCAATATACTTTCGGAGGCCGGAAAGATGTTGCGGGAAACACGCAGAAATTTGCCGAGTGAGCTAAAGCGGATCTCCGACAGCGAATATGCTTTTGCTATCGCTGTTGCGTTGAAGCAGGAGATGGGGAACTCTAGGCATGCCGTAAAGACTTTGGCGCGCATGACCGGCGCCAGTGAGCGAACCGCTCAAAATTGGCTGTCGGCGGTAAGGGGGCCGAGTGGATTGCACCTCATCCGACTCTCGCAGCAGTTTGCGTCGGTTCGAGCAACGATCACGATGCTTAGCGGACAAGACACTTCTCGCTCATCAACGATCAATGCAGCTGTGTCGTTGATTAACGAAGCAGCCTCGCTCTTGCTGCGTGTCGAGGGGTCGTCTTTTTCATAGTCTGGCTGTTGTGCTGGCAAGCAACCGTTTAATCAAATGAATCCGCTCAGCTGCCTTAAGATACCTAGCGCACCACCGCAGATATTGATACCCCTCTTCGGATCAATCGCATCGGCAGGCCGATTGATCCGAATGACTTGCGATCTGGTCATCTCGGGAACCCCGTGAACGCTCGGCGCGGTTCGAACTACTCCGACTTCTACGATTGCCATCCTTTCGACGCCCGCCAGCCACGCTTCGAATCGCAAACGCCGACGCCGGATCGCGTAGTCATTCCAGTCATCGTCGTCGAGCATTAGGATATTCGGGCGCGCGACACTGCCACATTTCGGGCATCGCGGAAGTGCCGATGTCAGTGCGCAATGCTCTTCATCCACTTCGGCATGGAAATCGTCTGCCGACCATGTTTCGTGTGAGCATGGCCGCGTGCATTGCAGGCGATGAATCGAACCGTGGCATTCGAGAATCCGGTTCGCTTCGAAGCCAGCCTTCTGGAACTGACCATCGACATTGCTGGTGAAAACGAACGCGCCGTGTTCTTTCGCGGAGGCCCATCGACGCAGAATGTTGAACCCTTCGTACGGCGCGGTACGTCGATAGAGGTTGAGCCGATGACCGTAAAAGCCCCATGCCCGAACCGGATCGCGTTTGAACGCTTCGCCGTTGGCGATGTCCATAAATCCGATACCTTCGGCACGCAATGCAGGGTAGGCACGCCAGAAGCCATCGTCACCGCGAAAGTCAGGCAGGCCGGAATCAAGGCCCATACGGGCGCCGTCCGTGATGAGGATGCCATTCGCGTTTCGGATCAGTTCGGCAGCGGCTTCGATTTGTTGGGTTACGTCCATTCGTCTTCGCTTTAGTATTCGCTCGGGAATAGTACACAGGTCGAGGATTGATCGCCTTCCGTGATGATCCATACGCGCTTGCCCGCGACCTCGTACGCCGAGAATGTGCGTCCGCCGTGGATAGCTCCCAACAGGTTTGCCTCGGCATCTTTCGGCGTAACGTCGCCCCAGTCGCCATGTTCGTGACGACGCAGGTACGGATAGATATCGGCGGCTTCACGTTCGAGGTGTTCGAGTACGGCACGCGTGACAACGACGCGCCCGAGTTCGATCAAGGGAACGGGGAAGCCTGCAAACGGATTGTTGGCGGACGTAGACTGATCGTTGTTATTGGACATGGCGTTACTCCGATGGTGATGATGCGAATTCGATAGGCGAAAAAAAAACCAGGGCAGGGTGCCCTGGTTTTCGGTCGAGTCCGCGACCGTTTTCGTATGTTGGCCGAAGGACTTGTTGGATCAAGTGTTCAGGTGCTCTTCTCGTGCCTGAACGGTTCGAGTGCGCCGAGGAGGGCGCAGACGAGCCCCATGAATTTCGGCATGGACCACGAGAAGTTGTTGTCGTTAAAGGCCAGCCATTCGAATACCTCAAACGCGAGTCCCAATCCGAACCCGAAAACTCCGAAGACGGCGGCAACAATGAGATGTCGTTTGACGTTCATGGGCATTAATGACCAGTCGATCCGTCGAGGTTGACCGCACCGCTATTCGTGAGGCGTTCGCGTTGAAGCTGGTTGTAGCGCGTGTCATATGCTTTCGCGATGCAATCGGCGGTCTGACAAGCATTTCGCGTCTTGAGCCACTGGCGCTGTTCCTGCTTGACGCGGTTTTGGTTACCGGTCGTTTGCAGCGCTTCCTTGTACATGTCGGCGTTCACCGAATCGGCAGATGCAAGTGTCGGATCTGCGCAGATGACCTTTTCGACCTTGGACGATGCTTTCGCACAATTGAAAGCGGGACCATCGGCGAAGGCGGCAGTGGATACGGCAAACAGCAGGGCAGCAATGGTGATGTTTTTCATATCGTTTAAAGTTCTTCGAAATAATCTACGAACCGCTTTGCAAAGAATGGAAGAGCGAGCCACATGGTTCCCATCATGAAGAAGCACATGAGGAAATGAGCGAGTGCAGCGCGGTGCCATCCCTTGTATTTCAGGTAGAAAAACCCGAAGAGAAGCAGGTATAGGCCGGACACGTCACGCGCGTTCGGGGCGGTGTTTTCCCTGCGGACGTTTGCTCTGGCTCCGCGTTGCTTTGTGCCACATACCGGGCATTGTTTTGTCGTGTTCCAGATCGAATTGCCGCAACTGCGGCAGCTAGCCATCTTCATAGGCCGTTACAGTCCGCAACTGGATATCGTGTTCGAATCGAGTGCAACGACTTCGCTGCTCGCGGTGCGAAGCGTGTCCGCGAAGTACGCTTTGGCGTTCGGGTTCTGCATGCCGCCCATTCCATTGACGACTTTCAGTGCGGTATTGAGTTCAGCTTCGACCTTCTGTCCAAGTTCGAACTGTTGTTTTAGCGCGGATGCACAGGTCGGCGGCGCGTTCCCGCTGTCGTAGAGCTTGCGGCCAGCGAGGAATACATTGTTTGCTTCGTTGGCGGCATGCTTCCACTGCTTCGCCGGATTATCGTCTTGAGCGGAAGCACAAGTCGATCCGGCGAGCAACACGACGCCGATCAGGATATTGGCTGTTTTCATTGAGCGAGTGATCGTTGATACGACGCCACCGAACCAGTGGCGTCGTTTTCGCGTTTACTGCGACACCGAGACGTTGTACGTCGAGTTCATCGCGTCGATCTTTCCCTGATACGGAACGATCCAGTTAATCCACGTCATCGAATTCGCGAACGGAGCCGTTCCATTCCAGAGAGTTGCGTTCGTCTGGAAGTTGGTGCCGCTGTCCTTCTCAATGTCGCTGTATCCGTAAACCGATGCAGATCCATTCGGCATGCTCTGCACGTTGGTCAGATAGATCGAGCCATTCGTGTAGACGATATCGAGCGCCGTTTGATACGTCGTGCTGTACGGCAGCGTGGTCACGTTGCTCTGCGAATACGTGTTGTTCCCCTGGTTGTGGAAGATCGTCGGAATCCAGTTGCCGATGCCCTCGGGATCGAGAGAGCGTCCACCAAGGAACAGATCGAACTTGCCAGTGCCGCTGAAATCGATCAGTTCGGCCGTGTCGATTTCGGCGGAGCAGCCAGCCGAAATGCAGTTGTCCTGCGGCGCACCCGTCGTCGGATCATACGGAAGCATGGTGGCCGGTAGTCGAATCGATTTGTCGGCGGTGAACGTGCCGTCGCCGTTATTCACGAGAAAGTACGGCGATTTGTTGACGCTCGGATCGGCCACCACGATATCGGCGTATCCCTTGCCGTTGAAATCGGCAGCAGAAGCGCTGTGGAAATAGCCGGTGAACGGGAGCAACGTGTTCGTGTACTTGCCGTTTGCTTGCGGCAGCAGAATGCGAGGTTGTTCGCCTGCAAACGGTGCCGAGTCCACGCCGTGGCACGCGAAGAATACGCCGGGTTTGCCGGAGCCGTTGAAGTCGGCGACGATTGCTTTGCGCGGGTGATCGCAACCGGTATTGTCGGACAGGATATCGGACGTGTGATCGACCCATTGTCCGCTGATCAGCTTGTAGAAGTGGATCGTGCCGTTTCCACCGGGGCCACCGCAATTCGTGTCGGCGCAAGTGGCGGTGACCATCGAATACGTGCCGTCCTGAAAGAAGTCACCGAACGCAACGGCGTTGCCTTGGGTGACTTCGGATGGAAGCGGCTGCGGACCGATTGCGGCGGCAGCAGCCATCTTGTTTAGATACGACGATGCCTGAACCGGAATAGGTGTTGCTGCGGTGGGGGCCGATGCCGTGGTGGGAGCGGAAGCCGTAGTCGGTGCCGAGGCCGTGGTAGGAGCGGAAGCCGTCGATGCCGAACCACCGCCTCCGCCTCCGCACGCCGAAATCAGGACTGCACTAACCCCGATCGCGATTGTTGTTGCAACCTTCAACGTCATTTGTTGACCTTGTTATCTGTTGGTATTGCTGCTTCTATTTCGTTGCGCTCCGACTATGTGAGCGAACGCAACGCCCCGATGCGTCATGCCACGGATGACATGACGCGAATTCGATTTACGGGCGCATCGAAATGCGCCCGGTAGCTCATCGGCACGGGCGGCGGTCAGATTTCGATGATCTGGTGAACGATGGCCTGAACTGCCGGATTGTTCTTCCGAAGCAGCGAGGCGAATCGCGACACGATCAGGCGATTCTTCTTCGTCTCGATCTTGTTGATCTGGCGGACCACGACGGGATCGAACGGGCGACCGGGCTTCAGTTGCTCGATGGCCGATTTCGCGAGTGCCGTGCGCTGCTCATCGAGATCGGCCAGCGTCGCCTTGAACTTCTCGGGCGTATCCGTCGCCTCCGTCTTCCGTGCCGGTTTGTCTTTTTTCTGCATCTCTCCCGCGTTGTTTTTTGCGCCGTCCACGCCGCCAGCTTGCGCTGCAACCGCTTCGCCCGCGTTCAAACCCTTCACTTCCGCCTTCACGCTCATAGTTTTCTCCGAATGAATCTGTCAAATCGACAGCTCCATACTATCCAGCGTTTTGGGCCTCGTACACTGATTTTTATAGAAAAATCAACGAGTTGGATCGATTTCCGAAGCAGCAATTGGCGGCGTGGAGGAAGTGGGCCGCGTCGCGGCGTATCAGACAATATATCCCTAAAAGGGATATTTAGCCGTTTAACGCTCTGTTTTGCAAGTGGGGTGCCTGTAAGGATTGCTCCCTTCACGGGAGAGGGTATGAATAGAGAGGCGCAGCGGGTGTTGGCTCAAGCGGTTGGAAAGGCGATCGCGCGAAAACGCACGCAAGCTGGCTACACGCAGGAAGACGTCGCCGAAAAATTGGGATTGGGCCTCGGAGCGATTTCTCGGGTGGAGCAGGGAATCGCAATACCGACAGTCATCCGATTGATCGAACTCGCCGATTTGTTTGGTTGCAGACTTGATGAACTTCTATCCGACGTACCAGCGACTCTCGATGATCGAGCCGCAATGATTGCTCGGAGCATCGGTCAACTACGACCCTCGGATCAGACCATCGTGGTCGAACTGGTGAAAACGCTCGCCGAAAAATTCAAAGAAAAGTGATCGGAAAGAGCGGCCTATCGAGATGAATGGCGCTTGCGACTCGGGACGTTCAGCTAATCCACGTCGCCGAACTTGAGAGTGGAGCTGCGCCCGACTGTACCGCGCAACGTCAATGCGAAAGCTGGTGCTACGTTAGTGCAATAGCACGTTGGCCAGATCGAGAACTCTCGTGCTATGCTCGACGGGGACCATCAACGCATCTGAAAAAATGAACGACTACCGTAGCCTTCTTTCGCAGGCGAAAGAAGACGTTGTACACGTATTGAGAGATAAGGGTATCCAAGAGCGATATCTTCAGTTCGGCGGTGAGGGGCCGGAGCCCGAAAAGAAGGTCAGGGCGCCAACCGATGCTCGATCTGAGTTCTTGGCTAATCGCGCTATGGGCGATTGGGCCGAGAATCTGGTAACGAGCGTGGTGCAAACGATCGATC
Organism: Paraburkholderia bannensis; assembly: GCF_014200455.1. Taxonomy (GTDB): domain Bacteria; phylum Pseudomonadota; class Gammaproteobacteria; order Burkholderiales; family Burkholderiaceae; genus Paraburkholderia; species Paraburkholderia bannensis_A. The sequence goes on along the minus strand of NZ_JACHBW010000002.1, from coordinate 460,703 downwards.
CCGGGTGGACCGTCACCCAGTACGGCAATACAGATTCGATGGCGGCAGGAGACGATGGCTTCGCTGATCTATATCGCGCAGGTTTGGAAGAGGTGCGCAAATACGGCAAGCGCCCGGACCTACTTGTACTACCGGCAAGTCCAGACGTACCTCCCGACATTTCGACACTCCGACGTGGCGAGTCCGATGTTTACGTCTCGCGCTCAGTCGCAGCGATCGAAGTTCGGTCGAGCAAATTTAGAGCGCTCCAGTACATGGCCGTCCGGAAGGCGGAATTGGCGAGCGGGAAGAAGTCTGATCGACTCACTCCGAGTTTTACGGTGAAAGTGGAGGATCTGGTCGTCGTTTATCGATGGGTTGAGAAGTACAACGTATCGCAGTCGTATTGCCAAGTTTTTTTCGACTCAATGTGGGCAATAAACGTATTGGATATCTTCCGGATTATAGGGTCCGGAGTAGGCTTCAAGATTGAGACTCCTGAAAAGAGTCAATTGAAGGCGACCATTATGATACCAATAACTAGTGGATCGAAAGTGGGCGACTTTGTTGAGTCGCCCGCCTTCCAAGTTGAAACTAAACACACGAGGCTTGGGCGAGTCGATGCGTTTGTCAAACCCGTCGGTGGACGGGTCGAACCTGATCGGGTTGCGCTTAGAAGAGTGCTACTTGCTGAGCCTGCTCCATTAAGTTCTGGCCAAGTGCTACCGAGGGGGCTTCAATCAAGCTTGCCGCTAACGAATTAAGTTCAGAAGGACAAAAATTCGGGTTCTTGCGAAGCTCTTGGTCCCACTGAGCAAACATCGATACGATTTCGTCGAGGATCGCCTCTGAAAGGTGCCTGACATCTGGCACCTCCAACTGAAGCAAGTCCTTCGGCTCAAATTTGGCAAGACCACCACCATATACACGACGGTGCCTCATCGCGCGCTCCTGTACGGGGGCCGAATTCAAAAGTGCAACGAGTGCGGTAACCTGCTTTCTATTCAATCCGCTTGGGTATAGGCAGTGAAAAGTAGTCAAGTTTGATGCACCCGCCGCATTGAGCACAAATCGAAGATTGGCCCGCCCAAAGACCGCTGCCCAGATTGGCGCTGGCTCGCGGTTCTCCATCGAATACCAAGGTGACCGCGCGGCCAAGAGATAGCGCTCATTCAATTTCTTCGAAATCCCGTCTTCGAGATATTTTTCCTCGGCAGACGACAAGTCCGTACCAAACGAAACCAACCGCGTACGAGCATCCTCATCCTCCAATTGGGCAAGGTCTTGCTCAGAAAAGATGAGTCCTTTTATGTCCTGGGCGCGGCCAATACATATTTTCTGATTTTTCTTTTGGATTCCGTAAATTTCGGTCTGCGATGGGCGTAGGTGAAAGAATTCGTTTGCCCCGGTAGCTATACCTCGACGACTTTTGGCAATCGCTTCGACAGTGATGAGGTGGCTAGCAATTTCGTGGGCGCCCATCGCGAACAGGCGATCCCATTTTTGTGTGGTAAGCAGCACGTCCCATTGAATTGCTTCCTTGGTCGCTCCAGTCAGTTCTGTGATTTCTCCTTGCATCAACAACTCGACGTCTTCGATTTCAACCGCACTCTCAACGTAGATGACATCAAGACTCTCGTTTTGCCTCGGAGATTTCTCGATTAGTAATATCGCGGCAGTCGTTAGCGCGTCATCGAATGCCAACGTGTCGTGGGAAAAATAGATAAGCTTCTTCAGAAAACCATTGTGATGGAAGTACTGCTTGACGGCGGCCCCAAAATTCGCGTTCATCCATTCGGCTGGGACGATAATCGAAGCGCGACCACCGTCGCGCAACAAGCGACAGATCTCTAATATGAACAGAACGTACAGGTTGGAGAGGCGGGAAATTCTAATCCCATTTCTCTTCCCTATCTCGGCGTGCATATCAAATGCATAATTGAGATTCTGATGCCTGAGATACGGCGGATTCGCCAAGATTGCATCGAACTGCGAAAGATCAGTTGTTAGGAAATCGCCGTTGATGAATTCGAGACGATCGTCATCAGCCATCGATGTACGCGCCAATTTAAGTGGGGCCTGATCTAGATCGATGCAGGTGATTCTCGTTTTCGGAAGTACTTCTCGCGCTGTTCTAGCGAAAATTCCGGGCCCCACTGCCGGATCGAGCAAAGACTTTGGGTTGACATTGGACACCCATTTTGTCATCAGCTTCGCAATAGGCACCGGTGTGAAAAACTGTCCCAAGGAGGACCGACGGTCTCTCGGGGCCGTACGAACATACGCCTGTTCCGGAGTCTCCTGGCTCCCTACCGACCATTCTATGTTCAGCTCGTCGAGAGCTTCGACGCTGATAAGTCTGTCTTTCTTTGCGCCCGCTTTTGCCATCAGTTGCCTCTCGGTAATCCTTCATCGTACATGTCGCCAACACGTCCGCGGCAAACCGGGATGTGTTGTAACCCAGCATTGTCGCTTGTTACTGACCGCCGGGATGGGTACGAAAAGGGCATAACACACATTAAATCGAAGTTATTTTTTAATAGACAAACTCTATCACATGGAGCTCGGATCGGTGGCCGGGGAATGGCTCATGAGCTGTAACTTAGCCCACCTGCCAACAGTGGTGAATTTATGTATTCATAGCCATAATATAATGACCTCGGGCGCGACGCTCGACGCGCTCGCGCACCTTCTCAAGACCGCAGGCGCCCGGCGTGTGACGAATTTCGTCGCCTTGCGCACGCCGAAAGACTGACGGTACCCCAGACGTCGGTCTTTCGCTTTTAAGCTCTCTTTACTGTTTTTATCGTCATGTTTAACGTCGTTCTCGTCGAACCGGAAATCCCGCCGAACACCGGCAACGTCATCCGCCTGTGCGCCAACACGGGCGCGCGGCTGCATCTGATCGAGCCGCTTGGCTTTCCGCTCGACGACACGAAGCTGCGCCGCGCCGGCCTCGACTATCACGAATACGCGCAGATGAATGTGCACAGCGACTGGGACGCGTTCCTCGCCAAGGAAACGCCCGATCCGGCGCGCATGTTCGCCTTCACCACGCGCGGCTCGGGCCGTTTTCACGATCACGCCTTCCTGCCGGGCGACTGGTTCGTGTTCGGCGCGGAAACGCGCGGTCTGCCGGATGCGGTCCTAGACCGCTTTGCGCCAGAACAGCGCGTGCGCCTGCCGATGCGGCCGGGCAACCGCAGCCTGAATCTGTCCAACACCGTCGCGGTGGTGGTGTTCGAGGCGTGGCGTCAGGCGGGTTTCGAAGGCGGGGAATAAGCACACCCTGGCGCGCCGCGAGCGCAACTTGAGCGCCCCCTGAGCGCGCACGTCAGAGCACAGCGATTTCGCGCTCGCAGCGCGCGAGCATCGCATCGTCGAAGCAGGCGAAGATCACGCGTTCGAGCGTCGGATAAGCGGGCAATCCATCGATCACCGTAGCAAGCGCAATCTTCACGGCCTGGTCGGCCGGGAAGCGATAGACGCCGCAGCTGATCGCGGGAAACGCGATGCTCGTCACGCCCGCCTCGTGCGCGACTTCGAGCGAGCGCCAGTAGCACGAGGCCAGCAGACGTGCTTCGTCGCGCGCGCCGCCGTTCCAGACGGGGCCGACGGTGTGAATCACGTGTTTCGCGGGAAGGTTGTAGCCGGCGGTGATTTTTGCGTCGCCGGTTGGACAGCCCTTGAGCGTGCGGCATTCGCGCAGCAGCTCAGGCCCCGCCGCGCGATGGATCGCGCCATCCACGCCACCGCCGCCGAGCAGTGACGTATTGGCGGCATTCACGATGGCATCGACATGCAGCGTGGTGATGTCCACCACTTGTGCGTCGATGCGGCAGTTTCCGATGGTCAGCATGTTGGCACTCCTTGCAGTCACAGGCCGCGAGCGCCAACCGGGAAACCGGGGACGCTACTCCGCCTTCGCGTCGCGCCTGAGCAGCGCGCTCACCGCATCGCGCGGCGCGACGCCTGCGAACAGCACATCGCATACCGCTTCGGTGATCGGCATGTCGATCTGATGGGCACGCGCGATCGCCGCCACGGCGCGTGCGCAGCGCACGCCTTCGGCGACATGACCCAGCGCACCAAGAATATCGTCGAGCGTACGCCCGCTCGCGAGCTGCTTGCCCACCGTGCGATTGCGCGACAGATCGCCTGTCGCGGTGAGAATCAGATCGCCGAGTCCCGTGAGGCCGGTAAAGGTTTCCGCACGGCCGCCCAGCGCCGCACCCAGCCGGGTCATTTCCGCGAGTCCGCGCGTGATGAGCGCGGCGCGAGCGTTCAGGCCCAGGCCCAGGCCGTCGGAGATACCCGTGGCGATCGCCAGCACGTTCTTGACCGCGCCGCCCACTTCCACGCCCACGACGTCGTCGCCGGTGTAGATGCGCATCGCGCGATGATGGAACGCGGCCAGCGTGCGCTCGCGGCAGTCGGCGCTGGTGCTGGCCACCGTCAGCGCGACGGGCAAACCATCGCCCACTTCGCGCGCGAAGCTCGGGCCGGACAGCACCCCATTGCTGGCGTGATCGGGCAGCTCGGCCGACACCACCTGATGCGGCATGAGTTGAGAATCGGCCTCGAAGCCCTTGCAGAGCCAGACGAAGTGCGCGGGCACGCGGCCCAGGTCGCTCATGGTGCGCAGCATGTCGCGCAAGCCGGCTACAGGCGTGCCGAGCACGACCAGATCCGCCTCGCCCGCAGCGTGTTCGAGCGCGGTGGCGAGATCCGTTTCGTATTTGAGGGATTGCGGCAGCGAGACGCCCGCGAGATAGCGGGCGTTCTCGTGCGTCTTGCGCAATGTGTCGATGAGCGCGCCATCGCGCGCCCACAACAGTGTGTCGTGCGCCTGGGCGAGATGCCCTGCCAGCGCGGTGCCCCACGCTCCGGCGCCGAGAACGGCGACTTTCATTCCAGTACTCCGCACCGGTTGTGAGGTTTCAGCGGTCGATCAATGCGTGGCGTTGCTGGCGCCCTGTTGCTGCGCGAGCTGCTGCAGGCGTTGCTCGTAGAGCGCCTGGAAGTTGATTTCGGCCAGATGGATCGGGGGGAAGCCGGCACGCGTGATCGCGTCGGCGATGTTCGAGCGCAGGTACGGGAACAGGATGGTCGGGCAGGCGATGCCAACCAGCGGGTCGACCTGTTCAGCCGGGATGTTGCGGATGTCGAAAATGCCGGCTTGCTTGGCTTCGATCAGGAAAGCAACCTTTTCCTTGACCTTGGCGGTGACGGTGCCGGTCACGAGGATTTCGAACACCGATTCCGCGAGGCGCTCGGCCTTGACGTCGACTTCCACTTCCACGGAAGGCATGTCCTGTTCGAGGAAGATGGCCGGCGAGTTCGGCTGCTCCAGCGAAAGGTCCTTGAGGTAGATGCGCTGGATGTTGAAGAACGGCTGGTTATTCTCGTCAGACATGGTGTTTGGCTTCCTGATTAAATGAAGTTGCAGTTGCGCAGTATCGCGACGCCCCGCCCTGCCGGAAATCGGACACGGACGAAACGCCGCTGCGCAGCCGCAATGAGCAGCAATGACAGCGACAAGCGACAGCAAGCCCGCGCGCGCCTGAGTGGCCCGCACGGGCGAAAAACGGGGCGGCGCGCGCAGCGCCGCCGGGGTGGCTTTATGCCGCCGCTTCGAGCAGCGGCATCAAGCCGCCGGCGCGGTCGAGCGCGGAAAGGTCATCGTAACCGCCCACATGCGTCTCGCCGATGAAAACCTGCGGCACGGTGCGGCGGCCGGTGCGCGTCATCATTTCATCGCGCCGCGCCGGGTCCCGGTCGATCAGCACTTTCTCGATATGTTCGACGCCGCGCGACTTTAAAAGACGCTCGGCCATCTGGCAATACGGGCACACCTGGGTGCTGTACATGACAACCTTGCTCACTTCGAACCTCCTTGTTTCACGACCGGCATACCGGCCTGCTGCCAGGCGTTCACGCCGCCGTCCAGCACGTGGACTTCGGCAAAACCGGCTTCCTTCACGAGGCTCGCGGCCTTGTGCGACTGCTGGCCCGTCTGGCAGACCAGCAACACCGGGTTGCTCTTGTTCTTGACGAACTGCGCGACCTTCCCCTGCAACTCGCCGAACGGCAGGTGGCGGGCAGCGGGCAGATGGCCGCGGGCGAACTCGTCGGCCGAACGCACATCGATCACCACCGCGTTGCGGCGATTGATCATCTGCGTCGCTTCGGCGGCGGAAATACCGCCGCGGCCGCCGCGCTTGAGCGTCGGCCACAGGAGCAACCCTCCTGAGATGAGGACGATCGCGATGAGTACAAGGTTGATGTAATTGGTAAAGAACGTCACGGATGAGCCGCCGGGAAAAAGAGAAATCGTGGGAAATCCAGTTCAGACAATCTGCTCATTATAAAATAACCGTTTGTCGCAGGGTTGCCGCCCCAGAGCCCAGGCCGCAATCCGCTGGACCGGGCAGCGTTCGCCGAGTAGCCGTATCACCGACGTTCCCCGTCCCCGATTACCGCTTCCCTCACTACCGACCGTCATCCACATGTACAAACTCGTACTCATCCGCCACGGCGAATCGACCTGGAACAAGGAAAACCGTTTCACCGGCTGGGTGGACGTCGACCTGACCGAACAGGGCAACCGCGAAGCCCAGCAGGCCGGCCAGCTGCTCAAGGCATCGGGTTATGCGTTCGACATCGCCTACACCTCGGTGCTCAAGCGCGCGATCCGCACGCTCTGGCACGTTCAGGACCAGATGGACCAGATGTACCTGCCCGTGGTCCACTCGTGGCGCCTCAACGAGCGCCACTACGGCGCGCTTTCGGGTCTGAACAAGGCCGAAACTGCCGCCAAATACGGCGATGAACAGGTTCTGGTCTGGCGCCGCAGCTACGACACGCCGCCGCCCGCACTCGATCCGTCGGACGAGCGCACGGCCTACAACGACCCGCGCTACGCCAAGGTGCCGCGCGAAGAGCTGCCGCTTACGGAATGCCTGAAGGACACCGTGGCGCGCGTGCTGCCGCTGTGGAACGAGTCGATCGCACCGGCCATCAAGGGGGGCAAGAAGATCGTGATCGCCGCACACGGCAACTCGATCCGCGCACTCGTGAAGTACCTCGACGGCATTTCGGACACCGACATCGTCGGCCTGAACATTCCGAACGGCGTGCCGCTCGTCTATGAACTGGACGAGAACCTCAAGCCCATCACGCATTACTACCTGGGCGACGCCGATGCCATCGCCGCAGCGCAGGCCGCCGTGGCGAACCAGGGCAAGAAGGCGGGCTAAGTCCATCCGGGCCAGGTCCATCTTTTCTCTGTCGCGCACCCAACCCCGTCGGCCCTGGCATTCGCAAGGGCCGACGAGTCGGTGGCTTGCCCGCCGACGCACCCACCTTTGCGCGAGCATCGCGTGCGCCGGTCTGCGCGCTTTTCCGCCCTCCTGTCTGGCAGACCTGCCAGCCTCCCGTCACGCTCCCGCCAGTCCCTCGCCCAGCAAGGCTTTGCGGCACGCGACTTGCGAACCGGCACGCGTTCGGACTGTCGAACCCGCAACCTTCGTCCCTTCATCGCGCCTTATACACAGGGCGGCCGGGTGTGCAGTTATACTTGTCCATCGCTTTTCCATTAGACGCTGCCACGCGCCTTTCGACCGCACGCAACAACCTCTATGCGAAAGAACCTTAAAAATATCGGCCTGATCGCCGCTGGCCTCGCGACCGGCGTCTTTGCCACCCTGCAAATTTCCGCCTCGGCGCAGCAGACCCAGCAAACCGTGATCGAGCCGCTGCCGCTCGACCAGCTCCGGCTCTTCGCCGAAGTGTTCGGCCAGATCAAGCATGAGTACGTCACGCCGGTCGACGACAAGAAACTGCTCACCGCCGCCATCAAGGGGATGGTGTCGAGCCTCGACCCGCACTCGTCGTATCTCGACAAGACCGACTACCAGGAACTCCAGGAACAGACCAAGGGCCGCTTCGCGGGCCTCGGCATCGAGATCTCCTCGGAAGACGGCCTGATCAAGGTCATCTCGCCCATCGAAGACACGCCCGCGTTCCGCGCCGGCATCCGTCCGGGCGACCTGATCACGCGCATCAACGACAAGCCCGTGCGCGGCATGACGCTCGACCAGGCGGTCAAGCAGATGCGCGGCGACCCGGGCACCAAGGTCACGCTGACGATCTTCCGCAAGACCGACGACCGCACCTTCCCGCTCACGATCACGCGCGCCATCATCAAGGTGCAGAGCGTGAAGTCGAAGATCCTCGCGCCGGGCTACGCGTACATCCGCATCACGAGCTTCCAGGAGCGCACCACGCCTGACCTCGCGGCCAAGCTGCAGGACATCGCGCGTCAGGAGCCGAACCTCAAGGGCCTCATCCTCGATCTGCGCAACAACGGCGGCGGTCTGCTGCAGAGCGCGGTTGGCGTTGCGGGCGCATTCCTGCCGGCGGATTCGGTGGTCGTGTCCACGAACGGCCAGATTCCGGATTCGAAGCAGGTCTATCGCGACAACTACGAGAACTACCGCCTGCCGTCGTTCGATGGCGACCCGCTCAAGGGCGAAGCGGCCGAGTTCAAGACCGTGCCGATGATCGTGCTGACCAACGCCTATTCGGCGTCGGCATCGGAAATCGTCGCGGGGGCGCTGCAGGACCAAAAGCGTGCGCTCATCATCGGCAAAACGACCTTCGGCAAGGGTTCGGTGCAGACGGTGCGTCCGATGACGGCGGATACCGCGCTGCGTCTGACCACGGCGTACTACTACACGCCGAGCGGCCGCTCGATCCAGAACAAGGGCATCCGTCCTGACGTTGCGGTCGATCAGTACGCCGATGGCGATCCGGACGACGCACTCGTCACGCGCGAAGTCGACTACTCGAACCACCTTGCGAACACGCAGGACCCGGACGAGAAGAAGGAGCAGGATCTGCGCGAGCAGGAACGCATGGACATGCTGCGTCAGCTCGAAGAGCAGAACGACAAGAAGACGCCGGAACAGCGCCAGAAGGATCGCGACCGCAAGCCGGTCGAATTCGGCTCGACCGACGACTTCATGCTCCAGCAGGCGCTCAACAAGCTGCAAGGCAAGCCGGTGACGGAATCGAAGTCGCCGATGGAGCGCCGCCTCGCGCAGGCGAAGCCGCCTGCATCCGCTTCGGCGCCGATCGCGGTGAAGCCGTCGGCTTCGGCCGTGCCGGGCGCATCGACGCCGGCTCCGGTATCGGCTCCGGCAAAGTAAGTCAGCCTCGTTAGCGTAGTACCCTTCCTTGCGGCCCTTCGCGCTCCACGCGCCAAGGGCCGCAAGGCCATGTGCGCTCGCGCCGGTACAATGTCGGCCTGAACTTCCGGCGTGCGCATCGATGAACGACGACCAACTCCTCCGCTATTCCCGCCATATTCTCGTCGACGAGATCGGCATCGAGGCGCAACAGCGCTTTCTCGACGCGCACGCGCTCGTGATCGGCGCGGGCGGCCTCGGCTCGCCGGCGGCCATGTATCTGGCGGCCTCGGGCGTGGGCGCGCTCACCCTCGTCGACAACGACACGGTCGACCTCACCAATCTGCAGCGGCAGATCATGCACGAGACGGCATCGGTTGGCCGCGCCAAGGTCGAGTCGGGCCGCGACGCCATCGCGCGCCTGAATCCCGAGGTGAAGGTGAACGCCGTGGCCGCGCGCATCGACGACGCCTGGCTCGACGAGCAGGTGCCGCGCATGAGCGTGGTGCTCGACTGCACCGACAACTTCGCCACGCGCCATGCCATCAACCGCGCCTGCGTGAAGCATGGCGTGCCGCTGGTGTCGGGCGCGGCGCTGCGCTTCGACGGCCAGATCAGCACCTTCGATTTCCGCGACGACACTTCGCCCTGCTACGCCTGCGTGTTCCCCGAAGATCAGCCCTTCGAGGAAGTCGCGTGCTCGACCATGGGCGTGTTCGCGCCCACGGTGGGCATCATCGGCGCGATGCAGGCAGCGGAAGCGCTGCGCGTGATCGGCGGGATTGGCACGCCGCTGGTCGGGCGGCTGATGATGCTCGATTCGCTGCGCATGGAGTGGAATACGATGCGCATCGCGCGCCAGCCCGATTGCCCTGTGTGTGGCGAACGGCACGCATAAAAAAACCCGGCATGCCGGGTTTTTTACGTCGCGAGGTGTTGAAGGGCCGCGTTCAGGCCTGCATCAAACGCCCCAGCGCCGCCTCCAGTTCTTCAGGCTCGTAGGCAGCCAGCACATCGGCCACCGGCTTTTCCAGCGCCTTCAACTGCGAGCGCAGGATCTCCTGCTTCACCACCAGCAACTGGCTTGGATGCATCGAGAACTCGGTGAGGCCCATGCCCAGCAGCAGACGCGTGAGTTGCGGATCGCCCGCCATCTCCCCGCAAACCGAAACCGGCACGCCCGCACGCTTCGCCTCGCGCAGCGTATGCGAGATGAGCTGCAGCACGGCCGGATGCAGCGGATCGTAGAGATCGGCCACGGCGTTGTCGGCGCGGTCGATCGCGAGCGTGTACTGGATCAGATCGTTGGTGCCGATCGAGAGGAAGTCCAGCCGCCGCAGGAACATCGGCAAGGCCAGCGCCGCCGCCGGAATCTCGATCATCGCGCCCACCTGGATGTTGGGATCGTAGGCGAGCCCCGCATCGTCGAGCTGACTCTTTGCTTCACGGATCAGATCGAGCGTCTGGTCGATCTGCTGCGCGTGCGCGAGCATCGGAATCAGGATCTTGACCGTACCGAACGCCGAGGCGCGCAGGATCGCGCGCAGCTGTGTCAGGAACATCTGTGGCTCCGACAAACTCCAGCGAATCGCGCGCAGGCCCAGCGCCGGGTTCGCGGCGGTCTCGTAGCCGTCGCTCGCGCTCATGGCGTCGAGCGGCTTGTCCGCGCCCACGTCGATGGTGCGGATCGTCACGGGCAGGCCGTTCATCAGCTGGGCCGCGCGCTTGTAGGCTTCGAACTGCTCGTCCTCCTCCGGCAACTGGTCCTTGTGATTCATGAACAGGAACTCAGTGCGGAACAGGCCCACGCCGGTCGCGCCCGAATCGAGCGCGGCCTGCGCATCCTCGGGCAATTCGATGTTCGCGTAGAGCTGGATCTTCGCGCCGCACAGCGTCTGCGTGGGCGAAAACTTCAGGCGCTGCAGCTTGCGCCGCTCGAGCGCCATCTCGCTCTGACGATAGGTGTACTCCTCCAGCACGATAGGCGCGGGATCGACGATCACCACGCCGTGATCGCCGTCGACGATGATGAGATCGTCCTGACGGATCAGCGAACTGGCCTGCTGGACACCCACGGCTGCCGGAATCCCCAGGCTGCGCGCCACGATCGCCGTATGCGAGGTGCGCCCGCCCAGATCGGTGACGAAGCCCTGGAAGGTTTGCCCCTTGAACTGCAGCATGTCGGCGGGCGCGATGTCGTGCGCCACCACGATCATCTCCTCGCAGCTGCCGTGCAGCGCCGGAGGCGACGCGCCCGCGAGCGCCTTGAGCACGCGCTCGACCACCTGCTCGATGTCGGCCTTGCGCTCGCGCAGGTATTCGTCCTCGACATCGTCGAAGTGGCGCGAAAGGCGTTCGAGCTGTTCGGTGAGCGCCCACTCCACATTGAAGCGGCGCGTGCGGATGAGGTCGATGGTCTCCTGTACGAGCATCACGTCGTTCAGGATCATGAGGTGAACGCCGATGAACGCGCCCATTTCGCTGGGGGCGTCGGCGGCAAGGTCGGCGCGCAGCGTATCGAGTTCCTGCTCGACGAGCTTGAGCGCGGCCCGGAAACGCGCGATTTCGTCTTCGATCTGCGCGAGTTCCACCAGATAGTGGTCGACGTCGAGCGCGGCCGGCGCAATCAGATACGCCCGCCCGATGGCGATACCGCGTGATACGGGAATTCCATGCAGCGTGAACGGCACGCGCACCTCCTCTGGTTATGTGATGCCGCGGCAAACCGCTGCAATGCGCTCTCTCTGACCCCGGCGCCCATTATAAATTCCGTCGTGTGAAGATGTTCCGTCGAACCCACCCGAAAACGCTGAAAATCGCCGTCTGGCATGGTTTTGCGGCGCACCATGAGGTCCCGCGCAGGCATCGGCACACCCGGATTCGCTCAACCCGGTGCGGCAACGAAAAACGCCGCGTCGAAACGCGGCGTTGGGCATGACAGTGAAGACCTGCGCGGAAAGCGCTTACTGGCCCTCGCCGAATTTATCGGCGATCAGCTTGAGCAGTGCGCTCATGGCCTCCGTCTCGTCCGGGCCTTCGGTTTCGATCAGCACCGTACTGCCGATGCCCGCCGCCAGCATCATCACGCCCATGATGCTCTTGGCGTTGATCCGGCGGCCGTTACGGCTCATCCAGATTTCCGACTGGTAATTGCCCGCCAGTTGCGTCAGCTTCGCCGACGCGCGCGCATGCAGGCCGAGTTTGTTCACGATGGTCGTTTCTTGTTGAAGCATAGGTCGATCCAGGCGCAGTGTGTTGAAGTGGTGCGGTGAGATTGTGCGTCGCGCGCGCGAGAAACGCGCGCTGCGCGTCCGGGCGCGCGCGTGAACGTGCGCCGGGGAATGGCTGATTGTGGTGCGCCCAAACCGCGTTGATCCGGCTCAATCCGGCTCAGGCCGTGCCGGCAGGCTTGAACGCCATTGCCGGTGCTGCGGACGCAGCGCTCGTGGTGCCAACCGTACTCGCGGCGGTGCTCGCAGCCTGGGCCGCGCTACTCGCCGCAGCCGCGCTCACGGCTGCCTTGGCCACGGCTTCCGAAGCCGCCTCCGCGCAGGGCGTGGGCGCGCAGCCGCAATCGTCGCCCGGCGGCGGCGTGCTCGGGCCGATCGGCTGGACCCCCTTGCTCGCACCCGCCAGCGCCTTTTCGACCAGAGTATCGAGCGGCGTCGCGCGATAGCAGACCGCGCGCACCAGCATCGGCAGATTGACACCCGCCAGCACCCTCACCTGGGGCACCGTGGCAAGCCGCGCGGCGATGTTCGAAGGGGTAGCGCCGAACATGTCGGTCAGCACGAGCGCGCCGTTTTCCTCGCGCAGGCGCTCGATTTCGGCGTTCGCCTGTGCGACGACCACAGCGGGGTCGCTGTCGGGCAGCACGTCCAGCGCACCGATGCGGGCCGGACAGCCGCCGTAGATATGGGCAATGCATTCGCGCAGCGCAGTAGCAAGCGGTGCGTGAGCGATGATCAGAATCCCTGCCATGTCAGCGTAACTACAAATAACGGCTTCGGTTGATGCCTGGGGCCGATCTTCGAAGATCGCGTCCGACAGCGCCGACCTGCGGCCAGCCGTGGGCCATCAGGGTCGGAACATGCGCCGGAGTTTGCTGTACCGCAAAATCCGGTCGCGGGCTCGCGGCATTGTAGCAGGGTCGTTTTCGTCTCGACCATGCGGTTTTGCACGCGGTTTCCGCCCGCATTTTCCTCTCATCTTTCTCTTACCGGTACGCAGATTTTGTGCCTCGCAGCACGCACCCACACACCGGCATCACGAAGATGCCGCCGCCGCGGCCGGAATCAAGCACGCCGGGACTGCCTTTCGAGGAAGTCCTCAACCGATTTATAGCCGTTTTTATCCGCCATAGCGTTGGCGTGGCCGTACTCAGGCCGCCGCGCGCTCCAGCGCGTCGATGAACATCGCCGCCACGTCGAAGCCGGTCTGCTCCATGATTTCGCGAAAGCATGTTGGGCTCGTCACATTGACTTCGGTGAGCCAGTCGCCGATCGCATCGAGCCCCACCAGCAGCAGCCCGCGCTCGACCAGCTTCGGCCCCAGCGTCTTGGCGATCTCCATGTCGCGCGCCGTGAGCGGCTGCGCCACGCCCAGACCGCCCGCCGCAAGGTTGCCGCGCACTTCATTGCCCTGTGGGATACGCGCGAGCGAATACGGCACCGGCTCGCCGCCGATCAGCAGGATGCGCTTGTCGCCCGCCTTGATTTCGGGGATGAACTTCTGCGCCATCACGCTGCGCGCACCGTCGTGGCTCAGCATTTCGATGATCGAACCGAGGTTCATGCCGTCCGCCTTGACGCGGAACACGCCCATGCCGCCCATGCCGTCGAGCGGCTTGAGGATCACATCCTGGTGTTCTTCGTGGAATTTGCGCAGGCGCGCGGCGTCGCGCGTCACCAGCGTGGGCGCGACGAACTGCGCGAATTCGCCGATGGCGAGCTTTTCCGAGTGGTCGCGGATCGCCTGCGGCTTGTTGAAGATCTTCGCGCCCGCGCGCTCGGCGATTTCCAGCAGCCACGTGGAGGTGACGTACTCCATGTCGAACGGCGGGTCCTTGCGCATGATGACGGCGTCGAAGCCGGTCAGCGCACGGGAATCCGGCGAGTCCTTGAACCACGTCTGGCGATGCAGGTCCGCCGTATCGCCAACGATCTCGAAGCGCCGCACATCGGCTTCGACCTGGCCGTTCACCCAGGCGAGGTGCTGCGGCTCGCATGCGTAGAGCGTGTGCCCGCGCTTCGCGGCCTCGGCCATCATCGCGTAGGTCGAATCCTTGTAGATCTTGAACCGCTCGAGCGGATCGGCGATGAAGAGAATGTCCATGTCGTCCCTGCAGCAAATTGGAGGTTGCGCCGGAAATTTTCCGGCCTTGATGACGGCTGCGCCCGCTCGGGGCGGGCGCAGCATGATGTTGTTATGGGCCTGATGTCAGGCCGTGGTAACGCCGTGGATCTTCCTTACACCTGGATCGCTTCGGGGTCGGTCTTCTCCAGCTCGACCGACGCCGCCAGCAGCCCCAGCCGCGCCACCACGCCGTACATGTAGAAGCGGTTCGGCGGCGCCGCGCCGGGCTTCGCGCGCGTGTCGGGCAGCGCGGTGTGCTCGAAGCCCAGCGGCACGAAATGCATGCCCGGCGCGTTCAGGTTCTGGTCGCGCTCGCGGCTGCCGTGCGCGCGGTAGAAGCCACCCACCACGTAGCGGTCGATCATGTAGACCACCGGTTCGGCCACTTCGTCGCCGATGTGCTCGAACGTGTACACGCCTTCCTGCACGATGACGTCGCGCACTTCCAGGCCGTCCTTCGTGGCCGACATCTTCGCACGTTCGCGCTTCGTGAGCGCGGCAACCTCGGAAGCGTCGTGCACCGTCATCACGCCGCGGCCGTCCGTGCCGGCGTCGGACTTGATGACGACGTAGGGCTTTTCGGTGATGCCGTACTCGCGATACTTCTTCGCGATCTTCTTGAGCACCGCGTCGATCGAGGTGGCCAGTTGCTCCTCGCCGGTGCGCGCCTCGAAATCGACATTCTCCACGTGCGCGAAGTACGGGTTGATCATCCACGGATCGACGCCGACCATCTTGGCGAACTTCTTCGCCACGTCGTCATAGCAGGAGAAGTGCGTCGACTTGCGGCGCACGGCCCAGGCGGCGTGCAGCGGCGGCAGCAGGTATTGCTCGTGGAGATTTTCGAGCACCGACGGAATGCCGCCCGACAGATCGTTGTTCAGAAGAATCGAACACGGGTCGAAGTTCTTCAGGCCGAGGCGGCGCTGCGAGCGTTCGAGCGGCTCCAGCACGATCTTCTGGCCGTCCGCCAGCGAGATCGTGACCGGCCCCGCGATGTTCTCGTCGAGAGTGCCAAAGCGAACGTTCAGGCCCGCCTGACGCATGATGGTCGCCAGGCGCGCGACGTTTTCGAGGTAAAAGGCGTTGCGCGTGTGCTGCTCGGGAATCACGAGCAGATTCTTGGCGTCCGGGCAGATCTTCTCGACGGCGGCCATGGCGGCCTGCACGGCGAGCGGCAGCACTTCCATCGGCAGGCAATGGAAGGCGCCAGGAAAGAGGTTGGTGTCGACCGGCGCGAGCTTGAAGCCCGCGTTGCGCAGGTCCACCGACGCGTAGAACGGCGGCGTGTGCTCCTGCCATTCGAGGCGGAACCAGCGCTCGATGGCCGGCGTCGCGTCGAGGATGCGCTGCTCCAGCTCAAGGAGCGGGCCGTTCAACGCCGTAACCAGATGCGGGACCATAAGGTGTTACTCGCGGACAAAAGCTGATTGATTGTAGGAAAACCGGGAGGCTAACTGGGGACGATTGCGCCGGTTACAAGATGTTTCCCCTTACATGCCATAGGGTTACTTGCCGGAACGGCGATTGGCGGCGCGCTGGTCACCCCGGCATGGCCGGAACTGCCCCCGTTATCCACATCGAATATCCATTCTGAACCGCGCGGGCGGTCCGAGGCAATGGCGCCGTACGGTTTGAAGGGGCAAGCTGGCAGCCAACAACCGGGTAACGTCCGTGCGCCCGGGTTATTCCAGCATCGCAAGGCGCACACCCAAAAGAAAGGGCCCGCCGGTAAAGGCGGGCCCAAGTCGCTGTGCTCCAGGTAATGCCACTTCGCTTACTGCTACTGCGCTACTGCATTACTGCTGTGCTGCCACCCCCTACCCACTCAAGTTCTTATTCGACGCGCTCGCCATGCAGAATCACGTCGAGACCTTCGCGTTCTTCTTCTTCCGTCACGCGCAGGCCCATCACCATGTCGATCACCTTCAGCAGGACGAAGCTCACCACGCCGCTGTAGATGAGGGTCGTGAGCACGCCCTTGACCTGCAGGATCACGCTGCCGTCCGCGCCGCCGATATCCTTGACCGCGAACACGCCGGTCAGGATCGCGCCGATGATGCCGCCGATGCCGTGCACGCCGAATGCGTCGAGCGAATCGTCATAGCCGAACTTGTGCTTGAGCCACGTAGCCGACCAGAAGCAGACCACGCCGGCCACCACACCAATCACGATCGCGCCCATCACGCCGACGAAGCCCGAAGCCGGGGTCACGGCAACCAGACCTGCCACTGCGCCCGAAGCGATGCCGAGCACCGACGGCTTGCCCTTGGCGATCCACTCCGCGAACATCCAGCCAAGCGCCGCGCATGCCGTGGCGATCTGCGTCGTGAGCATGGCGAAGCCGGCACGGCCGTCAGCCGCGACTGCCGAACCTGCGTTGAAGCCGAACCAGCCCACCCACAGCATGGCCGCGCCGATCAGCGTGAGCACGAGGTTGTGCGGCGCCATGACTTCGCGGCCGTAACCGATACGCTTGCCCAGCACCAGGCAGCACACCAGACCGGCGATGCCGGCGTTGATGTGAACCACCGTGCCGCCTGCGAAGTCGAGAATGCCTGCGCTTGCCAGCCAGCCGGTCGGTTCCCAGACCATGTGGGCGATCGGCGAGTAGACGATGATCGACCAGAGCGACATGAACACCAGCATCGCCGAGAACTTCATGCGGTCTGCGAATGCACCGGTGATGAGCGCCGGCGTGATGATCGCGAACGTCATCTGATAGACGAAGTACACGGTCTCCGGAATCGTCGTGGCGAGATGGCTCACGGTCAGCGTGGTCGCCTTGTCGCCCTTGATGTAGTTCATGCCTTCAAGGAAGACGCGCGAGAAGCCGCCGATGAACGAGTTGCCCGGCGTGAAGGCCAGCGAGTAGCCCACCACCGTCCAGATCACCGTGACGACGCAGGTGATGGCGAAGCTCTGCATGAGCGTCGCGAGGACGTTCTTCTTGCGGACCATGCCGCCGTAGAAGAGTGCGAGGCCCGGAATCGTCATGAACAGCACGAGCGCGGTGGAGGTCAGCATCCACGCGGTATCGCCCGAGTTGATCTTCGACGAATCCACCGAGAACGGCGCAGTCGGTGCAGCAGGCGCTGCCGCTGCGGCGGCGGCCGATGCGTCAGCCGGTGCGCTGGCTGCGGGTGCCGAAGCGGCTGCGGCTGCCGGTGCGGAAGCCGCGTCGGCGGCGGGCGCGGAGGCCGTGGCGGCAGGCGCCGAAGCCGATGCGTCAGGTGCGGATGCAGTTGCGGCGGACGCCGCGGCGGGTGCGGACGCATCGTCCGCCAGCGCGGCGCCGATGCCACCGGCCAGCAGCGAGCCGGCCATCAGCAAGGACATTAAAAGTTTGCGCATCTTGGTTTCCTCTTGTCTCTCTATGTCGGCCAGGACTGGCGCTTGACTCGCGCCTTACGCTGGCCTCGGGAATCGTGGGTCGCTGTTACAGGGCGTCGGCGCCAGTTTCGCCGGTGCGGATGCGGATAACCTGTTCGATCGGGGTGACGAAAATCTTGCCGTCGCCGATCTTGCCGGTGCGGGCGGCGCGCTCCAGCGATTCGATGGCCTGGTCGACGATGTCGTCGGACACGGCCGCTTCGATCTTCACCTTCGGCAGGAAGTCGACGACGTATTCCGCACCGCGATACAGCTCGGTATGGCCCTTCTGACGGCCGAAGCCCTTCACTTCCGTGACCGTGATCCCCGACACGCCGATGGCCGAAAGAGCCTCCCGCGCTTCATCGAGCTTGAACGGCTTGATGATTGCTGTAATCAGTTTCATGTAGTCCTCGCTGTGGTTGCTTTCATCCCGTATTCACTTCTGCAACGGGCGCCTGCGGTGCGGGTCTCGCCCCGCCGACGCACCGCGAGCCAGCCGTTGTTCGGTGCGCGGGGGGTTATTAGCAACACCCGTGCCAATTCGATCAACGAGCTTTCTTGCAGGACTTGCGACGAAGTTCGATGCACGAAGTGCGCATCCCGTGGACAATGCCGGTCGCATGTCGAACTACGCGCCGAAATCCGCGCCGCGCGGGCCGCGCAAGGCCCTGGCCGAACGGCCAGCGTGGGCCGCAAGCGGTGGCGGCGCCTGGCGAGAGTTGCTAGAGTGTTCTCAAGGATCGGTGCGCAGCACGATCGCCTCAGAAGCGCGCGAATAGGCGCGAGAACGAAGCGCGGCGGCCCGTGAAGGACGCAGCCGGCACTCGGTGCGGCGCACTGGAAGCGGTTCGTGCCAGGCCTGCGGCTCGCGATCGGATCGCGCGCGCCGGATGCGCAACTGATGCGCACCAGATGCGCACACGGGCATCGAGGACTTCGCGGCTCGCGCACCAAGATCGGTCACGATCCGGATCGAGGCACAGTCGAAACGAAATCTGCACATTTTCTGTGCAGCGAAGGGGAAACCGAATGAAACAACCGAACGACGTATTCAACGATCTGCAGTCGAAGGTCAGCGAACTTCTGCGGAACTCGCCCGCGCGCGATGTCGAGCGCAACGTGCGCGCCATGCTTTCGCAAGGCTTTTCGAAGCTCGAACTGGTCACGCGCGAGGAATTCGACGCACAGACGCAGGTGTTGGTGCGTACGCGTCAGCGTCTGGAAGAACTCGAACGCCGCGTGGCCGAACTCGAACAGAAGCTGCCGGTCACGGCATCCTCGACTGGGCAGGCATCCTGATTAATTTCACCTTTCTTAAGGCAAGCGAGCCGTAACGGTTTAGCAATGGAACCGTAAAGGGGCACGCGCTTCACCAGCCTGGCGCATGCGTGACAAAGCGGCGAAGCCGTTCACGACGTCCGCGCATGCACCGCCTTTCGGAGATTTCCATGTCGCTTGCCGTGGTGAAAAGCCGCGCGCCGGCTGCTGGCCGCGCGCCCGAGGTGACCGTCGAAGTTCACCTTGCCAACGGCCTGCCGTCCTTTTCGATAGTCGGCTTGCCCGACCTCGAAGTCCGCGAGAGCCGCGAGCGCGTGCGCGCCGCGCTCTCGAATTGCGGCTTCGACTTCCCCGTCAGGCGTATCACGGTCAACCTCGCGCCTGCCGATCTACCCAAGGAGTCGGGACGGTTCGATCTGCCCATCGCATTGGGCATCCTCGCGGCGAGCGGACAGATTCCGGGCGGCGCCCTCACGCAGGCCCGCGAATTCGCGGGCGAGCTATCGCTCACGGGCGCTGTGCGGCCCATGCGCGGCGCGTTTGCCATGGCCTGCGGCACGGCGCGCGCGCATGCCGGCCAGTGTGCGGATCATCCTGGCGCGCACTCACCCGAGCTTTACCTGCCCGCCGACAACACCGCCGAAGCCGCACTCGTACCCGGCGTGGACGTCTACGCCGTCACTGACCTGCGTGCGCTCTGCGGCCATCTCACCAAGGCCGAGGACGCGCGCCTGAGTCCTGTGCGCGCACCGGCGCTCGATGCCACGTGCGCCGCGCTCTCGCCCGATATGGCCGATGTGATCGGCCAGCGCGGCGCGCGCCGTGCGCTCGAAGTCGCGGCGGCGGGCGGTCATCATCTATTGATGGTCGGACCGCCCGGTGCGGGTAAGTCGATGCTCGCCGCGCGCCTGCCCGGCCTGCTGCCGCCGATGAGCGACGCAGAGGCGCTCGCCAGCGCCGCGCTGCTGTCGGCGAGCGCAATCGGCTTTTCGCCGCAGCAATGGCGGCGTCGGCCGTTTCGCGCGCCGCATCATTCTTCGAGCGCCGCAGCGCTGATCGGCGGACGCAATCCGCCGCAGCCCGGCGAGATCACGCTCGCGCACCTTGGCGTCCTTTTCCTCGACGAGTTGCCGGAGTTCGACCGGCACGTTCTGGAGACGCTGCGCGAACCGCTCGAAAACGGTTCGATCACCATTTCGCGCGCCGCCTGGCAGACCGACTTCCCCGCTGCCTGTCAGCTCGTCGCCGCCATGAATCCGTGCCCGTGCGGCTGGCGCGGCGATCCGTCGGGGCGCTGCCGCTGCACGCCCGAAGGCGCGGCGCGCTATCGGCGCAAGCTGTCGGGGCCGCTGCTCGACCGCATCGACATCCAGATCGAGCTGCCCGCGCTGCAGCCCGCCGAACTCGCCTCGCGCGCGGCGGCGCCCGGCGAGTCGAGCGCCAGGATTGCCGCGCGCGTGACGGCGGCCCGCGAGCGCCAGATCGCCCGTCAGGGCAAGACCAACCGCGAACTGAGCGGGCGCGAAACCGATGAAGTCTGCCGCCCGGACAGCGCAGGCGAGGCGTTGCTACGCGAAGCGGGTGAACGTTTTGGGTGGTCGGCGCGGGCGTACTATCGCGCGCTCAAGGTCGCGCGCACCATCGCCGATCTCGCCGGCGCCGGGATGCCCGATGCGGCCCATGTGGCGGAGGCGGTGCAGTATCGGCGGGCCTTCAGCGATCAGTAGTACGGATCGACCATGCGGCTCGCCCATCGAGCTGAATCCAGCGCCAGACCCGAACAGCGGCCGCCCGGCCTATACATCAGAAGGATCAAAAAATCTAAGTCAAGACTTGACTTATACACACTTGGTTGTATCGGCAGCCTTTTAAGACACGATTCGCATTTCGTGACGATCCAAAACGCAAGTCCTTGATTTTTATGCGTTTCAAAAGACGTCCCGGCACTGCTAAAACTAACAAAAAGCCCACAGCACGGCCTTTTGCGGGCGACGGAGCCGTTTTACCCACAAAGTTATCCACAGCACCTGTGGGTAACCCGTAAACCCTCAATCAAATCCGGCAGATAGCTCGTAAACCCAGGAGAGCACTTTCACTTTGGCGCGCAAACGGCCGGCCGGGCGACGATGCAAGTACGCGGTCGTTCGGCTCTCCTCAATGGAGCTTGAACGATTGGAAGAACTGATCGACTTGCTCGACGGCCGGTTGCTCGCGCCCCACGATCGCCAGTTGGTAAGCGTGCGCGCCCTTCGCGACCAGACGCGCGTGGATCGTGCGCGTCTCGTCCTTTGCTCCGGCCTTGCCCGACAGTTGCATGTCGATGCCCGGCACGCTGCCGCCTGCTGCAAGCGGCACCGCTATGCTGCGGGCGTCGGGCGGCACGCCCACGTTGCGCGCGAGGCCATCGCGCAGGAAGCCGAGGGCCTTTTGCTGCGTGGCTGCTTGCGCGTCCGGCAGATCGAGCGTGCCGATCACGAATACCGCCCCGCCAACTTCGGCGGTCTGCATATGCATCTGCATCGGCGTGCCGTCCACATCGACGCTACGGGCGTCCGAGGCGGGCCTGCCCGGCAGGTCGACGCTATAGCCGCTCGTGTTGTTCGAAATCGTGCGCCAATCGTAAGTCGGCGAGCAGGCGACAAGAGCACTGGAAAACACCGCAAACAGTGCGCTCGCGGCCAGCGAGCGAAGGGCGTTGGTGAGCATCGTGGTTTGTAATTGGGGCGCAATAGTGCGCGGGCAAGATAGCGTCGGCCATTATCCTGCGAGCGCGCCTGCGCGTGCCGCCGCAACCGCTATGCCGGGAAATTCGGCGCTACAATGACCGGCCGGGCCATTGCGAGATAGACTGGCTCCGCCAGATCAGCAACGTTGCGCGCCCGTCGGCGCCTGAGGCTTCACCCATGTCAGCATCCACGAATTCCCCGCATAGTCCGAAAGCGCGCTCCAGCGCGATCCGCAACATCGCTGCGGCGGTGGTCGTGGTCGCCATTGCCGTGGCGGGCTATTTCGCCTTCTTCGGCAGCCAGCAGCGCGTGCCGGACGCCACCTTCACGCTGCTGTCGGGCCAGAAGGTTTCGACTGCGGATCTCAAAGGCAAGGTCTATCTGATCAACTTCTGGGCGACCAGCTGCGCCACCTGCATGCAGGAAATGCCGCAGATGGTCCAGACCTATAACCGCTTCAAGGGCGATGGCCTCGAATTCGTCGCCGTGGCGATGAACTACGACGCGCCGATGTACGTCGCCAACTACGCGCAGACGCGCCAGCTGCCCTTCAAGGTGGCGATGGACGACGGCTCGGCTGCGAAGCAGTTCGGCAACGTGCAGCTCACGCCGACCACCTTCGTGGTCGACCGCAACGGCAAGATTCTCAAGCGCTATGTGGGCGAGCCGCAGTTCGCGGAACTCGATCAACTGCTGAAGAAAGCGCTGTCGACCTGATCGGCCCGACGGTCATCGGCACATGAAAAACGGCAGCGAATTCGCTGCCGTTCTGCTTTTTGCGCGTGCTCCACCACCGATCCGTTGATCCGCCGATCCCACCTAGCCGCGCGTTTCGTTCTCCTGCCGCGCGACCAGCCCATAGCGCCGGATCTTCTCGTACAGCGTGGCCTTGGCCATCTGCAGCCGTTCCGCGGCCTGCACGACGGCGCCGTTCGTCTGCTGCAACGCATCGGCGATCAGCGCGCGTTCGTACTGCTCCACGCGCTCCTTGAGCGGCAAGGCATCGTCCGGGCCGGCTTGCGACGGCGGCGCGAGATCGTCGGGAATCCCAAGCACATAGCGATCCGCGGCGTTGCGCAGTTCGCGCACGTTGCCGGGCCAGTCGCGCTGCGCCAGGCGCATGCGGTCGCGTTCGGTCAGCAGCGGCGCGGGCCGCTGGTAACGCACCGCCGCGTCCAGCAGGAAGTGTTCGAACAGCGGCACGATATCCTCCCGGCGCTCGGCGAGCGGCGGCAACCCAATCGTCACCACGTTCAGGCGATACAGCAGGTCGCGCCGGAACGTCCCCGCCGCCACATGTTCGTTCATGTCGCCCTTGGCCGCCGCCACCACGCGCAGATCCACGCGCACCGGCTGGTTCGAGCCCAGCCGCTCCAGCACGCCGTCCTGCAGCACGCGCAGCAGCTTCACCTGAAGCGCGAGCGGCATGCTTTCGATTTCATCGAGAAAAAGCGTGCCGCCCGCCGCGTGTTCGAGCTTGCCGATCCGACGCTTCGCTGCGCCCGTGAAGGCGCCCTGCTCATAGCCAAACATCTCCGATTCGAACATCGGCTCAGGCAGCGCGCCGCAATTCACCGCGACGAACGGCTTGTCGCGACGCGGCGACAATTCGTGCAGACTGCGCGCGATCAGTTCCTTGCCCGCGCCCGTGTCGCCGTTGATGAGCACGGAGGCATCGGTGGGCGCGACGTTCGCGATCAGCCGCCGCACCTGCTCGATCGCCGGACTCTTGCCGATGATGCGCGGTGCGAGCGTGTTTTGCCCCGCCAGCTCGCGGCGCAGCGCGAGGTTTTCGAGCACCAGCGTGCGGCGCTCAAGCGCGCGGCGCACGGTCTCGATCAGCCGTTCCGAGGCGAAGGGCTTTTCGATGAAGTCATACGCACCGTCACGCATCGCCTGCACGGCCATCGAGATGTCGCCGTGACCGGTAACGAGGATCACGGGCACGTCGGGCGCACGCTCGTGGCACTGCGCAAGCAGGTCCAGCCCGCTCATGCCCGGCAAGCGGATATCGCTCACCACGATGCCGGGAAAGCCCGCATCGACGAGCGGCAACGCGGCCTCGGCGTTCGCATAACCGGTTGCCTCGAAGCCCGCGAGCTGCAGGCTCTGCATACCGGCGCGGCGCACCAGTTCGTCGTCCTCGATATAGAGCACCCGGCCGGGCGTTGAACTGACCATGTTGATTCGTCTTCCTTGTTTCTGATTCCGTTGCGGCGTCAATGCCGCGCGCCCGCCGAGTCGCCCACCGAGTCGCCCACCGAATCGCCCGCCACCGCATTCACGCGCGAGCGCTTGAGCGTCAGCACGAACACCGCGCCGCCGCCTTCGGCATTGTGCGCCGTGAGCGCGCCGCCGCAATCGCGCGCGATCGACGAGGAAATCGCGAGGCCGAGCCCCAGGCCCTGCCCCATCTCCTTGGTGGTGAAAAACGGTTCGAAGAGGCGCTGCATGACATCGGCGGGAATCCCCGGCCCATTGTCGCGCACCGAGATTTCCAGCGTCGCGGGCAGCGCGCGCACATCGATGACGATGCGCGGGCCGGGCAGGCCCGCCACCGCGTCGAGCGCGTTGCCGATCAGATTGATGAGCACCTGTTCGAGCCGCAGGTCGTCGCATTGCGCGACCAGCTCGGGATGCGCGACATGCGCGTCGAGCGCGATGCTGGACACATTCGCGGCATCGCCGTCGCTGAGCGTGAGTTCGACCCGCGCGCCGTCGAGCCGCTTGCCGAGCAGCGCGAGCGCATTGCGCACCGCGCGCGCCACCGGCGAGCGCTGGCCGCGCGGCTTCGCCCGTCCGACAAAGAGCTTGAGCTGATTGACGATCTTGCCCATGCGCTCGGTGAGCGAACCGATCGCCTCCAGATTCTCGTGCGCCGCGTCGTACTGGCCGCGTTCGAGAAACACGCGCGTATTGTCCGAAAAACTGCGCAGCGCCGCGAGCGGCTGATTCAGTTCGTGCGTGATGCCCGCCGCCATCTGTCCGAGCGCGGCCAGCTTGCTCGCCTGGATCAGTTCGTCCTGGGTGGCGCGCAGCTCCTGTTCGGTGCGGGTGCGCTCGGCGACTTCGCGCTGCAGGCTTTCGTTGGCCTGCGAGAGGTCGGCGGTGCGTTCGGCCACGCGGTCGTTGAGCATCGCGTAGGCCTTTTGCAGCATCGCACGGCTCTTCACCACTTCGCGCACGCGCGCGCGGCGCATGCGCCAGTAGAACCCCAGCAGGCACAGCGACACGTAGCCGAAGCCCGTCATGATGGTGGCGTTGCGCGCGGCGTCGAGCACCGGCGCGACCGGCGACATCGTCACCAGATGCCAGTCCGGCTCACCAAGCGCCCGGCGCGTTTCCAGATAGCGCGGCGCGCGCAGGCCGCTGCCGATGCGCACGATATCGGCGTCGCCTTCCAGCACGCGCTCCACGCTCGCGGGCAGCGGCGGGATATCCTGGCGCGCATACTGCCGCGTCGCGTCGATCGAGGCCACCACATCGGTCGGCAATGGCCGCACCGTGCGGTATTTCCACGCGGGCACCGAGGACAGAAAGATCACGCCGTGATCGTCGGTGACGAGCAGCGGCTCGGAGGCATCCGAGCCCGGAAACCATTCGAGATTGAGCTTCACCACCGCCACGCCGACGATCTGGCCGTTGCGCCGCACCGGCTGCGAGATGTAGTAACCCGGATCGCGCGAGATCGTGCCGATACCGAAGAAACGTCCCACGTCGCCTTTGGCGGCTTCGATGAAATACGGGCGGAAGCGGTACTCGACGCCCACGAAGCTGTCCGCGCCGCGCCAGTTGCTGGCTGCGATGCAGATGCCGTCGGCGCGGATGATGTAGGTCGTGGTGGCGCGCGCGTGGCGGTTCACGTCTTCGAGATAGCGGTTCGCGGCGGCGACGCGCTCGGGATTGGGATCCGCGAGCACGTCCTGCACGAGCGGATGCGCGCCCACCAGATAGGGCAGCGATTCGTAGCGCTCCAGCGTGCTCTTGAGCGCGGCTGTCGTGCGGTCGCCGCGCACGGCGGCGTTCAGGCGCAGCGCGTCGATGCCGGTCTGCCAGGCGAGTGTCCACGCAAGCGCGCACACGAGTGCGAGCCCGATGGCGAGCGCAAACAGCAGAACGAGACGGCGCGTCACGGATGAAACTTCCGGGTGATCGAGCGGGGATGGGTGGGATTGTGGCACACGCAAACCGCGCGAGGCGGCCGATCGTGGAAGGCGGGAGATGGGAGCGGGCGACGTATCGACAGGGGATGAACAACACGCCGCCCAACGGCTTGCGCCGCTTGCTACACGTAAAACTCCAGTACAACCGGTCAAACAACTTGAGCCGACCGAAGCAGCGCACCACGCGCCGCCCGATCAACCACGCGCAAGCAAACTTACGCGCCCGCGCTTTCCTTCACTTCCGAAGCCTCGCCCGCCAGCACCGCGCGCAACTTGTCGCGGTCCAGCTCCTTTTCCCACGCCGACACCACCACCGTTGCCACGCCGTTGCCGACGATGTTCGTCAGCGCGCGGCACTCGCTCATGAAGCGGTCGATGCCGAGGATCAGCACCATGCCGGAGAGCGGAATGGTCGGCACCACGGCCAGCGTCGCGGCCAGCGTGATGAAGCCCGCGCCGGTCACGCCGCTGGCGCCCTTCGAGGTCAGCATGGTCACGGCCAGCAGCGTGAGCTGCTGCGTCCACGTGAGGTCGGTGTTGGTCGCTTGGGCGATGAAGAGCACCGCCATCGTCATGTAGATGTTGGTGCCGTCGAGGTTGAACGAGTAACCGGTCGGCACCACCAGACCCACCACCGAGCGCGAGCAGCCCAGCCGTTCGAGCTTCTGCATCAGTTGCGGCAGCGCCGATTCCGACGAACTCGTACCCAGCACGATCAGCAGTTCTTCCTTGATGTACGACACGAAGCGGATGATCGAGAAGCCGGTGAAGCGCGCGATTGCGCCCAGCACCACCAGCACGAACACGACCGAGGTCAGATAGAACGTGCCGATCAGTTTGAGCATCGGCACCAGCGAGCCGACACCGTACTTGCCGATGGTGAACGCCATCGCACCGAATGCGCCGATCGGCGCGAGCTTCGTGACGATCTTGACGACGCCGAACAGCACGCCCGAGATGCCGTCGATGAAATCCGTCACCACGCGGCCGCGCTCGCCCAGTTGCGTGAGCACCGCGCCGAACAGCAGCGCGATCAGCAGGATCTGCAGGATTTCGCCTTGCGCGAACGCCGAGAAGATCGTGTCCGGAATGATGTGCATCAGGAAGTCGACCGAGCTCTGGCCGTGCGCCTTTTCAGCGAAGCTCGCCACCGACTTGGCGTCGAGCGTGCTCACATCGACGTTGAAGCCCGCACCCGGCTTGAGCACGTGCGTGGCGATCAGGCCGAGCACCAGCGCGAAGGTCGAGACGATCTCGAAATAGAGCAGCGCCTTGCCGCCCACGCGACCGACCTTCTTCATGTCTTCCATGCCGGCGATGCCGGTCACGACGGTACAGAAGATGATCGGCCCGATCACCATCTTGATGAGCTTGATGAAGGCGTCGCCGAGCGGCTTCATGTCGATGCCGAGCGCGGGCCAAAAGTGGCCCAGCACAACGCCGATGACGATCGCCACGATCACCTGGAAATAGAGGACTTTGTGGAGAGGTTTCTTCACTTGGGGTGCCTGCAAAAAGTTAAGCCGATGGCCGCGCCTTTCGAGCGCCGTGCCGCGACAGGTCGAAACGGGGGGAATCAGCGAAACCAGATGAGGGATTTGGACATCGGCTGTCTCCTTGTCGATGGGATTTAGCGCTTGAGCGCTTAGTCCCATCCCATGTTTTTTTTGTCGCGGCCGGGGTGGCCGCGCGTATCTAATTGCAAGGTTGATGCCAGCGGCACAATGCCGCGCCAGCCTTGATTTACAAGGCTTTTGGCGGCGTGTCGAAAACCCGCTCTATGGATTTCCAGAAATGCGGATTGAATGCGTCCGGGAATCCGGAACGCCAGACGTAAAAAAGCCCGCGCGAGGCGGGCTTCTTCGAGGCAAAGCGAGCGAGCGGTTTAAACCACGCCCGCGCCGTGCGCCTGCAGATCGGCGTGATAGCTCGAACGCACCATCGCGCCAACGGCGGCGTGCGTGAAGCCCATCTTGTATGCCTCTTCCTCGTACATCTTGAAGGTGTCCGGATGCACGTACGAGCGCACCGGCAGATGGTGCTCCGAAGGCTGCAGATACTGGCCGATCGTCAGCATATCCACGTCGTGCGCGCGCAGGTCGCGCATCACCTGAAGGATTTCCTCTTCGGTTTCGCCCAGACCGACCATCAGGCCCGACTTGGTTGCGACTTCCGGATGCAGCGCCTTGAAGTCCTTGAGGAGCTTGAGCGAGTGCGCGTAGTCCGAACCCGGACGCGCTTCCTTGTAGAGGCGCGGCACCGTTTCGAGATTGTGGTTCATCACGTCGGGCGGCGCGGCGTTGAGGATTTGCAGCGCGCGGTCCAGACGGCCACGGAAGTCGGGCGTGAGGATTTCGATGCGGGTTTCCGGAGAATGCTCGCGCACCTGGCGGATACATTCGACGAAGTGGCCCGCGCCGCCGTCACGCAGATCGTCGCGGTCGACGCTGGTGATCACGACGTACTTGAGCTTGAGCGCGCCGATGGTGCGCGCCAGGTTGCCCGGTTCTTCCGGATCGAGCGGATCGGGGCGGCCGTGGCCCACGTCGCAGAACGGGCAGCGGCGCGTGCACTTGTCGCCCATGATCATGAACGTGGCCGTGCCCTTGCCGAAGCATTCGCCGATGTTCGGGCAGCTCGCTTCCTCGCACACCGTATGCAGGTTGTGCTCGCGCAGGATGTTCTTGATCTCGTAGAAGCGCGAGTTGCCCGTGGCCGCCTTCACGCGGATCCACTCGGGCTTCTTGAGCTTCTCGATCGGCACGATCTTGATGGGAATGCGCGCGGTCTTGGCTTGCGCTTTCTGCTTCGCGGTGGCGTCGTAGGGAACGGCGTCGGCGGCAGGATTGACTGCGGGGGAGGCAGCAGTATTGGCGGTTACGTCACTCATGCTTTCGATCCAGTCAGGCCGCCGGGGAACGCCAGCCTGCGGTTGTGGCGGTTGCCCGCCTTCAGACCGCGCGAGCGGCCGGGTCCACGGCGGCCGCTTCGGCCGCGAGGTCTGCGGCAGCCGCTTCGGCTGCCGGAAGAGTTTCTGCTTGCGTCGCTGCAACGCGCTGCGCATGCCCGGCGAGATTCGCTTCGAGCCGCGCCGCCAGCGTTTGCGCCGCTTCGCGCCATGTCGCATGGGCGCCGAGCGTTGCCATATCGACGGTTTCAAGGCCCGCGTAGCCGCAAGGATTGATCGCGAGGAAAGGGCTCAGATCCATCGACACATTCAGGCTCACGCCGTGATAACTGCAGCCGTTGCGGATCTTCAGGCCCAGCGCGGCAACCTTGGCGCCACTGTGGGCCGCGCTCTCGCCCTGGGCGTCATCTGGCACGTAAATACCGGGCGCGCCGTCCTTGCGCTCACCGGCGAGATTATACGCCGCGAGTGTTTCGATCACGGCCTGCTCGATGAGCGTAACGAGCTCGCGCACCATCAGTTTCCGGCGGCGCAAGTCGAGCAGCAGATAGGCCACCACCTGCCCCGGCCCGTGATACGTGATCTGGCCGCCGCGGTCGATCTGCACGAGCGGGATGCCGCTATTGGCGATCAGCAGATGTTCGGGCTTGCCGGCCTGACCGAGCGTGAAGACGGGCGGATGCTCAACCAGCCAGATCTCGTCGGGCGTGCTGGCGTCGCGTTGCGCGGTGAACTCGCGCATGGCGTCGAAACTGATCTGATAGGCCTCGGTGCCGCGCCAGCGCAGGACGATCGGTTCGGCGATCGCTGCAGACACGGGGTCAGAGTGAGTTGACGGGGATGAAACCGGGGTGGCGCACATGATCTCCGGAGTTTACCCAATTCGGGCCGAGCGCGCCGAGGGCTCTGCGGTCTTTGCACGGATATCCGCCATAACACGCAAGTGACAGGCAAGTGACACGCAGTCGCAAGCCTGTCAAACGCGAAGTCGCGGAGGCCCCATCCGGTGGGCGTCCGCGATCGTGAGGCTCAGCGTGGGTCTCAAACGGTACGCCAGCCGTCGCCGGCATGCAGCCCCAGGCGCGCCGCCTGCCGCGCGGCCCAGTCGAGCGCACGTTCGCCCATGCGTGCAGGCGTGGCGAACGCCACCCACGCCGCCGCGCCCCGCTCCGCGCCGATCCACAGCCGCTCGCCGCGCCGCAGGCGCAGCGTATGGCCGGGCTCCAGCCAGTAGTCGGCCGTGTCGTCGCTGCGCGTGACCCACACCGCACCGCAGTGCACCGTCAGCCGGGTGCTGCGCGAAACGCGCACCGATGCAACTTGATTGGCCTCGACTTCGAACGTGATATCTGAAGAAATTTCTCTCATTTCAGCCTCCGAATGTCCTGCTCCGATGGCTACAATCCTAGACAGCACAAGGGATCGGGTAAAACGATCATTTTTCACGGCTATGTGAGAAAAAGTACGATGGACCTGCGCACACTTCCGGCGCTGAACGCCCTCAAGGCCTTTGAAGCCGCCGCCCGACACGAAAGCTTTTCGCGCGCCGCCGACGAGCTCTTCGTCACCCACGGCGCGGTGAGCCATCAGATCCGCGCGCTCGAAGCGGAACTGGGCGTGTCGCTCTTCACGCGCGACGGCAAGCGCGTGCGCATCACCGACACGGGCCGCCGCTACGCCGGCCAGGTGCGCGACGCGCTCAGCCAGCTCGCGCACGCCACCCAGGAAATCCGCGCGGGCGACCGCGACCGGCGTCTGGTGGTATCGATGCTCTCGTCGTTCGCGGCGCGCTGGGTCACGCCGCGCATCGGCCGGTTTATCGAGGCCAATCCGCAGTGGGATGTCGAGCTGCAATCCACCAATTCGCTCACCGATTTCGCGCGCGACGACGTGGACGTGGCAATCCGCTTCGGCTATGGCCACTATCCCGGCCTGCACGCCGAACTGCTGCTCGACGAGATTTTCTTCCCGGCCTGCTCACCCGATTTCCGCGACGGCAAGCTGCCCGAAAGCCCGCGCGACATGATGCAACTGCCGCTGCTGCGCTCCGACGACGAACTCTGGCGTCCGTGGTTCGACGCCGCCGGCATGCAGGACATCCCCGAGCCCAAGCGCGGCGTGCTCTACCAGGATTCGTCGAACCTGCTGCAGGCCGCGATGGACGGCCAGGGCATCGCGCTGGTGCGCCGCTCGCTGGCGATGCACGAGATCACGCGCGGGCGCCTCGTGCGCCTCTTCAAGCACATCGACGGTCCCAGCCCGTGGCGCTACTACTTCATCAGCACGCCGCAGCGCCTGCAAACCGAGCGTGTGCAGGCTTTTCGCGCGTGGGTCTTCGACGAAGTGGCGCGCTTCAGACGCCTTTACGAAGACGCCTGCGAAGCCGGCCCGCTGATGACCGCCGCCGCAGCCGCCTTGCGGGCCAGCGAAGGGGATACGGTTTAAGCACGGTCTGGATCACCCGCGCAAATGAAAAAGGCTGCCCCACGGCAGCCTTTTTCACGACCCGACGCCCAAAGCATCAGCCCGGCTTACAGCACGATCTTCACCATCGGATGACCGGTGAGCGCGCGGTAGATATCGTCGAGGTGCGCCTGGCTCGTGGCGCGCACCGTCACCGTGAGTCCGGTGTAGTTGCCGCCGCTCGAAGGGCGCTTTTCGATGATGGTTTCGTCGAAACCGCCGTCGAATTCGCGCAGCACCGCGATCATGGTCGATTCGAATTCCGGATGCGTCTTGCCCATCACCTTGATGGGGAAATCGCAGGGGAATTCGATCAGCGATTCTTTCGCTTCGGTGCCCGCGCCAATCACGGCGGGCTTGTTCTGGGATGCAGTCATTTTTCCACTTCCTGTAGCGTGTTCTGCGCGGCGAGCGCTGCATGCACCGCACGCGCCTCGCGTGCCTTCGCACGCTGATAAGCCTCGTAGAGCGCGGCATAAACCGGCCCCGGTTTGCCGCTTCCCACCGCCGCGCCGTCGAGCGCGACCACGGGCAAAATTTCCTTGGTCGCCGAGGATACCAGCAGTTCGTCGGCGCTGCGCAGCGCCGCTTCGTCGAGCTCGCGCGCCTCGAAACGCAGGCCGCAGTCCAGCGCCAGCTCCTCGATCAGCCCGTAGCGGATGCCTTCGAGGATCTTGTTGCTGCGCGGCGGCGCGTACAGCACGCCGTCCTTCACGATCCACACATTCGACGACGAGGCTTCGGTGACGAACCCGTCACGCAGCTGGATCGTCTCGAACACGCCATGCTCGACGGCGTTCTGCGCCATCAGCACATTGCCGAGCAGCGAGGTCGCCTTGATATCGCAATTCAGCCAGCGGCGATCTTCGGCCGTCACGCAGGCCACGCCCGCCGCACGTTGCGCGGCGCCCGGCATGACCAGCGGATTCACCATCACGAACACCGTGGGCGTGATGCCGGCCGGAAACGCGTGGCCGCGCTTCGCGACGCCGCGCGTGACCTGCACGTAGACGTTGGCGTGCGCGTCGCGCGCGAGTGCGCCCGCTGCTTCGTTGGCCTCGATCACCCGCGCGATCAGCGCACGCCAGCCCGCTTCGTCGAACGGATTGGCGATCCCTACCTTGTCGAGCGAGCGCGAAAGCCGCGCAAGATGCTGGGCGATGCGAAACGGCACACGCACCGTCTCCTGCGCAGCTTGCTCATCCCCGGTTTCGAGCACATAGACCGGCACGACTTCGTAGATGCCGTCGCCGAAAATGAAGCCGCGGTCGAGCACCGGCACGCGTGCTTCGGAAAGCGGCGTGAGTTCGCCGTTGAGCCAGACCAGCGGCTCAGGCGACTGAGCGGCTTCATTCGGGTTCGAAATCGGGGACATCGCGCGCCCTGCGGTTTTACTTCTTCTTGTTGAACATGAGCATCAGCGAATCCCACACGCGGCCGACGATGCCGGCTTGCGGCACGGCCTGCAGGGCGACGAGCGGGAACTGCGCGAGCACCTTGCCGTCCGCGCCGACGAACTTCGCCGTGCCGACCTGCTGGCCGTCCGCGAGCGGCGCGATCAGCGGGCTGGTGATCTCGATCTGCGGTTTGGCCTTGTCGGCCGCGCCCTTGGGCAGCGTCACGAACTGGTCCTTCTTCACGCCGACCTTCACGCTGTCCTCTGCGCCCTTGTAGACGCGCGGCGTGGCGACGGCCTGGTTCGCGCCGTAGATGCGCGTGGTGTCGTAGGCGCTATAGCCGTAGTTGAGCATCTTCAGGCTGTCCTGCACCCGGTCGTGCTCCTTCTGCTCGCCCATCATCACCGAGACCAGACGGCGGTCGCCGCCGCCCGCCATCGGACGCTTCGCCGATGCGATCAGGCAGTAGCCCGCAGCTTGCGTGTGGCCGGTCTTCAGACCATCGACCGTCGGGTCGATCCACAGCAGGCGGTTGCGGTTCGGCTGCTTGATGTTGTTGTACTTGAATTCCTTGACCGAGAAGATGCTGTAGTACTCGGGATAGTCGCGAATCAGGCGCGCCGACAGCGTGGCCAGATCGCCCGCCGTGGTGTAGTGATTCGGGTCGGGCATGCCGTTCACATCGGCGAAATGCGTGTGCGCCATGCCCAGCTTCTGCGCTTCGGCGTTCATCATGTTGACGAAGTTCGACTCGCTGCCGCCGACCAGTTCGGCCAGCGCGATCGCCGCGTCGTTGCCCGACTGGATGATCATGCCGTAGACCAGATCGTGCACCGACACCGGCTTGTTCGCTTCGATGAACATGCGCGATTCGTCGGTCTTCACGCGACGCACGGCTTCGCTCGGCGTGACGATCTGCTCCATCGAAATCTTCTTGGTCTGCAGCGCCTCGAACGTGAGGTACGCGGTCATCAGCTTGGTGAGCGAGGCCGGTTCGACGCGCTCATCGGCGTTGCCCGAAGCGAGCACCTGATTGGCGGTAGCGTCGACAAGCACCCACGAGCGCGCGTTCACCGCGGGCGGCGGCACCTGCGCGAAGGCCGATGCGCTCGCCAGCAGCGTGGCGCCGAGCGTGAGAGTGCGAACGAGGGAAGGAGAAACGAAGGAGGACTGCTGGCCGTTGGAGAGAAAACGCATAGGTTCAGGTCGGACGGGATTGGGGTCAGGACGAACGTTGCGCGCCATGCGGCGCACAGTCGGGTGAGCCGGATTGCGGGGCCGCGCTCACGCGCCTGAACGCGGTGAACAGGCGGGCGCGGCTGCCGCAAAAAGAGCGCTCATTATACGCGTCACGTAGGGGCATTTTTCGTTGAAGCCACACGTTTGCGCGTACCTGTCGTGCATTTTTCACGCGTCGCGTTTTTCGCGCCCGATTTTTTCGGCGTGCTTCTCAATTTTTTCTCAACTTTTTCTCAGGTATTTCTGACGATCGGCTTCGCGCGGCAAACGCGCGCCTTGCGACCGGCGCGCACTGGCTGGCGAAACTGAAAATTCATCGCCATGCTTCAACGATGATGCGTTTGAGAATATGCAGCTTGCGGTGCAGAAAGTGTTCGGCGCCCGGGACCACCACCACGGGCAGCTCCTGCTCGCGCGCCCATTCGTACACCGAGAGAATCGGCACGGTCTCGTCGAGTTCGCCGTGAATCACGAGCGTGTCCTCGCGCACCGGCGCGACTTCCCAGCGGCTTGCCGCGGTGCCGACGAACACCATGCGCTCGATTGCGCCCCCCGCTTCCAGATAGCGCTTCGCCACATGCGAGAGCACAAAGGTGCCGAACGAAAAGCCCGCGAGCACGAGCGGCACATCGTGCTGTCCCGGCTGCGCGCGCATGTATTCGATCAGTGCGAGCAGATCGTCCTGCTCGCCGATGCCGTTGTCGTGCGTGCCCGCCGTGGTGCCCACGCCGCGGAAATTCGAGCGGTAGACCACGTAGCCCAGTTGCACCAGCGTGCGCGCAAGCGTCTGCGCGACCTTGTTGTCCATCGTGCCGCCAAACAGCGGATGCGGATGCGCGACCAGCGCGATGCCGCGCACGGGCGTAGCGGCGTCCGGGCGGTCGAGCGCGCATTCGATCTTGCCGACCGGGCCGTCGATATGAAACTTCTCGGTTTGTGCGTTCATCGTTCTGCGGTTTTTTGTCGTTCTATGGGCGCGGCAGGCCTCAGACGTCCTTGCGGTCGATCATCAGGCGCTCGACCGGCTGGCCGTTCTGCAGATGCGAAACGACGATCTCGTCGATGTCGCTTTCGTCGATGTAGGTGTACCAGGTGCCTTCCGGATACACCACCATGACCGGGCCTTCCTCGCAGCGGTCGAGACACCCCGCCTTGTTGATGCGCACCTGGCCCGGACCTGCGAGGCCCAGTTGCTTGACGCGCTTTTTCGCGTATTCCTGCATCGACTGGGCGTTGCAGCTGGCGCAGCTCGGACGCTCCGCGCCGGGGTCGCGCTGGTTCAGGCAGAAAAAGACGTGGTGCTTGTAGAAGGAATCGGTCATGGCAGGCGTACCAGTGGGGAGGTGAGCCGATGATGCTCGCGCGGCGCGTCCCGCGCGACGCTCCGGCTGCAGCAATGGATGGGATGCGGTCGATTATAGCGAGCACGGCGTGAACCTTCCGTGCCCGGCGCGGCCTGGCTCGGCCTGGCGAAGGCGGCCTTCAACTCATCGCGACATCGCCCGCGCGCGTCGCGCAAGCCACGCGCGCTCCAGCGAAAACGCCGTCCAGCCCAGCGCCATCCACGGCCAGGTCCAGGCGAGCCAGCGCGCCAGACCATTGAAATGCAGATAGCGGCCCTGACGCCAGTCCGCCAGCACGACATCGAAATACGGATTCACCGGCAGCAGATTGACCAGCACCAGCGCGACGGCCAGCGCCACGCTCGCCACCGCCGCGCGCGCCGTACGCGGCAGGCGCAGCGCCAGAAACGCCGCGAGCGAGCCCCACACGAGCCCCGCGAGCGCGCCGGGCGTCGCCCAGTCGAACAGCAGGCCGCTTTGCGATTGCAGGAAGGTCGCGCCCGCTTTCACCCCCAGCGTGACGGCGAGCAGCGCCACGATCAGCCGCGCGCGCGGCGCGCGCGCGCGCATCGGCAGCGAGGCGAAAGCGGCCGCGCCGAACAGGTTGAGCGTGGTGACGAGCGCTTCCCAGCCGCTCTCCGGCAGGCGCGCGGCCAGGACGTCAGGCAGCGCGCGCAGGTGCCAGACAGCGGGCGTCCACGCGAGCACGGCGTCCTGCATCGAGGCGTCGAAGCGCTGCCAAAGCGCGCGCGGCCAGTCGCCCATGCCAAAGAGGCGCGGCGCGGGAAACATGGTCGCGAAAGGCCAGAGCGCGGCCAGCACCATCAGCGCCCCGGCGTCGCGCTCGAACCAGCGAAAGCGCAGCCGACGCAGAAAGCCGCGCTCCAGCACCGCGCCGGTGAGTGGAGCCGCGAGCGCCGCGCCCAGCAGCGCGCCTAGCGCGTTGGTGGCCATGTCGAGATTCGAAGCCACGCGCGTGGGCAGATACGTCTGCACCGCTTCCATCACACTCGACAGCAACGTGCCGCCGAGCGTGGCGATCACAACCGCCAGCACGCCCCGGCAACGCGGCCACACGGCGAGCACCGCCAGCGCGCCGAACGGCATATAGCCGAGCACGTTGGTGACGACGTCGAAAACGGTCCAGTAC
The DNA here is from genome assembly GCF_014200455.1 of Paraburkholderia bannensis. Lineage (GTDB taxonomy): Bacteria > Pseudomonadota > Gammaproteobacteria > Burkholderiales > Burkholderiaceae > Paraburkholderia > Paraburkholderia bannensis_A. Next base: position 424,136 of record NZ_JACHBW010000002.1, on the reverse strand, counting down.
TTCGGTATCGGATCGCCAAGCCAGGCAAGCGGACTCAGGCCGAGCGAGCGCCAGCCCGAGAAGGGATACCAGGAGCCGTAGACGATCAGCGCGGTATAAAGCGCGAACGACTGGCGCGAGAGCGTGGAGGCGTGGCGCGGAAATGCTTGCGGCGATGCTTGCGGCGCGCGGGGGTCACGCGAGTCGCGGGCTTCGCCGTTATCGATGGCATCGCCGGCATCGCCGATATCGCGATCGCTGCCCGGTGAGACATCGGGTGGAGGATTCGAAGCGCTGTCGCCGCTCATTTCACTGCTCTTGCCGCTCTTGCAGCACGTGCCGCTCACGGCTTGAGCCGCGCACGGCCAGTCCTGCATCCCTCAAGGCGTGCCCGCGAAGGCCTGCACGCTCAGCCACGCGCCGATCTGGCCCGCGAAATCGTCGCTCGCCGCGCGCAGGGCTGCCGCACCCCCTGCCGCATCCTGCGAGCTGGCCGGCGCACGCGCGATAAACGAGCGCTGCGCGATCACCTTGCCGCCCTGCATGAGCGTGGCGCGCGCGGCGAGCACGCCGGAACTCGATTCCGAATTGTCGAACACCTGCTCGAACTGGGTCAGTTCGACCTTGAGCATCGGCGCGGGCACAGCGTCGCCGCCCGACAGCACCGTGGCGCGCGCAGACAAGGAGGTGCGCAGCCGCGACGTCAGCAAACGCGCCGGCGACATACTCCAGCGGCTGTTGGCGTAACGGCTTTCGCGCTGCGCATTGCCGATGCGATAGAGAATGCCGTCGCTATCGAGCGTAGCCGGCGCGCTCACCTCCAGCACCTTGAGCGGCGGCAGCGACGGCGGCGCGGGCTGCGCTTCGATCGGCCCGAGGTCGTAGCGGATATCCGAGAGCGCGGCCGGGTTGCCGGCGCACGCCGCGACCAGCGTGCCGACGGCAAGCGAGGCCAGCAAGGCGCGGCCCAGGCCGAAAAGTGGACGTAACGATGTGGCGTGGCGTGACATGGCGGTTCCTTCTGTATGCTGCGGCTTACTGCGTTCGTGGCGTTCTTGGCGTTCGTAGCGTTCGTGGCGTTCGTGGCGCCGACTGGCAGCCAGGCGATGGCGGCGCTCAGTGCGGCAATGCAAGCGTTGAAGGTACTCCGACTATGTTGCAACGCCACAGTTCGCGCCGAGCGCGGCAAAAATCGCCCGACCGCGCTGCTTTCGAACAAATTTCGATCCTGCGGGGACGCGCCCTATTTTCCAGCCGAACCCGCCGGCCACGAAAAACCAGGCTCGCCCGGCCCAGGCGCGGGCAGCGGCGCGCCGCCGAACAGCAGGCTGCGCGGGCTGGTGGTGAACGTGCCCGCCGCGCGGTCCACGGAGCGCATCGCGGAGCGCACATCGTCGGTCAGCGAATCGACACGCGGCAGCGTGTCGTAACCCACGCGCGCGGACAGCTCCTGAATCGACTCGTTCATCGACGCCAGCGCCTGGCCCGCCTGCTGCGCCGCCGTACCGGCCTTGTTCAGATTGACCTGGAACGGACCGTCCGGACGGTTCACCATCGTGACGAGCTGGTTGGTGGATTCCAGCGTCTTCTGCAGGTCAGCCACCGCGCCGGGCAGGCGCTGCGTGGTCGGCTGCAATTGCTGCGCGAGCACGTTCACGCTGCTCGCGGCCTGCTGCAGGGTCGCGACCGTCTGCATCACCTGCTTGCGGTTGTCTTCGCTGAGCATCGCGTCCACGTCGCTGGCGATGTTGTCGAGCTTGCGCAGCAGTGCGTCGCCGCGCCGCTGAAGCTGGTCGAGCAGGCCCGGACGCAGCGGAATCTCGGCCACCTGTTTGTCCGACGACGGCAGCGGCGACAGATCGAGATTGTTGTCGTCGAGCTGCACGAAGGCGATGCCTGTCACGCCCTGCAGCGCGAGCGTGCCGAAGGTCGAGCGCGTCATCGGCGCTTTCTGGTCGATCAGCACGCGAATGCGGATCGCCCCCGGTTGATGCGCGTCGAACTGGATCGATTGCACCTTGCCCACGTCGATGCCGCGATAGCGCACGGCGGCGTCCGGATACAGCCCGGTCACGTTGCTGCGCGAAATGAGGTCGTAGGGCACGCGCACCTTGTGATCGGCGCTGAAGAAGAAGACCGCCAGCGCGATCGCAGCCAGCAGACCGATCGTGAAGAGGCCGGCCCAGAACGCATGCGGTTTGTTTTCCATCGTCAGATTTCCTTGTCGACGGCCATGTCGGCGGGCCGCCTCAACACGTTCAACACGTTCAACACGGCTTCACGCCTACCGATGCCGGCGCCAGCGCCGCGGCCGGCAGCTTCGCGCGGCGCTCGGGCGGCAGCGCCTGCAGCGCGCGGCGTCCGCGCATGCCCAGAAAATATTCGCGGATGAAGGGATCGTCCACGCAGGCCGCTTCCTCCACGGGCGCGGCCACCAGCACCCTGCGCTCGGACAGCACGGCCACGCGCGTGGACAGCGCGACCATCGCGTCCAGATCGTGGGTGACGAGCACCACGGTCAGGCCCAGCGCCCGGTGCAGCGTGCTGATCAGCTCCACCACTTCGTCCGACGAGCGCGGGTCCAGGCCCGCCGTCGGTTCGTCGAGAAACAGCAGCTCCGGCTCCAGCACGATGGCGCGCGCCAGACCCACGCGCTTGACCATGCCGCCCGAGAGCGCCGCCGGCATCTTGGAGGCGTGCTTGCACGGCAGACCCACCATCTCCAGCTTGAGCATCACGATGTCGCGCAGCAGGTCGGGCGGCACCTTGCCCAGTTCGCGCACCGGCTGGGCAATGTTGTCGAACACCGACAGCGACGAGAACAGCGCGCCGTGCTGGAACAGCATGCCCGTGCGCGTGCGCATGAGGCGCGCGCGCTCCGGCTCGACCGCCGAAATATCCTCGCCGAACATCTTGATGGTGCCTGACGTGGGCCGCTCAAGCCCCAGAATCTGCCGCACCAGCGTGGTCTTGCCCGAGCCCGAGCCGCCCACGATGGTGACGATCTCGCCGCGCCGGATTTCCAGATTCAGATGCTGATGGACGATGTTGCGTCCATAGCGTTTGGTGAGATTGCGCACCTCGATGATCGGCTCGCCGATGGCGGGCAGCGGCAGATCGGCGACCGCTTCGCGCAGCGGCGTGCTCAGCGTGCCCGTCGTATTCGTGGCGAGGACGCCTGTATTCGTGCCCCTGCTCGCGCCCTTGCTCGTGCCCACGCTCGTACTCATGACAGCCCCACGTTCTGGAACAGGATCGCGAACACGGCGTCGGCGAGGATCACGATGGTGATCGAGGTCACGACGGAAGTGGTCGTGCCTTCGCCCAGACTCTGCGAATTCGCCTTGATGCGAAAGCCGAAGTGGCAACCGACGATGCCCACCAGCATGCCGAACGCCACACCCTTGCCAAGGCCGATCCAGAGGTTCGCGATCGGCACCACGCTCGGCAGCGAACGGATGAACCATGACATATCGATGCCCAGCACCGCCTTGGCCGCCAGCGCGCCGCCCAGCAGCGCGATGATGTCGGTCCAGATCACCAGCAGCGGCATGGCCACGCCTAGCGCGATGACGCGCGGCAGGATCAGCCGCAGGCCGTGCGAAATCCCCATCACGCGCATGGCGTCGAGTTCTTCGGTCACCCGCATCACGCCGATCTGCGCGGTGATGGCGGAGCCAGAGCGCCCGGCCACCAGAATCGCCGCCAGAACCGGCCCGAGTTCGCGGATCACCGCGAGGCCCAGGATATTGACGATGAACTGGTTCGCGCCGAAGAGCCGCAACTGCTGCGCCGACAGATACGACAGCACGATGCCGATCAGGAACGCCACCATCGCCGTGATCGGCAAGGCGCGCGCCCCTGCGTTATAGACGTTCGCCGAAATCTCGACCCACGGTGTGGCCTTCGGCTTGCGCAGGATGAAAAGCAGATCGAGCACCACGCGGCCGAGCATCGCCAGGCCGCCATAAAGATGATCCCAGAACGAAAAGATGCCAAGACCCAGTTGCGTGATGGGATCGACGCGCACCACGCGTTCGGCTGGCTCGCGCACCGAATCGAGCAGCGCGATGCGCTCGAAGATATCGCGCTGGGTGTCGGTAAGCGCCACCAGATCGGCGGGCAGCTTGTGACCCCAGAAGCGCCAGAGGGCCTGGCCGCCGACGTGGTCCATGCGTTCGACCTTCGACAGATCCCACTGGCCGATGCGCTCGCCGGCGAGCGCGCGCAGCCGCCGCACCGCGCCGCCCTGTTCGCGGTCGCGCGCGAGCGCAAGCGCCGTCCACTGGCCGGACAGGCGCACGATTTTTCCCTGGTTGCCGGCCGCGATATCGAGGCCGGGCGGCGTCTCTTGAGTCAAGGCGGGGCGCTCGGGTGTGAGATTTGAGATCAGTCATTGTAGCGAACGCGCCCTGTTTCGGCGGTGCGGACGCACACCGTCACGGCGCGCCCCGACGGCTGTGGATAATTCTGTGGATGATCTGTTGGCAGCCTGTGGGCACGATGGGAAATTCTCAGGAATCGTTCAGACAGTTAGCGTATTTTCAGACGGTCGAGTGACTTATCGCCAAGTCGGGCCTGTGGATAGTTCTGTGGATTTCCTGTTTGCCAGCTGTGGAATGGCTGTGGATTGCACAAAAAATCAGCAAAATTCTCGTCCGTGATCGCATTGGGCAGCGTCCTTCGCCCGCAGGCAGATTGCATCGGCCTTGCGCCGGATTGCCTCCGTCAGAGCGCAGGCGAGCCACTACAATACGCACCATGAACGCTACTGCCCCGTCCCCCGAGACTCCGCGCGCCGACGACTGGCGCATCGACCGCGATCGTGCGGTGACGCTGTTCGGCCCCGCCGCAAATGACTGGCCGATCGAGATCGTCGAGGAAACCGGCTCGACCAACGCCGACCTGATGGCGCGCCTCAAGGCGCTGCCGCATCGCGCCGACGCGCTCGCGCGCCCGATCGTGCGCGTGGCCTATCTGCAGACTGCCGGCCGCGGCCGACGCGGGCGCAGCTGGGTGGCGCAGCCCGGCGACGCGCTGCTGTTCTCGCTCGCCTGCGTGCTGCCGCGCCCGCTCGAAGGACTGGCGGGGCTGAGCCTTGCCATCGGTTCGGCGCTGGTGGACGGCCTGCGCACGCTGCCGGTGGCCGCGCCCGGCCAGATCGCGCTGAAATGGCCGAACGACGTCCTGCTCGAAGGCGACAAGCTGGTGGGGATCCTCGTGGAAAGCGCGTGGAGCACGCTGGATGCATCGGCGGTGGTGATCGGTATCGGCACCAATGTGCGCGGCGCGGATGCGCTGGCAAAGAAAGTCGAAGCGCTCAACGCCGACGCCGCCGCGCAGCAAGCCGCGCCGGTTCCCGGCACAACGCCCACCGCGCTCTCGCGCGTGTGGCCCGCCGCCAATCTCACCGATGTGCTCGCCGCCGAACTCAACGCGCTCGAAGGCGCGCTGGAGCGTTTCGGCGCGCATGGCTTCGCGGCGTTTCAGGCGCGCTGGAACGCGTGCCACGCCTATGCGGGCCGCGAGATCGCGCTCTACGAACAAGGCGCGCAAATCATGCGCGGCGTGGCGGTGGGCGTGGACGAGAGCGGCCAGTTGCTGGTCGATACGGCGCAGGGCCGCGAGTCGGTCACGACCGGCGATGTCTCGCTGCGTCTGGCGGGCGGCGCCGCATGAGCGGCGCGCAACACGCCGGGCCGCCTCCGCTTCTCCTGATCGACGCCGGCAATAGCCGGATCAAGTGGGCACTCGTCGCCGCCGGTACGCAGTTGGCCACCGGCGCAGCAAACCATGATGGCGATTTCGCGGACTGGTCGGCACTGCGAACGCCCGGCAGCGCGTGGATTTCGAACGTGGCGGGCGCAACCGTCGCGCAGCATATCGATGCCGCGCTCGACGCGCACTGGCCAGGTCTCGCGCGCACGGTGATCCGCTCGACGCAGCAGCAATGCGGCGTGACCAACGGCTATACGACGCCCGACTCGCTGGGCAGCGACCGATGGGCCGGTATGATCGGGGCACACGCGGCGTTTCCCGGCGAACCTCTGCTGATCGCGACCTTCGGCACCGCCACCACGCTCGAAGCGTTGCGCGCCGACGGCACCTTTATCGGCGGCCTGATCGCGCCGGGCTGGACGCTGATGATGCGCTCGCTCGGCGAACATACCGCGCAACTGCCCGTGCTCGACGCGCATCATGCGCCTGGGTCCGCAGATGAGACGGGCGAGGCGTCGCTCTTCGCCACCGACACGAAACGCTCGATCGCGGCAGGTTGCGCGCTTGCGCAGGCGAGTCTGGTCGAGCGCGCCTGGGCCGATCTGCAGGAGGGATGGAAAATGCCGGTGCGGCTGGTGGTGAGCGGCGGCGCGGCCGCGCAGGCGTCAGCGGCGCTCAAGGTGCCGCATACTCGCCACGACAGCCTGGTTCTCGCCGGTCTTGCGCTGATCGCGGCACAGTCCGCAGTAGAACCCTGAGCGTGCCTTGCACACGCTCGCTCTCAATAACGATATCGACGGAGTCTCATACGATGCTGCGCGGCCTGATCGCCATCCTGATTCTCGCCAACCTGTTCGCCCTCGGGGCGATTCGCGGTTTGTTCGGGCCGCTGCCCGCTTCGGGCGCACTCGATCGCAAACAACTGAGCCGGCAGATCCATCCGGAGGGCCTGGGCGTGCGGGCCATCAAGCCTTCCGAATCGGTGGACGTGCCCATCGTGGGCGGCCCGCTCGCTGAGCCGGCCATCCAGTCGACGACGTTGACCCAATAAGCATCAACGTCTGGATCTCAGCGCGCGCGATTCAGGCAGACAAGCGCGCAAAAAAACGCGCAATCAGTTCTGTTGCGCGCGCACCTTTTGCAGCAGCTTCGTCGTCGAGCGGTCGTGTTCGAACGCGATCGCGCACGCCGTGCCGCCCCAGCTGCGCACCAGCGCCGATTCAGGCAACGCATCCATGTCGTAGTCGCCGCCCTTCACCAGGATGTCCGGACGCACGGCTTCGATCAGCTCGATCGGCGTGCGCTCCGTGAACTGCACCACGTAGTCCACGCTTTCCAGCGCCGCCAGCAGCGCCATGCGATCGTTCTCGTTGTTGATGGGGCGATCGTCGCCCTTGCCGAGCATCTTCACCGAAGCATCGCTATTCACGCCGACAATGAGCGTCGCGCCCAGCGCCTTGGCATCGGCGAGGTAGGTGACGTGGCCGCGATGCAGGATGTCGAAGACGCCGTTGGTGAACACCACGGGACCGGCCAGCGAGGCGCGCAGTTGCGCGAGCGCGTCGCGGGTCGTGATCTTGCGTTCGAAAGATGCGGGCATCGGATGAGACTCGAAAAGAAGTTGACTTGATATGAAACGGCCTGGCAAAACGGCCCGGACGCTTGCGCGTGCCGGGCCGTTTCGTTCAGTGCTTCTGGCTGTGCTGCCGCTATCAGGCAGGCTGCTGCGCGCCCTGTTCGGCCTGCAGACGCTGCACCACTTCCTTGCGGTAGCGGTTCAGTTCCTGCGCCGTGCTGAAGGTGCGCTCGAACAGGATCGACAGGTTATGCAGGATGCGCTCGACCACCTTCTTTTCCCAGCCGTCGTCGAAACGGATTTGCTCGTCGAGCCAGCGTTCGAGCCATTCCGGATCCGGCAGGCGCGACTGGATGGTGTCGCGCGGGAACAGCGACTGATTGACGTGCAGGTTGGTCGGGTGCAGCGGCTTTTCGGTGCGGCGCGCCGAAGCCATCAGGACACCGATCTTCGCGAAGGCCGCACGCGCGACGTCGCCGGCGTTGTTCAGCGCCTTCTTCATGTAGCGCAAGTAGGCGCCGCCGTGACGGGCTTCGTCGCGCGAGATGGTTTCGTAGATGGCCTTGATGACCGGTTCCGTGTGCCATTCGGCGGCGCGGCGATACCAGTGGTTCAGGCGGATCTCGCCGCAGAAGTGCAGCATCAGCGTTTCGAGCGGCGGCGCCGGATCGAACGTGAAGCGCACGGCATGCAGTTCTTCTTCCGTGGGCACCATCTCCGGCTTGAAGCGGCGCAGGTACTCCATCAGCACGAGCGAGTGCTTCTGCTCTTCGAAGAACCAGACGCTCATGAAAGCGGAAAAGTCGCTGTCATGATGGTTGTCACGCAGGAACATTTCCGTGGCCGGCAGGGCCGACCATTCGGTGATCGCGTTCATCTTGATGGTCGCGGCCTGCTCATCGGTCAAAAGCGAGCCGTCGAACTTGTCCCACGGAATGTCCTTTTCCATGTCCCAACGGACCGATTCGAGCGATTTGTAAAGTTCCGGATAAAGCATCGTGTTCATAGTCCCGCCCCTGTTCTGCGCATGACGACTTCGTAGCGTGCTGCCCGCGGCGCGTTTCCTTCACGCGGCCGGCAGGCGAAAAGCATTTAATTTTACGCGGTAACCGGCCTTTCGGACGCAATTGCACTCGCGCTAAACAGATTACTTCCTGTCGAGCGGCAATCCGCCGTGCCGATGTGAGAGGCGCCGTGATGAGTTCTGGGTAGCTGAACCCTGCCTGGAACCCGGCTGCCTGAAATCCGCGGGGAGCCGCCCGCGCCGTCTGCCCGCCCCGCCCGCGTGGCGCGCGGCGGACCCGACGGACCCGTCCAGCGAGGGTCGCCCGCACGTGCTGCGACAGATTGTCGCGGCACGGCACCCTCACCGTCCCCGCCTGTTTCTTCTATTGCTGCCGGAAGCCGCGGCGTAAGCGCACACGGTGGCTCTGTTTGACCGGAAGCAAACGGGGAACGCCTCGGGTGTCGGTCGGCATGCGCAAATAAAACCTGACGCCCACGAGACGGTCGGAAAAACCTTACACGATGATAGCACGGCGATCTTTCAGTTCTGGCGCGCCGGCGGAAGGCCCAACGCCATGCCCACAGCCATCTCTGAAGCTCGCTTGCGATACATCAAACGAACATCACTCTTCGCTTGCGTGCCGCAAATGCCGCGCCCGCTCCGGACGCGGCGCGCCCCTTATTCCGAACGCGCGGGTGCCTTCTTGCCCCCGCGCGCGGTGGAGGTCTTGCCGGCCGCAGCACCCGCGCTCGCGCCGCCGCTGCTGCTGCGCTTCGCCGCCGGCTTTGCCGGTGCCGACTCGCCTGCGCTTGCGCTCGCCGCTTGCGCCGCCGCGGCAGGCTGCGCCATCGCGAACTGCGCGAGCTGGTTGAACTGCGATTGCAGCAGGTTCCACCATGCGGACGCGTCGAAGCCGGCGGGCGCGTCCGCCGCTGCGTCGGCGTCACCCGTGGACGATGCGCTTTCGCGCGCGGACGGGGCGCTATCGCGCGCAGGGGCTTCATGCGCGGGCGGCGGGCTCATCTGCGATTGCGCGAACGCGCCGAACGCGCGCAGCGTGGAGAGCGTCGCGCGCTGCACTTCGAGCGCCTGGATCGCCGATTGCAGCATGTTCAGATTGAGCTTGAGCCACTGCTCGACGGCGCGCAGATCGGTCACGCGCTTGTCGAGCTCTTCGATATTGGTGAGCGGCGTCATCATGTCGGACATCATCGACAACGACGGCCCGAGTGCCTGTCCGAAACCTTGAGCCGCACCCGGCTCGCTGCCGGGGAAGGCGCTGCCGAACGGCGTGAGGCGCATCATCCCCCACATGCGGTCGAGCATCTCGGCGGGCGGAAAGCCGGGAAAGCCCGGGAACGGCGGTACGGTGCCTGCTGAATCGGTCATGCGAATCTCCCTCGCGAATCTCTCTTACATTGCAGTCGGAATGTGTCCTGCGTGTCGTACTTGTGGTGCGTGTCGTTCTGGTTGGGTGCAGGGTAACGATGATACCGCGCGCCTGCGGGCGATTCAGAAAGGATCGCCGCCGGGAAACTCGGGGGCGCGCCGCTCGCGCAGCGACTGCACGCCTTCACGCACGTCCGGCCCGGAAAAGCCCATGAATTCCAGCGCCAGCGACGTATCGAAGTTCGGCCCCGCCTGGCGCAGCCAGTTATTGAGCGCGTACTTGGTCCAGCGCACCGCCGTCTGCGAACCGTTCGCGAGGCGCTTCGCCACTTCGAACGCCTTCGGCAGCAGATCGGTTTCATCGACGGCCAGCGACACCAGGCCGATGCGCTCCGCCTCTTCGCCGCTCACCGGCTCGCACAGCAGCAGGTAGTACTTCGCCTTCGCCATGCCGCACAGCAGCGGCCAGACAATCGCCGCGTGATCGCCCGCCGCGACGCCCAGGCGCGTGTGCCCGTCGATGATGCGTGCGGTCTTCGCGGCGATCGAGATATCGGCCAGCAGACCCGCGACCAGACCGGCGCCCACCGCCGGGCCATGCATGGCGGAAACGATCGGCTTGCTGCAGTTGATGACGTTGTAGACGAGGTCGCGCGCTTCGCGCCACACGCGCGCACGCACGTCGAAATGCAGCGCCATGTCCTCGACGAGCGCAAGATCGCCGCCCGCCGAAAATCCCTTGCCCTCGCCGCGAATCACGGCCACGCGCGCATCCGGATCGCGATCGACGTCGCGCCAGATTTCCGCGAGTTCGCGATGCATGTTGGCGTCGGCGGTGGCGAGGCCGCTTTTGTTGGCGCCCTCGCCGCTCATCACGATCTCGACGATGCCGTGCTCGTGGCGCCGCACGCGTAGCGCGTGATAGCGCGCGTAGAAAGGATCGTTGTTCATGGCACTGTCTCCTGTCTCTTCTGTTTTGTGTATCGAGGCGCTGCGTCGGCGCTTATTGGGGCTTATTGCGGCTTATTGGGGCTTATTGGGGCTTATTGGGGCTGATTGGGGCTTATCGGGCGCTGATTGTCGCTGACTGGTCGCTTACTGCACGTCGGACAACGCCGTCACCGCCTGATCGATCGCGCCGAAAATCGACTGGCCTGCCGTATCGAGCATCTCGATCTTCACACTGTCGCCGAACTTCATGAATTCCGTACGCGCCTCGCCGTGCTCGATGGTTTCGAGACAGCGCTTTTCGGCGATACAGCAGTAGCCGCGCTTCGCATCCTTGTTCGACACCGTGCCCGAACCCACGATCGCGCCCGCGCGCAGATTGCGCGTCTTCGCGGCGTGCGCGATCAACTGGCCGAAGTGGAACACCATGTCGGTGCCAGCGTCGGGCTGGCCCACTTTCTTGCCGTTCCAGTAGACCAGCATCGGCAGATGCACGCGGCCTTCGCGCCAATGCTCGCCCAGTTCGTCGGGCGTGACGACGACCGGCGAAAACGAGGTCGCCGGCTTGCTCTGGAAAAAACCGAAGCCCTTGGCGAGTTCAGCGGGAATCAGGTTGCGCAGCGACACGTCGTTGGCGAGCGCGATCAGGCGTACATGCTTGAGCGCTTCGTCGGCGTTCGTGCCCATCGGCACGTCGCCGGTGATCACGGCCACTTCCGCTTCGAAGTCGATGCCGAAGGCTTCCGAGCCGCACACGATGTCGTCGGTCGGCCCGATGAAGTCGTCGCTGCCGCCCTGGTACATGAGCGGATCGGTCCAGAACTCGGGCGGCATTTGTGCGCCGCGCGCGCGGCGCACCAGTTCGACGTGGTTCACATAGGCCGAACCGTCGGCCCACTGATAGGCGCGCGGCAGCGGCGCCATGCACTCGCGTGCGTCGAAGCTGAAAGCGTTGCGCGCGCGGCCCTGGTTGAGCGCGTCGTACAGATCGAGCAGTTGCGGCGCGTAGAAGCGCCAGTCGTCGAGCACGCGCTGCAACGTGGGCGCGATCGCATCGGCAATGGCGGCGCTGCGCAGGTCGCGGGAAACGACGATCAGTTGGCCGTCGCGGGTGCCGTCCTTCAGCGTGGCGAGTTTCATGGATTGAGGCGTGAGTGACGATAGAGGAAATGTATTCTACGATGGTGAATCGGCGCGGCCCAAGGGCGCGCGCCATTCCTGCCATCGCTACCTTCGCGACTTTCGCGAACTTGAACGCCATCGCCCCGTATGCCGACCCGCTCCGCTTCATCGTCCCGCTCCGCCGACGCCTCGGTGGAGGACAGCGTCGACTCCGACGATCTCAGTGAATCCGGCGAAAGCGCGAACGAAGCCACGAACGAAATCATGAACGAAGCCGGCGACAGCGGCGAAGAAAAGCTGCGCTCGGGCATCCAGTCGATCGAAGTGGGCTTTCGTCTGCTCGACGTGCTCACCAACGAGCCGCGCGCGATGATGCTGCGCGACCTGGCGCAGCGCGCGGGCATGAGCCCTGCGAAAGCGCATCGCTATCTCGTGAGTTTTCTGCGCCTGGGCGTGGTGGCGCAAGACCCGGTTTCGGGCCGCTACGAACTGGGCGGCTTCGCGCTGCAACTGGGCCTGGCGCGACTCGCACGCGTGGACGGCGTGAAGCTCGCGCGCATCGCCCTGGCCGAATTGCGCGACGCGCTCGACATCACCGTGGGGATCGCCGTGTGGGGCAACCAGGGGCCGACCGTCGTGCACTGGATGGAATCGAGCCATCCGGCCAAGGCGTCGCTCAAGCTCGGCGACGTGATGCCGATGCTCAGCTCCGCCACGGGTCTGCTGTTCGCGGCCTACCTGCCGCGCAGCAAGACCGCGCCGATGATCGAGCGCGAACTGGGCAGTGCGCAGCATTACTCATGGGGCTCGACACCACGCAGCGCCGAGGCGCTCGAAGCCACCCTCGCCGAAGTGCGCGAACATGGCGCGGCGCGCGTGGAAGGCATGCTGCTGCCGACCATTCACGCGTTCTGCACCCCCGTGTTCGATGCGAGCGGCGAACTCGCGCTCGGGCTGATCGCGCTGGGACACGAAGGCGCGTTCGAGAGCGAGTGGAACGGCCCTGTCGATACGGCCCTGCGCGAGTGCGCACGCAAGCTCTCTTATGAATTGGGGTACAGCCCTGCGAAACGCTGATCGTGTGAATCGTTTGCCGGGCGCTGCTTCTGCAGGGGTTGCGCCGACCGTGTCACAGTAGCGTTTATCTGCGATCAGGTCCGAAGAGCCGCAATCCGATGCCCCCGATGTCCCCGATGTCCACCTCCACCGCTGACCGAAACGCCAGCACCACCGCGCGCCGCTCGCACGCGTGGCGCTGGGTGGCCGTATTCGCGCTGGTGACGGTGCTGCACTGGCTAGCGGCGCAATGGTTCGAACGTCATCACACCGCACAGCGGGTCACACCCGCGCATGTGCCCGTGCAGGTGCGGCTGCTCAAAACCGAACGCATCGAGCAGCAGGCCGGACCCGCTGCTCCCGCTGCGCCCGCCGCGAAGCCTGCCGCGCCAGCGCGGCGCGCGCCGCCCAGACGTGCGCCGAGCCCGCCACACACACTTCAGGCGCTCACCCCGCCCGAAGCGCATCCGAAATCACCCGCCGAGCCCGCGCAAGCAGCATCAAACCCCGCTGCTCCGGATGCCGCCGCGTCCGCGGCAAGCGCTGCGAGCAATGCGAGCGGCACCGTCCAGGCCGCCGCGCCGGGCAACGGCAGCACGCCGAATGCGCCGGCCGCGCAGGCCTCGCACGGCGTGAAATTCCAGGTCCCGCCTTCAGGCGAACTCGAATACGACACCTTCTTCAACGGCGCACGCAACGCGCCGGGCACGATCCACTGGAAGAGCGACGGCCAGCACTATGAAATGGTCGTATCGATCCCGTTGCCTTTCGTCGGCACATTTAGCTGGACGAGCCACGGCCATATCGACGCATTCGGTCTGGCGCCCGATCAGTACATCGAAAAACGCGGGCGCAGGCCTGCGGACCTCACGGTTTTCAATCGTAAAGAAAAGCAGATCGTCTTCACGCGCACGCCAAATTCGCTCGCCCTGCCCGATGGCGCGCAGGACCGCTTCAGCATGGTGATGCAGCTCGCGAGCCTGGTGCGCGGCGACCCCGACACCTACAAGCCCGGCGTCACGCGCGAGTTCTACGTGGCCGATAACGACAGCGGCGAAATCTGGCCGATCACCACCATTGGCGACGAAACCGTGAGCACCGATCATGGCTATGTCACGGCGCGTCACTTCATGCGTCTGCCGCGCCACGACGGCGACAAGCGCCGCATCGACGTGTGGCTCGCGCCGGCGCTCGGCTGGTTGCCGGTGCGTCTGGTGCAGACCGAACCCAACGGCACCGAAGTCGAATTGCTGTGGCATGGCGCGCTGAGCGTGCCGAAAGCATCGGACGATTCGAATGCTGCGAATGCTGCGAGCGCGCCCGCGCCATCGCAAGCACAACAAGCACAACAAGCACAACAAGCACAACAAGCACCGCAAGCACCACAAGCACCCACTGCGGCGACGCCCACGGCACCCACGCCCGCATCAGGCGACGCAACCAGCGCCACGTCTCCCGCGCCGGACATCGCGCCGCCTGCCGATCAAACCCCGCAAGCACCTCCCCAACCGGCCGCCGACGCCCCGATGCACCCTTAAGCGTCCTCCCGCACACAGGCGCACAACAACCGCGTCGACGAGCCACAAAACCGGCCATTCTGACCGCACGTGCGCGCGAAATGGCGCATACTGAAATCATCGAAGCGTCCAGCATCCGAACCGCATCGAATGCGCGCGCGGCCCGCGGCGAGCACAAGAAAGAACAGAGGAAAGCGTTCGAAGGGAGGCTCGGGCCACGCATCGCACCGGGCGCACCCGGCTTCTCAAAACACCCGTTTGCGTCTCCTTTCAGGCGCGCGGCTTGCAACGCAGTCTGCAAATCACGCACGACGTCCACGCAGTACTTCGCAACCAGCCTGACTCCCGACCGCGCCGGCCAAGGAGGAACGCATGCAAGCGACTGTCAATGGCATCGATACGCGCTACGTCTTCGAAGACCGCAGCGGCGGCCCCGCGCTGACCTTCATTCATCAGCTCGGCGGCGATCTTTCCGTGTGGGACACCCTCGCCGGTCATTTCCGGCATCGCTTTCGCGTCTTGCGTTACGACGTGCGCGGTCATGGCGCGAGTGCCGTATCGAACAGCGCATTCGGCTTCAAGGATCTCGCCGCCGATCTCACCGCCTTGCTCGATGCGAAGGACATCGAAAAAACGCATCTGGTCGGCATGTCGATGGGCGGCATGATCGCGCAGCAGTTCGCGCTCGATCACGCCGCAGCAGCGCGCTCGCGCGTGCTCTCGCTCACGCTGTGCGATACCGCGAGCCGCACCGCGCCGACAGCGCGCGCGACATGGAACGAACGCGCCGCGCTGGTGCGCCGGGAAGGTCTCGGCGCCATCGCCGACGTGACGATGGCGCGCTGGTTCACGGCGGATTTCCGTCGCGCGAATCGCGATACCGTCGCCCGCATCTGCGACGTTTTATTGCGCACGCCTGCCGAAGGCTACGCGCGCGCCTGCGAAGCGCTGCGCGACTTCGACGTTCACGAACGACTTGCGCAGTTGCGCGTGCCCACGCTCGCCGTGGCGGGACGCCACGATAGCGGCACGCCGCCCGCGCTCACCGAAGCGCTCGCGCAGGCCATCGCCGATGCACGTTTCGAGACACTGGACGCCGCGCATCTGGCCCCGGTTGAGGATTCACATCGCTTTGCGGCCCTGCTCGAAACGTTTCTGCGCCAGCAGGCCCAGCAGCAGGCCCAGCAATTGCACGCTTCGCTTCCTGCATCCGTCGGGCAGCGAAGCACGTAATTGATCAAGGTCGCGCAAAGCACGCAGCACTGTCGTACCGCAGCAGGCATCAAGGAGGGGGATGTAGAGGGAGAGCAGTCCGAATAGAGAGGTGATGCGGGACCCACCCCTTGAATTCCAGATCGAACGCTCCATGTATCGACAGAAGCAGTGAGGGAGCACAGGAAAAAGGAGTGTCGCCATGCAGATGATCTACAACAGTCCGAACTATTGCGTTGTCGAGTTTCCCCCGCAGGACGGTCACGTCGCCATGCGCTCAGGCGGCTATGAAATTGTCGACAAGAACGCGCGCCGCGAGTTGTTCATCGACGGTGTGATGGCGGCACGTTTTCGCGAAGACGTGCAGAAGCTGATGGACGAGGATCAGTCGCTCGACGAGGTGGACGAATTCCTCGGACAGTTCGACAGCCTCATGCAGCAACCCGTGGTGCTGCACTGACACGCGGCGGCCCGCAGCATGCCAGTTCCCACGCTCATGCAGTTCCTCATGTAGCCATACGCGCAGTAGCGCTCGCGCCGTCGGCATCACGGCGGCGCACCCTTCGGAAAACCCCGCCCGGTCACGCGCCGCGCGGGGTTTTCTTTTCGCCACACCTTTCGCCCAACCCTTTCGCTCAACCCTTTCGCCCAACCATTGGGGCCGACCTGGAGCCGACGGCCACGCCCGCGACAGCGGGTCGCGCCGCCTGCGGATACAATGATGGGTTTCCCAGCTCGACCAGCGCTTTTCGCGCCCGCCATCCATGAACCAGCCTGCCGAACACGCTACGCCTCCTGTCGCCACGCAGTACACGCGCGCAGCCTCGCTGCCCGCGCTGCTGGCTTCCCGCATCGTGATCCTCGACGGTGCGATGGGGACGATGATCCAGCGCTACAAGCTCGACGAAGCCGCCTATCGGGGCGAGCGCTTCAAGGACTATCCGCGCGACATCAAGGGCAATAACGAACTGCTCTCGCTCACGCAGCCGCAGATCATCAGCGAGATTCACGAGCAGTATCTGGCCGCGGGCGCCGACATCATCGAGACCAACACGTTCGGCGCGACCACGGTCGCCCAGGACGATTACGGCATGGGCGAGCTCGCCATCGAGATGAACCTCGAATCGGCGAAACTCGCGCGCGCCGCGTGCGACAAGTACTCCACGCCGGACAAGCCGCGCTTTGCCGCCGGCGCCATCGGCCCGACGCCGAAGACCGCCAGCATCTCGCCGGACGTGAACGACCCGGGCGCGCGCAACGTGACTTTCGAGGAGCTGCGCCGCGCGTATTACGAGCAGGCCAAAGCGCTGATGGACGGCGGCTGCGACCTGTTCCTGGTCGAGACGATCTTCGATACGCTCAACGCCAAGGCCGCCCTGTTCGCGCTCGACCAGTTGTTCGAAGACTCCGGCGAGAACCTGCCGATCATGATCTCGGGCACGGTGACCGACGCCTCGGGCCGCATTCTCTCGGGCCAGACCGTCGAAGCCTTCTGGAACTCGCTGCGCCACGCGAAGCCGCTCACTTTCGGCCTGAACTGCGCGCTGGGCGCGGCGCTGATGCGCCCGTACATCGCCGAACTCGCCAAGCTCTGCGATACCTATGTGTCGTGCTACCCCAACGCGGGTCTGCCGAACCCGATGAGCGACACCGGCTTCGACGAAACGCCGGCGGACACCTCGGCACTGCTCAAGGAATTCGCCACGGCGGGTCTCGTGAATGTGGCGGGCGGCTGCTGCGGCACCACGCCCGAGCATATCGCCGCCATCGCCAGGGCACTCGAAACGGTCAAGCCGCGCCGCTGGCCCGGGCAGTATCGGGACGCGGCCTGATATCGCCCTGCGTTCCACCCAAGCCACGCCGACTCCACACGACATCCGACGATCCAGTCCAACGCCATGACTGACCATACCCTGCGCCTCTCCGGCCTCGAACCCTTCAACGTCAACGAAGGCACGCTCTTCATCAATGTGGGCGAGCGCACCAACGTGACCGGCTCGAAGGCGTTCGCGCGCATGATTCTCAACGGCCAGTTCGACGAGGCGCTCGCGGTTGCGCGCCAGCAGGTCGAAAACGGCGCGCAGATCATCGACGTCAACATGGACGAGGCGATGCTCGATTCGAAGGCGGCGATGGTGCGCTTCATGAATCTGATCGCCTCGGAACCGGACATCGCGCGCGTGCCGATCATGATCGACTCGTCGAAGTGGGAGGTGATCGAAGCGGGCCTGCAGTGCGTGCAGGGCAAGGCCATCGTCAACTCGATCTCGCTCAAGGAAGGCCGCGAGCCGTTCATCCATCACGCGAAGCTGATCCGCCGCTACGGCGCGGCGGCCGTGGTGATGGCCTTCGACGAAACCGGTCAGGCCGACACCTACCAGCGCAAGATTGAAATCTGCAAGCGCTCGTACGACGTGCTGGTAAACGAAGTGGGCTTCCTGCCCGAAGACATCATCTTCGATCCGAACATCTTCGCGGTCGCCACGGGCATCGAGGAGCACAACAACTACGCGGTGGACTTCATCGAAGCCACGCGCTGGATCAAGCAGAACCTGCCGCACGCGAAGATCAGCGGCGGCGTGTCGAACGTGTCGTTCTCGTTCCGCGGCAACGACCCGGTGCGCGAGGCGATCCATACCGTGTTCCTCTACCACGCCATCCAGGCGGGCATGGACATGGGCATCGTCAACGCGGGGCAGCTGGGCGTCTACGCCGATCTCGATCCCGAACTGCGCGAGCGCGTGGAAGACGTGGTGCTCAACCGCCGCGAAGACGCCACCGACCGGCTGCTGGAAATCGCCGACAAGTTCAAGACCGGCGCGGCGAAGAAGGAAGAGAACCTGGAGTGGCGCAACCAGGAAGTCGAAAAGCGTCTGGCGCACGCGCTCGTGCACGGCATCACCAACTTCATCGTCGAAGATACCGAAGAAGCGCGCGCGAAGATCATGGGCGCGGGCGGGCGTCCGATCAACGTGATCGAAGGCCCGCTGATGGACGGCATGAACATCGTCGGCGACCTGTTCGGTCAGGGCAAGATGTTCCTGCCGCAGGTGGTGAAGTCGGCGCGCGTGATGAAGCAGGCCGTCGCGCACCTGATTCCGTTCATCGAGGAAGAAAAGCGCCTGCTCGCCGAATCGGGCGCGGACGTGCGCGCGAAGGGCAAGATCGTCATCGCGACCGTCAAGGGCGACGTGCACGACATCGGCAAGAACATCGTGTCGGTGGTGCTTCAGTGCAATAACTTCGAAGTGGTCAACATGGGCGTGATGGTCCCGTGCAACGAGATCCTCGCCAAGGCGAAGGTCGAGGGCGCGGACATCATCGGCCTCTCGGGCCTGATTACGCCGTCGCTCGAAGAAATGGCCTACGTCGCCAGCGAAATGCAGCGCGACGACTACTTCCGCGTGAAGAAGATTCCGCTGCTGATTGGCGGCGCGACCACTTCGCGCGTGCACACGGCCGTGAAGATCGCGCCGAATTACGAAGGCCCGGTGGTGTATGTGCCGGATGCGTCGCGTTCGGTGTCGGTGGCGTCGAGCCTGCTGTCCGACGAAGGCGCGGCGAAATACATCGACGATCTCAAGACCGACTACGACCGCGTTCGCGAACAGCACGCCAACAAGAAGGCGCTGCCGATGGTGACGCTCGCAGAGGCGCGCGCCAACAAGACCAAGATCGACTGGACGCATTTCGAGCCCGTGAAGCCCAAGTTCATCGGCCGCCGCGTGTTCAGGAACTACGATCTGAACGAACTCGCGCAGTACATCGACTGGGGTCCGTTCTTCCAGACCTGGGATCTGGCCGGGCCGTATCCGCAGATTCTCAACGACGAGATCGTGGGCGAGTCGGCGCGCAAGGTGTTCTCCGATGCGAAGTCGATGCTCTCGCGTCTGATTCAGGGCCGCTGGCTGCAGGCCAATGGCGTGCTCTCGCTCTTGCCCGCCAACACGGTGAACGACGACGACATCGAGATCTACACCGACGAGTCGCGCACCGAAGTCGCGCTCACGTGGCGCAATCTGCGCCAGCAGTCGGTGCGGCCGGTGGTCGACGGCGTGATGCGCCCGAACCGGTGCCTGGCCGACTTCATCGCGCCGAAGTCGTCGGGCAAGGCCGATTACATCGGCATGTTCGCGGTCACGGCGGGTATCGGCGTGGACGTGAAGGAAGCACAGTTCGAGAAGGATCACGACGACTACAGCGCGATCATGCTCAAGGCGCTCGCCGACCGTTTCGCGGAAGCCTTCGCCGAAGCGCTGCACGCGCGCGTGCGCCGCGACCTGTGGGGCTACGCGGCAAGCGAAACGCTCGACAACGACGCACTGATCGCCGAAAAGTACACGGGCATCCGTCCGGCGCCGGGCTATCCGGCGTGCCCGGATCACCTCGTCAAGCGCGATATGTTCGAGGTCCTGCAGGCGAACGAGATCGGCATGAGCGTGACTGAATCGCTGGCGATGCTGCCGGCCGCGAGCGTGTCGGGCTTCTATCTCGCGCATCCGGACAGCACGTACTTCTCGGTCGGCAAGATCGCGCAGGATCAGCTCACCGATTTCGGCATGCGCATGGCGCTGTCCGCCGAGGACGCGCGCCGCGCGCTCGCGCCGCTGCTTTAAGGCCGTCGCAGGCTATCCCGCATTCGGGCCGCGTATCACAACGCAACACAACGCAACGCATCGTTGCAGCGGCCCGACAGCGGTGACATACGCAAACCGATAGCCTGAATATTTCGCGCACGGAATTTTTCGGCTTTGTAAGATGGCCGCGCATCACCCTTGGCTCAATGCGGCCCAAGCGCGGCAGGCATCGCCCCGTCGCGCGCCAGCTCGCTCATCAGCAAGTCCTTAAAAACAGATCGAAGCAACCTCGACGGAGAACAATCGTATGAAGAAGCTGATGTTGATGTTGACCGCCTTCGGCGTCGCCGCACTCGCACAGCCGGCATTCGCGCAACCGGCCTCCGCGGTGCACGAGTCGAGCGCCGTGTCGTCGTATTCGGCGCCCACTGAGAAACACGTGAAGAAGCCGAAGAAAAAGAAGATGAAGAAGGGTGCGGCATCGGCTGCCGAAACCGCTGAGCCGGCGGCAGCCAGCCAGTAAGCGCAAGCCAGTGACGCAAAACAAAGAGCCCGCAGATCATGCGGGCTCTTTGTTTTCGTACTGCGGATCGAGCGAGGCGCGCTTCAGACGCCCCACATGATGTCGTTGTCTTCCTTCTTCGCCGCACGCAGCATGTCGAGGAACGGAAATGCGCGCTGCGCGAGCCCAGGCGGCAGTTCGTGCGGTTCGTGGCCTTCTTCGCCCTCGTGAAAATGGCCGTCGTGTTCGGCGCGTTCCTTCTTGTCCACCGCGATGGCTGATTCGAGCTTGCTGATCGCCAGATCGAGTTCATCGTGCATGATGACGCCGCGTTCGCCCAGCCGCTTGCCGATAATGCCGAGAAGATATTGAGCGAGACTGTCGAGCATCAGCACGTCGGGCGACGCGTGGCATTTGAACGTAATCAGCATGACTGTTCCCTTTTGATTTTCTAGGTTGAGCGCGTTGCGACCGGAACCCGCGCCTGGCCGGGCTTCTCATTTCACATATTAGCACCTGCTAAAATCCGTCTGAACGGAATTACCCGCAGGGCGCGGCACGCCCGTCCGGCACGCTGGAGCGCCAGTTTGACGCACGCAGCGCGAGGACGATGCGGCCGGACGGCACGCCCCGCCCGCTCTCACCGAATTCGACGGCACGCGCCGCATCCGCGACCACGCGGACGGCCCCGCACCCAAACTACCCGCACAGGACTTGCAACAAGCATGCTGCCCGCACAGAAACACACCCTGGAGACTCTGCTCGCCGACGCCGTCGCCCAGGTGGCGAAGGCCACCGAAGGCGCCACCGAGGCCGCATTCGTCATGCCCGCCATCGCGTTGGAGCGTCCGAAGGTCGCCGCGCATGGCGACGTGGCCTGCAACGTGGCGATGCAGCTCGCCAAGCCGCTGCGCGCCAACCCGCGCGCGCTGGCCCAGCAGATCGTCGACGCCGTGAAGGCGCTGCCCGCCGCAGCGGGCCTCGTCGCCGACGCCGAAGTCGCCGGCCCCGGCTTCATCAACCTGCGCCTGAGCGCCGAAGCCAAGCGCTCGGTCCTGAACGCCGTGTTCGCCGAAGGCGCCGCGTTCGGCCAGTCGCAGCGCGACGCCGGCAAGCATGTGCTGGTCGAGTTCGTGTCGGCCAACCCCACCGGCCCGCTGCACGTCGGCCACGGCCGCCAGGCGGCGCTGGGCGACGCGATCTCGAATGTGCTGGCCTCGCAGGGCTGGGACGTGCACCGCGAGTTCTACTACAACGACGCGGGCGTGCAGATCGGCAACCTCGCATTGTCGACCCAGGCGCGCGCACGCGGCCTGAAGCCGGGCGACGCGGGCTGGCCGGAAGCCGCCTACAACGGCGAATACATCGCCGACATCGCGCGCGACTACCTCGCGGGCGCAACCGTCGCGGCCAAGGACGGCGAACCCGTCACGGGCGCGAAGGACCCGGAGGATCTCGAATCGATCCGCCGCTTCGCCGTGGCCTACCTGCGCCACGAGCAGGATCTGGATCTGCAGGCCTTCGGCGTGAAGTTCGACCGCTATTACCTCGAATCGTCGCTGTACAAGGAAGGCCGCGTCGAGAAGACCGTCGAGGCGCTGATCGCCTCCGGCCAGACCTACGAGCAGGACGGCGCGCTGTGGCTCAAGACCACCGACTACGGCGACGACAAGGACCGCGTGATGCGCAAGTCCGACGGCACCTACACGTACTTCCTGCCGGACGTCGCCTACCACGTCACCAAGTGGGAGCGCGGCTTCACCAAGGTCATCAATATCCAGGGCTCCGACCACCACGGCACCATCGCGCGCGTGCGCGCGGGCCTGCAGGCCATGGGCGTGGGCATCCCCAAGGGCTACCCCGACTACGTGCTGCACAAGATGGTCACCGTCATGCGCGACGGCGCGGAAGTGAAGATCTCCAAGCGCGCGGGCAGCTACGTGACGGTGCGCGACCTGATCGAATGGTCGGGCGGCGCTGACGTGGACCGCGCGGGCGGCGATGTCTCG
This sequence comes from Paraburkholderia bannensis, assembly GCF_014200455.1. Classification (GTDB taxonomy): domain Bacteria; phylum Pseudomonadota; class Gammaproteobacteria; order Burkholderiales; family Burkholderiaceae; genus Paraburkholderia; species Paraburkholderia bannensis_A. The sequence continues at coordinate 401,525 of NZ_JACHBW010000002.1, read as the reverse complement.
CCTGACCTGCTCGACGAAGCGACCATCCGCCGCGGCCGCGACGCCGTGCGCTTCTTCCTGATTTCGCGCAAGGCCGACACCGAATTCGTGTTCGACATCGACCTCGCGCTGAAGGAAAACGACGAAAACCCGGTGTACTACGTGCAGTACGCGCACGCGCGTATCTCGTCGATTCTCGGCGACTGGCAAGGCAAGCACGGCGGCAACCTCGCCGCGCTGCCCAACGTCGATCTTTCGCCGCTGTCGAGCGAACGGGCGCTTGCGCTCATCGCGAAACTCGCCGAATTCCCCGACATGCTCACGCATGCCGCTGCGGAACTGGCACCGCACGCCGTGGCGTTCTACCTGCGTGAACTCGCGGCTGAATTCCACTCGTTCTACAATGCCGAACGCGTTCTCGTGGACGACGCAGCCGTGCGCGATGCGCGCGTCGCGCTGCTCGCGGCCACGCGCCAGGTGCTGGCGAACGGCCTCGCCGTGATCGGCGTCTCGGCTCCCGAGCGCATGTAAAGCGGCCTTGGCCCACCCGCGCGGCGCCCGTCGCGCGGGCGCTCCGTCCAAAACGCATGACGACATGTTTGGGGCGTGCCCGGCTGGGTGCGCCGTTCCGGAATACTCTTGTTTGCAGGTGATTCAGACGATGGCACAACCGATTGCTAAAGCGCGCCGCACTATAAAACCGCAGTCGAAACAGTCCGGGGGTACGTTCGTCGGCGTCGTGCTGGGCCTGATTGTCGGCCTTGCGATCGCCGTGGTCGTCGCGCTCTACATCACGCGCTCCCCTACGCCGTTCGTCTCGAAAGTCGCGCCGCCGGCCGCCTCGGATGCGAGCCAGAGCGAGCAGTACGATCCGAATCGCCCGCTGCAGGGCAAGTCGCCGGGCCAGCCGGTAACGCCGCAGGCCGCGCAGAGCACGCCGCCCAACACGGCGCCGGGCCAGACCACCAGCCAGTCGCAGTCCTCGGGCATGCTCGAAGAGCCGCAGATCGTCGAAGTGCCGCCGTCGGGCAACGCCCCGAACGCAGGTGCCGACAACGGCAATGCCGCCGCGAACAACGGCGTGGCCGTCGCACCCAAGCCGTCCACTGGCGACAACGGCACGACCATCGCGAAGAAGCCGCAGCCGCAGCAATCGGCGCAACAACCATCGAGCCAGGCTAACCAGGCGCTTCAGCAGTTCGCCAACAACCAGCCGCTGAAGAACACGCCCAACACCACGCCGCCCGCCGCCAAGCCCGCGCAACCGGGCTCCGCCGCGCCCACGCCCGGCGACGCCAACACCGGCTACTTCCTGCAGGTGGGCGCCTACAAGACCTCGGGCGACGCGGAACAACAACGCGCGCGTCTGGCGTTCCAGGGCTTCGAATCGAAGGTCACGCAGCGCGACGCGGGCGGTGTCACATATTTCCGCGTGCGCATCGGGCCGTTCTCGAAATTCGATGACATGAACTCGACCCGTCAGCGTCTGTCAGATGCCGGGATCGACACCGCCGTCATCCGCTTCACGAAGCAGTAACACGCGAAGAGCGGACGCCGCGCGCGTCCGACCCACACTTCAACACTCGCACGCCGCGCACAACCTGCACCGGCGTGCTGCCTGGCCGGACGCCGCCGGCCCCGTTCACTGGAACAACACGCTATGAAACGCATTCTCGGAACGCTTGTACTCTCGCTCTCGATGCTCGCCGGCGCGGCGCACGCGTCGCCGGCCGCTCCCGTCGCCGGCAAGGAATACACGGTCCTGAAGCAGGCCCAGCCGCTCACCGTGCCCGCAGGCAAGATCGAAGTCGTCGAATTCTTCTGGTATGGCTGCCCGCACTGCAACGCGCTCGACCCGTTCCTCGAAAGCTGGATCGCCCGACAAGGTCCGGACATCGTCTTCAAGCGCGTGCCGGTGGCGTTCCGCGACGACTTCATCCCGCATTCGAAGATGTACTACGCGCTCGACGCGCTGGGCCTCGCGCAGAAGCTCACGCCGGTCGTGTTCCATGAGATCCACGTCAACAAGAACTACCTGCTGACGCCGGAAGACCAGGCCAAATTCCTCGCCACGCAGGGCGTCGACACGAAGAAGTACATGGACGCGTACAACTCGTTCTCGACGCAAAGCGCGCTGCAGCGCGACAAGGGCCTGCTCGACGCATACAAGATCGACGGCGTGCCGACCATCGCGATCCAGGGCAAGTATGAAACCGGCCCGGCGCTGATGCAGGTTTCCGAAGACAAGGCCGACCCGGCCACGCTGCAGGTGATGGACTACATCATTTCGCAGATCCGCGCGAAGAAAATGTGAGCGCGCGCGCCGGTATGACACAGCCCTTGAAGGTCTTCATCACCGGCGCGTCGAGCGGCATCGGCGCCGCCCTCGCCGCCGAGTACGCGCGGCGCGGCGCCATCCTCGGCCTGGTCGCACGCCGCACCGACGCCCTGGAAGCATTCCGCCAGTCCCATCCGCAGCACCCCATCTCGCTCTATGGCGCCGACGTGCGCGACGCCGATGCGCTCGCCGCCGCCGCGCACGCCTTCGTGGCGGAGCACGGCATGCCCGACGTGGTGATCGCCAATGCCGGCGTGAGCCGCGGCGCGCTCACCGGTCACGGCGACCTCGCCACCTTCCGCGACGTGATGGACACCAACTACTTCGGCATGGTCGCCACCTTCGAGCCGTTCGCCCAGGCGATGGCCGAGGCGAAGCGCGGCACGCTGGTGGGCATCGCGAGCGTGGCGGGCGTGCGCGGCCTGCCGGGTTCCGGCGCGTACAGCGCGTCGAAGGCGGCCGCGTTCGCCTATCTCGAAGCGTTGCGCGTGGAGATGCGGCCGTTCAACGTGCCCGTCGTCACCATCGCGCCGGGCTACATCCGCACGCCGATGACGGCGAAGAACCCGTACCGCATGCCGTTCCTGATGGACGCCGACCGCTTCGCCGCCGCCAGCGCCGATGCGATCGCGCGCGGCACCTCGTTCGCGGTGTTCCCGTGGCCGATGCGCGTGGTCGCCACGCTGCTGGGCGCACTGCCCCGCTGGCTCTACGACCGCGCCTTCGAGCGCGCGCCGCGCAAGCCGCGCACGGCGCAGCACTGAGCCTGCGCACGGCAGCAGCACAGCTTGACCCACGCGGCGCATGCTTATGCGCCGCGCTTCATTTCCGGCCTGTCCGATCCCGCCTCCGATCCAACCTCAGATCCCACCCCATATGGGTATGCGGATTAATTTGTTGTCTGGGCAATTTCCCTTCGATAAGCTTTCCACGATCGCGCCCCGTGCGTGGCGCGCGGGGGTTGCCTGCGAGCCACGCGGCCCCGCGACTGGCCACCTCGACCACCCCGACCACCCTTGCCGACACCGGCTAAACGGACCAACGGAGATCCCATGCGCTTCACCACGCCCGCTCCCGTGCTCGCCGCCGCGCTCAGCGCGCTGCTCGCCTGCGCGGCCACGCCCGCGCTCGCGAAACCGCTCACGGTCTGCACGGAATCGAGCCCGGACGGCTTCGACGTCGTGCAGTTCAACTCGCTCGTGACGACCAACGCGTCCGCCGATGTGATCTTCAACGCCCTCGTCGCCTATGACGAAGCGCAGAAGAAGGTCGTGCCTGCGCTCGCGCAGTCGTGGGACGTCAGCACCGACGGCCTCACCTACACCTTCCACCTGCGCCCGAACGTGCAGTTCCAGACCACCGAATGGTTCAAGCCCACGCGTACGTTTAACGCCGACGACGTGGTCTTCACCTTCGAGCGCATGCTCGACGACGACAACCCGTGGCACAAGGTGGCGGGCGCAAGCGGCTTCCCGCACGCGCAGTCGATGGGCCTCGCGAAGCTGGTCAAATCGGTGAGCAAGGTCGACGCGAACACCGTGAAGTTCGAACTCAACGAGCCGAACGCCACCTTCCTGCCGATCCTCTCGATGGGCTTTGCCTCGATCTATTCCGCCGAGTACGCCGATCAGCTGCTCAAGGCCGGCAAGCAGGTCGACCTGAACGCCAAACCGGTGGGCACCGGCCCCTTCGCGCTCAAGAGCTATACGAAGGACGCGGTGATCCGCTACGACGTGAACCCGTCCTACTGGGGGCCCAAGCCGAAGATCGACCGCCTGATTTACGCCATCACGCCCGACGCCGCCGTGCGCGCGCAGAAGGTCAAGGCCGGCGAATGCCAGATCGCGCTTTCGCCCAAGCCGCAGGATGTCGCCGACGCGAAGACCGACACATCGCTCAAGGTGGTGCAGAAGCCCGCCTTCATGACCGCCTTCGTCGCGCTCAACACGCAGAAGAAGCCGCTCGACAACCCCAAGGTGCGCGAGGCGCTGAACCTCGCGTTCGACCGCACGACGTACCTGAAGACGGTGTTCGACAACACCGCCACGCCCGCGACCAATCCGTGGCCGCCCACCACCTGGGGCTACGACAAGTCGATCCAACCGTATCCGTATGACGTCGCGAAGGCCAAACAACTGCTCGCCGAAGCGGGCGTGCCGAACGGCTTCTCGACCACAATCTGGGTGCGCCCGAACGGCAGCGTGCTCAATCCGAACCCGCGCGCGGGGGCGGAGCTGCTGCAGGCCGATTTCGCGAAGATCGGCGTGAAGGCGGAGATCAAGGTGATCGAATGGGGCGAGCTGATCAAGCAGGCCAAGCAAGGCCAGCACGACACGCTCTTCATGGGCTGGGCCGGCGACAACGGCGACCCCGACAACTACCTCTCGCCGCTCTTTAGCTGCAACGCGGTGCAGTCGGGCATCAACTTCGCGCGCTTTTGCGATCCGCAGCTCGACAAGCTGATCACCGAAGGCAAAACCACCGCCGATCAGGCCAAACGCGTGAAGCTCTACGACGCCGCGCAGAAGATCATCCACGATCAGGCGCTGTGGATTCCGCTCGGTTATCCGACCGCATCGGCCATCACGCGCAACAACGTGAGCGGCTATCAGGTGAGCCCGTTCGGCCGCCAGAACTTCGGCGCGGTCGCGGTGCAATAACCACGTTCCGCCGCAATGAAAGAGCCGCGGCACGCCCCGGCTTTTTTACATCCGCGCTGGCGCGCTTTTCACTACGCGCCTGAACGCGTCGCGCGCTCACGCGCAGCGCCCGGCACGAGCGACTGCCAGTGCAGCTTCGGAAAAATATCGTCGCCCAGCGCGCTCTCCAGCGAGAGATTGCGCACGTCGATCCCGCGTCGCGCGAGCAGCGCAGCGGCGTGGCGAAACGACGGCTCGATGAAGTCCGCGAAATTCTCATCGAGATAACTGGGCTGCATGTCGCCTGCCGATTCGTAGAAGCGCGGCGTACGCCGCGCTGAAGCCAGATCGACGCCATGCAGAAAAAGCCGCCTGAAACCGAGCGCCACCAGCACCTGGAGGCCCGTATAAGCCACGGTGCGGCCGTCGAACACGCCGCGCCGCAAATCCAGACTGAAGCCAAGCGGCTGCGGCGCGTCGAATAGCGCGAGTGCACGCGAATCGTAAATCGCCTGCAATTCAGAAGGCTTCGGCGCGCGGCGTCCGGCGGGAAACAACATATCGTCGAGTATGAACACGCGACAACGAAGACGCTCGATGCCAAAGCGCTCGACGATATGCCAGAGCACGAGCGGCGTGGCAAACAACGTGAGCGGTTCGGCAATCACGCGCTCGACCAGATCGGGCCGGTTGCGCACGAAACCCGAATCGACGATGCAGTAATAGTCGAAGCGCACGCCTTGCTTTGCGGCCAGCGCAATCGCGCCATTGACACCGAGCACGTGCTGCATCGGTAGTGCGCGGTAGTCAATGCTGTTGACCGACGGGCCGGTGGCGATCAGATGGCATTCGCGCATTTCATCGCTTTCTTCAGGCTGCATGGCGATCTGGCCATTCACGCAAGCGAGCGTGCGTGAGCGAATGCGCATGCCAGCAAGCCGCCCCGTTTGGTCACGTTCGAGCGCCACGCCATGCGCAAGTCGTTCGTTGTGACGCCAGGCGCGAGTGTGCGTATAGCGATAAAGCAGCTTGAAAAAGGTGTTCCCAGCACGCCTGGCCGGCGAGATGGTTGCTCTCGCAACATTCTTCGTTTCGCCGCGCGCGTGCGACGAACGGATGGCGTTGCCTTCGATGATCATTGCTCTGCCTTGCAAGGGCGCGAGGCTGGCTGCCTTGCGCCACAGTAAGACGCGAGTCTAGGGTTTTAGAGCGTTACATAGGTTACGTGCGAGACGCAGCTTATTACGGATATTTACGGGTTGTTGCGAATTCCGCATGAAAGCCCTACGTAACGTATTTCCGCAATGCGCAAAAATCTGCATCATCGCCGATCGCGCTTACGCGTTCGGAAAATCCCGCACAATCCGCTGTGAGGGCCTTTTTTTAGGCTTTTTATCGATTGGCGGCTCGCCATTCATCCCTTACTGAATTGCTTCAAATCGAGATCATTGTTGCAGATTCGTAATTCAGAAAGCGGTAGCGCACGCTAGATTGGGGTCGTCCATTCATCGAACGCCAGGAGGCTCGAATGAACAAGAAACTCATCGCCGCATTGGGTGCGGGAGCAACGATTCTCGCTATTTCGCAAACCGCGATGGCCGGTGTGTCAGTCGGCGTTTCGATTGGTGCGCCCGCGCCGGTCTACGCTGCTGCGGCTCCGACCTATGTGGGCTGGCATGACGATCGACGCTGGGAAGAACGCCGCTGGCATGAACATCAATGGCAGGAGCGCCATTGGGACGATCATCGCTGGGGAGGCGAGCGCCGCTGGGGCGATCGCCATGATGACTACGGCTATCGCCGCTGGTAATTCCGCCTTGCTTCAATGCGATTGAAGCATCAGGCCATGATGTGCGCGCCGCCGTCGACATAGACCGTATTGCCGGTGAGACGGCGTGCATAGCGCGTCGCCAGATAAGCGGTCGCATAGCCAACGTCCATGATGTCGACCAGTTCGCCTAGCGGCGCGCGCTCGACCGCATCGGCGAGCATGCGATCGAAATCCGGCAGGCCGGAGGCCGCACGGGTCTTCAGCGGTCCCGGCGATACGGCATGCACGCGGATGCCGCGCGGCCCGAGTTCATACGCCAGATAGCGGCACGACGCTTCCAGCGCGGCTTTTACCGGCCCCATCAGGTTGTAATTCGGCACCACGCGATTCGCGCCGTCGTAGCTCATCGCGAACAACGTGCCGCCGTTTTTCATTAGCGGAACGGATCGCTTCGCCATCCGAATGAATGAATGGCACGACACATCCATCGCGTAAGCAAAACCCTGCGCCGAGGAATCAAGCAGACCGCCTTGCAGATCGGCTTTCGGCGCGTAGGCGATGGAGTGCAGCATGATGTCGAGCGTGCCCCATTGGTCGCGCAGCGCTTCGAACACGGCGTCAAGCTGCGTATCGTCTTCGACGTTCAGCGGCAGCAGCATCGTCGCGCCGAGTTCCGTGGCAAGCGGCTCGACGTAGGGCCTGGCTTTGTCGTTGAGATAGGTGAGCGCGAGTTCCGCGCCGAGTTCCGCGAAGGCGCGCGCGCAACCGTAGGCGATCGATTCGGCGTTCGCCACGCCGGTCACGAGCGCACGCATGCCGGCGAGCGGACGGTCGGAAGAAGTCTGCATGGCTGACCTCGATGACGGTTATGGTTGCAGTCACAACTCAATCAAAAGCGCGAGGCGGCCAGCTTGAGCCAGCCGCCCCGCGCTTTGCTGTGGCTTACTCGCCTGCGCGCGAAGACCGGCGGCGCGCCGCGGCAGGACTGGCGGCGCGCGTGGCGGACGGCGCATTCGTCGTGCGCGATCCGCGCGCGGCGGAAGCCCTGGTTGCGGGCGCTTTCGGCTCCGGCGCGGCGACCGCTTGCGCTGCCGCCGCAGCAGCCGCCTTCACCTTCGAGGGCGGACGCGCCGCGCGCTTCGGTTTCTCCACCACCGCGGGCGCGGCTTTTTCGGCGGCAGCGGGCCGGGCGGCCTTGCCGGTCTTCGTGGCCACCGCGCGAGTGCGCGCCGTAGCGGCAGGCTTCGCGGCCTTCACGGCGACAGGCGCAGCAGAAGCCGCCGGTGCCCACCCCGCTGCGGCCCCCTGCGAGCCCGTGGGGGCCGCTTGCGTCTCGCCACCGGGCTTGTCCCCTTCAGCGCCCCCCGCGCTGCCTGCACCACCGCTTCCGGGCGGCGGCGGCAGTGCGTCTTTCTCGCTGCCCGGCTCCAGACCCAGCACGCGCTGCACTTCGGCAAAACGCTCGGCGCGCTCGCCTTCGAGCGGCTGGTAGGCCGTCGCCACCTGATACACCACCGCCATCAGCGTGCGGCGCGTGCGCGCGTCGGGCACGAGATCGGGCAGCGCGTGGATGGCGGCATGCGCATCGAGCTGCACGATCGCGCCCTGGCGACGCGCCGCATCCTTGAGCTCGGCGATGCTGGGCTGCCGGTCGCCCAGATACTCGCGGCCCAGTTCGCGCATGCGCTGGAACGGCCGGTACTGCACCACATGCATTTCGTCGGCAAGATAGGCGAGTACGCGCATGAACGCATCGAGCAGCGAGCCGTTGTGCAGATGCGCGCGTGCCGCACGCAGGCGCGTCTGCGCAAGCTCCTTGCGCAGCGCCGAAAGCGGCGGCGCGATCGGATCGAGCGGAGTATTGGGCGCGACGCCCACCAACGCCTGCACCCACGGCGCGGTGTAGATGCTGTAAAAGGTGCGTTCGACCCACGCATCGCGTGCATCGCGGTAGGCATCCCATGCGCCTTCGATGCTCGCCGACACCTGCTTTTCGATCAGCGTGAAGGGGTTGTCGGGCGCAGCCGGTTTGCGATGTGCGCGCACCGCTTCGGCGATGGCGGGCAGCACGGCCAGCGCCGGGTTCGCATCGCTGAACACGCTGCGCTCCACGCGCGAAGGATGCGTCTCGCGCAGCAGATGCGCGGTGAGCGCATTGCTCGAACCGCGCACGAGCGGCGAAATAAACAGGTCGTAAATACGCTGGTTGTTCTCGGCGAAACGACGCACGACTTCGAACGGCTGCTCGTCCTCGCGGCCATCGTCGAGCGCGAGTACATCCTCGATCGAGCGGCGCTCGAAGCGGATCTCGTAACGCCCTTCGATCGCGTCCAGGCGCCCCGCTTCCGGGCTCGTATCGGTGATCTTAGCCTCGTAGAGCCCCGGCGGCAGCACGTCGATCAGATCGAGCGCCGAAAATAATTCGGTGTGCTCCTTATTCGCCACGCTAGCGGAAACGAAGATGCCCAGGTGACCCACCTTGTCGTGCAGGCAATACACGATCACCTGCTCGTTCGCGACGATTTCATCGACGCTCGCGTAGAGATCGGGAATCCAGTTGAGCGCCTGTTGCGGCGGCGTGATGTTGTCGCCCCACGATGCCAGCACGATGATCGGCGTACGGATATTGCGCAGATCCACCGGCGAGCGCGCGTTCTTTGCGTACACCTCGTTGCGCGTGAGGTGATTGCCGACGAACAGGTTCTGCACGATCCAGTCGATTTCCGCGCGATTGAGCTGGAAATGGCCGCCCCACCAGCGCTCGAATTCGAGGAAACGCTCGCGCTCCGTATCGACGTGCGCGTAGAGGTTATAGAGCTTGCCCCAGAACGTATTGGCCGGATTCAGGTTTTCGAAGTTCTGCACCAGGTACGCGCCGTCGAAATGGCCATCGCCCAGATCGGCGGCCAGCGACGAAGCCCACGAGCCGCCCAGCATGCCGCCCGAATAGCGCATCGGATTCTTGCCGATCACACCGGCCCAGTACGACAGCGGCGAGCCTGCCAGCATCAGCGGGCCGACCAGCGAAGGCGCCGAAGCCGCGAGCAGCGCGGCTGCCCAGCCGCCCTGGCAGTTGCCGATCACGAACGGCAGGCCGTCGGCATCGGCATGCAGTTCGCGCACCTTGCGCAGGAACACGGCTTCGGCCTTGCCGACCGATTCGATCGTCTGCGTGTCGATCGGCACCGGGAAGAAGGTCACGAAGTAACAGGGATGCCCCTTGCGCAGCGCGATGCCCACTTCGCTGTCCATCTTGAAGCCCGCGATGCCGGGTCCATGCCCGGCGCGCGGATCGATCACCACGAATGGGCGCATGCGCGGATCGGTCTGCACGCCCTCCTCCGGCTTGATGCGCAGGAGTGCGTAGTTGCAGGGATCGTCGAGTTCGCGGCCATCGACGATCACGTCGTAGTCGAACGCGAGCACCGGCGGCATGCCGGCCTTTTCGTGCAGCCAGGTCTGATTGCCGCGCTCGCGCAGCACGTCGAGGAACAGCACGCTGCGCTGCCAGGCGTCGTACAGGTAATCGAACAGCGGCTGGATCGCGGCGGGCGCAGCAGCGGGCAATCTGGGCGCAGTGGGCAGGCTGGCCGCCGCCGATGGCTCGCGCGTCGGGGCGAAGCCGCCAAACGGCGCGGTTGCCTGCGAGATCGCGCTCTGCCACGCGTTGCCGAGCACATTGCCGAATGCAGATTGGGCGGCTTCGGCCGATTCGGCAAAAGCGTCGGCGATCGGCTGGAACGGCGGCAAGGTCTGGAATGGGGGGAAAGACGGGAGAGACGATAGCGGCCAGAGGGACCAGAACGGTGCGACGGAAGGGGAAGTCGCCGGAGCGGCAGACGAAGGCGAGGAAGCGGACGAGAGGGCGGAAACTGCCACGACACGAATCTCCTTTAACGGGGCGCGCGTCGCGCAACAGCCAGGCACAGGCGAGCGCACGCAGCAGTCATGCTGCACTGCAAAAGTCCAATCTAGGCAGCGCCTCGCGGAAAGTCAAGGCGGGCCGGATCGCGCTGCCGGGTCACCAACGCTCCATGATCGCGCCGTGGCATGAATGCGGCGTGACAACAAACATGTCGATGCGTGCGGCGCTTTGCTGCGTGGCCCGCGCCGCGTCCACCCGCGATCATGCGCGATGCATGTGATGACGCCTGCATCGGCCACCTTGAGCGCTCGTCAAAGCGCGCTGGACTACACTATTGGCGCTTTGCGCGGCGCAGCATGACCGTGCGAAACCGGGGTCCGCGCGGCAATCACGCACGGCCCTGGCCGGGATGGTCCAAGCCGTCGTCACATTCGCGTTCGAACATGCTTTGCGTGGAGCCTGAAATGACTACAACGCCCGACAAGTACTCGATCCTGCTGTCGCGTTGCGCGGGTCTTGCGCCCGTGCCCACGGCGGTTGCCCATCCGTGCGACGTATCGTCGCTCACGGGGGCGCTCGATGCCGCCAATCTGGGCCTGATCGCGCCGATCCTGGTCGGCCCGGAAGCGAAGATACGCGCGCTCGCGCAGGAGGCGAATCTCTCGCTCGACAACGTGGCGATTGTCGATGCGCCGCACAGCCACGCCGCCGCCGCGCGCGCGGTGCTCGCGGTGCGCTCCGGCGAGGCCGAATTGCTCATGAAGGGCAGCCTGCACACCGACGAACTGCTGCACGAAGTGGCCTCGGGCGCAAACGGTCTGCGCACGGAGCGGCGTCTCTCGCATGTCTTCGCGATGGATGTGCCCACGTATCACAAGCCGCTTTTCATCACCGACGCCGCCGTCAACATCTTCCCCAAGCTCGCCGACAAGGCCGACATCGTGCGCAACGCCATCGATCTTGTGCGGGCGCTCGGCATCGACACGCCCAAGGTGGCGATCCTCGCCGCGGTCGAAACGGTGTCCGAGAAGATGCCCTCGACCATCGACGCCGCGGCGCTGTGCAAGATGGCCGATCGCGGCCAGATCGAAGGCGGCCTGCTCGACGGGCCGCTCGCCTTCGACAACGCTATCAGCGCCGAAGCCGCACGCGTCAAAGGCATTCATTCGCCGGTGGCGGGCGACCCCGACATCCTGCTGGTGCCCGACCTGGAAGCCGGCAACATGCTCGCCAAGCAGTTGACCTTCCTCGCGGGCGCGGGCGCGGCGGGCATCGTGCTGGGCGCGCGCGTGCCGATCATCCTCACGAGCCGCGCGGACACGGTGCGCTCGCGCATCGGCAGCTGCGCCATCGCCGTACTGCTCGCCCATGCGCGGCGCACGCGGCAGAACGCGGAGGTGCTGTAAATGAATGTCGAGAACGCTCACGCGCACGGGAACGAACACGGCGAAGGCCAGATCGTGCTGGTGGTCAACGCCGGTTCGTCGAGCATCAAGTGTTCGGTGTATCGCGTAATCGACGATCCGAACGTGCAAGCCGGCGCACGCGCGATTCTGGGCGCGGGCGGCCAGATCGAGGGCATCGGCGTGGCGCCGCGTCTGGAAGCGCATATGGCCGATGGCCGCCTGATCGTCGACCAGAAGTTCCCTGTGGCGCAGGTGGCCGATCACGACGCCGCGTTCCGCCTGCTGCGCCTCGTGCTTGCGGTGGGCTTGCGCGACACGCCGCCCGCTGCGATCGGTCATCGCGTGGTGCATGGCGGCTCGCATTTCAAGGACGCGACGCTCATCGACGATCAGGTGATCGCCGAACTCGACTCGCTCACGCCGCTCGCGCCGCTGCATCAGCCGCACAATCTCGCGGCGATTCGCGCGGTGCGCATTGCCGCGCCCGAGTTGCCGCAGGTGGCGTGCTTCGATACGGCCTTCCACGCCGGCAACGACATCATGGCGCAGCTCTTCGCGCTGCCCTATCACTACTACGAGGAGGGCGTGCGCCGCTACGGCTTTCACGGCCTTTCGTACGAGTACATCGCCCATCATCTGCATGCCGTCGCACCCGAGATCGCACGCGGTCGCGTCGTGGTCGCGCATCTGGGCAACGGCGCGAGCCTGTGCGCGATGCACGACGGCAAGAGCGTGGAGACCACCATGGGCCTCACCGCGCTAGACGGCCTGCCGATGGGCACGCGCTGCGGCGCGCTCGATGCGGGCGCGGTGCTGTGGATGATGGAACGCGGCATGGGCCACGACGAAATCCAGAAGCTGCTGTATCACGACTCGGGGCTCAAGGGTCTTTCCGGCGTGAGCAGCGACATGCGCGAACTGCTGGCAAGCGACAGCGCGCAAGCGAAGCTCGCGATCGACTTCTACACGTACCGGATCGCGCAGGAAGTGGGCAAGCTTGCCGTGGTAATGGGCGGGCTGGATGCGCTGGTGTTTACCGCCGGGATCGGGCAGCACGCGCCGCAGATTCGCGCGCAGGTGTGCGAGCGGCTTGCGCCGCTATTCGGCATCACGCTGGATAGCGCTGCCAACGAAGCGGGCAACGAGCGCGTCACCGCGCGCGAGAGCCGCGTGCCGGTGTTCGCCGTGCGCACCGACGAAGAAGGGATGATTGCACTGCATACCGCTCGTTTGCTACGCAACGCACAGGCGCGTTGAGGCACACGCTCAGGCGTATTTGAGCCGCGCTTCCATGTCGTAGGCGGCGCTTTCCTCGCCGCCTGCGTTGTCGGCCGCGTTGTCACCTGCTCCATCGCCCGCCGCGTCGCGCAATCTGCGCGGCGCTTCGCAATGCACCAGCGTATCGACGAAATACTTCGCACGCGGCCAGGGCCCGAAGCCCGCCGCCGTGTTGATATGCCCCGCATCGCCGAGATTCACGAACGCGCTGCCCAGTTGCCGCGCGAGACGCTGCGCGCCGTCGAGCGTCATCCACGGGTCGGTTTCGCTGCCGATCAGAATCGACGGCACTTTCAGACGGCGCGCCTCGAACGCTCCGGCAAAGCGGAACTTCTCAGGGCTTGCGGGCGCGACGAACAACACGCCTGCCACATCGGCGCTCACCAGGCCTTGTTGCAGTGCATAAGCCGTCACGAGGCAGCCGAAGCTGTGCGCCGCGAGCAGGAATGGCCCGCGTTCGCGCGCAAGCAGTTGTGCGAGCGCGCCGCTCCACACCGCCAGATCGGGCGCGTCCCAGTCGTCCTGTTCGACGCGCAGCGAGCGCGGGAACTGCCGCTCCAGCCAGCTTTGCCAATGCGCCCCGTCGCTGCCGTGCAGGCCCGGCACGGTGACGAGTCTCGGCGGCCAACGTGATTGAGCGCACGAAAGCATGATTTTTTCCTCGCATCGACGGATCGTGGAGCGATTGTGATCCGCACCGCGCGCGCGCCGAACCAATTTTTTTTGCTTAGCTTTTTCACGTCCCCGCGATGGTGCGGCGCGGCGGGCCCGGGTTTCGGCGCTCGGGGAGAAAGCCCGACGGCTTCGGGCACGAAAAAGTAGAATGTGCCCAGCGGCTTTGTCACGCGATTTCGAGGGATACGTATCACGATGAAGATTCTGTTCTGGCTCCCGCAATCCGATGCTTCCGGCTGGCTCGCCGCCCTCGCGCGCGCGCTGCCGGATGCCGAACTGCGCGAATGGCAGCCCGGCGACACCGCGCCCGCCGATTTCGCGATCGTCTGGCACCCGCCGCGCGAGATGTTCGCCGCGCCGCGCGGCCTGCGGGCGGTGTTCAACCTGGGCGCGGGCGTCGACGCCATCCTCGCGCTCGAACGTCAGCATCCCGGCACGCTGCCGCAGGACGCGCTGCTGGTGCGCCTCGAAGATTCGGGCATGGGGCCGCAAATGGCCGAATACGTGCAGCATGCGGTGCTGCGCTACCTGCGCCGCTTCGACGATTACGCCCGGCAGCAGGCCCGCCGCGAATGGCATGTGCTCGCGCCGCATCCGCTCGAAACCTTTACCGTGGGCGTGCTTGGCCTGGGCGTGCTGGGCGCGCAGGTGGCGCGCGCGGTGGCGTCGCTGGGCGTGCCGGTGCGCGGCTTTTCCCGCAGCGCGAAAGCGATCGACGCAATCGAAACATTCTCGGGCGACTTGCGCAGCCCTCAGTTCGACGCCTTTCTCGACGATGTGAAAGTGCTCGTCAATCTGCTGCCCGCCACGCCCGATACGCACGACATCCTCGACGCCGACACCTTCGGCAAGCTCGCGCGCGGCGCCTATGTGGTGAACGTCGCACGCGGCGCACATCTGGTCGAACAGGATCTGCTCGACGCGCTGGCGAACGGCACGCTGGCCGGGGCCACGCTCGACGTGTTCCGCACCGAACCGCTGCCGCCCGAGCATCCGTTCTGGCTGGAGCCGCGCATCACGATTACCCCGCATAGCTCGGCGCTCACGCTGCGCGAGGAAGCGGTCTCGCAGATCGCGGACAAGATCGAAGCGCTCTCGCGGGGCGAAACCGTGAGCGGCATCGTGCATATCAAACGCGGATACTAAGTTCCTCAATGCGTTGCTGAATACGTCGCTGAATACGACGCTGAGCAAGCCGCAGAAAATACAAGGACAGGAGACAGACATGGCAGCAAGCCCCCTCCCCGGCGCAGTCAAGATCGTTGAAGTCGGCCCGCGCGACGGCCTGCAGAACGAGAAGGAATTCGTGCCCACGCAGGTCAAGATCGAACTGATCGACCGCCTCACGCAGGCGGGCTTCGCGAATATCGAAGCCGCCTCGTTCGTTTCGCCGAAATGGGTCCCGCAAATGGCCGACGGTGCGCAGGTGATGGACGGCATCGCGCGCCGCGCGGGCACGATCTATTCGGCGCTCACGCCGAATCTGCGCGGCTTCGAAGGCGCACTCGCCGCGCGCGTCGATGAAATCGTGATCTTCGGCGCGGCCAGCGAAGCGTTCTCGCAGAAGAACATCAATTGCTCGATTGCCGAAAGCATCGAGCGTTTCGCGCCCGTGGCGCAAGCGGCGAAGGCCAACGGCGTGCGCATTCGCGGCAGCGTGTCGTGCTCGCTCGGCTGCCCGTATCAGGGCGAGGTGCCGGTCGAATCGGTGGTGGATGTGGTGCAGCGCTTCGCGGCGCTGGGCTGCGACGAAATCGATATCGCCGACACCATCGGCGTGGGCACCGCGAAGCGGGTGCATGAAGTGTTCGAGGCGGTCACGAAGGTATTCCCGCGCGAGCGTCTTTCCGGCCACTTCCACGACACCTATGGTCAGGCGCTGGCGAACATCTATGCGGCGCTCGAACAAGGCATTGCGATCTTCCACGCCTCGGTGGCAGGTCTGGGCGGCTGCCCCTACGCGAAAGGCGCAACCGGCAATGTCGCAACCGAAGACGTGCTGTATCTGATGAACGGCCTGGGCATTCATACGGGCGTCGATCTCGATCAGGTGGTGGCCGCCGGCGACTTTATTTCGCGCGCGATCGGCCGCAACAACGTCTCGCGCGCAGGCAAGGCGCTGCTCGCCAAACAGCAGAGCGCCGCCGCCTGCGCATAGTCCGAATTCGAATCGTAGTACGAAGGAATCGTCAAGATGATCGACACGCTTATCAACTCCGGGAAAGACGGCATCGAAGCCCTGCCCGAATCCGCGCGCCGCGTTGCGCTGCTGCTGCGCGACCATGGCCACGTCAAGCCGGTCGTGCTGCTGCCCGAGACCGGCAAGACCTCGGCGGAAGCCGCCGCGGGACTGGGCTGCGAAGTCGCGCAGATCGCCAAGTCGATCCTGTTCCGCCGTCGCAAGGACGATGCGCCCGTGCTCGTGATCGCCAGCGGCGCGAATCGCGTGGACGAAAAGAAGGTCGAGGCGCACGTCGGCGAAATTGGCCGCGCCGATGCGAAGTTCGTGCGCGAGATGACCGGCTACGCGATTGGCGGCGTCTGCCCGATTGGCCATGCCACGCGCCCCGTGACGCTGATCGACGCCGATCTGTTCCTGCTCGACAGTCTGTGGGCGGCGGCGGGCCATCCGCATGCGGTGTTCAATCTGTCGCCGCAGGAACTCGCAGCGATGACCGGCGCGCCGGTCGTCGATGTGGCGCTGCGCGATGCGTAAGCCGGCATGACGACGCCCTCGCCCTGCATCAACGTGTGCCGCATGCACGAGGCCAGCGGCCTGTGTGAAGGCTGCCTGCGCACGATCGACGAGATCGCCTCGTGGTCCACGCTCGAAGACGACGCGAAACGCGCGGTATGGGACGCCATCGAAGTTCGACACGCGCACTGGCTGACGCAGCGCGATGCCGGCAAGGTTGCGCGCGCAGCCGATGATGCTCAGCACGGAGACGCACGATGACCGCGCCCGCCCGCGTCGTGAAGATCGGCGAGACCTTTGGCGCGACGCTTGCACTCTCGCCCGATTCGGTGAAGTCGTTCGCCACGCTCGTGAGCGATCTCAACCCGCTGCATCATGACGAGGCCTACGCCGCGCAGAGCCGCTTTGGCGGCTTGATTGCTTCGGGCACGCAGCCCACCGCGCATTTCATGGCGCTGCTGGCGACGCATTTTTCGCAGTACGCGCAGCCGCTGGGTCTCGACTTCGACATGAAGCTCAAGCGCGCCGCGCACGCCACTGACGTGCTGACGTTCGAATGGCGGGTGGTGGATGCGTACTGGAAATCCAGCCTCAACGGCGATCTCGTCAAGCTCGAAGGCACGGCGAAGAACCAGAACGGCGACACGCTGGTGGTGGGCCGCTCGACGATCCTGGTGATGCCCAAACCGTCGAACCCACAAGGCGTTGCGTCATGAGCGAAGTCGCCCTGCCGGCGTCGCTGCGCGTGTTCGAACGCGGCTGGCTGTCGTCGAACAACATCCTGCTGGTCGATGAAGATCGCGCGGCGCTGGTCGACACCGGCTACGCCACGCACGCCGCGCAAACGGTCGCGCTCGTGCAGCATGCGCTTGCGGGCCGCGCGCTCGACACCATCGTCAATACGCATCTGCATTCGGATCACTGCGGCGGCAACGCGCAATTGCAGGCGCAGTGGGCGAGCGAGACGCTCGAAACGCTGATCCCCGCCGCCAGCGAACGGGCCGTGCGTGAATGGGATGAAGCGAAGCTCACCTTTCGCGCGACGGCGCAGACGTGCGAGCGCTTTACGTTCACCGGCACGCTCGCGCCGGGCGCACGCCTGAAGCTGGGCGGCATCGGCTGGGAGGTAATCGGCGCGCCGGGACACGATCCCGATTCGCTGATGCTCTACGCGCCGGAGCCTCGCGTGCTCATCAGCGCCGATGCGCTCTGGGAGCATGGCTTCGGCGTGATCTTTCCGGAACTGGAGGGAGAAAGCGGTTTCGCGGAGCAGCAGGCGGTGCTCGACGCCATCGCGAAGCTGGAGGTGGCAACCGTCATCCCGGGCCACGGCAAACCGTTCACGGGCGTCGACGCGGCGCTGCAGCGGGCCTATTCGCGCCTTGCATGGCTGCGCGCCGATCCCGCGCGCAACGCGAAAAACGCGCTCAAGGTGCTGATCGTTTTCAAGCTGCTCGAAGTGCGCACGCTGCGCTTTGCGGCGCTGCAAGCCATGCTCGCCGATGCCGCCGTCATGCACGCGGCGGCGCGCCAGCTCGCGCCCGAAAGCGCGTGGCCCGGGCTGCTGCACGAGTTGACCGGCGAGCTGGCAAAGAGCGGTGCGCTGGTGCTGCGCGAAGACGGCATCGAAGCGCCGGCAGCCGTGGCCTGAACATCGGCGCCCAGGCACCAAAAAAAACGCTCGTCCTTTTGCGAGGACGAGCGAGAGTATCTTGCTATGACGTGATCAAACGTTAGAACCGATCATACTCGCGCGCGATTGCGCGTCGCATCGGTGATTTCCCTAAAAACCCGCAACCCTGCGCGGGCCTGAAAACGTCCGTAAAAACAGACACATATTGCTTCGCGCTCCGAATTTATGCCGCATACGTTCACGAACCTGTCACACGGTCTCACAGGCCGAGTTGCAGGCGCAACCATTCGAACAGATGCGAGCAGAGATAAAGACCCAGCCCGATCGTACCGCCGATCACCGTGCCGTTGACGCGAATTTCCTGCAGATCCTTGCCGATCTTCAGCTCGATGAGCCGGGCGGTTTCGCGCGTGTCCCAGTTGCGCACCGTATCTCGGATGTGATGGGTCAGGTAGCGTGAGAACTCCGGCGCCATCGCACGCGCGGCGTCCTCCAGATGACTGTTGATCGAAGCGCGCAGATCGGCGTCGGCGGCCAGCGCCTCGCCGAGCCACTGACCCGTCGCGGCCACCTTCGCGTGCAGTGTCGAGCCCGGTTGGTCGAGATCGTCGCGCAGCCACGCGCGCAAGCTGCCCCATAGCTCGCGCGTGTAATCGTTGAGCGCACTGCCTTCGCGCAGACTCGCCTTCAGCTCCTCGCCCTTGCGCAGAAAGGCCGGATCGCTCTTGAGCTGCACGATCAGCTTTTGCATCACCTCGTCGAACTTCTGCCGCAGATGATGTTCGCGATCCTCGCTCACCTGCAGCAGCAGGCGGTTCACGGCGCTTTCCAGCACGCGCGCGCCTTTGTCGCCCAGCCAGTCCGAGGGCAGATACTTTTCCGTCTTCGGAAACTCGCCCTTGAGCCCGTCGACGATGCGCGAGGCCACGAAGATGCGCGTGCTCTCCTGCGCCAGCAAGAGGCCGAGCTGATCGAGCATGCGGTCGAGCAGTTCCTGGTGGCGACCGTCTTTCGTCAGCGTATCGAGGATGGCGCCCGCCGATTTCGACAGATCGACCTTGTCGAGCGCAGCGTGCAGGGCATCGCGGATAAAGGCCTGGATGCGCGCGTCGTCGGTGAGGCCGAGCAGGCCCGACATCAGCCGTACGGCATAGTCGCCCAGTCGTTGCGCGTTCTGCGGCGCGGTGAGCCAGCCAGATAGCCGCTCAACCGGATCGTGCCGGCGAATCAGCCCGACCAGCGAATTCACGTCGAGAAACTTCTCCTGCACGAACACGGCGAGTTCGTCGGCGATGCGATCCTTGTTGCGCGGAATCACGCCGGTGCGGGCGGCCACGAAGGGAATCGGCACGCGCCGGAACAGCGCGACCACCGCGAACCAGTCGGCCAGCGCGCCGACCATCGCGGCTTCGCTCACGGCCTTGATGCCGTCGACGATCACGCCCGGCGGCGAAAGCGCCGTGACCACGAACACCACGGCGGCCGCGATCAGAAAAAGGAGCGCGCGGCGTTTGGCGCGCATGAGTTCGGCTTCGTCGCGGCTGATTTCGGAGGTGGGCATGCGGGCGGATCAGGAGATCAATCGATCCGCGCCATTATGGGGGGAGTCCGCGAACGATGCGCCTCGCTGCACCGCCTCGCTGCACCGCCGCGCGCCGCGTCACCCGTGCAAGGTCAAATCGGGCGCGCCTTCCCCCGCTGCGGCACGATCTGCCAGCCCAGGTTTACGCCCGCCGCCGCGAGCAGGATCAGCGCCGCGCCCGCCAGCTGGATCCACGCCAGCCGCTGGCCGAAGGCGAACCAGTCGACGAAGATCGCCATCACCGGATAGATGAACGAGAGCGCGCCCGTCATCGCGGTGGGCAGCTTCTGGATCGCACCGTACAGCAGCACGTACATTACCCCCGTATGCACGATGCCGAGCGTGACGATCTGCGCCCAGTGCGCGGGCGTGTCGGGCAGCGTGCCGTAGTGGATGAACGGCGCGAGCGCCAGCGCCCCGAAGGCCAGTTGCACCAGCGCCAGCAGATGCGGCGGCGTGCCCTTCAGACGCCGCGTGATGATCGCCGAGATCGCGTACAGAAAGGCCGCGCCCGCCGCGCAGGCCACACCGGCGAGGTATTCGCCGGGCACCGCCAGCACCGCGGGCGGCACTTCCACCACGCCAACGAGGCCAACGAAGGCCAACGCAAGCCACACCACGGTGGACGCGCTCACGCGCTCGCGCAGCAGCAGCGCGCCCAGGCCCACGAGCATGAAGGGCTGCGTGTTGTAAACCGCCGTGGCCATCGAAATGGATGCACGCGAATAGGCCGCGAAAAGCAGCACCCAGTTCGCGACGATGGCCGCGCCGCCCAGCACCGCGAGCCCAAGCGTGCGCCACGGCAGCAGCGCACGCCGATAAAGCCCGAGCGCCGCACAGACCAGCGCGAGGGTCGCGCCGCCCAGCACGCAGCGCATGAACACCACGTTGAGCGCCGGTTGCCTCGACGCGACCACCAGCCAGCCGATGGTGCCGGACATCAGCATCGCGATGGTCATTTCGGCTGCGCCACGGCGTATTTCCGGGGAAGCTGCGGAGGACATAACGGGGTTTCCTGATCGAGAACTTGCAGATCAGTTTACTTGCTGTCCGGCGCACAATACATGGCAAAAACAAGGCAAAATTCTTCATTCGCCTTAAAATCGAAGGTGATACGGCCTATGGATGAGCGAACTCATGAACAAACTCATGAACAAGCGCACGAACGGATCGACGCTGTCGTCCTCACCCGCGCCGGCGCCCCTCGATGAGATCGATCGCGCCTTGCTTGCGGCGCTCGCGGAGGATGCGCGCGCCAGCGTGAGCGATCTGGCGCGCCAGATCGGGCTTTCGGCGCCCAGCACCACGGAGCGCATGCGCAGGCTCGAAGCGCAGGGGGTGATCGGCGGCTATACGGTGCGGATCGATCCGCGCGCGCTCGGTTATACGCTGCAGGCAATCGTGCGCGTGAAGCCGCTGCCGGGCCAGTTGCATCTGGTGGAGGAGATGCTGCGCCGTATTCCCGAATTCATCGAATGCGACAAGGTAACGGGCGACGACTGCTTCATCGCCCGCCTCTATCTGCATTCGATCGAACAGCTCGACGACATCCTCACCAAGGTCACCGAGCGCGCCGAAACCAGCACCGCCATCGTCAAGACGACCCCGGTGCCGCGCCGTCTGCCACCGCTCGTCTGAAGCGTGGCTTAGCGCTCCGTGGCGTCGAAGAACGCCAGCATTTCTCCAACCAGCGCTTCGTGCGCTTCCTCAGGAATGTAGTGACCGCACGGCAGCGCGCGGCCGCTCACGTCGCGCGCGACCTTGCGCCATTCGGCGAGCGGATCGAAGCAGCGCTGGATCACGCCATGCTCGCCCCACAGCACCCGCAGCGGGCAGCCCACCTTGTGGCCACGCTCGATATCGGCGCGGTCGTGTTCGAGGTCGATGGTCGCGGATGCGCGGTAGTCCTCGCACATCGCATGCACCGCGCCCGGCTGGCGCAGCGCCGCGCGATACGCGCCCATCGCCTTGGGCGCGAACGGCGCGAGACCGGCGTGGCGGCCGCCCATCACGCGTTCGATATAGGCATCCGGATTCGCGCCGATCAGCGCTTCGGGCAGCGGCTCGGGCTGGATCAGCAGGAACCAGTGGAAATAGAGCGTGGCGAATTCGCGATCGGTCTGCTCGTACATGGCGAGCGTGGGCGCGATGTCCAGCAGCATGAGACGCTCGACGGCATCAGCATGATCGAGCGCCATGCGGTGCGCCACGCGCGCGCCGCGATCGTGCGCGCACACCAGGAAGCGCTCGAAGCCGAAGTGCTTCATGACCTCGACCTGGTCGGCGGCCATGGCGCGCTTCGAATAGGCGGCGTGGGTGGCGTCGCTGGGCGGTTTCGACGAATCGCCGTAGCCGCGCAGGTCGGTGGCGATCACGGTGAAGTGCTTCGCCAGATCCGGCGCGCAGCGATGCCAGATCATG
This sequence comes from Paraburkholderia bannensis, assembly GCF_014200455.1. Taxonomy (GTDB): domain Bacteria; phylum Pseudomonadota; class Gammaproteobacteria; order Burkholderiales; family Burkholderiaceae; genus Paraburkholderia; species Paraburkholderia bannensis_A. The sequence continues at coordinate 379,243 of NZ_JACHBW010000002.1, read as the reverse complement.
TGCGTCTGCGGATGGCCGTGCAGGAGCAGCAGCGGCGGGCCTTCGCCGCCGCGCATCCCGTTGATTTCGGCGCCGCCTGCAGTGCGGACGGTGAAAGGCGTGTATCCCTCAAACGGCATGATTTGTCTCTCCCCTGTCCCTGTTAGTGTGCGTGTGCTGCCATTGTATGAGGCGAGCGCAGCCGCAAACCGTGCTTTGGGGCCCATAGCGCTAGAAACCGAACACTCCCTCGAATCGCGCATCAAGCGTGCGCGCACCACCCGCCGCCTATAATCGAACGACCGTTTTCAAGCCCGCGCTTTCGAGTCGATTCCATCAGCGCTTACGCCGCGCCCAGGAGACACCGCTATGGCCTTGCCCGCCGTCCTGCAGAATCTGAGCTTGCCCGTGGTCGCTTCGCCGATGTTCATCGTCAGTTATCCCGAGCTGGTGCTCGCGCAGTGCAAGGCCGGCATCGTCGGGTCGTTCCCGGCGCTCAACGCGCGTCCCGCCGAGCTGCTCGACGAGTGGCTCACGCAGATCCAGGAGCAACTGGCCGCGCATAAGGCCGCCAATCCCAACGCCCAGATCGGGCCGATCGCCGTCAACCAGATCGTCCATCAGTCGAATGCGCGGCTGGAGCATGACATCCGCGTGTGCGTGCAGCATCGCGTGCCGATCTTCATCACCAGCCTGCGCGCGCCGCCGAGGGAACTGCTCGACGCGGTGCACAGCTACGGCGGCATCGTGCTGCACGACGTCATCAATCTGCGTCACGCGGGCAAGGCGCTGGAAGCGGGCGTGGACGGGCTGATCCTGGTGGCCGCGGGCGCGGGCGGCCATGCGGGCACGACTTCGCCGTTCGCGCTGGTGGGCGAAGTGCGGCGCATCTTCGACGGCCCGATCGTGCTCTCGGGCGCGATCGCGAACGGCGGCTCGATCCTCGCCGCGCAGGCGATGGGCGCCGATCTCGCCTACATGGGCACGCGCTTTATCGCCACCCAGGAGGCGCACGCGGTGGAGGGCTACAAGCATGCGATCCTGAATGCCAAATCCGCCGACATCGTCTACACCAATCTCTTCACGGGCGTGCACGGCAACTACATCCGCGAGAGCATCGTCAATGCAGGACTAGACCCGGATGCGCTGCCCGAATCGGATAAATCGGCGATGAACTTCGGCGGCGACAAGGCGAAGGCCTGGAAAGACATCTGGGGTGCGGGCCAGGGCGTCGGGCTGATGGACGACGTGCCCTCGGTGGCGGAACTGGTCGCGCGCCTGAAGCGCGAATACGACGAGGCGAAGGCCAAGCTCGGGATTGCCCCATGAAGCCGTAGGGCAATCGAGCGCGCCCTAGACCTTGGCGCGCTGCGCGGCCCGCGCCGCCAGCGCGCGGATCTCGTCGGCGTTGGGCCAGAGCGCGCGCTCGCCAAAGCGTGCAGCGAGAAAGTCCACGAACGAGCGCACCTTCGCCGACAGGTGGCGGCGGCTCGCATACACCGCGTAGATCGGCAGTTCGCGCGGCGGCAACGCATCGACGAGCAAGGGCACGAGACGGCCTTCGGCGATATCGTCGCCGATCACCTCCGTGCCCAGCATCGACAGCCCGCCGCCCTGCAATACCACCACGCGCAGCGCTTCCAGGTGATTGACGATCAGGTTGCCGCCAGGCTTCGGGCGCGCGCCCGATTCCGAGAACGGCGCGAGTTCCGCCGCCGAAGCGCCCGCATAGTGCACGAACTTGTGATTCGCGAGATCGGCGACTGATTTCGGTACGCCGTGGCGGCGCAGATACTCGGGCGACGCGCACAGCACGATATGGGCGGTGGCCAGCGGCCGCGCGATCAGAGACGACGATTTCAGCCCCGAAGGCGAGGCGCGGATCGCCACGTCGAAGCCCTCGTCGATCAACTCGACCACCCGGTCCGACAGCGTGATATCGACGGTCACCTGCGGGAAGCCCGCCGCGTAATCGGCCACCGCGCCCATCACATGACGCAGGCCAAAAGCCGTGAGCGACGACACGCGCAGCCGCCCCTGCGGCACCACGCTCGCCGCGCCGACGGCCTGACCGGCTTCGTCGAGTTCGGTGAGCGCCTGGGCGACGCGCTCGTAGTATTCGCGCCCGGCTTCGGTCGGCGCGACGCGGCGCGTGGTGCGGTTCAGCAAACGCGCGCCAAGCTGCTGCTCCAGGTGCATCACATGCTTGCTGGCCATGGCCGCCGACATTTCCATGCGCTCGGCGGCCGCGACGAAGCTCCCCGCTTCCACCACTTGCCGGAAAACTTTCATGCTGACGAGGGTATCCATCGTACTGCTCTTGCTCGTTCGGTCTATTTGAATCAGGAAACAATCGCCGATATTGTGCGCGCTTTATCAATTCCTGGTAGCCAAACGCGCAAGCTTCTGACTTGCTTCGGCCTTCATTGACCTTTGCGTCGCGCCAAAGAAAAATCCCCCGCGCTGCGAACAGCACGGGGGATTTTCGGGGCGTTGCGATGAAAGCGCTGGACGCCTAGAACTTCGCGCGCAGACCCACGCCGTAGGTCATGCCCGTCGACAGGTTGTCGTAGTGGTCGTACATATAGGCCGCGTAGAGATCCGTGCGCTTCGAGAGCGGATAGTCGTAGCCGAGCGCTGCCGTGTTGTGCGTCTGGTTCAGGCCGCCGGTGTCGCGCGAGTACGCGTACGACGCCATCACCGTGCCCGGACCGACCGGCACCGACACGCCGCCTTGCGCCGTGTTGACGTGCCAGCTGTTGATGTCGCTGTTGTTGTTCGTGTACATGTACTGGCCGAAGAACTTCACGTACTTCAGGTCGTACGACAGGCCAACTTGCGCCACGCCCTGGCTGCGCAGACCGACCACGGTGGTGTCGCCGCTCACGATGCTGCCGATGTCGCCCGGCGAGTTGTTGAAGTTGACGTACTGATAAACCGCCGTGGCTGCAAACGGGCCGTTGAAATACAGCGCTTGGGCGCTCCACTTCTTCTTGCCGTTTTCGCCGGCCGTGTTGCCCAGCGCGTACATCACCGAACCCGACAGGCCGTTGAAGTTCGGCGTCGAATACTGGATCGCGTTGTTCCAGCCCGAATCGCCCACCACGCCCTGGTCGGTCGTGTAGGTCGGGAAAGTCGAGAGGCCCAGGTACACGTGGTACACCATCGGCGAGAAGGTGTACGAATCGATGAACGGGTTGAACAGAATCGTCGAAACGAACAGTTGCGTCGTCAGGCGACCTGCCGTCACCGTACCGTAGGGCGATTCGATGCCCACGTACGAGTTACGCGCGAAGAAGGTGTCGCCCGCGAAGCGTCCGTACTGGCCGTTCTGCGCGCGGAAGAAGCTTTCCAGCGTGAAGATCGCCTTGAAGCCGCCGCCCAGGTCTTCCGAACCCTTCAAGCCCCAGTAGGACGTGGACATACCGCCGCCGCTGACATTCCATGCGGTCTGGCTGCCCGGAAAGCGAGTGGCGCCGACCCACTCGTCGACCTGACCGTAAAGCTGCACGCTCGACTGCGCAAAGGCCGACGACGATGCGGCGGCGAGCACGGCGGCAATGGCGCCGGCCTTGAGAGTCGTACGCAACGGGGAGCGCAGCGCGCGGCTGACGGCTGTAATCATGGGTTCTCCTGTCTTTGTCAAAAAAGTGTGACTGGCGGCTGTGGCGCTCGCGCAAACCGTTTGTTTTTGGTCGTTCGCATACGTGGCCGTTCTGGGCGGAACCATCTTCGCGAACCATTTTTATGGACAAAAATATCGGCTGTTATCGCCGGTATATCGGCCCGATTAGTTTGTTGTCCGCAAAATCTGCCGCGACCGCTTTCGAAGCTCGTTTTGCTGCGTTGCAATATGAACGACGTGGGGCTCGCAGCCCGCATGGACGGGGCTTTGGCCCGGTTTTCGCGTTAGCTGGCGAAGCCGTTGACGCAGCGCCACAGCGAAGGGAGGATTTGATGACGAAAGCCTTCTGTATGACGAGTGATTTCCAAAAAAGTGTGGTATCCACGCGTCAGTTTTCAGCGCGAAAAATCGCCTGGCCCGCAAAACCGGCAAATCAGGCGGGTTTTAGGCGGCAGAGGGACGCCGGGGTGCGTCGGTGCTGAAGTGGGGTGAGGCAGGGAAAGATTGCCGTCTGAGCGCGAAATCGTTCGCCTTATCGGGCCAAGGCGAAAATACGCTGCGGTGCAGCATCGTCATTTGGATGGCGATTCCAGCGATCGATTCGCTGCAATCGAATCGCTGCAATCAGTTGCGGTAAGGCGAGGGCATCGGCGGACGCGGCACGTCGCCGCCACCGCGCTGGTACGGACGGAACGTGCCGCGCTCCTCGTTGTAGCGTGCGACGTCCTCGCGAATCGAACCCGTGCGTACGGGCGAATCAGCGGGCGGATGCGGGACCTGATGCGTTTCCGCGCTCACAGGCTGGATCGGGCCGCGCGAGCCGCCAAAGCCATTGCCGAAGCCGTTGCCGAAACCATTGCCATAGGGATTTGCGCTGAAGCCGGGCGTTTCTCCACGCCGCTGCGCCTGACGACCACCGCCGTTGAGTGCGCCGCGCTCGCGCCAGTTTCCCTGGTCGGCCACGCGCATTGGTGCGGGACTGTTGCGGCGTTCGACCGCGCGGAGCTGCATGCTCCCGCCAAAATGGCCAACATGGCTGCCGCCCCAGTGCATGGGCGACGATTCGCGCACCATGGGCGCACGGCCAAAACTGCCGCCAGCGCCGTGAAAACCGCCGCCATGTGGCGCGAAGGAAGGCTGAGCATGGGCGAGCACGACCAGGGAAGCCAAAACGGCCCCTGATACCCACTGTCCCATCCGTAACAACCCTGCGCGCATTATGTCGATCACCTGCCCGATGATCCGCATGACCACCCGCCATTCGGGCCAAGGCGGGCCAGTTCCCGGAACGGGTGAGCCTCGATGCGCAACGATTGCCGCCACAATGGTCCAGCCAGTTCCTTGACGGTAATTTATGGGTGGCCGCCCAGGGTGTCGAGCCAAAAAGTGTTATGCCCTCGGAAGGGTTGTAACACCATGTTACTGCACGATTTTTCGGGTTTTGGAGGGTTGCCGGGCGGGCCTGTTTCGTGCTCCCACGAGCCCTGTTGGCCTGCACAGGCGCGCCTTCGCGGCGCATCGCGATGCGCATGTTTCGTCGTACTTGAGAAGCGGTCTTTTGCATGACGAATAAGCGAATAAACGGCAACCGATTGATCGGCGATGGGTCGAAAAAATCCCTCCATTGCGCCCTCCGACGATCCACGCGAACCGCCGTGAAACCCGCCCCGTCATGCGCACTACTCATTAATCGATGTCTCGAATGAATTTGCTTTTTCAATGAGCTTGCGCCGACAATAGGCTTTTCCGAAAATGGGCTTCCCGATAAGGGCTTCCCGATATTCCGATGACCCGCAGTGCTGCGTCCGCCGACGCACACCGCCCGGCGCCGACATGCGCACTTGAGATTGTCCGATGGCACGTCCGAAATTCCTGCCCGATAACTTCACGCTCTGCCTCGTCGGCACCGTGATCCTCGCGAGCCTGCTGCCGGTGCACGGCCAGGCCGCCACCGCGTTCAACTGGCTCACCAATCTTGCCGTCGGCCTGCTGTTCTTCCTGCACGGCGCCAAACTCTCGCGCGAAGCGATCGTGGCGGGCGCGACCCACTGGCGTCTGCATCTGGTCGTGCTGGCCAGCACCTTTATCCTGTTCCCGCTGCTGGGCCTGGCGCTCAGGCCGGTGCTCTCGCCGCTCGTCACGCCCGCGCTCTATATGGGCGTGCTGTTCCTGTGCACGCTGCCTTCGACGGTGCAATCGTCGATTGCCTTTACCTCGATCGCGCGCGGCAACGTGCCAGCGGCCGTTTGCAGCGCCTCGGCGTCCAGCCTGATCGGCATCTTCGTCACGCCCGCGCTCGTGAGCCTCATGGTGACGAACCAGAGCGCCGGCGGCAGTTCCGCCTGGCATACGGTGTGGAACATCGTGCTGCAACTGCTGGTGCCGTTCGTGGCGGGTCAATTGCTGCGCCCCGTGATTGGCGGCTGGATCGAACGCAATCGCGGCGTGCTCAAGTTCGTCGATCAGGGCTCGATCCTGTTGGTGGTGTACGGCGCATTTTCCGAAGCGATCAATGAAGGTCTGTGGCACCACACGCCGCTCGCGGCGCTGGGCGGGCTGCTGATCGTCAACGGCGTGCTGCTCGCGCTCGCATTGGGCATCACGATCTTCACGAGCAGGAAGCTGGGCTTCTCGCGCGCCGACCAGATCACGATCATTTTCTGCGGCTCGAAGAAGAGCCTCGCGGCGGGTGTGCCGATGGCGAAAGTGATCTTCGCTTCCAACGCCGTGGGCGCGGTCGTGTTGCCGTTGATGCTGTTTCACCAGGTCCAGCTGATGGTGTGTGCGGCGCTCGCGCAGCGCTGGGGCGCACGCGACATGAGCGCGGAACGCGCAGCACAAGCCGGTGACGAATCGCACGGCGGTGCGACGGCGGCAGGCCGTCGATAACAGAACCGGCACGTCTCACGGGGAGCCGGCCTTTTTACGGCTGCCTCGCGCCCGCTGCCTCGCGCCCGCTTCCCCACGCCTGACTCATCGAGCGGCCACCCTGGCCGCTTCGAATCTCCCCCGCCTCTCGCCCGGTTCGCGCTTGTTCGCGTTCGCAGGACGTCAACAATCAACAACAAACAACAGCAAACAAACGCGCAAACGTTGGCCCACCCATTTCGCACCGTTTCGCACCTTTTTTCTTCGAACTGTCATTAAAAGTTCATTTAATTGTCCGACGCTGCTGCCGATATTCCCGTCGTCCAAGCCATCCTGGCTCTTTCCATGTCTGCACGCGCGTCCACGCCGTCCGCCCCAACGCATCACGAGGGCGCCCCGCCCTCGACCGGCATCGAGGCCTTGATCGCCCAGCGCCAGCTGCGCGCCGTCTTCCAGCCCATCGTCGACTTCGACGATGGCGCGATTCTCGGTTACGAGGGGCTGATTCGCGGCCCGGCCGGCTCGCCCTTCGAGTCGCCCGCCGCGCTGTTCGCGCAGGCCAGCGAGGCAGGCTGCACCACGGCGCTCGAACACGCCGCAGCCCTTGCCTGCATCGACGCGTTCAACGCGCTCGGCTGCCACGGCAAGCTGTTTCTGAACTTCAGCGCGACCGCGCTTTGCCAGCTGGCCAGCATGGGCATGGACACGCTGTTCGCACGCATCGACGCCCATCGCGTCGTGATCGAGCTGACCGAGCAAAGCGCCATCGCCGATCTGCGCGATTTCGCGCCGGTGGTCGCGGCCTTGCGCGCGGCGGGCGCGCAGTTCGCGCTCGACGATTACGGCAGCGCCAATGCCAGCATGAACCTCTGGGTGCAGTTGCAGCCCGACGTCGTGAAAATCGACCGGTACTTCATCCAGGACATCGCCAACACCGCGCTCAAGTTCGAGGCCGTGCGCGCCATGCAGCATTTCGCGCAGGCAAGCGGCGCGCGGCTCGTGGCCGAAGGCATCGAAAACGAAGCCGATCTGCTGGTGCTGCGCGACATGGGCATTGAAAGCGGCCAGGGCTTTTTCCTCGGCCGCCCGCAGGCGCAGCCGCGCGCGCGGATCGACGAGCGCGTGCGCGCCGCGATCAGCGCGCAGCACATCGCCGTGTTTCCCGAGCTCACGCGCAACAGCGGCGCGAGCCCAGGCGGCGGCGCGCCCGCGCAGAAGATGCTGGTGCACGCGCCCGCGCTGCCGCGCCGCGCGACCAATAACGACGTGCTCGAACTCTTCACCCGCATGCCCGAACTGCACGCGGTCGCCGTGGTGGAAGGCGAAACGCCCGTCGCGCTGATCAACCGGCGCGCCTTCATGGACCGCTACGCGCTGCCCTATCACCGCGAGCTGTTCGGCAAGAAGGCCTGCCTGCAATTCGCCAATGCGCAGCCGGTGCTGATCGAGCAAACGATGAGCGTCGAGCAGATGGCGGCGCTGCTCGCGAGCGACGATCAACGCTATCTCGCCGATGGTTTCGTCATCACCGACAACGGCCGTTACGCGGGGCTCGGCACCGGCGAGAGCCTCGTGCGCGCGGTCACCGAAGTGCGCATCCAGGCGGCGCGTTACGCGAATCCGCTCACCTTTTTGCCCGGCAATATCCCGATCAGTTCGCACATCGAGCGCCTGCTGTCGCATGACGCGGGCTTTCACGCCTGCTATGTCGATTTGAACCAGTTCAAGCCGTTCAACGATCAGTACGGCTACTGGCAGGGCGACGAGGTGCTCAAGTTCGCGGCCCAGGTGCTGGCGGATGTGTGCGACGCCACGCGCGACTTCCTCGGCCATGTGGGCGGCGACGATTTTCTGATCCTGTTCCAGAGCGAGACGTGGCGCGAGCGGGCAAGCCGCGCCATCGAAACCTTCAACGCCGGGGCGCTGCGGTTTTACGCGCCCGTGGACCGCCTCTCGGGCGGCATCCACGGCGAGGACCGCCAGGGTCATCCGACCTTCTTCGGCTTCGTGACCATGGCGATTGGCTGCGTGCATATCGCGCCAGGCGGTGGCGCGCAGCACGGCAGCGAAGCGATCGCCTCGCTGGCCGCGATTGCCAAGCGCCGCGCCAAGCAGGAGGCAACGGGGCTGGTGGTGATCGAAGGCGGAGAAAGCGCAGAACTGCTGCCGGCGCTGGCGCACGGATAAGGGTGGATTTCGGCCTTTCGTCGGACGCGGTCGACACCACCGGATGAATGCCCCGACGCGCGCGCGAACCCCACAAAACGTCGTCGGTTTCATGCGTTCAGCAACGCAAGCCCCAGACTGGGATGACGGCGTGCGCGGGCGCGGCGTTTCCTTTGCTCCGCCACGAGTCCTCGGAGCACATATGGCCACCGGTTCGTACACCGATATACGCGATCTCAAAGAATTCCCGAGCTTTCGCGACGCTGAGCTAATCGGAATAGAACACAATCCCTCGTTGCGCACGCTTGAGCTTCGCTTTCGCCGGGTAGGAGGCAAAGTCGAGGCACTCAGATTTTCCAGCGTGATCCGTCAGCGCTTGATTGATTTTGCTGGGCAGAACGTCGTGTCAAGGCTGCTGATATCGCCAGGCTACGCGTTTTCATTGGCAGAAGTTCGCAACTGGCTGCACTGGATGAATAGCCGCGACGACGCCAAAGGTGCGGCGATTAGCGAGCAGAACGGGGAGGATTGTGTGAGCGATCTGGCGGCAGGCCATCACGTGCTGTTCGTTCTGGAGCCATCGTGCGGCGCAGAAATGGCCGTGCTCTGCGAGTCGCTTGCGCTGAAGGTTTGAACGCGAAGCGAAACACGCGCGGCGGGCCACGCCCGATCAAAAAAGGCCGACGCGGATCCCATCCGCGCCGGCCTTTTCGTTTCTTTTCGTTTCTCAGTGCGCCGCGCGAAGCGGCGAGCGCTAGATCGTCCCCATCAACACGAGCACGACCACCACGATGACGACGACCCCGAGCGTACCGGATGGCGCGTAGCCCCATGAGCGGCTATGAGGCCAGGCGGGAAAAGCGCCGATCAGCAGCAGGATCAGAATAACCAGAAGCAAGGTGCCGAGCATGATGCCCCCGTAAGGTTCAATTGATGACCCGAGTCGTAGAGCAACCGGCGTTCCCGGCCAGTCTGTTTAGCTAGTTTTACTAAACACGTAATTTTACGTTTATCTCTGTATTTACGGGTATTTACGGGGGATTTTCGGGCCGACGCAACGTTGCGGACTGATGTTTTTACTATACAATCGCCGCAAAGCTGACCGGGCAAAAACAGGAACCATGGGGACAACCATTCGCGACGTCGCGCAGGCCGCCAACGTGTCGATCGGCACGGTGTCCCGCGCGCTCAAAAATCAGCCCGGCTTGTCCGAGGCCACGCGCCTGCGCATTGTCGAAGTCGCGCGCTCGCTCGGCTACGACAGCGCGCAACTGCGCCCGCGCATTCGCCGCCTCACCTTCCTGCTGCATCGTCAGCACAACAATTTTTCCGCCAGCCCATTCTTCTCGCACGTCCTGCACGGCGTCGAGCAAGCCTGCCGCGAGCACGCCATCGTGCCCGCCCTGCTCACCGCCGGTCCCGCCGACGACACCATCCAGCAACTGCGCCTGCACGCGCCCGACGCGATCGCCGTGGCCGGTTTCGTCGAGCCCGAAACGCTGCACGCGCTGGTCGCGCTGCAACGCCCGCTCGTGCTGATCGACCTGTGGGCGCCGGGCCTGCGCTCGGTGAACATCGACAACGGCGCGGGCGCGGCGCTCGCCATGCATCATCTGTTCGGCATGGGGCGGCGGCGCGTGGCCTTTATCGGCGGGTCGCTCGCGCACTACAGCATCGCGCAGCGCGCGCTCGGTTACCGGCGCGCCTTCTTCGAAGCGGGCCTGCTGTTCGATCCGTCGCTGGAGATCACCATCGACGGCGGGCTCGATCCCGACACCGGCGCGACGCTCGCCATGCAACGCCTGCTCGACGCGGCGAGGGCGCGCGGCGAAGCGCCGCCCGACGCCGTGTTCGCCTACAACGACGCTGCCGCCCTCGCCGCCATGCGCGTGTGCCTCGCGAGCGGCCTGCGCGTGCCGGAAGACGTCGCGATCATCGGTTTCGACGATATTGCGGGCGCTTCGCATGCCGCGCCCGCGCTCTCGACCATCGCGGTCGACAAGGAAGCGCTTGGGCGGCGCGGCGTGGAACTGCTGCTCGAAGAAGCGCCCGCGACGCCGGAAATCGTCCTGCCCGTGCGGCTGATCGAACGCGCCAGCACCGCCACGCAGCCACACAATGCGCACGCAGCGCACGCAGCGAACGCCGCGCCGCACGCGCTCGCCGCACACGCCCAGTCAACCTGAGAACGCCATGACGAAGCCCATCGACACCCTTCACGCCCACGACAGCGCCGCTGCGGCCAGCAAAGCGCCAGCCGTCGCGAGCTTTCGCGACCGCGCCTTCCTGCTCGGCCATGTCGCGGACACGCTGCGTTTCTACGCGCCCAACGTGTTCGACGCCTCGGGCGGCTTCTTCCACTACTTCCGCGACGACGGCTCGGTCTACAACGCGCACTCGCGCCATCTGGTGAGCAGCTGCCGCTTCGTCTTCAATTACGCGATGGCGTATCGCGAAACCGGCGACGCCCAGCATCTCGCCTACGCACGCCACGGCCTGCAGTTCCTGCGCGAAGCGCACTGGGACCCGCAGCATCAGGGCTACGACTGGGAGATCGACTGGCGCGACGGCAGGAAGCGCGTGCTCGACGCCACGCGCCACTGCTACGGCCTCGCCTTCGTGCTGCTGGCGTACGCGCACGCGGCAATGGCCGGCATCGAAGAAGCGAAGCCGATGATCGCCGCCACCTTCGAGTTGATGGAGCACCGCTTCTGGGACGGCGCAGCGGGCCTCTACGCCGACGAAGCGAGCGCCGACTGGGTGGTGTCCGGCTATCGCGGCCAGAACGCCAATATGCACACCACGGAAGCGCTGCTCGCCGCCTACGAGGCGACCGGCCACCTCGTCTATCTCGACCGCGCGGAGCGCGTGGCGTCGAACATCACGCTGCGCCAGGCGAAGCTCTCGCAGGGACTCGTGTGGGAGCACTTTCACGCCGACTGGTCGGTGGACTGGCACTACAACGAAGAGGACAGCTCGAACATCTTCCGCCCGTGGGGATTCCAGCCCGGCCACCAGACCGAATGGGCCAAGCTGCTGCTGATTCTGGAGCGACATCGTCCGTTGCCGTGGCTGCTGCCGCGCGCCATCGAACTGTTCGACGCGGCGATGGCGCACGCCTGGGACAACGATCACGGCGGCCTCTATTACGGCTTCGGCCCGGACGGCACCATCTGCGACCACGACAAATACTTCTGGGTGCAGGCCGAAACGTTCGCCACCGCCGCGCTGCTCGGCAAGCGCACCGGCAACGAGCGCTTCTGGGACTGGTACGACGAGATCTGGCGCTATAGCTGGGCGCATTTCGTCGATCATCGCTATGGCGCGTGGTATCGCATCCTCACCTGCGACAACCGCAAGTACAGCGACGAGAAAAGCCCGGCTGGCAAGACCGACTATCACACCATGGGCGCCTGCTACGAAGCGCTCAACGGGCTGCCGGGACGCGGCATGGCGCCGGTGATCGGGCGCGCGCGTGCCGATGAAGCCGCCGATGAACCGGCGCGCGCGAACGGCACCGACGACAGCGTCTGACCGGAACGGCGCAACCGGAGGCATGTAGCGAAACACAGCGGAAATAGCGGAAATATCGAAACATAGCGAAGGATCAAGCGATGAGCACCTGCAGCACTGGCCCCGACTTCTCGTCCGGCTTCCCCGCGTTTATCTCGGCGGGCGACATCCTCACCGATCTCGTGCGCGGCGCCGCGCCGGACGGCGCGAACGCGCCCGCAGGCGCGCCGGGCACGGACTCGCACTGGCGCGCCCACCCCGGCGGCGCAGGCTGGAACGTCGCGCGCGCGGTCGCACGCCTGGGCCTGCCCACGGCCTGCGCGGGCGCGCTCGGCACCGACAACTTCTCGGACGAACTCTGGAACGCCAGCGTCGCCGCCGGTCTCGACATGCGCTTCATGCAGCGCGTCGAGCGCGCGCCGCTGCTGGCCATCGTCCACCAGACGCATCCGCCCGCGTACTACTTCATCGGCGACAACAGCGCCGATCTCGCCTTCGATCCCGCGAAGCTGCCCGCAGGCTGGCGCACGCACGCCAAGTGGGCGCACTTTGGCTGCATCAGCCTCGTGCGCCAGCCGCTGGGCGAAACGCTCGCGACGCTCGCCGCCGAACTGCGCGCGCAAGGCGTGAAGATCAGCTTCGATCCGAACTACCGCAACCTGATGGCGCACGGTTACGCGCCGATCCTGCACCGCATGGCCGCGCTCGCCGACCTCATCAAGGTCTCCGACGAAGACCTGCGCATGCTGTTCGCCGACAAAAGCGAGCCGGAAGCGATAGCCGCCATGCGCGCGCTCAATCCCGCCGCGACGCTGCTGGTCACGCGCGGCGCGCAGGCGGCGACGCTCTACGTGGGCGACGAAGTGTTCGAAGCCGCGCCGCCGCGCGTCGAAGTCGCGGATACGGTGGGCGCGGGCGACGCTTCCATCGGCGGACTGATGTTCAGCCTGATGAGCGCGCCGCAGCGCAGCTGGCCGCAGCATCTGGCGTTCTCGCTCGCGGCGGGCGCGGCCGCATGCCGCCGCGCCGGCGCGTACTCGCCGACGCTCGACGAAGTGGTTGCGCTGATCGCCGATTGAGCGTCGATTGAGCGCCAACCAAGCGCCGACTGAGCACCCACGAACCGCCTCGGGCGCGCGCCATGCGCTCCCCTGGCCGATCGGCAAGCGTGACATGAAAGCGCCGCGCCCGCGTCACGAGCCTGCCCCGCAGCCGCGCGATCAACGTGCTAGCATGAGTTTTCCTTGCGCGAGGAGCAGGCTATGGAAGACGTCAGCTACACGAAGGGGATCTATACGGCGGTCGCCTCGGTGCGGCCCATGAACGCCGGGCAGTATCAAGGCCTCGTCTCGCTGGCGCGCGACGACGGTGAGGAGCTCGAAAACGCCCTCTACGAAGTGGATGCGGCCTCGGGCACGCCGGAAGAAGCGCTGGAGGAAGCCAAGGCGCTGGCGCATCGCCTGCTGGGCGAGCTGGAGCTGTAAGCACCGCCGCAGTACATCCGTTAGCGCGCGGGGCGGCGATCCCGTCCCTCGCGCCGGTTCTGGGCCGCACGAATCTCCCCCGGATTCACCATCCCCGTGCGGCAGTTCCGACAACCACGGTCAGGAGGCGATCATGACCGAGCAACTTTTCCTCTATGGCGTCTACGCCATTCACGTGCATCCGCTCGAACTGCAAGGTTCGCGCTGGGACGCCGAATATCAGATCACCCATCGCGACAAACCCGTCCAGCCGTGGATCACGATTGGCGGCAGCAGCGGCTTTCCGCGAAGCGCCGAAGCGATCGACGCCGCGCGCCGTCAGGCCATCGCCGATATCGATCATGGCGCGGGCATTCCCCGACCGCGCGCGTTTCCATGACGGTTGCGTGACGTCTCTGTGACGATCAACGCTGTGCGGACGCCGGTTCAGGACCGCACCTGAGTCCGGCTTGATGCGACGCAGCCCGGCCTCGCACGCGCAAGCTTGTCCAGCTTCATTGGCATTGCTACGCTTGCGGGCAATTCGACCCCGCAGCAGGGATTGCCATGACAGCCGAAACGCCCGAGCGCGACGCGCGCGAACACACCACCGCCGCACAGACGCCAACGCCGACCACAGCACAAGCAGAACCCCACGCCGAAGCCGCCACCGATTCGCTCACGCCCCCCGCCGACTGCGCGCCCCCCAAAGCGCGCAGGCGCGGCGCGCGCGCGGTGCGCGTGGGCGCACGCGAAGTGACCGTCTACGGCATGCCGGTGCAGACCTGGACGGACTTCTACCACTACGCGCTGACGATGCGCTGGCCCACCTTCTTCGCTTCGCTCGCGGGCCTGTTCATGGTGCTCAATACCGCGTTCGCGTGCCTCTATGAACTGGGCGCCGCCCCCATCGCCAACCAGTTTCCGCACGGCTTCATGGGCGCGTTCTTCTTCAGCGTCGAAACGCTCGCCACCGTGGGCTACGGCGACATGCATCCGCAAACCGTCTACGCGCACCTCGTCGCCACGTTCGAGATTTTCGTCGGCATGTCGGGCGTGGCCTTGGCCACGGGACTGGTGTTCGCGCGCTTCTCGCGCCCGCGCGCAAAGATCTGGTTTGCCCGCCAGGCCGTGATCCATCCGCTCGAAGGCCGCATGACGCTGATGGTGCGCGCCGCCAACGCCCGCCAGAACGTGATCGCCGAAGCCTTCGCGAAGCTGCGCCTGATCCGCATCGAAACCTCGCCGGAGGGCTATACGGCGCGGCGCATTTACGATCTCAAGCTGGTGCGCTCGGAGCATCCGCTGTTTACGCTCGGCTGGAACCTGATGCATGTGATCGATGAGTCGAGCCCGCTCTACGGCACCGACGCCGAAACGCTCGCGCGCCAGAGCGCATCGCTGCATGTGGTGATCGAAGGCTCGGACGAATCCACCGCGCAGACCATGCAGGCTCGCCATATCTGGGTCGATGCCGATATCCGCTGGCAATACCGCTATGTCGACCTGATGACCGATATTGGCGGCGTCAGCGTGATGGACTACACGCACTTTCACGATGTGGTGGCGTTCGAGGACACGCGTCCTTATGGCCCCCAGGTGATTTGAGACAATTTGAGACAAACGGACCGCCTTGCGCCCCGCAAAGAAAGATCTCTCTCAAAATTGTCCAACTGTGGGCAGGCTCTCGCGCGAAAGCAGGCCGCCCCCAATTAGTTAGCAAAAAATTTCCGTCATTGGCGCGAAAAAATAGAGTCTTCAACGCATCCCGGCATCCGGCGCTGCGTGACAGAAAAAACGGAGACTCCCCCCATGACCGCGCGCCCCGCCTTTGGCGATTCGTCCTCGCCGCTCGATACGCCGCCCCTCGCTGACTACAAGCTCACCGACAACCTCACCGCCACGCGCGGCCGCATCTTCCTCACCGGCACCCAGGCGCTGATCCGCCTGCCGCTCATGCAGCGCGCGCTCGACCGCGCGCACGGCCTGAACACCGCCGGTTTCATTAGCGGCTATCGCGGCTCGCCGCTCGGCATGGTCGACCAGCAGGCGTGGAAGGCGAAGAAGCTGCTCGAAGCCGCCGACGTGCGCTTCCTGCCCGCCATCAACGAGGAACTGGGCGGCACGGCCGTGCTCGGCACCCAGCGCGTGGAAGCAGACCCGGAGCGCACCGTCGAAGGCGTATTCGCGATGTGGTACGGCAAGGGACCGGGCGTCGATCGCGCGGGCGACGCGCTCAAGCACGGCAACGCCTACGGCTCGTCGCCGCACGGCGGCGTGCTGGTGGTGGCGGGCGACGATCACGGCTGCGTGTCGTCGTCGATGCCGCATCAGAGCGACTTCGCGCTGATGGCGTGGCATATGCCCGTGGTAAATCCGTCCAACATCGCCGATATGCTCGAATTCGGCCTGTACGGCTGGGCGCTGTCGCGCTACTCGGGCGCGTGGGTGGGCTACAAGGCGATTTCGGAAACGGTGGAATCGGGTTCGACCGTCGATCTCGATGCGATCAGAACCGACTGGGTCGCTCCCGAAGGGTTCGAGCCGCCCGCAGGCGGCCTGCACAACCGCTGGCCCGATCTGCCGAGTCTCGCCATCGAGCAGCGGCTGGCCGCCAAGCTCGACGCCGTGCGCCATTTCGCGCGCGCCAACAGCATCGACAAATGGATCGCGCCCAGCCCGCACGCGAACGTGGGCATCGTCACCTGCGGCAAGGCGCATCTGGATCTGATGGAAGCGCTGCGCCGCCTCGACCTGAGCATCGACGATCTGGAACAGGCAGGCGTGCGCATCTACAAGGTGGGCCTGTCGTTCCCGCTGGAAATGTCGCGCATCGACGCCTTCGTCGCGGGCCTCGATAACGTGCTCATCATCGAGGAAAAAGGCCCAGTGATCGAGCAGCAGATCAAGGATCATCTGTACAACCGCACATCGGGCGCGCGCCCTGCCATCGTCGGCAAGCATGCGGAAGACGGTACGCTGCTGCTCTCCGATCTGGGCGAGCTGCGCCCTTCGCGCATCCTGCCCGTGTTCGCCGCATGGCTCGCGAAGCACAAGCCCGCGCTCGATCGCCGCGAGCGCGTGGTCGATCTGGTCGCGCCGCAAATCCTCTCCAATGTGGCCGATGCCGTGCGCCGCACGCCTTATTTCTGCTCGGGCTGCCCGCACAATACCTCGACGAAGGTGCCGGAAGGCTCGGTCGCGCAGGCGGGCATCGGCTGTCACTTCATGGCGTCGTGGATGGAGCGCGACACCATGGGGCTGATCCAGATGGGCGGCGAAGGCGTCGATTGGGCCTCGCATTCGATGTTCACGAAAACGCGCCACGTGTTCCAGAATCTCGGCGACGGCACCTACTTTCATTCAGGCATCCTTGCGATTCGCCAGGCCGTGGCCGCGAAGGCCAATATCACCTACAAGATTCTCTATAACGACGCCGTGGCGATGACGGGCGGACAGCCCGTGGACGGCAGCATTTCGGTGCCGCAGATCGCGCGCCAGGTGGAAGCCGAAGGCGTGTCCCGCTTCGTGGTGGTCAGCGACGAAGCCGAGAAATACGACGGCCATCACGGCCTCTTTCCCAAAGGCACGACCTTCCATCACCGCAGCGAGCTGGACGCCGTACAGCGCGAACTGCGCGAAACCTCGGGCGTGACCGTGCTGATCTACGACCAGACCTGCGCCGCCGAAAAGCGCCGCCGCCGCAAGAAAGGCGAATTCCCGGATCCGGACAAGCGCCTCTTCATCAACGAAGCCGTGTGCGAAGGCTGCGGCGATTGCGGCGTGCAGTCGAACTGTCTGTCGGTCGAGCCGGTGGAAACGGAGCTGGGCCGCAAGCGCCGCATCGATCAATCGTCGTGCAACAAGGATTATTCGTGCGTGAACGGCTTTTGCCCGAGCTTCGTCACGATCGAAGGCGGCAAGCTCAAGAAGGCCGCGGGCGCGGCATTCGATCCGCAGGCGCTGGCCGCGCGTGTCAATGCCTTGCCGCTTCCCGCGACGCATCTGGACAACGCACCCTATGACATTCTCGTCACCGGCGTGGGCGGCACGGGCGTGGTGACGGTGGGCGCGCTCATCAGCATGGCGGCGCATCTGGAAGGCAAGAGCGCTTCGGTGCTGGATTTCATGGGCTTTGCGCAGAAGGGGGGATCGGTGCTGTCGTTCGTGCGCTTCGCCGCCACCGACGCGCTGCTCAACCAGGTGCGCATCGACACGCAGCAAGCCGACCTGCTGCTCGCCTGCGACATGGTGGTGGGCGCGAGCGCCGACGCGCTGCAAACGGTGCGTCACGACCGCACGCGCATCGTCGTCAACACGCATGAAATTCCGAACGCCTCGTTCGTGCAGAACCCCGAAGCGAACCTGCACGCCGATGCGCTGCTCGCGAAGATGCGTCATGCGGCGACGGGCGGTGCAGTCGATGCGAAAGATCCGCTTTCCGCGTGCGACGCGCAGGCGCTGGCCCAACGCTATCTGGGCGACACCATCGGCGCGAATATCGTCATGCTGGGCTTCGCGTGGCAACTGGGTCTGGTGCCGGTGTCGCTCGCGGCGCTCTCGCGTGCGATCGAGTTGAACAACGTGGCGGTGCAGGCGAATCTCTTCGCGTTCTCGATCGGCCGCCTGGCTGCCGCCGACCCGGCCGCGCTGGAAGCGCTCGACGCGCAGCGCGCAGCCGCTGCCAAAGCCACGTCGCGCAAGCTCACGCAAACGCTCGACGAACTGATCGCCGATCGCGAAGCGCGCCTGCTCGCATATGGCGGCGCGGGCTACGTCAAGCGCTATCGCACGCTGGTCGATACAGCGCGCAACGCGGATCGCTCGACGCAACAGGCGCTCGCGCGCGCCGTCGCCACCACGTTCTACAAACTGCTCGCCGTGAAGGACGAGTACGAAGTCGCGCGCCTGCATGCCGATCCGGCATTCCGAGCCGCGCTCGAAGCGCAGTTCGAAGGCCGCGCGGGCAGCGACTTCACGGTGAAGTTCAATCTCGCACCGCCGCTCCTCGCACGCGAAAAGAACGGCCAGCCGCCGCGCAAAATGCAGTTCGGTCAATGGATGTGGCGCGCATTCGGACTCATGCAGAAAGGCCGCAGCGTGCGCGGCACCTGGCTCGATCCGTTCGGCAAGACGCTGGAGCGCCGCATGGAACGCGCGCTCGCCGACGACTACGAGGCGACGCTGCGCGGCGCAA
The DNA here is from genome assembly GCF_014200455.1 of Paraburkholderia bannensis. Lineage (GTDB taxonomy): Bacteria > Pseudomonadota > Gammaproteobacteria > Burkholderiales > Burkholderiaceae > Paraburkholderia > Paraburkholderia bannensis_A. The sequence continues at coordinate 360,432 of NZ_JACHBW010000002.1, read as the reverse complement.
TCGCAAAGCTCTCAGCCGAGAACGCCGACGAAATCGCCAAGCTCGCGAATCTGCATCAACGCGTGCGCGGTTACGGCCACGTGAAGCTGGCGAATCTCGCGGCGGTGAAGCGCAGCGAGCGCGAACTGGGCGCGCGTCTGAAGCTCGACGTGAAGACCAGCGCAGTCGTGCAGGAATCGATCGACTCGTTCAAGGGCGCAGGCGCGCTGCGCGGCATTCCCGTGGTGGTGGCGAAATAAGCCTTGTTTCAAGGCATCGAATGGACGGCGGAACGGCGCGGGCGGGTTGAGTCCGCGCCGTTTTTTCATGCGAGCAGTTCCGCCAGCCAGTCCACATCGCCGCATAGCACGCACAGGCGGTCGCCCACCTGCACGGCCATCGAAAGCGTCACGCACGGCAGCGCCTCGTTGATCGACAGATAGGGCGAGGTCACATGCACGCGCCCGGGCGCCACCAGCGCCGCGCGGAAATACGGCCGACGCAGCCAGTTCGCGCCCTGCGCATCGTCGAGCGGCAAAAAGCGCGCGTCATGTTCCGCGCGATCCACGCGCAGCACGACATTGCGTCCGGCCTGACGCCCGTTCGCATCGAGCAGAAAACAACGCGCCGAATGATCGAGCGCCAGAAAATTCCAGCACACCTCTTCGAGCGGCTCGCCCGCGCCGAGGCGCTCCGCCGCGCGCTCGAACGCGCGCAGATACGGCGCGAGGCGACTGGCCGTGCCGCGCTCGCGGGCCTCGGTTTGTTGACGGAAGCGATCGGTGGCCTCCGCGATCACGATCTGCGCGTGGGTGGAGTCGGTCAGGCCGGGTGCGGGCCGCGCGAAGAAAAAGCCCTGCACGAAATCGGCATTGCACGAAAGCGCGAGCTGCGCTTCCTGCTCCGTCTCCACGCCCTCGATCAATACGAGCTTGCCCGCCTCGTGCAGCAGCGAGACCAGCGCGGGCAGCGTCGCGGCCATATCGGCGCGATGCGCGGCGTGCATCAGCATGATGCGATCGAGCTTGACGATGTCGGGATTCAGTTGCCAGACGCGGCCGATATCCACATGACCCGCGCCAAAGTCGTCGAGCGCGATCAGAAAGCCGCGCGCGCGGAATGCATCGACCGCATGGGCCAGCGCGTCAAGGTCCGTGGCGTCGGCTTCCAGCACTTCCAGCACGATGCGGCGCGGCGGCAGGCCCAGCCGGTTCAGGTTCGCGAGCAGCGCCGCCGCGTGATACGGCTCGGTGAGCGTGCCGGGATGCACGTTGAGAAACAGCCATTCGCGCTCGGCGCCAAGCAGCGAGAAGTTCTCCAGATGCAGTCCTTGCGCGAGCCGGTCGACCTGCAGCACCTCGCCCACGCGCGCGGCCTCGCCGAACACATCGATGGGCGAGATCGGCCGGTCGAGCGCGTCGTGGGCGCGCAAAAGCCCTTCATAGCCGATCGCACGCATGTGCGAGAGGCTGAAGACCGGCTGGAACACGCTGGTGAGCGTGAGCTCGCCATGTTGCGCGCTATAGCGCTGCAGCCCCGAAGTGACGCTCAGATCGAACCCATGGGGCGCGAGCGCCGTCTTTTCCTGTTGCTCTGTGATCATGCCTTCCTCTTCGCGCAAGTTGATCGCCGCGGCCTGTTGCCGCAGCTGAGGCGTTGCGCCACGCGAGGCGATAAAGCAAGGTCCGTGCACGCAGGCATCTGGAGCCGCCGCGCATCGAACCCTGCACCGCGCTCTGCGCCTGTGCGCGGCCAGCGGGCATGCCACACCCCGCCTGCACCAAACTGGGGCTTCCGCTCGGGACGCCGCGCGCGGCCTACTGCGCGCTTCACGACGGCCTAAACCGTCGTCGGGCTAAACTAGTTGTAAGCTAGCCGCCTGCCTCGTGGACCGTCCGCCGGGACCGCCCGGGGCTAACCGCTCCTCCGTTCGCAACGCTTCCGCATAAAGGGACACCCTGAAGCCGCTCATCGCGTGCTTTGGCGACCCGTCTTTGCCGCACTCTTTGCCTGCTCGATGGAAACACTCTTCACCGTTCTTATTCTGCTCCTTGCCGTCGCGCTTTCGGGCGTCATCGTGCGTCTTCTGCCCATCAAATTGCCCTTGCCGCTGCTGCAGATCGGCATTGGCGCCTTGCTGACGTTTCCGCGCGTGAATCCGCACGTGACCTTCGACCCGGATATCTTCATGGCGCTGTTCATTCCGCCGCTGCTGTTCGCGGACGGCTGGCGCATCCCCAAGCGGGAATTCTTCATGCAGCGGCGCGCGATCCTGATGCTCGCGCTCGGCCTGGTGCTGCTGACCGTGGTGGCGGTCGGCTACTTCGTGCACTGGCTGGTGCCGCAGATCTCGCTGCCGGTAGCCTTCGCGCTTGCGGCCGTGCTCTCGCCAACCGATGCGGTGGCGCTCTCGGCGATTGCGGGCAAGGACCGCATTCCCGCGCAGCTCATGCACATCCTCGAAGGCGAAGCGCTGATGAACGACGCCTCCGGCCTCGTGGCGCTCAAGTTCGCGGTGGCGGCGGCGCTCACCGGCTATTTCTCGCTGCGCGAAGCGACGCTGAGCTTCTTTCTGATCGCGGCGGGCGGCCTCGCCGTTGGAGCGATCATCGGCTGGGTGTTCAGCTTTGTTTCGGAGCGCTTCCTGAACTTCACCGATGAAGGCGATCCCGCGCCCGGCGTCGTGATGACCTTGCTGATTCCATTCGCGGCGTACCTGTTCGCAGAGCATCTGGACGTGTCGGGCGTGCTCGCGGCGGTGGCCGCCGGGATGATGATGAATTACACCAGCAGCGCACACATCGGACCGGTATCGACACGCGTGCGGGCGGCGAGCACCTGGTCGATGATCGAATTCGTCTTCAACGGCATGGTGTTCACGCTGCTGGGCCTGCAGTTCCCCGGCATTCTGGGCAAGGCGCTGCTGGAGGCACATCACACCAGCAACCTGCAGATGCTGCGCCTCATCATGTATGTCGCCGCCGTGCTGGTCGCGCTCTACGCGATGCGCTTCGGCTGGGTCTGGCTGCTGCGCTGGGTGGCGAGCCGTGGCGCGGCGCGTCATGGCGTCTCCGATGCGGTGCCGGGCGTGCGCACCGTGGCGATCACGACGGTCGCCGGCGTGCGCGGCGCGGTGACGCTTGCGGGCGTGCTGTCGCTGCCGGTCGCGCTCGACAACGGCCTGCCATTGCCGGGGCGCGACAGCGCGATCTTCATCGCCACGGGCGTGATCCTCGCTTCGCTGCTGGTGGCGATCGTCGGCTTGCCGATTCTATTGCGCGGCGTGCGGCGCGGCGGCGAATCGAAACATGCCGCCGAAGAACGGCTCGCGCGTATCCAGGCCGCGCAGGCAGCGATCCGCGCGGTGGACGCGCATATGGAAACGGCCACGCGGGACATGGACGAATCCGAATTCGCCCATGCCGCCGATACCACGGCGCGCGTGATGGACACTTATCGGCGACGCCTGGCGACGCTCGACGCCGATCACGACCGCAGCAAGAACGCGCGTCAGGCGGAACAGCTCGAAGTGCAGATGCGGCTGGCCGCGATGCGCGCCGAACGCGCCGCGCTGCTCGAATTGCGCAACCGGCAGACCATCAACGACGAGACGCTGGGCAAGCTGATGCGCGAAGTCGATCTCACCGAAACGGCGATGATGAATCGCGGGCGTAATCGGGGCTGAAATCGGGGCTAGCCACGCCCGCTACAGACAAAAAAACGCGACGTCCTTGCGCAGAAGGCGTCGCGTTTTTCATGGTGCGCTCGCTCAAACGCAGCGCTTTCAGAGCGCCGCTTGTTGCGCCGGTTTTCTGCGCAGCAGCGCGTACAGAATGATTGCGCCGAAGGTCGCGGTGCCGATGCCGCCCAGACCAAAGCCGCCGAGCTTGAGCGAGAAGTCGCCCGCGCCCAGCACCAGCGTGACCGCGGCGACGATCAGGTTGCGGTTATCCGAGAAGTCGACCTTGTTGACCACCCAGATGCGCGCGCCCGTCACCGCGATCAGACCGAACACGACGATCGACACGCCGCCCAGCACCGGGCCCGGAATCGTCTGGATCACCGCGCCGAACTTGGGCGAGAAGCCCAGCACCAGCGCGATCACCGCGGCGATGGCGAACACCAGCGTCGAATAGATTTTGGTGACGGCCATCACGCCGATGTTTTCCGCGTAGGTCGTCACGCCCGTGCCGCCCGCGAAGCCGGACACAATGGTCGCCAGACCGTCGCCGATAAACGCGCGGCCCACGTAACGGTCGAGGTTATGGCCCGTCATCGCCGAAACGGCCTTGATGTGGCCGAGATTTTCCGCGACCAGGATCACGGCGATGGGCACCAGCAGCGTCATCGCGTGCGGATCGAACACCGGCGCGCTGAACTTCGGCATGCCGAACCAGGCGGCGTTGGCGACGATCGAGAAGTCGATCGGCTTGCCCAGACCCATACCGTTGGTGACAACCGCATAGATCGCATACGCGATCATCAGGCCGACCAGAATCAGCAGGCGTTGCAGCATGCCGCGCGTGAACACGGCCACGCCGCCCACGCACAGCACGGTGACGAGCGCCATCCACGAATCGAACTGCGTGGCGCTCACGCCCTTCACGGCGATGGGCGCGAGATTCAGGCCGATCACGCAGACGATCGCGCCGGTCACGACGGGCGGCATGAGCGTCTCGATCCACTTCGTGCCGATGACCGACACCAGCACGCCGATCAGCGCATAGACCACGCCGCACGCGATGATGCCGCCCAGCGCGAGCGGAATATTCGTATTCGGACCGTGCCCGCCATAGCCCGTGACGGCAATCACGAGGCCAATGAAAGCGAAGCTGGAGCCCAGATAGCTGGGCACGCGCCCGCCAACCACGACGAAGAACAGCAGCGTGCCGATCCCCGACATGAAAATGCAGAGGTTCGGGTCGAAGCCCATGAGCAGCGGCGCGAGCACGGTCGAGCCGAACATCGCGACGACGTGCTGTACGCCCATCGCGAACATCTGCGGCCAGGCTAGGCGCTCGTCGGGCGCGACGACGCTTTTCGCGGCGCCCGTTTGGGCGCGCCAGCGGGGAAACCAGGAATCGGACATGAGGGTTCCTTTTTTATGTGCTTTGGTGTGCTTGTGGTGTTGTGACCTGATACCGCGACCGTCTGTGGCCGCGTATCGTCCGCGACGCCCCCGGGATGACGCGGGCTGCCAGTGTGGTCAGGTGCTATTTGTTTGGAACGGAACGCGGCCCGCGTGCATGCTGCGGGAGCCGCGTCTTGGCCGTCAGAGAAATCACGCGCGAGTGTACGGAGCCGCAATCCGCGTGGCAAGGCAAAGTCTCCCTGCGTGTGGGCAGGAGGAAACACCCGAAATGCGCGCGGGGATGGAGATTCGGACAAGTCTTATATCGAGGCGCAGGGGCTGTCCGTAGACTGGATCTACTGCGTGACCCCATGACTGTTCATGCAGAGGTTGTAAGTTGTAAACTCTCCGACTTCCCGCTCATGCCTTTCGGCCTGAGCGGTTTTTTTTCGCCTGCGGTTTTGGTGGCTTTCGTGTAATTGCGTCAGGCGGTAAGGCGCTCAGGCAAACGCGCCTTGCGCCAGTTCCCGCACGTAGTCGCGCACGCCCTCGGGCCAGTCCACGCTCCACGCTTCAAAGCGCGCGCGCTCGCCCGCGTAGAGCGCGCGCAGCGCCTCCTCGTAGCCCGGCAGATTGCCCGCCAGCGCCGTCATGAAGCGATGCACGGCTTCGCGCGAGGTGCGCACGCGATCCTTTGCCTCGCTGGCGTGGCGCGCGTTATCCACCAGCTTGCGCAGCACCACCGACGCGCCGCCCGGTTGCGCCGCCAGCCAGTCCCAGTGACGCGGCAGCAGCGTGACTTCGCGCGCGACCACGCCGAGCTTCGGGCGGCCACGTCCACGCGGGGTGTCATCGTTGAGTGCTTCGCCTGGGGTGTCGGTTGCGGTTTCGCTCGCCGCGGCGGTTTTCGCCTGCCAGGCCGCATCGGCAGCCAGACGTGCGGCGACATCGGCGGGACGGCCGCGCAAGTCGAACTCCACCTGGGTGGCGTCGCGGTCGTCGAAGACCAGCATGGACGCCGATTCGCCCTGCTCCAGCGCCGCCTTGACCGCCAGCGCCACGTCGAGCGGCGCGCCGCGCGCGATCAGCCGTGTGCCCGCGAAGGCTGTGACGCCCGCGCCATGGGGCGCTTGAGTGGATGTCGCTGTCATCGTGATGGTCCTTACGTTTAACGATGCGGCGAATATTACCCGGATAAATTTATCGACGCAATATCATCCGGGTAAAAATGTTTACAGCTCCGGCCCGGCGCTGTGGTGCTCGCGCGCAAAGCTCGGCTGCCAGGCCGCCACGCGGTTGCGGCCCGCGCGCTTGGCGATGTAGAGCGCGGCGTCGGCGGCCTCGACCAGCGCACGCCAGCTTTCGAAATCGCTCGCGGATGTGCTCGCCACGCCGACGCTTGCCGTGAGCACGTTGTTGGGACTGTCCGCGTGCGGAATGTCGAGCGTCTCGATGGCTGAGCGCAGTTTCTCCGCGTGGGCGAGCGCCTGGGCCGCGTTGGTCTCGGGCAGCAGCAGCACGAACTCCTCGCCGCCGTAGCGCGCCGCGCAATCGCCCGGCCGCCGCGCATGGCTGCCGATCGAACGCGCGACAGCCGCCAGCGCCGCATCGCCCGCCGCATGGCCGTAGCGGTCGTTGTAGAGCTTGAAGCGGTCGACATCGAGCATGATCACGGCGAGCGGCTGGCCCGAGCGCCGCGCGCGCAGCCATTCGTGATCGGCGCGCGCCTCGAAGGCGCGGCGGTTGGCGAGCGCCGTGAGCGCATCGGTGCCGGCCAGCGCGCGCAACTCGTCTTCGAGCAGTTCGCGACGCCGCAACTGGCGCGAGAGCAACGCCGCGAACGCAATCAGCGAGGCGTCGAGCAGCACTGTCAGCGAGCCGATGATCCATGCGCGCGCACGCCATTCGGAGTAGATGTCGCCGGCCGCCACCGCCACACTGAAGATCAGCGGATAGCCGTCCACGCGCCGAAACGCGAACCAGCGGCGCACGCCATCCACCGGCCCGACGCCGAAGAAGCCGCCCTGTTGCTCGCGCTCGAAGCGTTGAAACAGCGCCGAATCAGCGAGGCTCCCGCCGATCAACTCCGGCGCATATGGGCGGCGCATGAGCAGCGTGCCGTCGGCGAGCGTGAGCGTGACCGCACCATGCGCGCCGATCTCGACCCCGCTCATCAGACGACGGAAATAGTCCAGCCGCATCGTGCCCACCACCACGCCCGCGAACGAGCCGTCGGGCTTTTGCAGACGACGGCTGAGGCCGATGGTGGCGTTGTCCGGGCCATCGCGCGCCATCATCGGATGGCTGACGTAGAGACCCGTATGCGGCGAGTCGCGCTGCGCGATGAAGTAGTCGCGATGGGCCACATTGAGCTCGCGCGGCGGCGCGCCGCGCGAATCGAACACGACATCGCCGCTGGCATTGGCGACCAGAATCGCGCCGAGATTCCTCGCCGTCGCCGAACGGTCGAACAGCACGCTCTGGCGCAGATCGTAGGGGAGTTCGGTCAGGCGCGGATCGTCGATGGCGTCGATCACGCCTTGCAGGGCCAGCGCGTAGACATCGAAATTGCGCTGAGTATCGCGCTCGAACAGCAAGGCCATGTTGTAAGCCGCGGCGCGGGCGCTGGCGAGCGCGTCCTCGCGCATCTGCGCCATGACCCAGCCGGCCACCGCGGTGAGGGCGGCAGCCAGCACGATGCTGATGGCGATCACGGCGTTCGGTCGGCGGGTCATCATGGCGGTGGACTCGCGTACGCGCGGGCGAGAAACGGAACGCGCACGTCGATGCGCGGCGCGCGCGCCGTGCCGGTTTGCAATCGAGTGTACAACGCGAAAACGCGCTGCGCGTGGGGATTATGTGGCGCGGATCACATCGGCATCCCTGTTGAAATCACCTGATTAATGCGGTTATTTCATTGTGCGATTATTTGCTTCGGCATCCTGTTTTTTTGATTCGACATTCCTCTTTTATGTTCGCTAACCGCTAGTCAGGTATCGAGCAAACCGGTAATCGCATTCGTTTCTATCCACGTGCGCCATTGCGCGGCGAAGTCGAAATGGTCGTCGATCAAGAATGCGCGTTCGAGCGCGGCATCGAGTGTTTCGCCGCGTTGGAGCGCGATGAAGGCGGCGTGCGCGGCCCGCGTATGCACGAGCGCGGCGGATCGCCATTGCGGGCGCACGATGAGCGTCCAGTTGGGTTGGTAGATGTCGATGGATTCGGCGACTGCGCTCTGGCGATGCGCACGCCAGATTTCAAAGGCCGCGTGGCGCGATTCCAGCGCCGTGCAGGCCGGATTCACTTGTAGACGCGCAGCCATGAGCTTTTCGACGCCAATCGACTGCCACTGCGCCGTTGAAAGCGGCGTGACGTTCGCGGCGAATGTCGCGACATGCAGCGCCCATTCGATGCGCGCGACATCGCCGAAATAGGCGTAACGTGCGTCGGTTTCGTAACGTGCGATGAAGTCGGGCAGCGATGCGCCAAAGTGGTTCAGGTCCGCATCGCGCACAGGATGGGCGCGTGCGTAGGCAAGCGAAAGTGCCTCGAAGTAAGCGCCGCCTGCGAGTTGTGCGATGACGGGATAGGCGCTCGCCAGCGCCGCGCGACGGGCCGCGCGCACGTTGCCGCGATAGAGGCCGAGACGCTCGTGGGCGAGGGTTTGGTCGGCTATTTGCAGAGATTCGAACAGCGCGGCATCGGCGGCAGGATCGTCGATGGCATCCGCGAATGCGCGCTGCAATGTTTCCAGCGACGGGTTCATCGGTGCGCACTCAAGCGTTCTTGCGCCTGCCGCGCTTCGTCCAGCAGCACGTCGAGCGGCGGCACGGCGGTGTCCCATTCGATCAGCGTCGGCACCGCGCCGAAGCGATGCAACGCGGCATCGTAAAGCGACCAGACCTCGGGCGCGACGCGCGCGCCGTGATCGTCGATCACCGCGGCTGGCGTGACGCGATGGCCCGCAAGATGCAGTTCCCCGACGATCTCGCGCGGCAAGGCGCTGATCGCCTCAAGCGCGTCTTCGCCGTGATTGCGCTGGTTCACGTAGAGATTGTTCACGTCGAGCAGCACGCCACAGCCGGTGCGGCGCGCAAGCTCGGCGAGAAACGCGGCTTCGGTGTAATCGTCGTCGCGAAAACGCACGTAAGTGGAGACGTTTTCGATCAGCACGCGGCGGCGCAGCGTGTCCTGCATGAGCGCGACGCGCGCGCTGAGGTGATCGAGCGAGGCCTGCGTGAGCGGCATCGGCAGGAGATCGTGCAGCGCGGCATGCGGCGTCGCGCCCCAGCAAAGATGCTCGGAGACGAGCGCCGGTTCGATGCGCTCGATGAGCCGTGCTAGGCGCGCGAGATGCGTTTCGTCGAGCGGCGCGGCCGACCCGAGGCCAAGCCCGACGCCATGCAGGCTCACCGGCAGATCGCGGCGCACGGTGTCGAGCACATGCAGATCGTAACCGCCGTCGCCGAAATAGTTTTCGCTATGCACCTCGACCCAGCCGATGGGCGGCGGCGCTTGCATGAAGGCGTCGTAATGCGCATGACGCAAGCCGATGCCGACGCCTTGAACGTCTTGCTGCTTTCGTGGCGGATCCATGGACATCGTCATCGCACGCGCGAGTTACGTCTCCGGCGTGCCGCCGAGCTTTTCGCAGGTGCCCTTCGGCATCGTCTTGAAGTCGCCCTTGTCGTGATCGACTTTCGCCTGGCCCGCGCAGTCGTGCACGCCGGTCTTGCTCGAACAATCGTTCTGGCCAGCCTTGGCGACGCCATAGCAGTTCACCTGATCGTCGGCGTGCGCCACGCCCGCCGCTGCCGTTGCAAGACCCGCCAGCGCGGCGGCGATCGCGGCCTGACGGCCGAGCGCGTTTTTCATGGGAAATCTCCTGGAGGTTGCGGTTGCCGCGCGGCGTTGCGCGCGCGGCTCTGTGCGCACTATTTTGCCTCAGCGCCGACGAGGTCGAATTCCCGGGAGCGTTTGGATCGGCATTTCGGGCAGCGCGTTCTGGCACCGCATCAGAGCGCGAATTATCACGGTTTGCGCAATGATGTTTGCCGTATCCCGATATTTATCTTTGATGTGCACCGCAATAAAGTCACACCAACGAATCGAGCGCGAAGATTGTTACGGTTCGAATGATAATTTTCGGAGGTTGTTGATCATGAAGTCCCTTATTGCTGCGGCAATCGCTGCTACCGTTCTTGCCGCTCCGGCCGTGTCGTTCGCCCAGGCGAACAACCAGCAGCCGCTGACCCGCGCCCAGGTGCGCGCCGAACTCGTGCAACTCGAAAAGGCCGGCTACCGCCCGGGCCTGTCGAGCCCGTACTACCCGGAAGACCTGCAAGCCGCGCAAGCGCGCGTCGCGCAACAGAACGCGACGGCTGAGGCGACCGCTTACGGCGCATCGACCAATGGTTCGACGCAAGCCGGCGCGCGTACGACGGAAAACATCAAGCCGGTTTATTTCGGTCAGTAATTCGCCTCGGTCAGGCGTCGCGCACTGCGCCTTGCGGTGCGCTGTTTGACCTACGCCAGTTGGGCTCGCGCTCGCGCGGGCCCTTCAGTCGTTGTGCCGATACGTTTGTTATCGTCGCCTTATGCGGCTCGCTTCGTGTAAGGCACACCCCCAGGAAACCTCCGCCGTCGGTTATCCGGCGGCTTGCCCGGGCACTTTGTGTCCGGGCCTTTTTCCTGTTTCCTTCGTGGATCGCGGGTGCTGCACACCTTGTTCTATCGGTTCGCGCTTCGTTGGCGTCGGTGCGCGGACTTGTCTGCTTTTTCCCTTCTTTATTCTGGTGTGGCGGTTTCCGTGCGCAGGTTGGCGCGGGCGGCGGGTTGTGTGCGCTTCACGCGCGCAAGACGGGCGCTGGCTGTCTGGACGAGCATGGTGATGATGGATGCTTCGATGAACACCAGCGGCGCTGGTTGATGGTCCAGACCCAGTGCGAGCGTCAGGCAGAAGGCTGCGAAGCCGAAGCGGCCTAACACCATTCCCCGTAGTAAAACGATCACGAACGGCGCGCCGTGCGCCCGATGCGACGAGACGGCCAGTATGCTGCCTAGTAACGGGAATACGGCGAGCAAGCCGCTCCATGCAGGGCCGAGACGGCCTGAGAGCGCGGTGACGATGAGCGTGAGTGCTGCTCCTGCCGCCATGCGGGAGGCGAGGTCTTTTCTCGTTAGTTTTGCGGCCGGTGCGATTGCGGTGCTGCGTGGCAGGAAGGTTTGGCCGAAGCACGTTGCGATTAGCGCGACGGCCAGTGCCCAATGCCAGGATACCGGTAGTCGTGAGAGCACGCATGCTGCTGCGAGCCATGCGCAGAGTCCTGCCGCGAGTGCGAGCCACCACGGACGTGTGCGGCATGCCCACGCGTAGGCAAAGTTGAACGATTCCGATGCGAGGATCGCGTAAAGCGAGAGCGTAGCGGCTCGGGCTCCGAAGGCTGCGCCGCGGTCGATCACGAGCAGGAAAAGAATCGGGCCTGCCACGACTGGCAAACCGGCAAGCCAGCCTGCTACAGGGGGGCCCCACAGCTTGCCGGACATCGATACGAACAGCAGGAAAAGCGGAACGAGCGTGAGCTTGAGGGCGAGCATCGCGCTTTGTTGTGTTTTGTCGCGTTATGTAAGCGCCGATGGTAGCAGGGGGTTGGGCTTGTGTTAGTGCCTGTGTGCGCGGCTTTGGCTGGCTGTTAGTTGCGGGTTTAGAAGCCGTGGGTAACTAGCGATAGCACCGACAGGTCGGGATGCGTACCGTCGATGATGCTTCGGCCAATGTGGGCGGCTTCTTCGATCGCGTCCTGCTCGGTGCGGAAGGTTTCCTCGCCGTTGGCGTGGTAAGGGACGGTCTGGCCTGGTTTGGCCGGATTGGCGCCGGGGTGGCAGATGTAGGCCGTGTAGGTGTAGCGCGTGGCGCTTTCTTCTATCGGAGCGGCCGTGATGTGGATTTCGAAGCCTTCGTGGTCGACCTGATGCGACGCTAGCGGTTGAGCGCTCATTCTAGCCTCCAGGTGCCGCGGGTAAGCGGCTGCGTTCGGTATTGGGAAGTTTAGGCGATGCGGCCCGCGCGAGCCTACTATTGCAGGGCGATCCATCAACCTTGGAGCCTGGACATGGCATCGAACACCGTCCGTTTGCATCGTGTGCTGCGCGCACCGCCCGAGCGCATCTACCGCGCTTTTCTCGACGTGAGCGCAATCGTGAAATGGCTTCCGCCCAATGGCTTCACCTGCACGGTTCATGAACTCGATGCGAAGGTTGGCGGGCGTTATCGGATGTCGTTCAGGAATTTCACGACCGGACACATTCATTCGTTTGGCGGCGAATATCTCGAACTCGTGCCGAATGAGCGGTTGCGTTACACGGGCGTGTTCGAGGATCAGCATTTGGCTGGTGCGATGCAGACGACGGTGGAATTGCGTGCGGTTTTCTTCGGTGCGGAAATGAGCGTCGTGCAGGAAGGCATTCCGGAGGTTATTCCGGTTGAGGCTTGTTACCTAGGGTGGCAGGAATCGCTGGTGCTGCTTGCGGAGCTGGTGGAGGCGGAGATCAGGCAGTGAGAGAGAAGGGGCGAGTCCCCTTCTCTTCTTGCCTCCGGCCCTGGATTGGCGGATCAGTCTGGTGTGATCACGAGCCGGTTGTCCTCTACCGTCACTTTGACCCGCTGGCCTGCTTCAAATCCTGCGAGTTCGAGCCAGCGGCCAGATAGCTTGAGCCAAGGGTAAAGCGGCGGGTCAGTTCTTGTGCGAGCGCTGAGGCTGCGGTACCGCGAGGACTGCTGAATGGTTACCCGGCGCTCAGGATGAGTGGGCGATGCATTAAGATTGGCGTTAGCCATGGTCAACTCCTGCAATGAGTTGGTTTTGGTTAGCGGGCTGTGAGTGCTGGTAACACTCATGGCCCGCGCTTCGTTTACTGCTTTGAAACTACGGCTACTTGACTCGCTGGGCGAGTATGGTGTCTAGCATTTCTGAGACGAAATGCTGTTTCGTTCGGGGTAGTTGTTCGATTGCGTTGAGTTGCCGTTGCAGGCGCGATAGCGGGCTTGCTTTGCCTGCGCTTCGCGCGGCTGGTCTGCATAGCAATTCTTCGAAAGAGATCAACAAACGTTCTGTCAAAGCTGGCAATAGCGATGCCGGTATACGCGAGCGGCCGACTTCATAGTGGGCGAGCGTTTGTTGCGCTATTCCCAGCATGTCTGCCAAGTCCTGTTGAGTCATGCCGCACGCCCTTCTCGCCCCAGCAATGCGCTTGCCAAGCTCGATGAAAAATTCTTCGTCTTTTTCGTTCATTGCTGGGTCTCGAACAGAGAGAATGTGGTTAGGAATAATGCTGTGATTTGTTTGGTTATTTATTATTGTAGCGAAATTTCAATCTCTTAATTGCGGAGTCGCTTTTAATTTCAATATTTTTAAATGCGTGTTGGCGAGGATCAAATTCGATTGCAGATCAAGGAGATATCCGATCTCGATATTTCTATTTGAACGGAGTGGATTTCGCGCATCGAATAAGGGGATTGCGTGAGAAATGCGTATGGATGATTCGTGCCGAAGGCGGGAGCCTTTATGAAGATTTCTGTGGCTAAGGAATCGCAGCTATTGGCTGGTCTAACATCGCACAACAATTGAAAACGGGCATGGGTCGCTACGAAAACTGCTGAAAGGCTGGGGGCCTGCCGTGGCACGATATCGACGGACTGGAGGGTTTCGGCGAGCGTGCTCGCATCGCCGCAGGGTCGAAGGATTGACCGTGTGACAGACCCTGTGTCGTCCACGTCCTCAGACGGGCCAGTCTGTCACCCTGATGTCACCCGGCGGTGTGCCAAACCAACGATGACGGAAGTAGCGCCAAAATGAAAAAACCGGTCTAAGTGACCGGTTTTAAAAGGAAATCTTGGTGGAGCGGAGGAGGATCGAACTCCCGACCTTCGCATTGCGAACGCGACGCTCTCCCAGCTGAGCTACCGCCCCACTGCCCGATGAGTGTAGCACACCTATTTTTCAGCGCACCACCCCAGAAATTGCGTCGCCGCAACCAAAACTACTTCGAAGACGAAGCAGGCGCCCCAGCCAGCACCCAGGCCACAACATCGTGGATATCCCCAGCGCTCATGCCGGGATGAGAGGGCATCGGAATCGCCCCCCAAACTCCGGCCCCGCCCTCGCGAACCTTCTTTTCAAGCCTGGCCTGCGCCCCGGCATCACCCTTGTACTTCGCAGCGATGTCTTTAAATGAAGGCCCAACCAGCTTTCGGTCCACCGCATGACAGCCCATACAAGCATTCGCACGCGCAACCGCCTGCCCATCCCCAGCAAACGCAACCGAAGAAGCCGAAGCCGCAGCCCCCACCAAAACCAGCCCAACCACCAATCGCCTCACCATCACATCGACGCCCCGGTTGACCCGGCATGCGCGGGCGACGACTCCATCACCGGCGCCGGAGCCTGCTGCTCGATCGGCCTCGAACTCACACCCGAATCCGGAATCGCCCCCACCGTCGGCGCATCAGCCGCGGGCTGCGCGGGCGCACTCGAAACCGGCGCATTCCCCGACGACGAAGCCAGCGCCTGATCCGGCGCGATGTACTGATAGCACTTCACCACCTGCGCCACGCCCGAAACCGTGCTCGTCGCATTCGCCGCAACGTTACCCTCACGCGGCGTCACCAGGCCCATCAGATAGATATTCCCGCGCTCGGCCACCACCTTGAAGTTGTTCGCCGAAATCTCCTTGTACATCACCAGCTCGCTCTTGACCCGCCCTTCCAGATACGAGTCATTAGCGCGCGACGAGAACGAACTAGCCGGCTGCACCGCCAGCTCATTCACGATCGAGCCGACATTCGGAATCCCGCGCACGATGCTTTCAGCCTTCTGCTTCGAAGCCTCGTCGGGCACTTCGCCCGTCAGCAACACGCGCTGATTGAACACCGCCACGTTCACGTGCGCGGCGTCGCTCAGCCCGCTCGTCACGTTCGACAGCGCCTTCACCTGGATTTCGCGATCTTCGGTCTGCGAGCCCACCGTGCGTCGGTCGGTCGCCACCAGCGCCGTGCCGCCCGCCGCGCCCGCGAGCGCGAGGAAGCAGCCCTGCAGGCTCGCGCACAGCGAGGCCGCGAAGCCGATCGTCAGCGTGGTCCGGGCCAGCGCGCGCGTCATGCTGTTTCTGCTCATCAACTCCCTCTCCTTGGTGCTTCGATGTCGGTTCGAGTCAAGCCGGTTTCAATCCTCGCCCATCAGCATCGCGTCGATGCCGTCGCACAGGCAATGGATGGTCAGCAGATGCACTTCCTGAACGCGCGCGGTCCGGTCGGACGGCACGCTCAGGTGGATGTCGGTATCCGCGAGCGTTTCGTTGACCAGGCCGCCGCCCTTGCCGGTCAGCGCGATCACGATCATTTCGCGTTCGTGCGCCTCGGCAATGGCGGCCAGCACGTTGGCGGAATTGCCCGAGGTCGTGATGGCCAGCAGCACGTCGCCGGGCTGGCCGAGCGCACGCACCTGGCGCGCGAACACCTGGTCGTAGGCGTAGTCGTTCGACACCGCCGTGAGCACCGATGCATCGGTCGTCAGCGCCAGCGCGGGCAGGCCCGGGCGGTCGCGTTCGAAGCGGCCGATCAGTTCGGCGGCGAAGTGCTGGGCGTCGGCGGCCGAGCCTCCGTTGCCACAGGCCAGTATCTTGTTTCCGTTCGCCAGCGCGGCGAACATCGTATCGACCGCGGCGGCAATCGGCACGGCCAGGGTTTCCATCGCGGCGAGCTGCGTAGCTGCGCTATCGCGAAAATGCTGTTGAATACGTTCGACGGACATCGACTCTCTAATCTGTACTGCGGAGAAACGCGAAATCTTCGCGAAAATCCCCTTGGTTGCGGCGTGCCGCAAGTTTAGCGCACTCGCAGGGGTTCTCTTCCGGCGTTCTTTTCCTTCGCGCGTATTCTGCGCGCTTCTTCACGGCTGGTTCGCGCTTATTCGGTATCAATACGTAACCCGCGCACGCAACCGAAGCCTCATCAGCTTTCGTCCTCGCGAAACGCATCGCGCAGCCACGCGAGCCGGCCACCCTCGAACGTCACCACGTCGAAGCGGCATGCGGGTGGCAGCGCGCCATGCTCCTGCGCATGCGTGAGCAGATACTCGCGCGCGGCGAGCAGAACGCGTTGCCGCTTGTGCCATCCCACGCTCGCCGCGGCGCCGCCGTAGGCGGCCCGCGTGCGCGCACGCACCTCCACGAACACCAGCGTGCCGTCGCGCTCGCGCATCACGAGGTCGAGTTCGCCGCCCCGGCAATGGACGTTGCGCGCGACGAGTACCAGACGCTGGCGTTGCAGATAAGTCATCGCATGCGCCTCGAAGCGATCGCCCACCTCGCGCCGCGTGGCCCCACGACCTTGCGCTTTCGACTGGCCGCGCGCGGAAAAGTTGTCTTCGCCGTTTCGCGCGCCGGTGTCCCGATGCGCCGTCGCGCCCTCCCCCACATGGCACAATGACGGCCTCTTTTCTTGCGCTCGCGCGTTCCGTGTCATGACGTCGTCTCCTTTCGAACTCGCTCAGGGCCAGCAATATCCGGCCGGCACGCTGTATGTCGTGGCGACCCCCATCGGCAATACCGCCGATATCACGGTGCGCGCGCTGCACGTGCTCGGTCTGGTCGATCGCATCGCCGCCGAAGACACGCGCAACACCGGCCAGTTGCTCACGCGCTATGGCATCTCGAAGCCGCTCATCGCCGTGCACGAGCACAACGAGCGCGAAGCCGCACTGCGCGTGATCGAGCATCTGCGCGCGGGCGAGCGCGTGGCCTGCGTGTCGGACGCGGGCACACCGGGCATTTCCGACCCGGGCGCGAAGCTCGTCGATGCAGTGCGCGCCGCCGGTTTCCAGGTCGTGCCCTTGCCCGGCGCGAGCGCGCTTGCAACCGCGCTTTCCGCTGCGGGCGACTGGGTAGCGACGTTCACGTTCCTCGGCTTCTTGCCGCCCAAGGCGAAGCAGCGCGCGTCCGCCCTGCAGCCGCTTGTCTCGCACGCGCACGCGATGGTGTTTTACGAAGCGCCGCATCGCATCGTCGAAACCGTGCAGGCGCTTGCCGATGCGTTCGGTCCCGCGCGGCGTCTGTTGATCGCCCGCGAGTTGACCAAGTTACATGAGGCGCTCTGGTGCGGCACCCTGGCCGAAGGGCCAACGTGGCTCGCTGAAGACGCAAACCGTCAGCGTGGTGAGTTCGTGCTGGTGGTCGAAGGCGCAAGCGCACCCGAGTCCGACGAGGCGGATCACGATGCGCTGTTGCTCGTGCTGCTGCAGGAAGTGCCGGTGAAGGGCGCGGCGAAGATCGCGGCGGCGCTTACGGGCGCGTCGCGCAATACGCTCTACGCGCGTGCGCTCGAACTGAAGGAAGAGAACGAAGAGGATGAAGAGGAAGGCGACGAGGACTAAGTCCTCGCTTGCTGCGCCAGAAAAACCGAAGGGCTGCCCAATCCGGGCAGCCCTTCGTGCTTTTTACGAGTCGTCTATCCATACGTGGAGGGGTTTCGTACCTCATCCGGCGCGCGCAACGCGCCATCACGGACGACACACGCTAATGAATCTCACCACTCACACTCACCGAACGCCGACTAAACAGCGATCAACCCATCACGGGTTCGAGTTCGCCGCCAGCATTTCGGCTTGCGCGGCCTTCGCTTCCTGACGCGAGAGACCTTCGATGTTGACCTTTGCCGTACCCGCGTGTTGCAGGCCCAGCATCCGAGCCGCAGCGAGGGACAGATCGATCACGCGGCCACGAGCGTAGGGGCCACGGTCGTTGATCTTCACGACGACCCACTTCGCGGTCCCCGGAATGCTCACGCGCACATAGGAGCCCAGCGGCAGCGTGCGGTGCGCGGCAGTGAGCGCTTCCATGTTGTAGCGCTCGCCGCTTGCGGTCTTGCGACCGTGGAAGGCGCGGCCGTACCACGATGCGCGACCAACCTGACGGAAGGAGCCGGCGTCGACTGCGTCGCCGTCGATCGCCTGTGCATCGGCGAGCGAGTTGTCCTTGCCTGCGCCCGATGCGGGCAGCGCCGCCAGCGCCGAGCCGTAGCTCTGCGGCGACGCGAACGCGGTGTGTGCGTCCCTGGTGCTCAGCGCGTTGCCCTGCGCCTGATCCTGCGGGCCGGGCGGCATGGCACAACCTGCCAGCACGGACACGGCTGCGAGACTCCCGAGTCGTCGTCGAGATAGTCCAAAATTCATAAATTAGCCTTCTGTTCAAGGCCATCCTGCACCTTGGTGGTGCATCACTGGATAACCCCGGCGGTCGCAGGCAAAAGGACGCCACGCTCGCCTTGTCGCATGAACAAAAGGCGTGCGAGTACCCATACCCGGATGCGGCCCCATATGCCGCTAACCGCTAGTTTGCTTTCACGTCTGGCGCAACCTGTCCCCGGCAGCCTGACCAGACCCCACAAGCCGCCATCGAACGCGATGAACACATTCAGGCACGCCGGATAACACACGGCGTACAGGAACGGCGGCGTAGGCCCCACCCAGCGTCACGACAGCAAGGTCGTGGCAGGCGCGTAGCGCCTGGCTGGGCAAGACGTGCGGTGCCGAACGGATCGGCACCTGATTTGCCATCTTGTAAGGCAGCCTGTTTAGCTGGCCTCTGAGACGGCACTGCTTGACGGCGATGCATCGAGACCCATTATTTACTGCAGGTCACATCGCCACTTGAATGCACTCACAAACGTGCTTGATGGGTCGCATTATACCTAAAAGTTATTCTTGTCATGCTCGCCACCCGCAAATCTCCATGATTTCTAACTATTGATGCAACAAAGCCGTTTGGCGAGGCCCGCCAATCCCTTGTCTGACAAGGGCTGCGCCGATCGTCCGCCCAGCTCCGGACGACGCCGGGCGGCACGTCGTACACCCCGGTACAATCGGGTTCCTGGGTCGGTTTGCCGCGCATGCGAACAAGCACGGCCCCACGACAACCCCGCTGCCCACTTCACCTCCTGAGCCCGACCGCGCGCATGAAAGTCACGCTTATCCCCGTCACGCCGTTCCAGCAAAACAGTTCGCTGCTCGTCTGCGAAGCGACGCAACGCGCTGCCGTTGTCGATCCGGGCGGCGATCTCGATCGCATCGAAGCGGAGATCGCGAATCAAGGCGTGCAGCTCGAAAAAGTGCTGCTCACGCACGGTCATCTCGATCACTGCGCGGGCGCGAAGGCGCTGGCCGACAAGTTCGGCGTGCCGATCGAAGGGCCGCAGGAAGACGAACGCTTCTGGATCGAGCAATTGCCGCAGCAAAGCGTGCGCTTTGGCTTCGGGCATGCGCAGGCGTTCGAGCCGGATCGCTGGCTCGTGAACGGCGACACCGTACGCTTCGGCAACGAGGAGATGGAGGTCTACCACTGCCCCGGCCACACGCCGGGTCATGTCGTCTTTTTCAGCCGCGAGCATCGGCTGGCGTTTGTCGGCGATGTGCTGTTCGCCGGCTCGATCGGCCGCACGGACTTTCCGCGCGGCAATCATGCGGATCTGGTGCGTTCGATCCGCGAAAAGCTCTGGCCGCTGGGCGACGATGTCACCTTCGTGCCGGGTCACGGCCCGGTTTCGACCTTTGGCGAGGAGCGCCGCTCCAATCCCTATGTGGCAGACAGCGTCGTCGGCGATGAACCCAGCCGGGCGCAGTGGGGCTAAACTCGCGCACCCAGAACCTTGCGCGCCATCTACAGCAAGCGATGAATCAAGCCGCCATCGAAGAGATTTACGTAAGCACCGACGTCGAGGCCGACGGTCCGATTCCCGGCCCGCACTCGATGCTCAGTTTCGCCTCGGCGGCCTATACCGCCGACAAGCGCCTGATCGCCACCTTCTCGGCGAATCTGGCGACGCTCGACGGCGCTGCGCCGCATCCGGTGCAGGCCGCGTGGTGGGAAACCCAGCCCGAGGCCTGGGCGGCCTGCCGCAAGGACTTGCAGGACCCGGCGGCGGCGCTCGTCGCCTATGTCGAATGGGTGGAGGCGCTGCCGGGCAAGCCCGTGTTCGTGGCCATGCCCGCGGGTTTCGATTTCACCTACATGTTCTGGTACATGATGCGTTTCGCCGGACGCTGTCCGTTCTCGTGGTCGGCGCTCGACATCAAGACACTCGCCTTCGCGATCACCGGCCTGCCCTATCGCAAGAACATCAAGCCGCGCTTCCCCAAACACTGGTTCGACGATCACCCGCACACGCATGTGGCGCTCGACGACGCCATCGAGCAAGGCGCGCTGTTCTGCAACATGCTCGCCGATCTGCGGGCGCAGCAGGCCGCCCTGAAGGCGCTTTCGAGCGCCGATGACGGGGACGCATCAGGGCAAAACGCCGCCAGCTAAGCATCGGGTTAGGTAATCTCCCTCGCCAAACGCGGTTTGCATTGCGTTTCGTTTTCCCGACCTCTACCATTCGGGAATACGGCGACGCACATGGAGGCGCATTTGACACTCGATACGTTCTCTCAGAAGATCCTGCGCCTGCTGCAGCTGGACGCGCGCCGCTCGGTGCAGGAGATCTCCGATCAGGTCGGGCTCTCCAGCACGCCTTGCTGGCGTCGCATCAAGGATATGGAGCAGTCCGGCGTGATCCAGCGCTACACCGCGCTGCTCGATCGCGAGAAGCTTGGCCTGCACGTCTGCGCACTCGCGCATATCCATCTCACGCGGCACACGGAAGGCGGCGTCGAGGCGTTCGAGCGCGAGATCGCCACCTGCCCCGAAGTGACCGAGTGCTACAGCACCACGGGCGAATCGGACTACATCCTCAAGATCGTCGCGCCCGACATCAAGGCCTACGACGCCTTCCTGCACGAACGCATCTTCCGCATTCCGGCGGTTGCGCAGGTGCGCACGAGCGTCGTGCTGCGCGAAATCAAGTTCGATACCCAGCTGCCGCTCTGAGGCTGCATACCAGTCTGCCCTCTGCCGATGACAAAACGCCGCGCGCCATGAATGGCGGCGCGGCGTTTTCATATTGATGCGGCGATGCTGTCGCTCGTTCAGCCTCAGCCGATAGGCGGCGACGCGCTTAGCCGCGCATCGGCGGTCATCTGCAACGCCTCCAGCCGGCTCGCGCCCAGCTTGCGCCGCAGCGCCTCCAGATCGACATCGGCCAGACGCCGCGCGTCGTCGCGCGCCGCCAGCGCGAACTGGATTTCCAGCCCGGTGCTCAGATAGTGCAGCGTCACCGTTTCCACATGTACGTCGTGCGCGCCAAGCGCCTCGCGCAGCGCTTGCGCGACTTCGCCGCGCGGCGGCAGGTTCGACACCGAGCGCACGTGCATGTCGTCCTCGGGATCGACGTGGATCAGCGCGTCGAGCACGCGCGCATCGGTGAGCAGGCGCGCACGCGCCATTTCGGCGATGAAGTGTCCCTCGGACACCGAGATAAACGGATCGACCAGGATATGCGCGTCCACCAGCGCGAGGTCGCCGGTCTTGCGCGTGCGCATCTCGTGCACGTCCAGCACGCCGGGCGTCTCCAGCAGCAGCGCGCGCAGATCGGCGGCGGCCGATTCGTCGAGCGCGCGATCCGACAGATCCTGCAGCGCGTCCCAGCCGAACACCCAGCCCATGCGCGCCACCATGAAGCCGACGATGGCAGCGGCAATCGGATCGAGCAGCCGCACGCCCGCCAGGCTGCCGACAATGCCAATGGCCACCACCAGCGACGACGCCGCATCCGAGCGCGCATGCCACGCGTTCGCAATCAGCATGGCGGAACGCACGCGCTGCGCCTCGCGCAGCATGTAGCGAAACAGCGCCTCCTTCGACACCAGCACCAGCACGGCCACCGCAAGCGCGCTCGCATGGACGGGCGGGATATCGCCGAGATTGGCAAGTCGCGTACCGGCGCGCGCAAGCATGCCCACGCCCACCGCAATCAGTAATGCGCCGAGAAATAATGAAGCAACTGTTTCATAACGGCTGTGGCCGTAATTGTGATCGGCATCCGGCTTTGCGCCACTATGCCGATTGGCGATCAGGACAACGAAATCGGAGACGAGATCGGAAAGCGAATGCACGCCGTCCGCGATCAAAGCCTGCGAATGCGCCATCACGCCAACTACGATTTGCAGCACGACAAGCACCGAATTCAAGCCAACGCTAACAAACGTTGTCTTGCGTGCGACCTGCTGTTTATCGGATAACGGGGCGGCGGAGGTGAACATGCTGATCCAGAAGCGAACGAGGGAATTTCCGCGATTGTAATCGCGACGCCGTCCCCAATTGGAGATAACCCTGGAATCTTCTTTTAAATCAGGCGACTACGAGAACCCTTCGCATTCGCGTTCAGCAATCCTGCGCAAGGGTGCGCGCCATGTACGTCACTAGTGATGGTAAGAAAAAGAAAGTCACAGTAAGCCAGATAACAAAAAGCCGCGCGTCCCCGTGACAGCGCGGCTTTTATACCGATGGACCGTGAAGCCCATCTATTACAGCTTATTACTTCGAGATCAGGTATTTATCGCGATCCTGGCCAGCGATCCAGCGCGGCGGCTTGCCACGGCCCGACCACGTGCTGCCGCTATCCGGGTCACGATACTTGGGCGCCACACTTGCGCGCGAGCGGCTGGCTGCCTTTGCAGCCTTGCCTGCAGCGCGAGCGCCGCCGAGTTCTGCGATGGTAATGCCGTAATCGGCCATTTTCTGCTTGATTTCGTCGAGGACCTCAGCGTACTCGCGCTCCTTTGCCTCTTGAATCTGCTTTTCCAGCTTTTCCCGCTGAGCGAGGAGTTCCTTGTATGACGACATGAGTATGGTGCCCTAATGAATGTTGATAATGGCTACCGATCTGATGCCAGTATGCCGATTGACAGTTGAATTGCCTCGGAAATTGGTGGCGAGATTAACACAGAAACGAATGCCACGAAAAGCGCGCGGCAATAAAATAATCAAAATATTTTACGAAACGTTTGCCGATGATTGGCACCACTTCCGTCAGCGTTTGACGTCAGCGTTTGCTGGCATGTAGAAATGGTAAGAATCTTTCATTTCGTGCAAATCGGTATTTTTACCCAATGCCCCAATCTGTCGATAAATTCGTTTCTCATAATTAGCAGGGCATGAACATTATCTGTCTCAAAAACGATAAACATTTCATCCCATGAAAACTTCAGATGAATAGAAGTCAATATCGCGCGATGACGCAATGCATCATTGGCGGCTGACGCCACTTTGTGGCCGTTTTCAGCCTGCCTGAATCCTGCCGGAATCCTTTTACCGCCGGGTTTTAGAGAAAATACTCAGTTTGAATGGGCGGCGAGAGAATTGGCTAGCGCGCCATGCAAGGATGCGCTGTCGAGTTGCGGCGCCTCGAATGGATGGCGCATGCGCCGGCCATCGATACGCCAATCCGCGCCATGACGATCGACGCCCAGCAGCGTCAAACCCTCGCGTCGCGCAGGGTGCGTAGCGGCGAAACGGACCAGCGCTTCTTCCTCTTCGGCGGGCACAGGATCGAGCGTGTCGAGTTCCACGCCGTCGAGCCAGCCCATCGCGCCAAAGCCGCCGATATAGCGCAGCCGCTCGACCTGCAGCGTCCAGAAGGTGAAGTCGCCGAGTGCGAGATAGCGCGCGGCGTCGGGGTGATAGCGCAGATAACGGCGCGCGAGCGCGCCATCCGCGCCCTCCCCGCAGGGTTCGAACCGGCCGATCAACGTCATGCGCGGCGCGCCCAGCACGTCTTCGCCGCTCGTTTGCGCCACCAGAAAACCCGCGCGGGGATCTTCCTGAAGATTGCGCGTGTGCTCGGCGAGGCGGCTCACGAGGATCACCGGACGATGGCGCGCATCGGTCGCGAAAGGCAGCAGCGTCGGATACGGGAAACCTTGCGGCTCGCGCGCGTGGGTGGCGAGCGTGCCGGCCGGCGCCTGATGCAGCAGATCAAGCGGAGCGTGAGCGGGAATCTTCAAGGAATCGTCCTCCGTCGATGAAATGTCGATGAAATCGCCGTGCATGCGCTGCGCTCATTAAAGCAGAGCGCGCGCAGGCATCAGCACTCATTGCGCGCCTTCGCTAGAATCATCGCTTGCCTTTCAGACGGCTTGTATCTGCGCGGCCTGGCGTTTTCCGCACGCTGCGCGCGGCCGTCCCTTCCAGTATGAGCGCCGTGCCCGACACCGTGGCATGTGCGCGGCCTCTCTTCGACGGGATTATCCGTGTCCGACCGCATCACCGATCCGGCGCTCCCAGCGTCCGCTTCAACACCGGCTTCAAATCCGGCTTCCACGCCTGCCGCGACGCATCGCGCGCTGCCCGCCGCCACGCGCCGCCGCGCACGCTACGCGACCATGGCGCTGTTCTTCATCGCCGGCATGATGTACGCCTCCTGGGGCGTGCACGTGCCCACCGTGCGCGACAAATTCCACCTCAGCGCCGCCATGCTCTCCTACGCGCTGTTCGCGGTGGCGGGCGGCTCGATCGCCGCGATGACGACGATCGGCGGCTGGATCGCGCGGGTCGGCTCGCGGCGCGCGTGTCTCGCGGGCGGCCTCACCATGTCCGTGTGCGGCGCGCTGATCCTCGTGGTGCCCTACTACTGGATGCTGCTGGTGGTGCTGGCCCTGTTCGGCATCGGCATGGCCACGCTCGACGTGTCGATGAACGCCGAAGCCAGCGCCGTCGAGGAAGCCGTCGGCAAACCCATCATGTCGGCGCTGCACGGCATGTTCAGCCTGGGCGGGATGGCGGGCGCGGCGATTGGCGGCGCGCTGCTGGCGCGCGGCCTGGCGCCCGCGCTGCATCTGTTCCTCGCGTCCGCGCTGGCCGCGCTGGTGCTTTGGGTGTCGTGCCCATTCGTGCTGCCGCATGTGCCGCACGCCACCCACGGCGAGCACGCCAAGACCGGCAACCGCTGGCGCACGCCCGCGCTGTGGGCGCTGGGCGGCATCGCCCTGATCGCGCTGATCGCCGAAGGCGCGATGTACGATTGGGCCACCGTCTATATGCGCGACGTCGTGATCGCCACGCCCGCGCTCGCCAGCGCCGCCTATGCGGCGTTCTCGGGCGGCATGGCGGTGGCGCGCTTCGCGGGCGACGCGGTGCGCGCACGCTTTGGCGCGCCGCAACTGGTGCTCGCAAGCGCGTCGCTGGCCTGCGCGGGGATGATCGGCGCGCTGCTGCTACCGTACTCGTTCACGGCGCTCACGGGCTTCACGCTGATGGGCCTGGGCCTCGCCAATATGATGCCGGTGCTGTTCGCCGCCGCCGCGCGCGTGAAGGGCATCCACGCGGCCGAGGGGCTCGCGCACGTCGCGGGCATCGCGTATTTCGGCTTGCTGTTCGGGCCGGTGGTGATCGGCGCGATCACGCAGGTGACCAATCTCACCGTGGGTCTGGCCGTGGTCGCATTGTGCGCGGCGCTGGTGGCGTTCGCGGGGCCGAAGGTGTTGCGCCGTCTGGGTATCTGACGCGCACGGCCTGAACGCGCACTGCCGCGACGCTGGAAAAACAAAAGCCCACGGACCGAAACCCGTGGGCTTTTTCACATCGATACCAACCGGCCAAAGCCGGTTGGTATCGCATGCGGATTTACATCTTCACCACGTCGAGCAGCGACTTCTTGCCCGACTTGTAGTTGTACAGCGAGATCACGCCGTGCTTGAGGTCGCCCTTCGAATCGAAGGTCGTCTCGCCGATCACACCCTTGTAGTCCGTCGAAGGCATCGCTGCGAGAATCTTCGCCGGATCCGTCGAGTTGGAGCGCTTCATCGCGTCGACGATGATGTAGACCGCGTCATACGTGAACGGTGCGTAGATCTGGATCGGCTGGCCGAAGCGCTTCTCGTACTTGGCTTCGAACGCCTTGCCGCCCGCCATCTTTTCGAGCGCCATGCCGGCTTCCGAGCAGACGATGTTGTCGGTTGCGTCGCCGGCCAGGTCCGACAGCTTGTCGGTACACACGCCGTCGCCTGCCAGCACCTTGGCGCGCAGGCCGAGCTGCTTGGCTTGCTTGGCGAACGGGCCGCCGGTGGCGTCCATGCCGCCGTACATGATCGCGTCGGGGTTTTCGCCCTTGATCTTCGTCAGAATTGCGCGGAAGTCCACGGCCTTGTCGTTGGTCGCGTCATGCGACAGAACGTTGATGCCGAGCGACTTGGCGGTCTTCTCGAATTCGTTCGCGAGACCCTGGCCGTAAGCCGTCGAGTCGTCGACGATCGCGACGCTCTTGACCTTCAGGCTCTTCGACGCGTAGTTCGCGAGCGCCGGGCCTTGCTGGGCATCCGTCGCCACGACGCGGTACGTCGTCTTGAAGCCTTGCTGCGTGTAGGCCGGGTTGGTGGCCGACGGCGAGATCTGCACGATGCCTGCATCGCTATAGATCTTCGAAGCCGGAATCGACGTACCCGAGTTCAGGTGGCCGACCACTGCGACAACCTTGTCGTCAACGAGCTTCTGCGCGACCTGCGTGGCCGTACGCGGGTCAGCTGCGTCGTCCTGCGCGTCGAGCGCGAGCGTGACCTTCTGGCCGTTGATCGTCAGACCTTTGGCGTTGATCTCTTCGACTGCGAGACGCGCGCCATTTTCGTTGTCCTTGCCAAGGTGTGCGATTCCGCCCGTGAGCGGAGCGACGTGGCCAATCTTGACCGTTTCGTCGGCGCTCGACACCGTTGCGAACGACGCGCACAGCATGGCTGCAGCGCTGATCGGCAACAGCTTGTGAAGCTTGATATTCATGTAAGTCTCCAGTTTCGAACCCAAAAGCAACGTAATCGCCCTGTGCCCCCGACGTGTCGCTCCCCGTGCGGACGACCACGCAGGATGCATCCTTGATGCACCTGGCCAGCATGGTTTCGAATGCCGTTTGTGACAGCGTTCTCGCACCATACTTGCGCGCAAGTGTAGGTGATCAAATTAATTTGGGGGACTTTTTTCAGATATCGGGGCGAGTACCAATAGGCTTTCACCCGAGTACTTCGAAAACCTGGTCAATTCCCGCGAAACCCTTGTCCAGCAAGGCTCGAAAACGACGTTTGCAATCCTTTCGAAAGCTTCGTCCAATTTACGCCGGAATATTTTTCGGGATTTTTGGCGAGTTATGCGAAGCATTGAGCAGGGCCTGCAATGGGTCCGGCAACGTTTGCTTTTTTGAATGCGCAACGAATTGGATAGGCGCTCGATGTTCCGGCTTTAAAGTCAGCCTTCGATTAATTTTCCGCAAGGTCCTGACGCACGTGTTGCGCGCGCCAGGACAGCGGCAGATCCGAGCGCTTTCGGCCGCGTCTTCAGATGGGTTCAGCCGTGGAACCTGCGCAACGTCGCGCGCCACTCCGCGTCGAGCGCATCGACGAGTTGCGCCGCGCCGATGCCTTCTTCGCGCACGCGCGACAGCGGCGCGCCCTGCCCCGACCACAGCGAGAGCCAGTCGCCATCATTCGCGCGCGCGGCGCGCTGGCGTAATTCCTGGGTCAGCGCGTTCTGCACCGGATAGGGCGCGACGCTATCCGCGTGCGCTTCGAGCTGCGCCATCAGCGGATTGCGGATGCCGCGCGCGTGACGGCCCGTGATCGCGCGCGTGACCGAAGTCGACGTATCGGCGGATGCACGCAGACGCGCTTTCCAGTCGGCGGGGATCGCGCTTTGCGCGCAGCCGAGAAACGCCGTGCCCATCTGCACGGCCTGCGCGCCCAGCGCGAGCGCGGCGGCGATGCCGCGTCCGTCCATGATGCCGCCCGCCGCGAGCACGGGCAGGCCGCTCGCGTCGGCGATCTGCGGCGTTAGCGCGAAGGTGCCGATCAACGCGTGCGCCACCTCGCCGATAAAGGTGCCGCGATGGCCGCCCGCTTCCGCGCCCTGCGCGACGATAGCGTCCGCGCCCGCATCGCGCCACGCGAGCGCTTCGGCGACATGGGTCGCGGTGCCGATCACATAACTGCCCGCCGCGTGCAGCCGCGCCACATCCTCGCTGGGCAGCAGGCCGAACGTGAAACTCACCACCGGCACGCGCAGATCGACGAGCGTATCGAGTTGCGCGCGGAAGTCGGGCGCATAGGCCGCGAGCGGCGCGCCGGGCGGCAGATCAAATTGCGCGCGCAACGGATCGATCGCGCCAAGCGCGCGGCGCACGGTGGCGTCGTCCGGATCCGCGCGGTCGAGCACGAAGAGATTCACGCCGAACGGCCTGGTGGTGAGCGCGCGGATCGCGGCCACTTCGCTGGCGATCTTTTCGGGCGCGAGCGCCGCGCCCGCGAGAAACCCCAGCCCGCCCGCGTTCGATACAGCGGACACGAGTGCTGGCGTAGTGGGACCGCCCGCCATCGGCCCCTGCACGAGCGGCAGGCGCAGATCGAAGCGACGGCTAAAAGCAGTTGAACTCATGACGAAATCCTTTGCATGTAGAGCGGGACGAACCTACCCGTCCGACTCTAGCGAAGCCCCGCGCGCCCGAAAAATGAATAATCGAGATCTTTACGATCCGCTTGCGAGAACGAAGCCGCGCTGCAAGCCGACACAGGCCTATGGCAAACTGGCTGCCCGTTTTGACGGCATCACCCCATTCGCGAAGAAGGAGAGCAACGTGAGCGTAACGACCAGGTGGATCGACATCCCGGCCGGCAAGGACAGCTTCGGCGCGTACCTCGCCCTGCCCAAGGGCGGCAAGGGCCCGGGCATCGTCATCCTGCAGGAAATCTTCGGCGTGAACGGTCATATCCGCGACGTCGTCGAGCAGTACGCGCTGGACGGCTACGTGGCGATCGCGCCTGACATCTTCTGGCGCAGCGCCCCGCGCGTCGAACTGGAATACGTGGGCGCGGACCGCGACCGCGGCATCGAACTGATGAAGCAGCTCGACTTCAACAATGTCGTCTCGGACATCGCCGCGACCGCCGACACGCTGCGCAAGCTGCCCGAGTGCACCGGCAAGGTCGCGGCCATCGGCTATTGCCTGGGCGGCCGCCTTGCGTATCTGGCGGCGGCGAGCGGCTCGGTCGACGCGGCGGTGTCGTACTACGGCGGCGGCATCCACACGCAACTCGATCTCGCCGACAAGATCACCCAGCCGATCCTGTTCCACTACGGCGAACTCGATCACGGCATTCCGCTCGATGCGGTGGGCCAGGTGAAGGAGCGTTTCGCGGGCCGCGACAACGCCGACGTCTATATCTATCCGGGCGCGGATCACGGCTTCAACTGCTCCGTGCGCGCCTCGTACAACCAGAAGGCTTCGGCGCTCGCGCATGGCCGCACGCTGGCGTTCCTCGCCGAACATCTGTAACGCGCCACACGTGCGCTTCTGAAAAACGGCCATTGCGGCAGAATCGCTGCAATGGCCGCTTTCTTTTGCCTGCCGAAAACACCCTGGCCGATAACACCTATAAGGAGTGCGCGACTTGCGGTCCGACTATCTGGAATACGATGCCATCGGCCTTGCCGAACTCGTGCAGCGCCGCGACGTGAGCGCGCGCGAACTGCTCGACGACGCCATCGCGCGCGCCGAGGCCACCAATCCCGCCATCAACGCGGTCGTGCTCAAGGACTACGACGCCGCGCGCAAGCGCTCGCTGCGCATCGAGGCGGGCGGCGACGGTTTCGAGGCGCTCGCGCAAGGGCCGCTCGCGGGCGTGCCGTTTCTCGTCAAGGATCTGGGCGCGGCGGTGGCGGGCCTGCGCATGACCTTCGGCAGCCGTCACTATCGGCATTACGTGCCGACGGTGGATGCGCCCGTGATCGCGCGTATTCGCTCGGCGGGCCTCAATATCTTCGGCAAGACCAGCGCGCCGGAACTCGGCCAGATGCCGTACACCGAGCCGGAACTGTTCGGCGCGTGCCGCAATCCGTGGAGCCTCGACCACACGCCGGGCGGCTCCAGCGGCGGCGCGGCGGCGGCGGTCGCGGCGGGCATCGTGCCGCTCGCGCATGCCTCCGACGGCGGCGGCTCGATCCGCATTCCGGCCTCGTGCTGCGGCCTGTTCGGCCTGAAGCCGACGCGCGGCAAGCAGCCGCCTTCGAACCTGCCGCCCGCGCCCGGCGAACTGGGCGTCGATCTCGCCGTGTCGCGCAGCGTGCGCGACAGCGCGCTGATGCTCGATCTGTTCGCGGGCGACCCCGCCCTGCCGCCGGGCGCGCCCGGCACCTACCTGGCGGCGGCGCGCGAACCGCTCGACGGCAGCAAGCCGCTCGCAATCGCGTATATCGACGATCCGCTGTTCGCCGACGCGCTCTCGCCCGACGTGCGCGGCGCGCTCGACGATGCTGCGGCGCTGCTTACCTCGCTCGGCCATAACGTCGAGCCGGTGAAACTCGGCATCGATTTCTCGGCGGCGCGCGAAGCCTTTCTGATGTTGTGGTCGGTGGTTGCCGAACAGTACGTGCTCAACGCCGACACCATCACGGGCAACAAGCCGCGCCGCCAGGACTTCGAAATCGCGACGTGGGCGATGGCGCATATCGGCCGCAAACTGGGCGAACGCGAACTGCCGGGCGCGCTCGAAGTGCAGCAGCGCATCACCAAGCAGCTCGGCGATCTGATGACGCGTTTCGATGTGATTTTGTGCGCGACGCTCGCCGGGCCGCCGGTGAAGATCGGCGAACTCAAGCCGACTCAATCCGAGCGTATGCAGATGCGCGCCGTCACCGCGATGCCGGTGGAAGCGTTGATGCGAAAGATGCTGATGGAAGCCGCGGGCAAGGCGTTCGCGTGGGCGGGCTGTACCGAGCTGTTCAACCTGACGGGACAGCCGGCGATGACGGTGCCGCTCGCGTGGAATGCGCGTGGTCTGCCGATCGGGGTGCAGTTCGCGGCGCGCGAGGGCAACGATGCGTTGCTGCTGCGCCTCGCCGCGCAACTGGAAGCGGCGCGCCCGTGGTTCGACAAGCGCCCGCCGCTGCTGATGGCGCGCGTGTGACGCAGCGCCCTCGCAGCGCTTGGGGGTTTAAGGGCTCAGGGACTTAAGCCTTCTTGTTATACGCGCTGCACCAGCCCTTGCCCGCGACCTGCTTGCCGCCGAACATCGGGCACGGCGCGAAAGCGTCGGTGGCCTTGCCTTGATAGAACGTGCAGTTGCTGCAATCCTGGCCGGGGGCGTACTTCGCGAATTTGGCCTTGTCGACCTTGGTTGCGTCGAGCTTGTAGCCGAGCGCCTGCGAGGTGGGATCGGCTTCGGTGGCCTTCGGCGCGTCGGCGAAAGCCTGGCGCGACAGCGCGACGGTCGTGGCGACGCCAAGGCTCGTAATCAGAAAGCTGCGGCGGGACGATTTCATGGGACGTACTCCAGTATTGTGGGCACGCCGTTCTGACGACGGCGTGGCGTGAAGGATAGCAACGCAGCCACGGCGCGTGCGCCCGAAATTCCGGAGATAAGGGAAGCGCATCTTGCGCACGCTGCGCTTTGAGCAGGTAAAAATGGGGCCCGCACGCGACGGGCGCGGCAGCCGCGGCGGATTGACGCAATGAGCGAGGCAAGCAGCGCGCGCGCTTTTTACACTACGTGCGCCCCGACACTTCGCACACGCGCTGCGCGATCGCGAGCGATGCGGTGAGCCCCGGCGATTCGATCCCGAACAGATTCACGAGCCCGCGCACGCCATGCGCGGCGCTGCCCTGGATCACGAAATCGGCGGCAGGCTCGCCCGGGCCCGAGAGCTTGGGACGAATGCCCGCGTAAGCCGGTTGCAGCGCGCCGTCGGCCAGGCCCGGCCAGTAGCTGCGGATCTGCGCGTAGAACGACTCGGCGCGTTGAGGATCGACGTCGTAATCGATCGACTTGATCCATTCGACGTCGGGACCGAAGCGCGCCCGGCCGCCCAGATCGATTGTCAGATGCACGCCCAGCCCGGCTTCGTTGGGCATCGGATAAATGAGCCGCGAGAACGGCACCCGCCCCGACACGCTGAAGTAATTGCCGCGCGCGAGATAGAGCGGCGGGATGTGGCGCGGATCGAGCCCGCGGATGCGTTTGGCGAGCGCCGTCGCGTGCAGGCCGGCGCTGTTGATGAGACAGGCCGCGCGGATTTCAGTGGGTGCATCGCCGCCGGTGCGGATCACGAAACCATTGGCAGTGGCGTCGATCGCTTCGACCGGGGATTTGAGCGCGACCACGGCGCCGTCGCGTTCGGCGTCGCCTTGCAGGGCCAGCATCAGTTGATGGCTGTCGACGATGCCCGTTTGCGGCGAGTACACCGCCGCCACACATTCGAGCGCGGGTTCGAGCGAAAGCGCTTCGCTGGCGCTGATGCGCGTGAGGTCGAACACGCCGTTTTCCTTGCCGCGCGCGAGGATCGAATCGAGTTGCGCGATCTGCGCGGGCGCGGTCGCCACTAGCAGCTTGCCGCAGCGCGAATGCGCGACGTTGCGCGAGGCGCAGTATTCGTAGAGCATCTCGCGGCCGCGCACGCACAACGCAGCCTTGAGCGAGCCGCGCGGGTAGTACAGCCCCGCGTGGATCACCTCGCTATTGCGCGAGCTGGTGCTGGTGCCGATCGCGTCGGCGGCCTCCAGCACGATCACTTCGCGTCCGCGCGCCGCCAGCGCGCGCGCCACGGCGAGGCCAACCACGCCCGCGCCGATCACCACACATTCGATCTGATCCATGTTGCTGCGCCCGCCTCCCGCTAATGCGGCGGCGCTGCACCTGCTCGCGCGCCGCCTGCGTCTATGCATTGGGCGCTCTGCGAGCGCCGCCTCACGAAAATTGTACGCCGTGAGCGGCGAGCCTTCCGAAGGCGCAACGCACGCGAAGGCGCGCTGGCGAACACGGCCGGGCGTGTAGCGATGCGGATCGATTCAAACGGTGAGCGCGGCTTAGTGCGAGCGCGGCGTCACGACCTGAACGCGCGGCGCGGTGTAGCCGCCGGTGGCGAACTGCTGCGGGTAATCCGGCGAATTCGGGTTCTGCATTTCGCCGCTGGCCCGCGCCTGGGCGAGCTCGGCCTTCACTTCGGCGCGCGTTTTCGACACATTGGCCGACGCAGAAGCAGGCGCAGCAGCGAAAGCGGTTGCGGCGGCGAGGACGAGGGCGGCGAGCGAAGCGGTCTTGTTCATGACGAATCCTTGAGCGGTGGCTTTCCGGGCACTAGCGGTAATCGGCGCGAGCAAATCGGGCTGTTCGTACCGGTATTCGCAGTGAGGGATGAATTGCAACGGGTTCAGTGTAAACACGTACTATCGATAAACCATCCTGATAAATGAAAAGTCACCGTTGCAATGGCGATAACAATATGATTAACAACGCAGATAAGAATGCACCATCGTTGCGCACGCATTGCAAATGTCGATATGCAAGCTGATTGAAGCGGGGACGCGTCGTCCCCATCTGCAATGGACTGTTGCGGTCCGGCGTTTGCGAACCCGGTATAGGATCGATGGTCGTAAACCGACACCGTTGCCTGATCCGGCACGCGTGAATGGAGCCTGAATATGACGTTGTTGAACCCGCTGAAGCCTTTCCTCGCCGCTGCGTTATGCGCTGCCGCCGCCCTGCTCGCCGCCAACGCCCAGGCCCAGAGCGCGCCCGCCTCGCCCGCGTCCGCGCCGAACGGATTCACCGATGCCGCCGCCAGCGCGGCGCTCGCGAAGACGGCCTCGCAGACGGCGGCGCAACCGGCGTCTGCGAGCGTGACCGTGACGCCCGGCGGCACGCCCGCCGCCGTTCAGTGGACCTTGCAGGTGATGCGCGACGGCCAGCAGATCGATTCGTTCGACGGCACCACCACGCTGGGCCAGGCGCGCACCGATACGCACCACAAGGTCGTCACGCACAACGTCGGTTGCAAGGATCAGCCGGCGGGCAGCATCGACCTGCAGCGCACGATCACCGTCTCTCCGTTGCAGGCCAATGCCGGCGCGGCGCTGCTTCAGATCGAAGCCCAGGAAACGCTGGAAAGCCCCAGCGCGCCCACGACCACCGACGGCTGCAAGCTGCCGCCGCAACCGCGCCAGATCGGCGCAAGCCACCCCGGCCTGAGCGTGCCGGCGGGCCAGTGGGTGAACTGGACCATCGTGGACAAGGACCCGACGATTGTTTATCGCGTGCGCGCTAGCCTTGCGCCGCCGTCGGCGCAGCCGTGAGCGGCGTGCCTGAAGTACGCCCTGAAGTGCGCCCCGAAGTGGGCCCGAAGTGCGCCTCGATGTCCGCTCTAAACCGTCGTAAGAACCCGTCGTAACCAGCATGCGAAATTTCGAACAACCTCTGATCGACATGGACCCGGCCCACCCCGGGGACTTCGTCGCGGTGAGCTGGAACCTGCACAAGGGCCGCTCGCCGCTCGGCTTTCAGGCCTGGGAAGCGATGCGCCGCTGGGTGCAGTCCACTCATGCCGATGCCTGGTTTCTCCAGGAAGCGATGGCGCGGCGTCTGCCGCAACCCTTGCTGTCCTCCACCTTTGGCGCGCCGCTTGGCGATCCGATCGAAGATGTCTGGCAGTGCCAGGCAAGCGAAATCGCCCACGCACTCGATCTGCAGATTGCCTTGGGGCCGAACGTGTTCAAGCCCTCCTGGCGGCACGGCAATGCGATTCTCTCGCCGCATCCGCTCGATCTGGGCGGGCGCTGGGATATCTCGGCGCACCGCTTCGAACGGCGCGGTCTGCTGGTTGCGCGTGCAAGCGTCGCGGGCCGCTCGGTCACGCTGCTGTGCGCGCATCTCGCGCTCACGCGCAGCGCGCGCATGCGCCAAATGACGTGGATCGCGCACTGGATCGCCAAGGAAGCGCCGGACGGCCCGCTCGTGCTTGCGGGCGACTTCAACGACTGGCGCAACGATTCGGTGCCGCTGTTCGCGGAGCACGGCATGCAGGAAGTGGCGACGCTGCTAGGCGAACCGGCGCGCACCTTTCCGGCGTTCTCCCCGGCGCTCGCGCTCGACAAGATGTTCGTGCGCGGCATCAAACCCATCGAGCTGATCCAGCCCGCGCAGGAAACGGCGTGGTTGTCCGATCATCTGCCGTACATGGCGCGGCTGCGGATCGAATGAGGTGATTGACGCACGCGTGCAACGGCGCGTCAAAAACATCGGCAGGACACCGATCTAACCGCGTTACCATGACGCGTCGCGCGCCGTCACCGGCGCGCTTTTCTTTGCCGCCGGCTTTTGCGCATTGTTGCCCATCGCTTGCCCTTCGCTGCCCTTCGCCCGCCATGCACCCGCTCGCCACCCTGCTCCAGATCGCCATCGTTTATCTGTTCGCGCTGATCAGTCCTGGACCGAACTTCTTCATGGTGACGCAACTCTCGCTCGCGGGACGGCGCGGTTTAGGCATCGCTTCGGCGTTCGGCGTGGGTGCGGGCTCGACGCTGTGGGCGGCGCTGGCCATGCTCGGTTTTGCCGCCGTGCTGCAGAAAATCGACTGGCTCTATCAAGGCGTACGCATCGGCGGCGCGCTCTATCTGCTGTGGTTCGGCTTCAAGCTGCTGCGCTCGGGTCTGCGCAAGCAGCCGGCGCAATCGCAAGCCGTGCCGCAGGCGCCGCTCGTGCCGCTGCCGCCGCCCGATCGCCGCAGCTGGTTTCGCACCTGGCGCGCGGGCTTTCTCACCTGCCTGACCAATCCGAAGTCGTGCGTGTTCTGGACCAGCGTGTTCGCCGCCGTGTTTCCCGCCGATCCGCCGACGTGGTTCTACGGCGCGGCGCTCGCGCTGGTGGCGTCGATGTCGTTCGGCTGGCACGCGAGCCTCGCGCTGCTGTTCGCCGATCACCGCACGCAGCGCGGCTACAAGCGTCTGCGCCGCCCCATCGACGCGTTCTGCGGCACGGCGCTGATCGGTCTCGCCGCCAAACTCGCCGCCGAGCGCTGAAACGCGGAAATCAGCGATAAAACGTCGCAAAGAGGCTGCAAAACGGCCCGAAGGCGTGCCGAAACTGCTCCACAAGCAGGGTCTATGGTGCGGTCTGACAGAGCTTCCGGTATCATTTGGGACGAACAATCGTAGTAAATCGCCGGTGTGCGTCGATATTCAGGTACCGAACCCGTACCAAACGCACGCCGCTTGCGGCAAGCGCGCCCGTCACGGCGCCGCCTCCCGGCCGATGCCAGCGATCCCCGTCACGCTCCGCGTGCGGGTGCCAGCAAGTCATTGCCAGCGAACTGCCAGCACGTGCCCTGCCGTTAGGCCGGGCCTCCTTCCCCTTCGAAACGGCGCCGCCCACGAAGCGCGCTCGCGGTAAAATGGCGGATTGCGCCTTATTCGCCACAGCGCGGCTGGCCGGCGATGCGTTGCGTGCAGGACTGGCCAGGCTCGCGTTGCGTCCAGAGGCAAGCCACACGGCGGCTCAATGCGCGGCTAACCGCGCGCGCCGCGCAT
This sequence comes from Paraburkholderia bannensis, assembly GCF_014200455.1. Lineage (GTDB taxonomy): Bacteria > Pseudomonadota > Gammaproteobacteria > Burkholderiales > Burkholderiaceae > Paraburkholderia > Paraburkholderia bannensis_A. The sequence continues at coordinate 324,127 of NZ_JACHBW010000002.1, read as the reverse complement.
CGTCAAGACCGCCCGTCATGCCTCGCATGCGCGGCCGGAAGGAACGCCCCTGTGGCGGACCTTGTTTCGCACCTTCAGGAACCATGAGCAAATTCACCGAAGAAACCGTTCTGAGCGTCCACCACTGGACCGACACGCTTTTCAGCTTCACGTGCACGCGCGACCAGGCCCTGCGTTTTGACAACGGCCAGTTCACCATGGTCGGCCTCGAAGTGGACGGCAAGCCGCTGATGCGCGCGTACTCGCTCGCGAGCGCCAACTACGAAGAGCATCTCGAATTCCTCAGCATCAAGGTGCCGGATGGTCCGCTCACGTCGCGCCTGCAGCACCTGAAGGTGGGCGACAAGGTTCTGATCGGCAAGAAGCCGGTTGGCACGCTGGTCGCGGACAACCTGCTGCCCGGCAAGGTCCTGTGGATGCTGTCGACTGGCACGGGCCTCGCGCCGTTCATGTCGATCATCAAGGATCCGGACATTTACGACCGTTTCGACAAGATCGTGCTGACGCACACCTGCCGCTTCGTCGATGAACTCGCGTACAAGGAATTCATCACCGAAGAGCTGCGCGAGCATGAATACCTCGGCGAAATCGTGCGCGAGAAGCTGGTGTACTACCCGACCGTCACGCGCGAAGTGTTCGACAACCGCGGCCGTATCACCGAACTGATCGACACCGGCAAGCTGTTCGCCGACCTCGACCTGCCGGCATTCACGCCCGAGCGCGACCGCATCATGCTGTGCGGCAGCACGCACATGCTGCGCGACACGGTCGAGCTGCTCGAAAAGGCTGGCCTGAAGGAAGGCAGCAACAACGAGCCGGGGCATTACGTGATCGAAAAGGCTTTCGTGGGCTAAGCCGGCCTAACGTCAGACCACATTCTTACAAGCAGCTTTCGGTTCACGCCGACCCCAAAACCGGAGCCATGTGCTCCGGTTTTTTTTCGCGGCTTGCACGCCACACCTGGGCATGAAATGATGCTCGGCGGTTACATTCTTCGCGGAATTCACGTAAGTTCCGTGTCAGAGTTTTTCCTACAAAAATGCGAAGAGCCGACTTCATGCAGGCTCTCAGCGTTATGCCGCTAAGCCTTGTCCCAACTGAGGGTTTTCCTTTTTTTGGGATATTATCGCGGCGTAGCTTGGGCCAAACCGGTTTGCCTGGTGGTATCAGCGCCAGGTTGTTACCGTATGTAAATTTCGTTACGCTGCGCCGTGCCGTGGAAGCCACGCCGGCTCTGGCTGCGTCGGCAACGGCCCACTCAGAACATCAGCAGGGAATCGGTTCCTTAATGGAATTCACGGGGGATTGATGGATACGTCGACTTACGCCGCGTTCGACGCGCGTCCGCCTCGCGCGGACCTGTCCGGCACGCGCGCCGCGCACGCGGACGGTGGACTTTCCTTCCTCGCCGACGCCGAAGGCGCGCGTGCGGCGCTCGACGCCATCGCGCGCGTGCAGCGGCAGATCGTCGCGGCAGGCGCGGCGCGGGTTCACGCCGATGAAGCCGCGCGCCGCCGTCTCGCGCGCGAACTGCACGACAGCGTGGGCGCCGAACTGGCCGCCACGCGCTTCGCGCTGGCAAACGTTCAAACGTGGCTGCCCGCCGATGCCTCGCCGCAATGCGCCCAGGCGCTCGAACTGGTGGTGCGCTCGCTCGATGCCGCCGCCGAGGCCGTGCGCCACGTGCTCGACGGCCTGCATGCTCCCGAACTCGAAGAAGGCCTCGCAACGGCGCTGGCGAACTGGACGCGCGGCTTTGGCGCGCGCACGGGTCTCGCCGCAACCTTTACGGCCCAGCCTTCCGTCGAGCACAACCGCAAAGGCTTTACCGCCGAAGACGCCGAACGGCTCGCCCATCTGCCCGCCGAAGGCGCGCTGGCGATCTTTCGCGTCGCGCAGGAAGCGCTCACTAACGTCGCGCGCCACGCCCAGGCGTCGCGCGTCGAAGTACGACTCGCCTGCACGCCTTACGCGCTGGTGCTCAGCGTGATCGACGACGGCATCGGCCTGTCGCGCGAAGCGGCGCGGCGCGCGAGGAAGCAGAGCGGCCAGCGCGAAGACGTCGCTCCTTCGGCACAAGACGGCATCAACCGACGCGGTGCCTATGGCATCGCCGGCATGCGCGAACGCTGCGCAGCCTTTGGCGGCGCGCTGCGCGCCGCCGCCAACCCGCTTCCCGCCGATGCCGCGCCCGAAGCGCGCGAGCGCCCCGGCACCACCGTGGAGGCGCGCTTCTTCTGGGACACGCTGCTCTCGCGCACGGCCGCCGACCTCGCTCCGAATCCCGTCCAAGGCATCCACTCATGACCCTGCGTATCCTGCTCGTCGACGATCACGCCGTGGTGCGCCAGGGCGTGCGCCAGCTGCTGCTCGACCGCGGCATCGCCAGCGAAGTGATCGAGGCGCAGACCGGCGCGGAAGCGCTCACCGCCATCGCCAAACACGCCTGCGACGTGGCGCTGCTCGACATCTCGCTGCCCGACATGAGCGGCATCGAAGTCCTCAAGCGCGCGAAGAAGAAAGCGCCGCGCGTGCCGGTGCTGATGTTCTCGATGTATCGCGAGGATCAATACGCGGTGCGTGCGCTCAAGGCCGGGGCATCGGGTTATCTCTCGAAGACGGTGGACGCCACGCAGATGACCGCGGCGATCCAGCAGGTCGCGAGCGGCCGCAAGTACGTGAGCCCGGCGATGGCCGAGGCGCTGGCCGACTACGTGCTGATCGACGGCGAACAACTGCCGCACGAAAAGCTCTCCGACCGCGAATACCAGACGCTGTGCATGCTGGCCTCGGGCAAACGCCTGACCGATATCGCGCATACGCTGTCGCTGTCGGTGAAGACGGTGAGCGTGTACCGCACGCGTCTGCTCGAAAAGATGAAGCTCGCCAATAACGCCGAGCTGACGTTCTACGTCATGAGCAACCGGCTCATCGACCTCTCCCCCGCGCCGACGGTCTGAAGCCGCACTCCACACCGCGCCAGGGGTCGCCGGCCGCCATCCCGCGCCACCAAGGCGGCCTTCTCGCCATAAGCCCTTGATGCGGAAATGAATTCCGCCATTGGCGGCGCACGTGGGCAGGATTGCGCGCGCCAATGCAGCTTCGCGGCGGATTCGCCCCCGCACTCGCGGCATATCGGCGCATTCCGGCCTGAAATCAGCCCGGAATTGGCCTCAATTCGGCCCCGCAATGGCCCAAAACAGCCCGAATCAATCGGTCTGAAAGCTGCGATCGGCTAAAATTATAGGTTTCCCCGACATACGGCACGCGAGCGCGTTTTTCTTCTTCGCGCGCCCGCGCCGCGTTTCACCCGTTACACCTGGAGTTCCCCGCCAAATGTCCCTCTTTCGCAAGAAGAACGTCGAGCTGATGATGCAGGCGAGCGCCAAGGGCGCTGGTCTGAAGAAGGCCCTCGGCGCACTGGACCTTACTTTTCTCGGCATCGGCGCGATCATCGGCACCGGCATCTTCGTGCTGACCGGCACGGGCGCGGTACAGGCCGGCCCGGCGCTGATGGTCTCGTTCCTGATTGCCGCCGTGGCCTGCTGCTTCGCCGCGCTCTCCTATGCCGAATTCGCCTCGACCATTCCCGTGGCCGGGTCGATCTACACCTATTCGTACGCCACGCTCGGCGAGCTGATCGCGTGGATCATCGGCTGGGATCTGATGCTCGAATACGGGCTCGCCAGTTCGGCAGTGTCGGTGGGCTGGTCGGGCTATCTGCAGTCGCTGCTGTCGGGCTTCGGCATTTCGCTGCCGGCCGCGCTCACGGCGGCGCCCGGTGCCCTGCCGGGCGTGCACACGCTATTCAACCTGCCCGCCTTCCTCGTGATGATGGGGATCACCGCACTGCTGTCGATCGGCGTGCGCGAATCCACCCGCATCAACAACATCATGGTCGCGATCAAGGTCACGGTCGTGTTGCTGGTGATCGGCGTGGGCGCCTTCCACGTCACGCCCGCCAACTGGCATCCGTTCATCCCCAACGGCTGGAACGGCGTGTTCGGCGCGGCGGCGGTGATGTTCTTCGCCTTCATCGGCTTTGACGCGGTGTCCTCCGCCGCCGAAGAAGTGAAGAACCCCAAGCGCGATCTGCCGGTCGGCATCATCGCCTCGCTGGCTGTGTGCGCGGTGCTGTATGTGTCGGTCGCGGCGGTCGTCACGGGCATCGTGCCGTGGCGGCAATTCGCCAATATCGGCCACCCGGTTTCGTACGCGCTGCAGGTGGCGGGCGAGAAGTGGGTCGCGGGCTTTATCGATCTGGGCGCGGTGCTGGGCATGCTGACCGTGATCCTCGTCATGAGTTACGGGCAGACCCGCATCATCTTCGCGATGTCGCGTGACGGCCTGCTGCCGGCAAAGCTCTCCAGGGTTCATCCGCGCTATGCCACGCCGTTCTTCACCACCTGGCTGGTGGGCATTTTCTTCGGCCTGATCGGCGCGCTGGTGCCGCTGAACGTGCTCGCCGAACTCATCAACATCGGCACGCTCGCGGCGTTCTCGATGGTGTCGATCGCCGTGCTGGTGCTGCGCAAGACGCACCCGGACCTGCCCCGCGCGTTCCGCTGCCCGGGCGTGCCCGTGGTGCCGGTGCTGGCCGTGCTGTCGTGCCTGTTCCTGATGCTCAACCTCGCGTGGCTCACGTGGGTGGCGTTTATCGTCTGGCTGGTGATCGGGCTGGCGATCTACTTCGTGTACTCGCGTCGCCATGCGCGTCTTGCGCATCATCCGCATGAGTAACGAACGCTGCTATCAGCGCCAGTCAAAGCGCTGATTTTCGCTGCACTGCAACGGCCCGCCCGGTTCTCCGCGCGGGCCGTTTTTCTTTTGCCGCAAGCGCACGGAACGTTCGCAGACGGGGAAAAGCCCGCGCAGCGCCAGACGTCGATTTGTGCTTTACTGATCGGACGTAAGCGCACGATTTCTCGTAGTACGTAAAAAGCTCCAGGTGTTTCGAAGCAATTCCAGGCATTACTGAACAGCAACGCACCAGCCGGACCCTCCACCGCGCTTCTGTTGTTTGTTAGTGGGCCCAGGCAGGTCTCCCATCCCAATATTTGTGCAGGACCGGTAGGACGCGCAGCGCTGATTCGGGCCCGCCGCCTTTGGCGGCATGGGGCCGGACCAGGCGCCAAAGCGCCGACTCCGGCCGACACAGGAGACGTTCAATGACGATCAGTCTCAGCCTGACGGTCAACGGCAAGCCCGTGACCGCGCAGATCGAACCCCACACGCTTCTGGTCCAGTTTCTGCGCGAGCAGCGACGCCTGACCGGCACGCACGTCGGCTGCGACACCGCCCAGTGCGGAGCCTGCACCGTGCATCTGAACGGGCGAGCGGTCAAATCGTGCAACACGCTCGCCGTGCAGTGCGAAGGCATGAGCGTGACGACCATCGAAGGCCTGGCCGCCGCCCATGGAGGCGCAACCGCCAACGGCGCGCTGCACCCGATGCAGGCGGCGTTTCGCGAGTGTCACGGCTTGCAGTGCGGCTTCTGCACGCCCGGCATGGTGATGAGCGCCGTGGCGCTGGCCAACGATAAACCGGACCTCACCGAAGCCGATGTGCGCGCCAATCTCGACGGCAATCTGTGTCGCTGTACGGGCTATCACAATATCGTCAAGGCCGTGCTCGCCGGCGCCGAAGGCATGCAGTTGGCGGCTTCACAGCCAGGTTCACAGCCAACTTCACAAACGAGCGCGCAACCCGCCGCCGCGGCATAAAGGGAGACGGCCATGAACGCACCTGAATCCCACACGCCGCACATGATCGGCGCGTCGATCAAGCGCAAGGAAGACTATCGCTTCCTCACTGGCGCAGGCCAGTACACCGACGACGTTGTCCTGCCCGCGCAAACCTGGGCCGTATTCGTGCGCTCGCCGCACGCCCACGCGCGCATCAAGCGTATCGACACCCACGCCGCGCAGGCCGCGCCCGGCGTCGTGGCCGTCTTCACCGGGCGGGACCTCGCGGTCGAAAATGTAGGCGGGCTGCCCTGCGGCTGGCTGATCCACAGCATCGACGGCACGCCCATGCACGAGCCGCCGCATCCCGTGATCGCGCACGACAAGGTGCTGCACGTGGGCGACCAGGTCGCGCTGGTGATCGCCGAATCGCTCAAGGAAGCCAAAGACGCCGCCGAACTCGTCGAAGTCGATTACGAGGAACTGCCCGCCACCATCGACACCGCCCACGCCGCCGACGACGGCCAGCCGCTCGTGCACGACGGCGTGCCGAACAATACCTGCTACACGTGGGGCCACGGCGATAAAGCCGCCACCGACGCCGCCTTCGCGCAGGCCGCGCACGTCACCACGCTCGATATCGTCAACAACCGGCTGGTGCCGAACGCCATTGAACCGCGCGCCGTCAATGCGAGCTACACGCAGCACGACGACAGCTACACGGTCTACGTCTCGAACCAGAACCCGCACGTCGAGCGTCTGCTGATGGCCGCATTCGTGCTGGCGCTTCCGGAAACCAAGCTGCGCATCGTCGCGCCCGATGTGGGCGGAGGTTTCGGCTCGAAGATTTTCCTGTACGCCGAAGACGTAGCGCTCACGTGGGCATCGAAAAAACTGCGCCGCCCGATCAAGTGGACCGCAGAACGTTCGGAATCCTTTATTTCCGATGCACATGGCCGCGACCATGTGACGAAGGCCGAACTCGCCCTCGACAAGGACGGTAAATTCCTCGCCATGCGCGTGCACACCACGGCGAACATGGGTGCGTATCTGTCCACCTTCGCATCGAGCGTGCCGACCATTCTGTACGCGACGCTGCTCGCGGGCCAGTACACCACGCCCGCGATCTACGCCGAAGTGAAGGCGGTGTTCACCAACACGGTGCCGGTGGATGCCTATCGCGGCGCGGGCCGTCCCGAAGCAACGTACGTAGTCGAACGTCTGGTGGAAACGGCCGCGCGCGAACTCAATATCGATCCCGCCGAACTGCGCCGCCGCAATTTCATCAAGACCTTCCCGTATGCCACACCCGTGGGCCTCACCTACGATATCGGCGATTACGAAACGTGTCTTGCGCGCTCGCTCGAACTCGCGGACGTCAAAGGCTTCGCCGCGCGCCGCGATGCGTCGAAGGCGAACGGCAAGCTGCGCGGCCTCGGTTATTCGTGCTACATCGAGGCATGCGGTCTCGCGCCATCGAATATCGCGGGCGCGCTGGGCGCACGCGCGGGCCTGTTCGAAGCGGGCGAAATCCGCGTCAATCCCACCGGTTCCGTAACGGTGTTCACCGGCTCGCACAGCCACGGCCAGGGACATGAAACCACCTTCGCACAAGTGGTTTCCGAGCGCCTGGGCGTGCCGATCGAGCAGATCGAAATCGTGCACGGCGACACCGCGCGCATTCCGTTCGGCATGGGCACGTATGGTTCGCGCTCGATCGCCGTGGGGGGATCGGCGATCATGAAGGCGCTCGACAAGATCGAAGCGAAAGCGAAGAAAATCGCCGCGCATATGCTCGAAGCGGGCGTGGAAGATATCGAGTTTGCCAACGGCGTGTTCCGCGTCGCGGGCACCGACCGTACCAAAACCTTCGCGGAAATTTCGCTCGCGGCTTATGTGCCGCACAACTATCCGCTGGAGACGCTTGAACCGGGTCTCGACGAAAGCGCCTTTTACGATCCCACCAATTTCACCTACCCGTCGGGCGCGTATATCTGCGAAGTCGAAATCGATCCCGATACCGGTGAAACGCGCATCGAACGCTTCACGGCCGTGGACGACTTCGGCAACGTCATCAATCCGATGATCGTCGAAGGACAGGTGCATGGCGGACTCGGCCAGGGCATCGGCCAGGCGATGCTGGAGCGCTGCGTCTACGACAACGAAAGCGGGCAATTGCTTTCCGGTTCGTATATGGACTACGCGATGCCGCATGCTTCGGATGTGCCTTCATTTACGGTGGAAACCGCGAAAGGCACGCCCTGCACGCACAATCCGCTCGGCGTAAAGGGCTGCGGCGAGGCGGGCGCGATCGGCTCGCCGCCGGCCGTGATCAATGCGATTCTGGATGCGCTCGCGCCCCTCGGCGTCAAGGACCTGCAGATGCCCGCGACGCCGCATCGCGTATGGCAGGCGATGCAGGCAGCGAAGGCTGCACAGACGTCAACCCAAGCTTGAGCGGAGGCGCACCATGTATTCATTCGACTACCAGCGCGCCAGCGATGCCCAGGGCGCCGTCAATACCCTTGCCGCCGACACCGAAGCGAAATATCTCGCAGGCGGCCAGAGCCTGCTCGCAGCGATGAAACTGCGGCTCGCGCAACCGTCCACCCTGGTGGACGTCACGCGCATTCCCGAGTTGAAGACGATCCAGGTGGACGGCAAGGTCGTGAAGATCGGCGCGGCGGTCTGTCATGCCGATGTCGCCGCCAACGCGCAGATCGCCGCTACGCTGCCGGGGCTCGCGCAGCTTGCGGCGCATATCGGCGATAGACAGGTGCGCGCGCTCGGCACGCTGGGCGGGTCGCTGGCCAACGACGACCCGGCCGCCGACTATCCCGCCGCCGTGCTCGGTCTGAATGCGACCGTCGTGACGGACCGCCGCCGCATCGCCGCCGACGACTTCTTTCTGGGCATGTACGAAACGGCGCTCGAACCCGACGAGTTGATCGTGGCCGTCGAGTTTCCCGTGCCGCAGCGCTCGGCCTACGAGAAGTTCCGCAATCCCGCTTCGCATTTCGCGTTGACGGGCGTGTTCGTCGCGCAGCTTGCGGATGGCGCGGTGCGTGTGGCGGTGACGGGCGCGGCGTCTTCGGTGTTCCGCGCAACGGCGCTTGAAGATGCGCTGAAGGCGAGCTTCACGCCTGCCGCCGCGCGTGCCGTGGCCATCGCCCCCGACGATCTCAACACCGACCTGCACGCGAGCGCCGACTATCGCGCGCATCTGATCCCCGTGTTGACGGCGCGGGCGGTGACCAGGGCGCTCGGCTAGCCACGCTCGCGCAGTCTGCCCGCGCACGCCTTTGACCAGGCGCGGCGCGGGCAGCGGCGTTTTTACATCGATAACAGGGCCGCCATGCTCCCCGCCACGATCGACGACACGCTCGCGCAGCTTGAAGCGCAGCGGTATTTCGCGAGCCGCGAACTGGCCACCGCGCTTTTTCTCGCGCTCAAGATGGAGCGCCCGCTGTTTCTCGAAGGGGAGCCGGGCGTGGGCAAAACCGAACTCGCGAAGGCCGCCGCCGCGCTCAGCGGCACGACGCTGCTGCGCCTGCAATGCTACGAAGGACTCGACACCGCCAGCGCGCTCTACGAATGGGACTACCCGCGCCAGATCATGGCGCTGCGTCTGGCCGAAGCCGCGGGCGAAAAACCCCGTAGCGACACGCTCTATCGCGACGAATTCCTGCTCAAGCGCCCGCTTTTACAGGCACTTGAACCCGATCCCGCTCAACCCGAAGCGCGCCGCGTGCTGCTGATCGACGAGATCGACCGCGCCGACGAGCCGTTCGAAGCCTTCCTGCTGGAACTTCTTTCGGACTTCCAGGTATCGATTCCCGAGTACGGCACGGTACGCGCGAAAGTGCCGCCGCTCGTGGTCGTCACGTCGAACCGCACGCGCGAAGTGCACGATGCGCTCAAGCGGCGCTGCCTCTATCAATGGCTCGGCTATCCGGAGCGCGAGCGGGAACTGGCGATCGTCGCGGCGCGTGCGAGCGACACCAGCGCGCAATTGCAGCGGCGCGCCGTGGCCTTCGTGCATCAGTTGCGCACGATGGACCTGTTCAAGGCGCCAGGTATCGCCGAAACCATCGACTGGTGCCGCGCGCTGTCTGCGCTCGCGGTGACGGAGCTCGATCCGCAATCGGTGCAGGATACGCTGGGCGTGCTGCTCAAGTATCAGGACGATCTCGCGCAACTCGACGCGCAACGGATCGCCGAAACGCTCGCGCTTGCGGAGTAGCGCCGATGCCCGCAGACAGCGTCCCACCCATGCTCGCGCGCAATGTCGTGCATTTCGTGCGCGTGCTGCGCGGCGCGGGGCTGCCGATGGCGAGCGCACGCGCGGTCGATGCGCTCGAAGCGCTCAGCCACATCGATCTTGCCCGTCGCGACGACGTGCGCGCGGCGCTGGCCGCCGTGCTCACCGCCGCGCCCGACGAACGCGAGCTGTTCGACGCCGCCTTCGCGCTGTTCTGGCGCGATCCCGACTGGGAAAACAAGCTGCGCGCGCTGCTGCTGCCGAAGGTGCAAGGCGGCCTGCCGCCGCCGCGCCGCAACAACCGTCTCGCCGATGCGCTCGCCGCGCAGCCTGCTGTTCGCGCGGGCGCGAAGCCGCCGGCGAGCGTCGAGGAGCACGAACTGCGCGCCCACGCGACCTTTAGCGCCGAAGAACGTCTGCGTCAGCGCGACTTCGACACGCTCGGCGCCGACGAATGGCGCACGCTGCGCCATCTGATCCGCGCGCGTCGCCTGCCGCTGGCGAGCGCGCCCACGCGCCGTCTGAAAACCGCCTCGCACGGCAACCATGCCGATCTGCGCGCGAGCGCGCGCCAGGCCGTGCGCGCGGGCGGCGACTGGACCGTATGGAAATACCGCACACGCGTCGAGCGCAAATTGCCGCTGGTGCTGCTGCTCGATATCTCCGGATCGATGAGCAGTTATTCGCGCGCGGTGCTGTACTTCTGCCACGCGCTGCTGCAATCGCGCGAACGACTGCAGGTGTTCCTGTTCGGCACGCGCCTCACGCACGCCACGCGCGCGTTGCGCGAGCGCGATCCGGACGTGGCTTTGGCGCAGCTTTCCACGCAGGTGGCGGACTGGTCGGGCGGCACGCGCATCGGCGAGACGCTCGCGCAGTTCAATCGCCGCTGGGCGCGCCGCGTACTGGGCGGCCGCGCCACCGTGCTGCTGGTCACCGACGGCCTCGATCACGATCCGGGCGGCGTGCTCATGGACGAAATGGCGCGGTTGCATCGCTTTGCGCATCGCGTGGTGTGGCTCAATCCGCTGCTGCGCTTTGGCGGCTTCACGCCGAAGGCGCGCGGCGTGCAGGCGATGCTGCCGCATGTCGACGCCCACTATTCCGTGCACAACCTGGAAAGCCTCGAAGCGTTCGGGCGCAGCCTGCGAAACTCACCGCCGGAGCGCCGGTCGCCGGATCGCCGGTCGCCGGATCGCCGGCCGCCGGATCGCCGGCCGCCATTGCATGGAACGCAAGCGGACCTCACGCGCGCGACAACACAAGGAGCGATACGATGGAGCTGACCGAAAGCCACACGCTGCCGGTGCCGCAACAGCGCGCCTGGGAAGCGCTCAACGATACGGCGATACTTAAGGTGTGCATTCCAGGATGCGAGAGCATCGAAGCCGACGGCGAAAACACTTATGCTGTCGCGCTGACCGCCGCCGTGGGCCCTGTCAAGGCGCGTTTCAAGGGCCGCATGCAGCTCGCCGATATCGACGCGCCGCGCAGCTACACGATCCAGTTCGAGGGCCAGGGCGGCGCGGCGGGCTTCGGCAAGGGCGACGCGCGCGTGACGCTCGAAGCCGCCGGAGACAACGCCACCACGCTCAACTACACCGCCAGCGCGCAGGTGGGCGGCAAGCTCGCGCAGATCGGCTCGCGTCTGGTGGATGGGGCCGCGCGCAAGATCGCCGCGGAGTTTTTCAGACGCTTCGGCGAGCAGCTGGGCGCAGGCGATCAAGGCCAGCAAGAGGATCAGGCGCGGGCGCCGGAAGACGCGCCTGACGCGCAAACAGACACATCCAACGCCGAAGGCAGCGACGCCGACGGCGCTGAAGAACCGCAAAAGAGGAAACGATCATGGACAGCGTGGATCTCGAAGTCCTGAAATCCAGCGTACGCTGGATCGACGAAGGCCACCGCGCCCTGCTGGTGACGGTGGTGAAGACGTGGGGGTCGTCGCCGCGTCCGGAAGGCGCGATGCTCGTCGTGCGCGACGATGGCCTCGTGGTGGGCTCGGTGTCGGGCGGCTGCATCGAAGACGATCTGATCGACCGCGTGCGCCGCGAAGGTATCCACATCGTCAAGCCGGAAGCCGTGAAGTACGGCATCTCGGCGGAAGAAGCGCATCGCTTCGGCCTGCCTTGCGGCGGCACCATCCAGCTGGTGCTGGAGCCGCTCAATGACGCCTCCGGCATCCGCGCGCTGCTGGAGGCGGTCGAGCGCGGCCAGCTGGTGGCGCGCACGCTCGATGTCGCCTCCGGCCGCGCCACGCTCGGTCCCGCCAGCGCCACCGACGGCGTGGACTTCGACGGCGAACGTCTGCTCACGATCCACGGCCCGCGCTATCGCATGCTGGTGATCGGCGCGGGGCAGCTCTCGCGCTATCTCTGCCAGATCGCCGTGGGGCTCGACTATCAGGTGACCGTGTGCGACCCGCGCGATGAGTACACCGACACCTGGAGCATCCCCGGCACCACGCTCGTGCGCACCATGCCCGACGACACCGTGCTCGATATGAAGCTCGACGAGCGCTGCGCCGTGATCGCGCTCACGCACGATCCGAAGCTCGACGATCTCGCGCTGATGGAGGCGCTCAAGACGCGCGCGTTCTACGTGGGCGCGCTCGGTTCGCGGCGCAACAATGCGGCGCGGCGCGAGCGGCTCAAGGAATTCGATCTGAGCGACGCCGAACTCGCGCGCCTGCATGGGCCGGTGGGCATTTATATCGGCAGCCGCACGCCGCCGGAAATCGCCGTGTCGATTCTCGCGGAAGTCACCGCGGCGAAGAACGGCGTGTCGCTGCCGACCATCCTCAAAGTCGAAGGCGCGAAGGCCGCGCGCGAGCAGGCCGCGAGCGTCGGGTCGAGTTGCGACGTTTGAAACACGCCGCGTTCACAGCTCGCGCGTTCTGCGCGGCCTGAACCAGCGCCCCACGCGCGTGCGCATCATCCGCCAGGCGCGCGTCCATCCGGACGGGCGTGGGTCCGCCAGCATGCTCAGGGCGCGTGCGTAATCGAGCGTGAGGCCCGGCGTCCACGCCATCGTCTGGCCGCGCTTGCGCAGCTGCGCGGCGACCCACAATTCCGGCGTCGCCAGCATGCGCACGAATGCCAGCCAGCCACCGCCCCAGACGCGCGGCGTCGCGCCTTCGAGCGCCGCCTCCAGCGCATGCGAGACCGTGCTCGAACAGTTGCGGTGCGTGAGGTTGTAGGTCGTATCGGCGCGATAGTGCTGCCAGAAGCGCGCGAGGCGCTGCGGATCGTAGTTGCGGATGCGCACCTGGCGCGTCGACGGGCACCACGCCTTCGATTCGGTCGCGTAGTCGGGCTGGAACAGGCCCGGCACGTCGTTCTCCTGAGTCGCGCGCAACAGGCGCGAGAAATCGTCGCGCGAGCGGTCGATCTCCACGGCCGGATAGAGGCTGATGTAGACCGATCCGGGCGCCTCCAGCGCTGCGTGGCCCGTCGAAATCACGCCGTTGCGATCCACCGCCGCGATATAGCGGTCGATCACCGGCTGACGCCGCGCCTCGCTTTTCGAACTGCCCACCGGCGTCCAGACGTGCACCGTGAGCGCCGCTTCGTGGTCCTCGGGCGGCCCGTCGAACACGGTCTGCGTGAGCTTTGCGCCGATGCCGCTGCTTACGCTGCTTGCGCCCGTTACGCCGGTTACGCCCGTTACGCCCGTTGCGACCGCGGCGCTCGCCGCCAGCGCCGCCAGACCGCCCTGCGCCGCCGCCGGATTCACGCCCAGCCGCCGCGCGCGCAGCGCGAGCAGCAGCAGATTCCAGCCCGCGAAGAACAGCACGAGCCCAAGGCAGTACGGCACGGTACCTTTGTAGTGGGTCGGATACGGTTGATAGAGAAACACGGCGATGACGATTTCCAGCACGCCGCCCGCTACCGCGAACTTCCAGGTGCGGTAGCGCACGACCCAGGCTGAAGCGATCTGCAATAGCCCATCGGCGAGAAAAAGCGTCGCGAACACCATCGAGAGAATGAAGGACCCATGCCGATAACCCGACAGCACCAGCGCGGCGGAAACACAGAACGCCAGGCCCTTCACGTAGCGCAGCGTGCGCTGCCCGCCCATGCCAGTCCACGCCACGGCGAGCGTCGCCAGGCCCTCGATCAGCAGCAGCCACGCGAACGGCGCGATGTGGAAATACAGCACGCCATCGAGCGCGTCGATGAACAGCGCCGCGCCGGTCAGCGCGCTCGACGCGCCCGCGAGCAGCACGCCGCGCCAGCGCGCGCGCAGGTAATCGACGCCCAGCAGGATCATCATGAGCCGCACCATCGCCGCGCTCCGTCGTTCGCCGTGGCTATAGCGTGCGATGCTACGCCCGACGCCAGCACGCCGGCCACGAAGCTGCGCAGGCGCGCTAGCGGAGAAACAATGCAAAACGGGCCGCAGCTTGACGCTTGCGGCCCGTTTCTTTTATCGCTTCATGCCGATATCGGCGCGATCAGCGCATCAGCCAAACAGCTTCATGGCCTGTGCGAGCGTGTTGGTCACGCCCCACACGAGCGGCACCACCACATAGAGCCAGAAGATCGCCATCAGCAGCTTGTTCGACTGCTTCGGCGCGGCGCTTGCGTTGCTTGCATTCGTCATGATCGTGCGCTCCTTATTTGCCCGCGGCCGCGAGTTGCGCGTCGCTCATGTGATGCTTCTCGTGCACGCGGCGCACCAGAAGGTTGCAGACGAAACCCACCACCAGCAGCGAAGCCATGATGTGAACGGTCATCGTGTAGGCATCGGCCTTGGCCACGCCGTGCGCCACCTGATACGCGCGCACGTAGTTCACCAGCACCGGGCCCGCCACGCCTGCCGCCGCCCAGGCGGTCAACAGACGCCCGTGAATGCCGCCGACGAAAGCCGTGCCGAACATGTCCGCGAGATACGCGGGCACGGTCGAGAAGCCGCCGCCATACATCGAGAGGATCAGGCAGTAGGCCAGCACGAACAGCACGATGTTGCCGCTCTGCGCGAACTGCGGGACTGCGTAGTAAAGCACCGCGCCGAACACGAAGAAGATGAAATACGTGTTCTTGCGGCCAACCCAGTCAGACGCCGAGGCCCACACGAAACGCCCGCCCATGTTGAAGAGCGAAAGCAGCCCGACGAAGCCCGCCGCCGCGCCCGCGGTGACGGTGTCCTTGAAGCTTTCCTGGATCATCACCGACGCCTGGCCCAGAATGCCGATGCCCGCCGTGACGTTGAGGAACAGCACCAGCCAGATCAGGTAGAACTGCGGCGTCTTGAGCGCCTGATCGATGTGCACGTGCGAGCGCGAGACCAGCTTGCCGCTGGTCGCGGGCGGGGTCCAGCCTGCCGGCTTCCAGTCCTTGGCGGGCACGCGAATCGCGATCGAGCCGATCGTCATCGAGATGAAGTACGCCACGCCCAGCACCACGAAGGTCTGCGCCACGCCCACGCTGGTGTCGCTGGAGAAGTGCTTCATCAGCATCACGGATAGCGGTGCCGCGATCATCGCGCCGCCGCCGAAGCCCATGATGGCGAGGCCCGTCGCCATGCCGCGACGGTCCGGGAACCAGCGGATCAGCGTCGAAACCGGCGAAACGTAGCCCAGGCCCAGGCCAATGCCGCCGATCACGCCATAGCCCAGATACAGCAGCGCGATCTGGTGCAGATAAACACCGAGCGCCGAAACAAGGAAGCCGCCGCCGAAGCAGCAGGCCGCCGTGAACATCGTGCGGCGCGGGCCGACGCGTTCGAGCCACTTGCCGCCGAATGCAGCGGACAGGCCCAGAAACACGATCGCCAGCGAGAAAATCCAGCCAAGCAAAGTAAGCGTCCAGTCGTCAGGCGAGGACTGGGTAATGCCGATCACTTTCGTGAGCGGCGAGTTGAACACCGAGAAGGCGTAGGCCTGGCCGATGCACAGATGCACCGCGAGCGCGGCGGGCGGCACCATCCAGCGCGAAAAGCCGGGCGGTGCAATAGTGGCCTCCTTGGAAAAGAAGGGCGCGGCTGCGGTGCCGCGCGTCGAATCCGCAACGCTGCTCATTGGTCGGTCTCCCTGGGAAGCGTATGTTCGTCATCTCTGTGCAGGCGCGCGATTTGTTATGGAGACCGGCCGGAAAGGCATTTTCAGGCGGTTTCGAACGCAGGGGCGCGCGCTGCTGCACGAAGTACTTACGTGCCGGAAATGCGGCACGCCCGAACGTTAGTGCGACAACCGGGCACTTGGCAATATGAGATAGCGATGCATATGGGGCGGATGCGACGGAATTGGCGTGTCGTTCGGTGAACTTCGCGCGCTTTTCGGCCGCTTTTTTGATTGTTTCGATGCGCGCGCAACCGCCTCGCGCCACCGTCTGATCGGCTCAGGCAGGAGAGCGAAGGAAACCCGCCGCGAGGCGAAGAAAAGCGTTTTAAAGGAGGCCGATCGCGAACGCCGCGGCCACCGATCCGGCCACCAGCACCACGCCCACGGTCTTTTTGCGGTTGAGTTCGGTCCACAGCAGCACGCCGGTGAGCGACAGCAAAATGAGGCTGCCGGCGATGGTGTCCATCAGCAACACCCAGCCAATGCCCATGCCCACGCCGCGATGGAGATTGTTGAGCGTGGCGAACAACGCGCTGTGCGTACGCCGCACCGATACCGTGTTGTTACCCACCCAATATTCCACGGCGATGCTCTCGTGCGGCCCCATCAGCGCGAACTGCCACGATTCGGGCTGCACCACGCTGCGATCGCCCCACGCAACCGGATGCGACTTCTCGCGGCGGATCTTGCCGGGCTTGCCGTCGAATTCGAGCGTCTGCTGCAGCCAGCGCGCGAGCGCCTCGGGGGTTTGGGGTGCTTCGAAAGGGTCGGCGGGCAGCGCGACCTGCATTTCCTTCACCTTCGCCGTACCCGAGGAAATATGCAGCGGCCCCGCGCGATGGTTGAGCAGGAAACCGGTCACGCCAAACAACAGACCCAGCACCGCGCCCCACAGTCCCACCCAGCCATGCACCTTGCGCAGCCACTTGATGAAGGTGGCGCGACGCGAGCGCTTGCGGCGCGCGGCGAGTTCGGCGGCATCGAGCGGCTGACCGACGCGTGATGCGATATCGGCGGGCATGCCAACGCTCGGGGATTCGATCAGGGGCTCGTCAAGGCGGGCGTTTAAGGCGCGACTCCAGATACGGCGGGCGCTACCTGACCACGCACACCACGCGGAACATGCACCCAGCTTACAATTGATAATGGTTATTATTACATAGCGGAAAGGCGGTTGTCAGGTTGCCTTGCGTGCCCCTGCGAGCCAGTCGACTGGGTCGGAATGAGGGTACAAAGCCCGCCAACGAGGCTTTGCGCACGCCCGTGCCGGACTCGCGCTTGACAAGCGAATAAGGTGACTTTTAAGTAGGAGGGTTGCGCCAGATCCCAGTTGGAAACCCAAACCGACGTCCCCCATAACCGCCGCGCCGCCAACGGAACGCCGCCATGCGCCACGTCCTCGTTCTTTGCACTGCCCTCTTCGGCACGGCTATCGCCCCAGGCGCGTACGCGAGCGGCGAACCGGTTTCCCAGCCGGCCTTGGCCGCTTCGTCGGCTTCGTCCGCCGGCCAGGCGCCCTATACGAACGAAGCCGAAACGCAGATTTACACCGTCAACGCGGACGGCTCCTACACCAAGCTCGACACGCTCACGCTGCGCGTGAACACCGAAGCCGGCATCGCGCGCGCGGGCCAGTACTACGTGTGGTTCAACCGAGAGATGGCGCACGTCGAGATTCTCGAAGCGTGGACCGAGGACGCCCACGGCGGCCGCCACGACGTGCGCCCCGACCAGATCCGCGACGTTCAGGAAGTGCGCTCGTTCGACGCGCCGATGTTCCAGGACGTGCAGGACAAGGTGATCGTGTTTCCCGCCGTCGAACCGGGCGCGCGCGTGCATCTCACATGGAAGAAGACCCAGCGAGTGCCGCTCGTGCCGGGCTGGTTCAGCGACTTCACGCCTCCCGACATGGCGCCCACGCACAACTTCCGCGTGATTTACGATCTGCCCGCAAGCGTCCCGCTGCATGCCGACGCGCGCGGCTTCACGGCGCTCAAGCCCGTCACGGCGAATGGCCGCACGCGCTACGAATATCGCTACGACAAGGCGAATTTCGAGCGGCTCGAATATGGTTCGGTTTCCTATGTAAGTTATGGAGACCGGCTGATGGTTTCCACCTTCCCCGATTACGCCGCGTTCGCAAAGGTCTATCGCGAAGCCTCCGCTGACCCGGGCGCGCGCGACCCGGCCGTGGTGCAGCTCGCGCAATCGCTCACCGCCCAAGACGCCACGCGGCGCGCGAAAGCGCAGACGCTCTACGACTGGGTGCGCCGCAATATCCGCTATGTGGCGATCAACGTCGGGCGCGGCGAGATCGTGCCGCATCGCGTCACCGACGTGCTGGCCAACCGCTACGGCGATTGCAAGGACCATGTCGCGCTCTATGGCGCGCTGCTCGACGCCGTGGGCGTGCGCAACATGCCCGCGCTGGTGAACAGCGGCACGGTCTATACGCTGCCCGCGGTGCCCGGCTTCGGCGTGATCAATCACGTCGTCACCTGGCTGCCCGATCTGCAGATGTTCGCGGATTCCACCGCGAATAACGTCGAGTTCGGCTTTCTGCCCTCGACCGACATGAACCGCGAAACCGTGCTCGCCGGCGACGGCTCGCTGATGCGCACGCCCGCGACCGCCAACACCACGCGCGACAGCGACCTCGACATCACCGTTGCGCCCGATGGATCGGCGCGCTTCATCTATCGGCTCCAATCGGCGGGTTGGGCCGCCGAACAGACGCGCAGCGTGCTACGCCTGCAAACCCCGGCGCAGCGCGAAGAATCGCTGCAGTGGGAGTTGCGCAACGCCAACCTGCGCGGCTTCGCGACGCTCGCGTCGAGCCCGCTCGACGCCACGACCGGGCCACTCGTCGTGACGCTCACGGGCACGCTGGACGGCTTCGTCGATCCGCAGATGACAACACCCGTGCCGACGCTCACGAGCCTCGTAGGCGGCCTGGATGCGAGCCTGCGCTACTGGCTGGGCGAACCGCGCCGCACCCAGCCCTTCGTCTGCCGCAACATGGAAGTGACCGAGCGCGCGCGCATCGCGCTGCCGCCGGGCTTGCGCGTGCTCGACATGCCCGCGCCCCAGCATGCGGGCAATGCGTTTATCGATTTTCAGTCGGACTATGCGCTGGATGCGAACACCAACGTGCTGCGCGTGACGCGCAGGGGCCGCACGCATTTCACCAGCGACGTGTGCAGTGCGGCGGATTTCGCACAGATGCGGCCGGCTTTCGAGACGATGGCGCGCGACCTGCGCGCGCAACTGATCGTGAAACCCGAGGCGCAAACGGCCTCGGGCGCGACCGCGCAAGGCGATACGCGCGATCAATGAGAGGGCAACGACGCCTTCTGAATCAAACCGGCCAGAGCGGCCCTTCCTGCATCGCGCCGATCTGCTCGCGCAATTCGAGAATGCGCTCTTCCCAGTAGCGTTGCGTGTTGAACCACGGGAACGCGGCGGGGAACGCCGGATCGTGCCAGCGCCGCGCGAGCCACGCCGAGTAATGAATCAGCCGCAGCGTGCGCAGCGCTTCGACAAGATGCAGTTCGCGCTGATCGAATTCGCAGAAGTCCTCATAACCGGCCAGCAGATCCGCGAGCGAGCGCGAGGCGTCGGCGCGATCGCCGGGCAGCAGCAGCCACAGATCCTGAATCGCAGGGCCCATGCGGCTGTCGTCGAAATCGACGAAATGCGGGCCGGCGTCGGTCCACAGCACGTTGCTAGGGTGGCAATCGCCGTGCAGGCGCAATTGGCGCACATCGCCGGCGCGCTCGAAGGCCGCTTCCACGCCTTCCAGTGCCAGGCCGACGGCGGTCTGCCACGCGTCGCGCAGGTTGTCCGGCACGAAATCATGCTCCAGCAGATACGCGCGCGGCTCGTAGCCATAGCTTTGAATATCGATCGCGGGGCGCGCACGATACGGCTGCGCGGCGCCTACCGCATGAATGCGGCCGATAAAGCGGCCGATCCATTCGAGCGTTTCGCTACGGTCGAGATCGGGCGCGCGGCCGCCGCGCCGCTCGAACAACGCAAAGCGATAACCCTCGTGCTCGTTCAGCGAGCGGCCTTCCAGCACCAGTGCGGGCACAGCGGGAATCTCGCGCGCGGCGAGATCGGCCACGAAGGCGTGCTCTTCGAGAATCGCCGCGTCGCTCCAGCGCCCCGGCCGATAAAACTTGGCGACCAGCGGCGCTTCGTCCTCCACGCCGATCTGATAGACGCGGTTTTCGTAGCTGTTGAGCGCAAGCATGCGGCCGTCGGTGCGGCGGCCAGTGGACATCAGCACGCCGTCCACGGCGTCGAGCACGCACTCGGGCGTCAGGCGCGCGTAGGGTGCGGACGAGTCGCCGGATTCGTCAGACGGACCGGACGAAGAGGAGTTGAGATCGTTCATCCCCGCATTGTGCATCTTGCGGGCGGCGGCGGCGAGTTGCGCGCGCTGCGCCTTGCTGGCTGCGGCACCGGCGGCGTGCGGATCGCACACGCCGCGCCGATGCGCTGCGGGGTTGAAGCGGCGCGCTGGTTGCGCGCCGGGGTCGGAGCGTTACAGGCAAGCGCCCGCAACGACGATGCCTCAGTGTTTAGTGGACTTTCGCGCCGGCGGGCATCACCTGCTCGCCCGTATCGATCAGATCTTCCAGAAAAAAGGGCTCGGTATTGAGCTGTCGCGACGCGCCAGGCTCGCCGATGTACCAGGTAACCATGGCCATGTCGCCGAGAATACGCATCACGATGCCGCGCGCGCCATGAGGCACGGCGATATGAACAGTGCGGACAATAGAACCGATTTGCATGATGTTTCCCCGTTCCCAATGCCGGCTTCTTCGCGAGATAGACCGGTCAGTGTGCTGACAAAAACCCGTGCGCACACGAGGTTGCGCACGCATTCACCTGCTCCCGGCAGCGCGTTCGTGCACTCATTGCATCGGCTCCTTCGGGGTTGCCCCGATCACGCCGATACCCGCTTAAGCGCACACACGTGCTAAACCGGTTTATGCATTGTTGCCTTTTTGGCCGTAGCCGCAAAGCAAAAAAATAGGGGGGACGATCCTTGCGCAACAGTGCGCAGTGCGTTCGCCCAACGCATTCGTGCGCGCTCATCCCCGCCGCCACGCTCGCACGAAGCCCACGCGCGTGCAGCCATTACTCGACGCCGCGCCGGTTTGGCGCTGGTTTTGCAAAACGCTGACTGTACCAGATGGTGAACCGGCGACCTGAAGTTCGCCGCAAGGTTCAGCATGCTGACGAGTCGCGAAGAGAGCGCAGACCATAACGCACTACGACGACATTTCTGTGACCGCCGCCGGGCGCCGGATACGTCAGACAAGGACCGTTGTGCGCCTGACGGTGATTTTTTCCGTTGCGCACACAACCATGCATCAACGCTGCTTGCTCCCGCGCGCACCAAACGCCTGCCAGAACAGGCCCTGACATTGCATCTCGGGACGGCAAGGATCGCACAACTGGCGTATCGTTTCGCCTTTGCAATTTCCGTAAGGAGTACCTGTCGTGAGCGCATCACCGGGCGCGGGCAGCAAGGCCGCCCCTTCGGCCATTCCCTATATCGAGCGTGGTACGCGAGCGTTCTGGCGCGCGAGCCTCGCACTGCTGTTCGCGGGCTATGCCACGTTTTCGCTGCTGTATTGCGTACAGCCGCTGTTGCCCGCGTTCTCGCAGACCTTCGGCGTGAGTCCCGCGCAGAGCAGTCTTTCGCTGTCCTTCAGCACCGCGGCGCTGGCCTGCGCGATCTTCGTGGCGGGCTTCGTCTCCGAAGGCTGGAGCCGGCGCACGATGATGACGGCCTCGCTCACGGCGTCGTCGCTGCTCACGCTCGCGGTGGCGTTCGTGCCCCACTGGCACACGCTGCTGGTGCTGCGCACGCTCGAAGGCATCGCGCTTGGCGGCGTGCCAGCAGTGGCGATGGCCTGGCTTGCCGAAGAGATGCACCCCGACGGTCTCGGCCTTTCGATGGGCCTTTACGTAGGCGGCACCGCGATCGGCGGCATGGCCGGGCGCGTCATCACCGGCATCTGCACCGACGTATTCGGCTGGCGCGTGGCCGTGGCGGTGATCGGCGTGCTGGGACTCGCATCGATGTTCGCGTTCCGCGCGCTGTTACCGCCCTCGCGTCATTTCGTGCCCAGGAGCGGTCTGGGCTTCGCGCATCATCGCGCGGCGCTGCTGCGCCATCTCGCGCGGCCCGGCTTGCCGGTCCTGTTCTCGCTTGGCTTCGTGCTGATGGGCAGCTTCGTCACGCTCTACAACTACATCGGCTACCGGCTGATCGCGCCCCCCTACAGCATGAGCCAGGCGGCCATCGGCGCGATCTTTCTGGTCTATCTGACCGGCGTGGTCGCTTCGCCGTGGTCGGGCCGCATGGCCGATACCTTCGGGCGCGGCCGCGTGCTGCTCGCCAGCCTCGCGCTGATGCTGGTGGGCGTGGTGCTGACGATGTTCGCGCCGCTCGGCGCAATTGCGGCGGGCATCGCGTGCCTCACCATCGGCTTCTTCGCGGGACACTCGGTCGCGAGCGGCTGGGTCGGGCGTCTCGCCCGCGAGGCCAAAGGCCAGGCCGCAGCGCTCTATTTGCTCAGCTATTACCTGGGTTCGAGCATCATGGGCTCGATTGGCGGCCATTTCTGGGCCGTCTGGGGCTGGGGCGGCGTAGCCGGGCTGGTGACGGTGCTGCTCGTGCTGGGTCTGCTCGGCGCACGCATGCTGCGCTCGCGCGAGCAGGCCGGTGCGGCCTGATTCCCCACTGGCCGCCTGTCATCCGAAGAAAGCTTTTCGTAACCCTGGCGATGGGGCGCCAGCGCGTCATGAGGCGCTGGACAGTGCGCTGCGAAGCCCCGCGCAGCGGGGCCGCGCCCCAAGGCGTGGCTAGCACGGCAGCCCACTAAGGCGCCGACGTGTCTGAAAGACTCACCTATACTCGTTTCAGGGCCGAAGCCGCAGCGCCGCGCGTGGCGCCAATGCGGCAGAAGAACGCTCATCGGCCCCAAAATACAAGGAGACGAGCATGTCAGGTTATTTCACGATCGGCGATTTCGTGATGATCATCCCGATGGCCCTTGCTGGCGCACTCTTTCTTGGCGCGGTGCCCTGCGCCACCGAATTCCGGCATAACTCGCTTCGCATCGTGGGGGCCGTCATCGGCGCGCTCGCGGCCGTTGCACTCGTCGAAACGCTTCCGGCACTGATGTAACGCCCAGCGGTCTCGCGGTTTCGTCTCACCGCCAGCTTTGCCATCGCGCGCCCGAAAGGGCGTGTGAAGACCTGTTGCCCTCAACTCACGCCAACATGCGGCTGCAATCCCCTGAACTGCCGCAACACCGCCCGCCAGTACGCTGCGCGCTCAGATGCAGGCGCCGATTCGACCAGCTCGGGCAGTGCGACCCACGGCAACGTGGGATGCAGATGATGCTGCCGATGAAGATGATGATTCATCAGCAACAGTCCCAGGCCCGGCGGCACACGGAAGTCACGCGAGCGACCCGGCTCGTCCATCGCGACGCCGTAATGCGGCAGGTTATCCGCCACCGACAGCCACAAGCCGCGCAGATACATCGCCAGCACCAGCACCGGCCACGCCTTGCCGTAGAGCGCGAAGGCGCCCGCATACAACACCAGCGAACAGAGCCAGTCGCGCCGCGCGCGGCCGCGTTTCGCCGGGTCCTGAACGTGATTCGAGAAAAGGCGCTGCACCTGCTGCCCTTCGGCGCCCTGAGCGTCGATACTGCGCTCGATTACGGCGCGCGCCATCGGTACCGGAATAAACGCGAGCAGCGGCGCGAACACTTCCGCCACGTAAAGACCGCCCAGCAGACGCACATACCAGGAAAGACGACGCAGCCAGCGCGGACCGCGCGCATCGTCGACGTCGGGGCGGTCGAACGCCTCGCGCGTGAAACGATGATGCATCAGGTGTCCGAAACGAACCGCATCGAACGGCATCGCCATGCCGATCGCGAGCAGCCGCGCGCACGCTTCATTGGCGCGCCGCGAGCGCAGCAACTGGCCGTGGATGCCTTCGTGGATCAAACCCCAGTGGATCGGCGTGGCCAGCACCACGGGAGCTAGCGTCGCGAGCAGCGCAAACGACACGCTGCCCGTCGCGCGCAACAATAGAGGCAGGCCGACTAACTGATACCCGAGCGCCAGCACCGCCGCCGCCGTGAGCGCGAGATTGGCGCGCACATCGATATCGCGGCGCGCGGCAGCTTTCGCAGACGACCTCGACATCGCCCCATCGGACCCGGGACGAACAGCGCTCGTGGACTCCATCGGCAACCTCGCGGTAAAGATTGCCGCGAAAATAGCAGCGCTGCGTGACAGCGCGAAGGCGCGTATCTTGCCGCGCATTACGGATTGCGCAGCGAAGAAATAAAACCGCCTCGCGCGCAGCGAGGCGGTTTTCAGGCGATGCGCCGTGCGTGGCGCCGTAATTCGATCCGCGCGATCAGATCGCCTGATCGGTCGACGGCTTTTCCCACAGATTGATGCCGCCTTCGGTGGCGAAGCGATCGATCTCCGCGAGTTCTTCCGCCGAGAATTCGAGGTTCTTGAGCGCCGCCACGTTCTCGCGCACCTGTTCCGCGCGGCTCGCACCGATCAGCGCCGAGGTCACGCGGCCACCGCGCAGCGTCCAGGCGATCGCCATCTGCGCGAGGCTCTGGCCACGGCGTTGCGCGAGTTCGTTGAGCTTGCGCACATGCTCGATGTTTTCGGCGCTCAGATGTTCGCTCTTGAGCGAGCCGCCGCCCGGACGGTTCACGCGCGCATCTTCGGGCACGCCGTTCAGATACTTGTTGGTCAGCAGACCCTGCGCGAGCGGCGTGAACGCGATGCTGCCCGTGCCGAGGTCTTCCAGCGTGTCGAGCAGTTCATGCTCGATCCAGCGGTTGAGCAGGTTGTACGAGGGCTGATGGATCAGCAGCGGCACCTTGTATTCGGCCAGCAGCCTGGCCATTTCGCGCGTCTTTTGCGCCGAATACGACGAAATGCCCACATACAGCGCCTTGCCCTGCTGCACGGCGGTGGCCAGCGCACCGGCGGTTTCTTCCAGCGGCGTTTCGGTATCGAAGCGGTGCGAATAGAAGATATCGACGTAATCGAGACCCATGCGCTGCAGGCTCTGGTCGAGGCTCGCGAGCACGTACTTGCGCGAGCCGCCGCCCTGACCGTACGGGCCCGGCCACATGTCCCAGCCTGCCTTCGACGAGATCAGCAGCTCGTCGCGGTACGGGCGGAAATCGTCCTTGAAAATACGGCCGAAGTTGGTTTCGGCGCTGCCGTACGGCGGCCCGTAATTGTTGGCGAGGTCGAAGTGGGTGATGCCCAGATCGAAAGCCGTGCGCAGGATTTCGCGCTGCGTCGAAATCGGCGTGGTGTCGCCAAAGTTGTGCCACAGGCCGAGCGATAGCGCCGGCAGCTTGAGTCCCGACTTTCCGCAAAAGCGGTATTGCATTTCCGAATAGCGTTCAGCAGCTGCTTCGTAGGCCATCTTTGAATCCTCGAACGGGAACTGGGTTTCAGAAAATCCGGCGGCGGCGCGCGGATTCTGCGCATATCGCGCAAAAAGCGCAGCAATAGCGCCGTAGAGGCGGCAAATGCCGCGATGTGGCGCGCCGCGCGGTTTGCCATGCTAGCCGATCCGCGCGCGGCGTGCAGATGCCCATCATGTGGGATGGGGTAATGGACGCTGCCGCCGTGCTCGCCTACACTGCGGCGTCGGTCTTCTGCTTGAGGTCTTTATGGTCAAAGCGTTTTCGTTCGCGCTGATCGCCTGCGGCGTCGCGCTGCTCTACTTCGGCGGTCAGTCGTTTCACTCGTTCTCGAACGACGTCTCGCGCATCGTCACCGGCGCGCCCACCGACCGCACCATGATCCTGATCGTGACAGGCGCCGCCGCAACCGTGGCCGGACTCACCGGCCTGGTGGTCTCGGGACGCCGGCGCTAGGCCGACGTCCTTTGCGCGAACCACACTGCGCTTCAGACCAGCTTCACTTCCGGCAGCGAAGCCGAGCGCGTGCCCGGCAGCGGCACGTTGCTCGCGCCATGGTAGGTATAGACCAGCGAAAACTTCACGTCGTCGCTCTGGTTCTGTCCCGCCGAATGCAAGGTATTGCAGTGGAAGAACACCACATCGCCCTTTTGCAGCGTGGGTGACGTGGCCTTGTCGATCCACGCCTGGTTTTCCGGCACGTCGGAGCGGAAGAATTTGGCGTTGTCGAAACTGGCCGACGTGAACGGCGCGTTATGCGAGCCCGGCACGAACCACAGGCCGCCGTTCTCGACGGTCTCCGGCCCCAGCGCCAGCCACACCGACACCAGATCGTCACGCTCGAACGACCAGTAACGCACGTCGCGGTGCCAGCCCGTGAGGCTGCCGTAGGTGGGGTGCTTGGTCATCATGCAGTTGTGATGCACGCGCGAGAGCACCGGCTCCTCGCCAAAATACAGCTCCATCCAGCCCGCGACCTCGGGCGACGTCGCCCATTGGCGATACGACGGATGACGCGAGTAGGCGTCGAGCAGACGCCGCACCGTATGGCCGCCGGGCGCATCCTTCGAGTCGGGCGCGCCGGGATAACGCAGATCGGCTTCGAATTCGAGCGGCGCCGCAGCCGCTTCCAACTGTTCCTGCGCAACGCGGCGGATCTCGTCGCACCGTTCGGGCGAGACGAGCCCCGGCACCACCACGAAACCGCGCTCGCGCAGCGCCTGCACCTGTTCCTTCTTTGACTGGACTGACATGGGACTTCCGTTAATCGAGGCCTGCGTGGGCCGCGGTCATCCGGACCGCGGCAGCGGCGCCGCGCCTGTTTGCTGCCGATTGGCCGCTGATTAGCTGCTGCCAGGCTTTTCTTGCGCGCCGTCGATCCGATTGTAAGAGCGCGCGCACGCGGCTGGAAGCGGCGGCCGCACGCATCGATGCTCACATCGACGCACATCGATGAAGCGGCCCTGCACCGGCGTGGCGACAAAGGGCGCGAACGCATGCGTCAGGCGTGCCCAAAATCGGACAGGGCCGGGTATTAACCGACTTCCGGGCGTCATGATTCGCGTGTAGTCTGCCCGCATGTTGTTTTTCGACCAAGAATATCTATCGCGCGGATTGAACGCCGCTCAGCCCTTGTCCAGCAAGGCTGCGGCATTGAGAGGTTCATCCCGGCGCGCCCTCCCAAGCCTTGCGCATGCCATCCGGCGTGCCTCCCCTGCTCCTTTGCGTTGTCTTTTATCGTGTTCACGCTGAGAACAGGCACGCTTGCTGCATCGAGCCAAAGCGCTCGAACCTGACACTGCTCACACCATGCCTACCCTTTCCGACACCCGTCGCATGACCCTTGCTGCTCCGAAGGCTGCCCGACCCGCCCGCCGCCATGTCGTGCGCGCCCTGCGCCACCATGCCGCGCGCACGCGCGCGCTCGCCCAGCAGGTGCGCGCCGCCCATCCGGTGGACAGCATGCGCTCGTGGTTCCACACGTTCTTCTCGGTGCTGCGCCTGCGCGCGGGCGCGCGTCACTTCTCGCTGCGCACGCTGCTGTATCGTCCGAACGCGACGCTGCGCACGCTCGCCGCGCCGTCGACCGTCCATACGGCACGCAACGCGCGTCGTCCGCGCCGCAACACCTCAAGCACCGCCGGCTGGTTCGGCTTCGCGATGCGCTGAGCGCGCCAGCGCGGGGCTTCTCGCGGTGCTTCTGCCTGAAGCCTCCGAAAAACACCGCGGCTTCTATGCAAAAAACCCCGCCCGGGCTTGCGCCCGGTGCGGGGTTTTCCTTGTGCGGCTTGCGCTCTGACGCAGCTTAGGCGAGCGCGCCAACCGGCTCCGTGCCGGCCGCTTCGGCCAGTGCGATGGCCTTGTCGGTGGCTTCCCACGTGAATTCCGGCTCTTCGCGGCCGAAGTGGCCGTAGGCAGCGGTCTTCTCGTAGATCGGGCGCAGCAGGTCGAGCATCTGGATGATGCCCTTCGGACGCAGATCGAAATGCTCGCGCACCAGCTTCGTGATGGTGGCGTCCGAGACCTTGCCCGTGCCGAACGTGTTGACCATCACCGAAGTCGGCTCGGCCACGCCGATCGCGTACGAGACCTGGATCAGGCAGCGCGATGCCAGACCGGCGGCGACGATGTTCTTCGCCACGTAACGGCCGGCATAAGCCGCCGAACGGTCCACCTTCGACGGATCCTTGCCCGAGAACGCGCCGCCGCCGTGCGGGGCTGCGCCGCCGTACGTATCGACGATGATCTTGCGGCCCGTGAGACCGCAATCGCCTTGCGGACCGCCGATCACGAAGCGACCGGTGGGGTTCACGAGGAACTTGATGTCGCCCTTGATGAGGTCGGCCGGCAGAACCGGCTTGATGACTTCTTCGATGACGGCTTCGCGCAGCGTGGCCAGATCGATGTCCGGCGAGTGCTGCGTGGAGAGCACGACGGTGTCGATGGCGTGCGGCTTGCCGTCGACGTAGCGCACGGTGACCTGCGACTTCGCGTCCGGACGCAGCCAGGGCAGACGGCCGTCGCGGCGCAGGTTCGACTGGCGCTCGACCAGACGGTGCGAAAGGTGGATCGGCAGCGGCATCAGTTCGGGCGTTTCTTCGCACGCATAGCCGAACATCAGGCCCTGGTCGCCGGCACCTTGATCGAGGTTGTTGTCGTGCGCACGGTCGACGCCTTGAGCGATGTCCGGCGACTGCTTGTCGTAAGCGACGAGCACCGCGCAGCCGCGGTAGTCGATGCCGTAGTCGGTGTTGTCGTAGCCGATGCGCTTGATCGTGTCGCGCGCGACCTGAATGTAGTCGACGTTGGCCGTCGTGGTGATTTCACCGGCCAGCACGACGAGACCCGTGTTGCACAGCGTCTCCGCTGCGACGCGCGAGTACTTGTCCTGGGTGAGGATGGCGTCGAGGATCGCGTCCGAGATCTGGTCCGCGACTTTGTCCGGGTGACCTTCCGAGACGGATTCGGAAGTGAAGAAATAGTCGTTTGCCACGTGTAAGGCTCCTTGTAGCTGGTAACGGTTGAATTTCACGTAGCCAGCTTCGGGAGCTTTGAAGCGGCGACGCTTTAGCGGATTACCTGGTCCGGAAGGCCACCTACCGCACACTTAGCTCCGTGGCGCGATACATGGCAAACCGGCTTCGCCCCGCAAGTTGTCAGTTAACTCGGCGAAGCCCTTATTATAGCGACTTCCCTAATTTGTCGCAGAGTTACGCTGAGTGTTGTCAATCGTTTTCTCCACCGCTGCTTTGTCCACGTTCCGGCACGTCACGGGAGTTGCCGCATGCTAGGCAAACTCGGCTCACGTTTCGCCATTGGTCTGCTGAAACTTTTTGCGATCCTACCCTATGGTTTCGTCGCGCGTCTGGGCGACGGGCTGGGCTGGCTGCTGTACCAGATCCCCAGCCGCCGCAAGCGCGTGGTCCATACCAACCTGCGCCTGTGCTTCCCCGAATGGAGCGAGGAAAAGCGCGAGGAAGTCGCGGGCCTGCACTTTCGCCAGGCGATCCGCAGCTATATGGAGCGCAGCGTGCAGTGGTTCGGCTCGGCGAAGAAACTCGAAAAGCTCGTCCAACTCGACAGCGAAATCGATCTAACCGATCCCAACCTGCCGCCCACGCTGTTCCTCGGCCTGCACTTCGTTGGCATCGAAGCCGGTTCGATGTTTCTTAACTATTCGCTGCACCGCCCCTGCGGCTCGCTGTATCAGCCGTTCTCGAATCCCGAATTCGAAGCCGCCGCGAAAGCCGGCCGCAGTCGCTTCGGCGCCGAAATGGTGAGCCGCGCGGACAGCGCGCGCGCGGTGCTGCGCTGGCTGCGCGACAAAAAGCCCGTGATGCTCGGCGCCGATATGGACTACGGCATGCGCAACTCCACCTTCGTGCCCTTCTTCGGCGTGCCCGCCTGTACGCTCACCGCCGTCGGGCGGCTGGCGAAAGTGGGACATGCGCAGGTCGTGCCGTTCATCGGCGAGGTGCTGCCCAATTACAAGGGTTATCGGCTCAAAGTATTCAAACCTTGGGAAAATTATCCGACCGGCGACGACGAGCAGGACGCGCGCCGCATGAACGAGTTTCTGGAAGAGCAGATTCCGCGCATTCCCGAGCAATATTATTGGGTCCACAAGCGCTTCAAGACGCGGCCGGAAGGTCAGCCGGGTCTGTATTGAGGCGGTTCGTGAATCAAATCAAAAGCCGCCTGCGGGCGGCTTTTTGCTGGGCGCGCGATCTGGCGGCGGACGACTGCCGCCTGGGCACCGTGTATCATTCGCTATTCGCCACGAATCCTCACGCAGCAAGGAACAGAAGCCCATCGTGAAGTTGAAGTTCACCAAGATGCATGGCGCGGGCAACGACTTTGTCGTGCTCGACGGCTATACCCAGTCGCTTACGCTCACGCCCGAACGCGTGCGCGCGCTCGCCGACCGCCATTTCGGCGTCGGCGCGGATCAACTGCTGCTGGTCGAAAAGCCGAGCGTCGATGGCGTGGATTTCCGCTATCGCATCTTCAATTGCGACGGCGGTGAGGTCGAGCACTGCGGCAATGGCGCGCGCTGCTTCGTCAAATTCGTGCGCGACCAGAATCTCACCAGTGCGCGCAGCGTGCGCGTGCAGGTCCAGAAAGGCGTGATCACGCTCGTCATGCAGGACAACGGCGAAGTCGTGGTCGACATGGGCAGCCCGGTGTTCGAGCCGGCGCTGGTGCCGTTCGATGCGAACGGTCTCGACGGCCGCCGCGAGGGCAACGACACGCTCTGGCCGCTAGATATCAACGGGCAGACCCGCTGGATTTCGGCGGTCTCGATGGGCAATCCGCATGCGGTGCAGATCGTCGACGATACCGAAGCCTTTGCCGTGCTCGAAGACGGCCCTGTGATCGAAAAGCACGCGCGCTTTCCGAACAAGGTGAATGCGGG
Organism: Paraburkholderia bannensis; assembly: GCF_014200455.1. Lineage (GTDB taxonomy): Bacteria > Pseudomonadota > Gammaproteobacteria > Burkholderiales > Burkholderiaceae > Paraburkholderia > Paraburkholderia bannensis_A. The sequence goes on along the minus strand of NZ_JACHBW010000002.1, from coordinate 293,193 downwards.
CTTCATGCAGATCGTTTCGCGCAACGAGGTGAAACTGCGCGTGTTCGAACGCGGCGCGGGCGAGACGCTCGCGTGCGGCACGGGCGCATGCGCGGCGGTGGCGGCGGGGATTCGCCGCGGCCTGCTCGATTCGCCAGTGAAGGTGCATACGCACGGCGGCCAGCTCACGATCGCCTGGGACGGCGCGCGCGACGAAAGCGCCGCGCTGACGATGGCGGGCCCGGCCACCACGGTGTTCGAAGGCGAAATCGAAATCGCCGATTAAGCAATCAAGCCGATCACGCAGATCAAGCAGCAAACGCAAGACAGCACTAAAACGCAGGACCGCAAGACTCGTCGCGCTGCGAAAGCCTTCGCGGCGCGACCACGATACATCGCCCCATCCGGCGCGCCCCCGCGCTGCCGCTTCCTGACCGAACGCGCCTTTTACGTTGCTTTTTACGTGCTAACGACATGACCGATCGCGAAGTCGCCGATTATCTGCTTGCCAACCCCAACTTCTTCGTCGAGCACGCCGAGCTGCTGGTTTCGCTCAAACTGGGCAATCCGCACGGCAAGGCCGCCGTGTCGCTCCAGGAGCGCCAGATGGAGATGCTGCGCGAGAAGAACAAACACCTGGAACTGCGTCTGTCCGAGTTGCTGCGCTACGGCCACGAGAACGACAGCATCGCCGCGAAAATGGTCCACTGGACCTCGCTGGTGCTCGCCGAGCGCGATCCGCACGCGCTGCCGCGCATGATCGCGGAGCGTCTGCGCGAGGAATTCGACGTGCCGCAATCGGCGCTGCGCCTGTGGGATGTCGCCGAAGCCTATTCGCAGGCCAGTTTCGCGAAGCACACGGGCGAGGAAGTGCGCCTGTTCGCGGGCAGCCTGCAAACGCCGTACTGCGGCGCGAATAGCGGCTTCGAAGCCGCGCGATGGCTCGATGCGGAGCAAGGCGAGCCGCAGTCGGTGGCGATCATTACGCTGCGCAAGCGCGTCAGCGAAGAAGAACGCGATCCGAGCGGCGAACCGTTCGGCCTGCTGGTGATGGGCTCGCCCGATCCGCGCCGCTTTCACGACGGCATGGGCACCGATTTCCTGCGTCAGATCGGCACGCTGGCAAGCGGCGCGCTCGCGCGTCTGCTGCCGCACTGAATTGCCGCATTGATCCTGACCGAAGCGAAGCCGTCACCGTGAACCCGACCGATCCGATTGCCGACTATCTCGACGCGCTCGAACACGTGCGCCGGCTCTCGGCGCACACGCTGCGCGGCTACGCGCACGAGCTGGACGAGCTGAAAAAGCTCGCCAACGGCCGGCCGCTGGAAAAGGTCACGCCTGCCGAGGTGCGCGGCGCGGTGGCGCGCGCGCACGCCGGGGGACTTTCGGCGCGCTCGATCGCGCACCGGCTGTCGGCGTGGCGGGCCTTCTATCGCTGGCTCGCGGGCCAAATCGAACTCGACGCGAATCCCGTCGCCGCCGTGCGCGCGCCCAAGCGCGCGAAGACGCTGCCCAAGGCGCTCTCCGTCGATGACGCCACGCGTCTCATGGAAGCGCCCGCCGCCGCGAGCGAAGCCGCCGCGGGCAGCCTGGAAGCGTTGCGCGATCAGGCGATGCTCGAACTGTTCTATTCGTCGGGGCTGCGCCTGGCGGAACTCGTGGGTCTCGACGTGCGTTACGTGCGGCGCGACGGCTATGAATCGGCGGGCTGGCTCAAGCGCGACGCCGCCGAAGTCGAAGTGCACGGCAAGGGCGACCGGCATCGCCTCGTGCCGGTTGGGCGCAAGGCGCTGGATGCGCTCGACGCCTGGCTCGCGGTGCGCGAGGCCTGGATCAAACACGACGACGCCCCGCTCTTTCTCTCGGTGCGCGGCAACCGCATGGCGCCGGGCGTGGTGCGCGAGCGCGTGAAGCGCGCCGCGCTGGTCGCCGGGATTCCGGCGAACGTCCATCCGCACGTATTGCGGCACTCGTTCGCCACGCATCTGCTGCAATCGAGCGGCGATCTGCGCGCGGTCCAGGAACTGCTCGGGCACGCCAGCATTTCGGCGACGCAGGTGTATACGTCGCTCGATTTCCAGCATCTCGCGAAGGTGTACGACAACGCGCATCCGCGCGCGAAGAAGCGCGAAGAGTAAGCACAGGTAAGGCGCAGGCGCGCGCGCCAGGCCGCTTCGTTGCGCATCCACCATTTTTTTGCGCGTCCGCCGCTCTCACGAAGACAGTCGGACGCCGCCGCATCATTGGCATCACATCCATCATGAATATCGTCACTCTCAAGCCGTCGAAAGAAAAATCCCTGCTGCGCCGCCATCCGTGGGTCTACGCGAACGCGATCGATCGCGTAGACGGCAAGCCCGCGCCCGGCGCCACGGTGATCGTGCGCGCCGCCGACGGCCGCTTCCTCGCGCGCGCCGCCTACAGCCCGCATTCGCAGATCCGCGCGCGCGTCTGGAGCTTCGACGAAAACGAGCCGATCGACCACGCGTTCTTCAAGCGCCGCGTGCAGCGCGCGCTCGCGCATCGCCAGGCGATGGTGCACAACACCGGCGCGGTGCGCCTGATCTTCGGCGAGGCGGACGGCCTGCCGGGCCTGATCGTCGACTGGTATACCGAGGATGTCGCGCAGAACGCGCGCGGCCAGCTAGTCTGCCAGTTCATGGCGGCGGGCGTGGAAGCGTGGAAGGAAGCGATCGTCAACGCGCTCACCCAGGTGACGGGTTGCCCGAACGTCTACGAGCGCTCGGACGTGTCGATCCGCCAGAAGGAAGGGCTGGAGCAGATCACCGGCGTGCTGGCCGGCGACGAGCCGCCTGAAACCCTGATCGCGAGCGAAAACGGCGTGCGTTATCACGTCGACGTGCGCAACGGCCACAAGACCGGCTTCTACGTCGATCAACGCGATAACCGCGCGCTGGTGCAGACCTATGCCGACGGCCGCGACGTGCTCAACTGCTTCTGCTACACGGGTGGCTTCTCGCTCGCGGCGATGAAGGGCGGCGCGAAACGCGTGGTGTCGATCGACTCGTCGGGCGAAGCGCTGAACACGGCGCAGAAGAACGTGCAGGCCAACGGCTTCGACGCCGAACGCGCAACGTGGCTCGACGCCGACGCCTTCAAGACGCTGCGCCGCCTGCACGAAGAAGGCGAGCGTTTCGATCTGGTGGTGCTCGATCCGCCCAAGTTCGCGGCCTCGAAGGAGCATGTGGACCGCGCCTCGCGCGCCTACAAGGACATCAATCTGACCGGCTTCAAGCTGCTGCGTCCGGGCGGCCTGCTGTTCACGTACTCGTGCTCGGGCGCGATCGATCCCGAACTGTTCCAGAAGATCGTCGCGGGCGCGGCTGCCGATGCGAAGGTCGACGCGCGCATTCTCAAGCGCCTGGGCGCGGGCGTCGATCACCCGCTGCTCACGGCTTTCCCGGAAGGCGAATACCTCAAGGGCCTGCTGTTGCAAATCGCCTGAAACGGCCTCACTTGCGGGTGATTGGCGTTCGATGGACGCGCGCGATTCGACCCCGGATCACGCCGCGCCCTGCGGGCGCGCCGCAGATATGATTCAATAGAGAGTTATGTTGTAACACTGGCGACAGGACGCGCGGGCCGCGCGCCGCGCCCACCCCGACACTCAGCGAGCAAAAGCATGGCAAACAGCATGATTCCCGTCACGATCCTGACCGGCTTCCTCGGCAGCGGCAAGACCACGCTGCTCAAGCGCATCCTCAACGAGAACCACGGCATGAAGATCGCCGTGATCGAGAACGAGTTCGGCGAAGAGAACATCGACAACGAAATTCTCGTGCAGGACAGCAACGAGCAGATCATCCAGATGAGCAATGGCTGCATCTGCTGCACGATCCGCGGCGACCTCGCGCGCGTGCTCGGCGATCTGGCGCAGCAAAAGCGCGACGGCAAGCTGGACTTCGAGCGCGTCGTGATCGAGACCACCGGTCTGGCCAATCCTGGCCCGGTCGCGCAGACTTTCTTCATGGACAACGAGATCGCCGACACCTTCCTGCTCGACGCGATCATCACGCTGGTGGACGCCAAGCACGGCAACCATCAACTGAACGAACACGAAGTGGTGCAGCGCCAGGTGGGTTTCGCCGACCGCATCTTCATCACCAAGGCCGATCTGGTCGATGCGAAGGAAGTGGCCGATCTGCGTCACCGCGTGCTGCACATGAACCCGAAGGCGCAGGTGCGCGAAGTGAACTTCGGCGAAACGGACATCAAGGAAGTGTTCGATCTGCGCGGCTTCAACCTGAACGCCAAGCTCGAAATCGATCCGGATTTCCTCGCCGAAGACGATCACGAGCACGCGCATGACCACGCGCACGCGCACGACGAGCATGGCCACGCCCACGGCGATCACGATCACGCGGATTGCGACCACGATCATGGCAAGTGCTCGCACGAAGGCCACGATCACGGCCACCACCATCACCATGCGCACCACGACGACAAGATCAAGTCGTTCGTGTACCGCAGCGACCGTCCGTTCGACCCGAATCGCCTGGAGGATTTCCTCGGCGGCATCCTGCAGATCTACGGCGAGCACCTGCTGCGCTACAAGGGCGTGCTCTATATGAAGGGCGTGGATCGCAAGGTGGTGTTCCAGGGCGTGCACCAGATGATGGGCAGCGACCTGGCCGCCAAGTGGCTGCCGATCGAAAAGAAGAACAGCAAGATGGTGTTCATCGGCATCGATCTGCCGAAGGATCTGATCACCGACGGTCTGGACGCGTGCCTCGTCTGATGCGCTGAAACCGCGTTCAAAACGGTTTTTACCCAGCATCGCCCGGCTTTAAGCCGGGCGTTGTCGTTTTTAGCGGTCTTGCAGGCTGGGCAATTGCGTTTTTCCGTGCGCTGTGCATCAAATAACGTACCCGACCATCGCTTTTTCACGATTGGCGCGTTATATTTTCTGGATATCGACCGTAAGGCGAAGCCGTGAATGCAGGGATTTCCCGCTTGCGGCGTGAGTTTGCGGTTCGGTTACAATACGGCCCCACTGGAAGAGAGGCATTCTCTCTACCACCGGTTTCCGGCAATCTCCGGCAGCATCCGGTGAGAATCGCCTTCCCGGCAGCGCATCGCGTCGCAGCGCGCAGCCGGTACGAAATATGCCTCAGAAGCTTCTGAACCACGGTTTCCAGAGGAGTTCGGCCCCGCAGCGGCGCTCAGGCGTCACGACAAATCACCGTCCGTGCCCGTCGGTGCGCACCCTGGCGTGAAAAAACGCGCGTTAAAGCGCGGTTTTGCGTAGTAATCAGGTGGTGAAGACCACTGCGGGCAACACAAAAGTGCAGGCAAACTGTGCCAGTTTTGCCTCACTCATTGAAGAAGCAAGCCAGATGACGACGAAACGACTCTTGACCGAAGCCGAAATCCTGAAGATGAGCGACAAGGATTACATGAACGAGGATCAGCTCGCCTTCTTCAAGAACCGGCTCGAACAGCTGCAGGCGGAAATTCTCCGCAATGCGGGCCAGACCACCGAGAATCTGCGCGAAACCGTGATCGTTCCCGATCCGGCCGACCGTGCGACGATCGAAGAAGAGCACGCGCTCGAACTGCGCACGCGTGACCGCGAGCGCAAGCTGCTCAAGAAGGTGCAGCAATCGATCGCGCGCATCGAATCGGGCGACTACGGCTGGTGCGAAGAAACCGGTGAGCCGATCGGCATCCCGCGTCTGCTCGCGCGCCCGACCGCCACGCTCTCGCTCGAAGCGCAGGAGCGCCGCGAACTGCGTCAGAAGCTGTTCGGCGACTGACCGGCTGACGGCTACCGGCGCTCCCGCGCCTCGCGTGGGCGCGCGCCGGATCGACTGCCTTCCTCGAAGAAGCGCACGGCGTCCCGTGCGCTTTTTTTATTTGCGCGCCGCCGGCGTGGGCAAGCGGCGCGCCTGCCCACGCACGCGCTCCCTTTATCTCGCTTTGTGCGCCGCGAGCCCTTGAACTGCCCGCTGCCGCCCTAAACTTCTACCGACACGCCCGCTCGCGCACCCTGGCGCGGCCGCTTCAGGTCAGCGTTTGGGCCACGCGCGGCGCGTACCGAATCCCGATGGCGCGGCACGCGAGCCACAAGCCGCGCCATTCTCTACCTGGCATCAACGGTAAAAGGAACGCACATGGAGCAATTTCACGGCACGACGATCGTTTCCGTGCGGCGCGGCGATAAGGTCGCCCTCGGCGGCGACGGCCAGGTCACCCTCGGCAACATCGTCATGAAGGGCGGCGCGAAGAAAGTGCGACGCATCTACGGCGGCAAGGTCATGGTCGGCTTCGCCGGCGGCACCGCCGACGCGTTCTCGCTGCTCGACCGCTTCGAAGCCAAGCTCGAAAAACATCAAGGCAATCTCACCCGCGCCGCCGTCGAACTCGCCAAGGACTGGCGCACCGACCGCATGCTGCGCCGTCTCGAAGCGATGCTGATCGCCGCCGACGCCACCACCACACTCGTCATCACCGGCAACGGCGACGTGCTCGATCCCGAAGGCGGCATCTGCGCAATCGGCTCGGGCGGCTCGTATGCCCAGGCTGCTGCCAAGGCCCTCGTCGACAACACCGACCTCTCGCCGCGCGAGATCGTCGAAAAATCGCTCGAAATCGCCGGCGACATGTGTATCTACACCAATCACAACCGCGTGATCGAAACCATCGAGTAACCCACCAGGACGACAAGGAATCACGATGAGCACCATGACTCCCGCCGAGATCGTCTCGGAACTCGACAAGCACATCATCGGCCAGGCGAAGGCCAAGAAAGCCGTGGCTGTCGCGCTGCGCAACCGCTGGCGCCGCCAGCAAGTGGCCGAGCCGCTGCGCCAGGAAATCACGCCGAAGAACATTCTGATGATCGGGCCGACGGGCGTCGGCAAGACCGAAATCGCCCGCCGTCTGGCCAAGCTCGCCGACGCGCCGTTCATCAAGATCGAAGCGACCAAGTTCACCGAAGTGGGCTACGTGGGCCGTGACGTCGACAGCATCGTGCGCGATCTCATCGAAATTTCGGTGAAGCAGACGCGCGAATCGGAAATGCGCAAGGTGCGCAGCAAGGCCACCGATCAGGCCGAAGACCGCATCCTCGACATCCTGTTGCCGGGCGCGCGTCCGGTGGGCTTCAGCGCCGCCCCGGAAAGCACGCCCGCCGACGGCGATAACGCCACGCGCCAGACCTTCCGCAAGCGTCTGCGCGAAGGCCAGCTCGACGACAAGGAAATCGAGCTCGACGTGGAAATGCCGCAATCCGGCATGGACATCATGGGGCCGCCGGGCATGGAAGACATGACCGAGCAGATCCGTTCGATGTTCGCCAACCTGGGCGGCGGCAAGAAGACGCGCCGCAAGGTCAAGGTCAAGGAAGCGCTCAAGCTGCTGACCGACGAGGAAGCGGCCAAGATGCTCAACGACGAAGAGGTCAAGCAGAAGGCCGTGCAGAACGTCGAGCAGAACGGCATCGTGTTCCTCGACGAAATCGACAAGATCGCTTCGCGCAACAACGAAGGCGCGGGCGGCGGCGAAGTCTCGCGTCAGGGCGTGCAGCGCGATCTGCTGCCGCTGGTCGAAGGCACCACCATCAACACGAAGTACGGGATGATCAAGACCGATCACATCCTGTTCATCGCGAGCGGTGCGTTCCATCTCTCGAAGCCGAGCGATCTGATCCCCGAACTGCAGGGTCGCTTCCCGATTCGCGTGGAACTGGAATCGCTGTCCGTGAAGGACTTCGAAGCGATTCTGGTGGCGACCGACGCGAGCCTCGTGAAGCAGTACCAGGCGCTGCTCGCCACCGAGGACGTGCAGCTCGATTTCGCCGAAGACGGTATCCGCCGCCTCGCGGAAATCGCGTTCTCCGTCAACGAGAAGACCGAGAATATCGGTGCGCGCCGTCTCTACACGGTGATCGAAAAGCTGCTGGAAGACGTGTCGTTCGCCGCGGGCAATCACGCGGGCCAAAGCGTGACCGTCGATGCCGCTTACGTCGACAAGGCGCTGGGCGAAGTCTCACAGGACGAGGATCTGTCGCGCTACGTGCTGTAAGCGCTTTTCTCGTGCTTCAAAGCAAAAAGCCCTGCATTTGCAGGGCTTTTTTCATTGCGACGCCAGAAACAGCGCGGCTTACTGCTTGACCGGGCGCTTGGCGAGCTTGCGCTGCAGCGTGCGGCGATGCATGTTGAGCGCGCGCGCCGTCGCCGAAATATTGCCGCCGTGTTCGGACAGCACGCGCTGGATGTGCTCCCATTCGAGGCGCGCGACCGACAGCGGCGCGGGATGCTCGATGGCGGCTTCCGCCTGCAGCGAACTCGCATCGCCTTGCAGCGACGTGAGGATCATTTCCACGTTGGCGGGTTTGGCCAGATAGTTGTCCGCGCCGTCCTTGACCGCCTGCACCGCCGTGGCGATGCTCGCATAGCCGGTCAGCACGAGCATGCGTGCGTCGGGCTGAAGATCGCGCAGCGGCGCGATCAGCGTGAGGCCCGAGTCGTTGCCCAGATGCAGGTCGACCGTGATCTGCCCGAACTTCTGCTGGTTCGCAAAGCGGATCGCTTCTTCGGCGTTGTGCGCCTGCTGCACCTGGTAGCCGCGCCGCGTGAGACCGCGCGCAAGGATGTCGGAGAAGACTTCGTCGTCGTCGATCACCAGAAAATTCATATCGCTCATGCCACTTTCTCCGTGTTGCACCGATGTTCCGTTTTGATCAGGTCGAGCCGCGCGGCGGACCGCGTCATTGCCCGCCGGGTCGCGCCATCCCTGATCCCCTGTCTTAAAGCGCCGCTGCCGCGCCGTTGCGCGAATTAGCGGCCGGATTCGCCTCGCCCACCTGCCCTTCTGTCACCGGCACGCGCAGCACCGCGCGCGTGCCGCGAGCCTTGCGCGGGCGGCCCGTGCCGCCTTCCAGGCCTGCCGCGCCCTTGCCGCTTTGCGCGGGAGCGTCGGTGAGATCGATCGATCCGCCCAGACGCGCCGCCGACGAAAACGCCAGATAGAGCCCCACGCCATGACCGCCCTGCGTGCTGTCCACGGGCGCCGCGCCCAGCGACGTGCGCAAGGACGGCGGGATACCCGGCCCGGCGTCGCAAACTTCGAAATCGATATACCCTGGCAGGGGCGTGGCGCGCAGCGTCACAAAGTCGCGGCTAGCGCGCGCGGCGTTGTCGAGCAGGATGGTGAGGATCTGGCCGACGGCCACGGTGTCGTCGAGGAACAAGCCTTCGGGTGCATTGCCAGGCAGTTCGAAATTCACATGCGGATGGCGCAGACGCCATTGCTCGACGAATGGACCGAGCCATTCGCTAACCGCCTGACGGCTGCCCGTGGACGAAGCGCGGCTCCTCAGCCGAGCAAGCGCCGAGGTGCAAAGCGTGATCTGCTTGTCGAGCAATTCGAGGTCGGCGGAATAGGGTTCGAGGCCTTTGTCGCTGCGGGCGATGTCGCGCAGTTCTTCGGTCAACATGGCGATGCTGGACAGCGGCGTGCCGATTTCATGGGCGACGGTGGCCGCCTGCACGCCGAGCGCCACGGCGCGTTCGTCGCGCAACAGGCGCTGCTGTGCGTCGGCGAGCGCGTTCTCGCGCTGGCGCAGCGCCCGCGACATGCGCGCCACGAACCACACGATCAGCGCCACGCTCACCATGAAGTTCACCCACATGCCCGCGCGGTAGTAATCGAACAGGTTGGCGGGATTGTCGAGATTGAGCGGGACGTTGTCGAAGCCGAGCAGCACGTAGCAGACCACGGCGAAGCACGCGAGCCACGCCGTGAGATACCAGGGCAGCACGGCCGCCGCGATGGCTAGCGACGGCAGATAGAGCGAAACGAAGGGATTGGTCGTGCCGCCCGATAAAAATAGCAGCGCGGAAAGTGCGCCCAGATCGACCCATAGTTGACCGAACAGTTCGAGATCGGACTCGGGGCGATCCTGCGTGACGCGCAGCCAGGTGACGCCGTTGAACGCCACTTCGAGGGCGATCACGAAGAGCATGGCGGGCAGCGGCAATTGCACGCCGAAGAAGAATTGCACGAACGCAATCGTGCACAGCTGGCCAATGATGGCGAGGCTACGCAGCCAGAACACATGGCTAAGATTGACGCGGGCACTGACAGTTATGCGATGCATGGCGTCAGTTTACCTGTTCGGACTTGTCTTATTCATTGTCTCGAAAAGCTCTGTTCCAATATCTGACATCCGTCGACTACAAACGCGACGACTCATTCTGATAAGGCAAGCAGCAGATGACTTCCGTTAAGCCCGATTCCGTGCCCGATCCCGATCCCGTGCCCAATCCTGTCCAAATGGCGCGAGATCTCTTTCTCGATTTCGTCGATGCCGCCTGCGGCGATATGTCCGACTTGTCTGATAAGCCATCGGTGGACAGTCTGCTCGATGCCACGCGGACCGCACTGCGCGGATTCAGCGACGACGCACTCATGCTCACCGCCGCGCGCGCCAAACATCCCGAATTCGCCGGGGAAGCCGTCCGGCTTTGCGCCGCGATCGCCCGGGTCGAACCGCAACGCACGGCAGCCTGGTTTGCGGCAGGCATCGCGCTGCAATTTGCGAATCGCCACGCCGAGGCCGTAGCACCTTACCGCCGCGCGCTTGCCATTGACCGAACGTTTCCAAATCTGCGCAACAATCTTGCATCCGCCTTGATGCAGATCAATTCAAACGGCGATGAAGTCGCGGGGCTGCTCGAAGAATGCGTCGAGGCCAATCCCGACGACACCAACGCGTGGATCAATCTCGGCCGTGTGCGCCCTGACGAAACCCGCGCCTCACGTCCCCTGGAAGCGAGCCGGCGAGCTATCGCGCTCGCGCCGCACAGCCCGCTTGCGCTCAACAACTATGCGATGGCCTGCAAGGAAGCCCAATTGTGGGACGAAGCCGAGCGGGCCGCCCGCGCCGCCTGCCAGTATGCCCCCAACGACGCATCGATACGCGTGAACCTGTCGATGACGCGGCTCGTGCGGGGCAACTTCGCGGAAGGTTGGGCCGATCACGAGTTGCGCTGGCAAGGATCGAGCGAACTCGCCTCGGGCCGCCCGGTGTTTCCCAAACCCACATGGCGCGGCGAGCCGCTCGCCGGCCGCACGCTGCTGGTATGGGGCGAACAGGGCATGGGCGATCTGCTGCAATTCAGCCGCTATATCCCGATGCTCGCCGAACGTGTGCGCCGCGAAGGCGGCAGGCTCGTTTGGAATTCCTTTCCGCAGATGGGCGCGTTGCTCGCGCGCAGCATGCATGGCCACTACGATCTGTACACAGCGGGCGGTCCGGTCGAGGCGCTGCCGCCGTTCGACTATGAGATTTCGCTCGTCAGCCTGCCCGGGTTCTTTGACACACGCGAAGCGACGATTCCCGGTCCCACGCGCTATCTGGCTTCCGAGCCGGCGGCGGCGGCCCGCTGGCGCGAGCGTCTGGCGGGCGAAACACGGCTGAAAGTCGGGCTGGCCTGGACGGGCAGCCTCACGCACAAACGCAATCCATTCCGGCGTGTGGGGCTTGAGCGCTACGCCCGGCATTTCGGCGGCATCGACAACGTGGTGTTCTACTCGCTGCAACCGGGCGCTGCGGCTGAAATCGAAGCCGCGCGCGCGGCCGGTTTTGAAGTGATCGACTACAGCGCGGAGTGGCGGAGCTTCGACGACACCGCCGCTTTCATCGATGCGCTCGATCTGGTGATCTCGGTCTGCACGTCGGCGGCGCATCTGGCGGGCGCGCTCGGCCAGCGTTCGTGGGTGTTGCTCGATGTGAACCCGCACTGGGTCTGGATGCTGGATCGCCGTGACAGCCCGTGGTATCCGCACACCACGCTGTATCGCCAGCAACAGTTCCGGCAATGGGAGGCGGTGCTCGACACAATGAGCGCCGATCTGGCGAAGCTCGCTGCCGACCATCGGGCGAAACAGGCCTGAGCGGCGCCCGGGGCCGTGTCCCGGACCCCTTTGGTCAGTGGCTCGCGCTGCCCTTCGGTTGCCCGCCAGCGGCCACGGCGGCGGCCAGGCATTCGGGGCACATGCAGCGCCCGCGCGGGTCGAGCTGGTTGGCGGGCACCGCTGGCAGCGCCTTGCACCAGCAATCGAAGGGCTCGGTGTTGCGCCCGCAGTCGAAGGCGTTGCCGCAGCGCGGGCAGCGAGAATGTCGGACTGCGTGGGCGGGTGTTGCGGAGGCGGTCATGGCGGCGCGCTCCCAGTAAAACCAGCGTCGGCGATGGCGAAATGATGCCACAGCGCGCCGCGCGCCTCGATGTCCCGCGCAAGATCGGCTGTCGCGGGAATTTCATGGCTTTCGACGCAAAATCGCCGAAGAAGCCCGTCAATGCCGCCGCAAACGCCCGACCTGTCGCATCGCTGCGTCGCCGGGCTCCCCACCTGGCGAAAACCCTGTTGCAGCGCGCCAGTCCTGTACAATTCGCCCTGATTCGTCCGCGCTTTTGCTAGCGCGCCCTTTCAGGCGTTTTTCGCCCCGTTTTCCAGTCCAGCCCGCCGCCATGTCCGAGCCCATCGACCTCTCGCAGATCGCGCCCACCCTGAAAGCCGAAATCCTGGCCGAAGCACTGCCGTATATCCGCCAGTACCACGGTAAGACCGTCGTCATCAAATACGGCGGCAACGCCATGACCGAAGAGCGTCTCAAGCAGGGCTTCGCGCGCGACGTGATCCTGCTCAAGCTCGTGGGCATCAACCCGGTCATCGTGCACGGCGGCGGCCCGCAGATCGACACGGCGCTCAAGAAAATCGGCAAGCAGGGCACCTTCATCCAGGGCATGCGCGTCACGGACGAAGAAACCATGGAAGTCGTCGAGTGGGTGCTCGGCGGCGAAGTGCAGCAGGACATCGTTACGCTGATCAACCATTTCGGCGGCCACGCGGTCGGCCTGACCGGCAAGGACGGCGGCCTGATCCACGCACGCAAGCTGATGATGCCGGACCGCGACAACCCGGGCCAGTACATCGACATCGGCCAGGTGGGCGAGGTCGAGGCGATCAACCCGGCGGTCGTCAAGGCGCTCCAGGACGACGCCTTCATTCCGGTGATCTCGCCGATCGGCTTCGGCGAAGACGGCCTGTCGTACAACATCAACGCCGACCTCGTGGCGGGCAAGCTCGCGGTGGTGCTGAACGCAGAAAAGCTCGTCATGATGACGAACATCCCCGGCGTGATGGACAAGTCGGGCAACCTGCTCACGGATCTTTCCGCGCGCGAAATCGACGCGCTATTCGAAGACGGCACGATCTCGGGCGGCATGCTGCCGAAGATCTCGTCGGCGCTGGATGCGGCCAAGAGCGGCGTGCGCTCGGTGCACATCATCGACGGCCGCATCGAACATTCGGTGCTGCTGGAAATCCTGACCGAGCAGCCGTTCGGCACGATGATCCGCTCGCATTGAACTGCGCAGCACGCCGGCGGCGGTGTTACATCGCTGCCGGTTGCCAGCTTCGGGCTGGCGCAATCTCGTGGCGCATGCCCACGCGCGACGTCAGCGCTTGCAGTCGATAACCGCATTTCGATGAACGCAGCACGATGACCCGCCGGACGCCCGCCAGCATGCCCCACAGTCTGTCCAATACCGCACTTCCGCTTCGCCGTCGCCCGCACTCCGTGCGCGGCTCAAATGGCGGCTGCGCCGCCCATCGGCACACGCCGGTCTGGCTCTTCGATCTCGACAACACGCTGCACTGCGCCACGCGCTCGATCTTCCCCGCGATCAACCGGGGCATGACGCAGTACATCATCGATGCGCTCGGCGTGAGCCGCGAGGTCGCCAATCATCTGCGCACAAGTTACACGCAGCGCTACGGCGCAGCGCTGCTCGGTCTCACGCGCCATCATCCGATCGATCCGCACGACTTTCTCAAGGTCGTCCACACCTTCCCCGATCTGCCCAATATGGTTCACGCCGAGCGCGGCCTGGCCCGCACGCTCGCGGCGCTGCCGGGCCGCAAGATCGTGCTGACCAACGCGCCCGAAGCCTACGCGCGCGCCATGCTAGCGGAGCTGGGCATCGAGCAGCTGTTCGAGCGCGTGGTGGCGATCGAGCACATGCAGACGCGCGGACGCTGGCGCGCCAAGCCCGACCACGGCATGCTGCGCGCCGTGCTGCGCGAGGCGCGCGCGCCACTCGCGGATGCGATCCTCGTCGAGGACACGCACGGGCATCTGAAGCGCTACCGGCGTCTGGGCATCCGCACGGTCTGGATCACCGGTCACCTGCCCGCGCACCTGGCGCGCTGCAGCCGACCGCACTATGTCGATCACCGGATTCGTTCGCTAAAATCGCTGCAACGCGGCCTGCAGCACATGCCGTTGCGGGGCCGGCCGCGCGCCTGAACCTTGCGCCCGACGGACCACGGGCGCAGCTTGATACGACATTCGCCGGATGCGCCATGCGCCTCCAGAGCGACGATAAACGGCAAGACCCAGCGGCACGGCGACGCACGGATAACCGCGCAGCCCGCCAGCCGCACTTAGGGCCACTCAGGGGCGACATTCATGCAGCCGAGCCATTCGTTGGAAACGCGTGACGCAGTCGTAGCAGCAGAATCATCGGCAACACCTGTAGACGCGCCGCGCCGCAGCCGCCCGAAGCCGGGCGAGCGCCGCGTGCACATCCTGCAGACGCTCGCTTCGATGCTCGAAACGCCGCGCGGCGAGAAGATCACCACGGCGGCGCTCGCGGCAAAGATCGGCGTATCCGAGGCGGCGCTGTATCGCCATTTCGCCAGCAAGGCCCAGATGTACGAAGGCCTGATCGACTTCATCGAGCAGACGCTGTTCGGGCTCATCAACCAGATCGTCGACAAAGAGCCCAGCGGTGCCCTGCAGGCGCGCGCCATTGCGCTAATGCTGGTCAATTTTTCCACGCGCAACGCCGGTATGACGCGCGTGCTTACCTGCGAGGCGCTGGTGGGCGAACACGAACGCCTCGCCGAGCGCGTGAACCAGATGCTCGACCGCATCGAGGCGTCGCTGCGCCAGTGCCTGCGCGTTGATCTCGCGCAGGAGGCCGAACGAAAAGGTGTTCCGAGGATAGATGAGGCACGCACAGCACCCGCTTCAGAAGGGTACGATCCCGCCATTCGTGCGAATCTGCTCATTCGCTATGTGATGGGTTGCTGGCATCGTTATGCGCAAAGCGGTTTCACGCGCTCTCCCAGCGAACACGCCGTCGAGCAGATTCGCGTCATCCTGCAGTAACGCGGCCGCGCCTTCTCTTGAGGCGGGCCGCATGCCGTCATAAAGGAGAACGGGCATGAACCAGGCGATATCCTCCAAGGGCCTACACCCCGCCCTCACCTCGCTGGCCGCGCACTGGGGCTGGCTGGTTGCGCGTGGGATGGCCGCCATCCTTTTCGGCTTCCTCGCCTTCTCGATGCCCGGCCTCACTGTCCTCACCCTCGCCATCATGTGGGGCGCCTACGCGATCGTCGACGGCGCGTTCGCGCTGATCTACGGCGCGCGCGGCGGCGGCACGCGGCGCTGGACCTATATAGTCGTTGGCCTGATCGGCGTGATTGCGGGGCTGGTGGCGTTCTTCTGGCCCGGCGAAACCGCCGTCATCCTCGTGATGATCATCGGCTTCTGGGCGCTTGCTACCGGCATCTTCGAGATCATCTACGCAATCCAGTACCGACACGCCATCGCACACCCGTGGGCGGTGGGGATTTCGGGACTGCTTTCGGCCGCGGTGGGGTTCTTCATCTTTGCCTTCCCGGGCGCCGGGGCGCTCTCGTTGATCTGGATGATCGCCGCCTACGCCATCGCTTACGGGTTCTTGATGATCGTCGCGGCCTTGCAGTTACGTCGCTGGCGCAACGCCCATCCGGCCTTGCGCTGAGACTTCGCGGGCTCGCGCGGCACACGGGCGAATGAATGAACGGCGCGGGCCCGGCTAGCCCGCGCGCGGCCGCTTTGCACATTTTCCGATATACTCAGCGTTCCTTTTGGAATACCCACGCGCCGATTTGCTGACTCGATTGCGGGCGCGTGAACTTCGTGGGGCATGAGCCCGGCGAAGTTCGATATAAATGCGGCTAAAGAGGTCGTCAGCTGCGCCAACTCTTTCGCACTCCGCGCTCGCCGACACCGTTTAGCCGCCCGAAAAACACAGGCGGAACGAATGGAATCGATCGGCATCGTCGCTCCTCAAACACTGCATTTCGACGTGCCTCTGCAACTGCAGAACGGCACGGCGCTGGCCGGGTACGACCTCGTGGTCGAGACCTACGGCACCCTCAATGCCGCACGCAGCAACGCGGTGCTCGTCTGTCACGCGCTCAACGCGTCGCACCATGTGGCGGGCGTCTACGCGGACAACCCCAAAGACGTCGGCTGGTGGGACAACATGGTCGGTCCGGGCAAGCCGCTCGACACCAACCGCTTCTTCGTGATCGGCGTGAACAATCTGGGCTCGTGCTTCGGCTCGACCGGCCCGATGAGCATCGATCCCGCCACCGGCAAGCCGTGGGGCGCGAAATTCCCGGTCGTGACCGTGGAAGACTGGGTGGACGCGCAGGCGCGCGTGGCCGATCGCTTCGGCATCGAAAAATTTGCAGCGGTGATGGGCGGCAGCCTTGGCGGCATGCAGGCGCTGGCGTGGAGCCTGCGCTATCCCGATCGCCTTGGCCATTGCATCGTAATTGCTTCCACGCCCAAACTGTCGGCGCAGAACATTGCGTTCAACGAAGTAGCACGCTCGTCGATCCTGTCCGATCCGGACTTTCACGGCGGCGACTACTACGCGCATAACGTGAAGCCCAAACGCGGCCTGCGCGTGGCGCGCATGATCGGCCACATCACCTATCTGTCCGACGACGACATGGCCGAGAAGTTCGGCCGTGCGCTGCGCCGCGCCGAGGGCGCAGAAGACGCCTACAACTTCAATTTCGACGTGGAATTCGAAGTGGAGTCGTATCTGCGCTATCAGGGCGACAAGTTCGCCGATTACTTCGACGCGAATACCTATCTGCTGATCACGCGCGCGCTCGACTACTTCGATCCCGCCAAGGATTACGGCGGCGATCTCACGCGCGCGCTCGCGCACACCAAGGCGAAATACCTGGTGGCGAGCTTCGCGACCGACTGGCGTTTCGCGCCCGCGCGCTCGCGCGAACTGGTCAAGGCGCTGCTCGACCACAAGCGTCAGGTGACCTACGCGGAGATCGACGCGCCGCACGGCCACGACGCCTTCCTGCTCGACGACGCGCGCTATCACAACGTGGTGCGCGCCTATTACGAACGCATTGCCGCAGAGGTGGGCGCATGAACCAGAGCGCATTCGACAGTCTTTCCGCCCGTCCCGACTTTCGCACCATCGCGCGCTGGATCGAGCCGCGCTCCAAGGTGCTCGACCTGGGCTGCGGCGACGGCTCGCTGCTGTCGCTGCTCACTGAAGAACTCGAATGTTCGGGCTACGGCATCGAGATCAACGACGCGGGCGTGCTCGCTTCGGTGAAGAACGGCATCAACGTGATCCAGCAGAATCTGGAAGACGGCCTGCGCCTGTTCGAGGACGGCAGCTTCGATTTCGCGATTCTTTCGCAGACGCTGCAGACCATTCACCAGACCGCCGCGATCCTGCGCGAGACGGCGCGTGTGGGCAAGGAATGCATCGTCTCGTTCCCGAACTTCGGCTATTGGCCGCACCGGCTTTCGGTGCTCAAAGGCCGCATGCCGGTGTCGAAATCGCTGCCCTACCAGTGGCACAACACGCCGAACGTGCGCGTGCTCACGGTGAAGGATTTCGAGGCGCTCGCGCCCGAAGTGGGCATCGAAATTCTCGACCGCGCCGTGCTGCATGGGGGCCAGACCGTTCGATGGGGGGTGAACTGGCGTGGTAGTCTTGCGGTCTATCGCGTGAAGAAACGCTGACGCCGGGACCGGCGACGCGCGTTTCGCACCACCTCCAATTAGTTACGCCGCGCCGCCGCTACCCGACGACATGCCAATACCGCCCCAAGAGGCCTCCGCCCGCGAAGATCATGACGCGCATGACGTCAATGCACACGAAGCACATCCCGGCTGGCGCGCGTACCTGAACACGCACATGCTGACCTGCGTGTTCCTCGGCTTTACGTCGGGGCTGCCGCTGTTCACGCTCGTCTATCTGGTGCAAGCCTGGCTGCGCTCCGAAGGCGTCAATCTCAAGGAAATCGGCCTGTTCGCGCTGATTCAATTTCCCTATACGTGGAAATTCGTCTGGGCGCCGCTGATGGACCGCTACGTGCCGCGCCTGCCGGGCTGGAAGCCGGGCCGTCGGCGCGGCTGGATGCTGGTCACGCAGATTCTGGTGGCCGCAGCGATCGCGGCGCTCGGTTTTGTTTCGCCCAAAGAGTCGATCTGGACCGTGGCCGCGCTGACGGCGCTGGTGGCTTTCTTCGGCGCGAGCCAGGATATTTCGATCGACGCCTACCGGCGCGAACTGCTCAAGGATACCGAGCAAGGCCTTGGCAACGCGGTCCACGTCAACGCCTACAAGATCGCCGCGCTGGTGCCCGGTTCGCTTGCGCTGATTCTTTCCGATCATCTGCCGTGGAGCACGGTGTTCGTCGTGACGGCGGCCTTCATGATTCCCGGCATGCTGATGTCGCTGGTGGTGAGCGAGCCCGAAGTGCACGGCGCACCGCCCAAAAACCTGCGCGAAGCCATCGTGCAGCCGTTCGCCGAATTCGTGAATCGCGACGGCCTCGCCGCTGCGCTGTTCGTGCTGGCCTTCATCTTTCTGTACAAACTCGGCGATACGATGGCGACCACGCTGTCGACGTCGTTCTTCCTCGATATCGGCTATTCGCGCACCGAGATCGGCGTGATCGCCAAGATGACCGCGTTTGGCGCGAGCCTCGCGGGCGGCATTCTGGGCGGTATCGCGCTGGTGAAGATCGGCATCGGGCGCGGCCTGTGGATCTTCGGCCTGCTGCAGATGGTGTCGACGCTCGGTTTCGCGTGGCTGGCGCAGCTCGGCCCCGATTCGCCGACGCTTGCACTGATCTACGACGCCGTCGTGACGGCGAGCCACGGCGTCGCGCAGATCGCCAGCGTATTCGGCGCCAATGCCCAGCTCACGCTCGATCCGCGCGCGGTGGCACTGGCGCTCGTCTACGGCTTTGAAACCTTCGCGACCGGCCTCACGCTCGCCGCTTTCACGGCCTATATTGCCAGCACGACCGACCCGCGCTACACCGCCACCCAGTTCGCGCTCTTCACGAGCCTGGCCTCGGTGCCGCGCACGCTGGCGTCCGCCGCCAGCGGTTATGTGGTCGCGAAGATCGGCTGGTTCGATTACTTCATCGCCTGCACGCTGCTCGCTTTGCCGGGTATGCTCCTGCTCATTCGAATCGCCCCGTGGAGAATCCGGAAGTGACCCCGCCTCAGCATGCCGCCTGTGTTTCCCTGTCGACGCCTCGCCGTCCGGGAGGGATAGACGCACAGGCAACGGGGCCACAACGTGATCTTGCGCGTCAGGGCCTACGCGGCGCCCTGTGCGCGCTCGCGCTGGCACTTGGGGCGGGCTACGCGCAAGCAACGGAAACCCCCGCCGCCAATTCAGCCAGTTCCGCTTCCACGTCTACGCTCGCCACGCCCGCTGGCCTCTCCAGCGCCGCGGAAACGGCGGGCGCGGCCTCCGCGAACGCATCAAGTCTGCCCCCCGCGAGCAACGGCGCGCCGCTCAACGCCAATCCGGTTAACGCGAATACGCCGTCTGCCATGCAGAACAGCGGACCGAATACGGGCCGCGTGGTGCGCTTCGGCAATATCGGCGTGTTTCGCAATCTGATTCCCTCGCCCGCGCTCGAAGCCCAGGCCGCCGCCGAATACAACGAGATCGTGCGCGGCGCGGCGCACTCGAAGCTGCTCTATCCGGATAGCGATCCGCATGTGATGCGCGTGCGCCAGTTCGTCGACCGGCTCGCGCCGTACGCGCTCAAGTGGAGCGATCGCGTCAAGAACTGGAAGTGGGAAGTGGCGGTGATCCGCTCGCCCGATATCCGCATGTACTGTCTGCCGGGCGGCAAGATCGTGGTGTACGGCGGCCTGCTCGACCGCGTCAAGCTCAACGACAACGAACTGGGCATGCTGCTCGGCCACGAGATCGCGCATGCCGTACGTGAACACGTGCGCGAGCGGCTGGGCGAGCAGCAGGGCGCGCAGATCGAATCGGGCGTGGTGCCGCAGTTATTCGGTCTCGCGGATCTGGGCGTGTTTCCGCTGGGAATCGGCTCGCGTCTGGTGGAAATGCATTATGGCCGCGCCGATGAAACCGAAGCCGACGTGATCGGCAGCGACATCGCCGCGCGGGCGGGTTTCGATCCGCGCGCGGCGCTCACGCTGTGGGACAAGCTCGCGGTGGCGACGAAGTCGGACCGCGATCAGGGCTTCATCTACGTGCATCCGTACACGCCGGCGCGGCGCGCGGATATCGCCAAGCGTCTTGCTGACATGATGCCGCTCTACGCCAAGGCCGTCGGCAAGCCGCTGAATGCGTTGCCCGATTACCAGGGCATCGCGGCGGTGCAACGGCGCAAAATGGTGGCGGCGCCCTGAACGCGTCACCGCCACGCACGCGCGGTGGCGAGGCTTACTTCTTCTTGATCTTCCAGTCGTAATCGACCGTCAGCGGCGCGTGGTCGCTGAACTTGATATCGCGGAAGACGTCCGTGCGTTTTGCGGTCGCGGCAACGCCCGGCGTGGCGATCTGGTAATCGATACGCCAGCCCACGTTCTTCGCATACGCCTGACCGCGATTGCTCCACCACGTGTACTGCTCGGGACGGGGATCGAGCGTGCGGAACACGTCCACGTAACCCACTTCGTCGAACAGCTGGGTGAGCCACGCGCGCTCTTCGGGCAAGCAGCCGGAGTTCTTCTGGTTGCCCTTCCAGTTCTTGATGTCGATTTCCTTGTGGACGATGTTTACGTCGCCGCACACGATCACTTCGCGCTGCGCCTTCAGCTGCGCCAGATGCGGCATGAACACGTCCATGAAACGATATTTGGCCTGCTGGCGCTCGTCGCCGCTCGAACCCGACGGCACGTACACCGAAATCACCGACAAATCGCCAAAGCGCAGTTCCACATAGCGGCCTTCGGCGTCGAACTCCTCGCTGCCAAAGCCGATGATGACTTCGTCCGGCTCGCGGCGCGCATACACGCCCGCGCCGCTATAGCCCTTCTTCACGGCATGCTGGAAGTAGCCCTTGAAGTCGTGCGGCGCGAGGAATTCCGGCGTCATGTCGTCCTGCGAGCACTTGATTTCCTGCACGCAGAGCACGTCGGCGTTCTGTTCGCCGAACCATTCGAAGAAGCCCTTCTTCGCCGCGGAGCGGATGCCATTGAGGTTCGCGGTGATCACACGCAGCATTTTTTTCAATCCTTTTTGAGTGTTCGTTGAGAGCGTGAAAATCGGTGCTTACTCGATCTTCATGCCCTCCAGTTCGGGCTTCGCAGGCGGAAATTCGAGCTTCAGACCTTCCATCAGACGCAGTAGCAGCTCGGCCACCATGACGTTGCGATGCGTCTTCGAATCGGCGGGAATTACATACCAGGGCGCATGTTCGGTCGAGGTGGCCGCGAGCGCGTCGCGATACGCCGCCTGATACGCGTCCCAGTGCTTGCGCGCTTCGAGATCGGAAAGATCGAATTTCCAGTGTTTCGAAGGATCGTCGATGCGCGCCTGGATGCGGCGGCGCTGCTCGTCCTTCGATATGTGCAGCCAGCACTTGATGATGGTCGTGCCGTTTTCCACCAGCATGCGTTCGAAGTCGCGGATCTGCGCATAACGGCGCTCGCATTCGGCGGCATCGATCTGCTCCATCACGCGCGGCACCAGCACGTCTTCGTAGTGGCTGCGATTGAAGATCGCCAGCTCGCCCGCGGCCGGGACGTGCATATGCACGCGCCAGAGGAAATCGTGCGACGCCTCGATGGGCGTGGGCGCGCGAAACGGCACGATGCGCAGGCCGAGCGGATCGACTTCGTGGAACACGCCGCGAATGGTGCCGTCCTTGCCGCTCGTGTCCATGCCTTGCAGCACCAGCAGCACGCGCTGATGACGCTGCGCATGCAGGCGCTCCTGCAGCAGGTCGAGCTTCTCGCCAATCGCCGCGAGCCGCTCGCGGTCGCCGTCCTTGCTGCCGGTGGAAAAGGGCTTGGCCGATGGGTCGATGGCCTCGGGGTTGAACGAATCGATCTTTGAATCGGCCTTTGAATCGGCTTTCTTGCCGCCGTGATACGGCACGCGGAAATCGTCGAGATTCGGGGACTTCGCCATCGCTACAGTTCTCCTTTGTGAATCCGCCTCTTCAAGCGGCGAGGCGGCGCCGCACACCCTTGCGCGACGCCGCCTCGCCAGCTTGCCGACCCACAGTCTGACAGACTATCAGCCCAGCTTCTTTTTCAGCAGTTCATTGACCTGCTGCGGGTTTGCCTTGCCCTTGGTGGCCTTCATGGCCTGGCCGATCAGCGCGTTGAAGGCCTTTTCCTTGCCCGCGCGGAATTCCTCGACGGACTTCGGGTTCGCAGCGAGCACCTCGTCGATGATCGCTTCGAGCGCGCCGGTGTCCGAGATCTGCTTGAGACCCTTCGCTTCGATGATGCGGTCGACCGCGCCTGCGTCCGTGGCCTTCTCGTCCCACATCGCCTGGAAGATTTCCTTGGCGATCTTGTTCGAGATCGTGCCGTCGGCGATCCGTGCGAGCAGCAGCGCGAACTGTTCCGCCGTGACCGGCGAAGCGGCGATGTCGAGACCTTCGCGATTGAGCTGCGACGAGACTTCGCCCATCAGCCAGTTTGCAGCGGCCTTGGCCTGCGCGGCGCCTGCCTTGGCCACCACGGCTTCGAAGTACGCGGCCATCGCCTTGCTCGACGTCAGCACGGTGGCGTCGTACGGCGTCACGCCGTATTGCTCGACGAAACGCGTCTGCATGGCGGCCGGCAGCTCGGGCATTTCGCCCTTCACGCGTTCGACCCACGCCGCGTCGATTACGAGCGGCATGAGGTCGGGGTCGGGGAAGTAGCGGTAATCGTGCGCGTCTTCCTTGCTGCGCATCGAACGCGTTTCGCGCTTGTCCGGATCGTAGAGGCGCGTTTCCTGCACCACCGTGCCGCCGTCTTCGATCAGCTCGATCTGGCGGCGCACTTCGTACTGGATGGCTTCTTCGAGGAAGCGGAACGAGTTCAGGTTCTTGATTTCCGCGCGCGTGCCGAACTCCTTCTGGCCGACCGGGCGCACGGAGACGTTCGCGTCGCAGCGGAACGAACCTTCCTGCATGTTGCCGTCGCAGATGCCGAGCCACACGACCAGGGTGTGCAGCGACTTCGCATAAGCTACGGCTTCCGCCGCGCTGCGCATTTCAGGTTCCGTGACAATTTCGAGCAGCGGCGTGCCGGCGCGATTCAGGTCGATGCCCGTCATGCCGGCGAAGTCTTCGTGCAACGACTTGCCCGCGTCCTCTTCCAGATGCGCGCGCGTCAGGTTGACGGTCTTTTCGTAGCCTTCCTTGCCGGTCTTTTCGTTGGCAGGAACCTGAATCGTGATCTGACCGCCCTGCACCACCGGGATCTCGTACTGGCTGATCTGATAGCCCTTGGGGAGATCCGGATAGAAGTAGTTCTTGCGCGCGAAGATGCTGCGCGGCGCGATGGTCGAGCCGATCGCCAGACCGAACTGGATCGCGCGTTCGACCGCACCGCGGTTCATCACCGGCAGCACGCCCGGCAACGCGAGATCGACGGGGCAGGCCTGCGTGTTGGGGGCGGCGCCGAACTGCGTCGATGCGCCGGAGAAGATCTTGGAGACCGTCGACAGCTGCGCGTGCGTCTCAAGACCGATAACGACTTCCCATTGTGTGGTCATGCTCATGCCTCCCGCCGAGCCGCCTCAAGGGAGGCATGCGCCCCCCCGGGGGGCAACGAACGAAGTGAGTGTGGGGGCTCATTTATCACCCCTGCCGGCGCCTTGCGATGCCAGTCGGTCGCGCGCTGGAAAGCGTCGGCGACCTGCAGCATGCGGGCCTCGTTGAAATAGTTGCCGACGATCTGCAGACCGACCGGACGTTGCGCGTTCGCACCCGCGCCAAAGCCACACGGCACGCTCATGCCGGGCAGGCCGGCGAGGCTGGTCGACAGCGTGTAAATATCGGCGAGGTACATCTGCAGCGGATCGTCGCCCTTCGCGCCGAGGTCCCACGCCACGCTCGGGGCGACCGGGCCCATGATGACGTCGCACTGCTTGAACGCTTCCTGGAAGTCCTGCGCGATGATGCGTCGGATCTTCTGCGCCTGCAGGTAGTACGCGTCGTAGTAGCCGTGCGAAAGCACGTAAGTGCCCACCAGAATGCGTCGCTTCACTTCGGGGCCGAAGCCTTCCGCGCGCGACTTCTTGTACATGTCGAGCAGATCGCCGTACTGCGCCGCGCGATGGCCGAAGCGCACGCCGTCGAAACGCGAGAGGTTCGACGAGGCTTCCGCCGGCGCGATCACGTAGTACACGGGAATCGACAGTTCGGTCTTGGGCAGCGTGACTTCCACGAGCGTGGCGCCCAGCGACTCATAGGTCTTGAGCGCGGCGTTGATGGCGGCGCGCACGTCGTCGGCCAGACCCGCGCCGAAGTATTCCTTCGGCAGGCCGATGCGCAGACCCTTGAGCGGCTTGTCGGCGGAGGCCTCCG
Organism: Paraburkholderia bannensis; assembly: GCF_014200455.1. GTDB lineage: Bacteria > Pseudomonadota > Gammaproteobacteria > Burkholderiales > Burkholderiaceae > Paraburkholderia > Paraburkholderia bannensis_A. The sequence goes on along the minus strand of NZ_JACHBW010000002.1, from coordinate 268,539 downwards.
GCGTCCAGTGCTGGCCGAGGTGGCGCGTGTAGTCTTCGTGCTCGCGCGTGAGGCTGGTGGAGTCGCGCTCGTCGAAACCAGCCATGCCGTTGAGCAGCAGCGCGCAGTCTTCGGCGCTTTGCGCCATCGGACCGCCCTGGTCGAGCGACGAGGCGAACGCGATCATGCCGTAGCGCGACACGCGGCCATACGTGGGCTTGATGCCCGTGATGCCCGAAAACGACGCGGGCTGACGGATCGAGCCGCCCGTGTCCGTGCCGGTGGCGGCGGGCGCGAGGCGCGCGGCCACGGCGGCGGCGGAGCCGCCCGACGAGCCGCCCGGCACCGCTTTGATGTCCCACGGGTTCTTCACCGCGCCGAAGTGCGAGTTCTCGTTGGACGAGCCCATCGCGAATTCGTCCATATTGGTCTTGCCGAGCGTCACCATGCCGGCGCGCGCGAGGCGCTCCACCACCGTGGCGTCGAACGGGCTCTCGTAGTTTGCAAGCATCTTCGAGCCTGCCGTCGAGCGCCAGCCGCGCGTGACGAACACATCCTTGTGCGCGAGCGGAATGCCGGCCAGCGGGCCGCCGTGGCCCGAATGCAGCAGCGCGTCGGCGGCTTTCGCCTGGGCGAGCGTCAATTCGGGATTGACGTCGACAAAGGCGTTCAAGTCTTGATGTGCCTCAATCCGGCCGAGGAAATGCTGGGCCAGTTCGACTGCGGAGCACGCCTTCGCGGCCAGTGCGGCGCGCAATTCGGTCAAACTTTTGTCATGCATTGCGTGATTCCTGGAAGATCGTAACGGGGCGACCACAACGATCGCACCGTCCGGGAGCGCCTCGCGCACGCGCGGGCTGCGCCCCGCCAATTCGGGGGCGGCAACGTTTCAGAAGTTAAGCTCAGATGACTCGAACTTCTTCGAAAACGCCACCAAAATGAGCGTTTGTTTACTCAATCACACGCGGGACAAGGTAAAGTCCGTCCTGTACCGCGGGCGCGGGGCGCTGGTAGGCGTCGCGATCCACGGTTTCGGTTACCGCGTCCTCGCGCAGTCGCAGCGCGACGTCTTCGATCTGTTCGATCGGATGCGCAAGCGGCGCGATGCCCGTGGTGTCCACGGCCTGCATCTGCTCGACAAGCCCGAAGAAGTTATTCAGGCGTTCGAGCGTATTGCCGGCCTCGGCATCGGCCAGTTCGAGGCGCGCGAGATGCGCGATACGCTTCACATCGGTCAGGGTCAGGGCCATGCGGTCACCGGAAAAAATTGAGACTGGAGCGGCACGCAAAAAACGGTGCTGCAACAGCGATTTATCGCGCCGGATCCGAGGGTGGAAGAAAGCTTCGACGAGGTCAAAAACTGGCTTTCGGATCCTGCAAAACAGGCAAAATTATAAGGTATCATTACGCGTTCGACTCAAACCCGGACCGCCTTGCGTCTGCCTTTCATCCCTGAACGCAGCAATTTGCGCTCAGTTGGCGCGCAGCGGGGCCGCCTCCGGTAACCATTCCCGCAGTTTCAGGCTCCTCGCGGCGGCGCTTTCCGCCCGTCCTGAGACTGTTATTTTTTCCGCTGCCGCCCGTGACCCGCTCGTCTCGTAGGTCGGCCACAAGCGAGACAGGATTTTTGAATGTTCGGTTTTCTGCGTAGCTACTTCTCCAACGATCTCGCGATCGACCTCGGTACCGCCAACACGCTGATCTACATGCGCGGCAAGGGCATCGTCCTTGACGAGCCGTCGGTCGTGTCCATCCGCCAGGAAGGCGGCCCGAACGGCAAGAAGACGATCCAGGCGGTCGGCAAGGAAGCCAAGCAGATGCTTGGCAAGGTGCCGGGCAACATCGAAGCCATCCGCCCGATGAAGGACGGCGTGATCGCCGACTTCACCGTCACGGAACAGATGATCAAGCAGTTCATCAAGACTGCACACGAATCGCGCATGTTCTCGCCGTCGCCGCGCATCATCATCTGCGTGCCCTGCGGTTCGACCCAGGTCGAGCGCCGCGCGATCAAGGAAGCCGCGCACGGCGCAGGCGCTTCGCAGGTCTATCTGATCGAAGAACCGATGGCCGCCGCAATCGGCGCAGGCCTGCCGGTTTCGGAAGCCACCGGCTCGATGGTCGTCGACATCGGCGGCGGCACGACCGAAGTGGGCGTGATCTCGCTGGGCGGCATCGTCTATAAGGGTTCGGTGCGCGTGGGCGGCGACAAGTTCGACGAAGCCATCGTCAACTACATCCGCCGCAACTACGGCATGCTGATCGGCGAGCAAACCGCCGAAGCCATCAAGAAGGAAATCGGTTCGGCCTTCCCGGGTTCCGAAGTCAAGGAAATGGAAGTCAAGGGCCGCAACCTGTCCGAAGGCATTCCGCGCAGCTTCACGATTTCGAGCAACGAAATCCTCGAAGCCCTCACCGATCCGCTGAACCAGATCGTTTCGTCGGTGAAGATCGCGCTGGAACAAACGCCGCCGGAACTGGGCGCCGATATCGCCGAGCGCGGCATGATGCTCACGGGCGGCGGCGCGCTGCTGCGCGACCTGGACCGTCTGCTGGCCGAAGAAACCGGTCTGCCGGTGCTGGTCGCCGAAGATCCGCTCACCTGCGTGGTGCGCGGCTCGGGCATGGCGCTTGAGCGCATGGACAAGCTGGGCAGCATCTTCTCGTACGAGTAAGCGCCTGGCGGCGGGCGCGGGCGGCGCAGTCGATGCTCACGCAAATGCAGACGCAAGTGCAAACGCAAATGCGGATGCAAGCGCTGATGCAATCGACGGCGCAAGGTCACCGGCAAATCCGCTACCATCGACGCGCAACGAACGTGAGAGGCGGCCTGTGCGCCGCCGCGCAGCGGAGTGTCCCGGCGGTTTCTCCAAACCGCTGCGGGCCGCGCCGCTGATGCGCCTCACGTTTCACCGTTAGTTTCACCGAACCGCATACGCCCCCGGCGCAGACCATGGAATACAGTCCGCCGCCTCTGTTCAAGCAGGGCCCCTCGGCACTCGCACGGCTGCTCTTCTTCGTCGTGCTGTCGATCGCGCTGCTGATCTCCGACGCGCGCTTCAAGACACTGGAAGTCGTGCGCGGCGTGCTTGGCGCCGGCCTCTATCCGCTGCAACGCGCAGCGCTCGTGCCGCGCGACCTCTTTATGGGCGCCGCCGATCTGGCCGTCACCAGCGCCTCGCTGCGCCAGGACAATGCGCAGCTTCACGCGCGCAATCTCCAGCTTTCGCAGCAGGCCAACCAGGCCGCCTCGCTGGCTGCCGAAAACATTCATCTGCGCGCGCTGCTGCAGCTTTCGCAACGCATCGGCGCCCCCACGACGCCCGCCGAAATCCAGTACGACACGCGCGACCCGTTCACGCAGAAAGTCGTGATTGGCGGCGGCTCGCAGCAAGGCGTGCAAAACGGCGCGCCCGTGCTCAGCGAAGACGGTGTGATCGGCCAGGTCACGCGGGTATTTCCGATGCAGTCCGAAGTGACGCTCGTGACCGACAAGGACCAGGCCGTACCGGTCGAGGTCGTGCGCACGGGTCTGCGCAGCGTGATCTACGGCACCGCCAAGGGCGATCTGCTCGATCTGCGTTTCGTGCCGATCAGCGCCGATCTGCAGACCGGCGACGAACTCGTCACGAGCGGCCTCGACGGTGTCTATCCGCAAGGCTTGCCGGTCGCCAAGGTGATCCGCGTCGACAAGCAGGCCGATACCGCATTCGCGCGCGTGGTCTGTGCGCCGCTGGCCGCCGTGCGCGGGGCGCGCCAGGTGCTGGTGCTGCATTTCGTGCGCCAGGTGCCGCCGAATCCGGTCGAAGCTGCCGACGCAGCCGCAGCGGCCGCCGCTGCCGAAGCCAAGGACGCGAAGAAAAAGGCCGCCAGGGGCGCGGACAAAAAGGCGGACGACAAATCGAAGGCCGCCGCGCCGGCCGCCGCCGCCAAGCCGGCCGCAAGCGCGCCGCAGGCGGCGCAGCCAGCCGCGCCGGCCAAAGCGCCGGATAAAGCAGCGGCTAAAGCGCCCGCCAAGGCGCCCGCAGCACAAGGGGGCCATTGATGGCGCGTCCGCAATACATCCTCCAGCCGGTCAACCCGTACTTCATCGCCTTTAGCCTGGCGGCGGCGTTCCTGCTGAACCTGCTGCCCTGGGGCAAGCTGCCCGGCGTGCCCGATTTCGTCGCGGTCGTCTTGTTGTTCTGGAACATCCATCAGCCGCGCAAGGTGGGCATGGGCATCGCCTTCTGCCTCGGCCTGCTGATGGACGTGCACAACGCGAATCTGCTCGGCGAGCACGCGCTCGCCTACACTTTGCTCTCGTTCGGCGCGATCACCATTCACCGCCGCGTGCTGTGGATGTCGCTGGGCGTGCAGATGTTCGCCGTCATGCCGATGCTGGTGGGCACGCAGGTCGTGCCCTTTGTGATTCGCCTCGTGATGGGCGCATCCTTCCCCGGCTGGGGCTATCTGATCAGCGGCTTCGTGGAAGCCGTGCTGTGGCCGCTCACCAGCCTGTTGCTGCTGCTGCCGCAGCGCCGCCCCGTCGATCCCGACGATACGCGGCCCATCTGAGCGGCTTCGCGCCGCTCACCGTTGAAAGTCGCAACCGATGACCATCTCTTCCTACCGGCCCGCCGCAGCGCACGCGCGAGGCGCGGGCTCTGGCGTGTGAGCGCATGACCGAATTCAAGGACACCCAGCAGCAGCTCACGAAATACCGCCTGCGCGTCGCCGCGGCGGGACTGTTCGTGTTCGTCTGCTTCGGGCTGATCGCGTTCCGCTTCCTCTACCTGCAGGTCTGGAACCACAGCAAGTACTCGCTGCAAGCCGACGAGAACCGCATTTCCGTCGCGCCCATCGTGCCCAATCGCGGCATCATCATGGACCGCAACGGCGTGGTGCTGGCGAAGAACTACTCCGCGTACACGCTGGAAATCACGCCCTCGAAGCTCACCGACACGCTCGACAACACGATCGACCAGCTCTCGACCGTGATCCCGATCGATGCGCGCGATCGCCGCCGCTTCAAGAAGCTGCTCGAAGACTCGAAGAACTTCGAGAGCCTGCCGATCCGCACCCGCCTGAGCGACGACGAAGTCGCCCGCTTCACGGCCCAGCGCTTCCGCTTCCCCGGCGTCGAAGTGCGCGCGCGCCTGTTCCGCCAGTACCCGCTTGGTCCCACGGCCGCGCATGTGATCGGCTATATCGGCCGGATTTCGCAGCGCGACCAGGAGCGCATCGACGACCTCTCGGACAAGAACGACAGCGATCCCGAGCACTACGATCCGCGCCTGGACGCCAACAACTACAACGGCACCGACTACATCGGCAAGATCGGCGTCGAGCAGAGCTATGAAACCGAGCTGCACGGCCTGACCGGTTTCGAGGAAGTGGAAGTGACGGCAGGCGGGCGCCCGGTGCGCACGCTGTCGCGCACCCAGGCCACGCCCGGCAACAACCTCGTGCTGTCGATCGACATCGGTCTGCAGCAGGTCGCGGAACAGGCCTTCGCGGGCAAGCGCGGTGCGCTGGTGGCGATCGAGCCGTCGACCGGCGACATTCTCGCCTTCGTCTCCGCGCCCAGCTTCGACCCGAATTCTTTCGTCGACGGCATCGACCAGCAGACCTGGGACGAGCTCAACAATTCGCCGGATCACCCGCTGCTCAACCGTCCGCTGCACGGCACCTATCCGCCGGGCTCGACCTACAAGCCGTTCATGGCGCTCGCCGCGCTCACGCTGCACAAGCGCACGCCGGGCTGGGGCTTCTCGGATCCGGGCTACTACATGTTCGGCGGCCACCGCTTCAACAACGACGTGCGTTCGGGCCAGGGCTGGGTCGACATGAACCGCGCGATCATGGTGTCGAACGACACCTACTTCTTCATGCTGGCGCACGACCTGGGCGTGGACGCCATCGCCGGCTTCATGAAGCCGCTGGGCTTTGGCCAGTTGACCGGCATCGACATCGCGGGCGAGGCGCGCGGCATCCTGCCCTCGACCGAATGGAAGAGGAAGGCGTACAAGAAGCCCGAGCAGCAGAGGTGGTACGAAGGTGAAACGATCAGTCTGGGCATCGGCCAGGGCTACAACTCGTTCACCATCCTGCAGCTCGCGCACGCCACGGCCACGCTCGCCGACAACGGCATTCTGATGAAGCCTCACCTCGTGAAGGAAATCGAGAATCCGATCACGAAGGAGGAGCATCTGACCGTGCCGAGCGAAAGCGGCCGACTCGACGTCAAGCAGTCCGATATCGACGTGGTGAAGCGCGGCATGGAAAACGTGACGATGAATCCGTCGGGCACGGCGTACAAGCTGTTCCAGAACGCGCCCTACACGTCGGCGGGCAAGACCGGTACGGCGCAGGTGTACTCGCTGCAAGGCGCGAAGTACCAGGCGCACGCGGTCGCCGAACATCTGCGCGACCACGCGCTGTTCACGGCATTCGCGCCGGTCGACAAGCCGCAGATCGCGCTCGCGCTGATCGTCGAAAACGGCGGTTGGGGTGCGCAGTCCGCCGGCCCGATCGCGCGCCGCGTGCTCGACTACTGGCTCGTCGATCGTCTGAAGCCGGGTGCCGAGCAGGCCGCCGTGGCGGCCGCGGCGTCGGCGACGCAGGATGCGTCCGCGCCCGTGATCGGCCAGCCGCCGCAGGGGGCTTCGTCTTCAGCGGCTTCGGCGGCCTCCGCCGCAACCGCTGCGTCGGTCGCTGCGTCGGTCGCTGCGACGCCGCTCGCGGCGCAAGTAAAGGTGGCAGCGGGCTTCACGCCGCTGCCCATTCCGGGCGCGGCCGAAGCCGCCGCAGCTTCGGCGGCCGCTGCGGCATCCGCCGCTTCCGCTGCCCAGGCTGCATCGGATGCGAACGCCGCTTCGGGCGTCAAAGCCGACGCCCAATCCGGCAAGGCGCACGCAGCAGCGCCAGCGGCCCGATCCGCAGCACCCGAAGTCTCGACCGACGCCGTGAATGGCGGCACCGGCAGCAAGGCCCATGACGCCGACGACACCCCCGCCCAGCGTCCCGCCGCCGCATCCTTGCCGCGCCATTTCGGCCCCGGCCCGCATCGTCCGCGCCGCCCCGCCAGCGCGCCCGAAGCGGCTACGCTCGCGCCGCCGCCCAAGCCCGCCACGGGCGGCATCGACGAGTAAGGAACCACCATGCCTCTCCTCCAGTTCGACAAGATCGACAAGCGCGCCGTGCTCGACGCGCTGCGCAAGATGTTCCTCGGCTTCGACCGCCCGCTCGCGCTCACGGTGTTCCTGCTGCTGTGCGTGGGCATCGTCACGCTCTACAGCGCGAGCCTGGATGTGCCGGGCCGCGTCGAGGACCAGTTGCGCAACATCATGCTCACCTTCGTGCTGATGTGGGGTCTCGCCAATGTGCCGCCCAACACGCTGATGCGCTTCGCGGTGCCGATCTACTCCTTTGGTATCGCGTTACTGATTGCGGTTGCCGCGTTCGGCCTGACGCGCAAGGGCGCGAAGCGCTGGATCAATGTGGGCGTGGTGATCCAGCCGTCGGAGATTCTCAAGATCGCCACGCCGCTGATGCTGGCCTGGTATTACCAGCGCCGCGAAGGCGTGATGCGCTGGTACGACTTCCTGGTGGGCTTCATCATCCTGCTCGTGCCGGTTGGCCTGATCGCCAAGCAGCCCGACCTGGGCACCGCCGTGCTGGTGTTCGCCTCGGGCTTCTTCGTGATCTATTTCGCGGGCCTGTCGTTCAAGCTGATCGTGCCGGTGCTGATCGCGGGCATTATCGCGGTGGCCTCGATCGCCGCGTTCCAGGACAAGATCTGCCAGCCGCAGGTGAACTGGCCGCTCATGCACGATTACCAGAAGCACCGCATCTGCACGCTGCTCGACCCCACCTCCGACCCGCTCGGCAAGGGCTTCCATACGATTCAGGCGGTGATTGCGATCGGCTCGGGCGGCCCGCTCGGCAAGGGCTGGCTCAAGGGCACGCAGTCGCATCTGGAGTTCATCCCCGAAAAGCACACCGACTTCATCTTCGCGGTGTTCTCGGAGGAATTCGGCATGGTGGGCGGCATCGTGCTGCTCACGCTCTACATGTGTCTGATCGCGCGCGGGCTGTATATCGCCGCCAACGGCGCGACCTTGTTCGGGCGCTTGCTGGCCGGCTCGCTGACGATGGCGTTCTTCACCTACGCGTTCGTGAACATCGGCATGGTGAGCGGGATTCTGCCCGTGGTGGGCGTGCCGCTGCCCTTCATGAGCTACGGCGGCACGGCGCTCACGACGCTGGGCATCGCCATCGGGCTGATCATGAGCGTCGGGCGGCAGAAGCGGCTTATGCAGAGCTGATTCTCGCCACGCCTAAAAACAAAACGCGCCGGCTTCGACCGGCGCGTTTTCGTTTCAGGCCGTCCCTTATTGGGGCTGCGCCGGGGCGTTCTTCATCAGTTGCGCGCTCAACTGCTGGAATTTCAGGCGCGCAACCGGATCGCCCTGCGCCGCCGCTGCCGCATAGTAGGCGCGCGCGACGTTGAGGTTCTTCGGCACGCCGTCGCCACCGCGTTCGTAGAACGAGCCGGTCACGTATTGCGCGGTCATGTCGCCGCCCTCGGCGGCCTTCTTGTACCAGTAGAACGCCTGTTTGTTGTCGCGCCCGGTACCGCGTCCGTCGAGAAACTGGTTCGCCAGCGCCAGTTCGGCCTGCACGTGGCCCTGCTTCGCGGCCTTGAGGAACCATTGGTGCGCCTCGACCGGATTGCGGTCGACGAAATCGCCATCGTCGAACATCTTGCCGTACACGTACTGGGCGTGGGACATGTTGGCGTCGGCGGCCTTGTGCAGCCACTTGCGGCCCTCGCTCACATCGGCGGCCCCGCCTTCGCCGTTGAGCAGCATCATCGCGTAGTTGAATTGCGCGAGGCGATTGCCGTGGGCTGCCGCGCTCTGGAATTCCGTGCGCGCCACGCCCAGATTACCGGCGTTGTAGTCGGCGACGGCATTGGCCGTCTGCGGATCGGACTCCGCGCTCACCGAGGGCTGGCCGCCCGTACCCGCGGCACTTGCCGCACCGCTCGCGCCGGCCAGTGTCATCGTCAATGCCAGCGCGGCAAATACTGCTTTCGAGCGCTTCATGCCCGTGCCTCCTGCAGCGCCTGGCGCGTGGCGCGCAACAGCCAGAGCACATCGGCGGCCAGCGCGATAAAGGAAAAACCCATCTCGCGATACAGCTTCGCCTGCGCGGCGTCCATCGCGAAGATGCCCGAGGCCACACCCGCCGCGCGCGCCGCCGCGACGACGCGCGTCATCGCGGCGCTCACATCGGCGTGCTTCGCGTCGCCCAGATGGCCAAGGCTCGCGGCCAGATCCGCCGGGCCGACGAACAGGCAATCGACGCCCGGCACCGCGGCGATTTTCTCGACTTCGGCCAGCGCCGCCGCCGATTCGATCTGCACGATCGCGGCGATCTGCGCATTCGCGCCCTGCAGATAGTCGCGCCGCATGCCATATGCCGCCGCGCGCACCGCGCCGGCCACGCCGCGCTGGCCGTTCGGCGTCTTCGCATCGGGATATTGGGTGTAGCTCACCACGCGGGCGGCTTCCTCGGCCGAAGCCACGTTGGGGAACATCACTGTGCGCACGCCCGCGTCGAGCACGCGCTTGACGAGCCACGGCTCGTTGGCCGGCACGCGCACCACGGGCTCGGTCGGCAGATGCGCCGCCGCGATCGCGCGCAGTTGCGCGAAGATGTCGCCGCTATCGTTGGGCGCGTGCTCCATGTCGATCAGCAGCCAGTCGAAACCGGCATGCGCAAGCGCCTCGGCCGCGGTTTCGCTGCCCATCGACAGCCACAGGCCGAACAAGGGCTCGGCTAGCTGAAGCCGTTCCTTGAGGGGATTGGTGAAGGTACTCATCGCCGTGCTCCCGGCGAGTCAGCGCAACGCGCGTCACGCGGGCCCAGGCGGCCCGGCAGCGCCACGGCCGGCATGTCTCGCTTTCGTTATGCGTCGTTGTATGTGGGCCGCGCCGCTAACGGCGGGCCCTTGCGAAAGCGATCATACCGCGCCAAAAGTACGCAGGCCGGGTGGAAAACCCGGCCTTGCGCGGCGCTTGAAGAACGGCCATGCGCCGTCGTCAGCGGCGTCAGTCGCGGATGACTTCGGCCCAGCAATTCGGCGTTTCGTACAGGCGCACCTTGTGCAACTGCAGATTCACGCCGTAGTGCGCGTCATAGACGTTCGCGAGGATCTCGAACGCGATGGCGGCAAGGTTCTCCACGGTCGGGATGCGATCGATCACGACGGTCTTGTGGCCCGGCAGCGTTTCGAGGAAACCGCGCACCTGCGTGTCGCCTTCGAAGACGAGGAAGGCGTGATCCCACAGATCGACGAGATGCTGGTTCGCGAGCGCTTTCACGTCGGCGAAATCCATCACCATGCCGCGGTCGGGCGCGCCTTCGGTCTCGACGGTATCGCCTTGCAGCGTGATTTCGAGCACATAGCGATGGCCGTGCAGATTCCTGCACTGGCTGCGGTGGTCGGGAATGCGGTGGCCCGCATCGAATTCGAGTTTTCGGGTGATCGTCAGCACGGCTGCTTCAGCGGAAAAAGGCAAAATCGAGGGTTGCTCAGGGAATATTCAGGTACTTGTGCGTCTGCATCGACAGGCGCCATTGCGGATGGCGCTTGCACCAGTCGATCGCAAGCTTCGTGTTCAGGTCGCGCGAAGGACCGTCCATCGGCTGAACGAGGTAATACTCGAAGTCGAGCTTCGCGTAATCGGCCAGACGCTGGTTGTCCTGCGGCACCACGACCTTGAGTTCGTTGCCTTTGGTCACCACGAGCGGCGCGTCGGCTTTCGGGCTCACGCAGATCCAGTCGATGGTTTCCAGCACCGGCAGCGAACCGTTGGTTTCGATGGCGATTTCGAAGCCCGCCGCGTGCAGCGCATCCACGAACGGCGGGTCGATCTGCAGCATCGGCTCGCCGCCCGTGCAGACCACGAAGCGGTTGCCCTCGCCTTCGGGCCACAGCGAAGCGATCATCGCGACCAGTTCCTCGGGCGTACGGAATTTGCCGCCGTTCTCGCCGTCGGTGCCGACGAAATCGGTGTCGCAGAAGCGGCACTGCGCGCTCTCACGGTCTTCCTCGCGGCCCGACCACAGATTGCAGCCGGCGAACCGGCAAAACACGGCCGGACGCCCGGCGTTCGCGCCTTCGCCCTGCAACGTATAGAAGATTTCCTTTACCGCGTAAGTCATGCTGCTGCCTGGTTTGATACCTGTGTTGCCTGATCGTGATTCAACAGGGAATCACGAGGCGTCGACGGGAAGGCTCGTGGGGAGCCGGTGCTTGCGGGCGTTATTGTGTCGTGTTTGCGGCGGGTCTGCCTGGCGACCGCATTTTTTGCCGCTCGATCTTCACTCGATCGCACGAAGGGCGCTGCCCGTGCGCCGCTTCGTTTTATGCATCGTCTGTCTTGCAGGTTCCGGCGTTGCCGGGGCTCGCCGGCCCTCAGACCGGCGCTTCCGTGACTTGCTCGCCTGCCAGGTAAGCTTCGTAGCCGCGCTTGCGCAGCTTGCAGGCCGGGCATTCGCCGCAGCCGAAGCCCCATGCGTGCAGCTCGGCGCGCTCGCCCAGATAGCAGGTATGGGTTTCCACACGTACCAGTTCGACCAGCGCCTCGCCGCCCAGTTGCTCGGCGAGTCGCCATGTATCGGCCTTGTCGAGCCACATCAGCGGCGTTTCCAGCACGAAGCGCGTGTCCATGCCCAGATTGAGCGCGACCTGCAGCGCTTTCATGGTGTCGTCGCGGCAATCGGGGTAGCCGGAGAAGTCGGTCTCGCACATGCCGCCCACCAGCACGCGCAGGCCACGACGGTAAGCGATGGCCGCCGCGATCTGCATGAACATCAGGTTGCGGCCCGGCACGAAGGTGTTCGGCAGACCGCTTGCGGCCGTTTCGATCTCGATTTCGCGCGTCATGGCGGTATCGCTGATCGAGCCGAGCACCGAAAGATCGATCATATGATCTTCGCCGAGACGTTCGGCCCAGTCGGGGAACTCGCGCGCGATGGCGGCGCGAAAGCCCTCACGGCACTCCAGTTCGACACGATGGCGCTGGCCGTAATCGAAGCCGAGCGTTTCGACCGTGTCGTATTGGTTCAGTGCCCACGCGAGGCACGTTGCCGAGTCCTGGCCGCCGGAAAACAGCACGAGCGCGCCGTTCCTGGTTTCTGTTCGAGTCACCGTGAAACTCCGAGTTGAGAGGTTCCGCGCGGTCGCGAGCCTTTGAAACCCGCCGGGCGGACCGGCCCGGGCTCTCGCCGGCCGGCCCAAGCAGTATAGGCCGCAGCCCTGGCGCCGATATCGGCGCCACTTTATACCGCTGATATCCGGTTACCGTGCACCGGCTCGACCAGAACAACCGGGAGACGCTGCAAGAAACCGGGGACCGCCAATGAAAAAGCCCCAGGAATCTTGCGATCTCCTGGGGCTCTACAAATTCTGGTGGCCTGGGTCGGAATCGAACCAACGACACGCGGATTTTCAATCCGCTGCTCTACCAACTGAGCTACCGGGCCAACGAAGAAGGGAAAGTATAGGGGCTTTTCTCGCCCTGCGCAAGCCCTTTCTCAAAACTTTTCGAAAAGACTCGCGACCGGGCGCGTGGGACGCGGTGAGCCGCGCCTCACTCGCCTTTGCTCTTGCCGAGATCGACGCCAAGCTGCTTGAGCTTGCGATACAGGTGCGTGCGCTCAAGGCCGGTCTTTTCAGCCACGCGCGTCATGCTGCCGTTCTCGCGCGCGAGGTGGTATTCGAAGTAGGCGCGCTCGAATGCATCGCGGGCGTCACGCAACGGAATATCGAACGAGATCGAAGCCGTCTGCGCCGCATTCACGCCCGGCGAATCGCCGCCCAGCACCGGCAGCGCGGCCGCCGAGGCCACCACGGCCGGGCCGCCGGCAGCGGGCTTGGCGCCAGGCGCGCCAGCAGCCGGCGCTTGCGCCGCCGTGCCGCGCGCCAGACCCTGCTCGACCGCCTTGAGCAGCTTTTGCAGCGCGATCGGTTTTTCAAGGAAGTTGAGCGCGCCGATCTTGGTCGCCTCCACCGCCGTGTCGATCGTCGCATGCCCCGACATCATGATGACGGGCATCGACAACTGACCTTGCGCCGCCCACTCCTTGAGGAGCGTGACGCCATCGGTGTCCGGCATCCAGATATCGAGCAGCACCAGGTCCGGCACCTGACGCTGACGGAATTCACGCGCCTGCTGCGCGTCCTCCGCGAGTTCCACGACGTGTCCTTCGTCGCTGAGGATCTCCGAGAGCAATTCCCGGATGCCCATTTCATCGTCTACCACCAGGATGGTTGCCATTTACGCTGCCCTTGTCTGCACTGTTGCTTTTGTTCCTTGCCCGGCTGCCCGCGCACGGTCATCGCCCGGTTTGCCGCTGGTGACGGCACCCGGGGCGGTGTCGTCCGCCAGCTGGAGAAAGAGAATCGAGATCTGCGCGCCTTCTATCACATCGCCCGCTTTCATGCGATTGCGAATGTCGATGCGCGCGCCGTGCTCATCGACGATCTTCTTGACCATCGCAAGCCCGAGTCCTGTTCCTTTGGCCTTGGTCGTCACATAGGGTTCAAACGCGCGCGTGAGAATTCGCGCGGGAAAACCCGGCCCGTTGTCCGAGACCGTGAGACGCACCGCGACGCGCGTGCGCCCGTCCGCGTCCGGATCGCCGTATTCTACGGCCCGCGTCTCCAGCGTCACACGAGGCGTGGCGATGTCGCCCACCGCGTCCTGCGCGTTCTGCAGCAGGTTGTGGATCACCTGGCGCAATTGCGTGGCGTCGCCGCGTATCACCGGCAGATCCGACAGCTCGACCTTGATCGTGCTCTTGTGCTCTTCCGCGCCGTAGAGCGTGAGCACTTCGCTCACCAGGTCGTTCAGCTGCAGGCTCGCGAGCACCGCCGGAGGCGTGCGCGCGTAGTCGCGGAAGTTGTCGACCATCTGCTTCATCGCCGCGACCTGATTCACGATGGTGGTTGCGCCGCGCTTGAGCACTTCGGCGTCGGCGGGCGCGAGCTTGTCGGTGAGCTTCATCTGCAGGCGTTCGGCCGACAGCTGAATCGGCGTAAGCGGATTCTTGATCTCGTGCGCGAGACGCCGCGCGACTTCACCCCATGCGACCGAACGCTGCGCCGAGATCACGTCCGAAATATCGTCGAACACCACCACATAGCCCGAGGTCTGCATGTCGCCGGCATCGCGGCCCGTGTCCGAGACGAGACGCGCGCCGCGCACGAGCAGCGTGAGCGGATCGGTTTCGCCCGCAACGGGCACCGAGAACTGCTGCTGCCAGTGGCCGCGATCGACGTCGTTGAGTTCGCCGTGGCTGCGCGACGCTTCCTGGTCGGCGAAGGCCTTGCGCACGATCGCTGCGAAGTCGCCCAATGCGGCCACGTGATCGATCGGCAGACCGAGCTGCGTCTCGAACGGATGACGGAAGATGCGTTCCGCGCCCGGGTTCGCCGTGGTCAGACGGAACTGCCGGTCGAACACGAACACGCCCGCCGTGAGATTGGCGAGGATGCTTTCGAGATACGCCTTCGAATGTTCGAGCGCGACGCGGTTCTTTTCGACCGCGAGCCGCGCTTCGGAGAGCTGGCGCGTCATCGCGTTGAAGGACTGCGTGAGGAAGCCCAGCTCGTCGCGCGACTTGATTTCGCGTTTGGGCGTGTAGTCGCCCTCGGTCACTTCCTTGGTGCCCTGCGCGAGCAGGAACAGCGGCCGCGCGAGCTGGTTGCCGAGCGCGAGCGCCAGCATCATCGCCACGAAGGTCGCGAGAAACAGCGCAAGCGTCAGCGTGCCGATGTACATCTTGCGCAGGCCCGTACGGCCGAGCGCTTTTTCCTGGTATTCGCGATAGGCGCGCTGCACGGCGTCCGCGTTGCGCGCGAGCGCCGCGGGCACGGGCTGCTCCAGCTGCAGGAAGCGCTCGACAGGTTGCAGGTCGGTGGTGTTGCCATCGGGAATGCGCGTCACCACGCGCAGCCTCAAAGCGCCCTTTGGACCGTGCAGACGCGGGTCGCCATCGACTTCGCCTTCGATCGCGGCATAGCCGCGTCCGCGCGCCTGATCGATCATCATCTGACTCGGCAGATCGGCCGGCATCAGCGACGAGAAGTTGCTCGATGCCTGTGCAACGACATGCATGTCCGGCGCCGCGCCCGACATGCTGCGCACCGGCTCGACGATGGTGGCGTCCTGCACGCCGAACTGATCGCGCGCGCGCAGCAGCGTAAGCGTGGTGCCTGCCGAATCGCCGTTGGCGATCTGCTCGGCCATCAGGCGGCCCTTGGTCTGCAGATCGGAGAGCGAAGCGTCCAGCATGCCGCGCCCGAGATTGAGGCCCGCCGTGAGTGCGGTTTCCACGTTCACGTCGAACCACGATTCGATCGAGCGCGACACGAACTGGTAGGACACGATGTAGATGATGCCGCCCGGCACCACGCCCACCAGCGCGAAGAAAAACGCGAGCTTGGCAAGTAATCGCGTGCCGAACTTGCCGCGCCGCAAGCGCACCGCGATCACGATCACGAGCGCCGTCACCACCGACAGGAAGATGATGGCGACGCCGATATTGGCGGCGTAGAGCCAGCCGTAATAGCGGTCGAAGAATTCGGTGTTGGCGCTCGCGGCGGCGAGCAGCACGAGCAGCAGCGTCGCGGTGAGCGCGACGGTCGACACCAGCAGCCTGACGACGAAGCTGCTGAAGCTGCCTCCGGTGGCGCGGCGCACTTTATCTAGCACGATCGGTCACCGTGAAGCTGAAGCGCTTCCAGTCGGAAGCGAGATTCCAGTCGCGGTTGTTGACCGCATCGATCTGGAAAGGCTTGGGCATGAGCGCCACGTCGAGTTGCATGCGCACCGACGCCGTATAGGTCTCGCCCGAATGCACCTGATTGCGCTCGATCACGTGCCAGGACGTGACGTGCTTGATGACCGCGAGTGCGTCAGAGAGCGTCGAAAAGCCGAGCTGCAGACCGCCGCTCGATACGCGGTACTCGCGCGTGAGCGGCTGGAACGACAGGCGAATGCTTTGCGACACGCTCACGGGCTGTTCGTCGAACCAGTACCAGCGCGGGCGCGTGATTTCGAAGTCGGTGGTGAAGTAGAGCGGAATGCCCTTGTTGACCGCGTCTTCCAGACTGCTGTTGAGCTCGAAATCGAAGCGGGCGTCGAGGCTCCAGCCGGTGCCGTCGGCCTGCAGCGACGCGCGCTGCACCGAAATCGAATCGGCGCGCGCAGGCGTGACGGCGAACATGCCGAAGGCCAGCGCGAGCCAGATCAAAGCCGCGAAGCGCAGCGGGAAGAAGCGTTTGATGGTCACCGTTTCTGAAAGCGCGCGTAGAAGAAACCGTCGTGATCTGCGGTGCGATCGGGAACGGGGCTGGCATTCGTGCCGATGGGGCTAGCCACATCGGCTTCACGCCCGGCAGGCAGCAGCTGCCCCGGAGCATCCAATCGTACCGCATCCGCGTGGGTACTTTCAAACCAGCGCGCCTGATCCTCGCCTTCCTCGGGGAAGATCGAGCAGGTCACGTAGAGCAGTTCGCCGCCCGGTTTGAGCAGACTCCACAGCGCATCGACGATGCGGCGCTGCTCCTGCGCGAGCGCGGCGATGTCGCTTGCGCGGCGCAGCCAGCGAATATCGGGATGGCGTCGCACGATGCCCGATGCCGAACACGGCACGTCCGCGAGAATGCGGTCGAATAGTTGACCGTCGAACCATGCGTCGGGCACACCCGCATCGCCGATTACGACGCGTGCGCCTTGCGTTGCTTCATCGCCCTGCGCGAAGCCCAGCCGCACGAAGTTTTCGCCGATGCGCGCCGCGCGTACGGCATCGCTTTCCAGCGCGACCAGATCGATGTCGGCGAGTTCGAGCAGATGGCCGCTCTTGCCGCCAGGCGCGGCGCACGCATCGAGCACGCGCATGCCGTCGCGCACGCCGAGCGCCGGTGCGGCCAGCTGCGCGCCCGCGTCCTGCACGGAAACGTCGCCCGCCATGAAGCCCGGAATGCGATCGACCGGCAGCGGCGCAGCCAGGCGCACGGCGTAGTCGCCGACCTGCGTTGCCGCGATGTTTTCGTCAGCGAGGCGCTTGAGGTAGTCGGCGGTATTGGTGCGGCGCGCGTTCACGCGCAGCGTGAGCGGCCCGTGCGTGTTGCCCGCTTCGAGAATCGCCTGCCACTGATCGGGCCACGCGCGGCGGATCGCGTTGATCCACCACTGCGGATAGTTCCAGCGCGCGACTTCATCGGCGTGCGCTGCCGCAAGCGCCGTTTCACGCTCGCGCAGGAAGCCGCGCAGCACGGCGTTCACGAGACCCTTCGCGAAGGCGGCGTCGCGGCGCGCGCCGATCGCGCGCACGGCCTGATCAACCACGGTGAAGGGCGTGTAGGCGGCGTGCGCCTCATCGTCGACGAGCAGCGCCAGCGCGCACGCGAGCAGGTTCAACACGGGCGGCGGCGGCGCCTTGCTCACGCGCTGCTTGATCAGGTAGTCCACGATGCCCAGACGCCGCATCGTGCGATAGGCGATGTCCTGCACCGCGCCGCGCGCCGTCGACGCGACTTCGGCGGGCAGGGCCGCGAAGGCGCTCGAAAGCGCCGCCGGCAGCGCCGCACCCGCGCGCACTGCGGCGACGGCCTGGGCCGCCTGGTCGAGCGCGAAGCCAAGCGAGTCGGGGGCCAGATGCACGGCCGTGCCGGACTTCGACGCGCCCGGGTGCGCACCGCGATGTTGAGAGCGCGATGAACCGGAACCGGACGGGCGGCGGGGAGAGCTGGATGTCATGGAGAAACCGGAAAGCAGGCCGCACCGAAGCGCGGCGAATAAGGCATGAGCGGGAACGCAAGCGAGCCATTGTAGCGTGGCGCGGGCGCAACGCCGGTCAGGCGCAGTCGCACCAATCCGGCAACGCGTTCCACGCGCAAAGAAAAAGGGCAGACCACGTGGTCTGCCCTTCCGTGCAAGGTGCGACAAGGCTGTCTTACTCGAAGCGGCCCGTACGCGCCATTTCCATCAGACGCGCAATGCGTTCTTCCGTGGCCGGGTGCGTCGAGAACAGATTGGCGATTGCGCCGCCCGCCAGCGGATTCATGATCATCATCTGCGCGGTGGCCGGATGCTGCTCGGCGGCCGGGAACGGAATGCCCTGCGCGTAGCGATGAATCTTGTCGAGCGCCGAAGCCAGCGCCTGCGGATCGCCCGAAATCTGCGCGCCGCCGCGATCGGCTTCGAATTCGCGCGCACGCGAAATCGCCATCTGGATCAGCGCGCCCGCGATCGGCGCGAGCAGCGCCACGGCAATGCCTGCGATCGGGTTGGCGGGACGGCCGTTTTCGTCGCGGCCGCCAAAGAACATCGCGAAGTTGGCGATCGCCGAAATCGCGCCGGCCATCGTCGCCGAAATCGTCGAGATCAGGATGTCGCGGTGCTTCACGTGCGCCAGCTCGTGCGCCATCACCCCGCGCATTTCGCGCTCGGAGAGCACGCGCAGGATGCCGGTGGTCGCGGCCACCGCTGCGTGCTCGGGATTGCGGCCGGTGGCGAACGCGTTGGGCGCGTCTTCGTTGATCAGGTAGACGCGCGGCATCGGAAGGTTCGCGCGCGTGGCCAGTTCGCGGACCATGCGGTAGAACTGCGGCGCGGTGGTTTCATCGACTTCCTGCGCGTTGTACATGCGCAGGACCATCTTGTCCGAAAACCAGTACGAAAAGAAGTTCATGCCAAGCGCGATCAGCAGCGCCAGCATCATGCCGCTGCGCCCGCCAATCATGCCGCCGATGACGATGAAAAGGGCCGTAATCGCGGCCATCAACATCGCGGTTTTGACCCAGTTGAACATGTTCTGTGCTCCTTCACCCATCAAATAACGAATCGGTCGTCGAATTGCTCGCCGCTCGGGATTTGTCCCAGCGACGGCGAGCGCATTGTAAGCGATTTGTTAGATATGGGCGGTTCGGAAAAATTCAATCTCAGCGCACCGTTGTCGCGAGACGCACGCCCAGACCCACGAATGCCGAACCAACGGTGCGGTCGAGCCACTTCTTGACGCCCGGCTTGCCCGAAAAGCGCGCGGTGACGCTGCCCGCGATCCACGCGACGAGGCTGTTCCACACCGTGCTCATCAGCACGAATACCGCGCCGAGCGCCAGAAACGCCAGAATCTTGTGCGCACTCGTCACGGCGACGAACTGCGGGAAGAACGACACGAAGAACAGCACCACCTTGGGGTTCAGCACATTGGTCCAGAAGCCCGAGAGGAACAACTGGCGCAGCGGGCGCGGCTGGACGGCAGCCGCGGGCCTCGCTGCTTCGTCGGAGGGCGTCTGTTTCGCGAAGATCAGCCGTACGCCCAGATAGACGAGATAGCACGCACCCACCAGCTTGATGACGGTGAACGCGGTGGCCGAGGCAGCCAGCAGCGCGGTCAGCCCGAACGCGCAGGCCAGCGCATGCACGCAGCAGCCCGCCGAGATGCCGAGCGCCGATACCAGCCCGGCGCTGCGGCCTTGCGCGACGCTGCGGCCCACGATGTAAGCCGTATCCGGGCCCGGCGTGACGTTCAGAAGAAGGACGGCGACGAGAAAGAAGCCGAACTGGGTGATGCCGAGCATGACGTTCTCTCTTAAGCCGCGGGGGAATCGTTAAGCGCGAAGCGCTGACCGGCAGCAAGCGGCATCCCGGCGAGGAACTCGCGCGCGGGCAGGCGCTTGCCGCCCGGCTTTTGCAGCTGCGTGAAGCGCAGCGCGCCCTCGCCGCAGGCCACTACCACCCCGGCAGCCGAGACATCGAGAATCTGGCCCGGCTCGCTGCTCGCGGGCACGTTCACGTCCTGCGCGACTTCAGCGGCCCACAGCTTGATAAGCGCGCCGTCCAGCGTGGCCGCGCCGCCCGGGAACGGGTCGAAGGCGCGAACCTGGCGCGCCAGCGCCTGAGCCGGGCGACGGAAATCGAGCGCGGCTTCCTGCTTGCCGATCTTTTCCGCGTACGTGACGCCTTCGGAAGGCTGCGGCGTGATCGGCAACTGGCCCGTGCGTTCAAGCTGCGTCAGCCAGTCCACCACCAGCTGCGCGCCCAGCTTCGCGAGGCGGTCGTGCAGCGTCGCGGTCGTGTCGGTGGGCGTGATGGGCGTGCGCACTTCCGAGATCATCGGGCCGGTGTCGAGACCCGCGTCCATCTGCATGAGCGTGATGCCGGTTTCCACGTCGCCCGCTTCGATCGCGCGGTGAATCGGCGCAGCGCCGCGCCAGCGCGGCAGGATCGACGCGTGGATGTTGATGCAGCCCGACGGCGCGATGTCGAGCACTTCCTGCGGCAGGATCAGCCCGTAAGCGGCGACCACCATCACATCGTGCGGCGTGGCGTTCAGCAGGTCGAGCGCGGCGGCGGCCTCTTCGGGGTATTTGCCCGCGCGGCGCAGCGACGTGGGCTGCGCGACGGGAATGCCATGCTCTTCGGCGTAGCGTTTGACGGGGCTCGCCTGGAGCTTCATCCCGCGCCCGGCTGGACGGTCGGGCTGGGTCAGCACGAGCGGCACGGGAAAGCCCGCCTCGTGGATCGCGGCAAGCGCGGCGGCGGCGAATTCCGGCGTACCGGCAAAAATCACGCGAAGGGAATGGCTCATGGGCACCGGCAAATCAGAACGAACAAGGAAAAGGCGTGGCGCGCGAACTTACATCGCACGTTCGAGCTTCTTCATCTTGCTCTTGATGCGCGTCTGCTTCAGCGACGACAGATATTCGACGAACACCTTGCCCATCAGGTGATCCATTTCGTGCTGGATGCACACGGCGAGCAGCCCTTCGCAATCGATTTCGAAGCTTTCGCCCTTCTCATTGAGCGCGCGCACGCGCACTTTTTCCGCGCGCTCGACTTCGTCGTAGATGCCGGGGACCGAGAGGCAACCCTCTTCGTGGATCTCGCGCTCGTCGCTCGACCAGACGATTTCCGGGTTGATGAAGACCTGGAGTTCGTCGTGCGCATCGGAGACGTCGATCACCACGACGCGCTCATGCACGTCGACCTGGGTGGCCGCGAGGCCGACGCCGGGGGCCGCGTACATGGTCTCGGCCATGTCGGCGACGAGCTTGCGGATGCGGTCGTTGACGACCTCGACCGGCTTGGCGACCTTGTGCAGGCGCTTGTCCGGGTAATGAAGAATGTTCAGTAGAGCCATGTTCGACAGGTTTCTCGTTGGACGCCGCAGGGCGCGCGCCAGGGCGGTGTTGCGCTGGCCGTTCGGCCAACTGGTGAGCCCCATGCGGAAAACAGAAGATATGCGGACGATATACGGACGGATCGACCGGAATCAACGCACCGCGGGCCACTTTGTGCACCCCTCGCGCACCCCTTGCGCTCATTCGGCAGCAGGGCGAAAACGGCGCCACGCGGCCGTCCGGCGCCATGCAGGAAGCCCGCCATGACGATGCGTCACGGCGTCGCAAATGTATTTCGGATAGTGAAAATTTTAACACGACGGGCCAGGCTTCGCCCGCAGACCAGAGTTCCGCCGATGCTTGCTTCGATCCGTGCCCCATTACCGCTCACTACCGACGAACTCAGCGCCTGGCTGCGCCTCGCTCACGCACGCGGCCTGAAGCCCGCCGCGCTGCGGGCGCTGCTTGGCGCGTTCGGCTTGCCGCAGCGCGTGCTCGCGCAGCCCTTCGACGCGCTTGCTGCGGTTGCGGGCGCGCAAGCGGCGCGCGCCGCACTCGCGCCACCGGCCACAGGGTTCGCGCAGCAGTGCGCCGCCGTGCAGGCCTGGCGCGAATTGCCGGGCAACGCCCTCGTGACGCTTGCCGACCCCGCCTATCCGCCGCGCCTTCTGACCATGCCCGACCCGCCACCGCTGCTCTACGTGAAGGGCCGGCTCGACCTGCTGCACGCGCGCAGCGTGGCCGTGGTCGGCAGCCGCAGCGCGACGCCGCAGGCGCTGGAAGACGCCCGGCGCTTCGCGCGCACGCTTGCGGCGGCTGGCCTGAACGTGGTGTCAGGCCTCGCGCTCGGTGTCGATGGCGCGGCGCATGAAGGCGCGCTGGGCGAGCCCGGCGGCACCGTCGCGGTGATCGGCACCGGCGCGGATCTCGTCTATCCGGCCGTGCACCGCCCGCTCGCCTTGCAGATCGCGGCGCACGGCGCGATCGTCACCGAATGGCCGCTCGGCACGCCCGCGCGCTCCGCCAATTTCCCGCAGCGCAATCGCGTGATCTCGGCGCTCGTGGAAGGCGTGATCGTGGTGGAAGCCGCGATGCGCTCGGGTTCGCTCATCACCGCGCGACTTGCCAACGAAATGGGCCGCGACGTGTTTGCGCTGCCCGGATCGATTCACGCGCCGCTCTCGCGCGGCTGTCATCGGTTGATCAAGGAAGGCGCGCAACTGGTTGAAACGCCCGAAGAAGTGCTTGAAGCGCTGGGGATAGTCCAAACCGTCGAATCCGCGCGCCGCATCGGTTCTTCTGCGCGCAGACGCAGCACCGCGGATGAACAGACGCTGCCGCTGGACCCCGATTCACGGTCGTCAACAGTCGCCCAGCCGCTCGAACCGCGATCCGAAGCACTGCTCGCCGCGCTGGGCCACGCGCCCGCCACGCTTGAAATTCTCGCTCAGCGCACCGACATGACCGAAGCCGTGTTGCAGGCCACCCTGCTGCGGCTGGAACTGGCCGGCCATGTGAGCGCGCTGCCGGGCGGGCGCTTCATGCGGGCGTCCCGCTAAGGCCCGCTCCTGCCGCCTCACGCCCCACCGCGAGCGCGCCGCCGTGTTACATTCGCGCCGAATGCAGCATCGATTTCACCCGCTCTATATAGAAGAGACCGCAAGGAACCACCATGCCCGCGCTTGACCTCGACACCGACGCCGACCAGATCGCCGAGCGCGTCAGCGACCGCGACACCCTGTTCGTCGCGTGCCTGTGCGCGCAGTGGTGCGGCACCTGTCGCGACTATCGGGCCACCTTCGACCGGATCGCCGAAGCGCATCCGGACATCTGCTTCGCCTATATCGATATCGAGACGCACGCCGACCGTTTCGACGACCTCGACGTGGAGAATTTCCCCACGATCCTGATCGAAGACAGCCACGCCACGCGCTTTTTCGGCACCGTGCTGCCGCACGGTGCTGTGGTCGAACGCATGCTCGCGGACCTGACCGCCCTGCCAGGCGTGGCCGATGCGCCGAAGCTGCGGCCCGCGCTGCTGGACGCGTAGCGCGGCAACTCTGGCCGACGGCTCCAGCCCTTGCCCTGCGGCGCGCAGCGCCATGATCGCTGGCGCTTCGCCCAAGCGTGACGACGGTACGAGCGCCGACGCCAAAACCGGTCTGTTCGCAGCCATACCGATGACAAGAAAATCGCCGTCCGCGCGCCATGTGCTATAAAGCGGTCGTTAACGAGGCGCCAACGGCGCGCCGGCCACGCGGCCAATCCAGACGGCATAACCGCGGGGCGCCCACCCGGATACACCCACACAAAACCAGTCATGTCCAAAGCTCTGATCATCGCCGAGAAGCCATCCGTCGCGAACGACATCGCGCGCGCTCTGGGCGGATTTACCAAGCATGACGAGTACTACGAAAGCGACGACTACGTGCTGTCGTCGGCGGTCGGCCACCTGCTTGAGATCGCCGCACCCGACGAGTACGAAGTCAAGCGAGGCAAATGGAGCTTCGCGAATCTGCCCGTCATTCCACCCCATTTCGACCTGAATCCGATCGCCAAAAGCGAGTCGCGGCTCAAGGTGCTCACCAAGCTGCTCAAGCGCAAGGACGTCACCACGCTGATCAACGCCTGTGACGCGGGGCGCGAAGGCGAGCTGATTTTCCGCCTGATCGCGCAGCACGCGAAGGCCAAGCAACCGGTGCAGCGCCTGTGGCTGCAATCGATGACGCCGCAGTCGATCCGCGACGGTTTCGCGAACCTGCGCAGCGACCAGGACATGCAGCCGCTCGCCGACGCCGCCCGCTGCCGCTCGGAAGCCGACTGGCTCGTGGGCATCAACGGCACGCGCGCGATGACCGCCTTCAACAGCAAGGGCGGCGGCTTCTTCCTGACCACGGTTGGCCGCGTTCAGACGCCAACTTTATCGATCGTCGTCGAACGCGAGGAGAAAATCCGCCGATTCGTGCCGCGCGACTATTGGGAAGTGCGCGCCGAATTCGTCTGCGCGAGCGGCTTCTACGAAGGCCGCTGGTACGACCCGAAATTCAAGAAGGACGAGCACGATCCGGAAAAGCGCGATTCGCGTCTCTGGAGCCTGCCGGCTGCCGAAACCATCGTGGCCGCCTGTCATGGCCGCGAAGGCACCGTCACCGAGGAATCGAAGCCGTCCACGCAGCTCTCGCCCGCGCTCTTCGATCTGACGAGCCTGCAGCGCGAAGCCAATGGCCGCTTCGGTTTCTCGGCGAAAAACACCCTGGGCCTCGCCCAGGCGCTGTACGAAAAGCACAAGGTGCTCACCTATCCGCGTACCGATTCGCGCGCGCTGCCCGAGGATTACCTCAGCACCGTGAAAGAGACGATGGAGATGCTCAAGGAGAGCAACAACTACCTGCCGTTCGCCAAGCAGGCGCTCGACAAGGGTTGGGTGAAGCCGAACAAGCGCATCTTCGACAACTCGAAGATCAGCGATCACTTTGCAATCATCCCCACGTTGCAGGCGCCGAAGAATCTCTCGGAGCCGGAGCAGAAGCTGTACGACCTGGTCGTGAAGCGCTTCCTCGCCGTGTTCTTCCCGGCGGCGGAATTCCGCGTGACCACGCGTATCACCGAAGTCTCGGGCCATCACTTCAAGACCGAGGGCAAGGTGCTGGTCGAGCCCGGCTGGCTGCAGATCTATGGCCGCGACGCGGCTGGCGACGACGCCAACCTCGTGCCGGTCAAGAAGGACGAGAAGGTCAAGACCGACAAGATCGCCGCGCACCAGCTCGTGACCAAGCCGCCCGCACGCTACAACGAAGCGACGCTGCTTTCGGCGATGGAAGGCGCGGGCAAGCTCGTCGACGACGAAGAACTGCGCGAGGCAATGGCGGCCAAGGGTCTGGGCACGCCGGCCACGCGCGCGGCCATCATCGAAGGTCTGCTGGGCGAAAAGTATCTGGTGCGCGAAGGCCGCGAACTGATTCCCACCGCCAAGGCGTTCCAGCTGATGACGCTGCTGCGCGGTCTGGGGGTGGAAGAACTCACTGCGCCGGAACTGACCGGCGAATGGGAATACAAGCTTTCGCAGATGGAGCGCGGCCGCCTGGCGCGCGATGCGTTCATGCAGGAAATCGCCCGCATGACGCAGACCATCGTGAAGCGCGCGAAGGAATACGATTCCGACACCATCCCCGGCGACTATGCGACGCTGCAAACGCCGTGTCCGCATTGCGGCGGGCAGGTGAAGGAAAACTATCGCCGCTTTGCGTGCACGAAGTGCGAGTTCTCGATTTCGAAGATTCCGGGCGGCCGCCAGTTCGAAATCCCCGAAGTGGAAGAACTGCTGCAGAACAAGACGATCGGGCCGCTGTCGGGTTTCCGCAGCAAGATGGGCCGGCCGTTCTCGGCGATTCTCAAGCTCACGCTCGACGACGAGATCAAGAACTACAAGCTCGAATTCGACTTCGGCCAGGATTCGGGCACCGAAGACGGCGAAGCGCCGGACTTCTCGCAGCAAGAAGCCGTGGGCGCCTGCCCGAAGTGCAAGGGCCGCGTGTTCGAGCACGGCATGAGCTATGTGTGCGAAAACTCGGTGGCGAATCCCAAGACCTGCGACTTCCGCTCGGGCAAGGTGATTCTCCAGCAGGAAATCGCCCGCGAGCAGATGGCGAAGCTGCTGACCGAAGGCCGCACGGACCTGCTGACGAACTTCAAGTCGTCGCGCACGGGCCGCAACTTCAAGGCCTTCCTCGTCAAGCAGCCGGACGGCAAGATCGGCTTCGAGTTCGAGAAGAAGGAACCGAGCGCGAAGACGGCAGCCAAAACCGCGGCGAAGAAGTCCGCCGCAGGCGCAGATGCGGGTGAAGCTGCGAACGATGCGGCTAACGATGAAGCGCAAGCGCCGGCCAGGCCGGCGCGCAAGACGGCCGCGAAGACTGCGGCAGCAAAGGCCGCTCCGGCGCGCAAAACCGCCGCTCGCAAGACGGCGGCGCGCAAGACGGGTTCGTGATCGGCGTCTGACGTTTTGCTGGTGCCGCGGCGCTTCATGCGCCGCGTGCGCCAGCCCCAAACAAAAGGCGCAGCTTCTTTCGAAGCTGCGCCTTTTTTATCGTCGGCGGAATCCGTGCTTTACAGCGGCGAAATCGCCGAAGTGCGCGTGCGGCCGGTCGAAGCGCGGGCCGCCTTGGGCGCGCGATCGGCTTCCACGCTGCGGCTGGAGTCGAGCAACTCGGAGATCGGCTCCGCGCCGTCGAACGCCTCCGGCACGACCGGATGCGCCGCACCATTGTGCGCCGCTGCGACGGCGTCGGCCGGACGCGCCAGACCGTCCCTGACCCACTGCTCGCCAAGCTGGCTGTTCGGCGTCTGGCTGAAGTGCTCGACGAGGTGGTCGATGAAGGTGCGCACCTTGGCCGGCAAATGGCGGCGGCTCGGGTACGCGACGTTGATCTCGACCTGCGGCAGACGGTAGTCGCCCAGCAGCCGCACCAGACGGCCACGCGTCATATCGCGCCCGATCAGGTAGCTCGGCAGGATCGCGATGCCCATGCCGAGCAGCGCGAACTGGCGCAGCATTTCCGTGTTGTTGGCCACGATCACGTTGCTCGGGCGCACCCGCACTTCGCCTTCCGGCCCGGTGAAGACGCGCTCGTCGCCCCAGTATTCCGAAGGCAGCGACAGTGACGGATGCTCCATCAGATGCTCGGGACGCATGGGCGTGCCGTGCTTTTCCAGATAGGCGGGCGTCGCGCACACGGTCATGCAGCCCGTCGTCAGGCGGCGCGTGACGATGCTGGCGCTGCGCATCTGGCGCGCCGTCACCACGCCCAGATCGAAGCCTTCTTCGACCAGATCGACCTGTCGATCGACCAGCGTGACGTCGGGAATCACCTGCGGGTAGCGCTGCGTGTAGGTCTGCAGCACGGGCGCGAGATTGTGCAAGCCGAACACCACCGGCGCCACGATGCGCAGCGTGCCCACGGGCTCGTGGTTGCGCGCCACCACCATCTGCTCGACGTCCTCAAGCTCATCGAGGATCTGGCGGGCGCGTTCGAGATAAACCTGACCGGATTCGGTGAGGGAAAGGCTGCGGGTCGTGCGATTGAGCAAACGCGTGCCAAGCCGGCCTTCAAGGTCGGCGACGTGACGCGTTGCAACCGCATTGGATATATCCATCGCCGAAGCGGCCCGGGCGAAACTGCCGAGGTCCGCCACTTTGACGAATACTCGCATCGACTGCAAATGATCCATGAGACAACTCCTGCGTGTTACTGTCCGCCGAAAACCGACAGAGGAAACCGGGAATTCTCCTACGACATCGGAATTCGTGCAGAAGTTGCCTCCACTAGCGTGAATTTCTTCAGAATTTTCGCTACTGTCGCCGAATATGGCAGGATTGACAGCTTACTGTTCCAGGTAAAGAAACAATATTGCGCGATGCAGCGAAACCCGCTACTTTGCGGCGAACAGAAACCTCGGGTTTTCCCCAGGATATTTTTGCGGATGCTTTGGCCCTTTAAATGAAAAGGCCGCTCGAAGGCGGCCCTTTTTTAAATTGCGCTCAAAAACGCGGACTACATAGTTAGTGAGCGCTCACATTTACACATCAAAAACGTGCTTCGAGCGCGGTGCGCGCATCGCGCAACGCTTGCGGCAAACCTTGGGCAAGCGTCTCGAACAGTTCGGTGTGCAGCGCGAGCTCCGCGCGCCAGGCTTCGGCATCGACGGAAATCACCTTCTCGAACTGCTCAGGCGTGAAATCCAACCCGCGCCAGTCGAGGTCGTCGTAGCGTGGCGAGATGCCGAAAGCATGCCCCTCCCCTTCGGCCTGACCTTCGATGCGCCGCACCATCCACTCCAGCACGCGCATGTTCTCGCCAAAGCCCGGCCACACGAACTTGCCGTCATCGCCCTTGCGGAACCAGTTCACGCAGAAAATGCGCGGCAGCGTTGCGCCCAGTTGCGTCAGGCGCTCGCCCATATTCAGCCAGTGGCCGAAGTAATCGGCCATGTTGTAGCCGCAGAACGGCAACATCGCGAACGGATCGCGGCGTACCACGCCCTGCTGCCCCGCTGCGGCGGCCGTGGTTTCCGAACCCATCGTGGCGGCCATGTAAACGCCGTCGGTCCAGTCGCGCGCCTCGGTTACGAGCGGCACCGTGGTCGAGCGGCGGCCGCCGAACAGAAACGCGTCGATCGCCACGCCCTTGGGGTTCTCCCAGTCGGCGTCGATCGACGGGCATTGCGAAGCAGGCGCCGTGAAACGCGCATTCGGATGTGCGGCCTTGCGGCCGGTTTCCTTGCCGATTTCCGGCGTCCAGTCCTTGCCCTGCCAGTCGATCAGATGCGCGGGCGGCGTGTCGGTCATGCCTTCCCACCAAACGTCGCCGTCGTCGGTCAGCGCGACATTGGTGAAGATCACGTTTTCCTTGAGCGTCGCCATGGCGTTGAAGTTGGTCTTCTCGCTCGTGCCGGGCGCGACGCCGAAGTAGCCCGCTTCCGGATTGATCGCGTAGAGGCGGCCATCCGCGCCGGGTTTGATCCAGGCGATGTCGTCGCCGATGGTGCTGATCTCCCAGCCGTTCATCGCGGACGGCGGAATCAGCATGGCGAAGTTGGTCTTGCCGCAGGCCGACGGGAACGCCGCAGCGACATGGTACTTGCGCCCTTGCGGCGACTTCACGCCCAGAATCAGCATGTGTTCGGCGAGCCAGCCTTCGGCACGGCCCATGGTCGAGGCGATGCGCAGCGCGAAACACTTCTTGCCGAGCAGCGCATTGCCGCCGTAACCCGAGCCGTAGCTCCAGATCTCGCGCGTTTCCGGGAAGTGGACGATGTACTTGGTCTTGTTGCACGGCCACGGCACGTCCTGCTCGCCGGCCGCCAGCGGCGCGCCCACGCTGTGCACGCACGGCACGTACTCGCCGTCCTCGCCCAGCACGTCGTACACCTCGCGGCCCATACGCGTCATGATGCGCATGTTGACGGCCACGTACGGGCTATCGGAAAGCTCCACGCCGATGTGCGCGATCGGCGAACCGAGCGGGCCCATCGAGAACGGCACGACGTACATCGTGCGCCCGCGCATCGAGCCTGCGAACAGGCCGTCGAGTGTCGTGCGCATTTCGGCGGGCGCCATCCAGTTGTTGGTCGGCCCCGCATCTTCCTTCTTCTGCGAGCATATGAAGGTGCGATCCTCGACGCGCGCCACATCCGAAGGATCGGAGCAGGCAAGATAGGAATTCGGGCGTTTCTGCGGATTCAGACGACGCATCGTGCCGGCATCGACCATCTGCTGGCAAAGACGGTCGTATTCCTCCTGCGAGCCGTCGCACCAGACGATGCGTTCGGGTTGGGTGTGCGCGGCAACGCTTTGCACCCACTCCACCAGTTTTCGGTGGCGAACCCAGTCCGGCGCTTGCGCGGCGGCCTGAGCGGGGAAATCGGGATGGTTCATCGAAGTGTCTCCAACTGGGCTGATAAAAAATCGTTTCAGGCCCTTTTCGACGCTGCTGGCGAGAGGCGCAACCGGCGCGTAACGGGTGTTCCGCTCAATTTCGGACACCTGGTTCGCGCGGATGGGCAGGTCGTCAAGGCCTTATCAGCGAGGGTTCGCAACCGTCTGTAAAGCGGCTTGCATCGCGGCCCTTCAAGCTGATAAAAGGGAAAAATTCTCGTTCAAATTGTTGTTAGCCGTATTGAGCGCCGTCGCACGGATCGCAAATTGGATGCCTGTTTATTGCCAGTTTTGCCAGTTTTTCGTGTTCCGTTCGGGGCAATGAAGGTTTCCCTATATTCATACCAGCCTTCCCGACGCTGCATAGTGGGATAACCACCAGATGAAGACTGTGTTGCACCGCGTTTTGCCGGCTGTTGCCGGATCTTGCCGGCGCGCGATGTGCACCGCCACCCAGGCGCCTTACCGAATTGCACCACCCTCTACTTCGCTGCCATGAAAATTGCCATCCTTGACGACTACCAGGACGCCGTCCGCAAGCTCGACTGCTTTGAACTGCTCGCCGATCACGAGGTCAAGGTCTTCAACAACACGGTGCGCGGCCTCGGCCAGCTCGCCAGCCGCCTCTCGGAAGTCGAAGCGCTCGTCCTGATCCGCGAACGCACGCGCATCTCCTCGCAACTGCTCGACAAACTCCCGCATCTGCGCATGATCAGCCAGACCGGCAAAGCCGGTCCGCATATCGATATGGAAGCGTGTTCGGAGCGCGGCATTGCCGTGCTCGAAGGCACCGGCTCGCCCGTCGCGCCCGCCGAACTCACATGGGCGCTCATCATGGCGGCGCAGCGGCGCATTCCGCAGTACGTCGCCAACCTCAAGCAAGGCGCGTGGCAACAGTCGGGGCTGAAGACCTCGGCGATGCCGCCCAACTTCGGTCTGGGTCAGGTGCTGCGCGGCCAGACGCTCGGCATCTGGGGCTACGGCAAGATCGGTCGCCTGGTGGCTGGCTACGGCAAGGCGTTTGGCATGCGCGTGATCATCTGGGGCCGCGAGCACTCGCTCGAAGCGGCGCGCGCGGACGGCTATGAAGCCGCCGCCAGCCGCGAAGCGCTGTTTGAGGAAAGCGACATCCTCTCGCTGCATCTGCGTCTGCACGACGACACACGCGGCATCGTCAAGCAGGATGACCTGCTGCGGATGAAGCCCACTTCGCTGCTGGTGAATACAAGCCGTGCGGAACTGCTGGAAGAAAACGCGCTGCTTGGCGCGCTCTCGCACAACCGGCCGGGCATGGTGGCGATCGACGTGTTCGAGAGCGAGCCGATCCTGCAGGGCTACAGCCTGCTGCGCATGGAGAACGTGATCTGCACGCCGCACATCGGCTATGTGGAACGTGAAAGCTACGAGCTGTACTTTGGCGCGGCGTTCCGCAATATCCTGGCGTTCGACGCGGGCGATCTTTCCCACGTCGCGAATCCGGATGCGCTGCAAGGCGGTCGTCGCAAGTAAGCGTCCTCGCGCGCAACCGAAAAGGCGGCCAGTGGTGAACTGGGCCGCCTTTTTTCATTTCGCGATGCCGCCTTATGCGTGCGCCGCAGCTTCGAGCACGTCGGGCAGCCGCTCAAGAAAGCGTTGACCGTCCTCATAGCCGAGGTTATAGGCGTGCTGCATCTGCTGCGGGCTGGTGTAGTCCCAACTCGAAATCGGCACCTTCGCCGATGGCTGGATATAGAGGCGCTGCTGCTCGCCGCCCGCCTGCGTGCGGTGCTTGACCACGAAGGTCTGCGGGCGCGGATACAGACGCGTGACCATCACGAGCACACGGCCCGGCGTATCGTCGAGCGCGCCCACCGGAACGTTGTCGACCATGCCGCCATCGAGCACCGGGCGACCATTGCGGCGCAAAACCGGCGTGAAAGGCGGCGTGCACGACGACTGCAGCACGAGATCGGCGAGATCCTCGACGCGCTCGCAGGCCTGCGCCGTCACGAACTCGGGATGGAAGCCGAGCTTCTGGCCGAGCGTCGGATGCAGCGTCTTGCGGATGTGCTTCTCGATGTTGTACGCGATCAGGCCCGCCGCCACGGCGCTGCGCGCGCCCAGCCAGCGCGGCACATGCGACACGCCGATGCGGATTTCGGGCGCGTCCTGCAGCTTGCCGAATTGCGGCCCGTAAATGTCGAGCAGCGCCTGCCGGTAGATGCGGTAGTGCGGAAACACTGACTCGCTGCGCAGCAGATTGCCCCAGTACGCGTTGCGCCTGTTGTGCTTGAGCGCTTCCTCGTAATAGCGCATGACCCACTGCGAATCGCGCGTATAGATCATGCAGGCCGTGGCGGCCCCCGCCGAAATACCCGTAATCACGCGCGGACGGATCTGCAACTGCGGCTGCACCACGTCCCAGAATCCCGCCTGCCACCAGCAGCGATTGCCGCCGCCCGCAAACACCACCTGATCGAACATGTCCTTCGTCTCTTCCGGATACCGAAGGGCATAGCTTAGTCGAGCAGCGCGTAAGTCGAGGTGGCGTGAACCGCCATCCGGCCCTCTTCGTCGTAGAGTTCTATTTCGCCGAACACCAGATTGCGGCCCATTCGCAGCACGCGTGCCGTGACGGTCACATCGCCATTGCGCACCGCGCGCATGAAGCTGGTGTTGAGCGCGACGGTGGTCATCGGCTTGAATTCGCCGAGCGCCGCGCTGATGGCGACGATCATCGCCGTATCGGCGGCCGCCATGAAGACCTGGCCGCAGATCACGCCGCCCGCGTGGCGCAGCTCGCCAGAAAACGGCAGACGCAGCGTGGCGCTTTCCTCCGTGACCGCGACCGGCCTTAACCCGAGCGCCTTCACCCACGGCGCCAGCACGCGCTCAAGCAGCGCGTCGATTGCCTTTTCGTCCATTGCCTGGTGCCTTTCCTTGCCTGTCTCGTATCTTGTTGGGATGGTGTGCCACGCGGCTGGCTGAGCGCACCAGGCGGCGTGGCCACATCATACCGGCAGGAATTGCCGATGGATGTCTGGAGCAGGGAAAGCGCCTACGCCGCTCAAAGCTATGAGGGCGAGACGGCGGGTTTTGGCGGACGCCCGACAGGGCCCGGAAAGCCCGACCGAAGTTTTTTTAGGAAATTTGCGAAAAGGACTTGCCAAGTCTCAAAACGACAGGCATAATCTTTCTTCTGTTGGGGGCGTTAGCTCAGTTGGTAGAGCAGCGGACTCTTAATCCGTAGGTCGAGTGTTCGAGTCACTCACGCCCCACCAGCTAATTCATGTGAAAAGCCCGGTCTTCTGACCGGGCTTTTTGCTTTGGCCGGTCCATTTGCGCTCCACTCAGGCCTTCTAAAGCTCGAACCGAGCTACGAGGAGAGACATCACCCCTCTCCGGGAAATGGCTGAAATCGGATTGACGGCATGACTCACATCATCCCACCGCCAAAGCGTCAGCGACTCCGAGACGTGATAGTCGTAGACCGAACAATGGTAGCCGTTGGCGCACGTCCCGATCATGTACGCGCCCGGAAGCTGCTGGGTGGCAAAAATAGAAAAAAATGCGCCGCCTTGCCAAGGGCGTTCGCTCCATCGATCCAGGTAATCGTGCAGCGTCGCGCTAATCCAGACGACGTTGTCCGCGTCTTCCCCGCCACTTTTCTGCTGGATGATGTGCTGCTACTCGTAGGGGCGATCCGGCTGGTTGTGAATGACTAGACGGGACGCCTTAGCTCACAGAAATTACTGTCCCCGTCACTTGAAAACGCATTCGCCGTACCGCTGCCCCCAAAACCAACCAGCGACGCCATCCTTCCCCCTCGACCGAACTTTCCATCTGGCTATCGGTGAGTAGGCGGCGATGGTGCATTACGAGTCGGGCCACCAACGCCCGGCTACCACTTGTAACATCAGTCTTCAGCTGGAGCGGGCCGGGCGATCAGAATCGCCCCACAGGTCGTTTTGTGGCCCTCTATCGCCATAAGTTGCCCGAAATCCTCGCAGCCTTCGAGGCCTTCGGCGATCTCGAATAAATGTGGCGCACAGAGCGGACACGTCACCTGATCTCCCTTGCGGGCAATCGGGATATTAGCTGCACTCCAGGTCGAGGACGGGCTGCCCGAAATCACCCTGCCACCATGGCTGGTCGTGTCGCCCACCACAATCTGTGCCTTTCCCAGCAATTTGGCGCGTTGCATTTACCACCCTCCCTCAATCAATGGGCTGCATCAACCTTAGCCTTGGCCGAGAAGTCGGGAGATTCAAATGGCGGAGCCTGATATGAGGTATCAATAGTGAACTCATGCGGATCAAGCTTGGCTTCCGCCTTAACTCGCTCCTCTCTGACAGATAGCAACTTATCTGACAAATATTCCTTCCAATTTTTCTTTTTCTCAACGCTATCCCGCGAGAAGTAAGCCGCATAGGCGTCGGAAGCCGTACTGATTTCAACATCCATTAAATAGCTTCCCATCCCAGGATTACTCGATGCATGATAAGAAAACGTCAAACTGACAAATACCCCATCCGCATAAAAATTCCAGCGCGGCTCAATGTCAATTAGTTTTCCCCACTCTTCTAGAGTCGGAGTATATTTAGAGTCTAAGGAATAGATGCGCCCTGGTTCAGCTAACGCATATATCATGGCCTGTCTCCCCAACAACCTCGGGTCAGATGTCTCTACATATCTCTGCCAACCAGCAGCCCGAATTTTTTCGAGAAGCTCCATCGTTCTATCTCGCGCTTCCTCTAAAGATATTTCCTTCTTCGATGAAATACTGAATAAAACATCCCAGTTGTCGACGCCTCTCCCAGGAAAATTTCCGTCACCGAGAGCAGTCAGAATGGCGACATTGTTGATCTCAAAGCCGCGGGAACCGTGCACTACCTTTACGGTCCCGGAATTATCCCAATGCTTTGTGTATGAGAATACCCCTGACGGGTGATTCATCACTTCAAATCCCTGAGATTTCGCATCGTAAATCCCCTCCACCCCAGGATGAATCTTAACCAGATTTTGGTTCATTGAAATTACCCGCTCGTCAGATCCTGACGCAAACTTTTCGATAGTAAAAAATACAACCAGCGCAAAACCAACGACACAGACTACAAAAATCTTGTTTTTAATAAAATTCATGGCTTAACCATATTGGCTCAAGTCAGACCACCCATTTCGGCAATCTGATGTAGTTCACCATTCATATATTCGAACTGATCCCTCATCAGCTTGTCGAAAAGTTTTCCCGTCTTCTTGATCCACGCCATGCGTTGAACGTAGTCCTCCAGCTTCATCTCTGGAGGCCCGTCAGTCTTGGCATCGGATCGATACTGGCCATCTTTGGCGTAGTCGACCGCAGTAAAGCTCAGTTGCAACGGAGGAATCCGCCTTGCATCGCCTTCACGATGTCTTGCGCACTCATCTCAATCCTTTTTTACATTCCACACGCTTTTTCGATGACCCAATAAGGTTCCTGCACAACAGATTTTACAGACAAAATCGCTTCACTATATGGAGCACGGACTTATCTGGAAGTTTGATGCACATCTGTTACTTCGAAGATATAGGCAATTCGCAAATGCCCTGCGATCTCGATTGCATAATTGTGGCGTCGAAAAATCACAGCCCGATTTATTAGGGATTTTCTTATTTATAAGTCAGCACATCTC
This sequence comes from Paraburkholderia bannensis, assembly GCF_014200455.1. Lineage (GTDB taxonomy): Bacteria > Pseudomonadota > Gammaproteobacteria > Burkholderiales > Burkholderiaceae > Paraburkholderia > Paraburkholderia bannensis_A. The sequence goes on along the minus strand of NZ_JACHBW010000002.1, from coordinate 233,285 downwards.
CCACAAACGATTTCCCTCAAACAGTAAAAATCGTGGCATATTAGACTAGATGTTTCTTGCAGTCAGCAATATGTTTCACGGCATCGGAAAGCACAGCTTAGTAGCGCCGCTCACGGCTTCGCTGTATTCTCGATGAAAAATATGCGATTTGAATTATTTGCATAACAGAATCGCTTTTTATCATGGGATCACATTCAAACTATTGCAAAGGAATTGGATACTAAGATAGTACACGTTCAATGGACGTGGAGACCGAAAAATCAATAAAGAGGCGCGCACGCCGCAAAAGTCATTTTAAGGGACGGCAATCTCAGCTCTACGAGCTATCTCAAGGCTTCGGCGAATTCACCTGTCAAAAGGTAAGGCCCCTCTCATTCAAAGTGGATTGGCCAGAAGGTTTACACTGATCTCAATCATAAATATCCAAAACACATAATTGCCGTGCTGCGGCGAGGCGGTCGTTCTCCACAAGGCACGCATCACGTCGAAAAGGGCGTGTTGATCGGGAAACCTGACGGCAGCCGGTAAACAAAGAATCGCCCCTCGATAGGGCGTGTTCGGTGTCTTCCGGGCTATATCTGGCGAGTGTTCGAGTCACTAACGCCCCACCAGCTAATTCATGTAAAAAGCCCGGTCTTTGACCGGGCTCCGGGCTTTTTGCTTTTCCGCGTTCGGTTTACTGCTTGTATCGCGCGGCTCAAACCCTGCGCGATTCACACCGCCGCGCTAGCCTGAGCCTCCCTGCGCGAGCGCACCGTCATCCGCTCCGCCTTGCTGGATTGAGGCATCCAGCGCCCGATCGCCTCGAAACCGTCGAGCTGGCGCAGCAGCGTGTCCACTGTCACCAGTTGCACATGCGTCAGATGATTCTGCTTGAGCAACGCATGAAGCCGCCGACGCCAGTATGCGGGGCCCATCACCGCCTCCTCGAAGTCGCCCACCAGCGATTGCGGCATCACACGCGCGATGTGTGCGATTTCCTGTTCAACGAATGTCATGACGAGAGCCCCCCGGCTGAATGTTCGACAGTCCTGCGAGTCCGATAAACCCTACGTGTTTCTTATCGTATGACGTAACTGTAGGACGCCGGGGAGGTATCGCCAGCCTACTCGATCAGATAGGGAGAGAAAGGCCCTGGAAAGGCCTCATGGGCACGCCCAATGCTCGGCGCGGCGCGTTTTCGGACTGCTCCGATAGGTCTTTTCTGACGGAAATCAGATGATGAACCGTCTATCGCACTCTCTATCCGAAGGCGGCAATCATGCACGCGCATCCCACCGACAAACTCGTCGCCGGCTCGATCGTTGGCGGCATTCTCACGGCATTACTGGTCGTGCTAATGGTCTGGCTCGATTTTCCGTCCGACCGCCACTACAGCGCGGCGTTCCGGCTGGCAGTGCCGGCGTTCATTTCCGCGTGCCTGCTGTTTCCGCGCCCGCTCCTGCATCGCACCTTGCTGCGCGAGAAGCGCGACCCCAACCTGCTCGACGAAGATCTGAACCTGTTGCTGCTGGGCCGCGTGCTCGGCTTGATCGGCGGCATTATTTTTGGCATTTCGCTCGCCTCCGAGATCCTCTAAGGACCACGCAGGCGCTCGCGACGATCAGAGGAACGGCTTGCCGTCGACCTGTTCGTAGACCTTGTTGCCGTCGTCGTCCTCGAAGACTTCGAGGTAATTGCGCGCGCCACACATCGGGCAACGGAACAACGGCCCCTGGCCTTCGTTCTTGATCACCACATCGCTTTGTTCCCACGGGGTGCCGCACGACTGGTTGCGGCAGATGAAGGTTTCTTCGGACATTGCAGACTCTCCTTGCAGTTACGGGTGCAAAGCCTACCGTATGCGCGCCCCGCGCGGCGTTTTTTCCTGCTGCATTCGCGTTGCGTCGCCTCGAGTTGTTCTCTTTTTGAGCACGTCCATCAAACGTTGTGCCGTGGCGATACAACGTTATCGACCGTTTTACCCTCATCGCCCTCGCCTGTTTGCCCGGATGGCCGCCCCGTCGCGCTCGCGCCCTCATTGCGGCGCACTGGCACGGTTCTGGCGTAAGCGTGCACCGGTCGCGTCGCGCACAGCACGCCCAGCCTATCCATAGAGAGCACAACGAGGAGCACATCGATGAATCACGCGGACATGCAGTTTCTGACGACCGAATTCCCCTACAAGAAGCAATACGGCAATTTCATCGGCGGCGAATGGGTGGCGCCGCTGGGCGGCGAGTATTTCGACGACATCTCGCCGATTACCGGTCACGCATTCACGTCGATCCCGCGCTCGCGCGAAGCCGACATCGAACTCGCGCTCGACGCCGCGCACAAGGCCAAGGCCGCATGGGGCAAGACCTCGCCGACCGAGCGCGCCAACCTCCTGAACCGCATCGCCGATCGCATCGAGCAAAACCTGCACAAGCTCGCCGTCGCCGAAACCATCGATAACGGCAAGCCGCTGCGCGAAACGCTGGCCGCCGACATTCCGCTGGCCGCCGATCATTTCCGCTATTTCGCGGGCTGCGTGCGCGCCCAGGAAGGCGGCATCTCGGAAATCGATCACGACACTGTCGCCTATCACTTCCATGAGCCGCTGGGCGTGGTCGGCCAGATCATTCCGTGGAACTTCCCGATCCTGATGGCCGCCTGGAAGCTCGCGCCCGCACTGGCCGCCGGCAACTGCGTGGTGCTCAAGCCCGCCGAGCAGACGCCCGCGTCGTTCCTCGTACTCGTCGAGGTGATTCAGGACCTGCTGCCGCCGGGCGTGCTCAACGTCGTGAACGGCTTTGGCCTGGAGGCCGGCAAGCCGCTCGCCTCGAACAAGCGCATCGCCAAGATCGCCTTCACGGGCGAAACCACCACGGGCCGCCTCATCATGCAGTACGCGAGCCAGAACATCATTCCGGTGACGCTGGAGCTGGGCGGCAAGAGCCCGAACATCTTCTTCGCCGATGTGCTCGATCACGACGACAGCTACTTCGACAAGGCGCTCGAAGGCTTCGCGATGTTCGCGCTCAATCAGGGCGAGGTCTGCACCTGCCCGTCGCGCGTGCTGATCGACGAGAAGATCTACGACCGCTTCATGGAACGCGCGCTCAAGCGCGTCGCCGCGATCCAGCAAGGCCATCCGCTCGACACGAAAACGATGATCGGCGCCCAGGCGTCGCAGGAACAGCTCGAAAAAATCCTCTCGTATATCGATCTGGGCAAGCAGGAAGGCGCGCAATGCCTGATCGGCGGCGAGCGCAACGCGCTGGCCGGTGAACTGGGCGACGGCTACTACGTGAAGCCGACGGTATTTCGCGGCCACAACAAGATGCGCATCTTCCAGGAAGAGATTTTCGGGCCGGTGGTCTCCGTCACGACCTTCAAGACCGAAGAGGAAGCGCTGGAAATCGCCAACGACACGCTTTACGGCCTCGGTGCGGGCGTGTGGACGCGCGATGGTACGCGTGCCTATCGCTTCGGCCGCGAGATCCAGGCGGGGCGCGTATGGACCAACTGCTATCACGCCTACCCGGCGCACGCGGCGTTTGGCGGCTACAAGCAGTCCGGCATTGGCCGCGAGAACCACAAGATGATGCTCGACCACTATCAGCAGACCAAGAACCTGCTGGTGAGCTATAGCGACAAGCCGCTCGGCTTCTTCTGATCGCCTGCGGTTTAATCGGAACGGGCGCCGCATCGCGCGGCGCCCGGCTCGTTTTATCGACAAGGAGGATCGCGACATGGTCGAACGCGTCACCGCCACACCCGCCGCGCTCGCGCTGATCGAACAGCTCGCGCGCGAGCACGGTTTCCTGCTCTTTCATCAATCGGGCGGCTGCTGCGACGGCAGCGCGCCCATGTGCTTTGCGCGCGAAGAATTCATGGTCGGCAACGCCGATGTGCAGCTCGGCGAGATCGGCGGCGTACCGTTCTATATGACCGAAGCGCAATTCGAGTACTGGCAGCACACGCAGCTCATCATCGACGCGGTGCCCGGCAACGGCGGCATGTTTTCGCTGGAGCGCCCCACGGGACTGCGCTTTCTCACGCGCTCGCGGCTCTATAGCGACGAGGAAAATGCGTGGCTGGAGGCGCATCCGGTGACGCGCGTGGCGCTGTAGGACGACGCGGCCCGGTTGAGAACGTCCGCGAAGGCGCGGTGCTATCTTGAGGCGCATTCACCCTGCGCGGTCCATCGCGGCCGCCGAATCTGGAGACGCCATCATGCAAGACCGCGAAGTGGAACTCGTCAAACTTGAGCCGATGGACCTGCTCGCCGTCAGTCACATCGGCCCATATATGAAGATCGGGGATGCGTTTTATACGCTCGCTCAGTGGCTCGCTGAGCGCAACGTGCGCACGGCGGGCTCGAAGATGGTGGGCATCTATTACGACGATCCGAACACCGTGGAAGCGTCGAAGCTGCGCTCGAAGGCCGCGCTGCATCTGGGCGAGGAAACGGATGTGGAAGTGATCTCGCCCGTCGAGAAATTCCAGCTGCGCGGCGGCGAGCACGCGAGGGTGCTGCACGTCGGGCCGTATCAGGGACTGCAGCAGGCGTGGATGTGGTTCTACAACGATGGCTTGCAGAAACTTGGGCGCAAGCCGGATTTTTCGATGCCTTCGTTCGAGGTGTATCTGAATACGCCGGATGAAGCCGCGCCCGAGGATCTCAAGACCGAACTCTACATTCCGCTGGCTTGAGAGCTGCGATCCGGGTTGACCAGGCAGGCCGCTGGAGAAGTTTTCCAGCGGTTTTTGCGTTTACGGGAATCGGCTTTAGGTTTTTAATATTTATGTATACGTAAACGTAGTAATAGTTAACAAGCCCCTGGGTAATCTGTGGATAACCGGGGAAAACCGTTGAGTAAACAAGGCTGTGGAAAATTCATAAGTCTGCGGGCGTAAACGGGAAAATCCCCGGCAGCCCGGGACAACTTTTCCACAGTTTTGGCAGCGTTAAAGTTATCCCCGATTCGTGCACAGCGATTTCCTGGGGTTATGCGCGAGTTATCCGCTTGGTGGTGTGGACAAGGCGCGGCAAGTGAAATGACGCACGCATTCCAGACCGTGTGCGCTGCGACGTATCATCGTGCCTGTACGCCGGCCGTCGCGATATTCCCCATTTTTCGCCAGTCATTTGATGCCCAGATCTGCAAAGCTCTCCGAGGTTCTCACGCTTGCCGAAGTCCAGTTGCTGACCGACACGAAGATGTTTGCGCGCGGCAAGGCTTATTTCAACGATGGCGCCGTCTCCCGCCTGGACGTGCGCGATGATCTGGTTCGCGCGACCGTGCGCGGCACGCACAGATACCGCGTCGAACTCGCCGTCGACAATGGCGGACTCGCTTACCGCTGCAACTGTCCTGTAGGCGACGATGGCGTGTTCTGCAAGCACGCGGTGGCCGTTGCGCTCTCTTGGCTCGAAAATTCCGGTGAAGAGGTGTTTCACGCCGACGAGCCGGCACCAGGGAAGCCATGCAAGAAGCGGAAGACCTACGCTGAAGTGATTCGGGAATATGTGGCGACCTTAGGCAGGGATGCGCTTGAGGAGTTGTTGATGGACGCCGTCGAACAGGATCTTGCGCTGCGCGACAAACTGCTGTTCGCTGCGCGTTCGGCCGGAGCCACCGACCTGCCCGCCATGAAGATCGCCGTCAGTCAGATGACGGGCATTTCACGCCCGCTAGACTGGCAAGAGTCTGGTGCATACGCCGACGGGCTCATGTCGCTGGCCGACATGCTGCGTCAAAGGCTTTCGGGACCGCATGCGGCGCAAGTGGTCGAACTATGCGAGCTGGCGATTGCCGGCGCAGAAAAGAGCCTCGAACAGATTGACGACTCCAATGGCGACGTGATGCCGGCGATTCTCGAACTCGCTTCTGTGCATCTCGATGCCTGCAAGATAACTGGCCCCGACCCGGTGAAGCTTGCGGAGCGGCTCTTCCGCTTCCAGACAGAAGGCAGGTGGGACACCTTCTACAACGTCCTGCCGGCGTACGCGGAACCACTGGGCAAGAGCGGGTTGCGCCGTTATCGCGAACTCGTCAACGAGGCATGGGAAGCGATGCCCATACTCGCACCGGGCAAGCAATACCGACGCTCATACGACTCGCCGCGGATGCAGCTCGAGCACGCGATGGCGGCACTCGCCGAACTCGACGGAGATGTCGACGCGCTCATTCGCATCCACTCGAAGGACCTGTCCAGCCCGTACCGGTTTCTGGTGGTCGCGGAGCTTTGTGTGAAGCACGGTCGTCCGGACGACGGGCTCGCATGGGCCGAACGCGGCATCTTGGAGTCAGGCCAAAGCCTTGACCAGCGTCTCCTCGATTTCTGCATCGACGCGTATCTGCGGCGCGGCGAATTCGACAAAGCCGCTTCGTACGCGTGGCAACGTTTCGAGATGCGTCCGACGGCTGACGCTTTTCCTGCTTTGATGGAGGTCGCCACTGTCACCGACCGCAGTGCAGAAACCCGGGAGCGTGCACTCAAACATCTCTGGGCGCTGGTTCGTGCAGAGGAAGCGACGGCTAAATCGAAGCGCCCCGTCGGGCAACGGGGGGCGCGAACCGAGCTGGTCAGGATTTTCCTTGCGAGCAACGAGAACGACGTCGCATGGGAAACGTTTACCGGCGGCCCGGTTGCCACGCAGCTATGGCCTGAAATGGCGTACGCCCGTAGCAAGACTCATCCGCACGATGCCATCGCGCTATATCACCGCTTGCTGCCAGCTGCTGTCGAGCGCGGTACGTACAACGCCCGATATGACGAGGCGTTCGAATTCGTTCAGGCTATCGGCAAGCTGCGGGCGCGGCAGGATGAACGTTCAACGTTCGCCGCTGAACTGGAGGAGATTCGGGCCGCGTATCGCGCGAAGCGTAATTTCATGAAGCGGCTCGCCAAACTGTCGTGAAGTCGACCAGTCAGCTTCTCAACGGTTGAGCAATCCGGGCGTGGCCGCCTGCGCCGCGGGCGATTCATTGAAGAGTCCAGACTTGCAATAGAAAAGGCCCATAAGCTTTCCAACTTATGGGCCTTCCATTCTCAGCTTGAGCGGCTATCTAACCTGACGCTCAAACATCAATATTCCCCGCCCTAAGCGCATTGCTCTCAATAAACGCACGACGCGGCTCCACATCATCGCCCATCAGCGTGGTGAAAATGCCATCGGCAGCAATCGCGTCTTCGATCTGCACGCGCAACAAACGACGCACAGCCGGGTCCATCGTCGTTTCCCACAGCTGTTCAGGGTTCATCTCGCCGAGACCCTTATAACGCTGCTTCGAAACGTTACGCTCAGCATCCGCAATCAGCCACTTCATCGCGCTCTTGAAGTCGCTCACGGCCATGCTGCGTTCGCCGCGCTTGATGATGGCGTTCTTGCCGATCAAACCCTTGAACGTATTGGCCGTGTTCACGAGCTGCTGATAATCGGCGGTGAGCTGGAACTCCTCGTCGATCACCGACACCTTCACGTTGCCGTGATGAGTGCGCTCCACGCGCAGCGAACGTTGCTCGCGCACCTGGTCGTACATCGGCACCACGCTCACTTCCGGCTTGAGCGGATCGTCACGCAGATGCGCTTCGAGCGCGCGCGCCGACGCTTCGGTCGATTCCTCGCTCGACAGATCGATCGCCACGCCATCCATGATCGCTTCCAGCGCACGCACGTCGTACAGACGCGAAAGACGATCCACCACGCCGCGCGCCAGCTGATACGAACGCGCCAGCTCGCCCAGCGCATCGCCGGAAATCGGCGTTGCGTTTTCGCCGGGCACAAGCTCCGATCCGTTCAGCGCGAGACGCAGCATGTGCGCGTTCAGATCGGCGTCATCCTTCAGATAGCGCTCGTCCTTGCCGGCCTTTAGCTTGTAGAGCGGCGGCTGCGCGATATACACATAACCGCGCTCGATCATCTCCGGCATCTGGCGATAGAAGAACGTGAGCAGCAGCGTGCGGATGTGCGCGCCGTCCACGTCCGCGTCGGTCATGATGATGATGCGGTGATAACGCAGCTTTTCGAGGTTGTAGTCTTCCTTGCCGATACCGCAGCCCAGTGCGGTGATCAGCGTGACGATCTGCTCGGAAGACAGCAGCTTGTCGTAGCGCGCTTTTTCGACGTTCAGCACCTTGCCGCGCAGCGGCAGGATGGCCTGGAACTTACGGTCGCGGCCTTGTTTGGCCGAGCCGCCTGCCGAGTCGCCCTCGACGATATAGACTTCCGACTTCGCCGGGTCCTTTTCCTGGCAGTCCGCGAGCTTGCCGGGCAGGCCCACGCCGTCCAGCACGCCCTTGCGTCGCGTCATTTCGCGCGCTTTACGCGCAGCGTCGCGCGCACGCGCGGCGTCGACGATCTTGCTACAGATGATCTTGGCGTCGTTCGGCGTTTCGAGCAGGAATTCTTCCAGCGCCTTCGCCACGACGTCTTCCACCGGCGCGCGCACTTCCGACGACACCAGCTTGTCCTTGGTCTGAGAGCTGAACTTCGGCTCCGGCACCTTCACGGACAGCACGCAGGACAGCCCTTCGCGCATGTCGTCGCCCGAGGTTTCCACCTTGGCCTTCTTGGCGATTTCGTTATCGGCGATGTACTTGTTGATGACGCGCGTCATCGCCGCGCGCAGGCCGGTCAAGTGCGTGCCGCCGTCGCGCTGCGGGATGTTGTTGGTGAAGCACAGCACGCTTTCGTTGTAGCTGTCGTTCCACTGCATCGCCACTTCGACGCCCACGCCGTCCTTCTCGCCCGAGATGTAGAAGATGGTCGGGTGCAGAACCGTCTTGGCCTTGTTGATGTACTCGACAAAGCCCTTCACGCCGCCCGCGAAGGCGAAATCGTCTTCCTTGCCCGAGCGCTGGTCGGTCAGGCGGATGCGCACGCCGTTGTTCAGGAACGAGAGTTCGCGGATGCGCTTGGCGAGAATGTCGTAGTGATATTCGACGCTGCCGAAGATGGTTTCGTCGGCCATGAAGTGCACTTCGGTGCCGCGATGTTCCGTGTCGCCGAGCACTTGCATCGGCGAGACCATCACGCCGTCGCGCTCTTCGAGCACGCGGTTTTGCGCCACGCCACGGTGGAATTCCATGAAGTGCTTCTTGCCGTTGCGGCGCACGGTCAGGCGCAGGAAGCTGGAGAGCGCATTCACGCACGACACGCCCACGCCGTGCAGACCGCCCGAAACCTTGTAGCTGTTCTGGTCGAACTTGCCGCCCGCGTGGAGTTCCGTCATCACGATTTCGGCGGCGCTGCGCTTCGGATCGTGCTTGTCGTCCATCTTCACGTCCGTGGGGATGCCGCGGCCGTTGTCGGTGATCGAGATGGAGTTGTCCGCGTGGATCACCACGTGGATGTCGTTACAGTAGCCGGCGAGGGCTTCGTCGATCGAGTTGTCCAGCACTTCGAAGACGAGATGGTGCAGACCGGTGCCGTCCGACGTATCGCCGATGTACATCCCGGGCCGCTTGCGCACGGCTTCCAGTCCTTCGAGGATCTGGATCGACGAGGCGCCATAGCTGCTGTTGTCGGGTTGCGAATTGTTCGTATCAGTCATGGATTTTTTCCGGTTCTGCGTACTGCCTGGGTTGCTGCTCGGGGCTTTTTCGAAAAGCCATAAAAACGCCAAAGGGGCTCAGCGCCCCCTGGTGTTCTTCTTCTTTCGCGCTATTTAGATGCGCATCGGCATCACGACGTACTTGAATTCCTCGTTCTCGGGAATCGTGATGAGCGCGCTGGAGCTGGCGTCGCCAAGGCTCACTTGAAGCGTGTCGACCTTCAGGTTCGCGAGGACGTCGAGCAGATACGTGACGTTGAACCCGATGTCGATGGTGTCGCCCTGGTAGGCGATTTCCAGCTCTTCCTGCGCCTCTTCCTGGTCGGCGTTGGTCGACATGATCTTGAGCTGGCCCGGCTCGATGATGCAGCGCACGCCCTTGAACTTGTCGGAGGTGAGAATGGCCGCGCGTTGCAGCGAGCGTTGCAGTTCTTCGCGGCCGATTTCGAAGGTGTTCTTGTGCGCCTTCGGAATTACGCGCTGGAAGTCGGGGAACTTGCCTTCCACCAGCTTCGACACCAGTTCGACCTGGCCGAAGGTGAACTTCACCTGCGTCGAGCCGATGTCGATCTTCAGCGAATCGTCGATATCTTCGAGCAGACGCTGGAGTTCGAGGATGGTCTTGCGCGGGATGATGACTTCCTGGCGCGCGAATGCGCCGCCTTCGATCTTCATCGACGAAAACGCAAGGCGGTGGCCGTCGGTAGCCACGGCCATCAGCTGGTCGCCATCCACCACGAGCAGCATGCCGTTCAGGTAATAACGGATGTCCTGCTGCGCCATGGCGAAATAGACCATGCCCAGCAACTGGCGGAAGGTCTTCTGCGGCACTGCGAGATTCGCGCCGAAGTCCTTGGCCTGCGCCACCGTGGGGAACTCGTCCGCGGCGAGCGTCTGCAGGGCGAAGCGGCTCTTGCCCGACTGCACCGTGAGGCGCTTGTCGGCGAGCGTGAGCGTGACCTGGCCGTCAGGCATCGCGCGCAGGATGTCCAGCAGCTTGCGCGCGGCGACGGTGGTGGCCACCTGGTCGTTGCCGACGCCGAAATCGGCGGTCGTGGTGATCTGCAACTCAAGGTCGGTCGACAGGAACGAGACGTCGGGACCGTTTTTGGTGATCAGCAGATTGGCGAGGATCGGCAACGTATGGCGGCGTTCGACAATGCCGCTCACCGTTTGCAGCGGCCTCAGCAGGTTATCGCGTTCGGTCTTGACCAGTTGCATAGAGTTCCTTCGTTGATGTAGCGGTCTGCGCATCCCGTCCAGGGCCCGCGCCATGCGTGACGGCATGGGGCGACAAGCCCTGGCGCCGCCCTGCAGCGCAGGCCGCGGCGTGAAATCCGCAGGCGGTCCGGCCGCCCGCGGTTAAACCCATATTGTGCCTGAAAACCGACCACTTCCCTAAATTGGGGGCGATCCGGGAAATAAACAGTGCCCCGGCAGCCAGACCGCCGGGGCACCGCGCATTTCCTGTTGGCTCCAGACGGCTTGCGGCCTCGATCAGCCCTTGAGCGTCTGTTCCAGTACGTGCAGTTCGTGGTTGAGTTGCGCGTCCTTGGTGCGCTCGTCGGCGATCTTGCGCACCGCGTGCAGCACCGTGGTGTGGTCGCGCCCGCCGAACAGCTCGCCGATTTCCGGCAGGCTCTTCTGCGTCAGCTCCTTGGCCAGGTACATGGCTATCTGGCGCGGCCGCGCGATGTTCGCGGGGCGCTTCTTCGAGTACATGTCGGCGACCTTGATGCTGTAGAAGTCGGCCACCGTCTTCTGGATGTTTTCCACCGAAATCTGGCGGTTCTGCACCGTCAGCAGGTCTTTGAGCGCTTCCTTGGTCAGCTCGATCGAGATCTCGCGGCCATGGAATTTCGAGTACGCGAGGATCTTGCGCAGCGCGCCTTCGAGCTCGCGCACGTTCGAGCGCAGGTGCTTGGCGACGAAGAAAGCCACGTCCTCATTGAGGTTCACGCCTTCCGACTGCGCCTTGCGCATCAGAATGGCCACGCGCATTTCCAGCTCGGGCGGCTCGATCGCCACCGTCAGGCCGGAGTCGAAACGCGAGATCAGGCGATCGTCGATACCCGAGATTTCCTTCGGATACGTATCGCTCGTGATGATCACCTGCGCCTTGTTGGCGACCAGCGCCTCGAACGCGTAGAAGAACTCTTCCTGTGTGCGCGACTTGCCCGAGAAGAACTGGATATCGTCGATCAGCAGCAGGTCGAGCGAGTGGTAATAGCGCTTGAAGTCGTCGAACGCCTTGCGCTGGTACGCCTTCACCACATCGGAAACATATTGTTCGGCGTGGATATAGCGGATGCGCGCACCCGGCTTGTCCACCAGCAACTGGTTGCCGATCGCGTGGATCAAGTGAGTCTTACCCAGGCCCACGCCGCCGTACAGGAACAGCGGGTTGTACGAGATGCCGGGGTTGTCCGCGACCTGGATGGCCGCCGCGCGCGCCAGCTGGTTCGCCTTACCGGTCACGAAGTTATCGAACGTGAGCACGGGGTTGAGCTTGGAGCGCTCGTAGGTCGGATCGGGTTCGCCGCCGCTTGCCGCCGCTGCGGCCGCGCTCTGGCCCGGCCGCCAGCTGCGGCGGCCTGCTGCGGCTTCGTTGGCGTCGAGGCTCGGCAGATCGAGGTCGGCGGCGTCATCGCCCGCGGCCCGGGCCGCTGCGGCGTTGGCCTGCGCAAGCTGGGCAGCGGCCAGCGCTGCCGAACCCGGACCGGCCGGGTTCGCGTGATTTGCCTGCGAGCTTGCGTGTGAAGTGACGTGTGAAGCCTGATAAGCCGGCGCCTGGGCTGCCTGGATAGCAGGTTCCGCGAACGGGGTGCTCGCCAGCGGCGCGCGCGGCGCCGGTGCGGCGGCCACGGGCGCGCGCATGCCCGCCTTGGGATCAAGGACGAACTGCACGTCTACAGGGGTCTGCCAGAAGTCGCGCGCCATATCGGTGATACGGCCCGAGAATTGGCTCTTGACCCAGTCGAGCTTGAAGCGGTTGGGTGCGGCTATCTGCAGCGTGTTCGCCGCAGCGTCGAAGGCAACCGGGGCCAACGGTTTAATCCACGTCACGTACTGCTGGGGCGTCAGCTCGCGCTCCAGCAGTGCGGAACAGTGTTGCCAGAATTCGTTCATCGAGTTGCTGTGGTCGTTTTGTTTGCAGGCATTGCTGCCGCGCCGTGCATGTCGCACAAACGCAACGGGGCCCTGACGGGGCGACGGCAAATGCTCCGGAAGCCCGCGCGGCAAAGGGTTTGCGGCAAGCAGGCGGGCCGGAGCGGCATGCAGGATTCTTGGGATAGGCGAGATTCTAACGCCGATTTCTCCTGGCCTGGGAGTTATCCACAGGGACGGATCAACGCAGCGCGTGTTCGCGCCCCATCGGCGCAACCTGGTCGCGAGCGGGTCTTCGCGAGGCGTCGCCAGGGTCGAACCTGGACGAAATCGCGCCTTCCGATACCCTAAGCTATTGACGGCCAAAGAAAAACGGGATTAAATAGCGGGTTCCGCGAAAACCAATCCCTGTACCACCGGCCATTGCTTTTTCCGCGATGCTCGCCGCGGTCATTTCTCAACAAGTGAGAGCAACATGAAACGTACTTACCAACCTTCCGTTACCCGTCGCAAGCGCACCCACGGTTTCCGTGTGCGCATGAAGACCGCCGGTGGCCGCAAAGTGATCAACGCACGCCGTGCGAAGGGTCGCAAGCGCCTCGCGATCTAAGCGGCGCTTCCCAGTGTTGTCGATAGCTTCGCTATCCGCACGATCGACGATAGCGGGCCTGACGTGACACTGCCGGAACAGCTGGAAGAATCGGGCAAAGCGGAGGATGTGCGCGCCGCCTCGCTACGAACGCAGGCCGCTTTCCCGAAGGCCGCAAGGCTACTGAAAACGGATGAGTTCTCATCCGTTTTTCGTTTGCGCCCCTGGCGCCGTGCCGCCCACTTTGTGGTGTACGGCCGGCCTACGGGCAAAGACGCGCGCCTCGGCCTCGTGATCGGCAAGAAGTATGCGCCGCGCGCGGTCACGCGCAACCTGGTGCGCCGCATTGCCCGCGAAGCGTTTCGCTTGCGCCGCGCGCAGTTCGAAGGTTTCGATCTGCTGCTGCGTCTGCATACGAAATTCGACCGCAAGGCCATGCCGGGCGCCTCGTCGCCGCCGCTCAAGACGCTGTGCCGTACCGAAATCGAGTATTTGCTCGAAAAGGCGGCACGCGAGGTCGCCAAGCGCAATGCAGCGCCGCAAGCGCCCGACGCTCCATGAGCGCAGCGCGCGAGCCGCATGTTTGCGCCGCGCACGCTGCATCCGCTGTCCACGCGGGTGCGGCACGTTGTCCGTCTTTCCACGCGGCGCTCTGCGGCCGCCACGCCATGCAAACGGTACTGATCGCTTTACTGCGTTTCTACAAGCTTGCCGTGAGTCCCTATCTCGGCAACCGCTGCCGTTTTTACCCTTCCTGTTCGGATTACGCACGCGAGGCAATCCAGTATCATGGCGCCGCGCGCGGGACTTACCTCGCCGCCCGGCGGCTGTGCCGCTGCCACCCGTTTTCGGCGGGCGGCGTCGATCCGGTCCCGCCTGCATCCCCGAATAAGCGCTGATGCGCCATTCCATCGACACTGAGACAACGCATGGATATCAAACGCACCGTCCTATGGGTCATCTTCTTCATGTCAGCGGTCATGCTGTACGACAACTGGCAGCGCGACCACGGACGTCAGTCGATGTTCTTCCCGAGCGCGACGCAAACGCAGCAGACTGCCGCCAGCGGCGCCGCGCCCGCCAGCGCCCCTGACGCCGCTTCCGACCTGCCGGCCGCGGGCGCAGGCCAGGCGCCGACCGGCGCGGCGCAGCCCGCCGCCGCCACCGCCCAGCTCGTGCACTTCCACACCGACGTCTACGACGGTGAGATCGACACGCGCGGCGGCACGCTCACGAAGCTCTCGCTCGTGAAGGAAGGCGACGGCAAGCAGCCCGACCAGTACATCACCCTGTTCGACCACACGAAGGACCATACGTACCTCGCGCGTACGGGTCTGCTCGGCGGCGACTTCCCGAACCACAACGACATCTACACGGCGGCGCCCGGTCCGCGCGAACTGAGCGGCGACGCCGGCTCGTTCCAGATCAGCCTCGAATCGCCCGAAAAGGGCGGCGTGAAGGTCACCAAGACCTACACGTTCACGAAGGGCAGCTATGTGATCGGCGTGGATACGAAGGTGCAGAACCTGGGCAGCACGCCGGTTTCGCCCACGCTCTACATGGAGCTCGTGCGCGACAGCGAGCCGGTGGAAACGCCGCGCTTCTCGCACACCTTCATCGGCCCGGCGGTGTACTCGAACGAGCATCACTTCCAGAAGATCTCGTTCAGCGACATCGACAAGAACAAGGCCGACTTCGTGAGCCAGGCCGACAACGGCTGGGTGGCGATGGTGCAGCATTACTTCGCGACCGCGTGGATTCCGCAGCAAGGCGTCAAGCGTGACATCTACGTCGAGAAGTTCGACAACGCGCTCTATCGCGTGGGCGTGAAGCAGCCGCTCGGCACGATCGCTCCGGGCGCGACCGACAACGTGCAGGCGCGCCTGTTCGCCGGCCCTGAAGAAGAGCGCATGCTCGAAGGCATCGCGCCGGGTCTGGAGCTGGTTAAGGACTATGGCTGGGTGACGATCATCGCCAAGCCGCTGTTCTGGCTGCTCGAAAAGATCCACGGCTACGTGGGCAACTGGGGCTGGGCGATCGTGCTGCTCACGCTGCTGATCAAGGCGGTGTTCTTCCCGCTGTCGGCCGCGAGCTACAAGTCGATGGCGCGCATGAAGGAAATCACGCCGCGCATGCAGGCGCTGCGCGAGCGCTTCAAGAGCGACCCGCAGAAGATGAACGCGGCGCTGATGGAGCTGTACAAGACCGAGAAGGTGAATCCGTTCGGCGGCTGTCTGCCGGTGGTGATCCAGATTCCGGTGTTCATCTCGCTTTACTGGGTGCTGCTGTCGTCGGTGGAAATGCGCGGCGCGCCGTGGATTCTGTGGATTCACGACCTTTCGCAGCAGGATCCGTTCTTCATCCTGCCGGTGCTGATGGCGGTCTCGATGTTCCTGCAGACGCGTCTGAACCCGACGCCGCCGGACCCGGTCCAGGCCAAGATGATGATGTTCATGCCGATCGCGTTCTCGGTCATGTTCTTCTTCTTCCCGGCGGGTCTGGTGCTGTACTACGTCGTGAACAACGTGCTCTCGATCGCGCAGCAGTACTACATCACGCGCATGATGGGCAAAGGCAAGAAGAAGGAAAAGGAAACCGCTTAAAGCAGCGGGTTTCGACGCCTGAAAAACAAAGCCGCCTGACTTTCGTCAGGCGGCTTTTTTCATGGCTGCGCGGATGGCGTGCGATCTGCCCGATACTCGTGCACTAGCCCTTTGCGGGGCCGCCGTAAAACTGCGAAACCAGTTCTTCCACCAGATAGCGGTGGTGCTCGCTCAACGATTCGATCTTCGAAGCGAGTTCGAGCGTTTCCTCGGAAAGCGGGTATTTGTCGTCGGGTTTGCGCGGCTTGGGTACGGCAGGCGCGGATTTGCCCGGCGACGGACCGTAGTGGAGCCAATGCACATCCACGTCGAACCACTCAGCCAGCGTTTCCAGTTTGTCGCTGGTGGGAATGGTGCGACCGCTCAGCCACTTGTGGGCGGTCTGCGGCGAGACCGGCTGCTCGCCGTGATGACGCAGGTTGAACCGGTTGGCCAGATCAGTGCTGCCGCGCAGTTTTTCGGGTGCGCGCTTCATGGCGAACTTGAGACGTTCGGCGAAGGCGGCTTTTTCTTCGGAGGTTGGCATGACGCTGATTGTGCAATCGGCTTTCGTCGAAGTTGACAACCAGTTGAGCTACATATACCCCATAAAAGCTACAAATCGCCTAAAAACGCAACTACCTCAACAATTTGTCATATGAGCGAAAAAGTAGGCTGACTGGTTATTTCTTGCGCTTTCGTGGCGATACTCTCTTAAATTCACCAATACAGTCTAAGACAATGCTTATCTAATTTGGGATAAATTGCGAGTGTTCCTGGTCTCGCAGCAGGCCAGCCGCGCAAAGGCGAGGCGTTACAATCCATGCACTTTTGCGCAGGCGCCAGAATACGCTCAGGCGCTTCGCCGCCGACATCCGATCACACCGCTTCAACTCGACTACATCCGCCATGCTCGCCACCGACACCGATCCCATCGTCGCCATTGCCACTGCGCCCGGTCGCGGCGGAATCGGGGTCGTGCGGGTGTCGGCTGGCCGCGCGGGCGCGGCGGCAGCCGTTGCGCTCATGCAGGCGCTGACCGGCCAGACGCTGGCCGCCCGGCACGCGAGCTACGTGCCGTTCCTGGACGGCGCGGGCACCGTGCTCGACCGCGGCATCGCGCTGTATTTCCCGGCGCCGCATTCGTACACGGGCGAACACGTGCTGGAACTGCAGGGCCACGGCGGCCCGATCGTGTTGCAGCTGGTCCTGCAACGCTGCATCGAGGCGGGACGCGCCTTCGACCTGCGCCTGGCCGAACCCGGCGAATTCACGCGCCGCGCCTTCCTCAACGACAAGCTCGACCTCGCGCAGGCCGAAGCCGTCGCCGATCTGATCGAAGCCAGTACCGAAGCCGCCGCGCGCTCGGCGGGGCGCTCACTTGACGGCGCGTTCTCGCGCGATATTCACGCGCTGGTCGACAACGTCGTGACGCTGCGCATGCTGGTTGAAGCGACGCTCGATTTCCCCGAGGAGGAGATTGATTTCCTCGAAGCCGCCGATGCGCGCGGCAAGCTCAGCGCGATCCGCGCGCAGCTCGACCACGTGCTGTCCGAAGCGCGTCAGGGCGCGCTGCTGCGCGAGGGTCTCGCGGTCGTGCTCGCGGGGCAGCCGAATGTCGGCAAATCATCGCTGCTCAACGCACTCGCGGGCGCGGAGCTCGCGATCGTCACGCCGGTGGCTGGCACCACGCGCGACAAGATTTCGCAGACGATCCAGATCGAAGGCATTCCGCTGCACATCATCGACACGGCGGGGCTGCGCGAAACCGAAGACGAGGTGGAAAAGATCGGTATCGAGCGCACGTGGAGCGAAATCGGCCGTGCCGATGTGGTGCTGCATCTGCTCGACGCGCGTGTGGGCATGACAGCGGAAGACGATACGATTGCCGCCCGTTTTCCGGCGGGCGTGCCGGTGGTGCGCGTGCTCAACAAGACCGATCTCACCGATGTGGCGCCCGAAGTCGCGAAGCGCGCGATGGATCATGGCGCCGAGCTGTGCGAAGTGCGGCTCTCGGCGAAGCAGGGTGACGGCGTAGCGCTCCTGCGCGCTGAACTGCTGCGTATCGCGGGCTGGCAGGCGGACGCGCAAAGCGTTTATCTCGCACGAGAGCGCCATCTGATCGCATTGCGCGCCGCACGCGAGCAACTCGCGCAGGCCGCTGACCATGCGCAGCAGAATGCGCAATCGCTAGATCTGTTCGCGGAGGAGTTGCGGCTTGCCCAGGAGTCGTTGAACTCGATCACGGGCGAATTCACGTCGGACGATCTGCTTGGGGTGATTTTCAGCCGGTTTTGCATCGGCAAGTAATTCGCACCCAAATAAGCAGGATCCCAAATCATCCAGCTCGACATCGACATATCGCTGATGCCGGTCGTCGGCAATCAGTAAGGTTTGTGAGCCGATTGCAACGGCTTACACCGCGCTCGCGTATTACCGCCCCGGATTTTTACCGCCGTAACGAGCGGTCACACATCGTTTCGTTTTCAAACCTCGCGATTGCCGACAATCAATGCATTCGGGAGAACATCATGAAAACGTTTCGACTCTTTGGTGCCTTGCTCGCCGCTGCAGGCATCGCTTCGCTCACGGGCTGCGTTGTAGCGCCCCCTTATGCCTATGCGCCGGCGTCGGCCTACGGTTACGGTTACGCTCCAGGTTATTACGCCGCGCCTGCAGTGAATGTTGGGGTCGGCGTTGGCGGCTATTACGGCCACGGCTGGCGACATTAAGGACAACGGCATAACACCAGGATATCTCCTGGCTCAAGCCTGTCAACCGAACGTCGAGGGTGCTGGAATGGCCCTCTGGCGGCCCTCTCGCGCATCACCTGGCCATGCCTCTCGCGCCCCTATCAATTGTGATAGCTAGTCACCGGCCACCGGCGAACTAGAGTGACATCACAGATCCAATCAAATAAATGAGATCTGGACCGTTCCGGGGGCCTAACGAAATCATGTTCATCGATCAGGAAATCGCGCACATCATGCGCGTCATGGTGCCGTCACTGTTGATAGACGGTACGGTTCCGATTCTCTCCGTCGAGTACTGGCATCGCCGCCTGTCGAATCTCCTCGACTCGGCCCAGCTCTCGCAAACCCAGTTTCGTACGATCGACTCGCTGATGACGCAACTCGAACGTCTGCAGCTCAAGGCGCGCCTCGCCGCCTGACGAGCGGGTCGGCGCGCAGCCCGCAAATAGGGCGCCGCAATGCCGATTTGATTTACCTCGCCATGTAACCCGAGCATGGATTAGCCCGCCACAGTGCGGGCTTTTTTCTGTTGTGCGCGGGATTGGGTCAACGGCGCGATGCCTGCGAGAGCACGCGGCAAAAAATAGCCGCGGCAGCGGCCGCGGCGAAAGAGCTTGCCAACAACTACTGACAGCACGGCGCGAGGGGACGTCGCCGCAGAACCATTGTCGTAGCTCGCTCCTGTCGCTTCAATGGCTGCGCAACGGATCTGACAATCGTTGACTTTCGCTGACGGTCGTCAATCCGCCCCTCAAAACGAACTTGCCGCGCCCGCTGTGCGATCAAGGTAAGCCTCTTGAAATCATGCTTGAGCCCCTGCATGTACGGCGCACATTCATCGGAGAATCCTGATCGTGGGAAGACGTCCATCCTTCATCGACGATCTCGCGCGCGACCTCGCAGCCACTGACGCCAACGCCGACCGCGCGAACACCCGTCCTCACGGCGACGAAGCCTTGCTCGACGCCTATTCGCAAACCGTCATCGGCGCGCTCGAACGCGTGCAGCACGCCGTCGCCCATATCGCGGTCGAGCGCCGCGCGCCATCTGCAAGCCAGGGCGCGGCGCGCGGCGGCAGCGGTTCGGGTTTCCTGTTCACTCCCGATGGCTATCTGCTGACCAATAGCCACGTCGTGCATGGCGCGAGCGCGCTGCGCATGACGCTCGCCGACGGTTCGACCTATGACGCCGATCTGGTCGGCGACGATCCGAGCACCGATCTCGCGGTCCTGCGCATCGGCGCTTCCGAGGTTCTGCCGCATGCACAACTAGGCGAATCGGCGAAGCTGCGAGTGGGACAGATCGCGATTGCCGTAGGCAGTCCGCTCGGTCTTGCGCAGACGGTCACCACGGGCGTGGTGTCGGCGCTTGGCAGATCGTTGCGCTCCAACTCGGGACGAATGATTTACGACGTGATCCAGACCGACGCCGCGCTCAATCCCGGCAATTCGGGCGGCCCGCTAGTCAATTCGGCGGGCCAGGTGATCGGCGTGAACACCGCCATCATCCCGGGCGCTCAGGCGATCTGCTTCGCCACGGCAATCGATTCCGCGAAGTGGGTGATTACGCAGTTGCTCGCGCACGGGCGAGTGCGCCGGGCGCACGTTGGCATCGCCGGTACGACCGTGCCGATCGCCCGCAGGATTCAACGGTTTTTCGAACTGGATGCGACGAGCGGCGTGCGCGTGATGGAACTGGTGAAGGGCGGTCCCGCCGCGCTGGGCGGGCTGCGCGTGGACGATACGATTGTCGCGATCGACGGCGTGGCCGTCGACGGCATCGATGCGCTTCAGCGTCTGCTCGACGCCTCGCGCATCGGCCGCGCGGTTGAATTCACGATCGTCAGGCTGACGCAAAAGCTGAATCTGCAGATCACGCCGATCGAGCAGGACGTGCCCGCTTACCAGCCGGGCTGACCGTAGCCGCCACCGTCGCCATAGCCGTAATACGCTGCGGGCGGCGGAGACGGTTGGGGCGGCGCGCAGGGCACGTAGCGGCCCGAATACCGGTCGTAGCAACGGCCCGGCGCGGGCGCGGCGGCGTAGACAGGAGCCGGTTCGACATAGACCGGTACGGGCGCCGGTGCCGGTTCGGCGTAGACGGGCGGCGCCTGATAAGCCACGGCCGGGCCACTGTTGATCGCCGCACCCACCACCGCGCCAAGCAGCGCGCCGCCAACGAGCGCGCCCACCACATCGCCGCCATGATCATGCGCGCTGGCCGGACCGGCCGCCAGCACGCATCCCGCTACCACCAGTACGGCTGCAATCTTACGCATGACGTTCTCCTTGAGAACCTTTGAAAACGTGCGAGCGATTGTCGTCGCGAAGCGCGGATACAGGTGATGCAAGTGGTAACGACGAATTACGCAGCCGATGAATTACGGTGCGCGGGGAGGCGATGAGTTTGATTCGGCATGCGAATCAGTCGCTGCAGGCGGGGGATCGCGACGCCTGCCGGCGCCGGGACAACGCAAATACAGAGCAAAAGACAGAGCGATGAACAGACCCTCAGCGCGAACAGGGCGACGTAGTTCGTCATCCAGGAGAACTCAAAATCCATGAGTCCCTCCTGCGATCAGACCCGACACCTGCTGCCTCAACGGCGGCGCCCCCGCGCCAGACATGAATGTCGGCCCGGCGGCAGGTGCCGGACCGTCAATCGTGCCCCAAATCAGTGATGCAGGATGCGGCGCAGTGGATGACGCCAATCGATATGAGGTGCCCCCGCCTCTACGCGCTGCCTATGCTCCTCCAGGATTTCGTCCGAAAACAGAAAAACGACAATGACGAGGGGGATGACCAGAAACGCGCCCAGTATTACGTGCTCGATCACGATAAGCTCCTGGTTGTCAAGCGGTTGCGAATTCATTGTAGCCGGAAAGCTACAACTTGTACTGCGGGCGAATACTGATTCATCAAAAAAAGGTGCACCGCCGCACGCAAACGCTGGAGCAGGTCATGTGCCCGGATCTTACCGGGTTGACGACAACGCGAAAGCGAGGGCCTTTGTCAGGCCGCCGACTTCTTCCAGACCGCAGCAAACAGTCCGGCGCCGATCAGCAGCGACCCGCCAGTGCGGTTGACCACGCGTTGCACCCGCGGGCTGCGCACGGCGCGGCGCGCTGCCGCCGCAAGCACGGCGTAGCCGAACGCGTTGAGCGTGGCAAGCACGAGGAAGGTCGCCTCGAAGATGACGATCTGCGGCAGCGCAGCGGCGTGCGGGTCGATGAACTGCGGCACGAAGGCGACGAAGAAAATCAGGCTCTTCGGATTAAGGGCGGTGACGGCGTAAGCGTGCGCGAAGATGCGACCGGTGCGGGTTTCAGAAGTGTCGGCGGTATCGGCTGCCATGACCGGCGCGCGCCAGAGTTTGATGCCGAGGTAAATCAGATACGCCGCACCGACCCATTTGAGCATCGAGAATAGTGTCGCGGAGGCGGCAAGGATCACGCCGAGACCGAGCATCGAGGCTGTCATCGCCGTAAAGTCCCCCAGCGCTACGCCGGCGGTGGTCGCGAGCGCGTAGCGACGCCCATGGCCGAGCGCATAGGACACCACGAGCAGCACGGTCGGTCCGGGAATGGTGACGAGTATTGCCGATGCGATTGCAAAAGGCAGCCAGTGGGCAAGAGTCATGACGGTCTCCGTGGCGCTTAGCCGGTAGGGGTATCCCATTTATCCACGAAGTTTCTGGCTGTGCAAGGGCGCGCCTGGCATCGTTTTTCTTCTGCGCCCTGCGAGTAATCGCGTGCGTTTGCGCAGAAGCGATCACGAAGACGATGTGCGCTGCGCCAGCGCTTTCCGACAGCGCTCGCAAACGCCCCAAGGGTTCACCTTTGCTGCGCACGCACACAAGACGTCCTTGCACTCCGCTTGCCGTCTTCTAGATTCAGAAAGTTGGCCGGGATAGAACCGTTAAATACATAGCTAACCTGAATAACAATCTGCACCGTGCGCAAGCGGCGCGAGCGAGGAGCCAATCATGAAAATGCCGGCAACGACGGCCCTGCTCACCGCCGGTCTGCTGTGCTGCGTCGCTGCGCAAGCGCAGGACGCCGCGGTCAGACCGCAGCAAACGGTGCAATTCAAACCCGGATCGTATGGCTGCCTTTCGAAAGACAAGCTAGACGCCGTCACGCTGCATGAACAGGCAGGCGAGCAACAGCAGATGCAGGAATATTTCGCGGATTTCCGCTGCCTCTCCACCCCGGACAACCAGACCTTTCGCGTCGTTCGCGTGGACGGCCACGACATCGAATTCGTGAATGCAGCCAACGCCGACGATCATGGTCTCTGGACCAGCGACCGCTTCGTCAGGCCGTAACGGCCGCACGAAAAACGCCGGATTGGCGCCAAGGCGTCACGGCATCGTCATTTTCGCGACAGATCATGCCTGATGATCCAGCGCGCTGCCGTCCGACGAATGCGGCACAGGACGTGCTGGAACTCGCTATCATGTGCGGCTTTTGCGCGGCGCGGGATTCGGCATGGCACTCAAATCGACCATCTTCAAGGCAGAGCTTCAGATTGCGGACATGGACCGGCATTACTACGCCGACCATGCGCTGACGATCGCCTGCCATCCCTCGGAAACCGACGACCGGATGATGGTCCGCATCGCCGCCTTCGCGCTGTTCGCGGGCGAGCGTCTGGAATTCTGCAAGGGCCTCTCCGATACCGACGAGCCGGATCTATGGAGCAAGGACTACACGGGCGCGATCCAGACCTGGATCGAGGTCGGCCAGCCGGATGAGCGCCGCATTGCCAAGGCCAGCGGCCGTTCCGAGGAAGTCGTCGTGATCGCTTATGGCGGCCGCACGTCCGACATCTGGTGGCAGGGCGTGCGCAGCAAGGTGGAACGCCTGCGCAACGTCACCGTGTGGACGCTGGGCGAAGGCGTGGCGGCTTCGCTGGGCAAGCTCGCGGAGCGCACCATGCGGCTGCAATGCACGGTTCAGGACGGCGCAGCGTGGATCGGCAGTGAGAAAAGCGAGCCGGTGGCCGTCGAATGGACAGTTCTCAAGGCGCCCGAGAACGTCTGACGCCGCATCACATCAGTCAGCAGGCGGGCCTTTCAGCTCGACCATGTTGCCTTCGGGATCGTACAGATAAAGCGACGGTCCCAGGCCTTCAGCGCCATAGCGCGCGACCACCTCGCCGGGATGCGCTCCCGCCTGCATCAACCAGGCCCTGAGCGCCTCGCCGTCGAACGGCTCCACGCGCAGGCAGAGATGATCCATGTTGCGGCCCGCGCCGCCGTTGGCGTTACGGTCGAGCGGACCACCCGCCGCGATCAGATCGACCAGCGAGCGCCCGGCGCGCAGTTGCACCAGCCCCAGTTCGCGCTCCTCGCGCTCGACGCGGCAACCCAGAATCTCACAGTAAAAACGCGTCATGGCCGCCGGGTCGCCCGCGCGGATCACGACATGGTCGATTTCGCGAATCTGGATCTGCATGGTCTTCCCCGCTGGCTGGGCCGTTGCGGCGCGCGTGAGTGGATTCGGGCAGTGTAGAGGGAAATCGGGCGGGGAAAGTCGGCCGCAGCGCGTGCAAAAACGCTGGACGAAAAAAAGCCCGCTGCTGTGAGCGGGCTTAATCCATATCAGGAGGAGACATGGAGGAGACAAGAACCACTATACACAGCGCTCTGACGCGTTGCAACAAATTTTTAGGGAAAACCCGCAATGGTGCCAAATTGTCGCAGCGCGCTTTTGAAGTCCGGCCGAGGCTCGGGCGAAACCCGGGCGTGCAGGCGGCGGCGCCCTTGAAAAGGGCCGGTTGGCGAGCTCATCGGCGTGGCGCAAAAGGGCAAAATAGACACTGAGCGCGTCCATAAGCTGATCGATCAAGCGTGCCGGACGACAGCGCAAGATCCGGCGCGCCCGCACGCGGACGGGCGACTACAGTGGGACCATCGCATTCGCTCTCACCGGGAGTCCTGACATGAACGCCGTCCAGTCCACCGCTTCAGCAAGTTCAGCAAGCCTCGACGAGGCCGACATCGCGGACGATGGCGCGCGCTGGGCCGCCATCGCGGCGCGCGACGCCCGCGCCGATGGCCAGTTCTTCTACGGCGTGCGCACCACCGGCGTGTTCTGCCGCCCCTCTTGCGCGTCGCGCCTGCCGCGCCGCGAAAACGTCGATTTTTTCGCCGACGCCGACAGCGCCCGCGCCGCCGGCTACCGCGAATGCAAACGCTGCCGTCCCGGCGGCCTGCCGCGCGAGCTGGAGATCGTGCGCCGCGCCTGCGCGGCCCTCGACGCCGATCCGCAGGAGCGCCTCACGCTCGCCCAGCTAGGCGAAGCGGTGCATCTGAGCCCGTTCCACCTCCAGCGCCTGTTCAAGCGCGTGCTGGGCGTCTCGCCGCGACAATATCAGGCGGCCCGGCGCGGCGCGGTGCTGCGCGACGCGCTCGCACAAGGCGTCGATGTCACGCGCGCCAGCGCCGACGCGGGCTTCAACTCGTCGTCGCGGCTCTACGAGAGCGTGGCGGGCGAGCTGGGCATGGCGCCCTCGGCGTTCCGGCGCAAGGGCGCGGGCCTCACGATCCGTTATGCGGGCGCGGCCACGCCGCTTGGGCGCGTGCTCATCGCCGCGACGGACAAAGGCATCTGCCGCATCGCTTTCGGCGACAACGCCCAGGCATTGAGCGACAGCCTGCGCGCGGATTTTGAAAACGCCAGTTGCGTCGAGGATGCCGCGGGCCTCGCGCCCTTCGTGGCGCAGATCGACGCCTATCTGCACGGCCGCAGCGAACGTATCGAACTGCCGCTCGACATTGCCGCGACGGCGTTCCAGCAGCGCGTCTGGGACGCGCTCCAGCGCATTCCCTATGGCGAGACCCGCAGCTACAGCGAGATCGCCGAAACCTTGGGCTCGCCGCGCGCGGTGCGCGCCGTGGCGAGCGCATGCGCATCGAACCCCGTAGCGCTGGCGATTCCCTGCCATCGCGTGGTGCAAAAGGGCGGCGCGCTCGCGGGGTATCGCTGGGGCCTGGAGCGCAAGGCCGCGCTGATCGACGCCGAAGCGCGCGCGGGCGAAGTGCACGTGACCATGCAAACCGTGCAACCTGGCACGCGACTCGAAAGGCGCGAGCGCGCCAGCAAAGTCAACATCCCGCCGGAGACCACTGCTTGAGCGCTGTCCAGCGAACCGACGAAGTCCCCGAACCCGCCGAAGACGCGAGCGCCACGCTCGAACTGCCGTTTCGCGCGCCCTATGACTGGCCGCGCATGCTGCGCTTCCTCGCGGGCCGCGCAACGCCTGGCGTGGAAGCGGTCGAGGACGGCGCGTGGCTGCGCGCCATCGACTTCAATGGCGCGAGCGGCACGCTCGCCGTGCGTCGTCATGCGCGCAAGCGTTGTCTCGTCGCACAGATCGACGGGCCGGTGAGCAGGCATGCGGCTGCGCTCGCCGCGCCGCTCGGGCGCGTGTTCGACATCCATGCGAATCCGGCGGCAATTGCCGGGGGACTGGGCGCCGATCCGTGGCTCGGGCCGCTCGTGACCGCCGCGCCCGGTTTGCGCGTGCCGGGCGCGTGGTCAGGGTTCTAACTGGTGATACGCGCGATCGTCGGCCAGCAGGTCAGCGTCAAAGCCGCGACCACGATCGTCGGGCGGCTGGTCGAGCGCGTCGGCAAACCTATCGAGGGCCATCCGCATGCGCGCACGGCGTGGCGCTTTCCTGCGCCCGCCGATCTGGCTGCGGCGGATCTCACCGGCATCGGCATGCCGGGCAAGCGCATCGCGGCGTTGCAGGGTTTCGCAGCGGCCGTCGCGAGCGGCGAAGTCGCCATCGAACGCCAGAACGCCGCGGCCGGGACCCCCACGCTCGACGCCATGCGCGCGGCGCTGCTGGCGTTGCCGGGCATCGGCCCGTGGACCGTCGAATACGTGGCGATGCGCGCCTGGCGCGACGCCGACGCCTGGCCCGCCACCGACCTCGTACTGATGCAAGCCATCGCGGCGCGCGACCCCGCGCTTGTGCGCGCGACGCAACAACGCGAGCGCACCGACGCCTGGCGTCCGTGGCGCGCCTATGCGGCCATGCATCTCTGGAACGAAATCGCCGATCGCGCCGGCGCGGCGCGTGGGGGCTGACGCGGGAGGCGCGATGTGTAGCAGCACACCGCCATCGACGTTATTGCGGCGGCTTCGACAAGGCCGCATCGACCGTGCAGCCAGTGACCCGCGTAAGGCGCTCAAACCCCCGCCAGAATTGACTTGCGGCGACGTCAAGCTGGCCGCGAAGGCAACCCCGAGGTGGCCTCAAGCAGGTCTTTCGGCGAGATGTTAAAGTGCCCGCTACCGAAAAATTCCCAGCCAGCGGCGCGCGCGTGTATGCAACAGCGTGCAACAGCGGCGTCGCCGCCGGCCAGTGCCCGACCAGTCCTCAATGCCAGACACGACCTCTACACGCACGAACGACGTTCTCACGCAGCGCCTTTCCGTGCTGAGCGCCGGGCCGCATCGCGACGCGCTCACGCGCGGTCTGCGCGGCATCGAAAAGGAAAGCCTGCGGGTCACGCGCGACGGTCATCTCGCCATGACGCCGCACGCCGCGGCATTGGGTTCGGCACTCACGCATCCGTCGCTCACGACCGACTATTCGGAAGCGTTGATCGAGATCATCACGCCCGCCGAGCCGGACGCTGCGATCACGCTCGATAAGCTCGACGAACTGCATCGCTACGTCTATAGCGTGCTCGCGCGCGACGGCGAAATGCTCTGGAACGAATCGATGCCCGGCATTTTGCCCGCAAGCGACGACGGCATTCCCATCGCGCGCTACGGCAATTCGAACATCGGCAAGCTGAAGTACGTCTACCGCATGGGTCTCGCGCTGCGCTACGGCCGCACCATGCAGTGCATCGCCGGCATCCACTACAACTATTCGCTCAACGAAGAAGTGTGGCGCGTGCTGCATGCGCACGATCAATCGACGGCCACGCAGACGGATTACCAGTCCGAACGCTATCTCGCGCTGATCCGCAATTTCCGCCGCACGAACTGGCTGCTGATGTATCTGTTCGGCGCTTCGCCCGCGCTCGACGCGCGTTTTCTGCGCGGTCGCCAGCACACGCTGCAAAGCCTCGACGCCGATACGCTCTACCTGCCGTACGCGACCAGCCTGCGCATGAGCGACCTCGGCTATTCGAACACGACGGGTCAATCGGCGCTGCGTGCAGACTACGACACGCTGCCGGGCTATCTCGATGCGCTCGCGCAGGCCGTGAGCCAGCCGTATCCGCCTTACGAGGCGATCGGCACGCATCGCGACGGCGAGTGGGTGCAGATCAACACCAACATCCTGCAGATCGAAAACGAGTTCTATTCGACGATCCGCCCGAAGCGCGTGACCTGGCCCGGCGAGCGGCCGCTGCATGCGCTCGCCGCGCGCGGCGTGCAGTACGTCGAAGTGCGTTGCATGGACATCGACCCGTTCGAGCCCATCGGCATCTCGCTGGAAGCGGCGCGTTTTCTGGACGCCTATCTGCTCGCCTGCGCGCTCGACGACAGCCCGCCGCTGCCCCAAGCCGATTACGCGCAAGCCGACGAGAACTTCGGCCTCGTCACGAAGGAAGGGCGCAAGCCGGGGCTTACGCTCATGCGCGGCGGCCAGCCCGTCGCCATGCAGGACTGGGCAACGGAACTGTTCGAGAAGATCGAACACACGGCGGCGATGCTCGACGCGCTGCACGGCAGCGACGAACACGCGCGAGCGCTCGCGGCCCAGCGCGCGAAACTGGCCGATGCGTCGCTCACGCCTTCCGCGCGCGTGCTGCAAACGATGCGCGACGAGCAGCAAAGCTTCCTGCAATTTGCGCTCGCACAAAGCGAGCGTCATGCCGCGGAT
The DNA here is from genome assembly GCF_014200455.1 of Paraburkholderia bannensis. Taxonomy (GTDB): domain Bacteria; phylum Pseudomonadota; class Gammaproteobacteria; order Burkholderiales; family Burkholderiaceae; genus Paraburkholderia; species Paraburkholderia bannensis_A. The sequence continues at coordinate 204,869 of NZ_JACHBW010000002.1, read as the reverse complement.
TTCCTTGCGCGTCCGCTCGACGCACAGACGACAGCGCATTTCGACAAGCTCGCCCGTGAATCGCTTGACGAGCAGGCCAGGCTCGAACGCGAGGAAGTGGGCTCGTTCGATGCCTTTGTCGCGGCTTATCGCGCTTATACGCTCAATCGCTTCAGCGTCTGAGCGCGGGTTTTCTCGACGCCGGATCCGGCGCAGCAGGCATTGCACTTGCGGCATGCACTGACGGGCTGCGCCTGCTGCGCTTCAATCCCTGGTTCCATCCCTTATAGTCTTGCAGGGACTCCAACGAGTCACGCAATCGATGCAATCGACAAAACGGACGGGCCGCGCGGCGCGCGTGCCCCTATAGGGAGGAACCCACGCGATGAAACGAACCCTGCCGATCCTGCTCTGCGCGGCGCTGGCTGCCTGCGCGCCGCGCGGCCAGGTCGACCCCGACGTCATGCAGATCGCCACCGCGCCGCTCACCTGCAGCGACAAGCCGCAGTGCGATATCTGGTGGCAACGCGCCCAGGACTGGGTGCGCGGCCATTCGATGTACGAAGTGCAGACCGTCACCGATTCGCTGATCCAGACCGCCGGCCCCGGCGGCGGCAAACGCGCGCTTGCCTACGAAATCACCAAAACCCCGAACGGCGACGGCACCACCACCATCGGCTTTGCGGCGCATTGCGATAGCGCGATCGGCTGCAAGCCCGATCCGTGGGCGGCGGGCGCGGCTTTCAAGCAGTACGTGCGTACTGGCATCGAACAGTCGATCCCGGGCGGCAAGGGCGCGAGCGAAACGGGCGATGCCGGCGATGCACCGCAAAGTGCGCAGGGCGCGTCGGCTCCCGCGCCTTGAGCTGGCGCTGACACAAGCACGCCACCTCGCGCCTCGCTGCATGCCCCCGCATTCCGGGGCATGCTTGCTCGACATTGCGAGTTCTCCTAATTTCGAATCGAAAAATTGAGAGAACACCGGAGTCGAATCAATTCGATTGATGATTTAGGCATTTTCTGATTGGGCGGCTTGCTGGGGAAAAGTATCTTGAGCCTGCTTCGGCGTGCGCCGGACAGTTCCACTCCTCTCCAATCATCCGAATCCAAACAATGAAAATGCGACTTCTACCAGCCAGCATGCTGGGTTTCCTGATCGTCGCCGCTGGCTGCACCACCGCGTCGGGCCCTATGCACAATCTCGACGTCGTCACGCTCGCCAACGGCACGCAGGCTTATCGTGTGCAGTGCCAGGGACTGCTTGAAAGCTCCAAGGCCTGTATGAAGAAGGTCAACGAGATCTGCGGCGACAAGCAGCCGATGCGTGTCTCGTCGGTCGATCGCGCCGCAGCAGGCTTCCAGCCCGAAAACGATCCGCGCGAAATCATGTTCGTCTGCCAGGCGCCGCAACCGGTCGTGCAGCAGCCGGTCCCGCAGCCGCCCCCCACGCCCATCCCGCAACCGCCGCGCACGATCACGCTGAACGCGGACGCCAACTTCGCATTCGACAAGTCCGAGCTTCTGCCGGGCGGCAAGGCGACGCTCGACAAGTTCGTGTCGGACAGCGACGGCGTAAATATCGGCACGGTGGTCATCGACGGCCACACCGACTCCGTCGGCTCGAAGGCCTATAACGAGCGCCTCTCGATGCGCCGTGCGCAAACCGTGCGCAACTATCTGCAATCGCGCGGACTGCACGCCGGCCAGTACGAGGTGCATGGCTACGGTGCGTCGAAGCCGGTCGCATCGAACGCCACGGCGAACGGCCGCGCGCAGAACCGCCGCGTGGAAATCCAGACCAACGGCGTAACGGCTCGCTAAACGGGCGCAAGCGCGCAACGAAGCGTTGCGGGGCCGTCCTCGGGCCGTCAATGGCCCAGGGACGGTCCCGCGCCTTTTCTGGGCTTCGTGATCCAGACCAGCGCAGCCAGCACCAGAAACACCACGCAGGATATGCGGAAGAAGTCGTTGGTCGCCATCATGTAGCCCTGCGACGTCACCACGTCATTGATCTTGGCGGTCATGCTTTGGCCCGCGTAGCCAAGATTCGCCAGCGCGTCCTGATACGCCGTGGTATTGGGCGAATACACGTTCACCGATTCCGTCAGCACCGCATGGTGATAGATCGCATCGTCCTCCCAGAAGGTCGTGCTGATCGCCGTGCCTATGGCGCCTGATAGCGTACGCAGGAAGTTCGACAAACCGGAAGCGCTCGCCAGGCGCTCATCGGAAATGCTTGAGAGCGTGATGGTCGTCATCGGCACGAAGAAACCCGCCACGCCGATACCCTGCACCAGTCGCGGCAGGATCACCTGACTGAACGGCACGTCGAGGGTGAAGGTGGAATTCCAGATCGACACGAACGCGAACACCAGGAACGCCAGACTCGCCACCAGGCGCAGATCGAGCCTGTGCATATTGCGTCCGATCAAGGGCGATAGCACGAGCGCCAGCAGACCGACGGGCGCTGTGGCAAGGCCTGCAATCCCGGCCGTGTAGCCCATCACTGTCTGCAGCCAGAGCGGGAAAATCACCACTGACCCAAAGAAGGCCATAAAGCCGAACGAGATGATCAACGCCCCGAGCGCGAAGTTGCGGTCGCGGAACAGCGAAAGATCGACGACGGGCTCTTTTTCGGTGGCTTCCCACGCAAGCATGAAAGCCAGCGACACCGCCGCGATGACCGCCAGTGCAACGATGAATTTCGAGCTGAACCAGTCGCGGTCCTTGCCCAGGTCCAGCATCATCTGCAGGCACGACACGCCGATTACCAGCAGCGCGAGGCCCACGGCGTCGATGCGTTGCTTCGTGATCTTCGTTTCGCGGCCGCGCAGCAGCAGGTACGCACACACGCCGGAAAACAGGCCGATCGGCACGTTGATATAGAAGATCCACGGCCAGGTGTAGTTGTCGGTGATGTAGCCGCCCATCACGGGGCCGAAGATCGGCGCGACGATCACCGTCATCGCCCACAGGCCAAGCGCGAGGCCGCGTTTCTCGGGCGGATACGAGCGCATGAGGATGGTCTGCGAAAGCGGCACCATCGGACCGGATACCAGCCCCTGCACGAGCCGGAAGGCGATCAGCGTCTCGAAGTTCGAGGCGAAGCCGCAGGCCGCCGAGGCAATCGTGAACAGGATCACCGAGAGCGTGAAGAGCCGTACCTCGCCCACCCGGCGCGCGAGCCAACCCGTGAGCGGCACGGCAATCGCCGAGGCCACCGAATACGAGGAGATAACCCAGGTGCCTTCGCTGTTGGCCACGCCCAGGTTGCCCGAGATGGTCGGCACGGCGACGTTGGCGATCGAGGTGTCGAGCACCTCCATGAAAGTGCCGAGCGCGAGGCCCACCGTCAGCAGCGCGAGCGTGCCGCCGGAAAGGGGCTTGAGTTCGGCGCCAGCCGGGGCAGAGCCGGGCGCGGCGGTTGAGGCGTCCATCTTCGGGTCCTTCTTCAGGAGCGTTGGTCGGGTTTTTCTGTTTGCTGCGCTTGCTTTGACCTGCGTGCGGACCGTTGCCCTTGCAATAAACGCCGAGCGAACGATCGTGCCTATTTATATGCCGGGGCATTGTCTGCCCAGACAGTTATTCCGATGCAATGCGGTCCTCTTAAACGCGCCGTCAGCCCGTTGCCCGTTGTGCAGACCAACGGCAAGAAGGCCGCGAGCGTGTTCAGGTGAATCAATCAGCCTGTGCGCCGTGCTATCCCGCCGTGCTTTCCGTATGACCGCACACCGCCTGCGTGTGCGCATCGTTGGCGATGAAGCGTTGCAACAGGCTGACGAGCGTCGTGACTTCATCGGCGCTGAAGCCATGCAGCTGCTCGTTCATCACCGAAGCGATCACATCGGGCAATTGCTGCGCTGCGTCGCGCCCGAGCGACGTGAGTTCGAGTTCCACGACCCGGCGATCGACATGACTGCGCTGGCGCTCGATAAAGCCCTTCTTCTCCAGGCGATCAAGCATGCGCGTCATCGAGCCGGTGTCGTAGGACAGCACGCGCGACATCTCGTTGGGCGTGCGGGCGCGCTCGAACCAGAGCAGCATGATCACGCCGATCTGCGACGATGTCAGCCCGAGCGGCGCGACCGCGCGATCCATACGGGCGGCCAGCACGTTGCGGGCAGTCGAAAGGAAATAACCGAGACTCGGCACGACGCCGACCTTGCCCGGCGCATCCGGCACGTAGGGGCCGTCACTCATGGGAAAGACGTTTTCATCCATTACGGAAACAGGCGCATTCTAGCCGGTTATTTTTCTGCCTGGGCAGTGAAATCTATTTTGGAGTCAAGGGGACAAATCGGCATTTCCAGCCAGGACGCAGTTGTCGCCGCGTTCATCGATCTGTCGCTATCGCAGCGTAAAAACAACAGCGGGATTGATGCAGCGCAAAGTAAGTTGTGATTTGATTGCATAGTCAATATTATTACAGGCAAGCACTTACACTCGTTAGATTCCCGAATTTCTTCTCTGCTCGCGCCATGCTGTACCTCAAAAACGCGCTCGGCGGCATTGGCCGCTCGGTCACCTGCACGGCACGACATGCCTTCGCGCATGCCGGTGGGGCAGCGCGTTGGCGCAAGATCGGGCTCTATGCCGCCATGTTCGTGCTGCCCGGCGGCTCGATCGCCGTCGTGCTGATGCTGTGGGCCGATCGCCGTCGCTCGCAGCGCGGCGCGCAGGGCGCCAATGTCACCCTCGAAGCGCTGCCGGCAACGGCCGTCAATTCAACGCTCAATCCGGCCGCAGCGGCAAAGACCGCCTGCACCGGCGTCGCCCATAGCGCGCGCGGGCGCGCTCACGACGCCCTTCATGCACTGCGCCGCTGGCGCGGTAACAACGCGTAATCTCCACCTTACGCGCCGTAACACATCCGTCCCCGTTCCCGGCTTAACCTTTCGGATTGTCGGCGGCGCAACACGCGTGCGCTACCATTGCCGCAACCCGGCGCCGCCGCCGCTGCCACTCATTACGCAGCGGGCCGGACGTCGTCCAAGCTCTCGCCCGCCGCATCGACAGGAATTTCCCGCATGTCCCGCCGTCTCGTTTTTCCCGGTCGCCTTCCCGCTTTGCAGCGCCGTCGCGCGCCCACGCTCGCGCTGATCGGCGCGGCGGCGGCACTCGCGTTCCAGTTGAGCGGCTGCGCGGTGGGCCCCGACTATCATCGGCCCGACACGGCAATGCCCGCGGCATACAAGGAGGCGCCGGAAGGATTCAAGGTGGCGCAACCGGCCGATACGGCGGATCGCGGCAGTTGGTGGCTCATCTACGACGACGCACAACTCAACGGGCTGATGGATCAGCTCGATGCGAACAACCAGACCGTCGCGCAGTACGCCGCCGCTTACCGCCAGGCGCGCGCGCTGGTCGGCGAGGCGCGCGCCGCGTATTTCCCGTTGGTGAGCGCGTCGTTCTCAGGCACGCGTTCGCGCACGCCTTCGCGCGTTTCGAGTTCGGCCAGCGGCTTTTCGAGTGGCGGCGGCAACATCAGCAACAACGTGAATCTGGGCCTCGACGCCACCTGGGAGCCCGATCTCTGGGGCAAGGTGAGCCGCACCGTGAGCGCCGAGGAAGCCGGCCAGCAGGGCGCAGCCGCCGATCTGGCCAACGCGCGCCTGTCCGCCCAGGCCACGCTTGCGCAGACGTATTTCACGCTGCGCGCGCTCGACGCCCAGCAAAAGCTGCTCGACGATACGGTGGCCGCCTATCAGAAGTCGCTGACGCTCACGCAGAACCAGTACGCCCAGGGCGTGGCGGGCCGCGCGGATGTGGTTCAGGCGCAGACGCAACTGCAATCCGCCCAGGCCGCCGCCATCGACAACGGCGTGGCGCGCGCCCAGGACGAGCACGCCATTGCGGTGCTGGTCGGCCAGCCGGCTTCGTCGTTCTCGATACCGGCCTCGCCGCTCACGGCTACGCCGCCCGTCGTGCCGCTCACGATGCCATCGGCGCTGCTCGAACGGCGTCCAGACATCGCTTCGGCCGAACGCAAGGCAGCGGCCGCCAACGAGCAGATCGGCGTGGCAATCTCGGCGTTCTTCCCCACCCTCACGCTGTCCGCAAGCGGCGGTTTCGAAAGCTCGGTGTTCTCGCAGCTGTTGCAGTTGCCGTCGCGCTTCTGGACCCTCGGGCCGTCGCTGGCCGCCACGGTGTTCGATGCGGGCCTGCGCCGCGCGCAGACCGAAGCCGCGCGCGCGGCCTACGACCAGCAGGTCGCGACCTATCGCCAGACCGTGCTGGCCGCGTTCCAGGATGTCGAGGACAACCTCGCCTCGCAGCGCATCCTCGCACAGGAAATCGTCGTGCAGCAGCAGGCGGTGGAGTCGGCGCAGCATGCGCTGGCGATCGTCACGAACGAGTACAAGGCCGGCACGATCGATTATCAGAACGTGCTGTCCGCGCAGACCACGGCATTTACGGCGCAGCAGAAGCTCGCCAGCATTGCCGGCCAGCGGATGGTCTCGTCGGTGGGGCTGGTGAAGGCGCTCGGCGGCGGCTGGGACACCGCGCAGATGGATCGCGAGAGCGGCGGTGTGACCGCGCCCGCGCCGGTGCCCGCATCGGCCACAGCGGGCACGACGGCCAGCACGGCCGCCGCATTTACCCAGAACACTCAGGCGCAGTAAGCGAGCGGAACGTATAAAGCGCGGGCAGCGTGAAGGGCACGACGGCGCAACGCCGTCAGTGCATGAAGGTCAGCGCGACCTGACCGGGGCCAATCGGCCGTCCCAGCAGATTCAGCAGCCCCGCGAGATTGTCGCGCTGGTCGGGCGTGGCGCTCGCCGTGCCGTTGAACATCGCCGAGTTGCGCGAGAAGGTGCCGTGGCCATCCAGCATCAGCGGCCCTTTCTGCGTGCTCAGATCGAGCGTCGATGATGCGCCCTGCGCCTGCAGCACCGCTTCATAGGATCCCAGCGGCTTCACCAGCGAGACTCGCGAACTCATATCGCCGAGCGTGAGCGTCAAACGCCCGAACGCATCGGTGCCGAACACGCGCCATGGGCTCCAGGCGAGCCGCACGTTGCCGTCCAGATCGAGCGTATTGAACGGCGCGCCAAGACCCGCGAGCAGCGAGGCCGGCACCGCAATCGCACCCGCCGTGACGGTCGCGCCACGCGGCGTCGCCTCGACGTCGACGGGATCGGGCATCGCCTCGGTCTGACGCATCTGCAGGCGCACGCGGCCCGTGAACAGCGCCCAGAACGACGCGCGCCACTCGATACGCCCTGGCAACAGCGTTGCACCCTGCACATCGTGCCCGGCCGCGAGCATGAGCGTGGCCGAACCGTGCCAGAGCGAACCCTGCGGATCGACGAGATTGACGTGCCCCTGGGTCGCGCGCGCGAATTGCGGCGCGATCCAGGCGGCGGGCAGACGCACCAGCAGCACGGCTCCCACCGAGAGCACGGCGACCAGCAGCCAGGGCAGCGCGGCGCGTGCGCGCCGCATCCAGTAAGACATACGATCGACCTCTGGCTATGTCAGCGCGCGTTCGCGCTCTGCAGCGACGCGGTCAGATCGACCTGGCCGTCGGCCTTGAGCGCGGTGATATGCGCTTCGACCACCTGCACCTTGAACTGCTTGCGCACGTCGTCGAGCCAGGCCGTCCAGACCGGAAACGACGCGTTCTTCATCTGCACCTGCGCCGCCGTGCCGACCATCTGGACCTGCGCGCCCGGCATGCCGTGATCGGCGAGCGACGCCGTCAGCGCATCCTTGAGCGCCTGGCCGCCCGGCGCGACGCTCGCCGCCGCGCCCGAAAGCGCACGCGCCTCGTCGGCCTGGGCCGTCATCAGCGATAGCTCACGCTGCAGGGCGGGCAGGCTTTCGCGCAGCTTCGCGCGGCCGTCAGCCGCCGGCTGCCACAGCACCGAATAGCCGATGGCGATGGCCAGCACCGCGCCGCCCCACGTCAGCAGGGTCTTTTCGCGTGCCGTGCGCGCTTCCCAGAAGTTGGTCCACTGTTCCTGCACGGCCTCGCCGAAGGCGCCGCCCGTTGCCGATGTCTTCATGACGCGCTCCTGATGGTCCATTTGCCGCTGCTGCTGTCCTGCGTGCCGGTCAGGCCGTTGCGCGCGAGGCGCTGGGCGAGGCCGCTATCGACGTTGACACCCGGCTTGAAGGTCACATCCAGACGCCGGTCGTGATAGTCGAGCGCCGCAATCGCATTGGCGGGCACCGGCCCGAGCGAGCGCGCGGTGCCGTCGGCGAGCGCGAGGAAGTCGTCGGGCGACGGCTCGCCCGCGGCCACGCGCAGCTGCGACAGCTGACGCGCCATCTGCCCGGCCGGGTCGAGCACCACGGTGGTCTTGGGAAAGGCGTTGAGCAGCAGTTCGGTCATCTGCGTGTTCATGGCGTCGCGCTGCCGCGAAAGCATCAGCCATTGCACGTTCGCGCCGATGATCGCCACCACCAGCGAGGCGACCACCAGCACGATCGGCACACGCAGACGGCGCAGCGTGGCGCGGTCCAGACGCCACGGCTGGGCGGCAAACTCGAACTGGCAGAGATCGAACTTGCAGGCGAGTGCGCGCTTTGCGAGCGTCTCAAAGGACAGCGGCTGCGCGCCGGGCAGGGCGGCGGCGAATGTGGCCCATGCGGCGGCCTTGTCGGCGGCGCTGGTGGGCTCGCCAGGCAGGCCGGTGAGGACGTAGCGGGTCACATCGGCATCGCCGGCGAGGGCGGCGACCGTCGCGGCGACGCTCGCGGCCGGCACGGCAAAGCCTTCGGCGGCCGCGCCGCGCACGATGGCGAGTTCGAGCAGCGCGGCGGTCGTGGCGGGGGCCGCTGCCATGTCGGGCAGCAGCGCTGGGGCGGTCGCCATCACATGGCCAAGCACGCAGGCCGTCACGGCTTCGCGCGGCGCGGCGACGGCAGGAGCTTCGGCTGGCGCTTCGGCACCTTCGTGTTCGCCAGCGACGACGGGCTCCGCAACCGGCGCGGCAACGTTCAGCGCGACGGGCAGGCAGCGCGCCACCGGCACCGCGCGCAGGTTGCGGTGACCTGCACCGGTGAAACCCTCGACGATAAAGCGGAACCAGCCGCGATCGATGGCCGCCACGGTCTGCCGGCCGTCGGGCAGGCGCACGGGATCGAGCGCGAGATGGCAGGTCTGCGGGTCCTGGATCAGGTGATCCTCGACCACGTTGGGCAGCGCCTGGCGCAGCCGCGGCCCTTTGAGCGGCGGCACCGCGGCCGACACCATCAGCAGGTCGCGCGCGGCGATCAGCAGCACGGTCGCCGACGCTTTCGGCAACAGGCCCAGCGCCGCGCGGCCCGCGCGCTGCGTGTGGCCCGTCTTGTCGAGCAGCACGAACGGCAGTTCCGGCAATTGCCATTCCTGCGAGTGAACCGCCGGGTCGCGGGGCGGCATCAGGACGATCAGCGTGCTCACACGCACCTCTTTTCGATGTTGGACTGGTACGGCTTCATGATTCGCTTCAGGATTCGTCCCAGACGCGCACGATGCGCGTCGTGTGGGTGAGGGAGTCGCGCCACACGAGCGTGGTCCGGTCGACGACGGCGCGCTCGTGCTGCACGCGCCCATGCACCAGAAAATAGCTCGTATTGACGTCGCAGAGCGTGGAATCGATGCTTGTCTGCGGCGTGCCCGCGCCGGTCAGCGCCAGTTGCACGTCGCTCAGATTGCGGAAAAACACCGTCTGACGCCGCGACACGAAGGCCTGCGCGCTGGACAGGCTCATGCCCTGCACGATCGAGGCGATCACTTCGGCGGAGGCCGTATTCATGTTGACGGGCGTGGTGGTCGGCAGGATCGTCACGAAGGGCCGCAGCCGCGCGACGATGTCGGGCGTGAAGCCGGGCACGTCGAGCAGGCCGTCCACGCTCGTGATGAGAATAGGTGCGTTGTTGCTGTCGCCGCCGCCGTCGCTGATGCCCGGGTTATTGGTGAAGTTCGCGCCGCCGCCGATGCCACCGCCGATCTGCTGCGTGGCGGGCGTGCCACTGGCGCTCACGCCCGCGGCAGCGGTCTGGAAACGCGTGACCGAATACGCGAGTCCCGAGCGCAGATAGACCGCCGCGTTCTTCGCGAGCTGGCCGTCGATGCCAAGCAGTTGCAGCAGGCGCGCGAACGCCTGGATCTGCGTGAGGTTCAGTTGCAGCGCGCCAGGCGCCGAAGCGCTCACCAGATTGCGCAGATTGAAGCGCGACTGGGCGTCCTCGATCGAGCCCGAAAGCCACGTATCGGCGCCCTGTTCGGCGCGCGCCTCGCCGATCTGGCCGAGAAAGTCCGACAGCCGCGTGCGCGCCACCGGCATGCCCCACGCGCCGCCCAGATAAGTCACGCCCGCCGAGGTATCGGCTTCCGAGCGCAGGATCAGGCGGGTCCAGTCGAGCGACGCGCGCGAGATCCACTGCGCCTGGGCGAGCAGGCGCTGGTTCTCGATGCGGCGTATCTGCACCTGCTGGCGCCAGAGCACGCCCGAGACCAGAATCGCCGACAGCGCCACCACCATCAGCGCACTGATGATCGCCGCGCCGCGTTGTTTCGCGGTGTTGCGCCGCGCGCGCAGCGAGCGGGGAAGGCAGCGGGCCAGCGGGAAACGTCGCATGCTCATTCCCCCACCACGAACACGCGCGTCACCGGCAACGCGAGCGAACGCGCGCCCACGCGCACTTCCAGCCCCGTCACGGCGCGCGGCACCGGTGCGTTGCCGAGCTGCGGCACCTTCACGCCGTTGTTGTTGGCGTTGAGCTGCGAGCGCACGTCGCCCATGTCCGAGGTCCAGCCGACCTTCGGCACGTAGAGGCGCGCAGTGATCGAGGTGACCCCCTGCATCATCGGCAAGGCGCTCCAGGCAGCGGATTCGCCGCCGCGCAGCGCGCCGCGCAACTCGCCGATATGCGCGAGCGGCGGCGAGGCGTAGCGCACGATCTGCCCGTTAGTCACGCGGTAGCGCACCACCTGCAGGCGCGGCGCCGAGCCCGGCGGCACCGGGAACGCGCGCACGATCTGCAGCGCGCCGCCGTCGACGGCGATGGCGGGCGAACCTGCTTCGTCGTCGCTCGCGGCCTGGCGCGTGTCGATGCGCATCTGGTCGAACATCTGCGCGAATACGCGCTCCTCGGCCATCGATTGCGTGATGATGTTGCGCCCGCGCACGATCTGGTCGAGTCCGCGCCACGACAGGATCGCCACCACGGCCATGATGGCGATGGCGACCAGCAGCTCGATCAGCGTGAAGCCGCGTTCGCGTCCCTGTTCGCGTCGTTTTGACGGTGTCATGCGCATCGGATGATCACAGTGACCGGTTCGTCTCATTGCCGAGCACCGTGACGAGTTGCGCAAGCATGCCGTCGCGGCCCGGCGTCGTCACCGACACCTCCACGCGGCGAAAAATCGGATTGGGCGTGGCCGCGACGTGCTGCGTACAGGTCAGGCGCAGATTGCCCTGCGAGCAGTCGAAGCTGCGCTCGCCAAGATCGGGCCAGGCATGCGCGAGGCGCAACTGGGCGAGCGCGTTGTCGGCGCTCCAGCCCGCGAGCAGGCGGTCGTGCAGTTCGGCTTCGCTGGTGGCGAGACTGCCCACCGCGCGCAACGATGCAGCCAGCGCGATCGCCACGATGGCGAGCGCCACCAGCACCTCGATCATGGTGAAGCCGCCTGCGGCGCGGCGCGGTAAGGTGCGCTGAACAGGGCGGTGAAAAAGGCGCTCGCGCATCTCAGCGAACCTCATACCGGCCCGTGCCGGTGCCAACGATCGTCGCGCGGCCCGCCGCGGAAAAGAGCGTGATCTCGACCGGCTGTTCGACGGCTTCGGTGCCGAAGATGAGCCGGTTCGCATGGTAATCGTCGTCGCTGCCGGGGTAGGTGATCGACACGCCGGTCACGCCGCCTTCCCAACCGCGCGGGCCGAGCAGGTCGTCGCGCAGCGGACGCCAGCCGTCCTCGGTGCGCACGTCGAAACGAAAGCCGCCCGCAAGCGGCTGCCACGCAATCGGGCGCGCGCGCACCTGCGCCTCGTCGCCGGCCGATTCGAACAGCAGCGCGAGCCGCTGGGCCTCTTCGTTGAGATCGGTGCGCGGATTGCGCGTGAGCGACAGCGAGGCGAGCGATACCAGCAGCCCGGCGATCAGCAGCACCACGAGCATTTCCAGCAGCGTGAAGCCGGCCGAACGCGTGAGCGTCGGCGCACGGTCACGGCGGCGCGCAATGCTGGCAGGGCGGGATCGCATGGGCTGAAAGGGCAAGGTGCGGGGCGCAACATCGCGGCGCGGTGGTCGAAAGGACGCTGGAATTTCGACTGGACCGCGCCGCGCAGCTTATCGCGAGTGAATGATGGCTACTGCCAGGAACCGATATCGGCGTCGTTGCCTTCGCCGCCCGGTTTGCCGTCGGCGCCATAGCTGAAGACGTCGATCTCGCCATGCACGCCCGGGTTCAGATACTGATACGGATTGCCCCACGGATCGTTGGGCAGGCGCTCCAGATAGCCGCCGTCCTTCCAGTTGTTCGGCACCGGATCGGTGGTCGGCTTCTGGACCAGCGCCTGCAGACCCTGATCCTGGGCCGGATAGCGGCCGTTATCGAGGCGATAGAGCTTCATGGCCTGCATGATCGTGCCGATGTCCTGCTTCGCCGCCACGCGGCGCGCTTCGTCGGGACGGCTCATGATCTTCGGCACGATCAGCGCGGCGAGAATGCCGAGGATCGCGATCACGACCATGATTTCGATCAGCGTGAAGCCGCGTTGACGGCGCGTGCGCCCCTCGATGACGTCGCGGCTGATTTGCCCACGGTATTTGGCCCACATGGACATAACGGACTTCCCTCCTGATGATGATCGTTGCGTGTTGCTGCGGCGTACAGTGCACCGCACTGCGCCGCGTCTGTGACGGGTCATTGTAATGTCACACGATGACGCCTTTGCGACCCTCTTTCGAGTCTGAACCTGGGTCTCAATCTGGCTCTCAACCCGATACGTACTTCTACTAGCCCTGCCAAGGCTTTTGCTGCCATCAAAACGTACACATAACTCCGTACAATGGCCCGCATGAACCCACTGCAAATCCGTCTTCTGTCACTCGCTGCCTTCGCGGTGTTTTGCGCCACGGCCGCGTGGTGGACGCTCGAAATCGCCGCCTCGCGCGCGGCGCCCGTGCAGGCCGCCGCAGCCCAGCCGCCCGTCTCGCTCGATCAGGCCGGCGTGCTGTTCGGCGGCAAGCTCGACCACAACGTCGCGCAGGACATCCATCTGTTCGGCATCCTCGCGCTGTCGCAGGGCGCGGCGGCGATCGTCAGCATCGGCGGCGAACCGGCTCACGCCATCGCGCTGGGCGGTGCGATCGGTCAGGACTCGAAGCTCGCCGAAGTGCGCGCCCGCTCAATCGTGATCGACCGTCATGGCGTGCACTCGGAAATCTTCCTGCCCGCCAACCCCGGCGGTCCTACCATCTACGTGCGCTAACGGCTTTGCGTCAGCGTCAGCGCAAGCTTCAAACCCGCCTCGCGCAGCCTTTTACTGCACGAGGTTGTTCAGTTCGATGATCGGCAGCATCACCGCGAGCACGATCACCAGCACCACGCCCCCCATCGCCAGAATCAGCAGCGGCTCCAGCAGGCTGGTGAGGAACATCGTGCGCCGTTCCAGCTCGCGCGCCTCGCCTTCGGCGGCGCGGTCCAGCATGGTCGTGACGTCGCCGGTCGCCTCGCCCGAGCGGATCAGGTGCACCAGCACGGGCGGAAACGTCTTCGTATTGCCGAGCGCGCGCGACAGCGAGGTGCCTTCGCGCACGCGCACGATGGCGTCGTCGATGTTGTTGCGCATCGCCTTGTTCGAAAGCGTCTCGCCGGCCGCCTGCAGCGCGCGCAGGATCGGCACGCCCGCCGCGCTCAGAATGCCCAGCGTGCTGGCAAAGCGCACCGTGTTGTAGCCACGCACGAGCTTGCCCGCAAGCGGCGCGGTGAGCAGCCAGCGATCGAACGAAAGGCGCGGCCCGGGACGGCGCAAGGTCGCCCGCACCATCCACGCCACCAGCGCCACGACGATCAGCACGGCCCACCACCATTGCCGCACGAACGACGAGAGCGCCATCATCACGATGGTCAGAAATGGCAACTGTTGCTTGGTGCTCGCGAACACATTGACGACCTGCGGCACCACGTAGCTCAGCAGGAAGGTGACGATGCCGAACGCGATGATCGTGACGATCGTCGGGTAGGTGAAGGCCAGCACGATCTTCTGCTTGAGCGCGTTGCGCTGCTCGATGTAGTCGGCCAGACGCGACAACACGATGCCGAGCTTGCCGGTGTGCTCGCCCGCCGCGACCAGCGCGCGGTAGATGTCCGGAAAATCCCGCGGATGCTGCTCCAGCGCGTTGGCGAGCGAATGGCCGCCGAGCACTTCGGCGCGAATGGCCGCCATCAGTTCGCGGATGTAATCGCGTTCGGACTGCTCGGTGAGCACGGCAAGCGCCTCGCCCAACGGCAGGCCCGCGATCAGCAGGCTCGCCAGCTGACGGGTGAGAATCGCCTGTTCGCGCTGCGAGAGCTTGCGCCCGAGCGCCAGACGTTGCTGGCGCGCGCCACGCGTGCGCGTCGCAGCCGGCTCCACGACCAGCGGCGTGAGCCCCTGGCCGCGCAACTGCTGACGGGCGCCGCGTGCGCTGTCGGCGTCGAGCACGCCTTTTTGCGCTTTGCCCGCGGCGTCGATCGCTTCGAAACGGAATGCCGGCATGGTGCTTGTTCGCCTCCCGTCGCCTTACGCGCCGCCCGTGACGCGCAGCACTTCTTCCAGCGAAGTCGTGCCCGCGTCGAGCCAGCGCTCGCCGTCGTCGCGCAGCGTGCGCATGCCTTGCGCGCGGCCGGCGGCGAAGATCTCGGCGTCGGCGGCGTTACGGTGGATCAGCGCGCGGATCGGTTCGTCGATCAGCAGCAGTTCGTACACGCCGCGGCGGCCCGAATAGCCCGAATTGCCGCAACGTTCGCAGCCAACCGGGTGATAGCGCGTGCGGCCGTCTTCCTCCACACGCGCTTCCTTGCAATGCGGACAAAGCTGGCGCACCAGCCGCTGCGCCAGCACGCCCAGCAGCGACGAGGCCAGCAGATACGGCTCCACGCCCATGTCAGTCAGACGCGTGACGGCGGAAGCGGCGTCGTTGGTGTGCAGCGTGGCTAGCACGAGGTGACCCGTGAGCGAAGCCTGCACGGCAATCTGCGCGGTTTCCAGATCGCGGATTTCGCCGATCATGATGATGTCCGGGTCCTGACGCAGGATCGAGCGCAGCGCCCGCGCGAAGGTCATGCCGATGCGCTCGTTCACCTGGGTCTGGCCGATTCCCGAGAGGTCGTACTCGATCGGGTCTTCCACCGTCATGATGTTGGTCGTGGCGGTTTCCAGCCGCGACATCGACGCATACAGCGTGGTCGTCTTACCGGAACCGGTCGGGCCGGTCACGAGCACGATGCCGTGCGGCCTGGCGATCAGCTGGTCGAACTGGCCGAGCGTGTCCGACGCCATGCCGAGCGTTTCCAGGTTCAGGCGCTGTGCATCCTTTTCGAGCAGACGCAGCACGGCGCGTTCGCCGTGGCCGGTCGGCAGGGTGGAGACGCGCACGTCCACTGGCCGCCCGCCCACGCGCAGCGTGATGCGGCCGTCCTGCGGCAGACGTTTTTCGGCGATATCGAGCTGCGCCATGATCTTGATACGCGAGATCAGCGCGCCATGCAGCGCCTTCTTTGGGCGCACCACGTCGCGCAGCGTGCCGTCGACGCGAAAGCGCACCACCGAGGCATTCTCGAACGGCTCGATGTGAATATCCGAAGCCTGCTCACGCGCCGCCTGCGTGAGCAAAGCGTTGATCATGCGGATGATCGGCGCATCGTCTTCGGACTCCAGCAGGTCTTCCACTTCGGGAATGTCCTGCATGAGACGCGAAAGATCGACTTCGCCTTCCACTTCGCCCACCACCTGCGCCGCGCTGCCGTCCTGGCGCGCGTAGGCCTGGTTGATCGCCAGGGCGAGTTCGTCGGCAGGCACGCGCACGAGCGTAAAAGCGCCGAAATTGCGTGCAACCTCGGCGATCGCCGCCTGCGAGGTGCGATCGCTGATCCACACTTCGAGCCCTTCGGCGTGTTGCTGGGCGACCAGGAGCTGACCGCTGCGCGCGAAGCCGTAGGGCACGAGCCGTGCGGCCAGCGGCGAGGGCGCCGGCAAGGACTGGCGCGGTGTCTCTGCGGTGCTCAAGGCTGCACCCTCGGCGTGGTCGTGAGGGGTTGCTGCTGTTGCGTCGGGTCTGCGGGCGTGACCTGCAAGGGCGCGCCCTGAACCGGCATGGGCGACGTTTGCACCGGCGCGGTCCGGACCGGCGCGGTTTGCACGTTTTGCGCGGGCTGCATCTGCGCGGCGTTCGCGGGCAGCGAACGCACGATCTGGTCGCGTCGCATGCGGTCCAGATCGAACAGATTGACCGCAGATCCACCTTCAGCCGGACCGATCGGCATCGGCGGCACGACCGGATCGTCCTTGTCGCGCATCAGGTTGTTGTCGGACTTGTACGCGCCCGTCACACCCTGGATGTAGTCGTAGCGGTTCGACGTGACGGCCTGCGCCGTATCGCGGTCGCTGATGATCACGGGGCGCAGGAACACCATCAGATTGGTCTTCTGACGCGTCTTGTTTTCCGAACGGAACAGCTGGCCAATCCACGGAATATCGCCGAGCAACGGCACCTTGCTGTTGCTGACCTGATAGTTGTCCTGCATCAGGCCGCCGAGCACGATGATTTCGCCGTTATCGGCCAGCACGGTCGACTGGATCGAACGCTTGGTGAAATCCGGGCCGGCCGGATTGGTCGCCACACTGGTCGTGCCATTCACGATCGCCGAATCTTCGGTGTAAAGCTGAAGCTTGAGCACGCCGCCTTCAGTGATCTGCGGCTTGATGTGCAGCGTCAGGCCGACATCAACACGGTCATAGGTGTTGAACGCCGAACTCGTGGAGCCGCTCGTGAGGTTCGAATACGAACCGGTCTGGATCGGCACGTTGGTGCCCACCACGATCTTCGCTTCCTGGTTGTCGAGCGTGATCAGGTTAGGGGTGGACAGCACGTTGGCGTCCGAAGTCTGCGACAGCGCCTGCAGCAGCGCACCCAGCCCCTGCACACCGAACAGGTTATGCACCCAGCCCACGTTCAGCCCCTGCTGCAGGCCGGCCAGCGAACTCACGAGGCCGCCGCCCGTCACAGCGCCCGCCGTCAGATTGATGATGCTGTTGCTGCCGCCGGTGGACAGATTGGTGCCCGCCAACAGATTGCCGCTGCCGATCTGCCACTGGATGCCCAGGTTGGCGTTGGTGTTCGAGTTCAGCTCGACGATCAGCGCTTCGATATAGACCTGGGCGCGGCGCGCGTCGAGCTGGTCGATCACGGTGCGCAGGTTGCGATAGAGCGGGTCCGGCGCGGTGATGATGAGCGAATTGGTGGCCGCATCGGCCTGGATCATGCCGCCGCCCGACGAGTTGTCGTCGCTCTTGTCCTTGCCGTTGTCGCCGAGAAAGTCGCTATTGCCACCGTAGGACGAACCGCCCGCCATCGGATTGTTCGACGAACCGCTGCCGCCCAGCGAACTGGGCAACGGCGGCGTGCCGGACATACCGGTCGAGTTGCTGCCGCCGATGCCGCCGCCGCTGTTGCCATTGCCATTGCCGTTCTGGTTGAACGAACTGGCATTGCCGCTGCCCGAGGACGAATCGTTGCCGCCCTTGCCCATCATGCCGCGCAGGGTCTTGGCCAGTTGCACGGCGTCGGCATTGCGCAGCGACACCACATGCATATTGCCCGGCATGCTGGTCGGTGCGTCGAGTTCCTTCGCGAGCTGTCTGGCCGCTGCGAGGCGCTGCGCGTTCGAGGCGCGCAGCATGATCGAGTTGGTGCGCGAATCGGCCAGCACCGTGACCTTGAGGGTGGGATCGGAGCCGCCGATCGCGCCCGGATCGAGCATCTTCTGCAGCGTGGGCGCGATGTCGAGCGCGTTGGCGTTGCGCAGCGGCACGACCTGCACCTGCTGGCCGGCGGCCGTATCAATGCCCGCGATGATCGCCGCGATACGCCGCACGTTGTCGGCATAGTCGGTCACGACGAGCGCGTTATTGCCCGGATAGGCCGCGATGGTGTTGTTCGGTGAAATCAGCGGACGCAGCACCGGCAGCAGGTTGTTGGCCGATTCATTGCGCAGCTGGAAGACCTGGGTGATGACCTGGTCGCCGCGCGCGCCCGGCGCGTTACCCACATAAGTGGGCACGCCCTGGAGCTTGGCGTCGGCCTCGGGCACCACCTTGAGCACGCCGTGATCCTGCACCAGCGAGAAGCCCTGCATGCGCAGCGCCGATTGCAGTGTCTTGAGCGCCTGGTCCTCGGGCACGGGGTTCTCGGAAACGAGATTGAGCTGCCCCTTCACGCGCGGATCGACAATGATCGTTTTGCCGGTGGCCGCGCCGATGGCCTTCGCGACCTGATCGATATCGGCGTTGACGAAGTTGAGGGTGACCTGGGCATGCGCGAGCTGCGCCGTCATCAGTCCGCTCACGAGCAGCGCCGTGGCGAGGCGGCGCAAAGCCATACGATTTCTTCTCATGGGTGTCTTTTCGAAGCCGGCAGCGGACACCGCCGGCCATTCGTACTTATCCGTACTTATCGTGCTCAGTGCACATCGTGCCCGTGCGAACGGCCCGCTGGATGCATGCGACGCATCCGCCGACCTCCCAACCGCCGCAGACTGCCGACGCTCCTCCCCCGGCAACCGATGCTCACCAAAAAGAGCAACAGTAGCAGTTTTTCGTGTCGAATTTGTCACAAAGGCAAAACGTCTGGGGATTTCTTCTAAAGCTTGGAATGCTGCAAAAGGCATTTGTAAGGATTGGGGCGCGTCAAGCCGGGGCCACGGCAATGCCCCGCTGTCTGACGGAGTTCGCGTATCGGCCGTTCGGGCAGTTTGAAGCGTCATGGACTGCCGGTATCATACGGGCGGCGCGATACCTGTGGACTCAGGGCTTGCGCGCACGTTGCGCCTGAAAGACGCGGGTTTTCCCGATATCGGCGCCAGCCGGTGCGTATTGGGCAAAACCCGTACCGATTCCCGCCAGGACTGTTTCGCACTCCATTCGACGTTGCAATGAAAAAGGTTGCGTCCGCCACGATCTCCGCTCTCGTCATGCTTGCCGCTGTTGCAAGTGCGCCGGCGCGCGCCGATTGTTTCGACGAGGCGGCGCGCTATCAGAAGGTCAATCCGCTGATCCTGCGCGCGATCGCCTGGCAGGAGTCGCACAACACGCCTGACGCACTGCACAGGAATGCGAACGGTTCGACCGACTACGGCGTGATGCAGATCAATTCGATTCATCTGCCTGCGCTCGCCCAATACGGCATCTCGCAAAGCACGCTGATGGAGCCGTGCAAGAACGTCTACATCGCCGCCTGGCATCTGCGCCAGAAGATGAACAAATACGGCAACACCTGGGCGGCGGTGGGCGCATACCATTCCGAAACGCCCACGCTGCGCGATCAGTACGCCCAGCAGATCGCCGCCATCCTGCGCAAATGGAAGCTGATGCCCTGACGGGACCGCGCAAGGCGCTGCGTCCCGCTTGACGCGGCGATCCGGCGACCCGCCCGGACGGCGTACGCCGTCAGCGCGCCGGGTCCGCATGGTGCAAAATGCAGGCTTGCGCCGCCGGAACGCCCGAGCGGGGCGCTTTTCCTGCCGCTATTTCCGGTTTCCCCTGTTTCCTTACTGCACACTGCGATGAACCCGACGCCACTGCCCGTCACCGTGCTCTCCGGCTTTCTGGGCGCGGGCAAGACCACATTGCTCAGTCACGTCCTCGCGAACCGCGCCGGTCTGCGCGTAGCCGTGATCGTCAACGACCTGGCCGCCGTCAATATCGATGCGGCGCTCGTGCGGGACGCCTCCGCGCTCGCGCGTGTCGAAGAGCGACTGGTCGAGCTGTCCAACGGCTGCATCTGCTGCACGCTGCGCGACGACCTGCTCACCGAAATCCGCCGGCTGGCTGACCCGGCCCAGGCGGGCCAGCGCTTCGACGCCATCCTGATCGAATCGACCGGCGTAGCCGAGCCGATGCCGGTGGCCGAAACCTTCACGTTCACCGACGAAGACGGCGCATCGCTGGCCGATATCGCGCGGCTGGACACGATGGTCACCGTGGTGGATGCCTTCAATTTCCTGCGCGACTACGCCAGCGCCGATCCGCTTGCCGAGCGCGGCGTGACGGTGGGCGAGGGCGACGACCGCACCATCGTCGAGTTGCTGATCGAGCAGGTGGAGTTCTGCGACGTGCTCGTGCTCAACAAGGCCGATCTGGTGAGCGCCGAGGACCTCGCGCAACTGCAGCAGATTCTCGCGCGCATCAATCCGCGCGCGGTGCAGGTGGTGAGCCGCTTTGGCGAGGTGCCGCTCGACGCCGTGCTCAACACGGGTCGCTTCGATTTCGATGCGGCCGCGAGCGCCCCTGGCTGGCTGTCTTCGCTGCACGAAGACGCGCATGACCATTCGCACGACCACGATCACGCTCACGACCACAGTCACGACAACACTCAGGGCGGCGGCGATTGCGGCGCGCATTGCAGCCATCCGGATCACCAGCATCGCAGCGAAGCGGATGCCTACGGCATCGGCAACTTCGTCTATCGCGCGCGCAAGCCGTTCCATCCCGAGCGGCTGTGGGCGCTGCTCAACCAGGAATGGGCCGGCGTGCTGCGCTCGAAGGGCTTTTTCTGGCTCGCGACGCGCAACGATGTGGCCGGCCAGCTCTCGCAGGCGGGCGGCGTGTGCCGGCACGGCCCGGCGGGCACCTGGTGGGCGGCGCAGCCGCGCGAGGAATGGCCGCAGGACGACGAGCTGGAACAGGAAATCGCCCGCGACTGGTTTGGCGACGCCAACGACACGCGCATTGGCGATCGTCGTCAGGAACTGGTGATGATCGGCGTGAATCTGGACCATGCGGCGTGGCGCGCGAAGCTCGACGCCTGCCTCGTCACCGATGCCGAATTCGCCGCCGGCCCCGACGCCTGGCAGGCCTACACGGACCCGTTCCCGCAATGGGATTTCGACGATGAAGACGATCATGATCACGACGGCGAGGGCGAAATCGTCCATCGTCACGACTGATCGAATATGAAAAAGCCGCCTGAAAAAGGCGGCTTTTTCATAACGGCGGACGAAAAAAAACCCGCCAGGGGCGGGTGTCAACTTAAAGCGGTATTGCTTGAACGTGCTTTAACGCTTGTTGACGGCGTCCTTGAACGCCTTGCCAGCCGTGAACTTGACGGTCTTGGCTGCCGGAATCTTGATGGTCTCGCCGGTCTTCGGGTTACGGCCCGTACGTGCCGCACGCTTGCCCGAGCCGAAGCTGCCGAAGCCGATCAGCTGGACAGCGTCGCCTTTCGACACGGCCTTCTTGACCACTTCGAGGAGCGTATCCAGCGTTTCACCGGTTTGAGCCTTGCTAGCGCCCGTCTGTGCTGCGACGGCGTCGATCAGTTCCTGTTTATTCATTGAGATATTCCTTTCTGTGTTTAGGTTGACACGAACAGCGCGAACGCGCCGATTATACGGACGCGTGCCGCGCCGTCGAGCAGCGCGGACCCGGAGCACCCCGGGGATTTGCGTCGCGGCGTAAAGCGCTAACAAGCGCCAGCGCCTTCCCGCGACGTCCGTGCTGCCGCTTCCCTGGGCGGCGCTTGCTATGATAGCGCAGCGCAAACCCAATAACGACAAGGGTTTCGAAGATTTCGAGGGGTCCGCGCGGGTTTTTCTGCAGGTCTTTGCGTTTTTGATGTGCGCCGCGCTCAAAACGCAGCCGGCATGCATCGATTTAACATTCGCGCGTTGCGTTCGGCCAACGCTTTGCGGCCGCAAACCCAGACCCCACGGGCATTTCCCACTTTCCCCGCGCTCGCGTTAGTCATGACCGCCACCCTGATTCCCGCCACGCTCGCCTTTCGCGAAGATGGCACGCCGTTTTCGCCGCACTTCGGCGACGTCTATCACAGCCCTTCGGGCGCCTTTGCGCAGTCCGATTTCGTCTTTCTGCAGGGCAACGGCCTGCCGGAACGCTGGCAGAACCTGCGCATTTTCACGGTGCTGGAAACGGGTTTTGGCATGGGCGTGAACTTCCTCACAACCTGGAATGCCTGGCGCGACGATCCCTCTCGTTGCGAGCGCCTGCATTTTGTCTCGGTAGAAAAGCACCCGTTTGCGCGCGAAGATCTGCGCGCCGTGCTCGACGCCGTCGTCGCCCAAGCCTCCGATGGCGCGCTTGCGACGCTCACGACGCTCGCGCGCGAACTGGTCGACGCATGGCCGATGCTGGTGCCAGGCACACATCGGCTGGAATTCGAGGGCGGGCGTGTGACGCTCACGCTCGTCTTCGGCGATGCCGTCGAATCACTTCCCAAAATGTGGTTACGCGCCGACGCGATTTACCTCGACGGATTCGCGCCCGCGAAAAATCCCGAACTCTGGTCGCCGGCCATCTTCAGGGCACTTGCACGCGTCGCGGGCGACGAGGCGTCCTTCGCCACCTGGAGCAGCGCGGGCGACGTCAAGCGCGCGCTCGAACAGAATGGCTTCGAGTTTCGTAAAACGCCTGGCTTCGGCGGCAAATGGGCGATGCTGAGCGGACGCTTCGCGCCGCGCTGGCGAGTGCGCCGTCACGAGCCGCCGCTGCCGACGCCGCTTGCCGAACGACATGCCGTGGTGATCGGCGCGGGCCTCGCGGGCAGTGCGCTGGTCGAGCGGCTGGCCGCGCGCGGCTGGCGCGTGACCTTGCTGGAACGCCATCCCGCGCCCGCGCGCGAGGCATCGGGCAACCCTGCCGGCGTGTTTCATCCGCTGATTTCGCGCGACGACAGCAACGCCTCGCGCATCACGCGTGCGGGCTTCCTCTACGCGCTGCAGCGCTGGGCCGCGCTCGATACGCTGGGTCACGCGCCAAAGCGCAGTCATGCCGGACTGCTGCACCTGGCGACCGACGACGAGTCGCGCGCCGTGGCGCACGCACTCGCATCGTTTGGTTATCCCGATGAATTCGTGCGCGCGGTCGATCGCGAAGAGGCCCAGCAAATCGCGGGCGTTGCGCTCGCTCAGGGCGGCTGGCTTTATCCGCGCGGCGGCGCGATCGACCCGGCTTCGCTGTGCCGTGCGCAGATCGCCGCGGCCAGCGCGTACAGCGGCGCGCAGGTGGAGGTGCGCTACGGCGTGCAGGTCGGCCGCATCGCGCGCGCGGGCGACTCATGGCAGGTACTCGACGATGCCGGCGGCTTGATCGCGCAGGCGGGCGCGGTGATCTTCGCCAATGCGCACGATGCCGCGCGAGCCGCCGCGCTCGACTTCGCACCGACGCGCAGCGTGCGCGGCCAGCTCACGCTGATCGACCACAGCCCGCTCGCGGCGCTGCGCGTGCCCGTGATCGGCGATGGTTACGCGGTGCCGCTGGACGGCGGCGTCACGCTCGCGGGCGCAACCTACGAAGTGGACGATACGAATCTCGATCTGCGTGCGCCGGGGCATGTGGAAAATCTCGAACGCGTCGCGCTGATGCTGCCGGAGCTGGCGCAAACCTCGCAACCGCCAACTGGCTGGCGCGGCCGCGTGGCGCTGCGCTGCGTGACGAGCGACCGCATGCCGATGCTCGGCCAGCTCGGCGACGAGAACGCCGCCCGCCTTGACGCCCAACGTCTCTCGGGCGCCTGGCCGCTGGATCTGCCGCGTGCGCCAGGACTCTTTGGCGCGTTCGCCTTCGGCTCGCGTGGGCTGGTCTGGGCTTCGCTCGGCGCGGAGCTGATCGCCTCGCAACTCGAAGGCGAACCGTGGCCGATCGAGCGCGAACTCGCCGAACAGATCGATCCGGCCCGCTTCCTGCAACGCGCCTTGCGCCAACGCAGCCTCTAGCAAAACCCGGCGGCGCGAGCCTTACAACAAACCTTACAACACCACCAATACAGTTATCCCCGTGGACATGTGGATAACCGCGCGAGTTGTGGACAAGTTTGGTGTGGGCGCGATGTGGGCGTAAACGGGATAACTCGCGGCCTGCTTTGCGCCCCTGAAAAGTTATTCTTGATTGCCAGGCAACACACCACATACTGTGCGACGGGTTGTTCGATCGCCAAGCCGATGATTCCCATAGGTATACAGGGGTTATCCACAGGAAAGTGCCGCCCTTGTTAACTTCTACTACGTATACATACGGTAAACCGTAAACCTTAGGCTGACGCTATCGCTCTGGCAGGAAAACCGGCGCAAAGCGCTGCCGCGCTGTTGTGGCCGATACAACCTCGGTACGCCCCTCGCACGGTCATTTTTTCCACATCGTCCGTTAAAACGGGCGCAATTACCGCCAACGCCAGGCTTCATCGGTTCAGGTGGGACAATTGCAAAAAAGCTATGGCACAATCGCCGTTCTTTTCCGCGTCATCCGCCAGACAAGCGACATCACCTGGCCGACGCATCCACGGAACGGATGCCGCCTGAACTGAATCTCAGTGCTCAGGACAGCCGGCAGCGTTCGTTCACTCAACCCAGGTGCTGAAAGTCGATAAGACCGCGCCTGGACCGGCTGTTCGCCGCGCAAGCGGCACCGGTGCGAGTTTCCCCGCCGTCATTCGCCGTGCACCAGACGCACGTTAGCCGCTGCCAGCCCTGGCTGCGGGCGTGCGCGTCGCCAGCGGATTGGGCTGACAGCCTCGCGCCCGGCTCGCCGCATATCCGCCACGCATGTGTTATGTCTGCATGGCACGCGGCTTGCCCATGAGCGGGGCCGTAGCAGTACTCGTACGTCGGACAGCTGGACTTGTCTTCTGCCGGCCGGAGCGGGCCTTGAATGCCTCATCCGGTCCCCTGCACGAAGGTGTTGCCAAGGAGAAGCCTTCACGATGAAGTCGGCGTTTTCGTTCTTTCCCGCGTGGCCGCTGCAGCCAGACGGTATTTTCTGGGCCGGCCTCGCTCTGCTCGCCGCCGGTCTGTGCGGCGAACTCTGCTATCGCGCCTGGCGTCTGCCGCGCATTTCGGGCTATGCGGTCATTGGTCTGATTGCCGGTTCGGCGGGCTTCGGCGTGATCGACATCGACACTGCCAATGCCGCGCGGCCGGTGTTGGACGTCGCGCTCGGGCTGCTGCTGTTCGAACTCGGCAGCCGGCTCGATCTGCGCTGGATCCGCCGTAGTCCCTGGCTGATCCTGTCGAGCCTCGCCGAAGCTTCGCTTACGTTCGTGCTGGTGCTCGGGCTCCTGCTGTTTCTGTCGGTACCGGCGATGGTCGCCATCGTGGTGGCGTCGATCTCCATGGCGACTTCGCCCGCAATGGTGATCCAGCTCAAGACCGAGTTGCGCGCCGAAGGCCAGGTCACGCAGCGCCTCATCACGCTGACAGCGCTCAACAGCATGTATGCCGTGGTGATCGAAAAGCTCGCGTCCACCTGGCTGCATCAGGAGATTTACGGCAACGTATTTGCCACCATCCTGCAGCCTTTGTATCTGCTGGTCGGCTCGATCGTGGTGGCGTACGTGCTCGCGCGCGCCTGCACCTTGTTTTACCGGCGTCTGAGCCCGCAGGACGAGCATTCTTTCGTAGCGCTGTTCGGCCTCGTGCTGCTGGCGATCGCCGTTGCGCATCTGCTCAAGCTTTCGACCATCCTGAGCCTGCTGGCCGCCGGCATCATCGTGAAGAATCTGGAAGTGCGCCCGCAACTGTGGCCGCAGCACTTCGGCACGGCCGGGTGGCTGCTCACGGTGATCCTGTTCGTGCTGACCATGACCACCTTCGAGTGGCATTACATCCTCGTCGGCGGTCTGGCCGCAGCAGGGCTGATCCTCGCGCGTCTGGTGGCGAAGCTGGTCGGCGTGCTGATTTTCGCGAAGCCCAGCGGGCTTGAACTGAAGCAGGGTGTCGCGCTGGGCATCGCGCTCACGCCGATGTCCGCGCTTGCGCTGCTGCTCATGGAGGACACCTACGATCTGTACCCGAACTTCGATCCGGGTCTGCGCGCAATCATGATGTGTGCCATCGTGGTGTTGCAGCTGCTCGGCCCGTGGCTCGTATATCGCGCGCTGGCGCTGGTTGGCGAGCGCGGCGAAGAATGAACGCGGCGGCCGCGTGCCGCCATGAAACACTGCCCGCCACGCGAGGCCGGCTGCCGCTGGCCACGTGTGGCGCGGCCGAATGAGGGGACGACATGTCACTGGAAACTTTTGTCGATTCGAAGCCGTTCACCTTCGGCGTCGAACTCGAAATGCAGATCGTCAACACGCACGATTACGATCTGACCAAGGCGGGCAGCGATCTCATGCGCCTCATCAAGGATCAGGAGATTCCCGGCAATATCACGCCTGAAATCACCGAAAGCATGATCGAGCTGTCCACCGGCATCTGCACGCATCACGAGCAGGCCGTGGCCGATCTGCGCAAGATCCGCGACGTGCTGGTGTCGGCGGCGGACCGTCTCAACGTGGGCCTGTGCGGCGGAGGGACGCATGCGTTCCAGCAATGGAGCGACCGCCGCATCGTCGATACACCGCGCTTTCAGTACCTTTCGGAGCTGTACGGTTATCTCGCCAAGCAGTTCACGGTGTTCGGCCAGCACGTTCACATCGGCTGCCCCGACGCGGATAGCGCGCTTTATTTGCTGCATTCGCTCTCGCGCTTCATTCCTCATTTCATTGCGCTGTCCGCGTCGTCGCCCTATGTGCAGGGCGTGGACACCGGATTTCATTCGGCACGACTAAATTCCGTGTTCGCGTTCCCGCTCTCGGGCCGCGCGCCGTTCGTGCTGGGCTGGGAGGAGTTCAAGGAATACTTCTCGAAGATGGTCCATACGGGCGTCGTTAACAGCATGAAGGACTTTTACTGGGACATCCGCCCGAAGCCCGGTTTCGGCACGATCGAAGTGCGCGTGATGGATACGCCGCTTTCGGTCGAGCGCGCTGCGGCGATCGCCTGCTATATCCAGACGCTTGCGCGCCATCTGCTCGTCGACCGGCCGATCCAGCCGCTCGAAGACGATTACCTCGTCTACACGTTCAACCGCTTCCAGGCCTGCCGTTTTGGCCTGGCCGGCACGGTGGTCGATCCGCAGACGGGCGAGCGCCGCACCATCTCCGAGGATATTCTTGCCACGCTTGAAAAAATCGCACCGCACGGCGACGTGCTTGGCTCGACGCGCGCGCTGAGCGAAATCGGCACGATCGCGCGCTCGCAGAACAACGATGCGAGCTGGCTGCGCAGTGTGGTCGCGGACGAAAAATCGCTGCACGAAGCGGTGCGGCAGCAATGTTTGCGCTGGCGCGCGTGACAGCTTATGCACTGCCTCTGCGGTGAGAACCGGTGATACGCGAGCAGCGCATAAGCCGTGCAACAGCAGTGAGAGAGGGCAGCCAACGGCTGCCCGCGTTGTTTTTGGCGGCCTCATGAATGCCGCAGACCGCCGCCGGAACCCCGCCTTAAGCGCTCCGGAACCCCTCAATGCAGTTTTGCGCAGGGTCACGCAAAGTTTTTTTTGTCCCAGGCAAGATACCAGGGGGTTCTTATTTTTTTGATCTTTGCGCAGATATGGGCAATAGTGTGCAGCAGGGGCCGCGCACGTCTGTGGGTAACCGCTGAAATGCCTGAAAACTCAAGGGCCTGCGTTGCACTTTCAGGAGTGGGCCGAGCTTGCCTGGCAGGCCAAAATGCGCGTCAGGCAGAGTGAGGATTTCGTGAAGATTGCGCATCGTCAAGAATCTGTCCACATGCCATTAGCGCACTTACCAACGGGTTATCCACAATTCACGTTTGATAAGTTAGCTGTGCGATTTGCTACTCTCGCATAGAATGTCGGTTTGCTGCGCAGGCACGGGGTTACGAAGGAAGCACCGGGTCGGCCAGGCGAGAAAAAATGACTGTTCGCCCTACGCGTCGCAGTCCGCGTTTGTGGCAGTTTTCGGCGCGAGCGGAGCAGGAATTTTTTGAGATGGTGTGGGCGATTTGCTGAAATCGTCCGCAAGGTTTCCCACAAAGCCGTCGGCGCATGCGGCGGCTGACGATGCAGCGCAAGCTGCCAAATAACCAGCGAAAGACTATGAGCGAAGGCGTATACGGAGAGCAGGCAGCCGGGCGGGTGACCCATAGCCTGCTGCGACTTAGCACGGCTATGCGTAGCCAGGCGTGGGACTGGGCCGAAGGCGCAGGCCTCACGCCGACCCAGGGCGAAATTCTCGTGCTGCTGATGCAGCGCAAGGGGCCGATGCGCCTCGGCGAGATCGCCCGCGAGACGGCACTGACTGCCGCCACGACCAGCGATGCAGTGAGCACGCTCGAAACCAAGGGCCTCGTCGAAAAGCGCCGTGCGCTCGACGACGGCCGCGCGCTTGCAGTGCGCTTGACCGCACGTGGCCGTACGGCTGCGAAGAAGGCCGCGCAATGGCCTGACTTCCTCTCGAAGGCAGTCAACACGCTGCGCGCAGACGAGCAATCGGCGTTCTATCGCACGCTGCTCAAGACGGTCTACGTGCTCGAATCGCAGGAAGCCATGCCGCAGCACCGCATGTGCCTCTCGTGCACGCACTTCGAGCCGAGCAAGACCCCGAAGAAGACGCCGCACAAGTGCGCGCTGCTGGGCATCCAGATGTCCGACAACGATCTGCGTCTCGATTGCTCGGTGTACGAGCAGGCTGACGCGACGACCCAGAAGAAAAACTGGAAGATCTTCGCAGCCTGATCTCACTCAGTGGCACGCGCAGCGCCCACGAAGCCTGCCGTTTCACACGCAGCGGCGCGTCGTCCTTGCGGACGGCCGTGCGTGCGCGCTGTGGCGGTCATGAACGGTTTCGTGGCACGGGCACGGGCAGGCGGTGCGTCCATGTGGCGCATCGTTGCCGCGCCAATCCGCCGCAAGCGTGCTTTGTCATGTGTACCCGATGCGCGTCTGGCAGGACGCCGGCGCCGCGCGTCGAATTGTGTAGCTGACCCAGGGATTTGCCGATGAATCGCGAAGTATTGGCCGTTCGCCACGTATATTTCGAGGACCTCGGCAGTTTCGAGCGCGTGCTCGGCGATCGCGGGCGGCCGGTTCGCTATGTCGATGTCGGCTTTGCGCGTGTCGGCGCACTCAATCCCACCTCTGCGTCGCTGATGGTGATCCTTGGCGGTCCCATCAATGCCTGCGACGATGCCCGTTTTCCCACTCTCGCACCGATTGCCGCGCTGATCGAAAAGCGTATCGCGGCGGGACTGCCCACGCTCGGCATTTGCCTGGGCGCGCAGCTGATTGCGCGTGTGCTCGGCGCGCGCGTCTATGCGGGCGCTCACAAGGAAATCGGCTGGACGCCGCTTACGCTCACCGATGCGGGCCGCCAATCGGCGCTGCGTCACGTGGATGGCGGGTCGACCTCGATGTTCCACTGGCACGGCGATACCTTCGATCTGCCAGCCGGCGCCACGCGTCTGGCTTCGACGCCGCTGTGCGAAAACCAGGCGTTCGCGTGGGGCGATAACGTGCTCGGGCTGCAGTGCCATCCCGAAGTGCGCGCCGACCGTTTCGAGCCCTGGCTGATCGGCAACGCGGGCGAACTCGACGCCGCGGGCATCGACATCAACGCGCTGCGCGCCGAAACGGCCCAGCATGCGCCGTGTCTGGAAACCCAGGCGAGCCTGATGTTGCACGAATGGCTCGAAGCGCTCGACAACCTGGCGGCCGGGGCGGCTGCGAAGCAACCCTGATGCAGCGCTGAAGCCGTCGTCGGCTGGTTTGTTTTCGTGTGCGCACGACAGCGGCGCTTGCGCGTTTTGCCTTGAAAGCGGCTGTCGAAGGCGCGTGCTATTCTCGGACGCTCCCCACCACCGTCCGCATTTTCTCCCCATGAGCAAGCTCTTCACTCCGCTCGCGCTGCGCGGCATGACGCTGGCCAATCGCATTGTCGTTTCGCCGATGTGCCAGTATTCGGCCGAGCGCGGCGAGGCCAACGACTGGCACATGATCCACCTCGGCGGTCTGGCGCTTTCGGGCGCGGCGATGCTGTGCATCGAGGCCACGGCCGTCGAGCCCGATGGCCGCATCACGCCTGGTTGTCTCGGTCTCTGGGATGACGCCACCGAGGCCGCGCTGGAGCCCGTGATCGCCGCCATCCGCCGTCATTCGCCGATTCGCATCGCCATGCAGATCTCGCACGCGGGCCGCAAGGCATCGAGCGCGGTGCCCTGGGAAGGCGGTCAGCTGATCAGCGTGGCCGATGGCGGCTGGCTCCCTCATGCGCCCTCGGCGCTACCGCACAAGGACGACGAAACGCCGCCCCTCGCGCTCGACACCGCCGGCCTGAATCGCATCCGCAATGCGTTTGCGGCCACAGCGCGGCGGGCGGCGCGTCTGGGTATCGACGCGCTCGAAATCCACTGCGCGCACGGCTATCTGCTGCATCAATTCCTCTCGCCGATCGCCAACCAGCGCACCGACGAATACGGCGGCTCGCTCGAAAACCGCATGCGCTTTCCGCTGGAAATCTACGACATCGTGCGCGCGCAGTTTCCTGAAGATCGACCCGTTGGCGTGCGCGTGTCCGCGACCGACTGGGTCGAGGGCGGCTGGACGCCCGACGATACGGTCGTGTTCGCGCAGGCGCTCAAGGCGCGCGGCGCGGACTGGATCGATGTGTCGTCGGGCGGTGTTTCGCCGTTGCAGAAAATCCCGCTCGAACCCGGCTATCAGGTGCCGTTCGCGCGCAAGGTCAAGCAGGAAACCGGCATGACGACAATCGCCGTTGGGCTCATCACCGACGCATTGCAGGCCAATCAGATCATCGAAGACGGCGAGGCCGACATGATCGCGATGGCGCGCGCGATGCTCTACGATCCGCGCTGGCCGTGGCACGCTGCCGCGCAACTCGGTGCGACGGTGAGCGCGCCGCCGCAGTACTGGCGTTCGCAGCCACGCGACCAGAAGAAGCTGTTCGGCGATACCACGCTCGGGCAACGTTGAGCGCGGGCGCGACACATCGCGTAGCAGGTTGAACAAAAGAGGCGCGTGCGTGTACGATGCCGGTTGTGGCGCGCCGCTCAGCTTGTTCATGCACGTTCACGAGCGCGGCGCCGACAAGGCGCCGCGTTTGCGTGGGGCATGCATGTTCCGCGCGGCATCCTGTATAGCAGGCGCGGCGCAGGCGCGCGACACATCGCGGCGCGCGTGAGCCGCAAGCGGGAACCTCTCCCCAGTTCCAGTACTTCACAAGGATTCCATCAATGAGTGTACGCAGGATCGTCGTGCGCCAGTCGGGCGTACACGGCAAGGGCGTATTTGCAGCCGATGCGATCGAGGCCGGCGAACGGCTGATCGAATACAAGGGCGAGCGCATCTCGTGGAAGGAAGCATTGCGGCGTCATCCGCATAATCCCGACGAACCGAATCACACCTTCTATTTCGCGCTCGAAGATGGTGACGTGATCGACGGCAAGGTCAAGGGCAACAGCGCGCGCTGGATCAACCATTCGTGCGCGCCAAATTGCGAAGCCGAAGAGATCGAAGGGCACGTCTACATCCATGCACTGCGCGACATCGCGCAAGGCGAGGAACTGTTCTATGACTACGGTCTCGTGATCGACGCGAGGCAGACGAAGAAGCTCAAGCGCGAATACGAATGCCGTTGCGGCGCTCGCAAGTGCCGCGGCACCATGCTCGCGCCGCCTGACGACAGCAAGGGCAAGGATAAAGACAAAGACAAAGGCGCGAAGAAAGGCAAGAAAAAGTGAAGCGCTGGCGCTGAAGCCGGCGTTCAAGCTTCGCATGATCGAAAAGCACATGGGCCGCAATTGCGGCCCATGTTTTTTTATCAGTTGGCGCGTCTTGATCGAAGCTCGATCAAAGATCGATCGGCGCCTGCTGCGAAGGCTTCTTCGCGGGCTGAGACGCATCGCGATCGTCGTCGTGCGCGCTGTCCGAGGCGACGATCTTGCGCTTCACGGGGTCTCCCGGGCGCTTCATATTGAGCGGCACGCGCACGATGAAACGCGCGCCGCCTTCGGGCGCATCTTCGTAATGCACGCTGCCGCGATGCAGGGTCATGATGTCGTGCACGATGGCGAGGCCCAGACCCGCGCCGCTATCGACGCCGCTTTCGCTCTGGCCGTCGCCGCGGAAGAAGCGCTTGAAGAGGTCGGCCTGCTGACCTTGCGGCACGCCGCGGCCGTTGTCTTCGACGATGATTTCGGCCATCGGCATGCCGTCGGCGACCGTCTGCGAAACCGTCACGGTGATGCGGCCGCCATCGGTGCGCGCAGGCGGCAGATATTTAAGCGCGTTGTCGAGCAGGTTGGCGATCACCTCGTGGAGCAGCACGGGGTTGCCGCGCACCATCAGCGGCGTATCGTTCTCGGGATCGTCCAGGCGCTGGAAACCCAGATCGACGTGCCAGGCGAGCGCGCGCGGCACCCATTCAGCGCCGGTCTCGAACGCGAGCGCGGCCATGTCGATATCGACGAAACGCGCGGCCTGTTCACCCGGCTCCGCACGCGCGAGCGACAGCAACTGGTTCGAGAGTCGCACGGCGCGGTCGGCGGCGGCGCGCAGTTCGCGCACGGCGTCGCTGACCTTCTGCGGCTCGCGTGCGTTGACCGCTTGTTCCGCGTGCAGCTTGATGGCGGTCAGCGGCGTGCGCAGCTGATGCGCGGCATCGGCGATGAATTTGCGCTGGCCTTCGAGCGCGGTCTTCAGACGCCCGAGCAGCGCGTTGAGCGCGCCCGTGAGCGGACGAATCTCCACCGGCACATAGGTCTCGTCGACCGGCTCCAGCGAGGTGTGCGTCTGGCGATTGAGCGAATCGGCGAGATCGGTCAGCGGGTTGAGCTGCTGGTTCACCACACGCCACACGATCACCCAGCCCGCGAGCAGCAACAGCAGCAGCGGCATCATGATCGCCACGAGGAATTCGGCGGCGATGCGAAAGCGGTGATGCACCGGCTGGCCCACTTCCACGACGATGGGGTTGCCGTGCGGCTGCGGCACGCGCACCTGCGCCACGCGCACGCTCACGCCCTGATAAACGGTCTCGAATACATACGCGTAGTGCATGCGGCGCACGTTGGTGCCCTGCAGCGGCAGGTCGTGATCGCCGGCGATTTCGGTTTCGCCGTTGCTGATGCGGTAGACCAGATGCTCCACGGGATCGGAGAACATCGCCTGGGCGAGCGGCGGCACGGTCACGGGTGCGTCGGCACCGGCGATCTGGATCTGTTTGGAGATGGCGGTGGCCAGATCGGCCAGCGATCGATCGACCACGTGCTGCGTGTACTGCCACGCGAGCCAATAGGCGATCAGGCCGCTCATCAGCGCGAGCAGCGAGAGTGGGGCGGCGAGGCGGCGCAGCAGCGTACGGCGCAGGCTCGTTGCGGCCGGGAGGGACATGATCGGTTCAGGCTCAGGGTAGACGGGGGCGCGGCGCCGGATAAGACAGGCGGGCCACGCAGGCCTGGGTCATTTTACGCGGGTGCAAGCCGGTGCGGCAGAGACTGGGTCTGGCGGCGCGGGAGCAGCGTAGAACGGGAGGGTGAGGCCGGCGTCTCGCGGGGATACGAGACGCCTTGAAATACCGCGCGAAGGCTTAGGCGGCCTGGCGGATTTCCTGCAGCAGGTAGCCGAAGCCGCGCACCGTGACGATTTCGACGCGGCAGTTTTCGAGCTTTTTGCGCACGCGGTGCACGTAGACTTCGATGGCCGTATCGCCGAGATCGCCGCCGAAGTGCGTGAGGTGGTCCTGCAGTTGCGCCTTGCTCACGACGCGGCCATGACGCAGCAGCAGCATTTCGAGCACGGCGAATTCACGCGGCGAGAGTTCGAGCGGCTTGTCGTCGTTGAAGATGCGGCGATCGACGCCCGACAGGCGCACGCCGCCGAGCGACACTTCAGGACGCGGCACGTCGCCGTGCGGGCCGCTGCGGCGCATCACCGCGCGAATACGCGCTTCGAGTTCGGCCGGTTCGAACGGCTTGAGCATGTAGTCGTCGGCGCCCGAATTGAGGCCTTGCACGCGGTCATTGAGCTCGTCGCGCGCGGTCAGCACGATCACGGGCGTATGACGGTTGCTCTGGCGAAAGCGCGAGAGCAGCGTCATGCCGTCGATGCCCGGCAAGCCGAGGTCGAGGATCACGAGCTCGTGACGGTTCTGCGTGAGTGCCTGTTCGGCGAAGATGCCGTCGTGGACCATGTCGACCGTGAAGCCGGCTTGTTCGAGGCTGGACTGGATGCCGCGTGCGATGGGGCGGTCGTCTTCGATCAGAAGGAGTCGCATGGATTTCGCTCAAGTACAATGGGTTTAGCGTTCAGGCGCGCAGTTCGCAAGCGCCGCTTGTCTGTGGAACACAAGCGCCAGCGCTGCGACTGAGCGGCGCCGCGTGCATCGGTTGCACGATCACGACCATCATGTCCGATATTTCCATCACCGAACTCGAAGCCGCGATCAACTTCTGGCGCGACCGCTCGCCTTCGAGCGGCGACGAACTCGCGTTGTGCCAGGAGGCAAGTGCGCTCTCCAGGCCATATGCGCTGCTGATTGTACAGCGTCAGAACGTCTTCTCACCGGATCGTTTGGACCCTGAGGCACGCAATGCCTGGGAGTCTTACGTGTCCCTCAAGAAAGGCCTTCAAAGCTGAAGGTTTCGACGTCCGATACCCTGCATTATGCTTTCATTGCAGCGCATTTGCCCGTTGCGCGCCGTGCGCACCCTTGCCTGACGCGCGACCCGTGCATTGCGCTTACGCGCGTGCGCTCCGTATCTACCCAGGCGCGTTTTTTCCTCGCTCGGTCGATCAGGTTGAAAGCGGGCCCGGCGCGATCGAATCGATAAAGCTTGCGAGTTCGACATCGCGCGTCGTGAGGCCATCCGCCTCGTGCGTGGACAGCGTGATTTCCACGCGGTTATAAACGTTGAACCACTCGGGATGGTGATTCATTTCCTGCGCCTTGATCGCCACTCGCGTCATGAAGCCAAACGCTTCGTTGAAATCGGCGAAACGGAAATGACGCTGGATGGCGTCGCGGCCCGCGACGGATTGCCAGCCATGCAGGCTGGCGAGCTGCGAGGCGCGCTCTTCGGAGGTGAGTCGGTTGATCATGGTGGCACCTGTATGCGCTATGTGCGTTATGCGTTTCATGTTCGTAGCCGGCGAGGCGTCGGGGTTCACGCGATCTGTGCGAACCGGACGATGCGTGCCGCGACGATGATTGATTCTTCCACGTATGGCCCGCGCGTGCGAGCGCACGGCGGCCCGACTGCGGCAATTGGTGCAGTCGGGGCAACGTCCGTATTGCGTTGCCGCAAGCGTGACGGCGTTTAGACGTCGCCGTCGGCGAGCCAGCCTTCGCGCGTGCCGCGCGTGTAGACCGTGTCGCTGGCCAGCACGTCGCCGGCGGCGTGCGGTTCGACGGCGATGAGCGGCGCGGGGTCGCCCAGCCGTGCCGCAATGCCCGCGCCCAGCGCGTCGAACAACTGCGCGAACGAATCGATCACGAAGTAGGTTTTCTGGAACGTGTCGATGCGGTAGCGTGTACGCAGCACGCGATCGAGATCGAAGGCGAGCCGGTTGGGCGCGGCGCTTTCCACGCTGTAGAGCGATTCGCCCTTGCTCGACACGATGCCCGCGCCGTAGATTTTCACGCCCGTCTCTGCTCGCGCGTCGCGCATCAGGCCGAACTCCACCGTGTACCAGTAGAGCCGCGCGAGCAGCGGCAGGGCGCGCTCCTCGACGGCCAGCGCCGCGCGTCCGTAGGCGTGAATCGCATCGGCGAAAACGGGGTCGGTCAGCAGCGGTACGTGGCCGAACAGATCGTGGAAGCAGTCCGGCTCCTGCAGGTAGTCGAGCTGGTCGGGGCGGCGCATCCACCAGGTCACCGGAAAACGCCGGTTAGCCAGATGCTCGAAGAAGATGCGATCGGGCACCAGACCCGGCACGGCGACGATGCGCCAGCCCGTGGCGGCCATCAGGCGCTCGCTGACGGCTTCGAAATCGGGCACATGCGCGACGTTCAGGCCGATGCGCTTCGCGCCCTCGATAAAGGCCTCGCAGGCACGCCCTTCGAGCAGCGCCATCTGCCGACGGTAGAGCTGGTCCCAGACGGCGTGATCGACCGCGCCGTAGCGCTCGCGCGGCTGGTCGATGGTGAAATCCGCACGGGTCTCCAGACCTGCATCGAACTGTTCCTGCAGTTTGGCGGTGGCGGCGATGGCCATGTTTGTGACGCTCCACTAAAAGCACTTGCTGATATTCGCTATCAGGAAAGTGTAGAGCGGAGTGCGCGCGGAAGGTGCGCGTTTTGGGTGTTGTAACGCTCTGACATGCGATAATCGTGCATCGAAACGTTATTCAATGCAGGATAACTTCATGCTAGAACTGGATCACTTCGATCTCGCGCTGCTCGACGTATTGCAGCGCTTTGGCCGCGCCACGCACCAGCAGCTTGGCGAGCAGGTGCCGCTCTCGCCCTCGCAGATCGGCAGGCGTTTGCAGCGGCTGGAGGCGTCGGGGGTGATCGACGGCTATCGCGTGGTGTTGCGGCCCGAGAAGCTGGGTCTGGGCGTCACGGCGTTCACGAGCCTGAAGTTGAAGCACCACGGCGATTCAATCATCGAGCAGTTCCAGCAGCAGATCGACGTGCTGCCGGAAGTGCTCGAATGCCATGCCGTGGTGGGCGACGCCGATTATCTGCTGCGCATCGTGGCGCCGGATCTGAACGCGCTGTCGTCGTTCGTGATGAAGAAGCTGATGCGCGTGCCCGGCGTGGACAGCGTGCGCTCGAACATCGTGTTGACCACCTTCAAGCGCAATGGCCCGCTGCCGCTCGGGCATCTGGAGCCGGGCGCGGCGCCGCTTTGAAGGCGCGCCGCGCTTTGACCGTTTCCGCGTCCTTCAGGCCGCCTGCGCCGGCGTGTTGAGCAGATCGACATAGGCCACGGCCACCAGATCGCTTTCGTCCACGCCCAGCTTCTTGAACACGGCGGCGGCTTCCGCTTCGCCGCCTTGTTCGTCGTCATCGGGCGCGAGCACCACCTCCAGTTCGACGAAATCGCCCAGACCGTCCACGCGATCCAGATGGATGCGCGTGCGGCCCGCCAGATACACATGGCGTTCCTTCGAGACGATGCCGCGCGTGGTGAGGGCGGTGGCCAGCAGCGAGTGCATCGCTTCGGCATTGGTGACGGGGCTGCGCGTGTAGTACGAGGCCTTGGGCCCGTCGCGGTCGTCACGCTGGTAGAAGATCAGTTCGGGCGGCGTGCCGTCGTCGAATTGACGTAGCTTCAGGCGGCCGCGCGGCACATCGTAGAAGAAGTCCTGCTGGCGAAAGATCAGCGGCGCATCGGTTGCGAGCTGGGCGGCGCGCTCGCGCAGGGCGTCGAAATGACGGGCGCGGGCTTTGATTTCGATGTTGCGGGCCATGCAAGGCTCCTGTTGGAACGAGGCAACGATGGGCGAGGCTCAAACGCGCCGCTGCGAACCTCACGCAAGGAGCATGCAAAAAACGCGACGCGAAGTCCGAATCTAGCAAAACTTACGTGACCGCGCTGTTACACCGATGACACTTTCATCGATTGTCGATGCAAGGCGGATAAGGTCAGATGTAATAGTCCATGCCGCCATGTTCATGAGCGCGGCTCATATCGCCCATTGTGTTTCGATGGCTTTGAGCGCCGCCGCAATGGCGGGCTCGTCCCAGCGTGCCGCAAGCGTGATGAAGGTGAGTTCGGTGGGCACGGTCACGCCTTCGACGATGGTCAGCGCGTGCGCGTGAGCCTCCGCAATGGCGGTGGCGTCGCGAGCGAGCGTGAGGCCCACGCCCGATTTCACCAGATCGAGCATCGACGGCTCCTGATCCACTTCCGCCACCTTGTTCGGCTTCGCGCCCGCCGCTTCGAACAGGCCCGATAGCAAGCGGTGATGCGCCGACGCCGGCGGCGTCCAGATCCACGGCAGCGCGGCCAGCGCGCGCCAATCTCGCGCGCCTTTCACGCGATCTTTCCAGCCTGCGGGCGCGAGCACGCGGTACTGGAAACGCGTGAGCGTGATGGTGTGGAAGGTGTCGGGATCGGGGTCTGGCTGGCCAATGTAATAGCCCACGTCGAGTTCGCGCGCGCGCACCTGATCGAGCACCCAGCCCGACATGCCGTGCCGCAGCGCCGTTTCGATCTGCGGCCAGGTTTCCACCAGCTGCCTCAGAAAACCGCCCAGGCGTAAAAACGCAGGATCGAGAATCGTGCCGATGCGCAGCTTGCCGCGCACTTCATGACGCAGCGCAGCAGCGGCGCGTTGCACGTCGCCTGCGGCGGCGAGTGCGCGTTCGGCATGCGGAAGCAGCGCCTGGCCGTCGCGCGTGAGCGTCAGGCCATGCGAGGTGCGCGTAAACAGCGTGACGCCCAGCGTCTCCTGCAGATGTTTGATCTGCAGGCTCACGGCGGGCTGCGTGAGATGCAGATGCGTGGCCGCGCGCGTGAGATTGCCTTCGCGCGCGACCGTGACGAACGCCCGCAACAAGGTCAGGTCCATGCGCTGATATTAACGCGCCTTATATCGCATTTGAGGATTAATCATTGGATCGGTGCGGCGTCGTGCGATTACGCTAGTTCGACTTCGCGCAAGCGTGCGCGGGCTAAAAAACCTCCACTGAAGAGGGAAACATGAGCGAGACACATCGTAGCGAGGCGCCCGCGCGCGCCGTTGCGGACCTGACGCATTTCATCAACGGCCGGGCGCTGGAAGCCACCAGCGGCCGTTTCGCCGACGTCTTCAATCCCGCCACCGGCGCAGTCAGCGCGCGCGTGCCGCTTGCGAGCGTCGCCGAAGTCGATGCCGCCGTGGCCGCCGCGCAAGCCGCGTTTCCCGCCTGGAGCGAAACGCCGCCCATCAAGCGCGCGCGCATCCTCTTCAAGTTCAAGGAACTGCTCGATCGTCACCACGACGAACTTGCCGCGCTCGTCACGCGCGAGCACGGCAAGGTTTTTTCCGACGCCAAAGGCGAGGTGATGCGCGGCATCGAGATCGTCGAATTCGCCTGCGGCATTCCCAATCTGCTCAAGACCGATTTCACCGACCAGATTGGCGGCGGCATCGACAACTGGAATCTGCGCCAGCCGCTGGGCGTGGTGGCGGGCGTGACGCCGTTCAACTTCCCGATGATGGTGCCGTGCTGGATGTTCCCGGTCGCTTTGGCGTGCGGAAACACCTTTGTGCTCAAGCCATCGGAGCGCGATCCGTCGGCGTCGCTGCGGCTTGCGGAACTGCTCAAGGAAGCCGGCTTGCCCGATGGCGTCTTCAACGTCGTGCATGGCGACAAGGTGGCCGTCGACGCGCTGCTCGTGCATCCGGACGTGAGCGCGCTGTCGTTCGTCGGCTCCACGCCGATTGCCGAATACATCTACACGGAAGGCACCAGGCACGGCAAGCGCGTGCAGGCGCTGGGCGGCGCGAAGAATCATCTGGTGGTGATGCCCGACGCCGATCTCGATCAGGCCGTCGATGCGCTGATCGGTGCGGCCTATGGATCGGCGGGCGAGCGCTGCATGGCGATTTCGGTGGCGGTGGCCGTGGGTCATATCGCCGATGAACTGATCGAGCGTCTCGCGCCGCGTGTGAAGGCGCTCAATATCGGCGACGGAATGAATGAGGCCTCGGAAATGGGGCCGCTCGTGACGGCGGCGCATCGTGCAAAGGTGCAGGGGTATATCGACGCGGGCGTCGCTTCTGGCGCGAAGCTGGTGGTGGATGGGCGCGGCCATACGGTCGCCGGACGTGAGGATGGCTTCTTCCTTGGCGGCACGCTGTTCGACGATGTGAAGACCGATATGTCGATCTATCGCGAGGAGATCTTCGGGCCGGTGCTGTCCGTCGTGCGCGTGCCGGATTTCGCCAGCGCCGTTGAACTCATCAACAAGCACGAATTCGCCAACGGCGTCGCGTGTTTCACGTCCGATGGCGGCGTGGCGCGCGCGTTCTCGCGCCAGATCAAGGTGGGCATGGTGGGCATCAACGTGCCGATTCCGGTGCCGATGGCGTGGCATTCGTTCGGCGGATGGAAGCGTTCGCTGTTTGGCGATCACCACGCGTATGGCGAGGAAGGCGTGCGCTTCTATACGCGCTACAAGAGCATCATGCAGCGCTGGCCCGACAGCATCGCCAAGGGTGCGGAATTCACCATGCCGGTGGCGAAGTAAGCGAGGCGCGTCATGGGAGACTCAGCAACTGCGCGCCGCATCGAGGGTGAATTCGATTACGTGATCGTCGGCGCGGGCACGGCGGGCTGCGTGCTCGCCAACCGCCTGACACAGGACCCGGACGTCACCGTGCTGCTGCTCGAAGCGGGCGGCAAGGACGACTATCACTGGATTCATATTCCGGTCGGTTATCTGCATTGCATCGGCAATCCGCGCACGGACTGGCTGTATAAAACCGCCTCGGAAAAAGGACTCAACGGGCGCGCGCTGTCGTTTCCGCGCGGGCGCGTGCTGGGCGGATCGTCGTCGATCAACGGCATGATCTATATGCGCGGCCAGCGCGAGGATTACGACAACTGGGCACGCGTGACCGGCGATTCGGGCTGGTCGTGGGAATCGGTGCTGCCGGTCTTCAAGCGCAGCGAGGACTATCACGGCGGCGCCAGCGAATTTCACGGCGCGGGCGGCGAATGGCGCGTGGAAAAGCAGCGCCTCAAATGGCAGATTCTCGAAACCTTCGCGCAGGCGGCTCAAGAGCAGGGCATTCCCGCGACGAGCGATTTCAATCGCGGCAATAACGAAGGCGTTGGTTATTTCGATGTGAACCAGAAGCGCGGCGTGCGCTGGAATGCGTCGAAGGCGTTCTTGCGCGCGGCGATGAAGCGGCCCAATCTCACCGTTGTCACGGGCGCGCTCACCGAGCGGGTGATCTTCGACGGCAAGCGTTGCGTGGGCGTCGAT
The DNA here is from genome assembly GCF_014200455.1 of Paraburkholderia bannensis. Classification (GTDB taxonomy): domain Bacteria; phylum Pseudomonadota; class Gammaproteobacteria; order Burkholderiales; family Burkholderiaceae; genus Paraburkholderia; species Paraburkholderia bannensis_A. The sequence goes on along the minus strand of NZ_JACHBW010000002.1, from coordinate 163,957 downwards.
TATCGCGGCGATGCGGCTCATGTGGCATACCGCGCGCGCGCGCGCTGCGAGGTGATTCTCAGCGCGGGCGCGGTGAATTCGCCGCAATTGCTGGAGCGCTCCGGCGTGGGCGATGCGGCGCGTCTGGCCGGCATCGGCGTGGATGTCGTCGAGGATCTGCGCGGCGTGGGCGAAAACCTCCAGGACCATCTGCAACTGCGCATGGCGTTTCGCGTGAACGGCGTGCGCACGCTCAACACGGCGTCGGCGCACTGGTGGGGCAAGCTGCTGATCGGCATGGAATACGCGCTGATGCAAAGCGGGCCGATGTCGATGGCGCCTTCGCAACTGGGTGCCTTTGCGAAATCCGATGCGAGCGATCCGGGTCTCACGCGCCCCGATCTGCAATATCACGTGCAGCCGCTTTCGCTCGATCGCTTCGGCGAGCCCTTGCATCGCTTCAATGCGTTCACGGCTTCGGTGTGCAATCTGCGGCCCGCTTCGCGCGGCAGTATTCATGCGGTTTCCGCGCGTGCAGAAGACGCGCCCGTGATCGCGCCGAATTATCTTTCGACCGAACACGATCTGCGCGTGGCCGCCAACGCCTTGCGCCTGACGCGCCGCATTGCGGCTTCGGCGGCGCTTGCGCGTTATCAGCCGCACGAGATCCTGCCGGGACTGGCGTTCCAGAGTGAAAGCGAGTTGCGCGAGGCGGCCGGCAACATCGGCACGACGATCTTCCATCCAGTGGGCACCTGTCGCATGGGCCGCGCCGACGATGCCGACGCGGTGGTCGATGCGCGTCTGCGTGTGCGTGGCGTGGTGGGCTTGCGCGTGGTGGATGCATCGGTGATGCCGTTCATCACGTCGGGCAACACCAATTCGCCCACGCTGATGATCGCCGAGCGCGCTGCGCAGATGCTGCGCGAGGATCGCCGCGCGGGATCGGCCGCGTCCGTGCGCAGCGAGGCGATGGCCTCCGTGCCCGCAGGTTGAAGCGCGCGCTTAACTGCGCGCATTGCTTCAACGCAAGCTGGGCGACGCGCAGCAAAGCCCGTGTTTCGAACCACTTCCAGGACATGCGCCGTAAATGCGGCGTGTGTGCTTTGGCACGTCTGCGCTATGGCTGAAATGTATCTAACGTGTCGCCATCATGCGATGATCGCATCGCTAACGGCGCCTAAAAACTCTTGTCAATTCGATCAAAAATTGCCGCTCACCCGTAAGTGCAAATCCCAATGATTGCGCTGCATCAATGGCGAGACAATGGCGCGGAATGAAAAGAGCGGGGGAGGCATGCGCCGGCGCGCCATGCATTGTCGTGTGTATGCCAGCACGAACCCAACGAAGCCAGTCGAAGCATCAGCCACTACTTCGCGTGGAAGGGAACATGATTCTCGGCGACACGATTCTGGAAACGCGTGGCCTCACGAAACAGTTCAAGGGCTTTACAGCCGTGAACGGCGTGAACCTGCGCGTGTGCCGCGGTTCGATACACGCGCTCATTGGACCAAATGGCGCGGGCAAAACCACTTGCTTCAATCTCCTGACTAAATTTCTCGTGCCGAGCGCGGGGCGCATCGTCTTCAACGGCATCGACATCACCAGCGAGCGGCCCGCGCAGATTGCGCGGCGCGGCATCATCCGTTCGTTTCAGATTTCGGCGGTATTTCCGCATTTGACTGCGTTGCAGAACGTGCGTATCGGCCTGCAGCGGCAACTGGGCACCGCCTATCACTTCTGGAAAAGCGAGCGCACGCTGGCCGAACTCGACGACCGCGCGATGGATCTGCTCACGCAAGTGGGCCTCACCGATTTCGCCGATGTGCCCACCGTGGAACTCGCATACGGACGCAAGCGCGCGCTCGAAATCGCCACCACGCTGGCGATGGAACCCGAGCTGATGCTGCTCGACGAACCCACGCAAGGCATGGGTCACGAGGACGTGGATCGCGTGACGGCGCTCATCAAGAAGGTATCGACGGGGCGCACCATCCTGATGGTCGAGCACAACATGAACGTGATCGCCGGCATCTCCGACACCATCACGGTCCTGCAACGCGGCGAAGTGCTCGCCGAAGGCACCTATGCCGAAGTCTCGAAGAATCCGCTGGTGGCCGAAGCTTATATGGGCAGCGCCGACGCCGCGCTCGCAGGGGCGCACGCATGAGCACGGTGACCGAACAGCGTGGTGAATCGCAGGCAGCGTCGGGCGAGGGCGAAAGCGCGCTGGAGATCGCGGGCCTGCAGGCGTGGTACGGCGAATCGCACATCCTGCATGGCGTCGATCTATCGGTGAAACGCGGCGAGGTCGTTACGCTGCTTGGCCGCAACGGCGCGGGCCGCACGACGACGCTGCGCGCGATCATGGGCCTCACGGGGCGGCGCACCGGATCGATCCGCATCGGTGCGCGCGAAACCATCCAGATGCCGACTTATCGCATCGCGCATTGCGGCGTCGGTTATTGCCCGGAAGAACGCGGCATTTTCGCGAGCCTGTCGTGCGAAGAGAATCTGCTGCTGCCGCCCGCGATTGGCGTCAAAGGCGCACAAGGCATGTCGATCGACGAGATCTACACGCTGTTCCCCAATCTCGCCGAACGTCGGCATAGCCAGGGTACGCGGCTTTCGGGCGGCGAGCAGCAGATGCTGGCCGTCGCGCGCATTTTGCGCACGGGCGCCAACCTGCTGCTGCTCGACGAGATTTCCGAGGGCCTCGCACCCGTGATCGTGCAGACGCTTGCGCGCATGATCGTCACACTCAAGTCGCGCGGCTACACCATCGTGATGGTCGAGCAGAACTTCCGCTTCGCCGCGCCGCTCGCCGACCGTTTCTATGTGATGGAGCACGGACGCATCGTCGAGCGCTTCGGCATCGCCGAACTCGAAGGGAAGATGCCGGTGCTGCACGATCTGCTTGGAGTCTAGTTCGCATCGGTTTCGCGTGCGCTCGCGATCCGTCCTGTTTTGCCTTGCCTGAAAAACGCTGAATAACAACGCGGCATCACAACGCCACCAGTGAAAGGAGACAGCAATGAAGAAGACCACGCTCGCGAGGCTCGCGGTTTATGTAGCCGCCACGGCAGCAGCTACAGCGCTTTGCGCGGGGAATGCGCAGGCCGCGAACGACGCGGTGAAGATCGGCTTCATCACGGATATGTCAGGTCTTTATGCGGACGATGACGGCCAGGGCGGCCTCGCCGCGATCAAGATGGCAATCGCCGACTTCGGCGGCAAGGTGAATGGCAAGCCGATCGAGATCGTGTACGCCGATCACCAGAACAAGGCTGATATCGCCGCATCGAAGGCGCGCGAATGGATGGACCGTGACGGCATCGACATGCTGCTCGGCGGCACCAATTCGGCGACGGCACTGGCGATGAATCAGGTTGCGCAGGAGAAGAAGCGCGTCTACTTCAACACCGGCGCGGGCACTGATGCGCTGACCAACGAGCAATGCACGCCGTACACGATTCACTACGGCTACGACACGGTCGCGCTCGCCAAGGGCACGGGCCTCGCGGTGCTCAAGCAGGGCGGCAAATCGTGGTTCTTCCTGACCGCCGATTACGCGTTCGGCAAGTCGCTCGAAAAGAACACGGCGGACGTGGTGAAGGCCAACGGCGGCCAGGTGCTGGGCGAAGTGCGCCATCCGCTCTCGGCATCGGACTTCTCGTCGTTCCTGTTGCAGGCGCAGGCTTCGAAGGCCCAGGTGCTGGGGCTGGCGAATGCGGGCGGCGACTCGGTCAATGCGATCAAGGCGTCGAAGGAGTTCGGCATCACCAAAACGATGAAGATCGCCGCGCTGCTGATGTTCCTGCCCGACGTTAAGAGCCTGGGACTCGATACCACGCAGGGCCTCGTGCTGACGAGCGGCTGGTACTGGGACCAGAACGACGCCACGCGCAAGTGGGCGCAGCGCTATTACGAGCAGACGAAGAAGATGCCGTCCGAGCTTCAGGCCGCCGACTACTCGGTGGTGACGAACTACCTGAAGGCGGTGCAGGCCGTGGGTTCGACCGACTCCGACAAGGTCATGGCGCAACTCAAGAAGACGAAGATCAACGACTTCTACACGAGCAACGGCTATATCCGCCAGGACGGCGTGCTGATTCACGACATGTATCTGGTCGAAGTGAAGAAACCGTCCGAGTCGAAGGGGCCGTGGGATCTTTACAAGGTCGTGCAGACGATTCCGGGCGAGCAGGCTTATACGTCGAAGGCGGAATCGAAGTGCGCGCTGTGGAAGTAGGCGGCTTCAAAGCCTGATGCGCGTGGCGCGCCTGCGCGCCGCGCGTCATACGTCAACCCGTGCCGTTAAAGGCGGTTTTCATGATGATCTTTGGCATTCCGCTTCCGGCAATGCTGAGCCAGTTGTTGCTCGGGCTCGTGAACGGGTCGTTTTACGCGATCCTGAGCCTGGGCCTCGCGGTGATCTTCGGCATGCTCAACGTGATCAACTTCGCTCATGGCGCGTTGTTCATGCTGGGCGCGATGCTCACGTGGATGGGCCTCGCTTACTTCAATCTGCCCTATTGGGTGATGATTTTCGTCGCGCCGCTGGTGGTGGGACTGCTTGGTGTGCTGATCGAGCGTTCGATGCTGCGCTGGCTGTATCGGCTCGATCATCTGTATGGACTCCTGCTGACTTTCGGTTTGACGCTGGTGGTGGAGGGCGTGTTCCGTTCGATCTATGGCGCGTCCGGGCAACCGTATGACGTGCCCGATCTGCTTGCGGGCGCAACCAACCTCGGCTTCATGTATCTGCCCAATTATCGCGCGTGGGTCGTGGTGGCGTCGCTGGCCGTGTGCTTCGCCACCTGGTTCGTGATCGAGAAAACGCGTCTTGGCGCGTATCTGCGCGCGGGCACGGAAAACCCCAAGCTCGTCGAGGCGTTCGGCATCAACGTGCCGCTGATGATCACGCTGACCTACGGCTTCGGCGTCGCGCTCGCGGCGTTCGCCGGGGTGCTGGCCGCGCCCGTGATCCAGGTCTCGCCGCTGATGGGACAGCCGATGATCATCACGGTGTTCGCCGTGGTGGTGATCGGCGGCATGGGTTCGATCATGGGCTCGATCCTCACGGGGCTGCTGCTTGGCGTGATCGAAGGCTTTACGCGCGTGTTCTGGCCGGAGGCGTCCGCGACCGTGGTGTTCGTCATCATGGCGATCGTGCTGCTGGTTCGCCCCGCCGGCCTCTTCGGCAAGGAACGGTGATGCAAAGAAAAGTGCTATATGCGCTGCTGCTGATCGCGCTGATCGCGGCGCCTTTCGCGGGCGCTTATCCGCTCTTCGTGATGAAGGTGCTGTGCTTCGCGTTGTTCGCCGCCGCCTTCAACCTGTTGATCGGCTATACGGGGCTGCTGTCGTTCGGGCATGCGATGTTTCTGGCGAGCGCGGGCTATACCACCGGCTACGCGGTTCAGACGCTGGGCTTCACGCCTGAGCTGGGCGTGCTGGTTGGCACGGCGGTGGCGACGGCGCTTGGCATGATCGTCGGTATTTTCGCGATCCGTCGGCAGGGCATCTACTTCTCGATGGTCACGCTCGCGCTCGCGCAGATGGTCTACTTCGTGTTCCTGCAGGCGCCGTTCACGCACGGCGAGGACGGCCTGCAAGCCGTGCCGCGCGGCAAGCTGTTCGGCCTTCTGTCGCTCGATTCCGATCTCTCGCTCTACTACGTCGTGCTGGTGGTGATGGTGCTGGCGTTCATGCTGATCGTGCGCATCGTGCATTCGCCGTTTGGCCAAGTGCTGGTAGCGATCAAAGAGAACGAGCCGCGCGCGATTTCGCTCGGCTATGACACCGACCGCTTCAAACTGCTCGCCTTCGTGCTGTCCGCCGGGCTGGCCGGGCTGGCCGGCTCGCTCAAGGTGCTGGTGCTGGGCTTCGAGACGCTCGGCGACGCCTACTGGACCATGTCCGGCCTCGTGATCCTGATGACGCTGGTGGGCGGCATGGGCACGCTGTTCGGGCCGCTGCTGGGCGCGGCGCTGATCGTCGCGCTGGAAGACCGGCTGGGCGATATCGGCAGCGCGTTGGCGTCGGTGACTGGCGTGGACTGGTTCCGCTCGCTGGGCGAGTCCGCAACCATTGTCACGGGGCTGATTTTTATCGCCTGCGTATTGGCGTTCAGGCGGGGGATCGTCGGCGAGATCGTGGCGAGGGTGCGGCCGCTGCGCGCGTGATTTTGTGCGGCGGCGAGCTTGCTTCACGTGGCTATTCGCGTGAGAATGAGCGCCTCCGTGTGCTATCCACACGGCCCCCGCGCGGCTTGCCGGACGATTGCGAAATGCGACAAAGCTGTGTCGGTGCGCCCCAAATCGGTGCCGCGCTGCACCACTAGGGTAAATGCTAGTTGCCCGTCGGGGGTGCGAAAGTTAAAGTTTCACCTAGTTCTGATGCACCAAATTTGCAGGTGGAGAACGAGGAGACAACTGAGGCACAAAGTGCCCGGACAAGGAAGCGCAGTTGGATGAAAATCCAACTGCGCTTTTAATATTCTGCTTCGGCTTTTATCGCCGGGCCTCTCCGTTCTCCATCCCCGCTTTTCCCTCCGCTGTGTTTGTTCGCGGTATCCCTCCTGCTGTTCTCCGGCGCTCGCCTATCATCGTTTTCCTCACCGTTGCATCCGCGCTGTAAGCCGCTGGAAAGCGCTTGCTCCGCGAAACATCGCTCCGTTACACTCGCCATTCGCCGACCATGCGGTCAGCATTAACGACCTGCGCTGACTGGCGCATCGGCGCGTGAACCCTGCCTGATTCGAAACCGGAAGTTGCCGACTCTCGATTCTCCGGTGCAAAAAAGAAAACGACGATCGAAGGAGTGGAGATGCAGTTGGTTTGGCGTTGGATGGGCGCGGCCGTGGCCGCGACGGGGATGTTTGCCGCAATGGCAGGCGCGGCGCACGCAGACGTGAAGATTGGCGTGACGCTGTCCGCCACGGGCCCGGCGGCCTCGCTGGGCATTCCGGAGAAAAACACGGTCGCGCTGCTGCCGAAGGAAATTGCGGGCCAGAAGGTCGATTACATCGTCCTCGACGACGCCACCGATTCCACCCAGGCCGTCAAGAACACGCGCAAGCTCATCAGCGAAGACCACGTCGACGCGCTGCTCGGCTCGACGGTCGTACCGAATTCGCTGGCGATGATCGACGTCGCCGCCGAAACCTCCACGCCGATGATCTCGATGGCCGCCGCCGCCTCGATCGTCGAGCCGATGGACGCAAAGCGCGCGTGGGTCTTCAAGACGCCGCAGAACGATCAGCTGATGGCCGAAGCGATTGCGCAGCACATGGCCGCGCACGGCGTGAAGACGGTGGCCTTCATTGGCTTCGCGGATGCCTACGGCGAAAGCTGGTACAAGGCGTTCGGCGCGGCCGCGGCGAAGCAGGGCATCAAGCTCGTCGCCAACGAACGTTTCGCACGCAACGACGCGTCGGTGACCGGCCAGGTGCTGAAGATGGTGTCGCAGCATCCGGACGCCGTGCTGATCGCAGGCGCGGGAACGCCCGCCGCGCTGCCGCAAAAAACGCTCAAGGAGCGCGGCTACGCGGGCAAGTACTATCAGACGCACGGCATTGCCAACAACGATTTCCTGCGCGTGTGCGGCAAGGACTGCGAGGGCACGTATCTGCCTGCCGGCCCGCTACTGGTCGCCGATCAACTGCCCGATACGAATCCCGTGAAGCAATCGGCGCTCGCCTACAAGGCCGCCTATGAGAAGGCGTATGGCGCGGGTTCCATTTCCACATTCGGCGGTCACGCGTGGGACGCGGGGCTCTTGTTGCAGCATGCGATTCCCGTCGCGCTCAAGGCTGGGCAACCGGGCACCCAGGCGTTTCGCGAGGCGCTGCGCAAGGCGCTCGAAGGCACCCGCGATGTGGCCGGCGCACACGGCATCTTCAATATGAGTGCAAGCGATCATGCGGGCCTCGATCAGCGGGCGCGCGTGATGGTTCAGATCGTTGGCGGCAAGTGGAAGCTGGCTGGCGATTGAGTTTCACGAGGAACGCACAGACATCGCACTCGACATCAAAAGGCACGCTCCCCTGGGACGTGCCTTTTTTGTTGCTGTCGCAACGATGCGTTGGTGTATCTCGCAAGCAGAGCAGGGCGGTAGCACAGCAGTAACGAAGCAGTAGCGATGCAGTAGAACGGCCGGATCGCGCCGCGGCTTGTGCAGTGCCGCAGGCAGGGAAAACCATGCGTCACACGCGCGCTCCCCCTTACTACACTCAAAGGCCGGGGCGGCGGCGGACACGTTGAAAACCTTCGCGGCACGGTGACGGCACAACAAATATCGACACGCAGACAAAGCGTTTGGAGACGCGCAATGAAAACGAAACTCGCAATGAAGAAGTGGTCGATGAAGGCGATCCATGCCGGACTCGCAGCGGCATTGGTGAGCACGGCGGGTGTGGCGGCCGCGCAGGTGAAGATCGGCGTGACGCTGTCGGCGACGGGACCGGCGGCCTCGCTCGGCATTCCGGAGAAGAACACCATCGCGCTGCTGCCCAAGGAGATCGGCGGCAAGAGCGTGCAGTACATCGTGCTCGACGACGCTTCGGACACCAGCAAGGCGGTGCAGAACACCCACAAGCTGATCGACGAGGATCACGTCGATGCCATCATCGGGTCGTCGGTGACGCCGAACTCGCTCGCGATGCTCGACGTGGTCGCGCAGGGCAAGACGCCGATGATCTCGCTCGCGGCGTCGGCGGCCATCGTGCAGCCGGTGGACGACAAGCGCAAATGGGCGTTCAAGCCGCCGCAGAACGATAGCCTGATGGCCGATGCGATCGCGGGCTATATGGAAAAGCACGGCGTGAAGACCGTGGGGTTCATCGGCTTCACGGATGCGTATGGCGACAGCTGGCTGCGCGAGTTCACGGCGGCGGCGGCGAAGCACAACCTCAAGATCGTCGCGAACGAGCGCTATAACCGCACCGATTCGTCGGTGACGGGGCAGGCGCTCAAGCTGATGTCGGCGAACCCGGATGCGGTGCTGATCGCCGGTTCCGGCACGCCCTCGGCGCTGCCCGCGACCACGCTCAAGGATCGCGGCTACAAGGGCAAGATCTATCAGACGCACGGCGTCGCCAATAACGATTTCCTGCGCGTGTGCGGCAAGGACTGCGAGGGCGAACTGCTGCCCGCCGGCCCGATTCTCGTCGCCGATCAACTGCCCGATTCGAACCCGGTCAAAAAGTCCGCGCTCGCCTATAAGGCGGCCTACGAGAAGGCCTACGGCGCGGGCACGGTGGCGACCTTCGGCGGCCACGCCTGGGACGCCGGCCAGATGCTTCAGCGCGCGATTCCGGCTGCGCTCAAGACCGCTCAACCGGGCACCGAAGCGTTCCGCGTGGCACTGCGCGACGCGCTCGAAAACATCAAGGATCTGCCGGTCTCGCACGGCATCATGAACACGTCGCCGACCGACCACAACGGCCTGGATGACCGCGCGCGCGTGATCGTGGAAGTCGTCAACGGCAAGTGGAAGCTGCAGGGCGATTAAGCCGCGCTGCGCTTTTTGTCTCGTGTTTCTTGAGCGGCGCGGCCTGAATGGCTGCGCCGCGCGCATTGCCGCAAGTTCTTGCGTCGTCCCGCATCGCTCCCAACGTCGTTCTGACGTTGCTGGTTTCACGTGTCTCAGTAAAGAGGGGTTATGGATTTATCGATCGCCGCGATCCTCGCGCAGGACGGCATCACCACCGGAGCGATCTACGCGCTGCTTGCGCTCGCGCTGGTGCTGGTGTTTTCCGTCACGCGCGTGATCTTCATTCCGCAGGGCGAATTCGTCTCGTATGGCGCTTTGACGCTCGCCGCGCTGCAATCGCAGAAGTTTCCCGCCACCTGCTGGCTGCTCGTTGCGCTGGGCGCGGCGTGCTTTGTCGTCGAGACGGCCGGGCTCGTGCGTCATGCCGAACGACGCCGTCATGCGGCGCGCACGCTCGTCACGCTCGCGGGCAAGTATCTGCTGTTTCCCATCGCGCTCTACGCGCTCACGCGTGGCGTGGCAGGGCAGCCGCTGCCGATGCTCGCGCAGATCGCGCTGACGCTGGCCATCGTCGTGCCGATGGGGCCGTTCATTTATCGCCTGGCCTATGAGCCGATCGCCGAGGCCACCACGCTGCTGCTGCTGATCGTGGCGGTGGCGGTGCACTTCGCGATGGTGGGCCTGGGTCTGGTGATGTTCGGCGCGGAAGGCTCGCGCACCAACGCGTTCTCGGATGCCAACTTCAATTTCGGCGCCTTGTCGATCTCGGGGCAGAGCCTCTGGGTGATCGGCACGGCGGTGGTGCTGATCGCCGCGCTGTACTTCTATTTCGATCGCACGATTTCCGGCAAGGCGCTGCGCGCGACCTCGGTGAACCGGCTGGGTGCGCGTCTCGTGGGTATCGGCACGACGCAGGCCGGACGGCTGGCGTTCACGCTCGCGGCGGGGCTGGGCGCGCTGTGCGGCGTGCTGGTCGCGCCGCTCACGACCATCTACTACGACTCGGGTTTCCTGATCGGCCTGAAGGGTTTCGTGGGCGCGATCATCGGCGGGCTGGTGAGCTATCCGTTGGCTGCGGCGGGATCGGTGCTCGTGGGGCTGCTGGAGTCGTACTCGTCGTTCTGGGCGAGTTCGTACAAGGAGGTGATCGTGTTCACGCTGATCATTCCCGTGCTGCTGTGGCGCAGTCTGTCCACGCCGCACGCCGAAGAGGAAGAGGAGTGAGGCGATGAAACGACTCGTTCTGCATAACCGTTTTTTCTGGCTGTTCCTCGTGGTGATGTTTGCGCTGCCGGTATTGCCCGGCGCGGTGCGCGTGCCTGAGTACTGGATCACGCTGCTCAACTACATCGGGCTGTATTCGATCGTCGCCATTGGCCTCGTGCTGCTCACCGGTATCGGCGGGATGACGAGCTTCGGGCAGGCCGCCTTCGTCGGTCTGGGCGCATACGCGACGGCGTATCTGACGACCCGGTACGGCGTCTCACCGTGGCTCGCGCTGATCGTCGGCGTGGTGATTACCGCGCTCGTCGCGCTCGTGCTGGGGCTGGTGACGATGCGGCTTTCCGGCCATTTCCTGCCGCTCGGCACGATTGCCTGGGGTCTCGCGCTGTTCTTCCTGTTCGGCAATCTGGACATGCTCGGCAAGTACGACGGCATCAACGGCATTCCGGTGCTCAACGTGCTGGGCATCGAGCTGGAGTCCGGGCGGCACATCTATTACCTGATCTGGGTGGTGGTGCTGGCGTCGGTGATCTCGGTGCAGAACCTGCTCAATAGCCGCACAGGCCGGGCGATTCGCGCGCTGCGCGGCGGCGGCTTGATGGCCGAGGCGATGGGCGTCAACACGGCCTGGATGCGCGTGGTGATCTTCGTCTACGCGGCGGTTCTGGCGGCGGTCTCGGGCTTCCTCTATGCCCATCTGCAGCGGGCCGTGAACCCGACGCCGTTCGGCTTGAATCACGGCATCGAGTATTTGTTCATGGCCGTGGTGGGCGGCGTTGCGCACGTCTGGGGTGCGGTGCTGGGTGCGGCGATCCTCACCGTTTTGCAGGACTGGCTGCAGACCTTGCTGCCCAGGCTGCTCGGCGAGAACGGCAACTTCGAGATCATCGTCTTCGGCATTCTGATGGTGCTGCTGCTCCAGTACGCGCGGCGCGGCGTCTGGCCGTTCGTCGCGCGTTTCTTCCCGGGTGGCCCACAGGCGCATGTGCCCGAGCATGCCGAGCCTTTGCCGCAACGCAGCAAGCCGGCTGCGGGCGAGTTGCTGCTGAGCGTCGATAAGGCGCGCAAGCAGTTCGGCGGCCTGGTAGCCGTGAATGACGTGAGTTTCGAGGTGAAGGCCGGGCAGATCATCGGCCTGATCGGCCCGAACGGTGCGGGCAAATCGACCACCTTCAACCTCGTGACCGGCGTGCTGCAGCCGACCAGTGGCGCAATCACGTTCCGGGGTGAGCGCATCGACAAGCTGACTTCACGTGAAATCGTCGCGCGCGGCATCGGTCGCACGTTCCAGCACGTCAAGCTGCTGCCGACCATGACGGTGCTGGAGAACGTGGCGATCGGCGCGCATCTGCGTGGCCATTCGGGCGTCCTGCGCAGCGTCGTCAAGCTCAATACGGCGGAAGAGGGCAGGCTGATGAGCGAGGCGGCAAAGCAGCTTCGGCGCGTCGGTCTCGAGCAGCATATGTATGAGGAAGCGGGCAGTCTGGCGCTCGGTCAGCAGCGGATTCTGGAAATCGCGCGGGCGCTTTGCTGCGATCCGACCCTGCTCCTGCTGGACGAACCGGCAGCGGGGCTGCGGTATCAGGAGAAGCAGCAGCTCGCTGCGTTGCTGCGCAAGCTGAGAGAAGAGGGGATGAGTGTGCTGCTGGTCGAACACGATATGGACTTCGTGATGAATCTCACCGACCGCCTGGTGGTGATGGAGTTCGGCACGCGCATCGCCGAAGGGTTGCCGCAAGAAGTGCAACAAGACCCGGCGGTGCTGGAAGCTTATCTGGGCGGGGTGGAATGATGGCGACGCCCATTCTCGAAGTTTCCGGCCTCGCGGTGCGCTACGGCAAGATCGAGGCGCTGCACAAGGCGTCGATCAAGGTGGGTGCGGGCCAGATCGTCTCCGTGATCGGTCCCAACGGCGCGGGCAAATCCACGCTCCTCAACGCCATCATGGGCGCGCTGCCGGTGACGGGCCACGCGAGCGGCCGCATCGCTTATCTCGGCGACGAAGTGGGTGCCTTGCCGATCGAACGTCGCGTCGCGCGTGGCATGTGCCTTGTGCCGGAGAAGCGCGAGTTGTTTGCCTCGATGACGGTTGAGGACAATCTCGTGCTTGGCGCCTACCGGCGCAAGCGGGCAGGGGAGCGCAACTTTCTCGATCAGCTCGATCATGTGTTCGCGCTTTTCCCTCGGCTGAAGGAGCGGCGCAGCCAGGCAGCAGGGACGCTCTCCGGCGGCGAGCGGCAGATGCTCGCAGTCGGTCGCGCATTAATGGGCAAGCCCGACCTGCTGATGCTGGATGAGCCTAGCCTCGGCCTCGCCCCGCTGATCGTGAAAGAGATCTTCCAGATCGTTAGCGCGCTAAGGCAGACAGGCGTGGCGACGCTCTTGATCGAGCAGAATGCGCGCGCGGCGCTGCAGATCTCCGACTACGGCTATGTGCTTGAGACGGGCGATCTGGCGCTGGAAGGGGCAGCGGCTGAGCTAGCGCAGAATCCGCGCGTGATCGAGACTTACCTCGGACTCGCGAAGAAGCCGGTCTAGTTCTCGTCAGGCTCTGTAGAAATCGGCGGCGTGTTTCACGTGAAACACGCCGTTTTTCTTTTATAGGCGATTAAACCTTCAACGGGCCTGAACGGTCCAAAACACGAAACCGTTATAATTCGTCCATTCCACTTTTTTCAGAGAAGGCTCACGCGGTCTATTCGTCCGTGCGTGAGGTTCCGGCCATGCTTTTTCCCACAGAGTTTGACGTAATCGTCGTCGGCGGCGGTCACGCCGGCACCGAGGCCGCGCTTGCCGCCGCCCGTATGGGCGTGAAGACGCTCCTGCTCACGCACAACATCGAAACGCTCGGTCAGATGAGCTGCAATCCGTCGATCGGCGGCATTGGCAAAGGTCATCTGGTCAAGGAAGTCGACGCGCTAGGCGGCGCGATGGCCGCAGCGACGGACGAGGGCGGTATCCAGTTCCGTATCCTCAACTCGTCCAAGGGCCCGGCTGTGCGCGCCACGCGTGCTCAGGCTGACCGTATTCTGTACAAGGCGGCGATCCGTCGCCGTCTCGAAAACCAGCCGAACCTGTGGTTGTTTCAGCAAGCCGTCGAGGACCTGATGGTCGAGGGCGATCGCGTTGTTGGCGCGGTGACGCAGGTTGGTCTGCGCTTCCGCGCGCGGGCCGTGGTGCTGACGGCGGGGACCTTCCTCGACGGCAAGATCCACGTGGGCCTGAACAACTACACAGGTGGCCGCGCTGGCGATCCCGCTGCCGTGACGTTGTCGGCGCGCCTGAAGGAACTGAAGCTGCCGCAAGGGCGCCTCAAGACCGGCACGCCGCCGCGTATCGACGGTCGCACGATCGATTTTTCGATGCTGGAAGAGCAGCCGGGCGACCTCGATCCGGTGCCGGTCTTCTCGTTCCTGGGTCGTGCCGAGCAGCATCCGCAACAGATTCCGTGCTGGGTCACGCACACCAACGAGCGTACGCACGACATCATCCGCGGCGGCCTGGATCGTTCGCCGATGTACACCGGCGTGATCGAAGGGGTAGGGCCGCGTTACTGCCCGTCGATCGAAGACAAGATCCATCGCTTTGCTTCGAAGGAATCGCACCAGATTTTCCTGGAGCCGGAAGGCCTGACGACCAACGAGTTCTACCCGAACGGGATCTCGACAAGCCTGCCCTTCGACGTGCAACTGGAACTCGTGCACTCGATGCGCGGTCTGGAGCACGCCCACATCCTGCGTCCCGGCTATGCGATCGAGTACGACTACTTCGATCCGCGTGGCCTGAAGGCATCGCTGGAAACCAAGGTGATCAACGGTCTGTTTTTTGCGGGTCAGATCAACGGTACGACGGGCTACGAAGAGGCGGCTGCGCAAGGGCTGCTCGCAGGTATCAACGCCGGCCTGCAAGTGCAGGGCAAGGACGCGTGGTGCCCGCGCCGCGATCAGGCCTACCTTGGCGTGCTGGTCGACGATCTCGTGACGCGTGGCGTGTCCGAGCCGTACCGTATGTTCACGAGCCGCGCCGAGTATCGTCTGAGTCTGCGTGAAGACAATGCCGATATGCGTCTGACGGAAATCGGCCGCGAACTGGGCGTGGTGGACGACGAGCGCTGGGATGCGTTCAGCCGCAAGCGCGACGCTGTTTCACGTGAAACCGAACGTCTGAAGTCGACGTGGGTGAACCCGAAGACGCTGGGTGCGGAAGAGGCGACGGCATTGCTCGGTAAGCCCATCGATCGCGAATACAATCTTGCGGACCTGCTGCGCCGTCCAGGTGTGAGCTATGACGGTGTGGTTGGCCTGCGCGAGGGTGCATGTGCGCCGGCGGCGCCGCTCGCCGACGATCAAGTTCTGCTCGAACAGATCAAAGAGCAGATCGAGATCGGCATCAAATATCAGGGCTATATCGACCGTCAGGCCGATGAGATCGAACGAAACGGCGCGCAAGAAAATACGCGTCTGCCGGAGGGTATCGATTACAAGGAAGTGCGCGGGCTGTCGTTCGAAGCCTGCCAGAAGCTGACTCAGCATCGGCCGGAAACGATTGGTCAGGCATCGCGCATCTCGGGCATCACGCCCGCTGCGATCTCGCTGCTGATGGTGCACCTCAAGCGCGGTCTTGGCCGCCGTCGTCAGAATCCGGCCGACGCTGCTGCGAACGCCGCCGCCAATCCGGCTGTTGCCGACAACAAACCGGTGGCTCAATGACGGCTCGCTCACGGCAACCCGGTATCGCTGACCGCGACGCGCTCGCCCAGATACTGAAGGAGGGCGCCGACGCACTCTCCCTCGACTTGAGCGAGCATCAACACCAGCAACTGCTGGACTACGTTGCGCTGCTGGTGAAGTGGAACGCCGTCTATAACCTGACGGCGATCCGCGATCCGCGCCAGATGATGATCCAGCACATTCTCGATTCGCTTTCGATCCTGCCCCATCTGCCTTCACGTGAAAACGCGACAGTGCTGGACGTAGGATCGGGCGGCGGCTTGCCCGGCATCGTGCTGGCGATTGCGCGCCCCGACTGGCATGTCACGCTGAACGACATCGTGCAGAAGAAGTCGGCGTTCCAGTCGCAGGCCAAGGCCGAACTGGGACTTGCGAATCTGGCTGTGGTGACGGGGCGGGTGGAATCGCTACGCCCTGGCGTGGAAGTGCCAAAAAAATTCGACTTGATCGTCTCGCGGGCATTCGCGGAACTCACCGATTTCGTTACACTGGCCCGTCACCTCGTCGCCGACGGTGGCGCGATCTGGGCCATGAAGGGCGTACGCCCGGATGGCGAGATCGAACGCTTGCCGGAGGGCGCGCGTGCGGTAAAGACGATTCGTCTGGTGGTGCCGATGCTCGATGCCGAGCGTCACCTCAGCGAAGTACTGGTCGAACCTTTGCCGCAGGCGTGATTGCGGCAAACGCCAAAACAGCAACACAGCAGCATTGGCCGAGAGGCCGAATAGCGCGACCGGTCGGATCGCGCTAACGTAAGCAAACTTTCAAGGCAGTAAAAGGGACACACACAAGATGGCAAAAATCTTCTGCGTTGCGAACCAGAAGGGCGGCGTCGGCAAGACGACGACAACGGTCAATCTAGCCGCGAGCCTCGCATCGCAGGGACAGCGTGTCCTTCTCATCGATCTCGACCCGCAGGGCAATGCCACGATGGGCAGCGGCATCGACAAGGCCGCCTGCGAGTACACCGTTTATGAAGTGCTCGTCGATGGCATCTCGGTGCCCGATGCGCGCACGAGTCCGGAGCATGTCGGTTACGACGTTCTGCCCGCCAATCGCGAACTGGCCGGCGCCGAAGTGGAGCTGGTGTCGGTCGATCAGCGCGAACGTCGGTTGAAGAATGCGCTGGCCGAGGTGGACGATCAGTACGACTTCGTCCTGATCGACTGCCCGCCCGCACTTTCTCTGCTCACGCTTAACGGCTTGTGCGCGGCGCATGGCGTCGTGATTCCGATGCAGTGCGAGTACTTCGCGCTCGAAGGTCTGTCGGATCTCGTCAACACGATCAAGCAGGTGCACGCGAACATGAATCGCGACCTGAAGGTGATCGGCCTGCTGCGCGTGATGTTCGATCCGCGCATCACGCTGCAACAGCAGGTGTCGGAGCAACTCAAGGAGCACTTTGGCGACAAGGTGTTCGACGCAGTGATCCCACGCAATGTGCGTCTCGCGGAGGCGCCCAGCTACGGCTTGCCGGGCGTGGTGTTCGATCGCGCATCGCGCGGTGCGCAGGCCTACGTGCAGTTCGGCGCGGAAATGATCGAGCGCGTGCGCGCGATCTGACTCAGACTGGGGAAGCACGATGAACGCAGTAGCACGTAAAAAGGGATTGGGCCGAGGACTTGAGGCATTGCTCGGCGGCAGCGCGGACATCACCGAAGCGGTGAAGATCGAAGGCGCCCCCAACACGCTTCCGCTCACGCAGATGCAGGCGGGCAAGTACCAGCCGCGTACGCGCATGGACGAGGGCGCACTCCAGGAACTCGCCGCGAGCATTCGCGCGCAGGGCCTGATGCAGCCCATCCTCGTGCGTCCGATCGGACCCGAGCGTTACGAGATCATCGCCGGCGAACGGCGTTTCCGCGCCGCGAATATCGCGGGTCTGACGGAAGTGCCGGTGCTTGTGAAGGACGTGCCGGACCAGGCCGCCGCCGCGATGGCGCTGATCGAAAACATTCAGCGCGAAGATTTGAATCCGCTCGAAGAGGCGCAGGGCATCCAGCGTCTGCTCGACGAATTCAATTTCACGCACGAACAGGCAGCGGAGTCGGTGGGGCGTTCGCGCAGTGCGGTGTCGAACCTGCTGCGTCTGCTGAACCTGGCGATGCCGGTGCAGACAATGTTGCTCGCGGGGGACCTCGATATGGGCCACGCGCGCGCGCTGCTCGCCGTGGATGCCGCCACGCAGATCCAGCTCGCGCATCAGGTGGTCAATCGTCGCCTATCGGTGCGTGAAACGGAAAAACTCGTTGCGGCCACAACAAAAGCCGTGCCTGCGGTGAAGGCGAAGGTCGCACAGGACGGCGGCCGCGATACGCGCCGTCTCGAAGAAGAGTTGTCTGACCTCTTGGCCGCCACGGTCAAGATCAAGGTCGGTCGCCGCGGACGAGGGCAGTTGACCGTCGATTTCGGCGATCTCGATTCGCTCGAAGGCATCCTGCTGCGTCTGCGCGGCGAAACCGCAGTCTGACGACCCACGCGCAGCCAGTGCAAGAATCCGATGCCGCGAAACGCGGCTCCATGAACGCCACGCCGAACCTGCTGCAGCGGGTCGGCGCTTTCGTGCGTGGCGAACCGGTGCTGACGATTCTCGTTGTCGCGCTGGTAGTGCTGCAGATTTTCGCGCCGCAGCCGTGGTCGAAGCTGCCGGCGCTGGTCGACTGGCAAACGGTGATGACGCTTGCCGGTTTGCTGATCCTGACCAAGGCGCTGGAATATTCAGGATTCCTCACGTGGACGGCGCATCGGCTGGTCCATCGTATCCGCTCGGAACGCTCGCTCGCGTTCCTGCTAATCGCGCTTGCCGCCGTGCTCTCGACGATCGTGACCAACGACGTCGCGCTTTTCGTCGTGGTGCCGCTGGTGCTCTCGCTGCACAAACTCACGCCGCTGCCGCTCAAGCGGCTCATCATCATGATCGCGCTGGCCGTGAATGCCGGCTCGGTGCTAACGCCGCTTGGCAATCCGCAGAACCTGTTTCTGTGGCAACTGAGCGGCGCATCGTTTGGACGCTTCGTTGCGGCGCTCGCGCCGTTGTGCGCACTGCTGATGGCGATGCTGTTCGTGCTGGCCGCGTTCCTGTTCAAGCCGCAGCAACTCGACCTCACGAAAGACGCCGACGAGCATTCTGTCGATCGCGCGCTGGCTGGCGTCGCCGCCGTGTTGTTCATCGGCTTCGTCCTGCTTGCCGATGCGCATCGCGCCGGCATCGCTCTGGCCGGCGTAGCGGGGGGCTTTTTGCTGTGGCGCGCGCGCATCGTTCTGAAGATCGACTGGCTGCTTTTGTTGATCTTCGTTCTGATGTTCGTTGTTTTGCGCAGTGCCGCCGCGCTGCCGTGGATCCACCACGCACTCGCCGATCTCGCGTTGCAGACGCCCATGCGCGCTTATGCCGCAGGGGCGGTTCTCTCCCAGGCCATCAGTAATGTACCGGCCGCCATCGTGCTCGCAGGCTTCACACAGGACTGGCGCGCGCTCGCATTCGGCGTGAGCGTGGGGGGCTTTGGCGTGGCGATTGGCTCGCTGGCGAACCTGATTGCCGTGCGTTTGTCAGGCGAGCGCGGTGTCTGGCTGCCGTTTCATCTCCTCTCCATACCGTTCTGGTTAATCGCAGTATTGGGTGGCGCCACTTTGTTGTATTTTTTCTGACGGAAATGCGACAAGGCGACGACACAAACGCCGTTCCACGGTAAAATCGCGCCCCGTTTTGCCTGGCTCTCCTGAGTGCAGGATGCGCGCAGCACACAGCCTTACAGTTCCCGTTACCCGGGGAGTAATGGCGTGTTTTCCGCATCATGAAGTAGCATTCCACAGGTGTTATTGAGCGGGCTAAAGTCTTGAATTGGCTGCAACTATCGCTTACAATCGCCCGGATTTATTTGGTTGGCGATGCTGTAAGCACGTTGCAAGAAAGCACGTGCAAGGCAAATATCCGGAATCAAACGATGGTGGGTCAGAGGCCAGACGAAGCGCCGCAGGCGCATGGTGGGCCCGAAGGTCCGCAAGACATGAACAAAGCATCCCGCCGGGGGCAGGATGTGAAACCGGATGCAGCAAAGCCCGCTGTGCATGTGGCAACCGACCACAACGCAGAGTGGGACGCCGATCAGCAAGATAACAACGACATCGTTCCGCTCACCCGGGCCGAAGCCGAACAGATCTTCGGCGCACAGGTGAGCCGCCCGTCCCGCGTCACACCTTTTCGTGTCGTGGCGGCGCAAGTAGTTTTGTCCCTGGTTGCTACGCTGCTCTGGTGGCTGTTTTATAAGCCGCCGGGCGTGATCGCGCCGGGCGCCGTAGCACTATCGGCATTCCTGGGCGGAGCGATCTGCTGGATCCCCGGTGCGCTGTTCGCGGCGCGCCTCAAGCAGTTGAGCCGGGCAGCCACCGTGTTCAACTGGGTGCTCGGTGAAGCATTCAAGATGGGGGCGACGATAGCGATGTTCGTCGCCATCGCGTTCTGGTACCGCGACGTGCAATGGATTGCCTTGCTCGTCACGTACCTGATCGCACTGAAGACATACTGGATCGCGCTCGCGTTGCGCTGACCCACTGCCGACATCGCGCCGCCTGCTACGTAGCCAACGTAGAGGGCGTCGAGGCGATCGAAGCGGTGCACGGTTGGACTGCGCGTAGGCGACATATGTGGAGCTAAGACTTGTTCCGCAGCGGTGCGTTCCCGCAATACAGCATTGCGCGGGAACGGCCGGAACCGATTTTCGACAATTTGGGTGGCTTTTAACGATATGGCAGCTAGCGAAGGCACGCGCGCTCTGGATCCGTCAGAGTATATTGCGCACCACTTGCAGAACTTTTCCACCTCGCATCAGACCTCGATCGTCGATTTCCACGTCTGGAATCTCGACACGCTGTTCTGGTCGATTCTGTGTGGCCTCGTGACCATCTTCCTGTTGCGTCTCGCAGCACGCTCGGCGACTCCCGGTGTTCCGGGCCGCTTCCAGTGCGCCGTCGAGATGCTGGTGGAACTGGTCGAAGACCAGTCGAAGTCCATCATTCACGGCAATCGCAAATTCATCGCGCCGCTCGCCCTGACCGTGTTCGTTTGGGTTGCGCTGATGAACTCCCTCGACTTCATCCCCGTCGACCTGCCGGGCCGCGTGATCGGCTGGCTGGGTCTGTCCGAAGCACTGCCGCACCAGCGCATCGTCCCGACCGCCGACCTCAACGGCACGTTCGGCATCGCGCTCGGCGTGTTCGTGCTGATGATCTATTACAACCTCAAGATCAAGGGTCCTGGCGGCTTCGCGCACGAACTGCTGTCGGCTCCGTTCGGTTCGCATCCGCTGCTCTGGATCCCGAACCTTGCACTCAACATCATCGAGTTCGTCGCCAAGACGGTTTCGCTCGCCCTGCGGTTGTTCGGCAACATGTATGCAGGCGAACTGCTGTTCCTGCTGATCGCCCTGCTGGGCAGTCTCTGGAGCTTCGGTGCGGACACGACGGTGCTTGGCTTCATCGGCCATGTGATTGCGGGCAGCGTGTGGGCGATCTTCCACATCCTGATCGTTCTGCTGCAGGCGTTCATTTTCATGATGCTGACGCTGGTGTACATCGGCCAGGCACACGACAGCCACTGAGCGGCGGTCGTACCCAGAATTGCAGTTTTAAGTTTTAAATCCCCAGTTCCAGAAAATCTCACAAAGGAGTGATCATGCAAGCTTTCATCGCCAACATCCAGGGTTTCACGGCCATCGGTATCGGCATCATCATCGGCCTGGGTGCAATCGGCGCCTGTATCGGTATCGGCCTGATGGGCGGCAAGTACATCGAAGCCTGCGCACGTCAGCCTGAACTGATGAACCCGCTGCAGACGAAGATGTTCCTGCTGGCTGGTCTGATCGATGCAGCGTTCCTGATCGGTGTTGGTGTTGCAATGCTGTTCGCGTTCGCGAACCCGCTGCTGTCGAAGCTCGCCGCGGTCGCGGGCTAAGTTCCCTGGAAGGTTGCGCCTGATCTATAACGGAATGGGCGCAGAGCGGAACGGGTGACAGGGCGCTGATCGAGTTTCACAACCGATGAGCGCCTTGCCGTTTCAATTCCCCGGAATAGCTGATTAAGGAAACACCGTGAATCTCAACGCAACCCTGTTTGCGCAAATGGTCGTGTTCCTGATCCTCGCGTGGTTCACGATGAAGTTCGTGTGGCCGCCGTTGATCAACGCCCTCGACGAGCGCTCGAAGAAGATCGCTGACGGCCTCGCGGCTGCTGAAAAGGGTAAGCAGGAACTCGAAGCGGCGCACAAGCGCGTGGGCGAAGAGCTCGCCTCGGCCCGTAACGAGGGTCAGAGCCGTATCGCCGACGCTGAGAAGCGTGCGCTGGCTGTCGCAGAAGAAATCAAGGCCCAGGCACAAGCCGAAGCGGCCCGGATCATCGCTACGGCGAAGGCGGACGCAGAGCAGCAGGTGGTCAAGGCACGCGAAGCACTGCGCGCCGAAGTCGCCGCCCTCGCCGTGCAAGGCGCTGAGCAGATCCTGAAGCGCGAAGTCGATCAGTCGGCCCATGCCGAACTGCTGAATCAACTGAAAGCCGAGCTCTGATCATGGCCGAACTTGCAACCATCGCCCGCCCGTACGCAGAAGCCCTCTTTGGCGTGGCCGAAGCTGGCGACCTCGCCGCCTGGTCCACGCTCGTTACGGAGCTGGCACAGGTTGCGGCCGTGCCCGAGGTGCTGTCGGTCGCGTCGAGCCCGAAAGTCAGCCCTACCCAGGTCGTCGAGCTGCTGCTCGCGGCGGTGAAGTCCCCGCTCAAGGATTCGGCCGAGGCGAAGAACCTCGTGCAGATGCTGGTCGCGAATCACCGCCTGGAACTGCTGCCGGAAATCCACACGCAGTTCGAAGCGCTCAAGAACGCCAAGGCCGGTGCAGCTGACGCGCTGATCGTCAGCGCGTTCCCGCTCGAAGGCGCGCAACTGGACGAACTCGTCGCCAGCCTCGAACGCAAGTTCAAATGCAAGCTGAAGCCGACCGTCGAGATCGACAAGTCGCTCATCGGCGGCGTGCGCGTCACGGTCGGCGACGAAGTGCTCGATACCTCGGTCCGCGCGCGGCTCGCCAGCATGCAGGCGGCACTGACCGCCTGAACGCCTCGATCCCAACGATCGGGCGTGGCGGCTGGCACGCAACAGAATTGAACATCAGGAGCGAATAATGCAACTCAATCCCTCTGAGATCAGCGAGCTGATCAAGAGCCGGATCCAGGGCCTTGAAGCGAGCGCGGACGTTCGCAACCAGGGCACCGTGATCTCCGTGACCGACGGCATCGTGCGCATCCACGGCCTGTCGGACGTGATGCAAGGCGAAATGCTCGAATTCCCGGGCAACACCTTCGGTCTCGCGCTGAACCTCGAGCGTGACTCGGTCGGCGCCGTGATTCTGGGTGAATACGAACACATTTCGGAAGGCGACATCGTCAAGACGACGGGCCGCATTCTGGAAGTCCCGGTTGGTCCGGAACTGATCGGCCGCGTGGTCGATCCGCTCGGCAACCCGATCGACGGCAAGGGTCCCGTCAACGCCAAGATGACCGACGCGATCGAAAAGATCGCTCCGGGCGTGATCTGGCGTGAAGGCGTCTCGCAGCCGGTGCAAACCGGTCTGAAGTCGATCGACGCAATGGTGCCGATCGGCCGTGGCCAGCGTGAGCTGATCATCGGCGACCGTCAGTGCGGCAAGACCGCAGTGGCCGTCGACACGATCATCAACCAGAAGGGCAAGGATCTGATCTGTATCTACGTCGCCATCGGTCAGAAGGCTTCGTCGATCCAGAACGTGCTGCGCAAGCTCGAAGAAACCGGCGCGATCGAGTACACGATCGTGGTCGCGGCTTCGGCTTCGGAATCGGCTGCGCTGCAGTACCTCGCACCGTACGCCGGCTGCACGATGGGCGAATACTTCCGCGATCGCGGCCAGGACGCCCTGATCATTTATGACGATTTGACCAAGCAAGCCTGGGCATACCGTCAGATCTCGCTGCTGCTGCGCCGCCCGCCGGGCCGCGAAGCTTACCCTGGCGACGTGTTCTATCTCCACTCGCGTCTGCTTGAGCGCGCTGCACGCGTGTCGGCTGACTACGTCGAGAAGTTCACGAACGGTGAAGTCAAGGGCAAGACGGGTTCGCTGACGGCACTGCCGATCATCGAAACGCAGGCAGGCGACGTCACGGCATTCGTTCCGACGAACGTGATCTCGATTACCGACGGCCAGATCTTCCTGGAAACCGACCTGTTCAACGCAGGCATCCGCCCGGCAATCAACGCCGGCGTGTCGGTGTCGCGTGTTGGCGGTGCGGCTCAAACGAAGGTCGTGAAGAAGCTGTCGGGCGGTATCCGTACCGACCTCGCGCAGTACCGTGAACTGGCGGCATTCGCCCAGTTCGCATCGGACCTCGACGAAGCGACCCGCAAGCAGCTCGAGCGCGGCCGCCGCGTCACCGAACTGCTCAAGCAGCCCCAGTACCAGCCGCTGCAAGTCTGGGAACTGGCTGTGGCGCTGTTCTCGGCAAACAACGGCTACCTCGATGACATCGACGTCGCTCAAGTGCTGCCGTTCGAAAAGGGCCTGCGCGAATACCTGAAGTCGAAGCACGCCGACCTCGTCGCGCGCATCGAAGACAAGAAGGACCTTTCGAAGGACGACGAGAACGCGCTCCACGCGGCTCTCAAGGACTTCAAGAAGTCCGGCGCATACTGATCCGTCCGGGAATCAACTTAGATAAACGGACTGGGACCCGGGTGAGTGCGGCGCACTGATCCGGGTCGACAAAGGAGCAAGCAATGGCTGGAATGAAGGAAATTCGCGGCAAGATCAAGAGCGTGCAAAACACGCGCAAGATCACCAAGGCGATGGAAATGGTCGCGGCATCGAAGATGCGCCGCGCCCAGGAGCGCATGCGCGCTGCTCGCCCGTATGCCGATAAGGTCCGCGACATCGCTGCGCACATGAGCCGTGCGAACCCCGAGTATCGCCACCCGTTCATGGTGGAAAACAACGATGCGAAGGTCGCCGGCGTGATTCTCGTCACGACCGACAAGGGTCTGTGCGGCGGGATGAACACCAACGTGCTGCGCGCGACGCTGCAGAAGTTCAAGGATCTGGAAGCGTCCGGCAAGTCGATCGAAGCAACTGCGATCGGCACGAAGGGCCTCGGTTTCCTGAACCGTCTGCGCGCGAAGGTCGTCTCGAACGTCGTGCAGCTCGGCGATACGCCTCACCTCGAAAAGCTGATCGGCGCCATCAAGGTGCAACTCGACCAGTACTCGGAAGGCAAGATCTCCGCGGTCTATCTGGCGTACACCCGCTTCGTCAACACGATGAAGCAGGAGCCGGTGATCGAGCAGCTGCTGCCGCTGTCGAACGAGCGCCTGAACGGTGGCGAGGACGATGGCGCGACGCCGAAGTCGCAATGGGACTACATCTACGAGCCGGACGCGCAAACCGTCGTGGACGAACTGCTGGTCCGCTATGTCGAAGCACTGGTCTATCAGGCCGTGGCTGAAAACATGGCGTCGGAGCAGTCCGCCCGTATGGTCGCGATGAAGGCGGCGTCGGACAACGCGAAGACGGTCATCAACGAACTGCAGCTCTCGTACAACAAGAGCCGCCAGGCTGCGATTACGAAAGAGCTTTCGGAAATCGTCAGCGGCGCAGCAGCCGTCTGATAGACAGAACGCGAACCGATTGCGAAACCGCGCCGGTGAATTCCGGTGGGCGAGTGAAGAATTCAGGTATCTAAAGGAAAATCGATGAGTACAACTGCTTTGGTAGAAGGCAAGATCGTACAGTGCATCGGCGCGGTGATCGACGTGGAATTCCCGCGTGAACACATGCCGAAGATCTACGACGCGCTGGTTCTCGATGGGTCGGAACTGACCCTGGAAGTGCAGCAGCAGCTCGGCGACGGCGTTGTCCGTACGATCTGTCTGGGTGCGTCGGACGGCCTGCGCCGCGGCACCGTGGTCAAGAACACCGGCAAGCCCATCAGCGTGCCGGTCGGCAAGCCGACGCTCGGCCGTATCATGGACGTGCTCGGCCGTCCGATCGACGAAGCCGGTCCGATCGTCAGCGAAACGACGCGCGCGATCCACCAGAAGGCTCCGGCGTTCGAAGACCTGTCGCCTTCGGCTGAACTGCTCGAAACCGGCATCAAGGTTATCGACCTGGTCTGCCCGTTCGCGAAGGGCGGCAAGGTTGGCCTGTTCGGCGGCGCCGGCGTGGGCAAGACAGTGAACATGATGGAACTCATCAACAACATCGCGAAGGAACACGGCGGTTACTCCGTGTTCGCCGGCGTGGGTGAGCGTACCCGTGAAGGGAACGACTTCTATCACGAAATGAAGGACTCGAACGTCCTGGACAAGGTTGCGCTGGTCTATGGCCAGATGAACGAGCCGCCGGGCAACCGTCTGCGCGTCGCGCTGACCGGTCTGACGATGGCCGAGCACTTCCGTGACGAAGGCCTCGACGTTCTGTTCTTCGTCGACAACATCTACCGTTTCACGCTGGCTGGCACGGAAGTGTCGGCACTGCTCGGCCGTATGCCGTCGGCAGTGGGCTATCAGCCGACGCTGGCTGAAGAGATGGGCAAGCTGCAAGAGCGCATCACGTCGACCAAGAAGGGTTCGATTACGTCGGTTCAGGCCGTCTACGTTCCGGCCGACGACTTGACCGACCCGTCGCCGGCTACGACCTTCGGCCACCTTGACGCAACCGTCGTTCTGTCGCGTGACATCGCCTCGCTGGGTATCTACCCGGCAGTCGATCCGCTCGACTCGACCTCGCGTCAGATCGACCCGAACGTGATCGGCGAAGAGCACTACACGATCACGCGCCGCGTGCAGCAGACGCTCCAGCGCTACAAGGAACTGCGCGACATTATCGCGATTCTGGGCATGGACGAACTGTCGCCGGAAGACAAGCTGTCGGTCGCCCGCGCACGTAAGATCCAGCGTTTCCTGTCGCAGCCGTTCCACGTCGCGGAAGTCTTCACGGGCTCGCCGGGCAAGTACGTGCCGCTGAAGGAAACCATCCGCGGCTTCAAGATGATCGTCGATGGCGAATGCGATCACCTGCCGGAGCAGGCGTTCTACATGGTCGGCACGATCGACGAAGCCTTCGAAAAGGCCAAGAAGATCCAGTAAGGGTTAGTTGCCTAAGTGCGGACAAGTCCAGCGGGCTTGTTCGCCACCGCAGCCACTTACCCCCCAGGAGTCGACACATATGGCAGCAACCATCAAGGTAGACGTCGTCAGCGCCGAAGAGAGCATCTTCAACGGCCAGGCGAAGTTCATCGCGCTTCCGGGCGAAGCCGGCGAGCTGGGCATTCTGCCGGGCCACACGCCGCTCATCACGCGGATTCGTCCGGGTGCCGTGCGCATCGTGGCCGAAAACGGCGATGAAGAGTTCGTGTTCGTCGCAGGCGGCATTCTCGAAGTGCAGCCGGGCGCCGTGACGGTGCTCGCCGACACCGCGATCCGCGGCAAGGATCTCGACGAAGCGAAGGCCGCAGAAGCGCGCAAGCGCGCCGAAGAGGCGCTGCAGAACGCCGGCTCGAATCTGGAGTACGCAACCGCACAGGCCGAACTGGCCTACGCAGTGGCGCAACTCGCAGCGATCCAGCGCCTGCGCAAGATGAATCAGCACTAATTCCGGTCCGCGGGCCCGTTTGCGGCGCGCAGTGTCCGAAGCGAAAAGGCTCCCTCTTCAAGGGGAGCCTTTTCTTTTTTACGCAACCGGTTTAGTTGCTCCGCCCGGTTCGCGCTTGACGCAGCTACAACGCCACACGCTAACGGCTATTGCCCTTGTTGTTGAGCACATCCACCCGCATCACGCCCTGACGCTGGTAGAAATAGTTCTGGTTCGTAAAGAGCCAGTCGCCGACATGGACGTTCGCCTGGATCAGCTCGCGCGCGGCAGGGGGGAATTTCGGGTTCTGGAGCAGCGCGTCGAGCTCCTCCCGTGTGACCGCATGCGCATCCGGGAACCCGGCATTGAACCAGAACGAGCCGTCAGGCTGGTACACGTCCATCGTTTCCGGGCGTATGCCAGCGTCGTAGTCCGCCTTGCGCACGAGTTCGTGAATGAACACATTGCAGCCAGACCTGAAGCCGTCAAGACGCAGTTTGCCGTTGCTATCGGTGACACCGAGTCTAACCACCGCCATGCCGTCGAAGTTCTCAGCATCAGTCTGCGTGAGGCCGAGGTAGGAGCTGGTGCCGAAGAACATGGCGCCTGCAGTCTTGCTCGTGTCACTGTTCACGTACTTGCTGATTGCCACGCTGAGCGACTTGTTGATGGCCGCGACGCGCGCGATCGTCGTGCTTGAGCCGATCTCGAAGCGCACGGCGCCGTCCTCGCCTTCGGCTGGCGCGACGACTTCGCCATTGATGAATGCCGTGAAGTCCCAGCCGTCGCGGAAATGGAACTTGGGCGAGACGCCGTCGGGATCGCGGCCGATGAGAAACTCATAGAGCAAGTACTTGCCGGTGTTGAGCGGCAGTTCGACCTCGTTCGCGCCCTCGACCAGCAACACGCCGCCGATCAGCTTGCTCGTATCCACCGAGTTATCCGGGTTGGAGATGTCGCCGTAGTGCGTGCCCGCGGGCACGACGCCGAACGCGTACTGGATGGTATCGGCGGGATCGGAATAGCCGTTGGCATCGGAGCCGGGCACACCGGCCCAGATCTTTTTGGACAGGCACAGCCGGCCTTTGCGATGGTTGTCGTTGGTGATCTCCACGCGCATCACGCCCTGGCGATCGTAAAAATACGACGAGGTCGCGAAAATCCAGTCGCCCACGTGCAGGTGGCCGCGAATCAGGGCGTGGCCGGCCTCGGTGTATTTCGGATCGGCGAGCAGCTGATCGATCTCGGCTTGCGTAATCTCGTGAGCCTCCGGCAGGTCGGTGTCGTACCAGAGCGATCCGTCCAGACGATAGACCGACATTTTCCCGGGTCGCACGCCTGCGTCGTAAAGCGCCTTTGGCACGACTTCGTGGATAAAGACGTTGCAGCCGGACACGAAGCCGTCGAGGCGCAGCTCGCCGTCCGCGTTGGTGAGGCCCAGGCGTACGATGGCCGGGCCGTTCCAGTTGAACTTGTCGGGCGTCAGGCCAAGATACGAACTCGTGCCGAAGAAGAGAATGTCTTTCTTGCTCCCTGCCCCCGCGCTTGAGCTAAGCCGCTTGTCGATCTGCACGCACAGCGATTTGTTGATGCCGACGACGTTGACGACCGAAGTCTGATCGCCGATTTCGAAGCTAATCCCGCCGTCCGCGCCTTCCGGTGGCGTGCGTCGCTCGCCGTCGACAAGCGCGGAGAAGTCCCAGCCGCCGCGCTGGGAGAAGCGTACTGAAACACCATCGGTGTCGCGCTCGATGACGAATTCGTAAAGCCAGTAGGAGCCGGGCGCGAGTTGCAGTTCGACCGTGCTGGCGCCCACGACCATGAGCACGCCGCCAATCAGCTTACTGCTGTCGACGACGCCCTGCGCGTCGGCAAGATCGGCATACTGCGTGCCCGCGGGCACGACGCCGAACGCGTACTGGATGGTATCGGCGGGATCGGAATAGCCGTTGGCATCGGAGCCGGGCACACCGGCCCAGATCTTTTTGGACAGGCACAGCCGGCCTTTGCGATGGTTGTCGTTGGTGATCTCCACGCGCATCACGCCCTGGCGATCGTAAAAATACGACGAGGTCGCGAAAATCCAGTCGCCCACGTGCAGGTGGCCGCGAATCAGGGCGTGGCCGGCCTCGGTGTATTTCGGATCGGCGAGCAGCTGATCGATCTCGGCTTGCGTAATCTCGTGAGCCTCCGGCAGGTCGGTGTCGTACCAGAGCGATCCGTCCAGACGGTAGACCGACATTTTCCCGGGTCGCACGCCTGCGTCGTAAAGCGCCTTTGGCACGACTTCGTGGATAAAGACGTTGCAGCCGGACACGAAGCCGTCAAGGCGCAGCTCGCCGTCCGCGTTGGTGAGGCCCAGGCGTACGATGGCCGGGCCGTTCCAGTTGAACTTGTCGGGCGTCAGGCCAAGATACGAACTCGTGCCGAAGAAGAGAATGTCTTTCTTGCTCCCTGCCCCCGCGCTTGAGCTAAGCCGCTTGTCGATCTGCACGCACAGCGATTTGTTGATGCCGACGACGTTGACGACCGAAGTCTGATCGCCGATTTCGAAGGTAATTGCGCCGTCCGCGCCTTCCGGTGGCGTGCGTCGCTCGCCGTCGACAAGCGCGGAGAAGTCCCAGCCGCCGCGCTGGGAGAAGCGTACTGAAACGCCATCGGTGTCGCGTTCGATGACGAATTCGTAAAGCCAGTAGGAGCCTGGCGCGAGTTGCAGTTCGACCGTGCTGGCGCCCACGACCATGAGCACGCCGCCAATCAGCTTACTGCTGTCGACGGCGCCCTGCGCGTCGGCAAGATCGGCATACTGCGTGCCCGCGGGCACGACGCCGAACGCGTACTGGATGGTATCGGCGGGATCGGAATAGCCATTGGCATCGGAGCCGGGCACACCGGCCCAGATCTTTTTGGACAGACGCATGCGTCCGTGACCGTAATTGCAACTGGCGTTCATCGCTGCTCCTTAACGAGGTGATTTCTCACATGGCAAATTGATTTGGACTACAAATTGATAAGTGCGAATAAAGCCCGGGTAAATGTTTGCAAAACAAATGCGCATTCAATTACGAATCGAAAGGAAAGTCCATAAGACTTGTCGGCGGAGCGACGCTATGGCGCAGCGCCGCCGGGGGAAAAGGGCAAAACGTTGCTCTGGATTGAGCAAAAAGTGGTGTCGACACGTCGGTGCCTGGGAGAGTGCGCCGATCGGAGCTTGTCGTCCGGCATCTCAGCCTGGGGAGAAATCACTTGACGTCTACGGAAAGGTAATGCGAAATCATGCCTTCGTGATTGCCGATGGCGCCGTCGGCGGGCACGTTCGCGGCGAGGTTTGCGGGCAGGTTTGCAAGCCATGCGCTGCGGGTAAAACTTGATGCTGCTGCCCATCAAGGCGGTGGCACAATCGTTTTCAAATCCATTTCAAACGGGACAGAGACTCCCGGGGAGACAGCCACCATGGCAATCGACGCAACAGGTGCGCGCGAAGCGCTCATCGCGCCGAAAGACGGGCTTTCCTACGTGCGCGGCAGCACCGCCATCCCGCTGAGCGACGCCACCATTGGCGCGTTCCTGCTCGATACCGCGCAGCGCTTTCCTGAGCGTCCGGCGGTGGTGTTCCGCGAGCAGGGTATCCGCTGGAACTGGCGCGAATTCGCCGACGAAGTGGACGTGCTGGCCGCCGGCTTTCTCGCGCTCGGCATCGAGCCAGGCGAGCGCGTGGGCATCTGGTCGCCCAATCGGGTGGAATGGCTGCTCACGCAGTTCGCCACGGCGCGCATCGGCGCGGTGCTGGTCAATATCAACCCGGCTTACCGGCTGGCCGAACTCGAATACGCGCTGAACAAAGTGGGTTGCAAGGCCATCGTGGCGGCCGAGAGCTTCAAGACCTCGAAGTACCTGGAGATGCTGCAGACGCTCGCGCCTGAACTCGCGAACGCGACTCCCGGCGATCTGCACGCAGCGAAGCTGCCGGAACTGCGCGCGGTGATCCGCATGTGCGATACCGACACGCCGGGCATGCTCAATTTCAGCGACGTAATCGAGCAGGGCCGCGCGCGTCTCGAACGAAGCGGCAAGGGTGAACTGGACGCCATCGGCGCGACGCTCGGCCCCGACGATCCGATCAACATCCAGTTCACGAGCGGCACGACGGGCAGCCCGAAGGGCGCGACCCTGACGCATCGCAATGTGCTCAACAACGGCCGCTACATTGCCATGGCAATGCGGCTGACCGAACAGGATTCACTCTGCATTCCGGTGCCGCTTTATCACTGCTTCGGCATGGTGCTCGCGGTGCTGGCCTGCGTCTCGGTGGGCGCGAACATGGTGTTTCCGGGCGAGGCGTTCGATCCGCGCGCGACGCTGCAAGCGGTATCCGACGAGGGTTGCACGGCGCTGCATGGCGTGCCCACCATGTTCATCGCCGAACTCGATCACCCCGATTTCGCCAGCTTCGATCTCTCGCGTTTGCGCACCGGCATCATGGCGGGCTCGCCATGCCCGATCGAAACAATGAAGCGCGTGGTCTCGAAGATGCACCTCGCGGAAATCACCATCGCCTATGGCATGACGGAAACCAGCCCGGTGTCGTTCCAGAGCGCGACGACCGATCCGCTCGACAAGCGCACGACCACGGTGGGGCGCATCCAGCCGCATCTGGAAGTGAAGATCATCGATCCGTTGGGCAACATCGTGCCCGTGGGCGAAACGGGCGAACTATGCACGAAGGGCTATTCGGTGATGCGCGGCTATTGGGGCGATGACGCCAAAACGGCCGAATCGATTGTCGATGGCTGGATGCATACGGGCGATCTGGCGACGCTGGACGCCGAAGGTTATTGCAACATCGTCGGGCGCCTCAAGGACATGCTGATTCGCGGCGGTGAGAACATTTATCCGCGCGAAATCGAGGAGTTTTTGTTCCGCCATCCGAAGGTGCAGACGGTGCAGGTTTTTGGCGTACCCGATGCGAAGTACGGCGAGGAAGTCTGCGCGTGGATCGTTTTGCGTCCGGGCGAGAGCGCAACGGCGGAAGAGATCCAGGCGTTCTGCCAGGGGCAGATCGCGCACTACAAGATCCCGAAGTACATCCGCTTCGTCGACGAGTTGCCGATGACGGTGACCGGCAAGGTGCAGAAGTTTGTGATGCGCGCACGCATGATCGATGAACTGAAGATCGACGAGCAGAAGACCGCCTGAACCTTGCACCCGGTACCCCAAGAATTGATTTGGACGACGAACGAAAGAACGAACGAATGTGCGGGCTGGCGATTACGTCAGCCCATTCAAGCCAGACCGTCGATGAGCATACGCAAAACGCGCTTCGCCGATGCAGCAAAATGCATCGAAAATCGAGGAAAAAAGAGGGGATTGAAAAACTGCGGACGAAAAAAAAGCGGGCCTGGAGCCCGCTAAAAACCACACGCTACGGGGTTAGCGCGAGGAGACCAAAGGAGGAGCCGGCTAGAAACGTATGAAACGCCGGTCACGGCTCCAGCAAGGATGCCCCTTAAGCAAGGGCTTCGGCATAGCCGACCGGCCGGTGATCGTGTCCGCTCACACTTTGCACCGAGCCACATCCGTGTTGAAACCGTTGAAGGCATTGTGGGCGAATTAGTGAACCTTGGCGGTAACAAAGTGTTTCAGGTTGTAACGCCCGTCGTATAAGGCTCCGTGGGATTTTTTGCCATCCTGATCGTTTTGCGGAAGTCATTTTTACCTGCATTTTAGTGCGCTGCAGTGCCACAAAAATGCGCATTGCAATGCGACATTCCCCTTGCATGAAGGAAGCCCCGCTGTGTGGGCGAAACGCGATATACGTCACACGAAACTCCAGATGGCATCGCCCATGCAGCGGGCATTCACGTTCGCATTCATGTGCGCCATGCAATGATTCGTCATATCCGATTGCAACGCGTGGTTGCAACTCGTCATTGGGTTGAGTGAATGATGTCGCGCCGCAGGACGCGGCGCGGCCGACATCCATGCAAATCACTTGAGCCATTTGTCCGAGATCGACTGATACTCGCCGCTCGCGCGCAACAGATGCAGCCATTGATCGACGTATTGCTGGAACACCACGTCGCCGCGCGGCACCATCCATGCTTTCTCGCCGTACTGGAACGGCTTGTCGGGATGCACGGAGCACAGGCCCGGATTGAGCTTCTGTTGCAGGAGCGTTTCAGAAGCGTCGGTCACCATCACGTCCGCTTTGCCTGCGAGGATCTGCTTGAAGATCGTCACGTTGTCGGGATAAACGGTGAGATTCGCATGCGGAAAAAACTGTTTAGCGAAACGCTCGTTGGTGCCGCCCGGATTCACGATCACGCGCGTCGACGGCTGGTCGATCTGCGCGACGCTCTGAAACTTGTCGACGTCGTCGCAACGCACGATCGGCGTCTTGCCGTCGACCTGATACGCATCGGTGAAGAACGCGCGCTTCTGGCGTTCGAGCGAAGTCGATACTCCCCCCACCGCAACATCACACTTCGCGAGAAAGTCGGTCATCAGGTTCGACCAGCTGGTCTTTACGAACTCGGCTTTCACGCCCAGCGATTTCGCGAGCGATTCCGTCATGTCGATGTCGATGCCTTCGAACGCGCCGTCCGGTTTGTAGAACGAATAGGGCTTGTAGTCTCCGGTCGTGCAGGCACGCAAGGTGCCGCGCGCGAGCACTTCATCGAGCCGCGATGAGGATGGTGACAACGAGGGTGGCGACGAAGCTGGCGAAGAGCGCGCTGCGCTCTGGGCAAATGCCGCCGGCGCACTGGCCAGCGCGGCGACGCATGCGCACACGAGCGTGCACGCCGTGGCGATCCTGTTCTTTTTCATATCGGCTGTCTCCACGTGCGCGAGGTTGATCTCGACGTTTTAAAAGCGCACGGCTCGCCGATCTTAGTCCGCCCCCGCACGCGCGATAACCATGGACTCCCCCGATTGGCGCGCTCGCACGCGACCGCTTCGTTTATCCAGGCCATCAGGGCCATGCGGCATCGATAGCTCCGGTAAAATGACCGACTGCTTCCGATTCTCGCGCGCAAGCGCCCTCCGCACGTGGCCCACACCCTTCTGAACGACACCTTCCTGCGCGCCTTGCTGCGCCAGCCGACCGAGTACACGCCGATCTGGCTGATGCGCCAGGCGGGCCGCTATCTGCCGGAGTACAACGCCACGCGCAGCCGCGCGGGCAGTTTCCTCGGCCTTGCGAAGAATCCCGACTACGCTACCGAAGTGACGCTGCAGCCGCTGGAGCGCTATCCGCTCGACGCAGCGATCCTTTTTTCCGACATCCTCACGATTCCCGACGCAATGGGTCTGGGCTTGTCGTTCCAGCAGGGCGAGGGTCCGAAGTTCGCGAATCCGGTGCGTACCGAGGCAGATGTCGCGAAGCTCGCGGTGCCGGATATGGGCGCGACGCTCGGCTATGTGACCGACGCCGTGCGCGAGATCCGCCGTGCGCTGACCGACGGCCAGGGGCGCCAGCGCGTGCCGCTGATCGGCTTCTCGGGCAGCCCGTGGACGCTGGCGTGCTACATGGTCGAAGGCGGCGGCTCGGACGACTTCCGTACGGTGAAGTCGATGCTGTACGCGCGCCCCGATCTGATGACGCGCATCCTCGAAGTCAACGCGCAGGCCGTGGCCGCGTACCTGAACGCACAGATCGAAGCCGGCGCGCAGGCCGTGATGATTTTCGATACGTGGGGCGGGGCGCTCGCCGACGGCATCTATCAGCGTTTCTCGCTCGAATACATCCGCCGCGTGGTGTCGCAGCTCAAGCGCGAGCACGACGGCGAGCGTGTGCCCGTCATCACCTTCACGAAGGGCGGCGGCCTGTGGCTGGACGAGATCGCCGAAACCGGCGTCGATGCAGTCGGCCTCGACTGGACGGTGAATCTTGGCCGCGCGCGCGAGCGCGTGGGCAAGCGCGTCGCGCTGCAGGGCAATCTCGATCCGAACGTTCTGTTTGCCTCGCCCGCGGCGATCCGCGAACAGGCGCGCGCGGTGCTCGACAGCTTCGGCGCGCACCCCGGCCACGTCTTCAATCTGGGCCACGGCATCTCGCAATTCACGCCGCCGGAGAGCGTCGCGGAACTGGTCGACGAGGTCCATCGTCATAGCCGCGCATTGCACGCGGCAGGGTAAGTTGAGTGTGAATTTTTTGTTGCAGCGCAGCGTGCTGGGCTCTCGGCATCAGGGACGCGTGCGGCGCAACAGGCCATCCAGACGCCATCACGCCGCTGTCAAGACTTGACTTATACACACTTGTCTCGTTGCGGCGCGCAAGAGGGAAAAATTGCCGCAGGGCGATATCAAGGCCTGTGAGCAATCAATCAGACCCTTGACAGATAAGGCTTTCGCCGCTCCACGGCCATTTGTGCGGTGTCCCACACAATGGCCTCGCGAGCCGGCCTGCCGGGCGCTCAAGCGAAGTTCTTAACAAAGTTATCCACAGGCGCGACGGCGCGGGGCGCGATTGTTCAGCGGAATCCAAAACTTGGCGCAAGAAGTGACGTTTCACTTTAAGTCCGTGCGTCCGTGCGCCAGCGCACCCTGCGAGCGTGGCCGGCAGCGGGGTGGGGCATGACGCCGTGCTTCGTGCGGGTGGCGCTCGATCATCCGCTGACCGCGCTTTACGACTATCGCTATCCGCTTGAAGCACCGCCGCCGCAGCCCGGCATGCTGGTGCGCGTACCGTTCGGCCGTCGCGAAGCGGTGGGGCTTATATTCGAAGTAAGCACTCACAGCGATGTGCCCGCAAACAAGCTGCGCGAAGTGGACGCCGTTTGCGCATCGTGCCCGCCGCTGTCGGAACAATGGCTCGCGCTTGTAGGGTTCGCCGCCGACTACTATCAGCGCGGATTAGGCGAAGTTGCGCTGCCAGCGCTGCCCCAGGCGCTGCGCGATCCTTCGCGCTGGGCACGGCTGCTGGCACCCGAAGAGCGCTATCGCGTGCTGCCCGCCGGGCGCGAGGCGTTGCCCGAGGCGCTGCCCGCGCGTGCGCAGGTCTTGCGGCGTCTGGCGCAGGCGCTTCTGGACGCCAACGAACTCGATCTCGTCGATGCGCGTGCGCTGCACCCCAAGGCTGCCGCCTCGCTCGAATCATGGCGCGAGGCGGGTTGGGTCGAGTACGAGAGCGTCGACTTCGGCGCGGCACAATCTGCCGCAAGCGGGGGCGCAAAAAATACCGGATCAGCGGCGGAAAGTCCCCCGCTGCATCAGCTGAGCGATGAGCAGACCGAGGCAGTAGAGGCAATCCTCGAATCGCGCGGCTTCGCGCCATTTTTGCTGCATGGCGTCACGGGCAGCGGCAAGACCGAGGTGTATCTGCGCGCGCTCGCGGGCCTGCTCGAACGCGAGCCTGACGCCCAGGCGCTCGTCCTCGTCCCTGAAATCAATCTCACGCCGCAGTTCGAAGCCGCCTTCCGCACACGTTTTGCGGGCGTGTTGCCCGACGACGCCATCGTCACGCTGCATAGCGGCCTGGCCGAAGGCGAGCGCGCGCGCCACTGGCTCGCCGCGCATACGGGCCGCGCGCGCATCGTGCTGGGCACGCGGCTGGCCGTGATGGCGTCGCTGCCGCGCCTGGCGATGCTGGTGGTCGACGAGGAACACGATCCCGCCTACAAGCAGCAGGAAGGGTTGCGCTACTCGGCGCGCGATCTGGCCGTCTGGCGCGCCAAACAGCTAGAAGTGCCGGTCGTGCTGGGTTCGGCCACGCCCTCGCTGGAAAGCTGGTGGCATGCCGAGCAGGGCCGCTATACGCGCCTCACGCTGTCACGCCGCGCCGTTGCGGCGGCGGTGTTGCCCAGCGTCAAGCTGATCGATCTGGAGGAGGAGCGCCGCCGTGGCCGCGCGTCGTTCGAAGGCTTGTCCGGGCCACTGATCGCGGCCATGAAGGCGCGGCTCGAACGCGGCGAACAAAGTCTCATTTTCCTGAACCGGCGCGGCTATGCGCCGGTGCTTTCGTGCGACGCCTGCGGCTGGGTGGCGGGCTGCCCGCGCTGCAGCGCCTACGTGGTCCTGCACAAGCCAGAACGCGCGCTGCGCTGCCACCACTGCGGCTGGGAAGCGCGCATTCCGCATTCGTGTCCGGACTGCGGCAATGTCGATATCGCGCCGATGGGACGCGGCACGCAACGTATCGAGGAAGCGCTCGCGAGCGCGGTGCCGGGCGCGCGGGTGCTGCGCATCGACGCCGACAGCACGCGCCGCAAGGGCAGCGCACAGGCGCTGTTCTCGGACGTGCACGCGGGCGAGGTCGATATCCTGGTCGGCACGCAGATGGTCGCGAAGGGGCATGACTTCCAGCGCGTCTCGCTGGTGGGCGTGATGAACGCCGATAATGCCCTCTTCTCGCACGATTTTCGTGCAAGTGAACGCCTTTTCGCGCAGCTGATGCAGGTGAGCGGTCGCGCGGGCCGCGCCGGCTTGCCCGGCGAAGTGATGGTGCAGACGCGCTATCCGCGCCACGCGATCTATCACGCGCTGGCGCGCCACGATTACGTGGGTTTCGCCAATTCGCAGCTCGCCGAGCGTCGCGACGCGCACTTGCCGCCCTTCGTCTATCAGGCCTTGCTGCGCGCCGAAGGGCGCACGCTGGAAGCGGCGCTGGCCTTCCTTGCCGAAGCCGCGCAGGCGCTCGCGGCAATGCCTACGGCGTCGCGCGTGATGGCCTACGATGCGGTGCCGCTCACGATCGTAAAGGTGATGAATGTCCATCGCGCCCAGCTGCTCGTGGAAAGCAGTTCGCGGGCGGCGCTGCAGGCCACCTTGCGAGCCTGGCTGCCCACGCTGCGCGGTCTGCGCGGCGTGCTGCGATGGAATCTCGAAGTCGATCCGCTCGATATCTAGCGGATGCGCCAAGCCATGTTCCAGGCGATGTTCCGGGCAATTTCCTGAGCCACCGAGCGGCCAGTCGAACCAGGACGCGCAAGGCGCCTTTCAAGGCCGGCAAGCGGTGCGATGGCCGTGTTTCTGGCCGATGCGCCGGACTCAACCGTTCTTGCAGCGTTTCAGGGTTGCGCCGCGTGGGCTGCTTCGCCGCTCTCGGCTTGCGCCGCACGCAAGCGTCGGGACGTCGTTGCCGCCGCGCCGCGGATAAACAGCACGGCGCACAGCGCGCACATGCTCCACACACCTGCCACCACCATCCACTTTTCCATTTTCTGGTCCTCGCGCCGGAATAGACCGGCTCCCCGTTATGCCTGTATATCGGCAAACGATGCGTTTTGAACAGGGTGACAAAAAAGTTTCATGCCCAGGGAAAATACCGAGCGCAACCCGCCGTCGCCCCGAACCCCGCAACCCGCCGCAAACCCAGGCTGCACGGGGCTTTCAGCGGGGTGCAACCGTTCCACGAAATTGGTTGCACCTTTTTTTTGGGAGGGGTACGATTCGCCAACTTTTTGGTCTTTGGCCGGTGCGGGTCAGCCGGCATACGAAGGAAACATGGCTAGCACCACCCTTGGCGTCAAGGTCGATGACCTCCTCCGCTCGCGGCTCAAAGATGCCGCTACGCGCCTTGAGCGCACTCCGCACTGGCTCATCAAGCAAGCCATCTTCGCGTACCTCGAAAAGATCGAGCACGGGCAACTGCCGCCCGAACTGAACGGCCATGTGAGCGCCGCCGATGTTGGCGATGGCGCAACCGACGGCCCGGACGAATACGCGTCGCACCCGTTCCTCGAATTCGCGCAAAACGTGCAACCGCAGTCGGTGTTGCGCGCGGCCATTACTGCCGCGTACCGCCGTCCGGAACCGGAATGCGTGCCGTTCCTGATCGGCGAGGCGCGTCTGCCCGCCAACCTCACCGGCGATGTCACGAAGCTGGCCACGAAGCTGGTCGAAACGCTGCGCGCCAAGCGCACGGGCGGCGGCGTCGAAGGCCTGATCCACGAGTTTTCGCTGTCCAGCCAGGAAGGCGTGGCGCTGATGTGCCTGGCCGAAGCGCTGCTGCGCATTCCCGATCGCGCCACGCGCGACGCGCTGATCCGCGACAAGATCAGCAAGGGCGACTGGAAATCGCACGTCGGCCACGCGCCGTCGCTGTTCGTGAACGCCGCCACGTGGGGCCTCATGATCACCGGCAAGCTGGTGACGACGAATAGCGAAACGGGGCTCTCCTCGGCGCTTACGCGCATGATCGGCAAGGGCGGCGAGCCGCTGATCCGCAAGGGCGTGGATATGGCGATGCGCCTGATGGGCGAGCAGTTCGTCACCGGCGAGAACATCTCCGAAGCGCTGGCCAACAGCCGCAAGTTCGAAGCACGCGGTTTCCGCTACTCGTACGACATGCTCGGCGAAGCCGCCACCACCGAAGCCGATGCGCAGCGCTACTACGCCGCCTACGAGCAGGCGATCCACGCGATCGGCAAGGCTGCCGGCGGCCGTGGCATCTACGAAGGTCCTGGCATCTCGATCAAGCTTTCCGCGCTGCATCCGCGTTATTCGCGTGCGCAGCAGGAACGCACGATGAACGAACTGCTGCCGCGCGTGCGTGCGCTCGCCGTGCTCGCGCGCCGCTACGACATCGGCCTGAATATCGACGCCGAAGAAGCCGACCGCCTCGAACTCTCGCTCGATCTGCTCGAAGCGCTGTGCTTCGACCAGGAACTGGCGGGCTGGAACGGCATCGGCTTCGTGGTGCAGGCGTACCAGAAGCGCTGCCCGTTCGTGATCGACTACATCGTCGATCTGGCGCGCCGCAGCCGTCACCGCATCATGGTGCGTCTGGTGAAGGGTGCGTACTGGGATACGGAAATCAAGCGTGCGCAGGTCGATGGCCTCGAAGGCTATCCGGTGTACACGCGCAAGATCTACACGGACGTCTCTTACCTCGCCTGCGCGAAGAAGCTGCTGGGCGCGCCGGATGCCGTCTATCCGCAGTTCGCCACGCACAATGCGTACACGCTCGCGGCTATCTATCACCTCGCGGGCAACAACTACTATCCTGGCCAGTACGAATTCCAGTGCCTGCACGGCATGGGCGAGCCGCTGTACGAAGAAGTCACCGGCCCGCTCGCGCAGGGCAAGCTGAACCGTCCGTGCCGCGTCTACGCGCCGGTCGGCACGCACGAAACGCTGCTCGCGTACCTCGTGCGTCGTCTGCTGGAAAACGGCGCGAACACCTCGTTCGTGAACCGCATCGCCGATGAAACCGTGCCGGTCGCCGAACTCGTGACGAACCCCGTCGACGACGCCGCCAAGGTCGTGCCGCTGGGTGCGCCGCACACGAAGATTCCGCTGCCGCGCGAACTCTACGGCAGCGAGCGCCTCAATTCGATGGGCCTCGATCTGTCGAACGAGCATCGCCTGGCGTCGCTGTCGTCGGCGTTGCTGGCAAGCGCCCATCATCCGTGGCGCGCCGCGCCGATGCTCGCGGATATCGATCTCGCAGAAGGCGGGTCTGCAACAAGCGCGCATGACGTGCGCAATCCGTCCGATCATCGCGATCTGGTCGGCACGGTCGTGGAAGCCACCAGCGAACACGTGAGCGCCGCGCTCTCGCACGCGGTCGCCGCCGCGCCGATCTGGCAAGCCACGCCGGTCGAAGCGCGCGCCGATTGCCTGTCGCGCGCCGCCGATCTGCTCGAAGCGCAGATGCACACGCTGATGGGTCTGATCGTGCGCGAAGCGGGCAAGTCGCTGCCGAACGCCATCGCCGAAATCCGCGAAGCGATCGACTTCCTGCGCTATTACTCGACGCAGATCCGCGAAGAATTCTCGAACGATACGCATCGTCCGCTCGGTCCGGTCGTCTGTATCAGCCCGTGGAACTTCCCGCTGGCGATCTTCATGGGCCAGGTGGCCGCCGCGCTCGCGGCCGGCAACACCGTGCTCGCGAAGCCCGCTGAGCAAACGCCGCTGATCGCCGCGCAAGCCGTGCGCATCCTGCGCGAAGCGGGCGTGCCCGCAGGCGCCGTGCAACTGCTGCCGGGCGACGGCGAAACCGTGGGCGCGGCGCTGGTTGCCGACGCACGCACCCGCGCCGTCATGTTCACCGGCTCGACCGAAGTCGCGCGCCTCATCAACAAGACGCTGTCGCAGCGCCTGGATTCGGATGGCCGTCCGATCCCGCTGATCGCCGAAACCGGCGGCCAGAACGCGATGATCGTCGATTCGTCGGCGCTCGCGGAACAGGTCGTCGCCGACGTGCTGCAAAGCGCGTTCGACTCGGCAGGCCAGCGTTGTTCGGCGCTGCGCGTGCTGTGCCTGCAGGACGATGTGGCCGATCGCACGCTCGAAATGCTCACGGGCGCCATGCAGGAACTGGCGGTGGGCAACCCCGATCGTCTCTCGGTCGACGTGGGCCCGGTGATCGACGCCGAAGCCAAGCGCGGCATCGACGGCCACGTGGCCGCGATGCGCGAAAAGGGCCGCAAGGTCGTGCAGATGGCGATGGGCGACGATTGCACCAAGGGCACCTTCGTGCCGCCGACGCTGATCGAAATCGACAGCCTCGACGAACTCAAGCGCGAAGTGTTCGGCCCGGTGCTGCACGTGATCCGTTACCGCCGCAGCCAGCTCGACAAGCTGCTCGAACAGATCCGCGCAACCGGCTATGGCCTCACGCTCGGCATCCACACGCGTATCGATGAAACCATCGCGCACGTGATTGGTCGCGCGCACGTGGGCAACATTTATGTGAACCGGAATGTGATCGGCGCTGTGGTCGGCGTGCAGCCGTTCGGCGGCGAAGGTCTGTCGGGCACGGGGCCGAAGGCGGGTGGCGCGCTGTATCTGTCGCGTCTGCTCGCGAAGCGTCCGGCGGGCTTGCCGAAGTCGCTGTCCGATTCGCTGATCGTCGATCAACCGCAAGGCGAAGCAGGTGACAAATACGCGGGCAATTCGGCGCACGCGAATCTGACGACGCTGCGCGACTGGCTGATCGCCGAGCGCGAACCCGCACTCGCGGCGCGTTGCGACGGCTATCTGCAATACGTGCTGGCAGGCGCAACGGCGGTGCTGTCCGGCCCGACCGGCGAGCGCAACACCTACACGCTGTCCGCACGCGGCACGGTGCTGTGCGTGGCCTCGACGCCGACCGGCGCGCGCGCCCAACTCGCCGTCGTGCTGGCCACGGGCAACCGCGCGCTGTTCCAGGGCACGGCCGGTGAAGCGCTGGTGAATGCACTGCCCGCATCGCTCAAGGCGCACGTCGCGATCAAGAAGACGGCCGACGCCGACTTCGACGCCGTGCTGTTCGAAGGCGACAGCGACGAGCTGCTCGGCCTCGTGAAGGAAGTGGCCAAAAGAGGCGGCCCGATCGTGTCGGTGCAAGGCGTGGCGGCGCATGCGCTCGCCAATGGCGACGAGGATTACGCACTCGAACGTCTGCTCACGGAGCGTTCGGTGAGCGTGAATACCGCTGCGGCTGGCGGCAATGCAAATCTGATGACGATCGGTTAAGCACAGTCCATACTGTCGATCGTCTCAAGACAAGGAAGCGGCAAAGCCTCGCGCCGAAGCCGCTCATTTGATACCTGGTACCAAGGAGAAGCTATGCAACACACGATGAAGCAGCTGGCAGGCGCAACGCTGGTTGCCGCCCTGTCGCTGGCGGGGACCGCACACGCGCAGTCGGCCGAAGACGTCAAGATCGGTTTCGCCGGTCCGATGACGGGTGCGCAGGCGCACTACGGCAAGGACTTCCAGAACGGCATCACGCTCGCGGTCGAAGACATGAACGCGACCAAGCCGGTGATCGGCGGCAAGCCGGTGCGCTTCGTGCTGGATTCCGCAGACGATCAGGCTGACCCGCGCACGGGCACGACGGTCGCGCAGAAGCTTGTCGACGACGGTATCAAGGGCATGCTCGGCCACTTCAACTCGGGCACGACGATCCCGGCTTCGCGCATCTACGCGAACGCAGGCATCCCCGAAATCGCCATGGCCACGGCGCCGGAATACACCCAGCAAGGCTTCAAGACGACGTTCCGCATGATGACGTCGGACACGCAGCAAGGCTCGGTAGCCGGCACGTTCGCGGTCAAGACGCTCGGCATGAAGAAGATCGTGGTGATCGACGACCGCACGGCTTACGGCCAGGGTCTCGCTGACGAATTCGCGAAGGCCGCGAAGGCTTCGGGCGGCAACATCATCGACCGCGAATACACCAACGACAAGGCTGTCGACTTCAAGTCGATTCTGACCAAGGTGAAGGCGCAGAACCCGGACATGATCTATTACGGCGGCGCCGATTCGCAGGCAGCGCCGATGGTCAAGCAGATGAAGTCGCTGGGTATCAAGGCTCCGCTGATGGGCGGCGAGATGGTCCACACGCCGACCTTCCTGCAGATCGCGGGTGACGCGGCGAACGGCACGGTGGCTTCGCTGGCGGGTCTGCCGCTGGAAGAAATGCCGGGCGGCAAGGATTACGTGGCGAAGTACAAGAAGCGCTTTGGTGAAGACGTGCAAACGTACTCGCCGTACGCTTACGACGGCGCAATGGCCATGTTCGACGCCATGAAGAAGGCCAACTCGACGGATCCGGCCAAGTACCTGCCGTTCCTCGCGAAGACCAGCATGCCGGCAGTCACGGCGAAGGATCTCGCCTATGACCCGAAGGGCGACCTGAAGAACGGCGGCATCACGCTGTACAAGGTTGTCGACGGCAAGTGGACGACGCTGCAAAGCGTGGGCGGCAAGTAAGCCACTCGCTTTAGTTTCATCGCAGTAAAAAGCCCCGCAGGTGATGAGCCTGCGGGGCTTTTGCTTTGCGCGCTCGCCTTGCGTGACACCAAAGGTGAGCTTATTCAGGATTCCTTTTCAGTTATCCGCGATCATTCCCCACGAGATTTTCGACCCGCCTCGCGCACCTGCTCAAGCGTGGCAGCGGGTGTGCTCGCTTCCTTCGTCACGCGGATCTCGATCAGCGCGGGCTTGCCTGCCGCGAGCGCGCGTTCGAGTGCGCTCGTGAACTGATCCGTGCTCGTGACCACTTCGCCATGCGCGCCGAACGACTGCGCGAACAAGGCGAAATCCGGATTGGTGAGCTGCGTGCCGTGTACGCGGTTCGGATAGTTGCGCTCCTGATGCATGCGGATGGTGCCGTAGTGGCTGTTGTTCACGACGATGAACACCACGTTCAGGCCGTACTGCATGGCAGTGGCGAGTTCCGGCGCGGCCATCATGAAGCAGCCGTCGCCCGCGAGCGCCACCACGGTGCGCTCGGGATACAGCGACTTCGCCGCAATCGCCGCAGGCACGCCATAACCCATCGCGCCGCTGGTGGGCGCGAGCTGCGAGCGGAAATGCCGATACGAGAAGTGCCGATGCAGCCAGGTTGCGTAATTGCCCGCGCCGTTCGTGACGATGGCATCGTCGGGAAGCTGCGCGCGCAACTGTTTCATCACTTCGCCGAGTTGCACGTCGCCGGGCATCGGGCGCGGTGCGCGCCACGCGAGATACGCTTCGTGCGCTTCGGTGGCCGCGCCGGTCCATGCGGGCATGTCGGGCGCGGGCAGCGCCGCGAGCAATGCGGCAATTTCGGCGAGACCCGAGACGATCGGCAGATCGGCGAAGTAGACCCGGCCCAGTTCTTCCGCGCCTTGATGGACGTGGATGAGCGTTTGCGTCGTCTTCGGAATGTCGAGCAGCGCATAGCCGCCGGTGGTGGACTCGCCCAGACGCGGGCCGAGCGCGAGCAGCACGTCGGCTTCGCGAATGCGCGCCGCCAGCGCCGGATTGATGCCCAGACCCACATCGCCCGCGTAATTCGGATGATCGTTGCTGAGCGTGTCCTGGAAGCGGAATGCGAGGCCAATCGGCAATTGCCAGTTTTCGACGAAGCGCTGCAGGTTGGCGCAGGCTTCGGGCGTCCAGCCGTGGCCGCCCGCGATGACGAAGGGCTTCTTCGCGCTTGCCAGCAGGTCGCGCAGTTGCGTCATCTGCGCCGCGGAAGGCGAAGCCTGCACGCGCCGCGCGGCG
Source organism: Paraburkholderia bannensis (assembly GCF_014200455.1). Classification (GTDB taxonomy): domain Bacteria; phylum Pseudomonadota; class Gammaproteobacteria; order Burkholderiales; family Burkholderiaceae; genus Paraburkholderia; species Paraburkholderia bannensis_A. The sequence continues at coordinate 118,962 of NZ_JACHBW010000002.1, read as the reverse complement.
GGCGGCGTGCGCTGCGCCTCGGCAGCGGGAATCGCGCCGCTGAGCATGTCTTCGGGCAGCGCAAGCACGACCGGGCCGGGGCGGCCCGATGTCGCCACATGGAACGCGTGGCTCAGGTATTCGGGTACGCGGCGCGCATCGTCGATCTGCGCGACCCACTTCGCCATCTGCCCGAACATGCGCCGGTAATCGATCTCCTGGAAGGCCTCGCGGTCCATCTGTTCGCGCGCCACCTGGCCGATCAGCAGGATCATCGGCGTGGAGTCCTGGAAGGCCGTATGCACGCCGATGGAGGCGTGCGTCGCGCCGGGACCGCGCGTGACGAGCGCCACGCCGGGCTTGCCGGTGAGCTTGCCGATGGCTTCGGCCATATTCGCGGCCGCGGCTTCATGGCGGCACACGATCGTTTCGATGCGTGCGGTCTCATCGGCGAGCGAATCGAGTACGGCCAGATAGCTCTCGCCGGGCACGCAGAACACGCGCTCGACGCCGTTGGCGACGAGCGCATCCACCACGAGGCGCGCACCCGCGACGGTTTCCGATGCGGTTTTTGAAGCGGTTTCGTTCGACTGCTGCTGCATGGTGTTGCTGTCTCCTCTCAGTCTTGAATCGGTTAGATCCTGCTTCGATAGGGTCTTTCAGCAGACGTTCGCATCAGCACTCGACGATATTCACCGCCAGGCCGCCGCGCGAGGTCTCCTTGTATTTCGTCTTCATGTCCGCGCCGGTTTCGCGCATCGTCTTGATGACGGAGTCGAGCGAGACGTAATGTGCGCCATCGCCGCGCAGCGCCATGCGCGCGGCGTTCACGGCTTTCACCGACGCCATCGCGTTGCGCTCGATGCAGGGAATCTGCACCATGCCGCCAACCGGGTCGCAGGTCAGGCCAAGGTTGTGTTCCATGCCGATTTCAGCGGCGTTTTCCACTTGCAGCGGCGTGCCGCCCATCACGGCCGCGAGCGCGCCCGCCGCCATCGAGCAGGCCACGCCCACTTCGCCCTGGCAGCCCACTTCCGCGCCCGAAATCGACGCGTTGAGCTTGTACAGAATGCCGATCGCGGCGGCGGTGAGCAGGAAGTCGATCACGCCTTGCTCGTTCGCCCCGGGCGTGAAGCGCACGTAATAGTGCAACACGGCAGGGATGATGCCGGCCGCGCCGTTGGTGGGCGCGGTGACGACGCGGCCGCCGGCGGCGTTTTCTTCGTTGACGGCGATCGCGTAGAGGTTGATCCAGTCGATCATCGAGAGCGGATCCTGCAGCGCACGCTCCGGATGCGCGGTGAGCGCGCGATACAGCTGCGGCGCGCGGCGCTTGACCTGGAACGGGCCGGGCAGCGTGCCTTCGGCGTCGGGATTGTTGATGCCGCAGCCGCGCGTGACGCACGATTGCATCACGTCCCAGATGCGCAGGAGACCCGTGCGGATGTCCTCGTCGCTATGCCAGACGCGCTCGTTTTCGAGCATCAGCTGCGCGATGCTTTTTCCCGTCGAGGAACACAACGCGAGCAGTCCCGCGCCCGAGCGGAACGGGTGCGGCATCTGCTGCGCGGCCGACAGCACCTTGGTATTCGGTGCGCCCGCCGTGACGACGAAACCGCCGCCCACGGACAGATAGGTGCTCTCGCGCAGCGTCTCGCCATTCGCGTCCATCGCGCGCAGCTTCATGCCGTTCGGATGCTCGGGCAGCGCCTGGCGATAGAACGCGATGTGCTCCTTCATCACGAAGGGAATCGTGTGATGGCCAAGCAGCGCGAGCAGGCGCGAGCTGCGCACGGCTTCGAGGCGTTCGTTGATGGTGTCGGGATCGACGGTGTCGGGCGCATCGCCCATCAGGCCGAGCATGACGCCGCGGTCGGTGCCGTGGCCCTTGCCGGTCGCGCCGAGCGAGCCGTACAGCTCGACTTTCACCGCTGCGGTGGGCGCGAGCAGAGCGTCGCGCTCCAGCCCTTCGGCGAACATCAGGGCGGCGCGCATCGGGCCGACGGTGTGCGAGCTCGACGGCCCGATGCCGATCTTGAAAAGATCGAAAACACTTACTGCCATGGGTACTGCTCCTGCTTGATCGTGTCGGTTTTCAGGGGATGCCGCACGGTGCGGTGTGCGGCATCGTAATCAATGCGCCACCGCTGCAACCCCTCGCGCGCTGGTTAGCGCGCCGGCAACGGCAGGCAAACGGCGAGCCACGCGGGTGGCGTGGGCGCCAGCTTGAGCGCGACCGGCGTGTAACGGCCGTCGAGTCGCGCTGCAAGGTGATACAGCTCGGCGGCGTTCTTCGGGTCCCATGCGCCGGTATAGCCGGGCAACCCGGCTTCGCGGCGTTTGGCGTCGAACGCCACGCTCGAATGCACGAATTCCTCGTGCGTCTTGTCGCCCAGGGCGTAGGGCGTGAGCCAGTCCAGCGCGCCCGCCAGCGTCGCGCCGTTGGCGGCGCGCTCCGGCAACCAGTTGCGGTTGTGGCGGCGCGCGGCGAGCGCGGCCGTCACGAGCGGCTGCAAATCGTAGGTGACGTAGTGCAGCGCGTCGCGCTCGGTGAAATCGAGCGTCGAGCCATCGGGCGCGACGTTGTCGCCGATATGCTCGATGAACATGCGCTGCGCCGTCGCGATCATCTTGCGGTTGTCCAGCGTGAACGCGATCATCGAAATCAGCTTCACGCGATGGCTCTGCCAGTTGTTCGCGAATGTGCCCTTGAGCGGGCGCGCCTGCGCATCCACCTGCTGGATGTAGCCGTTGGCGAACTTGTTCAGGAACACCATCGTCGCGTTGCGCGTCTTCACGGGCAGCGCGCTGGCGGTCATGTCGTAGGCGAGGATCAGCCCTTCGAAATGCGTCTCGTCGATCGGGTTGAAGCTCGGCTGGTAAGTCGTGACCCAGGCAAACAGAAAGCGGTCGACGAGTTTCAGGTAGCGGTCGTCGCTGGTCGCGCGCCAGGCGAGCGCCGCGTTGCGCATCAGGTCGAGTTCCTTCTCGGCCTCCACGCTCTGGTCGTAAATGCCCTCGTGCGGCAACGTGCCTTCGGTATGCAGTTTCGCCAGCGGATGCGGCGTGTCGTTCACGTGCGACTGCACTTCGGCCACCAGCGCTTTCACGCCTGGGTCGGCATTGGTGCGCTCGCTCGTCTGCAAGGCGGGCGCCGCGCAGAAGTTCATTGCCGCTTGCGCCGGTTGCGCCGCGCTCAAGGCCGCAAGGCCCATGCTCACGAGACAGGCCGCGAGGCGCGCACGCGGCGTGCGCGCTCGCGATGTGCCCCGCCGGATGAGCTGCGTTAGCGATTGAGCATGCCCGGCCGAGGCCGTTTCCACCTTCCGCGCCATGCGCGACTCCCTGATTCAAGGCTGACAGGTGTGTGATGTTAACGGTTTGGCGGACGTTTGCGGCGGCAAATGTACGTTGCGCAAAAGCCGCCGCGGCCTGCGCCTTGATCGGGATGCAGGCACGCGACGGCTTGAACACCCCGTACAGGGGCCGCATGAGGGTTTGCGACGGGTTTCGCGGGTTATTCGCCCGCGCTTTCGTCGGCATATTCGCCGACCGGCACGCACGAGCAGAACAGGTTGCGGTCGCCGTAAGCGTTATCGGCGCGGCCAACCGGCGGCCAGTACTTGCGCGCGGCGAGCGAGGCGACCGGGTAGGCCGCCTGTTCGCGCGAGTAAGCATGCTTCCACTCGTTCGCGACCACCACGGCCGCCGTGTGCGGCGCGTGACGCAGCGGGTTGTCTTCCTTGTCCGCGCGGCCTTCCTCGACGGCGCGAATTTCCTCACGGATTGCAACCATCGCGTCGATGAAGCGGTCCAGCTCCTCCTTCGATTCCGATTCGGTCGGCTCGACCATCAGCGTGCCCGGCACCGGGAAGCTCATGGTCGGCGCGTGGAAACCGTAATCCATCAGGCGCTTGGCGACGTCGTCCACGGTGATGCCGCTTGCGTCCTTGATGGGACGCAGATCGAGAATGCACTCGTGCGCAACCAGACCGCCGGGGCCGCTGTACAGCACCGGATAGTGCGGCGCGAGCTTCTTCGCGACGTAGTTGGCGTTGAGGATCGCGGTTTCGGTGGCGGCGGTGAGATTGGCCGCGCCCATCATGGCGATGTACATCCACGAGATCGGCAGGATCGAGGCCGAGCCGTAGGGCGCCGCGCTCACTGCGCCGATGCCGTGCCCCTTGTCGGTCGAGCGCTTGTAGCCCGACGACAACTGGTTCGGCAGGAATTGCGCCAGATGCGCGCCAACCGCGACCGGACCGACGCCCGGTCCGCCGCCGCCGTGCGGAATGCAGAAGGTCTTGTGCAGGTTCAGGTGCGAAACGTCGCCGCCGAACTGGCCTGGTGCGGCCAGACCGACCATCGCGTTCATGTTCGCGCCGTCGACGTACACCTGGCCGCCGTGCGCGTGAACGATTTCGCAGACTTCGCGCACGTTCTGTTCGAAGACGCCGTGCGTCGACGGATACGTGATCATGATCGCCGCCAGCTTGGCGGCGTGCTGATCGGCCTTGGCCTTGAGGTCGGCGAGATCGACGTTGCCTTGCGCGTCGCACGCGACCACCACGACCTGCATGCCGGCCATCTGCGCCGACGCCGGGTTGGTGCCATGCGCCGAAGCGGGAATCAGGCAGACGTTGCGGTCGGCTTCGCCGCGCGAGGCGTGGTACGCCTGGATGATCAGCAGGCCCGCGTATTCGCCCTGCGAGCCGGCGTTCGGCTGCAGCGAGACGGCGGCGTAGCCGGTGGCGGCCACCAGCATCTGTTCGAGCTGATCGACCATTTCACGATAGCCGACGGTTTGCTCGGCCGGCGCGAACGGATGGATCTGGCCGAACTCGGGCCACGTGACCGGCAGCATTTCCGAAGTCGCATTGAGCTTCATCGTGCACGAGCCGAGCGGGATCATCGAGCGGTCGAGCGCGAGATCCTTGTCCGACAGGCTGCGAAGATAGCGCAGCATTTCGGTTTCCGAATGATGACGGTTGAAGACCGGGTGCGTGAGGTAGGCGCTTTCGCGCGCGAGCGCTGCGGGATACGTGGCGGCGGCGCTGGCGGCGAGTTCCGCGTCGAGCGCATCGACGGACGGCGTTTCGCCCGCGAACGCGGCTTGCGCGAACACGGCGAGCAGGTCGGCCAGATCGGCGCGCGTGGTGGTTTCGTCGACGGAGACACCCACACGCGTTTCGCTCACGCGACGCAGGTTCATGCCGCGTGCGAGCGCGGCGTCGTGCAGCGCCTGGGTGCGCGCGCCGGCTTCGAACGTGAGTGTGTCGAAGAACGACTCGTTGACCTGCGTGTAGCCGAGTTTTTGCGCGCCCGCGGCGAGGATCGACGCGATGCGGTTCACGCGCTGCGCGATGCGCTTGAGGCCTTGCGGGCCGTGATAGACCGCGTACATGCTGGCCATGATCGCGAGCAGCGCCTGCGCCGTGCAGACGTTCGAGGTGGCCTTCTCGCGACGGATATGCTGTTCACGCGTTTGCAGCGCGAGGCGCAGCGCCGGGTTGCCGTTCGCATCGACAGTCACGCCCACGAGGCGGCCCGGCATCTGGCGCTTGAATTCGTCCTTCACCGCGAGGTAAGCGGCGTGCGGGCCGCCGAAGCCCATCGGCACGCCGAAGCGCTGCGAGTTGCCCACGGCCACGTCCGCGCCCCATTCGCCCGGCGGCGTGAGCAGCGTGAGCGCGAGCAGGTCGGCTGCAGCGATCACAGCGCCGCCAGCGGCGTGCACGGCCTGGGCGAGTTCGCGGTAATCGCGCACATCGCCGTTGGCGCCCGGATATTGCAGCAGCACGCCAAACGCGCCAGCCTGGGCGGCTTCAGCGGCGGGACCGACCTTCACTTCGATGCCGATCGGCCGGGCGCGCGTCTTCACCACTTCGATGGTCTGCGGCAGCACGTCGTCGGCGACGAAGAACACGTTCGACTTCGACTTGCCCACGCGCTGCACCAGCGTCATGGCTTCGGCGGCGGCGGTGGCTTCGTCGAGCAGCGAGGCATTCGAGATCGCCAGACCCGTGAGGTCGACGATCATCTGCTGATAGTTGAGCAGGGCTTCGAGGCGGCCCTGCGAGATTTCCGGCTGGTACGGCGTGTAAGCCGTGTACCACGCCGGGTTTTCCAGCACGTTGCGCAGGATCACGGCCGGCGTATGCGTGTCGTAGTAGCCCTGCCCGATGTACGAGCGGAACACCTGGTTCTTGTCTGCGAGCGCGCGCAAGGCGGTGATGGCTTCGGCTTCCGTGCGCGGCTGCGCGAAGGGGCCGAGCGGCAGCGTTTCCTTGCGGCGGATCTGCGCCGGAATCACCGCATCCATCAGCGCGGCGCGCGAGGCAAAGCCCAGCGCATCGAGCATCGCCTGCTGGTCGGCCGTATCGGGGCCGATGTGACGGGCGGCGAAGGCGTCGTGGGCTTCGAGCGCCGCGAGCGAAATAGCCGAGGGCGAGGTGTTCATCAGACGATCCGGGTGTTCGAGCTTCATGAAGTTTCCTGCCGGCGCGCGGCGTGAGGCTGCCAGGAGCCTCGTGCCGCCGCGCCGTGACGGTTGGGGTTAAGCGCCGATGGCCTTTTCGTAGGCGGCGGCGTCGATCAGCCCGTCGAGCTTGGCGTCGGCGGCGGGCTTGATCTTGAAGAGCCACGATTCATACGGCTCGCTGTTGACTTCGTCCGGGGCGTCGACGAGGTCGGCGTTCGATGCGACGATCTCGCCCGTGACCGGTGCGTAGATGTCCGACGCGGCCTTGACCGATTCGATCACGGCGATCGCGTCGCCGGCGCTGACCTGGCGGCCCGCTTCCGGCAGTTCCAGGAAGACGATGTCGCCCAGCGCCTGTTGCGCGTGGTCGGTGATGCCGACGGTGAGGGTGCCGTCGGCTTCGGTGCGGACCCACTCGTGCGATTCGGTGTATTTCAGATCGGCCGGGATGCTCATGGTTGCTCCAGTGCGTGGTTGCTTATATGGCTAGAAAAGAGGGAGGCGTGCGCGGCGAGATAGCTGTGAAGGCCCGCTGAATCAGGCGACCAGCACCTTGCCATTGCGCACGAACGGCAGTTTTACCACGCTTGCGGGAAGGGCCTTGTCACGGATTTGCACCTGCACCTGATCGCCCGGCTGCACACCCGCGGGCACGCGCGCAAAAGCGATGGATTCCTGCATCGTCGGCGAGAACGTGCCGCTCGTGATCTCGCCTTCGCCGTGCGCAGTCAGCACTTTCTGGTGGGCGCGCAGCACGCCGCCAGCCTTGCCGTTTTCCTTCTGCAGGATCAGGCCGACGAAGGTCGAGCGTGCGCCGTTGGCTTCGAGCACGGCGCGGCCAACGAAGTCGCGCGGCTCTTTCATGTCGACGGTCCAGGCGAGGCCCGCGTCGAGCGGCGAGACGCCTTCGTCCATATCCTGGCCGTAGAGATTCATGCCGGCTTCGAGGCGCAGCGTGTCGCGCGCGCCCAACCCGCAGGGCGTCACGCCCTGACGCTTGAGCGCGTCCCAGAGTTCGCAGACGGCGGCGGCCGGTACGACGACTTCGAAGCCGTCTTCGCCGGTGTAGCCGGTGCGCGCGATCATCAGCTCGCCGAACGGCGTGGCCTCGATCTTCGCGGCGTTGAAGGGCTTGAGGACTTCGGTGGCGCTGCGCGACGAGGGCGCGACCTGCCAGACCTTTTCGCGCGCGTTCGGACCCTGCACGGCGACGATCGCGAGATCGCGGCGCGGCGTGATGGTCAGGCCAAAGCCGCCTTCGGCGTTGAGCTTCTCGAACCAGGCGAGGTCTTTTTCGGCGGTGCCCGCGTTGACGACGGTGCGGAAGGTATCGTCGGCGAAGTAATAGACGATCAGGTCGTCGATCACGCCGCCTTCGGGGTTGAGCATGCAGGAGTAGAGAGCCTTGCCCGGCGTAGTCAGCTTGCCGACGTTGTTGGCGAGCGCGCGGGCGAAGAACTCGCGCGCCTTCGCGCCCGCGAAGTCCACCACGCACATGTGCGAGACGTCGAACATGCCGGCGTCGGTGCGCACGGCGCGATGCTCGTCGATCTGCGAGCCGTAGTTGACGGGCATGTCCCAGCCGCCGAAATCCACCATGCGGGCATTGAGCGCGCGGTGCGTGTCGTTCAGCGGGGTGCGTTTGAGTTCGGTCATGGGGCCTCAGGCGTCACGAAAACGAAAAAGGCCATGCAGGAAACGCCGCCGGCACAATGCCCGTGGTCGTTTCCTGCATGGCCCCTCTGTCCTCGATACCTGAGAGATTGCGTCCGGTAAGACGCGCGCCCCTTCGGTGGGCAGCCTGAACATGCGACGTTGCGAACTACGATTCGCCGCTGTTCTACTGCCGCTCTCCAGAGTTGCGGACCTGAGTGCTGTCACGCCTGCGGCGATCCAGCGGTCCGGCGCGCACGGTCCTTTTGCCTGAGAGTTTGTGGGTTGCCCCTTCGGCGGCGCCGCTGATGTCTTAAGCATCGACGGCACGCTCTCCCGACGCGCGCAGCGATTGTGCGGGACGCCTCGGGGCTGTGTCAATTCGGAAAAATTAGGCGCGGGTTGGGGCGCGGTTCTTGCCGGCGGTGGTGCGAAGCCCGTGCGGCAAGGCTTGCGCGGCCAGCGGGCGCGCCGCGCAAGAGCCGAAATGAAAACGGGCCGCCCATGGCGACCCGTTTTTTGTTCGATCCGGAATGCTTACTCGCCGATGGCGCGCGCAGCCGTATCGAGTTCCTGATTCAGCACGTGCTGCTCGTCTCCGGAAATACCGCCGCCGTGCTGGGCGGCCATGTCGTGCGCTTCGCCGCGGATGGTGTCGAGGCGGTGATGCAGCGCGCCGCCCTGGGGCGGCGGGTAGTAGCCCTGATTCACGCGCGCGTCGATGCGGCGGCTCAGGTTGTCGATGCGGGCATCGACCTGATGCAGGCGGTCTAGGGCGACTTCGTGCGGATTCGGGCCGGCATGCGGCGCGGGCTCGTTCACGACGCAGGCGGCGAGCGTCGAAACGAGCGCGCCGGCGGCGGCAAGCTGCGCAATTCGGCGGACTTCACGGTTAAAACGGGTCATTGCGGCGATCCTCTTTATGGTCGTTGTTGCTCTTTTTGACGTTGTATGTCGGCAAACGTCCCGCGCGCGCGAGGCGATGACCGCGCATCGCCTCGCAGATGTAACCGTTTGTATGGATCTTTCAGCCGCGTCGGGCTAATGCAAGGAACGCGACGCGGCTGAACCGCGCTCAGGCAGCGCGCGAGAAAGGAATCGTGCGGCCTTCTTCGGTGCTTTTCATCGCCAGTTCGACGATCGTCATCACGTCGACGGCGTCCTGCGCGCTGACCGGGAACGGCTGGCCCTCGCGGATCGCCGCCGCCAGCGCGCGGTACAGATCGGCGTAATTGCCTGCCGCGTTGGGGATGCTGCGCTCGGCTTCCTGGCCGTCGTCGTGCAGCGCATGCAGGAGGCCCGCCTCGTTGCCCGCGCCGAAACCGGGCTGGCCGGGGCGCAGCCCGGCTTTCAGCTGGTCTTCCTGAGTATCGAGGCCGTTCTTCAGATAGCTGCCGCGCGTGCCGTGAATCGCGAAGCGCGGCGCGTAGGCGGCCAGGGCACTGGCGTGCAGCACGGCGTCCAGGCCCTCGTAGCGCAGCACGATATGCGCGTAGTCGGGCGCGCTGGCATTGTCGCGGCGCGTGTGGACGAAGGCCGTCACCGACTGCGGCGCACCGAAGAGGGCGAGTGTCTGGTCGATCAGATGCGGCCCGAGATCGTAGAGCAGGCCGCCGCCGCGCGTGGCGTCCTCGCGCCAGCGCTGACGCACCAGGGGACGGAAGCGGTCGAAGTGCGACTCGTAGTGCGTCACGCGCCCGAGTGCGCCATCGGCGATCAGTTGCCTGACGGTGAGAAAGTCGCCGTCCCAGCGGCGATTGTGGAAGGGCGCGAACACCAGGCCGCGCTGCTTCGCGATGGCTGCGAGCGTGCGCGCTTGCCCGGCGGTGAGCGTCACCGGCTTGTCGACCAGCACGTGCTTGCCGCGCTCCAGCGTGCGGCGCGCGAGTTCGTAGTGCGTGTCGTTGGGCGTGGCGATCACGACGCATTCGATGGCGTCGAGCGCGAGCAGCGCGTCGATATCGGGGACGATCGCGGCATCGGGGTAGTTGGCCTGCGCGCGTTCGGCCTGGCTCGTGGCGATGGCGGCCAGCGTGGCTGCGCCGCTGTGGGCGATCACTGGTGCGTGGAAGGTCTGGCCGGCGAAGCCGTAGCCCATCAGGCCGATTTGCAGCGGTGCAGTCATGAAGCGCGTCCTCTTTCCAGCAGGTTATGCAGCATGTCCGGCGGCGGTGCGGGTAGCGACGCGCCGGGGAGGGAACTCGGTATTTTGGCACGCAGGACGCCGCCCGTGGCGGGGCGCGAGGGACAGATGCGGGATGAACGTGCGGGCTGATTCGACGTTAGCGGGGCGACATCGGCGAGACGGTGGCGCGTGTTAACATCGCACCTCTCGTGCGAGAGGCGCATGCGCGCCATCTGTGATCGTCTGCGATCTACGGGCAGCGCCCCCTCTCGCCCGCGCGGCTCGCCGCGCTTCGCCGTCCAGCGGCTCGAAGCGCGTGTCACGCAAGCTCGCGCCTTCCAGCCGTATCACCCGTTTTTCCAAATCCAGGCAACGATGTCCGCAGGTCTGAATCCCGCCCAAAACGAAGCGGTACGCTATCTCGACGGTCCCTGTCTCGTGCTCGCGGGCGCGGGCAGCGGCAAGACGCGCGTTATCACGCAGAAGATCGCCCACTTGATCGAAGCGAAGGGCTTCGAGCCGCGCCATATCGCCGCCGTCACCTTCACCAACAAGGCCGCCGCCGAAATGCGCGAGCGCGTGGGCAAGCTGCTGGAAGGCAAGACGCTCACCACGCCCGGCAAGGAAGGCCGCAAGGTGCCTGCGCACCAGTTGACCGTCTGTACCTTCCACTCGCTGGGCGTGCAGATCCTGCGTCAGGAAGCCGAGCATCTGGGTCTCAAGCCCCAGTTCTCGATCATGGATTCCGACGACTGCTTCTCCATGATCCAGGAACAGGTGGGATCGACCGACAAGGGCTTTATCCGCAAGATCCAGTCGATCATCTCGCTGTGGAAGAACGGCCTCGTGATGCCCGAGGAAGCGCTCGCCACGGCGTCGAACGAGGACGAGCACCAGGCCGCCATCGTCTACCGCAACTACATGGCGACGCTGCACGCCTACCAGGCGGTGGACTTCGACGATCTGATCCGCCTGCCCGCCGAGCTGTTCGCGAAGAACGAGCAGGTGCGCGAGCGCTGGCAAAACAAGCTGCGCTACCTGCTGGTGGACGAGTATCAGGACACCAACACCTGCCAGTACGAGCTGCTCAAGCTGCTGGCGGGCCCGCGCGCGGCGTTCACGGCCGTGGGCGACGACGACCAGGCGATCTACGGCTGGCGCGGCGCGACCATCGAGAACCTCGCCCAACTGGGCAAGGACTACCCGAAGCTACACGTCATCAAGCTGGAGCAGAACTACCGCTCGACCGTGCGCATCCTGACGGCGGCGAACAACGTCATCGCCAACAACCCGAAGCTCTTCGAGAAAAAGCTCTGGTCCGAGCACGGCATGGGCGACACCATCACCGTCACGCCCTGCAACGACGAAGAGCACGAAGCCGAATCGGTGGTGTTTCGCCTTTCCGCGCACAAGTTCGAACGCCGCGCGCAGTTTCGCGACTACGCGATCCTGTATCGCGGCAACTTCCAGGCGCGCATCTTCGAACAGGTGCTGCGCCGCGAACGCATTCCCTATGTGCTCTCGGGCGGCCAGTCGTTCTTCGATAAAGCCGAAATCAAGGACATCTGCGCTTATCTGCGGCTGATCGCCAATCACGACGACGATCCCGCGTTCATTCGCGCGATCACGACGCCGCGCCGTGGCGTGGGCAACACGACGCTCGAAGCGCTGGGTTCGTTCGCGGGACAGGCCAAGGTATCGCTGTTCGAGGCGGTGTATATGGGCGGCATCGAGGCGCGGCTGTCGGCGCGTCAGGTCGAGCCGATGCGTGTGTTCTGCGACTTCATGCAGCGTCTGGCCGAGCGCGCGCTCAAGGAACCAGCAACGGTCGTGCTCGACGATCTGATGGACGCGATCCACTACGAGGCCTATCTGTACGACGCCTTCGACGAGCGCCAGGCGCAGTCGAAATGGCAGAACGTGCTCGAATTCCTGGAGTGGCTCAAGCGCAAGGGCACCAAGCCCGAACAGGAAATCGGCGAGGACAGCGAAGCGACCGGTTACGACAACACCGACGGTCTCGCCGATACCGGCAAGAACCTGATGGGCCTGATCCAGACGGTGGCGCTGATGTCGATGCTCGAGGGCAAGGAAGAAGACCCGGACGCGGTGCGCCTGTCAACCGTGCACGCGTCGAAGGGGCTGGAGTATCCGCACGTTTTCCTGGTGGGCGTCGAGGAAGGCATCATGCCGCACCGTGGCGGCTCGGAAGACGACGTCATCGACGACTCGCGCATCGAGGAAGAGCGCCGCTTGATGTACGTGGCGATCACGCGCGCGCAGCGCAGCCTGCATCTGAACTGGTGCAAGAAACGCAAACGCGCGCGCGAGACGGTGGTGTGCGAGGCGTCGCGTTTTATTCCGGAGATGGGGCTGGACGACGCGCCGCCGCCCACGCCGGAAGAGGCGCCGATGTCGCCGAAGGACCGGCTGGCGAGTTTGAAGGCGCTGTTGCAGAAGGGCTGATTTTTGCGCTTATAGGCGCGTGAAATGAGAAGGGCCGCATCGGATGACGATGCGGCCCTTTGTTTTTGTGGTGCGGCTGCTGGTTACTTCACCGCACTCACCATGTAGTCGACGGCGGCCTTTACGTCGGCATCGGAGGCGTTCGAGCCGCCCTTCGCGGGCATCTGGCCCTTGCCGTGGAGCGCGTAATTGTAGATGGTGTCCATCGGGTCCTTCAGACGCGGCGCCCAGTCGGCCTTGTCGCCGAACTTCGGTGCACCGAGCACGCCCGCTGCGTGGCACGCCTGGCAAACCTGCGTGTAGAGCGCCTTGCCGGCCTGCGAGGCGTCGGCGCTGCCGCCTGCCGCGCCGCCTGCCGGTGCGCCGGTTTGCGGGATCGCGGCGATGGCGGCGGCTGCCGCGGTTGCTTGCGCGGCGTTGGCATCGGCGCCAGAAGCGGGCGCTGCTGCCGCCGCACCTGAAGCGCCGTTAGCCACACCCGGCGCGGGCTTGGGCGGATCCTGGAAGTTTGCGCCGCCGTGGTTCGCCATATAGGCAACGGCGAGACCGATCTCGTAGTCGGAATAATCGTCGGGACTCGTGCCGCCGCGCGCGGGCATCGCGCCCTTGCCGGCCAGTGCCGTGTGCCAGAGCGTGTCGTAGCCCTGGGCGATGCGCGGCGCCCAGTCGCCCGCATTGCCGAACTTCGGCGCGCCCGCGGCGCCGCTCGCATGACACGCCGAGCAGACCGCCTGATAAACCTGCTCACCGGTCTTGTAGACGCGCGGCGCGTTGGCGTCGCGAATCGACACCTTCGCGATCGGCGCAATGCGTTCGGTGATCTGCTGGGCGGAAAGCTCGTCGGTGCCTGCGCCGGTACGCGTCGTGTTGTCGACGTAGTAGGCGAGCAGAATGATGATGACGATGGGGACGGCAAAACCGGCAACCACAGCGGCGATCAGCTGGCCGGGGGTTTTGATCGGGGCTCCGTGGGGTGCTTCGCTCATGCTTGTCTCGTCTCCCGTTGGTTTTTTGGTGAGCGGTACAGCAGGACGGCATTAGCCTTGCGATTGAGCAAACAGGGACGATTATAGACGCAAGGTTTCGCGGCCGGTTGCCGTGAGGGTGGGGTGTTCTGCGCGCGTTTACCCGGAGCCCACGGGCTGTGCGAACAGTCGGGCCCTGTTTATGCGGGGTTTGCGCGGGCCGGTTCCCGCCCGGCCCCGCGCGGTGGACGGTTTAACCGAAACCGGGTATTCTCTCGGTCTCCTCGACGCTGCTGTCCTACGTTTTCTTCGTAGCTGCCGCAGCGCTCAAATGGCAGCGCGCCCGTAGCTCAATGGATAGAGTACTGCCCTCCGAAGGCAGGGGTTGCTGGTTCGATCCCAGCCGGGCGCGCCAAAGAAGTTTCGTGAAATCAAGGGCTTAATGCGAATCGCTTAAGCCCTTTTTTGTTGCGTACGGAATTTGTACGGAATAACGCGCTGATAAGGCGGACTGGTGCCCCAACTTCAGCACGTGCATACTGGCGATTCTCTAAGCCAATTTTGACCTTGCGACAGGGCAACCATTGATACCAGTAATCCAGCCCGGCATCATTGACGTGACTGACTGGCCCGAAGACCCGGAGCACCCTCGCTACCCGGAAGGCGCACGGGAAAAGTCCGCACTTTTCCCACCCGACATTGTCCCTTTCGATTTCATTAAGCCAGGCCGCCGCTACCTGTTCAAACTCTCTGACCAGCGTTATCCAGAGCAATTTTGGGCTGAGACGATTGCTTACGTTGTTGGGTGCCTTTTGGACGTGGAAGTGCCTCCCGCGTACATTGCCGAACACCGGGGACGAGCTGTGTGCGGGGCGTTGATCGAATGGTTTTTCGTCGACGGTGAGCAGACATTTATCGCGGGCGGGAACCGCTTGCAGCGGCTTGTCCCAGACTACGACCGAAAGCTGGGAACGCAGCACAGCTTTCAGTTGGTTCAGCGCGCATGCGTTCGCGCGGCACGACATGGGCTTATTGACGACTGGCTATTGTATTGGGGGCGGGCGTTTCTCTTTGACGCTTTGATCGGAAATACGGACCGTCATCAGGACAACTGGGGCTTTCTTGCTTGGACGCTTGACGATGGAGCAACCACCCGGGAACGACTCTCGCCGCTCTTTGATAATGGTACGAGTTTGGGGATGGAGCGCCACCTCGAGCATGTTGCTGGTTGGGACGACAACAAATGCGCGGCGTATCTTCGAAAGGGCTGCCACCATATGAAGCTTAATGGAGACGACGCAAAGCGGTGCCAACATTTCGACATGATCAGGTACGTCGTTGAAGCGCACCCAACCCTTTTGGGGCCTCTTCGGGAGACTTTGGCCCTATTCTCGGTGCAAGAACTAGAACAACGACTTATCGAACTGTGTAAACTAGAATTGCCCGTTAAGCTCACGGAAGCTCGCATTCGCTTCACGCTAAGATTGGTGAACCTTCGATACAGGCAACTATGCGCGATATTGTCATGAGGCAAATTGAGCACGTGGCCGAGCCGTCGAGGCTCTGGCTATCGTGGCAGCCTTCATCCGACGTCGGCCCAGAAAGTCGGCGTCGGCACGTGGTGGCGGAGATCGTGCTGGACAACGGCGAACCAGTTTTCCGCTATCTCAATCAGACTGCCGACTACCAACTGGCCAAACTGGAAGGTTTCCAAGGTTATCCCGCTTTCAATCGGGGTGAAGACGAGCACAGAAAAGGTGTCTTGGAAGCTTTCGTTCGGCGATTGCCCTCGCGGAAGCGCCGCGACTTCGCGGAGTACTTGGAGAAGTACAGACTTCCTGCTGACTTTCAAGGGTCAGATTTGGCCTTGCTAGGCTATACAGGCGCGAAATTGCCAGGGGATGGTTTTGAGTTGTGCCCAGATCTAACGACTGCGGCATTGCCTCTCGAGACTGTCATGGAGGTAGCCGGTTTTTGGCGACAAGGCGTGAGTCAAAGCGATCTCCATATCGGTGATGAAGTGCAGTTTTTGCCGGAGCCGCTCAACAGTGTTGATGAGAGGGCAATTGCAATTTACTGGTCCGGGCGGAAACTTGGCTATGTTCCGAGGCCTATGCTTCCATCGGTCCACCGGTGGCTGAGCGCGGGAAAAATCGAGGCGTCTATCGATCGTCTCAATGGAAAGCCCGAACGCCCGCTAGTTTATTTGTTCGTTGGTGTGACTCCCGTCAGCTAAGGCAGCAAACACGAGATCGGAAGTACAGAGCCCCGCCCAATGTGCGGGGCTTCGTTTTTTGTGCGCAAGGCAATCCGACTGTGTTGGCCGCAAACTCTAAATTCCGTGCGAACCAGCGTCGCATACCGATGGGGTGAAGGCATCCGTTTTCGTGATCTTCAGTGTTGGGATGCTGCTGGGGTATCGCTTGCCCGAACGCACGAAATCCCCTGCTAAGCTGCACGCCCCAAAACGCTTGGAGAGCTAGTGAATCTCGACTGTGAAGTGCCGCTCGTGGCCAGTGATCGCCTCATCCGTTTGCCGGCCGTGCTCGATGCCGTTGGCCTTGGCAAGACGACTATCTACGCACTGGTGAAGGGCGGCGAGTTCCCACGTGCCCGGAAGGTGCGCCACACGTCCCTATGGGTCGAGTCGGAGATTCAGGAGTGGGTGAGATCGATCGCGGAGCGATCGGCAGGCGGCTGCACTGTTAGGCCGAGTCTTTAGCCTGTCGAGGTGCAAGTATGAGCGAACGCCGCACGGTAGGCAGGAAGCCATCACCCGAAATTGATCTCGCGCGCGATGTGGGGCACTCCTCTCCGCTCGCGAGCACGATCAGCGCTGTCAGCTTCGAAGGATTAACTATCACGTCGTCGGACGGAGAGCCGGCAACGCTAGCAGTTGTTGACCGCGACGGGCGCATCGTGCAGGTTGAAGCTGAACTTCTTGAAAAATTCACGGATTGGCAGACTCCGTTATGACCTCGCCCATCGCAAGGGCAGTCAGGCAACTCAGTTTCCTTGATAATATCGCTACCAGATGTTAATGGAGTCAAGGCTTGAATGCGGATGACGCCGCTGTCACAGAGACCAGCGCAGAGGTTCCCGAGCCCATCGTTTCATCGATGTGGGTAAATTCCATTGAAGATACGAATCGGCTCTTGGCATATGTCGAAGATGCGGCAGCACGTGCCCATGATTGGCTTCGAACCCACAGGAAAGGTTCGCTGGATCTATTCCGACGCTTAAAATTCGACTCGGTTGGCTTTCATCCTGCCACGGGAGCGCCGTTAAACCTGATCGAGCAAACCAATCAGACCTGGAGCCTTGTGGTCGCCATCGCGGCCGCGCGCCAACTGCTCACGCTTCATCCGCTTGTCGGCGGCTTTCATCTTGCCCCAGGCGCGCACGCCTCTTTGCCGTTTGATATCGTTAGCGACGATGGCTCTGTGGTCGCAGAAACATTTGCGGCGGTGACGCCAGCAAACAACGGGAAACTGCGTAAAGATCTGGAGAAGCTTCTGACTCGTCCCGACATCCCTCACCGCTACGTATTTTTCATGGCCCCCAAGTATCCTGGGACCCGGCGATGCGAAAAGCTTGAGCGTGATGGCGTGCAGGTGTGGTGTGTCGATCTCTAATGCGCTGATCTGACATCTGTCGCGGGATGAAGCCGGGATGCCCGTTCACAAGACGGCTCCGGGCTTTGTTTTATTCCGTCGCAGACACTCTAATGCACTCGCTTGCCTCGCGGCGCGTACTACTCCCGTCCGGCGCGGCCAACTTCTCATAGCCCGACATATAGCGACTGCCCGCAGTAGGCAGTTACTTCCACATACCGAGATATCGCGAAAAATTGCGCGACGCATCACAGCCGAGCGCCGTCAGAAAGGAATTTCGTCCACCGCCACGTCCAGCGGAAACTGATAATCAAAGTTTCCGCTGGACGTGGCGATGCGAAGACCTAATTTACCCTTTAGCTGATAGCTGTCCTTCAGCACCTCACCTTTGCTAGCAACGGCTAGAATGCGCTTCATGTTGACCTTAATTTGCGCCCAGCCGCCGTTCTTTTGCAGTCGTCTAACCGGGCAAGCAAGAAAGTGCCGCTCCTTGAACGGACTCCAATCCGAATCGACCGTAGAGCACACCTTTTCATCTTGGCGAACAGTCCACTGCCTATTCATGTATATGTAAATGGCTTCAATGTCCGGGGAGGCCTGCGATGAGTGGTTCGAAAGGTCGAATTTCAGATCGATGTCAGCTTCTGCGAGCCAGTCGCTCTTTTCCAATAGACCCGACGGCTTTTGCAACGTAACCTTGATCCTGCTATCACGAAGGTTTTGTATCTCGGCCTTCGCCCACTCCAAGTCCTTCGCCAATTGCGTGCGCAGGCGAGTGGCGGAACCGCCATACACGATATGCCGATGGTGCTTCAAATCGAAAGGAATATCGCCCGTGTCCGAAGTAAGCAAGATGACGAGTTTGCCCTTTGCGTGAGCGTAGCCAACCTCATAGAACACGTTGGGGTTTCGCCCGGACATGTCCGCAACAATGACATCAGCGACATCAATTTGTCGATAGATTCGCTCCAACATACTTTCTTGGTAAATCTGCTCGTCCACGCGCTGGCAATCGAAGTCCAGCTGAGTGGCCGTTTCTTTGATGCCTAGTAGGTAAATGTCATTGAAGGAACTATCAAAGGGCATTAAGACGAACGCAAACGGCTGCGGCGTAGTGGCCTCGGTCGGCATTTAATTGGTCTCCACTCGAATCTCAATAATGTAGCAGTTGCTGGGCGCTCTGGCGACGCGCTGCCTTGCTAAGGGCAGTCCGAACACCGCCTTTCGTTGGCGCACGCGCGCGCAGGACGCTCGGGGACACACTTGAACCCGCCACCGTAGGAGATAGACTCATGCTCACCGACTCCTGAAGGCATGGATACATGAGCATCGTCACAGACAACATCGGCGCGGTAACAGGGATTATCGGAGCGATAACGGGCGGCTTTGCCCTTTGGAAAAGCTATCAGGTTAAATCGCTCGATCTGCGGCTGGAGCTACGAAAGGCACTCGGCAATGCTCACCATGCGCTGAGGTCGCTGCCCGATCTTCTGGACTACGCGGACGGGTCGCGCCACAGGATACTCGCGCAGGGAGGGCAAGGTGGAGCGGCGCTAGCATGGGAACAGGACCTAGCAGCGGCTCGCACCGAGATTAGAAACATCGCGGCAGAACTGCGCGATGAAGATGAGGATTTCAATGCGCTGTCCGACAAACAACTCGAAGTGGCGATTGCCGCGGCGAACAAACAAGTATTGCGCCTAGAGGCTCTCGTGTCGAAGTATCGCGATGCGGTTGCGGCTGATGACGACAGGAGACGCGATATCAGGCGGGAACATGCCGACTTGGCGCGAGACATGATCGCGCGGAGATAGCGTGGCGAGCCGCAGAGACTCGCGTTGGCAGAGGTACAACTGTCGTTTCGAACACTTTGTAGCGTCCGTTCGCGCTTCGCGGCGGACCCTCCCTTGCGTCTGTCCATTTCGCTCCTCGTCCCGCGCACGCAGCATCGGCACGAGTCCCATACGCGCCCTGCAAAAGATCGAACTCAGATCGGCAATCGCGTGGACTGCCCACAATAGGCAGGGAAGGGGGGGGGGGGGCTTCACTAGTTGATAACTAGTGTATATATCTTGCACTAGTGAATTCGTGATGCTACAGTGAAGTCGCAAGTTCACTAGGGAGTCTGCTATGCCTAAGTACGACGTTGATACAGCAGTCGCTGTGCGAGTCGCCAATCTCGCCCGCCGCGATCCGTTTGAGAATCTGTCGTTCAACGATGCAATACTGCGGCTGGTCGAGCGCGTAGAGGGCTTGCTGCGGGCGGCGAAAGCAGATTCCGCTAAAGGAATTCCGTTGTCGAGCTTGGTCTCTGGTATTGATGCATTCAGCCAAGTGGAGCCGGTAGTGCTCGATGCCTCAATGCCGCAGATTCCGTTGTCCCAACTCTTGGGTATCAAGAAAGCACCGTCCCCTAGTGCGGCTGAGTGGGCGGCTAGTGTGCCGGAGCTTAACCCCAACGCCGGCGTTCTAACGACTTGGACCGCCATTTGCAACGAGTTGGAAATCGAGACCAAGGGTGACTCGGCTCGCCGCGTGCTGCAAAAATGGGTAGCAGAGAATAAGCCGGAATGGCCGAAGGTGCCGGATGTGGCGGAGTGAGGGAAGGGAAGGCGCGGCGAGCCTCAGCCACTCGCCGCGCATTTCTACCCGACGCTTACAGCATTGCCACCAAATCATCCGCGCGCAGATGGACGTACCGCTGGAGCATCTTCAAGTCCTTGTGACCGGAGAGGGTCGCCAACTGGATCGGGTTCCAGCCCTTCTCGCACGCTAACCGGCTCAGGCACGTGTGGCGGCAGTCATGGAAATGAAAGTCGGCAATCTTGCAACGCTTCACGAGCCGGATGAACTGGCGTTTGAGCGTTTCGCTCGTCAACCCGGCAAACACGCGCTCAGTCTCCCGGTCGAGCGGTTCCAGCGCGGCGAGCGCTTTGGCTGACAGTGGAACGTCGCGCGGCACATCTGTTTTCGTGAGCGGCAGACGAATTACGCGCCGCTCCCAATCTATATCAACCCACCGCGCATTGATGATCTCACCGGCACGCATCGCCGTTTCGAGCGCGAACTGTATACAAGGGACAAGGTAGGGATTCTGGGCGAGGCGAGCTTCGGCCAACAGCACCTTCTCTTCCTTCGGCTTCAAGATGCGATCACGGTGCGGCGGACTCTTCGGGCGGGCTACCTTAAACACAGGTATGTCGCAGCCCCATTCGGCACGCGCCAGATTGATCGCACTAAAAAGAAGGTTTTGCTGCCGCGCGACCGAAGACCCGGCTCGACCTTCCATCTGCGAGTCGCGCCACGCGGCAACCTTCGAAGCGTCCAGTTGCGCTAGGGGCGTCGCGATGAACTCTCGGCACTCGCGGAGCCACCGCCGCAGCGTGAGCACTTCGATGTCCCCGCCGCGCTTCTTCGGGCTCACGTCGCTCGCGTACCGCCGCAGCACCTCCGCTAAAGTGTTCAGGCCGTCCGGTTGCACCTTCACGGCCTTCGGTAGCTCCCCGGGATCTAGCGTCGCTTCGGTCGCCCGTACCCACGCGGCTGCGTCCTTCTTCTCATGGAAGCTGCGCGATTGAGGCGGCACCCCCTTGCGCCGCACCTTCGCCTGATATGTTACGGCCCCGTTTTGCTACATATTTGCTAATCGTTCCCATCTGCGTCACTTCGCGCCAGGAGTCCTGTACGCGTCCTGTAGACGCAGAAATCAGCCGGAAAGCCGCGCCGATATTGGATCTCTTACAACCCTCCGAAGGCAGGGGTTGCTGGTTCGATCCCAGCCGGGCGCGCCAAAGTTGATCGCATAAAAAATCAAGGGCTCAGCAAAACGTGCTGCGCCCTTTTTTTCGTCCGCAGGTTCTGGCGGATCTACCTGGCTTTCCCATGGGCGACGCCTTCTCACGGCTCACCCATGGTCTCAACCGCGCTTCTTCACTGCGTCAGCTTCGCCAGCACCTCATCGATATTGCTGCTGTCGAGCTTGTCGTAGAGCAACTCGCCCATGGCGAGAATCGTCTGATCGGATAGTTTCGAGAAGTCGAATGCGCAAAGCTTTTCGACGACGTCCGGCGCAAAGCGGTATTTGATGACCTTGGCCGGATTGCCGCCCACGATCGCGTAGGGCGGCACGTCCCGGGTCACGACGCTGCCCGCCGCGATCACCGCGCCCTGCCCAATCCTCACGCCGGAAAGAATGATCGCGTCGTAGCCGATCCACACGTCGTCGCCGATCGTGATCGGCCCCTTGGTTTGCGCCTCCAGCTTGCCGTGATAGCTGAACGTGAATGGAAACGTCGACAGGCCGCCGTGAGGATGATTGCCGCCCAAAAGAAAGCGCACGTTATCGGCGATCGACACGAAATTGCCGATCGTCAGGCGCTCGTCCGGGTGGCCGAAATCCATCACCGTCAGGTCGCCATAAGTGCGGCGCCCCACCTTGATCTTCGCTAGCGACGACGTCAGGGCGAGTTTCACCAGCCTGGTGGAATTGTGCGGATTCGACAGGCGCCAGAATTGCCCGGCTCGTCCCTCCAGCGCCTTGAAGAAATACGGCTCGTCGCGATAGTCCGCCATGTTTTCGAAGAAATCGGTCTTCTCGAAAGCGTTGGCGCTATCCATGTAGTACGGCAGGATGTGGTTCAGCAGCAGATCCTGCTTTTCCTTCGCATAGGTGTGCGGCGTGATCTTGCCGGCCGCCACATACTTCTTTAGCATGCCGAGATAATTCTTGCCGAACACTTCCGCGAGGTTGTAGCCGCTTTTGCTGCCTACATCCTGCGAGAAAAAATAGTTGCCGTGCAGAACCAGCACGCCCTTGCCCGTCGAGATCAGCTTGAGCAGGATGTCCGTCTGGACCAGACGCGAGGACGCGTTCTCCAGGAAGTCGGGAATCGCCTGAAACTGTTCGCGCCAGAGCCCGAATGCGCCAATCCACGTGCAAATGTAGGAAACGCGCTGGATGAAGCTGTCCAGATCGGCGAGCGGCTCGATCGGGTTGGCCGATCCTTTCGCGCCGTTCGTCATGAAAATGGTGGGCTTGAGCTGCGCGCTCGCGCGGATGACCTTGACGATTTCGCCGAGGCTACCGTCGCGCACCAGCAAGCTGTCGTTATGGAGCTTGAGAAACTGACCTCGTGCTTTGGCCAACACCAAATGGAAATTCTTTTCCGGTCCGATGTTGACCTCGTTTCGATAGAAAAGAATTTTGCCGGGAAAACGATTCGCATAGTCCGTCGCGACTTGCGCCGTGTCGTCGTTGGAGCAATTGTCCGCAATGACGACCTCGATTTCGTTGGTCGCGAGGAATGCTTCCTGTGTGACGATGCTCTCGAGCGTAGTTTTGAGCGTCGCAGAGCGGTTATACGTCGGGATGCAGAGTGAAAGAAGAATATTGCCAGTTTGCATGGTGTCGCTTTACGAGATGGCTACGGCAGACCGCAGCGGCAGGCCGCCCAGTGCATTGAGTTTTTCCTGCGATCCAACTGTCCCGCACACTTCGTGTGAGAGGGCGTGCACGTCGATCGCCGCGCCGTTGCGGCGGCCGATGGCGGATTCCATAAGCCACGAACCGAAGCCGCCGTCCGTGAGATGATCTTCGAGGGTTTCGACGAGCGCAAAGTCCTCAAGCGTGATCGGCTGCGTGCTCTTGGCAGCCATGCTCCAGAGCGGCAGGGAATGCACTTCGTATTGTGCGAAATCGGGGTGTTCGCGCCAGTTCATCGCGATGCTCATGCCCGCGCCGGTGGACAGCAGCGTTTTACGCGCATCGGCGGGCGTTTTTGCATCCGCGATCTTGAGCCATCGCCCCGGAGCGACCTGCGGCACGGCGGCGTGAAAATTGGGCTCGCCAGCTTTGCCAAGACGCAGGTAGGACGGCTGCGGGTGCTCGACCAGATAGCGCATGCAGGCGCGCACTTCCATCGGATCGCCAGGCGCGGCGATCAGCATGTTCGGGAAACTGCGCATCAGCGCGTAGTCTTGCACCGCATGATGGGAATATCCCAGCGCACCATAGGCGAGACCTCCGCCTACAGAAACTACAGTCACGGGAAACCTGTGATAGTCGACATCGTTGCGAATCTGCTCTGCACACCGAAAGGTTGGGAAATTCGCAATGGAATACGTGAAGACGTGGTAGCCCTCCGATGCCATGCCGGCAGCAAGGCCAGTCATGTTCTGCTCGGCAACGCCTGCATTGATGAAGCGCTCTGGAAAGCGGTCTGCGAATGGCTCAATAACGGAATAGCCCAGGTCGCCGACAATCAATGCAATATGCGGGTGTTCGGCAGCCAGCGCCACCAGTTCTTCGATAAACGCATTACGCATCGTATTAGCCCTCCAGCTCTTCGAGGAACTGCGCCAGTTGATCCGCGTCTGGCGAGCGGTAATGCCACTCGACCTTGTTCTCCATTGCGCTGACGCCTTTACCCTTGATAGTGTGCGCGATCAGCATTGAAGGCTTGCCCGGCTGCCAGGGCGTGCAGCCCAGCGCCGTGCGCAGCGCGTCGTGGTCGTGGCCGTCCACTTCCCGCACGCTCCAGCCGAACGCGGCGAATTTGTCCGCCAGCGGCTCGAGTCGCAGTGTCTGATCGACGGTGGTCAGGCTCTGCAGCTTGTTGTAGTCGACAATCGCGACCAGGTTGTCGAGTCGATGATGGGCGGCAAACATGAGCGCTTCCCAGTTGCTGCCTTCGCCCAGTTCGCCGTCGCTCAGAAGGACGAAGGTGCGCCATGCGGCGTCGTTACGTCTGGCGGCAAGCGCCTTGCCCACGCCAAACGGCAGCCCGTGCCCGAGCGAGCCCGTGGAGAACTCGACGCCGGTCACCTTATGGCTAATGTGGTTCATCAACGGCGAGCCGTCACGGCCATAGGACAGCAGTTCGGAGCGCTCGAAAAAGCCGCATTCGGCCAGCGCCGCATAGATGGCCACGCACGCGTGACCCTTGCTCAGGATGAAGCGGTCTCGCTGCGTTGCCTGGGGTTCGTCCGGGTCCACGTTGAGGACCTCGCCGTAGAGCACCGCGACGATGTCGCAAATCGAAAGCGCACTTGCGATATGCGAAGCGCGGGCACGCTGCACCATCTGCAATGCTTCTACGCGCATGCGGCGGGCGAGTTCGGTAGTCGTTCTTTTCACGCTTTGCTCACCAGCCGCGAGATTTTTTCGGCATGGGCCTCACGGTGCAGGAACACATAGTTTGTCTCGATGGTTTCATCGGTTACGCAGGTCAACCGGCGAACTCCGGTTTCGCCCACTGCCATGCATTCGTAGCCGAACGACGCGAAGAATTCGATCACATCGTTGGGGTGGTAGCCAAACGGTCTGGACCACTTGCGCAGGAGTTCGGTAAAGACCACGGGACGATGCCGCGCGAGTGTCGAATGGCCGCCGCGGAATACGAGGAGTTCAGCGCCTTCCACATCGCACTTGATGAAGTCCGGTGCGATTGCCTGGTTCGTTGCCCATTGATCGAGCGTCAGCGTCAGTCCAACTATTCGCTGGGCGTCTTGCGCGTCCGCCACGTTCATGAGCGAAGCGTTGGTGCCGGCAGTCGGCGCAATGAAGAAGTCAATGGTTCCGTTCCGATCTGACAGGCCGTAGTTGAAACAGCTAACCCGATCGCCGACGCCATTTTCCGCCACGTTTCGTTGCAGAAAAGCGAAACTTCCGGGCATCGGCTCGAACGCGAAGACGCGGGCCTGAGGCGCTCGCATCGCGAAGCGCACGGTATGCATACCGATATTCGCGCCGATATCGACGAGGTTGCGGCAATCTTGTGCAACGGTGTCCATTACACGAGTTTCGTGTATTTCGTAATGATCGAAATTCATCACTTCGACGGGGGCTACACGTGCCTCGTTCGGCGGACATTGAAGTCGAATGCCCTCTTCTCCGACTACAAATACAACGGAATTCGCATCAATGAGGATTTCACGGATATCCGTTGTGCGAATGACATCCACATACTGAAACAGCGTCTGATGAACCTTCAGTGCCTCGCGAATAAAATCCGGTTTCGAAAGACTGCCATCGCGGTAGAGGGCTTTTAATTGAGCGATTGTTGATGTCATATCTGATACGCCTCGATCATGCGACGAAAGCCTGCATCGGGCGTGGTGTGGGCGCGCCATCCAAGTGCTTCCAGACGGCTAACATCCGGCACTAGCCGGTTGAAGCTGCTGAGCAGATAGCCGGATTGGTTCGCAGGCGCACGGCGCTCGACGCGCAGGTTCTTGAGCGGATACAGTCCCGCGAGCAATTCCGCCAGTTCCATCACGGAAAGTTCGGCCGCGGGATTCGCCACGTTGTAAGGCTGGGCTGGCGCGCCTTGCAGCAGCACGGTGAAAAGGCCAAGAATCGCGTCTGAGACGTAGCAGAAGGCGCGTCGTGCGCTACCATCGCTATTCATGACGATGTTTTCGCCGCGCAGCACATTGAAGACGAAGTCTGCGAAGACACGTCCGTCGTCGGCTTGCAGGCCCGGACCATAGGTGTGGAACGGCCTCGCAATATAGGCGGGGATGCCGTGCTGATGATGCCAGGCAGCGCACATTGCTTCGCCGATGCGTTTGCTCTCCGCGTAGCACGAACGAACGGCGGTCGGGTCCACCACGCCATAGCCAGTCTCCGCGAGCATCTGTTCCCCTGCCACCGAACCGTAGACCTCGGAGCTGCTTACGAATAGCATGCCCTGGGCCGACGGATTACCCCGCAGCATTTCCAGCAACGCTGCTGTACCGACCGCATTGGGCATCAAGGTGCCGACCGGGTCAGAGCCATAAAAGCGCGGGCTCGCCTGGCTGGCGGCGTGCAGGATGTAATCGCATGGGTCCAGATCGGGCACTGCGATCTGGTTCAGATTCCATTCGGATAGTTGCAAATGGCTGGCTGTCTGCGCGGTTATGTCCGCAAAGCGCGCGCGAGCGCGCGCAGCGTCGCGCACCATGGCCACGACTTCGACCGGCTGCCTCACCTTGCCGAGCGCATGCAGCCCGAGCAATGTGCGCACGAGATAGCCGCCGAGGAACCCGCCCGCGCCTGTAACCAGCACGCGCCGGCCACTCAGCTTTTCCCATGGCAGAGGTTGAGCGACGATATACCTGACGTCCTCATGCCAGACGTCCAGCATTTTCGCGCCGGGCGGCGCAGCCTTGATTTGCGCGGTCGCGCTGTTGTCTCGCGTATTCAGCATGGTGCGAATGCCCTCGCAACTCGCGCGTTCAAAACGCCACGCCGAGGAATTCCTCGATAGCGCGTGCGGCGAATTCCAGGCGCTCGTCGTCGAGTCCCGGATAAACGCCAATCCAGAAAGTGTTGTGCATCACGCGATCCGTCTGCGTGAGATCGGACGCAACGCGATAATTGCGGCCTGCCATATACGGCTGGCGCAGCAGGTTGCCGCCGAACAGCAGACGTGTGCCGATCTTCTTCTGGTCGAGATAGCCGAGCAGGTCGGTGCGCGTCACCGGCGCGTTATCGCGCAAGGTGAGTGGAAAGCCGAACCACGACGGGTCGCTGCCAGCGGTTGCCTCCGGCAGGACGAGAAACTCTTCGCTCTCGCGCAGACGCTCTTTGAGGAAGCCGAAGTTGCGGCGGCGCGTGGCGATGAATTTCTCGACACGATCGAGCTGCGCCAGCGCGCAGGCCGCTTGCATGTCGGTGATCTTCAGGTTGTAACCGAGGTGCGAGTACGTGTACTTGTGGTCGTAACCCGCAGGCAGATCGCCAAGTTTCCAGCAAAAACGCTTGTTGCAGGTATTGTCGCGGCCCGGCGGACAATAGCAGTCGCGTCCCCAGTCGCGGAACGAATCCACGATCGCCTTGAGTTCCGGATTGCGCGTGAACACCGCACCGCCTTCGCCCATTGTGATGTGGTGCGCGGGATAGAAGCTCAGCGTGCCGATGTCGCCGAAGGTGCCGACCAGCTTGCCCTGATACGTCGCGCCCAGCGCGTCGCAGCAATCTTCGATCAGCCACAGGTTGTGCTTGCGGCACAACGCCGTCACGACTTCGAGATTGAACGGATTGCCGAGCGTGTGAGCCAGCATGATCGCTTTGGTTTTCGGCGAGATGGCAGCTTCGAGCAGCGCCGGGTCGACGTTGTACGTGGGGATGTCGATATCGACGAAAACCGGCACTGCGCCGAATTGCAGGATCGGATTCACGGTGGTCGGAAAACCTGCCGCCACGCCGATCACTTCGTCGCCCGGACGGATCGCGCGATCGCCGAGGCGCGGCGAGGTCAGCGCCGAAAACGCCACCAGGTTCGCCGACGAGCCGGAATTCACGGTCGACACATAAGGCACGCCCAGCAGCTTGCCGAGATCGGCTTCGAACTGGTCGTTGAAGCGCCCGGTCGTGAGCCAGCCGTCCAGCGAGGCTTCGACCATGTTCTTCAATTCGCTCGCGCCAATTACCTTGCCTGCGGGCGGCACCGGCGTCACGCCCGGCACGAAGGGCGCGCTCGCGCAGCTCAGCTGCGCATAGCGGTCGACCAGTTCGAGGATTTCGCGGCGCAGTTCCTGTTCGCGCGAGAGGTCCCGGCCAGTCGGTGCCGGCTGCGTGGAGGCGGGCTGAATGGGGATGATGTGCTGTTCCATCGTCTTGAGAGCGGCTAGATGCGGAATGCCGATACGGTGTCGAGATAACGCTCGAGTTGCCGTTCGGTGAATGCCTTCAGGTCGGCGCGGGCGAGCCACGCGCGATACCAGTCGGCGGTGAGTTCGAGTGTTTCGTCAAAGCTCAGGCTGGGGTGCCAGCCAAGCTGTGCGCGCGCCTTCGAAATGTCGAGGCGCAGCAAGTTTGCTTCGTGCTCGTGCGGCTGCGTCGCGCCGAATCGGACCGCTGCGGGCCGCTGCTGCGCGCATACCTCGACAAAGCGCTGCACGACGTCACGCACGCTGCGCGCGCCGGTTTCGCTCGGACCGAAATTCCAGGCGTCGTCCATACCGGCTTCGCGCGCATAGGCGCGCTGCGCCAGATCCAGGTAGCCTCGCAGCGGCTCCAGCACGAATTGCCACGGACGCACCGCATCGGGATAGCGGATCTCGAGCGTGGCATTGTGCTCGATGGCGCGGATCACGTCCGGCAGCAGGCGGTCGGGCGCGAAGTCGCCGCCGCCGATCACATTGCCCGCGCGCGCGGTGACGAGCGCGACATCGGCGTCGAAAAAGGACGCGCGATACGATGCCGCGACGATTTCCGCCGCCGCCTTGCTGGCGCTATACGGATCGTGGCCGCCGAGCGGATCGGTTTCGCGATAGCCCCACACCCACTCGCGGTTCAGGTAGCACTTGTCGGTCGTCACGACGAGCGTCGCGCGCACCGACGGCGTCGCGCGAACGGCTTCGAGCAGATTGACGGTGCCCATCACGTTGGTTGCGAAGGTCGCGGCGGGCTGGCGGTAGCTTTCCTTGACGAGTGGTTGCGCGGCGAGGTGGAACACAATCTCGGGTTCTGCGGCGGCCATCGCGCCGGCGAGCCGCGCAGCATCGTTGATGTCGCCAGTGACCGACTGTTCCAGATGGCGCTCGATGCCCGCCAGTTCGTACAGGCTCGGCGAGGTTGGCGCGGGCAGGGCATAGCCGGTCACGCGCGCACCCATGCGGGCGAGCCACAAGGCCAGCCATGCGCCCTTGAAGCCGGTGTGGCCCGTCAGGAATACGCGGCGACCGCGCCAGAATTCAGAAGTGCTCATTGTCCCTGGCTCATTTTTCCCAGGTTTTCCAGGGCGCTGCGCCGGTATCCCACAGCTCGTTCAGATAGTTCCTGTCGCGCAGCGTATCCATTGGATGCCAGAAGCCATCGTGGAAGTGTGCACGCAACTGTCCATCATTGGCGATGCGCTCGATCGGTTCGTGCTCCCACGGAATGTGATCGCCTTCGATGTAGTCGAGCACGCTCGGATTGAGCACAAAGAAGCCGGAGTTGATCCAGCTGCCGTCGCCCTTGGGCTTTTCCTTGAAGGACAGAACGACGTCGCGTTCCAGCTCCAGGGTGCCGAAGCGTCCGGGCGGCTGCACAGCGGTCAACGTGGCAAGACAGCCGTGCTTGCGGTGATAGCGAATGAGTGTCGTGATATCGACGTCGCTCACGCCGTCACCATAAGTCATGCAGAAGTCTTCATCGCCAAGATACGGACGGATCTGTTTGAGACGGCCGCCCGTCATGGTCGTATCGCCGGTATCGACTACCGTGACACGCCACGGCTCGGCAGTATGACGATGGACTTCCATGCTGCCCTGCGCGATGTCGAATGTGACATTCGCGTTGTGCAGCATGTAGTTCGCGAAATATTCCTTGATCAGGTAGCCCTTGTAACCGGCACAGATGATGAATTCGTTGATGCCGTGCGTGGCGTACATCTTCATGATGTGCCACAGCACCGGCTTGCCGCCGACTTCGACCAATGGCTTCGGCTTGAGGACGGTTTCCTCCATCAGCCGGGTGCCAAGTCCACCCGCTAGAATTACCGCTTTCACTGGCCACCTTTCAGACTAGTTTGATAGTTGCAGCATAAGCGGCGGGCGGCCTGTTCAAATCGCGAGTCAGAGGCAGGAAAGCCCCGGAAATCGCGTGAATGGCGCGGCCCCGCCGCTGAGTTCGACCGGCCTGCATGCGCTCGTATGGCGATTGCTGGACGGGGCGCGCCGCAGGCTGCCCCTCAGTGCGCTCCGATGCCCCGCGAGCCGTCGAATCAGTTGCCGTACTTGCGCAGATACTGCTCGTAGCCCGCGCGCCATCCCGGCGAGTTGAATGCGCCGCCGCTTTCGTGGACAACCGAGATCGGCCAGGTGCCCATGCGCAGTCGCTTGAGTTCGGCCTGGCGGCAGAAGTCCAGATCGTAGAAGTGGAAGGTGAACTGCTCGTCGAAGCGCAGGCCGCTGCGCGACAGGGTTTCGCTATCCGCGCCAAGCAGCAGGCCGTCGAGCAGCTTGCACTCCTGGCCGGACGGCCCGAACGTCGAGGCCACATCGCACGGGAAGCCCTTGCCGTGACCCACGGCGCCGCTCAGGTACTGACGCTCGTCCCACTTGAATTCCGGCGTGAAAGCCCACGAAGGCTGGCGTGCGACGCGGCGCAGGTTGCCGGCGAGACCCATCACGTCGAAGCGCGCGAGGGATTCGCGCACGCGCTCCGCCCAGAAGAAGTCCTGTAGCCAGACATCGTCGTGAATGAACACCAGCAGGGCGGGATTCTCTTTGGCGTCGTCGATAGCCGCGTTGTAGATGCTCGAAAGACCGCGCGCGTTGCTGTCGAACAGTTGCAGTTCGAGGTCGGGCAGGTGCGCGTAGAGCTTGAGCGAGCGGCCCAGCGCCGTGTCACTCGAGAAGCGGTCGCGGCTGCTGCGCGTGCCGCACACGAGGCGGATGGGCTTGCGCGTGGAAGGCATCGCGGTCGTCATGCCGATCGATGTGATGGGCGCCGATACGCGCGCAGGCGCGGCGGCTTGCGTCGTTGCCTGCGCCACTTCTGCCACTTCTGCCACTTGTGCGGTTTGTGCCGCTGGTGCGGCTTCGGCAGCAGGTGTGGCGATGTGCGATTGCAGATCGCGCGCCAGAGCTTCGATCTGCGCCACCGATGCGTTTTGCACCTGCGCCGGCACTTCGAAATGCTCCGGCGCGAGTCCGTCGCACCAGCGCTGCCACATCGTGCGCAGCGCACGCGAAGCGGCGTTGGCGATGGTGCTGGCGCTGACGATCGGAGACTGCATGCAGTGCGCGCGCAGTTCGCGGCGCACCGCGGCAAGCGCTTCGGGATCGGCGGCGAGCGCAGCGCACTTGCGCACGAAGTCGTCCTTGTCGGTCGCGACGAATGCGTCTTCGAGACCTAAATGCGAGAGCCAACCCGTGCTGCCGCGGCTCGCCATCGAATAGCCCGGCAAAGTCATGGTCGGCACGCCCATCCACAGCGCGTGCATGGTCGTGGTCGAACCCGCGAACGGGAACGCATCGAGACAGACGTCCACCATGTTGTGCTGCTGGAGGTAATTCGTCACGCTCTTGCGCTGCATGAAGCTGATACGGCTCGCGTCGATATTTTCGTTCGCGAACATACCTGCGATCTTGCTCATCTGCTCCGTCGACGCAATCGCGCCCACCAGCATGCGCGAGTTGGGCACTTCGCGCAGTACGCGCGCCCACAGCGCGACGACTTCCGGTCCGATCTTCACGATGCGGCTGAAGCTGCCGAAGGTCAGATAACCGTTCTTCAGCGCAGGCAGTTCGTTGACGTCCGGCGCTTCCGGATGCGGCTTGAACGGCGCGAGAGCGGGCAGGAAAACGAGCTTCTCCGAGAACTGGCTCGCAAATTGTTCGAGCGGCGTGACGAAGCGATCCGACATGTAATAGTCGATCGCCGAAAGACCCGTCGTCGCCGGATTGCCGATCCAGCTCACCTGCACCGGCGCGGGCTTGTGGGCGAACGCCACCAGACGATTGCGTCCGGTATGGCCCGAGAGGTCGATCAGGATGTCGATGCCGTCGTTGCGTATGGTCTGCGCCACCACGTCGTCGCTCATGCCGAAGATTTCGCGCCAGCTTGCGGCGTGCGCACGGATCTTCGTGGTGAAGCTGTCGGTCGCGGCGTAGTTCGAATAGAAGTGCAGCGACAGCGTGGGATCGAGCGCGAGATGTTCGACCACCGAAAGCAGGAAGTACGCGACCGGATGATCGAACAGATCGCCCGAGACGAAGCCGATCTTCAGGCGCTTCGCCGGGTTGCGCTCGTTGGCGTGCCGCTGCCACTGAGCGCGCAACGGCGCTTCGAAGCGCTCCGCGAAGGCGCGGAATTCGGCGAAGGCGCGCGGCGCGTCGAGATCGAGCTTGTGCATCAGGCCGAACAACAGATTGCTGTTGGTCGGCGCCTGGGTCGGCGCCATTTCGAGCGCGCGGCGGAAGGTGATTTCCGCTTCGTCGTATTCGCCGTGCTGGGCGAGCGCGTTACCGAGCGCGTCGAGTTCGAGCGCATCGTGCGGCGCGAGTTCAACCGCGTGGCGGATGAAGGCAATGCCCTCGGCGCTGCGGCCCATCACCTGCAGCGTTGCGCCCAGCGTGCGATGAAGCGCGGCGCACTGCGGATGACGTTCAATGGCCTGGCGGCAATGTTCTTCCGCGCGCTGGAAACGGCGCACGATATAGAGCGCGTCCGCCAGCATGGTCTGCGCGATGACCTGATCGGGCAGCAGGCGCGCGGCGGGCTCGGCGGCGCTCACGGATTCCGCGAAATGGCCATTGCGTTGCAGTGCGTGCGTCAGCGCCAGCCAGCATTCGCCGTGTCCGGGATACGACTCGGTCAGGCGGCGGGCTACGTTGAGCGCCGCGTCGATTTTGCCTGCGTTGAAGAGCGTCGCGTATTCCTGCAACTCTGCGGCGGTGGCGCGGCGCGGATCGGCGTCACTGGCGGGCGCGGCTTTGGCGGCGATGTCTTGTTCCGTCTGCGGCGTGGGCTGCGCGGGGACCGAACCGGCAAGTCCGGCCTGACCGCTTTCTTCGGCAAGCCGGCTGCGCAGCGTGGCGACAGCATCCGGCGGCAGGCCGCACTGAAGCGCCAGTTCGAGCGACGCGCGTGCCGCCTCGAACTGGCCACTGCCGCTGAGCGCGTTGAAGTAGTACACCCAGAGTTGATGGAAATTCGGTGTATGGCCGAGCACCTGTTCGAAGTGCGGCACCGCTTCGGCTGGCTGGTCCGTTTGCATGAGCAATACGCCCATGTGGTAATTGGCGTCGACATGATCGCGATCGGCGTCGAGCACCGCGGCGTAGAGCGCGGCCGCATCGGCGTATTCCTGCTTGCGATGATGCTCGATCGCGGCCTGCATCACGAGATCGATATCCTGTTCCCGTTGCGCTTCGGGGAGGAGCGTAGTCGTGTCGTTCAGAGTGGGGAAAGCGGTCATGACGAAGGCGCGCGAAAGCGTCCTGGAGCGGAAGTTGGAGGAATTATGCGGGGGCGGGCAGGGCGGCGATGCGCCGAGATGGAGTCAAAATGACCGTCAATTTGATGCGTAAGCCGACCCGCTGCGCTTGCGCGTCGTCGCCGGGCGCAAGACAAAAAAGGCGCGAAATACAAAAAGCCCGCGCAAGGCGGGCTGGATGCTACGAATGCGCCCAGAACGGCGCATGCGATGGTCTTTGAGTCAGGGTCAGAACTGCGCAATACGCTGATACTGATTGGCGTTCTGGGTGGCCCGCATGCTCGCCTGATACTCGGCGCCCAGCGAGCGCTGCGCGGCTTGTGCGGCATCGGCGATGCGCGCGTCGATCGCCATGATCTCCCGAAGCTGCGCGACCGCGGCGGGCGGCTGTTGCGCACCGATCGACATCAGGAGTGGCGAGCGCTCGTCCACCAGCGCGGCGGCGCGTTCCCACTCGCCGACGGCTGCAGCCTGTTCGATGGCCTTGGTGAATTGCCAGATGCGTTCGATGCTGTTCAGTGCGTCCATGGCTCGCGCCCCTTGTTCCCTTAGCTCGCGTTAGCTCTTGTTGGTGGCCAGCGCGCCCGCGCTGTTGGTGCCGCCGAACAACTGAGTCAGGTACTGCTGGTTGTTGTTCATCGTCGCCATCAGCGTGTTGAGCGCCGTGAACTGAGCCGTGTACATGCTGGTGAGCTGAGTCTGATAGTCAGTCAGGTTGGAGTGCTGGGTTGTCAGGTTCGTCAGATCGGTGTTGAGTGCGTTGGTACGCGTCGCGATTGCCCCAGTGCTCGACAGATAGCTCGTGATGTTCGTGTTCAACTGCTGGGCGACGCCGTTGGTCGAGTTGAACAGCGTGGCGATCGTCGACTGGTTGTTTTGCAGCGCGTTGTTGAGCGCGGTGCTGTCGACGGAGAGCGTGCCGTCCGCGCCCAGCGAAATGCCGATCGAAGAAAGACCGGTCGAAGTCGAGCCGTTCTTCACGCCAGTCGAGACGATCGTCGCCAACTGGTTCTGGATCAGGTTCAGCGTCGAATCGCCAAGCAGGACGCCCTGCGACGTCGAGGTCGAACTGTATGACGTCAGCGTGCCCATCGTCGTGACGAGCGTGTTGTACAGCGTGACGAAGTTGTTGATCGCGTTCGACTGTGCGCTGGTGTTCTGCGAAATCGTCAGCGTCTGCGGCGAATTGCCGGTTGTGTCGACGGACGCCGCCGACAGGCTCAACGTCACGCCCGACAGCGCCGAAGTCACGGTGTTGCTGGAGCTGGTGACACCGGTGCCGTCGATCGTGAAATAGGCATCCTGTGCCGCGGTCGTTTGCGTCCAGTACGTCGTATTGTCGATCTTCGACTGGTTCGACTTGAGGTTCGCCGACGTCGCGCTGGCATTGCCGGCGAGCGACGTCCCGGCGGTCGTGTTCACCGCGAGGTTGTTCAGTGCGTCGCCCGACGTCGAGTCGTTGATGGCGACGCTGATGCCGTTGCCCGAGCCGGTGGTGGTGGCGTGCAGCACGAGGTGGGCGCCGTCTGCGCCATTGACGACCGAAGCCGTCACGCCCGGATTGTTGCTCGCACTGTTGATCGCCGACGCGATGCCGGAAACCGTGCTGTTCGAACTGTTCAGCGAAATCGTGGTGCTGGCGCCGTTGACGGTCAGCGTCATCGTCGCCGGGCCGCTCGCGAGCGCGGTCGTTGCGCCGTAGCCCTTCGACGTCAGCACCTGGGCTTGCGCCACCTGGGCGACGTCGAGCGAGTAGGTGCCGCCCACCGCGCCGCTGGCGGCCGTGGCGGTGATGCCGCTACCGCTCGCGCTGGCCGTGAAGGCATTGGCGGTCGTGCCGTCGGAAAGCGTGCCGAGGCTCGCCTGAAGCGCAGAAAGCGCTGCCGAGAGCGCGCCGTAGGCGGAAATCTGGGTGTTGTCGGAAGATTGCGACGCCGCGATGGTGGCGGCCTGGCCGGCGATCTTCGCGTTGACGAGCGCGGAGACAAGCGAGCTCACGTCCATCGACGAATTGCCGGTCGAGCCGCTGATGATCGACTGGGCGGCTTGCTGGAGAGCGGCATTGGACGACGCAGTCGTAGCCGCGACGGTGCTCGCAATCGTGCTGGCGGTCGAATTTACGGTGGACATGGACAGGCTCCGTGCTTGGGCGAAGTCTTGTGAATCGGTTCAGATCGGGAAAATGCCAATCGGGAGGCGAGCCTCCCGATTGGTTTGCGCCACTTGCACCGGGTATGGCGGGCGGTGCAGATGGCGCGTGCTGCGAGAAGCTATTACTGCAGGAGCTTCAGGATCTGCTGCGGTTGCGAGTTCGCTTGCGCCAGAACCGAGATACCAGCTTGTTGCAGAACTTGAGCCTTCGACAGGTTAGCCGTTTCTTGCGCGAAGTTGGCGTCCTGGATCGACGATTGTGCCGTTGCCAGATCGGTCGACTGAGCTTGCTGCGTCGCGCCGATTGCCGTGAAGCGGTTCTGGGCTGCGCCCAGCGTTGCTTGCAGGTTGTTCAGGACGTTCAGTGCGTTGTCGATCGATTCCATCGCCATCGAAGCGCCGCTTTGCGTGCTGATGTTGACGTTAGCAACCGTGGTCGGCTGGTTGTACGAGTTGACTTGCGAAACCACTGCTGCGTCCGTTGCCGAACCGCCTGCCGTGCCCAGTGCGCTCATTGCCGAGTCGCCCAGCGTGAGAGCCGTGCCCGAACCGACGATGCTGTTGCCGACGACATTGCCGCCCGAGAACAGAGCCCCAACTGCCGTCGACGACAGTGCGCTGTTGTTCTGGTCGGTGAACGAGAAGCCGCCGCTGCCGTCCGAAACCACGTTGATCGAGGTGATTGCTGCCGAGCCGCTCGTGACCGCAGCACCAGCCGAGTCGAGGCTCAGGCCCGTGAACGTGCCAAGCGTCTGGCCAGCTTGCGGCACGCCGCTGCCAACCGATGCTGCCGACATGTTTTGCGACAGGTTCAGGCTGATCGTCTGACCGACGTTTGCGCCGACCTGGAACGACACCGTGCCGAGCGAGCCGTTCAGCACGTTCATGCCGTTGTACGTCGTTTGCGACGCGATACGGTTGATTTCCGAAACTTGCTGCGAGACTTCCTGTTGCAGTGCTGCACGGTCGGTGTCGGTCATCGAGCCGTTGGTCGCTTGCGTTGCCAGCGAACGGATACGTTGCAGGCTGCTGGTCAGCGACGACAGGCCGCTCGATGCGGTTTGCACCATCGACACGCCGTCGTTCGAGTTCGACACACCCTGATCCAGACCGTTGATCTGGGTCTGCATGATGTTCGAGATTGCCAGACCTGCTGCATCGTCAGCTGCGCTGTTGATGCGCTTACCCGACGACAGACGGGTAATAGCTTGCGACAGTGCGCTGCCCGAGCTCGTCAGGTTCTGTTGCGCGACGAGCGAGTTGATGTTGCTGTTAATTCCGAGCATGGAAATTCTCCTAGTCGGGCGATTAGCCCGTTACAAGCCTCAATGACTTCGGCGGAAGCCTGGGTTCATTGCTGGCCGCCTCAGTAAAGGTTGACGGCGTGGGTGCAAAAAACTTGAGGGGGAAGCGCAAACTATCGAGACCTCTTTTGCAACACACATAAAAGCTCGCTGCGCACCGCTGGCTTCCTGCGTAATGCCGGGTTGCCTGCCGCTTTCTCCCTCTTGCAAAGTTGTTTACGGCAGCACTCGCAAACGATTTAGTGCAATTTCCACTGACCTTTGCTGCGTCGCTGCAGCCACCCCCAACCCGGCGTATCCTCGATGGTTCTGCTCTCGCCCTACTTTGGAGACATCATGGAACTACGCAGGATCGGCACTTCTTCCTTGCAGGTCGCACCGCTGATGTTCGGCGGAAACGT
This sequence comes from Paraburkholderia bannensis, assembly GCF_014200455.1. Lineage (GTDB taxonomy): Bacteria > Pseudomonadota > Gammaproteobacteria > Burkholderiales > Burkholderiaceae > Paraburkholderia > Paraburkholderia bannensis_A. Next base: position 81,909 of record NZ_JACHBW010000002.1, on the reverse strand, counting down.
GTTCGGCTGGACTGCCGACGAAGCCACCTCGTTCTCGATCCTCGACGCCTTCGTCGACGCCGGCCTGAATTTCATCGATACGGCCGATGTGTATTCGGCGTGGGTGCCCGGTAATCAGGGCGGCGAATCGGAAACCATCATCGGCAAGTGGCTCGCGAAGACCGGCAAGCGCGACAAGCTGGTGATCGCCACCAAGGTCGCCAAGAGCGCGCATCGGCCTGGGCTTTCGGCGGCCAATATCGCCGCAGCCGTGGAGGATTCGCTGCGCCGTCTGCAGACCGACTACATCGACGTCTATTTTTCACACGAGGACGATCGCAAGGTGCCGCTGGAGGAAACGCTCGGCGCGTATCAAAAGCTGATCGAGGCCGGCAAGGTGCGGGTGGTGGGGGCGTCGAATTACACGGGCGCGCGCATCGAAGAGGCTTTGGCGCTTGCACACAGGACCGGTCTGCCCGCATATCAGATCGTGCAGCCCGAATACAACTTGTACGACCGCGCCGCCTATGAGTCCGATATCGAACCGGTGGCGCTCGCGCAGAAGATCGCAGTCGTGCCCTATTACAGCCTGGCGAGCGGCTTTCTCTCGGGCAAATACCGTTCGCGCGAGGATCTGGCGAAGAGCGCGCGCGGCTCGCGCGTGGAGAAATATCTGGATCACCGTGGCATCCGCATTCTGGCGGCGCTTGATTTCGTGTCGCAGCGCCACGGCAGCACGCTCGCGGCGGTGGCGCTCGCATGGCTGATTGCACGTCCGAGCATCACGGCGCCGATCGCCAGCGCAACGTCGCTCGAACAGCTCGAAAGCCTCGCGGCGGCAGTGCGTCTGAAGCTCGATCCGTCCGATATCCAGGCGCTCAACGACGCGAGCGCGTGAAGAGGGCCGGGTCGGTTCGGGGCGCCTGGGGGCAAGCCAGGTGAGGCTGATCCGACGCTAACCCGGGACTCCTGAAGGTGCGTGGCGCGCTCTCGGGCCGCGGCCGCCACGCAAGTGCCTGAACAGACTGCAAAAACCTGGTGAAAAACTCCTGGTCGGCGGGATTTTTTCCTGATATCATTGAGAGTGAATTGAGATCTTTGCCTGTTTTGTTGCCGTGTTCGTTACTGTTGGCGGCCGCAAACCGGCGGTTAGGCGTGTTGCTGCAAGGTCTGCCTGGCCGCGTTCCGCTGTGAACCCCCTACTTCTCTTTTCCGGCCTCCGTGGCCGCCTTGCCTCTCGTTACACCCCCTAAGCTGGTGAACGACCGGAGGGCCGGTGCGTAGACGCTTTTTGCGTGCATTTTGTGTCTGCGCCTTTGTACCGTATCAAGTGATTGAGTTAGGACATACATGACGACGATTCTTCTGAAGGAAAACGAGCCGTTCGAAGTGGCGATCCGCCGCTTCCGCCGCGCAATCGAAAAGAACGGCCTGATCGCAGAACTGCGTGAGCGCCAATCGTACGAAAAGCCGACGGCTGTTCGTAAGCGTAAGAAGGCAGCTGCAGTCAAGCGTCTGCACAAGCGTCTGCGTAGCCAGATGCTGCCGAAGAAGCTCCACTAAGAGCCGCTTCAGCTTCCGCCAGACGGCGGCGCATGCTTCGAAAGAAGCTGCGCCGCCGTTTGCATTGGTGCGACGGATTTCGAAGCTCGGGCACGCCCGGTTGGCGCCTGACTGGAGCTCAATTGGGACTGAATTGACACCCAATTACTCCTCATGCGGCATCCAGAAGCCGCTTCGGCGAAAGCTTGAACTGGGCGGCGATCGAGAGCAGACGCTCGCGCCATTCCCACACGCCGAATACGTCGTGCACATTTTGCAGGCAGCTCAGCAGAGTGACGGTGTTGGGGTCGTAGACGTTGATGTGGGCGCGCAGGAGCGCCTTTCTTAGTGCGGCGACGCCCACATCCATATACGCGGGCACTTCGCCCGCATCGCGCGCGATATAGCGCACGGGAATGCCTTCCATCGCGGTCATGTAATCGCGCGGGCGGATGAAGCTGCCAACCGGGCAGCCGCCGTAGTTGTGCAGGCCGCCGCCGCTATAACCGCCGCGGTAAGCGCCGCCGCCGCAAGGCAGCAACGCCGCGCTACCCTGCCCGAAGAGATGCGCCACGGCGCGGTCGAAGATTTCCTGATGGCTCAGGAAGTGTACGTTTTTCATGTTGGCCCCCGCGCGTCGCACAGCGCTCAGGTTTCCCCGGACGCGTCGTCGCACGCCCTCCGGCGCGCTCCCAACCTGCGTCCTGTCGCGGCTCGTCATGACGATTGGCCCCGGACGCATCCGTTGTCAGTTATAACGGCGCGCCATGGGAAAACCGTTGGACTGCGCACCCAGTCGGGGCGAAATCAGCGCGGTCTTCTACGCGCGAACTGCGGCGGCGCTTGCGCAGCGCCTTGGCGCGTAAGGCTTGCCGGCGGGGTTGTCGCGGCGCCTGGGACTTTCCCGAAGCTGGGTCGGCATCAGGTGCTCGGGGCTGCGCGCGGCTTCGCTGCCTTGCTGCTGGCTTTTGCTTTCGCGCCGCCCAGCGCCGCGCAGGTCTTGCGGCACGAGCAGTCGCGCTGATGGTCGTTGACCATGCCGATGGCCTGCATGAACGCATAACAGATCGTCGTGCCGACGAACTTGCAGCCGTACTTCCTGAGCGCCTTGCTGAGCGCGTCCGACACTTCGGTGGAGGCGGGCGCGTTGCGGTACGAATCCAGATCGCTCTGCAGCGGCGTATCGTTGACAAAGGACCAGACGAACGCCGCCAGCGAGCCGTGTTCTGCCTGGATCTGCTGCACGGCGCGCGCATTGAGAATCGCGGCTTCGATCTTCCCGCGGTGACGCACGATAGAAGCGTCCTCCACGAGTTTTTCGACGTGCCCGGGCGTGAACCGCGCGACTTTATCGATATCGAATTGCGCGAAGGCACGCCGATACCCCTCGCGCTTGTTGAGGATCGTCGACCACGACAGTCCGGCCTGCGCGCCTTCGAGCACAAGCATTTCGAAGAGGTGCCGGTCGTCGCGCGACGGCACGCCCCACTCCTCGTCGTGGTATTGCGCAAGCGCCTCGCTTGTCGCCCAGCTACAGCGTTGTGTCACGCGCTTCGTCACCTTGAGTTCTCCCTGGCGATACCTGGTGGTTCCTGGCGGTTCCAGGCGGTGCGCCGGTCATGTATTTCGAGCCTCGCAAGAATAGCGGATCGAGCGTGCGCCGCCACCTGGCCATCCGGCTAATTGTGCGAATCACATCGAGCCGTTAGTCTCTGCGGCAAGGTTCGATATTCAACGATGCTTTTAGTCCCTCACATCATGCAGACATTTTCCTGGTTGATCGGCGTCGACGGCGGCGGCACGGGCACGCGCGTCGCGCTTGGCGATATTCACGGCAAGGAACTCGCGCGCGCCAGCGCAGGCCCATCGGGTCTGGGGCTAGGTATCGGGCGCGCCTGGCAGTCCATTGAAGAGGGCGCGCGCACGGCGTTCGCGCAGGCGGGCATCACGTTTGACTGGTCGCAATGTGTGCTCGGCTGCGGCCTTGCCGGCGTGAACAATCCAGACTGGCTCGGGGCGTTTCGCGCCGCTGCGCCACCCGTGGCTGGCCTCGCGGTCGAAAGTGACGCCTACACGACGCTGCTCGGCGCGCATGGTGGCGCACCGGGCGTGGTCGTCGCGCTTGGCACCGGCAGCATTGCGGCGGCGCTCGATGCGGCGGGCGCGTGCCAAATCGCGGGGGGCTTCGGCTTTCCCTCGGGCGACGAGGCCAGCGGCGCGTGGTTCGGCCTGCGCGCGATCGTCTGGGCGCAGCAGTCGCTCGACGGACGTGTCGCGCCCGATGCGCTCTCGCAAGCGCTGCTCGCGCACACGGGCGCAACCGATCGCGACAGCCTGATCGTGTGGCTGTGCGCAGCCAATCAGACCGCCTATGCGAGCCTCGCGCCAGTCGTGCTCGCGCATTGCGACCATCCATTTGTGGCAAAACTGCTCGCGGAGGCTGGCGAAGCGGTCGCGCGCATGATCGGCGCGCTCGACCCGGCCGCCGCGTTGCCGGTGGCGCTCGCGGGCGGCCTTGGGCAATCGCTGCGCGAATGGGTGCCGCAAGCCATGCGCGAGCGCCTGCGTGCGCCGCTTGCGGATTCGGCTAGCGGCGCGTTGCAGCTCGCCTGGCGCGAAGGCGAACGCAAACGCACGGGCGCGTGATGATCCAGGCCGACGGTCCGGGATGACAAAAACACGGCTGAAGTCGTCGGGTGCTACGATCCCTGGTTTCCTGCCAGCCGCCCGAACTGCCATGTACAAGGTCATCGCCACCGATCTCGACGGAACGTTGCTCAACGCCGACCATCAGCTAGACCCATTTACGGTTGCCACGCTCGGCAAGCTCGATGCGCAAGGGCTGAAGTTCGTCATCGCCACTGGCCGTCATTACAGCGATGTGGCAGGCATTCGCGACCTGATCGGCATTCCCGCCTATCTCATCACGTCGAATGGCGCGCGCGTGCATGGCCCCGATGACGCATTGATTCACGCGAGCAATCTGCCCGAGCCGATGGTGCGCCGTCTCGTCGCCCCGGATACGGTGGGCGAGCATGGCCGCGTGATCGTGAGCCTCTATACGGATACGGAATGGTTCATCGACCGCGATGCGCCCGAACTGCTCGCGTTCCATCAGGATTCGGGCTTCACGTACCGCGTGACTGAGGATCTGGGCGCGCTCGGCAGCGCGGGCATTGCCAAGGCGCTCTATATCGGCGAACCGGCCGATCTCGCGCATGTCGAAGCGAGCCTCACGCGCGAATTCGGCGACGCGCTCTACATCACCTACTCGCTGCCCGATTGCCTGGAAGTCATGGTCGCGGGCGTGTCGAAGGGCCGCGCGCTGCGTGTCGTGCTTGAGCGGCTCGATGTGGGGGCGGCCAATTGCGTCGCGTTCGGCGACAACATGAACGATATCGATCTGCTCGAAACGGCAGGCCATCCGTTCATGATGAACAACGCGAATCCGCTGCTGATGGAGCGCCTGCCGAAAGTGCCGCGCATCGGCAACAACTTCGAGGCGGGCGTCGCGCATCACCTGCGCAAGCTGTTCGCGATCAACGACGAAATCGCTGGCTGATCGCGCTCAGGGCCATTACTGCGCGGGTGGCGTGGGCGCAGGCAGGCCCGCGCAAGGGCACGCGTCGCTCACGCCGTCCAAGTCCTCGCGCTCGTGGCTGAAGCGCACGCGCGGCGTGCCGCTACTCCAGTCCACGCGCACGACATAAATGCTGTCGAAATCGGCGCTCTTCCAACTGGGCACGTCGGACGCTGAGCCGCCATGTTCGGCGACGATCTTGCGCACCATCGTTTCGATTTCGCGGTGCTCCCAGCCAATGACCACGGTGCGATTGCGCTGCGACGTGTCGAGCAGCGTCTTTTCCAGCGCTTCGGTGTGCGAGTGGCCGTATGGCGTCTGGATCGGCAGGCCGAACTGGATTGCCGTGGGTTCGACCGTCGCAAGCGGGCGCACATAATAGTAGGCGTGGCCCCCATCGTCTTTCTGCTCGCCGGGATCCGGTGCGTAGACCGCGTCGGGCTTGCCGTACTTCGCGGCGATCACGGCAGGCAAGGCCAGCGCGCGGTTCAAGCCCTTGCAGTTGAGCTGGCCGAGGCCTTCGGCGGGCTTTTCACCGTGACGCACGAAGATCAGCGTCGTCACATCCGCGTTATCCGGGGCGCTGGCCGCCTGGACCGCGCCCGCGCCTGCGAAGAACACCCCCGCCGCAGGAAAAAGATGCGCCGCGAGCATCACGGTGAAGCGGCTCAACGAGTGTCGTGAATGCATCATGGCGTGCGCCTTGCCCTGGAGTTTGAGGTTGCGCCGATTCTAGCAGCGGCCTCGGTCCATGCAGCGGGAGCCCCGCATCCGCGCCGCCGCCAATGAAAACGGGCGCCGAAGCGCCCGTTTCTTCCATGCCGCGCGAACGCGGCGCGGTATCAGGCTTTCACGCGCGTTGCCAGTTCCGCAACCGCTTCGCGGCGGCCAGCGATCAGCGGGTACACCACGCCCGCAATCACGGCGCCGATGATCGGCGCGACCCAGAACAGCCACAGTTGCGAGATCGCCTCGCCGCCGACGAAGAGCGCGGGGCCGGTCGAGCGCGCGGGATTCACCGAGGTGTTGGTGACCGGGATCGAGATCAGGTGGATGAGCGTGAGGCACAGGCCGATGGCGATCGGCGCGAAACCTGCCGGTGCGCGCACGTCGGTTGCGCCCAGGATCACGAAGAGGAACACCGCCGTCATCACGACTTCGCAGACGAACGCCGCGACCAGCGTGTAGTGGCCCGGCGAGTGGTCGCCGTAGCCGTTGGTGGCGAAGCCGCTCGCGACGAGGTCGAAGCCCGGCTTGCCGCTGGCGATGCACGCGAGCACAGCCGCGCCGATCACCGCGCCAATCACCTGCGCGACGATGTACGGCAGCAGGTCGCGCGCCGGGAAGCGTCCCGCGACGGTCAGGCCGATGCTCACTGCCGGGTTCAGGTGGCAGCCCGAGATATGGCCGATGGCGAAGGCCATGGTGAGCACGGTCAGGCCGAAGGCGAGCGACACGCCCACGAAGCCGATGCCGAGGCCGTGAACCGGCCCGGCGAAATTGGCGGCGAGCACTGCGCTGCCGCAGCCGCCGAGTACCAGCCAGAAGGTGCCGAACATTTCGGCCATAAGTCGTTTGGACAAGTGCATTGTTAGACGCCTCGAAAAGTCATTTGACGGGAGCCGAATAAAGCACCGGCACCGGGAAATGCCAGATTCTAGGGAGTCGCGAAAAGCACGGGTGTCAAGGATTGTCAATTCTGATGTAATTGTTCTCATTATTGCGCGGGATGCGCTCCGAATTCCGAAATCGGCATTGCGTCCTTAATTGGAGAAATATCGGTATAAAACCGTATTAGCAACGATTGCTTATTCTCTTATTTAAGACTAATCTCCGATCGAGTCAGTCAGTTAGATCGACAATGAAGGGGAGAGGAAAAATGTCACAATATTCAGAACTCAAGGCACAGATCGCTCGACTTCAGGCCCAGGCCGATGAGGCCCGGCGCAACGAAATCGCGGATGTGATCGCCATGATCCGCGAGAAAATCGCCGAATATGGCCTGTCGGCCCAGGATCTCGGCTTCGCCGTGACGGTCGCCGCCCGGCGCGGACGCCCGCCCAAGAAGGCGCCGCTGCCGCCGCGCTACCAGGACCCGAAGTCCGGCGCAACCTGGAGCGGGCGCGGCAAGCCGCCCAAATGGATTGCCGGCAAAAATCGCGAACGCTATCTGATCGCCTGACGAATCGGCCAAGCGGGCGGTGGCATCGAAGCCGCTACTCACGCTTTTCCAGATAAAAAGAGCCGCATGAAGCATGCGGCTCTTTTCATAAACAAGGCGTAATCGCGCGATTACTGCATGCGCAAACGATTCACCTTGCCCATTTGTGGTGCTTTTATATCAGGAATGCCGGCTTTATTGCCGCCCGCATATGAGACGGGCAATCGTATCTGACCGATATTCAGCGATCTCAGGCACCCGCTGCCACACGGCGCAGCACAGGACGCTGGGCGGCCGCGATCAATCTCGAATAGCTTTCGACATAATTACTGGCCATGGTGTGCGAAGTGAAACGACGCTCGAATTGAGCGCGAATCGCTTCACGCGAGAGCGAATCGATATTCTGAAGCGCCGCGACGGCGCCCTGGACGTCTTCGCAGATGAAGCCGGTCACGCCCGGATCGATCACTTCCGGCACCGATCCACGGTTGAATGCGACCACTGGCGTGCCGCAGGCCATTGCCTCGATCATCACGAGGCCGAACGGCTCGGACCAGTCGATGGGGAACAGCAGTGCCTTGGCGCCCGAAAGAAACTCGGGTTTCTGCGCTTCATTGATCTCGCCGATGAATTCCACGTGCGCCATCGACAGCAGCGGCTCGATCTCGTTCTTGAAGTAGTCCTGGTCGACCTTGTCCACCTTGGCGGCGATCTTCAGCGGCAGGCCGGACAGCGCGGCGATCCTGATCGCCGTATCCACGCGCTTTTCCGGGCAGATGCGGCCGAGGAACGCGAGATATTCGGGCTTCTTGTCCGTGCGCGGCGTGAGCAGATCCTTGGGCAGGCCGTGGTAGATCGTGTCTAGCCAGTTGGCCTGGCTCAGCGGCTGGCGCTGCGAATCCGAGATCGAAATCACCGGCGCCTGCGGGAACGAGTCGAACACCGGCTGCAACTCCGGCAGGTCGAGACGGCCGTGCAGCGTCGTCACGAACGGCGTATCGAGCGTCGAAAACAACGGGAACGGCAGATAGTCGAGGTGAAAGTGCAGCACGTCGAACTCGTGCGCCATGCGGCGCACGCGTTCCAGCAGCACGATATGCGGCGCCAGCGCGTCGCGGATCGTCGGGTCGAGGCGCAGGGCGCGCGGCCAAGCGGCCTCCAGGTTTGCCGAGGTGACCGAATCGCCGCTGGCGAACAGCGTCACCTCGTGGCCTTGATCAACCAGCGCTTCGGTCAGATAGGACACGACGCGCTCGGTGCCGCCGTAGAGTTTCGGCGGGACGGCTTCGTAAAGTGGCGCAATTTGTGCGATTCGCATAGGCTTGATCTCCTTGGCAAAAACCGCGGGTGACGACAACGACAATCCATTGGAAGACGAAGGCACGGCGGTATCGGGTTATCCCTGAGACCGATTATGGACGTCTCAATCTGCGTGACGAGCTGTTTTGCAAACGCTTAATGTTGTTACAGCGGGATACACCGGCTGTAAGCGGCGGTTGCAAGACGTGACGCGCCCTCGCGGGGAGTTGACGCAATTCGTGTGCCCACTTTGTTAATGGATTCGACCCCTGCAAATGTATTGTTTTGAACGCGATGGAGTTTGTTACGCCCGCGTGAAAAGCCTTTTATAATCTGCTGAAGATTAGTCCCATATGCTTTCGGCATTAATCCCTCAGCCTCCCTCCTTCCTTTTCTACCGCTTGTCAGAAAAATTCCTACACAAAAAGGGAAGTTTTTCTTGCATCGCGTCGCGGCTTCCTTCCGATTTTCTTTTGCGAGTGTGCTCGCCACAATGCAGGCACGACCACTAAACGGGCCGTTTGCTTCGCCGTGCGTCATTTCGCACTCCGTTTGACGGGCAAACGTTTCCGTATCAGGCCTGACCAGCCGCTACGTTTCGAATTCGGGGGTATCCATGAGCGCGACGACGCCAAGCGACATGCTCAGCGAGATCAAGGAAGTCAATCTGTCGTATTTGTTGCTCGCACAACGTTTGCTGCGCGAGGACCGTCCGACCGGCATGTTCCGCATGGGCATCTCGGCCCAGCTGGCGGACGTGCTGGCCAATCTCACATTCGCGCAGACCGCGCGTCTTGCCGCATCCAACCAGCTGCTTTGCCGCTTCCGCTTCGACGACCACGCCATCCTGGGCGCGCTCGCCGACAAGGGCAAATCCGCGCAGACCCATTCCGCCATCCTGATGGCCGGCCAGAGCGTCGAGCAGGTCGGCTGACACCCCAGGGCGAGCGCTTGCACGCCGCCACCAACGTCCGCGTGCGGACCGACTAGCGGGCCGATGCTCGCTCAATACGGGGTCGATGCGGGAGCCTGATGGCGACAAAAAGTGTGGTGCTTGAGGTCAAGGAGATCGCGCTCGCGATCGAGCTGATCGAACTGGGTGCGCGGCTGCAACTGCTCGAAGCGGAACTCTCGCTCTCGCGCGACCGCCTGATCCGGCTTTACAAGGAAGTGAAGGGCGAATCGCCCCCCAAGGGCATGCTGCCGTTCTCGACCGACTGGTTCATGACGTGGCAGCCCAACGTCCACTCCTCGCTGTTCTACAACACGTATCTGTTCATGAGCGGCCAGGGCCGCTGCGACCCGATCCGGGCGATCGTGAAGAGCTACCGGCTCTATCTCGAACACGTGCGCATCCAGGAGGACGAAGCCGCCCTGAGCCTCACGCGGGCCTGGACGCTGGTGCGCTACTTCGCCTCGGGGCTGTTGCAGATGACGCGCTGCACGCGTTGCGGCGGCCGCTTCGTCGCCCACGCTCACGAGCCGCAACGCTATTACGTGTGCGGTTTGTGCCAGCCGCCGTCGCGCGCGGGCCGCACGCGGCGCAGCGCCGCCGCGCTATCCGCCACGCCACTCGCCGCGCCGCCGCTCACGCAGTAAATGGCGACAGATTTAAGCGTCGATGCAGGCCCCATTTCCGCAGATGAAATTCCTGCCGCGCGCGCTGCGCCGCGACCGCACGGCAAGCGTTTGCGACCCGGCCCTGCTTTAGATCAAGCGCGTGGGCCGTCTCCCCATCCAATCCCAAAGTTTTTCGCGCCTGTGCCGTAAACCCATCTAAGGGCGCGGGCCGTGGCGGCTCGCAGCGCAATCTTCTCCAGTGAGGACCCGTCTGTGCTGATTATCGTTGGAACACTCGTGACGCTCGTTTGCGTCTTCGGCGGCTATGCCATGGAGGGCGGCCACCTTGGCGCACTCATGCAGCCGGTCGAAGTGCTGATGATCGCCGGGGCGGGACTCGGCGCGTTCATCCTCGGCAATGGCATGAAGACGATCAAGGCCACGCTGCGCGTGCTGCCGGCACTCTTCAAGGGCTCGAAGTACAGCAAAGAGGTCTACATGGAGCTGCTCGCGCTGCTCTATGTCCTGCTCGCGAAAGCGCGCAAGGAAGGCACGCTCACGCTGGAAGCCGATATCGACGACCCGCAGAAAAGCCCGATCTTCACGCAATACCCGAAGATCCTGGCCGACCATCACATCGTCGAATTCCTCACCGACTACCTGCGTCTGATGGTGGGCGGCAACATGAACGCGTTTGAAATCGAAAGCCTCATGGACGAGGAAATCGAAACCCATCACGCCGAAGGCGAAGCGCCCGCGCATGCGCTGTCGAAGGTGGGCGACGCGATGCCGGCGTTCGGTATCGTCGCCGCCGTGATGGGCGTGGTGCACACCATGGCGTCGGCGGACAAGCCGCCTGCGGTGCTCGGCGAGATGATCGCCCAGGCGCTGGTCGGCACCTTCCTCGGCATTCTGCTTTCTTACGGTCTGATCGGCCCGCTCGCCTCGCTCGCCGAGCAGCGCGTGACCGAGTCCACCAAGATGTTCCAGTGCATCAAGGTGACGATTCTCGCGAGCCTGAACGGCTATGCACCGGCCATTGCCGTCGAATTTGGCCGCAAGGTGCTGTTTTCGACCGAGCGTCCGTCGTTCTCGGAGCTCGAAGAGCATGTGCGCCGCGTGAAGGCGAAGTAAGGACCGCGTCATGAGCAACAACAAGGACCGCGCAATCGTCGTCAAGCGCGCCGCCCCGAAAAAGGGCGGCCACCACGGCGGCGCATGGAAGCTCGCCTACGCGGACTTCATGACCGCGATGATGGCGTTCTTCCTGCTGATGTGGCTGCTCAGCTCGGCCTCCACGGTGCAGTTGAAGGGCATTGCCGATTACTTCAACCAGCCGCTCAAGGTCACGCTCTGGGGCGGCGACCGCAGCGCGGAAGATTCGTCGATCGTGAAGGGCGGCGGGCGCGATATCTCGTCGCAGCAAGACGGCATCACGCGCCGCAGCGACGGCATGACCGAGCGCACCGACCGCAGTAACATCAAGCACAACGACGACGAAGCGACGAAGCAGACGCAAGGCTCGCTCGAACGCAAGGAAGAAGTGCGCCTGCACGACCTGCAGGTCAAGCTGATGGCCGCGATCGAAGCGAACCCGGTGCTGCGCCAGTTCAAGCAGCAGATCCGCGTGGATTCGACGCTGCAGGGCCTGCGCATCGAAATCGTCGATTCGCAGAAGCGCCCGATGTTCGCAACCGCGCGTGACGTGGTCGAGCCGTATATGCGCGACATTCTGCAGGCGATCGGCAAGACGCTCAACGACGTGCCCAACCGCATCGTCGTACAGGGCCACACCGACGCCGTGCCGTACGCAGGCGGCGAGAGCGGCTACAGCAACTGGGAACTGTCCGCCGACCGCGCGAACGCCTCGCGCCGCGAGCTGATCGCGGGCGGCATGGACGAATCGAAGGTGCTGCGCGTGCTGGGCCTCGCCTCCACGCAGAACCTGAACAAGGCCGATCCGCTCGATCCGGAAAACCGCCGCATCAGCATCATCGTGCTCAACAAAAAGTCGGAAGACGCCCTGGAGCATGACGACTCCACGGCCACCACGCTTTCGGACGACGCCGCGGGTTCGGGCAAGTCGCTGTTGCCCGCAATCTCGGGCGGCGGCGCGCCGGCCGCCTCGGCGGCGCCAGGTGCGGATGCAACGAATGTGACGAAAGCGCCGCCGGGCGTGGCGCCGGTTGTGCCCGCGGGCGTCAAGCTCGGGCCGGTGGCGGCGGGTGTGGCGCTCAGTATTCCGGGCAAGCCCTCGGTGCCTTGAGGCGTCGGAAGGCGTCAGCAGACGTCGGAAGGCGCGAGGCCGGGCAACGGGCCAAGCGGCGAGCGAAGTAACGAACAGCGCGAACGAGGAACGGATGATCAGAAATATTCTGGCGATCGACGATTCGGCGTCCATGCGGGAGATCCTGTGTGCGGCGCTCGGCTCGGCGGGTTACGAAGTGACGACGGCCAACGACGGCGAAGACGGGCTCGAACACGCGCTCGCGCAACGTTTCGATCTGGTGCTGACCGATCTGTACATGCCGCGCATGGGCGGGCTCGACCTGATCAAGCGCCTGCGCGCCAACCCGTCGTACCAGCAAACGCCCATCCTCGTGCTGACCACGGAATCGGACGAAGGCTTCAAGGCAGCCGTGCGCGAAGCGGGCGCGACTGGCTGGATCGAAAAACCGGTGGATCCCGAACTGCTCGTCGATCTGGCGAGCGCGCTCGGCGAAACGCAACCATGACATCAGGCGCTCTGCGGTAGACCGCACGCAGATCCTGCCCCTGCACTGACGTCAGTGCATGGACCAGGACCCGGAAGCGGAACCAACGGCGCGCCCCCCACGCATTAATCGCGGTGAAAGAGCAATGACTCTCGACATCACTCAGTTCTACCAGACGTTTTTTGACGAGGCGGACGAGCTGCTCGCGCAGATGGAGCAGCTTCTCCTGAACCTGAACGTCGGCCAGCCCGATCCCGAGGATCTGGCGGCGATCTTTCGCGCGGCGCACTCGATCAAGGGCGGCGCGGCGACGTTCGGCTTCACGGCGCTGACCGAAACGACCCACGTGCTCGAATCGCTGCTCGACCGCGCACGCAACAACGAAATCGTGTTGCGCACGGACATGGTCGACGTGTTCCTCGAAACCAAGGACGTGCTGTCCGATCAGCTCGCGGCCTACCGCGCGAGCGCGGAGCCGGACGCGGCGACCGCCGCCGCCATGCGCGCGAAACTCGAACGCCTGAACGCGGAAAGCTCGGGCGTCGCGCCTGCGGCTGCGGTGGCCGGGGTGTCTGTGGCGGCCGCGCCGGACATCGCGCCCGCACCGGCGCCGATCGTGCCGATTCCCGCACCCGTGATGGCTTCGTCCGCACCGGCGATGGACTCGGACGAGGATCTCGAAGCCGCGTTCGAAGCGCACCGCGTGAGCTCGTTCCCGGCCAGCTCGCCTGCCGGCGTTGCGGCGAGCGTGCCCGAGCATGTCGTCGACGAAGCGCTGGCCGCCGCACCCGCAGCGGGCGCGCAAACGGCTGCAGCAGGCGCCGCCGAAGGCCCGCATCTGCGCATCACGCTGCGTCGCGTCGGCGCCAAGGACCAGGAACTGCTCGCCGAGGAACTCGGCAACCTGGGCCGCATCCTCGGTCAGGTGAAGACCGGCGACGACCTCACGCTGTGGCTCGAAACCGATGTGCCCTCGGACGACATCGTCGCCGTGTGCTGCTTCGTGATCGACGAAAGCCAGATTTCGATTGGCCGTGGCGCCGCACCGCAAGGCGACGCCGAAGCCGCCGCGCCCGCGGCCGCGCCTGTCGTGGCCGCGCCCGCTCCGGTTGCGGCACCTGTCATGGCCGCACCGCTGGCCGCCGCGCCCGCCGCACCGGCTCCGGTTGCCGCGCCGCCCGCGCCGCCCGCGCCGGTGGCCGCTGCGGCACCGGCCGCCGCGCCCGCAGCCGCGGCAGGCGATCACGAACGCAAACCGCGTGCGGCCGCTGCCGCATCGGCGGAAGGCAGCTCGATTCGCGTGGGCGTGGAAAAGGTCGACCAGCTCATCAACCTGGTGGGCGAACTCGTCATCACGCAGGCGATGCTGGCGGAAACCACCAGCACCTTCGATCCGGCGCTGCACGACCGTCTTTTCAACGGCATGGCGCAGCTCGAACGCAACGCGCGCGACCTGCAGGAAGCGGTGATGTCGATCCGCATGATGCCGATGGATTACGTGTTCAGCCGCTTCCCGCGTCTGGTGCGCGACCTCGCGTCGAAGCTCGGCAAGGAAGTGGAGCTGGTCACGTTCGGTCAGGCGACCGAACTCGACAAGAGCCTGATCGAGCGCATCATCGACCCGCTCACCCACCTCGTGCGCAACTCGCTCGACCACGGCATCGAAACCGTGGAAGCGCGCCGCGCCGCGGGCAAGGACGGCACCGGGCAGCTGGTGCTGTCCGCCGCGCACCATGGCGGCAATATCGTGATCGAGGTGAGCGACGACGGCGCGGGTCTGCGCCGCGACAAGATTCTCGCCAAGGCGGCCAAGCAGGGCATGCAGGTCAGCGACACGATGTCGGACGACGAGGTCTGGAACCTCATCTTCCTGCCGGGTTTCTCGACCGCCGAACAGGTCACGGACGTCTCGGGCCGCGGCGTCGGCATGGACGTGGTGAAGCGAAACATCCAGTCGATGGGCGGCCACGTCGAGATCACCTCGCACGCGGGCAAGGGCAGCACCACGCGCATCGTGCTGCCGCTCACGCTGGCGATTCTCGACGGCATGTCGGTGAAGGTCGGCAACGAAATCTTCATCCTGCCGCTGAACTTCGTGATGGAGTCGCTGCAACCGCGCCACGAGGACATCTACACGGTCACCAACGGCGACCGCGTGGTGCGCGTGCGTGGCGAATATCTGCCGCTGGTCGCGCTGCATAACGTCTTCAATGTCGAAGGCGCGCGCACCGATCCGACGCAGGGCATCGTCACCATCATGGAAACCGAGGGTCGCCGCTTCGCGATGCTGATCGACGAACTGGTGGGCCAGCAGCAGGTCGTGGTGAAGAACCTCGAAACGAACTACCGCAAGGTGCACGGCATTTCGGCGGCGACCATCCTGGGCGACGGCAGCGTCGCACTGATCGTCGACGTGGCCGCGCTCAATCGTGAAACGCGTGCATCACACGGCGTGGCCGTGGGCTCGCACGGCGGCGCGAATTCCGGCTCGTTCGCCGAATTCGCCTGAGCAGGCGCTTCGGCACAGGCATCGGCATGAGCAGGCATCAACCAACCATTTCCCAACCGTTCAGGGGCTAACGTGGCAGAAGTCCATTCCATCCAGGGCGGCGGCGCACAGGGCGCAGTCGCCGGCGCGCACCGCCGCGACGCGCAACAGGCCGACGCAGGCGGTCAGGAGTTCCTCGTCTTTACGCTGGGCGCGGAAGAGTACGGCATCGACATTCTCAAGGTCCAGGAAATCCGCGGCTACGAGAGCGTGACGCGCATCGCCAACGCACCGGAATTCATCAAGGGCGTCATCAATCTGCGCGGCATCATCGTGCCGATCGTGGACATGCGCATCAAGTTCCACCTCGGTCGCGTGGAGTACGACCACCAGACCGTGGTCATCATCCTGAACGTCGCGCATCGCGTGGTGGGCATGGTGGTGGACGGCGTGTCCGACGTGCTGACGCTGCAGATGGACCAGATCATGCCCGCGCCGGAATTCGGCGCGACGCTCACCACCGAGTACCTCACGGGCCTCGGCACGGTGGACGGCCGCATGCTGATCCTGATGGACATCGAAAAGCTCATGACGAGCCGCGAGATGGCGCTGATCGAAGCGCTCGGCGTCTAACCCGACGTCCGGGCCGTGTAACAGCAAGAGACAAGGCACTACATCAGGGAAGGAAGCCAAGGTTGTTGCTACGGGGGTGAGGCCGCAAGGCCCGCGCTAGAGGAAGAGCGGACAAGCCGTCGCCCAAGAGCGGCAAAACCGCCTCGCTGCGTCGCTTTCCTCCTGCGCGCTTCGTTCACCACCGGCAACACCAGGCGCCAGACCCGCGATCAATCCGATTCCGCCGCACAGGACAGGAGCAAACGAGATGCTGCACAAGTGGTCGATCCGCACGACGCTCACGGGCGTTGGGGTCATTCTCCTTGCGCTGACCGGTCTGGTCGGCGCGCTCGGGCTTATCGCGCTCGGCAACGCGAGCGATTCGCTCGCGACCATCGCACGGGGCGATCTCGTCGCGATGCATTCGCTCAACGACGCTTCGTCGTATCTGCTGCGCACGCGCGTATCGCTCGACCGCGTGAACGCGCTCTACGCCGCAGGCCAGAACGACGAAGCCAAAAAGGTCATCGACCGCGCCGATTTCCTGCTCGGCAAGTCGAACGACTCGTGGAAGACCTTCGTTGCCGCGCCCAAGGCGGGCATTGACGCCGCCACGCTCGACGCGCTCAACGCAAAGCGCGCGGCGCTGCTGCAGGACGGCGTGCAGCCCGAATTCGCCGCCTTGCGCGCGAACGACCAGGCCGCTTATCACGCCATCGCCGACACGAAGATCAGCCCGATGTTCGTCGACTACGACAACGCGGCTGCGCCCATCGCCCAGCAGTTGCAGGACGGCGCGCAGGCGCGCGAAGAAAGCGCGCGCTCGCAGATCACGGTGATGCGCTCGCTGATTGGCGGCGTGATCGTGGTGGCGCTGGTGCTGGTGGTGGCGATCCGCTTCGCGATGCGCGGCCTGATCGTGCAGCCGCTCGAAGACGCGGTGAAATCGTTCGAGCGCATCGCGCACGGCGATCTGACCGAGCGCATCGAGGTCTACAGCAAGAACGAAATCGGCCGTCTGTTCGCGGGCATCAAGCGCATGCAGGAAAGCCTCATCACGCTCGTGAGCGCCGTGCACAACGGCGCGGGCTCAATCGACGTGGGCGCGCGCGAAATCGCCATGGGCAATACCGATCTCTCGCAGCGCACCGAACAGCAGGCCGCGTCGCTGCAGGAAACGGCGTCGAGCATGGAGCAGCTCACGGGCACCGTGCGCCAGAACGCCGAAAACGCGCGCCAGGCGAGCCAGCTGGCCGTGAACGCCTCCGACATCGCCACGCGCGGCGGCGCGGTGGTGGGCGAAGTGGTGTCGACGATGCAGGACATCGCCGCAAGCTCGGCAAAGGTCGTGGACATCATCAGCGTGATCGAAGGCATCGCGTTCCAGACCAACATTCTCGCGCTCAACGCGGCCGTGGAAGCGGCGCGCGCGGGCGAGCAGGGGCGCGGCTTCGCGGTGGTGGCAGGCGAAGTGCGCAGCCTCGCGCAGCGCAGCGCCAGCGCCGCCAAGGAAATCAAGGAACTCATCAACGATTCCGCCGAGAAGGTGCAAAGCGGATCGCAACTGGTGGGCCGCGCGGGCACGACGATGGACGACATCCTTCAGGCCGTGCGTCGCGTGACCGACATCATGGGTGAGATCAGCGCGGCATCGGAGGAGCAGTCGGGCGGCATCGAGCAGGTCAACCGCGCCGTCACACAGATGGACACCGTCACGCAGCAGAACGCCGCGCTGGTGGAAGAGGCGGCGGCGGCGGCGGCATCGCTCGAAGAGCAGACCCGCAATCTGCAGAGCGTGCTGGCGACGTGGCGCACGAACAGTGGCAGCCACGGCGCTCACGGTAGCGAAGCGCGTGCGGTGCGTGCGACGGCGACGCCGGCTGTGTCGGCATCGGCAACGCCTGCTGTGAAGGCTGCGGCGCCCAAGCCCGCGGCACCGAAGGCCGCAGCAACCGCAACCGCATCCGCAGCAAAGCGTGCGCCGCTGGCCAAACCGGCTGCGGACACGGCAGCGGCGGCGAAGCCGTCGCCCAGGCCCGCCGCACGCACTGAACCGCAAATCGCCAGCACGGCGTCGTCCGCTTCGGACGATTCGGACTGGGAAACGTTCTGATCTCTCCGCCGCAAGCGGAACCCTTGAAACACTGATATCGCGACGAGCACAGCAATGCACATGAGCGCACCAGGACGGCAGGAGATGCACCGCGCCGCTGCCCGCAAGGCGGCGCAAGCGGCGCGCCCCGCGTATGCGCCGCACGCATTGCAGGCGGGCGGCCAGGCGGCAACGGCCATGGAAGATTCGATCAACGCAGCAGGCATGCGCGCAGGGCGCGCCGGAGCGGCAGCATGAACGCGCTGCGTTTTTCCCGCAACGATCGTCATGGCGAGGTGCGCGCCGGCGCGCCCGGCACCGGTGGCGAGGGCGCCGCGCGCGATTTCGAATTTACCTCGGCGGATTTCGAGCGCATCCGCTCGCTGATCCACCGCCGCGCCGGCATTTCCTTGTCCGACCACAAGCGCGACATGGCCTACAGCCGTCTCGCGCGGCGTCTGCGCGCGCTCGGCCTCGACAGCTTCCGCGACTATCTCGACGAACTCGAAAAGCGCAACGACGCCAGCGAGTGGGAAGCGTTCACCAACGCGCTCACCACCAACCTCACCGCGTTCTTTCGCGAGGCGCATCACTTTCCGATCCTCGCCGATTTCGTCAAACGCCGCGCGCAGCCGGTTTCGGTGTGGTGCTCGGCGGCGTCGACGGGCGAGGAGCCTTACTCGATCGCGATGACGCTGATCGAAGCGCTGGGCGAGCGCGCCGCGCGCGAAGCGAAGGTGCTGGCCACCGACCTCGACACCCAGGTGCTCGCCAAGGCCGACGCGGGCGTCTACGCCTACGACCAGGTCAAGCATCTGTCGCCCGAACGCCTCAAGCGTTTCTTCCTGAAGGGCACGGGTTCGCACGCGGGTCTCGTGAAGGTGCGCCCGGAACTGCGGCAGATGATCAAGTTCGAGCAGCTCAATCTGACCGACGCCGATTACGGCCTGCGCCAGAACTTCGACGCGATCTTCTGCCGCAACGTGATGATCTACTTCGACAAACCGACCCAGGCGCAGGTGCTCACGCGCTTCGAGCCGCTGATGAAGCCGGACGGACTGCTGTTCGCAGGCCACTCGGAGAACTTCACGTATGTGACGCAGGCGTTCCGTCTGCGCGGCCAGACCGTGTATGAACTGACGCGCGGCAAGGCCGCGGGCGCCAACGCGAAACCCGCTGGCGCGAAAGCCGAGGCGCTGGGAGCGACCGCATGAGCACGCGCCTGCCGATCGCCACCAACCGTTATTTCGACAACCACTTTCACCGCCCCGGCGTGAAACTGCTGCCGAACGAGTTTTTCACCACGAACGAGGACATGGTGCTGGTCACCGTGCTCGGTTCGTGTGTGGCCGCCTGTATCCAGGACCGCACCGCCGGGATCGGCGGCATGAATCACTTCATGCTGCCCGACGACGGCGCCGACGCCGCCCATGCGCCGCACGCCGCCTCCGACGCGATGCGCTACGGCGCATACGCGATGGAAATGCTCATCAACGAACTCATCAAGGCGGGCGGGCGCCGCGAGCGTTTCGAAGCCAAGGTGTTCGGCGGCGCGGCGGTGCTGGCGGGCATGACGACGATGAATATCGGCGATCGCAATTCCGCTTTCGTGCGCCGCTATCTGGCCACGGAAAGCATTCGCATCACCGCCGAAGACCTGCAGGGCTCGCATCCGCGCAAGGTGGCGTTTTTGCCGCGCACGGGCCAGGTGATGGTCAAGAAGTTGCGCCTGTCGCAGGAGACGAGCGTCGCCGAGCGCGAGCAGCAGCTCGCCGCGCAGAGCGCCGAAGCACGCGCCGAGCGACTGGCGCGCGCGCGCGCCCGCGTCGAGCTGTTCAGTCTGAACGGCGCTGGACGCAGCGGCAGCAGCGCGGCAGGCAACGCGGGCGGCAACCCCTTTCCAACATCCGCGCCGCAGCCGGCGCGCCCGCGCATCGAACTGTTCGGTGTCGGCGGCGCATCGGCCACGCGGCCATCCAGTCAAGGTCATGGTTTCGGCCATGACAACGCCAGGACAGTAGAGGAGGCGTGAACGCTGTGCAAAAAATCAAGGTTCTCTGCGTCGATGATTCGGCGCTGATCCGCAGCCTGATGACCGAGATCATCAACAGCCAGCCGGACATGACCGTCGTCGCCACCGCGCCCGACCCGCTCGTGGCGCGCGAGCTGATCAAGCAGCACAACCCCGACGTGCTCACGCTCGACGTGGAAATGCCGCGCATGGACGGTCTCGATTTCCTGGAGAAGCTCATGCGGCTGCGGCCGATGCCGGTCGTGATGGTGTCGTCGCTGACCGAGCGCGGCAACGAAATCACGTTGCGCGCGCTGGAACTGGGCGCGGTCGATTTCGTGACCAAGCCCAAGGTCGGCATTC
This sequence comes from Paraburkholderia bannensis, assembly GCF_014200455.1. Taxonomy (GTDB): domain Bacteria; phylum Pseudomonadota; class Gammaproteobacteria; order Burkholderiales; family Burkholderiaceae; genus Paraburkholderia; species Paraburkholderia bannensis_A. The sequence continues at coordinate 61,508 of NZ_JACHBW010000002.1, read as the reverse complement.
GCGACGGCATGCTCGATTACGCCGAAAAGCTCGCCGACAAGGTGCGCGCCGCCTCGCGCGCGCGCGTGCGTCCGGCCGCGCCCGCGCGTGCAGCCGCGCCCGCCGTGCCTGCCGCCGGAGCGCCGCACGCAGGTGCACATGCAGCAGCGCACGCCTCGCATGGCGCGCATGCGCCGGTCGCCGCCGCGCCGATGATCAACAACCCGCTGCTGTCGACCGAAAAGCTGATCATCGTCGGCGCATCGACGGGCGGCACCGAAGCGATCCGCGAAGTGCTCCAGCCGCTGCCGCCCGACGCGCCCGCGGTGCTGATCGCGCAGCACATGCCGCCGGGCTTCACGAAGTCGTTCGCGCAGCGCCTGAACGGCCTGTGCCGCATCACCGTGAAGGAAGCGGAGCACGGCGAACGCGTGCTGCCCGGTCACGCCTATATCGCGCCGGGTCACGCCCACCTGCTGCTCGCGCGCAGCGGCGCGAACTACATCGCTCATCTTTCCGACGACCCGCCGGTGAACCGGCATCGTCCGTCGGTGGACGTGCTGTTCCGCTCGGCGGCGCAGCACGCGGGCAAGAACGCCATCGGCGTGATCCTGACGGGCATGGGCCGCGACGGCGCGGCGGGCCTGCTGGAGATGCGCAAGGCCGGCGCCTTCACGCTCGCGCAGGACGAAGCGAGCTGCATCGTGTTCGGCATGCCGCGCGAAGCCATCGCGCTGGGCGCCGCCGACGAGATCGCCTCGCTGTCCGAGATGAGCCGCCGCGTGATGACGCGACTGGCCTCGATGGGCGATCGCGTGCAGCGCGTCTAAAGTTATTGGCGCAAACGCCGCAAACACAGGGAGTGGCGCTTGCGCATCGATATTTCGAGAAATCGCAGGGCCTTGTAAGGGTTGTGCGATCGATCACGATTAATTTATCTGGATAGGCACCGCGCTTGTCTGGATAATTGCCCGGGTTTTAGCCTGGAGAATGGAACCGAGATGGATAAGGGAATGAAGATTCTGGTTGTGGACGACTTTCCGACGATGCGCCGGATTGTCCGCAACCTGCTCAAGGAACTGGGCTACGCGAACGTCGATGAAGCCGAAGACGGCGCAGCGGGCCTCGCGCGCCTGCGCGGCGGCAACTACGATTTTGTGATTTCCGACTGGAACATGCCGAACCTCGACGGTCTTGCCATGCTCAAGGAAATCCGCGCCGACGCGTCGCTCACGCACCTGCCGGTGCTGATGGTGACCGCCGAGTCGAAGAAGGAAAACATCATCGCCGCAGCCCAGGCGGGCGCCAGCGGCTACGTCGTGAAGCCGTTCACGGCGGCGACGCTCGACGAGAAGCTCAACAAGATTCTCGAAAAGATGGCGAAGACCGGGAGCTGACGTGAACGAGCCCATTGATGCGTCCGCGCAGGACGACGCCGGCGAATCGGGCGAGTTCGCGACGGACCGCATTCTCGCGCGCATCGGCCAGCTGACGCGCACGCTGCGCGATTCGATGCGCGAGCTTGGTCTCGACAAGCACGTGGAGCGCGCCGCCGAGGCGGTGCCCGACGCGCGCGACCGGCTGCGCTATGTCGCCGACATGACCGAGCAGGCCGCCGTGCGCGTGCTGACCGCGATCGAACTCGCCAAGCCGATGCAGGAAAAGCTCGAAGCCGACGCGAAAGTGCTGTCGGCGCGCTGGGCGACCTGGTACGACGCACCGATCGGGCGCGAGGAAGTGCGCGCGCTGATGGAAGACACCCGCCAGTTCCTCGACGTGGTGCCGCAGACGACCGCGGCGACGAATCAGCACCTGCTCGAAATCATGCTTGCGCAGGATTTCCAGGATCTGACCGGCCAGGTGATAAAGAAGATCATGGACGTGGTCTATCTGATCGAGCAGCAACTGCTGACGGTGCTGGTCGAGAACATCGCGCCCGAGCGGCGCGAACAGTTCGCGGCCACGGCGGCGGCGCTGGCCGAGGTGCACGCAAGCACGGGCAGCCCCGAAGGTCTGCTCAACGGTCCGCAGATCAATCCGGAAGGCAAGGCCGACGTGATGCAGGACCAGGCGCAGGTCGACGACCTGCTCGCAAGCCTCGGTTTCTGAAGCACAGGAGCGGGTTGGGCGTCGCGTGATGCACGGATGATGCGCGGCGCTTAACAACCGTCACGGCGGGCGTATTCTGGCCCTTCGGCGATCTGTCGGATGTCATGTGGGACAGGCATACTAGAGGACGTTCGCTCATCGCCGCCGCAGGGCGCATCCACGCGTGCCGTCGCGCTGCAACGAAGCGAAGCCTGCCGTTCCCCGCCGAGCCGTCGTCCACCTTCTTGCTGCGCCCGCTGTCGTGATCCGGGCCGGTGGGCGTCACGCCTCACGCGGACGAACGCGCCACCGAAAGAAGGGAGGGCCGCCTTGAATCCGCAACGATCGACCATTGAGTCTGGCGCGACGGCAACATCCGTCGGCACATCGGTTTTATCCGCTTCCTCATTTAAGCCCACGGCATCGCGCATCGCATGCGCCGCCCTATGCGCCATGGGTATGTTGGCCGGCTCGCAAACGGCCAGCGCCGCGCTCGGCGCCGCGCCCATGACCACGCCGTCCGGTGCGAGCGTCAACACCATCTCCGGGGCCGCGTCCTCCGTGGCGCGCCAGGCCGCCCAGAGCAACGCGTCCTCAAGCACTTCCGCCGCTTACACCGTGCGCGAAACCACGCTCGCCAACGGCACGGCCGTGCGCGAATATCTTTCGAGCGCCGGTACGGTGTTCGCGGTCGCGTGGAGCGGGCCGCAGATGCCCGATCTCGCCACGCTGCTCGGCAGCTACTTCCCGCAGTACGTCGCGGGCGTGCAGGCGAGCCGCGCGAAGGGCGTGCGCGGGCCGGGCGCGGTCGAGAACAGCGCGGTCGTCGTGCATTCGGGCGGCCATATGGGCGCCTTCTCGGGTCAGGCGTGGCTGCCGTCGGCGTTGCCGTCGGGCTTCAGCACGTCCGACATCCAATGACGAACGGGAGGCGACGCGTGTTCAACTACAGAATCCTCAACGGCCTCGTTCGCGAGAAGCGCAGCCTCGTCCTCACCGCCATGTTTGCGCTGATGTTCGCGCTGACGGCGGGTCTGGCCGCATGCGGCGGCGGTGGCGGCAGTTCCAGTTCCAGCACGTCGAGCACCTCGGGCAGCAGCGACACCTCCTCGCTGCCCGCCGGGCCGACCCAGCAGCCTATCGCCGCGACCGCGGCGAATACCGTCGCCGTGACGGTCAACAGCGGCATCACCAACGCCACGCCGAACATTCCCACCGTCAGCGTGACGGTTTGCGTGGCGAACAGCACCACCTGCCAGACCATCGCCAACGTTCAGGTGGATACCGGCTCCTACGGCCTGCGCATCCTGAATTCGGCGCTCAACAGCACCATGCAGGGCGCGCTGCCCAAGGTCACCTCGGGCACCAGCACGCTGGCCGAATGCACGGCGTTCGCGGACGGCTACACCTGGGGTACGGTGCGCACCGCCGACGTCAAGATTAGCGGCGAAACGGCCAGCGCGATCCCGATCCAGGTGATCGGCGACCTCGCTACGTCGAGCGTGCCGCAGGTTTGCGCGAATATCGGCGCGGCGCAGAACACCACCTCGGCGATCGGGGCGAACGGTATTCTGGGCATCGGCGTCGCGCCGTGGGATTGCGGCAAGAACTGCGTGACGGCGGCGAGCAGCAACTACTTCGCCTGCCCGAACGGCACCAATTGCAGCCAGACGGCCGTTGCGCTCACGCAGCAGGTGGCCAATCCGGTCGCGCACTTCACCACCGACAACAACGGCGTGATCCTGCAGATGCCGCCGGTTTCGAATAGCGGCCAGGCGAGCGCCACGGGCACACTGGTGTTCGGCATCGGCACGCAGTCGAATAACGCCCTGTCGGCCTCGCAGCGCTTCACCACCAACGCCTGGGGCGACCTTTCGACGACCTTCAATAGCCGCTCGCTGGCGGCGTTCCTGGATTCGGGCTCGAACGGCATTTTCTTCGCCGATAGCGCCATCGCCCAGTGCGGCGGCAATCTCGGCGCGTTCTATTGCCCGTCCACGGCGCTCACGTTCACCACCACGCTGGTCGATCAGAACAACAATTCCGGCAGCATCAGTTTCAACGTGGCGAACGCCTCCACGCTGCTCGGCAATACCAGCTTCTTCGCGTTCAACGATCTGGCGGGGCAGTTCGGCTCCAATTCGAGCCTCGATCTCGGTCTGCCGTTCTTCTACGGCCGATACGTCTATTACGGGATCGATCAGACCGGCACGGGCGGCACGCAGGCGCCCTACGTGGCGTTCTGATCCGCACGCAGGGACATCGCAGGGAGCTCGCAGGGAGCCTGAAGCGCAACGCTTCTGGCTCCCTGATTCATCTCTGTGAGCCTGTCCCTGTTTTCTTCGTGCGTATTCCCGCGCGCGCCCATCCGGTGAAATACCCCGGTTTCCCTGTCCTACTCCGCCGATCGTCGCTTGCCCGCCAAGGCAATAATCGCTCTCACTGAAAAAGGGCGTGCGCCGTCACCACATGGGTGGCGGGCTGCGTGCGCCGCCGACCGGAGCATCTGTGGCAGAGGACAGCGACCTCGAAAAAACCGAATCCGCCACTCCCAAGCGCCTCGAAAAGGCGCGTGAGGAGGGGCAGATTGCGCGTTCGCGGGAGCTTTCCACGTTCGCGCTGCTATCGGCGGGGTGCTTTGGCGCGTGGCTGATGTCGGACACCATCGGTGGACATTTGCTGGCGATGCTGCGCGGCGCGCTGACGTTCAATCACGCCAGCGCCTTCGAGACCAAACGCATGCTCACCGGCGCAGGCGTGGCCGCGCGCGAAGGCGTTTTCGCGGTGCTGCCCGTGCTCGCGCTGACCGGCGCAGCCGCGTTGCTCTCACCTCTGGCGCTGGGCGGCTGGCTGTTCTCGACCAAGTCGATTGGCGTGAAGTTCGACCGTCTCAATCCGATGACGGGTCTTGGCCGCATCTTCTCGCTCAACGGTCCGGTGCAGCTGGGGATGTCGACGGTGAAGACGCTGCTGGTGGGTGCGATCGGCGGCTCGGCGCTGTGGAACCACCGCGAGGAGATCCTGGGTCTGGGCATGCAGCCGGCGCCGCGCGCCTTCGCCGACGCCTTTCACCTGATCGTGGTGTGCTGCGGCATGACGGTCGCGGGCATGTTCCTGCTGGCTGCCATCGACGTGCCGTATCAGCTCTGGTCGTATCACCGCAAGCTGCGCATGACCAAGGAAGAAGTGAAGCGCGAGCACCGCGAGAGCGAAGGCGATCCGCACGTGAAAGGCCGCATTCGCCAGCAGCAGCGCGCCATGGCGCGCCGCCGCATGATGGCGCAAGTGCCCAAGGCCGACGTGGTGGTGACCAACCCGACGCACTTCGCCGTCGCGCTGCAATACACCGACGGCGAAATGCGTGCGCCGCGCGTGGTCGCCAAGGGCGTGAACCTGGTGGCGGCGCGTATCCGCGATCTCGCCACCGAGCACAACATCCCCCTGCTCGAAGCGCCGCCGCTCGCCCGCGCGCTCTATCACAACGTCGATCTGAACCGCGAAATTCCCGGCCCGCTCTACGGCGCGGTCGCGCAGGTGCTCGCGTGGGTCTATCAGCTCAAGCGCTTTCGCGAACATGGCGGCGACGTGCCGATGGCGCCCACCGACCTGGACGTGCCGCCGGAACTGGACAAGGGCGGCGTGAGCGACGAGGACGCCGCCGAGGAAGCCGACGAAACGCTGTCGCCGGAAGACGGCGCGGCAAAGACTGACGCTGCCGCAGCCAATGCCGCGAACGCAGCACCGAATCAAGCAAGCACCGCAGGTCGCGCCGACACCGCGCGCGACGGCAATGAAGGAGCAACGTAATGAACGCCCGCACTGGTTTCCTCGCGCGGCGCCCAGAGATGCTGCAAAGCACGAATCTGCGCGCACTCGCCGGGCCGATCCTGATCTGCATGATCCTCGGCATGATGATCCTGCCGTTGCCGCCGTTCCTGCTGGATCTGCTGTTCACCTTCAACATCGCGCTCTCGGTGATGGTGCTGCTGGTCAGCATGTACACCATGAAGCCGCTCGATTTCGCCGCGTTCCCGAGCGTGCTGCTGTTCTCCACGCTGCTGCGCCTGTCGCTGAACGTGGCGTCCACGCGTATCGTGCTGCTCGAAGGCCACACTGGCCCCGACGCCGCGGGCAAGGTGATCGAATCGTTCGGCCACTTCCTCGTGGGCGGCAACTTCGCCGTCGGTATCGTGGTGTTCGTGATCCTGATGGTGATCAACTTCATGGTGATCACCAAGGGCGCGGGGCGTATCGCTGAAGTGTCCGCGCGCTTCACGCTCGACGCGATGCCGGGCAAGCAGATGGCGATCGACGCCGACCTGAACGCCGGTCTCATCAACGAAGAAGCCGCCCGCAAGCGCCGCACGGAAATTGCCCAGGAAGCCGAGTTCTACGGCTCGATGGACGGCGCCAGCAAGTTCGTGCGCGGCGATGCGATCGCCGGTTTGCTGATCATGGCGATCAACATCATCGGCGGCCTGATCGTGGGCGTGGTGCAGCACGGCATGGCGTTCGGCGCGGCGGGCGAAACCTACACGCTGCTGACCATCGGTGACGGCCTCGTTGCGCAGATTCCGTCGCTGGTGATTTCGACCGCCGCCGGCGTGATCGTTTCGCGCGTGGCGACCAACGAAGACATCGGCACGCAGTTGACGGGCCAGTTGTTCACGAACCCGCGCGTGCTGGTGATCACCGGCTCGATCCTCCTGATGATGGGTCTGATCCCGGGCATGCCGCACTTCGCCTTCTTGCTGCTGGGCGGCGGCGCGATCCAGCTTGGCCGCGTGATGAAAAAGAGCGCCGAGGCGAAGAAGGCGAGCGCCGTGCTGGCCGACGTGCTGCCGGCGGCCGCTGCGCCGGTCGAAAACACCGAGGCGAGCTGGGACGACGTGGCGCTAATCGACACGCTCGGCCTGGAAGTGGGCTACCGCATCATTCCGCTGGTCGACAAGAACACCGACGGCGAACTGCTCAAGCGCATCAAGAGCATCCGCAAGAAGTTCGCACAGGAAATCGGTTTCCTGCCGCCGGTCATCCATATCCGCGACAACCTGGAACTGCGTCCGAACGCCTACCGCATCACGCTCAAGGGCGTGGAAGTGGGCTCGGGCGAGGCGTATCCGGGCCAGTGGCTCGCGATCAACCCGGGTCAGGTGAGCGCAGTGCTGCCGGGCACGCCGACCACCGATCCCGCGTTCGGCCTGCCGGCGATCTGGATCGATTCGAACATGCGCGAACAGGCGCAGGTGTTCGGCTACACGGTGGTCGATTCGAGCACGGTGGTGGCGACTCACCTGAATCACCTCGTGGTGACGCACGCCGCAGAACTGCTCGGCCGCCGCGAAGTGCAGGCCCTGCTGGAGCGCGTGCAGAAAGACACGCCGTCGCTGGTCGACGATCTGGTGCCGAAGATCATGCAGGTCACGACGCTGCAAAAGGTGCTGCAGAACCTGCTGGAAGAAGGCGTGCCGATCCGCGACATGCGCACGATCATGGAGTCGCTGGCCGAACACGCGCAGCGCTCGCCGGACGCGCACGATCTCACGGCGGCGGTGCGCATATCGCTGGGCCGCGCGATCACGCAGCAGTGGTTCCCGGGCAACGGCGACATGCAGGTGATGGGCCTCGACGCAAACCTGGAGCGTGTGCTGTCGCAGACGCTGACCTCCGGGCCGAATCCGGGGCTGGAGCCGGGCCTCGCGCATACGCTGCTCACGCAGACCGAAACGGCGATGGGCCGTCAGCAGGTGCTGGGTCTGGCGCCGGTGCTGCTGGTGCAGCATGCGCTGCGTCCGATGCTCTCGCGCTTCCTGCGGCGCAGCCTGCCGCAGTTGAAGGTGCTGTCGTACGCGGAAGTGCCGGATACGCGCAATGTGAAGGTGGTGAATGTGGTGGGGGTGGGTTGAGAGAGGTGAGGGCAGTCGCCGGAGCGGATTGATGTTCTGTACCGGGTGCGCGTTCCCGAAGTTCGGCCAGGTCTTTGAATCCTTGCTGTAACGCGTCGAACAGGCGTGGCTTTTTCAATTTGTGCTCCCAGGAATGCCCGCAATTCGCGGGCATTTTTTACGTCAGGCGGGTGTGTGCCTTTCGATACGCCTCGTTCGCCTCCCGCTTGCCGATTGCGATCACCAGCACGATTAGCTCGTCGTCGATGACCTGATAGATCAAGCGATAACCCGAAGCGACGAGTTTGACCTTGTAGGCGTCGCCCATGCCTCCCAATCGCGCCGATTTGACGCGCGGCTTCATCAACCGCTCGGTTAGCTTCTTCGTGAACTGCCGTCGAACAGTGGCATCGAGGCGCTCCCATTCCTTGAGCGCATCTTCGTGAAAATGCAAGTTATAGGTCTTCGAGCTTGACTCTCACTGTCTTGCGACCGTCGTTCATACGGGAACGCGCAAGCTCCGCGAGCTCGATGTCTTCGAGCCGGTCACAGATGGCTTCCCATTCGCTTGCGGGAATCAGGTAAGCAACCGGCTTGTTCCGGTTGAGGATTGCGACGGGACCGTCGGCTTGTTCGATCGCTGCCATGGGGTTCACCTTCAGTTCGCTGATGCCAATCGATGCTCTTGCCAGGATGCTTTCCATTTTGCGGATTTCCCAAATGAAGCGAACAGGTCGCAGGCGGCGCGTGGTGACGCCGGTCAATAGACCGGATTATAGGTCGATTAGTTAGTCGCATATTTGGTCTCCACGACCGCGCATGATCTATCGCGTGGTGGCGACAGTTGCTGGGCACCGATCGCGTGCCTCCATCCCCCGTCCCATGTCATTGGCCGAATTGCCCACATTTCCCCGTCCTGATCCATCGATCGTGAGTGGCTCACCTTCGAAATAATTCCAACATCGGAGAAGGGTTCACGCGATGCGTGTTCCCGCAGTGATCCAGACGCAATCCATCGGCATACGACAGGCGGCGCAGGCCGCATTCCTCATCAGGGGCATAGCTTGAACATTCGCAAATTCATCGGTGGCAATAGCCGCGACGCTCTGCGCCTCGTGCGCGAAGCGCTGGGTGCGGACGCCGTCGTCCTGTCGAACCGCACGCTCGACGATGGCACGGTCGAAATCGTCGCGCTCGCGGACAGCGACCTCGCGGCCATCGCGCCGGCGGATGCAGCGCGCCTCGGTGCAGCGCAACCGCAATCGTCGTCGCCATCCCAGGCGCTCGCCACGCGCATGCAGCGCGCAGCGCTGCCCGGCGCCGCGAGCCCGATGAGCGCGCCCGCCACGGCAGCTTCGCCCGCAGCGTCCGCCGCCGCCGCGAGCTTCGGCAACCCCTACGCGAGCGGCGGCATGCCCGACGTGTTCTCGTCGGTGTTCGGCGCGAGTCCGGAAGTGGGCGTGGAACCGGGCGCCGCAGGTGCGGACAGCAGGAGCGGCGCCTATGGCAACGATCGCGACGATGGCAACGATGGCAACGATAGCGACGACGATCACGCCGACGACCTCGGCGTCTCGCTGGCGCAATCGCTGCAACCGAAGCCCGCCAAACCGGTGAACGCCCCCGCCTCGCGCGCCGCCGCCGGTCAGGCCGCGCAGCAATCGACCATGCCGCCGACCTCGCAGACGATGGCTGCCTCGCCGTTCGGCACCTTCCCGGCCAACGGCGCAGCAAACCGCCCGGCCTCGACCTCGAGCGCCGCACGCGAAGCCGCTGCGCTGCTGGAGCAAGCCGTCGCGCAACCGTTCGGCGAACCGGCGAGCGCGCCGCGCACGATGGCCGAAACGAATCCCTGGCTGATCGACCACGCGCGCCGCATCGCCAGCCAGCAGAATCAGCAAAACCAGCAGGAAAGCGCCAAGGTGCCCGGCATGTCGCCGTCCGCGGCCATGGCCAGGGGTCTGGGCATGACCGCCGATCCCGTGCATCCCGCCGATATCGAAGCAAGCCAGCCGCAATGGGCGCTCGAAGCGGCCCACGCCGCCGCCCGCCGCGCTGCGCGCAGCATCGGCCAGAGCGCCGACGCTGCCGGTCCGGCGCCGTCCGAACAGGCCGCCGCAGCGGCAGCCGCGAACACGGCGCAAACGGTGAGCGAAGCGATCCGCTCGCGCATCGAGCAGGTCGTTAACGAGACCGTGATGAACGAGCTTGCGTCGATGCGCGGCATGATGGAAGAGCAGTTCGCGGGTCTGCTGTGGGGTGAGCGCCAGCGTCGCAGCCCGGTGCAGGGCGCGCTCACCAAGCAGCTGTTCGCAGCGGGTTTCTCGGCGCAGCTCGTCAAGATGATGATCGAGCGTCTGCCGGATGTGGAAACCGAAGAAGCCGGCATGGAATGGGTCCAGTCGGTGCTCGAATCGAATCTGCCGGTGCTCGAAGACGAAGAAGCGCTGATGGAGCGCGGCGGCGTGTTCGCGCTGATGGGCCCGACGGGCGTGGGCAAGACCACCACCACCGCGAAGCTCGCCGCGCGCTGCGTGATGCGCTTCGGCGCCAGCAAGGTCGCGCTGCTCACCACCGACAGCTACCGTATCGGCGGCCACGAGCAGCTGCGCATCTTCGGCAAGATCCTGGGCGTTTCCGTGCACGCGGTGCGCGACGGCGCGGATCTGGAGCTCGCGCTCACCGAACTCAAGAGCAAGCACATCGTGCTGATCGACACGATCGGCATGAGCCAGCGCGACCGCGCCGTGGCCGACCAGATCGGCATGCTGTGCGGCACGGGCCGCCCGGTGCAGCGTCTGTTGCTGCTCTCGGCGACCAACCACGGCGACACGCTCAACGAAGTGGTGCAGGCCTATCAAAGCGGCCCGGACGAATCGCCGCTGACCGGCTGCATTCTCACCAAGCTCGACGAGGCCACCAACCTCGGCAGCACGCTCGATACGGTGCTGCGCTACAAGCTGCCGGTGCACTACGTCTCGACCGGCCAGAAGGTGCCTGAGAACCTGTACGTGGCCACGCGCCGCTTCCTGATTCGCAGCGCCTTCTGCGTGCCGCGCGACCGCTCGCCGTTCGTGCCGCACGAGGACGACATTCCGGCACTGCTGTCGGCGCTGTCGAACCGCTCGAATTCGCAAGCCCACGAGGTCCGGTTTGGATAAGTTTGTGATCGATCAGGCAGAAGGCCTGCGGCGGCTGCTGGCGCGCGAAGGCTCGCGGGTGATCGCGGTGACGGGCGGCCCCGGTGCGCCGGGACGCACGACCGCCGTGATCAACCTCGCAGCGGCGCTGACCGCGCAAGGCAAGGACGTGCTCATCATCGACGAATGCCTCGGGCCTCGCTCGGTGAGCGGGCTGCTCGGCGGCGTGCGCGGCGCGGGCAACTTCGCGGCGGTGATGCGCGGCGAGATGGCGCTCGACGAAGCGGTGGGGCGTCACGCCCTGGGCTTCGGCGTGCTGGCCGCCTCGCGCGAGCACCGCGCGCAGTACACCAGCGCGCAGTTGAACAAGGTGCTGACTGGTCCGGCCGATTTCGTGCTGATCGATGCGCAGCTCGACGCTGAAGGCGCGCTGTCGCCGCTCGCGATGCATGCGCATGACCTGCTGATCGTGATGCGTGTTTCCGCGCAGGCGATCACCGATGCCTACGCCTGCATGAAACGGCTGCACTTCGCGCATGCGATCGGCCAGTTCCGCGTGCTGGCGAACCACATCGAGCATGGACCGGAAGCGCAGGCTGCGTTCGAGAACCTCGCCGGGGTGGCCAGCCGCTACCTGACGGTGTCGATCGAAAACGCGGGCTGCGTGGCAGCGGACCCGCATATGCCGCGCGCGGTGCAACTGTCGCGCTGCATCGTCGATGCATTCCCGTCGACGGCGGCCGCACGCGACTTCCGTCACGTCGCTGCCGAGCTGCCGCACTGGCCGATGCGCCCCGCGCTGTCGGCCCGTTCGAGCGGCTCGGGCCGCTCGAGTTTCGCCGAGGCGGTGGCGGCCGATAGCGCCCAGGCGTCGGCGTCGAAGGTGGAAACCGCGCCTGCGGGCGTGGCGGCTGCCGCGGTATCGGCGCTCGCGAGCGCCCAGGCGGGGCACGGCAATGCCGCTGAATCATTTGTTTCGACCGTCACTGGCGTTCCATCCGCGCCTGCGTCGGCCCATGCAGGATGGCGGGCGGACCCGCCCGTGCCTCGCCCGACGCCCCAACACGCTTGACGTGGGTTTCGAGAGCGCAGGCAAGGGAAACAAGCGATTAATTTGCATGGGATCGCAGCGGGCGTAAAAGCCTTGGGCTGCGGTCGAAAGGAGAGCACGATGTACAACGCTCAAGGAAAGATTTCGCAGGCCGACGTGCTGGCGAAATACGCGCCGCTGGTACGGCGCCTGGGTCTGCAACTCGTGGCGAAAATGCCCGCGAGCGTGGATCTGGATGACTTGATCCAGGCCGGCATGATCGGCCTGATGGACGCCGCCAACCGCTACAAGGAAGACCAGGGCGCACAATTCGAAACCTATGCAAGCCAGCGTATCCGCGGCGCGATGCTCGACGAGCTGCGCAGCAACGACTGGCTGCCGCGCAGCCTGCGTCGCACCTCGCGCGAGGTGGAAAGCGCGGTGCACAAGGTCGAGCAGCGTCTGGGCCGCTCCGCGAGCGAAACCGAGATCGCCAACCATCTGGAAATGCCGCTCGACGAATACCAGTCGATGCTGCAGGACCTGCATGGCAGCCAGCTGATCTACTACGAAGACTTCGACCGCTCGGCCGACGACGAGCCGTTTCTCGACCGCTACTGCGTCGATCACTCGGACCCGCTCTCGGCGCTGCTCGACGACAGCTTGCGCGGCGCGCTGGTCGAAGCGATCGAGCGCCTGCCCGAACGCGAAAAGCTGCTGATGTCGCTCTACTACGAGCGCGGCATGAACCTGCGCGAAATCGGCGCGGTGATGGAAGTCAGCGAATCGCGCGTGTGCCAGCTGCACAGCCAGGCGGTGGCGCGACTGCGCACGCGTCTGCGCGAGATGGCGTGGGCCGGGCAGGAGAACTGAACAGGCTTGAACAAGCACGGCGCCGCGAGATCGGCGCTACGGGGAGGGGGAAGCCGGAGCGTGTGAGCGCTTCGGCTTTTTTCTTGGGGGGCTTGTGTCACGCGCGGGTGCGTGCCGATGTGTCGGCCTCCCGAGACCCAAACGCAAAAAGCCGAAGCACCCAGGCCTCGGCTTTTCCCATCATCTTTTACGGATCAGTCAGTTACAGCCCGAACTGTGGCAGGCGGCCATCCGGCCCATACAGCATCGAGGTGCCGCTATTCGTTTCGCCGCGCAGGATCGCGAGCGCCCGGCGGTTATGTTCCATGCGGGTGCGCACCATCATGCCGATGGTCAGATTCTGGCGGCGCGCACGCTCGGTCGAACCCTTGAGCAGTTCCCATTGACCCGACAGACGCGTGTCGCCGGCGCAGGCCATTTCGATGCCCTTGCGCCCGGTCGGCAGCCCGAGGCCCTTGAGCTGCGCGTCGCGCACCTTTTCGAGACCGGACATGCGTTGCGTGAGCGTCGTCTTCTGCTCGACGATCTGCGGCAGCGAATCCATGCCGTCGGCCGTGGTGAGCGCCTTCTCCTCGAAGGCGAGCAGCGAGGCGAATGCCTCCACCGCGGCGTGTTCGTCGATCAATGTGGCGAGAAGAGCGTCTTTCATCGGGTACCACCGTTAAAGCGGGTTGTGAGGGACGGCCCGCCGCCGCGCTGTCTGGCTGACTAGCTGCCGGAAGCAGCCGGCTTCACCAGGCCGCGCGCCGTTTCCAGAATGCCATCGGCGATCTTGCCGGTGTCGATCTGCAGCGTGCCGTTCTTGATGGCGTCCTTGATCGACTGGACATGCGCCGTGTCGATGTCGGCCGAGCCGCTCGCCGCGAGCGAACGCAGCGAGGAAGAAAGGTTGGAAAGGCTCACGTTGGCGTCCGAGCTCGTGCTTTGAGCGCTTGCGGCGCTCGCGGCCGGGGCGCTGGACGTCGCGCCAGCGGTCGTCGCAGTGCTTGCGGTTTCGCCTTGTTGCGCGCGCGTCAGGCCATCCTGCAGCGGGAGCGCGTCATTGCGGTTGGAGGTGTCGATTTTCACGATGGGGCTTCCTGATCCGTATGGCCTTGATAACGGCAAGGGGGCGCGCGAACTTTAGCGCGAATCTCCAGCCGTTACACGATGTTACGTGTCCTTACGCACATAGCCATCCTGGGCATTTTCGGGCCCGATCGCGATGCGTTCTGCATCGGGTCCGGCGTCGATCGGGCGTCGTTCGGATCTTGACTCGTCCCTAAATCTGCACCTGCACCGTTGCGGCGTCTTTCACCACGCCGCTAATGATCTGTCCGTTGGGCGTGCGCACGCGCACCAGCTGGCCCGGCGCGGCGTTGTTGAGCACGCTGCCTTCCGAGGAAATCGTGAAATTCGCGCCGACCGCGATCACCTTGACCGTCTGGCCGATCACCACCGACGAGGCGCTGCGCAGCATGTCTGAGCGCAGCGGCAGGCCCGAGGTGATGCGCATGAGCGCTATCGCGCCGTTGGCCTGGGAGGGATCGGTGATGACGGTTTGCGGCAGCGTCGAGAGATCGCCGTCGCGCGGCACGAAGTCGACGGCGGACAGCGCCTCGCCCGGGTTGATCTGGCGCGATGCGACGTAATAGGTGATCTGCACGACCACGCGGCCCTGCACGTAGAGCGTCCACGGCTTCGCACCCACGCAGCGCACGCCCACCGTGGTGCGGCCGAAGCTGCGCGCGCCGGGCGGCATGAACGGTTCGAGCGCGTCGCAAGCCGCGAGGCCGCGCGGGAACACCGGCGCGACGCTCACTTCGACCTTGCCGGGCAAACCCGCCGACTGTTGTTGCAGGTAGGCGAGGGCGGCGGCGCGGATGCGCTCGCCGTCTTCCTGGCCGGGCGGCACCGGCTGGACGGCCTGCACGGCTTGGGCGACTTGCACGGACTGGCCGTAAGCCGCCGCGCCCGGCACGACGACCGGCGTCACCGCGCGCGACGGCGCAGCCACGCTCACGCGCTGGAAGCCGCCGGCGGTGGCATTCGGATTCATGTTGGCATTCATCGCGGCGGGCGGCACGCGCATCGGCTGCACGGCGCGCACGATCGCGGGGCGCTGCAGGGACGAGGTAACCGGTGCGGCTGGCGTACCCGGCGAAGCAATCGTGACGATCTGCGGCGCGTCGCTGGCGCCGGCGTTCTGGGCGACGGCGGTGCCGCGCTCGCCCGCTCCGGGAATCGAAATCATGCCGCTCTGGGCGGCGGGGGCCTGCGCTGCGCGCGCGTTCGCGCCATAGGACAGCGACTTCGCGATTTCCGCATACGCCGCGGCGTTGGCGGCGGCCTTGCTCTTCGAGGGCTCGTTGAGCATCGCGCTCATGCGTTGCGCGTCTTCACCGGCGCGGTCGCCAGGACCCGCGATATAGATCTGCTGGGCCGATGCGTCGCTCTGCGCGCTGGCCGCGCCGCTGGCAAGCAGGCTCGACGCCGCAATCAGCGCGGCCAACGCGGCCCAAGCGGCGCGCCAGGCGGGTTGGCGGACCGAACGGCCGGGCGCGAGCCTTGTCGCTGCCGCGCGGTGGGCGCGCAGGTGAGCTGTCTGCGGCATGGTCGTTCTCTCTCGATTGCATTGACACGCCTCGCATTCTAGGTGGCGCGCCCGGCTTCCTGGCGTTGAATAGAGGGGCGAGTTACCGGCTATTCGTCCGATTGGTTCTTGCGTACCCCGCCTAACATTCCTCTCCATGCGAAAAGGCCTGCGCGTTCGATCCAAACAACGGATGCGCGATGAATGCGCCGACGCAGCCTTTCATTTCGTGTAACGGAGAACGCCCGATGCTGGACAAACTCGACGCCGAATTCGCCTTTGGCCGCGAAGCGCTCGATGTGCGCGCGACGCGCCAGGCGCTGCTGTCCTCGAACATCGCGAACGCCGACACGCCGGGTTACCAGGCGCGCGACGTCGATTTTTCGGCTTCGCTCGCGGGTGCGCTCAGGCACGCGGGCGCGGCCACCCCGGGCGGCGCAGCGTCGTCCGCCACCGGCACGTCCGCTACCGGCACGTCCGCCACCGGCAACTTCCAGCCGCTCGCGCTCGCGCAACCGGCCGGCGTGACGAGCGGCATGTCGATGGCGACCACCGAAGCGGGTCACCTCGCGGGCAACGCGAAGCTGATCGCGACCGGCGGCCCGGCCGATACGTATTCGAGCCCGGTGATGTACCGCATCCCGACGCAGCCCGCGCTCGACGGCAACACGGTCGATCTCGACACCGAGCGCGTGCAGTTCGCGGACAACGCGCTGCATTTCGAATCGGGCATGACCGTGGTGTCGCAGCAGATCAAGACGATGCTCTCGGCGATCCAGTCGGGTTCGAGCTAAGCCGTCCTTGACCGCCTGACACAGCAAACGTTTTAAGCCAGCAGCACCGACACGCACCGACCCGAGGTCAACGAAACCATGCCATCCCTCATGAATATCTTCAGCGTTGCCGGTTCCGCCATGTCGGCGGAATCGCAGCGCCTGAACGTGACGGCGTCCAATCTCGCCAACGCCGACAGTACGACCGGCCCGGACGGCCAGCCCTACAAGGCCAAGCAGGTCGTGTTCGCGGTCAATCCGCTCGGCGGCGCGCGCAGCGCATCCGGCCAGCAGGTGGGCGGCGTGAAGGTGACGGGCGTGATCGACGATCCGACGCCGATGAAGCAGACCTACGACCCAGACAATCCCGCCGCCGACGCCAACGGCTACGTGAGCATGCCGAACGTCGATCCGGTGCAGGAAATGGTGAACATGATTTCGGCGTCGCGCTCGTATCAGGCCAACATCGAAACCCTGAACACCGCCAAGACCTTGATGCTCAAGACCCTGACGATCGGCACGTAAGCGACTCAAGCAGACCTGAGCCGGCGCAGGACCGGGAACCACACCACACGCTACCCAGCAACAGACAGCGTATCCGAGGAGAACGCGTTGACCTCCAGCAACACCACCATCGGCGGCAGTTCCGCCACCGTTTCGCAGACCCTGCTCGACACCATGAACGGTACGTCGGCCAGCTCCTCGAGCTCGTCGTCTGCGACCAGCGGCAGCGATCTGCAACAGACCTTTCTGCGCCTGCTCGTCACGCAGTTGCAGAACCAGGATCCGACCAGCCCGATGGACAGCTCGCAGATGACCTCGCAGCTCGCCCAGATCAATACGGTGTCGGGCATCGCGAGCCTGAACACCTCGCTCTCGTCGCTGTCGACGCAGCTTTCCGCGGGCCAGAACGCCCAGTCGGCGCTGCTGATCGGCTCGACGGTGCTGGCCGCAGGCAGCACGGCAACGGTTGCCAGCGGCGCGTCGCCGCAGCTCGGCGTGCAGCTCACGTCGGCCGCCTCGGACGTCAAGATCACGATCACCAACTCGGCGGGCAAAGTCGTCAACACGCTCGACCTGGGCGCGCAGTCGGCAGGCACCGTGCCGGTCACCTGGAACGGCACCGACTCGTCGGGCGCAACGGTTGCCGACGGCGACTACACGATCAGCGCGAGCGCGACGGTCAACGGTCAGGCCACCGCCGCGACGGCGCTCGTCGCGAGCAAGGTCAACGCCGTGATCCAGCAATCCGACGGCACGGCGGGCCTTTCGCTCGCCAACGGCAAGACGGTCCCGCTTTCGAGCGTGGCCGGCATTCTCTGAACCCGATAAACGACAGCGCGGAGTAAGCACTCATGGGCTACCAGCAAGGATTGAGCGGCCTCGCCGCTTCGTCGAACGACCTCGACGTCATCGGCAACAACATCGCCAACGCCAATACCGTTGGCTTCAAGCAGAGCGCGGCGCAGTTCGCCGATGTCTACGCGAACACCGTGGCGACTTCGGTCAACACGCAGATCGGTCTGGGTGCGGCGCTCTCCGAAGTGCAGCAGAACTTCTCGCAAGGCACGATCACCACGACCGGCCAGGCGCTCGACGTCGCCATCAACGGCAACGGCTTCTTCCAGATGTCGAACAACGGCACCGTCACGTATTCGCGTAACGGCGTGTTCCAGCTCGACAAGAACGGCTACATCACCGATGCCGCCGGCAACGATCTGATGGGCTACGCAGCCGGTACGAGCGGCGTGGTCAACACGGCGCAAACTGTGCCGCTGCAAGTGCCGACGACCAACATCGCACCGGTCGCGACCACCAGCGTCACGGCGCAGCTGAACCTGAACGCGCAGGCGAGCACGCCCACCGACACGACCTTCAGCGCGACCGATTCGGCGAGCTACAACTACTCGACGTCGATCACGGCCTACGACTCGCTTGGCGGCAAGCAGCAGGTCAACATGTACTTCGTGAAGGGCGGCACGGACGCGAGCGGCAACCAGCTCTACACCGTGTACTCGGGCGTGTCGGGCGGCACCACGTCGCAAGTCGGCACGATGTCGTTCAACTCGTCGGGCTCGCTGGTCTCGTCGACCGACACGGCGGGTGTGGCCACGGGCACGGGCCAGATGACGCTGCAGATCGGCACGGCGGGCGGCAAGCTCGCGGACGGCGCGGCTTCGATGGCCGTCACGCTCGACTTCAAGGGCACCACGCAGTACGGCGGCACCAACGGCGTGAACAACCTCGCGCAGGACGGTTACGCCAGCGGCACGCTGTCGAACTTCACGGTTGGCTCGGACGGCACCATCACCGGCAACTACTCGAACGGCCAGACCAAGACGCTCGGTCAGGTCGTGCTCGCCAACTTCAACAACCCGAACGGCCTGCAGAACCTGGGCGGCAACCAGTTCCAGGAAACCGCGGCTTCGGGCGTGGCGCAGGTCTCGACGCCGGGCAGCACCAACCACGGCACGCTCACGGGCGGCGCGGTGGAATCGTCGAACGTCGATCTGACCAACCAGCTGGTCGACCTGATCACGGCGCAACGTAACTACCAGGCCAACGCGCAGACCATCAAGACGCAGCAGACCGTCGACCAGACGCTGCTGCAGATGTAAGCACGTTTGTCTAACTTCGCACCGGGCACATCATGGACCGACTGATTTATACCGCGATGACGGGCACGAGCCAGGCGCTCGAGCAGCAGGCCGTCGTCGCGAACAACCTGGCCAACGTCTCGACCACGGGCTTTCGCGCGCAGCTGGCGAATTTCCGCTCCGTGCCGATGTCGTTCGGCGACGGTTCCACCGTCAACGATTCGACCACGCGCACCTTCGTGCTGTCGGCGACCCCAGGCTCCGACATGACGCCCGGTGCGATTTCGAAGACCGGCAATCCGCTCGATATCGCGATCCAGGGCAACGGCTTCATGGCCGTGCAGACGGCGGACGGCAACGAGGCCTACACGCGCGCGGGCAATCTGCACGTCGATGAAAACGGCCAGCTCGTCACGGCCAGCAACCAGCAGGTGATCGGCGGCGGCGGCCCGATCGCGGTGCCGCCGGGTTCGGCGGTGACGATTGGCTCCGACGGCACGGTGTCGGCGCTTGCCCCGGGAAGCCCGTCCAGCGCCATCGCCATGATCGACCAGATCAAGTTCGTCAATCCGCCCGCGGGTTCGCTCCAGCGCGGCGACGACGGCCTGTTCCGCACCGCCGACGGCAATCCGGCCGATGCGGACCAGACGGTCAAGATCGCCACCGAATCGCTCGAAGGCAGCAACGTGAATCCGGTCGCCGCGATGGTCTCGATGATCACCAACGCGCGCCAGTTCCAGATGCAGACCAAGCTTTTGCAGACCGCCGACCAGAACGAACAGAGCGCTAACCAGCTGCTCAATTTCAGCTAAGTATTTTTAGGCCGCCGGTCTCGCACCAAGCAGACTACGCGCCGGGAGAAAGACACCGTGAACCGATCGCTCTACATTGCCGCTACCGGCATGAACGCCCAGCAGGCGCAGATGGACGTGATCTCGAACAACCTCGCGAACGTGAGCACCAATGGCTTCAAGGGTTCGCGCGCCGTGTTCGAGGACCTCATGTACCAGACGCTGCGTCAGCCGGGTGCGAACTCCACCCAGACCACCGAAATGTCGTCGGGCAGCCAGGTCGGCACCGGCGTGCAGCAGGTCGCCACCGAGCGCCTTTACACCCAGGGCAACCTGCAGCAGACCGGCAACTCGAAGGACGTGGCGATCAACGGCGCGGGCTTCTTCCAGGTGCAGATGCCCGACGGCACGACGCAGTACACGCGCGACGGCTCGTTCCAGACCAACTCGCAAGGCCAGCTGGTGACCGCGAGCGGCTATCCGGTGCTGCCCGCCATCACGGTGCCGGCCAACGCCACCTCGCTGACTATCGGCAGCGACGGCGTGGTGACGGTGACGACGCCGGGCTCGACCGGTAACACCACGATCGGCTCGCTGCAGGTGGCGATGTTCATCAACCCGGCCGGTCTGCAAAGCAACGGCGAAAACCTGGTGTCGGAAACGGCCTCGTCGGGTGCGCCCACGGTGACGACGCCGGGCCTGAACGGTTCGGGCTCGCTCAACCAAGGCTACGTCGAATCGTCGAACGTGAACGTGGTGCAGGAACTGGTGAACATGATCCAGACGCAGCGCGCCTACGAAATCAACAGCAAGGCGCTGACGACGTCCGACCAGATGCTGCAGACCCTGAGCCAGATGCAGGTCTAAGCACCGCGCGCGGCACCGCAGGACTTTTGAAGCAACCGCAATAGCAGTACGCAATAGAAGTGGTGAGGAATATGGGCCAGTCCGTTCAGTTCAACTCTCGTTCGCGGCAGCACGCAGTGCGCCGGGCGACCTCGCGCGCCGTGGCGGCGTCGCTGTCGTCCGCATTGTGTCTTGCGCTGGCCGCGCTGGCAGGCTGCGCCTATATCCCGAACCGGCAGCCGATCGTGCAGCAGCCGATGACGGCCGTGCCGCCGCCGCCGCCCGTCAACACCTCGCCGGGTTCGATCTACAACCCGGGCTATGTGGGGCGACCGCTGTTCGAAGACCAGCGTCCGCGCAATACCGGCGACATTCTCACCATCGTCATTTCCGAAAACATCAACGCCACGAAATCCTCGGGCGCCAACACCAAACGCGGCGGCAGCACCAGCTTCAACGTGCCGACCGCGGGCTTCGCGCCGGGCTTCTTCTCGCGCGCGAATCTGTCGGCCACCGGCGCGAACCAGTTCGACGCCACGGGCGGTGCGAACGCCTCCAACACCTTCACGGGCGTCATCACCGTGACGGTCACGAACGTGCTGCCCAACGGCAACCTGGTGGTGTCGGGCGAAAAGCAGATGCTCATCAACCAGGGCAATGAATTCGTACGCTTCTCCGGCGTCGTGAATCCGAACACCGTTGCCGGAGACAACTCCGTGCTCTCGACCGATGTCGCCGATGCGAAGATCGAATACTCCGCGAAAGGCGTAATCGACGAGGCCGAGACCATGGGCTGGCTGCAACGCTTTTTCCTGAATGTGGCGCCATGGTAAAGATCCGTTTCCAGCGCACGCGCCGCTCGCGCGTGAAAGATCTCCTGACCGCTTTCGGCGTGGTGGCGGGCTTCGTGTTTGCCTGCGGGGCGCTGCTGGCTTATGCCGCTCCCGCGCGCGCCGAACGCGTCAAGGACCTCGTCTCGTTCGCGGGCGTGCGTGACAACCCGCTGATCGGCTATGGCCTCGTGGTGGGGCTGGACGGCACCGGCGACCAGACCACCCAGGCGCCGTTCACCACGCAGACGCTTGCCAACATGCTCGCGAACCTGGGCATCTCGATCAACAACACGTCGAGCGCCAGCGGTTCCTCGCAGACGCTCAACAACATGCAGCTCAAGAACGTCGCGGCGGTGATCGTGACGGCGACGCTGCCGCCGTTCGCGCGTCCGGGCGAGACGATCGACGTGACGGTGTCGTCGCTGGCCAACGCCAAGAGCATTCGCGGCGGCACGCTGCTGCTCACGCCGCTCAAGGGGGCGGACGGCCAGGTCTACGCGCTGGCCCAGGGCAACGTGGCGGTGGGCGGCGCGGGCGCGTCGGCCAACGGCAGCAAGGTGCAGGTCAACCAGCTCGCGGCGGGCCGTATCGCGGCGGGCGCGACGGTCGAGCGCGCGGTGCCGTCGCCGGTTTCGCAGCCGGGCGGCCTGCTGCAGATGGAAGTCAACGATATGGACTACGACACGACGCAGCGCATCGTGGCGGCGGTCAACAATATGTTCGGCGCGGGCACCGCGGCGGCGGTCGACGGCCGCACGATCCAGGTGCACGGCCCGGCCGATCCGGCTTCGCAGGTCGGTTTCATCGCGCAGATCCAGAATCTCGACGTGCGCCCGGCCCAGCCGGCGGCGAAGGTGATCCTGAACGCGCGCACCGGCTCGATCGTCATGAACCAGATGGTGACGCTGGAATCGTGCGCGGTGGCGCACGGCAATCTCTCGGTGGTCGTGAACACGCAGACGGCGGTCAGCCAGCCGGGCGCGTTCTCGAATGGACAAACGGTCGCGACACGCCAGTCGCAGATCCAGTTGAAGCAGGATAACGGCGCGCTCAAGCTCGTCACGGCGGGCGCCAATCTCGCGGAAGTCGTCAAGGCGCTCAATGCGCTGGGCGCGACGCCGGCGGATCTGATGTCGATCCTGCAGGCAATGAAGGCGGCGGGTGCGTTGCGCGCCGACCTCGAAATTATCTGAGGACGTGAAAAATGGATAAGTCGAATATCGGCAACGGCAATCTCGACATCACGAACCGCTTCGCGCTGGACGTGCAGGGTTTCGACGCCATGCGCGCGGCCGCCAATGCCTCGCCGCAGCAGGGCGTGAAGGCCGCCGCGAAGCAGTTCGACGCCGTGTTCACGCAGATGATGCTCAAGAGCATGCGCGATGCGACGCCCTCGGACGGCCCGCTCGATTCCAGCGACGGCGCGCAGTTCCAGTCGATGATGGATCAGCAGCTCGCGCAGCAGATGTCGAACAAAGGCATTGGCGTGGCCAACGCCATGATCAAGCAGCTCACGCGCGCGATGGGCGGCGATCCCAACAGCACAGGCGGCGCGAACGGCGCGGGCGGCATCGCCAGCGCGATGCAGGGGCTGTCGGGTTCGGGCGGCAGCGGCAACGAAGGCAATATGGCGATGCTGAGCGCGCTTGGCCGCGCTTACGGCAACGCCTCGGCCAACGGCGCGCTCGGCAAGGGCCAGGGCTGGGACGCGAACAGCGCGCTCACGCCGCCCGTGCGCAGCAGCGGCGACGACAAGGTGGACGCCTTCGTCAACAAGCTCGCCAATGGCGCGCAGCAGGCCAGCGCATCGACCGGCATTCCGGCGCGCTTCATCGTCGGCCAGGCCGCGCTCGAATCGGGCTGGGGCAAGCGCGAAATCATGAAGGCGGACGGCTCGACCAGCTACAACGTGTTCGGCATCAAGGCCACCAAGGACTGGACCGGCAAGACGGTGTCGACCATGACCACCGAATACGTGAACGGCGCGCCGCATCGCGTGGTGGAGAAGTTCCGCGCCTACGACTCGTACGAAGACGCGATGGCCGACTACGCCAACGTGCTCAAGAGCAATCCGCGCTACGCCTCGGTCATCAACGGCTCGCGCAGCGCCGAGAGTTTCGCGCAGGGCATGCAGCGCGCCGGTTACGCGACCGACCCGCACTACGCGAAAAAGCTCATGTCGATCATGCAGCGCATGGCCTGACGCCTGGCTGGGCATTGGCCTGGTTGTCGCCTGATTTCCGCCTGATTTCTTTACGCGCCGCGCATAACATGCCGTGCGCCTTTTCTGTCGCCAGCAAACGTTGGCTTCGCGACGTTGTACGCGGATTCGCGTCCGATCGCGGCAGAATCGCAAAAAAAGCCTGCCCGGTGTGCGCCGGGCTAATTCGGGAAACGCAGAATTTTTCCGGCGAACCCCTAAATTTCCGTGTCATCCTGCCGCTAATGCAGGCGAGATCCAAGAGAATCAGGGGCGGCAAAGACCGCCCGGACGGCGCGCCACGAGACCTTCCGAAGCGCGCCGGCATGTCCACGAAATTCCGGCAGGCCGATGAATACCGTTCAGTCGAATCAACAGGAACAAGTCGATGGCGAAAGCCCCGACTATGGCCGTCGCAACCCGCTCGAAGTCGGGGTGCAGTTGCGCAATCTCGCCAATCGCGGCGATTTCCTGACCTTGCAATACCGCGGGGGCCAGCTGGTCACGCGCATCCTCGACGTCAATTCGCGCGAGCGTACCTTCACGTTCGATTGGGGCGCGGTGTCCGATCAGAACCGCGAGGTGCTGTCCACCCAGGAGTGCCAGTTCCATGCCTCGCCCGACGGCGTGCGCGTGGAATTCACCACGGGCATGCCGCGCGAGACGACCTTCGAAGGGCGTCCCGCCTTCGAGGCTACGTTCCCCGAAGTGCTCTACTACATGCAGCGCCGCGAGTACTTCCGCGTCGATACGCCCGTGATGGAGCCGTGCATCGTGCGCGGCGCGCTGCCGATGGACGGCCAGCGCTTCCAGTTCGAGGTGCACGACATCTCGCTGGGGGGGCTGGGGCTGCGCACCACGGACGAACGCGCTGCGGCGCTCGACATGGGGCTGAAGCTCGTCGACGTGGAGCTGGAGCTGCGTGGGCACGGCACGCTGCGCGTCGATCTCGCGCTGGTGGTGCTGCGCTTTATCGATCTGCCCAACGGCGATCGCCGCTATCACCTTGGCCTGCGTTTCGAGACGCTGCCGGGTGCAGCGGAAAACAGCCTGCAGCGCTATATCACGCAGCTCGAAATGAAGCGTCGCGCCTTCCAGCGCGCCTGAGCTTCACCGCGGCGGGGGCCATCGAGGCCACTGCCGCGTCTGCGATCCGCAGTCTGCGCGGCGCGCCCTTCGCGTGCGCCGCGCGCCTTCCCGATGCGCCGGGCATGCACCCGTTTGCCGACGCAGGGCGGGACGCGACACGCGCCCCACGCCAAACGTTTTCCCCGCCAAATTCTTCCTTACCGCCGCTTAATTTCGGCGCTGCGCTGCCGTTATCACATAAGTTCACCCACGCGGCCCCTCCGACCGAGACGTCGGGCCGGCCGTCCACGAGGATTACGCATGTCCAACATTTTCTCGATCGGTCTCTCCGGGTTGCAGGCGGCCCAGATCGGCATCGCCACAGCCGGCGAGAACATCAGCAATTCGTCGACCGCGGGCTACAACGTGGAAAGCGCGGTGTACAGCGAAGCGAATGGCCAGGCGACCGGCTCGGGATACATCGGCGCGGGCGTCAACACGGCGACCGTGCAGCGCGCCTATAGCCAGTACATCACGACCGCGCTCAACAACGCGCAGTCGACCAACGGCTCGCTGACCGCTTCGTACACGCTGGCGACGCAGCTGTCGAACCTTGTCGGCAGCCCGACCTCGGGCATTGCTTCGTCGATCACGTCGTTCTTCACGGGCCTGCAGAACGTCTCGAACTCGCCGAGCAGCAGCTCGGTGCGTCAGACCGCGCTGTCCGATGCGCAGACGCTGGCGGACCAGATCAACTCGGCCGGCCAGCAATACGACTCGCTGCGCCAGAGCGTGAACACCCAGCTCACCAACGCCGTTTCGCAGATCAACACCTACTCGCAGCAGATTGCGCAGCTCAATACGCAGATCGCCACGGCAAGCGCCTCGGGCCAGCAGCCGAACCAGCTGCTCGACCAGCGTGACCAGGCGGTCTCGAACCTGTCGCAACTGGTGGGCGTGCAGGTCGTGCAGAACAGCAGCGGCTATAGCGTGTTCCTCGGCAACGGGCAGCCGCTGGTGGTGAGCGGCCAGAACTACAACCTCACGACGCAGGCCTCCGACACCAACCCGTCGGAACTGACGGTGGCCTGGCAAGGCCTGCCGGGTTCGACCACCGCGCCGCAAGCGCTGTCGAGCGCGGCGCTCACGGGCGGCACGGTGGGCGGCCTCGTGTCGTTCGTGCAGAACACGCTCGATCCGGCTGAATCGCAGCTGGGCGCGATCGCCACCAGCTTCGCTTCGCAGGTGAACTCGCAGAATGCGCTGGGCCTGACGCTGAGCGGCACGGCGGGCGGCAATCTGTTCACGGTGGGCGCACCGGTCGTCACGGGCAACCGCAACAACACCGGCAGCGCCACGGTTGCGGCGACGCTCACCAACGCCGTCAGCCCGCCGACCGATAACTACACGCTTTCGTATTCGAGCACCGCAGGCGGCACCTGGACGCTGACCGATTCGACCACCAACTCGGTGGTCGGCACGACCACCACCCAGCCGAGCACGGCCAATCCGTTCACGGCGGCGGGACTGTCGATCACCTCGACCGGCACGATGGCCAACGGCGATTCGTACGCGATCCAGCCGACCGCCGGCGCACTCGACAGCTTCAGCGTGGCGACCAGCGATCCTTCGGCGATCGCCGCGGCCTCGCCGGTGCTGGTGTCGGCCGCGACCGGCAACGCGGGCACGGCGGTAGTCACGCAGGGCACGGTGACCTCGGGTTACGCGGTGTCGTCGACGCCCATCAAGCTCACCTATACGGCGGCCAGCTCCGGCTCGGGCGGCACGCTCAGCGGCTTCCCGGCGAATTCGACGATTTCCGTGACGGTGCCGGGCGCCAGCTCGCCCACCACCTACACGACCGACGCGTTGGGCAACGTCAGCTCGCCGGTGAGTTACACCCCGAGCAGCGGCGCGACCTTCACGATCACGTCGGCCACCAGCGGCAACACCAACAACGTGAGCTTCTCGATGACGGGCACGCCTGCGACGGGCGACACCTTCACCATCGGCAAGAACACCAGCGGCTCCCAGGACGGCCGCAATGCGCTGGCGCTCGCCAACCTGACGTCGGGCACCTCGTTCACCAATTCGCAGACGCTCACCAACGCGTATTCGAACTACGTGAACGCGATCGGCAACACGGCGAGCCAGCTCAAGGCGTCGAGCACGTCGCAGACCTCACTGGTCACGCAACTGACCTCGCAGCAGCAGTCGGTGCAGGGCGTGAACCTCGACGAAGAAGCGGCCAAGCTGCTGCAGTACCAGCAGCTCTATCAGGCCAACAGCAAGGTGATCCAGACGGCGGCTTCGCTGTTCCAGACCCTGATCGGCATTTTCCAGTGAGGCGCTGACCAACCATGCGTATCGCGACTTCCCAGATTTACTCGTCGAGCCTTTCGACGATGGAAAACCAGCAGTCCAACCTGTTGGCGGTCCAGCAGCAGATTTCGACGGGCGTGGCCATCTCCAATCCCGCCGACAACCCGTTGGGCGCGGCGCAGGCCGTGCAGCTTTCGGCCACCAGCGCCACGCTCTCGCAGTACGCGAGCAATCAGAGCTCGGCGCTGTCGTCGCTGCAACTCGAAGATTCGACGCTCTCCAGCGTGACGACGACCCTGCAGGCGATGAGCCAGCAAATCCAGTCGGCCATCAACGGCTCGCTCAACGACAACGACCGCCAGGCGCTCGCCAAGCAGCTCACCGGCGAACGCAGCCAGCTGCTCACGCTCGCCAACACCACGGACGGCGCGGGCAACTATCTGTTCTCGGGCTTTCAGAGCACCTCGCAGGTGTTTACGAACCAGCCGGGCGGCGGCGTGACGTACAACGGCGACCTGGGCCAGCGCACCGTGCAGGTGGCGGGCTCGCGTTCGATCGCCATCAGCGACACGGGCGCGGCGGTGTTCCAGACGGTGTCGTCGGTGGGCACCTCGGCGGTGGCCGCGGGTAATTCGTTGAATACCGGCACGGGCACCATCAGCGGCGTGACGGTCACGGACCCGACCCAGGCAACCAACGGCCACAACCTGTCGATCCAGATTGGCGGCACGGCCGGTGCACTCACCTACACGGTGACCGACAACTCGACCTCGCCCGCCACGGCGCTCGCGACGAACCAGCCCTACACGGACGGTTCGGCCATCGCTCTCGGCACGGGCATGAACGTGACGATCTCGGGCACGCCGGCAGTGGGCGACAAATTTTCGGTGACGCCGGCCACGGCGGCGCAGAACAGCAGCGTGTTTTCGAGCATCGACGCTGTGATCTCGGCGCTGCAAACCTCCGCGACGGGCAACCCGAGCGCGACGGCGAATCTGCAGAACGCGCTGCAGGCCGGGCTCACGCAGATCGGCAACTCGACCTCGAACGTGATTACGCTGCAGGCGTCGGTGGGCGGTCGCGAGCAGGAAGTGAAGGCGCTGCAGACCGTCACGTCGACCAACTCGCTGCAGATCACGTCGAACCTCGACGATCTGGTGAGCACGGATACGGTGGCGGCGATCACGCAGTACGAGCAGATCTCGAACGCGCTGTCGGCCTCGCAGAAGAGCTTCGCGGCCACGCAGCAGCTTTCGCTGTTCCAGTACATCAATCCTTGATTTAGCGGTTCACGCTTAAAAAAACGGCGGCAGGCCTGAAGGCTTGCCGCCGTTTTTGTTTGCACTGTCGAAGCCTGTTTCGAACCCGCTTCGAACCTTACATGGAACCCTGCTTGCCGCCCCCTCAACCCAGCGGCTTGAGCGCCGCCGCCACGCGTCCCATCTGCTCCAGACCGCTTTCAAACAGCCGCGAGAAGTAGGGGATCAGACTCGGCATCATCAACTGGATCAGCAGTAGCCCCACCAGCATCGTGACCGCAAAGCCGATCTGGAACACGCCGATCTGCGGCGCCGCGCGGTTCAGAATGCCCAGCGAAATATTGGTGATGAGCAGCGCCACCACCACGGGCAGCGAGAGCAGCAGCCCCGAATTGAACACCATCGCGCCCCAGCCCACCAGCAGGCGAAAGCCGTTGCCATTGAGCACATTGGCCGAGACCGGCACGCTCGTGAAGGTCTCGACGATGGCGGCGATCATCTGCAGATGGCCGTCGAAGGCGAGGAAGGTCAGCATCGCCATCATGTTGAACCACGACGACAGCGCGGGCGAGGTGGTGTTGGACTGCGGATCGAAGAACGACGCGAACGACAGGCCCATGCCCGCGCCCATCAGGTCGGCGGCGGCTGTCACCACGGCGAACACCATCTGCATGGTGAAGCCCAGCGCCACGCCAATCAGAAACTGGTTCACCAGAATCCACACGCCTTCGGCGGAGAACACGGTGACCTGCGGCATGGCGCCAAGCGTAGGCGCGACGATCAGCGTGATGAAGGCCGCGAGGCCAATCTTCACGCGCGTGGAAATGGCGCGGTTGCCGACCACGGGCGCGGTCGCGATCAGCGCAAGGATGCGCGTGAACGGCCACAGGAACGCGGTAAGCCAGAGATTGAGCTGCGCGTAGGTGACGGTGAACATCGCGTGGAGAGAAGGGCGCTCGCGTTCGCGCCGGCAGGCTGCCGGGCGCGCGCCAGCGCGGGGTTCAGGCCGCGAGTGCGGGAATGCTCGTGAACATGCGGTGCATGTAGTCGAGGATCGTGGTGAGCATCCACGGTCCGGCGATCACGAGCGTCACCGCAATCGCGACGAGCTTGGGAATGAAGGAAAGCGTGCTTTCGTTGATCTGCGTGGCGGCCTGAAAGAGGCTCACCACCAGACCGACAATCAGCGACACGAGCAGCAGCGGCGCAGCCAGCAGCAGCGCCACATACATCGCTTCGTGCGAGAGGGTCATGACCATTTCGGGCGTCATCGCGGCTGTCCTCGTCGGTCCTTACGTGAAGCTCTGCGCGAGCGAGCCGATCAGCAGTTGCCAGCCGTCCACCAGCACGAACAGCATCAGCTTGAACGGCAGCGAGATGGTCGCGGGCGAGACCATCATCATACCCATCGACATCAGCACGCTCGCCACCACCATATCGATGATGAGAAACGGAATGAAGATCGTGAAGCCGATCTGGAAGCCGGTTTTCAGCTCGCTCGTCACGAACGAGGGCACCAGCAGCGTGAGCGGCACGTCCTCGGGGCCCTGCATGGGTGCGGCGTGCGAGATGCGCGCGAACAGGGCGAGATCGGACTCGCGGGTCTGGCGCAGCATGAAGGTCTTGAACGGTGCGACGCCGCGCGCAACGGCTTCGTCCATCGGCAGGGTGCCGGCCGAGAACGGCTTGTAGCCGTCGTTATAGGCCTTGTCGAGCACCGGCGACATGATGAACAGCGTCAGGAACAGCGCGAGGCCGACGATCACCTGGTTAGGCGGCGTCGTGGTCGTGCCGAGCGCCTGGCGCAGCAGCGACAGCACGATGATGATGCGCGTGAAGCTCGTCATCATCAGCACCATCGCGGGCAGGAACGACAGCATCGTGAGCAGCAGCATCGTCTGCACGCTCAGCGAATAGGTCGTACCGCCGCCGGGGCCGGGGCTCGTGTTGAAGGCGGGCAGGCCTTGCGGCTGCGCAGCTTGTGCGTGGGCGAGGTGCGGCAGCATCAGCAGCACGACGGTCAGCGCGAACAGCAAGGCGAGCGGCAGCGCCATGCGCGAGAGCCGTTGCTTGCAGCGGGAGAGAAAGCCGGGATTCGATGTCACGATCGAGGACTGTTGCACGCGGGCGCGGGAGGGTGGAACCGCCGCCGCCGCCGCGTCGGAAAGGGAACTGCCGTGCATTTACTGCGCTCCGCCGTCGTGACGTTTAAAACGCTTGCCCGCTTCATGTTTGAGCGCGTCACGAAAACGCTGTCCGAAGCTGCCCTGTAGGGCCGGGCCGTTGGCTGACGCTCCAGCCGCATTCGGTAATTCGCCCGCGGGCATGGTGTGCAGCAGCGTCACGCTGCCCGGCGACGCGCCCAGCACCAGCCAGGTATCGCCGATCTCCACCACCGCCACGCGCTCCTTGCCGCCCAGCGACGCGCCGCCCACGGTCTTGATCAGCGCATTCTTCGGGCCGTGCTGCAGCCCGAGACGGCGCGCCAGCCAGCCGCAGGCGAACACCACGGCGATCACCAGCACGAGGCCGAACACCGTTTGCAGCACCGCGCCAAAGCCAAGCGAGGGCACCGCGCTGCCCGTCACCACGGCCGATGCGCCCGAGGCCGAGCGCGCCGCCTGCGTTGCCTGGTTGAGCGCCTGCAGGTCGGCGGCGCGAGCCGCGACGCTGGCAAGCGACGCCAAAGCCACAGTGATAGCGGAGGTCCTGCGCACGGCCTGGCGTTTCATCGGTTCAGTTTCCGGATCCGTTCGGACGGCGTGATGATGTCCGTGAGGCGGATACCGAACTTGTCGTTCACCACCACCACTTCGCCCTGGGCGATCAGGCAGCCGTTCACGAGCACGTCCATCGGCTCGCCCGCGAGGCCGTCCAGCTCCACCACCGAACCCTGCGCCAGTTGCAGCAGGTTGCGGATGGCGATCTTGGTGCGGCCCAGTTCGACGGTCATCTGGACGGGAATGTCCAGAATCATGTCGATGTCGTTGCGCGTCGAGTTCTGATCGACCTTCGAGAGCGGCTGGAACACGGCCGCGGGTTGTGCTGCGGGTGCGTCGTTGCTGTTCTGCTCGGCCAGTGCGGCAGCCCAATCGTCCATCGCCATTTCGTCTTCCGTGCTCGTTGCACTCGTTGTCGTATTCGCAGCCGCGGCTGCGGCCATCGCTTCTGCCTGCGCGGCGGCCTCCGGGCCGTTGGGATCGAGCACCGGTTCGTCAGCGCTCGTGCCGTTGATGTCACTCATATCCACCTTCCTTCATCGTGTCGGCTGCGCTGATCATCTTCTGGACCCGCAACGCGTATTGACCATTGAAAATTCCGTAGCCGCATTCCATCACCGGCACGCCATCGACCTTGGCGACGATGTGCTCGGGCACGTTCATCGGCAGCACATCGCCCTTCTTCATGTTCAGGATCTGCTCGAAGGTGATGGGCACCTGGGCCAGATCGGCGGTCAGCTCCACTTCGGCGGCCTGCACCTGCTGCGAGAGCACGCGCACCCAGCGGCGGTCCACGTCGAGCACTTCGCCTTGCAGCGGCGAGGCCAGCACGTCGCGGATCGGCTCGATCATCGAATACGGCATGCAGATGTGCAGCGTGCCGCCGGTCGGGCCGAACTCGATCGAGAACTGCGTGACGATGACGATTTCGTTGGGCGTGGCGACGTTGGCGAACTGCGTGTGCATTTCCGAGCGCACGTATTCGAAGTTCAGCGGGCGTACGCTCTTCCAGGCGTTCGTGTAGTGCTCGAACACCAGATTGAGCAGCTTGCTGATGATGCGCTGCTCGGTCTGCGTGAAGTCGCGGCCTTCGACGCGCGTATGGAAGCGCCCGTCGCCGCCGAACAGGTTGTCCACCACGAAGAACACCAGATTCGGATCGAACACGAACAGCGACGTGCCGCGCAGCGGCTTCACGTGCACCAGGTTCAGATTCGTCGGAATCGGCAGGTTGCGGGTGAACTCGCTGTACTTCTGCACGCGCACCGGACCGACCGAAATTTCGGCGGTACGGCGCATGAAATTGAAGATGCCTACGCGCAACAGTCGCGCGAAACGCTCGTTGATGATCTCGAGACCGGGCATCCGGCCGCGCACGATGCGTTCCTGCGTGGCGATGTTGTACGGACGCACGCCCTGCTTTTCAGCCTGGCTCGATTCCGTATCGACTTCGCCGGTGACGCCTTTGAGGAGGGCATCGACCTCCTCCTGCGACATGAACTCGTCGTGCCCCATACTCATGATGCGAAATCCTCGGATGTCTGCGCGCTGTGCATGCCGCTTTGCATACGCTTATTGCACGACGAATTCGGTGAACAGCACGTCCTCGACCTTGGCCGGTTCGGCGCGCGAGTCGGACGGCTGGGCGATCAGCTTCGCGAGCTCGGCCGCGAGGGTGCGTTTGCCGTCGAGCGGCGCCAGATCGGACGGATGCTTGTTCGAGAGCGCCAGCAGCACGCGGCTGCGGATCTCCGGCATGCGAGCGACCAGCGCGTCCTGGGTCGCCTGGCTGTCGAGCTTGAGCGTGAGGCCGATGCGCAGATAGTGCGTCTCGCCGTCGTCGGACTGCAGGTTGACCGTCATCGGTTCGAGCGCGTAGTAGACCGGCACGGCGGGCGGCGGCGGCGCGGCGGCAGCCGGGGCGCTCGCGGCGTGGCGCGACATGAAGAACCACACGCCCGCGCCGGCGGCGCCAGCGGCAAGGATCGCGATGATCGCAATGAGAAGGATGCGCTTCAGCGGTCCGGGTTTTGCGCCTTGCGGGGCGGCTTGCTGGTTTGCGGTCGTGGTCGCCATGTCGGTGTGCGGGTTCGATTACATCTGGGGTTCGAAAGACGCGGGCGACGCCCTGATGGCGCGCGCCCGCATTCATTCCGGCAGCCTGCATTGTTCCGGCTTTTGCCTTACAGCGATGGGAAGAATAGACGGGAGATTTCCGGCTATCTCGTGGCTTTGTGCGGCGCAGTCGGCGAAGGACCAGCAAACGGCCAGCAAAAGGGCGGCAAAAGGGCGGCAAAAGGCCGGAAAACGATGCTGCGGGAATGGGGGATGGAGCGTAGCAGGAAGGCTGGGCGCGGGCGAGCGCGCGCAGCGGCCCTTTCCTTTCAGCGTATTCGCGCCGCCAGGCGCGGCTTGCGCCGGGCCGCGCCGGTACGTGCTCAGGTGCGCACTGGAGCGCCTGGTGGCGGACGCTTAAGCGAAGGTGTCGATCAGGCCGACGGTGCGCGTCGTGGCCGTGGTGGCGGCGCTGCTCGCCACGTCGTCCACACCGCCCGTCGAGGCGACGCCCGAACCGCCCGAGCGCGACGAACGCGAACTGCCCGAGCCGCTACCCGAACCGCTGCTGTCCTGTTGCGCCTGCTGGTTCGTCTGGCGCGAGAAGCCGTCGGTGACGCTCGCGCTGCCAAGACCGATGCCGTTTTCCTGCATCTGCTCGCGCAGCTTCGGCAGCGCGGCTTCGACGGCCTCGCGCACCTGCTGGTGCTGCGAGACGAACAGGGCGTGCGCGTGGTTGTCCGCGACCTGCAGCACCACTTGCAGCGGCCCGAGATCCTTCGGATTGAGCGTGAGTTCCGCCGACGACTGATGCGCGTTCGACAGGAACACCACCTTCTGGCTGAGCGCGTCTTCCCAGTCGGAGGTGCCCACCTGCGGCGACAGCGTGCTGGCAGCCGCCGCCGATTGCGCGGCCGGATTGCTGGCAGCCGATGCGCCTTGCGTCGCCTGGGCCTGGGCGGCTGCGGCAGCGGCCTGGCTGGCGGCGAGCGCATCCGTGACGGCGTTGGTGGCGCTCGACGTATCCGTTTGCGTGGTGCCGGCCTGGGCCGCTGCGGCGAGCGCTGCGTTGGCGGTCTGCGTGGCGGCCTCGGTGGTCGCGCCCGCGACGGTCCTGGCGGTGCCGGCAGCGTCGGTTTTATCGTCGATCACGGTGCCGAGCGTCTTCTGTTTCGCCTGCGCGCCCAGATGCGTCGCGAAGCTGCTGGCGATGCTCGCGCCACCCGCAGCGGCGCTGGTGTCCGTCGCCGTGGAAGCCGCGCCGCGCGTGTTCAGCGTGGCAGCGCCGCTGCGCAGCGTGTTGAGCGCGGCGGTGAGCGCGTCGCTGGCCGACTTCGAGGCAGTCGCCGTGGTGCCGTTCGCAGCCGTGCCGGCGGCGTTTGCACCAGCCGCACCAGCCGCTGCGGCCGCCGAGGCTACGCTGGCAAGCGTGGCATCGGTGCCAGCCTGGCTGGCGTCGCTGCCAGCGTCGCTCGAAGCCTGATCCTGGCCTTGCTGCGCGGCCTGCTGGGCCTGTTGCGCCTGCTGCGCCTGCGCGGCGGCGGCCTGCGCGGCTGCGTCGGACTGCGCCTGCTGCGTGCGCGCATCGTCGCCGCGATGGTCGGTCGTCGAGGTGTGCTTCGTGCCTTGCGTCGACGAACTGCTGCCCGACGCTTGCGTGGACTGGCTCGATTGACTCGTCTGGCTCGATTGCGTCGATTGAGTCGATTGAGTCGATTGCGTCGATGGCGAGCTCTGTGCGCTTTTCTGCGCGCTGTTCCAGCTTTGCGCGGCCTGCGCGCTCTGCTGTTGCTGGAGCGCCTGCTGGCTGTTGCTGGCGTTCTGGCTCGCTTGCGCGGCCATGCTTTGCTGCAGCGTCTGCGCGAAGCCCTGGCTCGCCTGGTCCGCCTGACTGGCGCCGGCGCTGCCGCTGGTGGCGGAGTCCACGGCCCCGAAGAGCGAACTGACTGCGGAAAGAAGCGACATGAGGTCTGCCCCGGATAACGTGTTCGGTGTCAATCGCGACGCCCGTCAAGCTATGCGATGCGGGCGTCGGCGTCTATTTTTGGGTACGGCTTGTAGAGAGTCCAAACGGTATTGCCTTACAGCGTCTGTCTTGCTGCGCAGCCTTAAAGCGGCGACGTACGCATGCGCAGCGCGCGCGCGGCGAACTCGTCGGAATCGCGCTGATCGCGTTTGGCTTCCTTGCGCGCCTGCACGGCGTCCTGGCGCGTTTGCAGCACTTCATAGGAACCCAGCTTCTGTTTGGTGCGGGTCCATTCCGGCTTGGCCGCCTCCACGCGCTGGGTCGCCTGATCGAGCATGCGGCGCTGCTGTTCGATGGCGGAGTCGAGCGTATCGATGAACGCCTGGAAGTTGCGCACATTGCCCGCGGCCATGCCGGCACGCGCGGACTCGGTGAAGCGCACGTGATACTCCTCGCGGTAGTCGATCAGCGCCTTGAGCTGCGTTTCGACTTCGCTGCGCTCGCGCTGCACGCGCCCGAGGCGCTGCGTCGCGGCGTCCACGTCGTCCTGCGCGAGGCCGATGAGGGTTTGCAACGCGGTCTGTTTCGTCATGTCGTCAATCCTCGCTCAGTGGGCGGGCGCTCGATGCGCATTACGCGCGGCCCGCACCGCCATTGCCAAGCAGTGCGCCAAGCATGCCGACGCTCTGATCATAGTCCGCCGTTTCGCGGAAACCTTGCTGCAAAAACGCCTCGATGCGCGGATACAGCTGGATCGCGCGGTCGAGCACCGCGTCGCGGCCGCTCATATAAGCGCCCACATTGATGAGATCGCGATTGCGCTGATAGCGCGAGAGCATCTGCTTTAAGGCACGCGTGTGGTTCAGATGCTGCTCGTCGATCAGCGCGGTCATGGCCCGGCTGATCGAGGCCTCGATGTCGATGGCCGGATAGTGCCCCGCTTCCGCGAGCGCACGCGAGAGCACGATATGGCCGTCCAGAATCGCGCGCGCCGAGTCGGCGATCGGGTCCTGCTGGTCGTCGCCTTCGGTGAGCACGGTGTAGAACGCCGTGATCGAACCGCCGCCCTCCGGGCCGTTGCCGGTGCGCTCGACCAGCGCAGGCAGCTTGGCGAACACCGAAGGCGGATAACCCTTGGTCGCGGGCGGCTCGCCGATCGCCAGCGCGATCTCGCGCTGCGCCATCGCGTAACGCGTGAGCGAATCCATCAGCAGCAGCACATGCTTGCCCTGATCGCGGAAATATTCGGCCAGCGACGTGGTGTACGCGGCCGCCTGCATGCGCAGCAGCGGCGAGACGTCGGCGGGAGCGGCCACCACCACCGAGCGCGCGAGACCTTCCTCGCCCAGGATCTGCTCGATGAATTCCTTGACTTCGCGGCCCCGCTCGCCGATCAGGCCGATCACGATGACTTCCGCGCTGGTGGCGCGCGCCATGGTGCCGAGCAGCACCGATTTACCGACGCCCGAGCCCGCGAACAGGCCCATGCGCTGGCCGCGCCCGACCGTCAGCAGCGCGTTGATCGCGCGCACGCCCACGTCGAGCACCTTGTGGATCGGCTCGCGGTTCAGCGGGTTGATGACGGGCGCGGTGAGCGGCGCGTCGGCTTCCGTGTTGAGCGGGCCGAGGCCGTCGAGCGGCTTGCCCGAGGCGTCCACCACGCGGCCGAGCATGCCCCAGCCCACCGGCAGACGCTTCGCGCCCGCTTTGGGATCGGCGATCGGCGCGCTTTCGAGCGGCCACACGCGCGCGCCGGGCAACAGGCCCGAGACTTCGGTGGTCGGCATCAGGAACAGCTTGTCGCCGCCAAAGCCGACCACTTCGGCTTCGGCCATCGGCAGCGAGCTGCCCGGCGGCAATTCGATCATCACTTCCGCGCCCACCGCGAGGCGCAGCCCCACGGCTTCGAGCACCAGACCCGCCGCGCGCGTGAGACGGCCGCAGCCGCGCAACGGCAGCGCGAGAGCATTGCGCGCGCGTACGGCGTTCAGATGGGCGTTCCAGACGCCCAGATGCGGGTTGTTCGGGTCGTAATTGGCGGGCGGCACGTAGGGCGGTATGTCGTCCTTCACGAGCGCGGCGCCGTCTTGCTCCGCGGCGTGCGCGCTCGCGCCTTCGCCATCGTCGTCCACCAGCACGGCAGCCGTTTGCGCGGGGTCGTGCGCGGCCGGGCCGAACGACGCCAGCGCCAGTTCCTGTTCGAGCGGCGTCAGGCCGCCCGTGTGGATGGCTTGCTGCACGGTCTGATGGAGCGAAGGATTTACCATGGCCGCGCCTTGCCGAGCGCCGCCGACACGCGTTCCCAGCGCGTCGAGATGCTCGCATCGGTTTCGCCGGTCGCGGCCTGGGCGCGGCAGCCGCCGCGCTCCAGCGTGGGGTCGGTGCGCACGGTCCAGCCTCGCGCCTGCAGGTCTTCCATCAGATACGCCTCCACCACCGGCAGATCGGCGGGGCTCACCACCAGCTGCGGCGAGCCGCTCAACTGCGGCTCATGCGCCAGCACTTCGCGCGCCGCGGCCAACAGCGCCGTGGGGTCGTGCTGCACATGCTGACGCACCACCTGCTGCGCGATATCGAGCGCCAGTTCGACCAGCGTGTCGGCCACCCCGGCTTCGACGGTCTGCAAGGCGTCCGAAAAACGCTGGGCGAGCTGCGCCAGCTGGTTCGCCTGGCCGCGCGCGAGTTCGAGACCCTGCTCGAAACCCTGCTTCTGGCCCTGTTCGTAACCGGCCTGGTAGCCCAGCGCCTGGCCTGCCACGTGGCCGGAGGCGAGACCCTGTTGATGGGCGTCGTCGCGCAGGCGTTGCAGCTCGGCCGCGAACGCGGCTTCCTCGTCGGGCGTGGGCGGCGGCGGGGGCGGGGGAGGCGGGTCGAACGACGCCATCTCCCAGCGCTGATACGCCGAGCGCGCGCGCCGCAGCGTCGCCTCTTGCGTTGCTTCGTCAGACATAAGCGTCTTCTGCCTTGCCGCCTAGAACGATCTGGCCGCTCTCGGCGAGGTTGCGCACGATTTGCAGGATACGCCGTTGCTGTGCCTCGACTTCCGAAACGCGCACGGGGCCGCGCGCGTCCAGGTCTTCGGCGAGCAGTTCCGCGGCGCGTTGCGACATGTTCGCGAGGAACTTCTGACGCAGCGCGGGCGGGGCGCCCTTGAGCGAAATGATGAGCGATTCCGACTCCACTTCCTTGAGCAGGAGCTGGATCGCGCGGTCTTCGAGGTCGAGCAGGTTCTCGAACACGAACATCTGGTCGATGATCTTCTGGGCGAGCTCGGCGTCGTACTGCTTGACGTTTTCGATCACGCCTTCTTCATGCTGGCTCGTCATGAAGTTGAGGATTTCGGCGGCCGTGCGGATGCCGCCCATCGGGCTGCGCTTGAGGTTGTCGCTGCCCGAGAGCAGGCCCGTGAGCACATCGTCGAGTTCGCGCAGCGCCTGCGGCTGGATGCCGTCGAGCGTGGCGATACGCAGCAGCACGTCGTTACGCAGACGCTCCGTGAAGCACGAAGCGATCTCCGACGCCTGGTCGCGGTCGAGGTGCACGAGAATCGTCGCGATGATCTGCGGGTGCTCGTTCTTGATGAGCTCGGCGACCGAGCCGGAGTCCATCCACTTGAGGCCTTCGATACCGCTGGTGTCGCCGCCCTGCAGAATGCGGTCGATCACCGCGCCGGCCTTGTCCTCGCCCAGCGCCTTGGTCAGCACGTTGCGGATGTAGTCGTTCGAATCCAGCGAGAGCGCCGTGTGCTGCTCCGCTTCCTTGACGAACTCCTGCAGCACGACGTCGATTTCCTCGCGCTTGACGTTCTTGAGCGCCGCCATGGCGGTGCCAATCTTCTGCACTTCGCGCGGCCCGAGGAACTTGAAGACCTGAGAGGCCTCTTCCTCGCCGATCGACATGAGCAGCAGTGCGCTCTTGACGGCTCCTTCAGCGCTCATCGTTCACCCAGCTCTTGACAACGGTTGCGACAATTTTCGGATCCTGGCGCGCGATGTTGCGGGCGAATTCCAGGTTGCGTTCAAACTTGTGTTTCTCGTTTTCGAGGGCGAGGAGGGCAGGATCGCCTTCGATTTCGCCGCCCGTGCCTTCGATCTTCTCGACCTGCGGCAGGCCGTCGAGCAGCAGCGGTTCGCCGCCGTCGACGCCGAGGGGCGAGACGGCCGCGGGCGGCGCCGGCGGCGGGAAGGCGCGGCGCAGCGC
This sequence comes from Paraburkholderia bannensis, assembly GCF_014200455.1. Taxonomy (GTDB): domain Bacteria; phylum Pseudomonadota; class Gammaproteobacteria; order Burkholderiales; family Burkholderiaceae; genus Paraburkholderia; species Paraburkholderia bannensis_A. The sequence continues at coordinate 22,311 of NZ_JACHBW010000002.1, read as the reverse complement.
CGGCTTCACCATCACGAAGTAGAGGAACAGGGCCACCGCGCCGATGCCGAGCCACGTCGCGATCTGCTTCGCCAGCGCGATCATCTCCGGCTGACGCCACCACGGCAGGTTGGCGCTCGGGTCGACGTCCTGCTGGAAGGCGGCGTTGACCACGTTCACCGAGTCGCCGCGCTTTTCGTCGTAGCCCATCGCGTCCTTCACGAGCTGCTCGATCTGCGCGAGCTTCTGCGCGTCGAGCGGCTGCATGCTCGCGTGGCCCTTGGCGTCCACCTTCTGCTGATAGTTGACGATCACGGCCACCGACAGGCGCTTGATGTCGCCCGCCGCCTGTTGATAGTGGCGTACGGTCTTGTCGAGCTCGTAGTTCGTGGTGGTGTCGCGATGATCCGAGATCGGCGTCGCTGCCGCCGCGCCACTCGCGCCCGCCGGCGCGACGATCGGCGCCGAAGCCGGTTGCGGCGGCTGGTTCGACAGCGCGCCCGGCACGCCGCCCGCGCTCGTCTGCGCGGAATCCGTGGCGATGCTTTGCTGCTGGCTGCGCACCGCGGCCTGTTGCGGGTTGCCGTTCGGGCCGTAGTTTTCCGAAGTCTGTTCCAGGTGCGAGAAGTCGAGGTCCGCGCTCACCTGCGAACGGGCGTTGCCCGCGCCGAACAGGGGCGCGAGGATCTGGTCGATGCGCGACTGCGTGTCGTGTTCGACCTGGCGCACGTACTTGAGCTGAGAGGCGTCCAGACCGGCGCTGGTGGTGCTCTGCGTGAGCAGATTGCCATCCTGGTCGACTACCGTGACGTTGCGCACCGGCAGATCGGGCACCGCCGAAGCCACCATATGCGTGATCGCGGACACCTGGCCGTCGTCGAGCACGCGGCCCGGATACATGTTCACGAGCACCGACGCCGACGGCGCCTCACGCTCGCGCACGAACACCGAAGGCTTCGGAATGGCCAGATGCACGCGCGAGGACTTCACGCTCTGGATCGATTGGATCGTTTGCTCAAGCTCGCCTTCGAGGGCGCGCTGGTAGTTCACCTGCTCGGCGAACTGGCTGATGCCGAACTTCTGGTTGTCCATCAGCTCGAAGCCGACCGAGCCGCTCTTGGGCAGACCTTGCTGGGCAAGACGCAGGCGCATTTCGCCGACCTGATCCGACGGCACCAGAATGGCGCTGCCGCTTTCGGACAGCTTGTAGGGCACGTTGGCGGCCTGCAGCGCGGTGACGATCGAGCCGCCGTCGCGATCCGAGAGGTTGCTGTAGAGCACCTTGTAGTCGGGCGCGCGCGACCAGAGGATCAAGCCCGCGACCACGGCGATCAGCACCGCCACGGCGATGATGAGCGGCGCACGCGGATTGCCGCGCACGCTGCGCAGCGACGACAGCGAGCCCAGACGCTGCGCGAAGCCGCCGCCCAGGTCCTCCGCGCCGCCAGGCATGGCGCCGCCCGCGGACCCGCCCGTGGCGGCACCGCTGGTGGCGAGGCCCATGCGGGCGTCGGGGTTGATCAAAGAGTTGGCAGACGAATCCATGCGACGGGTATCTCCGGGAGACTTGCATGTCCCGCCGCGGCTCAGGAATCGAGACGTGCAGCGCAGACTTTCACGACAGTGGATTATCCGGAGCCCAAGGCAACCCGATTGCGCGAATAGAGCCGGGTTTTCCCCCTAGTTTCGGGGCTTTCGGAAATAGCCCGCTGCTATGCTCTCGACCAGACTCGGAAATGTGTATGCAAGCCGTGTACGCAAGTCGGGTCTGGAGGGCGAGATCAGCTCACCGCGCGGGCCGGACCGGGGCCGCGCGAGTCAAGCCGGATACGGCAGTGCGCCGCCCGCCATGCACACCCCCTTTATCGTGGAGCAAACATGACTGTGCCAGTCAACCCACTCACGTCGGCCCTCGCGCAGATGCAGGCGATGGCCACGCAGGCGGCAGGCGCTTCGGCGGCCGAGGCCACCGCACGGACCGACGGCAGCTCGGGTGCGGCCAGCGCGGGCGAATTCGCCTCGGCGCTCAAGGCGTCGCTCGACAAGATCAGCGGCGACCAGAAAAAGGCCGTCGGCGAGTCGCAGGCGTTCGAGCTGGGGGCCAGCAACGTGTCGCTCAACGACGTGATGGTTGACATGCAGAAGGCCAATATCGGCTTCCAGTTCGGCCTGCAGGTCCGCAACAAGCTCGTCGCCGCCTACACCGACATCATGCAGATCCAGGTGTAAGGGACGCACGCCCCGCGCATTCGTCTGCATGTTCATTAAAGCTTCTCGCCTCTCCTTCCGATAACCCGGCTAGAACCGGCTCGCGCGTCACTGCAAAGGGCCGGATGCACCGTATCCACAGCCGCACGTTTGAAGGAGAAGCGCCGATGTTTTCCCCTGCCCAGTCTGGAGCCAACGCCTATGCACGCGTGGGTGTCGAAACGGGGGTGATGGGCGCGAGTCCGCACAAGCTGATCGCGCTTCTTTATGAAGGCGCGCGCAAGGCGATTGCACAGGCCCGCATGCATTTGCAGATGGGCAACGTGGGGCCGCGTGGCGAGGCGATCGGAAAGGCGATCCGGATCGTCGAAAGCGGGCTCCAGCTGGCATTGAACGTCGAGGCGGGCGGCGAAATCGCCCAGCGCCTGAACTCACTTTACAGTTACATGACAAGACGCCTGCTGGAAGCGAATATTCAACAGAGCGAGTCCATGCTGGTCGAAGTCGATGGCCTGCTGGCAACGCTCGAAGAAGCCTGGCTGGGGATTGCGCCGGAAGTGGAAAGGATGGCCGCACAGGCCGCCAGACCCTCGTCCGGCTCACTGACGAGATGAGTTCGAAAGCAGACTACTTCGCCCACTACGAAGCGATCGCGACGGTTTCGGGGCAGATGCTGAGCGCCGCGCGCGACGCGCACTGGAACGAGCTGATTGACCTCCAGGAGGAATACCGGAACCTCGTCGACGCGCTCAAGGACGCCGATTTCGGCGTGCGGCTGACCATCGCCGAACGTTCGCGCAAGTTCGAGTTGATCCGGCAGATCCTCGCCGACGACGCCGCCATCCGCGATCTCGCCAGCCCGTGCATGGCGCGCCTGTCGGCGCTGTTTCGCGGTACGGCGCATCCCGCGCGGGTGCTGCAGGAGATGTACGGCGCGCGCTGATTCTAGCGCCGCTGAGGCTAGCTCGAACCCCGCCGGGGTGGACCACCCGGCAAACACCATAAAGCCGCGCAGCCGCCCGCGATGACGGGGGCGCGCGGCGTCATACCAGGCCCCAAGCTCCGCATGAACGGAATCGACACCAGCGCCGCGTCGCTGCTCGCGAGCCGCATAGGCGCGCTGGGGCCAACCGGCTCGCAAGGCAGCGCCGGCACCGCGCAGACGGGCGTTTCCGCGCTCGCGGGCGGCGCCGTCGCGCTGCCCGATGCGCAGAGCGCCGCCGACTCGCCGCAGGCGTCGGCGCAAACCGTGCTGTCGGCGGTGGCGCTGGCGCTCGACGCGATCATCCGTTCGGGCGGCGAAGCCACGCCCGCCGTGGTCGGCCGCGCGCCGGTATGGGCCGATCCCAATGCCGCCGACGCGAGCACGGGCACGAGCGCGGGCACGGGCGACGTGCAGTCCTTGCCGCTGCCGGGGCTGGCCACGCCGGGCAATCCGGCCAGCGCCGCCGCGCAGGCGCTGGAAGCCGCCTTGCTCGCGGAGCTTGACGCGCAGGCCGCGCTGGCGGGCGGCGCGCAGGATCCCGTTAGCGCAGACGGCGCCGCGAACACGGCCAATCCCTCGAACACCACTAACGGTAACGCCGCCCAGACCCCGCAAGGCGCGCAGAACGCAGCGGGTGTCGCGCTTGCCGCGCAATCCGTGCCGGTTGCGGCGCTGGCGGCGTCGCTGGCGCAGACCGTCGCGAATAGCGGCCTTTTCTACGAATCGCACCTCGCGCAATGGCTGCGCGGCCAGCGTCTGCCGGGCGAACTCGCCGACGAGCCGCAGAATCGCCTGACCGGCGGCGCGCAATTGCCGCTCGACTGGAGCGAGGCCGCCGACGATATCGACGACGTTTTCTGGACCGATTTGCCGAACGCCGGCCAGCAAGCCGCACGCACGGCGGCGAACGTGGCGCAGGGCGCGCAGCAGCAGCCCGCGGCCTTTGCACGCGGCGAGCAGGCCAGCACCGCCGCTTTCGCGCAGGAAACCGCGCGCGGCCAGGCGGCTGCGGCGTCAGGCGATACGCTTTTGCCGCCCGTCCATGTGCCGGGCGGCGCGGGCGCCGCAGCAGGCGTGCACCAGGCGCTGCTGCCGCTGGTGCGCCAGCAGCTCGATCTGCTCGCGACCGGCGAATTCCGCTGGACCGGCGAGGCGTGGCCCGGCGTGCGCCTCGACTGGACCATCCAGCCCGACGAATACGACGCGCGCGACCCGCAAAGCGGCCGCGGTACCGACGAAGACGCCACGCCCTGGCATACGCGGCTCACGCTGTCGCTGCCCTCGCTTGGGACCGTCGATGCGGAATTGACGCTGACGGGATCGACGCTCGCGGTGCGCGTGCAGGCGAGTCCCGGCGGCGCGCAACGCCTCACCGATAACAGCGAAGTCCTGCGCGGGCGGCTGGAAGCACTGGGTCTGTCGCTGGCCGGTTTGTCGATCCGCGAGATCGGCGGCGTATCGCCGCACGCGAATTCAGCGGACGCGGCGCGCGCCGCCGATGCCTACGCGCGCAATGCCGCTACGCAGACTCCAGGCCAGGCTCAGGAAAGCCCGGGCGCTGAAGCCGCAGCGTCCGCCGCCGATACGACCGACTGGGAGCGCGGATGATGAGCCGCACCAATCGCAAGAGCGCCGCGGCGCTCGCCTACGACGACCCGGTTTCGCGCGACGGCGCGCCGCGCGTGGTCGCCAAGGGCTATGGCCTTGTCGCCGAGATGATCGTGCAGCGCGCGAGGGAGGCGGGGCTGTACGTGCACGAAGCGCCCGAGATGGTGTCGTTGCTCATGCAGGTGGATCTGGATTCGCAGATTCCGCCGCAGCTCTATCAGGCCGTGGCGGAACTGCTCGCCTGGCTGCACGGTCTCGAAGCCGTGGATCTGAACGCGAAGGCCGTTGAAAAGCAGGCGCAGAAGCAAACACAAAATCAGGCCGCGCCGGCCGGCACGCCCGACCCCAAAGCGCTCACGGTCAATCCGTTCCGCTTCCCCGCGCTCAAAGGCCCGGGCCAGGCTTAGGACCAGGACCAGGACCAGGACGCTAGAACTTCAGCATCACGCGGATCAGCGTATTGAACAGCTTGCCGTAGGGCGGCGCGATCAGATGGCGCGCGTTCAGGCGCGCCTGCGTGAACACGGGCTTCATTTTCGAGAACGTGCAGAAGCCCTCGTAGCCGTGATACGAACCCATCCCGCTTGCGCCGACGCCGCCAAACGGCAGCCCTTCGGCGGCGATATGCATCAGCGTTTCGTTCACCGACATCCCGCCCGCGATGGTTTCGTGCGTCACGCGATCGACGGTGCGTGCATCGTCGGCGTAGAGATAGAGCGCCAGCGGCCGGGCGCGCGCGTTCACGTAGCGCAGCGCCTCGTCGAGCGAGTCGTACGGCACGATCGGCAACAGCGGCCCGAAAATCTCCTCCTGCATCAACTGCGTGTGCGTGGGCGCGCCCGTCACCAGCACCGGCGCGAACTGGCGCGTGGCGGCGTCGCGCGGGCCGAGCGCGTGCAGCTGCGCGCCTTCGGCCTGGGCTTCGTCGGCCAGACGTTCGAGCCGTTCGTAATGCCGCGTCGAAATGATCGAGGTGTAGTCGCGATTGTTGGCGAAATCGGGATACAACTCGGCGAATCGCACGCGCGCGCGGGCAATGAACGCATCTTCCTTGCCGCGCGGCAAGAGCACGTAATCCGGCGCGATGCAGGTCTGCCCGGCGTTGAGCGTCTTGCCCAGCAGCAGGCTGTCCACGGCGTAGTCGAAGCGCGCGTGCTCGCCGATCAGCGCGGGCGACTTGCCGCCCAGTTCCAGCGTGACCGGCGTGAGGTTCGCGGCGGCCGCACGCATGACCTCGTGGCCGATGCGCGTCGAGCCGGTGAACAGCAGGTGATCGAAGGGCAGCGCCGTGAAGGCCGCGCCCACGGCGGCGTCGCCATTGACGACCGTGACGTGATCGGGTGCGAAGGTCTGGGCGATCAGATCGCCGAACAGCGCCGAAGTGCGCGGCGTCAACTCCGACATCTTGATCATCGCGCGACAGCCCGCCGCGAGCGCACAGACGAGCGGCCCCGCGCCGAGCAGCAGCGGATAGTTCCACGGCACCACGATGCCCGCCACGCCGATCGGCTGCGGCACCACGCGGGCGCGGCCCGGCATCAGCCATTTGCCGGCGCGACGGCGTTGCGCGCGCATCCAGCGCTCGCCATGCTTGAGCGCGGAATCGATTTCCTGTTTGAGGACCACGAATTCCGCAAGCGCGACTTCGGCCTTGGAGCGCTGGCCGAAGTCGGCGTTCATCGCCTCGGCGAGCGCGTCCTGGCTGGCGAACAGCACGTCGCGCAGCGCGCGCAGGTTGCGGGCGCGCTCGCTCCACACAGGAAAGGGCGCGCGTAGATACGCTTCGCGCTGCGCCGCGAGCAGGGCGCCGAGGTTCGATGGGGGCGCATCGCCGCTGGCGCGCGCGACGGCTTCTTCGGGCAGATCGTGCTTCATGGTCGGTCCTTGGGTGAGGGCGTCGGGCGCGCCTTATTGTGCGGCGTGGTGGGTAGCGTTATGGGCAACGTCGTGGGCGTCGGCGACGGCAGGAAACGCGCGCTCGATCAGCGCGGCGTGATCGAAGCGCGCGGGCAGGGTGCCGAACACGCGGCCGCAATCGGCTTCGTGCTCGTCCAGGCGTGTGGCGATAAAGGCGTCGGCGACTTCGCCCGCGGCTTTGGACGAGCCAGCGCGCAGCAGCATCGCCTGCGCGATCAGCACGATCTGCTGGGCGATGCGCCGCGCACCGGCTTCGCGCGTGCCGGGCGCGCCGTTGAGGAGCACGCAAAGCCGGTCGAGCGCGGCGCTCAATACGGGATGTCCCGCCGCCTCGCGCCGCCAAGCCAGAAAGAGCGCCTGCGCGGCATCGGCCTCGCGCTCCAGCGCGCGCAGCACGTCGAGGCACATCACGTTGCCCGAGCCTTCCCAGATCGAGTTGACGGGCGCTTCGCGGTAGAAGCGCGCCATCGGCCCTTCCTCGACGTAGCCGTTGCCGCCCCAGACCTCCATCGCCTCGCCCGTGAACGCGAGCGCGCGCTTGCAGACCCAGAACTTGGCGGCGGGCGTAACGATGCGCCGCCAGGCGCGGGCTACGCGGGCTTTATCGCTTTCTTCGGCTTGAGCGGCTGGTGCGGCGTCTGGTTCGAAGGCCTGCGCGAGACGCATGAACAGCACCGTCGCGGCTTCGGATTCCAGCGCGAGATCGGCAAGCACGTTCTGCATGAGCGGCTGCTGGGCGAGTGGGCGGCCGAAGGCGCTGCGGTGGCGCGCGTGATGGATCGCCTGCACCAGCGCCGCGCGCATGAGCGCCGCGCTGCCAATCACGCAGTCGAGGCGCGTGTAGTTGGCCATCTCGATGATGGTGGGCACGCCGCGCCCTTCGTCGCCGATCATCACGCCGTAGGCGTCGAAGAATTCCACTTCGCTGCTGGCGTTCGAGCGGTTGCCGAGCTTGTCCTTCAGACGCTGCACGATGACGGCGTTCTTCGTACCGTCGGGGCGAAAACGCGGCACGAAGAAGCAGGAAAGACCGGCGTGTCCGGCGGTGCGCGCGAGCACCAGATGCGCGTCGCACTGCGGCGCGGAAAAGAACCACTTGTGGCCGGTGAGCAGATACGCCGCGCCGCGTCCGCTCTGCGCGCCGGACGGGTCAGCCACGCGCGCTTCCGTGCGGTTGCTGCGCACGTCCGAGCCGCCCTGCTTCTCGGTCATGCCCATGCCGATCATCATCGATCGCTTGTGCGCGAGCGGGATGTCGCGCGCATCGTGTTCGCGCGTGTAGAGCTTGTCGCGCAGCGTCTCGAACAACGCGGGTTCGTTTTGCAGCACGGGGATGCTGGCGAATGTCATCGTGAGCGGGCACAGCGAGCCCGATTCGAGCTGCGCGTGCAGGAAGTAGCCCGCGCAGCGCGCCGCCATCGCGCCGGGACGCGGCTGCGAAAACGGCAGTGCATGCAGGGCTTCGGCGCGCAGCAGCGCGAGCAGTTCGTGCCAGGACGGATGGAATTCGAGGGCGTCGATGCGTTCGCCGCGCGGCGTGTGCGTGTGCAGTTCGGGCGCGTGACGGTTGGCGAGATCGGCGAGTTCAAGTGTGGCCGCAGCGCCCAGCTTCGCGCCGTGTTGCGTCAGCGCCTCGCGGTGCCACTGGGCGCCTGCACGTTCGAGCGCCTCGCCCAGCGCGGCGTCGCAGGCAAAAAGGTTGTAATCGGCGAGCGGCGGCGCCTGATTCGTGACCTCGTGCGTCGTACCGGGCCGGTGAGCGCCGGTTTGCGTCGAGTCGAGCGGTTCCATCGTGACCTGTCTCCATCGGCGGCGCGCCATTGAGCGCGGCCTGTCGCGTTGTCCGGATATTCGCGATGCTGCAAGGCGGGAGGCGGCGGCGGGCTGGCTCGATCAGCGCCCGAGGTTTGATGCGCCGCGGCAAATGCGCCGCGGGAATGCTCCGGCGCTCCCTGTGCTGCTTGCCGGAATCCGTCAGCTCTGTCGGCTGAACCGTCTTTTATGGTAGCCGCCGATCGGCCACTTACAGCGCATCAGAATTAGAGGATGCGCTCTGACATAAATGCTGACCGTAGCTTCAGACGCTTCCTACAATGCGCGATACAAAGAAATCGAACGAGCGTGCATCTAGCGTGCCTCATCCAGGCGCCAGGCGCAACGCAATACATTGAGAGACACATGCGCTGCTGGGACAGGACCAAGCGCTGAAGCGCCAAGTCCCGCCGACAGCTCTGCATGGGGCGGGACTAAGCGCTAAAGCGCCAAGTCCCGCCGACAGGGAGGCTCATGGAATACGACTACATCATCGTAGGCGGCGGCTCGGGCGGCGCATCGCTCGCCGGACGTCTGGCCGAGCGTTGTCCCGAAGCCAGCATCGCGCTGATCGAGGCCGGGCCGCACACCGATCGCAATCTCTTCGTGAACATGCCGATGGGCGTGGCCGCGCTCGTGCCGTTTCGCACGAAGAACAATTACGCGTATCAGACCGAGCCGCAGCCGGGCCTCGCGGGCCGGCGCGGTTATCAGCCGCGCGGACGCGGCTTCGGCGGTTCGAGCGCGATCAACGCGATGATCTACACGCGCGGCCATCGGCTCGATTACGACGAGTGGGCGCAGCTGGGTTGCGCGGGCTGGGCGTGGGACGATGTGCTGCCGTATTTCCGCCGCGCCGAAGACAATTCGCGCGGCGCGAGCGCGTGGCACGGCGCGGGCGGGCCGCTGGGCGTGTCCGATCTGTGCGAGCGCAATCCGGTGGCGGAGCGTTTCGTCGCCGCCGCGCACGAGGCGGGCTTCGCGCTTAACGACGATTTCAATGGCGCGCAGCAGGAAGGCGTCGGCTTCTATCAGGTGACGCAGCGCGGCGGCGAACGCTGCACCGTGGCGCGCGCCTATCTCTACGGCAAAGCGCGCGCGAATCTCCATCCGATCGCCGATGCCACCGTGCTGCGCGTGGTGTTCGACGGCGCGCGCGCAAATGGCGTCGAAATCGCGCGCGGCGGCCGTACGGAAATCCTGCAGGCGCGCGCCGAGGTGATCCTCGCGGCGGGCGCCTTCAACTCGCCGCAACTGCTGATGTGTTCGGGCATCGGTCCCGCCGATCAACTGCGCGCGCTTGGCATCGGCGTGTTGCACGACGCGCCCGAGGTCGGCCAAAACCTGATCGACCACATCGACTTCACCTACAACAAACGCGTGCATTCGAGCGAGACCGTGGGCTACTCGCTGCGCGGCGCGGCGAAGATGGTGCCTGGACTCGTGCGCTACCTCAGCAAGCGGCGCGGCATGTTCACCACCAACGTCGCCGAGGCAGGCGGCTTCATCAAGAGCCGTCCGGAGCTCGATCGGCCCGATCTGCAATTGCACTTCTGCACCGCGCTCGTCGACGACCATAGCCGCCGGCTGCATTGGGGGCACGGCTACTCGCTGCATGTGTGCGTGCTGCGCCCGGCGAGCCGCGGCACCGTCACGCTTGCGAGCGCCGATGCGCGCGTGGCGCCCGTGATCGATCCGCGTTTCTTTTCGGATACGCGCGACCTCGATCTGCTGGTGGAAGGCACGCGCCTCGCGCGGCGCATTCTCGACGCCGCCCCGCTCGCGCAACTGGGCGGGCGCGAGCTCTACACGCATGCAGGCCAGAGCGACGCCGAGTTGCGCGCAACCATCGCGCAACACGCCGACACGATCTATCACCCCGTGGCCACCTGCCGCATGGGCGGCGACGCGCGTTCGGTCGTCGATGCGCAGTTGCGCGTGCGCGGCGTCACGCATCTGCGTATCGCCGATGCATCCGTGATGCCGACGCTGATCGGCGGCAACACCAACGCGCCGACCGTGATGATCGGCGAGCGCGCAGCGGACTTTATCGCCGAAACCCGACGCTCCGGCGTCGCCCCGTACGATGCGAACGTCGTTGCCTGACAGGCAATGTCGATTTTTCCTGACGCTCTCTTCGCCCTTGCTCCCAACACGCAGACCCACACCAAAGACGCAGACCAACACCAAAGCGAGGCGTGATCCGCCTCGCTTTTTGACCTTGCTTTGACGAAAACGTGGCTTTTTGATGGGGTTTTCGTCAAAGAGTGTGCGGCATCGGCGCCTTCTACTTTTTCGAGATTTCGGACTCCCTATAATCGCGCGGCACCTTGGGCGTGTCAGTTGGCGCGTCCGCGAAAACTGGAGGAACCGCCTCGATGAGTATCAACGTCTTTCAACTGCTGGACACCGTCATGAACGATGACGTGGTCCGTTCCCTGGCTGGCCGCTTCGGCCTCACGCCGGATCTCGCCCGCAAGGTCACGGGCGCTGCGGCGCCTGCGATCGTCGCCGCCGTCATGCACCGCGGCAGCACCGCCGAAGGCGCGCGCGGCCTGTTCTCCACCATCATGTCGCCGGACGTGAACGCGCTGATCGGCAAGCAACTGCCCGAACTGCTCTCCAGCACGACGGGGCTGAACCAGCTCGAAACTTCGGGCCGCGAGTTGATCCAGCGCGCCGCCGGCGTGAACGTGGGCGCACTGTCTGATGCGGTCGCGGCACAAACCGGCGCGGCCCAATCGACGGCATTCTCGCTGACCGGCGTGGTGGGCGCGGCGCTGATGGGCATCATCAAGCAGCACTTCGTGTCGTCGTCGGGCTCAGTGGGCGCGCTGCCGACGCTGCTCGGCCATCAACTCTCCTCGGTCAACGCCAGTCTGACGGATCGCCTCGCACACGCTGTCGGTCTGGGCACCGCAGCCGCGTTCGCGGGTTCGATTCTCACGCGTCTGAAGGATGTGACGGCGCATCTGGAACATCCGCAACCGGTCGTGCGTCCGGTTCCCGCTGCGGCGCCGCCGCAGACCGTGGGCACCACCACGCCGCCGATCGAGCCGGCAAAGCGCAAGCATTCGTAGCTTTGGTGGCTGCTCGCCGCGATTGCGCTGATCCTTGCGTTCTTCGCGCTGCGCTCCTGCCAGAAGGACGACGCGGCGCAGGACACGTCTGCGTCTGCATCGGCGGCCAGCGCGCCTGCTGTGGTGGCGGCTTCGGACGGCGGCGCGCCGGTCGCGGCTTCGGCTTCGGCTGCGGATGCTTCCGCTGCGAGCGCTGCATCGGCTGCCACGGCTGCTTCGTCGGCCAGCGACGCCGCGCCTGCCCCGGCGCCCACGCAGGACTCGCGTCTGTCGTTTACGGTCGACAAGGCCGGCGTGCCGACGATCAGCGCGACGGTCGGAACCGAGGCCGAAAAGGCTCATCTGATGGACGCGCTCACGAAGAAGTTCGGCGACGGCAAGTTCAGCGCCAACATCACCGTCGATCCGAAGACGAAGCCCACCGAATGGCTTGCGCACCTCGACGGCCTGCTGCCGCTGATGGCGCTGCCCGGCGCGGAAGTGAAGATCGACGGCTCGCACGTCGAACTCAGCGGCACGGCCGCCGACGCGAAACTCGGCTGGCTCGACAAGCTCAAGGCGCTGTTCGGCTCGGGCTTCGATATCGGAGTATTCAACGTGCAGAAGGCCGTGGCCGATGCCACGCAGTCCTTCAAGGATGCGCTCAAGGGGCTGTTCGGTTCGAATGGCTCGTGCGCGGGCGACGACGTGGCGAAGGTGCTCAACCTGCAGGTCGTGAACTTCAGCACGGGCAGCGTGACGATTCCGGCGTCGGCCGGCGACGACCTGCGCCAGTCGGCCAAAGTGCTGAAGGCTTGCGCGAAGCAAGGCAAGCCGGTGCATCTGGAAGTGGCGGGCTATTCGGATAATGTCGGTGACAAGACGGCCAACCAGGTGCTCTCCAAACGCCGCGCGCAGGCCGTGTTGACCTATCTGGTCGCGCAGGGCGTGAGCGCTTCGACGCTGACGGCCGCCGGGTACGGCGACGCCAACCCGGTCGACAGCAACGACACCGCTGGCGGGCGTTTCCACAACCGCCGCATTGCGTTCGCCGCGAAGTAAGCGCAGAAGCGGCAGCAGCCTGAAAGCCGTCCGGCGCGAGCCGGGCGGCTTTTTTTCGCCGCGTTTATCGGCCCGTGCCGGCGGATTTTTCCAGACCGGGCGGGCGCACGAAGTCGTCCAGAAAGGTCGAGGGCTTGCCGTATTCCTCGCGCGCCACCGCAAGCCACGCACGCGCCGCGTGCGACAGATAGCCGTTGCGCTTCCAGCCAATCGCCATGTCCCAGGTGATCTGCGGATCGGCAACGGGCAGGCAGGTGAAGCGCGCCGCATCCAGCCGCCGCACATAAGGCGCGGGCAGCAGCGCGATGCCCACGCCCGCGAGCACCAGCGCGGCCATCAGGTCCCAGTGACCGCTGCGGCCCACGATCTGCGGCGTGAAACCGGCGGCGTGGCAGGCGTTGAGTACCACATCGTTGAGCGCTAGGCTCTCGCCATAAAAGACGAACGGCTCCGCGGCGAGATCCGCGAGCGGCACGCTTGCCGCTCCGTCCCAGCGCGAGCCACGCGGCGCGACCAGCCACAGCAGTTCATGCGAGATCGGCAGCACGTCGATCTGTTCAGGATCGACCGGCAGCAGCACGCCGCCCAGTTCGAGTTCGCCGGAAATCAGCGCGGCCTCGATCGCGCGCGAGCCCTGCTCGAAGAGCTTGAGTTCGATCCGGGGATAGCGCTGGCGGAACGCGGCGATGGCGGGCGTGAACAACGAGCCCCCCATCGGCGGAATGCCGATCGTGATCTCGCCGCGCCCGAGCGTGCCAAGATCGGCGAGTTCGGCCTGCAACTGCGCATGGGCGGCGAGCACGTCCTGGCCGCGCTGATAGACGATGCGCCCCGCGTCGGTGAGCACCATCTGGCGCGCGTCGCGCAGCAGCAGCGGCGTGCCGGTTTCATCCTCCAGCGCCTTGACCATCTTGCTGATGGTGGGTTGGGTCACGTGCAGCGCTTCGGCGGCGGCCGTAAAGCTCTGCTGCCGGACGACCTCGATGAAATAGCGTAGCGCGCGCAATTCCACGGTTATGTCTCCTCAATTCGGTGGGTCGTGCATTCCATTATGGAATGAAGGCGATGATTACAAGTCATTATATTTATGCTGCGCTGCACCCTATACTCAGTTCCATTCCACTGTCACTTAGGGTTTGCCATGACTGCATCGACTACCTCCACTGCCGCCCCGCAAAAGGGTCTGATGGCACGTGCTGGCCGGATCGCGGCGCAGTCGGCCTTGCTCGCCGGAGTCTGGTATGTGGCCGACGCGCTCACGCGCAGCGCGCATCTGCCGGTGCCAGGCGGCGTGGTGGGCCTCGTGCTGCTGCTCGCGCTGCTGTTCTGCGGCGGCGTGACGCCGCGCTGGGTCAAGGCGGGCGCGGACTGGCTGCTCTCGGACATGCTGCTGTTCTTCATCCCGGCCGCCGTGGCGGCGGTGCAGTACGGCGGCCTGTTTCGCGCCGACGGCTGGCGCCTCGCGCTGGTGGTGGTCGGCGGCACGCTGATGGTGATGTTCGCGGTGGCCGTGGCGGTGGAGCAGGCCGCGAAACTGGAACGCCGCCTCGCGCTGCGCCGCGTGCAGAACGTGCGCCACGCCCGCCATCTGGCGCGCGCCTGATCGGCAGTTGAAAAGCGGCTGGGTTCGGGCGTGGCTGCCGAACACCTTACGTACTCCCAAAGGATGATCCCGTCATGAACACGTTTTACGCATCCCTGTTCGCCGACGACGCCTCGCGGCTGATCGCCGCCGGCTGTTTCATCCTCACGGTCGCGCTCTATTTCGCCTCGAAGTCGCTGTACGCTCGCTTTCGTTCGCCGTGGCTCACGCCGCTGGTGGCGGTGCCCGCCGTGCTCGCCGCGCTGGTGTTGCTGCTGCACATTCCGTATCCGGTCTATTTTCAGGACACGCGCTGGCTGATGTGGCTGCTCGGGCCGGCCACCGTCGCATTCGCCGTGCCGATCTACGAATACCGCGATCTGATGAAGCGCCACTGGATTTCGCTGAGCGTCGGCGTGACGGTGGGCATCATCGTGGCGGTGGGCGGTTCGCTCGCGCTAGCCAAGCTGCTGCATCTGTCGCCGGAACTGCAACGCAGCCTGATGACGCGCTCGATTTCGACGCCGTTCGCGCTCGCCGTTTCCGACAAGATTCACGCGCCGCGCGACCTCACCGCGCTGTTCGTGATCGCCACCGGCGTGTGCGGCATGCTGTTCGGCGAACTGGTGCTGGGGCTGGTGCCGCTGCGCACGCGCCTCGCGCGCGGCGCGCTGTTCGGCGCGGCGGCGCACGGCGTGGGCACCGCGAAGGCGCGGGAGCTTGGGCGTGAAGAAGGCGTGGTCGCCAGCCTCACGATGATGATCGCGGGCGTGGTGATGGTGCTGCTGGCGCCGGCGCTGGGTTTTCTGCCGGTTTAGGTTTCTGCCGGTTTAAATGCTTGAGCGCGGCCTTATCGAACGAATTCGATTCGTGCTCAAGCGCGCATCGAGCGGCGCTCCAGGACAGTCTGAAATTTCGCGACGCGATTAAGATCGCTGCACCGAAGCCGGCCCGTCAGGCTCGATCGGCTGGTTCAGCTCTTACGCGTGGCGCATCATGTCCCCGATTTCGATCATCATCCCCTGCTACAACGGCGCCGCCACGATTGCGCGCGCGCTGCAAAGCTGTCTCGCGCAATCCGCACAATCCGACATCGCGCAGATTTTCGTAGTCGATGACGGCTCGACGGATGCGTCCGCGTCGATCGTGCGCACCTACGCCATGCGCGACGACCGCATCCGCCTGCTCCAGACCGTCAGCAACGGCGGTGCGGCGCGCGCGCGCAACTGGGCCGCGCTGCACGCGAGCACGCCGCTGATCGCCTTTCTCGACGCCGATGACGAATACCTGCCCGGTGCGCTGGCGGCCGCGCAAGCGCATCTGGCACAGCGTCCGCAGGACGCCGCGGTGCGCCTCGACGTCGAATTCGCCGGCTTTCCGTCGCGCCTGACCCAGCATGCCGATTTCGAGCGCATCACGGCCATCCTCAGCAATACGGTGCCGAGCAGTCTCGTGATCCGCCGCGGCGTGTATCTTTCGCTGGGCGGTTTTCCGATGGACGAAGTGTTCCGCCGCCACGGCGGCGAGGACGGCGCGCTTTCGTGGGTGCTCAGCGAGGTCTTCGCGCAGTCTCGCCTCAGCGACGCGAAACGCGTGCGCATGCATTATCACGACGGCATCCACGCCGAACGCTTCATGAATATCCAGATGGGTTTCACGCAGGCAGATCCGGTTGCCGGCGAGCAGACGATGCGCGCCTCGCAGGCGTACCTCGATGCTGCGGCCGCCAATCTGCGTCAATTACGCACGCTCGCGCGATCCGCCTGAGTCCGCGCCCACGAATGCGGCGGCCGGTCGAATCCGCCGCGCGGCTGTCATCGCGTTTTGCTACAATCACGCCTCGTCTTCGAGGAGCGTTGCGACGGGCGCGGTTTTCATCCGCATGACCCGCCAGGCTCGAAGATGCTCAATCCGGTTGGCTTACACGTGATTTACGCGAAGCCGCCGCACTGAAAAAACGGCGCTCACGTCTTTAATTTCTAGTCACTTTTAGAAAGGAGGGCGTGATGAACGCCGCAATTCCGCAAGATCAAGCCAACGATTTCATCGTCGCCGATATGTCGCTTGCCGCCTGGGGCCGCAAGGAACTCAATATCGCCGAAACCGAAATGCCCGGTCTCGTGCAAACCCGCGAAGAATACAAGGCGCAGCAGCCGCTCAAGGGCGCGCGCATCGCAGGTTCGCTGCACATGACCATCCAGACCGGCGTGCTGATCGAAACGCTGACGGCACTGGGCGCCGACGTGCGCTGGGCTTCGTGCAACATCTTCTCGACGCAGGATCACGCAGCCGCTGCCATCGCGCAGGGCGGCGTGCCGGTGTTCGCATTCAAGGGCGAATCGCTCGACGAATACTGGGAATTCTCGCACCGCATTTTCGAATGGCCGAACGGCCAATACGCCAACATGATCCTGGACGACGGCGGCGACGCAACGCTGCTGCTGATCCTCGGTTCCAAGGCTGAAAAGGACCGCTCGGTCATCGCCAAACCGACCAACGAGGAAGAAGTCGCGCTCTACAAGTCGATCGAAAAGCACCTTGCGATCGACCCGGCGTGGTACTCGACTCGTCTGGCGCACATCAAGGGCGTGACCGAAGAAACCACCACGGGCGTGCACCGCCTGTACCAGATGGAAAAGGAAGGCCGTCTGCCGTTCCCGGCCATCAACGTCAACGACTCGGTGACGAAGTCGAAGTTCGACAACCTCTACGGCTGCCGCGAATCGCTCGTGGACGGCATCAAGCGCGCCACCGACGTGATGATCGCGGGCAAGATCGCGGTCGTGGCCGGTTACGGCGACGTGGGCAAGGGCTGCGCGCAATCGCTGCGCGGTCTGGGCGCAACCGTCTGGGTCACGGAAATCGATCCGATCTGCGCGCTGCAAGCCGCGATGGAAGGCTACCGCGTCGTGACGATGGAATACGCCGCCGACAAGGCCGACATCTTCGTGACGGCCACCGGCAACTTCCACGTCATCAACCATGACCACATGAAGGCGATGCGCCACAACGCGATCGTCTGCAACATCGGTCACTTCGACTCGGAAATCGACGTTGCGTCCACGCGCCAGTACACGTGGGAAAACATCAAGCCGCAAGTCGACCACATCATCTTCCCGGACGGCAAGCGCGTGATCCTGCTGGCCGAAGGCCGCCTCGTGAACCTGGGCTGCGCCACGGGCCACCCGTCCTTCGTGATGTCGAACTCGTTCACGAACCAGACGCTCGCGCAGATCGAACTGTTCGTCGAAGGCCACAAGTACGAAAACAAGGTCTACGTGCTGCCCAAGCACCTCGACGAAAAAGTCGCCCGTCTGCACCTGGCGCGCATCGGTGCGAACCTGTCGGTGCTGTCGGACGAACAGGCTTCGTACATCGGCGTCGAGAAGAACGGTCCG
Source organism: Paraburkholderia bannensis (assembly GCF_014200455.1). Classification (GTDB taxonomy): domain Bacteria; phylum Pseudomonadota; class Gammaproteobacteria; order Burkholderiales; family Burkholderiaceae; genus Paraburkholderia; species Paraburkholderia bannensis_A. Next base: position 4,701 of record NZ_JACHBW010000002.1, on the reverse strand, counting down.
TTCAAGCCGAATCACTACCGCTACTAAGCACGCCGAAAGGCGCGCCGTTACGGTCAGATACAAAAGCGCTAAAAGCTGGCCCGATTTTTTAAGCCACTTTTTGTCGATCCGGAGTTAGTGCTTTAGCACTTACTCCGGTCCCACGCAGGGCGAAGACCAGCCCGATGCTGTGCACACGCCCGCGCGCTATTTTTAACGTGCGCGGGGGCACCGCATAACCACGACGAGAAAAGGACTTTCAACATGACCGTGCTGCTCACCTGGCTGATCAATGCGCTCGCACTGCTGATCATTACCTGGCTCGTTCCGTCGATCCACGTGCGCAGTTTCGGCACCGCGCTGATCGTCGCGCTCGTGCTCGGCCTGATCAACGCCGTGCTGCGCCCGGTGCTCATCGTGCTGACGCTGCCCGTGACCATCCTCACGCTCGGCGTGTTCATCCTCGTGGTGAACGCCTTGTGCTTCTGGCTGGCCGCGTCGCTGCTCAAGGGCTTCGAGGTGTCGGGATTCTGGTCGGCGTTCTTTGGCTCGATCCTCTATAGCATCGTCTCTTGGCTGCTGTCGGCGCTGATCTTCGGCAACCGCAGCCTCGGCTGATGCACGCTGCGCCGCGGCTTTGCGCCGTGGCCGGCTTATCTCACAAGCGATCATGAAACCGATCGAACTCTCATTCGAATTCTTCCCGCCGAAGACCGCGGAAGGCGTCGAGAAACTGCGCGCCACGCGTGCGCAACTGCTCCAGCACAAGCCGCGCTTCGTGTCGGTGACCTTCGGCGCGGGCGGCTCGACGCAGCAGGGCACGCTCGACACGGTCGCGGAAATCGCGAAGGAAGGCGTCGATGCGGCGCCGCACCTGTCGTGCATCGGCGCGACGCGCGACGGCCTGCGCGACATCCTGAACCAGTACCGCTCGCATGGCATCCGTCACATCGTGGCGCTGCGCGGCGATCTGCCCTCGGGCATGGGCGAGATGGGCGAGCTGCGCTACGCGTCGGATCTCGTGGCCTTTATCCGCGAGGAAACCGGCGACGCGTTCCACATCGAAGTGGCTGCTTATCCCGAATACCATCCGCAGGCGCGCTCGCCGCGTCACGATCTGGAAGCGTTCGCGCAGAAGGTGAAAGCGGGCGCGGATTCGGCGATCACGCAGTACTTCTTCAACGCCGATGCGTATTTCCGCTTCATCGACGATGCGAAGAAGCTCGGCGTCGATATCCCCATCGTGCCCGGCATCATGCCGATCACGAACTACTCGCAGCTGATGCGCTTCTCGGAAATGTGCGGCGCGGAAGTGCCGCGCTGGGTCGCGAAGCGTCTGGAGAGCTTCGGCGACGACCGCGAATCGATCCGCGCATTCGGCCTCGACGTGGTGACGGACCTGTGCCGCCGTCTCGTCGATGCGGGCGCGCCGGGTCTGCACTTCTACACGCTCAACGCGGCCGGTGCGACCAAGTCGATCTGCGAACGGCTGGCGCTCTGATCGTGCGCTAATCGCGATCAACGGGCGGCAGACACGAACCGCGCGGCTCCAGGATTGTCGGGCCGCGCGGTTTTTTCTGGGTCGTGCGCATTGTTGCTTGATTTACGGCAAGCATGGCCTTTTGAGACGGCAAGCACAATCCAGGATTCTCTTTTCCGGATAGCCTGATCGCGCCAGGTTGCTTCCCTGCGAGGCGGGCTGCTCACACAATGTCCGCTCTGGTTCATGATTGCGCTCCTGCGCCGACTTTCGCCGATGCACTCGCCGCCTGGCGCGCTGGAGCGCACGACGAGGCCCGCCGCCGTTGCGCACAACTCATCGAGGCTGACTCCTGTAACGCCGACGCGCTGCATCTGGCAGCCGTGCTCGCCCTTGACGGCGATCGTCCCGCCGCCCGCGCGCTGATCGAGCGCGCACTGGCGCTGCGCGAAGACCCGAACTTCCTGGTGAGCTTCGCGCTCACCTGCGACCCGCGGACGGAAAGCGACATCGCGATGGCCGCACTGACGCGCGCGCTGGAATTGAAGCCCGACTTCACCGAGGCGCTCAACAATCTCGCCAATCTGCACGACGCGCGCGGCGAACGTGAGCGTGCCGCGGCGCTGCTCGAACGCGTCGTGACGCTGGAGCCGCAATACGCCGTGGCGCATTACAACCTTGGCAGCGTGCTGTTCGGTCTTGGCGATTGCGTACGCGCCGAGTCCGAACTGCGGCGCGCGATCGAACTGGCGCCGGGCCACGTGGGTGCGTGGAACAACCTGGCCAATGTATTGATCGCGGGCGGCCGCGAGCTGGCAGCGCTAGCGTTGCTCGAACACGCGTTCACGCTCGATCCGGATTGCGTCGATATCCTCACCAATCTCGGCGTGCTGCTGCGCAACGCGGGCCGCATGGACGAAGCGCGAAACGTGCTGACGCGCGCCATTGCGCTTGCGCCCGCAAATGCGCCCGCCTTGAGCAACTACGGCAACGTATGCGTTGATCGGGGCGAAATCGACGAAGCGCTGCGCGCCTTCGCGCGCGCGCTCGAACTGCGCCCGGATTTCGCCGATGCCTGGAGCAATTACGGCAACGCGCTCAAGGCCACGGGCAACATCGAAGCCGCGCTCGCCGCTTATCGTCATGCGCTCGCGAGAGACGCGGCCAACGAAGCCGCGCACTGCAATCTGGTCTACGCGACCCAGTTCGCGACGGACGACGGCATGGCGATCCTTGCCGAAGCGCAGCGCTACGCCGCTCGCCACGAAGCCCCGTATCTTGCCGCCGCCGCGGCGCGCGCGAATCTGCCCGATCCGCACGACGAGTCGCCCGTGGCCAAGCGCCGGCTGCGCATCGGCTATGTCTCGCCCGACTTCCGCGACCACTGCCAGTCGCTCTTCACCTTGCCCGTGTTCGCGCAGCACGATCATGCCCAGTTCGAAATCATCTGCTATTCGAGCGCACAGCCCGACGGCATCACCGCCAGGCTCGCGGCGACGGCCGGCCTCTGGCGCGACGTGCGCGAACTCGACGATGCGCACCTCGCCCAGCAGATCCGCGACGACCGGATCGATATCCTCGTCGATCTCACCATGCATATGGCCGGGGCCCGGCGTGCGCTGTTTGCGCGCCGTCCCGCGCCGGTGCAGGTGGCGTGGCTCGCCTATCCGGGCACCACGGGCAGTGCGGCGATCGGCTGGCGCCTGACCGATCCGTGGCTTGATCCGCCGGGCGTGCCGGGCATCGACGCGCAGTACACCGAACGATCGCTGCGTCTGCCGGATACGTTCTGGTGCTATGCGCAGATCGATGCGCCGCCCGAAGCGAGCGCGCTGCCGGCCGTGACGGCCGGGCACATCACGTTCGGCTGCCTGAACAATCCCTGCAAGCTCACCGATGCAACCTTCGCGCAATGGTCCGGCATCTTCGCGGCGCTGCCCGACGCGCGACTCGTGCTGATGGCGCCGCCGGGCAGGGCGCGCGAACGCTTGCTTGCGTGGCTGGCGGCGCACGGCGTCGACGCCGCGCGCGTGCGTTTCGTGGGCTTCCAGCCGCGCACGGACTATCTGCGCACCTGGGCGCAAATCGATATCGCGCTCGACACCTTTCCGTACAACGGCCACACCACAAGCCTCGACGCGCTCTGGATGGGCGTGCCGGTGCCCACGCGGGTGGGCCGTTCGGCGGTGGGCCGCGCGGGCCTGTCGCTGCTCGCCAATCTCGGTTTGCTGGAACTGGTGGCGTATGACGACACTGCCTACGTGCATACGGTGGTGTCGCTCGCGCGCGACCTGCCGCGGCTGGCGGAGCTGCGCGCCAGCTTGCGCGCACGCATGGAGGCTTCGCCGCTAATGGACAGCGCGCGCTTCGCCCGCAACCTGGAAGCGGCTTACCGGCTGATGTGGCGCGACTGGTGCGAGGCGCAGCCAGGCCCGCGCCAGGCGCAGGCTTAGGCACGCTTAAGCACGCCCAATGCAAACCCGGCAGACGCTGCCACCCGAGCGTGTCCTCTAGACGACAGGAGACATGTCGATGCGCTATGTTTAGCGAAGCGAGATCCGGCGCGAATTTTGCGCCGGGCTTGGACCGGACTGGCGGGAGAATCGCCAAAACCGCGTATGCGCGGCCAGGAAAACGCAAAAATCGCATAAAAAATGGCAAAAACCGCTGCTAAACCGTAATCAGTAAGAAGCGGTGAGACATTCCGATGCACGCCTGTCAATCAGGCGTTTTCCATGAGAGACGGGTCTTTTTGGCTAGCTTGTGAGCGCGCCCCTCGCTCTTGTAAGATCGCGCTACGCTGGCCCAGGCCGGCACCGAACTGGAGGAAACATGAAACAAAACAACCTGTTGCGTGCAGCACGGATGACGTCTTTCGTGGCGCTCGCAGCGGCCTCGATTGCAGGCGCCCCGCTCGCGCACGCCGAGAGCATTCCGAACAAGACGCTCGTCTACTGCTCGGAAGGCAGCCCGGCCGGTTTCGATCCGGCGCAGTACACCACCGGCACCGACTTCACCGCGAACACGTTCACCGTCTACAACCGTCTCGTCGAGTTCGAGCGCGGCGGCACCAAGGTCGAACCGGGTCTGGCGCAATCGTGGGATGTTTCCGCAGACGGCAAGACCTATACGTTCCACCTGCGCCACGGCGTGAAGTTCCAGACCACCTCGTTCTTCAAGCCCTCGCGCGAATTCAACGCCGACGACGTGGTGTTCTCGTTCCAGCGCATGCTCGACCCGAA
>NZ_JACHBW010000001.1 GCF_014200455.1 Paraburkholderia bannensis | reverse complement strand
GCATCGACTTTCACCTGCGGCGTGGTCGTCGGCACGCAAATGACCGCTTTCACACCCAGCCGCGCCGCCGAGAGCGCCACACCCTGCGCGTGATTACCCGCGGAAGCCGTAATCACCCCACGCTGCAATTGCTCAGCCGACAGATGCGCCATCTTGTTGTACGCGCCGCGCAGCTTGAACGAGAACACGGGCTGGTTGTCCTCGCGCTTGAGCAGGACCGTGTTGCGCAAACGCGTCGAAAGATTCGGCGCGCGTTCGAGTTCGGTCTCGCGGGCGGCGTCGTAGACGCGGGCGGTGAGGACTTTCTTGAGGTAATCGTCGTGGGAAGCCATGCGGAGGGCGCGCTGGGCGCGGCAGTGTGATCGGGAAGGGCGGAGCGTGCGCGAAAAGCCGAAAACGCGGCAAATGACGCGAAAACGTCAATGATAGCGCCAACGCTACACGCGCTGGCCGCAAGCTCAGGCTGGCAGGGCGGGCAGGGCGGGCATACGCGCCGCACGCAAAATGCCCATGACGGCCCCGTCCAGGCCATTGCCCGACCTTCTGGACGGCGAATCAATTCGCCACCCGATGACAAAAAATGAAAGTTATATGTCCGTACTGTTCCCGTGCTCCGTCAGCGCGTGGGCGGATCATGCGTTAAAATCGCGTTTTGAAACAAGGATCGGAAGATGCACTGGCAACCCCGGACAGCCCATTTGATGCCCGCACGGCGCGAGACCCGCCCCGCGGCGCAGCGGCATGCCCGCCACGCACGATCGTGTCGCTAAGTCCGAGCGCCGGGGAACCATCGGCGTGAGCGCTGCCGCCATGCTTCCCCACCCCCTTCGTCCGCTATCAGCCACCGCACGCCATCCGCGAGCCACCGGCGGACTCGATTTCAGAATAGCGCCCCACGCGCCCCGTCAGCTTCCGACATGCAGGCCGCTTGCCCACCAGGCAGCCCGCTGAGCGGAACTGGCTCAAAGAGTCGTCCAACCATGAACGCACCTCAAGTTTTCGATCCTCACGGCGCTGCCGCCGCCGTGGCCGCCGACATCGAACCGCGCCTGCGCGAGATTCCGTATAACTACACGTCCTTTTCGGACCGCGAAATCGTCATTCGCCTGCTAGGCGAAGAGGCCTGGAGCGCGCTGGCCGAACTGCGCGCCGAACGCCGCACCGGCCGCTCGGCACGCATGCTGTACGAAGTGCTCGGCGATATCTGGGTCGTGCGCCGCAATCCGTATCTGCAGGACGATCTGCTCGACAACCCCAAGCGCCGCGCGCTGCTGATCGAGGCGCTCAATCACCGCATCGCCGAAATCGAAAAGCGCCGTAAGGCCGACCTGGTCGAGCATAGCGACCAGGAAGGTCTGGAGCGCGCCGCGCGCGTGGAAACGCTGATCTCGTCGGCGCGCCGCGCGATCGACGCTTTCGCCGCTGAATTCGACAAGATGGCCGAACTGCGCCGCCGCGCCACCAAGGTGCTTGGCAAGCGTACCCAGAAGGACAACATCCGCTTCGACGGCATCGCACGTGTCTCGCACGTGACCGATGCGACCGACTGGCGCGTCGAATATCCGTTCGTGGTCCTCACGCCCGACACCGAAGCCGAAATCGCCGGTCTCATCAAGGCGTGTTTCGAGCTCGGCCTGACCGTGATTCCGCGCGGAGGCGGCACGGGCTACACGGGCGGCGCGGTGCCGCTCACGCCGTTCTCGGCCGTCATCAACACTGAAAAGCTCGAACAGCTCGGCCCGGTCGAGATGACCGATCTGCCCGGCGTCGACCGTAAAGTGGCGACGATCTTCTCGGGCGCGGGCGTGGTCACGCGCCGCGTGACCGAAGCCGCGGACGCAGCAGGCTTCGTGTTCGCCGTCGATCCGACTTCGCTCGATGCCTCGTGCATCGGCGGCAACGTGGCCATGAATGCGGGCGGCAAGAAGGCCGTGCTGTGGGGCACGGCGCTCGACAATCTCGCCTGGTGGCGCATGGTCGATCCGCAGGGCAACTGGCTCGAAGTCACGCGTCTTGACCACAACATGGGCAAGATCCACGACATTCCCGTGGCGCGCTTCGAACTCAAGTGGTTCGACGGCGAGTACGCGCCGGGCGAAAAGCTGCTGCGCACCGAACGGCTCGACATCGAAGGCAAGCGCTTTCGCAAGGAAGGTCTGGGCAAGGACGTGACGGATAAATTCCTCGCGGGTCTGCCGGGCATCCAGAAGGAAGGCTGCGACGGTCTCATCACGTCCGCGCGCTGGGTGCTGCACAAGATGCCCGCGAACACGCGCACGGTCTGTCTGGAGTTCTTCGGCCAGGCGCGCGATGCGATTCCGAGCATCGTCGAAATCAAGGACTACCTGTTCGAAACTTCCAGGCAGGGCGGCGCGATCCTCGCGGGTCTGGAGCATCTGGACGAGCGCTATCTGCGCGCCGTGGGCTACGCGACCAAGAGCAAGCGCAACGCGTTTCCGAAGATGGTGCTGATCGGCGATATCGTCGGCGACGATGCGGACGCGGTGGCCACGGCCACTTCGGAAGTCATCCGCATGGCCAACGGCAAGAGCGGCGAAGGCTTCGTGGCGGTGTCCGCCGAAGCGCGCAAGCGCTTCTGGCTCGACCGCTCGCGCACGGCCGCGATCGCCAAGCACACCAACGCGTTCAAGATCAACGAAGATGTCGTGATTCCGCTCAACCGCATGGGCGAGTACACGGACGGCATCGAGCGCATCAACATCGAACTGTCGATCAAGAACAAGCTGCAACTTGTCGACGCGCTCGAAGCGTTCTTCCAGGCAGGCAAGCTGCCGCTCGGCAAGACCGACGACGCGAACGAGATTCCGTCGGCGGAACTGCTCGAAGACCGCGTGCAGCAGGCGCTCGATCTGCTCAAGCGCGTGCGCGAGCGCTGGACCTTCGTGGGCGAAAAGCTCGACATGCCGTTGCGCGAGGCGCAGCACCATCTCGTGCAACTGGGCTACGAAGCGCTGGCGGAAAAGTTCGCCGACCGCTGCGACGCGCAACCGGACACCAATGTGTTCCAGGTCACGCAGGACCGCACGGTGCGCATCTCGTGGAAACAGGAAATCCGCGCCGAACTGCGCCAGATCTTCAACGGCGGCGCATTCAAGCCGATCCTCGACGAAGCCCAGGCGATCCACAAGAAGGTGCTGCGCGGCCGCGTGTTCGTGGCGCTGCACATGCACGCCGGCGACGGCAACGTGCACACCAACCTGCCGGTCAACTCGGACAATTACGAGATGCTGCAGGACGCGCACCATGCGGTGGCGCGCATCATGAAGCTCGCGCGCTCGCTGGACGGCGTGATCTCGGGCGAGCACGGCATCGGCATTACCAAGCTCGAATTCCTCACCGAAGACGAGATCGCCGAATTCCGCGCCTACAAGCAGCGCGTCGATCCGGAAGGGCGCTTCAACAAGGGCAAGCTGCTCGAAGGCGCCGACCTGCGCAATGCCTACACGCCGTCGTTCGGCCTGATGGGCTACGAATCGCTGATCATGCAGCAGTCCGATATCGGCGCGATCGCCGAATCGGTCAAGGACTGTCTGCGCTGCGGCAAGTGCAAGCCGGTGTGCGCCACCCACGTGCCGCGCGCGAACCTGCTGTACAGCCCGCGCAACAAGATTCTCGCGACTTCGCTGCTGGTCGAGGCGTTCCTGTACGAGGAACAGACGCGCCGCGGCGTGTCGATCAAGCACTGGGACGAGTTCAACGACGTGGCCGACCACTGCACGGTCTGCCACAAGTGCGTGACGCCTTGCCCGGTCAAGATCGACTTCGGCGACGTGACGATGAACATGCGCAATCTGCTGCGCAAGATGGGCAAGAAGAAGTTCAACGCGGGCAACGCGGCGGGCATGTTCTTCCTCAACGCCACCAATCCGCAGACCATCAACCTCGCGCGCACCGCGATGATGGGCGTGGGTTACAAGGCGCAGCGCCTGGGCAATGACGTGCTCAAGAAGTTCGTCAAAAAGCAGACGGCGCATCCGCCTGCGACGACGGGCCGTGCGCCGGTGGTCGAGCAGGTGATCCACTTCGTCAACAAGAAGATGCCGGGCAACCTGCCGAAGAAGACGGCGCGCGCGCTGCTCGACATCGAAGACAACAAGATCGTGCCGATCATTCGCAATCCGAAGACCACCAATGTGGATTCGGAAGCGGTGTTCTACTTCCCGGGCTGCGGATCGGAGCGTCTGTTCTCGCAGGTGGGTCTGGCCACGCAAGCCATGCTCTGGGAAGCGGGCGTGCAGACCGTGCTGCCGCCAGGCTATCTGTGCTGCGGCTATCCGCAGCGCGGCTCGGGTCAGTTCGACAAGGCCGAGAAGATCGTCACCGACAACCGCGTGCTGTTCCACCGCATGGCGAACACGCTCAACTACCTCGACATCAAGACCGTGGTGGTGTCGTGCGGGACGTGTTATGACCAGCTCGCCGGTTATGAATTCGACAAGATTTTCCCAGGCTGCCGCATCATCGACATCCACGAGTTCCTGCTCGAAAAGAACATCAAGCTCGATGGCGTGTCGGGTACGCGCTACATGTACCACGACCCGTGCCACACGCCGATCAAGACGATCGATCCGGTCAAGCTCGTCAACGAACTAATGGGTTCGGAAAAAGACGGCTACAAGATCGAGAAGAACGATCGCTGCTGCGGCGAGTCGGGCACGCTCGCGGTGACGCGTCCGGATGTATCGACGCAGGTGCGTTTCCGCAAGGAAGAGGAAATCCGAAAGGGCGCGGCGAAACTGCGTGACATTCCGATCATCGGCAACGGTGCGAACGGCGTGCAACCGGCGACGCAGCAGGAAGCCGGCGGCCAGGGCAAGGTCCAGGACGTCAAGATCCTGACGTCGTGCCCGTCCTGCCTGCAAGGTCTGTCGCGTTATAACGAAGACGCCAACGTCGAAGCCGATTACATCGTGGTGGAGATCGCGCGCCACGTGCTCGGCGAAAACTGGATGGCCGACTACGTGAACCACGCGAACAATGGCGGAATCGAACGCGTGCTGGTTTAATGGCAGCGCCAAATTTTCCGTAACACGGGTTCGAGGACAACGATGGGATGCGTATTCTGTAATGAGGAAGGCGGGGAAGTGCTGTGGGAAGACGAGCGTCTGCGCGTCGTCCTTGCGACCGCCGAAGCCGAATACCCCGGCTTTTGCCGCGTGATCTGGAATACGCATGTCGCCGAGTTCTCGGATCTCGCCGATGCCGATCGGGAACACCTTATGCGCGCCGTCTATGCGGTGGAGCGGGCGCTGCGCCGCATCATGCAGCCGTCGAAGGTGAACCTGGCGAGTCTCGGCAATCAGGTGCCGCACGTGCACTGGCACGTGATTCCGCGTTTCACCAACGACGCGCATTTTCCGATGTCGGTGTGGTCGCCGCGTCAGCGTACGGTGTCGGAGGCGATGCTCGGGCAGCGCCGCGCGCAGGCCACGCTGCTGCGCGAAGCGGTGCGGCAGGAAATAGCGCAGGCGCAGGCTTCGTGAGCGTCGCCGCGCCGCCCAGGATCGCATCGATCGAACAGGGACGATCATGAGTGGACTGAAATCCGATACGCCGATTCCGAGCGGCGTCGTGGTGCATGCGCTGTCGCGCGTGCTCGAATTGCAGTATGCGAACGGCGAGAGTTATCGCATCCCGTTCGAACTGATGCGCGTCTATTCGCCCTCCGCCGAGGTGCGCGGCCACGGCCCTGGCCAGGAGACGCTGCAGACCGGCAAGCGCGAAGTGACGATCACGGCGCTTGAAGGCGTCGGCCATTACGCGCTGCAGCCCACCTTCTCCGACGGCCACAACACCGGCATCTACTCCTGGGACCAGCTCTACGAGCTGGCGACGCGTCAGGACGCGCTCTGGGCCGAGTACTTCGCGAAGCTCAAGGCCGCGGGCGTCGAGCGCGACGCGCCTATGGCCGCGCAGTTGCCTGGTGGCGCTGCCGCGCACGGCCACTGCCACTGACGCTTCCTGTTACGATCCAGCCGCCGCGCGAGGGGCGCGGCGCACTCCATCAAAAAGAGCCGGACACGATCCGGCTCAAGACCCGCGAAAGGACGAGCGCGATGAGCAAAACCCACTTCGGCTATCAGACAGTCGACGAACAGGACAAGGCGAAGAAGGTGGCCGGTGTGTTCCACTCGGTCGCCTCGAACTACGACCTGATGAACGATCTGATGTCGGGCGGGCTGCACCGCGCCTGGAAGGCGTTCACGATCGCGCAGGCGAATATCCGTCCGGGCGCGAAGGTGCTCGACATAGCGGGCGGCACGGGCGACCTGTCGATGGCGTTCGCGAAGAAGGCCGGCCCGAGCGGCGAAGTCTGGCATACCGATATCAATGAATCGATGCTGCGCGTGGGCCGCGACCGCCTGATCGACAAGGGCGTGATTACGCCCGCGCTGCTGTGCGACGCGGAAAAGATCCCGTTTCCGGATAACTACTTCGACCTGGTGACAGTGGCTTTCGGCCTGCGCAACATGACCCACAAGGATCGCGCGCTGGCCGAAATGCGCCGCGTGATCAAGCCGGGCGGCCGCGTGATGGTGCTCGAATTCTCGAAGGTCTGGGAGCCGCTCAAGAAGGCTTACGACGTGTATTCGTTCAAGGTGCTGCCGTGGCTGGGCAAGCGCTTTGCCCAGGATGCGGACAGCTATCAGTACCTGGCGGAATCGATTCGCATGCATCCGGACCAGGAAACATTGAAGACGATGATGGAACAAGTCGGCCTCGATGCCGTCAAATATTACAATTTGTCAGCTGGCGTGGTAGCCTTACATGTCGGGACAAAGTACTGATGTTCCTAAATCACTGTCTTTAAAGGAAATTACGCCATGCCTGAGACCTGCAACAATGCTTCCAGGAAGCTTTCAATGTCTTGGGCGAGGCGAATCGGCACGTTCGCGGTGATTGGCGCGATCGTGGCGGGCAGCCTGGCTTCGCTCGACGCGGAAGCAAAGCGCATGGGCGGCGGCCGCAGCTTCGGCCGTCAATCGACCACCGCCACGCAGCGCAGCGCCACGCCGCCGCCGGCGCAACCCAGCCCCGCACAGCAGGCCGGCGCGCAGCGCGCTCCGGGCACGCCTGCACCGACGCCCGCGCCCGCACCGGCGCGTAATCGCTGGCTCGGGCCGATCGCGGGTCTCGCGGCCGGTCTTGGCATTGCGGCGCTGCTCTCGCACTTCGGTCTGGGTGAGGCTTTCGCCGGCATGATGGCGAACATGATCGTGATCGCGCTGATCGCCTTTATCGCCATCTGGCTGATCCGCAAGTTCATGAACCGTCGCCGTGCTGCGGAGCCCGCGTATCAAACGGGTGGCGCGAGTCTGAATCAGGGTGCCTATCGTCCGTCGGAGCCGCGCTACACCGCGCCGCCCACGGGCCAGTATCTCGCGCCCGAAGCGCAGCCGCTCACCACGCCGCAGATCAACAGCGCGCCGGACATCCCGGCAGGCTTCGACACCGAATCCTTCCTGCGCAATGCCAAGGTGTACTTTGTGCGTCTGCAGGCCGCGTGGGACGTGGGCAATATCGAGGACATCCGCGAATTCACCACGCCCGAGATGTTCGCCGAAATTCGTGTGGATCTCGCCAGCCGTGGCGCGCAGGCCAATCAGACCGACGTCGTGCAACTCAACGCCGATCTGCTGGCGGTCGAGGAACGTGGCAGCGAGTACGTCGCGAGCGTGCGCTTCTCGGGCTTGATCCGCGAAGAGGCGGGCGCGGCGGCTGCACCGTTTGTCGAAATATGGAACCTGTCGAAGTCGCGCACGACGGGCGAGGGCTGGCTGCTCGCGGGCATCCAGCAGGTCGAGTCGCACTGACGGCGCAGCATGCGCTGAAGGCGTGGCGAAATAGCTCGCGCCCTGAGGCTGTGCGCCCGTGGCGGCGCGGCCTTGCGCCTCGAACGCTACAATAGGAATCCGCGCGAGCTCGCTGCCCGCGCGGGTTTTTTTATTTCCAAGCCGATGACCCTCGCCGCCAAGCCCTTCGCCGCCGCTGTCAATCACCTGCTCGCCCGCGAATCGTGGGCCCGCGACCGCCTGGCCCCCTACGCCGGCAAGACCGCGCGTCTGTCCTGCCCGCCTGTCGTTCTCACCTTGCTCGTGCAGCCCGACGGCTATCTCGCCGCAGTCGAGGAGCAGGACGCGGGTCATGCGGACGTCGCGCTATCGCTGCCTGCGGGCGCGCTCTCCTCGTATGTGCAGGGCGGTCGGTCGGCCGTCATGAAGCACGTCAAGATCGAAGGCGACGCAGAGTTCGCGCAGATCATCGGCAAGCTCGCCGAGCACCTGCGCTGGGAGCCGGAGGAAGATCTCGCGAAGCTGATCGGCGACGCGCCGGCCTCGCGCATCGCGTCGTTCGCGCGCAGCTTGCACACGCAGGCGCTGCGCACCGGTCGCAACGTGCTGGGCTCCGTCACCGAGTATCTGCTCGACGAACAACCTCAGCTCGTGCGGCACGCCGAGCTCGACAGCTTCAACACCGAGCTGTCCCGCGCGCGCGATGCACTGGCGCGCGTCGAAAAGCGCATCGAGCGCCTTGAACAAAAAACACAAGCGCGCGGCGCGAGCGGGGCCCAGAACCCCGCCTCGCGCGGCCCGAGCACGCTACAAGGCAATTAAGACATGCGTTTTCTGCGTTTCCTGAAGATTTTCTTTACGGTCATCCGCTTCGGTCTCGACGAAATGATGTTGAGCCGGATCAATGACCGGCGCGTCAGAGTATTGCTCCGCATCACCACGATCGGCCGCAAGTTCGATCAACCGCCCGGCGTGCGCCTGCGTCTCGCGCTCGAAAGCCTGGGCCCCATCTTCGTGAAGTTCGGCCAGGTGCTGTCGACGCGGCGCGATCTGTTGCCGCTCGACATTGCCAACGAACTTGCCAAGCTCCAGGATCAGGTGCCGCCGTTCGAATCGCAGGTGGCGATCGACATCATCGAAAAATCGCTGGGCGCGCCCGTCGACACGCTGTTCGACGATTTCGAGCGCGTGCCGGTGGCGAGCGCGTCGATCGCGCAGGTTCACTTCGCCAAGGTGAAGTCCGGCCAGCACGCCGGCAAGGCCGTAGCGGTCAAGGTGCTGCGCCCGAACATGCGTCCGGTGATCGATTCCGATCTCTTGCTCTTGCGCGATATCGCCGTGTGGGCCGAGCGTCTGTGGGCCGACGGCAAACGCCTGAAGCCGCGCGAAGTGGTTGCCGAATTCGACAAATATCTGCATGACGAACTCGACCTGATGCGCGAGGCCGCCAACGGCAGCCAGCTTCGCCGCAACTTCGCGGGTCTCGATCTGCTGATGGTGCCCGAGATGTACTGGGAGTTCAGCACGGCCAATGTGCTGGTGATGGAGCGCATGGTGGGCGTGCCGATCAGCCAGGTGGACCGGCTGCGCGCGGCGGGCGTGGATATTCCCAAGCTCGCGCGCGAAGGCGTGGAAATCTTCTTCACGCAGGTGTTTCGCGACGGCTTTTTCCACGCCGATATGCACCCCGGCAACATTCAGGTGAGCCTTGATCCGGCGCATTTCGGGCGCTATATCGCGCTGGACTTCGGCATCGTCGGCGCGCTGTCGGACTTCGATAAAAACTATCTCGCGCAGAACTTCCTCGCTTTCTTCAAGCGCGACTATCACCGCGTGGCGACGCTGCATATCGAGTCGGGCTGGGTGCCGCCCAATACGCGCGTTGAGGAACTGGAAAGTGCGATCCGCGCTGTCTGCGAGCCGTATTTCGATCGCGCGCTCAAGGATATTTCGCTGGGCCAGGTGCTGCTGCGCCTGTTCCAGACTTCGCGCCGCTTCAACGTCGAAATCCAGCCGCAACTGGTGCTGCTGCAAAAGACCATGCTCAACGTGGAAGGGCTGGGGCGCTCGCTCGATCCCGAACTCGATCTCTGGAAAACCGCCAAGCCTTATCTGGAGCGCTGGATGACCGAACAGATTGGCTTGCGCGGCTGGTACGAGCGTCTCAAGATCGAAGCGCCGCAGTGGAGCAAGACGCTGCCGCAACTGCCGCGCCTCGTGCATCAGGCGCTGCTGCATCGCCAGGAACCGGGACGCGCCAACGACGAGGCTATCCGCCAGATTCTCGCCGAGCAGCGTCGCACCAATCGTCTGCTGCAGGGCCTTGTGGTGTTTGGCGTGGCGGTGGGCGTGGGGATGGTGGCGACGCGCATGTGGCTGGCACTCGCGTACGGATACGGCGGCTGAAGCCCTTACATGGGCCCGCCTGGGACCAGGAGTGAGACGATGAGCGACCCGACAAACGCATCAAAAGACGAGCCGAAAGAAGACACGACCCCGGGCAGTGCGCCCCAGAACAACGCGCCCGAATTCGATACGCGCGATCCGGCCGCGCCCGCGTTCTGGGACGAGCGCTTCGAGCGCGGCTTCACGCCTTGGGATCAGGCGGGCGTGCTACCGGCTTTCGAGGCGTTTGCGCAGGCCCATTCCGACGCCGCCGTGCTGATCCCGGGCTGCGGCAACGGCTGGGAAGCGGGCTGGCTGGCCAGGAGCGGGCGCAAGGTGCGCGCCATCGACTTCGCGCCGTCGGCGGTTGCACGTGCGCGCGCGCTGCTGGGCGACCACGCAGACGTGGTCGAGGAAGCCGATTTCTACACCTACGCGCCGCCATTCACGCCGGGCTGGATTTTCGAGCGCGCTTTCCTGTGCGCTCTGCCGAAGTCGCAACGCGCGGACTACGCGCGCCGCATGGCCGCACTGCTCGCACCGGGCGCGCTGCTGGCGGGCTATTACTTCCTCGGCGAGACGCCCAAGGGGCCGCCGTTCGGCATCGCGCGCGCCGAACTCGACGCGCTGCTGGAGCCGTATTTCACGCTGATCGACGATCAGCCCGTGGAGGGCTCGCTGCCCGTCTTTCAAGGCCGCGAACGTTGGCTGACGTGGCGGCGCAACGCTGGCTGAGCGAGCGCCGGCGCCTTGGCGCACGCCTGAAACACCCGCAAGCCCTTGATCGGACACAAGCCGTCCCCAACTACACACGCGTGCGCTGCGTTCCCCTGCATTGGCCACGTCCCGGCAAATCCCGGGCCAGGGGAGCGTTTGCGGCTATAATTCAAGGCTTTGGTGCGACACGCACGCTCGTGTCCGTCTGCTCCACGTTACGGAGCATCGACTGAAGTAGGCAGTAACTTTATAGAGGGTTATTGAGGCAACTCACCATGCCCTCCGCGGGCGGCCACCTTGTGGGCCGCAATTGAAGTAGCAGATGCACCCCATAAAGGTGCACCTTGTAGTGAAATTGGAAACCGGAGCAGTCAGCCGGAGACCTTGTTGCATTGACCTGATTACCGTCAGGTCCCGCCCAGTCAGCGGCTTCACCTCCGCCGACAGGGTGGGGTGTCGTTTGCAATATCCCTCAGCTTCCGGATGGGGGATTTCGCTAGCCGATACGAGCGAAAGCTCGGTGTGTCATTGTTCGTCCTCACCGGAGTACTGGTGGGGGTAGTGAACCTGCTGTACGACCAGCAGTAACCTAGGAGGACATGCGTCATTGGCAACGATGAGGTGTGAAGCTTCTCTGACAATAGGTCCCAGAAAGTTCGGGGACTCTCGGCCGTGAGGTCGGTGTCCGATACTCCTAGCAGCACAGGGGTTGAGACCTTAGGTTGGCTGACAAGGTTAACGCAAGTGAACTGCTGATAAACCTCGTAAGAATTGTGGTGCCTAAGCTGCTGACAGGCATTAACCAAACGGTGTGTGGCCGGATAACCCGCTCAAAGCTCGGGTTACGTCGTCATCGGGCCACCGGGGGAGAGGCAGAACCTAAATCAGTCGTGTGACATGCCGGGAACGTGGTAAGCCCGTAGGGTTGCCTGCGGAACATTGCAGGCAGGCGGACCGCAAGGAACGCTGTTGACCGTGCGGGTATGGGAGGACGGAGAAAGCGAAAGGTATCCTGTAATGGGATGCATAGGGGTTGGAACATCACCCCACGCGAAAGCGGGCAGACTTCCGTCTGGTCTACCGTCGCAAGACGGCTGACTACCCTCTAGCGGAAATTGTGATGGCTGGCGACTTCTTAGCCGTCAGTGTTGTTCTTACCCCGTTGCGGGAGCAAAACGCTCCCGCAAGGGACGTGTTGCTCCTCGCGCGGGATTCACTTCTTCGAGCGGGAGAGCAGCATGAGAGTATCTGTCCGAAAGGACGGGTCTGCGCTTTCACACGCGCCGGACAACTGGTACGCCGTAGATTGGCGACGGGTTGAGCGGAACGTGAGAGGGATGCAGATTCGAATTGCGAAGGCGACGCGGGAAGGTGACTGGCGCAGGGTGAAAGCCCTGCAACGGATGCTGACCCGCACGTTGTCCGCAAAGTTGTACGCGGTACGACGTGTTACGCAGAACCAGGGTGCGCGAACGGCTGGAGTCGATCGCGAACTGTGGGATTCGCCTGAAAGCCGATGGGAAGCCATCGGCAGGTTGAAGCGGCGCGGATACAAGCCTCTGCCATTACGGAGGGTCTTTATCCCCAAGGCCAACGGGAAGGAGCGCCCTCTGGGCATTCCGACCATGCGGGACAGGGCGATGCAAGCCCTGTATCTGCTGGCCTTGGAGCCAGTGGCAGAGTCAACGAGCGATCCGAACTCTTATGGGTTCAGGAGAAATCGTTCGACGGCCGATGCCATGTCCCAGCTGTTTGTTTCCTTGTCCCAGAAGGGTTCCGCCCAATGGGTGCTGGAAGCGGACATCAAGGGATGCTTTGACTGGATCAACCATGACTGGCTGTTGTCCCATGTCCCGATGGACACGGGCATCCTCCGGAAGTGGTTGAAGGCTGGCCTGATTTATAAGGGGCAGCTTCAGGCGACTGAGGCCGGTACGCCGCAGGGAGGCATTATTTCCCCGACGCTGGCTAACGTGACGCTGAACGGGCTGGAGCGTGAACTGATCGAGCACCTTGGTGCGAAATTGGGGATCGTGAAAGCGAAGAAGCTGAAGGTAAATGTGGTGCGATACGCGGACGATTTCGTGATCACAGGCACCTCGAAAGAGGTGCTGGACAGCGAAATCCGGCCTTGGGTGGAAGCCTTCCTTGCTACGCGGGGATTGCAACTGTCGGAGGAGAAAACGCGGGTCGTGCACATTGACGACGGCTTCGACTTCCTTGGGTGGAATTTCCGGAAATACTCGGGAAAACTACTCATCAAACCGAGCAAGAAGAATGTGAAGACGTTCTATCGCAAGGTTGCGGAAACGATCAGCGGCAAAAAGACGGTTAAGCAGCAGGATCTGATCCGGCTGCTGAACCCGATGCTACGAGGCTGGGCGCAGTACCACAGCCCTGTAGTAGCCAAGCAGGCGTACACCCGCATGGAGTATCTGATTTATCGGAGACTCTGGCGATGGTCTCGGCGACGACACCCGCAAAAGAGAACTGATTGGGTGAAACAGAAGTACTTTCACGCTATCGGGGACCGAAACGGGGTATTCGCAAGCCCAAAGCTCGCGCGCGATGGCAGTCGCGGATGGCTTGACCTGTACTCGATCAGTGGTACAGCAATCAAACGCCACAAGAAGATCAAGGGGGATTTCAATCCCTTTGATCCACAGTGGGAGCAGTACGGGGAACAGCTGCGGCAATCGCGCATGGAAGAATCAATGCGCTATCGCAGGCAGTGGGTAACTCTGTACATGTCGCAGGATGGCCTTTGTGCGCACTGCGGCGGCGCTCTGACGGATGAGACGGGATGGCACGACCATCATCTGGAATATCGGATGCATGGCGGGTCAGACGGCTTATACAACAGAGTGTTACTCCATCCGCACTGCCACCAGCAGGTACATGCCCTAGGCACTGTTGTAACTAAGCCGGTCCTGCCATAGGCAGGACTTTGCATTTTGTAGGCTCGAGCTGTATGCGGGGAAACTCGCACGTACAGTTCCTAGGGGGCCCCTTTTCCGCGAGGAAGAGGGGCTACCCTACCAAGCATTTGTCAGGTTTTTGCGCCTGACTTTCACTCGTTTCATCAGGAAAGAGATCATGCCGATCTACGCTTATCGCTGCGAGTCGTGCGGCTTCGACAAGGACTGTCTGCAGAAGATTAGCGATGCGCCCCTGACGCAGTGCCCCAGCTGCGGCGCGGATACGTTTCGCAAGCAGGTTACCGCGGCTGGTTTCCAGCTGAAGGGCTCGGGCTGGTACGTCACCGACTTCCGGGGCGGCAATAGCGGCAACAACGGCGCGAAGGCCGAAGGCGCGTCTTCCGAAGCCAGCAAGCCGGCAGCCGAAAGCGCGCCCGCAGCGGCTCCCGCAGCCGCGTCGGCTACGGGCAGCGCAAGCGCGACGAGCAGCACAAGCAGCACGAGCACGGCAGGCTCGACCTGAAACCCTGCGGCCCGGGTCCGGTTTTCCGGGGTCTGGCCGCACAAGCGCCGCGCCTCGCGCGCGGCCTGGATGGCGTGTACATGACGATCAAGAAAGCGACGTTAAAATCGGTATTCCTGACTGGCCTGCTCGTGCTGGTGCCGCTGGCCCTCACGCTGTGGGTCCTGAATCTCGTCATCAGCACGATGGATCAGACTTTGCTGTTGCTGCCGCAGTCGTGGCGGCCGTCGTTCCATCTGCCGGGCCTTGGCGCCGTGCTCACGCTGGCGTTCGTCTTCGTGGTGGGCCTGCTCACGCATAATTTCATCGGCCAGAAGCTGGTGGAGTGGTGGAATGCGCTGGTGCGCCGCATCCCGATCATCGGTCCGCTGTATGGAAGCATCCAGCAGGTTTCCGATACACTGCTTTCCAGCAACGGCAATGCCTTTCGCAAGGCGCTCCTGATCGAGTACCCGCGCAAGGGCTCGTGGACCATCGCGTTCCTTACCGGTATTCCGGGCGGCGACGTGGTGAACCATCTGCAGGAAGATCACGTGAGCGTGTATGTGCCGACCACGCCCAATCCCACCTCGGGCTTTTTCCTGATGGTGCCGAAGAGCGAAGTCGTCGAACTCGACATGACGGTCGATGCCGCGCTCAAGTATATTGTTTCGATGGGCGTTGTCGCGCCTGCCGCGACCCCGCGCCGTCCCATCGATCCCCCGCTTTAAATACCGGATGCCACGTCGGGTCTCAAACACGCGTGGCCTTCCTGTTTAATTTACGCATAACGAAAGACGAACATCATGTCGATGAGATCTGAATACTGCGGTCTGGTGACCGAACAGCTGCTGGGCCAAAACGTTTCGCTGTGCGGATGGGTGCAGCGCCGCCGCGACCATGGCGGCGTTATCTTCATCGACCTGCGCGACCGCGAAGGCCTCGTCCAGGTCGTGTGCGACCCGGACCGCGCAGAGATGTTCAAGGTCGCCGAAGGCGTGCGCAACGAGTTCTGCGTGCAGGTCAAGGGCGTGGTTCGCAATCGTCCGGAAGGCACGGTCAACGCCAACCTGAAGAGCGGCAAGATCGAAGTGCTGTGCCACGAACTCGTGGTGCTGAACGCGTCGGTCACGCCGCCGTTCCAGCTCGACGACGACAACCTCTCGGAAACCACCCGCCTCACGCACCGCGTGCTGGATCTGCGTCGCCCGCAAATGCAGCACAACCTGCGCCTGCGTTACCGCGTGGCGATGGAAACGCGCAAGTATCTGGATGCGCTTGGCTTCATCGACATCGAAACGCCGATGCTCACCAAGAGCACGCCGGAAGGCGCACGCGACTACCTCGTGCCCTCGCGTGTGAACGCCGGCCAGTTTTTCGCGCTGCCGCAGTCGCCGCAGCTCTTCAAGCAGCTGCTGATGGTTGCGAATTTCGATCGCTACTACCAGATCGTCAAGTGCTTCCGCGACGAAGACCTGCGCGCCGACCGTCAGCCGGAATTCACGCAGATCGACTGCGAAACGTCGTTCCTCGGCGAGCAGGAAATCCGTGACCTGTTCGAAGACATGGCGCGTCACGTGTTCAAGGAAACGATCGGCGTCGAACTCGACGCGAAGTTCCCGGTCATGCCGTACTCGGAAGCCATGAGCCGCTTCGGTTCGGACAAGCCGGATCTGCGCGTGAAGCTCGAATTCACGGAATTGACCGACGCCATGAAGGACGTCGACTTCAAGGTGTTCAGCACGCCGGCCAACAGCAAGGACGGCCGCGTGGCCGCACTGCGCGTGCCGAAGGGCGCCGAACTCTCGCGTGGCGACATCGACGGCTACACGGAATTCGTGCGCATCTACGGCGCGAAGGGGCTGGCCTGGATCAAGGTCAACGAAGTCGCGAAGGGCCGTGACGGTCTGCAAAGCCCGATCGTCAAGAACCTGCACGACGCGTCGATCGCCGCCATCCTCGAGCGCACTGGCGCGCAGGACGGCGACATCATCTTCTTCGCGGCAGATCGCGCGAAGGTGGTGAACGACAGCCTGGGCGCACTGCGCCTGAAGGTCGGCCATTCGGAATTCGGCAAGGCCAACGGCCTGGTCGAGAAGGGCTGGAAGCCGCTGTGGGTGATCGACTTCCCGATGTTCGAATACGACGAGGAAGAAAACCGCTACGTGGCGGCTCACCACCCGTTCACGAGCCCGAAGGACGAGCACCTGGAATATCTGGAAACGGATCCGGGCCGCTGTCTCGCGAAGGCCTACGACATGGTGCTCAACGGCTGGGAAATCGGCGGCGGTTCGGTTCGTATCTATCAGGAAGACGTGCAGAGCAAGGTGTTCCGCGCGCTGAAGATCGGTCCGGAAGAAGCGCGTGCGAAGTTCGGCTTCCTGCTGGACGCGCTGCAATACGGCGCGCCGCCGCACGGCGGTATCGCCTTCGGTCTGGACCGCATCGTCACGATGATGGCCGGCGCTGACTCGATCCGCGACGTGATCGCATTCCCGAAGACGCAACGCGCGCAGTGTCTGCTCACGCAGGCGCCGAGCGAAGTTGACGAGCGTCAACTGAAGGAACTGCACATCCGTCTGCGTCAGCCCGAGCAGAAGACGGCGCAGTAAGCCTGTCTGAAGCGGTATGAAGAAGAGGCGCGCAAGCGCCTCTTTTTTTTCGCCTTGCGTGATCAACGCCGAGCTTGCAGATCCCGTTGAACGTTCGATTCACGCCGATTTGCTAGACTTCGCGGCCATCGAAGCCGAGCGCCTTGTGCCCCTTTTGCGTTAAATTCTGACAAGACAGTCGCAAACGTCGCGGCCCCCACCTGTTTTACCGCCATGCCGATTTCAACGAAGCCGCCGAAGATTCCTGAATCCGTACTCGTCGTCATCCATACGCCGCCCGTGGACGGGCAGATGGATGTGCTGATCATCGAGCGCGCCGACCGCGCCGGCTTCTGGCAATCGGTCACGGGCTCGAAGGATCGTATCGACGAGCCGTTTCTGAAGACGGCCGTGCGCGAGGTGGCGGAGGAGACGGGCATCGTTGTCGGCGCGCCGGACGTGCCCGCGCAAGCGCTGCGCGACTGGCATCACGAGATCGACTACGAGATTTACCCGGTCTGGCGTCACCGTTATGCGGAAGGCGTCACGCGCAATACCGAGCACTGGTTCAGCCTTGAAGTGCCGAAGGGCACGCCGGTGACGCTTGCGCCGCGCGAGCACACCGCGTTTCTGTGGCTGCCGTACGAGGAAGCGGCGGCGAAATGTTTCTCGTCGTCCAACCGCGAGGCGATCCTGCAATTGCCCGCGCGTCTGGCTGCGGATCATTCAGGAGAGCGTCTGTGAGCGACACCCGCGCCGATCCCGAAGCGGACCTCGAACCGCGCCGCGTCATGCGGCTGCGCGAGGCGCTGCTGGGGCGGCGCTACCGTTCGCGCTACCGCTTCACGAGCGGCAACGAGGTGCGCCTGTTCCATTCGGGCGAGGGACTTTTCGGCGCGATGATCGAGCGCATCGACGCCGCCCGGCGCGATGTCGCGCTTGAAACCTATATCTTCTGCAAGGACGCCACGGGACAGGCGCTGTCCGACGCGCTGATGCGCGCGGCGCGCCGCGGCGTACGCGTGCGCGTCATTACCGATGGCGTGGGCACGGCGCGTCTCGATCTGTTCAACAGCTGGCCTGGCGCGGGGATCGAACATCGCATCTATAACCCGCACATCTTCGGCCGCTTCGGCTTTTCGCGCACGCACCGCAAGCTCGCCGTGATCGACGATCAGTTCGCGTATTGCGGCGGCATCAACGTGGTCGACGATATGGAGAACGACGGCAAGCCGCTGCCGTTCCCGCGCTGGGATTTCGCAGTGGAGCTGGCCGGGCCGGTGGTGGTGGATGTGCGGGAGGCGATCGAAATGCAGTGGCGGCGTATCCGTCTCGGGCACAGACCGCCGCTCGCCGGGCCCGATGCTCCCGATGCGCCCGATGCGCTGGCCAGCCTGTCGCCAGGCGTGCCGGCGAGCGCGGGCTTTCTCGCACCGCATCCTACCGGCCACACGGTGATGCAGCCCGCCAAGGCCGTCAACGAAGTGCTGCGCGAACTCTCGCCGGTGGTCCGTACCGGCCGCGCGCAACGTATCGTCGCGCAGTTGCGCGAGCGTCTGCGCGCGGGCGTGCCCGATCCGCGCACGGCGCACGTGCCCTGCGTGGCCTTCGTTGCGCGCGACAACGTGGTGAACCGGCGGGCCATCGAAAAGGCCTATCTGGACGCCATCGGCGAGGCGCGCAAGGAAGTGCTGCTCGCCAATCCCTATTTCATGCCGGGGCGGCGTCTGCGCCGCGCGCTGGTGGAGGCGGCAGCGCGTAACGTCACGGTCAAGCTGTTGATCGGACGAAAAGAGTTCAAGGTGCTCGACTACGGCACGCCGTTTCTCTATCACCAGTTGCTGAGCGCGGGCGTGCAGATTGCCGAGTACGAAAAGACCATGCTGCACGGTAAGGTGGCGGTGGTGGACGACGTATGGGGCACGGTCGGATCGTCCAATCTCGATGCGCTCAGTCTCGTGCTCAACAACGAGGCCAACGTGCTGCTAGTGCAGCATTCGCAGATCGGGCAACTGCGCGCTGCGATCCTGAGCGCCTTCGAGGAGTCCCCCAAGATCGATCGAGCCCGCTACGAGGCGCGTCCCTGGCATGTGCGCGCGGTGAACTGGCTCGCCTGGAATTCCTATCGCGTGGTCATGAAACTGCTGACCGTGGGCGGTTACGACTAGCTTTCTGATGCGCCGCAGCACACGACCCGGCGCGATTCGGCAAGCGGCGCGTCTGCCATATCCATCGGGCCCTGTGCAATCGAGAAATGTTCGCTTGTGCGCTTTGCGCGAACCCCCGAAATTAGAGTACCGGTTAGAAATCGGTTTCTAATAAAGTCCTTGTTTCGCGGGCGGCTGTCCTCAACAATAGTACGGCCGTTCGATTTAATTCAGGCCGAGATGTCGGCAGATAAAGCCAACATCGCGGCCACATCGTCACGGTAAATAAAGCTATGCGTAAAGGCGAACAGACACGGGCCGCCATTCTGGATGCAGCACTGGACCTCGCGGGCCGGGACGGACTGGAAGGTCTGACCATCGGATTGCTGGCCGAGCGCATGCAGATGAGCAAGAGCGGCGTCTTCGCGCACTTCGGTTCGCGTGAAGACCTGCAGGTCGAGGTGGTGCGTGAGTACCATCGCAGATTCGAGGAAGAAGTCTTCTTTCCGAGCTTGCGCGAACCACGCGGTTTGCCTCGTCTGCGTGCGATGCTGTCGCGATGGTTCGAAAAACGCATCCACGAAGTCACGACCGGCTGCATCTACATCAGCGGCGCGGTCGAGTACGACGACCGCGCGGACAGCCAGGTGCGCGAGCAACTGGTGGCGAGCGTGACGATGTGGCGTGCGGCGCTGCTCAGGGCCATTGCGCAGGCGATTGAAGAAGGGCATCTGCGGCGCGATACCGATCCCGCGCTGATGCTGTTCGAACTGTATAGCGTGACACTCGGCCTGCATCATGACGGCCGCTTCCTGCACCTGCCGGATGCGGTCGAGCATACGTGGGCCGCGTTCGAAAAACTGATTGTTTCGTACCAGAGCGTGAGCGAATAGCGAGCGCCGCGCACAGCGTCGCGGCGGTACGCGAAAGCCCGGACTCTATAGCTCTATCAAGGGAGATCAAACATGGGACAGTACACCGCGCCGCTGCGCGACATGCAATTCGTGCTGCACGAGCTGCTGAACGTGGAAGGCGAAGTCAAGCAGATGCCGAAGCACGCTGACCTCGACGCCGACACCATCAACCAGGTGCTGGAAGAGGCAGGCAAGTTCTGCTCGGAAGTGCTGTTTCCGCTGAACCAGACCGGCGACCGCGAAGGCTGCACGTACGCCGGCGACGGCGTCGTCACCACGCCTACGGGTTTCAAGCAAGCGTACAAGCAGTACGTCGAAGCCGGCTGGCCCGCACTGGGCTGCGATCCCGAATACGGCGGCCAGGGCCTGCCCGCGTTCGTGAACAACGCGCTCTACGAAATGCTCAACTCGGCGAACCAGGCGTGGACCATGTACCCGGGTCTCTCGCACGGCGCCTACGAATGTCTGCATGCGCACGGCACGCCGGAGCTGCAGCAGACCTATCTCCCCAAGCTCGTCGAAGGCGTGTGGACCGGCACGATGTGTCTGACCGAGCCGCACTGCGGCACGGACCTGGGCATCCTGCGCACCAGGGCCGAACCGAACAGCGACGGCTCCTACGCGATCACCGGCACGAAGATCTTCATTTCGAGCGGTGAGCACGACATGGCGGAGAACATCATCCACCTCGTGCTCGCACGCCTGCCGGACGCGCCGCAAGGCACCAAGGGCATCTCGCTGTTCATCGTGCCGAAGTTCATCCCCACGGCGTCGGGCGCGATCGGCGAGCGCAACGGCATCAAGTGTGGCTCGATCGAGCACAAGATGGGCATCCACGGCAACTCGACCTGCGTCATGAACCTGGACGGCGCGACGGGCTGGCTCGTCGGCGAGCCGAACAAGGGCTTGAACGCCATGTTCGTGATGATGAACGCCGCGCGCCTGGGCGTCGGCATGCAGGGGCTGGGGCTGACGGAAGTCGCATACCAGAACTCGCTGGCGTACGCGAAGGAGCGTCTGCAGATGCGCTCGCTGACCGGCCCGAAGGCGCCCGAAAAGGCCGCCGATCCGATCATCGTGCATCCAGACGTGCGCCGCATGCTGCTCACGCAGAAGGCCTACGCGGAAGGCGCGCGCGCCTTCACGTACTGGTCGGCGCTGCAGATCGACAAGGAGCTCTCGCACGGCGACGAAGCCGAACGTAAGGAAGCCGCCGATCTGGTCGCGCTGCTCACGCCGATCATCAAGGCCTTCCTCACCGACAACGCGTTCGAGTGCACCAACCTCGGCATGCAGGTGTTCGGCGGTCACGGCTTCATCTCCGAGTGGGGCATGGAGCAATACGTGCGCGACGCGCGTATCAACCAGATCTACGAAGGCACCAACACGATCCAGTCGCTCGACCTGCTGGGCCGCAAGGTGCTGGGCGACATGGGCGCGAAGCTCAAGAAGTTCGGCAAGCTGGTGACGGATTTCGTGGAAGCGGAAGGCATCAAGACGGAAATGCAGGAGTTCGTGAATCCGCTCGCCGACATTGGCGACAAGATGCAGAAGCTCACGATGGAAATCGGCATGAAGGCGATGCAGAACCCGGACGAAGTGGGCGCGGCCGCGGTGCCGTACCTGCGCACGGCGGGTCATCTGGTGTTCGCGTACTTCTGGGCGCGCATGGCGCGCATCGCGCTGGACAAGGAAAGCTCGGGCGATCCGTTCTACAAGTCGAAGCTGGCCACGGCGCGCTTCTACTTCGCGAAGCTGCTGCCCGAAACGGCGACCTCGATCCGCCAGGCGCGCGCGGGTTCGAAGACGCTGATGGAAGTCGACGAAGCGCTGTTCTAAGCGCCCTGGTGGTGCGCTGCGCCTTCAGGCGAGCGCACCGCTCAACCTCGAATCTCTCAAGCGGTGCACCGGTTAGAAGAACAACACACCGGTCCGCGCCGCGAAAACATTCCGCTATTTCCCGTTTCCGCTCGACATTGCATATCCGCTGGAGGAACAACGTGAGCAATCTGAATATTCGCAAGGTCGCCGTGCTCGGCGCCGGCGTGATGGGCGCGCAAATCGCCGCGCACCTGATCAACGCCCGCGTACCCGTGCTGCTGTTCGATCTGCCCGCGAAGGAAGGCCCCAAGAACGCCATCGCGCTCAAGGCCATCGAGACGCTGAAGAAACTGTCGCCCGCGCCGTTCGGCGTGAAGGACGACGCGCAGTACATCACGCCCGCGAACTACGAAGACGACATCGCGAAGCTGGCGGAATGCGACGTGGTGATCGAAGCGATCGCCGAGCGCATGGACTGGAAGCACGACCTCTACAAGAAGGTCGCGCCGCACATTGGTCCGAAGGCGATTTTCGCGAGCAACACCTCGGGTCTGTCGATCACGGAACTGTCGCAAGGTTTCGACGACAACCTCAAGGCGCGTTTCTGCGGCGTGCACTTCTTTAACCCGCCGCGCTACATGCACCTGGTCGAGCTGATCCCGACCGTGCACACGCAGCCTGAAATCCTCGACCAGCTCGAATCGTTCCTCACGAGCGTGGTGGGCAAGGGCGTGGTGCGCGCGAAGGATACGCCGAACTTCATCGCCAACCGCGTCGGCATTTTCTCGATCCTCGCGGTCATCGCCGAAGCGAAGAAGTTCGGCCTGCGTTTCGACGAAGTCGACGATCTGACCGGCAGCCGTCTGGGCCGCGCGAAGTCGGCGACGTTCCGGACTGCTGACGTTGTCGGTCTGGACACGATGGCGCACGTCATCAAGACGATGCAGGACAACCTCAAGGACGATCCGTTCTTCCCGGTCTACGAGACGCCCGCTGTGCTGGCAGGGCTCGTTGCGAAGGGCGCGCTCGGCCAGAAGACGGGCGGCGGTTTCTATCGCAAGGAAGGCAAGACCATCAAGGTGCTCGACGGCAATACCGGCGAGTACGTGGACGGCGGCGCGAAGGCCGACGACCTGGTGGGCCGCATTCTCAAGCGTCCGCCCGCGGAGCGTCTGAAGCTGCTGCGCGAATCGGAACACCCGCAGGCACAGTTCCTGTGGTCGATTTTCCGCGACGTGTTCCATTACATCGGCGTGCATCTGGAATCGATCGCCGATAACGCGCGCGATGTGGATCTGGCGATCCGCTGGGGCTTCGGCTGGAACGAAGGTCCGTTCGAAGGCTGGCAGGCCGCGGGCTGGAAGCAGGTCGCCGAATGGGTCAAGGAAGACATCGACGCGGGCAAGACGCTCTCCAGCGCGCCGCTGCCCGCCTGGGTGTTCGAAGGCCCGGTCGCCGCCAACGGCGGCGTGCATGGTGCCGAAGGTTCGTGGTCGCCCGCGGCCGCGCGCTTCGAGCCGCGCTCGACGCTGCCGGTCTACGAGCGCCAGGTGTTCCGCGCCGCGCTGTTCGGCGAGTCGAACGCGCGCGATCCGAAGAGCTTCGGCAAGACGCTGTTCGAGAACGAGCATCTGCGCGCGTGGGTCGACGACCGCGCGGGCGAAGACGATGTCGTCATCGTCTCGTACAAGAGCAAGATGAACACGATGGGCCCGGGCGTGCTCGATTCGCTGTCCAAAGCAATCGATATCGCCGAAGACGGCTACAAGGGCGTGGTGATCTGGCAACCGACGTCGCTGAAGCTCGGCGCGCCGGGCGGCCCGTTCTCGGCGGGCGCGAACCTCGAAGAAGCCATGCCGGCGTTCATGATGGGCGGCGCCAAGGGCATCGAGCCGTTCGTGAAGAAGTTCCAGGACACGATGATGCGCGTGAAATACGCGAACGTGCCGGTCGTCGCGGCCGTGTCGGGCATCGCGCTCGGCGGCGGTTGCGAAATCATGCTGCACAGCGCGAAGCGCGTGGCGCACATCGAAAGCTATGTGGGTCTGGTGGAAGTGGGCGTGGGTCTCGTGCCCGCGGGCGGCGGTCTGAAGGAAGCGGCAGTGCGCGCAGCCGACGCGGCCGCGCAGATCGGCGCCGCGCCCAGCGACCTGCTGCGTTTCCTGCAGAAGTCGTTCGAAAACGCGGCGATGGCCAAGGTTTCCGGTTCGGCGATCGAAGCGCGCACGATGGGCTATCTGAAGCCGTCGGACACGATCGTCTTCAACGTGTTCGAACTGCTCGACACGGCGAAGAAGGAAGTGCGCGCGTTGAACGCATCGGGCTACCGTGCGCCGCTGCGCGCGAAGCAGATTCCGGTGGCGGGCCGCTCGGCGATCTCGACCATCAAGGCGTCGCTCGTCAACATGCGCGATGGCCGCTTCATCAGCGATCACGATTACCTGATCGCAGGCCGCATCGCGGAAGCGGTGTGCGGCGGCGACGTCGAAGCGGGCAGTCTGGTCGACGAGGAATGGCTGCTCACGCTGGAGCGCCGCGCCTTTGTCGATCTGCTCGGCACGCAAAAAACGCAGGAACGCATCATGGGCATGCTGCAAACCGGCAAGCCGGTGCGCAACTAAGCGGCACGACGCATACGAGATACTGGAGTCAAAGATGAGCAAACAGTTGCAGGATGCATACATCGTCGCCGCGAGCCGCACGCCCATCGGCAAGGCGCCGCGCGGCGTGTTCAGGAACACGCGCCCGGACGAGCTGCTGGTGCACGCGATCAAGTCGGCGGTGGCGCAGGTGCCCGGCCTCGACACCAGCGTGATCGAAGACGCGATCGTCGGCTGCGCGATTCCGGAAGCCGAGCAGGGCCTGAACGTGGCGCGTATCGGCGCGCTGCTCGCGGGTCTGCCGCAGAGCGTGGGCGGCGTGACCGTCAACCGCTTCTGCGCCTCGGGTCTGACGGCGCTGGCGATGGCGGCGGACCGCATTCGCGTCGGCGAATCGGACGCGATGATCGCGGGCGGCTGCGAATCGATGAGCATGGTGCCGATGATGGGCAACAAGCCGTCGCTCTCGCCGCATATCTTCGATCGTAACGAAGACGTGGGCATCGCTTACGGCATGGGCCTGACGGCAGAGAAGGTTGCCGAGCGCTGGAAGATCAGCCGCGAAGCGCAGGACGCGTTCTCGGTGGAATCGCACCGTCGCGCGCTGGCTGCGCAGCAGTCGGGCGAGTTCAAGGACGAAATCTCGCCGTACACCATCATTGAGCGTTTCCCCGATCTCGCCACCGGTGAAGTGAAGGTGAAGGAGCGCCTGATCGAGCTGGACGAAGGCCCGCGCGCGGATACCACGCTCGAAGGCCTCGCCAGGCTGCGCGCCGTGTTCGCCAACAAGGGTTCGGTGACGGCGGGCAACAGCTCGCAGACGTCGGACGGCGCGGGCGCGTTGATCGTCGTTTCGGAAAAGATCCTCAAGCAGTTCAACCTCACGCCGCTGGCGCGTTTCGTGAGCTTCGCGGTGCGCGGCGTGCCGCCGGAAATCATGGGCATCGGCCCGAAGGAAGCGATTCCGGCTGCGCTCAAGGCCGCGGGCCTGAAGGCGGACGATCTGGACTGGATCGAGCTGAACGAGGCGTTCGCCGCGCAGTCGCTGGCGGTGATTCAGGACCTGGGCCTCGATCCGTCGAAGATCAACCCGCTGGGCGGCGCGATCGCGCTGGGTCACCCGCTCGGCGCGACGGGCGCGATCCGCGCGTCGACGGTCGTGCACGGCCTGCGCCGTCGCAACTACAAATACGGCATGGTGACGATGTGCGTCGGCACCGGCATGGGCGCGGCAGGCATCATCGAGCGGCTGTAAGGCGTTCTTTCGCTAGCGCATAAGCAATATCGACACGGTTCGCAGGCTTGACG
Organism: Paraburkholderia bannensis; assembly: GCF_014200455.1. GTDB lineage: Bacteria > Pseudomonadota > Gammaproteobacteria > Burkholderiales > Burkholderiaceae > Paraburkholderia > Paraburkholderia bannensis_A. The sequence continues at coordinate 633,609 of NZ_JACHBW010000001.1, read as the reverse complement.
GTCTGCGAACCGTTTTTCGTATCCGGCTGCGAAGTGGCAACGCAAGGAGACAACAGATGAGCAACGAAATCCTGATCGCACGCGAGAACGGCGTGCTGACGATCACCATCAACCGCCCCGAGCGCAAGAACGCGCTCACGCCCGCGATGTATCAGGCGATGGCCGATGCGCTGGCATCGGCGCAAGAGGACGGCGGCGTGCGCGCCGTGCTGCTGCGCGGCCACGCCGAAATCTTCACGGCGGGCAACGACATCGAGGACTTCCTCAAGAACCCGCCGACCGGCGGCGACTCGCCCGTGATGAAGTTCCTGCATGCCATCGCGACGTTCGAAAAGCCGCTGGTGGCGGCGGTGGCGGGCGCGGCGATCGGCGTGGGCACGACGCTGCTATTGCATTGCGATATGGTCTATGCGGCCGACACCGCGCGCTTTGCGATGCCGTTCGCGCAGCTGGGCTTGTGCCCGGAAGCGGCTTCGTCGCTGCTGCTGCCGCGCATCGCGGGCTATCAGGGCGCGGCGGAAAAGCTGCTGCTCGGCGAGACTTTCGATGCGGCGGAAGCGCATCGCCTGGGCTTCGTGAACCGTGTGGTGGCGGCAGCGGAACTGGAAGCCTTTGTCGCTGCGCAACTGGCGAAGCTGGTAGCGCTGCCGGCGTCGTCGCTGCGCGCGACCAAGTCGCTCATGAAGCGCGCCAGCGAGCACGAAGTGAAGACGCAGATGAGCGAGGAGTCGGTGCACTTCGGCAAGATGCTGCTCGCGCCGGAAGCGCGCGAGGCGTTCACGGCCTTCCTGCAAAAGCGCAAGCCGGATTTCCGGCAGTTCGATTAAGCGCTTGCGGGTTCAGGCGGCGCTTGTCGTCGTGCTCGCCGCCGTGTCGTAATCGACGAAACCGGACTCGCGGCAAAAGCTCACCAGCCGCAGTCCGGCCCGTTTCGCGATGGTGATCGCCAGCGAAGACGGCGCCGAGATCGTCGCGACCATCGGCATGCCCACGCGCGCGGCCTTGCGCACCAGCTCGTAGCTCGCGCGGCTGGAGAGGAACACGAAACCCTGTTGCGTATCGGCGCGATCGAGCACCAGCTGGCCGATGAGTTTGTCGAGCGCGTTGTGGCGGCCCACGTCCTCGAAGGCGCGCAGAATCTGGCCATCGGCGTCGCACCAGGCGGCGGCGTGCAGGCCGCCCGTGAGTTTGGTGAGCGCCTGATGCTGCGGCAGCTCGCGCGCGGCGCGGGCGATCGCATCGGGCGCGAGACGCGCAAGAAAGCCGGTATCGGGCACGATTTCCGGTTCGAGATCGAGCAGGTCGATGCTCTCGATGCCGCACACGCCGCAACCGCTGCGTCCTGCCAGCGCGCGGCGCTTTTCCTTCAGCTCGACAAAGGCCTGCTGCACCACCGTGAGATGGACTTCGGCGTGCGGGATTTCCGCTTCAGCGTGCCAGTAGACCTCGATATCCTGGATATCGGCGTTGCGCCCGACGATGCCTTCCGAAATCGCGAAGCCCACCGCGAACGCTTCCAGATCGCGCGGCGTGCACATCATCACCGCGTGCGAAATGCCGTTGAAAACGAGCGCGACGGGCCATTCCTGGCCGACGTGGTCGTCGCGCGTTTCGACGCCCTCGCCGCGATGGCGATGCACGCGCAATGCAAGCGCGCCGGGCTGGTCTTCATTGTCCTGAGCGAGGCGCGGGAGAGTGGCGGGGGATTGCGGGGATTTCAAGCGAAACTCCAGTAAAGCTTATGCGACGCGGTGCGGCGGCGGGCCGGTGGAAACCTTTGCAGGCTGGCCGGCCCCTGGCGCGGAAGGTTCTAAAATACCTCAAGCGGGCATATTTCGCATAAACCCTTCGCCCCGGCCCGCTTCGCGAGGATTAACGCCATGGCATTGACCGAAGCTCCGCTCCTGTTCCAGTTCGAGGTCGCCTCGTCCGAGGATCTCACCTTCATCCCCATGTGCGTGCGCTTCAACCTGGACCGTTTCGGGCTGCGCATCTCGCTGGCGCAGTGGCAGTTGCTGCCCTATGAGGACCGCCGCCTGCTGGCGCGCTTTCCCGTCGACGAAGACACCGAAATCGAACCGAACTTCGATCACGCGCTGTTCGAAATGCTGCGCACCCATGCCAACGTCGAACCGGAATGGTTCTCGCCCGAAGAAGCGCCCGCGTGGCGCGACGCCAACGCCGTTCCCAACGGCATTGGCAATCAGGCGACGCTCGCGAACCTGCGGACGCCCGGCGTCGAGGACTGGGCGCGGCTCGCGCCGTTCCAGCGCTATGTGCTGGCCAAGCTCGCCCGCAAGCCCGAGGCCAACCACGATTTCATCCCGGCGATGCGGGAATTCGGTCTGGCCGTCCCGCGTTGAAGGATGCCGGGGCGGGCGGTTTTGTCCTGTTCGCGCGGCGATAGGGTCGCGGCCGCTTTAGAGACTTCACCCTAAATCCGCCTCGCGCACGCGAAAATCAGCAAATTTCCTCTCAAGCCTTGCCTTTAGATGCCGTTATCCGGTAGGGCGCATCGCGCGCCAGCCTGTAGCGCGCAGGTCAGCATTCATCCCATGCCCGCCGTACGGCGACGAACGACGTTCCGGCATTCATGAACCTTCATTTTTCGAAGCGGCACCTCATCAACCTCGTGGTGGTGGTGGCAGCCGTCGGCGCAAACGCTTTCGTGGCATGGACGCAGATTGGCGGGCAACGCGAAATCGACCAGCGCGCCTCGCAGGCCGCCCGGGTGCGCCATGATCTGGACCATTTTCGTGATTTGCTGGGCGGGGGACTTGTCGCGCTAGGCCGATTCGGGGCCGATGGCGACGCCGAATCAGCCGATGCGCGCGAAGCCCGCGCCGCCGAACTCGACGATACGGCACAGGCGCTGCACGCCGAACTGGCGAGCGATCCGGCGCTCGCGCGCCGCTTCGACGGCGTAGCGACCGAAGGCATTCTGCTTGCCCGCGAGATCGACGAGACGCTGGTGCGCGCCGAGCAACGCGTCGCCGATGCGCGCGTGCAGGCTAGCGCGGCGGCTGCTGCTGCCGCTGCCGCTGCTGCTGCGCCTGCCAGTGCGGCTTCGGGCGTCGCCGCGCCGCTAGTGGCGGCTTCGCAGCCCGCTGCGGCTCACGCTGCGCCCGCCTCGAATGCCAATGCGGGCAACGCGCCCGCGCGAGCGTCGCATCGCGGCAAGTTCATGGGCGTCGCGGCGCATATCGGCATGAGCAAAGCGCACCCGCACAAGGCGTATCCGCACGATCTGTCGTCGCCGTATGCGGCGAGTTCGGCCGGGCAGCAGGCCGCGAGCAATCTCACCGAACCCTATGCCGTCGCTTCGCCGCAAGGGAGTGCGCACAGCCTCGCCCAGCCCTACGCCTCGGGGACCGTGGCCAACGCCAATCTCGCCGCGCCATATGCCAGTCCCGCCGCGCCTTCTACAGCGGCAGGCTCGCTCGCAGAACCGTATGCCGCGGCGTCGGGTGCAGCGCCGAACGCTTCGAACGCCCCCGCGCTCGCCGCCGCCACAGAGCCGGCAAGCGCATCGACAGCAGCTACCGCATCGATCGCCCCGGCGCCGATCGCCATTCCGTTTGGCACCGCCGCCTGGATCGCGAGCGAATACATCCGTCTCGACACCCGGGTCGACCGCATCGACGCCAAGCTCTCGGCGCTGCAAGGCGAGCAGGATCTCGCACTGGCGGCTGCGCTGGCCGAATCGACGCGGGCGGGCAGCCACGCCTCGATCCTGCTGATCGTGACGATGCTCGCGGGCGCGACGCTGCTGATCTACACCTTTGGCGCACGCGAAAACGCCGCGCGTGAAAAGCTGCGCGCGCTCGCCGGCATGCGTACGCGCAACGAGCGCTTCCAGGGCCTGTTCGACGCCCATCCGGTGCCGATGTACGTGTTCGACCGCGAAACGCTGCGCTTTCTCGCCGTCAACGCGGCCGCGATCCAGCAGTACGGCTATAGCGAGGAGGAATTCCTCGACATGACGATCCGCGATATCCGCCCGAACGAGGATGTCTCGCGGCTCGAACAGCATCTCGCGCGCTCGGACATGATCACGCCGAACGTGCGCACGATGGCCGGCATCTGGCATCACTCGCGCCGCGACGGCACGCTCGTCAGCGTGGATATTTCGCACCACGTGCTCACCTTCATGGGCCGCGCGGCGGTGTTCGTGCTCGCCGACGACGTCACCGAGCAGATCAAGGCCGAAGTGGAAGCGCAGCGCTCGAACCAGATGCTCGAAACGGTGATCGACAACATCCCGCAGCGCATCTACTGGAAGGATGCCGAGTCGCGCTATCTGGGCTGCAACATGACCTTCGCGCGCGACGCGGGGCTGTCGTATCCCGAGCAGATCGTCGGCCGCACCGACGACGATCTGCCGTGGCGTGCCTACGCGGGCCACATGCGCGAGCAGGACCGCGAGGTGATCGACGCCGGTTTGCCGCGCCTGAATTACGAAGAAGACCTGACGATCGACGGCCTGCACCGCACCACCATCACGAGCAAGCTGCCGCTGCTCGATGGCGACGGCCGCGTAATGGGCGTGCTCGGCACGTATTCCGATACCACCGAGAGCAAGCGCGCCGATCTCGCGCTGCGTCTGCAAAGCCGCGCGCTGGACGCCTGCGTGAATGCGATTCTGATCACCGGTCCGGGGCCCGGCGGCAGTAACCTGATCGAGTACGCGAACCCGGCGTTCCGCCGCATCACGGGCTACGATCCCGCCGATGTGATCGGCCTGGACTGCCGCCTGCTGCAACGCGACGACCGCGATCAGGACGGACTCGTCGCGATCCGCCAGGCGCTGATCGGCAACCGCGAAGTGAGCGCCGTGCTGCGCAATTACCGCAAGGACGGCGCGCTGTTCTGGAATCAGCTGCTGATCGCGCCGGTGCCCGATCTCGATGGGCGCATCACGCATCACATCGGCATCATCAACGACGTGACCGAGCTGATCCGCTATCAGGAGCAGCTCGAATATCAGGCCAACTACGACAGCCTCACGCTGCTGCCCAACCGCAATCTGCTGCGCGACCGTCTGCAACAGGCGCTGGTCGCGGCGCAGCGTCATGAGCGTGGCGTGGCTGTGGTGTTCATCGACCTCGACGGCTTCAAGAACGTCAACGACAGCCTGGGCCACAGCGTGGGCGACCGGCTGCTGGGCGTGGTGGCCGAGCGCCTCACGCGCTGCACGCGCACTAGCGACACGGTGGCGCGCCACGGCGGCGACGAATTCGTGATCGTGCTGACCGACACCATCGACGAAAAATCGCTGATCGGCTGGATGGAGCGCGCGCGCGCGATGATCTCCGAGCCGGTGATGATCGACGGCACCGAGCTGTACGTGGGCTGCAGCATGGGCGCGAGCGTGTTCCCGCAGGACGGCAACGACGCCGAAGCGCTGCTCAAGAAGGCCGACGTGGCGATGTATCGCGCCAAGGAGCTGGGCCGCAACACCTTCCAGTTCTACGAGCCGGAGATGAACGCGGCGGCGGGCGCGCGCATGAATCTGGAGCGGCGTCTGCGCCGCGCGCTGCGCGACAGCGAATTCCTGCTGCACTACCAGCCCCAGGTGGAGATCGAGAGCGGGCGCATCGTCGGCATGGAGGCGCTGGTGCGCTGGCACGATCCGGAAGCGGGCCTGGTGTCGCCGTCGCAGTTCATTCCCGTGGCCGAGGAGAGCGGGCTGATCGGGCCGCTCTCGGACTGGGTGCTGCGCGAGGCCTGCCGCCAGAATCGCGAGTGGCAGGATGCCGGGCTGCCGCCGGTGCGCGTCTCGGTGAATCTGTCGGCCAAGACCTTCCATCAGCGCGATATCTCGCAACAGGTGAGCGACGTGCTGCAGGAGACGGGGCTCGATCCGTGCTGGCTCGAAGTCGAACTCACCGAAAGCACGCTGATGCGCAATACGGAAGAAGCGGTGTCGATGCTCAATGCGCTGCATGAGCAGGGCGTGGGCATCGCCATCGACGACTTCGGCACCGGCTATTCGAGCCTGAGCTATCTGAAGCGGCTGCCGGTGGACCGGCTCAAGATCGACCGCTCCTTCGTGGCCGATATCGGCACCAGCAGCGACGACGAGACCATCACGGCGGCCATCATCGCGCTGGCGCACGAACTGCGGCTGCAGGTGATCGCGGAAGGCGTGGAGACATCGCAGCAGTTCGCGTTCTTGCGCGCGCGCGCGTGCGACGAGCTGCAGGGTTACTTCTTTGCGCCGCCGTTGCCGGGGCCGGAGGTTGCCGCGCTGCTGTCGGCGAGCGCGGCGTACGAAGAGGGCGCGGGGCTGGCCTGGGCGACGACGGCTTGAGGCCGGGCCGCCCGCGGGGGCGCGCTGAAACTGCGGTGCGTTACGGTGCTGCGTTATTGCGGTGCGTTATTGCGCGGCGGGCAGCGGGCGCGGACGGCGGTCATTGCCGGTCGCCACATAAGTGAGCGTCGCTTCGGTGACCTTGACGACTTCTTCCTGCAGACGCATGCGCTGGGCGTACACCTCGACCTGCACGGTCACCGAGGTGGTGCCGGTCTTGACGATATCGGCGTAAAAGCTCAGCAGATCGCCGACGAACACCGGCTGCTTGAACAGGAACGAGTTCACCGCGACGGTGGCGACGCGGCCATTGGCGCGGCGGCTGGCCGGGATCGAGCCGGCGATGTCCACCTGCGACATGATCCAGCCGCCGAACACGTCGCCGTGGACATTGGCGTCCGAAGGCTGCGGCACGACGCGCAGCGCGGGCGACTTCTGGGGAAGCGGATAAGAGTCGGTCATGGGGAGTCCAGAAAAAGGGCGGAAGCGGGGCGGCAGGCTTGCGGTCCGGGCGTGCCCAGCGGCGCATGCCGCCTTCTGCGACAATATAGCGATCAGGAATTGTACGGGAAAGCGCCATGCAGACGGATAGGCCAGCAGGCCGCCGCGCTGGAGTAGACATTCACGCCTAGCCCGTCATTGGCTGTAACCCACGTCCCCAATACTCTGCGTGTCACGCATTCGCTTGCGTGGCGCGTTCAATGCCCATGCGCCGCTTTTCAGCCTCCAACGAACCCGCGCCCGCCGCAACCGGCCCGCGCAACGACTGGCAGACCATCGTCTCGCTGCTGCCGTATCTCACTGCGTACAAATGGCGCGTCGCATTTGCGCTGACTTGCCTGATCGGCGCGAAGGTCGCCAATCTGGGCGTGCCGATCGTGATGAAGCACATCGTCGATGGCCTCGCGCCCGTGCAGCATCTCACCGCGCTAGGCCGCGCGGAACACGCGCCCGGCATCGTGCTGATGGGTGGCATAGGGTTGCTGGTGGTGGCGTATGCGGCGGTGCGGCTGTCGACCTCGCTGTTCACCGAGCTGCGCGAAATCCTCTTTTCGAAGGTGACGGAAAGCGCCGTGCGCCAGCTTGCGCTCAAGGTGTTCCGCCATCTGCATGCGCTGTCGCTGCGCTTTCATCTGGACCGGCAGACTGGCGGCATGTCGCGCGACATCGAGCGCGGCACGCGCGGCATCACGCAACTGATCTCGTACTCGCTCTACAGCATCCTGCCGACGCTTGTGGAAGTTGGGCTCGTGCTGGTGTTTTTCACCGTGAAATACGAGGCGTATTACGCGCTCGTCACGCTGTGCGCGCTGGCGGCGTACATCGTCTTCACGGTGAAGGTGACCGAGTGGCGCACGCACTTTCGCCGCACCATGAACGAGCTGGATTCGCGCGCCAATTCGCGTGCGATCGATTCGCTGATCAACTACGAGACGGTGAAGTACTTCGGCAACGAGGAGTGGGAGACGCGGCGTTACGACGAGAACCTGCATCGCTACCGGGCGGCGGCGATCAAATCGCAGCATTCGCTGTCGGCGTTGAACTTCGGGCAGCAGGCGATTATCGGCACGGGGCTGGTGTTTATTCTCTGGCGCGCGACGCAAGGCGTGATGGCGGGCAAGCTCACGCTGGGCGATCTGGTGCTCATCAACACCTTCATGTTGCAGCTTTATATCCCGCTGAATTTTCTGGGCGTGGTGTATCGCGAACTCAAGCAAAGCCTCACCGATATGGATCGCATGTTCACCCTGCTCACCGTGGCGCGAGAAGTGCCTGATGCGCCGGATGCGCCAGCGCTTGCCGTGCGTGGCGGCGAGGTGCGGTTTTCGCACGTGAACTTTGCGTACGAGCCGGCGCGGCAGATTCTGCACGATGTAAGTTTCACGATCGCGGCGGGGACGACGACGGCGGTTGTCGGACATAGCGGATCGGGGAAGTCGACGCTCGCGCGGCTGATGTTTCGCTTTTACGATCTCGACAAGGTTTCTGGCGGTGCGATCACGATCGATGGGCAGGATATTCGCGATGTGACGCAGGATTCGCTGCGCGCTTCTATTGGCATCGTGCCGCAGGATACGGTGCTGTTTAACGATTCGATCTATTACAACATTGCTTATGGGCGACCTTCGGCCAGTCGCGAGGAAGTGATCGCGGCGGCGCGCGCGGCGCATATTCATGCGTTTATCGAGAGCCTGCCGAAGGGGTATGAGACGGCGGTTGGCGAGCGCGGGTTGAAGCTTTCAGGCGGGGAGAAGCAGCGGGTGGCGATCGCGCGCACGATTTTGAAGAATCCGCCGATTCTGTTGTTTGATGAGGCTACGTCTGCGCTGGATTCTCGTTCCGAACGGGCGATTCAGCAGGAGCTTGATGTCATCGCGCGGGAGCGCACTACGCTGGTGATTGCGCATCGGCTTTCTACTGTGGTGCATGCGCAGCAGATTATTGTGATGGACCGTGGGCGGATTGTTGAGCGTGGCACGCATGCTGAACTGCTGCTGGCGCAGGGGCTTTATGCGCAGATGTGGGAGCTGCAGCAGCAGCGTGCTAGTGCGGCGCCTGATGTTGAGCATGCTCCTGTGCGGTCTTGAGGCGGTGTTGGCATTTCCTTGATTTGTTGTCGGTCTATTAGCGTTGCCCCTGTGCGGGGCGGCACCCCCTTTTCTTTGCCGCGGCAAAGAAAAGGGGGGAAAAGAAAGCCGCTCAAACCGCCAGTGCTTCGCGGTACACCCACAGCCTATAAACAGAGTGGCGCCCGGGCAGCGCCCGCACCACGCGCCCAATGACGGAGTGGTGACGCCCGCACATCCGGGGGCGCAAGCGCCCCGTGGGGCATAGCCAAAACCGAAGGTTTGCGATTTCCTTCGCATACCGAACCGTTGCGAGCGCAGCGAGCAACGGGATGAATGACTGCCTTGTCACTCCGATTGTGGGCGAGAGATGCGAGCAATGCCCAGTCACCACTTTGCTTGAAGGCGCGTGGTGGACGGCGTCACTCTAGCGGTGTGAGCGGCTTTCTTTGCTTAGCTTTCTTTGCCGCGGCAAAGAAAGTAAGTGCCGCCCCGCACAGGGGCAACGCTTGCATACCGACTAGATCACAAGGAAACGCCCACACCGCCATCAACGGCGAAGTTCGGCATCAAGCGCAGCCAACTGCGCCACCGTCCCAACATTTTCCCAGCGCCCTTCAAAAAGTTCGCCGGTAGCGCGCCGCGCGGCAATCGCTGCCTTGTAGTAAGGCGTGAGCGCGCATTTAGTCCCAGGCTCGATATCCCGAAACATCCGCGTGTCATACAGCCCGATACTGCCAAACGTGTAGCGCACCGCGCCATCAGCAGAAAGGACTCCATCAGCCCCCAGCGCGAAGTCTCCACGAGGATGAAACGCAGGATTCGGCACCATCACCAGATGCATTCCCGGCTCATCGCGCGCGGCGAGCGCCGCAGCCGGCTCATCCAGCCGCGCGAAATCGAAGTCGCTAAACACATCCCCGGCGACAGCAAGAAACACGCACGGCGCGCCAGCGCGCTCAAGTAACGGCAGCGCCTGCGCAATACCTCCAGCCGTCTCCAGCGCATCGCGCTCGGCAGAGTAAAGCAGCCGCACACCATATCGCTCGCCATCACCCAGCGCCGCCTCAATCCGATCCCCCAGCCACGCATGGTTAATGACAATGCGCCTATAGCCCGCCGCAGCCAGCCGCTCGATCTGCCAGACGATCAGGGGTTTGCCGCCCGCTTCGAGCATCGGCTTGGGACAGGTATCGGTGAGCGGGCGCATGCGCTCGCCGCGTCCGGCGGCGAAGATCATCGCCGTGCGGGCGTGCGTCATGGGTTCGTCCTCGTCATGAATTGAAAACGCTCAGAAGGTATAGCCGGTTTCGGTCTGCGTGCCACGCAGCTCGTCGAGAAAACGCGCAAACGGCGCAAGCGGACGATAACGGTGCGAAACCTTGCTCGCGTAATCCAGAAAGCGCGGCAGGTCCGCCATGTAGTGCGGCTTGTTATCGCGATAGTTGATGCGGCAAAACAGCCCCAGCACCTTGATGTGCCGCTGAAGCCCCATCCATTCGAGCTGGCGGTAGAACTCGCCGAAATCCGGATCGACCGGCAAGCCGGCCTTCTTCGCTCGCTCCCAGTAGCTTACGAAGCAGTCGAGCTCGAACTCCTCGTCCCAGCTCAGGAAGGCGTCGCGCATCAGCGAGGCGATGTCGTAGGTGATCGGTCCGTACACGGCGTCCTGGAAGTCGAGCACGCCCGGGTTGGGCGTCGCGATCATCAGGTTGCGCGGCATGTAATCGCGCAGCATGAACACCTGCGGCTGCGATCGCGCGCTGGCGATCAGCAGCGCGAAGGTGCGGTCGAGCATCGCACGGGTGGCGTCGTCGATCTTGCGGCCCAGATGCCGTTCCAGATACCACTCCGGCATCAGCTCCATCTCGCGGCGCAGGAAGGCTTCGTCGAAGGGCGGCAGCACGCCTTCGCGCGAGCTTGCCTGGAAGCGGATCAGCGCGTCGATGGCGTCGCGCATCAGCTCGCGCGAGCGCGGCCCGGGGCCGGCTTCGACGAGCGCCGGGAGATAGGGCGCGGTGCCCAGATCGGTCACCAGCATGAAACCGGCGTCCAGATCGACTTCGAGCACGCGCGGCACATGCACGCCCGCAGCGTCGAGCAGACCGGCGACTTCGACGAATTCGCGGCACTTTTCCGGCGGCGGGGCGTCCACGGCGATCAGCGTCGCGCCGTGCCCGCCTGCGCTTGCGAGGCGGAAGTAGCGCCGGAAGCTCGCGTCGGCGGAGGCCGGGGCGAGCGTGGCAAGGTCCAGGGCGTAGGTGGCGGCGTGGCCGGCAAGCCAGGCGGCGAGCTGGTCGCGGCGGGCGTCGGCAGGGGAGGACGGCACGGAGAAGGTCATGTAAACCAGAGGCAAAATCAGTGGATCAACGTCTTGCCATATAATACCCCACGACTTTTTTGACGCGACTCGCGCCAAAGCCTGCATGACGGTTCGCCTGCCGCACTTATCTTCAGTCCATCGTTCGATGAATTGTAAATAAATGCGCGCAACCTTGCCCTGATCGACGCGGCTCCGGTTTCTCGCCCGGAGCGCGCCGGACGCCGGCGGGGCAGGCCTCATGGGCAGCCGGCCGGGCCGATACGCCAAAACCATACATGCCGCCCAGACAGTTTTTCCAGACGATCTCCAACAGTGACGACGGCGTGCCGGGCAAGCGGCGGCTCATCGCGGCACTCGTGGCCGTGCCGGGCTTCATGCCCGCGTTCGCGCACGCCCAGCTCTCGGGCGCAGCCGCGCAGGCCGAGCGGCTGGATGACGCGTGGAGCCTGCGCTTGGCTCCCCAGTTAGTCGACACGCCCAACGCGCCGGGCCAGCATCCGGCAACCTTCGTACTCGGCGATTCGACCACCGGCACGTCGGGCACCGACGCCGCCGTCAAGGGCGCGGCCGAGCTGCGCCAGGGCACCAACATCGTCAAGGGCGATGCACTCCACTACGACGAAGACACCGACATGGCCGATGCTTACGGCCAGGTGGTGGTGGTGCAGAACGGCGCGAGTTTCGCCGGCCCCGAAGCGCACCTGAAAGTCGAAGCCAACGAAGGCTTCATGACCACGCCGAAGTATCACTTCGCGGTCACGGGCGGCTCGGGCAGCGCCGAGCGCGCGGACATGCTCGACAACGAGCGCTCGGTGCTCACCAACGGCACCTACACGGCCTGCCAGTGCTCGACCGACCCGGCGTGGTACATCAAAGGCACCGAGTTCGACTTCGATACCGGCGCCGACGAAGGCGTCGCACACAACAGCGTGCTGTTCTTCCAGGGCATGCCGATCTTCGCCAGCCCGTGGATTTCGTTCCCGCTGTCGGGCGACCGCCGCAGCGGCCTGTTGCCGCCGACGTTCTCGGTGAGCTCGACCAACGGCTACGAAATTTCGCTGCCGTATTACTTCAACATCGCGCCGAACCGCGACTTCACGTTCACGCCCGAGCTGATCTCGAAGCGCGGCGTGTTCCTGCAAGGCACCTACCGGTATCTGTCGACCAATTACTCGGGCTCGATCACCGGCACGTTCCTGCCCGACGACGCGATCACGAAGACCAACCGCTACGCGCTGTTCATCCAGCACAACCAGAACTTCGGCAACGGGTTCGGCGGTTACATCTACTACAACAAGGTCTCGGACAACACCTATCCGGAAGACCTCGCTTCGCCCGCCAACCAGTTCCTGAACGGCACGCAGATGCTGTATCAGCAGGAAGCGGGCGTCACGTACAACAACGGTCCGTGGTCCGTGCTCGGACGCTGGCAGCACTGGCAGACGCTTGCACCGTCGATCGCGCCGTATGGCCGCGAGCCCGAACTGAACGTGAAGTACGCGAAGTTCAACGTCGATGGCTTCGACTACGGCGCGGAAGCCGACTACTCGCGCTTTCGCATCACCACGGCCGACGCGACCGAAGGCGACCGCGTTGTCTTCAATCCGTATCTGTCGTACTCGCTCACGGGGCCGGGTTACTTCGTCACGCCAAAGGTGCAATGGCACTTCGCGTCGTACAACCTGAGCAACATCGGCGCGTCCGGCACGACCTTCGGTTCGCCCGCAGGCACGCCCAAGAGCTTCACTGAGTCGATTCCGACCTTCAGCTTCGATACGGGGCTGGTGTTCGACCGCTCGGTGCGCATTTTCGGCACGGATTACATCCAGACCCTGGAGCCGCGCCTGTACTACGTGTACACGCCGTATCGCAACCAGGTGGACGCACCGTTGTTCGATACAGCGGAAGCCGACTTCGGGCTCGCGGAAATCTTCACGCCGAATACCTTCGTCGGCGACGACCGTATCGCGGACGCGAACCGCATCACCGCCGCCCTGACGACGCGCTTTATCGACGCGGCCTCGGGCGACGAGCGCGCGCGCTTCGTGCTGGCGCAGCAGTACTACTTCCGCGACCAGCGCGTGACGCTGACGGGGGACCCGTCGACCACGGGCGCGGCGCATTCCGACCTGATCGCCGGCATGTCGCTGAAGATCGGGGGCGGTTTCGCGTCGGAAACTGCGTTCCAATATAATGCGGACGATAACCGGCTGGAGAAAGCGAGCGTCGGTTTCGGCTATAGCCCGGGGCCGAGCCGCGTGCTGAATGTCGCGTACCGCTACACGCGCGAGAACAGCAGTACGCTGGACAACCAGCCGATCAACCAGATTCTGATTTCGGCTCAATGGCCGTTCTCGCATCGGGTGTTCGCGGTGGGGCGTTTCAACTACGATCTGAACGGACACAAGATCGTCGACGGTCTGCTCGGCATGCAGTACGACGCCGATTGCTGGGCGCTGGGCATCGGTATCCAGCGCTACGCGAACGGGATCAATACGACAGGCGGCAACAACTCGGCAACGCGTTTCCTTGCGCAGCTCACGCTCAAGGGCCTGTCGAACGTGGACAACGGTCTGGTTGCAGCCTTCCGTGCCGGCGTGCCGGGTTACACGCAGCTGCCCGGCCAGCCGCCGGCGCCGTCGCGATTCACGGATTATCAATAACGCGTGATCCGGCTGATGCGGCTTTTCGACAGTTCGAATCGCCGCAAGCCGGTGCAGCGCGGGTCGGTGCTTAGAGACGGGCGAAGCTGCCCGCCAACTTTGGAGTATCTGTGGGAATCATGAAAAAGCTTCGCCTGGCAGCGTACGCTGCGAGTCTCTTCGCCGTCGCAGGCATGATGCCGGCAGCCCCGGCCTACGCGCAGCAGCTTTCGACGAGCGGCAGCGGCCAGACGGTCGATCTGATCGCCGCCGTCGTCAACGACGGCGTGATCACGCAGCGTGAGCTCGACGAGCGCGTTGCGCTCATCTCGCGCCGCCTGACGCAGCAAAACGCACCGATCCCGCCGTCGGACCAGTTGCGCGCCCAGGTGCTCAACCAGATGGTGCTCGAACGCATCCAGCTCCAGAAAGCCAGGGAAGACGGCATCACCGTCGACGACGCGGCGGTCAACCGCACGCTCGAGCGCCTCGCGCAATCCAACGGCATGGATCTGAATACCTACCGCACGCGCATCGAAGCTGCCGGTGTGCCGTGGGCGACCTTCACGAAGGACGCGCGCACGGAACTCACGCTCTCGAAGCTGCGCGAGAAGGAAGTGGACAGCAAGATCTCGGTGTCTGACGCCGAAGTCGCGAACTACATCGCCAGCCAGCGCGGCCCGAACGCCGGTCAGCAAAGCGACCTGCACTTCGAGCACATCTTCATCAAGGCGCCGCTGAACGCGTCGGAAACCGACATCGAAGCCGCGCAGAAGAAGGCCAATGCGCTGCTCAAGGAAGCGCAGTCGGGCAGCAAATTCTCTAGCCTCGCGAAGTCGAATTCGCAAGCCGCCGACGCGAGCAAGGGCGGCGACATGGGCTTCCTGTCGCCGTCGAAGCTGCCGCCCGAATGGGTGACGGCGGCTTCCACGCTGCGTCCGGGCGAAGTGAATCCGGCCGTGATTCGCACCAACGACGGCTTTGAAATCGTCCGTCTGGTTGAGCGCCGTCAGGGCCAGGGCACGAGCGCCGCTGCGCCGCAGCTCACGCAGACGCACGTGCGCCACATCCTGCTGCGCGTGGGCGACGGCATGTCGGAACCGCAGGCACGCCAGAAGCTGCTGGAAATCCGTCGCGAAGTGGCGGCGGGCGGCGACTTCGCCAAGTTCGCGCGGACCTACTCGCAGGACGGTTCGGCCTCGCAGGGCGGCGACCTCGGCTGGATCAGCCCGGGCGAAACGGTGCCTGAATTCGAGCGCGCCATGAACACGCTGCAGGACGGCCAGTTGAGCGAGCCGGTGCGCACCGAATACGGCTACCACCTGATCCAGGTGCTGGGCCGCCGCGAAGCGGAAGGCTCGGTTGCGCAGCAGATGGATCTCGCGCGCCAGGCCATCGGCCAGCGCAAGGCCGAACAGGCTTACGCCGACTGGCTGCGCCAGCTTCGCGACACGGCCTATGTCGACTACAAGATCAGCGGCATGACGCCGCCGCAGCAACACTGATCCGCCTGAAAGGAACCGCGCCGTGAATGTCCCCGCATCTTCGTCTTCAGCGCCGCGGGGACCGCGGCCGATCCGCATTGCCATCACCACTGGCGAGCCGGCCGGTGTCGGCCCCGAGCTGACGCTGGCGGCGCTGGCAGGTGCTTCGGCGCACTGGCCGGATGCCGAATTCGTCGTACTCGGCGACCGCGCGTTGCTTGAGGCGCGCGCTGGCGCAGTGGGCGTCGATCTGACCGCCTTGCAGACGCCCCAGAAGGTGAGCATCGAACATCTGGCGCTTGCCGCGCCCGCCAGGGCCGGTAAGCTCGACGCCGCCAACGGTCCTTACGTGCTCGCACTGCTCGACCGTGCGATCGACGGCGCCGTGGCTCAGGAATTCGACGCCATCGTCACCGCGCCGCTGCAAAAGAGCACGATCAACGACGCTGGCGTGCCCTTTACCGGCCACACCGAATATCTCGCCGAGCGCACCCACACGCCGCGCGTGGTGATGATGCTGGCGGGCACGGGTGCCCGGCCCTTGCGCGTCGCGCTGGCGACCACGCATCTGCCGCTCAAGGACGTCTGCGCCGCCATCACCGTCGACGGCCTGCTGGAGACGTTGCGCATCGTCAATCGCGATCTGCGTCAGCACTTCGGCGTGCCCACGCCGCGCATCCTGGTGACCGGCCTGAACCCGCACGCGGGCGAAAACGGTTATCTGGGCCGCGAGGAAATCGACACCATCTCGCCGGCGCTCGCCAAAGCCGCGGCAGAAGGCATCGATGCGCGCGGCCCGTATCCCGCCGACACGCTGTTCCAGCCGCGTTATCTCAACGAGGCCGACTGCGTGCTGGCGATGTTCCACGACCAGGGCCTGCCGGTCCTGAAATACGCGACGTTCGGCGAAGGCATCAACGTGACCTTGGGCCTGCCGATCGTGCGCACCTCGGTCGATCATGGCACCGCGCTCGACCTCGCCGGTACGGGCCGTGCGGACGCGGGCAGCCTGATCGCCGCCATCGACACCGCAGTTTCGATGGCGCGCCACCGTCGCGCCATTCAATAGAAGATCAAGATGTCCAATAGCAGCAAAGCAAGCAGCAAGCAGCACCAGGGCCACTTCGCGCGCAAGCGCTTTGGCCAGAACTTTCTCGTCGATACGCATATTATCGACTCGATTGTCGACATCATTCGCCCGCAACGCGGCGAACGCATGGTCGAGATCGGCCCGGGTCTGGGCGCGCTCACCGAGCCGCTGATCGGGCGCCTGTCGACGCCAGAAGCGCCGCTGCATGCGGTGGAACTGGACCGCGATCTGATCGGGCGACTCACGAAGAAGTTCGGGCCGCTGCTCGAACTGCATGCAGGCGACGCGCTCGCGTTCGATTTCGGTTCGCTGGCGGCTCCGGGCGACAAGCCGTCGCTGCGCATCGTCGGCAACCTGCCGTACAACATTTCCAGCCCGCTGCTGTTCCACCTCGCTTCCTTCGCGGAGCGCGTGATCGACCAGCATTTCATGCTGCAAAACGAAGTGGTCGAGCGCATGATCGCGGAGCCGGGCACCAAGGCATTCAGCCGTCTGACGGTGATGCTCCAGTACCGCTACGTGATGGACAAGGTGCTGGACGTGCCGCCCGAGTCGTTCCAGCCGCCGCCGAAGGTGGATTCGGCGATCGTGCGCATGATTCCGTTTGCGCCGCATGAACTGCCCAAGGTGGATGCCGCGATTCTGGGCGAGATGGTGACGGCGGCGTTCTCGCAGCGTCGCAAGATGCTGCGCAATACGCTCGCTGATTACCGCGAGCGCGTGGATTTCGACGCGCTGGGCTTCGATCTGCAGCGCCGCGCGGAAGACGTGCCGGTGGAAGAGTACGTGCGCGTGGCGCAAGCGCTGGAACAAGCGGCGCCGGAATAAAGCGCCGCTTTGCCTCAGGCAAGGTTTAAGCGCGCTGCGCCTCGTAAGCCTTGAGTTGGCTGTAGACGATGCGCAGCACCGACAGCTCGCCCGACGCGCGTTGCGCCGCGCCGCCGCGGCGGATCAGATCGCCGAGGATGTGGTCCGCCTCGATGCGCGAACCGTTCTGTACGTCGCGCAGCATGGAGGCAGTCAGCGTCGAACCGGTCGCGAACAGCATCGAGCGCGAGCGTTCGAGAAAACTGTCGCGCACCGCATGGCCGTGCTCAGCGGCCACCGCGCGGCATTCCGAGAAAAGGCGCTCGACCGTCGCTGCACCATCGGGCGTGGCGACGATGACGCCCACCGGCGCGCGAAACAGGCAGGTGCTGCCCGCAAGCGACGCCAGAAACACCCACTTCTCCCACATCTCCTGCAGGATGCGCTCGCTCGCCTTCAGGTTGAAACCCGCGTTGCTGAACGCCGCGCTGATGGCTTCCACGCGCGCCGAGATGCCGCCGCCGAGCTCGCCGAAGGTGATCGCATGGGCGTCGTTCAGATGGACGATCTCGCGCTTCTCATTGAGCGTCGAGGCGATCAGGCAGACGCCGCCGAGCACCGCCTGGGTGCCGAAGCGTGCCTGCAGGATATCCAGATGGCGCATGCCGTTGAGCAAGGGCAGGATCACCGTTTCAGGACCCACGGCGGCGGCGAAGGACTCGATCGCGTCGTCGAGGTCGTACGCCTTGCAGCTCAGCAGCACGAGATCGTAGGGCTGTGCGCCGGATGCGGCGAGCGTCTCGCGCGTGAGCGTCTGCGGATCGCGCAGCGTCAGATCGCCGCCGGCGGGACTGCGGATCACGAGACCGTTCGCGCGTAACTGCGCTGCGCGTGCCTCGCGTACCAGAAACGTCACATCGCGCCCGGCGGCAGCGAGTCGCCCGCCGAAGTAGCCGCCCGTCGCGCCTGCACCCACTACCAGAATCCGCATGTCCACTCCTATGTTTTCTGTCGTCGTTCGCGAAACCGGCCGCACGGCGTTCCTTGTTGCGTCGCGGCGCACACGGCCATTTCAGGATGGCGATCATCCTAGAGCAAATCGTGCAGGTTTGCCGGGCGAGGCCCAGACCGGGCGCCGGTCGGCTTCGGCAGGGCGGGAAAGATTTTGGTAGAGTCGCGGTTTTGACGATGGCAAAACACTGGAGTCCCCCATGCGCCTTTTGCACACGATGATCCGGGTCGGCGACCTGGACCGCTCGATCAAGTTCTATACCGAACTGCTCGGCATGAAACTGCTGCGCCGCGAAGACTATCCCGATGGCAAGTTCACGCTGGCGTTTGTGGGCTACACCGATGAGCGCGACGGCGCGGTGATCGAACTCACGCATAACTGGGATACGCCGTCGTACGACCTCGGCACGGGCTTCGGCCATCTGGCCGTGGAAGTGGAAGACGCCTATGCCGCCTGCGCGAAGATCAAGGAGCAGGGCGGCACGGTGGTGCGCGAAGCCGGCCCGATGAAGCACGGCACGACGGTGATCGCATTTGTGACCGACCCGGATGGGTACAAGATCGAGTTTATTCAGAAGAAGTAAGCGATTCTTCCAAGGCGATATTGGAATTTTCTGATGTCGCCCGGGAAATTATCGGAAGTCAACGAAGTACCGCAAATCGCCCGCGAATAGAATGATAATTAAAGCGCGATTTATACAAATTTAATAATTCGTATTTTAAATTTAATTGACGATTCGATGGCGATATCGAACTCGTTATATTGCGCTGCTTGAGCACGCGCATGTGCCACTCCAGAAGCAATCCGCTTATTTACGCTTTGAATCATTTTTTACAAATGATTTGGAATGCATAATTTTAGATTGATGGCTATTCGACGTCCCTTGATTGTTGGACATTGCGGCAATTTACAGGATAAGAGGGTGAGCACGTGCGACATAGGCGTTCATAGATTTCGGACTGCTCCTATATCGCCTCGCAGGCGTATCGCCCAGACTGCAGGTTCGCTCCATAGGTAGAAACTAGCTCGTCCTTGCGAATCGATTGACGAGCGGCGTTGCGCGAGCCGGTTACTGGAAGGGCAGAGCATGCCGGTCCGGCGGAGCCCGCACGAAACTTATCCCCGGTGAAGAAGAATCTATGCATTCGACCACACATGTTAATGCTTCGGTCCCGATTCGGAATGGCGGCATGCTCGCGCGCCTGTCCGATTCAGTGGCGATCGCAGGGGGGGCTCTTATAACGGCTCGCGCACCAGGTGTTACGGATGGCATGGGCTACAACAGTGCGCTGGTTGCATTCGCGATGCTGATGGTACTTATGCTTTTCCCGTCGTGGGGAATGTATCGCGTTACGCGCACGCATCTATTTTGGCGTTGCGTTTGTGCACCCGTTTTCGGGTGGTTGTTCGCTCTTACTGCTTCCTGTCTGCTGGTCTTCGCGCTGCATCGCACGTACCGGCCTTCCGGTGAATGGCTTCGCGAGTGGGCAGCATTTTCTGCGGCTGGAATCGTGTTTAGCCGGCTTGCTGCTCACGCTATCTGCCTGAGTCTCGCGCGTCACGATATCCGCGTGCGTGCAGTCGCCGTCGTGGGAACGGCCGCACATTGCCGCGAATTAATACGCAAGCTCGGAACGACTTCAGACTCCGTGTATCGTGTAACTGCGGTCTTTGATGCGGCAGATCAACCTCACGCCATACCGCTTGGCTTGCCAACTTTTAGCGATCGTGATGCGTTTGCCGCTTACGTCCGTCATTCGCGTATCGATGAGCTTTGGTTGGCCGTTCCGCTATCGGAAGGAAAGACGATTGTTCCCTTCGTCGAACTGTTTCGCAACGACCTGATCAACACTCGGTTCATTCCGGATGTAAGCGGTCTTTCGGTCTTCGGTGCGGGTATGGCGAATATCGAAGGCACATCGGCAATCAATCTGATCGCCTCGCCGATTGCATCCTATTCGCTCATCGGCAAGGAAATTTTTGACCGTGTATTCGCGCTATTCGCATTGCTGGTACTGGCGCCAGTCCTGATTGCCATCGCGGGTGCGGTCAAGTGTTCTTCGGCAGGTCCTGTATTTTTCAAGCAGCGGCGCAAGGGCGCGAACGGCAAGGTTTTCAGCATTTACAAATTTCGCAGTATGCGCGCGCATGCGGAACGCACTGGGCTGGTGAAACAGGCCACGCGCAATGATCCTCGCGTGACTCGCGTCGGCGCATTCTTACGGCGTACCAGTCTGGACGAGCTCCCGCAGTTTTTCAACGTCCTGCGTGGGGATATGTCTGTTGTCGGGCCGCGACCGCACGCCATCGAGCATGACGTGATTTATCAGGACATTGTTGATGGCTATATCCATCGCTATCGGATAAAGCCGGGCATTACCGGCTGGGCCCAAGTGAATGGGTTTCGTGGTGAGACCGATCATATCGAGAAGATGCAGGGCCGGGTCGCGCACGATCTGTATTACCTCAGTAACTGGTCGTTCTGGTTCGACATGCGCATCGTCGTAGCCACGATATTCAACGGGCTGGTTCATCGCAATGCATATTGAAGGTTGGAGATCGGAAGTGGCAGTGAGACTAACTGAAACGCGGCGCCGTGAGGGCTCGAAAAGGTGGGGGCGATGCGCGGCGCGCCTTTCTTGCGTGTGCATCGCAAGTGCGCTTTGCATGACGCTCGCGGCATGTATGGTTGCGCCCGGCATGCGCATGTCGACTACGGCCACGAGTGTATCGGGCAGCGCAAAAGACTCGACCTCCGCGCAGGCAGACGGCACAACTGCAGCTGACAATCCAACGGATGCAGAGGCTCCGAATACGACACGAAAAACCGATGCTACCCAGTCGACGCCGGAGGTGCCGGTCACCGAACTCGATATCGGCGTCGTCAAACAGCTCCGAGAAGAACGACTCGCCAGGCAGAATCAGCAGGCAAAGATGCTAAGTAGCGTGCCTTCGCCCTACGCGATCGGCGTCGGCGACGTGCTGCAGATTGTCGTTTGGGACCATCCTGAACTTGCGGCTGCATCGGGTGCCGCTCCCACGCAATCGCAATCACGCCCGGCTGACCCACCTTCGGGCTTCGTGGTCGACCAGGCGGGCGACATCACATTTCCTTATGCGGGATCAATTCACGTCGTCGGCTTGCGCCCGGAGGAGGTGCAAAAACGCCTGGCGTCTACGCTCGGGAAATACTTTGTCAAGCCTCAGATCACGGTGCGCATGGCGTCGTATCGTGCGCATGAAGTCTATGTGGACGGCGAAGTTCGCACGCCCGGAAGTGTGTCGCTGAACGACGTTCCGATGTCGCTTTATGAGGCGATTTCGCGTGCGGGCGGCTTTGCCGATACTGCCGACCAGAGCGACCTCGTACTGATACGCGGCGGTGAGACTTATCGCATCGATATGACGCAAATGCTGGCGAGCGGTCTGGCACCGTCGCGTCTTTATTTGAAGGCTGGCGACATGCTGCGTGTGAGCGCTCGCGATCAGAACGATGTTTATGTCATGGGAGAAGTCAACAAGCCAGTCTCGGCCATTCCGCAACGCAATGGCCGCATTACGCTTGCCGACGCGCTATCGCAGGCGGGTAGTGTCAACGCGTCAACAGCGGACGCCGCCCAGATGTTCGTGATTCGTGGTGCGCTAAACAGCACGCCTCAGGTGTTCCATCTCGATGGCCGTTCGCCGGTGGCTATGCTGGTCGCGAAGGAGTTTGACCTGCAGCCCAAAGATGTCGTCTATGTGGACGGGAACGGTCTTGTCCGGTTTAGCCGAGTGCTGAGCTTGCTGCTGCCGGCGATCAATGCGGGCATGACGGCGGGCATTCTGGCGAAGTAATGAGTTCTTTCGCCATATTGTCCGTATCTGAAAGGAAACGCTAGCCGTGAGCTTTATGGAACACGAAGACAAGCTGATCGAGAGCGCCGATAACCGCGCGCTCCAAATGAACCATGGCAGCAGCAAAGGTGCCGTTTCCCGGACTGCCATTATCCCCGTCATTCTGGCGGGCGGCGCTGGCTCGCGCCTGTGGCCGCTATCACGCGAGCAGTTTCCCAAACAGTTGATCGAAGTGCTTGGGGAGCACTCCTTGTTACAGAGCACAGTGAATCGACTAACTGGCTTTCATTGCGAATCGGGTATTTGCGCCGCGCCCATCGTCGTTTGTGGCGAAGAGCACAAATTCGCGATAAGCGAGCAGCTTGGAGCGCTGGGCGTGAAGTCCCGCATCCTTGTCGAGCCTGCTCGCCGCGATACTGCACCGGCATTCACGCTAGCGGCTCTGGATGCTTCTGCACTGGATGGTGACGCGATTATCGTCGGCATGCCGGCAGATCATGCGATCGCCAACCTAGGCGCGTTTCAGCGAGCTATTGGTGCCGCCGTGAAACATGCGCAAGCGGGCCAAATCGTGACACTTGGCATACCGCCAATGCGCCCTGAAACCGGGTTTGGCTATATCCGCTTAGGCAGCGGCGTTCAGGATGGCGCACATCAGGTGCTGGGCTTTATGGAAAAGCCGCCAATGGAATTGGCCGCGCAGTATGTGAAGTCCGGCGAGTACTGGTGGAACAGTGGAATCTTCGTCATGCGCGCGCAAGTCTGGCTTGACACGCTCCGGCGAGTACAACCGGAAATCTACGATGCCTGTACGACGGCGTACTCGCAGGGATCGAACGCGGGCGCTTACTTTGAACCTGGCGCCGAAGCATTTGCTCAGTCCCCTGCCGTATCGATCGACTATGCGGTGATGGAGCGGCTCGGTACTGTCGCCGACATTGCACGAGGCGTGGTTGTGCGGCTCGATGCAGGCTGGTCCGATCTAGGTGCGTGGGATTCGGTCTGGGACGCACTCGACAAGGACCAAAACGACAACGTCGTGCGTGGACGCGTCGTGCTTGAGGGCACGACATCGAGCATTGCGTATTCCGAGGGACGTTTGATCGCCTGCGTTGGCGTGGACGACCTTGTCGTGGTTGAAACGCCAGATGCGGTCCTTGTTGCCAATAAATCGCGCGTCCAGGAAGTGAAGCAGCTGGTTGGACGTATTCGCGATCTGCGTGCGCCCGAGGCGGACGTACACCGAAAGGTCCGTCGGCCATGGGGCTACTACGACTCAATTGATAAGGGAGAGCGATTTCAGGTCAAACGCATTGTCGTTCAGTCCGGTGGATGCCTCTCGCTCCAGGTTCACTATCATCGTGCCGAACACTGGATTGTGGTGAGCGGGACCGCACGCGTGACACGTGGAGACGAGCAGTTTTTGCTAAGCGAAAACGAGTCGACTTATATACCGCTTGGAGTGACGCATCGCTTGGAGAACCCAGGCCGCATGCCGCTCGAAATGATAGAGGTGCAGTCGGGCTCATATCTTGGCGAAGACGATATTGTGCGGTTTGCCGATACATACGGCAGAGATTGACGAAGGTCGCAAGATCGATCGTAAGCGGGGCAGTAGAAATTCAGGAATTGTCCTGGCGGGAGGTGCAGGTTGATTGAGCAGATTTTAGTCGTGTGTGAGGGAAATATCTGTAGGAGTCCTATGGCTAAAGGTGTTCTCTCAGACAATCTTTCCAATATTTCCGTCATCTCGGCAGGATGTGGTGCGCTTGCAGGAAAGGGCGCTGATCCAGTCGCGATTGAATTGATGGCGGAAAGAGGGATCGATATCAGTCTGCACATTGCAGCAGATCTGAATATCGAACATGCGATGCGATCGCAACTGATTCTTGCGATGACGCTGGAGCAAAAGAAGGAAATCGAAAGACGCTACCCGTTCTCGAAAGGACGGGTGTTTCTCTACTCCGCACAAGACGGCAACGATGTGATCGACCCCTATCGAAAGGGGCGGGACGTATTTGAAACCTCTCTCGCACAAATCGATCGCGGAGCGGGCTATTGGGTTTCCGCAATCAACCGCTTACGAAAGTGATGGAATGATGCAATCGAAGCAAAACAAGACAGTTGAGCTGTTTGACAGTGGTGAGATACATCTGTCGGAATACATCAACGTCGTTCGCGACGGTTGGCGTGTTGTCGCGGTCATTGCCGGCGCATTTCTGCTGATCGGCATCCTTTACGCATTTATCGCGGCCCCGATATACCGCGCCGACGCGATGATTCAGATTGAAGATGGCACGAGCACGGCGAATGACGCGCTCGGTCAGCTCGCGTCGTTGTTTGATACCAAGCAGACTGCGGCGGCTGAGATTGAGTTAATTCGCTCGCGGCTCGTGATCGGGCAGGTGGTGCAGAAGATGCACCTCGATATTAGCGTCAAACCGCGCTACTTTCCATTGATTGGCGCAACGCTTGCGCGCAGAGCTGATGCGTCGATTCCCGCTGCGCCATGGTTCGGGCTGAGCCAGTTCGCGTGGGGGGGGAGAAGATTGCAATTTCGCGATTCGATGTTCCGACGGAAAGCTACGGAGAGAACTTCACGCTGGTTGCGGCGCAAGATGGAACCTATCAGCTGAAAAACAGTGCTGGTGATATCGTGCTCAGCGGCCGCGTTGGCACAATTGCTAGTAGCGGGCTAAATGGACGTGCAATCATCGCGCAAGTCGATCGTCTGGTGGCTCGTCCCGGGACGCAATTCGTACTGCGACGTGCATCGACGTTTGACACGATCGGCGCTCTGCAGCAGAAACTGGTCATCGCAGAGAAATCAAAGCTGTCGGGGATCGTCGGTGTGACACTCGACGGGGCGGATAGTCAAACAACTACGGAAATCGTCAATGCGGTCGCTGCAGCTTATGTTGAACAAAACGTCAATCGAAAATCAGCTCAAGCTGAGCATACTCTGACATTTCTCGAACAGCAGTTGCCGGATCTGCGCAAGCAACTCGATGAAGCCGAGAATCGGTACAACGAATTCCGAAACAAGAATGGCACGGTCGATCTGACCGAAGAGAGCCGCTTGCTGCTGCAACAGATCGTTGACAGCAAGACCAAACTCGTCGATCTCCAGCAGCAGCGTATTGAGATGGCGCAGCGCTTTACCGGATCTCACCCAGCGCTTGTTGCTCTCGATTCGCAGATTGCGGCACTGGAGACGCAACAGGCGCAACTGAGCAGGCGCGTCGGCGCTTTGCCCGACACCGAGCAATCAGCACTGCGTCTTTTGCGAGATGTCCGCGTCAATACGCAGTTATATACAAATCTGTTGAATAACGCGCAGCAGCTGAGAATTCTAAAGGCCGGGCAGACCGGGTCTGTCCGTGTGGTCGATTACGCCGTTTCTGAAATTGAGCCAGTCAAGCCGAAGCGTCCGACCGTCATTTCACTCTCGCTTCTTCTCGGTCTGATTGTCGGTATAGCGACTATCTTTGCGCGTAATGCATTTTTTGGCGGCGTCGAGGACAGCGAAGAGATCGAGCGCGTCTTGGGTCTGCCGGTCTACGCGACGATTCCCCACAGCGATGCTCAGGAGCGTGCCGAAGCAGAAAATCGCCGTGCACCAAAAAATACCCAACACGTGCTTGCGGCCAGTATGCCGGGCGATGTCGCCATCGAGGGTATCCGCAGTCTGAGCACATCGCTGCAATTTGGTCTTCTTGAGACGACGAATAATATCATCGCCATCACGGGGCCAAGTCCTGGAGTCGGAAAATCTTTTACGTCTGTCAACTTGGCGGCCGTATTGGCTGCAAGTGGTCGTCAAGTTTTACTGATTGATGGTGACATGCGCCGTGGTGATATTCATCGGCAATTTGGAATTAAAAGAAACCCAGGACTTTCGAATGTCATTGCCGGATTTGATCTGGAAAAGGCT
Organism: Paraburkholderia bannensis; assembly: GCF_014200455.1. Classification (GTDB taxonomy): domain Bacteria; phylum Pseudomonadota; class Gammaproteobacteria; order Burkholderiales; family Burkholderiaceae; genus Paraburkholderia; species Paraburkholderia bannensis_A. The sequence goes on along the minus strand of NZ_JACHBW010000001.1, from coordinate 607,600 downwards.
ATCACCCGTGAGCTACTGCCGAACCTCGACATACTTCCTAAGGGATCTGTTGCCCCGAATCCGGCAGAACTATTGATGAGCAATCAATTCGAGAAGCTAATGGACGAGCTGTCTTCGCGGTACGACATCGTAGTTATCGACGCGCCACCGATTCTCGCTGTTACTGACGCTGCACTGATTGGCCGACATGCGGGCGCAACGCTGCTTGTTGCTCGCCATGGATATCACCCTATGCCAGAACTAGTAGAGGCCGCTGCTCGACTCAGGAATGCAGGGGCAACTCTCAAGGGCGCGCTTGTGACAGATGTGCCTAGAGGCAAGCGGGGCAGGGCTACGTATTACGGCTACGAGACGCGTGCCGAATAATAGCGGGCAGCACGTTTTGAACGAGTTTGATCAGGATCGGAGCAATATCGTGCTCCGTTCTATTTAGAGAGATACAGGTAATGAGTCAGAAGATCGCTTTGATAACCGGTGTGACGGGGCAGGATGGATCGTATCTAGCTGAACTGCTTTTGGATAAGGGCTATGAAGTTCACGGCATCAAGCGCCGTGCTTCGTTGTTCAATACCGATCGCATCGACCACTTGTATCAGGACCCCCATGCGGAAGATCGCCGCTTCGTTCTGCATCACGGTGATCTTACTGATTCGACCAGTCTCGTGCGCATTATGCAAAGTGTTCAGCCGGATGAGATCTACAACCTTGCGGCACAAAGCCACGTAGCAGTTTCGTTTGAGGAGCCGGAATATACGGCCAACGCAGATGGTATTGGTGCGCTGCGGATTCTCGAAGGCATGCGCATTCTCGGACTCGAAAAAAAGACGCGCTTTTACCAGGCTTCGACTTCCGAACTCTATGGTCTTGTTCAGGAAACACCGCAAAAAGAGACAACGCGGTTCTATCCGCGCAGTCCCTACGCAGTGGCGAAACTCTACGCCTACTGGATTACTGTGAACTACCGCGAAGCCTATGGAATGTACGCGTGCAACGGCATTCTTTTCAATCACGAGTCACCTGTTCGTGGCGAAACCTTTGTTACGCGAAAGATTACTCGTGCAATCGCGAGGATCGCGGCCGGTCTGCAGGATTGCCTCTATCTTGGCAATCTATCCGCGCTTCGTGATTGGGGGCATGCACGTGACTACGTGGAAATGCAATGGTTGATGCTGCAGCAGGAGCAGCCGGAGGATTTCGTCATTGCCACAGGAGTGCAGTACAGCGTACGCGAATTCGTGGAGCGTGCTGCGGCTGAGCTCGGTATAACCGTGCGCTTCGAAGGCGTAGGCGAAAAGGAGATTGGTATAGTCGAACGCGTGAGTGGTAGCGGCGCGAAGGTCGAGCCCGGTACGGTCATTGTTCGAGTCGACCCACGCTATTTCCGCCCTGCTGAGGTGGAGACGCTTCTCGGTGATCCGACTAAGGCGCACGAAAAGTTAGGCTGGAAACCAGCGACGTCGTTTGATGCGCTTGTGAAGGAAATGGTACTGGCAGACTATCAGGCCGCCAAGCGCGATTCGCTGGTGAATCTCGCTGGATTCAAGGCGTTCGAGTACAACGAGTGAATGCCATGACGAATGAATCCCGAATTTTTGTTGCGGGCCATCGCGGTATGGTTGGGTCTGCAATCGTGCGCCGTTTGAGTACGCTTGGCTATCGCAATGTTATTACGCGGACGCGTGCCGAACTGGATCTCACGAATCAATCAGACGTTGCAGAATTCTTCAAGTCAGAATCCATCAATGAGGTCTATCTGACGGCAGCTAAAGTTGGTGGGATTCATGCTAACGAAAGCTATCCTGCCGATTTCATTTATGAAAATCTCGCCATCGAATGCAATGTCATTCATGAGGCGTACCGAAGCGGCGTTAAGAAGCTCATGTTCTTCGGTTCGTCGTGCATTTATCCTAAGCTCGCCACTCAGCCCATGAGGGAAGACGCATTGCTCGACGGCAAGCTGGAGCCGACGAACGAACCATATGCTATCGCGAAGATTGCTGGATTGAAGATGTGCGAGAGCTATCGGCGCCAGTACGGGGTAGATTTCCGCAGCGTTATGCCGACCAATTTGTACGGTCCAGGCGATAACTATCACCCCGAAAACAGCCATGTGATACCGGGTCTGATTCGACGGTTTCATGATGCGAAGGAATGCTGTGCTCCGAAGGTCGCGATCTGGGGATCAGGAGAGCCGATGCGCGAATTTCTTCACGTAGACGATCTTGCGGCTGGTGCTGTCTCGATGATGCTGCTTCCGCGGGAGACGTTCGATGCAATCGTCTCCCCGCTAGCTCCGCACGTCAATCTGGGCAGTGGCGAAGAGATCAGCATTCGCGAACTGGCTCAACTCGTCGGTCAGGTCGTCGGCTATCGGGGGACGCTTGAGTTTGATACGTCAAAGCCTGATGGGACGCCGCGTAAGCTGCTGGATGTTTCAAAGCTCAAATCGATTGGCTTCGTACCACTCGTTCCTCTCGAAGACGGCTTGCGCCACGCTTACGATGACTTCATGCACGCGGCGCAACGGAAATGACATGCTGACGATCATCAAGAACCGGATCAGGACTGGCGTAATCACATCGAGATCGTCTTCAGTGCTGTCTGGAATCGTCGCGAACGTATTTAATCAAGGCGTCACGGTTATTGTTCAACTGGCGTCATTGCCGATCTTCCTACACTACTGGGGAGCAGCGCGCTACGGGGACTGGATCATCATCTCTGCTGTCCCCGCGTATTTTGCGGTGTCGGATATCGGCATCGTGTCCGTTGCGATCAATAAGATCTGTATGTTTCACGCGCGAGGTCAGGTGGAGCAGGCGAACGTCACACTGCAGAGTGCGTGCTCAGGAGTAACGGGAATACTTTTGCTGGGGACGTTGATTGGAGTGGTATTCGTGCTCCGATCTGACGGCAATGCCCAGTCGTGGACGTTGTTGCTTTTGGTCGTTACAGCGCTCTTGAACCTATATACGGGATTGTTCGACGCAGCGTTTCGGGTGGCAGACCGCTATGCCGCGGGCGTCGTTCTAATGTCGCTCGGCCGTCTTGGCGAGTGGCTTGCCTCCGTGGCGTGCGTGGCAGCTGGTGGCGGGATTGTTGCGGTGGCGGCCTGCGCCTGCGGCGCGAGAGCTGCATTTCAGCTTGTGATCTTGGTGGCATCGACACGCATCGGCAGTGGCCTACGTTGGGGATGGTCGAATAGTTCATTCGTAGAACTAAAATCTCTGGTACCGCACGGAGCGGCGTTTCTAGGATTTCCACTCGGTAACGCTTTGAGTATTCAGGGCATGACAATAGTCGTCGGGCATTTCATCGGCGTCCGAGAAGTGGTTGCATTCAACGCCTACCGAACGCTGTCCAGATCCATTACACAAGTCATCACGACTGTCAGTCGTGCGGTATGGCCTCGGTTTTCGAGTTTGTACGCGAAGGGGCAACATGGTGAAGCGAAGGAACTGCGACTGAAGGCCGAACGTGGGGTCGTGATTGCAGCTGGCGGCGCCCTTGTTCTTCTGGTCGCGGTCAGTCGCCCGCTGATCGATATATGGGGCAGAGGCAAGTTGCCCTATGAGCCCTTCGTTCTAGTCAGCTTTCTGTTGGTCGCGCTCATTACGTCCTTGTATCAGGTCAAGCTAGTAGCGCTGATGTCGACTAACAGACACACGACTGTGTCGGTTCAATTCTGTGCGATTTCGATTGCCGCTGTATGTGTCGGTTGGGCACTGTCCACGTTCGCGGGAATGATCGGACCAGTGATGGCAGTTGTGATTGCTGAATTGGTGATTTTCGCATCCGTTACGCGGGCATTCCGCAGGATGACGGTCGGGGGATTCTAAAGACATGAAGTATCTGTGGGTTCATCGGGAACGGCCGCGGATTGGCTCGCGGCGTTGGTGGGTGGTCTGGGCCAAACGTACGCTGATGTTGTGCAGGCTAGTGCATCTGGCGCTTATCCAGGCACGACTCCGCGCGAAGGGCATGCAAATCGGTGAGCTGTCGGTCGTGTATCGATTCAGGATAGAGGGCTCACCGGCTCGCATCAGCATCGGCTCCCACAGCTTCGTCGCGCAGGACGTAACGATGGCGGCGCACGACGGGATCATCGTCGGCTCTCGCGTAGTCATCAACGACGGCGTCCGGATCCTGACTGCATCGCACGGACTCGGCGATTCTCAGTGGCGGACGTATTCGCGTGAAATCAGGATCGACGATTACGCGTGGATCGCAACCAATGCCACGATCCTACCGGGCGTTCATGTGGGCGAAGGCGCGGTGGTTGGTGCGGGCGCCGTTGTGCGCTCAGATGTGGCGCCCTACACGATTGTCGTCGGCAACCCGGCGGTGGCACTCGCAAGAAAGCGGGTGCGGGAACTGGCGTACGATCCCGTGTTGTTCAGCGCGCCTTTTGAAGCCTGGGTTGGCGCTAACAATGCGACGAAGCTGGAACATTAGCATGGGAAAAGAGGTACTTGTGGTGCATCCGTACAAGCACCACGCGCTTGAACTTGCGGCGGCAATTGCGCAATCCGGCCGGCCTATCCAACTCCTGACGCCTTTTTACAGGAAGGGACTGACCGGCTTGCTGGCCTGGATTCCGCTGGACGCCGGCCGCCGGGCAGCTGGCTACGATCATGCGGCGCTGCGCGCCTCTGACGTCTACTGTCCGTTTGCGGCGACGATGTTGCGTTTCGCGCTTGGCGGGCGACCCGCGGCATTTCGGGACGCATTCGACCAGCTAGCCGCGCATCACGTGTCGGCGTCGGCCGGGCGGTTCGAATGGCTCGTCACGCTACAGGATTACATGCCGCGCACGGTCGACGCGGCTGTGCGCGCAGGCGTCCGGATTTGGTCCGATCAGATATCGAATCAGACGGATGAGGCTATCTCGCGAATCGGCGCGCATCATCGTGCTTTGGGACTTCCGGAGCCGCGCCACGATGAATCCAAGAATCGTGCGATCTTGGAACAAGCGCAATTGGTGACGGTGCCGTCGAGCTATTACGAGCGCGCGTTGTTGAGCAGAGGAGTATCGGCCCAAAAACTTTACAAGATTCCATATGGTGCGTTCTTCCCACCATCGTCGACGGCTGCGAACGTTGTTCTACGCAATCGGGATGTTTTCCGGATCGTTGCGCGGGCCAATAGCATCCGTAAGGGCGGTCACCTGTTGCTTTGCGCGATCAAGGAGTGGAGCGACAGATGGACCGCGGCGTTGAGGGGCAAACCCCTGCATATCTCGGTACTTGGTGAGTTCGCGCCGAGTCTCGCATCGATGTACAGCGGACTTGGGGCATTACGCAATATAGAGATCAGCCACGGCAACATTCCCCATGCACAAGTTGGAACGTTGTATGCAACGGCCGATCTGTTCGTGATGCCGGCACTATCGGAAGCGCTGTCGCTCGCCTGTCTCGAAGCCCTGAGTTTTGGTTTGCCGCTGGTCGTCACTCCGTACACTGGCGTCGACGATGTCGTCGGGGTGTGCGGGTTCGAGGTGCAGGACAACGCGATGAGTCTTGGCGCAGGCATTCTGGAGGCAATCGAATCTCGGCACCTGTTCCCCGCGATGAGTGCGCGCGGTCAGGAACTCGTGCGGGACGTTTATAACTGGTCGCGATACCGGGGGCTGGTGAAAGACGCGATGGAAGCGAGAATGTGATGCGAAAGAGCAATTATTTCGCATATATCGTTGCATTGCTGTTCGTCGTCGGAATGGCGCAATACGCGCCGGTCGTAATTGACTCGATCGTTAGAGGTAATGTGCAGATGTGGACGCTCGATTCGAGCGCACTGGATGGCGCAGGCCCGACCCGATACCTGAAGGACCTTTTTGTGTTCGGATTCGGTGCCTCTTGGCCAATCGCCATGATTCGGCGACGGCGTTCCGCCGAAATCGCTGCAATCTGTTCGTTTTACTTTCTATGGATAATGGCGGTCGTGTCGCTCGGGCTGATTGGCTTCATCGCCGAACTTAGTCCGGTGCTGTTTCTGCTCGCGGGTGTCCGCTGGGTGATGTTGTTGCACTGTTCATTCGGTCTGTTCCTGATGGCAAAGGGTTTTCCAGAGTCACCGATAGTACAGCGCCGGCTGATTTTGTTGCTGCTTGCATTCGGTATTCTGAACGTATACGTAGCCAATAAGCAGGCGTCGCTCGGTGTCGCGCTGTCGAGTGTTGCACTCGTGCAAAGCAGGGTGACGGGTCTCTTCAGCAATGCAGGGATTGCAGGGATGTTCGGTTTGGCTCTCGCGATCTTCAGCGTGATGCTAGACCGCGCACTTGCGTGGCAGCGCATTGGGCTGGTTGCGGCAGCGTTTGTCACCGCTTTGCTATCGGGCACTCGGTTCGCCGTATTGTCGATTACGTTGCTGGTTGGCGTACTTGGGTGGGAATTGATAGTGCACCACGCCGAGAAGCACAGGAAGATGCTGCTCACCGTGATGACGATTCCGTTGGCGCTAAGTGCCGCGGTTGTTGGCTATGTTTCGCTGATGGCAGCGGCGGGCCGAGGGGACATTGTTGGCACCCAGCTTGAGAAGGGAGGGCGTATTGCCAACGCAGTGTCGACGCTGACCGATCTTGGGAGTGCGGATCTAGGTGAGCTCTTTTTCGGCCGTGGGCTAGGTATCGGGACAAATACCGCTATCGGGTATCTGCAGGCGAACGGAATCGATCCGAATCAGTTTCGTTTCAACTGGCAGATCGACAACGGATTCATCACGTTGACGTTTCAGATCGGTGTAATCGGGCTTTTACTGTTTGTCACAGGGATGTTCGCGTTTCTCCGCAAGGTCAAGCCGCAGAGAAGCCGACGACTACGAATCCGATACTGGGCAATGCTGATTATCCTGATAATCACATTCAGCGGCGGAAATATCCTTGAGCATTATTTTTTGTTGACGTCGTTCTTCATCGGTTTTGGAACGATTTTCTGGCAGGACTTTCGCGAAACAACCACCGCGCCACAGATGACGGCTAGCTCGATCGACTTCGATCAGCGTGGCGAAAACGTCATGTCGCGTTGATCGCGTTGCGCGACTCAGGGAGAGAAAGATGATCGTATTCGTTGCCGCTTATAGTCCGCCAGACCGTGTTCAGCATGCAAGTCTTGGTGCCGCCAGGAAGATTGAATTCTTCCTTGAATTACTGACACGGATTTCGCGCGACGTGTTGCTCGTCAACACGGCACATAACGAAACTGGCTGGCAGGGTCGCAGCGTTCGCGAATGGACGCTGGCCGGATCACGAATCCGGGAATTGTCGCTGCGTACTTATCCGCTCCGGCCAGTTGGAAAACTTCTCAATCTGCTCGAAGTGAACAGCGTGGCGCAGGAAATCGGAGAACACGGCGTGCTTTCGCTTGTCTGGGTATACAACCCGTATGCGTTCGAGTCGCTTCTTGCGCGCTCGTTGGCGCGACGCTACGGGAAAGCCGTAGTTCTGGAGTTCGAGGACTGGGTGCTGGCGAGGCGGGGCGTGCACCCGAAATCCATGCTCGACTGGGCCGCATGGCGCTATGTGCTTCCGAAGCCCGAGTTGTGCCTGGCGGTAAATAGAACGCTGCAGGAGCGTGAGGTTGAGCGAAGCCAGTGCCGGACCTTGCTATGCCCGGGAGTGGTGTCGACGAAGCTGACATGGGCTTGTGCGAAGCGGCATCCGTTTACGGATGCTGCGAGCGGAAAGTTCATCGTCGGCTATTTCGGCAGCCTGAACGCCGAGAAAGGCGCAGACAAGGTACTTGCTCTCGCTGAACTCGCGGATTCCGCTTTCGAGATACACGTGTGCGGGTCGGGCACGTTATCAGGCGCCTTCGAAGCCGCGGCGCAACGCTTAAACGCGCTGATATTCCATGGTGTCGTACCGGAGGAGCAGTTGTTTGCGCGGATCGCCGCTTGCGACATTCTCCTGAATCTCCACAGCCCGATAGACAAGATGGGCGGCGGTGTGTTTCCGTTCAAGGTGATCGAATATGTCGCATCCGGCCGCCTTGTGTTGTCGACCGTTTTGCCGGATATCGGCCTTGGCGAGATCACGGATGCGTTGCATGTCGTTGGACGCGATACGTCGTCGATTCTCGAGGCATTGAAACGAGCGGCCGAAGTGTACCGGGATAGCCGGCTGGCTATTGATCGGGCGAAGCAGTGCGCCGAGGCAATGTTTGGTGAAACTGGAATGGAACAAGCGGTCAGGCGCTTGCTGGCGGCATGACGCACATTGCGCAAGTTCAGATACACGATATTGAATCAAGGTGAACAATTGAGGCTTCTTCACGTTATTTCGTCTATTGATGCGACCAACGGCGGCCCGATTGAAGGCGTCACCCGTTTGGCAGCTCAACTAAAGCTGCAAGGTCACAGCATCGATGTCGCCTGCCTGGATGACGATGTGCCGAACCCGCCAACCGACGGGGCATTCCAGCGTGTGATTCGGCTCGGCAGGGGGGCTGGAAAATACCGGTTCAATCTGAGGCTGATCCAGTGGCTCAAGGCGCACGCGGACGAATATGACGCGGTGGTGGTGAACGGCTTGTGGCAATTTCATGGCGCGGCGGTCATGTTGGTGCTGAGTCGTCAAAACATCCCGTATTTCGTCTATTCGCATGGGATGCTCGATCCATGGTTTAACCGGACGTACCCCGTCAAGTACCTGAAGAAGCTGCTGTATTGGCTAGCTATTGAGCGGCACGTGGTGAAACGGGCGAAATCGCTTGTATTCACGAGCGAGACTGAGCGCATTCTCGCGAAGACGTCGTTTCCGATGTATCGCGCAAGCGAGTCTGTCACGGTCTACGGTACCGCACCTGCGCCGGCCACGCCAATCACTGCAAAGATCGTGATTCCGTCAGACGCACGCGACCGGCGAAAGATCATCCTGTTTTTAGGACGTATCCACGAAAAGAAGGGTTGCGACCTGCTGGTCCGTGCGTTCGCGGCGATCGAGGGATTGCGCAATGACTATCGGTTAGTGATCGCTGGTCCGGACGATAGTGGGCTCGTTGCACAACTGCGCGAGGAAGCCACGCAACTCGGTATCGAGCGGGACATCACTTGGCCTGGCATGATTCAAGGAAGAGATAAGTGGCTCTTGATCCGCTCGGCAGATGTGTTTTGTCTGCCGTCACATCAGGAAAACTTCGGTATCGCGGTCGCCGAGGCGCTGGCGTGTGGCGTGCCCGTGCTGATCACAGATAAGGTCAATATCTGGCGCGAAATCGTTGATTACGGTGCGGGCTTCGCTTCAAGCGATACGCTCGATGGTGTGATCGAGGTACTCCAAGACTGGATTCGCACGTCGACGCCAGCTAAGGAAACGATGCGAGCCAGTGCATTGGCATGCTTCAACGAGAAGTTTCATATCGATAGGGTTGCATCAAGCTATCTGCGGATCGTCGCCGGGCGGCCGGACGCCGTACTTGAAGAAGCGGTCTCTTGATTCTTAAGGGCATCGAGATCGAATGAGATCATCCTGAATAAGATCCGCTGGAGTTGATTTGTGAATATTTCTGTAGTAATCCTGACAAAAAATGAGGAGGTCGATATTGAGGGCTGTCTCGCTAGCGTCGGGTGGAGTAATGATATCTGGGTCCTCGATTCGGAAAGCGAGGACAAGACCGTTGAAATCGCCACCAGGAACGGGGCGAGTGTACGCGTGCGGCGCTTTGACGGTTTCGCGTCACAGAGAAATTTTGGCTTGCGTGAACTTCCCTACCGGCACGAATGGCTATTGATACTCGACGCAGATGAGCGAGTCACAGTCGAATTGCGTCAGGCGCTGATGCGCTTCGTAGAAACGGCTTCTCCCGCTGTTGCTGCCGGCCGCATCCAGCGCCGTGATTTTTTCATGAATCGCTGGCTGAGGCATGCGCAGATTTCGCCGTAATTTGTGAGGATTGTTCGACATGCGCGCGTCCGGTACGAACGGGAAGTCAATGAAATAATGGCGGTCGATGGTGAGATCGCTCCTATATCCGGGTATCTGGATCACTTTCCATTTTCGAAGGGGATCTCGCATTGGGTGCAGAAACACAATGTCTATTCCACGATGGAGGCATCACATTTGGTCGAAGCAAGACTGGCGAATGCATCGATCAAGCGTGCGATATTTACTTCCGACTTTAATGAAAGAAGGCGATATCAAAAGATATTGTTCTATCGAATTCCGTGCCGCCCATTCATCAAATTTATCTACATGATGCTGGTCAGACGGGCTTTCTTCGACGGGATTGCGGGGGTTAATTATTCTTTCCTCCAATGCTTCTATGAATATCTCATCTCGCTAAAAGCAAATGAAATCGACTCGATGAATCTGGAGTGAGTGAGGCGCTGGGACGAGGGATCGGGCAATGAAGTGAGCGGTGGTGACTAACGCCGGAAAGCGCGAAGGTATCCGAGAGTGATTCGACAACGTATAGACGGCGCAAAAGAGCCGTCGTTTTCAAAATGCAACCGTTTGGCTCGCCTTGTTTGGCGTGTTTGCTATGTGACGCTCTTCAGAACAAGTCCGGTTCCGCTTCACGGCTGGCGTAGGGCGCTCCTGCGGCTCTTTGGAGCAAAAATAGGTCGAGGTGTCCACATTTACCCGCGAGTTGAGATTTGGGCGCCCTGGAACATCATTGCGGAGGATTTTGCGGGTGTTGCCAACGGTGTGACACTTTATTCGATGGCAGTGATCTATCTTGGGGAGCGAAGCGTAGTTTCGCAAGGTGCTCACCTCTGTACAGGCAGTCACGATTACAACGATCCGATGTTCCAGTTGTTTGCGAATCCCATCCGCGTAGAGCGTCGAGCATGGATTTGTACAGAGGCCTATGTGGCTCCAGGCGTCTTCGTTGCGGAAGGAGTTGTCGTCGGAGCGCGATCGGTTGTGACGCGTTCGCTGACCGAGGCATGGAAGGTCTACGCAGGCGTACCAGCAAAGCTCATTGGCGAACGAGCACGGCCTGCTTCGTCAAGCAGTTGATAACCGAGCGTATCAGCGAACCTATCGTTCGGAGCGCGTCGCAACGGCTTATTGAGCATTTTCTAGTCCAAAGTTGGTGCCTCGAAGGGTGTTCGCGCGTAAACGCGGTGTCCAATTTCTCTGCTGAAGCTGATCTCGGGAAGCGGACGCAATAAATGCAAATCGATGTGCCATTCAGGGGTAATTGCAAGTCAAAAAACATGAAGATTCTTATATATGGAATCAACTACGCACCGGAACTTACCGGAATCGGCAAATATACGGCGGAAATGTCGGAGGCGCTAAGCAGCGTTGGTCATGAGGTGCGCGTAATCTGTGCGCCCCCATACTATCCGCATTGGCGTATTGCACAGGGGTTCTCCGCTTGCTTTTACGAGCACACGAACAGCAACGGCGTCGAGATCTGCCGTGCGCCTCTCTGGGTCCCATCACGACCGAAAGGCGTGCGCCGTATCCTGCATCTGGCGAGCTTTGCGGTTTCAAGTTTTCCCATCATGCTGCGGCAGGCTTTTTGGCGGCCGAACGTGGTCATCTGCGTCGCTCCAAGCTTGATGAACGCGCCAGCCGCATGGCTGGTTGCGGCACTCTCACGTGCTCACGCATGGCTTCATGTGCAGGATTTCGAAGTCGATGCAGCGTTTAATCTCGGCATGTTGAATGGCTCTTTTCTCAAGCGATCGGCCTTGGCCGTTGAGCGCATCTTGTTCCGGCGCTTCGATACGATCTCAACGATATCGAGCAAGATGGCCGAGCGCGCACTTCGCAAGGGGGTTGTCCGTTCGAAGATTGTGCATTTTCCGAATTGGGCCGATGTCGACGCAATCCAGCCGTTGGCGACGAAAAGTCCGATGCGCGCTGAGCTCAATATCCCCGATGGTGCGATCGTTGTGCTCTATTCTGGCAATATGGGCGCAAAGCAGGGCCTTGAGGTTCTCGCGAATGTGGCCGTTCGATTTTCGGCGCGCGACGACATCTTCTTTGTGTTCTGTGGGAATGGCCCAGCGAGATCCTCGATTGCCACTGTTTGTGGTGGTGAGCGAAATTGCCGTTTTCTTGATTTACAGCCGGTCGAGCGCTTGAATGATCTCCTCAATCTGGCAGATATTCACGTGCTGCCTCAACGCGCTGACGCAGCTGATCTGGTGCTGCCTTCAAAGCTCACAGGTATGTTCTCGAGCGGCCGTGCCGTTATTGCGATGGCAAATCCCGGCACCGAAATCCATGACATCGTTTTGCATCGTGGGCTCGTGGTTGCGCCAGAGGACCCCGTTGGGCTCGCTGCTGCGATTGAACGCCTTTCGGAAGATGCCGTTGAGCGCGAGAAGTTGGGTAAGGCCGGCCGCGAATTCGCGAAATCGATGCTCTCGCGGGACGCCGTGCTCGCCGCATTCGAAAAGACACTGCGCGCGCGAAGCGCCAATACCATATAAATGGCCCACTTATGCTGCTGACGAGTGATCGTTTTCTCCAGACCATCGAGTCGACGCCATTGGTTGCCATCGATTTGATTGTGGCAAACGCGGAGGGTGAATTCCTGCTCGGCTACCGGTTAAACAGGCCAGCGCAAAATAGCTGGTTTGTGCCCGGTGGACGGATTCGCAAAGGGGAGACGCTGGATCATGCGTTTCGTCGAATCGTCCACGATGAGCTTGGATACTCTGATCTGAGCCGCGCTAATGCTGAGCTGTTCGGTGTCTACGAACATCTTTACGAAGACAATGTTTTCGGTGCCCCCGGCGTATCGACGCACTACGTCGTTCTTGGATACCGCTTGCGTTATGCAATCGACGCTCGCGCTTTCCCCAAGAAGCAGCACAGTGCTTACCGCTGGGCATCGGCGAGTCAAATCAAAGGGGATGCCAACGTGCATGTGAATACCCGCGCCTATTTCACGACCGATATGCCTGCAATTTGATAGACGGCTGACTGCTTGAGTCAGCCGGCCCGCAAGCGTTACCAAGGTGAACGGTAGACGTCTCGGCTGACGACTGGTGCTGCGAAACTGCTGCTCGCGCTATTTGTCATTTTGGACGTCGTAGCTTGAAGCGACTTGAGTGCGCCAGCCGGCCGGGAAGCCGATGGCGGGGGACTGCCGGTATCGGGGGTAGTCAAGCGACTCTCTAGCACCGAATCCGCCGAGGGCCCGTTGCGATCGTCGTAATCGCGAGGCGCGCCCAGGAGGGTGTTGGTATCGGGTGTGCCAAGACTGGCGCTGCCGCAGTCTGAAGGCACGGGTGCACCCGTAGGACGCCGTATGTTGCCTCCCCGGTTGGCTTCGGCCGCAGGTTGACCCGCCGACATGCCGACGGCCTGCGCACCGTAATGGGAGCAGGATGACAAGTTGCCTTGGTCCGTCGGCTCCGCCATTGCGGTGGACGCGACCAGGAGCAGCATGGCGTAGAGTGCCCATTCAACCGCCCGGGTCATACCTCAAGCACCCGCAGTTAGCACAACATCCCGCCCAATCGTGTAATACGTCCACCCATTCGAGCGCATCGTTGCCGGCTCGTACAGGTTGCGCCCGTCAAACACGACCAGTTGCTTGAGCACTGACTTCATGCTCACGAAATCTGGGCATCGGAATTCCTTCCACTCCGTGAGTATGACCAGCGCATCGGCGTTCTTGAGTGCGGCGTCGCGTTCGCACGTGAACCGCACGCATTCGAAATCATCCGGGCCAAGGTCTTCGGCAATACAATGCCGTGCCTCATTGAGCGCAACAGGGTCGTAGGCACTCACCGATGCACCGGCGCGCACCAGTGCGGCGATCAGCAGACGACTCGTAGCCGCGCGCATGTCATCCGTATTCGGCTTGAACGCAAGGCCCCAGATTGCGAAATGCCTGCCGTTAAGATTGCCGTTGAAATGCGCGCGAATCTTGTCCAGTAGCACGGTTTTCTGTCGAGCATTCACATCTTCCACGGCAGTCAGGACCTTCAACTGCATGCCAATATCATCTGCAGTACGTATCAAAGCCTGGACATCCTTGGGGAAACAGGAGCCACCGTACCCGCAGCCAGCATAGAGAAAGCTATAGCCAATTCGCGGATCCGAGCCAATGCCGCGCCGGACCTGTTCGATATCCGCTCCAACGCGGTCTGCGAGATTGGCGAGTTCGTTCATAAACGAAATGCGCGTAGCAAGCATGGCATTCGCCGCGTACTTCGTGAATTCAGCCGATCGCACGTCCATGTGCAGCGTGCGTTGATGATTTCGATTGAACGGTGAATAGAGTTCCTCCATCAGGCTCTTCGCGCGCAATCCCTCGACGTCGGATTCGTGGCCAATCACAATCCGGTCTGGTCGCATAAAGTCTTCAATCGCCGCGCCTTCCTTCAAGAACTCGGGATTCGAGACCACGGCGTATTGAGCTTCGACATTGCGCTTCTCCAGTTCTTGCGCGACGACGCTGCGCACCTTTTCAGCGGTGCCGACTGGGACCGTAGACTTGTCGACGATAACCTTGAATCCAGTCATATGGCGGCCGATGTTACGCGCTGATGCAAGCACATACTGGAGATCGGCGGAGCCGTCTTCACCGGGGGGCGTTCCAACAGCAATAAACTGGATGTCGCCATGCGCTACGGCCTGTTCAACATCAGTCGAGAACTCCAGGCGCCCAGCCGTTCGATTGCGCGCGATGACTTCGCTGAGGCCGGGTTCATAGATGGGAACGCCGCCATTGTTGAGCAGATCGATCTTGGATTGGTCGATGTCGAGGCAGAGCACGTGATTGCCTAATTCGGCGAGACATGCTCCGGTGACCAGGCCAACGTAACCGCTGCCGACGATAGTGACTTTCATGGTTCCAGCAATCTCCGAGAAATCGGGGGAATATTTGATCGGGCATCGCAATACCCGGCCCCAATTCTCGGACGGCAGTATGCCGTACCATGTACGTAGGCTTTCGCTACGTCGACGTTATGAACAGGGCAATATCCACCGTATCGCGGCCACAGATAGTGGCGCTATCGGAGACGTCTGAAAGAAGAGGAATGTTGTGCTTGAGCAGTTAGACGTGTGATGTTTTCACGCCCCCTCACATCTCCGGCTGCTGCTGCTTCAACTGCTTCCTGGCATCGCGATATTCCGGAAAAATCGACTCCACCGTCTGCCAGAATCTCGGGCTATGGTTCATCTCCCGCAGATGAGCCAGCTCATGCGCTACAACGTAGTCAACCACCGATAGCGGAAAGTGGATCAAACGCCAGTTCAACCGAATCCGTCCTTCGCTTGAGCAGCTGCCCCACCGGGTCATAGCCGAAGAAAGCGCATACGACCGAAACGTCACCCCAAGGCGCGCAGCGTATATCTGAAGCCGCTCCCCAAAAATCCGCGTAGCCTCACCCTGCAGCCACCCGGTCACGCGATCCTTGATCTGCTGCGCGTCCGCATGAGGCGGCAGTGGCAAAGAAAGCACGCGCGTCGCCTCATCGAAAGCCAAGGAACCAGCCCCCAGCCTCACCCGCAACGGCTTACCCAAATAAGGCAGCTCAGCCCCATCCCGCCACTCGACCTTCGGCAAGGCACGCTGCTCAACCCGCGTCTGCCACTCAATCAGCTTGGAAAAAATCCACCGCTGTTTCTCGACAATCGCGTTCTCGATATCCGCAATCGTCACCCAGCGTGGCGCGGTAATCGTGAGTCCGCTCGCATCGATAGCAAACCCAATCGACTTTCTCGACGACCGCTTCAAGCGATATTGCAAACTCCGCGCGCCCAGTTCCACCGTGCGCATGCGCGAGCCATCCGGCGCGAGCGGTGAAAGCGGCGCAGGCGGAGCCTTGCGCGCCTTACCGGGCGTCAACGAAGTGGGGGAAGGGGAGTCCGCGATAGGCGCCGATGGCGCGGAAGGTGTCGCAACCGGCAACGAATCCGCCCCGGCAAAGAGCGGCAAATCGAGTTGCTGATGATCAAGCGCCGCGGCATGGCGCGGCTTGGGGGACTTCTGCATCGTCGGGCCTGGTGCGGGAGGGCGTGTGCATCCCGCGCGGCGGATGGTCGACCAGACGGCCTGAAAAAGCCGGATCAAACCGGCGGGCCATCGGCCCCGGCCGTCAGATCTTCGCGGTGTTGGCCGAGGTGCCATCCGTTTCGCGGTACGCGTCCGGATCGATGCGGCGCATTTCGGCTTCGATCCAGGTTTCCACGCGCGTATTCACTTCGTCGGGCGTCAGCCCCGTGGTATCGATGGGCTTGCCGATCGACACCGTGACTATACCCGCATATTTGATGAACGAGTTACGGGGCCAGACGTGGCCGGCGTTGTGCGCGATCGGCACCACCGGCGCGCCGGTTTCGATGGCGAAGCGCGGACCGCCCGTCTTGTATTTACCCGTCTTGCCCACCGGAATGCGCGTGCCTTCGGGGAACATGATGACCCATGCGCCTTCGGCCATGCGCTGCTTGCCTTGGCGGATCACCGAGGTGAACGCGTTCTTGCCTTCCTTACGGTTGATGTGAACCATCTTCAGCATGCCCAGCGCCCAGCCGAAGAACGGCACGAACAGCAGTTCACGCTTGAAGACGTAGCACAGCGGCCGCGGCATCAGCGCGGGGAACGCCAGCGTTTCCCATGCCGATTGATGCTTGGATAGCAGCACGGCCGGACCATCGGGCAGGTTCTCAAAGCCCTCGATACGGTACCGGATGCCCACCAGCCAGCGCGACACGAACAGCGTCGAGCGGCACCAGCCCGCCGCCATCCAGTAACGCCGCGTGGGGTTCAGGAACGGGAACGCGATAAAGCAGGCGGTCGCGTACGGTATCGTGTACACGATCAGATAAATGAACAGCAGCAGGGAGCGGATGAAGCGCATCGGGTGGACCGTTCGGAGAAGCAGGGCGACTTGAGGTGAAGTGATTCGGCCTCAGGCCGGGTCGTTGGCGAGGAAGTCCAGCGCGAAGGCGCGCAGGTCATCGTGGATCCGCGTGCCTTCGGGCAGCCCGCCCGCCGCAAGCGTTTTCTGGCCTTTGCCGGTCAGCACCAGGTGAGGGCGGCAGCCCAGCGCCGCGCCCGCTTCGAGGTCGCGCAGTGAATCGCCCACCACGGGCGTTTCAGCGGGATCGATCTCGAACCGGTCGACGATCATCTTCAACATGCCGGGCTTGGGCTTGCGGCAGTCGCAATGATCCTGCGAGGTGTGCGGGCAGAAAAACACGGCGTCGATGCGCGCGCCCACGGCCGCGGCCTGGCGGTGCATCTTCGCGTGCATTTCGTTGAGCGCCGTGGTGTCGAACAGGCCGCGGCCGATGCCGGACTGGTTCGTCGCCACGGCGACGCGATAACCCGCCTGGTTCAGACGGGCAATCGCTTCGAGGCTGCCCGGCAGCGCGACCCATTCGTGCGGCGACTTGATGAAGGCGTCGGAATCGAGGTTGATCACGCCGTCGCGGTCGAGGATCACGAGCTTGCGGCTGGAGCTGGTCGGCATAGGTGTCGTGTCAGTGTTGTCGTGTCACGACGGCCATTAAGCCGCCAGGCGCGAGATGTCGGCCACGCTGTTCATCTGGCGATGCAGTGCCTTGAGCAGCGCGAGGCGGTTGGCCCGCAGCGCCGGATCTTCGGCATTGACCATCACGTCGTTGAAGAACGTGTCGACGGTTTCGCGCAGCGCCGCAAGCGCGGTGAGTGCGCCCGTGTATTCGCGTGCGGCCAGTTGCGATTCCACGCGCGGCGCGACCTGTTCGAGCTGGGCGTAGAGCGCCTTTTCGGCGTTTTCCGTCAGCAGGGCGATCTGCACGCCGCCGTCTTCGGCACCCTCGGACTTCTTGAGGATGTTCGAAATACGCTTGTTGGCTGCTGCGAGCGCTGCCGCTTCGCTGAGCGCCGCGAATTCGCGCACGGCGTCCAGACGCGCGACCACATCGTCGAAACGCGTGGGGTTCAGCGCCAGCACGGCGTCCACTTCCTGCGCCGCGTAGCCGCGCTCGCGCAGCTGGCCGCGCAGACGGTCCATGCAGAATTCGTAGATCGCCTGGGTCGATTCCGCGACCCCATCGTTGCCCGCAAATTGTGCGTACGTGGTGCGAAGCAGTTCGACGAGGTCGAGCGGCAGCTTCTTTTCGACGAGGATACGCAGCACGCCCAGCGAGTGGCGGCGCAGCGCGAACGGGTCTTTCTCGCCGGTGGGCGCAAGGCCAATGCCCCAGATGCCGACCAGCGTTTCCAGCTTGTCCGCGAGCGCGACGATGGTGCCCGTGGGCGTGCCCGGCAACTCATCCCCGGAGAAGCGCGGCTGGTAGTGCTCGGAGCAGGCGATGGCCACTTCTTCCGCTTCGCCGTCGTGGCGGGCGTAATAGGTGCCCATCGTGCCTTGCAGTTCCGGGAACTCGCCCACCATGTCGGTCAGCAGGTCGGCCTTTGCGAGGCGCGCGCCGCGCCTGGCCAGCGCGACATCCGCGCCGCACATTTCAGCGATCGCGCCGGCGATGGCTTCGAGGCGTTCCACCCGCTGCAGCGTCGAGCCGAGCTTGTTGTGATAGACCACGTTCGCGAGCAGCGGCACGCGCTCGGCCAGCGTCTTCTTCTTGTCCTGCTCGAAGAAGAACTTGGCGTCGGCCAGCCGCGGGCGCACGACGCGTTCGTTGCCTTCGACGATCTCGACGGGCGTGGCCGTTTCGATGTTCGAGACGATCAGGAAGCGCGAACGCAGGCGGCCTTGATCGTCGGTCAGCGCGAAATACTTCTGGTTCGTCTGCATCGTGAGGATCAGGCATTCCTGCGGCACTTGCAGGAATTCGTCCTCGAACTTGCAGGCGTACACAACTGGCCATTCGACCAGCGAATTCACTTCGTCGAGCAGCGATTCGGGCATCACGACACGGTCGTCGCCGGCCTGCTCGGTGAGTTGCGCCTGGATCGCCGCGCGGCGCTCAGCGTAGCTCGCGATCACGCGGCCCTTGTGCTGGAGCGTGTGGGCGTAGTCGTCGGCGTGCGTGATGGCGATCAGGCCTTCCGAAAGAAAGCGATGGCCGCGCGTGGTGTCGCCGGCATCGACGCCGAACGCGCTCACCGGCACGATCTGTTCGCCGTGCAGCGCGATCAGGCGATGCACCGGACGCACGAACTGCACGTCGCTGCCGTCCGGGCGCTGGTACTTCATGACCTTCGGAATCGGCAGCTTGGCGAGCGCTTCGTCGAGCACGGCTTGCAGGCCGTCGGCGAGCGTCGCGCCCGGCGCCGAGTAGCGCAGGAAGAGCGCTTCGTTCTTGCCGTCGCTGGCGCGTTCGAGGTCGGCAACCGGGAAGTCAGGGAAGCCCAGCGCCGCGAGTTTCTTCGCGAGCGGCGCGGTGGGCTGGCCATTGGCGTCGAGCGCCACCGACACCGGCAGCACTTTTTCGCGCACCTGTTTTTCGGGCGCGACGGTGCGCACGTTCTTGATCGTGACGGCCAGGCGGCGCGGCGTGGCGAAGCGTTCGAACGACAGGTCGCCTTCGATCAGGTCGCGCGCGGCGAGGCGCTGCGCGATGCCTTCGGCGAATGCGTCGCCCAGGCGCGCGAGGGCCTTGGGCGGCAGTTCCTCGGTCAGCAGTTCGACGAGGAGGGTGGCTTGATGAGCTTGGGTCATTGTTGTCGGAGATCCGGTCATTCCTCGCCGAACTTGCGTTCGACCTTCAGCGGCGGCGCCCAGGCGGGCATCGCAGCGTCCTGTTCGTCGGTGGTCAGGCCCGGCACGCCGTGCACGGGATTGCCGAGCATCGGGAAGCCAAGTTTTTCACGCGACTCGTAGTACGACTGCGCCACGCTGCGCGAGAGCGTGCGAATGCGGCCGATGTACGCCGCGCGTTCCGTCACGGAGATCGCGCCGCGCGCGTCGAGCAGGTTGAAGGTGTGACCGGCCTTGAGCACCAGCTCATAGGCGGGCAGCGCGAGCTGCTGTTCCATCATGCGCTTCGCTTCGCTCTCGTACGCGTTGAAGAACGTGAACAGCAGGTCGACGTTCGCGTGCTCGAAGTTGTAGGTCGATTGCTCGACTTCGTTCTGGTGATAGACGTCGCCGTAAGTGAGGCGGCGGATCTCAGGGCCGTTCGGGCCTTGCTCTTCCCACTCGGTCCAGACGAGGTCGTAGACGTTCTCGACCTTCTGCAGATACATCGCGAGACGTTCCAGGCCGTAGGTGATTTCGCCGAGCACCGGCTTGCAGTCGATGCCGCCCACTTGCTGGAAGTAGGTGAACTGCGTCACTTCCATGCCGTTGAGCCACACTTCCCAGCCCAGACCCCAGGCGCCGAGCGTGGGGTTTTCCCAGTCGTCTTCCACGAAGCGCACGTCGTTCTGCTTCAGGTCGAAGCCGAGTGCTTCGAGCGAGCCCAGGTACAGGTCGAGGATGTTTTCCGGCGCCGGCTTGAGCACGACCTGGTACTGGTAGTAGTGCTGCAGGCGGTTGGGGTTCTCGCCATAGCGGCCGTCCTTCGGGCGGCGCGACGGCTGCACGTAGGCGGCTCGCCACGGCTCGGGGCCGATTGCGCGAAGGAAGGTATGGACGTGCGAAGTGCCCGCGCCGACTTCCATGTCGATCGGCTGGAGCAGCGCGCAGCCCTGCTTGTCCCAGTAGGACTGGAGCGTCAGGATGATTTGCTGAAACGTGAGCATGTGTGCCTGCAGTGTCTGCGGTGTCTTTTAGGGCGGGAGACGCGGGTTGCGGCGGCAGGCGCGGCCCGCGCGGCGACCGGTGCGTGGCGGCCAGGTGCTGAAACGTTGAATTTTACCGGATTGGCGCGGCGTTGAGACCGGCGCGGGGTTGACGCGCCGGTTTTGCAGCTTGTTTGCAGCCGATCAGATCCTCTTCTGGCCAGAGTCGCGGCCGGCGCGCGCCGGGCCGAAGGCGAACCCGAACGCCAGCATCAGCAGCGAAATGGCGATCACCGTGTTGTTGCCGCTCGTCACATAAGGCGTGAAACCCTGCGTGCCCGCGATGCGCACGTCGAGCGAACCCACCGTGAAGGTGGGCAGACGCGCGATCACGTTGCCGTGCGCGTCGATGGCGGCGGTAGCGCCGGTATTGGTCGCGCGCAGCATCGGCCGGCCGGTTTCGAGCGAACGCATGCGGGCGATCTGCAGATGCTGGTCGAGCGCAATGGTGTCGCCGAACCACGCCAGATTGGTCGAATTCACCAGAATGCCCGGCGAAACCGGGTTCTCGCGCACGGTGCGCGCGATCTCTTCGCCGAAGATGTCCTCGTAGCAGATATCGACGGCGACCGGCTGGTTGTGCACGAGGAACGGCGGCTGCACCGGCCCGCCGCGCGCGAAGTCGCCCAGCGGAATGTTCATCAGGTTCACGAACCAGCGGAAGCCCCAGGGCACGAACTCGCCGAACGGCACGAGATGGTGCTTGTCGTAGCGGTACAGGCCGTTCGTGCCCGGCGTCACGCCAAACAGGCTGTTCGTGTAATCGACCACGCGGCCTTCGGGCGTGATCGTGCCGCCCACCGCGCCAAACAGGATGGCCGTGTGCGTGCCGTCGGCGAACGCGCGGATGTCGCGGCCGAACTTCTGCGGGATCTCCTGCACCAGCACCGGCACGGCGGTTTCCGGCGTGACCACCAGATCGGCGGCCTTTTCGGTGATGAGCTTCTGGAATTCGTTGAGCGCGTCCTGCGTGCCGGATTCCGAGAACTTCATGTCCTGCTTGACGTTGCCTTGCAGCAGGCGCACATCGAGCGTGGCGTTTTCCGGATGCGTCCAGTTCACGCGCGGCAGCAGCAGCCCGGCGACGATTGCCACCACCGCGATGCCGAGCGCCGTCAGCGTGCCGCCGCGCGCGGCATGGGCGGCTCGCAGGCTGATGAGCGCCTGCACCAGCAGCGCCGCGACCAGCGCCATCACCCAGCCCACGCCATACACGCCGACGATCGGCGCGAAACCGGCCAGCGGCCCGTCCACCTGCGCGTAGCCGCTGGCGAGCCACGGAAAGCCCGTGAAAACATAACCGCGCGCCCATTCGCCAAGCGCCCAGGCGCTGGCGAACGCGAAGGCGCCGTGCCAGGTGGGCGAGAACGGCAGGGCGTCTGCGCTGGTGTCGCGGTTCTTGCGCGCATGACCCGCGCAGAAAGACCAGATCAGCGCGGCCAGCGCCGGATAAATGCCGAGGTAAAGCGAGAACAGCCCAAGCGCCGCGCCCGCGAGCGGAGCAGGCATGCCGCCGTAGAAGTGCATGCTCACATACAACCACCAGACGCCGGTGACGAAGTTGCCGAAGCCGAACGCCCAGCCCGTGAACAGTGCGCTCTTCCAGCCCGTCGTGCGCGTGAGCCAGAAATAGAAACCGGCGAAGATTGCGATTTCGAGCCAGCCGCCATGCGGCGTCGGCGCAAACGAGAGTGTGTTGAGCGCGCCCAATGCGAGCGCGGCGAGGTAATGCCACACGGGCACGCTGCGGCTGGCGGGGAGGGCGGCGCGCGCGGTGTCGCGCGTGCGGGAATCGATGGGTTCGGCCATGAGTATGCTGTGGCTGCGGTGCGGCTGCAGGCGCGCTCGGGGCGCGGTTGTGTTGCGTTTCGAAAGGCTCGCTGCGCGCACGGCGCACAGCGAGCGCAACGATAGCATTTTCGCGCGACAGGATTTCGCGGTGTCGGAGGAATCGTGGTGGGGATCGATCAGTGGAAGAAAAAACGCCGGCGCTAAGGCCGGCGTTCGTTCATCGCAGGGCGCGGGCTCAGGTGCCCGGCGGCGCCAGCACGGCTTCGCGCTGGCCGGCCATCGGGTCGCGGCGCACCAGCAGCATGTGGACCTGGCGCGCGTCGGCGCGCAGCACTTCGAAGATCAGATCGTCGATGCGCACTTTCTCGCCGCGATGCGGCACGTGGCCGAAGTGATTCGTGACGAACCCGCCGATCGTATCGACTTCCTCGTCCGAATAATGGGTGCCGAACGACTCGTTGAACTGCTCGATTTCGGTCAGCGCGCGCACGCGAAAGCGCCCATCCGGCGAGGCGATGATGTTGCCGCTTTCCTCGTCGAAGTCGTACTCGTCCTCGATATCGCCGACGATCTGTTCCAGCACATCCTCGATCGTGATGAGGCCCGCCACGCCGCCGTACTCGTCCACGACGATGGCAATGTGATTGCGGTTCTGGCGAAAGTCGTGCAGCAGCACGTTCAGGCGCTTCGACTCGGGGATGAAGACGGCCGGACGCAGCATGCCGCGCACGTCGAATTCCTCTTCGGCGTAGTAGCGCAGCAGATCTTTCGCGAGCAGCACGCCGATTACGTTATCGCGGTTGCCCTCATAGACCGGATAGCGCGAGTGCGCTTTTTCCAGCACGAAGGGGATGAAATCGTCGGGGCTCTCGGCGATGTTGATCGCGTCCATCTGGGCGCGCGGCACCATCATGTCGCGCGCGCATAGCTCGGACACCTGGAAAACGCCTTCGATCATCGACAGCGAATCCGCGTCGATCAGATTGCGCGCGTGCGCATCCTGGAGGATTTCGAGAAGCTCGCTGCGCGAGTCCGGCTCGGGCGAGATGAAGTCGGTCAGCCGCTCAAGAAGGGAGCGCTTTTCCTGCGGTTTGTCGGTCAATCGTCGACTGGGATAGGAGTCGTTCATGGTGGTGCGCCCTTGGCCTGTCGTGGCCGGGCGCGCTGTTGCGGAAGGGAAAGGATACATCATGCGTGTGGCGCGGCCATGTATGGCACGTCACGCAGGCGATCGTATCAGTCAATCCTATCGCAGATGGGCGGGGATCGCGCGGTGCGTCAAAATTGGGCTCGGGTTGCCTGAAGGGCGGCTTTGTGCGCGGATCTCAGCCTTGTTCGCCCGCACACCGCACCAGCAACCGCTCAAGCGAGCGATCCGGCATGCCGCTCTCGCGCAGTGCCGTGACGGTGCGGCGCACGTAGTCGAGCGTGGTGCCGTAGCGCCCGCTCGCGCAGCCGAACACCGTGCGCACGGTGTTCTCGTCGAGCTTGCCGGTGTAGGTGGCCGCCTCCCGGCGCATGACGAAAGCGAGCGCCGAAACGCGCCGGCCGTCCGCGAGCACGCAGGGCAGCCAGGCAGGCCGGTACGAGCCCATCGGCATTTCGCGACGCCACAGCGCCTCCATATGCGGCATCACCCCTTCTGCAGCGAGGCGAAATGCCACGCCCGCACACGAGCCGCCGCGATCGAGCGCGAGCACGAGGCCCGGTTGCTCCGGCGTGCCGCGATTCACACGCGACCAGAGATAGAGGCCGCGATGGTAGCCGTGCACGCGCGAGCGCACGTTCTCGACGGTCGGCAAACCGGGGTTCCAGATCAGTGAGCCATAGCCGAAAAGCCAGATATCGCTCTTGCCGTCCCATTGCTGGAGCGTGCAATCGAGCGAGGCGCGCAGTTCGTCTTCGGTGAGGAGTTTCGGCTCGCCGAGAAATGGCGGATAGCCTGGACAAGGCGACGGTTCAGGCGCCGGATATTGCGCCGGATCAGGCACCGCGCTCTCCGCCGGCTCGTCGATCGGGGAGCCAGTCACTTCACCAGAAACGTTCGCGCGTTTGTCGTTCATATCGGGCTGGGCAGAAGAGCAGGGTGGATCGTGCGATCGTGCCCTTACTTGTACGGATCGGGAAAGCCGAGCGAGGCGAGGACTTCGGTTTCGATGCCTTCCATCTCTTGCGCTTCGGCGTCGTCCTCGTGGTCGTAGCCTTGCGCGTGCAGCGCGCCGTGCACCAGCAGGTGAGCATAGTGCGCCGACAGCGGCTTGCCCTGCTCGGCGGCTTCCTTCGCCACCACCGGGCAGCAGAGGATCAGGTCGCCGGTGACGGGGTCGTCCTCGCTCTCGGCATAGGCGAAGGTGAGGACGTTGGTGGCGTAGTCCTTGCCGCGATAGGTGCGGTTGAGCGTGCGGCCTTCTTCGGCGTCGACGAAGCGCACGGTCAGTTCCGCGTCGGCGAACAGCGCCGCCTTGATCCACGCGGCCACGGTTGCGCGGGGCAGCGCGGCCTTGTGCTCGGGGAAAGCCTTCGCGGCAGGGAACTGCACGTTCAGTTTGAGTTTCGGTGCGGGTGCCATGGTGTGCTTTCGGCTTCGTGGCGCGTTAGCGCGCGTCCGCCGCGTTGGCGTCCTTCTTCGCGTGCGCGTCGTAGGCTTCGACGATGCGTGCGACCAGCGGATGACGCACCACGTCCGCGCTCGTGAAGTGCGTGACGGCGATGCCGCGGACCTCATTGAGCACGTGTTGCGCCTCGATCAGGCCGCTCTTGTGGCCGCGCGGCAAGTCAATCTGCGTGGTGTCGCCGGTCACGACCGCCTTCGAGCCAAAGCCGATACGCGTGAGGAACATCTTCATCTGCTCGGGCGTGGTGTTCTGCGCCTCGTCCAGGATGATGAACGCGTGATTGAGCGTGCGACCGCGCATATAGGCGAGCGGTGCGATTTCGATCATCTGGCGCTCGAACATCTTCGCCGTCTTGTCGAAACCGAGCAGATCGTACAGCGCGTCATAGAGCGGACGCAGATACGGATCGACCTTCTGCGACAGATCGCCGGGCAGGAAGCCCAGCCGTTCGCCCGCCTCCACGGCCGGACGCGTCAGCACGATGCGCTTGACCTGATCGCGCTCCAGCGCGTCGACGGCGCAGGCCACCGCGAGATAGGTCTTGCCCGTGCCCGCCGGCCCGATGCCGAAAGTCACGTCATGCGAAATGATCTGCTTGAGGTACTCGCGCTGCGCGGGCGTGCGACCGCGCAGGTCGGCGCGACGCGTGTACAGCTTCGGGCCTTGTTCCTCGATGTCGATATCGAGGCCTGCGGGCTCGTCGAACGGATGATCGGGATCGCCGCGAAAACGCGGATCGACTTCCGTTTCACCGTTGCCATTGCCGTTCCCGCCGCGCGCGCTGCCGTTGCTGCCGTGGCTACCCATCGCAGCCGGATGGCGCGCCTCGACCAGCGCAAGCTGGATATCGTCCACGGATAGCGGATCGCGCGCGTTTTTGTAGACGTTTTCGAGCGCGGCGAGCGCGAGTTTCGCGCCGCGCCCGCGGATCGTGATGCGATGGCCGCGGCGCGCGAGCGTGACGTCGAGCGCCAGCTCGATCTGCCGCAGGTTCTCGTCGAGCGGACCGCAGAGGTTGGCCAGGCGCGCGTTGTCTTCGTGCGGCGCGGTGAATTCCAGATGCTGCTGATTCGGCTTCAAGGTGTCTCTGAACTCCCGTGTTCCGTGGATCTTGGGTTGCCTGATGCGTTGCTTAGTGCGAAACCGTCGCATTGCCCTCGTGCGCGAGCACGAGTTCGCCGCGCAGCGAGTGCGGGTAAGCGTGATTGATCTTCACGTCGATCATCTGGCCGATCAGGCGGGCGTGCGAGGCGAGCGGCGCCGGGAAGTTCACCACACGGTTGTTTTCCGTGCGGCCCGACAGTTCGCTCGGGTCCTTGCGCGACGGGCCTTCGACCAGAATGCGCTCGATCTTGCCGACCATCGACGCGCTGATGCGCTGCACGTTCTCTTCGATCGTGGCCTGCAGATGCTGCAGACGCTTGAGCTTCACTTCGCGCGGCGTGTCGTCTTCGAGATTCGCGGCGGGCGTGCCCGGGCGCGGGCTGTAGATGAACGAGAAGCTGGTGTCGTAGCTCATGTCTTCGACGAGCTTCATGGTCTTCTCGAAGTCTTCTTCCGTCTCGCCCGGGAAGCCGACGATGATGTCCGTCGACAGCGACAGGTCCGGACGGATCGCGCGCAGCTTGCGGATCACCGACTTGTATTCGAGCACCGTGTAGCCGCGCTTCATCGCCATCAGCACGCGGTCCGAACCGTGCTGCACCGGCAGGTGCAGATGGCTCACGAGCTTGGGCACCTTGGCGTAGGTGTCGATCAGGCGCTGCGTGAATTCCTTCGGATGCGAAGTGGTGTAGCGGATGCGCTCGATGCCGGGGATTTCCGCGACGTATTCGATCAGCGTGGCGAAGTCGGCGACATCGGTTGCGCCTTGCGTGAGCGCGCCCAGATAGGCGTTCACGTTCTGGCCGAGCAGCGTGACTTCACGCACGCCCTGGTCGGCGAGACCGGCGACTTCGGTCAGCACATCGTCCAGCGGACGCGAGACTTCTTCGCCGCGCGTGTAGGGCACCACGCAGTAGCTGCAGTACTTGGAGCAGCCTTCCATGATCGAAACGAAGGCGCTCGGGCCTTCCACGCGCGCGGGCGGCAGATGGTCGAATTTTTCGATTTCGGGGAAGGTGATGTCGACCTGGGCGCGGCCCGAGGCACGGCGCGCGTCGATCATCTGCGGCAGGCGGTGCAGGGTCTGCGGGCCGAACACCAGATCCACGTACGGAGCGCGCTGCACGATGGCCGCGCCTTCCTGGCTCGCCACGCAGCCGCCCACTCCGATCAGCAGGTCAGGGTTGGCTTCCTTCAGTTCGCGCACGCGGCCGAGGTCGGAGAACACCTTTTCCTGCGCCTTTTCGCGCACCGAGCAGGTGTTGAACAGGATCACGTCCGCATCTTCGGGCGTGTCGGTTTTCACGAGGCCTTCAGCCGCGCCGAGTACGTCGACCATCTTGTCGGAGTCGTACTCGTTCATCTGGCAGCCAAAGGTCTTTACATAAACTTTCTTGGTCATCGGGTTTCGCCGTTCGCAGTGGTTCACCTGGGGGCGTCGTCCGGTTGATGCACGAAATGCACGTCGGGACTACGGTGAAAAATGAGGGCTGAAGCAGGTGGCCTCGCCGCGAAGGCTTGGGGCGCACGGTGGGGCGGTTCGCTGGCGGCTTTTTGCTGATGCTGCTTTTGCGCTTGCGCACGATTTTGCACTGTCGCATTGACGCTTTTTTGCCGCCGGTTTGCTACGCGAACCATCGTTCAGCCGAATCCGACATTATAGCCTTATGCGTTCACGGCTTTGCGCCGCCGCACGCGGGCTGTGGCGTGCTGCGCCACAGCCTTTGAATCGTCCGCATCGCCCGATTTGGGTTCGCAACAGGGCACCAGCGAATCGAGTTCGTGAGCCGTCTGCTCGAAGCGCCCGGCCAGAAAATCCAGCAGCGCCCGCACGCGCGGCGCCAGATAGCGGTTGCGGTGATAGATCGCGTGCACGGGCTGTTCGGCATAGCGCCAGTGCGGCATGACGATCCGCAGGCGTCCCGCGCGCAGGTCGTCGGCCACATCCCAGATCGATTTCACCGATAGCCCATAACCGCACAACGTCCACTGCCGCACCACCTCGCCATCAGAGCTTTCCAGCGCGTTTTCCAGCGGGACGACGTAGGTTTGCGTTTCGGCGTGCGCCCCGCCGCCGCGCGTGAAGCGCCACTCGTTCACCGGCCCGGAAGGCGAGCCGATCACCATGCAATCGAATCGGGCCAGATCGGCGGGCTCGCGCGGCTCGCCGTGCTGCGCGATATAGCCGGGCGCGGCGCATAGCACGCGCGGGTTCGGCGCGAGCCGCCGGGCGATCAATGAACTGTCCGCCGGCGTGCCGAAGCGGATCGCCAGATCGATGTCTTCCTGCAGGAGATTCGAGATCGAATCCGTGAGCGTGAGCGCGAAGCGCACCTCGGGATAGCGCGCGCGGAATTCGTCGAGCCATTTCATCAGCAGATTGCGGCCGAAATCGGAAGTCGCCGAAATCCGCACCTTGCCGCGCACGGCATTCTGGCCCTCCTGAAGCGCGGCCTTGGCGTCGTCGAGCGAACGCAGCGCGTGCTCGCTGCAGGTGAGATAGCTGCGGCCCTCGTCGGTCAGGCGCAGCTGGCGGGTCGTGCGGTCAAACAGGCGCGCATGCAATTCGGTTTCGAGCCGCGCGAGGCGTGCGCTCGCCGCGGCGGGCGAGAGGCCCAGTTTGCGGCCCGCCGCCGAGAGGCTGCCGAGTCGCGCCGCTTCCACGAAAAGCCGCACGTCGCCGAGATTGTCCATAGCCGATGATTATTCGATAGCGATTGAAAATGCTTCAAATGCTACGCCAATTATCAAAAGGACGTGGAGCACCGACAATGCGCGTGTTTTCAGGGTTTCGCTTTATTTCCGGTCTTACCGGTGCGCTGGAGCCGCCATGCAACTCGATCACGTCACGCTCGTCACGCCCGATCTGGAAGGCGCGCGGCGCTTTTTCTGCGATATCGCCGGGCTGGAAAACGGCCCGCGTCCGCCGTTTTCGGTCGGCGGCTACTGGCTTTACGCCGAAGGTCGGCCCGTGATTCATCTGGTCGAGTCGACGATGCCCGGCGCGCGGCCCGCTCGCGTGACGCCGCGTTTCGATCACGTGGCGTTTCGCGTCGCGCCCGGCGACGAATGGCAGGCGCTGCTCGCGCGGCTCGCCAGGCACGACGCGCCGTATCAACTCGCGGACGTGCCGCTGAGCGGCGAGCGCCAGTTGTTCGTGGCGCTGGCGCCGGGCGTCGTCGTCGAGTTCGTGACCTCGGCTGCCTGACGACGCGCACCTCGTAGCCCCCGCTTTTATTGACATCTCAGGCCATCAGGAGAATATCGATGCCTATCCCCTTGCTTGCGCTGGCGATCAGCGCCTTTGCCATCGGCACCACCGAGTTCCTCATCATGGGCTTGCTGCCCGACGTCGCGCGCGATCTGGGCGTGACGATTCCCGCCGCCGGGCTGCTCGTGACCGGCTACGCGCTGGGCGTGGCCGTGGGCGCGCCGGTGCTCGCCGTGCTCACCAGCCGCATGCCGCGCAAGCTCGCGCTGCAACTGCTGATGGGCGTGTTCATCATCGGCAACGTGCTGTGCGCGCTCGCCGACAACTATTCGCTGCTGATGGTCGCGCGCGTCGTGGCCTCGTTCGCGCACGGCTCGTTTTTCGGGATCGGCGCGGTGGTCGCGGCGTCGCTCGTGCCGCAGGAGAAGCGCGCGTCGGCGATCGCGCTGATGTTTTCCGGCCTCACGCTCGCCACGGTGCTGGGCGTGCCGTTCGGCACGGCAATTGGCCAGCAGTTCGGCTGGCGCGTGGCGTTCTGGATCGTGAGCGCGCTCGGCGTGATTTCGCTCATCGGCGTGAGCGCGCTCGTACCGAACAAGCATGACAGCGGCCCGGTGAGCCTTGGCCACGAAGTACGCGTGCTGCGCGATCCGCAGGTGTGGATGGCGCTCGGCATGACGGTGCTGGGTTTTGGCGGCGTATTCGTGGTGTTCACCTACATCGCGCCGATCCTCGAACAGGTGAGCGGTTTCTCGCCGCGCGGCGTGACGTTGATGCTCGTGCTGTTCGGCGTGGGCCTGACGCTGGGCAACACGCTCGGCGGCAAGCTGGCGGACCGCGCGCTGATGCCTTCGCTGATGGGCATTCTCGTCGCGCTCGCCGTGGTCATGGCGATCTTCACGAAGACCAGTCATTCGAGCGTGGCCGCTGCCATCACGCTGTTCGTGTGGGGCGTCGCCGCGTTCGCCACCGTGCCGCCGCTGCAGATGCGCGTGGTGGCGAAGGCCGCCGCCGCGCCCAATCTCGCCTCCACGCTCAACATCGGCGCGTTCAACATGGGCAATGCGCTGGGCGCGTGGCTGGGGGGCCTGGCGATCGAGCGCGGCGTGGCGCTCGACGCGCTGCCGTGGGTGGCGGCAGTGGTGGCGATCGCGGCGCTCGTGCTGACGTGGCTGGCGGCGCGGCTGGATGCGCGCAATTCGTCTGTCGCCGGTACGGTCAACGTGGCCGTGCAGCAGGACGCCTGCTAAAGCGCCCACGCATATCTTCAGGATGCGAAAGCTTTCCCGAAATCGCGCTCTGCAATGCTGATATCAGTGTGAAGATAACTTCGTTGGGCGCGGCAGGGCGCGATGCTAGTCTTGCCTCCATTCAAGCTCTAGCGCCAATAACGGCGCGCCTGGGAGGCAGCCATGCATTCACCGCTCGCGCTCGTGAGAGACGCACAAACCGATCGCTCGACTGTGCATCGCAGTACTACGCATCGGAGTGCGGATTCGCAGTATTCGCAACAGGATCTGACTGACGATGCTTCGTTGCAGACGTCATCTCAGGGCGTCGAAACGTCGGGCGTCGAAACGTCGGGCGTCGAAACGTCGGGCGCAGCGCGTGGCGAAGGCCCGTTCGACGCACTCGAATATCTGGTCGGCGTGAATCTCGCCCGCCTGCGCGCCGAGCGGCAACTGTCGCTCGACGCCCTGGCGCGTGCCTCGGGCGTGTCGCGCGCCATGCTGGCGCAGGTCGAATCGGCGCGCAGCGTGCCGTCGATCAAGGTGCTGTGCAAGGTGGCGGCGGCGCTCAAGGTCTCGGTGTCGGCGTTCCTGCGCCGCCATGCCGTGAGCGGCTTCGAGCATCTGCCCGCCGATCGCGCCGCGCGCCGCGTGAGCGCCGATGGCCGTTACTCGGCGCGCGCGCTCTATCCCGAAGACGGCCCGGCCAGCGCCGAATTCCACGAACTGCGCATCGCGCCGCTGCACACGGAGCCGGGCACGCGCCGCGCGCCGGGCACGACGGTCAATCTGGTGGTGAGCGAAGGCACGCTGGAAGTGAGCGTGCACGACCGCCGCCAGTTGCTGGCGACCGGCGACGCCATCGTGTTCGACGCCGATCAGCCGCACAGCCTGCGCAATCCCGGCGACACCGAAGCGCGCGTGTTCCGCGTCACGCTCAACGCCGAAACGCCGCCGCGCTGGGATGTCCCGTAAGGCGTGGGCGCGCCGGGCAGCAGCGAAGCGCTGGCCGCGCGGTAGCCTGCGCGAGGCCGGTTCAAGCCGGCTTGGTGCAGTGCACAAGTCATTTGTCTACGGGTTTTTTACCGCGCTGCACGATTGCGCGGCCTGTTGTATCCTTTGCCCGCCGGTTAATCGAGATATCGAGCCGGTAATCAGTGCGTCTTCAGGGCGGGGTGAAATTCCCCACCGGCGGTAAGCCGGCCGCGCCGCAAGGCAGAGCCAGCAAGCCCGCGAGCGCCTGCGTGTCGTTTTGCGCGGGGTCAGCAGATCTGGTGCGATGCCAGAGCCGACGGTCATAGTCCGGATGGAAGAAGATGTGCAGATGGTCATGTTTGCCCATCCGCCGCGGCTTGCCGGCCTGCGCGCGTGTTTTCGTCGATCGGCGTGGTGGAGCCGGTTTTCGGGATGCGCGGCGTGCGCCGGACGACGTGCGACGGGGATTCCTGTCTGTTTGCAATGCCCTGAAACGTTTTTCGCCCAACTCTTGCGAGGAGCGTTTCACATGTCCTTTATCAGCAATGCCGTTTCCGCCGATGCGCCGTTCGACGCCATCGACGATCTTCCCCTGCTCGAAACCGAAGCCATTCCGCCGCGCATCGCCGCAGCGCTGCAAGCCATGCGCGAAGGCCGCCCCGTGGTGCTGCAGGACGACCACGACCGCGAAGACGAAGCGGATCTCGTCTGCGCCGCTCAAAACCTGACCAACGAGACGATGGCGCTGTTCATCCGCGAATGCAGCGGCATCGTCTGCCTGTGCCTGTCCGACGAAAAAGTGCGCGCGCTCGAACTGCCGCCGATGGTCTCGCACAACGAGAGCCGCAACCGCACCGCCTTCACGGTCTCGATCGAGGCGCGCGACGGCGTGAGCACGGGCGTGTCGGCGGCCGACCGCGTGACGACGATCCGCGCGGCCATCGCCGCCGATGCGAAGCCCGAACACATCGTGCGGCCCGGCCACGTGTTCCCGCTGCGCGCGCAGCCGGGCGGGGTGCTCACGCGTCGCGGCCACACCGAAGGCACGGTCGATCTGGCTGCGCTCGCGGGTCTGGAGCCGGCTGGCGTGCTGTGCGAACTGATGAACCCGGACGGCACGATGGCGCGCGGCCAGCAGGTCGACGACTTCGCCAGGCTGCACAACCTGCCGATGCTCACGATCGCCGAGCTGGTCGAATTCCGCGAATCGCTGGCGCTGGCGCGCGAGCGCAACGCCGAGCTGGTTTGAGGTGAGCGGTTGCGCGGGCGCTGCAAGGCGTCCGTGGGAAGGAAAACGGCGCGTGCGGCCTGAGTGGCCCACGCGCCGTTTTGCCGTTGTGCTTCTCAGAGGCGGTCTTGCGCAGTTACGACTGCACGTCGCCGAACTCGCCGCGCACGCCGGCTTCCACCAGCGCGGGCAATTCGTCCATGTGTTCCATGATCCGCGTGATGCCCATCTCGCGCAGCACGTCGGCATAGCCCGACGGGATATGGCTCGCGCCCACGAAGGCGATCGTCTTCATGCCCGCCGCGCGCGCGGCGTTCAGCCCCGAGATGCTGTCTTCGACCACCAGACAGCGCGACGGCTCGACGCCGAGCGTGCGCGCCGCATGCAGATAGACATCCGGATAAGGCTTGGGACGCGCGACCATTTCGGCGCTAAAGACGCGCTCGCCGAAGATGGTATCGAGCCCGGCGCGCCGCACCGAGGCGTGCACGCGCGTCAGGCGGCTATTCGACACCACGGCGGCGGGCAGCGTCACGCGGCGCAGCGCGTCGCGCACGCCGTTGATCGGGCTCACCGATTCGGCGATGGCGACTTCGCAGTTGTGGTCGATGATGTCGAGAAAATTCTCGGGCATCGTCAGATCGAAGCGCGAGGCGAGATCGGCAAGAAAACGCGAGGTCTGCTGGCCGAAAGCGCCGGCTACGGCGGCGCGGAAATCGACGCCGGGAAACGTGCGGCTGAGCGTTTCGAAGATGACGTGGTCGGCAATGACTTCGCTGTCGACGAGCACGCCGTCACAGTCGCAGATGAGATGGTCGATCATGCGCAAGACGAAAAAAGCGGGGAAACACGCGGCCGGAACCCGGCGGCGCGCCCGCGTGGGCCGGCAAGGCGGAACGTTTGAAAGCCTAATGATACGTGCTTTTGCGGGCGTGGCGGCGGGCGGGGGAGCGGTGGTCGCGCGGGCACGCTGTTCGGGCTGCCATGCACGCCGGGCGATGCGACAATGAGCGATCCATTGAACAACGGGGATTGCGATGCGTGGACTTGCGATGATCGGCGCGGCGATGCTGGCGGCTGGCGTGACGGCTGGATGCGCGAA
The DNA here is from genome assembly GCF_014200455.1 of Paraburkholderia bannensis. GTDB lineage: Bacteria > Pseudomonadota > Gammaproteobacteria > Burkholderiales > Burkholderiaceae > Paraburkholderia > Paraburkholderia bannensis_A. The sequence goes on along the minus strand of NZ_JACHBW010000001.1, from coordinate 573,754 downwards.
TACGTCGGGGCTGGTCGGTGGATGGCGCGCGCCGGCTTTCGCCGATCTGCAGCAGCTGTGCGGCGCACAGCAGCCCGACTACGGCCCTGACACCCACGCCGTCTATTCGGCGGTCTATGACGCTTATGTCGCGAACCGCCACGGCAAGCTGGCGCAGGATCAATTCTGCGCTTTCCAGGCGGGGCTTGCGCAGCGTTATTCCGCGCAGGGCGGCGATGCGCAGGCGCGCAATGCGTGGATCGGCTATCTCAATGCACAGCGCGCGCAGGCTTTGACGTGGCGCGCGTCGGCAGACCCGACTTTGCGCGGTGGTTGATCGAGCGTTAATCCGACGTTGATCCGCCGCGAGGGCGCGCGCTGCGGAAAAAAATGGTCACGCGGGCATGAAGCGCGCGGGTCCGCGTGACCATGCACTGCAGGCGCGAACGTCTACAGCCGTGCGCCTGCATCGGGGATGGGCTCGACACGGCGTTCTGGCGGACGATCCCAGCGTCCGCTCAGGTCGAGAAAATCCAGTAAGAAGCAATCGTTGGTGAGTGGCGGACAAATGCGGCAACTTGCCCGACTCAGGAGCACCGTTTAATCGCGCGCAACGCAGAGTCGCCGATTTCGGTCAGTCGCCATTGCTGGAGGCCGGAAGCGAGGCGTTCCAGTTGGACGAGCTGGCGTTCGAGGAGGGCGTCCAGTTCTTCGCGTTCCATGTCGATCTGGTTGGGCGCGTCCTTCACTAGCAGCAGGGTGGCGAATTCATGCGGACTCAGCATCTTTCTCTCCGTGTTTCCGCATCAGAGGTCAACGAACGCGGCCGGGCTGGGGCGGCGTGCTGACAATCATGCGGTGGGCGTGCGCGAAAGCCTGCGACGGCGCGATGCGCGTGCCGGATGGGCGGATCGTTTGCAGTTGTTTACGGTCGTTTGCTGTCGTGCGTCATCTCCATTGCGAGGCGAAGTGACGAAGAAGCAACGAATCAACCGAAACAACAAAACGGCATCCAGCCTGGATCGGCGCCGGGGAACTGCAGTGTAGGCAAACGCGCTGCGTTGTACAAACCACACCCCAAAAATATTCCATTTGACAATCGTCGCCTCCAGCGGCGGTCGAGGCGTGCGCGCAGATCCTTGATTTCACTTGAAGTTCGTGCCGCGGCGCAAGAATGCGCAATGATTCGCGCCGTCTCGTGCGAGCCGGTGCGATGCAGTGCGCAATGCGTCGCTGGGGCGCGTTGTCACGTCCTGCGCCATGCTGCGCGAGCAGCGCATGCGTGGGACGCACATCGTCAAGGCGTCAATGTGGAAGGATTCCTCAGTTACGCGTTTTAGCCTTATATAGGCTTATGGTTAGCTTTCAGGCGCGTGAATTGCGCAGGATTGCAAACTGACGCGCGCCCGCAGCAGTCGGGCGTGGCGCGAAATCGTGACCCCGAAGCGATTGCAAGGGCGCTCGAAATCCGCTGTCCGAAGCAGGTTGCGTAAGTCTGCCTACCCGCTCACGAGGGGCTTACAGGTCGAACCTTCCTGGAACTGTGGGGATCGGGATCGGTCTGTGCTCTCAGACTGCAGCTTTGCGAAACAGCAGCTAAGATGAAGTAAAAAGGGCTGGTACCTTTCGCTACGCGGCCTGGGCGCAAGACCGGGTGGCGAGGACCGGTGCAGCATGGGCCGATACCGCTTTGGGAGTACGACACAATGCGCAATGAAAACGAGCCAGGTCATGTCATGCCCTGGCGCATCGAAGACATCGACCTCACGCGGATCGACCGCAAGCGTGCCGCCGCCAACGAAGACCTGATGGTGCTGTTGTGCGCCTCATCGTTCATCGAAAGCGGTTCTGATCTGTACACGAGCAATCTGAGCGTGTTCTTCAACGGCGATCCAGAAGTCTCCGACTGGCTCAACAACGAGTGGGAACACGAGGAGATGCAGCACGGCCGCGCGCTGAAGACCTACATCAACTACGTGTGGCCGGAATTCGACTGGGACACCGCGTTTCACAACTTCTTTGAGGAATACTCGAAGACCTGTTCGTTCGAAGAGTTCGAGAAAACGCGTGCGCTGGAGATGGTTGCGCGTTGCGTGGTGGAGACGGGCACGGCCACGCTCTATCGCGCGATTGGCGAATGCTCGGACGAGCCGGTGCTCAAGGAAATCACCGACCACATCCGCAGCGACGAAGTGCGCCACTACAAGCACTTTTTCAAGTACTTCAAAAAGTACAACAAGGTCGAAGGGCAGGGACGCCTGGCCGTGCTCGGTGCGCTGATGCGTCGCGTGATGGAAATCAAGAACGAGGATTCGGAAATCGCGCTGCGTCATGTGTTCGCGGTGCGATACCCCGATCGCGTGAAGGATGCCGCCTATAACCGCGAGCTCACCTCGCGCGTGAACAAGCTGGTGCGTCACAACCTGTCCGCGGACATGTGCGTGAAGATGCTGCTCAAGCCGCTCGATCTGCCCGCGCGCATCCAGCCGAGCGTGCATTACCCGCTCACGAAGATCACGCAGCACGTGTTCTTCCGTTGATCGTCAGCTGATTTTTCTGCGCCGATCAAGTAAAAAGGCCCGCTATCTGGCGGGCCTTTGTTCATCTGGCTGACGTGCGTCCTAGCGGTCGCGCTGACCGTTGCCGTCGCGGCGCGAGCCGCCCGGATGGCCGCCGAGCAGGGCGCCGGGGTTCGACTGCGGCTTGCGCTGCGGACGGCCCAGCGCGCTTTCGTGCGACACGCCGCGCTGGCTTTCGCGGCGCGTGTTTTCGCCGCGATTGCCCTGGTTGGCGCCTGGGTTGGCGCCGTGGCTCGCCGCGCCTTGCTGCTTCACCGGCTTGGCGGTGCGGATGGCGTTCGAAGCGGGCTTGGCCGCGCGCTGGCCACCGTTGCCACTATTGCCTGCGGAAGCGCGATTGCCTTCACGGCCACCTTCGCGACCTTCACGGCCGCCTTCACGATTGCCTCCACGCGACTCGCCGCGGCTCTGCGTGGGTTTCGCGCTACCGCCGTTGCCACCTTGCGACGCACCGCGTCCCTGGCCCTGCTGCTGGCCGCGACCCTGACCTTGCTGCTGGCCACGGCCTTGCGGCTGACCGCGACGCTGGATCGGCTCGGGCTTGGCGTTCGGGTCCGGCTCGAAGCCCGCAATGACTTCCTGCGGCACCGCACGCTTGATGAGGCGCTCGATATCCTTGAGCAACTGGTGTTCGTCGACGCAGACGAGCGAAACCGCCTCGCCCGTCGCGCCCGCGCGGCCCGTGCGGCCGATGCGGTGCACGTAGTCTTCCGGCACGTTCGGCAGGTCGAAGTTGACCACGTGCGGCAGTTGATCGATGTCGATGCCGCGCGCGGCGATGTCGGTCGCCACCAGCACCTGCAGCGTGCCGTCCTTGAACTCGCTCAAAGCACGCGTACGGGCCGACTGGCTCTTGTTGCCGTGGATCGCCAGTGCGCTGATGCCGTCCTTCGTGAGCTGCTCGGCGAGGCGGTTAGCGCCGTGCTTGGTGCGCGTGAACACCAGCACCTGGAACCAGTTGTGCTGGCGGATCAGATGCGTGAGCAGTTCGCGCTTGCGGTCGCGATCGACCGGATACACCTTTTGCTCCACGCTTTCCGCGGTGGTATTGCGACGCGCGACTTCGATCAACGCGGGTGAGTCGAGCAGGTTGTCGGCGAGCGCCTTGATCTCATCGGCGAAGGTGGCCGAGAAGAGCAGGTTCTGGCGCTTGGGCGGCAGCTTCGCAAGCACGCGCTTGATGTCGTGGATGAAGCCCATGTCGAGCATGCGGTCGGCTTCGTCGAGCACGAGGATTTCGAGCTGCGAGAGATCGATCGTCTTCTGCTGCATGTGATCGAGCAGACGGCCGGGCGTGGCCACCACGATGTCCACGCCGCGCCTGAGCGCGTCGATCTGCGGATTGATGCCGACGCCGCCGAACATCACCGTCGACTTGATCTTCAGGTACTTGCCGTAGGCACGCACGCTTTCTTCCACCTGGGCGGCGAGCTCGCGCGTGGGCGTGAGGATCAGCGCGCGCACGACGCGCTTGCCGCTGGCATGGGGCGCCATGTCGGTCAGGCGTTGCAGGATGGGCAGCGTGAAGCCGGCGGTCTTGCCGGTGCCGGTCTGTGCGCCGGCGAGCAGGTCGCCGCCGCCGAGCACGGCCGGGATAGCTTGCGTCTGGATGGGCGTGGGCGTGGTGTAGCCCAGTTCGTTGACAGCGCGGACCAGCGGTTCGGACAAGCCGAGAGAATCAAAAGACATAAACACCTGTTGTATTGCAGCAGTATCGCGAGCGGCGGGCGCAGCCGTCATCCGGCGCACTGCGCGGCGCGGCTTGCCATCTACGCAAATCCGGCGCGCGCATCCGCTCGCGTTTATTCGGACGGCGCGCCAGTGCGCGCGCCGCTTGTCGACGCTCCAGGGGAGCATCGGCTGGCATAGGGTTGCATCGCACGGCCGCGGACACTGCGGCCGCCGCGCGATGGGTTTCGTGTGGATTCCCCGGGGACGTTTCCGGGGCGACGCGTCAGGCGACGTAGCCCGCGACGCTCACGAATTGACAGACGCTCCCGGCGAGCACGAACAGATGCCAGATTCCATGTCCGTGCCGGATGCGTTCGTCATTGACGAAAAAATAAATGCCGACGCTGTAGATGATGCCGCCGGCCAGCAACCACGCGGTCCCGGCGGGAGGCAGCGTACTGATGAGCGGCTTGACCGCGACCAGCGCGAGCCAGCCCATCACCACGTACAGCACCATCGACAACAACCGCGTGCGGCGCCCGATCGTGAGCTCCTGCGCAATGCCAAGCGCGGCAAGCCCCCAGCTCACGCCGAAGAGCGACCAGCCCCACGGCCCGCGCAGCGTAACGAGCGAGAACGGAGTATAGCTGCCCGCGATCAGCAGATAGATCGCGGCATGATCGCACTTTTGCAGCACGGCCTTGATGCGCGGACCGCGCACACCGTGATACAGCGTGGAAATCGTGTACAGCGCGCACAGCATCGCGCCGTAGACGGCGAAGCTCACGACCTTGTACGCGTCGTGATCGAGCGCGCCGAGCGTCACGAGCGATACCAGCCCCGCGATCGACAACATTGCGCCCACGAGGTGAGTAATGCTGTTCAGACGCTCACCAGCGTGCATGACGACAACTCCTTGTTCTTCTTGCCCCGTGGCGTCGGCATGTCGATCCCGGTCGTCATGCCGATCCGGCACCGGAAACGCAGCAAATCCGTTTTGCCATGGCTTCCGTGCGCCTGTCGCGCCGTGCTTAAAAAACTGTTCGTTCAACTGTTCTGGGCGCTTTATAGCTGAAAACCGCCCGAAAACTGCCTGAAAACACACCCGGACCGCTAAATAGCGAAGGGCGCAGCCGACAGCGTTTTGCCGGCTGCGCCCTTATCAGGCAGACGTCACTATAGCAAACAGGACCCTAGTCGAGCGGCGCGGAGCGCAGATCGGCCACCTGCTGCGGGGACACCGGCGTGCCCTTGTTGCCCCACGACATGCGAATAAAGGTCACGACCGCGGCCACTTCCTGATTCGACAGCGCCTGCGCGAACGGCGGCATGCCATACGGGCGCGGATTGCCCTGCGAGCTGGGCGGATAGCCGCCGTTGAGCACCATGCGGATCGGATTCACAGCCGAATGCATCTGGATCGACTGGTTGTTCGCGAGCGGCGGGAAATTCGGCGGCATGCCGAGGCCGTTCTCCGCATGACACTTTGCACACTGGTCATGGTAGATCTTCTGACCTTGCTGTAAGAGTTCGCCGCCGAACGTATCCGATGTTTCCATCTGCATGTTCTCGGGCGCTTCCTTCTTCTGCGGGATGGTCTTCAGATAGGTCGCCATCGCGTGGATGTCGTCGTCCGAGACATATTGCAGACTGTTATGGATCACGTCCGCCATCGGGCCGAACACCGCGCCGCGCTCGGACACACCGGTCTTGAGCAGGCTCGAAATATCCTTCATTTCCCAGTCGCCCAGACCGCCTTCGCTCGACGTGAGCGACGGCGCATACCAGTTTTGCAGCGGAATCAGCCCGCCCGCAAAAGCCGAGGAATTGACCGGCGCGCCCATCATGTTGATCGACGTATGGCACATGCCGCAGTGGCCCAGGCCTTCGACCAGATACGCGCCGCGATTCCACTCGACCGACTTGGTCGGATCGGGCTTGTACTCGCCTTCGCGGAAGAACAGCGTGCGCCAGCCGATCAGCAGATTGCGGTTGTTGAACGGGAATTTCAGCTCGTGCGGACGGCTCGGCACGTTCACCGGCGGCACCGAGCGCAGGTAGGCGTAGATGGCGTCAGAATCCGCGCGCGAGACCTTCGTGTAGCTCGTGAACGGGAAGGCCGGATAGAGCAGGCTGCCGTCCTTCGAGCGGCCCGTGTGCATGGCGCGGTAGAAGTCGTCGGCGCTCCATTTGCCGATGCCGTCCTTGTCGTCGGGTGTGATGTTCGGCGTGTAGAGCGTGCCGAACGGCGTCGCCATCGGCAGGCCGCCCGCGAAGATCTTGCCGCCGCGTACCGTGTGGCAGGCGATACAGTCGCCGGCGCGGGCGAGATACTCGCCCTTCTTGATGAGGTCGGCCTGATCGGCGGGCATGGCCGCTTGCGCCGAGCTGTTATGCAGATAGGTGTTGCCGGTCCACAGCACGGGCACGAGCGCCGCGGCAGCAGCGAACACGACTGCGGACAGGGCGAACAGGGACTTGCGGTTCATATTGCTGACTCCCCCCGCGCGTTATTGCGGTTCGCTGCCGCAGGCAAGCGGCGTCTTCAACGAGCCAGCCGCTGCCGGCACGGGATTTTGCGGCGCGGTTTGCGTCGAGAGCCAGGCCGCCACCGCATTCACGTCGTCGTCGGTAAGCCGCGTCGCGATCTCGTGCATGCAGTCGGGCGCCTTGGCGTGACGCGAGCCCGAACGCCATGCGCCGATCTGCGCGCTCATGTAGTCCGAATGCAGGCCGACCAGCCCCGGAATCGCCGGCTCCATGCCGGTGAGCTTGCCGCCGTGGCAGGCGACGCACGCGGGCACCTGTCTGGCCGCGTCGCCATGCAGCACGATGGCCTCGCCGCGCGCGAGCACGCTGTCGCCCACGTTCGGTTTCGCAGGCGGCGGATAGGGCGGCCGCTGCTGCGAGAAGTACGTGGCGATCTCGTGCAGATATTCGTCGGAGAGATAGGTGACCAGATAATTCATCGGAGGGTACTTGCGGCGCCCGTCACGAAAATTCATCAACTGGTTGTAGAGATACTCGGCGGGCTTGCCGGCCAGGCGCGGGAAGTAGTCGTTGGCCGTTCCCTGGCCGTGCGAGCCGTGACAGGCCGTGCAGCCCTGCACGCGCGCTTCGATCGTGTCGGGGGCTTTCGGTTGCGGGGTCTGTGCGTTAGCTGCGCTGAAGATGCCGGTCGTGCCGAACAGCAGTGCGGCTCCCAGCGGCGCGGCGAGCGCAATGAGCGGTCGGAGGATACGTCTTGGGGACACGCGTGACTCCATTCTTTATCGTTGACCTGACCAGGCTTCGTGCGGCCCGGCTTGAGGCTGCGCGCGATGAAAGCGAAGGGACCGTGCGCGCTGCGGCGACGCAGCCAACTTGATCATCGCGACCCGATAGAGACTTTTTGCCACAACTGCCGAGGGGCCGCCAAGGCGGGCTTGCCCGAACTCGAACGCGGCGGATGGTCGCAACGACGCCGGTTATGATTCTGCACCTGTTAGCCGATCCGTGACACGGGATTGTCCCTGCCTTTGGCGATGATTTTTGCGGTGATCGCCGGTGCTGCTTTCGATGCAGCGATCACTTGCCGTTGAACCGAACCGCGCTTCGGCTATCGAAGCAGGCGCGTCCCGGAATGGCGCGCCGCTTGCCCTGAACCGTGCCCGTGACTGCCCCGGCCTGCCGGGTTGCCGGGTTGGGGCCCGGTTTGCGGCCCGGTTGCCGCTTGCTGGCTGATTCCTTGCTCTTTCCTTGTTGATTCCTTGTTGTTTCCTTGCCACTCGTCTCGATGACTCCAACTGCACTTTTTGCACTTCCCACGCTTCCCGTTTCGATGTCGCAAGCGCGCCTCGATGAGCGCGCCCGATCGCGTCCATGCCTCCAGCCTCAGGAGGGCGCCGCGCGATGAAAGCTGACTGGCTCTGGATCGGGCAGGTCGCCATGGCCGCCCTCGTGAATCTCGCCTATGCGTTCGCGCTGGGCTCCGCGCTATACGGCGCCTGGCTGGAGAAGGATGCCCGCAGCGCCATCGCTCCCGCACGGCTGGCGTGGCTGCGCGCACAACGCTCGCTGCGCGCGGCGTCGCTCGTGCTGGTCGTCGCGCTGGCCTTGTGGCTGCTGTACGAAAGCGCCTCGATCAGCGGTGAGTCGCTGCCGGGCGCATTTGGCGAGATCTCGACCGTGCTCGCGCAGACGCACGTGGGGCATGCGTGGAGCGTCGCGTTTGCCGGTGCGCTCGTGCTGCTGGCGACGGCGCTTTCATCAAACGGTCCGCTGCGTGACGGCGTGATGTGGCTGGCGATCATCGTCGTGGCGGCGGGACGCGCGGGCCTCGGCCATGCGGCCGACGCCGGCTTCGCTTCGGCGGCGCTGGGCCTGCACACGCTGCATGTGCTGGGCGCGAGCGCGTGGAGCGGCATCGTGATGGCGGGCGGGCTGGCGGTGTTGCCCGCACTGGGCGCATCGACGGCGCGCGGCGTGCTGATCCGCACGGCCGGGCAGGTGTCGAATGTGGCGCTGTTCGCCGTCGGCCTCGTGCTGGCGACGGGCGTGTTCAACGGCATGCGCGGCACCGGCGGCTCGATCGAGGCGCTGGAGGCGAGCACGTGGGGTCACGTGCTGCTCGCCAAGCTCGCGCTCGTCGCGCTGGTGCTGCTGCTAGGCGGTTTCAACCGCGTGGTGGCGATGCCCGAGCTGCGCCGTGCCGCCTCCACGGGCGCTGCCCGGCGCTTCGTCAACGTGCTCCATCTGGAAGCGCTCGTGATGATGGCCGTGCTGGTGATTGCTGCGGTGCTTGCGCACAGCGTGCCAGGCTACGTGTTGCAAGGCTGAAACGTCGCCTGGCACGCGTGGCGCTGAGGTGACGTTGCGCGCTCACTCATAGCCCAGCCGATGGCTGAGGATCGGCGAGAAGAACAGGGCGATCGCGCAGCCGATGGCCTTGCCTTCGAGTTCCGCGAGCGCCGCCACCGACGAAGGATGCGCGATCAGATCGATGAGTTGCGGCGCGCACCAGAGGACCGCCACGCCGATAAAGCTCTGTTCGAGTACGGAGATACGCCAGCCGCGCGTGCAGGCGACTGCGGCGGCAATGATGCGCGTCAGGCCGAAAACGACGAGTGCGAGCACGGCGGCCTGTTCGCGGATCAGGTAGTCCGGGAGCATGGTGTCCATGTTGTGATCCCCTGCAGCTTTTTGTGTTGGTCTCACAGGGGATTCAGCAAGGAGCAGGCCAGCGGCGTGCTTGCCGCGCCAGATAAGGCGCACAGCGCTTTCGACGGTGCCTGAAAGCCTTGTGCGACGCGGCTTCGCGCGAGAAGTCGCTATGTGCGAAAACGACGAAGGCCGCGAGCGCCCAGGAGCACTACGCGGCCTGCAAGCCGAAAAACGGCCTTAAACGTTACGGCGCTGCAACGTGGCCCGCGAGGGCCGTCACGTAACGCCGTCACATCGGACGCCGTTTTCCACGACGATCACCACTCGGCGACGCTGCCGTCCTCGTGACGCCACACCGGGTTGCGCCAGCGGTGGCCGGTCTTCGCCATCTCGCGCACCTTCTCCTCGTTCACCTCGATGCCCAGACCCGGGCCCTGCGGAATCGACACGAAGCCGTCTTCATACTTGAACACTTCCGGATTCCTGATGTAGTCGAGCAGATCGTTGCCCTTGTTGTAATGGATGCCCAGGCTCTGCTCCTGGATGAACGCGTTGTAGCTCACCGCGTCGATCTGCAGACAGGTGGCGAGCGCAATCGGCCCGAGCGGGCAATGCAGCGCCACGGCCACGTCATAGGCCTCGGCCATCGCGGCGATCTTGCGGCATTCGGTGATGCCGCCCGCGTGCGAAGCGTCCGGCTGGATGATGTCGACGAAACCGTTGGCCAGAATGTGCTTGAAATCCCAGCGCGAGTAGAGACGCTCGCCCAGCGCGATCGGCGTGCTGGTCTGGTTGACGATGTCGCGCAGCGCCTCGACGTTCTCCGAGAGCACCGGCTCCTCGATGAACATCAGCTTGTACGGGTCGAGCTCCCTGGCCAGCACCTTGGCCATCGGCTTGTGCACGCGGCCATGGAAGTCCACGCCGATACCCACATTCGGCCCGACCGCCTCGCGCACTGCCGCGACGTTGTCGATCACGCCCTGCACCTTGTCCCAGGTGTCGATGATCTGCAGTTCTTCCGAACCGTTCATCTTGACGGCCTTGAAGCCGCGATCGACCACGGCGCGCGCGTTGTTCGCGACATCGCTCGGACGGTCGCCGCCGATCCACGAATAGACCTTGATCTTGTCGCGCACCTGGCCGCCGAGCAGCGCGTGAACCGGCACGCCGTGATGCTTGCCCTTGATGTCCCACAAAGCCTGATCGACGCCCGCAATCGCGCTCATCGTAATCGGGCCGCCGCGATAGAAGCCCGCGCGATACATCACCTGCCAATGGTCTTCGATCAGCAGCGGATCCTTGCCGATGAGGTAATCGGCCAGTTCCTGCACGGCGGCTTCGACCGTGTGCGCGCGGCCTTCGACGATCGGCTCGCCCCAACCGACGATGCCTTCGTCCGTTTCGATCTTGAGAAACAGCCAGCGCGGCGGCACGACGAAGGTTTCGAGCTTGGTGATTTTCATGCGGTGTCTCCAGTTGCTTGGGCGGTTGGCGCGGGCGGATGCCCGGCACTTCTTGGCGCCTATGCTACTGCAAAATTCGCTATAAAGTGCTATTAATAGTATTATTTAGCATCGATTCCCAATATCCAGGAGAGCAGCCATTCAGCGCGATCTGCACGGCACGGTGGCCTTCGAACTCGGCAGCGCAATCCTGCGCGGCGATCACGCGCCCGGCGAAATCCTGCCGCGCGAAGCCGAACTCATGGAGCGCTTCGACGTGAGCCGCACGGTGCTGCGCGAGGCGCTGCGCACGCTCAACTCCAAAGGCCTCTTGGAGTCGCGGCCCAAAGTGGGCACGCGCGTGCGCGAGCGCGCCGCCTGGAACCTCCTCGACGCCGATCTGCTCGACTGGTACGCGCGCGTCGCGCCGCCGCTCGCGTTCGCGCTCAAGCTCCAGGAAATGCGCGAGATGGTCGAGCCTTTTGCGGCGGCGCTTGCCGCGAGCGCGCACGACGCCGGATCGCTTGCGCACATCGACGAGGCGCACAACGCCATGGCTGCCGCGCGCAACGTCGACGAATGGGTGCGCGCCGATCTGCGCTTTCACCTGGCCGTGCTGGCGGCCTGCCGCAATGAATTGCTGGTGCCGTTGGGGGTGCTGATCGGGCGCACGCTCGAAGGCCAGTTGCGTGTGAACGCCAAACGCGCCGAGGTCTTCAACGCCGCGCTGCCCGACCACACCCTGGTTGCCGATGCGATTGCCCGCCGCGACGCCAGCGCCGCGCGCGACGCGATGGCCGCACTGCTGCGCGTGACGCGCAAGCGCATCGAAGGCTGACGGGGTGTGCTGGGGGGGCTTTCTGTCACGGCCCGCGAGTTTGTTATGCTTCTGCGCGCATGCAGCATGCCACGCCTTACAACGCTGCAAGCATTGAATCCGGCATTTTTCGCCACTTAACTCCTTCCGCAAACGTTTGACACGATGATGAACGCACCTGGCGGCCCGCAGCTCGACAACGCAACGCTCCTTGAAATCATCCGCGCACAATCGGACATCGCGCGCCTCGGCCTGGACCTGGGCGGCGTCATGTCTTTCGTGGCGGAGCGCGCCGAAATGCTCACGGGTGCGCAGGGCGCCGTGGTCGAACTCGCCGAAGGCGACGATATGGTCTATCGCGCCGCCTCGGGTAGCGTCGCGAACATGCTGGGCCTGCGCCTCGCGCGCGATTCGAGCCTCTCGGGCCTGTGTGTGAGCACGGGCGAGATCCTGCGCTGCGACGATTCGGAAGACGATCCGCGCGTGGATCGCGAAGCCTGCCGCCGCGCCGGGCTGCGTTCGATGATCGTGACGCCGCTCAAGCATCTGGATACGACGGTGGGCGTGCTGAAAGTGGTGGCGCCCGAAGTGAGCGCCTTCAGCGACGGCGATATCGCCGCACTCTCGCTCATTTCCGGTCTGATCGCGGCGGCGATGTTCCACGCCGCACGCCATGAAACCAGCGAGCTTTATCTGCGCGCCACGCACGATGCGTTGACGGGCTTGCCGAATCGCGCGCTGTTCTATGACCGTTTGCGCCAGTCGGTGGATCTGGCGGTGCGTTCGGCGGGCGGGTTGGGCGTGCTCAACCTCGACATGGACGGCCTGAAGCCGATCAACGACCGCTACGGCCATCGCGCCGGCGATGCGGCGATCAAGGAAACGGCGCTGCGCATCGCGGCCAATAGCCGGCGCGTGGATACGGCGGCGCGGGTGGGTGGCGATGAGTTCGCGATGATCTTGCCGGGCATCGAAGGCCGGCACGACGCACAGGCGTATTCGCAAAGAATCACGGAGAAGGTGAGCGAGCCATTCGAGTTTGAAGGCCAGCCAATCGAGCTGGGCGTGAGCGTCGGGGTGGCCGTGCTGCCGGAGGATGGCGTGGACATGACCGGCTTGATCGACCTCGCCGATAAGGCCATGTATGTGGCGAAGCGGGGGAGGAAGGTGGTGGGGTGAGGGTAGCGCGGTGCGGCGCGAGGATTCGCGCCGCTTGCTTGCCGCAAGCGCGCGAGCAATAGAAAAAGCCGCTGTTTCTTTCGAAACAGCGGCTTTTGCATTTGGTGGCGAATCAGGGATTCGAACCCCGGACCTGCGGATTATGATTCCGTCGCTCTAACCGGCTGAGCTAATTCGCCTTGAGAAGCAAGATTATGGATGGCTCCCGATACCCTGTCAAGCGCTTTGGCAAAACTTTTTCAGGAAACCGGAGCTGCCGCCCCATCAAGCCCCATCAACCCGCTCAATCCTGCGAATAGATATCCGAATCCTTCGTCTCCTTCACGAACAGCATGCCGATCACGAAGGTCGCCAGCGCGATGATGATCGGATACCAGAGCCCCGAGTAGATATCGCCGCGCGCCGCCACGATCGCGAACGCCGTCGCGGGCAGGAAGCCGCCGAACCAGCCATTGCCGATGTGATAGGGCAGCGACATCGACGTATAGCGGATGCGCGTCGGGAACATCTCCACCAGCATCGCCGCGATCGGCCCGTACACCATCGTCACGAAGATCACGAGGATGGTAAGGATCACCACCGTCATCGGCCAGTTCAGCTGCGCGGGATCGGCCTTGAGCGGATAACCCGCACTCTTCAATGCGCCCGAGAGCGTCTTGTCGAACGCCGCGCCTGCCTCCTTCGCGCCTGGCGCCTTGCCGTTATAGGTGTCGATGGTCGTGTCGCCCACCTTGATCTGCGCGAGCGTGCCCGCGGGCGCGGCCACGTTCGAATAGTTCAGGCCGGCCTTCGACAGCGCGCTCTTGGCGATATCGCACGACGAGGTGAACTTCGAGGTGCCGACCGGGTTGAACTGGAACGAGCATTCGTCGGGGTTGGCGATCACGACGATCGGCGCACGCGCGGTCGCGGCTTCGAGCGCCGGGTTCGCATAGTGCGTGAGCGCCTTGAAGAGCGGGAAGTAGGCGAGCGCCGCGATCAGGCAGCCGGCCATGATGATGGGCTTGCGGCCGATCTTGTCCGACAGCGAACCGAAGAACAGGAAGAACGGCGTGCCGATCAACAGCGCCAGCGCGATCAGGATGTTGGCGCTCGCGCCATCCACCTTGAGCGTCTGCGTGAGGAAGAACAGCGCGTAGAACTGGCCCGTGTACCAGACCACGGCCTGGCCCGCCGTCACGCCGATCAGCGCGAGGATCACGACCTTCAGGTTCTTCCACTGGCCGAATGCTTCGGAGAGCGGCGCCTTCGACACCTTGCCTTCGGCCTTGATGCGCTCGAAAGCCGGCGACTCATGGAGTTGCAGGCGAATCCACACCGACACCGCAAGCAGCAGGATCGAAGCGACGAAGGGCACGCGCCAGGCCCAGGCGCCGAACGCTTCTTCGCCCACTGTCGTGCGCACGCCAAGAATCACGAGCAGCGACAAAAACAGGCCGAGCGTGGCGGTCGTCTGGATCCACGCGGTGTAGAAGCCGCGGCGTCCGGGCGGTGCATGTTCCGCGACGTAGGTGGCCGCGCCGCCGTACTCGCCGCCGAGCGCGAGGCCCTGCAGCAGTCGCATCAGGATGAAGATCACCGGCGCGGCGATGCCGATCGACGCGTAGCCAGGCAAAAAGCCGACCACGAAAGTCGACAGACCCATGATGACGATGGTGACGAGGAACGTGTGCTTGCGGCCCACCAGGTCGCCCAGACGCCCGAACACGATCGCGCCGAATGGACGCACCGCGAAGCCTGCCGCGAAGCCGAGCAGCGTGAAGATGAAGCCCGCGGTGGGATTGACGCCGGAGAAGAAGCTCTTGCTGATGAAGGCCGCGAGCGAGCCGGCCAGATAGAAGTCGTACCACTCGAACACCGTACCGAGCGACGACGCGAAGATCACGCGTTTTTCGTCGCGGGTCATCGGCGCGTGCGAGACTTGTCCGCCAACGGTTGCCATATGTGTCTCCAATTTTGATGTGCGTGTGGGCCCGCATTCGATGCGGTCCTGCGCAGCATTATTGGAATGGAAACTTACGGGGTTCTGACGTCGGAGGGCGCGTTAGGCAAACTGCGCTCAAGGCCCGTGATGCTTGCAAGTTCGCTCAATGACTTAATAACGTCGCTCAAGTTTCTATTAATTGTCTTGATTGTGTTGAGGTGGCGCAGGTGCGATGCGCGCCGCTAAGGGAAAGTCCCATGTCAGTTTCTGACGACTTTCGCGTCAGTTCTGGCTCATGGGTGTCAGTTTGATGGACGCAGGCGCAACGTCACGCGCACCAGCGTTCCCGCCAGGCGGGGCGCTTCCTGATAAACGTGATCGTCGATGACGAGCGTGCCGCCGTGCATGGTCGCGATCTCGCGCACGATCGCCAGACCGAGGCCGCTGCCTTCGCCGTCGCGGCCCAGGATGCGATAAAAGCGCTCCTGCACGCGCTCGCGCTCTGCCACAGGAATGCCGATGCCCGTGTCTTCCACTTCCAGATGGACCAGGCGCGCAACGGTTTCAGGCCGCACGCGCACGGTGATGCGGCCGCCCGGCGGCGTGTAGCGGATCGCGTTGTCGATCAGGTTCGACAGCATCTCGCGCAGCATCACCGGATTGCCCTCGACGATCACCGCCGCTGACGGGACGTCGGCGTCTTGCGTGTCTTGCGGACTGGTTTCGTCGGGGCCTTCGTAGCCCAGGTCCATCTGTCGCGCGAGCGCGGGCTGCACCCAGTCGCGCACCGCATGACGTGCGACTTCGGTGACATCGACGGGCGTGAAAACCTGCCCCGACATGCGGTTTTCGGCGCGTGCCAGCGCCAGCAGTTGCGTGACGAGCCGCGCCGCGTGTTCGGAGCTCATCGCGATCTGTTCGAGCGAACGATGCACCTCGGGCGGCGCATCCTGACGCAGCGCGAGTTCGGCCTGGGTGCGCAGGCCCGCGAGCGGCGTCTTCATCTGATGTGCGGCATCGGCGATAAAGCGCTTTTGCAGCTCCATGTTCTGTTCGAGCCGCGTGAGCAGGTCGTTGAACGAGGTCACGAGCGGCTCGATTTCGGGCGGCGCGCGGCGCGCCTCCAGCGGCGAAAGATCGTCGGGGCGGCGCATGCGGATATTCGACTGCAGCGCGTGCAGCGGCGCGAGCCCGCGCGACAGGCCGAACCACACCAGCAGGATCGCGAGCGGCAGGATCACGAACTGCGGCAGGATCACGCCTTTGATGATGTCGTTGGCGAGCGCGCGGCGCTTGTCGAGCGTCTCCGCCACCTGTACGAGCACGGCCTGCGAACCCGCGAGATGCGGCGGCTCGACCGTCGTATAGGCCACGCGGATGTCGATGCCGTGCAGCGTATCGTCGCGGAATTCGACGAGGCCGGGCGAGGGGCGATCGTCGTCGCGCGGCAGCGGCATGTCGCGGTCGCCGCCTACCAGTTCGCCGCGGCTGCCGAGCACCTGGTAATAGACATTGTCGACGTTATCGGCGCGCAGGAAGTCGCGCGTGGAGTCGGGCAGGGTCAGTTCGGCCACGCCGTTGACCGGGTGGATCTGCCGCGCGAGCACGTAGGCATCGGTTTCCAGCGCGCGGTCGAACGGCCCGTTGGCGATCGATTTGGCGACCAGATAGGTGACCGCGATGCTCATCGGCCAGAGCAGCAGCAGCGGGGCGAGCATCCAGTCGAGGATTTCGCCGAAGAGCGAACGCGGGCGCGCTTCGGCGGCGGCTTCGGCTTCGTCGGGCGGGGCGAAGGGATTGGCGTAGCGGGCGTCCCGCGCTTCGTCGTCGAGAGCCGGATCGGCCATTGTTGCGCCCGGCTATTTGAAGTAGTGGCTGGACGGCATGACGGGCGCCGTGGTTTGGGGTTCCGCATGGGCCGCATTCGCGGGCGCGGCGGGTGCAGCGGGTGCGGCAGGTGAGACGGCTTCCTTCTCTTTCTCCAGGCAGTAGCCGAGGCCGCGCACGGTCACGATCTGCACGCCGCCCATCTCCAGCTTCTTGCGCAGGCGGTGCACATAGACCTCGATCGCGTTATTGCTGACTTCCTCGCCCCATTCGCAGAGGTGATCGACCAGTTGCTCCTTCGACACCAGCCGCCCGAGCCGCTGCAGCAGCACTTCGAGCACGCCCAGTTCGCGCGCCGACAGATCGAGCACCTGGTCATGGATGCGTGCGACGCGCCCGACCTGATCGAACGAGAGCGCGCCGTGGCGCACGACCGTCGGACCACCGCCCGCGCCGCGGCGCGTGAGGGCGCGCACGCGCGCTTCGAGTTCGTTGAGCGCGAAGGGCTTGGCCATGTAGTCGTCGGCGCCCAGATCGAGCCCTTTGACGCGCTCGTCCACGCTGTCGGCGGCGGTGAGGATCAGAACGGGGAGGTTGGAGTTGCGTGCGCGCAAACGTCTGAGCACTTCCAGGCCGGGCATTTTGGGCAGGCCCAGATCGAGGATCAGCAGATCGAAAGTCTGCATCGACAAGGCGGTATCGGCATCCACGCCGGTACGCACGTGATCAACGGCATAGCCCGATTGGCGGAGTGATCGGACCAGACCGTCCGCGAGTATGCTGTCGTCTTCGGCAATGAGGATTCGCATGGTGCGCAAGCGTTGCCTTTCGAAGCGTCCCGGGCCTTGGCTGGGCGCGCTTCGCAGCACCGGCGCCGCGTTCGCAGGCTTGGGGCCTGACAGGGCGGCGTACGGCGGTCTCCGAAATTCGCGGTTTCGGCGCGCGCGTTAGTTGAAAACGTGCTTGCCAAAACTACTGTTTTTTTATACAGTGTCTGAGTTCGTTAGCACCGCTCGCCATCCGCCACTCAAGTGCCGCAGGCGGCCGCGTGCATCGTCATCAGACGCCGTTCATCATAGCAAAGGACGATTCATGGAAGATAGCAAGAAAGGCTCGGCTGGGCTGACTGCTGAGAAGAGCAAGGCGCTGGCCGCCGCGCTCGCGCAGATCGAAAAGCAGTTCGGCAAAGGGTCGATCATGCGACTCGGCGACGGCGAAGTGGTCGAGGACATCCAGGTGGTCTCCACCGGCTCGCTCGGCCTCGACATCGCCCTCGGCGTTGGCGGCCTGCCGCGCGGCCGGGTGGTCGAGATCTACGGTCCGGAATCGTCGGGCAAGACCACGCTCACGCTCCAGGTGATCGCCGAACTGCAAAAGATCGGCGGCACGGCGGCGTTCATCGACGCGGAACACGCGCTCGACGTGCAATACGCTTCCAAGCTTGGCGTGAACGTGCCGGAACTGCTCATTTCGCAGCCGGACACGGGCGAGCAGGCGCTCGAAATCGTCGATGCGCTGGTGCGCTCGGGCTCGATCGACATGATCGTGATCGACTCGGTTGCGGCACTGGTGCCGAAGGCCGAAATCGAAGGCGAAATGGGCGACTCGCTGCCGGGTCTGCAGGCGCGTCTGATGTCGCAGGCGCTGCGCAAGCTCACCGGCTCGATCAAGAAGACGAACTGCATGGTGATCTTCATCAACCAGATTCGTATGAAGATCGGCGTGATGTTCGGCAACCCGGAAACCACCACGGGTGGTAACGCGCTCAAGTTCTACGCCTCGGTGCGTCTGGACATCCGCCGTATCGGCTCGATCAAGAAGAACGACGAAGTCATCGGCAGCGAAACGCGCGTGAAGGTCGTCAAGAACAAGGTCTCGCCGCCGTTCCGCGAAGCCGTGTTCGATATTCTTTACGGCGAAGGCATCTCGCGTCAGGGCGAAGTCATCGACCTGGGCGTGCAGGCCAAGATCGTCGACAAGGCCGGTGCGTGGTACAGCTATAACGGCGAGCGCATTGGTCAGGGCAAGGACAACGCACGCGAATTCCTGCGTGAAAACGCCGATATCGCCCGCGAGATCGAAAACCGCATTCGCGAATCGCTTGGCGTGAGCGCCATGCCCGCTGGCGTCACCGCCACTGGCGAAATCGAAGTCGCTGACGAAGAATAAAGTCTGCGAGCGTGCCGGTCAGTCCGGCCTCACGATGCCATGATGCATAAACGCGGTTCCGCCCCGGTGCCGCCGCAAGCGGCCCTATCCTCGTCTACGGGCGAGGAGGAGCGTTCGTTTGCATCAAGGGTTGAATCATCGCCTGCATCGTCTGAACACCGTACCCCAAGCCGCGACGCCGCTACAGGCGCTCGCGGCTTTTTGCATTCTGCGGCCCGAAACATGCATCACCACGATTTCGACGATGACGAATCGTTCGACGCGCACGATCTCGCCCGAACTGCCGCGCAAGGCGCCAAAGATGGCAGCAAAGACGCTGGCGAAGCCGAATCCGTCACCGATTGCTACGAGCGCACGTCTGCTACGCGTGCCGCGCGCGCCGCGAGCAAGGCCGCCGCGTCCTCCGGCCGGCAGCGCCCCGAACGCTCGCTCAAGGGCCGCGCGCTCGGCTATCTGTCGCGCCGCGAATACAGTCGCGCGGAACTCTCGCGCAAGCTGATGACCTACACCGAAGACGCCGACGAACTCGAAGCGCTGCTCGACGCGTTAGAGCGCGACGGCTGGCTTTCCGATGCGCGTTTTGCCGAAAGCGTCGTGTATCGCCGCGCTTCGCGCCTGGGCGCCGGGCGTATCGTCGGCGAACTCAAGCGCCATGCGGTGGGCGAAGCGCTCATTGAAGAGTTGAATACGCAACTGCGCGAGACGGAACTCACGCGCGCCCGCGCAGTGTGGCAGAAGAAGTACGGGCAGTTGCCCGGGACGCCCGCCGAGCGTGCGCGTCAGGCCCGATTTCTCGCCGCACGCGGTTTTTCGATGTCGATCATCGGCAAGATCCTCAAAGGCATCGAAGACAGTTTTGAGGGCGATTTTTAGCAATTTTGATCCTCGTGGATCAAAAAATGTCTGGAAACAAGCCTCTACAGGGGTTGCGGAATCGTGGCTGTCTCAAATAACCGGTATGCTAAAATCGAGAAGTTTTCCAAACCGGTCTGACCTAGCATGCCGCTCTCTCCGCCTGCGCCTCGCCAGTTGCGTCATCAGCGCGCTATCCGGGCGGTCGCCTATGAGCGTGAAGACGGCCTGTGGGACATCGACGCGTGCCTGACGGATCACAAGCCACGTGATGTGCCGCTTGCCGCTGGTGTCCGGCCCAATGGTTTGCCGATCCATGAACTCTGGCTTCGTATCACGATCGATCGCAAGCTCAACGTCGTCGACGCCGAAGCGTCGTCCGACTGGGTGCCTTACGACGGTCAGTGCCAGAACGCCAATCCCGCCTATCGGGCCCTTATCGGGCTCAATCTCCTTCGGAACTTCCGCCGCGAAGCGGGCCGGCTGCTCGCCGGCACGCAGGGTTGCACGCATCTCACAGAAATGTTGGGCGTGTTGCCGACGGTCGCCATCCAGGCGTTCGTGGGAGCCGTGTGGGTGTCATCGAATAGCAACCCGGGCGACGCGTCCGGACCGGATCTCGGCAAGACCGCTGGCGACGAAGCCGCCGGTGACAGTCCGCCTTTCCAGCTCGGCCGCTGCCACGCGCTGCGGTTCGACGGAGAAGCGGTCAAGCAGTTTTATCCGCGCTGGTATGCCCATGCGCCGCACTCGAAAGCGCGCGGCCAGGAGCCTGCCAGCGTGCGCGAGGACACTGGACCACGCCAGGATGGCAAGGCCGACGCCGTCGCGCATGAATAACAACAGCGGAAACGAAGTTCACTCCAACTCTCAGACTGAAGGGAATCACGCATGAAGATTCACGAGTACCAGGGTAAGGAAATCCTGCGGAAATTCGGCGTCGCGGTACCGCGCGGCCTGCCGGTGTTTTCGGTGGATGACGCGGTCAAGGCCGCTGAAGAGCTGGGCGGTCCGGTGTGGGTCGTCAAGGCCCAGATTCACGCGGGTGGCCGCGGCAAGGGCGGCGGCGTGAAAGTGGCGAAGACGCTGGAACAGGTCCGCGAATACGCGAGCCAGATTCTCGGCATGCAGCTCGTCACGCACCAGACCGGTCCGGAAGGCCAGAAGGTCAACCGCCTGCTGATCGAAGAAGGCGCCGACATCAAGCAGGAACTGTATGTCAGCCTGGTCGTCGATCGCGTCACCCAGAAGATCGTGCTGATGGGTTCGAGCGAAGGCGGCATGGACATCGAAGAAGTCGCCGAAAAGCATCCGGAACTGATCCACCACATCGTCGTCGATCCGAACACCGGTCTGCTCGACTCGCAAGCTGACGACCTCGCCACGAAGATCGGCGTGCCGGCTGCTTCGATTCCGCAAGCGCGCGCGATCCTGCAAGGTCTGTACAAGGCCTTCTGGGAAACCGACGCATCGCTGGCCGAAATCAACCCGCTGAACGTTTCGGGCGACGGCAAGGTCATCGCACTCGACGCCAAGTTCAACTTCGACGCCAACGCACTGTTCCGTCATCCGGAAATCGTCGCGTACCGCGATCTGGACGAAGAAGATCCGGCTGAAATCGAAGCCTCGAAGTTCGACCTCGCCTATATCTCGCTCGACGGCAACATCGGCTGTCTGGTGAACGGTGCAGGCCTGGCGATGGCGACGATGGACACCATCAAGCTGTTCGGCGGCGAACCTGCGAACTTCCTGGACGTTGGCGGCGGGGCCACGACCGAGAAGGTCACCGAAGCGTTCAAGCTGATGCTGACGAATCCCGAGCTGAAGGCAATTCTCGTCAACATCTTCGGCGGCATCATGCGCTGCGACGTGATCGCGGAAGGCGTGATCGCGGCTTCGAAGGCCGTTGACCTGAAGGTGCCGCTCGTCGTGCGCATGAAGGGCACGAACGAGGACCTCGGCAAGAAGATGCTGGCCGACTCGGGCCTGCCGATCATCTCGGCGGACAGCATGGAAGAGGCTGCGCAGAAGGTTGTCGCGGCTGCCGAAGGCAAGTAATTTTCAGCGGATACGAATGACGGCGTACCGGCGCGAATTCCGCATGCGAGCGGGGGACGCGACGTATGTCGTCAAGCGAACAGAGGTCAATACATGTCGATTCTGATCAACAAAGACACCAAGGTCATCACGCAGGGCATTACCGGCAAGACCGGTCAGTTCCACACCCGTGCATGCCGTGAGTACGCCAACGGCCGCGAAGCGTTCGTCGCGGGCGTGAACCCGAAGAAGGCCGGCGAAGACTTCGAAGGCATCCCCATTTACGCCAACGTGCGTGAAGCCAAGGACGCCACCGGCGCGACCGTTTCGGTCATCTACGTGCCGCCGGCAGGCGCTGCCGCCGCAATCTGGGAAGCCGTCGAGGCCGACCTCGATCTGGCGATCTGCATCACGGAAGGCATTCCCGTGCGCGACATGATCGAAGTCAAGGACCGTATGCGCCGCGAAGGCCGCAAGACGCTGCTCCTCGGCCCGAACTGCCCCGGCACGATCACGCCGGACGAGCTGAAGATCGGCATCATGCCGGGTCACATCCACCGCAAGGGCCGCATCGGCGTCGTGTCGCGTTCGGGCACGCTGACGTATGAAGCGGTTGCCCAACTGACGGCGCTGGGCCTTGGCCAGTCGTCGGCAGTCGGTATCGGCGGCGACCCGATCAACGGTCTGAAGCACATCGACGTCATGAAGATGTTCAACGACGATCCGGATACGGACGCCGTGATCATGATCGGCGAAATCGGCGGCCCGGACGAAGCGACGGCTGCCGAGTGGATCAAGGGCAACATGAAGAAGCCGGTGGTCGGCTTCATCGCGGGCGTCACGGCGCCTCCGGGCAAGCGCATGGGCCACGCCGGCGCGCTGATCTCGGGCGGTGCGGATACGGCCGAAGCGAAGCTGGAAATCATGGACGCGTGCGGCATCAAGGTCACGCGCAACCCGTCGGAAATGGGCCGTCTGCTCAAGTCGGTGCTGTAAATTCGAAATACGCTACCGCTCGCCGCATCACGGATGCGCGGGCGGCCGGCGTTTTTTGATATGCTTGCGGAATCCTTTCACGAGGTTTCCGAACAAAAGCGAGGGAGCCAGTCATGGCTGCCTCGCTTTTTTATTTGGCGCGCTCTTTTACAGGATGCGCGCAGCTCAATTTCCCGTCTTCATGCTCGAGTTCTTCACGACGCTCCACTGGGGCGCAGTCATCCAGATCATTGTCATCGACATCCTGCTCGGCGGCGATAACGCCGTGGTGATCGCGCTCGCCTGCCGCGACCTGCCCGCGCAGCAACGCCTGCGCGGCATCCTCTGGGGCACGGTGGGCGCGATCGTGTTGCGCGTCGTGCTGATCGCCTTCGCCGTGGTGCTGCTCAATGTGCCGCTGCTCAAGTTCGCGGGCGGCCTGTTGCTGCTGTGGATCGGCGTGAGGCTGCTCGCGCCCGCGCATGCCGGGCACGCCGACGTGAAGCCTTCCGACAAGCTGATGGGCGCGATCAAGACGATCATCGTCGCCGATGCGGTGATGAGCCTCGATAACGTCATCGCCATCGCAGGCGCCGCCGAAGCCGCCGATCCGCAGCACCGCCTCGCGCTCGTGATCTTCGGGCTGATGGTGAGCATTCCGCTGATCGTGTGGGGCAGCCAGCTCGTGCTGCGGCTACTCGACCGCTATCCGGTGATCGTCACGCTGGGGGCGGCGCTGCTTGGCTGGATCGCGGGCGGCCTGATCGTCAACGATCCGGCCGGCGATCGCTGGCCGCTGCTCGACACGCCGATCGCCGAATACGGCATGTGCGTGGCGGGCGCGCTCTTCGTGGTGCTGGTCGGGCATCTGCTCAAGCGTCGCCAAGCGGCGCGCGCGCAGGCTTCGCATTGACTGGGCGTTGACTAGGCGCATTGACTGCGCGCATTGACTGCGCGTTGACCTCCGCGCTCTGACAGCGCCACGCCTAAGCCATCTGGCCGACTGCCCCGCAAAGCGGGCCGCCGATACGATCGAAACGCCTGTTCACCTTCCGGTGGGCAGGCGTTTTTCGTTTCAGGAGCCCAGATGAAGACCGTATCCCTCGCCATTTCAAGCCCAGCTTCGCAACACCCCGAAAGCCCGCGCCCCTTACGCTCGTTTTCCACTCGCGCCGCGTCGATCATGCGCTCTTGCCGCGCGATACTACGCTGGGCCTCGCCCGGCTTCACGCTCATCGAGCTGATGATCGTGCTGGCCATCGTCGGCGTGATTGCCGCTTACGCCATTCCCGCCTATCAGGACTATCTGGCGCGCAGCCGGGTAGGCGAGGGGCTGGCGCTGGCATCGGCGGCGCGGCTGTCTGTTGCCGAAAACGCCGCGAGCGGCAATGCCTTCGGTGCGGGCTACACCGCGCCACCCGGCACGCGCAACGTGTCCTCGTTGCAGATCGACGACGCCACCGGGCAGATCACCGTGACTTTCACCCCGCGCATCGCGCCGCAGGGCAGCAATACGCTGGTGCTCGTGCCCTCGGTGCCCGATAACGCCGATGCGCCCACCGCACGCGTCGCGCTCGCGCAGGGTTCGGTGCAGGGCGGCACGCTCACCTGGGAGTGCTTCGCGGGCGGCAAGACGGCTTCGTCGCTGGGTGCGCCAGGCGCGGGCCCGTCACCGGTCGACGCGGCGACGCTGCCGTCCAATCTCGCTCCGCCGGAGTGCCGCGCCTGAGCGTGAACTGACGGATCGCGGTGAAGGCATGGCGTGGTTTGGTCTGTGCGCGCGGATTTCCTCGTGAATTAGTCGGGATTTAGTCTCCAGGCCGCCGCACAGGGAGGGAAAAGTTTTGTATAGTGCGCCGGTTGCCGACGCCCCCACTTCCCATGCCTTCTCCTTTTGCGCGTTACCTTACGTTCGTTCTGCTGGCCCTTGCGCTGATCCTGCCGTATGCGGTCGTCAACCACACGTATCCGATTCCGACGTTCTATGCCGAATTCACGGCGCTCGCGCTCTACCTGATGGTGGGCGCGGGCGTCTGGCTGCTGGTGCGCTCCGCGCGCCCGAAGGTGGAGTTTGCCTCGCCCGTAGTCGCGCTCGTGCCGCTCGCTTTCGGGCTGCTGCTCGTCGTGCAGACGATTGCGCTGCCGGTTGCCCAGCCTTCAATGAACTGGCTTGGCGCGGGCTATCTGCTGGCGGCCTTCATGGCCGTGCATGCGGGTTATGGCATCGCGCGCGCGCAGCTTGTGCGCACGGCGATGGTTTGGGGCGCCTGGGCGCTGGTGATCGGCGGGTTGTTTGCGGTGTTCAGCCAGGTGATCCAGCTGCTGCACCTCGAAGTGAAGGTCACGCCGCTCGTGGTGGCCTATAACGTGCAATTCGACCGCCGGCCGTTCGGGAATATGGCGCAGGCCAATCACCTGGCCACCTACATCGCCTTCGCGACCGCCGCCGCGCTCTATCTCGTGCAGACGCGTCGCCTGAACCTTCTGCTGTGGGTCGTGCTGTCGGCGGTTTATTCAGGCGGTCTGGCGCTGACCGTGTCGCGCGGTCCGTGGCTGCAGATCGCCGTGATCGTGGCGGCGGGCCTGTGGATGGCGCTGTCGGCAACGCGCGGCGTACGCGGCGAAGCGGAAAGCGGCGACAGCGGTCTGGCGGTGAACGCCGGTCTGCGCGACTGGCTGGTGCCGCTGGTGCTGTTCGCGATCTTCGTGGCCGTGAACGCCTTCGTGCGCTGGGCCAATGTGCATTACCAGTTGCAGCTCGACCAGTCGGCGGCCGACCGTTTCAAGGATGCCGGCCAGATCGCGCCGCGTATCGCGCTGTGGCGTTACGGCTGGACGATGTTCAAGGAGCATCCGCTGCTGGGCGTAGGCTGGGGCGACTTCCCGATCCACCAGTTCGAACTCGCGCGCACGCTGGGTGGCGTCGAGATCGCCAACAACTCGCACGACATCTTCCTCGACCTGCTCGCCAAGACCGGCGTGGTGGGCTGCGGCATCGTCCTGATCGGGCTGCTCGCGTGGTTCGTGCGGCAGCTGCGTGCGCGCCAAACGGCTGAGCGCATCTTCGGTTTCGCGCTGATCGGCGCGCTGGTGATGCACGCGCTCGTCGAGTATCCGCAGCAGTACATGTTCTTCCTGCTGCCCGCGATGTTCGTGTTCGGCCTGCTGGAAACGAAGCCGCTGGGTTTCGTGCCATCGCGTGCGGCGTTCGCGGCTTATACGCTGATCGTGTTCGGCGGCATCGTGTCGCTTTGGCCGGTGCTGCGCGACTACAACCGTTCCGAAGTGCTGTACTACGGTTCGCACCCGGCGCAGCAATACGCCGAAGCGCCGTCGTTCCTGTTCCGTGCCTGGGGCGACTACGGCATGGCGACGCTCATGCCGATGGACGCCGCAAGCCTTGCGACCAAGCTGGCGGCGCACGAGCGCGCAATCGCGCTGCTGCCGGGCGAGACGGTGCTGCGTCGATACGCGGTGCTGCAGGCGCTGGCGGGGAATACGGACGGCGCGGCCGATACGGTGGCGCGCCTGAAGATTTTCGCGCAAGAGCTGCACGACTGGCCGACGCAACTGGCGGCGCTTTACGGCCTGCTCGACAACGAGCCGACGCTCGCGGGCTTCAAGGCCGGGCTGGTGAAGCAGTACGGCAATCCGCCGGCTTCGGCCAGCGACGATGATGACGATTCGGATGATTGAGCTTCAAGCGCAACCGCAATCGTGCACCATCAGGGGCGGCGTAGCGCGCGAGCGCACGCCGCCTTTTTTCAGGCTCAGGCCGCCACCCAATCCCCCGACTTCCCGCCGTGCTTCTCCAGCACGCGCACATCGGTGATGGTCATGCCGCGGTCCACCGCCTTGCACATGTCGTAGACCGTCAGCAGGCCAACCTGCACGGCGGTCAGCGCTTCCATCTCCACGCCGGTGCGGCCCAGCGTTTCCACCTGCGCCGAGCAATGCACGCCCGGCAGCGCCTCGTCGAGCACGAAATCCACCTTCACGCGCGTGATCGCGAGCGGATGGCACAGCGGAATCAGGTCCGAGGTGCGCTTGGCGCCCTGGATCGCCGCGATGCGCGCGACGCCGATCACGTCGCCTTTTTTTGCGTTGCCGTCGCGGATCAGCGCGAAGGTCCCGGGTAGCATGCGGATCGTGCCGCTTGCCACGGCGATGCGTTTGGTCTCGGCCTTGTCGCCGACGTCGACCATGTGCGCGTCGCCTGCGGCGTCGAAATGTGTGAGTTCGGGCATGGGGATTCTCCGCAGCTTCATGGGGGCGCTTATCTTAACAGCGCTTCGCAGGGCGCAAGCGCAGGCTGAAAACGCAGGTGCAGGCACGGGGCGAGATCGAAGCCCAGCCTCTACAATCGGCCCGTTCAGCGTCTAATCTTACTTTCGCTTTCCAGAACCGACCTCGATGCTTCCGAAACGGCTGCTTGCTGCCTGGTTGTGCGTCGCGCTGGCCGTCGAGCCGCAAGTCTGGGCGCAGGCGTCGAGCGGCGGGGCGGCGACGACGCCTGCGAGGACGCCAGCGACGCTCGCACTCGGCGCGGCCCAGAAAGCACAAACCGCACGGCCGACATCGGTGATCGAATCGACATCGAATCCACCTTCCTCACCTTCCACGGCGCTCAATTCCAGCGCGCCTGCGCTCGTCAGCGGCGCGCTCGACGACGCCGCCGAACCGGTGATTCCCGCCTCAATCGCGCAGGGCGTGTTCGGCACCTACGGCGGCGCGCAGAGCCGCTTCGCGCAGTCATGGACCAGCGAGTCCGTCAGCGGCGCGGCTTACGGAAACGCCGCAGCGCGCCCGCCTGCCTGGGTGCCGCAACTGCCCGATCTGGGCGATGGCTCGGGCGGCGCGCTCACGCCGCAGGCCGAACGGCGCATCGGCGAGCGCGTGATGCGCGAGATCCGGCGCGATCCCGACTACATCGGCGACTGGCTCGTACTCGACTATCTCAATGCGGTGGCCGCACGGCTGTCGGCGTCTGCGGCCACGCAGTTCATCGGCGGCTATCGGCCCGACTTCGACCTCTTCGCGATGCGCGATGGCCAGATCAATGCGTTTTCGCTGCCAGGCGGTTTCATCGGCGTGAACACGGGGCTGATCGTGACGACGCAGACCGAATCGGAGCTGGCCTCCGTGCTGGGTCACGAGATGGGGCATGTGCTGCAACGGCATATCGCGCGCATGCTTTCGCAGAGCGAGCGCACCGGTTACACGGCGCTCGCCGGCATCCTGTTCGGCATTCTTGCGGGCGTGCTGGCGCGCAGCGGCGATCTGGGCAGCGCGATCGCGATGGGCAGCCAGGCGTATGCCGTCGATACCCAGTTGCGCTTTTCGCGCGCCGCCGAGCATGAGGCGGACCGTGTGGGGTTCCAGCTGCTTGCAGGCGCGGGCTACGATCCGTGGGGCATGGTGGCGTTCTTCGAGCGGCTCGAACGCGCGTCGACGGGCGATGCCGGCGCGCCGGCCTATGCGCGCACGCACCCGCTCACCGGCGAGCGTATCGCCGACATGCAGGACCGCGCGCGCCGCGCGCCTTACCGGCAGCCGCGCCAGGCGGCGGAATACGGCTTCGTGCGCGCGCGTGTGCGGGTGCTGCAAGACCGCACGCGCGGCGAATATATCGATGAAATCGCGCGGCTGCGCGCCGAAATCGACGATCGCATCGCGCTCAATGTGGCGGCGAACTGGTACGGCATCGCCTTTGCCCAGTTGCAGCTCGAACGCTACGACGATGCGCAGGCTGCGCTCGCCACAGCGCGGGCAGCGTTCGCGCAGTTCGAGGCCGGGGATGGCAGCAAACAGCGCAGTTCGCCGAGTCTCGACGTGCTCGCTGTCGACATCGCCCGCAGCGCCGGACGCAGCGATGACGCTGTGCGCCTCGCGCAAGCCGCGCATGTGGCCTGGCCGGACTCGCACGCGGCCACCGACAGCCTGCTGCAGGCTTTGATCGCTGCGCGCCGGTTCAAGGAAGCGCAGACGCTCGCACGCCGCGAAACCGGATCCGAGCCGCAGCAGGGCGCGTGGTGGCAGTATCTCGCGCAGTCCAGCGCGGGGCTGGGCGATCAGCTCACGCAGCGCCGCGCGCTGGCGGAGAAGTTCGCGATCGACGGCGCGTGGCCGTCGGCGATCCGGCAGTTGAAGGAGGCGCGCGATATGAAATCGGTGGGCTTCTACGATCTATCGACGATCGACGCGCGCCTGCACGAGTTCGAGGCGCGCTACCAGCAGGAGCGCGCGGACGAGAAAGATCGCGGTTGATCAGCCCTGGGCCTTTTCTGCTTTTTCTTTTTGTTCGGGGCTCTGAACGAAGCCGAAGCGAGCAGGCACGTCCGCGCGCGCGATGGCTTGCAGCGGCAGATCGGCGTCGGCGCGCCAGTGGAAGGTGCCGCTTTCGCCGTCGTCGTCGAGCGTGGCGTGTTGTGAGAACGCGTCGAGATCGTGGTCGTGCAGCAGCGCCACCCGGCTGTGCGCCGGATTCGACGATGGCGCCGATGCCGCGAACAGCACACTGCCTTGCTCATCGATATAGACGGCGGCGGGTTCGAACGCATTGCCCGTATGGTCGGTGAGCTCGAGCGCGCCATCCTGCGCTTTCGCGAGCCGCACGACCCAGGGGGTGTACTCCAGTTCGACGTACACCCGCTGCGGCCCGTTCTGGAAATACCACTGGCCATCCGCGCCGCGCTCGTAGTTGCGGCTGATAAAGGCGTTCAGCGCTTCGTGGCGCACCGGCGTGCCGGGCGCACCTTGTAGCTGATCGGCTTCGTCGCGCAGACGCCAGTGGCCGCGCGCATCGAGACGCAGCCAGCCGCTGCAATGGGGAACGTTAGGCCAGCGCGCGAGCGCCTGCTTGACGATGTCATCCATGAGTGGGCAAGTGGGGCGAGAGATAGTCGGTCACGCGCTGCGCGAGCCACTTGCTGCGGCCCGGAAACGGCCCTGTCATGAAGCCGACGTGGCCGCCGTCCTCGGGCTGATCCAGCTCGACGGCGGCGCTCACTTCGTGGCGCGCGGGCAGCACCTCGCTGGGCAGGAACGGGTCGTTGCGGGCGTTGAGCAGCAGCGTCGGCACGGCGATCTCGCCCAGCTTCGGGCGCACCGTCGCGCGGGTCCAGTAATCGTGCGCGCTCTGGAAACCGTGCAGCGGCGCGGTCACGACGTCGTCGAATTCGTACATATTGCGCGTGGCCAGCACGGCATCGGCGTCGAACAGGCCTGGGAACTGGTCGAGCTTTTGCAGCGCCTTGACCTTGAGCGTTTTGAGGAAGCTGCGCGTATAGATCATGCCGAAGCCGCTCGCGAGCATTTTGCCGCCCGCATGCACGTCGAGCGGTGCGGAAATCGCAGCGGCCGCACTGACGATGCGCGCGTCCTCGCGCTGCTGCGCGAGCCAGTGCAGCAGCACGTTGCCCCCAAGCGACACGCCGGCGGCGATAAGCGGCCCGGCATGCTGCGCGGCGAGGCGGCGCAGCACCCAGTCGACTTCGGCGGCATCGGCGAGATGGTAGAAGCGCGGCAGCAGGTTCATCGGCCCGCTGCAGCTGCGAAAGTGCGGGATCACGGCATGCCAGCCGCGAGCGGTCGCGGCGGCGGCGAGTGCGCGCGCGTAGTGCGAGCCCGAACTGCCTTCGAGGCCGTGGAACAGCACGAAGAGGGGCGCGTTGGCGGCGCTCCGGGCGGGCGCGTCGACCCAGTCGAGTTCGATGAAATCGCCGTCGGGTGTGTCCCAGCGCTCGCGCCGGTAGACCGGCATCGGCAGGCGCGAAAACAGCGAGGGGACGATGGTCTGGATATGTGCACCGGGCAGCCAGAACGGCGCCCGGTAGGTGGTGTCGGGCAGCGTGGGGAAGGGCGCGGCGGCATCGTGTGCGACCTGTCGTGCCGCGTCGAATCTGCTTGCTTCGTCGCCTGTCATGCTCATGGCCGTCCCCTTCTTGCAGCTGCGTGACTTCTTGTTCCTGCTATTCGATTCAATTCAACTGCACGCCGAGCCGCATGCGGGCGGCCCGCGCGTCTTACCTCAGTGCAGCGCGCCCTGGCCGTGGCGCAGCTTGGCCGAGAACTGGCTCGCTGCATCGTCGGGCATCCTGCTCGCGTGAATGTGCGCGATGCGCCATTCGCCGCGTTCGTGAACCATCACGTAGGTCGTGAAGACCATCGCCGGGATCGCGTTGGGATCGACCGGGCGGTGTGCTTCGACGATCGCGTAGACCACGGTGCCCAGGCTGTCGTACACGCGGATGTCGAGCGGCTCGATCGACACCGGCGCCGCTTCCAGCTGCGAGGCCAGACCCGCGCGGATCTCGGCCAGGCCGTGCAGGTGCGGGCCTTCTGCGGTGATGCAGCTAACGAACTCCTCGTCGATCCACAGGCCCATCAATGCGTCGACGTTGACCTCCGCGACGGCCTGGTAGTACGCGTTGAGAGTGTCCGCGGCGGCTTCGAAGATGTGGGCAAAACGTGGCATGGCTCGTTGATCTGATGCGCTTCGCGCGCGGGTTGGCGTTGGCTTCGGTTTGCGATGCCGCGGCTGGCTTGCGTCCTGCGCGCTCCCTACGTCTTGCCTGGCGAGTTCGCTCGCACTTTCCCTCGCACTTTCGATCATTGGGCGCGCAAGCGGGGTGCGGCGTCGGTGGCGTGCCGCACATCCACGTTGCTGGACACGTCAAAGCGTGGCTTGTGCGCAACGTGGAGGCAGCGGGCAGACGTAATTCAGCGCTGGGCGACCAGCATGCCGCGCAAATCGTCGAAGACCTGTTCTGCGCTGAGATCGCGCAGGCACTTCTGATGCCCGAGCGGACACTCGCGCGCAAAGCAAGGGCTGCAATCGAGATGCAGCCATTGTACCTTTGCAAGCTCGGACAAGGGCGGCGTGTGGCGCGGATCCGTCGATCCATAAAGCGCCACCAGCGGGCGGCGCAGCGCGGCCGCCACGTGCATCAGACCCGAATCGTTGGTGACCACGGCGCTCGCGCGCGAGATCAGCGCGCAGGCCTCGCCGAGCGCGGTCTGGCCACACAGATTACGCACGTTGGGCGCCTGGTCGGCGATCGCCTGGGCGAGCGGTGCGTCCTTGGGCGAGCCCAGCGCGACGATCTGCGTGTAGGGGAACGACTGGCCGACCATACGCGCGAGCGCCGCGAAATGCTCGGGCGGCCAGCGCTTGGCCGGGCCGTACTCCGCGCCGGGGCAGAACACCAGCAGCGGCACGCGCGTGTCCAGATTGAAGCGCGCGGATACCCGCGAGGCCTCATTCGGGTCCGATTCGAGACGCGGCAGCGGCAGATCGTCGGGCACCTTGGCGCCGGGCGCCCAGGCGAGCGCGGCGTAGTGCTTGACCATCGGCGGACGCTCGTCCTTGGGCGGATTGGCGTGGCGCACGTTGAGCAGGCCATAGCGGCTCTCGCCGGTATAGCCGATCCGCAACGGAATGTTCGCGAGCCACGGAATCAGCGCGGATTTGAGCGAATTCGGCAGCACATAGGCCGCATCGTAGTGCTCGGCGCGCAGATCGCTCGCCAGTTGCCAGCGGCGCAGCAACTGCAGCTTGCCGTGGGCGAGGTCGGTGGCGTAGACGTCGCGTATCTCGGGCATGCGCTCAAGCACGGGCGCGACCCAGGTGGGCGCAATCGCGTCGATTTCGATACGCGGATGCAGTTTTACGAGCCGCGAAAGAAGCGGCTGCGCCATCAGTGCGTCACCGATCCAGTTCGGTGCAATTACCAGCGCGCGGCGCATCGGGATTCAAAGTCCGGAAAAAGGCATAGGTTTCGGGCACGGGCGGCCCCAAGCTGAAGGGCCAGCGACGGCGCGCGCGAAACGCGGTTAGGAAAAGACGCGCCGGAGCGCGTCGGGAGCTGTGCAAAGCACGCGGCATGCCGCGCAATGACCACGTTGACGATACGCGGTAATGTCGGGATGCCAGGAGTCAAAGCGCCAGATTTTAAAGCGCGGAAAGTGCCGCAAAGCGGTGAAGCGGGCCCTCGTCTTCCAGCATGCAAAGGACACGCTCTCCGCTTCGAGCCGGCCATCAGTGGCCGTGTACGACCTCGCCTTCCTTGAGCTTGTAGCGCGTGCTGCAGTACGGGCACTTGGCTTCCCCATGCGTCACGTCGATAAAGACACGCGGATGGTTGCTCCAGCGCGGCATCGACGGGTTGGGGCAATACGCCGGCAGGTCTTTGGCCTTCAGTTCGACCAGCGGCATTTCCTTGATTTCGCTCATGGGGATGATTCTCTGTATAGCAGTGGGGCGCAAAATTGCTTGGCGCGCGGGTTCTCAGACCTTGGCGAGCCAGTGCGCGTATTTCTCGTTTTTGCCGGACACGACGTCGAAGAACGCCGATTGCAGCTTCTCCGTGATCGGCCCGCGCGAGCCGGAGCCGATAGTGCGGTTGTCCAGTTCGCGGATTGGCGTGACTTCGGCGGCGGTGCCGGTGAAGAACGCTTCGTCGCAGGTGTAGACCTCGTCGCGCGTGATGCGCTTCTCGATCACGGGGATGTTCATGTCGCGCGCGAGCGTGATGACCGTGTCGCGCGTGATGCCGTCGAGGCAGGACGCGAGATCCGGCGTGTAGAGCTTGCCGTTGTTGACGAGGAAGAAGTTCTCGCCCGAGCCTTCCGAGACGTAGCCGTCGACGTCCAGCAGGAGCGCCTCGTCGTAGCCGTCGGCGGTGGCTTCCTGGTTGGCGAGAATCGAATTCACGTACCAGCCCGACGCCTTGGCGCGCACCATCGACACATTCACATGATGGCGCGTGAACGACGAGGTCTTCACGCGGATGCCCTTGGCGAGGCCGTCTTCGCCCAGATAGGCGCCCCACGGCCAGGCGGCGATCGCCACGTGAATGGTGTTGCCCCTCGCCGACACGCCGAGCTTTTCCGAGCCGACCCAGATGATCGGGCGGATGTAGCACGATTCCAGCTTGTTCTCGCGCACGACTACGAGCTGGGCGTCAGCCAGCGTTTTCGCGTCGAACGGCACGTCCATCTGGAAGATCTTGGCCGAATTGAGCAGACGTTTCGTATGCTCGGCGAGGCGGAAGATGGCGGTCCCGTTGGGGGTCTTGTAGGCGCGTACGCCTTCAAAGACGCCCATGCCGTAATGCAGCGTGTGGGTCAGCACATGGATGTTGGCGTCGCGCCAGTCCACCAGCTTGCCGTCCATCCAGATCTTGCCGTCGCGGTCGGCCATTGACATACGATTCTCCAGGCGAGTGCAGTGAAAACGGTGAATAACGGTGATTCAGCGAGCAAAAACCGGGCAAAAAGCGGCGCAAAGCGTAAGTCTATATAACGCGCATATCGGGCGAAAATCGCACCAAACCGCGACTCATCGTGCATTGCGCGCCTGTCCAGGCGCACGTCGCGCCTGAGTTCGGCAAAGAAGATCATTCTAACGTCATTTATGCGGCGCGAGCGCGCTCGCGGGCGCGCGCGGCGGGCGTCCGGGGCGCTTTACCGCGGGATCAGCGCTGGACCCGGGACGAATTGGCGGATATCTCCCGTCGATTGTATCGGCGGCTGCCGCGGGCCTGATCGTTAATCCGTTAAAGGGCATGCTGCGTTGCACAATCGTAAGCTTCGCACTCAGCGTTCTCCCAAATACGGGACATTCGCCGAAGCACGCCTCAGATCATCCTGGCTATCGGCTAAAATACCGATCTCGCAATTCGATGCCGGCTCGTGCCGAGCGCCGAGCAAGCGACCCGCGCCGGCGCCTGGAGACGGCAGCCGCGCGGATCCCGCGCCGCGCCCGTCGCGCATTTCGCCGCCCTGGCTGCCTGAGGAAACGCCTACGCGTCCCTCGGGGCCCGCGGACCTGCATCGCCTTGTCACCGCCTTCCCACCATCAAGATGACATGTCCATGAACAAGGTTCTGCGTCTTTCCGATCTGATCTCCGAAGGCAAGCTCAAAGGCAAGCGGGTGTTCATCCGCGCCGACCTGAACGTGCCGCAGGACGACCACGGCAACATCACCGAAGACACCCGCGTGCGCGCTTCCGTGCCGGCCATCAAGGCCGCGCTGGATGCGGGCGGGGCTGTCATGGTCACGTCCCACCTGGGCCGCCCGACCGAAGGTGAATTCAAACCCGAAGACTCGCTCGCACCGGTTGCGAAGCGTCTGGCCGAACTGCTCGGCCGCGACGTGCCGCTGGTCGCCAACTGGGTCGAAAACGGCGTGAACGTGGAGCCGGGCAACGTCGTGCTGCTCGAAAACTGCCGCGTCAACAAGGGCGAGAAGAAGAATTCCGACGAACTCGCGCAGAAGATGGCCCGGTTGTGCGACATCTACGTGAATGACGCTTTCGGCACCGCGCACCGCGCCGAAGCCACCACCTACGGCATCGCCAAATACGCGGGCATCGCCTGCGCAGGCCCGCTGCTGGCGGCCGAACTGGACGCGCTGGGCAAGGCGCTGGGCGCGCCCAAGCGTCCGCTGGTGGCAATCGTCGCAGGCTCCAAGGTCTCGACCAAGCTCACCATCCTCAAGTCGCTGGCCGAAAAGGTCGATCAGCTGATCGTCGGCGGCGGCATCGCCAACACGTTCATGCTGGCCGCAGGCCTGAAGATCGGCAAGTCGCTGGCTGAAGTCGATCTGATCGACGACGCCCGCGCGATCATCGACGCCGCGCGCGCTCGTGGCGCTTCGGTGCCGATCCCGACGGACGTGGTCACGGCCAAGGAATTCTCGCCGACGGCCAAGGCCGAAACCAAGGACGTCGCCGATGTTGCCGACGACGATATGATCCTCGACATCGGCCCGGTGACGGCCAATGCGCTCGCCGCGCAGCTCGCGCAGGCCGGCACGATCGTGTGGAACGGCCCGGTTGGCGTGTTCGAGTTCGACCAGTTCGGCAACGGCACCAAGACGCTCGCGGATGCCATCGCGAATTCGGGCGCGTTCTCGATCGCAGGCGGCGGCGACACGCTCGCGGCCATCGCGAAATACAACATCGCGGACAAGGTCAGCTACATCTCGACCGGCGGCGGCGCGTTCCTGGAGTTCCTGGAAGGCAAGAAGCTGCCGGCAGTCGAAGTGCTCGAAACCCGGGCGGCTTCCTAAGTGGCGCCGCGCGCCCCGGCCGGGAAGGCCACAAACAAGCTTCCTCGTGCGAACGCGCAACAGCGCGCCGCAGCCGGGGCCGCCCAGCAGAAGGGGCGCGCAGCGCCCCAGGCCGCCGCACAGCAGGGGCGTGCGCCCCTGCAAGCCGCGTCAGAAGAGGCACGGGCGGACGCGACCGCCGTTGCTGTTCTCGACGCGGTGACTGAAACTGAATTGACGCCTGAACCGGCAACTGGGTTGGCAACTGAATCGACTCCGTCTGGCGCAGCGACCGCTGAATCGCTCGCGACAACGGTGACGCCGCAAGCCGCTGAAGGACGCACGGACACGTCCATCGGCGAGGCTTCGCAGGCCGCTTCAAAGCCATCCGCACAGGCAATTACGCATGAAAGTAACGCCGCACCGGCCGCGCCAGTAGCGCCGGCCGTCGCGGCGCCGTCAAAGAAAGCGACGCCGGGCATCACCGGTGCGCGTTACGGCCGCACTGCACCCGCAGCGCCGCCGGCCAGCACTTCTCGCAGTAACGGTTTTCCCAGCGATCCTATCCAGACGAGGAGACTCATGCATCGCGCCACCAAGATTGTCGCCACCATCGGTCCGGCTTCCAGCACGCCGGACGTCCTGCTGAAAATGATCCACGCAGGGTTGGACGTGGTGCGCCTCAACTTCTCGCACGGCACCGCCGACGATCACCGTCAGCGTGCCGAGAACGTGCGGGCGTGCGCCCGTCAGGCCGGCCGTGAAGTCGCGATCATGGCCGATCTGCAAGGCCCGAAGATCCGCGTCGGCAAGTTCGAGAACGGCAAGACGCTGCTCGAACCGGGCCAGCCCTTCATCCTCGACGCCGAATGCGAACTCGGCAACGA
Source organism: Paraburkholderia bannensis (assembly GCF_014200455.1). Taxonomy (GTDB): domain Bacteria; phylum Pseudomonadota; class Gammaproteobacteria; order Burkholderiales; family Burkholderiaceae; genus Paraburkholderia; species Paraburkholderia bannensis_A. The sequence continues at coordinate 537,216 of NZ_JACHBW010000001.1, read as the reverse complement.
CGAGCGCGTCGGTCTCGACTACAAGGACCTGCCGCGCGACCTGAAGCCGGGCGACGTGCTGTTGCTCAATGACGGCCTGATCGTGCTCGACGTGTCGCGCGTGATCGGCAGCGAAATTCACACGACCGTGAAGATCGGCGGCGAGCTGTCCAATAACAAGGGCATCAACCGTCAGGGCGGCGGCCTCACGGCGCCGGCCCTGACCGCGAAGGATATGGAGGATATCCGCACGGCGATGTCGATCGGTGTGGACTTCGTGGCCGTGTCCTTCCCCAAGAACGCCACCGACATGGAAATGGCGCGCCAGCTCGCCAACATCGCGGGCGCACCGTTCGGCATCAAGCCGAAGATGATCGCGAAGATCGAGCGCGCCGAAGCGATTCCGGCGCTGCAGGAAATTCTCGATTCGTCGGACGGCATCATGGTCGCGCGCGGCGACCTGGCCGTGGAAGTGGGCAACGCGGCGGTTCCCGCGCTGCAAAAGCGCATGATCCGCATGGCGCGCGAGTCGAACAAGCTCGTGATCACCGCCACGCAGATGATGGAGTCGATGATCTACGCGCCGGTGCCCACGCGCGCCGAAGTCTCGGACGTCGCCAACGCGGTGCTCGACGGCACGGACGCCGTGATGCTCTCGGCGGAATCGGCGGCGGGCAAGTATCCGGTGCAGACCATCGAAGCGATGGCCGCGATCTGCCTCGAAGCCGAAAAGTCCGAACAATCCGAGCTGGACAAGGATTTCCTCGACCGCACCTTCACGCGCATCGATCAGTCGATCGCCATGGGGGCGCTGTTCACGGCCTATCACCTGGGCGCGAAGGCAATTGTCGCGCTGACGGAATCGGGTTCGACCGCGCTGTGGATGTCGCGCCACTGGACCCATGTGCCGATCTTCGCGCTCACGCCGCGCGAGGGCAGCGAACGCGCGATGTCGCTCTATCGCAATGTCACGCCGCTGCATCTGGACACCAGCAGCGACCGTGACACGGCGCTTCAGCAAGCCATCGAAGTGGTGGTGAGCAAGGGCTACGCGTCGCGCGGCGACATGGTCGTGCTGACCGTGGGCGAGCCGATGGGCCAGCCGGGCGGCACCAATACGCTGAAGATCGTGCGTGTCGGCGACGTTTTGTAACCCGGTGCGGTGACGCGGTTCTGAGTTAACACCATTAGCGCCGACTGGTATCAAATTGGTATCGGATCGGCGCTAAATGTCTGCAAGATCGCAGTGAAATCGCCGTAAATCCCCGCTTTTCCGGCTTGCGCACAGGTGAGGCACCGCGCGGGCTGTCAATCCTTTTTGCATCTTCTCGCGGATTTGACGTTTCGATACGCCAATTTCATGCCAGTTGCGCGTTTCGGCGCGGGAATTGCAGTCGCTTCGCGATAAAATCACGCTATTGAGCCCGCGACGAGCACGCGGGAGGCGGCCGCCAGGCCGCCCTCGACCGGCTGCGCAAGACGGCCGGCGGCACGAAGCAATTCGTTTCAAATCAAAGGAGTAGCAACAATGCCTCTCGTTTCAATGCGTCAATTGCTCGACCACGCGGCCGAAAACGGCTACGGTCTGCCCGCGTTCAACGTGAACAACCTCGAACAGGTTCAGGCGATCATGGAAGCGGCCAGCCAGGTCGGTTCGCCCGTGATCATGCAGGCCTCGGCCGGCGCGCGTAAGTACGCGGGCGAGCCGTTCCTGCGCCACCTGATCGAAGCAGCGGTCGAGTCGTATCCGCATATCCCGGTCGTGATGCACCAGGATCACGGTCAATCGCCGGCCGTCTGCATGGCCGCGATCCGCAGTGGTTTCACCAGCGTGATGATGGACGGCTCGCTCGAAGCCGACGGCAAGACGGTTGCTTCGTACGAGTACAACGTCGATGTGTCGCGCAAGGTCGTGGAAATGGCGCACTCGATCGGCGTCACGGTCGAAGCGGAACTGGGCGTGCTCGGTTCGCTGGAAACCATGAAGGGAGACAAGGAAGACGGTCACGGCGCGGAAGGCACCATGACGCGCGAGCAGCTCCTGACCGATCCGGAGCAGGCCGCCGATTTCGTCAAGCTGACCCAGTGCGACGCGCTGGCCATCGCCATCGGCACCTCGCACGGCGCCTACAAGTTCTCCAAGAAGCCCACGGGCGACATCCTGTCGATCCAGCGCATCAAGGAAATCCACGCCCGCATCCCGAACACGCACCTGGTCATGCACGGTTCGTCGTCGGTGCCGCAGGAACTGCTGGCTGAAATCCGCGAATTCGGCGGCGATATGAAGGAAACGTACGGCGTGCCGGTGGAGGAGATCCAGGAAGGCATTCGTCACGGCGTGCGCAAGATCAATATCGACACCGACCTGCGTCTGGCCATCACGGGCGCGATCCGTCGCTATATGTACGAGAACCCGTCGAAGTTCGACCCGCGCGACTACCTCAAGCCGGCTCGCGAAGCCGCGAAGAAGGTCTGTGTGGACCGCTTCCTCGCGTTCGGTTGCGAAGGTCAGGCTGGCAAGATCAAGCCGGTCTCGCTCGACAAGATCGCCGAGAAGTACAAGTCGGGCGAACTCGCGCAGATTGTGCGCTAAGTCCGGCTGATCTGACTTCATCTGCGGGCGGTTGCCCGTTGAGCGCGAGACCCGTAGCGAGATGAAAACGTCGCCGTTTCCGCCAGTTTCGGGGGGACGGCGATGAGCTTTTTAGCGGTTTTTGGTTTACCCTCGCGGTTTACCTTGGCAGTACTTTCTGGATTCCGGCCTTCCGCGCCGGTCCCGCTTCCGTTTCGATTGTTCTTTTAGCGAATCACGACGATGTCTACCCTCTACGAATCCACGCTCCGCTCGCTGCCGCTTCTCGGTCGCGGCAAGGTCCGCGACAACTATGCCGTGGGCACCGACAAGCTGCTGATCGTCACGACCGACCGCCTCTCGGCATTCGACGTGATTATGGGCGAGCCGATTCCGCGCAAGGGCGAGGTGCTCAACCAGATGGCTGACTTCTGGTTCGAAAAGCTCAAGCACGTCGTGCCGAACCACCTCACGGGCGTGGCGCCCGAAACCGTCGTGTCCGCCGACGAAGTCGAACAGGTCAAGGGCCGCGCCGTGGTGGTGAAGCGCCTTGAGCCGATCCTCGTCGAAGCCGTGGTGCGCGGCTATCTGGCCGGTAGCGGCTGGAAGGACTATCAGGCAACCGGCGCGGTGTGCGGCGTCGATTTGCCCGCAGGCCTGCAAAACGCCCAAAAGCTGCCCGAGCCGATCTTCACGCCGGCCGCCAAGGCCGAAATGGGCCATCACGACGAGAACATCACGTACGAGGAAATGGAGCGCCGCATCGGCACCGAACTCTCGCGCACGATCAAGGAAATCTCGATCAAGCTGTACAAGGAAGCCGCCGATTACGCCGCCACGCGCGGCATCATCATCGCCGACACCAAGTTCGAATTCGGTCTGGACAACCATGGCCAGTTGTTCCTGATGGACGAGGCGCTCACTGCCGACTCGTCGCGTTTCTGGCCCGCCGACCAGTATCAGGTGGGCTCGAACCCGCCGTCGTTCGACAAGCAGTTCGTGCGCGACTGGCTCGAAACCCAGGACTGGGCGAAAGAGCCGCCGGCGCCGAAGCTGCCGGACGAAGTGATCGAAAAGACCTCGGCCAAGTATCAGGAGGCGCTCGAGCGCCTCACGGGTCAAAAGCTCGCCTAAGCGGGCACGCGTCAAGTATTTAGAGGGAAGAAGGAAGCACAATGAGCGAAGTTCAGACGGCCCACCAGCACGCAGCGCCTCTCGTGGGCGTGTTGATGGGTTCCAGCTCCGACTGGGATGTGATGAAACACGCAGTCGCGATCCTGCAGGAGTTCGGCGTGGCGTACGAAGCGAAGGTTGTTTCGGCGCACCGCATGCCCGACGAGATGTTCGAGTACGCAGAGAAAGCGCGCGAGCGCGGTCTGCGGGCGATCATCGCGGGCGCGGGCGGCGCTGCGCACCTGCCGGGCATGCTGGCGGCCAAGACCACCGTGCCGGTGCTCGGCGTGCCGGCGGTCAGCAAGTACCTCAAGGGTGTGGATTCGCTCCACTCGATCGTGCAGATGCCCAAGGGCGTGCCGGTCGCGACCTTCGCCATCGGCGAGGCGGGCGCGGCCAACGCGGCGCTCTTCGCTGTCTCGATGCTCAGCGGTACCGATCCCGAATACGCGAACAAGCTTGCGGCTTTCCGTGTGCGCCAGAACGAAGCGGCGCATGCGATGGTGTTGCCGGCGCTGTAAGCGCCCCCGTCGGCGCGGGCGCTCGCGATGTGCGCGTCCCGCCGACGTTAAACCCCGGTCTGGTCCGTGCGACGCACTCCCACGCGCCGCGGCCAGCCGCGACCGACCACGAAGATGACTCCTGACAACTCTCCGGTTTCACCGATCCTGCCCGGCGCCTGGCTGGGCATGGTGGGTGGCGGCCAGCTCGGCCGCATGTTCTGTTTTGCTGCCCAGGCGATGGGCTATCGCGTCGCCGTGCTCGATCCCGACGCGAGCAGCCCCGCGGGCGCCGTGGCCGACCGCCACATCTGCGCCGCCTACGACGACGAGGCCGGCCTGACCGAACTCGCGCGCCTGTGCGCAGCCGTCTCGACCGAATTTGAGAACGTGCCCGCCGCGAGCCTCGACGCGCTCGCCAGATCCACCTTCGTCAGTCCCGCTGGCCGCTGCGTGGCGATCGCGCAGGACCGCATCGCCGAAAAGCGCTTTATCGCGTCGTCGGGCGTGCCGGTCGCGCCGCACGTGGTGATCGAATCGTCGCAGGCGCTCGCCGCCATCGACGACAAGACGCTCGCCGATGTCCTGCCCGGGATTCTCAAGACCGCGCGCATGGGCTACGACGGCAAAGGCCAGATCCGCGTCACCAACGCCGAGGAAGTGCGCGAAGCGCATGCGTCGCTCGGCGGCGTGCCCTGCGTGCTGGAAAAGCGCCTGCCGCTCAAGTTCGAAGTGAGCGCGCTGATCGCGCGCGGCGCGAACGGCGCGGCCGTGGTCTATCCGCTCGCGCAGAACACCCATCGCAACGGTGTGCTCTCGCATACCATCGTGCCCGCGCCGGACGCGAGCGACGCGCTCGTGCAGCAGGCCCAGCAGTCTGCGCTGCAGATCGCCGCGAAGCTGGGCTACGTGGGTGTGCTGTGCGTAGAGTTCTTCATCCTCGAAGACGGTTCGATGGTCGCTAACGAAATGGCGCCGCGTCCGCACAACTCAGGCCACTACACGACCGACGCGTGCGCGACCAGCCAGTTCGAGCAGCAGGTGCGCGCGATGACCGGCCTGCCGCTGGGCGATACGCGCCAGCACTCGCCGGCCGTGATGCTGAACATCCTCGGCGATGTGTGGTTCCCGGCAGGCGCCGGTGAAGCGAAGGCCCAGAAGGGCGCAGCGCCCGTCACGCCGCCGTGGGATCAGGTTGTGGCGATGCCGGCTGCGCGGCTGCATCTGTACGGCAAGGAAGAGGCGCGCGAAGGCCGCAAGATGGGCCACGTGAACTTCACCGCGCCGACGCTCGACGAAGCGCGCGCGGCCGCCCGCGACTGCGCGCGCCTGCTGCACATCGTCACGAGCTGAGTTGGACCACACTATGTCTTCCGATCAGCAGAACGGCGCCGCCGCGCCGCCCGTCAGCGATGCCGACATCGACCGGGCCGCCGCGTTGCTCGACGCGGGCGAGCTGGTCGCGTTTCCCACTGAGACCGTCTACGGTCTGGGCGGCGACGCGGCCTCGCCCGACGCGGTCGCGCGCATCTACGCGGCCAAGGGCCGGCCCGCCAACCATCCGGTGATCGTGCATCTGCCGCCGGGCGGCGACCCCACGTACTGGGCCGCCGAATGGCCGCAGGCGGCGCAGAAACTCGTCGATGCCTTCTGGCCCGGCCCGCTCACGCTGATCGTCAAGCGCCACGCGCGCATTCCCGATGCGGTGAGCGGCGGCCAGGATTCGGTGGGCTTGCGCTGCCCGTCGCATCCGGTCGCGCAGCGGCTGCTGGCGGCGTTCTCGCAGCGTCGCGGCGGCCATGGCGGCGTGGCGGCGCCGTCGGCGAACCGCTTTGGTCACGTTAGTCCGACCACCGCGCAGCACGTGCGCGACGAGTTCGGCGCGGCGGTCCATGTGCTCGATGGCGGCGCGTGCGACGTCGGCATCGAATCGACCATTCTCGATCTCTCGCGCGGCTTCCCGGCGCTGCTGCGACCCGGCCATGTGAGCCCGCAGGACATCGCGCGGGTGCTGGGCGAAGCGCCGCGTCTGCCCGATGGCTCGGACGCCACCGCGCCGCGCGCCTCGGGCACGCTCAAGGCGCATTACGCGCCGCGCACGCCGCTGGCGCTGCTGCCGTTCGACGCGCTGGAGCCGATGCTGGCTGCCGCGCGCGATGCGGGCGAGACGGTCGCGCTGGTGGCGCGCGTTTCGCGTGCGCAGGCGTGGGCGAGTGCGGCGAACGTGCATTTCGTGGCCGCGCCGGAAGAGCCGCAGGTCTACGCGCGCGAGCTGTACAGTCTGCTGCGCGCGCTCGATCGTGCGAACGTCGCGCGCATTCTCATCGAAAAGCTGCCGGAAACGATCGAATGGATCGCCGTGAACGACCGGCTGGGCCGCGCGGCGGCGGCGTTCGAGCAGCAACAGGACTGAGGCGCTCGCGCCCGCTCGCAGCTTGGGCGCCGCGCATGAAAAAACACCCCACGGCCGCAAGTCGCGTGGGGTGTTTGCTTTTAGTGCGGCAGAAGCAGGCTGATTACGGCGCCTTGCCGATGCCGGCCGCAGCCAGTTGCGTCTCGACGTAGGCGGCGAACTGCGCGTGCAGCGCCGTGGTCGGGTGCACCAGATCCGCGAACATATAGGTCGTGGGCGCGTCGGCGCTCGTGAGCGTCTGCGGCGAGCAGAACAGCGACGACGCGAATTGCGCGCCATACACGGCCGCAGCGGCGTTGATGACGGTCTGCGACGTGCCCGACGGCAGACCGAGCACCGACGGATGCGCCAGCGCGTAGTTGGTGGCGTTCTGCTGCATCAGCGTCAGGTTGCACGCCGTGCCCGTGTTGGTCGTGCTGAAGCCCAGGCTTGCCGCATTGGCGATCGACGAATCGAGCCACGAGAACGTATCCACCAGCACGACCTTCTTCGCCGCGATCGAGGTCGACAGACCCTGGATCAGCGTCAGGTTGTACGCGGCCGTGATGAGCGAGAGCGCCTGGTCGGGCGCGCCCGTCGAGCCGGGCGTGACCTTCGCGGCGGCGTCGACGGCGAGTGCGGCCGGCGTCTTGCCGATGTCCGGCACCGTCACGACGGCCACCTTGGGGGTGCCGGCGATCTGCGTGTTGACGAGGTTGGACAGTTCCGTGGCGGCTTCGAGGATCGGCATGATCGAGGCGAAGTCGGTCGCGGCGTTCGTATCGGCCTTGACGACCTGCAGCAGCACGGCGGCGGGCACGAGCGCCGTTGCCTGTGCGGTGCTGAAGCCTTGCTGGACGAGCGAGGCGACCACCTGCTGCTGGACCGTGGTGTTGCTCACCAGCGTCGCATAGGAGCTGGCCGCGAGCGCCTTGCCGAACGCCGTCAGACCTGCCGCGCTGTTGTCGACCAGACCGAGGATTTCGTTCGCGCCGCCTTCGACCAGCACGAGCTGGTTCGCATTGAAGCTGCCGTGTTGCGCGAGGTATTGCTGAAGCTGCCACGTGATCGGCTGCTCGCTGGCGGCCGGAATCGCGGCGCTGGTGTTGCTCACGCCGCCGGTGAAGACGAGCGCGCCGCCCTGGGCGTAGTCGAGACCGCCCGTGGCCGTCAGCGGCAGGCCGAAGCCGCCTTCGAAGGCCGGGCTCAGCGTATTGCCGAAGTATTCGGAGACCTTCTGCGCCCAGACTTCGCCCGGGTTGGTCGTGAAGCGGCCGCCGCCGAAGCCCGGCGTGATCTGCTCGGAATAGGTGCCGGCGTCGGTCAGGCTGGTGCCGAAGGCCACGACCTGCAGCTTGGTGCCCGAAGGCGGCGTGGCGCTCGAATTGTTGTCGCCGCTGCTGCCGCCGCCACAGGCGGCGAGGAGCGCGAAAGCCGCGCTCGCGAGGGCGATCTGGGTGGTGCGCAGCATCGTACGGTGTCTCGGTGCTTGTTGCTTCATATTCACTTCATCTCCTCTGTGTGTGGCGGGTGTTGCCACTGTTGCCACTGCCTTGTTGCCGCTTCGTTCCAGTACGGATAGATCCGTGTTCTGAGGCGCGCGGCGGTCGGGTCGTCGGGGCGGCCAGCAATTTCAACCCCGACCCGGACCGCCGTTGCCATGTTGCGATACTTCGTCCACGCCGACTGCTCCGCACTGCCGGCCGCGCAGCGCTTTTTGTGTTTTGCGTCGATCCCCGGGCTGTGGCCATCAGCCTACGCAATCTCTCAGGTCTTGCGCGACCCGAGGTCACCCTCGGTGTTGTTTTCCGTCACCGTGAATGGGGTTCCTTGCTGCATGCGCTGCTCTCCCGGCTTTGCGTCCTTCCATGCGTCTTTCCTTGCGTCCGGCATTGCATCCCGCATTGCATCCCGTCGTGCGCACCAATCCGGCGGCGCGAACAGTGCAGCAAAGCGCGTGCGCCAGTCGGGCATGCGCGCACAGTCGCGGCCAATGTCGATCCACTCGTGAAAACTCGCCTTGAGCGGGTTATGGCTGTCGAGCGGCTTGACGATGCCGTACACCGGCGGCTCGTGCGCGTCTTCCTCGACATAGCTGCCGAACAGGCGATCCCAGATCGCCAGCACGCCGGCATAGTTGCGGTCGATATAGCGGTCGTTGCGCGCGTGGTGGACCCGATGCATCGACGGCGTGTTGATCACGGATTCGAGCCAGCCCAGCTTGCCGATGGCTTGCGTGTGCACGAAGAACTGAAAGCCGAGATTGACGAGCACGATGCCGACGATCTGCATCGGCGGGAAGCCGAGCACGGCCAGCGGAATCCAGAAAAGCCACATGCCCGCGACGGGATACATGAGGCTCTGGCGAAACGCGGTCGAAAGATTCAGGCGTGCCGATGAATGATGGACGACGTGTGCGGCCCACAGCCAGCGCACGCGATGGCTCGCGCGGTGGAACACGTAATAGAGCAGATCCTGCGCGACGAATAACGCGAGCCATGCGAGCCATCCCGGCTGCCAGTTCACGATGCGCCAATGGTGATAAACCCACGCATAGACCGGAATGGCGACGAGCCAGGCGAGCTTGTCGGCGCCTTGATGCATGAGCGCGAGCGCGGCGTTGCAAAGCGTATCGGGCCAGCTGTAGAGGGCGGCGCCGGGGCGCGTGCGGGCGAGATGCCAGGCCTCCCAGCCGATGCAGGCGAGGAACACGGGCGCGAGCGCGAGCAGCAGCCATTCAGCGTCGAACTGCACGAACGTCGTCCTCCTTGTCCCGTGGGCGGCGCTGGTCTGCCAGCGCGGCGGTGTTGTCTCTGTTGTGTTGTGTCTTATTGTCCGTCTGATGCGGACGCCGGCGCGCCTGGGTGTTGTATGTCGCGCTGCTCGGACTGTGCCCGTCAGAGTACACGCGACACGCACGCGACGCTTGAGGCTTTGCTAGAGGAAAACTTCGAAGGCAGACGCCGCGATTCGATCCATCGCGGCGGTTTTGCACGCCCTTCGAGCGGCCCGGATGGGCATTCCGGGCGTCGAGGGCGGCAGTTGGAAAGGCGCGGCGGGCACGCGCCCGCCGGGCGTTCTGGAGGACTAATGCGCGGCGTGCTGCTTCTTTTTGGGCGTAGCCTTCGCGCTCGCCTTTTCAGCCGGCTTTGCCTTGTAGTCGACGCGCTCCACATGCCCAACCGGCTTCGAAGCGTGACCGGCGCGCGACGCTTTGGTCGAGCGCTTCGGATGCGGATCGACATAGACCGGCGCTTCTTCGGGCATGCCCTTGTAGACCCATTCGAGCAGCGAGTCGTGCGCAGCGCGTGCGGCTTCGGCGCGCGGGTCGTTGATGAGGCTCACGACGATCCACGTGCTGCCGTTTTCGGCGGCCACATAGCCGGCGATGGCGCGCACGTCGCGCAGCGTGCCGGTCTTGATGTGCGCGTTGCCGCCCACGCCCGCGTTAGTGAGACGGTTGCGCATGGTGCCGTCCACGCCGACGATTGGCAGCGAGTCGATGAACACCTGCGCCACCGGGCTTGCATTCGCCGTCTGCAGCAGATTCGCCAGCGACAGCGCGCTGATGTGCTCTTCGCGCGACAGGCCGCAGCCATTGTCGAGCACGAGTTCGGGCATGTTCAGGCCGCTGCGGCGCAGGAACGTGGTGACGGCCGCGGCGGCCTTCTGGGTGGTGGCGGGCGGCTTGTTCTCGACCGCGCCGAGCGTGAGGAAGAGGTTGCGCGCCATCACGTTATTGCTGAACTTGTTGATGTCGTGCACGACGTCGCCGAGCGGCGGGCTCTGGTGCACGCCAAGCACGCGCGCGCGCGGCGGCACGACGCCCTCGCGCGTGGTCCCGGCGAAGCTGCCGCCGGCCTGTTGCCAGAGCGCGAGGAAACCGTCCGCGAAGAAGGTCGAATGATCGACCGGGGCGGCCATGTTGAGCGTGCGCTCGCCGCAGCGCATCGCGTAATTGCCCGCGAAGCTGGCGGTGACGAGGCCGTTCGCGCCCGGCGTGACCTGGGGGCTGGGCAGCAGGCCGCCGCACGCGCCGCCGCGCTCGCGAATCTGGTTGTCGATCTGCCATTGCGCGACGGGCGGCACGATGTCGATCGACACGCCTTCGCGCGACGGCGAGAACGTGAACGACAGCGCCTTGAAGGCGTACATCAGCGGATCGGGGCCGACGTTGTAGGGCGCGCTTTCGTCGCCGTCGAACGAGGGCAGGTCGCGCGTGGAAGGATCGAATTCGCTCTTGTCGAGCACGAGCGAGCCTTCGATGCGCATGACGCCGGCCTGGCGGATCTTCTGCACCAGATCGACCAGTTCTTCGGGCACCAGCTTGGGGTCGCCCGTGCCCTTGATGTAGAGGTTGCCGTGCAGCGTGCCGTTCGCGTCGACTTCGCCATCGGTGTAGGCGGTGGTCTTCCAGCGATAGTCGGCGCCGAGCATCGCCAGACCGCTCCAGGTGGTGACGAGCTTCATCGTCGAGGCGGGCATCATCGGCTGGCCCGCGTTGACGGCGAGGCTCGGCTGACGGTCGCCGACCTTCTCGATCACCACGCTCACCGACGACAGCGGCACGTGCGCTTTCGCGAGGCCCGCCATGACGCTCGGCGGCAGATCGGTGCTCACATTGACGGCCGGCAGGCGCGGCGCGCCTTCGGGCTGCGCCTGGGCGGCCGGCGCGCCGGCGAAGGCGGTTGCGAACGCCGCGCACGTGAGGGCGAGCGCGAGCGCGCGCGGGCGGGGGGCGCGCGTCGGACGGAGGACAGTGCGTAGTCGGGACAGCAAAACGGGCGGCATGAAAAACGTGGGCAACGTTGGGATTGGGCGGGCAGTGCAGGGACCGCGCGCGGTGCGCACGGACGCGGAAAACATCGGCAAGAACAGGAACAAAAACAGCGGCAAAAACAGCAAAAAATCGCGCTCGCTCTACGCCGGCGATGCATGCGCCGCCACCAGAAAATCGGGCGACATGAAAGGGCGCAATCAGCATCGCGGCGTGGTGCGCCGCAAAAGCGCTCATTGTAAAGACCTCGCGCGGCGTGCGTGCGTCGCGTACATGAAATCCGCACAAGTTCGGCCCGAGTTCCCCAAAAAGGCCGACAAACGTTACGCGAGCGCAGGGTTGCCGCCAGCTTTGCGCGCCCGGACCGACTGCGCGTTGAAAGGGAAGGCCGTGGCGAGGCGCTAGAATGCAGCATCGCTACCAACGAAGCGCGGCCTTCAAGCGCCGCGCTGTCCATTCATCAAGATGCGCATACTGCTAGTCGAAGATGACCGCATGATCGCCGAAGGCGTGCGCAAGGCGCTGCGCGGCGACGGCTTTGCGGTCGATTGGGTCGAGGACGGCGAAGCCGCGCTGTCGGCCGCAAGTGGCGAAAGCTACGATCTGATGCTGCTCGATCTCGGGCTGCCCAAGCGCGACGGCCTCGATGTGCTGCGCACCTTGCGCGCGCGCGGCAACGCGCTGCCGGTGCTGATCCTCACTGCACGCGACGCCATTGCCGATCGCGTGAAGGGGCTCGACGCGGGCGCCGACGATTACCTCATCAAGCCCTTCGATCTCGACGAACTGGGCGCGCGCATGCGTGCGTTGATCCGCCGTCAGTCGGGCCGCAGCGATTCCACCATCCGTCATGGTTCGATCACGCTCGATCCGGCCTCGCACCAGGTGACCCAGGACGGTACGCCCGTCGCGCTGTCGGCGCGCGAATTCGCGCTGCTCGAAGCGCTGCTCGCGCGTCCCGGCGCGGTGCTCTCCAAGACCCAGCTCGAAGAAAAAATGTACGGCTGGGGCGAGGAGATCGGCAGCAATACCGTCGAGGTCTATATCCACGCGCTGCGCAAGAAGCTGGGGGCCGATCTGATCCGCAACGTGCGCGGCCTCGGTTACATGATCGCGAAGGAAGCGTGAGGACGCATAAGCACGCATAAGGACGCCGCGCAACGCATGAGTTCAATACGAAGACAATTGCTGTTCTGGCTGCTCGCGATCGTGGTCGCGGGCGTGTGCCTCGCGGGCTGGCTGATTTACCGCCAGGCGCTCGCGGAAGCCAACGAACTGTTCGACTACCAGTTGCAGGAAATCGCCGAGGCATTGCCCTCCGAGCCGTTCAACGAGATCCTCAGTTCGCGCGACACCGGCGACGAGGGCATCGTGTTGCAGATCTGGAATCGCAACGGTGTCCTGATGTATTACTCGCATCCGCGTGCGCCGCTCGCGCCGCGCGCGGAGCTTGGCTTTTCCACCGAGAAAACCGATCGCGGCGACTGGCGCGTCTATGGCGCGATCGTCGGCGACAACGTCGTGCAGTTGGCGCAGCCGGTATCGGTGCGCAACCGGCTCGCCGCGAATGTCGCGCTGCGCACGCTCTGGCCGCTGATCGTGCTGCTGCCGTTTCTCGGCCTCGCGGTGTGGATGGTGGTGGGGCGCGGGCTCAAGCCGCTGTCGCGCGTGGCGCGCGCGCTCGACACGCGTCATCCCGAGGCGCTCGATCCGCTGCCCGAAGAGCGTTTGCCGCGCGAAGTGATGCCGCTCGTACATGCGCTGAACGCGCTGCTCGAACGCCTCGCGCAGGCGCTCGACACGCAAAAGGCCTTTGTTGCCGATGCCGCGCACGAACTGCGCACGCCGCTCGCGGCTGTGCAGATCCAGGCGCAATTGGTTGCGCGCGCAAGGGATGACGAGACGCGCCGCGAAGCGCTGGGCGATCTGCAGGCGGGTGTCACGCGCGCGACGCGGCTGGCCGAACAGTTGCTCGCGCTCGCGCGTTCCGAACCCGATGGCCACGCCCGCGCCCAAAGCGTCGATCTGCACGCGCTACTTGATGATTGCGTGCTCAACTATGCGCCGCTCGCGCAGCAGCGCGGCGTGGATCTTGGCATCGAGGAAAGCGTCGCGGCGCAAGTGGACGGCGACGCGCATGCCTTGCGCGTGATGTTCAACAATCTGCTCGACAACGCCACCAAATACACGCCTGCGGGCGGGCGCGTGGACGTGAGCCTGCTGATGCAGGACGGACATCCGCTCGTGCGGATCGCCGATAGCGGCCCCGGCATTCCGGTGGAAGAGCGCGCGCGCGTGTTCGATCGTTTCTATCGCGTGGGGGCGGGCGCCAATCGCGCGCGTACCGATGTGGCGGGCACCGGTCTGGGTCTGGCGATCGTGCGCCGTATCGCCGATCAGCACGGGGCCGTCATCACGCTGGACGATTCCCCCGCGGGTGGCTTGCAGGTGGAGGTTCGGTTCTGAGTCTTTCGTTATGCTTTCGCTTTTGTCCGGCAGTCTGGCAAGGCCGATTGACGCGATATCGATGCGCGCGCATCGATCCCCGATTCACTCTGCATCGCCGCGAAGGCCCGCCACACGGGCCTTCGCGGATTAGTTCCTGAATTAAGACTCCTTTAAGTGACGCGGCTTAACCTTCGTTACGTCGTGATCGCATCCCGCGCAAGGAGTCCAACATGAATACCAAAGTCATTACCCGTAGTGCTGTGGCCATCGCCGTTGCCGTCGCCTTGTCGGCGGGATACGTGGCCGGGCGCCGCGATGTTCCGCCGCCGCAGGTCATCACGCCGGCTCAGGCCGCGATGATGCCCGCCGAAGCCGCGGCCAGGACCGGCATTCCTGACTTCTCGGGCCTCGTGGAAACCTACGGCCCGGCGGTCGTCAACATCAGTGCCAAGCACGTGGTGAAACAGACGGCGCTGCGCGGCGGTAACGGTGGCGGCGCTGGCGGTTCGCAGCAACTGCCGATCGACCCGAGCGATCCGTTCTATCAATTCTTCAAGCACTTCTACGGCGGTATGCCGGGCATGGGCGGCGACGGCAGCGGCGGCGGCGGCGCCCAGCCGGATACGCCGAGCGCGAGCCTGGGGTCGGGCTTCATCATCAGCCCGGACGGCTACATTCTCACTAACGCGCACGTCGTGGACGGTGCGAACGTCGTGACGGTCAAGCTCACCGACAAGCGCGAATTCAAGGCCAAGGTGGTCGGCGCGGACAAGCAGTCGGACGTCGCCGTGCTCAAGATCGACGCCAAGGATCTGCCGACCGTGAAGATCGGCGACCCGCGCCAGAGCAAGGTCGGCCAGTGGGTGGTGGCGATCGGCTCGCCGTATGGCTTCGACAACACCGTGACCTCGGGCATCATCAGCGCGAAATCGCGCTCGCTGCCGGATGAGAACTACACGCCGTTCATCCAGACCGATGTGCCGGTGAACCCCGGCAATTCGGGCGGTCCGCTCTTCAACCTGCAGGGCGAAGTGATCGGCATCAACTCGATGATCTATTCGCAGACGGGCGGCTTCCAGGGCCTGTCGTTCGCGATCCCGATCACCGAAGCCATGAAGGTCAAGGACGATCTCGTCAAGACCGGCCACGTGAGCCGCGGACGCCTGGGCGTGGCGGTGCAGTCGATGAACCAGACGCTGGCGAATTCGTTCGGCATGGACAAGCCGCACGGCGCGCTGATCAGCTCGGTGGACGCCAGCGGCCCGGCGGCCAAGGCGGGCCTGAAGCCCGGCGACGTGATCGTGGCCGTGAACGGCGAACAGGTGGGCGATTCGTCCGATCTGCCCGCGCTGATCGCGGGCATGAAGCCGGGCACCAAGGCCGACATCCAGATCTGGCGCGACAAGGGCACGAAGGATCTGACGGCCACCATCGGTTCGCTGTCGGACAGCAAGGTCGCGTCGAACGATACGCAGCAGTCGCAGATGCAAGGCCGTCTGGGTGTGGCGGTGCGCCCGCTCACGCCGGAAGAGAAGAGCAATAGCTCGCTCGATCACGGTCTGCTGGTCGAGCAGGCGGGCGGCGCGGCGCAAAGCGCCGGCATCCAGCAGGGCGATGTGATTCTCGCGGTGAACGGCCGCCCGGTGATCAGCGCCGATCAGCTCAAGCAGATGATCGCGCAGGCTGGCAACAGTATCGCGCTCCTGATCCAGCGCGACGACGC
This sequence comes from Paraburkholderia bannensis, assembly GCF_014200455.1. Classification (GTDB taxonomy): domain Bacteria; phylum Pseudomonadota; class Gammaproteobacteria; order Burkholderiales; family Burkholderiaceae; genus Paraburkholderia; species Paraburkholderia bannensis_A. Next base: position 521,652 of record NZ_JACHBW010000001.1, on the reverse strand, counting down.
GCAGATCTTCGTGCCGGTCGATCTGGGCTGATTTTGATCCGCTACGCTATCGGTTCCATCGGTTCCATCGGTTCCATCGGTTCGCTCCAGCGGTCTGCCGCGCTTCATTGACCGATTTCTGCCAGACCGCTTTTCACTGCCGTCCGGGCTTCGCGCCCAGACGGCAGTTTTCTTTTGGGCGTCTCGCAAGGCGGCATACGATATGGGCATGGGGTTTGCTGCCTGCATCGAATCGGCAACCTGTACGAGGAGCAGCCACGATGAAGATGTTTGATAACACACGTCCCGTCCTTTCGGCCGCCGCGCTGGCGGCCACCCTGGCGATCGGTGCAGTCGGCTTCGCGGGCGGTGCCAGCCTTGCATTCGCGCAGCAGGCCATGCCGCCTGGCGGCAATGCCGGCATCGACAACATGAGCGGCACCACGGGCAACGCCACTGTCGGTGGTTCGAGTAGCGACGATTCCAGTGCCGGCAACATCAACGGCGGCGGCATGCCGCAAGTGCAGCAACAGGGCGATGTCTCGTACGTCTCGGGCGGCGTCGGTCAGGACGAGTCGAAGGCGCTGCAGGCCGCACAACATTCGTGGCCGCTCGCGCTGCGCTTCACGGGCCGCAAGGCCGAATTCCTCGCCGATGTCCACGTGCAGATCACCGACGCACACGGCGCGAGCGTTCTCGACGCCACTTCGCGCGGACCTTACATGCTCGTGCGCGTGCGCCCGGGCCGCTACACCGTGCACGTGAGCCATGCGGGCGTCGATAAAACCAGTGCCGTGACGGTGGGCTCGAACGGCAGCGCCCGCGCGTCATTCGTCTGGTAATCCCGGGCAACCGGCGGGGGAGAACAGGGCGGCAGGCCAAGCGCCGCCGCCCTTGACTGTCTGCTGGCCCACATAAAGCCGCATCCGGCGCGGCGCCTGTGGCCGCGCTGCATCGAAGTCGCGCAAGCCGGCAAAGTTTGGCCGATAATGAAGCCACGGGTCCGCCGTGGCTTTTTTGTCGTAGGTTTGAACGGTATGTGCGCCGGTTTTACGTCGGTGTCACGCGTACCGATGACAATGCCCGGTTGCGCGCCCGTCAGGGAGCAGCAAAGAACAGCCAGGACCGGCCGTGCCGGCATCCGGGCACACCAGCGGCAATGCGCCAGCCAGCGGCGGCGCACATCGATCAGGAGCGGACCATGACGGTCGAACCGGATGCCGGCCATCGCATCGACATCATCGTGAACCGTCATCGCGTGCGCGTGATCCACGGCGGCATCACGATTGCCGACACGCTCGCGGCGCTCACCGTCAGCGAAACCGGCTATCCCGACGTCTTCTATTTCCCGCGCGCCGATGTGAACATGGCGCGTCTCGAACGTTCGGAGCGCACCGCCGCGTGTCCGCACAAAGGCCACGCGGTGTATTTCCATTTGCGCACCGAAGACGGCCGTATCGAAGACGCCGCCTGGAGCTACGAGTCGCCACACGACAGCGTGCGCGACATCGGCGGCTATCTGGCCTTCGACGCCGAACGCGTTGACCGTATCGACCAGACGTCCTGAATGTCCTGAGTGTCCTGAGTGTCCTGAGTGTCCTGAGTGTCCTGAATCACGCCTGGCATCCATAAACATCTATTCGAACTTCTCGCACCGCGACCGGGGAGCCGCCATGGAACTGAACGACGCGTTGAGGATTGCGCTCGAACCGTCTGCTGTCTGGCAGGCGCTGCAGGACGCCGCGCTCGTGCGAGCGAGCCTGGAGCACTGCGAGTCGTTCCGCAGGCTGGGCCCCGGCGAATATGCGATCACGCTGACCGTGCCGCTCGGGCCGCTGCGTGCGCGTTATGAAGTGCGTGCTCACATTGCCAACGATGTCGCCGAGGTGCCGCTCAAGCCGCGCCGAGTGTTGAGCTTTCGCGCGCGCGCCGACGGCATCGGCTCGCTGCGCGGGCAGATCGATGTGGCGTTGCGGGAGGAGGAGCGGGCGTTGTCATCGGTGTTGCCCGTGGCACCGGTTTCGGCCGAACGGGAGCGCGGTTTGAGCACGCGCATCGATTATTCGGTGTGGGCCACGCTGACCGGCCCGCTGGGCGAATTGCCGCCGCGCCAGATCGAAAACGCGCTGCACGAACTGGCCGATGAGTTCTTCACGGAATTCTGCGCCGTGGTGGCCGCCAAGCATGGCCGTGCGCCCAATCGCGTGCGCGGCAAGGAGCCGCGCCGTCAGCATGTGTTCCTGCGGCCGATCAATCTGGCGGCGGTCGCGCGCCGCGCGCATCTGCTGCCGCAGCACGGGCAACACGAGCAGGGCGGCACCTTGTCGGGCCGCGCCGCGAGCACGCTGCGCCACGAACCCACGCCGCATGCGATGCCCGGCTGGGCCTGGGCCGCGATGATTTTCTTTGTCGCGATCCTGTTCTACGTGGCGCGCCATTTCGCCGCAAGCTGACGGCGCGCTGCAACGTTCAGATCAGCTGTCCACACGCAGCGCCGGGCTATGGCGCAGTGCGTCTAGCATGGCTTCGACGTGCCGCTGCGCATACTTCGCCACATCGAACATATCCGGCAGGATCGCCATGTCGTGCAGCGCGCCGGTGATGAAGGAGTGCAGCACGCGCGCCGCGCGCGCGGCGTCGAGATCGGTGGGCAACTGGCCTTTCGACATCGCGTTGCGCAGGCCTTCCTCGATGCGCATCAACCCCTCGCGCATATTGTCCTGATGGCGCGCCATCACGGGTCCCATCTCTTCGACGAATTCGCACTTCAGGAACAGGATTTCGAACACCCGGCGGCGGCCCGCGTCGGTGGCGGTGTCCTGCAGACAGAGCGTGCAGAGGTCCTTGATGCGCCCGAGCGGATCGGGTTCGTTGGGATCGACCGAGGCCGCCTTGAGTTCGTCGAGCGGCAGGATCACGCGGTCGAACATCGCCGTGAACAGATCCCCCTTGTTCTCGAAATGCCAGTAGATTGCGCCGCGCGTGACGCCCGCCGCCTGGGCGATATCGGCGAGCGAACTGCGCGAGACGCCCTTCTCGAAAAAGACCTGTTCGGCGGCGTCGAGAATGCGGTTGCGCGTCTCCAGCGCTTCCTCTTTCGTACGTCGGACCATGATGGATTAGCGCCCTGAGGGCGAATTAATGGGGTGGCCAGGCATCTGGGGGTACGACCAGCAAGTATTGATTTGTAATATGGATGTCATGCGCGAAATCTTCTTCTAGCCCGCATCAAGGGGTTGAAGCGTTCTTAAACATTCATTCGCGAATGTATCTATAATACCACCCCACCACCTGGATACCCTGAGAAGTGATGTCCGGTTAATATCCGTCACTGGCCAAGCGGTCGTAGAAACCCCAATGCGCGACGCCCCCCGCGGTGGCGCGCGATTAAAGCCCGGATGGATGTTGCTGACCGGTATCGCGCCTTTACTGAAGTACCGGGTTATCCGTCAGGTATTGCCAGATGCTGGCGTGCGTCGTCGTCCTCCTCCATGAGGACCCCGCACGCTTTTAATTGTCAGTTATAGACAGAGGTCGCTCCATGCGCGTCGAACGGGTTCCATTCCGCCTAATCAGCTTCGCGACGGCTGCAGTAGTGCTCGCAGCGTGCGGGCAAAAGCAGTCGGCACCGCCGCCGCAAACCCCCGAAGTGGGTGTTGTCACCGTCCAGACCAGCTCCGTGCCGGTCGTCACCGAACTGCCCGGCCGCACCAGTGCCTTCCTCGTCGCGCAGGTTCGCGCCCGGGTCGACGGCATTGTGCTGCGCCGCGAATTCACCGAAGGCTCGGTCGTGAAGGCCGGCCAGCGCCTGTACAAGATCGATCCCGCGCCGTACATCGCCACGCTCAATAACGCCAAGGCCACGCTCGCCAAGGCGAAGGCGAATCTCGTCACGCAGAACGCGCTCGTCGCGCGCTACAAGGTGCTGGTGGCGGCCAACGCAGTTAGCAAGCAGGACTACGACAACGCCGTGGCCGCGCAAGGCCAGGCGCAGGCCGATGTCGATGCCGGCAAGGCCGCGGTCGACACCGCCCAGATCAACCTGGGCTACACCGACGTGCTCTCGCCGATCACCGGCAAGGTCGGCATTTCGCAGGTCACGCCGGGCGCCTACGTGCAGGCGAGCGCCGCCACGCTGCTCTCGACCGTGCAGCAGATGACGCCGATGTACGTCGACCTCACGCAGTCGAGCCTCGACGGCCTGCGCCTGCGCCGCGAAGTCGAAGAAGGGCGCCTGAAGACCAACGGCCCCGACGCCGCCAAGGTCACGCTGGTGCTCGAAGACGGCCGCACGTACTCGCAGCAGGGCAAGCTCCAGTTCACCGACGTCACGGTCGACCAGACCACCGGCTCGGTGACGATCCGCGCGCTGTTCCCGAATCCGGACAACGTGCTGCTGCCGGGCATGTTCGTGCGCGCGCGCATCGACGAAGGCACCAACGACCACGCGATCCTCGTGCCGCAAGTGGGCGTCCTGCACGACCAGAAGGGCCAGGCGACCGTCATGGTCGTCAACGCCCAGAACAAGGTCGAGCTGCATCCGGTCGTCACGTCGGCGTCCGTCGGTCAGGACTGGGTGGTGGACAGCGGCCTGAATCCGGGCGACCGCGTGATCGTGCAAGGCACGGAAAAGGTCAAGCCGGGCGCCGAGGTCAAGGCCGTGGACGCCCATCTGCCGCCGCCGCCCCCGCCGGGCGCGCCGTCGGCGGATCAGGCGACGGCTTCGGGCTACGGGAGCGCGAGCGCGGCATCGGGCGCTTCGGGCGCCGCCGCTGCTTCTGGCGCTGCCGCTGCATCCGCACCCGCCGCTTCCGCTGCGCAATAACAGGGAGCCTGCTTCATGGCAAAGTTCTTTATCGATCGCCCGATTTTTGCGTGGGTGATCGCCATCATTCTGATGCTGGCAGGTGTGGCGTCGGTGTTCACGCTGCCGGTCGCGCAGTATCCGACCATCGCGCCGCCGTCGATCCAGATCAGCGCGACCTACCCGGGCGCGTCGGCGAAGACGGTGGAAGACACGGTCACCCAGGTGATCGAGCAGCAGATGAGCGGTCTCGACCACCTGCTGTATCTGTCGTCCACGTCCGATGACTCGGGCACGGCCACCATCACGCTGACGTTCGCGGCGGGCACCAACCCGGACATCGCGCAGGTGCAGGTGCAGAACAAGCTGCAGCTTGCCACGCCGATTCTGCCGCAGGTGGTGCAGCAGCTCGGCATCAAGGTGACGAAGTCGAGCAGCAGCTTCCTGCTGGTGATGGCGTTCGTCTCCGAAGACGGCAGCATGACCAAGTACGACCTCGCGAACTACGTGGCGTCGAACATCGAAGACCCGGTCAGCCGTATCGACGGCGTGGGTACGGTCACGCTGTTCGGCTCGCAGTACGCGATGCGCGTCTGGCTCGATCCGAACAAGCTGAACAACTTCAGCCTCACGCCAAGCGATGTGACGGCTGCGATCACCGCACAGAACGTGCAGATCGCGGGCGGCCAGCTGGGCGGCACGCCGTCGGTGGCGGGTCAGTCGTTCCAGGCGACCATCACCGAATCGACGCTGCTGCACACGCCTGAAGAGTTCGGCAACATTCTGCTGAAGGTGAACCAGGACGGCTCGCAGGTGCGTCTGAAGGACGTGGCGCGTATCGGTCTGGGCGGCGAAAACTACAACTTCGACACCAAGTACAACGGTGCGCCGACCGCCGGTCTCGGCATTCAGCTGGCGACGGGCGCGAACGCGCTGCAGACCGCCAAGCTGGTGCGCCAGAAGATCGACGATCTGTCGAAGTACTTCCCGCACGGTCTGGTCGTGAAGTACCCGTATGACACGACGCCGTTCGTGCGCCTGTCGATCGAGGAAGTGATCAAGACGCTGCTGGAAGGCATCGTGCTGGTGTTCCTCGTGATGTACCTGTTCCTGCAGAACCTGCGCGCCACGCTGATCCCCACGATCGCGGTGCCGGTGGTGCTGCTGGGCACGTTCGCGATCATGGCGGCGGTGGGCTTCTCCATCAATACGCTGTCGATGTTCGGCCTCGTGCTGGCCATCGGCCTGCTGGTGGACGATGCGATCGTGGTGGTGGAAAACGTCGAGCGGGTGATGGTGGAGGAGGGCCTGGGGCCCAAGGAAGCGACCCGCAAGGCCATGGGCCAGATCACCGGCGCACTGGTGGGCGTGGCGCTGGTGCTGTCGGCGGTGTTCGTGCCGGTGGCGTTTTCGGGCGGCTCGGTCGGCGCCATCTATCGTCAGTTCTCGCTGACGATCGTGGCGGCGATGGTGCTGTCCGTGCTCGTCGCGCTGATTCTGACGCCGGCGCTGTGCGCGACCATCCTCAAGCCGATCCCGCAGGGCCACCACGAAGAGAAGAAGGGCTTCTTCGGCTGGTTCAACCGTACGTTCGACAAGAGCCGCGACAAGTATCACAGCGGCGTGCACCACGTCATCAAGCGTTCGGGCCGCTGGCTCATCATCTATCTGGCCGTGATCGTCGCGGTGGGCTTCCTGTTCGTGCGCCTGCCGAAATCGTTCCTGCCCGATGAAGACCAGGGCACGATGTTCGTGATCGTGCAGACGCCTTCGGGCTCGACCCAGGAAACCACGGCGCGCACGCTGGCCAATATCCAGAACTATCTGCTCAACGACGAAAAATCGATCGTCGAGTCGACGTTCACGGTGAACGGCTTCAGCTTCGCGGGTCGTGGCCAGAACTCGGGTCTCGTGTTCGTGCGCATGCGCGACTACAAGGAACGTCAGCACGCGGACCAGAAGGTCCAGGCGCTGGTGGGCCGCTTGTTCGGGCACTTCGCGAACTACAAGGACGCGATGGTGATTCCGGTGAATCCGCCTTCGATTCCTGAACTCGGCACCGCCTCGGGCTTCGACTTCGAACTCCAGGATCGCGGCGGCGTTGGCCACGAGAAGTTGATGGAAGCGCGCAACATGCTGCTTGGCATGGCTGCGAAGGATCCGTCGCTGGCGCTGGTGCGTCCGAACGGCCTGAACGACACGCCGCAGTACAAGATCAACATCGACCGCCAGAAGGCTGAAGCGCTCGGTGTGACGGCGGCCTCGGTCGATCAGACGTTCTCGATCGGCTGGGCTTCGTCGTACGTGAACAACTTCCTCGACGTCGACGGCCGGATCAAGAAGGTCTACGTGATGTCCGATGCGCCGTTCCGCATGACGCCGAACGACCTGAACACCTGGTACGTGCGCAACACGTCGGGCGGGATGGTGCCGTTCAGCTCGTTCGCCAGCGGCCAGTGGACCTACGGTTCGCCGAAGCTTGAGCGTTACAACGGTATTTCGGCGGTGGAAATCCAGGGTCAGGCGGGCAGCGGCAAGTCCACGGGCCAGGCCATGACGGCCATGGAGCAGATCGCGGCGAAGCTTCCCGCCGGCATCGGCTACGAGTGGACCGGCCTGTCGTTCCAGGAACGCCAGTCGGGTTCGCAGGCGCCGATTCTCTACGGCATCTCGATCCTCGTCGTGTTCCTGTGTCTCGCGGCACTGTATGAAAGCTGGTCGATTCCGTTCGCGGTCATCATGGTGGTGCCGCTCGGCGTGCTCGGCGCGCTGCTGGCGGTGACGCTGCGCGGGCTGGAAAACGACGTGTTCTTCCAGGTGGGTCTGTTGACCACCGTGGGTCTGTCGGCGAAAAACGCGATTCTGATCGTGGAATTCGCCCGCGACCTGCAGGCGGAAGGCACCATGGGCCCGGTCGAAGCGGCGCTCGAAGCCGCCCGACTGCGTCTGCGCCCGATTCTGATGACCTCGCTCGCGTTCATTCTGGGCGTGCTGCCGCTGGCCATCAGTAACGGCGCGGGTTCGGCTTCGCAGCACGCGATCGGTACCGGCGTGATCGGCGGGATGCTGACCGCGACGTTCCTCGCGATCTTCATGATCCCGATGTTCTTCGTGGTGATCCGCGCGAAGTTCGCCGGCGAGAAGGAAGACCCGGATGCGGCGCTCCAGCACTACCAGGAGCACCACGCGCACGACCATGACGCCGACAACAACGGCGCTCAGGGTGGTCAAGGCGGCAGCGACGGCCCGGGCAAGGAAGGACATTGAGATGCAAAAACTATCCGTAATTGCAGCGGCCGCTGCGCTCCTCGCGGGCTGCACGATGGCGCCGTGGTATCACCGTCCGGACGCGCCGGTTTCGCAAAGCTTCCCGCAAGGCGGCGTCTACGCGACGCAACCGGGCGCGGAGAACGGCCAGAGCGCCAATGGCGCGAACGCGACCGAGATCGGCTGGCGCGACTTCTTCGTCGATCAGCGTCTGCAGGAACTGGTCACGATCGCGCTGAAGAACAACCGCGATCTGCGGGTCTCGGTGCTCAACGTCGAAGCGGCGCGCGCGCAGTATCAGATCACGCGCGCCGATCTGTTCCCCGCCATCAATGGCGTGGGTACGGACACGCGCACGCGCGCGCCGCGGGAACTGGCGTCGAGCTATCCGACCAATCCGTACAGCATCTACAACGTGGGCCTGCAGGCGTCCTGGGAAATCGACTTCTGGGGGCGTATCCGCAGCCTGAAGGACCAGGCGCTGGCTCAGTACCTGTCCACGGCGCAGGCGCGCAAGGCGGCGGAAATCTCGCTCGTCTCGCAGGTCGCGGACCAGTACCTGACGATGCTCTCCGACGACGACCTGCTGAAGGTCACGCAGGCAACGCTGAAGACGGCGCAGGATTCGTACAACATCACCAAGGCGCAGTTCGATACCGGCACGGGCACCGAACTCGATCTGCGTCAGGCGCAGACGGTGGTCGAGAACGCCCAGGCCAACCTGCAGGCGCAACTGCGCGCCCGCGCGCAGGCCGAAAACGCGCTCGTGCTGCTGATCGGCGAGCCGCTGCCGGCGGATCTGCCGCAAGGCCTGCCGCTCGACGGCCAGAACCTGCTCGCCGATATCCCGGCCGGCCTGCCGTCCGACCTGCTCACGCGGCGTCCGGACATCATGGAAGCCGAGGAAACGCTGCTGGCCGCGAATGCCAACATCGGCGCGGCGCGTGCGGCGTTCTTCCCGAAGATCTCGCTGACGGCGGCGTTCGGCACCGAAAGCCTGTCGCTCGGGGGTCTTTTCAAGGCGGGTACGGCGGCGTGGAGCTTCGTGCCGCAGGTGACGCTGCCGATCTTCGAAGGCGGCAAGAACATCGCCAACCTCGACCTGGCGAACGTCCAGAAGCGCATCGAAATCGCCAACTACGAGAAGGCGATTCAGTCGGCGTTCCGCGAAGTGGCCGATGGCCTCGCCGCGCGCGGTACCTACGATCAGCAGATCGACGCACTGGCGCGCAGTACCTTCGCGAACCAGCGCAGCCTGGATCTGTCGGAGCTGCGCTACAAGAACGGCGTGGACAGTTATTTGCCGGTCCTCACCGCGCAGACGAGCCTGTACACCTCGCAGCAGTCGCTTATCACGGCACGCCTGGCGCGCCTGACCAACCTCGTCGATCTGTATCGCGCACTCGGCGGCGGCTGGATCGAGCACGCTGGCGAGACGCCGCGTCCGGCCGATGCGCCGGTCGACTACGGTGCAGCCAGCGCACCGGCGGCGGCGTCGGCGCCGGTTGCGAAGGCGGGCTGAGCGGTTCGGCAACCGGGTGCGGCAACCGGTTCGCCGGTTCCGCTGAAAACAAAAACGCCACGGAGTTGCATCCGTGGCGTTTTTTTATCCGCGTGCGCTATCCACGCGTGTCAGTCAGTGCGAGGTCGGCTGCGGGGAAGCGAAATTCACAAACGGAATCGCCGCGCCCGACCACTGCTGCGGCAAATGCCCGTCCCACTTCTTCACGGCCTCCAGCGCCACGTATTCCGAGCCGCCCTGCTGCTGGATCGCCTGTGCCTGGATGGCGATGGCCTTCGCCTGACCTTCGGCCTCAACGATCTTCTGCTGCGCGGTGACCTTCGCGGTTTCGAGCTGCTGCTCGGCGGTCAGGCGGTTCTGTCCCGCGACCACTTTCTGGCGCACCGCACCGGCGAACTGCTCGTCGAAGTGGAAGTTCTGCACGTTGATATCGCTCACGATGATGCGGTATTTGGCGAGCTTCGCCTGCAGCACCTTAACGATGTCCTGTGAGACCTCGGCGCGCCGCGTGACCAGCTGCTCGGCGGTGTACTGCGAGGTCACGGCCTTGAACGATTCGTACAGCGCCGGCACGATGAATTTCGCTTCGATATCCGAATCGTTGCCGAAGTTGTTGTAGACGTAAGGCGCATGCTCCGGGTCGTATTCGTAGTTGAGCGTGATGTCTTCGAACACTTCCTGGAGATCGGCGGTGCCGCCTTCGGCCTTGGTCGCGGTGGCGCTCTGGAAGCGCACGTTGAAATCCACCACCTGCGCGAGCGGGTTGAGGATATGCAGGCCTTCGGCGAGCGGTTTGTCCTTCACGTCGCCGAACACCTTGACGACGCCGCGATGCCCGGCCGGCACCACATGCATGCTCATGAACAGCACGATGACGACGGCCGCGACCGCGCCGCCGATCGCCACGGTCTTCGGGTTCGATGGGAGTTTGAACATGGATGACAGGCCGGGTTTCGTGTTGCGACCGTCGTTCAATTCGAACCCTCGGCATCGCGCGACGGGAAGGCGGGGGCGTCAGGGTTCGGCGCGCTATTGAGCGGGCGCAAAGCCTGAATATCGCGCGCGTTCTTCTGCACCGTGACCGAGCCGAACAGGGCGAGCACGAAGGACATCGCGTAGAAGCCTTTTTCGCTGAGCGCGAGCGTGGCGTTGAACAGCCCGACGGCGAGCAGCAGGATGGACAGCACGAGCGCGACCCAACTGAGGAAATAGTAGATGCCGGTGACGGGCAGCCCTTCGGCGCGATCGCGCACGCTCTTTTGCAGCGAGATGGCCGCATAAAGGCCGAATACCAGCACGGTGAAGTAGTAGCCCTTCTCGTTGAGCTGCATGCCCGCGTTGAACAGGCCCACCAGATAAGCGCAGAAGCCCGCGAGCAGGGCGGCCCAGGAAGCGGCGATAAAGGCGAACGAAGGTTGCTGGACGGTGCTGTCGGTCATCGGAATCCCCCTGTATTTTGAGTGGCCTTTGCAGTCAAGTAGTCGTAAGCCACGGAGAGGCCGAATATAGCGCAGGGCGCGAATTCGCAGCACGCCGATGTCTGCAAACCGGCATCGTTGGGGTAATTTTGCGCAACTTTATGCGCGATGACTCGACGGTTGCGCGCACAAGCATCGAATCCGCCGTGAACACGCGTCGAATCCGTATCGGCAAACAAAAAAGGCGTCACGGTTTCCCGTGACGCCAAACCAGCAAAAGGCCCCGGCTCGCGCCCTATGCGCGGTCGGGGCGCCTCTCGCGTCGACTCAGTACGTGATTGCGCGCAGGGTTCGGTCCATGACTCAGTGAGCGGCCGTGCGCTGCATTTCGTGTCCTGCTTCCGGGGCGCCCTGTGCATGGCTGCCGTCGAGATCGTGACCGGCGCGGCGGATGTCGCGCTCGGCGGCGCGTTCGCTTTTCACGCCGTTGAAGATGATATTGAGGAAGACTGCCGAAACCGAAGCCAGCAGGATGCCGCTATGCAGGATCGGCGAGAGGGCAGGCGGCAGTTGCGCGAAGAAGTGCGGCGAGACCACCGGCACGAGGCCGAAGCCCACGCTCACCGCGACGATGAACAGGTTGTGCTGGTTCTTCACGAAGTCGACCTTCGAGAGCACCTTGATGCCGTTCGCCGCCACCATGCCGAACATCACCAGTCCCGCGCCGCCCAGCACGAACGGCGGCACCGACGCGACCATCTGCGCCATCTTCGGGAACAGGCCGAGCAGCACGAGGATCACGCCGCCCATCGCGCAGACATAACGGCTCTTCACACCCGTCACGCCGATCAGGCCGACGTTCTGCGAAAACGAGGTATGCGGGAACGAGTTGAAGATGCCGCCGATCATCGTGCCCAGACCGTCGACGCGCAGGCCGCGCACGAGCGTGGCCTGATCGACGGGACGATCCACCATGTCGCCGACGGCGAGGAACATGCCCGTCGATTCGATGAAGGTCACGAACATCACGATCACCATGGTCGCGATCGGCAGGATGTGGAACTTCGGCACACCGAAGTGGAACGGCATGACGAAGCCGACCCACGGTGCGTGCGTGACGCCGTCAAGGCTCACGCGGCCCAGCGCCAGCGCGATCGCGAAGCCCGCGACGATGCCCAGCAGCACCGAAATATTGGCGACAAAGCCGCGCCCGAACTTGTTGATGAGCAGGATCAGCATCAGCACCAGCAGCGAGAGACCGAGATAGGTCGGGTCGCCGTAATGCGGATTGCCCACGCCGCCCGCGGCCCAGTTGATGCCCACTTCCATCAGCGAGAGACCGATCACGGCGATCACCGTGCCCACCACGACGGGCGGGAAGAAGCGCAGCAGCTTGCCGATCAGCGGTGCGATCACGATGCCGATCGCGCCCGCCGCAATCGTCGAGCCGAAGATGTCGAGAATGCCCAGCGACGGATTGGTGCCGATGGCGATCATCGGGCCGACCGAGGCGAAAGTGCAGCCCATGATGACGGGCAGGCGGATGCCGAAGATCCACAGGCCGAGCGTCTGGATCAGCGTGGCGATGCCGCAGGCGAACAGGTCGGCGCTGATGAGGAAGGCCACCTGGTCTTTCGGCAGGCCGATGGCGCCGCCGACGATGAGCGGCACCGCAACCGCGCCCGCATACATCACGAGCACGTGCTGGATGCCGAGCGTGAGAAGCTGGCCGAACGGCAGGCGCTCGTCGCACGGGTGAACCTGGTCGCGGCCACTCTGTCGGGACTGGGCCTGCTCCCTTTCGATACCCTGGGGATGCATGTCGTCTCTCTCCGTCTTCGTTTGGGAATATGGCCTCCAAGGTATGCGGGACGAAAATAAGCAACAAGACCGCTGGGGACTATTCCGTGCTTTCCGGGGGCGATATGCGCGCGGCTCGCCTGGCGCGCGTTATTGGCGGGAGATTGGGCGTCGATATGGGTGCGCGAGGATATTGCGGCGCGTCGTCTCGCCGTAGGTGGAGTGCCACAAAGTGGCGTTGGGGCCTTTTTTCAGGCGCTGGAAAGGATTCCGACGGATCCGGGCGAGGGCTTGTGCGGTGAGGTGCGCGCAAGGTTTAGCGCGATGTCGCGAATGGAAAGCCGGGCGGCGGGGCGCGCTATATATGGGCGCACCCTTATGATCTATATTTCGCCGTCCGCATGTGAGCCGTTTCGCATCGCTCGACCAGCCACCGGGTTAACCCGCGAACAGGCTGCGAACGCGTGCGGAAATGAGTCGAATGGGTCGAATCCGCATTGATGGTCGGCAGGGTCGCGCACGCCGGGCGACCCTGCTCGCGACTGACAGATGCTATCGCTATCATGGCTCTTTTTGCCGCGGCGATCCAGCCCTCGAATGCATCGCCTGCGTTCCTCATCCTCTTCTCTTGATTACCTCGCATGAACGCACCGCTCACGCGCTTTCTCGGCATCGATCTTGGCACCGGTTCGCTCAAAGTAGCGCTCGTCGATGAGGCGGGCGTGGAGCGCGCCGTCGCGAGCGTCGCCTACACGCTCGACACGCCGCAGCCCGGCTGGGCGGAAATCGATGTCGAGCGCTGGTGGCGTGCGCTGGTCGATGCCTGCGCGCGCTTGCCCGAAGACGAACGCGCGGCGGTGAAGGGCATCGGCTTTTCCGGACAGATGCACGGCGTCGTGCTCACCGATGCGGCGGGGCGCGCGCTGCGTCCCGCGATGCTGTGGCCCGACACGCGCGCGCACGCGTTGCTCGACGGTTGGCAACTGGGTGCAGGGCAGAGTGACGGCGCGGCCTCGAATCCCGTCGCGCCCGGCATGGCCGGCCCGCTGCTGCGCTGGGTGATGCAGAACGAACACGCGATCGCCGATGCCGCGCAGTGGGCGCTGCAGCCCAAGGACTGGCTGCGCTTGCGCCTCGCGGGCGCAGCCCAGGATGCATGCGTCGCCGATCCGTCCGATGCCTGTGCGACCGCGCTCGCCGCGCCCGACGGCGCGTGGGATTTCGCCCTGATCGAGCGGCTGGGATTGCCCGCACGCTGGTTCGCGCCGCTCGCCGCGTCGGGGGCGGCAAGCGGCACGCTGCACGCCGATGCCGCGCGTGCGCTCGGTGTCCCCGCAGGCGTCGTGCTCGCGACAGGCGCGGGCGATACGCCGTGCGCGGCTCTCGGCAGCGGCCTGCATGAAGACGGCGATGCCTTGCTCACCACCGGAACGGGCGGCCAGATTCTCGTCACCGCGCGCACCGCGCCGCCCGCGCGCCGCGGTCTGCATCGCTATCGCTCGGCGAGCGGCGGCTGGTATGCGATGGCCGCGATGCAGAACGTGGGCGTCGCGCTCGAAGCGGCGCGCGGCTGGCTCGCTTACGATTGGGCGCAGGCGTATGAAGAGGCGTTCGCCGCGCCACCGTCGCCCACGCTTACTTTCCTGCCGTATCTGAGCGGCGAGCGCTCGCCGTGGCTCGATCCGGCGGCGCGCGGCGGCTGGCTGGGCGCGGGTATCGGCGATACGCGCGGCATGCTGATGCGCGCCGCCTTCGAAGGCGTGGCCTTTGCCTTGCGCGCGGGCCTCGACGCCCTGCGTGAGGCGAACGCAGGCGAACACGGCACGTCCGATGCGGCCATCGCCACGCTCAAGCTCGCGGGCGGCGGTTCGGTCGATCCGCGCTGGCGGCAACTTCTGGCGGATACGCTCGGTGCACGGCTCGACGCCATCGACTGTCCGAACGCGGCCACGCGCGGCGCGGCGTTGCTGGGCGGCGTGGCCTGCGGACACTGGCGTATCGACGAACTTGCGGCGCTCGCGCCCGCCGCCACGCGGGTGGCCCAAGCGCGCGAGGACGCCGCGCTCGCGCAGCGCTACGCGCGTTTCATCGATCTCTACGGCCGCGTGCGAACGTGGTTCCCGGCGGCCTGAAAATCGGCCTGGAAGTCGGCTTGAAAGTCGGCCCGGAAGTCTGCATCAGAATCATCGGATTCAAGACAACGCGAACATCGGAGCAACCATGCTGATCCTGATTGAAGAACACGCCTGCTACGACGGCGTGCAGCGCATCTACAAACACGATTCGGAAACCATCGGCCTGCCGATGCGTTTTTCCCTCTATCTGCCGCCGCAGGCGCGCACGCAGAAAGTTCCGGGGCTGTTCTATCTCGCGGGCCTGACCTGCACCGAAGAAACCTTCCCGATCAAGGCGGGCGCGCAGCGCTTCGCGGCGCAGCACGGCATCGCACTGATTGCGCCGGATACCAGCCCACGCGGCGCGAACGTGCCGGGCGAGGCCGATGCATGGGACTTCGGCGTCGGCGCGGGTTTCTATCTCGACGCCACGCGCGAGCCGTGGTCCAGACACTGGCGCATGGGCAGCTACGTGCGCGACGAACTGCGCGAAGCGGTCACGGCGAGCCTGCCCGTCGACGGCGCTCGCCTGGGCATCTTCGGCCACTCGATGGGCGGTCACGGCGCGCTCACACTGGCGCTGAAGAATCCGGACATTTACCGCTCGGTGTCGGCATTTGCGCCGATCGCCGCGCCCACGCGCTGCCCGTGGGGCGAGAAGGCGTTCTCCGGCTATCTGGGCGAGGACCGCGAAGCGTGGAAGCAATACGACGCCAGCGAACTCGTCGGCCAGGCGGTGCGCAAGTTCGAGGAAGGCATTCTCGTCGATCAGGGTCTGGCCGATGCCTTCCTGCCGAACCAGCTCAACCCGGAAGTGTTCGAAGCCGCCTGCGCGGCGGCCGGCCAGCCGCTCACGCTGCGTCGTCACGAGGGCTACGATCACGGCTATTTCTTCATCCAGAGCTTTATCGAAGACCATCTGGCGCACCACGCGCGCGTGCTGCTGAAGTAAGCCAGAAAGGGCGCTGCGGTCATGGATTCCGACCCCGTGTGAAACTTTGATATCTGGTCAACCTGGTACTATCATCTGGTCAGGTTGATCTTTTTTCTGGAGTCCACGACCATGCCCGCATCCCTTATCGATCCGAAAGCCAGCAAGGAAGCCGCCGAGCGACGCAAGGTCGATTTCCAGGCGGCCGTGAAGGCGATTGCCGCGCGCGTGGGGGCGACCAACGTGGACACGGCCGGCACGCCCATCTCGGCGTTCAAGACGAATTATTCGAGCGTGCTCAAGCGGGTGAAGTCGGGCTCGGTCGAGATCGTCAATCAAGGCCCGGAGCCCTTCATCATCCTCGGCCTCGATCAGGCCGTCGCGCTCATGTCGAACACGGTGAGCGACCGCACCGTGGCAGAGGTGTTCGCCGGGCTGCCCTCGGTGCCCGCCACCGGCAAGCTGCCGCGCGACGTGTCCATCGACGCCGAAGATCACTACCGCGTGCCGCGCTAGCGTGTCCCTCTGCGCGGCACCGCAAAAGACGACGACAAATAACGCAGACAGCACAGGCCGTTCATGCCGAGATTCCTGTTGGGCACCAATACGCTCATCGACATGTGTATCGAAGACACCGCCTCGCGCAAATGGATCGAAGGCGGGGTGAAGGCGCGCGACATCAATCTGAGCGTCATCAGTGTGGCGGCCGCGCGCCAGGTGATCGCCCAGCACAAGACCAGCGAGCCGCGCCGCGCGGCCTTCAAGAAGGCGCTCGAAGCGCGCCTGGCCGCGCTGCTGGACGACGGCTCCGTGATGTTGCCGTTCGCCGAAAACGAGGCCGCCGAGTGGGAGCAGTGGCGCGGCCATCATCCGCTTGAAATCGAGAAAAGCGGCCAGCGTCATGCGGTTGGCCAGGATACGCGCATGGTGATCGCCACGGCGGTCGCCAACGGCTGCACGCTGGTCGAGCCCGAGGAGACGTACCACCGCGAGTTGCGCAAGCTCCAGGTGGAAGTCGTGTCCCTGCTTGAGGTCTGAGCCCTTGGACGACCAGTTCCGGGTGCCCGACGGCCGGCTCACCCCGGCGCCCGCCTGCACGCGCGTGCTGAGCCTCTCGGGGGGCGGTTATCGCGGGCTTTACACGGCGCGGCTGCTCGCGCGCATCGAGGAAAGCGAACGCTTTGGCAATGGGCTGGGCAAACGCGGTACGCCGATAGGCACGCGTTTCGATCTGATCTCGGGCACCTCGGTGGGCGGCATTCTGGCGGCGGGGCTGGCCGCGGGCGTGAGCGCTCGCGATCTCTACGCGATGCTCGCGCAGTGGGGGCCGACGATCTTCCCCAAACTCTCGCTGCGCACCTTGCGCAAGCTCCTGAGCGAAAAAGTCTATGCGGCCGAGCCGCTCGAACGCGCCATCGTCGCCTGTCTGGACGGCTGGGCGGGCAAGCGTCTCGCCGAGATCGACAAGCCGCTCATGCTCACGACCGTGAGCTGGTCGCTGGGCGAATTGCGTCTGCTGCGCAGCAAGGGCCTGGCGGGCGATGACGCCGACACCTGCACGCTGCTCGAAGCCACGCGCGCCACCTCGGCCGCGCCAGCGCACTTTCCGGCGATGCTGCTCGACGACGACTGGCATGTCGATGGCGGCCTCGCTGCGAATTGCCCCGATGCGCACGCCTTGAACCAGGCGCAGCGGCGCGGCGTGCCGGTGCGCATGCTGAGCGTCGGCACCACGGGCGTGCGTCATCGCAGCGTGCCGAGCCGTCTGCCGCTGCGCGGCCTTGCGTGGGCGCAGCCCGCGCTCGCGCTGGGCATGCAGGCGCAGGAGCGCATGGCGCAGGCCACCTGCGCGCGCGAATTGCGCGAGCGCTATCTGCATCTGAACAGCGATGCAGGCGCCGATCAGGAGGTGCTGCGCGGTCTCGACATCGCCACGCCCGACGCCACGGCGGCGCTCACTCGGCTGGCGGATCAGCGCTTCGAGGATCTGCTCGCGAACGCCGACGAGTCGCGCCGGTTGCGGCTCATCATGGGCGACGGTTGAAGCCTTGGCGCAAAATGAAAAACGGCGTTGCTCCGCAAAGGGCAACGCCGTTTTTATCTGCTTGCGTGGACGCGCTCAACGCCGTCGGATCAAGCTCGCGCCATACACCACAGCGGCGAGGGCGGTGATCCAGAAGCTGGTCGGCCAGTCGGTGTAGTAGGCGAGCGTCACGCCGATCCACGCCTGCGCGAGCGCGAACAGCGCCGCGAGCACGATACCCACTGACAGACGTGTGGTGAGGTTCTGCGCGGCGGCGGCGGGGCCGACCATCAGCGTGAACACCAGCAGCACGCCGACAATCTGCGTGCAGGCCGCAACAGCCAGCGCCGCGATGGCAAGGAACAGCACCGAGACCAGACGCAGCGACACGCCCTTGGCTTCGGCCAGTTCCGGCTGCAGCGAGGCGAACAGCAGCGGCCGCATGATCGCCGCGAGCGCCGCGAGACTGGCCACGGCCAGCGCCGCGAGCGCGCCGAGCGTATCGCGGTTCACACCCAGCACGTTGCCGAACAGCAGCGACGTGACTTGCGTGGCGTAAGCGGTGAAGAAGTGCAGAAACAGCAGGCCGAAGCCGAGCGCCAACGACAGGATCACGCCGATGGCCACATCGCGGCCCGCGAGCTTTTCGCCGAGCGCGCCCATCGACACGCCCGCGACCAGCGTGAAGCCCACCATGCCCCACATCGGCGAGATGCCGAGCAAGACCGCGCCCGTCGCGCCGGTGAAGCCGACGTGCGAGAGCGCGTGACCCGCGAAGGTCTGTCCGCGCATCACGAGGAAGTAGCCGACGATGCCCGCGAGCACCGCCACGATGCCCGACGCCGCGAAGGCGTTCACCATGAAATCGTAATCAAGCATCGTGCGAATGGCCGTGGGCGTTGTTGTTGTGGTCGTGGTCGTGCGAATGGCCGTGATCGTGGTCATGCTCGTGTTCGTGGTCGTGCTTCTCGACCTCGACATCGCCCGACATCACGAAAATACGGCCCTTCATGCGCATCACCTCGATGGGCGAGCCGTAAAGGCGCGAGAGCACCGGCGCGGTGATGACCTCGTCGACGCTGCCGAGCGCCGCCACGCCATTGCCCAGATACAGCACGCGGTCGAGCGCGTTGAGCAGGGGATTGAGTTCGTGCGCCGAGAACAGCACCGCGATGCCCAGTTCGCGCTGCACGCGCCGCACCAGTTCGACCACGCCGCGCTGACGGTGCGGATCGAGGCTGATGAGCGGTTCGTCGAGCAGCAGCAGTTTCGGTTCGCCGAGCAGGCATTGCGCGAGCAGCAGGCGCTGGCGTTCGCCGCCGGAAAGCTCCGACAAAGGGCGATCCGCGAGTTGGGTTGCGCCCACCAGATCGAGCACGCGCGAGACATCGGCGCGCGTGGCGGCGTCGGCGCGTGGCAGGCCCCAGCGGTGTCCGTCGGCGGCCATCGCCACGAAGTCGCGCCCGCGAATGCGGCGGCTCGCCAGCGCAGTGCGCGTCTGCGGCATATAGCCGATCTTCGGATTGCCGCGCGCCACCGGCTCGCCGAGCACGCGGATCGCGCCGCGCGAGGCGGGCACGAGACCGAGGATCGAGCGCATCAGCGTGGTCTTGCCCGCGCCGTTGGGCCCGAGCACGCCGATGAACTCGCCCTGGTTCACGGCGAAGTTGGCCTCGCGCAGAATGGTGCGCTCACCGAGCGTGAGCGTCACGCCCGCGACCGTGAGCACCGGCTGAGGCGTGCGGTGGTTGGGTTGCTGAGACGCCTGTTGGGACGCGTGCTGTGAAGCGGGCGCGGCTTCGGTCATTGCTTCTGTTCCCTGCTGACTGCGTTTATCTGTGTTGATGCGGCGTTTATCCGACGTTTATCCGACGTTTATCGGGTCGCGAGCGCCTTGCCCAGCGAATCGAGCTGCGCCAGCATCCATTGCTGGAAATTCACGCCTGCAGGCTGCGTCTCGGTCACGCTGACCGTCGGCAGTTTCGACTGCTTCGCGAGGGCCAGCATGCGGCGCGTGAGGGCTTCGGTCGCCTGGCTGTTATAGATCAGCACGCGTACGCGATGCTCGCGCAGATCGCGTTCGAAGGCCGCGATATCCGATGCGCTCGCCTCGGTGTCGTTCATCGCCGCCAACTGGAAGCGCAGGTTGCGCATGTCGAGGCCAATCGCATCCGACATATAGCCGAACACCGGTTCCGTCGCCGTCACCGGCTGGCCCTTGAACTGCGCGCGCAGCGCCGCGACCTTCGCGTCGATCGGCTTGAGCGAGCCAAGAAACGTCGCAAGGTTGGCATCGTACACGCTCTTGTGCGCGGGGTCTGCGGCGTCGAGCGCTGCGCCCACGGCGCGCGCCACGGCGGGCATGGTCTGCGGGTCGTACCAGAGGTGCGGATTGTCGCCGGGCTTTTTGCCGACGAGGTCCGCCGCGACGATCACCGTGCGCTGGCTGCTTTGCGCGGCGGTCGCGCCCAGCAGTCTGGTCATCCACGGGTCGTAGTCCGCGCCGTTGTACACCACCACGCGGGCGTGCTGGAGCGCGCGCGCGGTCTTCGGGCTGGCTTCGAAGAGATGCGGGTCCTGGTCGGGATTGCTCAGGATGCTCGTCACGTTCACGTAGTTGCCGCCGATCTGCTTGACCACGTCGCCGTAGAAGTTCTCGGCCGCGACGACCGTAATCGCGGTGTCCGCGGCGTGCGCCGCTGCCGGGCCGAATAGAGCACCAAGCAGCGCGCTCGCGGCGAGTGCCGCTGCCATGGCCGAACGGACGCGGGCCGTGAGCGAAACGCCTCCGGCGAGGCGGGCGCGCGCGCGCTGCGTCGCGCGGGTGAATGCGAACATGGTTCTATCCTTGACGAGAGCGAGGCCAGAGAACGGTTCCGACAATAGCCGGGTAGGGCCGGATCCTGCGAGAAGGCAAAAATCCGTGAAGACGCGATGATATAACGTAACGTGAAGCAAGGCGAGCGACGTCGGCAGGCTGACGGTTACGCCATATTGAAACAACGCTGAATGGTTCCGACAGCGGGCGCGCGAACTGCGCGCTGCGACCAGTTGTACGGCCGACTTGCGCGCCGCACCATCGAAATCCACTGCGATGGCGTTTGTCCGCCTTGACATGTGCGCGTGCGTATCCGATCATTCGACCACCAAGAGAGCAAATGCTCATGCGGTGAGCGAGTGTTCAGGCTGAGAGCCTGAGATTCAAGCCAGGCTCACCAGCATGAAAGACATTGGAGACAAACCTGTGGCACATTCCGCGTACCCGGCGGCAGGACGTTTGCAGGACAAGGTGGCCGTGCTGACCGGCGCGGCAAGCGGCATCGGCGAGGCGGTCGCGCGCCGCTATCTGGCCGAGGGCGCGCGCTGCGTGCTCGTCGACGTGAAGCCGCCCGACGCCATCGCGCCCGCGCTCAAAGACGCGTTCCCCGACCGTGTGCTCGTGCTCAGTGCGGACGTCACGCGCCGCGAGGACATCGATCGCATCGTCCACGATGCGGTTGGCCATTTCGGCCGCATCGACATACTCTTCAACAACGCGGCGCTGTTCGACATGCGCCCGCTGCTCGACGAATCCTGGGAAATCTACGATCGGCTCTTCTCGGTCAACGTGAAGGGCATGTTCTTCCTGATGCAGGCCGTCGCGCGCCGCATGGTGGAGCAGGGCCACGGCGGCAAGATCATCAATATGTCCTCGCAGGCCGGACGGCGCGGCGAGGCGCTTGTTTCGCACTACTGTGCAACCAAGGCAGCGGTGCTCAGCTATACGCAGTCGGCGGCGCTGGCGCTCGCGCCGCACAAGATCAATGTGAACGGCATCGCGCCGGGCGTGGTGGATACGCCGATGTGGGAGCAGGTGGACGCGCTGTTCGCGCGCTACGAGCATCGGCCGCTGGGCGAGAAGAAGCGGCTTGTCGGCGAGGAGGTGCCGCTCGGACGCATGGGCTTGCCGGAAGATCTCACGGGCGCGGCGCTCTTTCTCGCCTCGAACGACGCCGATTACATCACCGCGCAGACGCTTAACGTGGACGGCGGCAACTGGATGAGTTGAATCCGCGCTTTCAACGCGCACAGTACCTCAGGTGGCATCACAGGCAGCACGACATAACGCAACGAACAAAGGAGACAACGCCATGAAACCCGCTTTCCAGACCGTGCTGCGCACACTCAGCGCGGGCGCGCTGATCGCCGCGGCCGGTGCCGCGCACGCGCAGACCGTCACTGTCGCGATGTTGAACAACCCGGACATGATCGAGTTGAAGAAGCTCTCGCCGGCCTTCGAGAAAGCGAATCCGGGCATCAAGCTGAACTGGGTGATACTCGAAGAAAACGTGCTGCGCCAGCGCGCCACCACCGACATCACGACCAACAGCGGCCAGTTCGACGTGATGATGATCGGCACCTATGAAGCGCCGCAGTGGGGCAAGCGCGGCTGGCTCGCGCCCATGACGGGCCTGCCCGCCGATTACGATCTCAACGATGTGGTGAAGACGGCGCGCGATGGTCTCTCGTACAACGGCACGCTCTACGCGCTGCCGTTCTACGTCGAAAGCTCGATGACGTACTACCGCAAGGACCTGTTCGCGGCCAAGGGCCTGAAGATGCCCGACCAGCCGACCTATGACCAGATCCGCGATTTCGCCGACAAGCTCACCGACAAATCGGCGGGCACCTACGGCATCTGTCTGCGCGGCAAGGCGGGCTGGGGCGAGAACATGGCCTACGTGACGACGGTGGTGAACACCTTCGGCGGACGCTGGTTCGACGAGAAGTGGCACGCGCAACTGACCACGCCTGAGTGGAAGAAGGCGGTGAACTTCTATGTCGACATGCTGAAGAAGGACGGCCCGCCGGGAGCCAGCTCGAACGGCTTCAACGAGAACCTCACGCTGATGTCCTCGGGCAAATGCGCGATGTGGATCGACGCCACGGTGGCGGCCGGCATTCTCTACAACAAGTCGCAGTCCCAGGTGGCGGACAAGATCGGCTTCGCCGCCGCGCCGACGGCCGTGACGCCGAACGGCGCGCACTGGCTGTGGTCGTGGGCGCTGGCGGTGCCGAAGTCGTCGAAGTCGCAGGACGCAGCGAAGAAGTTCATCGAATGGGCCACCTCGAAGCAGTACATCGAAATGGTCGCGAAGGATGAAGGCTGGGCCTCGGTGCCCTCGGGCACGCGCGTGTCGACCTATCAGCGTCCCGAGTACAAGCAGGCCGCGCCGTTCTCGGACTTCGTGCTCAAGGCGATCCAGACCGCCGATCCGAATCATCCGACCGCGAAGCCGGTGCCTTACACGGGTGTGCAGTTCGTCGGGATTCCTGAATTCCAGTCGTTCGGCACGGTGGTGGGTCAGAGCATTGCCGGTGCGGTGGCAGGCCAGATGAGCGTCGATCAGGCGCTGACGGCGGGTAACGCCGCCGCCGACCGCGCTGTCGCTCAAGCCGGGTATCAGAAATAAGCAAAAGTAAGTAAGCCTTGAAGCCGGTCCCGCACGCGCCCAGCCCGGCGCGTGTGGTCCAGGCGAAGCAGCAAGCAGGATAAGAAGGCGCCGTGCCCCCGCGCGGCGCGCAACAGAGAAGGGTGGTCCTCATGCGTCATCTCCATCTCCCCATGCCTCTATTCAATAAAGCCCGAGCGCCCAAGCCCAACACGCAGCAAGTGCAAACGCGCCGCTCGGCGTCGCGCTGGCTGGTCTCGCCGTCGGTTGCCGTCCTGCTGCTGTGGATGACGATTCCGCTCGCGATGACGATCTGGTATTCGTTCACGCGCTATAACCTGCTGAACCCCGATCTCAAGGGTTTCGCGGGCCTCGACAACTACAGGTTTCTCGCCACCGATCCCTCGTTCGTGCCGTCGATCGTACACACCATCGTGCTGATCGTGTCCGTGCTGGCGATCACCGTGATCGGCGGCGTGCTGATGGCGGTGCTGTTCGACCGCAAGTTCGTTGGCATGGGCGTGGCGCGCCTCTTTGCGATCGCGCCGTTCTTCGTGATGCCCACCGTCAGCGCGCTGATCTGGAAGAACATGATCCTGCATCCGGTGTACGGCCTCGTTGCGATCGCGATGCGCTCGCTGGGCATGACGCCGATCGACTGGTTCGCCGAATATCCGCTGTTCGCGGTCATCCTGATCGTGGCGTGGCAATGGCTGCCGTTCGCGTTCCTGATTCTCTTCACGGCGATTCAATCGCTCGACCAGGAGCAGAAGGAAGCCGCGAAGATCGATGGCGCGGGCGCGATCTCGCTGTTCTTCTACATCACGCTGCCGCATTTGCGCCGCGCGATTGCCGTCGTGGTGATGATGGAATCGATTTTCCTGCTGTCGATCTTCGCCGAAATCTATACGACCACGGGCGGCGGTCCTGGCAACGCCACCACCAATCTCACTTACCTGATCTACTCGATGGGCCTGCAACAATTCGACGTGGGCATCGCATCGGCGGGCGGCATTCTGGCTGTCGTGCTGGCGAACATCGTGTCGTTCTTCCTCGTGCGCATGCTCGCGCGCAACCTCAAAGGGGAGTACGAAAAATGAGTCAAGTTACCGCTACACAGGTGCCGCAGTCGCCGCACGCGGTCAACCGCTCGTCGCCGCTGCAGTTCATCGGTCGCGTGGCGCCGGGGTTGCTCGCATGGGCCATCGCCATCGCCTTGTTCTTCCCGATCTTCTGGATGACGATCACGGCGTTCAAGACCGAGCAGCAGGCCTACATCCCGACGATCTTCTTCATGCCGACGCTCGACAGCTTCCGCGAGGTGTTCGCGCGCAGCAACTACTTCGCGTTCGCGTGGAATTCGGTGCTGATTTCGGCGGGCGTGACGCTCGTGTGCCTGATTCTCGCCGTGCCGGCCGCGTACGCGATGGCGTTCTTTCCGAACCATCGCACGCAGAAGATCCTGCTGTGGATGCTGTCCACCAAGATGATGCCGTCGGTGGGCGTGCTGGTGCCGATCTATCTGCTGTGGAAAAATACCGGCCTGCTGGATTCGGTGAGCGGGCTGATCATCGTCTACACGCTGATCAATCTGCCCATTGCAGTATGGATGACCTACACCTACTTCAACGAGATTCCCCGCGACATTCTGGAAGCCGGGCGTATGGACGGCGCGGCCACCTGGCAGGAAATCGTCTATCTGCTCATGCCGATGGCGGTGCCGGGTCTCGCGTCCACCGCGCTTCTGCTGATCATTCTTTCGTGGAACGAAGCATTCTGGAGCATCAATCTGTCGAGTTCGAGCGCTGCACCGCTGACGGTGTTCATCGCCTCGTATTCGAGTCCTGAGGGGCTGTTCTGGGCCAAGCTGTCCGCCGCATCGCTGCTGGCCGTCGCGCCTGTGCTGATCGTCGGCTGGCTCTCGCAGAAGCAACTGGTGCGCGGCCTGACTTTCGGAGCGGTCAAGTAATGACGAATGCCGCAATTCAGGCGTTGATCTGCGACTGCGACGGCGTGCTGATCGACAGCGAAGCGGTGGCGGCTGCCGTGCTGGTGCGCGAACTGGAAGCGCGCTGGCCCGGTGCGACGGTCGCGCCGGTGCTGATGCCGCTGCTGGGCCAGCGCATCGAGCGCGTGCTCGGCGGTACCAGCGAAGCGCTCGGGCGCAGCCTCGCCGCTGCCGATGTCGATGCGATCCGCGCCGTGGCGGAGCGTGAAGCCGCCGAAGCGCCGTTGTTTCCGGGCGTAGTGGAGGCGCTCGATGCGATCGCGTTGCCCAAGGCCTGCGCAAGCAACAGTTATACAGCGGTGGTGCGCCGCGTGCTGGAACGCACGGGCCTCGCGCGGTTCTTCGGCGAGCGCATTTATTGCGCCGATATCGTCGCGAAGCCCAAGCCCGCGCCCGATGTCTATCTGGCCGCGGCGCACGGTATCGGTGTCGTGCCGCAGGCCTGCATCGTGGTCGAAGACAGCGTGACGGGCGTGAGCGCGGCGCGCGCGGCGGGCATGACGGTGCTGGGTTTTATCGGCGGTGCGCACGTGGGCGGCGAAGCGCACGCGCTCGAACTGCGCG
Organism: Paraburkholderia bannensis; assembly: GCF_014200455.1. Lineage (GTDB taxonomy): Bacteria > Pseudomonadota > Gammaproteobacteria > Burkholderiales > Burkholderiaceae > Paraburkholderia > Paraburkholderia bannensis_A. Next base: position 495,790 of record NZ_JACHBW010000001.1, on the reverse strand, counting down.
AAGTGGGCGCGCAAGCCATCTTCGATGATATGCGCATGCTGCCAGCACTGGTGGCGGACTGGATGCGGAAGACCGAAGCGCGCGCGCTGTGACGCGCGGCGCAGCATAGAACTGGATTTGCTGAAAACGCGGTGTATCGCCAGGGCTTTAAGCCGGCGCTCACCGCAACGCGATGCAACGAATTGGAGACACACATCATGGCAAGCGTGATCCTTAGAAATGTCCACAAGCGCTACGACGAAACCGAAGTCCTGCGCGATGTGAACCTCGATATCGGCGATGGCGAATTCGTCGTGTTCGTCGGCCCCAGCGGCTGCGGCAAGACCACGCTGATGCGGATGATCGCGGGTCTGGAGGACATCAGCGGCGGCGATCTGATGATCGACGGCACGCGCATGAACGACGTGCCGCCGGCCAAGCGCGGCATCGCGATGGTGTTTCAGTCCTATGCGCTCTATCCGCATATGACGCTGTATGACAACATGGCGTTCGGCCTGAAGCTCGCGGGCGCGAAGAAGCCCGAGATCGACGCCGCCGTGAAGAACGCGGCGAAGATCCTGCACATCGACCATCTGCTCGATCGCAAGCCCAAACAGCTTTCGGGCGGCCAGCGTCAGCGCGTGGCGATCGGGCGCGCCATCACGCGCAAGCCCAAGGTGTTCCTGTTCGACGAACCGCTCTCGAACCTGGACGCCGCGCTGCGCGTGAAGATGCGGCTGGAATTCGCGCGCCTGCACGACGAACTCAAGACCACCATGATCTACGTGACGCACGATCAGGTGGAAGCGATGACGCTGGCGGACAAGATCGTGGTGCTCTCGGCGGGCAATATCGAACAGGTCGGCAGTCCGAACCGTCTTTATCATGCGCCGGCGAACCGCTTTGTCGCGGGCTTTATCGGCTCGCCCAAGATGAACTTCCTCGACGGCCAGATCCAGCAGCTCGATAGCGACGGCATCGTCGTGCGTTATGCGACCGGCGAAACGCAGAAGGTGTCGGTGGAACCGCGCGGCGCACGCGAGGGCGACAAGGTGACGGTGGGCATTCGCCCGGAGCATCTGCACGTCAACGCGGGCGACTATGGCGTGAGCGCGAAGGCGATGACGGTCGAGTCGCTTGGCGATGCCGCCTATCTGTACGCCGAATCGACGGTCGCGCCGGACGGGCTGATCGCGCGGATCCCGCCGCTGGAAAGGCACGAACGCGGCGAGTCGATGAAGCTCGGCGCGACGCCCGATCATTGCCATCTGTTCGACGCGCAGGGGCTCGCGTTCGAGCGGCGCTTCGCGCAGGAAATGGCGGCATGAAAATCTGGAGTTGTCGTTAGTCGTTGTCTGAGCTTGCCTTGGCTCATCGAGGGACGCCCGCTTTCGAGCGGGCTTTTTTGCGCGCGAGTGCGCACACCGGGTGGCGCGGAAACGGCAGCGGGCGCTATGATCCTGCGTCCAGGTCCCAACAGCATGCCATCATGATTCGCAAGATCGCGTCGATCGCGAGTGCGCTGGTCACCACGCTATCTGCCTTGCCCGCCCAGGCCGCCGATGTGCCCGCAAGCGTCGTGCAGCAGGTGGAATCGCGCCTCGACAATCAGCATGAACTGCAGCCGCCGATCATCGACGCGAGCCCTGTCATGCCCGGCGCATGGGTGTATTTCACCGATAACACGGCGAAGCGCCCAGGTCTCACCGAAGGCAACCGGCCCTACACACTGGACGCGCATCTGATCTACGAGGACGCGGATCACGTCTGGCACGATCAGCTATTCGACCGCTATCAGGAAGACGGCGGCATTCCAAAAATCGCTTCCGTGTTCTTCGCGCATGCGGATCAGACACCGCGCAGCAAAAGCCTCGTCGTGCTGGTGCAGACGCCGCAGCAGCACTACGATTTCGGCGGCAATTTCTACGACGGCTATGTGTACAAGCTGACGGGTTCGACACCGCAGGGCGCGGTGTTCGTCGGCTTGCAGAGCGACGCGAGCGCGCCGTTTATCGGCCAGTGCCAGTGCGGCTTTCGCGACGGCCATACAGAGCACGCGCGCTATCCGAACGCCGATGCGATCCGCAAGGCGCTGGCGATCACGTATCCCCTGAACTAGAACGCCTCAGGCCGCTTCGCCCAGCGCCGCGCGCGCGCAGGCCTCGTCGGTCACGAGGCCCGACAGCCAGCCGCCCTTGAGCGCCGCGATCAGCGCTTCGCGCTTGCGCACGCCGCCTGCGAAGCCGATGGTCGGGCGCTTCGGCGGCGAATCCAGATGCAGGCTCGTCACGCGACGGCCCGTGGGCGAATCCACGCGTCTGCCATTGGCGTCGATCGGCAGCCCCAGCATTTCGGCAATCGCGCCCAGTCGCATCAACTCGTGCACTTCGTCCGTGGTCAGGAAGCCGTCCTCGTGCAGCGGACAATGCTCGCCGATATTGCCGATGCCCACGAATGCCACATCGGCCTCGCTGGAAAGCGATTCGACGATGCGATAGAGCCGGTGATTGCACCACTGCGCGCGCTCGGCCTCGTTATCGGCGATCAGCGGCGCGGGCAGCAGGAAGTGCTTGCCGCCGGTTTTCTCGGAGATATGCAGCGCCACGTCGTAACGGTTCGACGAACCGTCCTGCGCGATCGCGCCGACCATCGATACGAGCCGGTGCTGCGGCCGCTCGATCTGCGCGATCTGATCGACGGCGGCCTTGAGCGTGCGCCCGCTGCTCACCGCCACGACCATCGGCCGCTCCTCGTTCAGATAGCGCTCCATTACCTGCGCGCCCGCCACGGCGAGCTTGCGGTCGATCGCGTCCTGGGTGTCGCCGTCGACCGGCACCACCTCGCACATCGCCAGGCCATAGCGCTTCGAGAGCCGGTCCGCGAGTGCAAGACAGTCGGCCAGTTGATGATCGACGCGCACGCGGATCAGATTCTTCTCGACCGCGAAGGCGACCAGGCGCTGTGCGACCGGCCGCGAGACCTGGAGCTTTTCGGCGATCTCGTTCTGGGTGTTGCCGGCCACGTAGTAGAGCCACGCGGCGCGGGTGGCGAGATCGAGTTTTTCGGTGGACTTGGGCACGGTGAGATCGGTTGAAAGCGGCTGGAAGCGGTGGCGCGAGCGTGGTTGGATTGCGTGCGGAGTTTACGCGAAACAGGAAGCGCCTACGCCAGCCTTTCGCGCGCCGGGTCGAACAGCGGCCGCACATGACGGTAGAGCGCGCGGTAGGACTCCAGCCGTTCGCGCAACGCCGCGTGGCGCGCGGCGTCGGGCGTGTATTCGGCGGTGACGGTCGCCTTGGCGAGCACCGTGTCGCAGTTGCCGCCCGCCGCGAGCCAGCCAAGACGTGCCGCGCCCAGCGCCGCGCCGGTTTCGCCGCCGCCGTGCTGGCGCGTGGGCGTGTCGAAGGCATCGGCTACCAACTGGGCCCAGTAGGCGCTGCGCGCGCCGCCGCCCAGCATCGAGAGCGCCCCGACTTCCGTACCCGCGGCGCGCAATGCGTCGAGACCATCGGTGAGCGCGAGCGTCACGCCTTCGAGCACGGCATAGCCGAGCAGCGCGCGATCGGTCGCGTGCGTCATGCCGAAGAACACGCCCTGCGCGTACGGATCGTTGTGCGGCGTGCGCTCGCCCGAGAGATACGGCAGGAAGAGGGGCGCGTGCGGCAGCGTGCGCGCGTCGAGCTTTTCGACTTCGGCGAGCAGGGTGGGCTCGTCGGTGCCGGTGAGCTTGCAGACCCAGCGCAGGCAACTGGCCGCGGAGAGCACCACGCTCATCTGATGCCAGCGATCGGGAATCGCGTGACAGAAGGCATGGACGGCCGACGCCGGATTCGGCGCGAACCGATCGCCGATCACGCACAGCACGCCCGAGGTGCCGAGCGACACGAAGCCGTCGCCAGGCTGCACCGCGCCAATGCCGATCGCGCTGGTGGCGTTGTCGCCGCCGCCCGCCGCCACCACCACGTCCTCGCGCAGGCCGAATTCGCGCGCCAAGCCCGGCAGCAAGGTGCCCGACGGCGCACTGCCTTCGGCGAGCGCGGGCATCTGCGCGCGCGTCATGTTGCATGCGTCGAGCAGCGCGTCCGACCAGTCGCGTTTGGCCACGTCGAGCCAGAGCGTGCCCGCCGCATCGGACGGATCGGAGACCTTGCCGCCCGTGAGCTTCAGGCGCAGCCAGTCCTTGGGCAGCAGCACGCAGGCAGTCTTGCGGAACAGTTCGGGTTCGTGACGCGCGACCCACAGCAGTTTGGGCGCGGTGAAACCGGGCATGGCCAGATTGCCCGCCACGCGATGCAGTTGCGGCGCGCGCGCGGTCAGCTCGGCGCATTCGTCCACGGCGCGCATGTCGTTCCAGAGGATCGCGGGACGCAGTACGGTGTCCTCTTTGTCGAGCAGCACCGCGCCGTGCATCTGCCCGGAAAGACCGATGCCGCGCACTTCGGCGAATTCGTGGGGATGCTTCGCGCGCAGCGCGGCGAGCGCCTGGCGCGTGCCGTCCCACCAGTCGGCGGGATTCTGCTCGGCCCAGCGCGGATGGGGTCGCGAGACCGTAAACGGCGAGCCCGCCGTGCCGATCACGCGGCCGTCGGGCGCGAGCAGCAGAACTTTCACTTCGGAGGTGCCGAGGTCGATGCCGAGATACATGGGCGCGCGCACAGTTCGTGTAGGTGGAGGCGCTACTTTAGCCGCGCGGACAGGACGACGCCATGCGCGCCGACCCGAGGGCGCGGCGCGCGTCCGGTTGCGATAGTAATGAAGGCGCCGTCAAACGCTGCAGCCGCGTTGGGCAAGCCAGGCATCGACGCGCGCGAGCGCATCGCGCAGCGCGGCGACAAGCGGCGCGCTGCCCGCGAGGCTGCCCCACAGCAGCTTGTCGGCGGCGAAGGCTTCGAGCGGATCTTTCGATTCGAACATCTTCGCCACGGACGGGCCGTCCATCACGCCGTCCTGATACTGCCAGGGCAGCGTGCCCGCGTTCCAGCGCTGCAAGAAGCGCAGGAACAGCGCGGGCAGCAGCGCCGTCGCGGCGGGCGTCGCGCCGGCGGCGATACGCTGTGCGATGGTCGGCGCGATAAAGCCGGGGATCTTCGAGAATCCATCAGCGGCCACGCGCTGATTGGTGTCCTGGATATACGGATTGCTGAAGCGTTCGAGCACCACGTCGCGATACTTCGCGAGATCGAACGGGCTGGGCGTGAGGCAGGGGATCACGTCCTCGGTGACGTAGGCGCGCGCGAAAGCCTGGATATCGGCGTCGACCGTGCCTTCGTGGATGAAGTCGAGGCCCACCAGCGTGCCCGCCCACGCGATGCAGCTATGCGTGGCGTTGAGGATGCGGATCTTCGCCTCCTCGTAAGGCATCACCGATTCGACCATTTTCGCGCCCGCGCGCTCCCAGGCGGGGCGGCCCGCGCAGAAGTGATCCTCTATCACCCACTGGATAAACGCTTCGCCCATCACGGGGCAGGCATCGTCGACGCCGGTGGCGGCCTTCACGCGCTCGCGCACGTCGGGCGTGGGGCGCGGCGTGATGCGGTCGACCATCGAATCGGGGCAGGCCGTGTTGGCGTCGAACCACTCGCGCAGCGCCAGCGCGCCTCGCAGGCCGAGGAATTCGCGCATGCCCGCATGAAAGCGCTTGCCGTTGCTGCGCAGGTTGTCGCAGGTTTGCAGCGTGACGGGTGCGCCGCCGCGCGCCATGCGCGCTTCCAGGATCGCCGCGAGCGCGCCGTAGATGGTGGCGCGCGCACCGTTCAGATCGGCGGCCAGATCGGGGTTCGCGGTGTCGAGGTGGTCGTGCTCGTCGAGGTAGTAGCCGCCTTCGGTCACCGTGAAGGCGATGATCTTGCAGGCCGGATCGGCGCCCGCTTCGATGAGACTGTCCAGCTTCGCCGACCACGGCAAAACGCGCGTGATCGAGTGAATCTGCTCGTAATGGCGCTCGCCCTGCGGCGTGACGGTTTCGAGCGTATAGACGCCTCGTTGCGCGGCGAGGGCGTCCATCACGGGATTCATATCGGCGCGAATATTGCCCACGGTTAGCGACCACGCGGGTTCGCCGGCCTCTCGCGTGAGGTTGACGCGGTGCAGATACCACGCCTGATGCGCCCGGTGGAACGACCCGGCGCCGATGTGCAGGATCACGTTCGCGTCGCTGCGTGCGCTGTCCATAAATGTCTCCTGATTTTTCGCCTTGAGTTGGCCTTTTTGCAGCCCCTTGGCGACGCGCGCGTGGGGCGTGCGCCAGTGGGCGGCCGTCGGCTCTCGGTGTGAGCATTTGCTCTATTGATGAACGAATGATCGTATTCACTCGCGCGAAAGTCAAGACGGCAGCAACGCGATTTCGCTGATGCAGTGCGAAGAAGTGGAGTTAAAAGGGCGCGACCGCGCGCGCCGGGGAATGGCGGGGCGCGGTTGTTGTGGCGCACAAAAGGCGCGCGAGAAGGAGGTGAGGAAGGCGCAGCGACGGATGCGCCGCGCTGAGATATCAGCTCGTCGAGCCTGCAATTGCGGCGACCGCCGCCACCGCCTGCGCCGTCACATCAACCGCGCAGCAATCGACCACGATGCGCTCGGGCATCGCACGCAGCCAGGTCAACTGGCGCTTGCAAAGCTGACGCGTGGCGAATACGCCTTTATCGCGCATGGTTGCGTAGTCGATTTCGCCGTCCAGATACTCCCACGCCTGGCGATAGCCCACGCAGCGCATCGACGGCATCTCTGCGTTCAGATCGCCGCGCGCGCGCAGCGCCTTCACTTCGTCGAGCAGACCGTTCGCGAGCATCGCGTCGAAGCGCTGCTCAATGCGCTTGTGCAGCACGCCGCGATCCGACGGTTCGAGGGCGATCGGCACGAAGCGGTAGCGCGCCGCGTCGTCGTCCGTGGCGGCCTGGCGCGGCGCGGCCAGCAGTGTCGACATCGGCTGGCCGGTCAGCAGATAGATTTCCAGCGCGCGCTGGATGCGCTGCGAGTCGTTGGGCGCGAGACGCGCGGCGGTGGGCGCATCGACTTCGGCCAGACGCGCGTGCAGCGCGGGCCAGCCGTCGCGGGCCGCGTCGGCGTCGAGCTGCGCACGCACGGCGGCGTCGGCGGTCGGCAGATCGTTGAGGCCTTGCGTGAGTGCCTTGTAGTAAAGCATCGTGCCGCCTACCAGCAGGGGCACGTTGCCGCGCGCGACGATCTCGCCCGTCACGCGCAGGGCGTCGGCGCGGAAGCTGGCGGCGGAGTAGGCGTCGGCGGGATCGACGATGTCGATCAGATGATGCACGGCCGCCGCGCGCTCCTGCGCGTCGGGCTTGGCCGTGCCAATGTCCATGCCGCGATAGACCAGCGCCGAATCGACGCTGACGATCTCGACCTCGCGGCCGCGCGCCTTCGATTGCGCGGCGAATTCCAGCGCGGATGCCGTTTTGCCCGAAGCGGTCGGGCCCAGCAGGCACGCGACCGGCAATCCGTGATTCGACTTCTCAGCCATGCTCATTGACGTCTCGTTGACCTTATTGACCGCGCATGAAGAGGCGATCGAGATCGGCGAGCGTGAGCTGATACCACGTCGGGCGGCCATGATTGCACTGGTCGGCGCGCTCGGTCGTTTCCATCTGGCGCAGCAGCGCGTTCATCTCATCGAGCGTGAGACGCCGGTTCGCGCGCACCGCGTGATGGCAGGCGAGCGTGCCGAGCATCTCATGCTGGCGCTCGGTCAGCACGCGCGAGCCGCCGTAGGCGTGCAGATCGGCGAGCACGGCGCGGGCGAGCGCCTGCAGATCGGCGTCCTTGAGCAAAGCGGGCACGGCGCGGATCGCAATCGAGGTGGGCGAGAGCACCGCGAGGTCGAAGCCCAGCGCTTCGAGCGTGGCTTTTTCCTCTTCCACGGTACCGGTTTCGATCGGATCCGCCGTCATCGAAATCGGAATCAGCAGCGGCTGCACCGCGAGCGAGCGTTCGGCCAGCGCGTGCTTGAACTGCTCGTAGAGGATGCGCTCGTGCGCGGCGTGCATATCGACGATCACGAGGCCGCGCGCGTTCTGCGCCAGCACGTAGATACCGTGCACCTGGCCGAGCGCGAAACCGAGCGGATGATCGTCGCGGGCGTCGAAGGCGGGTTGCGTGGCGCTCGTCTGGGTGTCGAGCGGCGCGCCGGCTTCGGCGGCTTGCGCCACGGTCGAGCCATCGGCCGTGCCTGCACCGACGTCCTTGCGGCCGAACAACGCGTCATAGAGCGCGAGCGGCTGCGCAACCGGCAGCGAGCCTTGCTGCATGCGCGACTGGCGCAGCCACGTGTTGCCGCTGGACGAACCGCCCGCGCCGCCTGAGCCACCTGAACCGCCCGCACCGCCAGCGCCGAAGCCCGACGTACGCGAGCCACCCGATCCGCCAAAGCTGCTCGCCACGCTGGCCGTGCCGAACTTGCCCGATCCCGCACCAAAGCCCGAAGCCGATCCGCCGCCCACGGTGCCCAGCGTGCCTAGCGTACCCGCGCCGCCCGTTGCACCCGAACTCAGGCCCACCGATGCGCCGAGCACGCCCGCGCCTGGCATGGCGCGCGGCTCGATCATCGCCGAATGGCCACCCGAGGTGGTTTCCGGCGACGCCCCGGCGTGCCGCGCGAGCGCGCGCTGCACGGCATGGAACACGAACTGGTGAATCGAGCGCGAATCGCGGAAACGCACTTCGATCTTCGACGGATGCACGTTCACATCGACGGCCTCGGGCGGCAGGTCGAGGAACAGCACGTAGGACGGATATCGATCGCCATGCAGCACATCTTCGTAGGCGGCGCGCACGGCGTGCGTGAGCAGCTTGTCGCGCACGAAGCGGCCGTTGACGAAGAAGTACTGCTGATCGGCGCGATTGCGGCTGGCCGTGGGCAGGCCCGCGCAGCCATAGACGGCAAGCGGCCCCGCGCGCTCGTCGAGCGGCAGGTGGGCCGTGGCGAACACCTCGCCGAGAATCTTCGAGACGCGCGTGGACGGATCGCTCGGGTTCCAGTGCTCGACCGCGCGCCCGTTGTGCAGCACCGAGATCGCCACGTCGGGACGCGCGAGCGCGCTGCGGCGGATCATCTCCAGGCAATGGCCGAGTTCGGTCTGCTCGCTCTTGAGGAACTTGCGGCGCGCGGGCGTGTTGAAGTACAGCTCGCGCACTTCGATGGTGGTGCCCTGGCCGCCTGCGGCGGGCGAGAGCGCACCGGTGCTGGCGTCGATCTTCACCGCGTGCGCGGCGCTGGCGGGACGGCTGGTGATCGACATCTCGGCGACCGAGGCGATCGAGGCGAGCGCTTCGCCGCGGAACCCGAGCGTCGCGACGCTTTCGAGTTCGGCGAGCGAGCGGATCTTGCTGGTGGCGTGGCGCATCAGCGCGAGCGGCAGCTCGCTTTCGGGAATGCCGCAGCCGTCGTCGGCGATCGAAATGCGCTTCACGCCGCCTTCGTCGAGCAGGATGCGCAGCGTCCTCGCGCCCGCGTCGAGCGCGTTTTCGAGCAACTCCTTCACCACCGAGGCGGGGCGCTCGACCACTTCGCCCGCCGCGATCTGGCTGATGAGCTGGTCGGGCAGCGCCTGGATCGCGCGCGCGGGCTGGGCGGCGCGCGGTTCGGGCGGCGCGCTCGGGGCAGCGGGCGTGGCGGAGTCGATGGCGGGATCGACGTTGGCATCGACGGCGGGATCGACTTTAGGTTCGAGATCGGCGGACATGCGCGCAATTATAACGACTCGGGCGGCGGCCCTTGCGGCCCCGGTTTTGTCTCCGGTTGGCGCGCTTTGGCTGTGCATTGCGCGCATTTTTGCGGTTTTTCGTGGGAATTTTTCGTGACGCCGGGCACTTTCGGTATCATGGCGCGGTCAATTTTGCTTCTCGCGCAACAACGGTTTCGCGCGCTCCGAATCGTCACCCACCGGGTACGAGCAAGCGCGCCAAAGCCATGACCAATAAGGGACACTTTTGGATACGCTGCTGCAGTTCGTCAATCTTGTCTTGCACATCGACAAGTTTCTCGGTGTCTTCATCCACCAGTACGGTGCGTGGGTCTATGCGGTGCTGTTCCTGATCGTGTTCTGCGAGACTGGCCTCGTCATCCTGCCGTTTCTGCCCGGCGATTCGCTGCTCTTCATCGGCGGGGCGTTTGCGGCCACGCATGAGATGAACCTTGGCGCGTTGCTCACTTTGCTGATCGTCGCGGCGGTCACGGGCAACACGCTCAACTATCTGATCGGTCGCGCGATCGGGCCGAAGGTGTTCAATACGCGCATTCCGGTGCTCGAACGCTTTCTCGACCGCGCCGCCCTGCAGAAAACCCACGACTTCTATGAGCGCCACGGCGGCAAGACCATCGTGCTGGCGCGTTTCATTCCGGTCGTGCGCACGTTCGCGCCTTTCGTCGCCGGGGTCTCGCAGATGAGCATGCAGCGCTTCCAGCTCTTCAATATCGCGGGGGCGCTGTTCTGGGTGCTGCTGCTGGTGCTGCTGGGCTTCTTCTTCGGCAATATTCCGTTCATCCGGCAATACCTCAACATCATCGTGCTGGTAGGTATCGGCGCGGCCATCGTGCCGGTGGTGCTGGGCGGTCTGTGGAAGATGATGCGCAAGAACAGCGGCGGCAATGCCGTGCGCGGGCCGAATGGGAACTAAGGCGAACTGAGCGCCTTCGCGGCCCAGAAGCCTCATAAAAAACGGCATCGCCCGCAAGGACGATGCCGTTTTTCTTGCCTGGTGCTCTAGCTGGATTGCGTGGCCTGCGGGTCTTGAGGGCCTTGCGCACCCACGCGCCGGATGATCGAAGGCGTCTCCGGCGTCGGGTAGCCGGCGTCGCGGAAAGTCTCGACGATCGCGCGGTTGGTATCGAAGTACACCTGCCAGTACGTGTCGTTGTTCGTGTAGGGGCGCACGGCCAGCAGCGGCCCCTCGGGCGTGAACGAGAGAATCTCGACGTCGGGCGCGGGCTCCGCGGCGACGTTCGGAATCTTCGCGATGGCCGCGCGCAGGCGGCTGGCCGCATCGACGGGATCGACGCCGTTGGCGATCTTCGCGGTGAGTTCGACGCGGCGCACGGGCGTGGCGCTGTAGTTCGAGATCGTGTCCGAAAAGATCTTGTTGTTGCCGATGATGTTCACGACGTTGTCGGGCGAGATGATGGTCGTGCCAAAGATGCCCAGTTCCTTCACCGTGCCCGTCACGCCGCCCGCCGTCACGAAGTCGCCCACCCTGAACGGGCGCAGCACCTGCATGAACACGCCCGCCGCGAAGTGCGCGAGCAGGCCGCCCCACGCCGTGCCGATCGCCAGACCCAAGCCCGCGAGCAGCGCCGCGAACGAGGTGGTCTGCACGCCGAACACCTGCAGGATCGCCAGCACCAGGATCAGGTTCAGGAGCGCCGCGAGGATCGAACTCAGGTAATGCGCGAGCGTGGGATCGACGCGTTCGTTGCGCCCGAGCATCTTGCGCAGGAAGCCCGCGACGAGATTGATCGCCCAGCGGCCGACGATCCACAGGACGATGGCCGCCAGGACCTTGGTCCCGAAGTCGATGCCCCGGGTCATGATGAATACGCGGATGGTTTCGAGATCCAAGATGCCCTCGCTTGATTCGGTGATTGAGCCGGAAAAGACGCGTTGAACTGCAGGGACCTGCATGTTGAAGCGACTGAAACGACGACTGTGCAACCGTGGGGCGAGGCAAGGGTGTTATGACGGGCGTGACGCGCGGCCCGTATCCGCATCGCTTGTGCATTTATAGGCGAAGCGGCGATCGCTTGCATCCTGCGTGCCCACGCGTTTCGGGGTTGACCCAAGGCAATGCGCGCGGAGTATGACGAGGTCCGCTCTTTAGTTGATGCGCACCGGATAGGCGTTCGGCGTTATCGTTGCGGGTTGTCTTGCGAGCCGGCTCAAAACGTTTTCAGCGATCAGTACACCTACAAGGAGGCTTCATGAACCTGTCGAATTCCGATCTGCATCTCATCACCGTCGATCTCGAATCGCTGCGGCCCACGCAGCTCACGGTCGGCTACCGTGAGGTTGAGCTCAAGCGCACGCACTGGAAGACGCTCGACAAGAAAGGCCGCGCCGCAGCCATCGAGAATCACTGGTTTCCGGCCGTGCTGGGCCCGAAGGGGCGCTACTACGTGGTGGACCATCACCACCTGGGGCTCGCGTGGCTGCACGAAGGCGTGGCGAGCGTGCGCGTGACCGTCATCAAGGATCTCTCCTGGCTGGACCAGACGATCTTCTGGCGCATGATGGAACACAACCAGTGGGTGCATCCCTTCAATGCTTCGGGCGAGCGCTGCGACTACGACGCGCTGCCTAAACAGCTTTCCGCTCTCGCAGACGACCCGTACCGCAGTCTCGCGGGCGAGTTGCGCGTGGCGGGCGGTTACGCCAAGGACACCACGCCCTTCAGCGAATTCCTTTGGGCCGATTACCTGCGCCAGAAGGTGAGCGCGGCGCGCGTGTCCAGGGACTTCGACAAGGCGCTCGCCGATGCGCTCGCTCATGCGCACGACGCCGATGCGCGCTATCTGCCGGGCTGGTCTGGCGTGGTGCCGGCGGCAGCGGCGGCCAATGGCTCGGGCGGGGCGGTGGCGCGGGCCGCTTCAGCCAGCGATGCCAGCGATGCCAGCGATGCCGCGGCCAAGGGAAAGAACAAGGCAAAGAAGAAGTAGACCGGGCAGGCGCGCTCACATCGGCAGCGTGGATTTGCTGTACGGCGACGTTTCGATCACGAGCGCGCCGCCCTTGCCGCGCTCGTTCGCATGGCGTTCGGTCGCATGGCGCTCCCGCGCGTGGCGTCGCGCGATGCGGCGGCCGAGGGCCAGCGCAACCGCCACAGCGAGGCCATAGGCAACGGTGCGCGCAAAGAACGCACTGACCGGGTGGTAGATCGTCCAGGGCCCGCCCGCTTCGGCGAATACGAGGAAAGTGAGCGCCGCGTCGAACACGCACAGTATCGCCATCATGCCGACGAAGATGCGTGTGGCGTGCGGCGTGAGGTCCGGACGCATCGCGTGAATGAACCAGCAGGCCAGTCGCACGACGGCAAGCAGGACGAGATTCGAGAGCAGGCAGCAGACGAAGTTGTGCATAGGACGGGCCGATGGCCGGCGAAAGGCTGGAAGCGGCGCGATCATGGCACGCCTCGGCATCTCGAAAAATCGCCGTCGGGTACGTCTCGGGTAGGTTCGAGCGCGCGCGGCCATGCGCAGCCGCACCCGCGCTTTACGCGGCGCGGCTGCGGCGGCTTTGTCAACTTTGGTCAGGCGCAGGCGCGACGGTTGTATCCGTGCAACGCAATCGGGCAGAGCGTGCGCGGGGAAGGTGCTTGAGTGCTCATCGGGCGTCGGGTAGCGGCGCGTCGGGCGCTGTGCCGCTTGTCAGAAAATGGCAGAGCCACTGACAGGCTGGACCGGTAGCGGCGTCAGTGCGGTGGATCAGCGAGACGTTGTAGTTCACCGAACCGCGATCGGCCAGGACGATGCGTACGAGCCGGCCCGCTTCGAGATCGGCTTCGACGAGATGACGCGGCATCGATCCCCAGCCAAGCCCCGCGAGCAGGAGCCGGTGTTTGGCGCCCAGGTCGCCAAGCTTCCACGTGCGATTGCTATAGACGCCGAAGGTCTGCCCGACCGTGAGACGGCTGCGGTCGGTGAGGACAAGCTGGGTGTGATCGCGCGCGTCCGAGATGCGCACCGGCTGCGGCGCCTGCGCAAGCGGATGGCAGGGCGCGGCCACCAGTACGAGTTCGACCGTGCCGATCGATTGCGCCTCGATCACATGCGGCCAGTTCTGGTTCGGCCCGCTGATGCCGATCGCGCAGTCGCCGTCCAGCACCAGCTTGATCACGCCGCCCAGCGCCTCCATGGTGAGATTGAGCGCCACGGTGGGAAACGCCTTTGCGAATGCCTGCAAGGCTTCCACCAGCCGTTGCGAAGGAAACATCACGTCGACGGCTACGGACACCTCGCCTTCCAGCCCGCGCTGCAGGCCCGCGGCCTTGGCGTTAAGCTGGCCCATCAGCAGATCGAGACGGCGCGCATCGGCGAGAATCGTCCGGCCTGCGGCGGTGAGTTCAGGCTTGCGCTTGCCGCGCTCGAACAGCGCCACGCCCAGCAGCGACTCCAGATTCGCGATGGAGTAGCTCACCACCGACTGCGCGCGGTCGAGCTGACGCGCGGCCGCCGAGAAACTGCCGGTTTCGGCCACGGCGATCAAGGCGCGCAGTTGTTCGAGGCTGGGCGAGCGGTCCATGGTCCACCTATCGAAAAAATGGATGGTAACGATCCATTTTAGACGATTGTTTGTATAGCTAGACCCGGGTTAAAGTGCGCGTTCGTTATCGAAGGTACTCGAAGGTGCTCATGCCGATGAACCGTTCCGTCAAGCCCACTGGCCGCTACAGCGGCGTCGCGATGCTGCTGCACTGGCTGATTGCCGCGCTGATCGTCTGGGGCTTCGCGCTCGGCTGGGTCATGACCGATATCCCCGGTTTCACGCCCACCAAGCTGCGTTATTTTTCGTGGCACAAGTGGATCGGCGTGACGGTGCTCGCGCTGGTGCTGGTGCGTGTTCTCTGGCGCGCGACCCACGCCGCGCCCGCGCTGCCGCGCTCGATGCACGGCTGGGAGAAGGGCGCCGCGCACCTGGGGCACTTCGCGCTGTATCTGCTGATGATCGCGATTCCCGTGAGCGGCTATCTCTACAGCTCGGCGGCGGGCATACAGGTGGTGTATCTCGGCATCTGGCCGCTGCCCACGCTGATCGGCCCCGACACCGCGCTCAAGGGCGTGCTGCGCACCGTGCACGTGACGCTCGACTATGCGCTGCTCGCCGTGGTGGTGGTGCATGTGCTCGCCGTGGCGAAGCATCAACTGCTCGACCGTCAGAATGTCCTCGCGCGCATGCTGCCGTTTGGCACGCCGCGCGACTAAAACCGATCCCCGATCTCTCTACCGCTCATTGCGAACCGAACGAACATGATCCAGCGTCTCGCCTCCAAAGTCTCCGTCGTCGCGCTCGGCGCGGCGCTCGCCGCCGGTGCGGCCTTCACCGCTTCGTTCGCACTGAACGCGGATGCGGCCGATAACGCCAAGAGCACGGTCTCCGCCGTGTTCAAGCAGATGAACGTGCCGGTCGAAGGCAAGTTCAACAAGTTCAGCGCCGATGTGCACTTCGATCCGGCCAACGCCGCCGCATCGAGCGCGAAGCTCGACGTGGATGTTGCGAGCTTCGATCTCGGCTCGCCGGACTACAACAAGGAAGTCGCTGGCGACGAGTGGTTCGACGCCGGCAAATTCCCGCATGCGACCTTCGTCTCCACGCAGATCAAGCCGGGCGCAAACGGCGCGTACAGCGTGGCGGGCAAGCTCACGATCAAGGGCAAGACGACCGACGTGGTCGTGCCCGTGACGTACCACAAGGACGGCGCGAACCAGGTGTTCGATGGCGCGCTGCCCATCAAGCGCCTGGCGTACAACATCGGCACGGGCGAGTGGAAAGACACCTCGGTGGTCGCCGACGACGTGCAGATCAAGTTTCACATCGTGGCTGCCGCGCACTGACGCGCGTTGGCCGTTTTCTCGATTCATCCCGGTTCATCCGTCATCCGTAACTGGACTCACCCCAGGACCCACGCTTCCATGAAGACCACGATTTTCGCCGCCGCAGCACTGGCTGCCGCCATCGCTACGCCTGCATTCGCTGCTGCTACGACCTACAATCTCGACCCGACGCACACGTACCCGAGCTTCGAAACCGATCACTTCGGCGGCGTGTCGGTGTGGCGCGGCAAGTTCACGAAGAGCTCGGGCACCGTCGTGCTCGACACCGCAGCGAAGACCGGCACGGTCGACGTGACCATCGACGCATCGTCGATCGACACCGGCAACAAGGCGCTCGACAAGCACGTCAGCTCGGCTGAAATGCTCGACGCAGCCAAATACCCGACGGCCGTCTACAAGGGTACGTCGATCAAGTTCGACGGCGACAAGCCCGTTGAAGTGATCGGCACGTTCACGCTGCACGGCGTCACGAAGCCGCTGAACCTGAAGATCGACTCGTTCAAGTGCTTCCAGAACCCGATGCTCAAGCGCGAAGTGTGCGGCGCGGACGCGACCGCCCAGTTCGACCGCTCGGACTTCGGCGTGAACTATGGCCAGGCGTACGGCTTCAAGATGCTGACGACGCTGCAGATCCAGGTCGAAGGCGTGAAGGCTGACTGAGCGTAGTTTCAGTTGCCGTCAAAAAAGCCCGTGCGTGAGAGCGCACGGGCTTTTTGCTTTTTGGCGCGAGCTGTTTTGGCGTCGGCGAGCCTGACAGATCAGTGAATCGGCGAACTCGATGAACCTGCATGCACCGTGCGCGGCGTGAGCGCCACGTCGACCACGTGCGAATGCCAGATGCCGCACGTCGCCTTGACGGGCACCCACGCGTATTTGCCGCGCACTTTCGCGAAGGCGCGCAGATGGATCAGCGTGTCGATGGGCGAGGCCTGCGGTGTGGGGCTCGCAGCCGATGCCTGTGCGATCGCGCTGGCGGGCACAGGGCTTTCCACCCTGGCGGTGAGCGCGCGGCGGTCGGGCACGAGCAGCGAATCGTAGCGCTGCGCCTGGCGCACCCATTCGTCGAGCGCGGCGACGCAGTTCACGACGGCGTCGGGCACGCGGATGCGGCGCAGGTATTCGTAGTCTTCGGGAGGAGCTTGAACCTGCGCCTGAGCGCGCAGACTGACCCAGAGCAGCGCGACGAGAGCGCAGGCGAGAGTCGGGAACTTCATGTTGACGTGGCCTGTGCAGCGGAGTGGAGAACAGCGGGGAGGGCGAGAGTATACACGCTGATGCCGGGGCTGGTTCGCGCGGGCCGCAGCCAGGCGAAATCGACGATAATCCCCGCCTGAAAAAAGCTCACGGAAGCGCCGATGCAATTCAGAAAAGATGTGAATGGCCTGCGCGCAATCGCGGTGGCCGCGGTCGTGCTCTATCACTATGGCGTTTGGCCTGCGCACGGCGGGTTTGTCGGCGTCGATATCTTCTTCGTGATCTCCGGCTTCTTGCTGACGTCGATTACCTATGGCGAGATTCGCAGCGGCAACTGGTCGGTGCGCGAATTCCTGATGCGGCGCGTGCGGCGCATTTTTCCGGCGCTCGTCGTCGTGACGCTCGCCACCGTGGCGTGGGCCGGCTACGCCTATCTGCCCGACGATTACATGCGTCTCGTACGCGATGCGACGTCCGTGCTCGTGATGCGCTCGAACTACGTCTTTCACGGCGCGACGGGCTACTTCGCGCCGGACGCGAAGCAGAACCTCTTCCTGCACACCTGGTCGCTCTCGCTCGAATCGCAGTTCTATCTGATCTTTGCCTTTCTGTGCGTGGTGTTCTGGCCGAAAAGCGGCGCGCTGCGTCAGCGCCTGGGCACGGCGCTGTTTGCGGCGATCGCACTGGCTTCGCTGGTCTGGTGCATCGTCCATACGCCCGCCGATGCGAACTCAACGTTCTATCTGCTGTGGAGCCGTGCGTGGGAATTCATGGCCGGATCGGTGGTTGCCGTGTATACGCGCGGGCGCGCGCCGCGCGCGCTCATTGCGCAGCCGCTCGGACTGCTTGGCATCGGGCTGATTGGTTGGGGCATCGTCGCGTTGAGCGCGGACGATCCTTATCCCGGCTGGCGCGCGCTCTTTCCCGTGCTGGGCACGATGCTGATCATCTACGCACGCAGCGGCGTGGTAACGCGCGTGCTCGGCGCGCGGCCGGTGCAGTTTCTCGGCACGATTTCGTATTCGGTCTATCTCTGGCACTGGCCGATCCTGCTCGCGTTTCGGGAGCGCACGGGCCATGATCCGGCAGTCTTGCAGACCGCAGCGATGATTGTTGCTGCGACGCTTGCGGGTTGGCTCTCATATCGATTGGTCGAAGTCCCGACGCGCAAACGCTCCAGCAATCGGCAATTGCTCGCCGGTGCGCTCGGGTGCGTGGCGCTTGCGTTCGCGTTTTCAGGGGCGATGAAGGCGAGCGATGGCTGGCCGCAGCGCCTGCCGCGTTGGCAGCGCAGCGTTACGTACGCAACGCTCAACACGCATCCCCAAGCCGATAAATGCATGCGCGACGTGGACGGGACGAAGCGGACCACGCAGCCCGGCGACTTCTGCACCATAGGCGCTGCGAACGGGACAAATGGCGGGTCGCCGTCGCTGATGCTATGGGGCGATTCCTTCGCGAACCGCCTGCAGCCCGCCGTCGACGATATCGCCGCGAAGCTCGGTGTGCCCGGCATCGTCGCGACCCAAGGCGGCTGTCCGCCGTTCAAGGGGCAGGTCTTCAAGGGATCGGGCGCGGAGGTGTTTTCGGGTTGCGAACGATTTGCCAACTTCGTCTTCGACCACTTCATGCGCACGCCGACGCTGCGTTACGTGGTGATCGCCGGCGACTGGCAATGCTACGATCCGGGCTATGAGGGCGACGTGATCCGACAGATCGCGGCGACGCTGGCCGAACGCCACGGTAAGCTCGTGCTGGTGACATCGGTGCCGAGCCCGGGCGGAGATCTGCCGCATCAATGGGCGAGGGCGCAATTCCAGGCGGGCCACGCGATCGGCGATATGACGGTGACGCGCGCGGGGCAGGCGCGGCTCTACGGCATGGGGCAGGAGATCGCGTCGTTCGCTGCGCGCGGCGGTGAGGTGATCGTGGTCGATCCGTTTGCGGCGATGTGCGCGGGACAGGTCTGCTATACGGTGAAAGACGACCGCGCGCTGTTCGCCGATACCGACCATCTGAGCGAAGCGGGCGTCGCGTACCTTGCGCCTGCTATCGAAGCGGCGTTGAGGCGTGCGATGGGTCAGGCAAGCGTGGCGGGCGCGTTGGGCGCGGCGAGAAACGGAAGCTGAAAAGCAAAAAGCCCGGTCGTGATGACCGGGCTTTTCACATTATCTTTGGTAGGCCGTACGGGATTCGAACCTGTGACCAACGGATTAAAAGTCCGCTGCTCTACCAGCTGAGCTAACGACCCAAAAGAGAAGCGGGATTATAGCGAGACACCCGGAGGGTGTCAACTACCCGGGCGCGCCAAAAATAGAAAAGGCCCGAAACACGTCAAACCTGCCGACGTCTTCCGGGCCTTCCGAAACCATCAAGGCGATCCAGCGGGCAGCGCTTACTTCAGCTGCGAGAGCTTGCTTTGCGCGGCCTGCGCCACTTCCGAGCTGCCGTACTGCGAAACGATCTGTTCGAGCGTGCGTTTGGCCGCAGCCTTTTGCCCCTGCTCGATCTGATTGTTCGCAATCGCCATCAACGCCTCGGGCGCGCGCGGATGCTGCGGATACTTGCTGACCACGTTCTGCCACGTCGCAGTCGATCCCTTGTAATCCTTCAGCGCATAGAGCGCATTGCCGAGCCAGTACTGCGCGGTCGGCTGATACGGGCTCTGCGGATACTTCGAGACGAAGCTGCGGAACGACGCGGCGGCCTGCTTGAAGTCGCCGTTGCGAAACTGCGTGGAGGCGGAGTTGAACGCATCCATCTCACCCGGCTGAACCGTGCCTTGCACGCCGTCCACGGTTTCCTGTTGCGGCTCGAACTTTTTGAGGCGCGTGTCCAGGTCCGTGTAGTAGTCCTTCTGCTGCTTCGCGAGCGTCGTCAGCTCATTGCCGAGGTCCTCGTTCTGTCCACGCAGCGTCGCGACCTGCTGGTTGAGCTGGTCGATACGGTTGGACTGGTCGAGGATCGTGCGTTGCGCGGCCGACAACTGACTGTTCAGATTGTCCGTCTTCGCCCGCAGGTCGAGAATCGCCTGGCGCGCCTGATCGTCATCGAAGAGACCCGCGTGGGCCGGCAGCGCCGAGAAGGCGACGCCGGCCACGCAGGCGGCTGCGGCAAACCGCAGCGGGGAGAAACGGTGCGACATACGCCCCTTCATCCAATGCTAATTACTGTTGGTACACGAGGTCAGCACGGCGGTTCTGCGCCCACGATGCTTCGTCGTGGCCGGTTGCCAGCGGCTTTTCCTTGCCGAGGCTGACGGCTTCCATCTGCGAATCCGGCACGCCCATCAGCGACAGCGCCTTGCGGACGGCTTCAGCACGCTTCTGGCCCAGTGCCAGGTTGTACTCGCTCGTGCCGCGCTCGTCGGTGTTGCCCTGGATCAGGACGTGACGTTCCGGGTGCGTCTTCAGGTACTGTGCGTGTGCCTGAATCACGCTCTGGTAGTCATCCTTGACTGCGTAGCTGTCGAAGTCGAAGTACACGCTGCGCTTGGCGAGCGGGCTGTTCGGATCGTTCAGCGGATCGACGTTCACTTGCGCGACGGCGTTCGGGTTCGGTTGCGTGCTCATGTTGCCGGCGTTTGCGTTTTCGTCGGCCTTCGGAGCCGACTTACACGCTGCCAGCGCACCGATCATCAAAACGGCCAGAGCCAGGCGGACTTTATTCGACATCATTGTTGCTCTCCTGAAGTGTTATTGCATAAAAGGACCCCAGGACGGCTCGCGTACGCTGCCGCCCTGAACGGACAGGATTTGCCGCGTACGACCGTCGGTCGAAACAGCAGCCAGCACGCCACGGCCGTTCACCTGTGTGGCGTAAAGAATGTACTGACCGTTCGCCGCGAAGCTGGGCGATTCGTCATGTGTCGTGTCGGTCAGGGCGGTCGCTACGCCGGACTGCAGATCCTGAATGTACAGCTTAAATCCGCCCCCGGTGCGCGAGATGTACGCCAGCTGCTTGCCGTCCGGGCTGACCCGCGGGCTCGTGTTGTAGCTGCCGGAAAACGTCACGCGTTGCGCCGAACCAGCGCTTTCGCCCTGGGCTGACATCTTGTAAATCTGCGGCTGGCCACCGCGATCGCTCGTGAAGTAAATCGAGCGTCCGTCAGGAGAGTAGGTGGGTTCCGTATCGATCGTCGTGCCTTGCGTCAGTCGGCGCAGACCGGAGCCGTCTGCATTGACGGCGAAGATCTGGGTATTGCCCGTGCGCGAGAGGGCGACGGCAAGCGTGCGCCCATCCGGCGACCACGCAGGCGCCGAGTTATTGCCCTTCTGATCCGAAATGATGACGCGCCGCCCCGTGGGCAGGTCATGCACGTAGACGATGGGCTTTTTCTTTTCGAAAGAAACGTAGGCGACCTTGGTGCCGTCAGGCGACCAGGCCGGCGAGATGATCGGTTCCGGGCTGGAAAGCGCGATGTGCGCGTCCTGACCATCGGAGTCCGAAATCTGCAACTGATAGCGGCCGCCCGTCTTGATGACGTACGACAGACGCGTGGCGAACACGCCGCGGTCGCCCATCAGCTTTGCGTAGATGTAGTCCGCGACCTTGTGCGCGCTCATGCGCAGGCCGGCAGGCGGGCTTTGCAGCACGAGACCGCCGAGGCTTTCGCCCTTCACGGTGTCGTACAGTTTGAAGCGCACTTCGTACTGGCCGTTGGGCAACTTGTTGACGCTGCCGGCGACGAACGCATTGGCGCCCTTGGCCTTCCAGCCGCCGAGGTCGACCGAGTCGTTTTCCGACACGGGCGTGCTGCCCGCGTCCACGTTCGTGAACTTGCCGCTGCGCGCGAGGTCGGAGCGCACGATGGCGGCGACCTGCTGCGGCGAGTTCGCCTCGCCGGCGAATGTCGCCGTGGCGATCGGGAACTGGGTGGAGCCCACGCCGGTGACGAGGACGTTGAGTTGTGCGTGCGCGGCGCCGCCGACTGCAATCAGGCAGGACGCGACGAGGGTACGCAGGCCAAGCTTCGTCATCAAACTCATGCTGTGCTGTTTCCTGAAAAAGCGATATTTGTCACATCGCGGGACAGCAGACAGACCCGAAATGCATCGAATCGTTCCATGTCTGCTGCCGCGCGCCAGCTTATCTGTGCTTTGACTTGCGCCGTCAACCGGCCGGGCGCAAGGTAATCTTGAAGCTCGACGGCGTCTTGCCGTCGGTGTCTTGCGGCATCGGATCCGAGCGCTGCACCGCGCGCAGTGCAGCGTCGTCCCACGACGAGTTTCCGCTGCTGCGCGTGATCGTCGCCGAAAGCAACGTGCCGCTGGGCGCGCAATGCACCGATACCACCGTTTCGAGGCCCGACGTATCGCCGGCCCACACGATGTTCGGACGCACGCGGCGCTGCACCTTCTCGGCATAACCGGCCGATGCCGCATTGCCGCCCGAGCCGCTGCCCGTGCCGCTCTTCGCCAGGCCGTTGCCGCTGGAGCTTTCGCCGCCACCCACCGCACCTTGCATCTGGGCGATACGCGCGCGTCGTTCGGCGTCCATCTTTTTGGCCTGGGCATCGGCTTGCGCCTTGGCTCTGGCGGCCTTGTCGGCGTCGGCCTTCTTCTGGGCGTCGAGCTTCGCCTGCTTCTGCTGCTGTTCTTCTTCCTGCTGCTTCTTGAGCGCGTCTTGCTGCTGTTGCTGCTTGAGCTTTTCAGCGGCCTGTTGCTGCTCCTGCTGCTGTTGCTTGAGCTTCGCCTGCTTCTGCTGCGCGGCCAGTTGCGCCGCCTGCTGGGCAGCCAGCTGCTGCTGACGTTTCGCTTCGGCTTCCTGCTGCTGCTTGACGCGCTGCTGTTCGGCCAGTTGCGCCGCGCGTGCCGCTTCCTGTTGCTGCTTGCGCTTTTGCTGCTGCAAGGCGATGTCGGCGTCTTCAGTCTGCGGTGGCGGCGGGGCGGGCTGCACCGGCACGGGCGGCGGCGCGCGCTTGGGCGTGGAAAGATCCGGGACTTCGGTCCACAGTTCCGCTTCCTCGCCCGCCGGCGTGCTGTTCTGCCAGTGGATGCCGTGGTAGAGGAAGAAGCCGAGCAGCACGTGCATCACCACGGCGAGCGCTATAGCACGTCCCGTGCCGCGCTCACGCGGTGGCTGCAATGGATACGTTTCGTTCTTCCGGGTCATTGCGATTTAACGAGCAGTCCGACACGTTTGACGCCGCGCGCCTTCAGATCGGACATCACGTTCATCACCGTTTCGTACTTGACAGCCTTGTCGGCGGCGATCACGACCGGCTGGTCGGGATGGCTTTGCTCTCGATCGGCAACGAAACTGTTGAGATCGGCGCGCGACATGGTTTCCTGCTGCGTGGCGCCCGAATCATCCTTGTAGCGTACGCTCAGATTGCCGTCGGGACGAATGTTCACCACCACGGGCGGCACCTGCTGCTGCTGCGATGCGCCACCGACGGTCGGCAGATTGACAATGGACGGCGCCACCAGCGGCGCGGTCACCATGAAGATCACGAGCAGCACCAGCATCACGTCGATGTACGGCACGACGTTGATGTCGGCCATGGCACGGCGCGAGCGGCTGCCTCGCATGCTCGAACGGACTGAGCCTCCCATCTTCGACTCCTTTGAAGATTAGTGGGCCTGACGCTGCAGGATGTTCGAAAACTCTTCGATGAAGGTTTCGAAGCGAATCGCAAGACGGTCGATGTCGTGCGCGTAGCTGTTGTACGCAACGACGGCCGGGATTGCGGCAAACAGACCGATGGCGGTGGCCGTCAGCGCCTCGGCAATGCCGGGCGCGACGTTCGCAAGCGTCGCCTGCTGCACGTTCGCCAGACCGCGGAACGCGTTCATGATCCCCCAGACCGTGCCGAACAGGCCGATGTACGGGCTGACCGAGCCGACCGAAGCGAGGAACGAGAGGTTCGCTTCGAGCGCATCCATCTCGCGCTGGAACGCTGCGCGCATGGCGCGGCGCGCGCCGTCGAGCACAAGGCTCGGATCGTTCAGACGTTTCTCTTTGGCCTTGAGGAATTCGCGCATGCCCGACTCGAAAATGCGTTCGAGCGCGCCGATCGTGTGACGGTTGTTGGCGGCGCTTTGATACAGCGCCTGCAGGTCGCCGCCCGACCAGAAGTCGCGCTCGAAGCGCTCGGTCTGCCGGCGCGCACGGCGGATGGCAAACCACTTGCGGAAGATGAAGGTCCAGGAAATCAGGGAAAGCAGCAGGAGCAGTCCCATCACCGCCTGTGCCAGTATGCTCGCATTAAGAACGAGTGAAATGATCGACAGATCTTGTGTAGTGTTCATAAATATTCGTTGTGACGTCCCGGGAGGGGCGAGCGGCTGCAAGACAATACGAAGCTTCCCGAAGGCAAACGGCAAGACTTCACACAGCTGCGGCCGAACCCAGCTTGGTCCTGCGATGACCGACGCGAGTTCACTGGCGTCGTATCAACGGCAATAGTTAAGTTGTCGTTGACACAGCGGGTAAGACTTTCTTCATGCCACGCTCCAAAGCTGCGAAAACGTGTCCAGGAATGGCGGACGGGCGCATCGCGTCGCCGTCGACGCAGGCAACGCGAATTTTGCCCGTTGCCAGCAGCGTGTCGCCGCGCCACGCCTCCTGCATGAAGTCCACCGAGGCGCGCCCGAGCTTGTCCAGACGGCTCACGATCGTCACGACATCGTCGAGACGGGCGGGCGCCCGATAGTCGAGCGCCGTGCTGCGCACGACGAAGAGCGTGCCCGATTCCTCGGCCAGCCTGCGTTGATCGACGCCGCACGCGCGCAGCCATTCGGTGCGCGCGCGCTCGAAGAACTTCAGGTAGTTCGCGTAGAACACGATGCCGCCGGCGTCGGTGTCTTCGTAATAGACGCGTACCGGCCATGTAAAACCTTCCGCGGCCTGTGTTGGGGCCGTATCCGGCTTGCTAGTGGATCTTTCCATGCCGCGCATTCTACCGGAACGCATAAGCGTTACGCCGTTCGGACGACTGAGCTACGAAAGTATTCCGAAAGGTTTTAGCCGCGATTTTAGCCGCGATGAATGTTGAGTCCCGCGAAGCTCTGCGCGACCGGCATCAGTTCGATCGTGTTGATGTTCACATGCGCCGGGCGGGTGGCGATCCAGTAGATCGAATCGGCGATGTCCTCGGCCGTGAGCGGTTCGACATCCTTATAGACGTTGGCGGCCTTGGAGTCGTCGCCGCGGTAGCGCACGTTTGAGAATTCGGTGCCGCCGCACAGGCCCGGCTCGATATCCGTCACGCGTAGGGCCGTGCCCGCGAGGTCGGCGCGCAGGTTCAGGCTGAACTGGCGCACGAAGGCCTTGGTCGCGCCGTAGACATTGCCGCCCGCATACGGCCAGCGGCCTGCCACCGAGCCCAGATTGAAAATGTGACCGCGATTGCGCTCGACCATGCCCGGCAGGAACGCCCGGGTGACCTGCACCAGACCCGTGCAGTTGGTGTCGATCATGGTTTCCCACTCGTCCAGATCGGCTTTGTGGGCTGGCTCGACGCCCAGCGCGAGGCCGGCGTTGTTGACGAGCACGTCGATATTGGCGAATTCGGGCGGCAGGGCGGCGGGGGCGGCCTCGACAGCGGCGCGCTCGCGCACGTCCAGCTCGAACGGCAGCAGCGCGTCACCCAGCTCGGCGGCGAGGGCGTCGAGACGGTCCTTGCGGCGGGCGGTAGCGACGACGCGGTGGCCGCCCTTCACAAAGGCTCGGGCAATGGCGGCGCCAAATCCTGCTGATGCGCCGGTGACGAAGACAATCATGGTGGCTCCCTGGTCGGTAGAAGGCGAGGAAAGGGGAGAGCCTACTTCCAATGCCGCGCTGCGGCAAGGAAGCGGCAATACCCGCACGAGCCGCGCAAGCCGCGCCAGCCGCGGCTCAGGGGGCCCGAAGCCGGTCCGGTTGCCTAATATGGGCGGTTCCAATACACTAACGCGCTCAATCCCTGCGTGACTGGCGATAGGGTTCCCGACGGGCTGAGGTTGCAACTGCGGTTGTAACGTCTGTAACAAAAGCCCGGCAAGCTGTGCTCTGCATGGCTCGACTGGGGACTCAAGGTGGAGCGACCCACCGTGAAGCGCAGGGTGCCGTTTTGCCGTTCGCCTGGGCAGCCGAGTTCCGCGCGCTTTCAACAGCGCTGCACGGGCTGTCCTGCCTCGCGTGTGCGGCACCTTGTTCCGCCACGTCAAGGCTGGCCATAGCTCCTGGAGCGTTGCCAGCAGCGCCGCGTACCCGCTACGCGTTCCGCGCGAGACCCGGTCAACCTGAACACACTTAACGGAATCCGTATGTTTAACCGAGCCGAAAGCACCATCGCCAACGTCGATCCCGAACTCTTCGCCGCGATCGAACTCGAAAACCGCCGTCAGGAAGATCACATCGAACTGATCGCGTCGGAAAACTACACCTCGCCCGCCGTGATGGCCGCGCAGGGTTCGCAGCTCACCAACAAGTACGCCGAAGGCTATCCCGGCAAGCGTTACTACGGCGGCTGCGAAAACGTCGACGTCGTCGAGCAACTGGCCATCGACCGCGTGAAGGCGCTGTTCGGCGCTGAAGCCGCCAACGTGCAGCCGAATTCGGGCTCGCAGGCCAACCAGGGCGTGTTCTTTGCCGTCCTGAAGCCGGGCGACACCATCATGGGCATGAGCCTCGCCGAAGGTGGTCACCTCACGCACGGCATGGCGCTCAACATGAGCGGCAAGTGGTTCAACGTCGTGAGCTATGGTCTCGACGCGAACGAAGACATCGATTACGACGCACTCGAAAAGCGCGCGCATGAAACCAAGCCGAAGCTGATCATCGCGGGCGCATCGGCATTTGCGCTGCGCATCGACTTCGAGCGTATCGCCAAGGTCGCGAAGGCAGTTGGCGCGTACTTCATGGTCGACATGGCGCACTACGCCGGTCTGATCGCCGCGGGCGTGTACCCGAACCCGGTGCCGTTCGCCGATTTCGTCACCACGACCACGCACAAGAGCCTGCGCGGCCCGCGCGGCGGCGTGATCCTGATGAAGGCCGAACATGAAAAGGCCATCAATTCGGCAATCTTCCCCGGCATCCAGGGCGGCCCGCTGATGCACGTGATCGCCGGCAAGGCGGTGGCGTTCAAGGAAGCGGCATCGCCGGAATTCAAGACCTACCAGCAGCAAGTGGTCGAGAACGCCCGCGTGCTGGCTGAAACGCTGGTCAAGCGCGGTCTGCGCATCGTCTCGGGCCGCACGGAAAGCCACGTGATGCTGGTCGACCTGCGCGCGAAGAACATCACCGGCAAGGCAGCGGAAGCCGTGCTGGGTTCGGCGCACATCACTGTCAACAAGAACGCGATCCCGAACGATCCGGAAAAGCCGTTTGTTACGAGCGGCATTCGCCTGGGTTCGCCCGCGATGACCACGCGCGGCTTCGGCGTGAAGGAAGCCGAACAGGTGGGCAACCTGATCGCCGACGTGCTCGACAACCCGGAAGACGCAGCAACGATCGAGCGCGTGAAGGCGCAAGTTTCGGAGCTGACCAAGCGTTTCCCGGTCTACGGCTAAGCCAGGCACCAAGCCAGCATGCGCTGCCCTTTCTGCCGGCATGAAGACACGCAAGTGGTGGACTCGCGCGTGTCCGAGGACGGCGCCGCGATCCGGCGCCGCCGTCGCTGCCCGGCCTGCGACAAGCGTTTCACGACGTATGAGCGGGTCGAGCTGGCGATGCCGGCCATCGTCAAGAAGGATGGCAGCCGCACTGAATTCGACCGCCGCAAGATCATGGCGAGCATGCAACTGGCGCTGCGCAAGCGGCCCGTTGCTGCCGACGCGATCGACGCGGCGGTTGCCCGCATCGAGTACCAGCTGCTCGGTAGCGGCGAGCGCGAAGTGCGTAGCGAGCGCCTTGGCGAACTCGTGATGGGCGAACTTCGCGAGCTCGACAAAGTGGCCTTCGTGCGTTTTGCGTCCGTGTACCGGCGCTTCGAGGACGTCTCCGAATTCGAGGACGTGATCGAGGAATTCCGCCGTGCAAGCGGCGCGGCCACGCCGCCCAAAAAGCGCTGAACGCCAGCGCGCATTGCTGCTTCGCATTTCCCTTCTCCCAGCCGTTGCCCGTGACCCTCGCATTCTCGCGAGCCGATCGTGTGCGCGATAGCTAGCCGTTCGGCTAATTGTTCCGTTTTCCTTTCATCAATAGATTGATTGCAATTCCTCATCGCTAAGGATTGCAGATGAAACAGGCGGGCTTCTCCTTGCTGGAAACGATGGCGGTGATCGTGCTGATCGCGATCTGCGCGAGCGCAAGTGCGCCCGCGTTCGTCGCATGGCGCGTGCGCGATCAGGTCGATGCGCGAGCGAATGCGCTACTCGGCACGCTGTCTTATGCGCGCAGCGAAGCGATCCGCCGCAAGGCGCGCATCTCCGTGTGCCGCATCGACGCTGCGCGGCGATGCCTTGCAGCGGGCAAATCCTGTCCGTCAGGGCTCGCTGACTGGTCGTGCGGGTGGGCGGTGATGGCCGAGCGCGCTGGCGCGTCGGTGCTGTTGCGCGTGCAACCGTCTCTGGACGGGATTAGCGTGGCATCGGCGCTCACGGCGCTGACCTTTACGCCGCCCGCAGGGCAGATGATCGGCACGCTGCGCAACTTCGAGATTGCGCCGCGTGTGACTTCGGTATCGACAAAAGGCGCGGCCTGGCGGCGCTGCGTACGGGTCGCAGCGGGTGGGCGCGCGCGTATCAGCGATGGGGCGTGCGGAGTCGGGTCATGAGGCGGCGAACGCAGGGCGGCTCTGCGCTTCTGGAAGTTGCGCTGGCGATGGCGCTGATGGCGACCTGCGGCATGGGGCTGCTGAGCGCGCAGTTGGCGCTCGCGCGTCATGCATCGGCAAGTGCGACGCGAGCGCGTGCTGCTTTTGCCGTCGATGCGCTTGTGGAAACCACGCTTGAGACGGGCTCGCCGGCACGCGACCAATGGCGCGCGCGAGCTGCGGCGCTTGTGGCGAACGGACAGGTGAACCTGTCCCATTCGCAAGTCACGCTGTCATGGACCGATCTTCGCGATGAAGCCGCCGCCGGGCGTGACTGCGCGGGCACATCCGCGACTGAAGGAGGACGTGCATGCGTGGCGCTCGCATTCGCGCAATGAGGCGCAGCCTCGCGCCTGGGCGTGCGCGAGCCGGGCATACGCTGCTCGAATTCACGATTGCGATGGCGCTTGGACTGGTCGTGATTGTCGGTACGCTCGCCGCCTATCGTTCGCAGCGCCAGGCATTTGCGTATGCGATCGACGCCGCGCGTATCCATGAGGCCGGCGTGAGTGCCCTGACGCTGATCGGCGAGCAGATCCAGATGGCCGGCTTCGTCTCCGCTGACGATGCGAGCGCGCTTTCGGGGCCGCCGATTTTCGGCTGCAGCGCGGGGCGTCCCACCGGCGCTGTCGCGAGCCTGACCTGCGATGCCTTGTCGAGCCGCTCGGACGGCGTGGCGGTGCGTTATCGCGGCGACGCCCAATCGACTTGGCCCGCGACCAACGGGCAAGTCACCGATTGTCTGGGGCAGGCGGTCGGCGCAGCGCCGGGGGAGGTGCTCAATCGCTTCCACGCGAAGACAAGCACATCGACCGGCGAGCCCGAACTTTATTGCGAGGGCACGGGCAAGCCCGGCACTGCGCAGCCGCTCGTGGAGGGTGTCGAACGCCTGCGGGCGCGATATTGGACTAAAGGCGCGGCGCAGGCCGTCGACGCCGCTGCGCTGTCACGGGAGCGCTGGGATTCGGTCGTCTCGGTCGATCTGTGTGTGCTCGTGCGTGGCGCGCCGCTTGGGCGTCACGTACCTTACGTCGATTGCGAGGGGAGTTCGCTGACGTCGAGCGATGGGCGCGCCCGTCAGGCGTTCTGGCGGCATGTGGTGCTGCGCAACGTGCTGTGGGCGCAGCCATGAGATACGTGGCGACGTGCAGGAAAGCCGGGCGCGGCATCGCGTTGCCGGTCGTGCTGCTGCTTGTCTCGATGATGCTGGTGACGTCCGCGGCCTGGTTCGAGGCCTCGCTTTTCGAGGCGCGCAATGCCGCCGCCGTGCTCGACGAGTTGCAGTCTTTTCATGCCGCGGATGGCGCGTTGATGCTTTGCTCGCGAGCATTGGTTGACGCAAGCGCGTCGGCGTCTCCAGCTGCCGCGTCAGTTGGGGAGCCGCAGCAATGGCGGCGTCAGGAAGCGTTCGAGGCGTTGGCGACAACGCCTGCCTCATCGTGGCCGGGTTCGGTGCGTCCGCCGCAGTGCCTGGCGCAAACGTGGCGCATCGAAACGCGGCCTGCTGTGCGGGCGTGGCTTGTCACCGCGCGCGGATTCGGCGCGACGGAAGATGCGCAAAGCTGGCTGCAAATGCAGATTGTGTTGGACGGAACGCGTATCGAGCGCCATTGGCGGCGCGTCGTTGCACGGCCTTTTTGAGGAGCGGGAGGGAAAGCGATGCGACGCGAAGCGCGCGCCTTTACATTGCTGGAAATGATGATCGCGCTTGCGGCGGCGGCCATCGTTGCGGCATTTGCGGTGCCGGGCTGGCGCAATCACATTGCGCGCGGGCATCGCATCGACGCGGTCTCGGCGCTCTATCGGGCGGCGCAGTATGCCGATGCGCAGGGGGCGGCTGCGGCGTCCTTGCCGGCGGGCATCGATCAGGCGCCGCCGTCCGGCCATGCGGTTTATCGGCTGAAGCTGCTGTCAGGCGACGAATCGAACGGCGGCTATGCAATCGTCGCGTCGCCCACAGCCGCTGGGCCAATGCGCGACGATTCGTGCGGGGCGTTCGTGCTTGATGCCAATGGCGCGCGCAGTAACGAAGGTTCAGGCAACAACCTCGCCACCGGGGACTGCTGGAAAGATCGATGACGAGCGCTCAGGCCGACGGCCCGAGCCTCGCCTCAACCCGTGAGATCGTCCTCGTCCGATGCCGCGCGGCGTGCCTGGAGGTCGCCGCCGTCGCGGTGACGGCGCATCTGCTGCCACACGCGCCACGCTTCGTAGGCGGTGAAGGCGAGTCCGCCCCATTTGACGACGGGTTTCGCCGCGGAGGCGATACCGTCGCGCAGCGGCTTGGCCACCACGAACGAGACCAGCGAGCTCAAGATCGGATACTGCTTGAGCAGGCTGCTCAAGCCGCTGCCGAACGCACCCGTCGGACGTGAGGCGCTCGCTGCCGCGCGGCCGAAGCCCGGCACGAGAAAACGCAGCCAGCTGAAGTGCGTCACGGTCTCGCGCAACTCGATGATCGAGGCGGTCATTTCGGCGCGTTCGACGCTCGCGCGCACGAGCAGCAGTTCCTTGCGCAGGGCGCGCATCTGCGGCGTCGAGAGATCGCGGCTATGCGGGCGCGCGGGGCGGAAGGCTTGATCGAGGCGAAGTTGGCTCATGGCGTCGATGCTAGGGTTTGCGAAGGATTTCGCGGTCCTTCTCGAATTCTTCGAGCGTCGCCTGGAACACCAGCGGCGCGTTGCGCAGTCCCTGGCGCGCCTTGAGCGCGCAGACGAGGGCGGCGAGCGCGTAGACCAGCGTGATCCCGGCGAGCGCTTGCCAGCGCCACGTGTCCCAGAAGGCAATGGCGATCAGCGCGGTGAGCGCGATCAATGCCATGGTCGCCAGCATCATCGCCGCGAGTCCGAGGAACAGCACGCCCAGCAGGCGTTCCTTTTCTTCGGCCAGCTCGATGCCGATCAACTCAAGCCGTGTCTGAATGATCGAGAAGGCGGAGCCGAGGAGACGGCGCAACGGCCCATGTTCGTGCTGCGAGCGGGTGTCTGTCGTCATGGCGAATGAGAGTTACGCCAACGCGTGCGCGTCGGCGGGCGCGCGAAGAAGCTGCGCGAAAAAGCGCACAGAAAAGACAGGCCGGTGCAGCGCACCGGCCTGCTGTTCGAGCGCTGGGCCGAAGCGGTTCGCGGCGATGCACTGCGCCTGAGCGTGCTGTGCACAGGCCTGAACCCGCGTGCGGCACGCGTGCGGCATCACGGAGTGCAGCGGGTTCGCTAGAAACCCGCTGCACGAACCGTCGCGCGGGCGCGGTGCGGCGACCGACCCGCGCAAGGCTGCGGCAGATTACTTGCGGTTGATCAGCAAGCCCACGAGCACGCCGACGCCGGCGGCGATGCCGATCGACGCCCAAGGATGCTCGTGGACATAGTCATCGGTGGCACGCGCGGCCTTCTTGCCCTTCTCGACGACGACGACCTGAACGTCCGCCGCCTTTTCCTTCGCCTGCTTCAGGCGAGAGAGGGCCGTTTCGCGCAGCTCCGAAGCACGTTCGCCCGTGGCGCTCGCCGCTTGCTTGAGCAGGTCCTCTGCATCCGCGAGGACGGTTTTGATATCCGACATCAGCCTCTCCTTATTGACCTCTGACATTGACTGGCTCCCATCGTGTCACATTACGCGTGAATCGTAACAAAGAAACGGGCGCTGGCAAGCCTGGCGCGCCGCAATTGCATCCCGTTCGTCGATAAATCGACGCACGATTCGTTCCTGCAACGCCGATTTTCGCTGCTGCTTCGAGGATAGCGGGCGTTCACTTCCTTTCACCGCGCTCCTGATCGGCGAGTGCAAAAATCTGCAGGAGAGACATGGAGTTGATCCGGCACGTAAAGTTTCCGCGCTGCGAATCAAAATTACAAAAACTGATACCAGTGTGAACCAATGTTCGTTCGCGGGGCGTCAGGCTGCCCTGTATGCTTCAGAGTCGTGAATGTCCACCAATGCATCGGCTGGCCTCGCGCCGCTTTGGCAACGCATCGCGTCACATTGGATCAACACGGGCAGGCCTATCCTGGCACCGCCCACTTCGTTCAAAGGAACCGCACCATGAGTCTTCGTCTTGGCGATATCGCACCCGACTTCGAACAGGATTCGAGCATTGGCCGCATCAAGTTTCACGAGTGGCTCGGCAATAGCTGGGGCGTGCTGTTCTCGCATCCGGCCGACTTCACGCCGGTCTGCACGACGGAGCTTGGCCTGACCGCGAAGCTCAAGGACGAGTTCGAGAAGCGTAACGTGAAGACGATCGCGCTGTCGGTGGATAGCGCCGAGTCGCATAACGAGTGGATCAAGGACATCAACGAGACCCAGGCCGCGAGCGTGGGCTTCCCGATCATCGCAGACGGCGATCGCAAGGTTTCCACGCTGTACGACATGATCCATCCGAACGCCAACGAGACGCTGACGGTCCGCTCGCTGTTCGTGATCGACCCGAACAAAAAAGTGCGACTCATCATCACGTACCCGGCGAGCACGGGTCGCAACTTCGACGAAATCCTGCGCGTGATCGACTCGCTGCAGCTGACCGATCATTACCAGGTGGCTACGCCCGGCAACTGGAAGCAGGGCGACGATGTCGTGATCGTGCCGTCGCTCAAGGATGAAGAAGTCATCAAGCAGAAGTTCCCGAAGGGCTACAAGGCGCTGCGTCCCTACCTGCGTCTGACGCCGCAGCCGAACAAGTAAGCGCTTGCCGCGTTCGCGGGCGTTGCCTTCACGCGCGCTTCACTGCACAAAAGCAAAAAAGCGCCGCACGTTGGATCGTGCGGCGCTTTTTTGCTTTTGAAACTTCAGGTGACTTATCGCTTTCAGAAGAACGCCTGGATGCCTGTCTGCGCGCGGCCGAGGATCAGCGCGTGGATGTCGTGCGTACCTTCATACGTGTTCACCACTTCGAGATTGACGAGATGACGTGCCACGCCGAATTCGTCCGAGATGCCATTGCCGCCCAGCATGTCGCGTGCGAGACGCGCGATGTCGAGCGACTTGCCGCACGAGTTGCGCTTCATGATCGAGGTGATTTCCACGGCGGCCGTGCCTTCGTCCTTCATGCGGCCCAGGCGCAGACAGCCTTGCAGGCCCAGCGTGATTTCCGTTTGCATGTCGGCGAGCTTTTTCTGGATCAACTGGTTGGCAGCCAGTGGCCGGCCGAACTGCTTGCGGTCGAGCACGTACTGGCGCGCCGTATGCCAGCACGATTCCGCCGCGCCGAGCGCGCCCCAGGCAATGCCGTAACGCGCCGAGTTCAGGCAGGTGAACGGGCCGCGCAGTCCTTTTACGCCCGGCATGAGGTTTTCCTCGGGCACGAAGACCTCGTCGAGCACGATTTCGCCAGTGATCGACGCGCGCAGGCCCACCTTGCCGTGGATGGCCGGCGCTGAAAGACCTTTCCAGCCTTTCTCCAGAATGAAGCCGCGGATGTCGTCGCGGCCGTCTTCTTCGAGCTTGGCCCAGACCACGAACACATCGGCGATCGGCGAATTCGTGATCCACATCTTCGAGCCGGAAAGCGAATAGCCGCCGTTGACCTTCTTCGCGCGCGTGACCATGCTGCCCGGATCGGAGCCGTGGTTCGGCTCAGTCAGGCCGAAGCAGCCGATCCATTCGCCGCTGGCGAGCTTGGGCAGGTACTTCTCTTTCTGCGCGTCCGAGCCGAATTCGAAGATCGGCACCATCACCAGCGACGATTGCACCGACATCATCGAGCGATAGCCCGAATCCACCCGCTCCACTTCGCGCGCGATCAGACCATAGGCGACGTAGTTCAGACCCGGGCCGCCGTATTGTT
This sequence comes from Paraburkholderia bannensis, assembly GCF_014200455.1. Taxonomy (GTDB): domain Bacteria; phylum Pseudomonadota; class Gammaproteobacteria; order Burkholderiales; family Burkholderiaceae; genus Paraburkholderia; species Paraburkholderia bannensis_A. The sequence goes on along the minus strand of NZ_JACHBW010000001.1, from coordinate 461,545 downwards.
CGGGAATGGTCGGGCCGAGCAGGCCGACTTCGCCCATCTCGCGGAAGATCGAGGCGTCGGTCTTTTCGTGGCGGAACGCTTCGGTCACGCGCGGCGCGAGCTTGTCCTGCGCGTAAGCGGCGGCGGCGTCGCGCACCATGCGCTCGTCTTCGGTGAGCTGCTGGTCGAGCAGCAGCGGGTCTTCCCAATGGAACTGGGCGTGTGCGGCCATGGTGTCTCTCCTGAGTCTCGTAACCTGCTTAACCTCTGATTTGCTTCAGATAAGGCAATTTGCGCTTGACTTTTGTTCCGCTAAGCGGAACAATGTTTTGCAAATTCACTTCAGTGTATCACCAGCCCGCTCATGTCCGCGCCAGAAATGAATTCATCTTCCTCGTTTGCGTCGACGCTGGCTTCCGGGCCCATCGACGAACGCAAATTCGTGGTGGCGCTCGCGCGCGGGCTGGAATTGCTGCGCGCGTTCCGCCCAGGCGAGACGCTGCTGGGCAATCGCGATTTCGTCGAGCGCACCGGCTTGCCCAAGGCGACAGTGAACCGGCTGGCGTATACGCTCACCACGCTCGGCTATCTGCGTTTCGACGAATCGCTGGGCAAATATGCGCTCGACGCGGGCGTGCTCTCGCTGGGCTTTGCGCTGCTTTCGGGCACCGACACGCTGGAACTGGCGCGCCCGCATCTGCGCGCGTTCGCGCGCGAGGTGGGTGCGGCGGTGTCGCTGGGCTGTCGCGACGGCCTGGACGTGATCTATCTGGAGACGATCCGCAGCGAAACCGCGCTCACGCTGGGTCTTGCTTCAGGCTCGCGGCTGTCGATGCTGACGAGTTCGATGGGGCGCGCGTATCTGGCCGTGCAGCCGCTCGACGTGCGCATGGCGCTGTTCGCGGAACTGGAAAAGGCGGCGCACGCCGCGGGTGAGGATGGTCCGGCGCTGGTTGCGGCGGCAAAGCGCGAGATCGAAAACTTCGCGAAGGAAGGGGCGTGCTTTTCGTTTCGCGACTGGCACGAAGACGTCAACGCCGTGGCCGTGCCGTTTCGCGAGCCGCGCGAGCGGCGCTGGCTGGTGCTCAGTTGCAGCGGACCGGCTTCGTCGATGGGGCCGGACGTGTTCCGCGAGCGCGTTGCGCCGCTGCTGAAGTCGCTGGCGCGCAGGTTGGGCGAGACGGTGTGAAGCGGCGCTGAAAAAGAAAAAGCCGGGAGTCGGTTTGATCCGCTCCCGGCTTTTTTACTTGCTGCCCGCGCGAGCGGCTCAGTGATTGAGCTTGCCCAGCAGCAGGAATTCCATCAGCGCCTTCTGGACGTGCAGGCGGTTTTCCGCTTCGTCCCAGACCACGCTTTGCGGGCCGTCGATCACCTCGGCGCTCACTTCCTCGCCGCGGTGAGCGGGCAGGCAGTGCATGAAGAGGGCGTCGGCATTGGCGCGCGCCATCATCTCGGCGTCCACGCACCAGTCGGCGAAGGCCTGCTTGCGCACTTCGTTTTCGGCTTCGAATCCCATGCTGGTCCACACGTCGGTGGTCACGAGATCGGCGCCTGCGCACGCTTCGTTCGGATCTTCGAACACGGCGATGAACGGCTTGCTTTCTTGCGCGACGAGCGCCGGGTCGAGCTGATAGCCCGGCGGCGTCGAGATGCGCAGCTTGAAGTCGAGGATCTGGGCCGCTTCGATCCACGTGTAGAGCATGTTGTTGGCGTCGCCCACCCATGCCACGGTCTTGCCGCGAATCGGGCCGCGATGCTCGTAGAACGTGAAGATGTCGGCCAGCACCTGGCAGGGGTGATACTCGTTCGTCAGGCCGTTGATGACCGGCACGCGCGAGCTTTCCGCGAATCGCTTGATGATGTCCTGGCCGAACGTGCGGATCATGATGATGTCGACCATGCGCGAGATGACCTGCGCGGAGTCTTCGATCGGCTCGCCGCGGCCAAGCTGCGTGTCGCGCGTGTTCATGAACACGGCGTGGCCGCCCAGCTGGAAGATGCCCGCTTCGAACGACAGGCGCGTGCGCGTCGAGTTCTTCTCGAAGATCATCGCGAGCGTGCGGTCGTGCAGCGGATGGTAGGTCTCGTAGCTCTTGAACTTGCGCTTCAGGATGCGCGCGCGCTCCAGCACATAGTCATACTCTTCAAGAGAGAAATCCGAGAACTGCAGGTAATGGCGAATGGTCCGGGATGTCATGAAGCGAAAACGGCGCCCGATCCGGCCTCGAATTGCAGGAGAGGGCCGGCGACGCCGCTGCGGTTGGTGGTAAGTCAAAGCAGCATAAAGGATTTTGCGGAATTTGACGAGTTGACGAAAAGGCGGCGCGCGATCGTGCGTGCGCGTCGTCAGCAATGCGTGCAATGCCTGATTCACCCTCAAGTTCATCTCGCGCCAGGCCGTCAAATGTCCTGTGTGCGGTGCGTCAAAAGGTGCGCTGCGCTATAATCCGATAGATTTTTCAGGCACGGCAGAAGGCTGGATGTGCTGGGTGCGCACACGATGCGAAGCCCGCGCAAAGCCCGCCGCAGCGGCCTGTGCGCCGGCACCGCCGCTGAGCCGGTCCGCACGCAGCGACGTCACACAGGTACTCCTACATGGCCGAAGAAGCCCCAACCGAATACTTCATTCAAGGCATCACCAGCAAAGGGAAGAAGTTTCGTCCGAGCGACTGGTCGGAGCGTCTGGCGGGTGTGATGTCGAGCTTCGGGCCGAAGGCGTCGGCGAACGCGCGCGGGCCGAACGCCTATCTGCGCTATTCCCTCTACGTGCGGCCGACGATGATCGGCGACCTCAAGGTAGTGGTGCTCGATTCGCGTCTGAAGGATATCGAGCCGATGGCGTTCAACTTCGTGCTGAACTTTGCCAAGGACAACGATCTGGTGGTGACCGAGGCCTGCGAACTGCCGCACGATCACGCTACGCAGCAGAGCGGGGAAGTGAAGCGCTAAGGCGCATTCGTCCGCGCAGCAGTGCAGCAAAAAACGACCCGCCCATGCGGGTTTTTTTACGTCTGACATAAAAGCGGGTGGGCACAAAAAAACCCGCCGAAGCGGGTTTTTCGTGCAGCGTCAGGTCGAACCTGATTCGCTTAGGCCATTGCCTTGACAGCAGCAGCCAGGCGGCTCTTATGACGAGCAGCCTTGTTCTTGTGGACGATCTTCTTGTCCGAGATGATGTCCAGCGTCTTTGCCGACGCCTTCAGGATTTCAGCAGCAGCAGCCTTGTCGCCTGCGTCGATTGCCTTGCGCACAGCCTTGATAGCCGTGCGGAACTTCGAGCGCAGTGCCGAGTTGTGTGCGTTTGCCTTGGTGGCTTGACGAGCGCGCTTGCGTGCCTGTGCGGTATTTGCCATTACTTTTTCCTTGATTATCTGGGCGCGTACTTGCCGACGCCCGTTGCCTGGATTTGCGCCACGGGCAATGCCCTGGAGCGCAAAACGGTATTTGCCGGTTCGCGTCGAAATTCGTCGCTTGCCAGCCGCGCTCCTTGTGCCAAAGCGCCAGACTTTCGCCGTGCCGCTTCCTTTCCGGAGCGCGTTTTTCTGTGTGCTTCTCTGCGTTTCTTCTTTCCTGACCCAATTCCGGCCGGGAATCGACGATTATAGCAACGAAATCATAGACGTGGCAATCGCCGCACGACGACCAGCCACCAGGCCGGCAGGGGACAGTACATCAAAGAGGCAACCCGCTCTTTTGCGACGAGGTCAGAATGCTGCCCCTTCGCGGCCCGAAGTTACAAGTTGTCACGCCGCCATTCGCATTCAGGAGCCGCCCAGCGGCGATGGGTCAAATGGCACCCGTATAATAAGCGCCCCATGAATCTATTCCGAGCCCTGCTGACGGTCAGCGGCTTCACGCTGCTGTCTCGCGTGACCGGACTGGCCCGCGAGACGCTGATCGCCCGAGCATTCGGCGCGAGTCAGTACACCGACGCCTTTTACGTCGCGTTCCGCATTCCCAACCTGCTGCGCCGCATTTCGGCCGAAGGCGCGTTTTCGCAGGCTTTCGTGCCGATCCTCGCGGAGTTCAAGAACCAGCAAGGCCACGACGCCACGCGCGCGCTGGTCGATGCCACGTCGACGGTGCTCGCATGGGTGCTCGCCATCCTGTCGGTGCTGGGCATCGTCGGCGCGTCATTCGTCGTGACCGTGGTCGCGTCGGGCCTCAAGAGCGACGGGCAGGCCTACCAGCTTGCCGTCACGATGACGCGCATCATGTTCCCGTACATCGTGTTCATTTCGCTGACGTCGCTGGCGTCCGGCGTGCTCAACACCTACAAGCAGTTTTCGCTGCCCGCGTTCGCGCCGGTGCTGCTCAACGTGTCGTTTATCGTGGCGGCGGTGGCTTTCGCGCCGCGCATGCATCAGCCAGTCTTCGCGCTGGCGTGGGCGGTGATCGTCGGCGGCGTGCTGCAGTTCCTCGTGCAGTTGCCGGGCCTCAAGCGCATCGACATGATGCCGCGCATCCATCTGAACCCGCTCAAGGCGCTCGCGCACCGCGGCGTGAAGCGCGTGCTCGCGAAAATGGTGCCGGCCATGTTCGCGGTGTCGGTCGCGCAGATCAGCCTGATCATCAATACGAACATTGCCTCGCGCTTAGGGCCGGGCGCCGTTTCGTGGATCAACTACGCCGACCGCCTGATGGAGTTCCCCACGGCGCTGCTGGGCGTGGCGCTCGGCACGATCCTGCTGCCGTCGCTGTCCAAGGCGCACGTCGATGCCGATCCGCACGAGTATTCGGCGCTGCTGGACTGGGGCTTGCGCGTGACTTTCCTGCTGGCGGCGCCGTCGGCGATTGCGCTGTTTTTCTTCGCCGAGCCGCTCACCGCCACGCTGTTCGACTACGGCAAGTTCGACGCCAACTCGGTCATCATGACCGGCCGCGCGCTCGCGGCGTACGGCGTGGGGCTGATCGGCCTCATCCTCATCAAGATCCTCGCGCCCGGTTTCTACGCGCGCCAGGACATCAAGACGCCGGTGAAGATCGGCGTAGGCGTGCTGATCGCCACGCAGATCAGCAACTATATTTTCGTGCCGATCTTCTCGCACGCGGGCCTCACGCTTTCCGTGGGGCTGGGCGCCTGCATGAACGCGCTGCTGCTCTTTATCGGCCTGCGCCGCCGCGGCATCTATATGCCGTCGGCGGGCTGGTCGACGTTCTTCGTGCAACTGATCGGGGCGTGCCTTGTGCTGGCAGGCGCCATGCACTGGTGTTCAATCAGCTATGACTGGATTGGCCTGCGCCACGAGCCGCTCGCGCGCATTCTGCTGCTCGGGTCCTGCCTCGTGCTGTTCGCGACGCTATATTTCGGTATGCTTTGGTTGATGGGCTTCAAATACGGCTACTTCAAGAGGCGCACGAAGTGACGACCATGAACTCGCGGGTCCTGGATTATTTCAGCGCGCTCGTCGCGGAAGACGAAAGCCTGCCGCTCACCGAAGCGGCGCTGTCGATCGCCCAGGATGCCTACCCCGATCTCGATCTGCAAGGCACGCTCGCCGAAATCGACGAGCTTGCGCTGCGCGTGAGCCGTCGCTTGCCCGAAGGTGCGGACGTGCGCCAGCAGATCGCGTTTCTGAACCGCGTGTTCTTTCGTGAGATGGGTTTCGCCGCCAATCTCAACGACTTTCTCGATCCCGACAACAGCCATCTGCATGTGGTGCTGCGCCGTCGGCGCGGCATTCCGATTTCGCTGGCCGTGCTGTATCTGGAAGTCGCCAGCCAACTGGGTTTGCCGGTGCGGGGCGTGTCGTTCCCGGGGCATTTCCTGCTGCGTGTGGCGCTGCCCGACGGCGATGCAATGCTCGACCCCACTACGGGCCGCGCGCTCACCGAATCCGATATGGTCGAAATGCTCGAACCTTACGTGGCAAACGCGGGCGATTCCGTCGCGCGGGCGCTGCGCATGCTGCTCGAACCGGCCACGCGGCGCGAGATCGTCGCGCGCATGTTGCGCAATCTGAAATCGGTCTATCTTCAGACCGAACGCTGGGAGCGCTTGCTGGCCATCCAGCAACGCCTCGTCATCCTGCTGCCGGACAGCATCGAGGAAGTGCGCGACCGTGGCTTCGCTTACGCGCGGCTCGAATACGTGCGGCCCGCGCTGGAGGACCTGGAGACGTATCTCGACGAACGCCCGGACGCCGACGATGCGACCGTGGTCGAATCGCAGTTGCAGGAGTTACGGCAACGGATGCTCGATAACGACTGAAGCTGCGCGCTTCGCGATCAAAAAAGCCCGCTGAAGCGGGCTTTTTGCGTCTTATCGCGTCGCAGATCCAGGCTTACTTCGGCTGCATGCGGATCGCGCCGTCGAGGCGGATGACCTCGCCGTTGAGCATCGGGTTCTCGAAGATCTGCTTGACCAGCAGCGCGTACTCGTCGGGCTTGCCCAGACGCGAGGGGAAGGGCACCATCGCGCCGAGCGCGTCCTGCACGTCCTTGGGCATGCCCAGCAGCATGGGCGTTTCGAAGATGCCGGGGGCGATTGTCATCACGCGGATGCCGCTGCGCGACAGATCGCGCGCGATCGGCAGCGTCATGGCGACCACGCCGCCCTTGGAAGCCGCGTAGGCCGCCTGGCCGATCTGGCCGTCATACGCCGCAACCGAAGCCGTATTGACGATCACGCCGCGCTCGCCGCCTTCGTTGGGCGCGGTCTGCGCGATCGCAGCGGCCGCGAGTCGGATCATGTTGAACGTGCCGATCAGATTGACCGAGATGGTCTTGCTGAACGCGTCGAGCGGATGCGGGCCGTCCTTGCCGACGGTCTTGAGCGCGGGCGCGATGCCCGCACAGTTCACCAGGCCGCGCAGCGTGCCCAGCGCCGTAGCGGCGGCTACGGCTTTCGCACCGTCTTCTTCGCTCGCGACGTTGCATTTCACGAACACGCCGCCCAGTTCCTGGGCGAGCGCGTTGCCGGCTTCCTCGTTGAGGTCGGCGATTACGACCTTGCCGCCTCCGGCCGCCATCATGCGCGCCGAAGCCGCACCGAGGCCCGAAGCGCCGCCGGTGATCAGGAATACGTTGTCGCGGATTTGCATCTGTCTTCCTCCTTGCTGCTCGATGAATGTTGTTTTATGCGCGAGTGGCTAACGGGCCAGCCCGCGACTCATCGGCGAAACGCAGCAGAGGAGTGTAGGCGCAGAGGGCCGGCCAGAAAGCAAAACGGGCGAGGCCGGCGGTATCGCCGGGCCTCGCCCGGCTTTGGCCGGCTGGAGACGGGTTACGCTCTTACTTGAGGGCGTCGAATGCGCGGTTGCGGATTTCGTCCACGCTGCCCAGACCCGAGATCGCGCGATACTGCGGCGCCTGCAGGCCGTTTTCTTCACCGCGCTTCGCCCATTCGCTGTAGTAGCTGATGAGCGGCTTGGTTTGCGCGACGTACACGTCGAGACGCTTGCGCACCGTCTCTTCCTTGTCGTCGTCGCGCTGCACGAGCGCTTCGCCCGTCACGTCGTCCTTGCCTTCTTCCTTGGGCGGATTGAACTTGACGTGGTACGTGCGGCCCGATGCCGGGTGCATGCGGCGGCCGCTCATACGCGTGATGATTTCGTCGAACGGAACGTCGATTTCCAGCACGTAGTCGATCGCCACGCCTGCCTGCTTCATCGCTTCTGCCTGCGGCAGCGTACGCGGGAAGCCGTCGAACAGATAACCGTTCTTGCAGTCGTCTTCCTTCAGACGTTCCTTCACCAGGTTGATGATGAGTTCGTCGGTCACGAGTTCGCCCGCGTCCATGAAGCGCTTCGCTTCGAGGCCGAGCGGCGTGCCCGCCTTGACCGCCGCGCGCAGCATGTCGCCGGTCGAGATCTGCGGAATGCCGAACTTTTCTTTGATGAAGGTTGCCTGGGTTCCCTTGCCCGCGCCGGGGGCGCCCAACAGGATCAAACGCATTTCAACTTTCTCCGATCTGTGTGAATTCTTGCGGCGCGGCGGCTGCCCTTGAACTGGTTCAGGGCGGCATCTGCGGCGTCGTGCGTCTCCTACCCGTTTGCTCGTGCCCGACACGCCTCTTGCATCATGTCAGAGGCCGGCGGCGCTGTGCCAGACCCGCGCATGCCTTCAGGGCCGGAAATGGAATCCGGCGCGGCGCGCAGGGTGGCGTAAAGCCGGGGAAGGCTGCGAGCAAAACCGGGCAACGGTGGGGGAAACCCCCACGCACAAAGGCTTGGACGGCTCGCGCAAACAATTGATTATGCCATGGGTTTTTCGGCCCACCAGCGCTATTAAGGTCGGAATAACGCCTGTACACGGGCGAGGTCGGCGGGCGTGTCGACACCGGGCGCCGGTGCTTCATCCGTGACCAGCACGGCGATGCGCTCGCCGTGCCACATCGCACGCAGTTGTTCGAGCGCTTCCACCTGCTCGATCGGCGAGTGCGCGAGGGTGGGATAGGCACGCAGGAATTTGGCGCGATAGGCATACAGGCCGATATGCCGATAAACCGTCGCCGGAGCAGGCGGGGCGGGCATCGCGGCCAGATCGAGGCGGCCCGGCGACCAGTGCGGCTGCCAGGCGTCGCGCGCCCAGGGAATGGGGGCGCGCGAGAAGTAGAGCGCGACACCCTGCGCATCGAGCACGACCTTGACGACGTTCGGGCTGAAGATCTCGTCCGCGGCCGTGATGGGGTGCGCAGCCGTGGCGATCGCGCACTCGGGGTGGGCGGCCAGGTGCGACGCCACGTCGCAGATCAAGGCGGGGTCGATCAGCGGTTCGTCGCCCTGAACATTGACTACGATCAGATCATCGTTCCAGCCGAAGTGCTCGGCGACTTCCGCCAGGCGATCCGTGCCCGAGGGATGGTCGGCGCGCGTGAGAACGGCTTCGAAGCCATGCTCGCGTGCGGCGTCCAGCACGCTCTGTGCGTCCGAAGCCACCAGCACCTGCTGGGCGCCCGATGCGCGGGCGCGCTCGGCCACGCGCACGACCATCGGCTTGCCGCCGATATCGGCGAGCGGCTTGTTCGGCAGCCGGGTGGATGCCAGGCGCGCCGGCACGACGGCGATGAAGGGTTGCAAGGGAGGGGTCATGACCAGTTCGGGCGAGGTGAGGCCTGCCGGCGGAGACGGCAAATTCGTTGGATTCGGTGAATCAGGCGGCGGGGCCGTTCGGGTCGACGGGCGTGCCTTCGACGGTCTGACGGGCTTCGTCGACGAGCATGACGGGGATGCCGTCGCGGATCGGATAGGCGAGCTTGTCGGCGCTGCAGATCAGTTCCTGCGCGGCGCGATCGTAGCTGAGCGGGCCCTTGCAGATCGGGCAGACCAAAATTTCAAGCAGACGAGCGTCCACGGAGTTTCTCCACAACCAGGGTGATAAGGCGATGATCGAGCGCGGCTTCCACAGGGACAACCCAGATGCGCGCGTCGTTCCAGGCCCCCAATTTTACTGCATCCTTTTCGGTGACCAGGATGGCGTCGGCATCGATTTCGGCGAAGGGGTTCGAGGTGTAGTCGTAATGGTCGGGCAGCGGCAGCGTCTGCGGCGCGAGACCGGCCGCGCGCAGCGTCGCGAAAAAGCGCTCCGGGGAGCCGATGCCGGCCGCCGCGACGAGGCGCTGCGGCGCTTGCGCGGTTACCGTCGTACCTGCCGTCTTGCCTGCTGTCGTACCGGACGTGGTACCCGCAGCCGCGCTCGCGCCGAACTGCGCAAGCGGGCGGCGCAGCGCCGGATTCGCCAGATGCCAGGCCTCGCCCGGTTCCAGTTTGAGCGCGAAGGTGTTGGGCCAGTCGGGCAGCGCGCGCTCGAACGGATTGTTGATCAGCGTGGCGTCACGGTGCCGCGAAAGCGGCTCGCGCAGCGGACCGGCGGGCAACAGGAAGCCATTGCCGCCCAGCCGATGATCGAACACCACGAGTTCGAAGTCGCGCGCGAGGCGATAGTGCTGCAGGCCGTCGTCGCTCACGATCACGTCGACGTCGCGATGCGCGGCGCACAGCGCCTGCGCTGCCGCCACGCGCTCGGGCGAGACCCACACGGGCACGCCGGTGCGGCGCGCGATCAGCAGCGGTTCGTCGCCGCAGGCGCGCGCGGGCGTGGCTGGCGTGACGGGCGTGGGGCGATCGATTTTCGCGCCGTAACCGCGCGATACCACGCCGGGCGAGTAACCGGCCGCGCGCAGCGCTTCGACGAGCGCGATCACCGTGGGCGTCTTGCCCGTGCCGCCAACCGTCACGTTGCCCACCACCACGACCGGCACGCCCACGCGCACCGATTTGAGCCAGCCGGCCGCGAAAGCCGCGCGGCGCGCGCCGCTCACGGCCGCGAACACGGCGGCCAGCGGCGAGAGCGCCCACGCGAGCGGGCCGCGCTCCTGCCACGCGCGCGCGACCGTGCTTTCGGTGCGCGCCTTGAAATCGGCGAGAGGCGAGCTCATCGGCGGGCGCGGAGTGTGAGCTTCGCGGTTGGCGTGGGCATCGGACGGCGGGACGGCAAGGGCATCGGAGCGGTTCTCCTGTTCGGAAGGGACGGACGGCGGCGCACGAGGGCCATGCCTCGCCGGGCCGTTATGACCGACGTGAACCCGGCACTCTAGCGCGGGTGGCCGAAGCGCGGCAAGCGGCGTGGCCGGAGGGTGGCGCGCAAGCGCGACGGAACGTCACTTTCACGCCCGGATCCCACCCCCTGTGGACAACTTTGTGGAGAAGTCGGCGCCTCACGGCCGCAAAGGCCCGCTCGTGCGCCTTTCTATCGGTGTAAGGTCTGGATGGGATGGTAAAAACATTATAAAAATCATATAGATAGATCGGATTTTAGCGTCTGCGCGCTAGCCGTCGCAATTGTGACAATTCATGTAGCCAATGTGGAAACATTGGCGCGCCCGCGCGCTGGGAGCGTTTCCTGCTGGACTCGCGCCCCCCGAACGGTCTATCGTCTGGGCGGGCCGCCTCGCGTCCGCTGCTTATCCACACCCTCTGCCATGTTCTCCGATCGCCTTTCTGCCCCGCCTGGCGGCGACGTCGTCGTCCCGGTTTCGGCCCTCAACCGCGCCATTGGCGCCATGCTTGAGCGCAGCTTTCCGCTTGCCTGGATTTCCGGCGAAGTGTCGAATTTCACGCGTGCCGCGAGCGGCCATTGGTATTTCTCGATCAAGGACGCGCAGGCGCAGATCCGCTGTGTGATGTTTCGAGGCCGCGCTCAGTACGCCGAATTCACGCCGCGCGAGGGCGACCGCATCGAAGTGCGCGCGCTCGTCACGATGTACGAGCCGCGCGGCGAACTTCAGCTCAACGTCGAGGCGGTGCGCCGCACCGGGCAGGGGCGTCTCTATGAAGCCTTCCTGCGCCTGAAGGCCCAGCTCGAAGCCGAAGGGCTCTTCGACGAGGCGCGCAAACGCGCGCTGCCCACGCATCCACGCGCCATCGGCGTGATTACGTCGATGCAGGCTGCCGCGCTGCGCGACGTGCTCACGACGCTGTGCCGCCGCGCGCCGCATGTGCCGGTCATTGTTTATCCGGCGCCGGTGCAGGGCGCGGGCTCGGCGGAAAAGCTCACGGCGATGCTGGAGGTCGCCAACGCGCGCAACGAAGTCGACGTGATCGTGCTGTGCCGGGGCGGCGGCTCGATCGAGGATCTCTGGTCGTTCAACGACGAGGCGCTGGCGCGAGCGATCGCGGCCAGCGAGATTCCTGTCGTGAGCGGCGTGGGTCACGAAACCGATTTCACCATCGCCGATTTCGCCGCCGACATGCGTGCGCCCACGCCTACCGGGGCCGCCGAACTGGTGAGCCCGCAGCGCGTGCTGCTGCTGCGCGAGCTCGATCAGCGTCATGCGACGCTCGCGCGCGGTTTTGGCCGCCTGATGGAGCGGCGCGCGCAGCAACTGGACTGGCTCGCGCGGCGGCTGGTGTCGCCGGCCGAGCGCCTTGCCCAGCAGCGCTCGCATCTGCGTCAACTGGCGATCCGGCTGGCGTCGGCGGGTTCGCGCTCGACCGCGCAGGCGCGCGCGAGCTTCAACGTCGTGCAGATGCGCTGGCAGCGCACGCGGCCGGACGCGGCGGCGCAGCGGGTCCAGCTCGAAGCGCTCGGACGGCGTCTGGACGCCGCGTTTTCGCGCGGGCGCGAGCGCGCCGTTGCGCGCGTGTCGGAACTCTCGGCGCGGCTCGAAGTGCTCAGTCCGCAGCGCACCCTGGAGCGCGGTTATGCGGCGCTGCTCGACGCGCAGAGCGGGGCCGCCGTGCGCACGCCCGCTGCGCTCAAGCCGGGCAAGCGCCTGAGCGTGCATCTCGCCGAGGGCAGCGCCGATGTCGCGCTCGCCGATGTGCAGCCGCGTCTTTCCGAAGGTTTCTGAAGCCGTTGCGAAAAACTGTTCTGGGGGCGCGCTACAAGGCTGGCAACGCCGCTTGCATTGTTCTTGCAACTTTCCTGCAATCTTTGCAGGCGATGCTGGAAGCGAGACTCTCGTGCAGCGGGCGCGCTGCATGCGCATCACCGCACGCACAGACAGCATTTGCACTGTCCGCACAGCGTCTTGTGCAAACCGGACAGCGCGAATGCCGCCTGCGCGCCGAGGCTGCATGTCGAAGGCGTGAAGGCTCGCCCGACGCACTCGAAAGCCGCTGAAAACAGGCGTGAAAGCCTTGTCCGGCGCATGTTCGGCATAATGTCCGCTGGTTTGCGGGGTTATTCCAACTCGCCTACAATCGAGTGCTCAATGCCGGTCTATACGTGGAATTTCACGTAGAACTTCAAGCAGAACTCCCCATAACACGACGAAGGAACCGCATCATGTCATTTACGCTCCCGCCGCTGCCGTTCGCGAAGAACGCTCTTGCTCCGAACATGTCGGAAGAGACGCTCGAATTCCACTACGGCAAGCATCACCAGGCCTACGTCACCAACCTGAACAACCTGATCCCGGGCACCGAGTTCGAAAAGCTCTCGCTCGAAGAGATCGTCAAGAAGTCGTCGGGTGGCGTGTTCAACAACGCCGCCCAGATCTGGAATCACACGTTCTTCTGGAACAGCCTCTCCCCGCAAGGCGGCGGCGCACCGACGGGCGCGCTGGGCGATGCGATCAACGCGAAGTGGGGTTCTTACGACGCGTTCAAGGAAGCCTTCACGAAGGCTGCAGTCGGCAACTTCGGTTCGGGCTGGACGTGGCTCGTGAAGAAGGCTGACGGCTCGCTCGACATCGTGTCGACCAGCAACGCCGCTACGCCGCTCACGACCGACGCAACCGCGCTGATCACGATCGACGTGTGGGAACACGCTTACTACATCGACTACCGCAACGCACGTCCGAAGTTCGTCGAAGCGTTCTGGAACATCGTGAACTGGGACTTCGCAGCGAAGAACTTCGCGTAAAGCCGCCGGTACGCGCGCCGCAACGCCTCGTGCGTACGCGGCGCCCGCAAAAAAAGCCCTCGATTCGCATCGAGGGCTTTTTGTTTGCTGCTGACGTTCGAGCGTCGCTTACGCCAGCGCGGCGATCGTTTGTTCCGTCGAGCGCACGTGGCCCATGTGGCGGAACAGCTTTTCGAAGGTGAAGTGATGCATCTCTTCGTTGAGCGCCGACGTCGCGTCTTCGACGAACACCAGCTTGAAGCCGAAGTCGAAGGCCGCGCGCGCGGTGGACTCCACGCCAAAGTTGGTGGCGATGCCGCCGAGCACGATCGTGTCGATGCCGCGACGACGCAACTGCTGTTCGAGATGGGTGCCGTAGAACGCGCCCCATTGGCGCTTGGCGACGATCACGTCGCCGTCCTGTGCGCCGATTTCCGGCACCAGTTCGGAAGCGATGGCGGGTGCGAGCGGCGCGTCGGGCGTGCGCGTGGGCGCATCGGCGGGCAGCGCGAGGATTTCGTTGAGCAGCACGTGCACCCAGACGACCGTGCCGCCTTTGGCGCGCAGCGCATCGGCGAGCGCACGAGCTTTTTCGACCACTTGCGCGCCGCTATGGGGCGCGATGGGACGGCTCACGATACCGTGTTGCAGATCGATCATCACAAGCGCGGTCTTGCGCGGATCGAGCGAGAGGGACGAGAGAGCTTGCGTCATGATGCACCATTATGTGAGGATAGCCTCACATATAATACACGTATGTGAGGGAGGGCTCAGATATGGCGGCCACACCGCTGCGACCAGGTGCAGCGTCCAGTGTGTCGAAGGATGGGGCAAAGGAAGCCGCGCGCCGCGTGCCGCGCCAGGAGCGTGCCGCGCGCACCGTCGAGGCGCTGCTCGAAGCGGCGGCGCAGGATTTTGCCGAACGCGGTTTCGAGGGCGCGACCATGACGCAGATCGCGCAGCAGGCGGGCGTATCGATCGGCGCGGCGTACCAGTATTTCCGCAACAAGGACGAACTTGCGCTGGCACTACGCCAGCAGTACGGCAACGACATGGACGCGCGCTGGAGCGCCTTCATCGAGGCCCAGGCGGATGAGCCCGCGTTGCCGCCCGCGCAACTGGCCGAGCGCCTGTTCGACATGATGGTCGATCTGATGGATACGTATCCGGCTTATCTGCCGTTGTTGTCCGCGTCGCTCGGTTTCCGGCGCGATGCCGCCGCGCGCAACAAGTTGCGATTGCGCTTCTCGACGCTGTTTCGCCGCTACAACGAAGCGCTCTCCGCCGACGAGGCCTACCGTATCGCCGAGGTCATGCTGCAGGTCGTCAAGAGTCTGAACCCGCTCTACGCCGCAGCGAAGCCCAGGGACCGCAAGCTGCTGGTGGCCGAATACAAGGGCGTGCTGGCGGCGTGGCTGGCGGTTCGGCTGGTGTGACGCTGCTTGCGCTAGCGCGGCAGTTGTTCGTCGCGCGAATGCAGCACGCGGTCGATCAAACCGTATTCAGCCGCTGCTTCCGACGACATGAAATGATCGCGGTCGGTGTCGCGCACGATATCGGCGATGTCGCGGCCCGTGTGCGCGGCGAGCATCGCGTTGAGGCGCTCGCGCTGATAGAGCACCTCGCGCGCCTGCACCTCGACATCGGCGGCCGTGCCCTGGCTGCCGCCCGACGGCTGGTGGATCATGATGCGGGCATTCGGCAGTGCGAAGCGTTTGCCGCGCGCCCCGGCGGCCAGCAGAAACGATCCCATGCTGGCGGCGAAACCGGTGCATAGCGTGGAGACATCGGGTTTCACGAACTGCATGGTGTCGTGGATCGCCATGCCGTCGTAGACGGAGCCGCCCGGCGAGTTGATGTAGAGACTGATGTCTTTCTCCGGATTTTCGGCTTCGAGAAACAGCAGTTGGGCGACCACGACACTCGCCGTCTGCTCCGTTACCGGGCCGACCAGAAACACGATGCGTTCGCGCAGCAGGCGCGAGTAGATGTCGTAGGCGCGCTCGCCGCGTCCCGAGGTTTCGATGACGGTTGGGACAAGGTTGAGCGCTTGCGGCGCGATTGCTGCATGATGCTGGACGTTGGCGTGCATTTGGGGCCTCGAACGGGATTGGGCGCAGCGCGGTCTGGCTTCGCCACTGCTTTCAAGACGCGGCTCGCGTCCCGCATGTGACAAAAATATTTTTGCCGATGGCTGTCACATCGGCGGCATGCCGGACGTCAGGAGAGCAAAGGCGGCGCGGGCCGTCCGCGAAAACAGGGCGCGGTTCGCAGGTGTTGGCGCGCCAGGCAAAGGAGCGACGCGAATGACGGTGATCGACGACATGCACAATCAGGCTCCTATGCAGGCGCCGATGCAGATGCAGCAGCAGATGCAGGCGCAAACCCTGGAGCCGGAGCAGGACGCGCCCGCATGGGACGAGGCGCGCCGCGCGCTCACGTTCGACAAGGAGCGTGCGCGCCTGCTGGCGATGGCCGCTCGCGTGCTGGGCAGCCGCGCAGAAGCCGAAGACGTCGTGCAGGACGCCTGGTTTCGCTGGCGCGACGCCGACGCCGCGGCGGTTCGCACACCGCAGGCATGGCTTGCCACGGTGACGGTGCGTCTGGCCATCGACCGTTTGCGCAAGCTGCGCCGCGACAGCGCAGCCGCCGACGCGCTCGCGGGCGATCTCACCTGGTACGACGGCTGCGCGCCATCGGCGGAGGAAACCGGTTTGCGCGCCGCGCATCTCTCGGAGGCGTTGCTGATGCTGCTGGAGCGGCTCGGGCCGCTGGAGCAGGCCGTGTTCGTGCTGCGCGAGGCCTTCGAGTGCGATTACGCCGAGATCGCCGCGCTGACCGGCCGTACGCTCGCGCATTGCCGCCAGATCGTGCATCGCGCGCATGGCCGACTGTCACGTGAAGTGCGTGA
The DNA here is from genome assembly GCF_014200455.1 of Paraburkholderia bannensis. GTDB lineage: Bacteria > Pseudomonadota > Gammaproteobacteria > Burkholderiales > Burkholderiaceae > Paraburkholderia > Paraburkholderia bannensis_A. The sequence goes on along the minus strand of NZ_JACHBW010000001.1, from coordinate 445,368 downwards.
AGTATATGAGTCCGCGCCCGCCGATGCCGCGCAGCACGCGCGCACGGTCGAGCGGCTGCGTGAAGTGCTGCACACGCAGGATCGGCCCGGCTTGCTGGATCTGCTAGGCGTGACCGCAACCGCGCCGGCGGGTTGCGCGTCCAGCCTGCCTCGCCCGCTGGGCGTGGAAAAGCTCGCGCTCGCCCGAGGGGGAGACTTGTGCGCCTGGCTGCATGTGCGCGAACGCGAACGCGATCGCAATCGCAACGGCGACAGCGGCTTCATGCCCGTGGTCTGCGTGGACGCATCCAGTACGCTGGAAAACGCGAATCCTGCATTCGGCGGCGCGGCGGTGCGCGCCTTGCTGGCCCAATACCGCCAGTACACGCAGCACGCGGCCTCGAACGAAGCCGCGCTCGCGGTCCTCGCCTAGCCGCGTTGCGCGGCTTCCCAGTTGATGTCGACGCACAGCACCTGCAGGCCGTGCGCCGTCTGTGCGGCGATCGAAGCCGTCACGCACAGGTGGGCCTCGTTGATCGACAGATAGGGCGGCGTGAACTGCACGCTGCCGGGCGCTTTCATCGCGCCGATGAAGTACGGCCGGCGCTCCCAGCTCGCGCCCTCGGAATGCAGCAGCGGGCGGAAGCGTTTGGCGCGTTGCGAGGTGCGCCCGTCAGGCAGCACGTTATCGCCGATCTGGCGGCCCGAGGCGTCCAGCAGGAAGCTGCGCGCCGTCTCGGCGAGGCCGAGCAGCGGCAGGGTGGCGTCGGCCATGCTCGCACCGGCGGCCAGTTGCGACGCCGCCGCTTCGAGCGCGCTCACATACGGCGCGAGACGCGCGCACTGGGTCCGCTCGCGCGCGCTCACGCGCTCGCGCAGCCGCGCCGACAAATCGTCCATCAACTGCGCGGCCACCGCGGGCGGCACCGGCTCCACGTCGGGACGCGCGAAGTGCCCTCCCTGCACGAAATCTGCGCCGCTTTCCAGCGCGATCAGCGCATCGCGCTCGGTCGACAGGCCGCCCACCAGCACCAGCTGGCCGGACTCGTGCAGCATCGACACCAGCCCAGGCAGCACGCGCTCAATGTGCGCATGGCGGCTCGCCTGCGCAAGCAGGCTGCGGTCGAGCGTGACGATGTCCGGGCGCAACTGCCACACGCGGTCGATGTTCGAATGCTTGGCGCCGAAGCCGTCCAGCGCGATCACGAAACCGGCCTTGCGCAGCGAGTCGATGATCTCGGCGAAACGCGAATTCTCGCCGCCGGCCTGCTCGGAGACTTCCAGCACGACGCGCTGCGGCGGCAGGCCGAGCGCCTTGATGCCGGCGAGCAGGGCGTCGCCGTAGCTCGTGTCCATTAGCGCGGCGGGATGCAGGCTCAGGAACAGCCATTCGTCATGCGAATCGAAGGCGTTGAAATTGCCCAGATGCAGCGATTCGGCCAGACGGCCGAGTTCGAGCAGGTCGCCGCGGCGCGCCGCCTGGGTGAAGACCTCCTGCGACGGCACCTGCTGGCCCTGTTCGTCGTGCGCGCGCAGCGATGCGTGATAGCCGATTGCGCGGCGGTGGGCGACCGAAAACACCGGCTGGAACACGCTGAAAACGGTGTATCCGCCGTAGAGCACGGTGCGCCGGGCGCCTTCTTCGCCCGCGATGGGGCGCGACTGGTAGCCGGGGGGATCGAGGTCGATCATGCTGTTCATAGGCCTGAATGGCGCGCGCTCCGGGCGGTGCGGGAACGGTCCCAAAGGGGCGTTCCGAGCCTTGCGCGCGAACCTCAAGTTTACATTACTGGATAGGCGTGCAAAAAGTATGCGCGGTCAGGCACAAGGCGGATCGAATGATCCGCGCAGGATATAAGGAATTTTGAGAGGCCACGCCGTGCTTCGCAGCGGTTCGCGAAGCACTTGTGCGGCGCGCGTCGTGCACTGCTGCGGTGCGCGCTTCAGCTGAGCGCTTTCGGTGCGCGTTCAGGTCGGCGCTTCAGCTGCCCGAGCCGACGGCGCTCAGGTCCGCTCGGAAGGATCGGTCTTCTTCGCCGCGCGCCGCACGTCGTCCGAAAGCTGGGCGAAGATCCACGACGAGGCCGCGGTAATGACGCCTACGCACACGAAGGTGGCGTGGAACGCCGGGATCACATTCGAGGCCGTCATATGGCCGATCAATCCGGTGAAGGCGGTGAGCATCGCGCCCGCCACCGTCACGCCCAGACTCATCGACAGCATCTGCACGAGCGAGAACAGGCTGTTGCCGCTGCTCGCGCCGCCCATGCCCAGGTCCTTTAGCGTGAGCGTGTTCATCGCCGTGAACTGCATCGAATTGACGCCGCCAAATACGGCCAGCTGCGCGATGCGCAGCCACAGCGGCTCGCCAGGCGTAGTGAGCGCGAAACTCGCCATCATCAGGCCAACCAGCACCGTATTGACCACCAGCACGCGCCGGTAGCCCACCCGCGTGATCAGATGCGTGACGAGGCGCTTGGAACCCATGCCGGCGGCGGCGACCGGCAGCATCATCAGACCCGCCTCGAACGGCGTGTAGCCGAGCGCCACCTGCAGCAGCAGCGGAATCAGATAGGGCATCGCGCCGCTGCCGATGCGCGCGAACAGATTGCCGAGCAGCCCCACGCTGAAGGTGTGAATCTTGAAGAGTTCGAGCGAGAAGATCGGCCGTGGCGAGCGCTGCGCGTGCAGCCCATAGGCCACGAAGGCGGCGAGCGAGACCACCAGCAGCACCAGCACGACTGCCTGCGGAATGCCCAGCTCGGAATGGCCGTCGAGTGCGAACGAGATCGTCACCATGCCGGTCACGAGCAGCAGGTAGCCGGGCACGTCGAATTTCGGCGTGTCGGGATTGCGGCTGTCGGGCATGAAGATGAAGGTGAAAATGCAGCCCACCACGCCCACCGGCACGTTGATCAGGAAGATCCAGTGCCATGAGGCGATCTGCACGAGCCAGCCGCCGAGCGTCGGGCCGATCAACGGGCCAATCAGGCCCGGGATCGCCACGAACGAAAGCGCGGGCAAATAGCGCTCGGCCGGGAAGGTGCGCAGCACGGCAAGACGCCCGACCGGCAGCAGCATGGCGCCGCCCACGCCCTGCGCGATGCGCGAAAGCACCAGTTGATCGAGCGTATGGGCGCTCGCGCACAGCAGCGAGCCGACGGTGAACACGAAGATCGCGCCCAAGAACACGCGGCGCGTGCCGAGCTTGTCGGCGAGCCAGCCTGACACGGGGATCATGACCGCCATCGTCAGCGAGTAGGCGATCACGACTGATTGCATGCGCAACGGTAATTCGCCGAGACTCGTCGCCATCGCGGGCAGTGCCGTGTTGACGATGGTCGAGTCGAGCGTCTGCATGAAGAAGCCGGTGGCGACCAGCCACAACATCACCGTTAACGATCGGGGCGAGGGTGACGGTGAGGGCGTGCTGCTCGAAGCGACGCTGGAGGTGGTGCTGGGTTCTGACATGGGACGGGCGGCTTGGCGTGGCGGGCAACCGACATTGTAGAGAACCCGGCGCGCCCGCGTGCTCAACAGGCTGGCCGCGGCATGACATCGGCGCGGTAGCCATGTCAGCTATGTCACAAGCGCGCCGCCGCCGCGAAGAACGCCTGCGCACGCGGGTCCAGCGCGAACGCCGCGTTGATGCGCAGCCACGGGCTGGGCTCGCCGTGCGGACGGAAATGGCTGCCCGGCGACGCGCTCACGCCGAACGGCTCGCCGCAGGCCACGAGCCGCGCTGAATCGTCGATATGCGGCACGCGCGCCCACACGAACTTGCCGCCCATCTGCTGATGCGCGCGTCCGCTGCCATGCAGGCCGGTCGCGCTGGCCAGGCCGCCGAACAGTTCCCAGCCGTGCTCTTCCAGCGTGCGCGTGGCCGTGCCGAGCGCCTCGGCGATGCGCCTGCGCAGCCGGTCCAGATACTTGCGGTACGCGCCGCGCTCCAGCAGCGTGGCCGCCACCGCCTGCGTGAAGCGCGAACCGCTGATGGTGGTCAGCGCCTTGATCGCGGCGAGGTCGCGCACGATCGCGGGACTCGCCACCACATAACCGACACGCAGCGACGACGACAGCGTCTTCGACAGCCCGCTCACGTAGACCACATGCTCGAACTGATCGAGCGCGGCGAGGCGGTCGGTGGGATCGGTCTGGAAATCGGCATAGATATCGTCTTCGACGATGGTGAAGCCGTGCTCGCGCGCGAGCTGCAGCAGCCGGAACGCGACTGGCGGCGAGATCGTCGTGCCGGTCGGGTTATGGAACACCGTGTTGACGAAGAACGCGCGCGGGCGATGCTGCGCGAGCAGCGCATGCAGGTGATCAAGATCGGGGCCGCTCGCGGTGCGCCGCACGCCGACGAGGCGCAAGCCGTGCAGCTTCAGGAGTCCGTAGAGATTGTAGTAGCCGGGGTCTTCCACGAATACGGTGTCGCCGGGCTTGAGCATGTAGCGGATCAGCAGGTCGAGGCCTTCGCTCGCGCCTTCGGTCACGAGGATCTGCGAGGCCTCGGCGGCAATGCCGAGCGGTGCGAGTCGGTTGCGCAAATGCTCGCGCAGCGTCGCCTCGCCCTGCGGCGAGCCATAGTCGACCAGACTCGACGGATCGGTGCGCGAGACGTGGCGGATCGCCTGGCCGATGGCGTCGACGTCGCGCCACGCCTGGGGGACCGAGCCGCTGTCCAGTTGCAGCGTCTCGCCTGGGCGGTTCAGGTGCGCGAGCAGATGGCCGGATTCGTCGGCGGCATTCGAGACATCACAGGTGCCCATGCCGGCCATGCCCACGCGCGCGTACTCGCTCACGTAAAAGCCCGAGCCCTGGCGCGAGTCCAGCCAGCCCAGCGACACCAGCCGGTCGTAGGCCTCGATCACGGGAAAGCGGCTGATGCGGTAATCGGCGGCGAGTTGGCGGATCGACGGCAGGCGCGCGCCCGGATGCGCCGAGCGCGAGCGTATCCAGTTCTGCACGCCGGCGACGATCTGTTCGGTGAGCGGGACGCTGCTGGTGCGGTCGAGTTCGAGTTTCATGCGGATTGGGCGCGATGGCCGGCGGGGGCGCGGTTGAGGGGCAGTTGAAATTCAGTTGAAAGGCGGTCGAGTGTCAGTCGAAAGTGTCCGGTTTTTTGACTGCACAGTTCCGGGCCAAGTGTTCGGAACTGTGCATGTAACCGCCTGACACTGACGGCAATAATGCTCCCATCCGGAACACGCTTCAAGGCGCGTTTTTGAGCCACCGGCGAAGCGAAATGGCGAGGAGCACGGCAATGCGCGAAATCCGAATTTTCGAACTGGAACACGGCGAACCCGCCGAGACCTGGCAACTGGCGCAGGCGATGCAACTGCATGTCAGCGAGGGCGAACTGTGGCTCACCATCGGCGGCGATGCACACGATTACTGGCTGCGCGCGGGCGAGTCGATGGAACTGGCAGCGCACGCACGCGTCTGGCTGAGCGCGGGCAACGACAACGCGCGTTTCGTGCTGGCGCTCGGCGGAGCCTCGGCGCGTGCGGCGGTGGAACTGCGGCGCCATCGCCATGCGCCAGGTTTTGCTGGCTGGGTCGCGCAGGCGCTGCGGAGTTTGCGCTCGCGTTCGGCCCGTGCCGCTTTGAACACGCCCGCAGCAGGTTGATTATCCTGGTCAAGATTGATCGCGGCGGGGCGCTGCCCGTAACCTGACTGGACTTCATCCACGCCCACAGGACGCTGCCATGACGCCCCGCGACGCACTCGACCATCTCTGGATGCTGGCCCATCCGCAGGAAGCTGGCCATGAAGCCGTTGGCCACGCAGCCGCGGCGCTCGATCTGATCGACGTGCACGGTGATGACCCCGGTCTGCCTTCGGTGTTTCGCGTCGGTACGCTGGCGGCGGCGTCGATCGGCGCGGCGGGGCTGGCGGCCGCACGTTTTCACGCGCTGCGCGGCGGGCCCGATCAGCGTGTCTCGATCGACGTGCGCCGCGCGCTGGCGGCGTTTCGCAGCGAACGCTATCTGAGCGTCGATGGCGGCGCGCCGTTCGAACTGCGCCATCCGGTGACGGGTTACTTTGAAACCCGCGATGGCCGCTGGATCCAGCTGCACGCGAACTTTGCCCACCACCTGCAAGGCATCCTGCGCGTGCTCGGTTGCGGCGAAAGCCACGACGAGGTCGCGCGCGCGGTCCGCTCGAACTGGGACGGCGCGGCGCTCGATGCGGCGCTGGCCGAAGCGGGCTTGTGCGCCGCGCTCGTGCGCTCGCCGCGCGAATGGGCCGCGCACGAACAGGCGCAGGCGGTGGCGAGCCTGCCGCTGTTCGAGATCGAACGGATCGGCGACGCCGAGGCACCCGCGCTGCAACCCGCAGAGCGCCCGCTCGAAGGCGTGCGCGTGGTCGATCTCACGCGCATCATCGCCGGGCCGGTGGCGGGGCGCACGCTCGCGCATCACGGCGCCGACGTGCTGCTCATCAACGCTGCGCACCTGCCCAATATCGCGCCGCTCGTGATCGACAACGGTCGCGGCAAGCGCTCGGCCACGCTCGATCTGCGCGAGGCGGTAGACCGCGAGCAACTGCACGCCCTGATTCGCGACGCCGATGTGTTCCTGCAAGGCTATCGTCCCGGCGCGCTCGCCGCGCATGGCTTCGCGCCCGAGGTGCTGGCGCGCGAGCGGCCTGGCATCGTGTGCGTGTCGATCTGCGCGTACTCGCATCGCGGACCGTGGCACGAGCGACGCGGCTTCGACAGTCTCGTGCAGTCGGCGAGCGGCATCGTCTGGAACGAGAGCACGGTGGCGGGGACCGCGAAGCATTTCGACAGGCCACGCCCGCTGCCGTGTCAGGCGCTCGATCATGCAACGGGCTATCTCGCGGCGTTCGCCACGATGGTGGCGCTGGCGCGGCGCGCGCGCGAGGGCGGCAGCTGGCACGTGCGCCTGTCGCTTGCGCAGACGGGCCGCTGGCTGCAAACGATGGGCATGCTGGAGAACGGGCAACAGGCGCCCGAGGTGAGCGCGCAGGACGTGGCCGATTGCCTCGAAGAAACGCTCACGCCGTTTGGACGCGTGCGCGCCGTGAAGCCTGCCGAGCATCTCGAACGCACGCCGGCGTTCTATGCGCGCCCGTGTGTGCCGATCGGCACCGACCGGCCGCAGTGGGATGCGTGAGGCGCTGTCCCGCCTGCCTCGATGGTGCTTACTTGCGCAGTTCCGCGACGAAGTCGTAGTAGTCGTTGCGGCAGTAGGTATCGGTCAGCTCGATGGCGCGCTGATCGGCGGTATAGCCTACGCGCGTGATGAGCAGCAGCGCCTCGTTGGGCGCGATGCTCATTTGCCGGGCGATCTCCTCGCTCGCGTTGACCGCGCGGAAGTGCTGCAATGCGCGCACGATCGACAGTCCCCGCTGCTCCAGAAAACTGTAAAGCGAATCGCCGATGGCGTTCGGATCGGGGATCAGCGCGGCGGGGAAGGTCGAATTTTCGACCGCCATGACGATGCCGTCCGCCAGTCGCAGGCGCTTGAGGCGCGTGACGGCGGCGGCGGGCGAGAGACCCAGCTGGATCACCTCGTCGCGGCTGGCCGGCTGGATCTCGCGCGAGAGCCAGCGCGAGGCGGGCGTGAAGCCGCGCTGGCGCAACATCTCCGAGAAGCTCGTGAGACGCGAGAGCGGATCTTCGTAGCGCGGCGTGATGAAACTGCCCGCTCCTTGCGTGCGGCGGATCAGACCTTGCTCGACCAGCAGCGCGATGGCCTTGCGCGCGGTGATGCGCGACACGCCCAGCGCATCGGCGAGCACGCGCTCGGAGGGCAGCGCCTCGCCGGCGGCCCAGCGGTTGTCGTGAATCGCATCGCTGAGCTTGCGGGCGAGCTGCAGATAAAGCGGCGTATCGTTGTCCGGGTCCGGGCGCAGGCTGTGCCAGCGGTCTTCCGTGGGTTCGTTCATGGGAGGCAGGCATGAAAGGCGAACGGCAATTTTATGACATAGCCGCGCCCGCGCGGAAATGACCCGCTTATCGTTCGACGCATGAAGCTGTGTCCATCGCGGCGCTACACTGAGTGTTTGCTCAATTTGCTCAGTTTGTTCAATTTGCCCGGAAAGGACGACACCATGACGACCGATATCGCCAGCATCGCATTGCCCGGCGGCGAGCGCATCGCGAAGCTCGGGCAGGGCACGTGGGAAATGGGCGAGCGTGCTTTGCGCCGCGCCGACGAAATCGCCGCTCTGCGCGCAGGCGTGGCGCTCGGCATGACGCTCATCGATACCGCCGAAATGTACGGTGACGGCGCGACCGAAGCGCTGGTGGGCGAAGCGCTCGATGGATTGCGCGAGGAGGTCTTTCTCGTCAGCAAAGTCTATCCGCACAACGCCAGCCGGCGCGGCGTCGAACGCGCCTGCGAAGCGAGCCTGAAGCGGCTTGGTACCGACCGGCTCGATCTGTATCTGCTGCACTGGCGCGGCGGCGTGCCGCTCGAAGAAACCGTCGCGGGATTCGAGGCGCTGGTGCGCGCGGGCAAGATCCGCTATTGGGGTGTCAGCAACTTCGACACCGAAGACATGGAAGAACTCTTCGCGATTCCGGGCGGCGAAGCCTGTGCGATGAACCAGATCCTCTACAACGTGGCGCGGCGCGGGCCCGAATTCGATCTGTTGCCGTGGTGCGCGCAGCAGGGCGTGCCCGTGATGGCCTATAGCCCCGTCGATCATGCGCGCTTGCCCAAACGCTCGCCGCTCGACGATATCGCGGCGGCGCATGGCGTGTCGGTCTATCAGGTTGCGCTCGCATGGGTGTTGCGCAAGCCGGGCGTGTGCGCGATCCCGAAGGCGGGGCGCATCGAGCATGTGCGCGATAACCGCGCCGCGCTCGATCTCGTGCTGGGCCCACAGGATTACGCCACGCTCGACGCTTATTTCAAGCCGCCGCGTGCCAAACGTGCGCTGGAGATGCTGTAGGGAAGGGGAGTAGCGCGCATGAGGGTGGGCGAGGAAGCAACAGGGGATTCGCCAGTGCGCGCTACGTCGTCGTATCGATCAGGGTAGAGCCTGCCGCGCAGCAAGCCGGCAGAGCCGCTTGCCGGACTCCGGCCACCGGCGGCGGTTTCCGGCCGGGGGACCGGAAAGCCGCCGCCGTTTCTGCCTGGAGTGGCGTGACCGACCGTCACGCCAATTCGGGGTGGCAGCGGCGGCGCATGTGCACCGCCGTGCGAGTTCAATGACTGCCGCCATTGCCGCCACCGTGGCCGCCGCCGCTCCCGCCGCCCGGGCCGCCAGACGAACCACCCTTGCCGAATCCACCGCTGCCGAAGCCGCCTCCGAAGCCGCCGCTGCCGAAGCCGCCTCCAAAACCGCCTCCAAAACCGCCACCAAAGCCGCCGCCGTGACCGCCGCTACCGGCGCCGCTGCCGCTGCTGCCACCGCCGCCGCAACCGCAGCCGCTAGAGCCGCCGCCACTGCCGCCGCCGCCGCCACCGCCACCGCCACCGCCACCGCCACCGCCACCGCCACCGCCACCGCCACCGCCACCGCCACCGCCACCGCCACCGCCACCGCCACCGCCGCCGCCGCCGCCACCGCCACCGCCACCGCCACCGCCACCGCCACCGCCACCGCCACCGCCACCTCCACCGCCGCCTCCACCGCCGCCTCCACCGCCACTACCGCCGCCGCTGCCACCGCCACCGCCACCACCGCCACCACCGCCACCACCGCCACCACCGCCACCACCGCCACCACCGCCACCGCCACCGTGGCCTCCACCCGAGCCGCTCGATCCACTGGTCGCGCCGCCGACCCCCGAGCTGCTGCCGCCGCGTCCCGTGCCCGAACTGCCGCTTGAGCCACTCGTGCTGCCGGAGACGCCCGCGCCGACACCGCCCGCGCTGGCCGAACCCGACGATCCATTGCCGCCGCGTCCGCCCTGGCCGCAGTTGCCGTTGTTGATGCCGTAGCAGTTCTTCGGCAGGAAGACCGTGGCGGCGTCAGACGCTTCGCTCGTAGTGTCGCTGCCAACGCCCGCCGTGCCCGCCGTGCCCGCCGTGCCCGCAGCCCCAGCAGTGCCGGGCGCTGTCGCGGCACCCGCGCCGCTTGCCGGAAGGGCGCTGGCCGCGCCGAACGGGCTCGCGCCCGACATCGGCGTCGAGCCGCCCGACGTCCCGGCGCCACCCGCTGTTCCAGCCGTGGCCGCCGTGCCGGGACCCGAGCCTTCAACCGGCATCCCGGCATCGTTGACTGCGCCGCCGCTCGCCGGCAATGCGGCATCGGCGACAATCATCCAGGTCGGGGACGTGACGTTGCTTTCGGCGTGTGCGCCGACGGCGGGCAGGAGCACACTGGCTCCCGCCGCGCCGATTGCAACAATCGCGAGTCCTCGGCTAACCCCGTAGCAGTACTGATGAAATGATCTGTTCTTCATGACTTCCTCCCGGGAAGCGATGGCGCGTGTCCGCCTCGCTTCTCTAGCGCCTTGTGTCTGACGTCGCGCAGTGACTGCGTCGACGCCGACCCCCGCCAGGCTGGATCCGCTTTGCGCCGGTGTGCGCTCCGTATCGTGGGAGCGCCATGTCATGCCAGTTGAAGCGGTACACGAGGCACACGGCCGGCGTTGCATCGGATGACCGGTTTGTGCAGGAGTCCTTGCCGATTGTCGTCAGCCCTATGGCGGGGCGGCAGAAAGCAGGCGCGTCATGCGTCCGGTCATCCGTTCGCCTGGTTCGATGCCGGGCGCTTTATACGCCCGGAACCGTCGTCAGGCGGCGACCGGATGCCTGGTATCGATATAGCGAGTTCTGTGCCATCGGCTGCAGAAGGCCGTAGCTAGGGGACTTTACAATTGATCTATGGTGCTGGCGTAGAAAAAATCACTGAAAACGTTTCGGCGATGAAACGTGTCAGTGCGGAATGTCGAAATCCGTTTCAAACGCGGACAACGCAACGAGTTTCGGCTGGCGGGTTTCGTCTGACCTTCTGTGTGTCTTACGAATCGCCCGGCGCCGCCTTGAGCCCGCGCTGCAATTCGCGAAGCTCGGCGGCGGGGATATGGCAGCGAATGCGATGACCTTCGCCATCGGTACCGGCATCGGCGTTGGCGTTTGAGCTGTCGTTTAAGGGAGGGGCGGTCTCGTCGCAGATCGCGCCGAGCTTGCGCGGGCAGCGGCTGCTGAAGACACAGCCCGTGGCTGCCTGGGCCCTGGCGCTCGCGGCGTGGCTGCCTTCGTTACGGGCAGGTTCGTCCGGCGCGCCTTTGCCGGCATTGAGCAACGTTTCGGTGTAAGGGTGGCAGGGGCCGCCGAGCACCGCGTTGGCCGGGCCGCTCTCCACCACATGCCCCGCGTAGAGCACCATCACCCGGTCCGCGAGATAGCGCACCACCTCAAGGTCGTGGGAGATGAACAGATAGCTCACGCGGCGCTCGCGTTGCAGCCGCGCGAGCAGGTTCAGGATCGCCGCTTGCACCGAGACATCGAGCGCCGAGGTCGGCTCGTCGCAGATCACCACGCGCGGCTCGCCCGCGAAGGCCTGGGCAATCGCCACACGCTGCTTGAGGCCGCCGGAAAGCTGTCGCGCTCGCGCGTTGATATAACGGACAGGCACGCGCACCGCGTCCAGCAGACCGGCGATGCGGGGCGTGTTGTCGCCGCCTGGGGTTGTGCCCGGGCCTTCGTCTTCGGCGCGCGCGAGGGCGCGGCCGACCAGCCGCTTGACGGGCAACGCGCGGTTGAGCGAAGCATCGGGATGCTGGAACACGATGCGCAGCGCGCGCAAAGCTCGCGCGTTGCGCTGTGCAAGACGTGCCGAGAGCGGCTGGCCGTCGAGTTCGATCGTGCCGCCCGCATCGGCGCCATGCACCCCTAGCAGCAGCTTCGCGAGCGTTGTCTTGCCGCTGCCCGATTCACCGACGAGGCCGAGCGTTTCGCCCGCGCGCAATTCGAGCGAGACATCGTTGAGCACGCGCCAGGCCCGCGCGCCGCGACCGAAGGTCAAGGAAAGATGGGCCGCGCGCAGCACGATGGGCGCTGCGCGATGCCCGCCTGTCAAAGGCGTTTTGTCTGTTTGTTCGTTTGTCTGCTGTATTGGGGCCTTGGTCGCGGGCGTGACTGTCTGTGCGCTTGCGCCAGCATCGAACGCCTCGAACGAATCAAGCGCATCAAGCGCGTCGATGTCGCTCGCATTGGCTGCGTCCGCAGCGGGCAGGTCGATGGCGCGCTCGTGATAGTGGCAGCGCGCCATCTGCTCGCCGTGTGGCGCTTCCATGCGATGCGGCGGCGGCGCATGCTCGCGGCAGCGCGCGTCGGCCATGCGGCAGCGCGGGGCGTAGACGCAGCCCTGCACGAGCGTGCCGGGCGCTGGCAGTTCGCCCGCAATCGTATCGAGCGTGCCGTGCGCCTTGGTGCGACCCGGCGCGGGCAGGCAGCGCAACAAGCCCACGGTGTACGGATGGCGCGCGCGAGCGAACACGTCCTGGGTTGCGCCTTCTTCCACCAGACGACCCGCATAGAGCACGCCCACGCGCTCGCACATGCGCGCGATCACGCCCAGATCGTGGCTGATGAGCAGCACCGCCATGCCGAGCTCATCGCGCAACTGCGCAATGAGCGCCAGCACTTCGGCTTCGACGGTGGCGTCGAGGCCGGTAGTGGGTTCGTCGAGAATCAGCAGGGTGGGGTTCGAAGCCAGCGCCATCGCGATCACCACGCGCTGCTGCATGCCGCCAGATAGCTGATGCGGCCAGCTCGCCATCACGCGCGCGGGGTCGGCGATGCGCACGCGCGCGAGCATCGCGTGCGCCTGGTCGAGTGCATCGGCGGGGCTGGCGCCCGCGGCTTCGAAGGCTTCGCTGAGCTGTCGCGCGATGGTCAGCGTTGGGTTGAGCGCGCTCGCCGGGTCCTGATAGACCATCGACACCTTGTGCGCGCGCAGCAGGCGCAGGCCTTCGCGATCGAGCGTGAGCACATCCTCGCCGCCGATGGCGATGCGTCCGGATTTCACGCGGCCGTTGTGGGCGAGATAGCGCAGCACGGCCAGCGCCACCGTCGATTTGCCGCAGCCCGATTCGCCGACGAGCCCATAGGCTTCGCCGCGTTTGACACGCAGCGAGACATCGGTAAGCACGTCGCGCTCGCGCCCGCGCACGCGATAGGACACAGTCAGGCCGACGAGCGCGAGCGCATCGTCGGCGCGCGGAGCGCTGAAGGTCGCGAGAGCGGGGCCGCGTGCGCTGCCGGCGTTCATGATTCGAGCACCTCGCGCAGGCTATCGGCGATCAGATTGACGGCGACCACCAGCGAGGCGATGGCGAGCGCGTCGAACGCCACGGTCCACCACGCGCCGCCCGCGAGCAGCGCGTACGACTCCGCCAGCGCGAGTCCCCAGTCGGCCGAAGGCGGCTGGATGCCGAAGCCGAGAAATGACAGCGTCGCCACCGCAAAGATCGCGTAGCCCAGCCGCACGGTGGCCTCCACCACGATGGGCGGCCAGACGTTGGGCAGGATTTCCGCGAACATCAGGTAGAACGCGCGCTCGCCGCGCAGGCGGGCGGCGGCTACATAGTCGAGATGGCGCTCGGCCAGAACGGCGGCGCGCACCGTGCGTGCGACGAGCGGCGCGAAGGTGATGCCGATCACCAGCACCACGGCGAGATTCGACGCGCCCACCGCCGCGAGCACCAGCAGGGCGACGATCACGAGCGGCAGCGCCAGCACGGCGTCGAGAGCGCGCGCGAGCAGCGTGCCGCCCCAGCCTTCCAGATAGCCGGTGATCAGACCAAGCGCCGCGCCCGCGAGCGTGCCGGTCAAGGTGGCGAGCGGCGCAATCGTGAGAATGTCGCGCGTGCCGACGATCACGCGCGAGCAGATGTCGCGGCCGAGCTGATCGGTGCCGCACCAGTGCGTCTGATCGGGCGGCAGCAGAGAGCTGAGCGGATCGGACGCATAGGCGTCGTACGGCGCGATCCACGCACCCGCGAGCGCGCAGACGATCCACGCGAGCAGGATCAGCGCACCCACCACGAAGGCGGGCGAGCGCAGCAGCAGGCGCAACGTCGCCGCGAAGCGTGACGGCTCGTGCTCAAGGCCTTGAGCGCCATCGCTCATCGTTTCGGAAGCCGTATCGTTCATGGGCGCGTGTTGCTCACGTTCATCGTTTTCTATCGGCTCGCGCGATTGCGCAGGCGCGGATCGAACAGCGCATGCAGCAGATCGGCCGCCAGATTCGCCAGCGTATAGACGAGGCTCACGGTGAGCACGCCCGCTTCGAGCAGCGGAAAATCCTTCGCCCTGGCCGCGTTGTAGATCAGCGAGCCGATGCCCGGATAGCGGAACAGCGACTCCACCACCACCAGCCCGCCGATCAGGTAGCCGAGCTGCGTGGCCGCCACTGTCACGCTGGGCAGCAGCGCGTTGCGCAGCACGTGGCGCACGATCACGGTATGGCGCGGCAGCCCTTTGAGGATGGCAGTGCGGGTGTAATCGGCGTCGAGCGCGTCGAGCATGCCCGCCCGCGCGATGCGTGCGAGGTAGCCGAAGAACACCAGCACGAGCGGCAGCACGGGCAGCACCAGATGGCGCAGCGTTTCGAACACGCCCGCATCGGGCGGCGCGACGGCTTCGATCGGCAGCCAGCGCAGCCACACGCCGAACACGAGGATCAGCGCAATCGAGGAGACGAATTCCGGCACCGCGCTCGCGCACAGCCCGAGCGTGCTGATGAGGCGATCGAGCCAGCGCCCGCCGTTGAGCGCGGCCCACACGCCGCCGCCGATGCCGAGCGGCACCACCACGATAAACGCCAGAAAGCCGAGTTTCGCCGATTGCAGCAGCGCGTCGCCCACCATTGGCGCGACCGGCTGGCGGAAGGTCCACGAACTGCCGAAGTCGCCGCGAAGCGCATGGCCGATCCAGGCGGCGTATTGATCGAGCAGGGGGCGGTCCGCGCCCAACTGGTGATTGAGCGCGGCCACGGCGCGTGCATCGGCGAGCGGCCCCAGCACGGCGCGGCCGATGTCGCCCGGCAGCAACTGCCCGCCCGCGAACACCAGCACGGAGAGCAGCCACAGCGTGAACAGCGCCCACGCGGCGCGCTGCGCGAGAAAGCGCGCCGCACCGCTGCCTGACGTGAAGCGCGGCAGGCGAGACGGGTGGCGCGGGCCGGTTTGAGACGGTTTCGTCAGCTCAGTGGCCATGGGTTTGGCGAGTGCAGCGGGTTCTACCGGCGTCGTGAATCAGCCGTGAATCAGGCCGAAATCAGCCCGAGATCAACCGGAAAGCGTGGCGCGGTCGAAGTACAACTGCGCGAGCGCGGTGAAATGCACGCCCGAAAGCTTCGTGCTCTGCGCGATCAACTGATCGTAGAAGTACGGGATGATGATCGGCGTTTCGTCGAGCAGCAGCGTCTGGATCTGCGCGGACACCTGCTTTTGCGCGGCCACGTCGAGCGTCGCCACGAATTGCGCGACCAGCTTGTCGTACTGCGGATTGCGGAAATGCGCTGCGTTCCATGTGCCGCCGCTCGTCAGCGGCGCATTGAGAAACACGTTCGGCACGCCGCGATGGCCGTAATCGGTGATGCCCAGCGGCGCATCGAGCCAGTCCGATTTGCCGTAGGTGCCCGCGCCGTAGTACTGCGACTGGCTCTCCACCTTGAGCGCGATGCGCACGCCGATCGCCTTGGCCGCGTTCTGCACCACCACGGCCAGATCGGGAATCTCCATGTACTTCTCGGTCGTGAGCGTGACGTCGAAGCCGTTGGCCAGCCCCGCCTGCGCAAGCAACTGGCGCGCTTTGGCCAGATCGACCTTGCGTTGCGGCACGCTGGTCGCGCTCGACGGGAAGATCGCCGCGAACGGGCTGTCGTTGCCCACCACCGCGCGGCCCTTGAAGAGACCGCGCACCATCACGTCGCGATCGAGCGCGAGCGCCAGCGCCTGGCGCACGCGTTTGTCCTTGAATTGCGCGACGTCGTTGCGCATGTGGATCTGGCGATGCGCGCTCGAACGCACGCCGATCACCTTGAAATCCGGATTGTTGAGAATGCCGATGCCGCCCTGCACGGTGAAGGTGCCCATCACATCGGCCTGACGTCCTTGCAGCGCGAGGATCTGCGCCTGCTCGTCGGCGTAGAAGGCGAACTGCACGCGCTCGGGCAGCGCCTTGTCGCCCCAGTAGCCGTCGTGGCGCACGAAGCTCGCGCCGCGCCGCGCTTCGTATTTTTCGAGCTTGAACGGCCCGGTGCCGATAAAGCTCTTCTCGTAGTTGCCCGCGTAATTCGCGGGCAGCAGCACGGCATTGTAGTTGTCCGAAGAAACGTAATAGGGGAAGTTGCCGTTGGGCGCATCGAGATGAAACGCGACGGTGTGTTCGTCGACCAGCTTCGTGCCGCCTTTCGAGAGCACGCCCTTGAGCACCGAGAGCGCCGCCGAGCCGCTGGCCGGATCGGCGAGACGGTCGAAGGTGGCCACCACGTCTTTTGCGCCGAAAGGCTGGCCATCGTGAAATTTCACGCCTGGGCGCAGCTTGAAGGTCCAGACATCGGCCTTGTCGTTGGGCTGCCAGGAGAGCGCGAGCGCCGGTTGCAGATGACCGTCGGCATCGTCGTTGGCGAGGAATTCGCCGGTCTGGTTCAAGAGACACAGCGCGCCCGCGTCGGTGACCGTGAGCGGGTCGACCGCGCCCGCCGGCATCAGATGGGCGACGCGGATGGTCTGGTTGCCGGGCTTGCCCGCGACTGCATTGGCGCCTTGAGCGCGCACCTTGCCCGGCGCGAGCAAACCGCTGCCTGCGAACGCAAGGCTCGACAGGCCCAGCACGCTGGCGTAGCGCAGCAGTTCGCGGCGCGTGAGGCGGCCAGCGAGAAACTCGTCGATGGCGTGGTTGCCGTACTCGCCTGCGTCACGGCGCAGCGGTTCGGGCGTGGACGAAGCGCGCGTATGCGCGAGCGAACGGGAAGGCTTGGACTGCGGACGTTTCATCGGCGCGGGATTCCGTGCGGTTCCGTGGATGGGCGCGGCTGCTTCAGCGAGGAAGCCGACGCGACGGCGGCATGCGTTAAGGCGACAGACGGCGAATGCGGCTCAGTTTAAGCGTTTTCGCGATTGCGCACGAGAACCAGGGTCCGGCGCGGTTGCGCTGGCGCGCGCGGCAGGGCAGGCGCGGCGCGCTGGCCCTGCCGCGCCGTGGAACGCTGCGATGTCGAAGCGGCGGCCCGGTCCGCCGTGACGGCGAGGTGAGCCGTTAAAGCACGCAGTTAAAGCGCGCCCGCCGCCGGCCGACGCCAGCGATGGAACAGCACCGAGCCGATCCAGCAGGCGATAAAAAGTGCGACGATGCCATAGCCGAGTTCGCCGAAGCGCTCGTTCAGATCGCTGGCGATCGACCAGATACCGCCGCTTGCGCCGAGCTTGTCGCCGATCAGGCCGACGGCCTCCACGCCGCCGATCACGATTGCCACCAGCGCCGATACGAAGGTGATGCTGGCGTTGTAGTAGAGCTTGCGTTTGGGGTCGTCCATCGCCCAGCCGTAGGCCTGGACCATCAGCACGTTGTCGGTGGAATCGACCAGCGTCATGCCCGCTGTGAAGAGCGCCGGAAACACGAGAATCGAGTACATCGGCAGGCCCTTGCCCGCTTCGGCGGCGGCAATCGCCAGCAGCCCGATTTCCGTGGCCGTGTCGAAGCCCAGGCCAAACAGCACGCCTACCGGATACATGTGCCAGCTTTTCGTGACGAGCCTGAATAGCGGGCGCAGTGCGCGCGACAGGAGCCCGGCGGGGGCGCTGGCTTGCGCCGCCAAAGCCGCGGCATCCTCGCCCTGCTGGGTGCGGCCGGCCAGCCGATAGCGCCGCCACACGTCGCGCAGGATCACCAGATTCACGCCCGCGAGCACCAGCAGAAAGCCCGACGACACCAGCGTGCCGATGGTCGAGCCGATCTCGTGGAACTGCTCGAAGCGTCCATGCAGCGTGAGCGCCGAGAGCGCGATGCCCACCGTCGCCGCAATTACGATGGTCGAATGTCCCAGCGAGAACGCCAGCCCCACGCCCAGCGGCTGCTGGCCGCGCTGCATCAGCTTGCGCGTGACGGCGTCTATGGCGGCGATGTGATCGGCGTCCACGGCATGACGCAGGCCGAAGCCATAGGCGAGCAGGGCAGTGCCGAGCAGCAGCGGATAGTGGCGAAAGGCGATCAGCGCCCATGCCCAGGCCGCGAGATTCGCGGCGATCAGGACGGCATAGAGAGGGATCAGGCGTCGGCGCAGTGGCGTGGCGGTCGGTGTCATACTGTTTTTTCGCGGTGAGCGGTTCAATTTTCGTGAGGATGGCGATGGATCGGATCGACCCAGTAGACCGTCTCGGGTGCTTCGACGGCGTCGATGTTCAGGTTCACGACAACCGCTTCGTTGTCGCTGCGCACCAGCACGCATTCGAGCGGGTCGTCGGTGCTCGCGTTGATTTCCTGATGCGGCACGTAAGGCGGCACGAAGATGAAGTCGCCGGGCCCGGCTTCAGCGGTGAATTCCAGATGCTCGCCCCAACGCATGCGCGCGTGGCCGCGCACCACGTAGATCACGCTTTCCAGTGCGCCGTGATGATGCGCGCCGGTCTTCGCGTTCGGATGGATCGTCACGGTGCCGGCCCAGATTTTCTGCGCGCCCACGCGCGCTGCGTTGATGGCGGCGGCGCGGTTCATGCCTGGCGTCTGCGCGGTATTGCTGTCGAGTTGATCGCCGCGGATGACTTTCACGCCGTTTTCGCGCCAGTCGACGGGCGGGTCGTCGTGCCTGTGATCGTGATCGTGATCG
This sequence comes from Paraburkholderia bannensis, assembly GCF_014200455.1. Classification (GTDB taxonomy): domain Bacteria; phylum Pseudomonadota; class Gammaproteobacteria; order Burkholderiales; family Burkholderiaceae; genus Paraburkholderia; species Paraburkholderia bannensis_A. The sequence goes on along the minus strand of NZ_JACHBW010000001.1, from coordinate 426,621 downwards.
TGCTTGTGATCGTGATCGTGATCGTGATCGTGATCGTGATCGTGCGGGTGTTGATGGTCGTGATCGTGGCTCATGTCGTGTCTCCTCGATTTGCCTGACGCTCGCTGAGGGCTCGTTTCATTGTGGCACGGACAAAATTGGGCCGCGCGCAGAACAAAAAAGCCCGTCCGGCGAGGGACGGGCTTTCGCTTGAAGCATGAAACGCGCGTGCTTACGTCTTCTTCGCGTTGATGACCGCTTCGGCCACGTTCTGCGGCGTCTCCGAGTAGTGCTTGAACTCCATCGTGTACGTTGCGCGGCCCTGCGTGAGCGAGCGCAGCGAAGTGGAGTAGCCGAACATTTCCGACAGCGGCACTTCGGCGCGCACGATCTTGCCGCCGCCGCCCGCGATGTCTTCCATGCCCTGCACGATGCCGCGACGGCTCGACAGATCGCCCATCACGTTGCCCATGAAGTCCTCGGGCGTTTCCACTTCCACCGCCATCATCGGTTCGAGCAGGATCGGCTTCGCTTTGCGCATCGCTTCCTTGAAGGCCATCGAACCGGCCATGCGGAAGGCGTTTTCGTTCGAATCGACGTCATGGTACGAACCGAACGTGAGCGTGACCTTGGTATCGACCACCGGATAGCCCGCGAGCACGCCCGCCTTGAGCGTTTCCTGGATGCCCTTGTCGACGGCCGGGATGAATTCGCGCGGAATCACGCCGCCCTTGATGGCGTCGACGAATTCGTAGCCCTTGCCCGGCGCCTGCGGTTCGAGCGTGATGACCGCGTGACCGTACTGGCCGCGCCCGCCCGACTGCTTGACGAACTTGCCTTCGACATCCTCGACCTTGTTTTTCACGGTCTCGCGATACGCCACCTGCGGCTTGCCGACCGTCGCTTCCACGCCGAATTCGCGCTTCATCCGATCCACGAGAATTTCCAGGTGCAACTCGCCCATGCCGGAAATGATGGTCTGGCCGGATTCCTCATCGGTCTGCACGCGGAACGACGGATCTTCCTGCGCAAGACGATTGAGCGCGATGCCCATCTTTTCCTGGTCGGCCTTGGTCTTGGGCTCCACGGCCTGCGAGATCACCGGTTCCGGGAAGATCATGCGTTCGAGCACGATCGGGTTGGCCGGGTCGCACAGCGTGTCGCCCGTGGTGGCTTCTTTCAGGCCCACGGCGGCGGCGATGTCGCCCGCGCGCACTTCCTTGATTTCCTTGCGCTCGTTGGCGTGCATCTGCAGGATGCGGCCCAGGCGCTCGCGCTTTTCCTTGATCGCGTTGAGCACCGTGTCGCCCGATTCCACCACGCCCGAATAGACGCGGAAGAAGATCAGCTGGCCGACGAACGGGTCGGTCATGATCTTGAAGGCGAGCGCGGAGAACGGCTCTTCGTCGCTCGGATGACGCTCGATTTCCTTGTCGTGCAAGTCGTGGCCCAGGATGGCGGGCACGTCGACGGGCGAGGGCAGATAGTCGATCACGGCGTCGAGCATCGCCTGTACGCCCTTGTTCTTGAACGCGCTGCCGCACAGCATCGGCACGATTTCGCCGGCGATGGTGCGCTTGCGCAGCGCCGCCTTGATTTCGTCTTCGGTCAGGCTTTCGTGATCTTCGAGGTACTTTTCGAGTAGCGCTTCATCGGCTTCGGCGGCGGCTTCGACCATCTTGCCGTGCCACTCCTTCGCCGTCTCGAGCAGATTCGCCGGGATCTCTTCGTACTCGAACTTCACGCCCTGGCTCTCGTCGTCCCAGACGATCGCTTTCATCTTCACGAGATCGACCACGCCCTGGAAGTGATCTTCCGCGCCGACCGGAATCTGGATCGGCACCGCCACGCCCTTCAGGCGCTCGCCAATCTGCCGCTGCACGCGGAAAAAGTCCGCACCGACGCGGTCCATCTTGTTGACGAACGCAATGCGCGGCACCTTGTACTTGTTCGCCTGACGCCAGACGGTTTCGGACTGCGGCTGCACGCCGCCGACCGAGTCGTACACCATGCATGCGCCGTCGAGCACGCGCATGGAGCGCTCGACTTCGATGGTGAAGTCCACGTGCCCCGGGGTGTCGATGATGTTGATGCGGTGTTCGGGATAGTTGCCGGCCATGCCTTTCCAGAACGCAGTCGTCGCAGCCGAGGTGATCGTGATGCCGCGTTCCTGCTCCTGCTCCATCCAGTCCATGGTCGCCGCGCCATCGTGAACCTCGCCGAGCTTGTGATTCACACCGGTATAGAAAAGGATGCGTTCGGTCGTGGTGGTTTTGCCGGCATCGATGTGAGCGCTAATCCCGATATTGCGATAGCGCTCGATGGGAGTCTTGCGAGGCACGGTGATCTCCTTGGAAAGACGCGCCATGGAAAGTGCCGGGCGGCGCGCGGCGCGGCCTGCGCGCGGTCCGGCGGTCCGCACGGCGGCTTGTCCGGACTGCTCCGGGCCAAGCCTGTGCCATGCGGCGGATTACTAGGATAGCGCTTGCGCGCGGCTTTTGCTGGTAAGGGTGCCGCAGCCGCCGGCGATGCTGGGCGTCGCCCGGACGGCGCGGGTGAAGCGCACGGCCAAACGCACACGCGAAGCGTGCCCATAAAAAAACGGCCCCACCTGCAGTGCGTGCTGCGGCGGGGCCGGTTTTGCGGCTGGCGGGCCAGCGAGCGCGCGCTTATTGCAGCGGCGGCAGACCGTCGATCTTCATGCCGGGCTTGATGCCCTTCGACGTGAAGAAGCCCTTGCTCATCTCCAGTGCATAGACACCGTTGTTGCGCGGGCAGTGATTGTTGGTGGTTTCGGCCTGCATCTCGTCGATGTCGGTGATCGTGCCGTCGGCGCGCATGAAAGCGATCGACAGCGGGATCAGCGTGTTCTTCATCCAGAAGCAGTGCACGGCGTTTTCGCCGAACACGAATAGCATGCCTTCGTTGGGCGCGAGCTGCGTGCGATACATGAGACCTTGCTCGCGGTCCGCATCATTGGCGGCGACGGCGGCGTCGATCACGAACATGCCGGCGGTGAGCTTCAGTCGCGGAAAATCGCCGGGTTGCTTCGCGCCGGGCGGCATTTGCTGGGCGTGTGCCGGCGTGCTGACCAGGGCGGTCGAAAACGTGAAGGCCGACACGGTGGCAAACGCTGCGAACGCGAAGCGCGCGATCAGCGGGCGCAGGGAAAATCGCACGAGTGAGCTCCTTGCTAGAGATTAGTCCGCGCATGTTACGCGACCAGGTCGGCGCGGGTCAAAACTTGCAGCGCGATAACAGACACATTCGCAGACACATTCGCAGGCACACTCGCAGTGACACTCTCGCGAAGTGCGCAAACGGCGCTGCAAAAACAAAAGGCAGAGCGCCTTGCGACACTCTGCCTTTCAAACGAAGCGAAGATCGGCGCGGAGCGCCATTCCTCGTTGCGTCTTACAAGAAGCTTACTCCGAAGCTGCCGAAGCTGCTTCAGCCTTAGCTGCCTTCTTGTGCGACGACTTCTTGTGCGACTTCTTGTGCGAAGCCTTGTGTGCCGACGAAGCAGCTGCTGCCGGAGCAGCCGAAGCAGCTTCCGGAGCCGAAGCTTGTGCGAATGCAGCCGATGCGAAGAGGCCAGCGACCAGAGCAGCGATCAGTTTGTTCATTTTGTGAATCCTCAGCTTGAGTTAATTAACCAAGTGACCCGGTTATTGGATCAGGTCGGTAAACGTGCCATCCACCTTTCGGTTGACAGTCGGATCGACAAATTCATGCGAACTTGCAATTCGTGTCTGCCAGCGGTCGGGACCGTGCATTGCTGCGAGGACCCTGAAGGCTGAATGCCGGATAGCTTCGGACGGCATCTGCGTGGTTTAACGCATGGTCCCGCGAAGCGGTTGACGAGAAGTTTTCATTTGGGTCGCAAATTTTTAGCGATGCGTGGCAACTGAAAGAGAGCGCTGTTTACAGGCTCAAATCGTTCGCCAAACGCAAAAAGTGCTTGCGCAACAGTTACTTGTGCGCGCGCCGCGCATGCATCGCGGGCTTCCAGGGCGCATCCACCGGCACATCGACGCTGTCGCCCGGCGCGAGGCCCAGCGAAAAAATATCGAGCGAACCCATCGCCACGCGCACGAGGCGCAGCGTCGGAAATCCCACGGCTGCCGTCATGCGTCGCACCTGACGATTTTTTCCTTCGCTGATGGCGAGTTCGATCCATGTGGCAGGAATCGCCGCGCGAAAGCGGATGGGCGGATTGCGCGCCCAGAGCTTATGCGCATCGTCATCGGAAATTTTCCTTGCCCGACATGGCTGTGTCACAAAGTCGCCGAGATCGACGCCGCGTTCGAGCGCCGCGAGCGCATCGTCGCCGGGTGCGCCTTCCACCTGCGCCCAATAGCGTTTGACGAGCTTGCGCTTCGGTTCGGCGATGCGCGCCTGCAGGCCGCCATCGTCGGTGAGCAGCAGCAGCCCTTCGCTGTCGGCGTCGAGGCGGCCAGCGGGGTAGACGTTGGGCGTCTTTACCCAGTCCGCAAGCGACTGGCGCGTCTCATGCGGCGAAAACTGGCAGATCGTGCCGAACGGTTTATTGAGGGCGATCAAGCGCATGGCAAAAGAAACAAAAATGCAAAAGCGGTAAAAGGATGTCGCGCCGCGATCTTAAAGCATACGGCGTGCATGGCGGCGCTGGTTCACGCTAGTGTCATGAGTCTTATATAAGACATGAGACATCAGCTCGCGATCCGGGGAAGGCATGGGCCTGCGCACTCTAACGCTGCGCGGCAGCAGGACTGGGCCGCGCGGGGCGGCGGGAGGGCGTCGGCACGGGCGTTCGGGGCCTGGGCTAGAATAATGGCCAGAATAATTGCATTGCGAACTGGTCGCGCGCCACAGACCGATCCCCCTACTGGAGTTGATCATGCCGTATCAGCACATCAAGGTCCCGGCGGGCGGTGAGAAGATCACCGTCAATCCGGATTTCTCGCTCAACGTCTCCGACCAGCCGATCATCCCGTATATCGAGGGCGACGGCACGGGCGTCGATATCACGCCGGTCATGCTCAAGGTGGTCAACGCAGCCGTGGAGAAGGCCTACGGCGGCAAGCGCAAGATTCACTGGATGGAGATTTACGCGGGCGAGAAGGCCACGCGCGTCTACGGCCCCGATGTCTGGCTGCCCGATGAAACGCTCGATGTAGTGAAGGATTACGTCGTGTCGATCAAGGGGCCGCTGACGACGCCGGTGGGCGGCGGCATCCGCTCGCTGAACGTCACGCTGCGCCAGCAACTCGACCTCTACGTGTGCCTGCGTCCGGTACAGTACTTCAAGGGTGTGCCCTCGCCGGTGCGTGCGCCGGAGAAGGTCAACATGGTGATCTTCCGCGAGAACTCGGAAGACATCTACGCGGGCATCGAATGGCCCGCGGATTCGGAAGGCGCGAAGAAGCTCATCGCGTTCCTGCGCGACGAAATGGGCGTCTCGAAGATCCGCTTCCCGGACAGCTCGGGCATCGGCGTGAAGCCGGTGTCGCGCGAAGGCACCGAGCGTCTCGTGCGCAAGGCGATCCAGTACGCCATCGACAACGAGCGCCGTTCGGTCACGCTGGTGCACAAGGGCAACATCATGAAGTTCACCGAAGGCGCGTTCCGCGACTATGGTTATGCGCTCGCGCAGAAGGAATTCGCGGCGGAACTGATCGATGACGGTCCGTGGATGAAGATCAAGAATCCCAAGACGGGTGGCGACATCATCATCAAGGACGTGATCGCCGACGCCTTCCTGCAGCAGATCCTGCTGCGTCCGGCCGAATACGACGTGATCGCCACGCTGAACCTGAACGGCGATTACATTTCGGACGCGCTCGCGGCGCAGGTGGGCGGCATTGGCATCGCGCCGGGCGCGAATATGTCGGATTCGGTGGCGATGTTCGAAGCGACGCACGGCACGGCGCCCAAGTATGCAGGCAAGGACTATGTGAATCCGGGCTCGGAAATTCTCTCGGCGGAAATGATGCTGCGCCACCTTGGCTGGACCGAGGCCGCGGATCTGATCATCGCGTCGATGGAAAAGTCGATCCAGCAAAAGCGCGTGACGTATGACTTCGCGCGGCTGATGGAAGGCGCGGTGCAGGTGTCGTGCTCGGCGTTTGGCCAGGTGATGATCGACAATATGTGAGTGTGGTCAGGACGATAGTCTATGTATTGAAACCCCGGCGTGCGTTCCGTATCGCCGGGGTTTTTCTCTGGAAGGGTGGCTCGCGGCAGCGACCGGCGCATCGACCTTGAAATACGTCCATGCGAACGCGGATTGGCTCGCCGAAGCGCAAATGCATGAGCGAATCGCAGGGCCGGCCGGTTCGGTTAGGGCGGCTTTTAATTTGCTTTGTTGTCCAGAGTGATTTTCTGTTTGCCGTAACCGGCGAAAAATTTCCACCTCGTGGGTGCGCTATCATGATGAGCGCCCATTGCGTGCTGTTGGTCTTTCCATGACGATTCTGTGTCGCCTTTTTCTCGTTTGCGTGTTTGCGCTGCTCGGCATGCGCGGCGCGAACGCGTGCGAACACATGACCTCGCAGACGCATGCCACGCACACCGCACACGCCACGCACGTCGCTCACACGGCGCATGTTCAAGGCACGACGCCGGATCACGCCGACTGCCATCACGCAGGCTGCTGCAGTCAGAGCTGCGGCAGCCATTGCGGCGCGCTACCGCTCGCATTGCGATTCGGAACTTGCCCGCGTGCGCACGACGCGCCTTGCGTGTGCGTTGCTGCATTGCACGCCGGCATCACGCACGCACCTCCTTTGCCTCCTCCAATCGTCTGAACGCAGCCGCTTGTTGACGATACGCTGCACACACGATGTTGAATCGCGTGTGAAAGCGATCCCCGCCCGTGCCGCGCTCGATCATGCGCGCCGCGCAGGCAGACGTATTTGAGGAATGAATCGATGAAACGCAGAACGTTTTTGTCCGGCGCGCTGGGTGCCGCTACCGCTTCGTTGTTTGCGCGTGCGTCGCGGGCCGCGGAGGCCGGCGATGGCATGTCGAGCATGCAGGAGATGTCCGGGATGTCGGGAATGGCTGGCATGGGGCATCCGCAACCGGCACTCGCCGCCGCCGACGCGCTGGCCGCCGGTGCGCCGCTTTCCGGCTTGCGCACGCTCGCCAACGAAAGCCGCGAAGCAGGCGTATTCCGCGCGACGCTGATCGCCCAACCTGCCGCGCATGCCTTGCTCGCGGGACAGCCGGCCACCACCTTCTGGCAATACGACGCGAACGCCGCGAATAACGACGGTCCGGTGATCGGCCCGCTGATCGACGTTCGTGAGGGCGATCGCGTCGAGATCCGCCTGATCAACCGCCTGGCGCAACCCACGACGATCCACTGGCACGGCTTGCCCGTGCCGGCCGATCAGGATGGCAACCCGGCGAATCCGATCCTGCCGGGCGCGGAGCATATCTATCGCTTCACCTTGCCCAAGGGCAGCGCGGGCACTTACTGGTATCACCCGCACCCGCATATGCACACGGCGGAGCAGGTGTTTCGCGGGCTGGCGGGGCCAATCATCGTGCGCGCCGCCGCCGATCCGCTCGCGGCCTGGCCCGAACGCCATCTGTTCGTCACGGACCTGAAGCTGTTCGCCGATGGCACGATCGCCGCCAATAGCATGATGGACTGGATGAATGGCCGCGAAGGTCAGTTCGTGCTGGTGAACGGCGCGCGCGAGCCGCGCATCGACATCGTGCGCGACGAGCGCTGGCGCGTCTGGAACGGCTGTAACGCGCGTTATCTGCTGCTTGCGTTCGACGATGGCCGTGCGTTCGCGCAGGTCGGCACCGATGGGGGCCTGCTGGGCACACCGCGCGAGGGCGTGACGTCGCTGTTGCTCGCACCCGGCGAGCGCGCCGAGCTGATCGTGCGTGCGGGGCAGGGCGCATCGGCGGCGCGACTGCTTGCGGCGCAGTATGACCGCCGCAAGATGGCGATGACCCACGGCAGCTTGCCGCCTACGCCGACGGCCACCCTTGCGCAGGTGCAATTCGCGCCGCGCAGCGACGGCGAATCGGTGAACAAAGCGCTGCCCGCACAGTTGCGCCCAATTGCGCCGCTGACGCCATCGAACGCCGCAAAAACCGTCGTGTTCAGCGAGGCGATGGATATGCATGCAATGCACCAGCCGGGTGCATCGAAGAGGGGCATGCCCCAAGGTATGCAATTCATGATCAACGGCGCGTCATACGACCCCGCTCGCATCACACTCACGAGCCGTCGCAACGCGGTCGAGCAATGGACGATTGCGAACCAGACCGATATGGATCATCCGTTCCATCTGCATGGCACGCAGTTTCAGATTCTGGCGCGTGAATCAGAAGGCAGGCGCGTGGACGAGGCTTTGCTCGCGTGGCGCGACACGGTCAACGTGAAGCCGGGGGAAAGCGTGCATATCGCGACCATTCAGCGCGAAACGGGAGATCGCATGTTCCATTGCCACATTCTCGAACACGAGGATCTTGGCATGATGGGCACGTTGCGCGTGACGTGACGATGGGTCAGCACGCGCAAATGAAATGAATGTGAAAAAGAGTGTCGGCTTGGCGTGATATTCCAGGTGTTTTATTCAAAACATCTGGAATGCAAATAACACGGACATTTCGTGGCAAAAGCGCGGCGCCGCATGCATGGATAAAAATCGTTCGCACAAAAAGAAAACCCGGCCGAAGCCGGGTTTCCAAGGTACGGGTACCGAACGTATCAGGCTGCTGCCTGAATGTTCGATGCCTGTTTACCCTTCGGGCCTTGCACGACCTCGAAGCTCACCTTTTGACCTTCTTTGAGGGTCTTGAAGCCATTCATTTGAATCGCCGAAAAGTGAGCGAACAGGTCCTCGCCGCCTTCATCCGGCGTGATGAACCCGAAACCCTTCGCGTCGTTGAACCACTTGACCGTACCGGTTGCCATACCAACTTCCCCTGTAACTCATGTCACTACCACGAGCAGTTCGAAAAGCTAAACGTTCGCGGAATGCGAGCGCCCCCTCCTCACAAGCTCACCAACGGCATTTTTTCGAAATTAAAGGCGGTTGAAAAAAGTGCCAGCTTGATTGTTGAGGCTCTTTATTCTGGTGTCAAGAATATTTTGAGACGTTAAGTTGCGCGTTGTAAAGATCGCATTTCCAGGGTTTTTCCGGCTTTTCTAGCGGCCTTTGCTGCTGCGAAGCGCATTGGGTTGCCGGTCCGCGCATCCGGTTCGCTTTTTGTCCCTACGGGGGCGATGGGGTTGCACGACCCATCTTGAAAAGTCGCATAATCGACTCACATGGGAAACACTGCGATGGCACACCCGAAAACGACGCTTCGGCAGACACGTAGGGTGTGGTGGCACGGAATCTGTTTGTCTGCGTGCGCAGGCCGACAAATCGAGGCGCAATCGCCCGGGAGCACTGCCCACGCGAGCGCGCAGGTTGTGCGATACTCGATTCGACGGTGGCCCGAAAGCTGCTGGCAGGAAGATTCGAACCGGCCCCGCAGCCGGGCGCCCAGGTAAGACCACGCATGATGCGGTCGGGGCGAAGTTGATCGAGCCCGGAACGGAGAAGGCGCAGGGATTGCTCGCAGGATGCAGGGCGACGGAGCCAGCTTCACCGGACGGCCGGTCGGGTTTCGGCAGGATTGCGGGCCTGTCCGAGTTGTTTAGAATGGGTGTATGGCGATTATCCCGGACAAGCAGGATTCAACTGTACTGGAGCGGCAGGAGCAAAAGGTCAAACCGCCCTCCATGTACAAGGTCGTCCTGATGAACGATGACTACACGCCGATGGAATTCGTCGTGATGGTCGTGCAGGAGTATTTCAATAAAGACCGCGAGACCGCGACGCAAGTCATGCTGAAGGTCCATCGCGAGGGCAGGGGTGTTTGTGGGGTCTATACGCGGGACATCGCGTCGACCAAAGTTGAGCAAGTCGTTACCCACGCACGGCAGGCCGGGCATCCGCTGCAGTGTGTGATGGAGGAAGCATGATTGCCCAGGAACTGGAAGTCAGCCTGCACATGGCGTTCATGGAAGCACGTCAGGCGCGGCATGAGTTCATCACGGTCGAGCACCTTTTGCTGGCGCTGTTGGATAACCCAACGGCCGCCGAAGTGCTGCGAGCGTGCGCCGCGAATATCGAAGACCTGCGTCAGAACCTGCGCAACTTCATTCACGACAACACCCCTACGGTGCCCGGTACGGATGACGTCGATACGCAGCCTACCCTTGGGTTCCAGCGCGTGATCCAGCGCGCGATCATGCACGTGCAGTCCACTTCCAACGGCAAGAAGGAAGTCACGGGCGCAAACGTGCTGGTCGCGATCTTCGGCGAGAAAGACTCGCACGCGGTGTACTACCTGCAACAGCAGGGCGTCACGCGTCTGGACGTGGTGAATTTCATTTCGCATGGCATTGCGAAGACCGGCAGCGGCGAAGCCGCCAAGTCGAGCGATGCGAATGCGGAAGCCGAAGACGCCGCTGGCCAGAAGGAAACCCCGCTCGCCCAGTTCACGCAGAATCTGAACCAGATGGCGAAGGATGGCCGCATCGATCCTCTGATCGGGCGCGAGTCCGAGGTCGAGCGCGTGGTGCAGGTACTCTGCCGCCGCCGCAAGAACAATCCACTGCTGGTGGGCGAAGCCGGTGTCGGCAAGACCGCGATCGCGGAAGGCCTCGCCTGGCGCATCACGCGCGGTGAAGTGCCGGACATCCTTGCGGACGCACAGGTCTATTCGCTCGACATGGGCGCGTTGCTCGCCGGCACGAAATACCGCGGCGACTTCGAGCAACGTCTGAAGACGGTGCTCAAGGAGCTCAAGGAGCGTCCGCACGCGATCCTGTTCATCGACGAGATCCACACGCTGATTGGCGCGGGTGCGGCATCGGGCGGCACGCTCGACGCATCGAACCTGCTCAAGCCGGCGCTCTCTTCGGGCACGCTCAAGTGCATCGGTGCGACCACCTTCACGGAATATCGCGGCATCTTCGAAAAGGACGCGGCCTTGTCGCGTCGTTTCCAGAAGGTCGACGTGATCGAGCCGACGGTCGAACAGACCGTGGCGATCCTGCGTGGCCTGAAGTCGCGCTTCGAAGAGCACCACGGCGTGAAGTATTCGTCGGGAGCGCTCAACGCGGCGGCTGAGTTGTCCGCACGCTTCATCACGGATCGTCATCTGCCGGATAAGGCGATCGACGTGATCGACGAAGCGGGTGCGGCGCAACGCATCCTGCCGAAGTCGAAGCAGAAGAAGACCATCGGCAAGAGCGAGATCGAAGAGATCATCTCGAAGATCGCGCGCGTGCCGGCGCAAAGCGTGTCGCAGGACGATCGCAGCAAGCTGCAGACGCTCGACCGCGATCTGAAGGCCGTGGTGTTCGGCCAGGATCCGGCGATCGACGCGCTGTCGGCTTCGATCAAGATGGCGCGCGCGGGTCTGGGCAAGACGGACAAGCCGATCGGCTCGTTCCTGTTCTCGGGTCCCACGGGCGTCGGCAAGACCGAGGTGGCGCGTCAGCTCGCGTTCACGCTCGGCATCGAGCTGATCCGCTTCGACATGTCCGAGTACATGGAGCGTCACGCGGTCAGCCGTCTGATCGGTGCGCCGCCGGGATACGTCGGGTTCGACCAGGGTGGTCTGCTCACCGAAGCCGTCACGAAGAAGCCGCATTGTGTGCTGCTGCTCGACGAAATCGAGAAAGCGCACCCGGACATCTTCAACGTGCTGCTGCAGGTGATGGACCACGGCACACTGACGGACAACAACGGCCGCAAGGCGGATTTCCGCAACGTCATTATCATCATGACGACGAATGCGGGCGCCGACACGATGAACAAGTCCACCATCGGTTTCACTACGCGCCGCGAACAAGGCGACGAAATGGCCGATATCAAACGCCTGTTCACGCCGGAGTTCCGTAACCGCCTGGATGCGACGATCAGCTTCCGTGCGCTCGATGAGGAAATCATCATGCGCGTGGTCGACAAGTTCCTCATGCAACTGGAAGATCAACTGCACGAGAAGAAGGTCGATGCGCTGTTCACCGATGCGTTGCGCGCCCATCTGGCCAAGCACGGTTTCGACCCTCTCATGGGTGCGCGTCCGATGCAACGCCTGATCCAGGACACGATCCGCCGTGCGCTCGCCGACGAACTGTTGTTCGGCAAGCTCATGAATGGCGGCCGCGTGACCGTGGATGTCGATGCGGAAGACAAGGTGCTGCTGACGTTCGACGAGCAACCGGCAACGCGCCCGCCCGAGGCGGTCGAAGTAGAATAAGCGGTTTCCGCTTCAGGTCAGCCGGAACGGCGCGGACTTCACGGTCCGCGCCGTTTTGTTTTGTGCTCGCAAGTACGTCTATCGACGGATAACGTGCGAGCATCTTTGGCGAATGACCGCATGCCGTAGAGGGTGAAGGTGAGTTCAGATAAAAAGAGTGCGTTCGATTCCATCGTCGAGCGCGAGCGCGGCTTACGCCGCGGGCTGTCCGCCGGACAGATGACGATGATCGCCATCGGCGGCGCGGTCGGCACGGGTTTGTTTCTTGGCAGCGGGTTCGCCATCAGCTTCGCCGGGCCGGGCGTGCTCATTTCCTACGCGATCGGCGCGCTGATCGCCTTGCTGCTGATGGGCGCGCTCGCCGAGATGACGGTGGCGCATCCTACGTCCGGTTCGTTCGGCGCGTATGCCGAGCACTACATCGGGCCGCTCGCGGGTTTTCTGGTGCGCTATGCGTACTGGTCAGCGTATGTGCTGGCGGTAGGTACCGAGGTATCGGCCATCGCCGTGTACATGAAGTTCTGGTTCCCGCAGGTGCCGGGGCTGTACTGGATCGTGGGCTTTTCGGCGGCGCTGATTGTCGTCAACGCGATGAGCGTGCGCGCCTACGGCTCCATCGAATACCTCTTTTCCAGCCTCAAGATCGCCGCCATCGTCGCGTTTATCGTGCTGGGCGCGTGGTTCGTCTGGCATGCGCCAGCAAGTTCGGGCGTGGGCGTCGCGAACTACACTTCGCACGGCGGCTGGCTGCCCAAGGGCTGGTGGGGCGTGTGGGTGGGCACGATCGTTTCGCTCTTCAGCTATCTGGGTCTTGAGACCATCGCCGTGGCCGCAGCCGAAGCGCAGGACCCGCAGCGCGCCGTCACGCGCGCGTTCCGTGCGACCGTCGTGCGCCTCGTGCTGTTCTATCTGCTCACGCTCGCGTTGATGCTTGCGATCGTGCCGTGGACTGCGGCGGGCGGCAACGAAAGCCCGTTCGTCAAAGTGATGGCCGAAACCGGTGTGCCGTACGCGGCGGGGGCGATCAACTTCATCGTGCTGGTGGCCGCGCTATCGGCGATGAACAGCCAGCTCTACATCACCACGCGCATGATGTTCAGCCTCTCGCGCGCGGGCTATGCGCCGGCCGCGTTCGGGCGTCTCACGCGCCAGGGCGTGCCGACGGCGGCGCTGTCGCTCTCGACCATCGGCATCGCGGTGTCCGCCGTGCTCAACGCGTTGTGGCCGCAAACGGCGTTTACGCTGATGATGTCGATCGCCATGTTTGGCGCGATGTTCACGTGGCTCATGATCTTCGTGACGCAGATTTTCTTCCGCGTGAAGCAAGGCAAGGAGCCGGGCAATGCGCCGCTGACATTCCGCATGTGGGGCTTCCCGTTCACCAGTTTGCTGGGTGCTCTGCTGATGCTCGGCATTCTGCTTGGCACGGCGTTCACGCGTGAATTCCGCATGACGATGGCCTACGGCGTGGCCTTCCTCGTGGCGCTGACGATTGTCTACATGCTGTGGTATCGGCGACGAGAGCAGACGGTCGCGGCCTGATTGCGCCGCGCGCGCAAAGCAAAAAAGCACGCCCGACGGCGTGCTTCTTTTTTTACGGCAAGCGAAGCTGCGAGGCTTAGTGCTTGCCCGTGCTGCCGAAACCGCCTTCGCCGCGCTGGCTCGCTTCGAAGTCGTCGACGATGTTGAACTGCGCCTGCACGACCGGCACGATCACCAGCTGCGCGAGGCGCTCCAGCGGGTTCAGCGTGAAGGTGGTGTGGCCGCGATTCCAGGTGGAGATCATCAGTTCGCCCTGGTAATCCGAGTCGATCAGGCCGACCAGGTTGCCCAGCACGATGCCGTGCTTGTGGCCAAGACCCGAGCGCGGCAGGATCAGCGCGGCGTAGCCCGGATCGGCGAGATGGATCGCGAGGCCCGTCGGGATCAGCTTCGTTTCGCCTGGCTCCAGCGTGACCGGCGCGTCGAGACATGCGCGCAGGTCGAGGCCCGCGCTGCCCGGCGTGGCGTAGTGGGGCAGTTGGTCGCGCATGCGTTCGTTGAGGATCTTGATGTCGATTTTCATGGGGTTCCGTTCAGATTCGAGGTAACTGAAATGCCTCGGCGAGTAATTCGTAGGAGCGCAGGCGCGCCTTGTAGCTGCCCGCGACGGTAAGCACGATGAGTTCGTCGGCTTGAAAGCGCTCCTGCAGCGCCTGCAGGCGCTCTGTCACGCTTTCGGGCGTACCGATGATGCTGCGCGGCTTTTCGCGGTCGATCACGATCTGCTCGCGTTCGCCGTATTCCTGCGCGCGGCCTTGTTCGAGGCTCGGGATCGGCGCGTTCAGGCCGTAGGCCATTTGCACGCGGCGCAGATCGACGGCTTTTTCGAGGTCGGCGGCTTCGGCTTCGGTGTCCGCGCAGATCGCGAACACGGCGCAGGCCAGATAGGGCTTCGCCTCGTGGCCGGGCTGGAAGCGGTCACGGTACGCGTTCGCCACCAGATGGCCGAAGTGCGCGTTGATGAAATGCGCGAACGAGAAGCGCAGGCCCAGTTGCGCGGCCAGCTCACCGCCGAAGTCGCTGGAGCCGAGCACCCACAACTGCGGGCGCGTGGTGATCTGCGGTTGCAACACCACGCCATTGGCGAGATGGTCGGACGCGAGCGTGCCGTCCATCAGCCCGACCAGATCCTGCACCTGCTGCGCGAACTGGTCGCCGCGATTGTAGGCGCCCGCCGCCACGGCCTGCGCCGTGCGCATGTCGCCGCCCGGCGCGCGGCCCACGCCCAGATCGACACGGCCCGGAAACAGCGCTTCGAGCATCATGAACTGCTCGGCGACCTTGAAGGGGCTGTAGTACGGCAACATGATGCCGCCCGAGCCGATGCGGATGCGCTTCGTCACGCTGCCCAGTCGCGCGAGCATGACTTCGGGACAGGGATTGCACACGCCCAGCAGGCCGTGGTGCTCGGCGCACCAGTAGCGCGTGTAGCCGAGATCGTCGGCCAGTTGGGCAAGCTCGATGGTGGCGGCGATGGCGTCCGCCGCGCTGTGCCCGGCGATGACGGGCGACTGGTCCAGTACGGAAAGCAGTGTCATGGCAGGACTGCTCCTTCAACTACGGGCGGCAAGGCGCGAGCCTCGCCGCGCGCATCGATGCAACATCAGGACGGCATCAGGACAGGATGCCCGTATCCGGCAGACGTTTCGCGATTTCGGCGATCAGCGTCTGCGCGAGCGCGACCTTCGCGGCGCGCGGCAGCGGCGTGCGACCGGAAGCCTCGAACAGCACGACTTCATTGTCGTCCTGACCGAAGGTGAGCGGGCCGAGGTTGCCGATCAATAGCGGCACCTTCTTGCGCGCGCGTTTTTCTTCGCCGTGCACCTCCAGATCACCGCTTTCCGCCGCGAAACCCACGCAATAAGGCGGATTGGGCAGCGCTGCGACCGAGGCGAGAATGTCCGGGTTCTCGACGAAGGAGAAGGTGGGCATGCGCTGCTCCGCCGTCTTCTTGATCTTGTGCTGCGCAACGTGATCGACGCGCCAGTCCGCTACTGCGGCCACGCCGATAAAGACATCGGCATCGGGTATGCCGCGCATCACCGCGTCGTACATCTGCTGCGCGGTTTGCACGTTCTCGCGGTACACGCCCCAGGGCGTTTCCAGCGCGACCGGGCCGGCGACCAGATGCACTTCGGCTCCGGCCTGCTGTGCCGCGCGCGCCAGCGCGAAGCCCATCTTGCCGCTCGAACGGTTGGTGATGCCGCGCACCGGATCGAGCGGCTCGAAGGTCGGCCCGGCGGTGATCAGCAGCTTGCGGCCCGCGAGCACCTTGGGCGCGAAGAACGCGACGATTGCTTCATAAACGGCTTGCGGCTCCAGCATGCGCCCGTCACCGACTTCGCCGCAAGCCTGCGGACCGGAATCGGGGCCGAGCGTTTCGATGCCGTCTGCGCGGATCTGCGCGACGTTGCGCTGGGTGGCCGGGTTCTGCCACATCTGGCGGTTCATCGCCGGCACCACCAGCAGCGGACAATCGCGCGCAACGCACAGCGTCGAGAGCAGATCGTCGGCGAAACCGTGGGCGAGCTTGGCGATGAAGTCGGTCGAGGCGGGCGCGATGACGATTGCGTCCGCTTCGCGCGACAGGTCGATGTGCGCCATATTGTTGGGCACGCGAGCGTCCCACTGGCTCGTGTAGACGGGGCGGCCCGAGAGCGCCTGCATCGTCACGGGCGTGATGAACTGCGTGGCGGCTTCGGTCATCACGACCTGCACGGTCGCGCCGGCCTTGGTCAGCAGACGCGTGAGCTCGGCGATCTTGTAGCAGGCGATGCCGCCCGACATGCCGAGCACCAGATGGCGTCCGGCCAGTTCACCAGAGTTAGCTGCGGAGGTGTTCAAGTCAACGCTCCTTCAGGACAGACCCGCGCTTCAGCGCGAACCGCGCACGCGGCGCAGTTCGTCGAATACCAGCAGCACGGCGCCGACGGTGATCGCGCTATCCGCGACGTTGAACGCTGGCCAGTGCGACGCGCCCAGATGGAAGTCGAGGAAGTCGATCACATGGCCGTACATCAGGCGGTCGAGCACGTTGCCGAGCGCCCCGCCCAGGATCAGCGCGAGCGCCGTGCAGAACAGGCGCTGCCCCGCGTGACGCTTGAGCAGGTAGCCGATCACCACCGCCGCCACCACGCCCAGCGCCGTGAAGGCCCAGCGCTGCCAGCCGCCCGCCGCGGCGAGGAAGCTGAACGCCGCGCCCTTGTTGTAGACCAGCACGAGGTTGAAGAACGGCGTGATCATGCGGCCTTCGCCGTAGGCGAAGACCTTCGAAATGGCGATCTTGGTGAGCTGATCCGCGAGGATCACGATCACCGCGATGCCGAGCCACGGCACCAGCGTGCCGCCTTTCGAACCGCCCGCGCCGTTCGGCTTCGCCTGCTTCGACATCGTCTTGGCCATTATGCGGCGCTCCGCGTTTCGCCGTTACCGAACAGATTCGACACGCAGCGGCCGCACAGGCCCGGGTGTTCGGCGTTCGCGCCCACGTCCTCGCGGTAGTGCCAGCAGCGCTCGCACTTGAGGTATTTCGAGGTCACCACTTCGACGCCTTCCTGCTCTTCGCTGTCCACCTTCACGACTTCCGCCGCCGAGGTGATCAGCACGAACTTGAGATCGTCGCCGAGCGTGGTGAGTGCGTCGTAACGTGCGCTGCTTGCGAGGATGCGCACTTCGGCCTGCAGCGACGAGCCGATCTGGTTCGCCACGCGCGCTTCTTCCAGCGCCTTCGTCACGTTGCCGCGCACTTCGCGCAGCAGCGTCCACTTGGCGATCAGTTCCGGCGCGTTCGCGACGTCCGGGAACGCGTGGAAGGTTTCGGTGAAGATGGTTTCGCTTTGCGGCTGGAACACCTTCCACGCTTCTTCGGCCGTGAACGACAGGAACGGCGCGAGGATGCGCAGCAGGCTGTGCGTGATGTGGTGCAGGGCGGTCTGCGCGCCCCGACGTGCGCCCGAATCCGGCGCGCTGGTGTAGAGGCGGTCCTTCAGCACGTCCAGATAGAAGCCGCCGAGGTCTTCCGAGCAGAACGTCTGGAGCTTCGCCACGACCGGGTGGAACTCGTAGCGGTCGTAGTGCGAGAGCACGTCGTTTTGCAGCGTGTGCGTGAGCGCCACCGCATAACGGTCGATTTCGAGCCATTGATCGGCGGGCAGCGCGTGCTTTTCGAAGTCGAAATCCGACAGGTTCGAGAGCAGGAAGCGCAGCGTGTTGCGGATACGGCGATAGCCTTCCGTCACGCGCTTCAAGATTTCTTCCGAGATCGCCAGTTCGCCCGAGTAGTCGGTCGAGGCGATCCACAGGCGGATGATTTCCGCGCCCAGACGGTTCGCGACTTCATGCGGATCGACGCCGTTGCCGAGCGACTTCGACATCTTGCGGCCTTCGCCGTCGACGGTGAAGCCGTGCGTGAGCAGCGCGTTGTACGGCGGGCGGCCATCGAGCATGGAAGCCGTCAGCAGCGACGAATGGAACCAGCCGCGATGCTGGTCCGAGCCTTCCAGATAGAGGTCAGCCGGGAATTGCAGGTCGTCCTTGTGCGAGCCGCGCAGCACGTGCCAGTGCGTCGTGCCCGAGTCGAACCACACGTCGAGCGTGTCGCGGTTCTTTTCGTAGATGTTCGCGTCGTCGCCGATCAGTTCGCGCGGGTCGAGCGTCTGCCACGCTTCGATGCCCGACACTTCGACGCGCCTGGCGACTTCTTCGAGCAGCTCCAGGGTGCGCGGATGCAGCTCGCCGGTTTCCTTGTGCACGAAGAAGGCCATCGGCACGCCCCATTGACGCTGACGCGAGAGCGTCCAGTCCGGGCGGTTGGCGATCATCGAGAACAGGCGCTGCTTGCCCCACGACGGATAGAACGCGGTGGCTTCGATGCCTTCGAGCGCGGTCTCGCGCAGCGTCTTGCCGCCGTCTTTGGGCGTGACGTCCATGCCCGCGAACCACTGCGAGGTGGCGCGGTAGATGATGGGCGTCTTGTGGCGCCAGCAGTGCATGTAGCTGTGCAGGTACTTTTCGCTGCGCAGCAGCGTGCCGGCCGCGTCGAGCGCATCGACGATCTTCGGATTCGCGTCCCAGATCGACAGACCGCCGAACAGCGGCAGCGATTCGACATAACGGCCATCGCCCATCACCGGGCTGATGATGTCCGAGTCGGCCATGTTGTGCGCCTTGCACGACACGAAGTCTTCCACGCCGTAGGCGGGCGCCGAGTGCACGATGCCCGTGCCGGTGTCGGTCGTGACGTAGTCGCCCAGATAGATGGGCGAAGTGCGCTTGTAACCCGGATGCGCCGAAGCGAGCGGGTGGTTAAAGCGCAGTTCCGAGAGCTTTTCGCCCTTGGTGGTGGCGATGACCGTGCCTTCGAGGCCGAAGTCCTTCAGGCAGGCTTCGACGCGCTCGGTTGCGAAAATCAGCAGGCCGCGGGGCGTATCGACCAGCGCGTATTCGATTTCCGGATGCACGTTGAGCGCCTGGTTCGACGGGATCGTCCAGGGCGTCGTCGTCCAGATCACGATGCCGCCTTCCTCGCGCGGCAGTGCGGGCAGGCCAAACGCGGCCGCCGTTTCAGCCGGCTGCGCGAAGGTGAACAGCACGTCGATGGTCGGATCGGTCTTGTCCTTGTATTCGACTTCTGCCTCGGCCAGCGCCGAGCCGCAGTCGAAACACCAGTTCACCGGCTTCAGGCCGCGGAACACATAACCCTTTTCGATGATCTTCGCGAGTGCGCGGATTTCGCCCGCCTCGTTCGCGAAGTTCATGGTCTTGTACGGGTTGTCCCAGTCGCCCAGCACGCCCAGACGCTTAAAGCCGAGCTTCTGCGTTTCGATCTGGCCCGACGCGTATTCGCGCGCCTTCTTCATCACTTCCTGGGCAGGCAGCGACTTGCCGAACTGCTTTTCGATCTGGATTTCGATCGGCATGCCGTGGCAGTCCCAACCCGGCACGTAGACCGCGTCGAAGCCCGCCAGATTGCGCGCCTTGACGATCATGTCCTTGAGGATCTTGTTCACCGCGTGGCCGAGGTGGATGTCGCCGTTCGCATACGGCGGGCCATCGTGCAGGATGAACTTCTTGCGGCCCTTCGAGGCGGCGCGGATCTTCTGGTAAATGCCTTTCTCTTCCCACTCCTTGACCCATTGCGGCTCGCGTTTGGGCAAGTCGCCGCGCATCGGGAACGCGGTGTCGAGCAGGTTGACGGGGTACTTCGATTCGGACTTCTGCGGCTTGCCGGAGGATGCTTTCTTGTCGCTCATGGTGAGATCACGGTGAATTCTGGGATTGCACGGCGTCAGCATTGCGGCTTAGCCGCGCAACCGTCGCCTCGCGCGCCGTTCACGGCGGGTGCCGCGTGGCGCTGGGGGCGGGGCGGTCCAGGCGGGCGTCGCGCTGGCTTGAAACGCTCAAGCCGGGCGCGATGCGCGCGGACCGCAGGTCACCTAATTCGGTCGGTCGCCGAGGTGGCGAAACCAGTGGAACGCCCGCCAGGGACATCGGCGCCCGCAACGACGCCCGCCGCGGCGAACCACGCGCGGGCATTCGTCACGTCGCGCGCGATGGCGGCGGTCAGCGTTTCGAGGTCGGCGTACTTCTCCTCGTCACGCAGCTTCTTGAGAAATTCGACCCGCACGAGCTTGCCATAAGCGTTGCCGTGCCAGTCGAGCAAATGCACTTCGAGCAGCACGCGACCCGAATCGTCCACGGTCGGACGCAGGCCGAGGCTGGCCACGCCGGGCAGCGGATGATCGGCGATGCCATGCACCTGCACGACGAAGATGCCCTTGAGCGCCGGGCGCTTGTGGCCGATCGGCAGGTTCAGCGTGGGGAAGCCCAGGTCGCGGCCCAGCTTCAGACCGTGCGTCACGTGCCCGCTGATTTCGTAGCCGCGCCCAAGCGAGGCGCGCGCCGCCTCCAGGTCGCCCGCGGCGAGCTGGGCGCGCACCGCCGAGCTGGAAATGCGCACGCCGGAAAGATCGGCCACGGTCGCCATCTGTTCGACTTCGAAACCGTGTTCCGCGCCCGCGACCTGCAGCGAGGCGAAATCGCCCGCGCGCTTCGCGCCGTAGCGGAAGTCGTCGCCGATCATCATCCAGCGCGCATGCAGGCCGCCCACGATGATGCGCGAGACGAAATCCTGCGGCGACTGGCTCGCGAAGGTGTGGTTGAAATGCTCGACCACCACGCGGTCCACGCCATTTTCGCGCAGCGCTTCGAGCTTGTCGCGCAGCATGGCGATGCGCGGCGGGGCGCTTGCGGGGTTGAAGAACTCGCGCGGATGCGGTTCGAAGGTCATCACGCAGACGGGCAGACCGCGCGCGTCTGCGGCTTCGCGCACGCGCGCGAGCAACGCCTGATGCCCGCGGTGGACACCGTCGAAATTGCCGATAGTGAGCGCGCAGGGCGCGCGGCTTTCGGCATTGGGAAGACCGCGGAAGACTCTCACGATAACGGAACCTGAGCGGACGC
The DNA here is from genome assembly GCF_014200455.1 of Paraburkholderia bannensis. Classification (GTDB taxonomy): domain Bacteria; phylum Pseudomonadota; class Gammaproteobacteria; order Burkholderiales; family Burkholderiaceae; genus Paraburkholderia; species Paraburkholderia bannensis_A. The sequence goes on along the minus strand of NZ_JACHBW010000001.1, from coordinate 405,369 downwards.
CGGCCAGGCGCCCTGAATATGACCGGATGAGACCACGAATTTGACCGCTTTGGCGGCGGCGGGCCGCGACGGAACAGGAGATTATAAACGCACGCGACGCCGATCGCCGCCGCGCGAGCGTTGGGTGTGCCGCCCAATGATAAAATCCGCGGATGAAAAATCTCGTCATCCTGATTTCGGGGCGGGGCAGCAACATGGAAGCCATCGTGCGCGCCTGTGCGCATGAAGCTTGGGGCGCGCGCATCGCCGCCGTGATTGCCAATCGCCCGGATGCCGCGGGGCTTGCCTTTGCAGCCTCGCATGGCATCGCCACGGCGGTCGTCGATCACCGCCAGTACCCTGATCGCGCCAGCTTCGACGCGGCGCTCGCGCAGACCATCGACGGCTATGTGCCCGACCTCGTCGTGCTCGCGGGTTTCATGCGCGTGCTGACCGAGGGCTTCGTCCAGCATTATTCGGGCCGGATGCTCAACATCCACCCGTCGCTGCTGCCGAGCTTTCCGGGCCTCAAGACGCACCAGAGCGCGCTCGACGCGGGTTGCCGCGTGCACGGCGCAACGGTGCATTTTGTCACGCCCACGCTCGATCATGGCCCGATCGTCGCCCAGTCGGCCGTGCCGGTGCGCACCGGCGACGATGCCGCGACGCTCGCTGCTCGCGTGCTGAAGACCGAACACACACTGTACCCGCGGGCGATCCGCTGGTTCCTCGAAGGGCGCCTCGCGCTCGACGGCGAACGCGTGACGCTCACACCGCCCGAGCCGCAATGGCTCTTCCTTGACGACGCAAACGAAACACAAGCACACACCGCCGGGGAGGGCGTATGAAGCTACATGGTTTTTTGATTGGACAAACTGAGACGTTGCTGGCCGATGTTCTGAAATTCACCGGTCCTGCCGACGCAGTGACCAGCCGCTTCTTCCGCGAGCATCCGAAGCTTGGCCACGGCGAGCGCGGTGTGATCGCCGAAGCGGTGTTCGCGGTGCTGCGCCGTCGCATGGAGTTCGCGCACCTTGCCGAAAGCGGCACGGGCAGCCCGACTCGCCGTCTCACGCTGCTGGGCCTGATGGCCACGGCGGGCCGCGCTGCGATTCGTCCCTTTCTGTCGGACGCGGAAGCGAACTGGCTTGAACACGTCGCGAAAATCGATCCGGCCAGCCTGCCGCTGCGCGTGCAACTGAATCTGCCCGAGTGGATCTACAAGGCGCTCGAACCGCGCTTCGCCCCTGCCGAGATGGCGCAACTGGCGGCCGCGCTGAACTACCCGGCGCCGCTGGATCTGCGCTCGAATCCGATCAAGGCGAGCCGCGAAGAGCTGCTGCGTGCACTTTCGCAAGCGGGCATCGAAGGCGGCGAGACGCCGTTCGCGCCGTTCGGCGTGCGCGTGACGGGCAAGCCGGCGCTCTCGAAGCTCGACGCCTTCAAGGACGGCTGGTTCGAGGTGCAGGACGAAGGCAGCCAGCTGCTGTGCACGCTGCTCGCGCCGCGCCGCGGCGAAATGGTGGTGGACTTCTGCGCAGGCGCGGGCGGCAAGACCCTGGCGCTCGGCGCGATGATGCGCTCCTCGGGCCGTCTCTATGCGTTCGACGTGTCTGACAAACGTCTGGCCAAGCTCAAGCCGCGCCTTGCGCGCAGCGGCCTGTCGAACGTGAATCCGGTGCTGATCGACAGCGAACACGACGCGAAGATCAAGCGCCTGATCGGCAAGATCGACCGCGTGCTGGTGGACGCGCCGTGTTCGGGCCTGGGCACGCTGCGCCGCAACCCCGACCTCAAGTGGCGTCAGTCGCCGGAGTCGATCGCGGAACTCGCGCCCAAGCAACTGTCGATTCTCACGAGCGCGGCGCGCCTGCTCAAGCGCGGCGGCCGTCTCGTCTACGCGACCTGCAGCATTCTGGAAGCGGAAAACGAAGCGGTCGTGAAGGCGTTCCTTGAAACGCATCCGGACTACGTGCTGATCCCCGCGCGCGACGTGCTGGCGGACCAGCGCGTGGGTCTGGACACCGGCGACTACTTCTCGCTGTGGCCGCACCGCCACGCCACGGACGGCTTCTTTGCCGCCGTGCTGGAGCGTCGCGGCGACGCGCAGCCGAAGACCAGAAAGGCCAAGGCCGAAGCCACGCCCGATGAAGCGGCCGCCGCGAGCGAAACCGCCGACGCGATCGCCAGGGCCCAGCAGCCCGAAGCCGCCGAGCCGGACGCCGCGGTGGAATAAGCGCATAGTCGCGCTTTAGCGCGACCAGCGAAGTACCTGTGAAGTACCGGCGATGTCAAGGCGCGGGGCCGTCCGGTTCAGACCGGGCGGCCCCGCGTTGCATCATTGCGCCGCTTAACCGCTATCCCCGTTCTAAAAAGTACTACCGACGCGAAAGCGCTCATGATGGAAAACCGTTTGCTCTCACACATGCTGGGCGGCGTGATCCGCGACTTCGGTCAGCCGGTCATGCTCTGGCAGTCCGGCGTGCTGATCGGCGCGCTGCTGCTAGCCTGGCTGCTCGCGCGCCTCTTGCGTCACGCGCTCGAAGCGCGCCGCCAGGACCGCTACGAAGCGCTGCGTTTTGGCGCCGAAAGCCTCACTCGCGCGCTCTTTCCGCTGATCGGCGCGGGCTGCGTCTGGGGCGCGCGCGAGATCGCCAGCAACTTCATTCACACCTCGCTGTTGAACCTGGCGCTGGTGCCGCTGTTCGGCATCGGCCTGATCTACATCGCGTTCTTCTTCGCGCGGCGCGTGTTTGGCCGCGACGGCCAGACGCATGCGTGGCTGTCGATCGTCGAAAAACTGGTTTCGTTGATCGTCTGGCTCGGCATGCTGTTTACTGTGCTGGGCATCCAGGACGACGTGCTGGCCTGGATGGAGAGCGTGCGCTTTCGCATCGGCACGGCGCATGTGAGCCTGCTGTCGCTCTCGAACGGCGTGCTGTGGGTCTGCGTGACCATGGTGGTGGCGATCTGGGCAGGCGCGGCGCTCGAAGACCGCCTGATGCGCGCGACCACCATCGACGCCAATCTGCGCGTCGTGCTCGCGCGCGTGGGCCGTGCGCTGCTGGTGTTCGCGGCGATCCTGTTCAGCCTGTCGATCGTCGGCATCGACATTACGGTGCTGGGCGTGTTTGGCGGCGCGCTGGGCGTGGGCCTCGGTTTCGGCTTGCAGAAGATCGCGAGCAACTATGTGTCGGGCTTCATCATCCTGATCGACCGCTCGTTGCGTCTGGGCGACACCATCAACGTGAGCGGCCTCGCGGGCAAGGTCACGCAGATCCGCACGCGCTACACGGTGGTGCGCGGCCTCGACGGCGTGGAAACGCTGATCCCGAACGAAAAATTGATCACCGACGTGGTGCAGAACCAGTCGTCGTACCTGACGCGCGGCTATGCCAAGGCGGCGGTGCAGGTGGCTTACGACACCGATATCGAGCAGGCGATGGCGCTGCTCGCGCGCGCAGCCGAGGGCGTCGAGCGGGTCTTGAACGATCCGGCCCCGACCCCATATCTGTCAGGCTTCGGTGCCGACGGCATCAATCTGGAACTGGGCTTCTGGATCGCCGACGCGGCCAATGGGACGTCAAGCGTGCGCTCGAACGTGAATCTGAATATCTGGCGCTTATTTAACGAGCACGGGATTTCGATTCCATTCGCCCAGCGCGAGGTGCGGATCATCGGCCAGGGTGGTCAAGGGTTTGCGATCTCTTCAGACGCCGCCACGCCTGCCGTTAAAACAGGCGAGGCAAGCGGGGCGGTTCAGGCCCGCTAGATCCGGGTATCGGGAAGGGCGCCCGGACGATAGGCTGGATGCGTCTGGATGGGCCGGATCAGGTGCGGCAAAGCGCCTCCAAGGGCGAAAATTCGGTGTCCAGACGTTGACTCAGACGTCATTAGGGAAAAAAATCTTCATTTGTTACAAACACTTGGAACGGTTCTAGTAGAATGCCGTCCAAACTCTCCTGAACGCTTTCACTTTTCTGACAACCGCGTAAGGCCACAAGCCGGCGCGCTTCGTTTCACGGGTACGAACCTTGTTGAATTCCCTGCTTGATTTTCTCGCCCATGGGGTGCTGCATTTCTCGTGGTGGCAGATCCTGCTCTGCGCGCTCGCGGCCACGCACGTCACGATTATTGGCGTGACGGTGTATCTGCACCGTTGCCAGGCGCACCGCGCGCTCGAACTGCATCCCATCGCGAGCCACTTCTTCCGTTTCTGGCTGTGGATGACCACGGGCATGCTCACGGGCCAGTGGGCGGCAATCCATCGCAAGCATCACGCCAAGTGCGAGACCGAAGAAGATCCGCACAGCCCGCAAACGCGCGGCCTTTGGAAGGTGATGCTCGAAGGCGCCGAACTCTATCGCGCCGAAGCGAAGAACGAAGAAACGCTGCGCCGTTTCAGCCACGGCACCCCGAACGACTGGATGGAGCGCAACGTCTACACGCGCTACCCGATCCTCGGCGTGAGCATCATGATGGTGATCGACGTGGCGCTGTTCGGCGTGGTCGGCCTGTCGGTCTGGGCTTTGCAGATGGCGTGGATCCCGTTCTGGGCGGCCGGCGTCGTCAACGGTCTGGGCCACTTCTGGGGCTATCGCAACTTCAACTCGTCGGACGCCAGCACGAACCTGTTCCCGTGGGGCATCATCATCGGCGGCGAAGAACTGCACAACAACCACCATACCTTCGCGACTTCCGCGAAGCTGTCGAACAAGTGGTACGAGTTCGATATCGGCTGGATGTATATCCGTCTGATGCAGGCCGTGGGCCTCGCCAAGGTCAAGAAGGTTGCGCCTACGCCGCGCCTGGCCAAGGAAGGCAAGCTGGTCGCCGACCACGAAACGCTTCAGGCCGTGCTGTCGAACCGCTACGAAGTGATGGCGCGTTACGCCAAGGCCGTGAAGCAGGCCTATCGCCAGGAACTGGCGCACCTCAAGGAAGTGGGCGAGCGCGAGAAGTACAAGTTCATGCGCGGCGCCAGCAAGTGGGTCGCCAAGGAAGAAGCCAGCCTGAACGAGCCGCAAAAGCGCCAGCTGCCGCAGATTTTCGCCAACAGCCAGAAGATGCGCACGTTCATCGAACTGCGCAACGAACTCGCCCAGATCTGGGAACGTTCGAGCGCTTCGCGCGAACAACTGCTGGCACAGCTTCAGGATTGGTGCCATCGTGCCGAACAAAGCGGCATCAAGGCGCTCCAGGAATTCGCGTCGCGTCTGCGCCGTTATGCCTGATGACCCCTGCGTGACCTGAAGAAAATCCATTAGAATTCAGGTACGTCACAAAACCCCGCGTTGGCGGGGTTTTTCTTTTTGGGCCGCGGAAAAAGCAGGGCGCCGCAGCGATCGGACGAGACGCAACGAAGTTGCATGGGGTCGGAGCATGAGTCGGTACCAATCGGTCAAACCTCACGCTCCTGGCCGGTAGAGGAGATCATGAGTCAGGCGATTAAAGCGGTCGAATTCGACCGTCCGCAGGGCGCGGTATGCGGTGTCGGGCAGGCGTGGGCGAAAGTGCCCGATGCGCCTTCGATGGCGGAGCGCGTTGCATTGAAGGAGCGCATCCGCGCATTGCTCAAGCGCGAAAAAGCGGTGCTGGTCGCGCACTATTACGTTGACGCCGAATTGCAGGAACTGGCCGACGAAACCGGCGGCTGCGTGGCCGATTCGCTCGAAATGGCGCGGTTTGGCCGCGATCACGAAGCGCAGACGCTCGTGGTTGCTGGTGTGCGCTTCATGGGCGAGACCGCGAAGATCCTGAGCCCGAACAAGCGCATCCTGATGCCGGACCTCGATGCGACCTGCTCGCTCGACCTCGGCTGCCCCGCCGACGAATTCTCGGCGTTCTGCGATCAGCATCCCGATCGAACCGTGGTGGTCTACGCCAACACCAGCGCGGCCGTGAAGGCGCGCGCGGACTGGATGGTCACGTCGTCGATCGGTCTGGAAATCGTCGCCGATCTACACGCGAAGGGCGAAAAGATTCTCTGGGCGCCGGATCGCCATCTGGGCAGCTACATCCAGAAGAAGACCGGCGCCGACATGCTGCTCTGGCAAGGCTCCTGCCTCGTGCACGACGAGTTCAAGGGCATCGAGCTCGACTTGCTGCGCGCCGAATATCCCGACGCCAAGGTGCTGGTGCATCCGGAATCGCCGGAAGGCGTGGTGGCGCTCGCGGACGTGGTCGGCTCGACCACGCAACTGATCGACGCCGCCGTGAAGCTCGACGCGCAGCGCTTCATCGTCGCGACCGATCTGGGCATCTTGCACAAGATGCGCCTGGCCGCGCCCGGCAAGACTTTCATCGAAGCGCCCACGGCCGGCAACAGCGCGACCTGCAAGAGCTGCGCGCATTGCCCGTGGATGGCCATGAACGGCCTGGCGAATCTCGCCGACGTGCTGGAGCGCGGTCACAACGAAATCTTCGTCGATGCCGCCATCGGCGAGCGTGCGCGTCTGCCGATCGACCGCATGCTGGCGTTCGCGGCCGAGCACAAGCGCCGCGTGCAGGCGAGCGGCGATCTCGCTCGCGACGGCGCGTTGTTCTCACAAGTGGGGGCTGCTTGATGGGTGCACTGGAATTGCTGGCCGTGGACGCGGTGTCGTCCCTGCTGACCGAAGTGCGCGCGCAATACGGCGCGGCCTTCGATGAGGCGATAGCGCGCAATGTTGCCGATGCACTCGCGGAGGACGTCGGCACTGGCGACCAGACCGGGCGCCTCGTGCCCGCCGATGAAGTGCGCGACGCGCGCATCATCGTGCGCGAAGATGCGGTGCTGTGCGGCGTGCTGTGGTTCGACGGCGTGGTGAAGCAGGTCGATCCGCGCATCGAAGTGCGCTGGCACTATCGCGAAGGCGAGCGCATGACGGCGGACACGCCGGTCTGCTCGCTGCGCGGTCCGGCGCGCTCGCTGCTCACGGCCGAGCGCAACGCGATGAATTTCCTGCAGCTGCTTTCGGGCGTGGCGAGCGCGACGCGCCGTTATGTCGATGCGGTCGCCACGATCCCGCATTCGAAAACGCGCATCCTCGACACGCGCAAGACGCTGCCCGGCCTGCGCCTCGCGCAGAAGTACGCAGTGCGCGTGGGCGGTGGCGTGAACCAGCGTCTGGCGCTGTACGACGGCATCCTGATCAAGGAAAACCATATCGCGGCAGCCGGCGGCGTGGGCGCGGCAATGGACGCGGCACTGGCGCTCAACGCGGGCGTGCCGATCCAGATCGAAGTGGAAACGCTCGAACAACTCGATACGGCGCTCGCTCATGGCGCGAAGTCGGTGCTGCTCGACAACTTCTCTTTCGAGATGATGCGCGAAGCGGTTCAGCGCACGGCGGGGCGCGCGGTGCTCGAAGTCTCGGGCGGCGTGAACTTCGATAGCGTGTGCACGATCGCGGAAACCGGCGTGGACCGCGTGTCCATCGGCGCATTGACGAAGGACGTGCGCGCGACTGACTTTTCGATGCGGATCGTCTGAGCGTCTGGTCTTAATCGCAGTAGAAACGTGAAAAGGCCGTCTCGCGAGAGACGGCCTTTTTAGCTTGCGCGGGGTGTTGCCAGCGGACTCAGGCGACAGTGCGATTGCGCACGCGCTCAGGCGACAGCACGCTCGGCAGCGCCTTGGGCAACGAGTTCGGCCAGTCGCGGCTGTAGTGCAGGCCGCGGCTTTCGCGGCGCGAGCGCGCACTTTCGACGATCAGCGACGCGACTTCGACGAGATTGCGCAACTCCAGCAGATCGCGTGTGACGCGGAAGTTCGCGTAGTACTCCTGGATTTCGTCGCGCAGCAGCGAGATGCGGTGTTGCGCGCGCTCAAGCCGCTTGTCCGTGCGCACGATGCCGACGTAATTCCACATCAGGCGGCGCAGTTCGTCCCAGTTGTGAGCGACCACGACTTCCTCGTCGGAATCCGATACGCGGCTCTCGTCCCAGTCGGGCAGCGGGGCGTGCGCACTGGCTTCGAAGCCTTCCGCTTCGATCGCCTCGGCGGCCGAGCGGCCAATCACGAGGCATTCGAGCAGCGAGTTGCTGGCCAGACGATTCGCGCCATGCAGACCGGTGTACGAGGTTTCGCCAACGGCATAGAGGCCAGCGAGATCGGTGCGGCCCGCCAGATCCGTCACGACGCCGCCGCAGGTGTAATGCGCGGCGGGCACGACCGGGATCGGCTGCCTGGTGATGTCGATGCCGAACTCGCGGCAGCGCGCGAGGACGGTGGGGAAGTGCTCCTCGAGGAACGCGGCCGGTTGATGGCTGATATCGAGATGCACGCAGTCGATACCGTGCTTCTTGATTTCGAAGTCGATGGCGCGCGCGACGATGTCACGCGGCGCGAGTTCGGCACGCGGATCGTGTTCGGGCATGAAGCGCGTGCCGTCGGGCAGGCGCAGCAGGCCGCCTTCGCCGCGCACGGCTTCGGTGATCAGGAAAGACTTGGCGTGCGGGTGGAACAGGCAGGTTGGGTGGAACTGGATGAATTCCATGTTCGCCACCCGGCAGCCCGCGCGCCAGGCCATCGCGATGCCGTCGCCGGTCGCGGTATCGGGGTTCGTCGTATAGAGATAGACCTTGCCCGCGCCGCCGGTGGCCAGCACCGTATGCGGCGCCTGGATCGTCACCGTGCGGTCGTTTTGCAGGTCGAGCGCGTAGAGACCGTGGCAGCGGCGGCCCGGCAGGCCAAGACGGTCCGAGGTGATGACATCGATCGCCTGGTGATCTTCGAGGATCGTGATGTTCGGGTGCTGGCGCGCGCGTTCGAGCAGCGTCTGCACCACGGCGTGGCCGGTGGCGTCAGCTGCATGGATGATGCGGCGATGGCTGTGGCCGCCCTCGCGCGTAAGGTGGAAGCCCAGTTCGGCGGCGGCGTCCTTCGTGAACGGCACGTCCTGGGCGATCAGCCATTCGATGGCGGCGCGGCCGTGCTCGACGATATAGCGGGTTGCGCTTTCGTCGCACAAGCCGCCGCCGGCGACCAGTGTGTCATCGACATGGTTTTCCACGCTGTCGGCCGAATCGAGCACCGCCGCAATGCCGCCTTGCGCGCGATCGCTCGCGCCTTCGGTCATCGCGCGCTTGGCGATCACCACCACGCGGCGCGTCTCGGCGAGGTTCAGGGCGACGCTCAATCCCGCCAGCCCGCTGCCGACGATCGCTACATCGAAATTCATGGTCCCGCTTCTCCGTCTCGCTTGTTCTGCTCTTTGCGCTGTCTGCCGCTGTCATGCGCGTGTCCACATCGCGTGGTAGCTGCGCTGGCGGCGGGTGAAGCGGCAAGCATACTCCGAGTAGGGAGCGTAGGAAAAGCCGCACTTGAGGAGGGAGGGGATTAAGGGGAGGGCAAAAAGGAAAAGCCCCGCCAGAGGCGGGGCTTTTCTTGTCTTCGTCAGGCTCGAAACCGGATCAATTACTTGATCTTGGTTTCCTTGTACTCGACGTGCTTACGAACAACCGGGTCGAACTTCTTGATCGACATTTTTTCCGGCATGTTGCGCTTGTTCTTCGTGGTCGTGTAGAAGTGACCCGTACCTGCGGTCGATTCGAGCTTGATCTTGTCGCGGATGCCCTTGGCCATGATTTACTCCTTACAGTTCGCCGCGTGCGCGCAGATCTGCGAGCACGGAATCGATGCCGTTCTTGTCGATCAGGCGCAGGCCTGCGTTCGAGATGCGCAGACGCACCCAACGGTTCTCGCTTTCAACCCAGAATCGGCGGTTTTGCAGATTCGGGAGGAAACGACGCTTGGTCTTGTTGTTCGCGTGGGAAACGTTGTTGCCGCTCATCGGCGCTTTCCCAGTGACTTGACATACGCGTGCCATGAGAGCACTCCTACGTATTCTGAGTTCGAAAGCCGCTGAGTTTTCTGGGCGAGAAATGGCCGGAAAAGAGAGCGCTCACGTATGGATGAGAGACAACCTCGAACCCAGGCCATATTTCCGCCGGTATGCCTCAAAGGGCTTCGGACAGGGTTGGAAATAGGCAAACCACGATTCTAGCAGGAAAATGCGTGGAAAATCAAACTCGATTTGGCGATAGTGTGGCGGCGCGTGTGTCGTGTTGCGGTTGCGCGCCGCCATCGGCTTAAAAGGGTTTGAGCAAATCGGGTTTGAGCAAATCGCGCGACATTAATCCAGACCGTGGCGCGCGAACGAAAACGTCTCCTGTGTGCCGATGATCAGATGGTCGACGAGCTGCACGTCGACTAGGGCCAGCGCTTCGCGCAGAATCCGCGTGAGGCGCCGGTCGCTCGCGCTGGGCTGCACGGCCCCGGACGGGTGATTGTGCGCAACGATCAGACGCGCGGCATTGAGCATCAGTGCGCGCCGCACGATCTCGCGAGGATACACGGCCATGCGCGTGAGCGTGCCGCGCGTACTCTCCTCGGTGCGGATCAGCCGGTGCCGGATGTCCAGAAAGAGGCAGACGAACACTTCATGCGCGCGCCCACCTATCAGCAAGCGCAGATAGTCCTCCACCGCGCCCGGCGAATCGATCAGCGGTTTTTCCTCGATCTGTTCGGCGAGCGCGCGCCGCGCCAGTTCCAGCACGGCCACGAATTTCGATGACTTGGCCGGGCCGATGCCGCGGATGCCCTCGAACTCCTCGCGCCCGGCGTCGAGCATCGCGCGCAGCGAGCCGAAGTGCTTGAGCAGCGAGCGCGCGACTTCGAATACGTCGTGACCCGGCAGGCCGGAGCCGAGCAGCAGCGCGACGAGCTCAAGATCTGACAGCGAGCCAGGCCCGGCTTCGCGCAGCCGCTCGCGCGGCATGGCCGGGCGGCGCGGCACGCCGGGCTCGGGCGGAGCGAACGCGACCGCTCCGCCAGGGCCCAGACCCGGCAACGGCGGCAGCGCGCTGGCACACGCGGCAGCGCTACCCCGGTGCGGCTTGTCACAGGCAATTTCGAACATTCGACCTCCTCTGCGAGGGCGGCTCCGGCCATGCGCGCGGCGTCCGTCCTGGAACTATGTGGCTTACAATACGGGTTTTCCGACCGCTGTCAGGCGGCGGCCGGGCCGGCCCCCAGGGGCGCCAGGGGCGAGCACGCACGGCGGGCGCGCCCAGACGAAAATGAGTACCGCATGAGCATCATCGACATCTCCGAGGTGAAACCCGGTTCCCACGTCACGTTGCACTACCGGCTTTCGCTCGCCGATGGCACCGAGATCGTCAACACCTTTGTCGACCGGCCCGCCACGCTGCTGCTTGGCGCCGGTCAGCTCGCGCCGCCGCTGGAAGATATTCTGCGGGGTCTCAAGGTGGGGCACCACTCCACCTTTCAGCTAGAACCGGGCGTTGCCTTCGGTCAGCGCAACCCCGACCTGATCCAGCGCATTTCGCTCAAGACCCTGCGCGACAACGCAGTGATCGGCGAGAGCTTCCGCCCCGGCGATCTGGTCGAATTCAACGCGCCCAACGGCGACCGTTACGCCGGCGTGCTCAAGGAAGTGAACGAAACCTCGGCGCTGTTCGATTTCAACCACCCGCTCGCAGGCCAGGCGGTTGCGTTCGAAGTGCAAATCATTGGAATCCTGTAAAGAAAGCCCATGACCACGGACACGTCCTTTCTCGCCAACGCTGAAATTCTGCTAGCCCAGCCGCGCGGTTTCTGCGCCGGCGTCGATCGCGCCATCGAGATCGTCGAGCGGGCCATCCAGATCCACGGCGCGCCCATCTACGTGCGCCACGAGATCGTCCACAACGCGTATGTCGTCGAGGATCTGCGCAAGAAGGGGGCGATCTTCATCGAGCAGCTCGAAGAAGTGCCGGCGGGCAACACGGTGATCTTCAGCGCCCACGGCGTCTCCAAGGCGGTGCGCGCCGACGCCGAAGCACGCGGCCTGCGCGTCTACGACGCCACGTGCCCGCTCGTGACCAAGGTGCACGTGGAAGTCGCGAAGATGCGCGACGAAGGCCTCGACATCGTCATGATCGGCCACAAGGGCCACCCGGAAGTGGAAGGCACGATGGGGCAGGTCGGCGAGGGCATGTATCTCGTCGAGGACATCGCCGACGTCGAAGCGCTCACGCTGCGCGACCCCGAGCGCGTTGCGTTCGTCACGCAGACCACGCTTTCCGTGGACGATGCCGCCGACATCATCGCTGCGCTCAAAACGCGCTTCCCCGCGATTCGCGAGCCGAAGAAGCAGGACATCTGCTACGCCACGCAAAACCGTCAGGACGCGGTCAAGTTCATGGCGCCGCAGTGCGACGTCGTGATCGTGGTGGGCAGCCCGAACAGCTCGAACTCGAACCGCCTGCGAGAAGTCGCGGAAAAGCGCGGCATCCCCGCCTATATGGTGGATGCGCCCGAGCAGATCGATCCGAAGTGGCTTGAGGGCAAGCGTCGTATCGGCCTGACGGCCGGCGCGTCCGCGCCCGAGGCGCTCGCGCAGCAGATCATTCAGCGTCTGAACGAACTGGGCGTGCGCAACGTGCGGGCGCTCGAAGGCATCGAGGAAAACATCGCGTTCCCGTTGCCGCGCGGTCTCGGTCAGCCCGTCTGACACGCAAGCCCCGCTTTTCGCTTGATGTCTGAAGCGCGCCAATGGCGCGCTTTTTTCTTGTCCGCACGCTGCAGTCGAAAGCCGACCGCATCCAATAATTGGGGATCAATCATGAGAAACGTGAGGTAAACCGCGTTGCTACACCCTGCTCGTATCAGTGTTTTCGCTATAGGGCAGGGTCGATTCCGAAGATATGACCCCGTTTAATCGGGTGTGCGCAGTCCTGAACAAATTCATCGCACCAACTTGGTGCTAGCACTCAATAATTGCTTAAATCCCCGGTATCACAGATGCGATGCCCGCCCCATAAGGGACAGCGGCCGCTGCTCACAACACTTGATGCGAATCGCGCCGAATTCTGGTGCAACTGATGCACGAAAATGCGGCGCAACCAAGGGTGCAACCTCTGTCGGCTTCTTCTTTCGGAGAGTGGTTGCAATGCAGGAAAACCCTGTCGGTTCAACAATATTGCCGGCCGCATAATTGGAGTTACAATGCGCGCGTTCTGAAGGGCCAAACGTCCGCGTGAGGCCCGCCAGGCAAGCATTTCGGAAGGTGCAGGAGACCTGTTTAAATGCAATTCGAGTTTGCTTTCGCCGCCTCTTTCGCGGCTGCGGTTGGCCACCCCTCAGGTGGTTTTCCCGTGGTCCTGAATCGGGCATGAATGCGACTTCGATGACCGTTGCGCTCCCGGAGAGAACCGATATGCATTCCGGAAACGACGATGACAACGGCCACGAACGCCTTGGGGAAAGGCGTTTGAGCCACGTGTGCCTGAAGCAGGTGCACGCTGCCGAGCCGACCGGAACCGCAATCCTCTCCGTTGTCATGAAAACTGGCACGCATGTTGCATATAGCAACGGCGCCGCGAAACCCGCAGAAGCGGATTTCGTAACGGACCCAAAAGTTGGTGTCGATGCTGCCGTAAAAGGTAGCGCGGCTCGAACCCAGGAACTGTTTGCCAGTTCGACCGCAGGACTGCGCGGCTCCACAGCGTCGATCGACGCCGTGACCGCGAGTGCCGCGATCCGCCTGGAAAGGGGAGTCATGACGCAAGGCGCAGATGTAGCTGGCCGCGAGGCTCGCTACATGCGCGTCGCAGCGAACGTGACAGGTAGTTGAACCCGACGGCACCGAACCATCCGACGGTGCCGTTTTTGCATCCGCCTCTGGCGAGCCTGCCGCTGCGACACAGCGGCAACGCGAACCAGATGTGGCCAACCGTTACCGGTCTTTTACTTCAGTACCCGAGAGTGTCGTTGCGGTTCCGTAAAACATCGCCCACCGGCTGATGACAAGCGCGAATCCGGTCGCACGGGCAAAGGAGCATTAAATGGATATTTTCATCCAGCAGGTCCTGAATGGGCTGGTGCTAGGCAGCATCTACGCCATCATCGCGCTGGGCTACACGATGGTGTACGGGATTCTGGGCATCATCAACTTCGCGCACGGCGACGTGCTGATGGTCGGCGCGATGGTTGCGCTGTCCGCGATCACGGTGCTGCAGAACCATTTCCCGGGCCTTGGGAACATCCCCACGCTGTGCATCGCGCTGGTGATCGCCGCCGTGGTCTGTGCATTCGTGGGCTACACCATTGAACGGGTGGCGTACCGGCCGCTGCGCCGTGCGCCGCGCCTCGCCCCGCTGATCACCGCGATCGGCGTGTCGATCCTGCTGCAGACGCTCGCGATGCTGATCTGGGGCCGCAATCCGCTGCCGTTCCCGCAACTCATCTCGACCGATCCGATCAACGTCATCAAGCCGACTGATACCGGCGTGGGCGCGGTGATCTCGCCGACCGAAATCGTCATCATTGTCGTCGCGTTCCTCGTGATGGGGGGCCTGCTGCTGCTGGTGCACCGCACCAAGCTCGGCCGCGCCATGCGTGCGATCGCGGAGAACCCGAACAACGCCTCGTTGATGGGCGTGAACCCGAACTTCGTGATTTCGGCCACCTTCATGATCGGGTCGGCGCTTGCGGCGCTGGCTGGCGTGATGATCGCTTCGGAATACGGCAACGCGCACTTCTACATGGGCTTCATCCCGGGTATGAAGGCATTCACCGCAGCGGTGCTGGGCGGTATCGGCAACCTCGGCGGTGCGATGGTCGGCGGCGTGGTGCTCGGTCTGATCGAGCAGCTTGGCGCAGGCTACATCGGCAATCTGACCGGTGGGGTATTCGGAAGTAACTATCAGGACGTCTTCGCATTCGTCGTGCTGATCGTCGTGCTCGTGTTCCGTCCGTCGGGGCTGCTGGGCGAACGTGTCGCGGACCGCGCATAAGAGGGGGTAGGACAACATGACTTCCATTCAACCGATCGAGCCGTCGACGACGCTCATCCCCGAAAAGAACATGACGAAGACGCTGACCGTGGGCGTTCTCACGGCGGCCTTCGTGATCGCGCTGCCGATGGTGGTGGGCGCAACGGGCGGCAATTACTGGGTGCGCGTGCTGGACTTCGCGATGCTCTATGTGATGCTCGCGCTGGGCCTGAACGTGGTGGTGGGCTTTGCCGGCCTGCTGGACCTGGGCTACATCGCGTTCTACGCGGTGGGCGCCTACGTGGCCGCGCTGCTGTCGTCGCCGCATTTGACCAGCCAGTTCGAGTGGATCGCACACATGTTCCCCAACGGGCTGCATGCGCCGTTCTGGGTCATCATCCCGTGTGCGATGGCGTTGGCAGCGTTGTTCGGCGTGCTGCTCGGCGCTCCGACGCTGCGACTGCGCGGCGACTACCTCGCGATCGTGACGCTGGGCTTCGGGGAAATCGTTCGTATCTTCATGAACAACCTCGACCGTCCGGTGAACATCACCAACGGCCCGAAGGGCATCACGGGTATCGATCCGCTGACGATCGGCGGCTTCAATCTCTCGCAGACACACACCTTCCTCGGGTTCTCGTTCCCGTCGGTGTACATGTATTACTACGCGTTCGTGGTGTGCGCGCTGTTCGTGATCTGGGTCTGTACGCGTTTGCAGCACTCGCGTATCGGCCGCGCATGGGCCGCGATCCGCGAAGACGAAATCGCCGCCAAGGCGATGGGCATCAACACGCGTAACGTCAAGCTGCTCGCTTTCGCGATGGGCGCGTCGTTCGGCGGTCTGTCGGGCGCGATGTTCGGCTCGTTCCAGGGCTTCGTGTCGCCGGAATCGTTCACGTTCTGGGAATCGGTCGTGGTGCTGGCCTGCGTGGTGCTGGGCGGCATGGGCCATATTCCGGGCGTGATCCTGGGCGCGGTGCTGCTCGCCATCTTCCCGGAATTCCTGCGCTCGACCATGGGTCCGCTGCAGAACGCGATCTTCGGTCATGAGATCGTCGATACGGAAGTGATTCGCCAGCTGCTCTACGGTCTCGCCATGGTCGTGATCATGCTGTACCGCTCGGAAGGCCTCTGGCCCGCGCCGAAGCACGAAGACAAGATCGCGAAAATCGCCAAACGCGGCAGCAAGAAGCCGGTGCGCGCTTAAGGGGGCCACACATATGAGCAACAAGCAAATCCGCCTCTCCGTCCAGGGCGTGAACAAGCGCTTCGGCGGCCTCCAGGCTTTGTCGGATGTGGGCCTGCAGATCGAAGAAGGCACCATTTACGGCCTGATCGGCCCGAACGGCGCCGGCAAGACCACGTTCTTCAACGTGATCACGGGCCTCTACACGCCGGATTCGGGCGAGTTCAAGCTCGACGGCACGGCCTATACGCCGACCGCCGTGTACCAGGTCGCCAAGGCCGGTATCGCGCGCACCTTCCAGAACATTCGCCTGTTCGGCGGTATGACGGCGCTCGAAAACGTGATGGTCGGCCGTCACGTGCGGACCAAACACGGCCTCTTGGGCGCCGTGTTCCAGACGCCTTCGGAGCGCAAGGAAGAGCGTGAGATCAAGGAACGCGCGATCGAACTGCTCGAATACGTGGGCATCGCGCAATACGCGGACTACACCTCGCGCAATCTGTCCTACGGCCACCAGCGCCGTCTGGAAATTGCGCGTGCGCTCGCAACCGATCCGAAGCTGCTGGCGCTCGACGAGCCGGCAGCGGGCATGAACGCGACCGAGAAGGTCGAACTCACGCGCCTGCTCGACAAGATCCGCGCCGATGGCAAGACCATCCTGCTGATCGAGCACGACGTGAAACTGGTGATGGGCCTGTGCAACCGCATGACAGTGCTCGACTATGGCAAGGTGATCGCCGAAGGGCTGCCGCAGGACGTGCAGAAGGACCCGAAGGTTATCGAAGCATATCTGGGCGCGGGAGTTCACTGATGGCTACACCGATGTTGAAAATCAAAGGCCTGCAGGTCAATTACGGCGGCATCCAGGCAGTGAAGGGCGTGGACATGGAGGTCCAGCAGGGCGAACTCGTCACGCTGATCGGCGCGAACGGCGCCGGCAAGACCACCACCATGAAGGCGATCACGGGCCTGAAGGCGTATTCGGCCGGCGACATCGAGTACATGGGCAAGTCGATCAAGGGCATCCCTGCGCACGAACTGCTCAAGCAGGGGCTGGCGATGGTGCCGGAAGGCCGCGGCATCTTCGCGCGCATGTCGATCGTCGAGAACATGCAGATGGGCGCGTACCTGCGCAACGACAAGGATGGCATCGCGAAGGACGTCGATCGCATGTTCGGCTTCTTCCCGCGCCTGAAGGAACGCGCCACGCAGCTCGCGGGCACGCTCTCGGGCGGCGAGCAGCAGATGCTGGCGATGGCGCGCGCGATCATCAGCCGTCCGAAGCTGCTGTTGTTGGACGAGCCGTCGATGGGTCTGTCGCCGATCATGGTCGAGAAGATCTTCGAAGTGGTGCGTACGATTTCGTCGGAAGGCATCACCGTGCTGCTGGTCGAGCAGAACGCGCGTCTGGCGCTGCAGGCGGCGAACCGCGGCTACGTGATGGATTCGGGTCTCGTGACGATGGAAGGCGACGCCAAGCAGATGCTCGACGATCCGAAGGTGCGTGCTGCTTACCTCGGTGAATAAGATGCTGCGGTCCGTGTGACCGCATCGCAGAAGGACAAAAAGCCGCATGAGCGTGATGCTCATGCGGCTTTTTTCATGGCCGATAGCGCGGCGCGTGGTTCAGGCGATCGCTTCGGACTCCTGCGGTACAGCGAGCCGCTTGCCAAGGCTCACCACCGCATCCGCGCGGTAGCCGAGCGCATCATAGAACGCGATCACCTCGGGTTTATCGGCGAGCACCTGCAGATTGAGCTTGAGGCAGCCCATCGCGGCTAGCGCGCTTTCCGCATGGCGCACGAGACGGGTGCCGATGCCCAGCCGCCGCGCGTCGGGCGAAACCGCCAGCGAGTAGAGCCAGCCGCGATGTCCGTCGTAACCCGCCATCGCCGTGCCGACGACCGCGCCATCCTCATCGCCGCCCTCGCGCACGGCGACGAAGAACAGCTCCGGCTGCGTGCCGAGCTTGTTCGCAATCGACAGGCGCGGATCGCGGTGCGGGCGGCTCGCGTCGTTGTACTCGGGAAACGCCTGCAGCCAGAGCGCGAGCACGGCTTCGGTATCGGCTTCCGAGAAAACCCGCAGGGTGAAAGACATCGCGTGCTCCGTGTGCTTACAGCGAATCGAGGATGGTGCGCAGCATCGCCATCATCTGGTCGATTTCCTCGTTCGTGACGTTCAGCGCAGGCATGAAGCGCAGCAGGTTCGGGCGCGCGGCGTTGAGCAGCAGGCCGTCCGGCTGCATGACGCGCGCCTTTTCGACGATTTCCGGGCCGATGTCCTTGCCAAGCATCAGCGCACGCAGCAGACCTTCGCCGCGCTCGCCCTGGAAGCCGCGTTCGGCCGACAGTTCGAGCAGCTTTTCGCGCAGATATTCGCCACGAGCGCGCACGCCTTCGAGGAAGCCCGGCGCGACCAGTTGCGAGATCACCGAGTAGCCGACCGCCGTCATCAGCGGGTTGCCGTTGTAGGTGCCGCCCTGATCGCCCGCTTCGAACACGCAGACTTCCTGCTTCGCGCACAGCGCCGCGAGCGGCACGCCCCCGCCGATGCCCTTGCCGAGCGTCATGATGTCCGGCTCGATACCCGAGAGTTCGTAGGCGAACAGGGTGCCCGCGCGGCCGCAACCGGTCTGCACTTCGTCGACGATCAGCAGGATGCCGTGCTTCCTGGTGAGCGCACGCAGTGCCTGCATGAATTCACGCGTGGCGGGAATCACGCCGCCTTCGCCCTGGATCGGTTCGAGCATCACGGCCACCGTCTTGCCGGTGATGAGCTTTTCGACCGAGGCGATGTCGTTCAGATCGGCCTTCGGGAAGCCCGGCACTTGCGGTGCGTAGATCGTGTCCCAGCCCGGCTTGCCGCTCGCCGACATCGTCGCGATCGTGCGGCCGTGGAAGCTGTGGTCGAACGTGATGATCTCGAACGCGCCGTCGCGATGCTTCTTGCCCCACTTGCGCGCGAGCTTGATCGCGCCTTCGTTGGCTTCCGCGCCGCTGTTGGCGAAGAACACCTTGTCGAAGCAGCTATGTTCGGTGAGCAGGCCCGCGAGCTTCGCCATCGGCTCGTTGTAGAAGGCGGGCGACGGGTTGATCAGCAGGCGCGCCTGCCTTTCCAGTGCTTCGATCATGCCTTCGTTGCCATGACCGAGGCTGTTGACGGCCCAGCCCTGGATGAAGTCAAGGTAGCGCTTGCCTTCGTTGTCGTAGAGCCACGACCCCTTGCCATGCGTGAAAACGATTTCGGGCCGGTTGGTGATGTACATCAGCGACTCGATCGGGTACTCGGAAAAATTCATGGCAACGGGCTCCGCGCTGGGATGGCAAAAAGGGTTGAAAACAGGGTTGAATAGATACCGCAGAAAAACAAAAAGCCACGGGCTGGCCGTGGCTTTCGTGATTCGAACTTCCTGTGCGTTGGGTTGTGCAACGCGCGTCCGCGACTAGCCAGGCCCTAAAGGTGGGGCGAGCGGCGACGTCGGAGAGCGGACGGGATGCAGTTCATGGGCGCAAGAATACGACAAGCGGATCGGCGATGTAAACCGTCAATGTGCAGGCCCCCGAAGAAATTTTCGTGACGGCGGGCGGGCTTGCGCGCAAAACGGGTGCGGCGCAAGCCTCTGGCAAGCGGCGTTACACCGCGTTCGCGAGATCAGCGGCGCTGGTGAACGAGTCCGCGTAGAACTCGTCTTCGGGCAGGCCGTGGTGCATCGTGAAGTCGCGTTGAGCCGATTCCACCATGACCGGCGCGCCGCAGGCGTAGACCTGGTAGGCCGACAGATCGGGCAGATCCTCGATCACCGCGCGGTGCACGAACCCGGTGCGACCGCTCCAGCCGTCTTCGGCGGCGGGTTCGGAGAGCACCGGCACGAAACGGAAGTTCGGGATCTCCTTCGCCCACTGTTCGGCGAGTTCCATCAGGTACAGATCCTTCTTCTGGCGCGCGCCCCAGTAGAGCGTCATCGGGCGGTCCAGGTTCTTGTGAACCGCATGCTCGACGATCGCCTTGAGCGGCGCGAAGCCGGTGCCCGAGGCAAGCAGTACGATGGGCTTGTCCGAATCCTCGCGCAGGAAGAAGGTGCCGAGCGGCGCCTCGAAGCGCAGGATGTCGCGCTCCTTAAGCTGCGTGAAGACGTGGTCGGTGAACTTGCCGCCGGGCATGTGGCGGATGTGCAGCTCGATCGGACCCTCCTCGTGCGGGGCGCTGGCCATCGAGTAGCAGCGGCGCGTGCCGTCCTTGAGGATGAATTCGAGGTACTGGCCGGCGAGGTATTGGAGGCGCTCGTTGGCGGGCAACTGCAGCTTGAGCACGACGACGTCGTCGGCCCGGCGCTCGATCGCGGCGATGCGGGTAGGCAGTTTGCGCACCTGCATGTCGCCCACGCCCGCGACTTCGCGGATGTCGACTTCGAGGTCGGTCTGGGCGGTTGCGCAGCACAGGAGCGCCATGCCGCGCGTGCGTTCGTCGTTCGAAAGCGCCGAGGCCGCGTGGGCGCGTTGTTCGATTTCGCCGCTGCAGATCGTGCCCTTGCACGAACCGCACGCGCCGTTCTTGCAGCCGTAGGGAATGCCGACGCCCTGACGCAGGGCTGCGTTGAGAACGGTTTCGTCGGGCTCGACCTGGAATTGCCGGCCACTTTGCTTAAGCGTTACGTTGAAAGCCATATTCGAGAAAGCGTAAGTCTGTCATTCGGGGATGAACCGGCTTGAGTCATTAAGTCATTGAGTCATTGAGTCAGTCTGAGCCGGTTCGGACCGTCGTCGCAGGGTTCGTCGCGGGTCACTGCGCCCGGCGGCGGATAAAATAGGTCCACCATGATTGCCACACGAACCTTGCGCCGTGCGCGCATCCTTATCGTCGGTTGCGGCGACGTCGGCCTGCGCTGCGTCGAGCAACTGCAGGCGCGCCGCGCGCGCCCGCGCGTATTCGCCTTGACCCGCCAACCTGAGCGCGTCGATCTGCTGCGCGCCGCCGGCGCCGTGCCGGTGCTAGGCGACCTCGACCAGCGTTCGCGCATGGCGCGGCTGGCGGGGCTCGCCGGTACCGTGCTGCATCTCGCGCCACCGCAGAAAGACGGCGACGACGACTTGCGCACCCGCAGGCTCATCGCCGCGCTCAAGGCGCGCCGCCGATCGCCCGCACGTCACTTCGGTCGCAAAATGCGCGCCGCCTGGAGCACGAAGTTGGGCACGTCCTTGCGCACGGCATCAGGCACTTTTTCGGCGCCAAGGCTATCCTCTATTGTACCCGAGCGCACCTTACGAACCCGTCGCGCCCAACCCGCCCCACGACTGCGCCCGACACTCGTCTATGCCAGCACCACGGGCGTATACGGCGATTGCGGCGGGGCGCGCATCGACGAAACGCGCACGCCGCGCCCGGCCAACGCGCGGGCCAAACGTCGCGTAGCCGCCGAGCGTCAGATGCGGCGCGCCACGGCAAGCGGCGCGCTCAAGGCGACCATCGCCCGCATTCCCGGCATTTATGCGGCGAGCCGCCTGCCGCTCGCGCGGCTGGAAAAGCGCACACCGGCGCTCGCAGCCGAGGATGACGTCTACACCAGCCACATCCACGCCGACGATCTCGCCGCCATCCTCGTGCGCATGGCCACCCACGGCAAAGCGGGCCGCATCGTCCACGCGAGCGACGATAGCGAGCTGAAGATGGGGGAATATTTCGACCGGGTCGCGGACGCCTTCGGTCTGGAGCGCGCGCCGCGCGTGAGCCGCGCCGTGGCCGAGCGCCAGCTCGACCCGGTGCTGCTGTCGTTCATGCGGGAATCGCGGCGGCTGGACAATACGCGGCTCAAGCGCGAATTGCGCGTGCGCCTGCGTTATCCCGATGTGGATGCGTTTTTGAGCGAGACCATGCGCTCGCTGCCGCCGCACCCGTAAGGGCGGATGGGCGGCGCGGCGCAAGCGTGCCGTTCACGTGATTGCCGGCAGCGCCTCGATCAGGAGGAAGCACAGCAAAGCCCCGATGAGCGCTCCGATCAGATTCGGATGGTATTGATGCCGATAGTGCATCGACGCCAGCAAGCCGCCGATCAGAATCACCCCTAGACCCATGAAAGCCATCAACACGAATGGAATCCCGAATGTGTCGTTGATGTCCATGATGCCCCTCCTTGAAACTTGTAATCGTTGTTTAAGGGAGTATAGGGCGGGGTGTCAGCAAGAGCATGCTGCGGCGCGGCGAAAAAGGGCGCATTCAACCGATGAAAACGCCGGCCGCCCGGAGGGACAAGGCCGCGCGGCATGCGCCGTGGTTTACCCCGTGTTGCGCAATGCGGCCAGGGCGGCGTCGTCGAGCCACTTCCAGGCGCCCGGCGCGAGGTTCGCGGGCAGCGTATAGCCGCCGATGCGCTCGCGATGCAGCGCCTCCACACGGTTGCCCGCTGCGGCCACCATGCGCTTGACTTGGTGATACTTGCCTTCGAGCACGCTCAACTCCAGTTCGTGCCCGCTGCGTGCGCTGGCCGCGAGCGCCGCGCTCGGCGTGCGTTCGCCGTGCAGCAGGACGCCGTCGCGCAGCGCCTGCAACTGCGTATCGTCGATTGGATGGCGCGTCGTCGCCACGTAGATCTTCGGCACCTTGCGTTTGGGCGAAGTGAACGCGTGCACGAACTGCCCGTCGTCGGAGAGCAGCAAGAGGCCGGTCGTGTCCTGATCGAGACGGCCCACGCATTGCACGTTGCGCTCGGCGAACTGCGGCGGCAGCAGATGAAACACGCTCAAATGATGCTGCGGATCGCGCGAGCACTCGTAGCCCGCTGGCTTGTTCAGCGCGAGATAAGCGCGTTCGTGAAACGGCCACGATGCACCATCGACGCTAAAGACCAGACCGGCCGTGTCGAAGTCGGCGAGCGGGTCGGTGCAGGGCTCGCCTGAGACGCTCACGCGCCCGTCGGCGACCAGGCCGCGGCATTGGCGGCGCGTGCCGAAGCCCTGCGAGAAAAGAATACTTTCGAGATTCATGACGAGACGCCGGCTACCTGAAACCGCAGCATTTTAGCGAAGCACGGGGCGCGGCACGCGCGCATCGCTGCGCTCGCCGACGATCGGCTTGCACTTCGCATCCAATCCGGTTGCAGTTGAACGCTGTTCGCGACGTGTTTCGCGAGGTTGGCGTAACGTATCGCGATGCAGTGGCCCAAGGTCCATCTTGCCATCGCGCGTGGGCTGCTCGCTTCCCCTTTTTCTTTCGCGCAGCGCCGCGCCGCCGTCGTGCGGTGTGCGTTGCGCCTGTCAGCTTACGTGGAGGACAGCATGGCGAAGACGATTGCGGATTTTCTGGCGAAGACGCTCGAAACGGTAGGTGTCGAGCGGATCTGGGGGGTGACGGGCGACAGCCTGAACGGGCTGTCGGCGAGCCTGCGCAAGCTCGGTACGATCCGCTGGATGCATACGCGTCACGAGGAAGTAGCCGCCTTCGCGGCCGGCGCCGAAGCTGCCGCGACCGGTCGGCTTGCGGTCTGCGCGGGCAGTTGCGGCCCCGGCAACCTGCACCTGATCAACGGCCTCTACGACTGTCATCGCAACCGTTCGCCGGTGCTGGCGATTGCCGCGCATATCCCGTCGACGGAAATCGGTCTCGGCTACTTCCAGGAAACCCACCCGACCGAACTTTTTCGCGAGTGCGCTCACTATGTCGAGCTCGTCACCAACCCGTCGCAGTTTCCGCGCGTGCTGGCCACGGCGCTGCGCACGGCGATCGACCAGAAGGGCGTGGCCGTGATCGTGCTGCCGGGCGACGTCGCGCTGCTCGACGCGCCCGAGGAGGAGCCGAACTGGGCGCAGACCGAGCGGCCCGCGACCTTGCCCACGGCGGCGGATCTCGACCGGCTGGCTGAACTGCTCAACCGCTCGGAGGCCGTGACGCTGCTGTGCGGCAGCGGCTGCAAGGGTGCGCACGACGAAGTGGTGGCCTTCGCGGATGCGCTGGGCGCGCCGACCGTTCACGCGTTACGCGGCAAGCAATATGTCGAATGGGATAACCCGTACGACGTGGGCATGACCGGCCTGATCGGCTTCAGTTCTGGCTATCACGCGATGATGTCGTGCGACACGCTGGTGATGCTCGGCACGGATTTCCCGTATCGCAACTTTTATCCCGCACACGCCAACATTGTGCAGATCGACCGGGATGCGGCGGCGCTGGGCAAACGCGCGCCGCTCGCGCAGGGTTTGATCGGCGATGTGCGCGAGACCTTGCGCGCGCTCATGCCGAAGCTCGCGCGCAAGACCAACCGCCATTTCATCACCAAGGCGCGCGGACATTACGCCGAGGCGCGCAAGGGGCTCGACGATCTCGCGCGCCCGGCGCCCGCGGGCAAGCCGCTGCATCCGCAATACGTGACCGCGCGCCTCGATGCGCTCGCCGCCGACGATGCGATCTTCGCCGTCGACGTCGGAACACCCACGCTATGGGCCGCGCGCTATCTGACGATGAACGGCCGCCGCAGGCTGCATGGCTCGTTCAACCACGGCTCGATGGCGAACGCAATGCCGCAGGCGCTCGGCGCGCAGGCCGCGCACGTGGGGCGTCAGGTGATTTCGCTGTCGGGCGACGGCGGACTGTCGATGCTGCTCGGCGATATTCTCACCGCGCGCCAGCTCGACCTGCCGATCAAGATCGTTGTCCTGAATAACGGCTCGCTCGGTTTCGTGGCGATGGAGATGAAGGCGGGCGGCTACGTGGAAACCGGCACCGATCTCGCGGCGACCAACTTCGCGGATATCGCCAGGGGGGCGGGACTGTTCAGCGTGCGGGTGGAAACCTCGGAGGCGCTCGACGATGCGCTGCGCGAAGCGTTCGCACATCCGGGACCGGCGCTCGTCGATGTGGTGACCGCGAAGCACGAACTGGCGATGCCGCCGAAGCTGCAATGGGCGCAAGCCAAGGGCTTCAGCCTGTACATGCTGCGCGCGGTGCTGAGCGGGCGCGGCGATGAGGTGTTGGAGCTGGCGGAAACGAATCTGCGGTGATGTTACCGAGGCGCGTTTTGGCGCGCCGGAAACGACAAAGCCCCGCGCAAGCGGGGCTTTGTCGTCTGGTATCTGGTGCTCGGGCCGGAATGAAAAAATTCCCGCTATCTCAAGTCTGGCATGGCTGTGTAGTTTTTTTGATAGCGAGATACCATCAAAAATACCATCAGACACATGGTGCTGCCCGGTTATCGCAGGCGGTGCGTAGCAGTCGCCACGATTCTGAGAGCTATGCAGGGGGCGAATGGTGCTCGCCACTAACGCCCGTCTTGCAGATAGCGCAATGCGCGTTTTTGTCGTTCGAGCGCTGTCAGTGTGCTTGCAATATCTAGTCAGCGGGATAGTCCGACTGGCAGTAATTTTTGCATCAGACAACATCGCAAACAGTATTCGAAGTCCCTGATAGATTTAATAAATATCCGAATTTTTGATGCGGATTTGATATAGATAAATCTATGAGGCGGATGTTGTTGGGATAATTTATAAATCTATGCCGATGCTATGTGGTTAAGTATAGATTTATCTATGTTGTTGAAATAAAAAGAAAATTATTTTCTTGAAATTTCATTTGCGCTATGAAATTATTCGCCCCTTAATTCCCGGGATGTACCGGGGCGTACCAAGGAGGCGCCTGTGGCCGCGCAAATTAATTCTGCACTTCAGATCCTTCGCCGACGGCAAGTTGAAATCGCGACGGGATTTTCTAGGACCACAATTTATCGTCGGGTTGGCGAAAAAACCTTCCCAGCACCTATCAAGCTGGGTCCCCGCTGCGTAGGCTGGCGGTTGGCAGATGTAGAGAAATTCCTGGTAGACCCTGCGGGCTACCGCGCCCCGGAGGCCGCGTAATGAATCCGGCGAGCAATTCGGGCAATCGCGTCATTGCGGCAGGCGCGCCTCGCTCTGGGCTGCACTTGCCGCGCGAGCTTCGTGCGCCTGACGTGCTGCCGTTCTCGTTCGACGGGGCGGCCGTTCGCGTCGTCACGATCGACGGCGAGCCGTGGTTTGTGACGCGCGACCTGTGCTCGATTCTCGGTATCAGAAAGGCAGAGGCAGCGATGCGCGGGCTCGAAGCAAGTGAAAAGGGTGCTACTACTATTAGCACCCTTGGCGGCCCGCAGAAACTCAACATATGCAACGAGTCTGGCATGTACGCGCTGATTTTCAACAGCCGCAAGCCAGAGGCAAGGACCTTCCGTCAGTGGGTCACGTCCGAAGTCCTGCCGTCGATCCGCAAGACTGGCCGCTACGCTGCGCCGAGCGCGCCGCAGACCCCTCCGCGCCCACAAGCTACGGTTACGGGCGACCTTGCGCTGGCGGAGGCTGCCGCGCGCATGTTGAACGTATCGCAGTCCGGCCGTGTAACGCTGCTCACGCGTGTCGCGAAGATTCACGGCTTGAGCGCGGAAATCCTGCCGCGCCACGCCATCGACGCGCCGAGCGATTCGAACACGGGATCGAGCGAGGCCACCAGTTCGGCAACCGATTTGCTGAAAGCGCACGGCTCTGCGATGAATGCCGCGCGCTTCAATGCGGCGCTGGCGCGTCTCGGGTATATGCACAAGCGCATGCGCAAAACGTCGCAGAAGGCCCGCTACCCGTCCGGCGAGAAGGCGTATTGGGTCATCACCCAGCACGGCCTTGCGTACGGCAAGAACGTCGTGGATGCGCAGTCGCCGCGCGAAACTCAGCCGCAATGGTTTGTCTCTCGCTTCGCTGACTTGCTCGAAATCGTGCGCAATGCTGACGAAGAGGAGGGAGCGTGAATATCGCAACCGCCGCCGTAGCCTGCGCTCTTGCCATCGCAGTACGTGATGCGAAGGGGGATTGCGCCCCAACGTTGCCGGGGTATACTTCACGGACGGTGCTTGAAAACACCATACGTAGCGGCTACCCCGCGCCCGTAAGCGCGGTATTTTTGCGTCCAGATTTCCACTCAATGGGTGGGGTGCGCCTGTCCGTAAGGCTGGCGGCGCGGCTACGTACGCGTTTTCAACACCCCACCCACCCCCATTGCTTGAAAACAGTGGCGGTGGCTTCCAAGTCTCACGTAGGAGCACCCGCTATGGCGATCACCGCCCGTAGTGCGCGTTCGCGCACGTCTGTACCCCAACACTCTCCCGTTCTCGAAATCATCCGTGCCGCACTGCGTGACGCAGCGACCGCGCCGACGGTATTTGATGCGCTCGACTTAACCGGCGACGCTCTGCGCCGTCTGGCCGACATTGCCCGCGAGGAGGCTCGTGATGCGTGACACCCTCCTTAAGCAGTTCTGCGACAACGCATTGCCCGAGAGCGTCTCTGGCCTGCTGGAGCACGCACACAGCGTCGCACGTGGCACCGCTGCAGCGATCAGCCTTGCGCGCATAGCTACGGTTGAGCGCACCCATGGCAACGCCGAAACCCTTGCCAGTGCTGAATCCGACCATCTTTTAGCTCTCGCGTCATCAGCAGCGGCATTGCTCGGTGACCGCCTCGAATCTCTGAGCCTGCATCTGCACGACAAAGCCGAACGCCTCTCGGGAGTAGGCGCATGATGGCGATCACTGGCGAAGAGCGCATTCGCGCTGCGATGGGCTTCATTCCGGCCGATCTGGAACGTGACGAGTGGGTGCGCGTCGGCGCGTCTCTCAAGCACGAAATGGGTGACGGTGGCTTTGAGCTATTCGACGAGTGGAGCCAGCGCGGCAAGAGCTACGATGCAGCGGCGGTGCGCAGCACGTGGCGCTCGCTGTCAGCAGACGGCGGCATCGCGATCAATACGCTGTTCCATATCGCCAAGGGGTTCGGGTTCGATACGCGCAGCCCTGCTGCGGCTACGGTTGATTCTGCGTTGCAGGCTCGATCTCGCGCAGAGCGCGAGCAGCGTGCGGCGCAGGACGCGCAGAATCGTGAAGCAAGGGCCAGCCACGCGGCGGCGACGTCGTTCGCTGTGCTGGCGAACGCAGCGGCCGTCAGCGCTACAAATCCGTATCTGGTGCTCAAGGGCATCCAGCCCGTCGACGGCCTGTGCGAGATTGTGGCGGCCAAGCTGGCGACCCTGATCGATTATCAGCCGAAAAGCGGCGACATGCCGCTGGAGGGCCGCATCCTGATCGTGCCGGTGATGGTGGGCGGCAAGCTCTCGACGATCGAAATGATTGACGGCGGCGGCCGCAAGGCCGCGCTGGCGGGCGGCGTGAAGGCTGGCGGGTTCTGGGCCACCGGGCCGATTGCAGAGGATGCGCCGCTGATCCATATCTGCGAAGGCGTGGCGACCGCGCTATCGGTTCACGAATGCACTGGCGCGCCTGCTGTCGCTGCATTGTCGTGCGGCAATCTGCTCAAGGTTGCAGAGGCGCTGAAGGCGAAGCATCCGGCCGCGAGGCTTGTCGTATGCGGGGACCTCGGGAATGGGGCTGAGAAGGCGCGAGAGGCCGCGCAGGCGGTCGGTGGCGTGGCTGTATACCCTACGTTCGACGGCGAGCGCGATGCGGGCCTGAGTGATTTCAACGATATGCACGCAGCGCGCGGCGCGAGCGCCGTGACGGCCGTACTTGATGCGGCGATGGCGGCCGTTATTGAAGGCAAGCGCGAGAGCGCCTATGGGCCGAATGGCGATCCAGTGGAGCACGTTTCGGTTAGCCCGTCGGGGACGTACTTCGTCGGCGTCAAGGTCGATTCTGAAACCGGCGATTTGACTCATGCCGCGCCGCTTTGGTTGTGTGACCCGCTCGAAATTCTCGGTATCGGCTCTGATGACTCGGGCCGTCAGGTGCGCGTGCTTCGCTGGAACCGCCCCGGAAACAAGCAGGCTGTGACTACCGCCATGCCGTGCGCCGAAATCGGCGAGCGCGAGGGCTGGTCTCGGTTGCGCAATGGCGGGCTGGCGGTTGCTGTGGGGCGCTCTGCCCGCGAGCGATTGGCTTTGTGGTTGCAAACGTGGAACCGCGAGACGCACTACAAAATCATTAGCCTGCCCGGCTGGCAATGCCGCTCGTTTGTGATGCCGGACGGCACGGTGATCGGTACGCCGGATGGCCGCATGCACTTCGATGGCCGCCTGAGCAATCCTGCGGCATACGCCGCGTGCGGAACGCTCGACGAGTGGCGCGCGTCAGTTGGCAGGCTCGCGCGTGGAAATGCGCTGCCAATGGCAGCAATTGCGTGCGCGCTGGCTGGGCCTCTGCTGCCGATCGCAGGCGAGAAAGACGGCATTGGGCTGCATTTGTACGCGAACACGTCATCAGGCAAGACGACGTGCGGCGACGTTGCCGCGAGCGTTTGGGGCGATCCGCTGCGCACAAAGACAAGCTGGAGCGGCACGTCTCTCGGGCACGCGCTGAATGCCGAGGCCGCTAACCATCGGCTGCTGTATCTCGACGAAATTGGTGCGGGCGACGCGAGCCGCATTGGCCCCGCGCTTTACCTGATGTTGAACGGGCAGTCTAAGTCGCAGGGCGCGCGCGACGGCGGTACGGTCGCGGCCCGATCGTGGCTCTCGACGCTCCTATCGACGGGCGAAGTCGCTATGAGCCGCTATCTGAGCGAGGGAGGCTTGCAACCTCGGGGCGGTCAGGAAATCCGTATGCTCGACGTGCCTGCCGACGGGGGCGCGCATCGCGCATTCGACTGCTTGCATGAATTCGCGACGGCGGGCGAGTTTGCTGAAGCATTCTCGTCGGCATCGCACGAGTGCCACGGCTCGCTCGGGCGTGCATTTGTGGAATGGCTGGTTTCCAGGTGGGATGAAGCTCGCGATACGATCAATCGCGAGCGCGAACGCATGGCCGCGATGGTTCCAGACGGATCGGCCCCGCCAGTGCGCCGCGCGACGCGCAAGTTTGCGATCCTGTCGGCCGCCGCTGTCCTCGCCGCCCGCGCAGGACTGACGGGATGGACTCAAGAGGAGGCGCGCGCTGCCATTGATTGCGTATGGAAGCGCTGGCTCGACGTGTTCGGTACGGGCGATCGTGATGACGCGCGCTTGATCGAGCAGGCGAACGCTGTGTTGCTGTCAAACGAGTTTGGCCGCTTCATCCTGCTTTCTACTGAGGCAGACCCGCAAGAGCCGAGCGTGCGCGACGCAATGGGTTTTCGTCGTTACAAGGACGATCAAGTCACGTTCTATGTGCGTGAGCACGCTTTCCGCAACGAAGTCATCGCCGGGTTTGACATGCTTCGCGCGTGCCGCGTGTTGCATGAGGCGGGCATGTTGCACCGTAACGAGAAGCGGCGCTCCTACAAGGTCAACATCGGCAAATTCAAGGGCATCAATCTCGGCGACGGATATCGAATGCGGTCGCGCGCAGGTGAGGCTCCGCCTGATGACGATGACGAATAATGCCGCGCTCACGTAACAAGGGCCACCGTCGCGGTAGTTTTTGTCGTCTACGCGCGCACGTATAGAGAAAACCATGCGCCAACTGCGCCAACTGCGCCAACTGCGCCAACGATCCATGAATGCCTTGCTGGATAGGGCTTTCAGCGTTGGCGCATTGTTGGCGCATTGTTGGCGCTTTTGCAATATGAAAGAAGAAGCGCAGGCTTGTCCGTGCTGATGCGCCAACGTTGGCGCAGATTCTGAAAAGTGCGCCAATGTTGAAAGCCTTGCTGGATAAGGCTTTTCGGGCCGCGTTGGCGCATTGGCGCAGTTGGCGCACGATTTCCCTATACATATCGGATGTAGGGACCCGATCTTCAATAAACGGATTTGATACGCATGAGAGCATCCACCCTCGAAAAGAACGCCTCCCTGTTTGCCGAAACACTTCGGCGGCTTGGGGAACCTGAAGAAGAAGTACAGCGCCGCGTGCAATGCGCATTAGTGCGCGCTCGTGCGGGAAGCAAGCTGAAGCCGGGGCACGAGACGGTCAACCGGTATGCCGGGTGTTGTCCCATAACCGCCATTGCACGCGAGCTGCGCATGAAGCGCGCCGATTTGTTCGAACGGCTCTCTCGTGAGGGCTGGCTGTACCGTACGGCCGTCGGCTGGCGCGCAACTGATGCGGCGTTATCTGCTGGATGGGCGGTGCTGCGGGGCCGTGGCGTGGTTCGTTGGGCGCAACTCACTCCGACAGGTGCGCAGGAAATTGCACGCCGCCTCGGCGTGGCACCGGGACATTTCGATGACTAAATTCGACATTCTCCCGCGCCTTCGTGCAGCGGCAGAGCTTCGCCAAGCGTTAGTCGAGCGCGACGCCGTTCGCAGGCGTCCATCGGGCGGTCGCCCTGGAGACGTGGTCGCGAGCCTGCAAGCGAATAGCCGCGTTCTGCTCGCCGTGCGGGCGTTGATCGATGACTATCCCGCGCGAGGACCGAAGTAATTTTCTTACGCCTACGCGCACGCGCGCTCGCGCGTAGGACGAACGAAAACGCAGAAAGCGACCTGACTCACCAGAGTTTCCCCATGCCTATGCGGACGCGCGCGTGCGTATGTCACGTTTGATCGGACACGTCGGAGATTTTTAGGACGGTCGAGCGGAATTTTAGGAAAATGCGACGAGGCCACTGCGAAAGAAGCGGAGAAACTGTGCGTTCTCCCACAAGAAATGTAAGCAACCCATGAATTCGAATTTCGCAGTTGACCCAGCTTGCCCCGGAATGCACCACCAGTCGCTTTACGCGGCGCTTCGCGATCCGGTCGTTCGCCGCTTGGCCGATGAGGCGGTATTTGCCGCCTCGAAGCTATTCGCGGCGTACGGCCGTCTCAATGAGATTACCCGGGCGGTCGAGATGGCCGATGACTGCGGCCAGAGTGTGGCCATCGTCCTTCGCGCACGCATTGGCGATTTGCTTTCGCGACACGACGTGATGCGGCAGCACAAAGCCGACCTTGACCGCTTCGCGGCTGATCAGCGTGAACGCTTCCGCGTCGATATCGCGCGCTGCACGGCGCTGCTGATCAATGCGCCACGTAAGATCGAAGCGCTTCAGATGGAGGTTCGTACTTACGATCAGGCTCGCGCCAAATTTGCTGAAAAGCTTAGTGAGGCGGGCCTCGACGCTGAGGCGATTCAGCGCGCGGGCGTCAAGCCGGACGAGAGCGACCTCGCCGAATGGGCGCGCGCAATCGAAACCGCCGAGCGCGACCTTCAGATTGCGCGAGAGTTCCTTGCGGGTGCCCCCTTGTACCATGCGGAGCTTCTGAGCGGTCTGAGCAATGGGTAAGCGCCTGCCTCCCGTGGCTTGGGCCGAGATTGGCCGTCGCTACGTAGCTGGTGGGGCGACGGCAAAGTCGCTCGCGCGTGAATACGGGGTCAGCGCATCGAGCATTTACAAACGCAGTGCGGCGGGCGACTGGCCCGCTCCTGACGGCCGCTCGCAGCAGTCGGAATTGCTCGATCTCAACAATCTTGTCGAGCGCCTGGAGCAGGTCGCAAGCCGGTTTGAAACTGGATTTTCCGTGGAGTGTTCGCGTGAGCGTTGATTCAACACGTCACATGAGCCAGCGCGATTGGGGCCGTGCTCGCAAAATGTTCGAGTGCGGCGCACCTATTGCTAATATCGCGACGCGGTTTGCCCTTTCATGTTCTGCCGTCGCGCATGCGGCGAGGCGCGAGGGCTGGGTGAACGCAGTCGAGGGCGGCGAAACGGGGCAGATCGAACCAGTCGGCGATGACTCGCGCGCCGACGAGAATTTGCTGTCGGGCCGTTCGCGTACGAAACCAGGCGTCACTGACGCGCAACGCGATGCACTGGCGCAGCAGACTCTTAAGCGCTTCGTGCGCGACAAGAACAAGCCTGAAGAACTGGAGACGCTGCGTTACAACCTGATCGTCGCGCGCGTTATGTCTGGCATGACCGCCGTGGAGGCCGCCGAGAAGTTCGGCTACGCCAACTCGACGCAGATCAGCCTGATCGAATCCGGCCAGCGCAAGATTCCTGACGACTATCAGTTCATTCGGCGAGCGTCGCAGGTCTATGCCGTGTCGTGCGATTTCCTGTTTGGACTCTCACCGCACATGGAGTATGACGGCCGCGCCGCGCACCAGCACGCGCTCATGCGCGGCACCGAGTCGATACTCGGCGGTATAGCTGCGCAGTTCGCCACGGTGATGATCGAGTTCACCAATCAGACGCAGCCCGTCCCCGAGGACTTCATGCGCGTGTGCGACGCCTCGCAGGAGGTCGAGACGGCACTCGCCGCCGCTCGCAGGCATGGGCTCGATGAGGTTCGCGGCAGTTCCGCGCTCATCGCCAACATCGAACGCCTCTCGAACGCGATTGGGCCGCTACGCCAAAAGGTCACACGCTATTGCGCCATTGACAGCTATTTCGATGAGCTTCGCGCAGGACGGATGCCACCGATTGCTTACCTGACGGAGCGCTACGCCCCGGATGCCCGATGAGATGCCTAGCGGCAGACGGGTCAGCTTCGGCTGGCCCGTTTGCTTTTGCGCCCGTTGATAATCACGTTGCTGTCGTCGCCGCTTGCGGCGTCATCGTCAAGCAGGTCGTCAATCGGCTCGATGACGGTGATGCCCAATTCGGGCCGCTGGCAAAACGCCATATCGTCAGGCTGAAGTGCGGCGAACTGCACGAGCGCGCCGCCGCGCGCAGAAATCGGGTTGAGGTCGAGCACCGACTTGAAAAACGCGATAGCGTCCGCGTCGCCGACATAGGCGACGGGGATTTCATCGTCCTCATCCCACTGCGCCTCAAAACCGCCGTGCGGCGTTAGAACCCGGTAAGCGGTCGTGATCGTCATCGACTCTGCCCAAGCGGTTTGCGACCGGCTCGCCGCCTCCAGTCCATCGCGCTCGCTGCTTTGGAGGTAGTCGCCGGATCGGATTTTTCGTTCTTTGCTCTCGCGCGGGCTACAGTGTCGAGCGCCCGTTGATAAACCGCTGGGTCGGCGTCGCGTTCTGCTTCGGCCAGGTACGCAGCAATGGTTTCCTCATCTGTCAGGATTTCGGCCGGGTCCCCCTCTGGCAATTCACTGATCTTCACGACCTGAAGCTCCTATAAACGGCAGTCCGCGAGCTAGATCTTCGCGCGCTCGCCTTATCCACCATCATTGAATGTAATGTTCCTTGATCTTCTGTGCAACATACAGGGCAGTTGCTTCCTGCACGATTTTTCGAATAGAGAGCTTCGGCACGTTTTCTATGAGCCAGACCATCTGCATGTGAAGTTCCTCAGTAAATTCGGTAGAAAATTTCTTGGTCACGCGCGGGTGCGCATCCGCCCAAGGCGTCTTGCGGATTGAGGAGATATTCGATTTCGCACCTTTTTTTGATTTTTGTGACATTTCAGTCCTTGAAAAGTCGGCAGCTTATATCGAAAAATAGATAAACTCAAATCGATGTAACTATTTGTTTTGAAATATAAATATGTCTATTTTTCAAAAATAGATGCACCAATATTCGGTGGCTTCGAGTTAGTACATAAAGTACAAATAGATCCCGCGTAGAACTTATGCATAAGCGCGACGCAAGGGCACATCTGGATATGGCAGGTTCAGCCTGATGGGTATATTGTGGAGAGATCTGATATTTTGAGAGGAAAGTTACGTGACCAAGCAGCACAATCGGCGGCAGCGCAAAAAGCTTCACCTCGGTGAATTTACGCAACTGGGCTTCGCAATCTCCGCGCGACTCGCGTCGCCGCTAACTGACGGGGCTTGCGACAAGCTCCTGGACGAGTTCATCCAAGATTGCATCGAGCCTTTGGGGTTGCGCTTCGGCGGTGGGCTGGACGAAGATCTCAGCGGATATGTGACGTCGGCGGCCCGAGGCCGCTCGGCGTCTGATAGTCAGCGCGACAAAGTACGTATGTGGCTTAGCTTGCGGCCCGAATTCTCTATGTCTGAGGTTGCTCTCCTCACGGATGCATGGCAGGCGTGAGAGCATTGACTCCGTAGGGGCGCTACTCCGGGGCGTGACGTTTGGAGTTCGCGGCAAGGGCGCGGATCACATCCTCTTCTGCATCACTCAGCAGTTTGGGATTATCCGCTTCGCGTGCGAACCACAGATACGCTTGAATGCTCGCTTCGTCTGTTAGGTATTTTGCTGCATCAAATTCTTGCAGCTTGCTGAGCTTCTTTCGCCGTGCGGCTTCTAAGTCGAGTTCGATTTGCGATTTCGTTTGAAGTTCGTGTGCACTCACTCGGAAGGCTCCTCGTTTTCGTCGAGCAATCGACTATTCGCAGACACGGACTTAATGGCGTCACTGGGGATGCATCAAGCGTCGTAAGAGCAAAAGGCCCGGCTTCTTGTGTAAGGTGCCGGGAAGCCCCTCGCCAGCAGCCCATCCTGTTTTCGCCGAGTCGGAGGCTGGTACAAACGCTCAGGCCCGCCAAAATCGATAGTACACGAATCGCTGACGCGCCTTCTTGATTTACGCCAGTAACGTGCTGAATACCGGGTTTGCGATCGGACGTCGTTGCGGTGCATAGTGCACCGAACGGCGCTGCACTATGCACCGCCTGCTGCGGTGATGGGAATGATTTTCGCCCCAGATTTCAGCCGCTCAAGATAGTCCGCCCACCGTTGCATCATTGCGCGCCGTTCCTTGATGAAGCGGGTGCGGTTATATGCGCCGCCCAGATTGTCTGGCACTGCGTGAGCAAGTTGATGCTCAATCACTTCCGGCTTTTGCTCCAACTCCTCGTGCAGGATGGTGCGCGCCATGGCCCTGAAACCGTGGCCGGTTATCTCTGTGCGGGTGTCGTAGCCGAGACGTCGCAAAGCCGCATTGATGGTGGCCTCACTCATGGGGCGCTTGCGGTCGCGCGCACCAGGGAAGACGTAGCGAGCCGAGCCAGTAAGCGCATACAGTTCGCGCAGGATCGCGACTGCCTGAGTTGAAAGCGGCACGAGGTGGGCCGTCGTCGTCTTTGTCACGAGGTAACGCCACTCGCCCTTATCGAGGTCAAACTGCTCCCATTCCGCCTTGCGCAGTTCGCCGGGGCGCACGAACAGCATGGGAGCGAGGCGAAGCGCGCAGAGCACGGGAAACGTGCCGGTAAAGCCATCGAACGCGCGCAGCATCTCACCTACCTTTTCAGGTTCCGTGATAGAGGCAAAATGCGTCGTTTGGGCTGGCGGAATCGCGCCGACTAGGTCACGTGCCGGATCGAATTTGCACAAGCCTTCCTTGATGCCGTAGCGGAACACGCGGCTAATCTCGCCGCGCAGGCGGTGGGCCGTGAAGCGCGTGCCACGGCTATCCACCCGCTTAAGGACATCTAAAATGTCCGGGGCTTCGATTTCAACTACGGGACGCGTGCCGAGCCACGGGAACGCGTCTTTCTTGAAGCGCGCCAGCGTTTTGTCGTACTGCGCAGGCTGCACGTAAGGGCGGCGTTCGTCCATCCACGCCAAGGCCACCGCCTCAAACGTGTTGACTGCCGCGATCCGGGCAGCGCGTTTGCTCGCCTTCTTCGCCTCGGCAGGGTCGATGCCCGCAGCAAGCTGTTTCGTGGCGGCAGCGTTCGCCTCCCGCGCGGCAGCGGATGACACGTCTGGGTAGGTGCCGAAAGACAGGGTGTTTTGCTTGCCAGTCACGGGGCGGCGGTAATTGCGCCGCCAGTATTTCGAACCTGAGGCGGTGACTTCGAGATACAGCCCGTCTCCATCCGTGATCCTGTTCGGCTTCCCGTCCGGCTTCGCCTTGGCGTTCTTGCACTGAAGGTCGGTCAGCATATTGGTATTTCCGATGGTATTTTTCGCGATGGTATCGCAGAAACGGCGGGACACCATCAAAAGTACCATCAGATACCATCGGCTGTCTTGGGATCAGACGGGAACATCTGGGAAAGAAAAAACCCGCGAAGGCTTATGCTGTCGCGGGTTTCGGTACTTCTTAGGAACTTGCAGGAATATTCTTTGGTGCCTCGGGCCGGAATCGAACCGGCACTCCTTTCGGAACCGGATTTTGAGTCCGGCGCGTCTACCAATTTCACCACCGAGGCAGCTCTAGCAACCCGTCAAGAGGGCGGGCGCTCAAAGTAGCCATAAATTATGACGTAAAACCGCAGCCTCGGCAAGCTGCGCTCAGATCGTGCGCGAAAAGCGCTCCGCCTGCTGGGTGCCCAGATAGCGGTCGAACACCATCGCGATATTGCGCACGAACATGCGCCCGGCGGCCAGCACTTCCAGCCGGTTGGTGCTGCGCGCGACCAGCCCGTCGGCCTCGAAGGTGCGCAGACGCTCCAGTTCCGGCGCAAAGGCCGCTGGAAAACGCACACCATAAGCCGCCTCGAACTCATCGAAACGCAATTCGAGATTACACATCAGCTCGGTGATGATGTCGCGGCGCAGCCGGTCGTCGGCGGTGAGGCGCACGCCGCGCGAGATCGCCAGCCGCCCGGCATCGATCGCCGCGCCGTAACCCGGCAGATCCTTCGCGTTCTGCGCGTACACATCGCCGACCTTGCCGATCGAGGAAGCGCCGAAGCCGATCAGATCGCAGTCCGCGCGCGTGCTGTAGCCCTGGAAATTGCGGTGCAGCGTGCGTTGCTGCTGGGCGCATGCGAGCTCGTCGGTGGGCAGCGCGAAGTGATCCATGCCGATGTACACATAGCCGGCGTCGGTCAGCTGTTCGATCACCAGTTGCAGCAGCGCAAGGCGCGTGGCGGGCGCAGGCAGCGCGGCGGAGTCGATCTGCCGCTGCATCTTGAACAGCTGCGGCATGTGCGCGTAGCCAAACACGGAAATGCGCTCAGGCGCGAGCAGCAGGATCGTGTCGAGCGTGCGCCGGAAGCTCTTGACGTTCTGATGTGGCAGTCCGTAGATCAGATCGACGCTGATCGAATCGAAGCCGTTCGCGCGCGCTGCGTTCATGACGTCGATGGTCAGTTCGAGCGGCTGCACGCGGTTGACGGCATGTTGCACCACCGGATCGAAATCCTGCACGCCAAGACTCAAGCGGTTGAAGCCCAGGCTGCGCAGGTGGCCGATGGTTTCCGCCGAGGCCTCGCGCGGATCGATCTCGATCGAATATTCAGCCTCGTTTTCGGGCTGCAGCGCGAAATGCTCGCGGGTGGCCGCCATCAACGTGCTCATTTCTTCGAGCGAGAGAAAAGTGGGCGTGCCGCCGCCCCAGTGCAATTGCGAGACGGGTCGCCTGGTATCGAACAGCGCCGCCTGCGAAGCCATTTCGCGCACGAGCTGCCGGACGTACGGCTTCGCGCGCCCGCGGTTTTTTGTCGCGACCTTGTTGCAGCCGCAATAAAAGCAGACGGTGTCGCAGAACGGGATGTGGAAGTAGAGCGAGAGATCGGTGTCGGCGGCGCCGGGATCGGCCGCCGCGCGCCGGTAGTGGTCGAGGTCGAAATCGTCGCGGAACTGCAGGGCAGTGGGATAGGACGTATACCGTGGGCCGTTTGCGCCGTACTTGGCGAGCAGGTCGGGGCGGAAGAGGAGGTCGGCGTCGCTCATGCGTGGCTCTCTGGGATGGGGCGCGGGCAGCGCCGCGCGCGCATCTCATCGTTCGCGCGGGCAGGCGGCTCTGACAGCGCCGGATAAATCCAGTGTAAGAGGGCGACGGCTTGCGTCGTTTGTGTAAAAAGGTCGCAGTCCGAGCCAATCCAGGCCGATGCGCGCGAGGTGGCACAATGCGGGCAGTGCCGCGTGCAAAAGGGCGCGAGGGTTCGCGTGGGTTTGTATGCCGATTGCGCCGTGCGGCCGTTTTGATTCAGCAACAGTTTTGTTTCAGGAAGCCGATGTGAGTGCCGCTTCAACTTCTAGCGCGTCCGCGCACGCCTGCCGTCCCGGTTGTGGCGCGTGCTGCATCGCGCCCTCCATCAGCTCGCCGATCCCCGGCATGCCCAATGGCAAGCCCGCTGGCGTGCGTTGTGCGCAGTTAGGCGAGGACTTGCAGTGCAAGATTTTCGGTTCGCCGTTGCGGCCCGCCTGCTGCTCCGGGCTGCAGCCGCAGGCCGAGATGTGCGGCACGTCGCGCGAAGAAGCGCTGTTCTGGCTCGATCAGCTCGAAGCCGCCACGCAGCCGCTGTCCACGCCTCGGGGCGCGCATTGACGCGCTCGTTGAGCATCGCCGTTCTTCAAGGAGATTTCGCATGATCCGACGCGCGCCGCGCGCTCCCCACCTCTTGCGCAGCCCGCATGCGCCTCGCGCCACGCGGCGCGCTTTCCTGCTGTCGGCCTGCGCGGCCGCTGGCGCGGCGATGTCGCTCGGCGCCTGCGCGACGGGCACCTTCCCGTTCATCCCCGATCACTACACGTTCTCGCAGCAGCAGGTGCAGGATGCAGTGCTGCGCAAATTCCCGTATCACCGCTCGGTTCAGCAGCTGTTCGAGGTCGCATTGACGAATCCAGTCGTCACCTTGCTGCCCGATCGCAACCGCGTGGCCGTGCACGTCGACGCCCACCTCGAAAGCCCGCTCATGCAGCAGCCCGTCAATGGCGCGTTCACGCTGTCGAGCGAGCTGGCCTACGATGCGACAAGCCGCTCGGTCGTCCTGCGCTCGCCATCGGTCGATAGCGTCGATATGGCGGGCAACGCCGCCGCGTACGCGCAGCAGGTCAATGCCGTGGCGGCGCTCGCCGCCACCCAGCTGCTCACCAACTATCCCGTCTATACGTTCAAGCCCGATCAACTGCAGTTCGCCGGCGTCAATTACGAACCCGATACAATCACCATCCTTACAAACGGCATACGCGTGCAGATTGTCGAGAAATAGCGACAGAAGCCAGGCTCGGCGCGCGCGACGCCACTATCGCGAGGTGCAGGGATGGACTGGATCGTAACGTGCAAGGCCCTGATTCTGGGTATCGTCGAGGGGCTGACGGAATTTCTGCCGGTTTCCAGCACGGGCCATTTGATCGTGGCGGGAAGCGTGCTCGGCTTCGACGGCGAGTACGAAAAGACCTTCGACGTCGTGATCCAGTTCGGCGCGATTCTCGCGGTGTGCTGGGAGTTTCGACGCAAGATTGGCGGCGTGGTGGCGGGCCTTCCCTCGCGGCCCGATGCGCGGCGCTTCGCGCTCAACGTGATCGTGGCGACGATTCCCGCCGTCGTGCTCGGCCTGATGTTCGAGAAGGCGATCAAGTCGGTGCTGTTCTCGCCAGTGCCGGTGGCATGCGCACTGGTCTTTGGCGGTTTGATCATTCTGTGGGTGGAAGGGCGCATGCGGGCGGCTGGCGGCGTGGTGAGCAACCCGGCCGGCAGTGCCGCAGGGGCGGTGGCCGTCAGCACGGCGCGGCCCGCCCGCGTCAATTCGCTCGACGAAATCACGCTGCTCGACGCCTTCAAGATTGGCTGTGCGCAATGCTGCGCGCTGATCCCTGGCATGTCGCGCTCCGGCTCGACGATCATCGGGGCGATGCTGTTCGGCGTCGAACGGCGCGTCGCCACCGAGTTCTCGTTTTTCCTCGCGATACCGGTGATCTTCGGCGCGACGCTCTATGAGCTCCACAAGACCTGGCAGACGCTGTCGATGGACTGGTTTGGTTTGTTCGGCGTGGGCTTTATCGCCGCCTTCGTGAGTGCGTTTGCCTGCGTGCGCTGGCTGCTGCGCTATGTCGCCTCGCACGATTTCACGGCGTTTGCGTGGTATCGCATCGTGTTCGGCCTGGTGATCCTGCTGGTTGGCTATAGCGGCGGGCTGGACTGGGGCGATTGACGTCTGGCTTCGCGCTTCGATCTTCGATCCAGAAATGCAAGACGGGCGCCGTGGAGGCGCCCGTTTCGTTTCTTCATCGTCGTTTGAGCCGATTTCAGACCGCGCGGCGCTTGAACACCAGATCCCAGACGCCATGACCCAGGCGCAGGCCGCGTCGCTCGAACTTCGTCACCGGACGATAGTCGGGGCGCGGCGCGTAATCGGCGGCCGTGTTTTCGAGCGCGGCCTCCCCGCCGAGCACCTCAAGCATTTGTTCGGCGTAGTTCTGCCAGTCGGTCGCGCAATGCAAATACGCACCCGGCTTCATGCGCGAGATCAGCAACTGCACGAACTTCGGCTGGATCAGGCGGCGCTTGTGATGACGCGCCTTGTGCCACGGATCGGGGAAGAAGATGTGCACGCCGTCGAGGCTATCCGGCGCGATCATGTTTTCGAGCACTTCCACGGCGTCGTGCTGGATGATGCGGATGTTCGTGAGCTCCTGCTCGCCGATCAGCTTGAGCAGCGCGCCCACGCCCGGTTCGTGCACTTCCACGCCGAGAAAATCGTCGTTCGGACGCAGCGCGGCAATTTCCGCCGTGCTCGCGCCCATGCCGAAACCGATCTCCAGCACGCGCGGCGCTTCCCGGCCGAACAAGGCGTTCAAGTCGGCCGCCTGGGGGGTATAGGGCACGACGAAGCGCGGACCCAGTTCGTCCATCGCGCGGCGCTGACCTGTCGACACGCGCCCGGCGCGCGTCACGAAGCTGCGGATGCGGCGATGGCGCAGGCTGGCTTGCGCGCCGCCTTCGGCGTTGGTGTCAGCGTCGGCTGCGGCGGGCATTTCAGCGGCGTCGTCCGCCGGATCGTTCGGTTCGTGGTTCATCTTCGAGGCTGGGAAATAGAGGCAGCAGGCCACGTCTGGCGCAGAGGCAGACATCGCTTGCTGCGCGGCTCGCTGCTG
The DNA here is from genome assembly GCF_014200455.1 of Paraburkholderia bannensis. Taxonomy (GTDB): domain Bacteria; phylum Pseudomonadota; class Gammaproteobacteria; order Burkholderiales; family Burkholderiaceae; genus Paraburkholderia; species Paraburkholderia bannensis_A. The sequence continues at coordinate 363,940 of NZ_JACHBW010000001.1, read as the reverse complement.
GCGGACAAGGTGCCGCTTGTGTTCGGGCAGATCGGCGTGCGCAGGCGCGCACGGGCATATATAGGCATACCTGCGCGCAATACGGCGGAGCACGACCGCGGACCGCGGATTATAACAGCGCGGCTTGTGGCCCCTGACGCGCCGCTGGGCCAGGCTGCTTGCCCGTTTCTGGTCAGTCCGACGAGATAGTGATGTGCATCGACGCCGGATCTTTCAGCTCGAACACGCTGACGCGTCCGGCGCGCACGTCGAACAGCAGGCGCGTGAGAGCGGCAACGCGCTCCTGCTGACGCTGGGCGTTGGCAACTGACGGGTCGTCGTTTTGGGCCAGCAGTGATGTGCGCACTCTCACGATAAGCGCAACCGCACTGCGGCGGGACATGAAAAATCGTTCCATCGATGACGCCTGCGTGCGGGCACGCAGGGGAAAAACGCGGGTGGTTGGCCGAGGATCGGGTCGCGCCGATCATGTGGATCGAAATCGGATCAAACCTGGATCGAGCCATGTAAACAAGATGCTAGCGCAACGACCGATCGACGCGCAGCGAACTGCGCAAGCATGCCGAAAGCCGGACGCGCGAAGGCATCGGCGGAAAGCCGCGGATTTTGCTAAAGCAGGGAGCAGGTTTGGCGCTTGATACCGTTTCGTCACGACGACGAAGAGCGGCGAGGAATACTGGAGCGGGCGATGGGAATCGAACCCACGTCATCAGCTTGGGAAGCTGAGGTAATGGCCATTATACGACGCCCGCAGAGCGCGCCATTTTACGCGGTTTTCGCCGGCTTGCGCAAATTCGCGCAATCTGAAAAACCCGGCGACGCGATTTAAACGATGATTCTACGATCCGGTCAGACCCGGATCAGATGCCGAACAGCGTGAGCGAAACCGCCGCGCGCGTGACGATCATCAGCAGCACCTGGACGATCACGAACAGCAGGATCGGCGAAAGATCGAGGCCGCCGAAGTTCGGCAGGATCCGGCGCAGCGGGTTGAGGAACGGCGCGGTGACCTGGAACAACACCGGCATGGCCGGCGAGCGCGGGTTCAGCCACGACAGCAGCGCCATCAGAATCGTGAGCCAGATCAGCAGGTTGAGCGCCCACTTGACGAGCGTGAGCACCGCGACGATCAGCAGCGTGGGCAACAGGCCGAGCGGATCGACCCCCACCAGCCACACCATCAGCAGCACGTAGACGACCGACGCAAGCAGAGCGGCAACGATGCTCGCCCAGTCGACGCCGCGCACGCCCGGAATTACCCGGCGCAGCGGCAGTACGAGCCAGTTGGTGGCCTGCTGGATGGCGTGCGTGACCGGGTTGTAGGGCGGCACGCGAACGAACTGGAGCCAGGCGCGCATCAGCAGGGCGGCGCCGAACAACGTGAAGATCGTGTTGAGCAGAAAACGGGCGATATCGCCGAACATCGGAGTTTTTTCCTTCTTTTGGTGAATGACGGCACGTGATGGCGCGGCCAGGCGCCTGCACGCGTGCGATGGCTCGCGGCGCGCGGATCAGACCGTGATCTTGATCTCGCTGATGAGGATCGTGCCGTTGCCGCCGTCGGTGTAGTTGGGAATATCGTCGATGAGCACCTTGTCGTGGGCGGCGAACACCGCGTAAAAGGCGTCGAGCGTTTCGAACAGGAAGTGCCCCGTCGCCACATAGGGCGGCGGTGTACCCGGCGGCCCCGCGTTGATGCCGATGTCGACCGACCAGCCCTTGCAGGCGTCGCCGAACAGTTGCGCCGCGAGCGGCATGTGCCGCGTCACGTAGTACTCGCTGTCGAACCGGCCGTTTTCCCGATACGGATAGAGGATGCTGACCTTGATCATTGTGCGTTCTCGTCGATGAATCCCTTAAGCGTGCGCCCCGTGCCGCCTTGCGCCGACATCTGCGCGCCGTTGCCACATTACCACGGCTTACGCCTTGCCAGTATGGGTGCAGGATGGCGGCTGCCCATGGCACGCGCACATGATTCTGACAGGCTTCCGGGTAAACCGTTACAGTGGTTTCAATGGCCGTCCGGCGCGCTGTGTCGCGCAGTGTTCGCTGACGTACCGAAGCACAGCGCATGGTCCGGCTAAAAAGGACGCGAGGGCATATCGGCGTCAGCCCAAAAAAGACAGGATGGCTGCCGCCGGCAGAATTGATGACGAACCCGTGGCACGGGTTCTGCTGCGCGAACTTGGGCGCGCAAGGAAGGGGTCTCGATCGCAGGTCGCAGCCGGCACCCGGAGAAGCGGGAATTCGCCTGGCGCGCGCGATACAGGCCGGGGGCGAACTGTCCGACCCGCAGCGTGACTGGCCCAGGGCCGCCGCTGCCATGTTCGCTGAGCACGTTGCACGTGCGACGAACAGGTCCCGGACGTTATGTCCCGCGCACGCGGCTATCTCGCTACACCGCGTTCGGCGCTCGCGCGATCTGCGCACAATGGTTTCCATGACTACGGTTTTCCCGGCTCTTTTCTGTTGCTGTCTTGCAATTGGGCTGTTTCCTGTCGGTACAACGATTCGGGAGGTCACCATGAGCATTTTTGCTTACCGTAAGCATCTGCGGTTTCTCACCCCCCATCAGCGTCGCCGTTGGTGGGATCAGAAGAAGCGTCTCACGCCACGCGTGCAGATCAGCGGCGCCTACGTTCCGCCGAGCGTCTCACGCGAATTCGCCTACGTGAAAGTCGGCTAGCGTTCGGCATCCCGATTCGATCCGACGAAGCCCGGTCCTGGCACCGGGCTTCGTCGTTTACGGCTTCGCGCTCGTGAAAGGCCATACGCCGCGACCAATTTGTAATCAAACATTACCTACGTATGAGGGGCCTTGGCTGACAGCGCCGGTAACTCTGACCGGGCGAACGCCATGCGCCGCCGCCAAGCCGCCTGGCGGCGCGATACGGCGTCATTTGGGGGCCTTTTTGTCGGAAATGTTTTATCGGCCTTTATTGCGGCGCATCCCATACGTATAAGGCAATTGCAATTTGCAACAAATGGCAACCATTGGCGAGGGCGCTTTTGGATAGAGTCATTACGTGGGCAGTGCCCGTCATGTGGAGCGACGCCTTCGTCGGCCGCCAGGAGAAGAGAAGTGAAAAAGACCGTTTCGTTTATCGTTGCCGCAGCGCTGGGTGTGGGGCTCGTCAGCGCAGCGCAGGCGCACGTTTCGGTGGGTATCGGCATTGGCATTCCGGTCGCACCGGCATATCCCGTCTACGCAGCGCCGGTCTATGCGCCGCCGCCCCCGCCGGTGTACTACGCACCGCCGCCTCCGGTGGTGTACGCGCCGCCGCCCGCAGTGGTGGTTGGCGGATACGGTGGTTATGGCTACTACGGCCACCCGTATTACCACCATGGCTATGGTTACTACCACGGCTATCACGGTGGCTGGTATCGCCGTTAAGTTTTGAGGGTGAGGCGGCGGATGGCGGGGGCCATCCGCCTGTCTTGTCAGTTCGTTGATTGTTTGGATCTGCAAAGGCGCAACGCCGGCTCTCGCCGCGTTGCGCCTTTGTCGTTCCGGGAGCGAAACCGACGGCCGTGACTCAGGACGCGCCTGGGCTTTGAACGATCAGATCGCGATAGCCATTCACGATCACGCTATAAGAAAACCACGCGAAAAGCAGTGCTGAAAGCACGTGACACGCGCGCAGCAGGCCGGTGCCTGCGCGCTTGCGACCGTGGCTTGCAAGACCGCAGAGAAAGAGCGTCCAGCCAAGCCCGCCGAGGAAGAATCCCGACAGAAATAGCGCCGCCGATGCCGCGCTCGTCGCGCCCGATTTGGCGATGAGTGCGCCGCCCACGGCCGCGAACCAGAGAATCGCGCTAGGCGACGACACGGCCAGCAGCACGCCGCGCATAAAGCTGCGCCAGGGGTTCGGCAAGGGCGAGGCGCTGTCCGCCTCGCCTTCGACCGGAGGCGCTTTGGCCGGATTGAGCGCTTCGCGCGCCATTTTCCATGTGAGCATCAGCAGCACCGCCGCGCCGCCAATCCATACCACCCAGCGCACCGCATCGAACTGCAGCAGCGCCGCCATGCCGGCGAGCGCGAGCGCCGCGTAAATCAGATCGCCAAAACACGAGCCGAAGCCGAGCCAGAAGCCCGGCCGGAAGCCGTGCGAAAGCGTGAGCGAGATAATCGCGACATTGACCAGACCGATGTCGAGACACAGCGAAAGCGACAGAAAAAAGCCGTCTGAAAGCAGAGAAACGTGAGACATAAAGCGGAATTTGTTGTTGTCGTGCGCCGCGCGCGGCTGCATCCGAAGCATGCCCAAAGGGTGCCCAAAGCGTGCTCGAAGCGAACCGCGCGGCAAGATCCTGCAGGTTCAGCCAGGCATCGGCTCACACGCCGATGCACAGATATTTCAGTTCGACATATTCGTCGATGCCGTACTTCGAGCCTTCGCGCCCAAGCCCCGACTGCTTCACGCCGCCGAACGGCGCAACTTCGTTCGAGATCAGCCCGGTATTGATGCCCACCATGCCGTATTCGAGCGCTTCGGCCACGCGCCAGACGCGGCCGATATCGCGGCTATAAAAGTAGGAGGCGAGGCCGAATTCGGTGTCGTTGGCGAGTTCGATCACTTCGGCTTCGTCGCTGAAGCGGAACACGGCCGCGACTGGCCCGAAGGTTTCTTCGCGCGCGATCAGCATGTCGCGCGTGACTTCGGCAAGCACTGTGGGCTCGACGAAGCGGCCCTCGGTCACGTGGCCGCCCGCGACGAGTTTCGCGCCCTTCGCCGTGGCGTCTTCGACGTGTTTCGCGACCTTGGCCACCGCATCGTCATCGATCAGCGGGCCTTGATTCACGCCCGCGTCGAAGCCGTTGCCGACCTTGATCCTGCGTGAGGCGGCCGCCAGTTTTTCGATGAATGCGTCATAGATCGCGTCGTGCACATAGAAGCGGTTCGTGCACACGCAGGTCTGCCCGGCATTGCGATATTTCGAAATCACCGCGCCTTCGACGGCGGCATCAATATCCGCATCGTCGAACACAATGAAGGGCGCGTGGCCGCCCAGTTCCAGCGCAATTTTCTTCACCGTCGGCGCGCATTGCTGCATGAGGATGCGACCCACCGGCGTCGATCCGGTGAATGAAAGATGGCGCACGACGTCGCTTTCGCAGAGCGTTTTGCCGACTTCGATCGAATTCGCCGAATCGGCGGTAATCACGTTGAACACGCCCTTGGGCACGCCCGCGCGCTGCGCGAGTTCGGCCAGCGCCAGCGCGCACAGCGGCGTCTGTTCGGCAGGCTTGACGACGATCGTGCAGCCGGCCGCAAGCGCCGGCGCCACCTTGCGGGTGATCATCGCGATCGGGAAATTCCAGGGCGTGATGGACGCGCACACGCCAATCGGCTGCTTGAGCACGACCAGCTTTCGATCGGCGGCGGGGCTGGCGAGCACGTCGCCGTTCACGCGCTTCGCTTCCTCCGCGAACCATTCGAGAAAGGACGCGCCGTACAGCACTTCGCCGCGTGCTTCGGCGAGCGGCTTGCCTTGCTCGGCGGTCATGATCGCGGCGAGGTCGTCGGCGTGCTCGATCACGAGGTCGTACCAGCGGCGCAGCACGGCGGCGCGCTCCTTGCCGGTTTTCGCGCGCCAGGCCGGCAGCGCGGCGTGCGCGGCGGCGATGGCGCGGCTGGCCTCGGCCGCGCCGAAGTCCGGCACGCGGGCGATTTCGGCGTTATCGGCGGGATCGAGCACGGCGAAAGTCGCCGTACCGCCGCTCCATTCGCCGTCGATCCAGGCGCGCGTCTTGAAGAGGGCGGGGTCCTTCAGCTGGGTCAGGCGTTCGGATGCCAACTGGCTCATCGTCGTGTCTCCTCTATGCATGAGCGCTGCGGCTCACGGCGAGCCACAGCGGGCGCGGCGTCGCAAAAGGCGTCGCGGATGAACGACAGGGCGCGCGCCGCGGCTCGTCATGAGTCGCGGCGCGGCGCACTCAGGCGCGGCCGAGTCCGAGTTCGTCGTAGAGACGGTCTATGCGCATTTTCACGTCCTGACTCATCTCGATGGCCTGGCCCCATTCGCGGTCGGTTTCGCCGGGCCATTTGTTGGTGGCGTCGAGGCCCATTTTCGAGCCAAGACCCGCCACCGGCGAGGCAAAATCGAGATAGTCGATCGGCGTGTTTTCGACCAGCACGGTATCGCGCGCCGGGTCGATACGCGTGGTGATGGCCCAGATCACTTCCTTCCAGTCGCGGATATCGACGTCCTCGTCGACCACGACGATGAACTTCGTATACATGAACTGGCGCAGGAAGCTCCATACGCCGAACATCACGCGTTTGGCGTGCCCGGCGTAGCTCTTCTTCATCTGCACGATCGCCATGCGATAGCTGCAGCCTTCGGGCGGCAGATAGAAGTCGGTGATCTCCGGAAACTGCTTCTGCAACAGCGGCACGAACACTTCGTTGAGCGCGACGCCGAGCACGGCAGGCTCATCGGGCGGCTTGCCGGTATACGTAGAGTGATAGATCGCATCGCGGCGCATCGTGATGCGCTCGACGGTGAAGACAGGGAACCACTCCTGCTCGTTGTAGTAACCGGTGTGGTCGCCGTAAGGGCCTTCGAGCGCGTGCTCGTAGGCGGCGCTCGCACCCTTCACCGGGCGCGGCGGCGCGCCTGCCGGAGCGGGCGAGGCTGCGCCTTCCGGCACGCTGTCAGCCGGATAGATGAACCCTTCGAGCACGATCTCGGCGCGCGCGGGCACCTGCAGCGTGTCGACGCCCGGCGTCAGACATTTCGCGAGTTCGGTGCGGCCGCCGCGCAGGAGACCCGCGAACTGGTATTCGGACAGCGTATCGGGCACCGGCGTGACCGCGCCGAGGATCGTCGCCGGATCGGCGCCGAGCACCACGGCCACGGGATAAGGTTTGCCAGGATTGCGCAGCGCGAATTCGCGGAAATCGAGCGCGCCGCCCCGATGCGCGAGCCAGCGCATGATGAGCTTGTTGCGGCCAATCAGCTGCTGACGGTAGATGCCCAGATTCTGTCGCGTCTTGTTCGGCCCGCGTGTGACCGTGAGGCCCCAAGTGATGAGCGGACCGGCGTCGCCGGGCCAGCAGGTCTGGATCGGCAGCTTCGCGAGATCGACATCATTGCCCTCCCAGACGATCTCCTGGCAGGGAGGCGCGCTCACCGTCTTCGGCGCCATGTCCCACACGGCCTTGGCGAGCGTGAAGAGCTTGCCCGCGTCTTTCAGGCCACGCGGCGGCTCGGGTTCCTTGAGCGCGGAGAGCAGGCGGCCCACGTCGCGCAGCGATTCGAGCGCGGCGGCATCGCCTGCGCCGCCATGGTCCGTTGCGCCCGCATCGATACCCATGCCGAGCGCGACGCGCCGCGGCGTGCCAAACAGATTGCCGAGCACAGGGAACGCATGCGTCTGGCGATTCTCAAACAACAATGCCGGACCGCCGGCGCGCAGCACGCGGTCGCACAGCTCGGTCATTTCCAGCACGGGAGAGACGGCCTGCGGCACGCGGCGCAGTTCGCCAAGCGTCTCCAGGCGACCGACGAAGTCACGTAAGTCTTTGTATTTCATCAGGATAGGGTCGGAGCCGCAGCGCGCGGCACAGCAGGAGTCAGGGCCGGAGCCGAAGCTGAACGAAATCGATTGTCGATTTTACCTGCGTTGCCTGGCGCACGCTGGCGGCAGATCCGCAAACTCGCCGCAGACGCGCGCACCACGCGGGTTCGCCCGGATTGAACACCGTTCATTATTACAATTAGTTATAGATTTGACGTTCTATAGTGTTGACGGTCTATAAATCCCTGCTAGAATTCGCCGACATTGGTTGCAGGGCTTGCAATTTTAACCATCGTCCCGGTCCTGCAGACGCAACGCGTCGCCGTTAGCCGACTCCCTGCACGGCTTTGCACGGTCTAGATTGGTTGTCCTCGCCGGCGCCCTTGCGCCGGCTGTTCGCGTGCGAACCCCCACGCGCCGCTCACGGCGCGTCTGCTGTTCCTGAGGGGTTCCACCCACGGCGTACTTTGCCGTTTTCCCGACGCCGCTGCCGCACCAGCCAGGGCGCGCGGCGTCTTGATCCTGCGATTGGCCTTCGGCCTCGCGCCGAGTTTCGCTCGCCGGATCATGCACCATGGGGAGATCTGTTAGATGAATACCTGGTTATCGTGGTGGCGCGCCGATGAGCGTCTCGCTCTTGGCTTGCGTGCGCTGCTGCGCCGCGGCACGCGTCTGAGCCATCACCTGTTCAGCATCGTCGGCGGTTGCGCCGTTGTGCTCGCGCTCGCCGTGTGGCTGCTGCCCACGTGGCGCGGCACACTCGCCGCGCGCATGATGCCCTTCGTTTCCGCTGCCGTGCAGGCGGGTCCCGCCCGTCTGCTGCAAGGCAATCCGCTGCCGTCGCTGATGCCCTCGGGCGCAGCGTCCAACGACGACAACAACCCTGCCGATGGCGCGACCCTGCCCACGGCGCTCGTCCCCGACACCGGCCTGCCCGGCGCGGGCATCACCCCGGCCGGTTCGAACGGCGCGGTGGCTCATGTGGCCAGCAGCGTCTCGAACGGCGGCATGGCCACGCTCGACGCGGTCACGCTCAATGGTCTGGACCCGCGTTCGCTGCCGAGCGTCGGCACGCTGGCGCGTATGATTCCGGCGCAACGCATCACGCCTGACGCCCGCGATGACCGCGTGCTCGTCTCGGCGCGCGAACAGGCGCTGGTCGCCACCTATCTCTCGCGCCGCTACCGCGTCGCGCAGGAACCGGTGGGCGAACTCGTCAAGGCTGCCTTCGACACGGGCCGCGAAGTGGGTCTCGATCCGCTGCTGCTGCTCGCCGTGATGGCGATTGAATCGGGCTTCAATCCGTATGCCGAAAGCGGCGTGGGCGCGCAAGGGCTCATGCAGGTCATGTCGAAGGTGCACTCGGACAAGTTCCAGTACTTCGGCGGCCAGAGCGCGGCGCTCGATCCGCTCGCCAACATCAAGGTTGGCGCGCTGGTCCTGAAGGACTGCATCGCACGCGGCGGCTCGCTGCCCGGCGGTCTGCGCCTTTATGTCGGCTCGACTTCGCCGGACGACGGCGGCTACGGCGCCAAGGTGATGGCCGAGCGCTCGCGTCTGCGCGATGTGGCTCGCGGCCGCAATGTGCCGATCAACGCGCCGCAGGCGCCCACGACCACGACGGCCAGCATCGCTGGCACGCAGAAAGTGGCGAGTGTGACGGGCCCGAACGGCGACAAGCGCGTGCATATGACGCTCGACGGTGCGCATGCGCTGATGGAGAAGACTTCGGCCTCCTCGTCGCCCTCGCAGGACGATGCGAGTACCGGCGGCGCGGCTGCGAAGCATGGGCCCGAGCTTGGCGCTTGAGGCTTGAGGCCTGAGGCGTGATTCGGGCCGAGGCCACAGTGAAGACCGGACGTAACGAAAAAGGCACCCTCGGGTGCCTTTTTCCATTTCTGCTTCTGTACGACGTTTGCGCCGTCTAGCGCTCGAACAGGACGCGCAGTCGCGCGACGGCTTCTTCCAGCCGCTCGTAGGCGGTCGCGTAGGACAAGCGCACGTACTGACGCGGCGCAGCGACGCCGAAGTCCATGCCCGGCACCATCACCGCGCCCGCTTCGTGCAACATCGCGCGGGTGAGCGCGTCGCTGTCACCGGCGGCGGGGTGGTTGACGTTCGTGCAGTCGGCGTAGACGTAGAACGCGCCGTCCGGCATCACGGGCACCGTGAAGCCAAGCGATTCGAGCGCGGGCGCGATGAAATCGCGGCGGCGCTTGAATTCCAGCCGGCGCGCTTCGTAGATCTTGAGCGTATCGGGCTCGAAGCAGGCGAGCGCCGCATGCTGGGCGAGCGCCGAGGCGCAGATGAAAAGATTCTGCGTCAGCTTTTCGAACGCGCCGACCAGCGAAGGCGGCACCACGAGCCAGCCCAGACGCCAGCCCGTCATATTGAAGTACTTCGAAAAACTGTTGACCGTCACCACGTCGTCGCCAAAGGAGAGGGCGCTGACGGGCGGCTCGCCATAAGAAAGGCCCTGGTAAATCTCGTCGACGATGGTGAAACCGCCGCGCGCACGCACGCTCTTCACGATGCGCTTGAGTTCCTCGGGTTCGATCGAGGTACCGGTGGGATTGGACGGCGAAGCCAGCAGCACGCCGCGGGTGCGGGGCGTCCACAGACGCTCGACGTCGGCGGCGGTGAGCTGGAAGCGGGCTTCGGGGCCGCTCGGCACGAGCACCGGCTTGCCTTCCGCGGCAGCCACGAAATGCCGGTTGCACGGATAGGAGGGGTCAGGCATGAGCACTTCGTCGTCGCGATCGACCAGCGCCGTGCAGGCAAGCAGCAACGCCGCCGATGCGCCCGCGGTCACCACGATGCGCGCCGGATCGATCGTCAGCCCGTACGCGTGCTGATAGTGCGCGGCGATTGCCTCGCGCAGCGCGTGAATGCCAAGCGAATTGGTGTACTGCGTGACGCCTTTGCGCAGCGCGGCCGCTGCGGCTTCGACCACAGGCTCGGGCGCCGTGAAATCCGGCTCGCCGATGCCCATGTGGATGATGTCGCGCCCGGCGCGTTCAAGCTTCGCGGCTTCCTTCGCCAGTTCCATGACGTAGAACGGCTGGATCGCGTCGACGCGTGCGGCAAGCCGCAGGAGCGGTTCGGCAACGGTGTTCATGCTTGGGGAATTCCGGTACTGGCGGCCATGACGCGCGCCGGGGCGGGCGCGGACCTGATGGCCCGGCTCCGCGCCAGCTGCGTCATGACGCGCGATCAAGAACTACAACGACTTACGACTTGCGGGCGTTCTGGGCTTCGGTGGCGCGCAGTTGCGCCGCAAGCTTGTCGAGCACGCCGTTCACGTACTTGTAGCCATCCGAGCCGCCGAAGGTCTTCGTGAGTTCGACGGCTTCGTTGATGACGACGCGATACGGAATATCGACGTGGTGCTTGAACTCGTAGGTCGCGACCAGCAGCACGGCGCGTTCGACGGGCGAAAGCTGCTCGATCGGACGGTCCAGACACGGCGCGATTGCGCCGGACAGTTCGTCCGCTTCACGGATCACGCCGTGCAGCAGCGTGTCCAGATGCTCGTGGTCGGCTTTGTCGTAGCCCTGCGAACCGCGCAATTGCGCATCAATCTCGCCGGCGGGCACACCCGACAGCAGCCACTGATACAGACCCTGCGTGGCCAGTTCGCGGGAGCGGCGGCGCGCGCTCTTCATTGCTGTTCCTCTTCGTCTTCTTCGTCCTCGTCGTCGTCGCCGCCGTCGAGTTGTTCCAGCGCAACCGTCAGGTTCGCCATTTCGACTGCGACGCGTGCGGCGTCACGACCCTTTTCGGTCATGCGCGCGACGGCCTGCTCGTCGTTTTCGGTGGTCAGGACCGCGTTCGCAACCGGCACGCCGAAGTCGAGCGCGATGCGCGTGATGCCCGCGCCGCTTTCGTTCGAGACCAGTTCGAAGTGGTAGGTTTCGCCGCGCACGACCGCGCCGAGCGCGATCAGGGCGTCGAACTGGCCGCTTTCGGCGAGCTTTTGCAGCGCCAGCGGGATTTCCAGTGCGCCCGGCACGGTGACGAGCAGCACGTCTTCGCCCGTCACGCCAAGGCGTTCGAGTTCTTCGATGCAGGCGTCGGCGAGGCCGTTGCAGACGGGTTCGTTAAAGCGCGACTGGACGATGCCGATGCGCAGTCCGTCGCCGTCGAGGTTCGGTTGGTATTGTCCGATTTCCATGTGGTATCCGTAAGTTCGGTTGAGCGTGGTGACGCGTGAAAATGGGGCGTGCGGTGCGGCGTAGTGTATGTCAGCGAGTCAGCGATGCCGACTTTACTGCGCCGCGCGCTCGGTCGATTCCGGCGGGCAGGGCGCTTCGGTCTGGCTGCCCGGCATCGGCACGAAGCCGGTGACTTCGAGGCCGTAGCCCGACATGCTGCCGAGCCGGCGCGGCTTGGAGAGCACCTGCATGCGGCCCACGCCGAGTTCGCGAAGGATCTGCGCGCCGACGCCGTAGGTCTTGAAATCCACGGGCCGCCGTGCGAGCGCCTCCGCGCGCTCTTTCTGGTCGAACGCCTTGAAGACGTCGACCAGATGTTCCTTGCTCTCGCCGCAGTTGAGCATGACGATCACGCCGAGATCGCGTTCGGCGATCTCGCGCATGGCGGCGTCGAGCGTCCACGAGTGCGTGGACGAGCCCGTTTCCAGCAGATCCAGCAGCGAGATCGGCTCGTGCACGCGCACGGGCGTATCGGCCTGCGGCGAGGGCGTGCCGCGCACTAGCGCGATATGCGGCGTACCCGTCGGGCGATCGACATACATGATCGCGCGGAAGGCGCCGTGGGCCGTCTGCATGATGCGTTCGCCCACGCGTTCGACGATCGACTCCGTGCGGCTGCGATAGTGAATCAGATCGGCGATGGTGCCGATCTTGATGCCGTGCTCTTTCGCGAACTCCATGAGGTCGGGCAGGCGCGCCATCGTGCCGTCGTCCTTGATGATCTCGCAGATCACCGAGGCGGGCGTGAGGCCCGCGAGCGCCGTGAAGTCGCAGCCCGCTTCCGTGTGGCCGGCGCGCACCAGCACGCCGCCAGGCTGGGCCATGATGGGGAACACGTGGCCCGGCTGCACGATATGTTCGGCGCGGGCGTTGGGCGCCACCGCCGTCTGGATCGTGCGCGCGCGGTCGGCGGCGGAAATGCCCGTGGTGACCCCTTCGGCCGCCTCGATGCTCACCGTGAACGCGGTGCCGTACTGCGTGCCGTTGCGCGAGGTCATCAGCGGCAGATTGAGCAGCTTGCAGCGCTCCTGGGTGAGCGTGAGGCAGATCAGCCCGCGCCCGTACTTCGCCATGAAGTTGATGGCTTCGGGCGTGACGAATTCAGCCGCGATGACGAGGTCGCCCTCGTTTTCCCGGTCTTCTTCGTCAACAAGGATCACCATCTTGCCGGCTTTCAGTTCGGCGATGATCTCAAGAGTGGAGGCGAGCGTCATGATGGGATTCTGGCTGGAAAGCGCACATTTTACGCCACGCGGGCGGGCGCGTCGCCCAGAACGGGGGCGAGTCGGCGGCTTTTGGATGCGGCGCGGCCGTCCGGAACGCGGCGCGAGGGGGCGTGGCCCGCTCCCGCATTGGCCGAACGGCTGACTGGGCGGAGCGTGGCGTCGTCGCGACAATAGTAACGTTTGACGTTATTAACGTGAGGCGTTATTATGGCAATCACATCATTTGCTTGCCGCGACACCGCTGCATTATTCGCTGGTCGTCGCGTGAACCGGTTCGGGGCAATCGAAAAGGTCGCTATGCGCAAGCTTCAGCAGATCCACGCGGCGTGCACGCTGTCTTTTCTGCGCGCGCTGCCGGGCAACCGGCTGGAGTCGTTGGGCGGCGATCTTGTCGGCGAATACAGCATCCGTATCAATGCGCAATGGCGCATCTGCTTTGGCTTCGCCGTGGGCGAAGCTTCGCAGGTCCGCATCATCGACTACCACTGAAGGAGCATGACCATGGCCCGCGAAGTCCCGCTCGCCACACCGGGAGAAATCCTGAACGGAGACTGGCTCAAGCCGCTGGGCATCAGCCAGTACGCACTTGCCAAGGCGATTGGCGTACCGCCGCGCCGCATCAACGAAATCGTGCTGGGCAAGCGCGCGATTACCGCCGATACGGCGCTGCGCCTCGCCGTCTACTTCGGCACCGACGCGCGCAGCTGGATGGAACTGCAGGCGCACTACGACACCGAACTCGCGCGCGAGACGCTCGCCGATGTGCTGGCCGCCATTCAGCCCCACACGCGCGTCAAAGCTGCCTGAAACTGCATCGGCGCGCGCATGCAGGTGCGCGCAAAGGACCGCACGCTCAGCGCAGCATCACATCGTCGGCGAGACCTTTGGTCAGTTCCAGCGCCTGGCGCTCGAACAGACGCCGGTACAGCCCGTTCTCGCGGCGCACGAGTTCGTCGTGCGTGCCTTCTTCGGCCACGCGCCCGCGCTCCAGCACCAGCAGACGGTCGAGCGAGCGCACGGTCGAAAGCCGGTGCGCCACCACGACCGTCGTGCGGCCTTGCATCAGCCGCTCCATCGCCTGCTGGATCAGCACTTCGCTTTCGCTGTCGAGGCTGGAGGTGGCTTCATCGAAGATCAGGATCGGCGCGTTGGCGAGGAACGCCCGCGCAATCGCCACGCGCTGGCGCTCGCCGCCCGAGAGCTTCACGCCGCGCTCGCCCACCAGCGTGTCGTAGCCGCGCGGCAGCGCAATGATGAAGTCGTGCGCGCTCGCCAGCTTCGCTGCGTGCATGATCTCGGCGTGCGTGGCGCCCGGGCGCGCATAGGCGATGTTCTCCGCGAGCGTACGGTGAAACAGCACCGGCTCTTGCTGGACGATGGCGATCTGCGAGCGCAGCGACGCTTGCTGCACCCGCGCGATATCCTGGCCGTCGATCGTGATGCGGCCGTCCGTTGCGTCGTACAGGCGCTGGATCAGCTTGATGAGCGTCGTCTTGCCCGATCCCGAATGACCCACCAGCCCCACGCGTTCGCCTGGTGCGATGCGCAGATTCAGATCCGTATAGAGCGGCCGCTCCAGCGCGCCGTAGCGGAACGTCATGTCCTCGAAGCGGATGTCGCCGCGATCGATCACGATGGGCGGCGCGCCAGGCATGTCCTCGATGCCGAGCGGCTGGGCGTCGAGCATCACCAGCTCTTCCATATCGTTGACCGAGCGCTGCAGATTGCGCACGTGCATCCCCACATCGCGCAGATAGCCCTTGAGCAGAAAGAACAGCGTGAGCGCGAAGGTGATGTCGCCCACGCTCGCGAGCCCGCGCGCCCACAGCATCAGCGCCGCGCCGAGAATCGCCGCCTGCATCGCCACCAGCAGCGCGCCCTGCACGCCGCCGTTGAAGGTGCCGCGCCGCCATGTGCGCCGCGTGCGGCTGTCCCACTTGTCGATCACGCGCGCAAGCCGCGCTTCTTCGCGCGCCTCTGCGCCGAAGGCTTTCACGACGGGATTGCAGGACACCGCATCCGCGAGCGCGCCGCCCATCTTTGTGTCCCACTGGTTCGCCAGACGCGCGGACGGCGCGACATAGAACAGCGAGAGCGAAACCGTGATGGCGAGATAAATCGCCGAGCCCGCGCCGACCACGAGCCCCATTACATGCCACTGCACCGCGAGCAGCACGGTCGAGCCCACCAACATCACGAGCGACGGAAACAGCGCGACCAGCAGCGTGTCGTTGAGCAGGTCGAGCGCCCACATGCCGCGCGTGATCTTGCGCACGGTGGAGCCCGCGAAACTGTTCGCGTGCCAGTCGGTCGAGAAGCGTTGCACGCGATGGAATGCGTGCGTGGCGACTTCGCCCATCATGCGCAGCGTGAGCACGATGATGTTCTGGAACGCGGCCTGGCGCATCAGCGTGCCCGCGAGGCCGAGCGCAGTGAGCGCCGCGAACGCCATGACGGCCGCATGCCACGCGGCGGCGTTGCCGTTCGCGTCGTGCGCGAGCGCATCGACGAGCTGGCCGGCATAGTGCGGCGTGAAAACGTCGGCGAGCGCGCCGAGCAGGGCGGTAAGCGCGACCGCGCTCACGCGCCACGGCTGGCTCGACCAGTGCCGGAAGGTAAAGCCGAGCACCTTGCGAAAGGTGTGGCCGCCGGAAACGGATTGTTTGTCTTGATCTGTCATGGACAGCTTGCTCCGGTCGCGAAAACCGGAGACTTCCCTGAAGAAGAGGAATGTAAAGGCGCAACAAAAAGCGCAAAGCGACAGCAGCGCATTCCGGCATGACAAGCCGGACGCAAAACCACGAAACAATCGCTGGAAAGTGGCGCAGCCAGAATTGACGGCTGGCGCCGCGACAACCTAGGGCCGCGGTCGGCGCGCTCGACGGAGCATGCCAGCGGCACCGCCAGCGCCACGAGACATCACCCAAACCGGCGGCATGACAGCGGCCATCTCGATCGTTGCCATCTTTGCCTCCTTGACAAGTTCGGGTGAAAGTAGAGTGCGGCCAGCCGGGGCAGGCCGCGAGAGGAATAGTCTGAATATTAGCAGCGCTATGGATCTTGCGCTTGCAGACCGCGCGCCGCGGGAACGGTGCGCATGCGGCGCTCGGTCCGCGCTCAATCCGCCCTCAATTTGCGTTCAATCCTGTGCCGGCGTTTGCTTCGCGCCAGCCGAGAGCATCCGCTCCACGTAACGCGCGATCAGATCGATTTCCAGATTGACCTTGGCGCCCGCCACGAGATGCTTGAGCGTTGTCACTTCGACGGTATGCGGGATCAGGTTGATCGAGAACTCGCAGCCATCGGCGCGATCGTCCACCGAATTCACCGTCAGGCTCACGCCATTGACCGTGACCGAGCCCTTGTAGGCCAGATAGCGACCGATTTCCACGGGCGCGAGGATGCGCAACTCGTGCGATTCGCCAACGGGTGCGAAACGCGTCACCGTGCCCAACCCGTCGACGTGGCCCGACACGATATGGCCGCCCAGGCGGTCGTGCGCGCGCAGCGCCTTTTCGAGGTTCACCTCGCCGGTATCGGCCAGACCCACGGTGCGGTTCAGGCTTTCGCGCGAGACGTCGACGTCGAAGGTCGTCGCGGTCTTCGCAATGGCCGTCATGCACGCGCCCTGGATGGCGATGCTGTCGCCCATCTGCACGTCGTCGAGGTCGAGGCCGCCCGCGTGGACGGTGAGGCGCACGCCCGCGTCGGCGTCGTTGCCCAGCGGCTTGATCGATTCAATGCGGCCCACGGCCGCGACGATTCCGGTAAACATCTGGCTGTCCTTGATAGATTCGTTCAGTACGTTCGTGAGATTCATCGTGCGTCCTCCAGCGTGCCGGGCGCGCCATCTTCGGCGCTGTCCGCGCCGTCGTGCGGCACGAGGCGCGCAAGAATGCGCAGGTCGTCGCCCACGCGCTCGACCGAGTGGAAGTTCAGGCGCGTGCGTGCGTCGAGCGTGGCCGGTGCGGCCAGATCGGCCATGCCGAGCGACTGCGTGCCGAGCAGCGAGGGCGCGAGATAGACCAGCAATTCGTCCACACAGCCTTCGCGCAGCAGCGAGCCGTTGAGCTTGTAGCCCGCTTCGACGTGCAACTCGTTCACGCCGCGCGCGGCGAGTTCGGCGAGCATCGCGGGCAGATCGACCTTGCCGTGCTCGTTGCCGAGCGCGACGATTTCCGCGCCGCGCGCACGCAGCGCATCGGCGCGTTCTTCATTGCTGGCATCGAGCGACGCGCAGAACACCAGCGTGGGCGCGCCCACGAAAATCTGCGCGAGCGGCGAGGCGTCCAGGCGGCTGTCGATCAGCACGCGTTTGGGCTGGCGCGGCGTATCGATCGCGCGCACGGTCATGCGCGGATCGTCTTCCTTCACCGTGCCGATGCCGGTGAGGATCGCCGAGGCGCGTGCGCGCCAGGCGTGGCCATCGGCGCGTGCGGCTGCGCCGGTGATCCACTGGCTTTCGCCCGAGGGCAGGCCGGTGCGGCCGTCGAGCGTCGCGGCCACTTTCATGCGCACCCAGGGACGCTTCCTCGTCATGCGCGAAACGAAGCCGATATTGAGTTCGCGCGCCTCGTTGGCGAGCAGGCCGCAGCGCACGTCGATGCCTGCATCGCGCAGGATCGACAGGCCGCGCCCGGACACCAGCGGGTTCGGGTCTTCCATCGCGGCGATCACGCGCGCGACCTTGGCTTCGATGAGCGCGTTCGCGCACGGCGGCGTGCGGCCGAAGTGGCTGCACGGCTCCAGCGTCACGTAGGCGGTCGCGCCGCGCAGGTCGTGGCCGCGCGCCCGCGCGTCCTTCATCGCCTGGATTTCGGCGTGATCGAAACCGGCGGGCTGGGTGAAGCCTTCGCCGATCACTGCGCCGTCCTTGACCAGCACGCAGCCGACGCGCGGGTTGGGATCGGTCGTGTAAAGGCCGCGCGTCGCGAGGGCGAGCGCGCGCTCCATATGAACGAAATCGGATTGCGAGAACATCGTCGAGCTTTTCTCCGCGGCGGCGGTCGGTGGAACCGGCGAGGCCTGTGTGCCTTTGCCTCGCCTGCGGCTTTTTCTAAAGCGCTTCGCGCTTATTGCCCAGCGAAAGCGCGGCGCGCGGCGGCGATGGTTTCGTCGAGGATCGCGTCGTCATGCATGCTAGACACGAAGCCCGCTTCGTACGCCGACGGCGCGAAGTACACGCCCGCATCCAGCATCTGATGGAAGAAGTGGTTGAAACGCGCGACGTCGCTCTTCGTGACTTCGGCGAAGCTGCCCGGCACTTTTTCCGCGAAGTAGAGGCCGAACATCGCGCCCACCGAATCGGCGACGAAGGGCACGCCCGCTTCGCGCGCGGCTTGCGTGAGACCTTGCGTCAGACGTGCGGTCTTCGCGGCGAGGTTCTCGTAGAAACCCGGCGCCTGGATCAGTTGCAGCGTCTTCAGACCCGCCGCCACGGCGATCGGGTTGCCCGAAAGCGTGCCTGCCTGATAGACCGTGCCGTTGGGCGCGAGGTGATCCATGATTTCGCGTCGGCCGCCGAATGCCGCTGCCGGCATGCCGCCGCCGATCACCTTGCCCAGACACACGAGATCGGCCTCGACGTTGTAGAGCGCCTGCGCGCCGCGCAGGCCCACGCGGAAGCCGCACATCACTTCGTCGAAAATCAGCACGCTGCCGTGCTTGCGCGTGAGCGCGCGCAGCGTGTGGATGAACTCCGGCGTGGCCTTCACGAGGTTCATATTGCCCGCGACCGGCTCGATGATGACCGCTGCGATTTCATCGCCGAACGCCTTGAACGCTTCTTCGAGCGCCGCGACGTTGTTGTATTCGAGCACCGTGGTGTGCTTCGCGGTATCGACCGGCACGCCCGCCGAGGTGGGGTTGCCGAACGTCAGCAGACCGGAACCTGCCTTCACGAGCAGGCTGTCGGCGTGGCCGTGATAGCAGCCTTCGAACTTCACAATGCGGTCGCGCTTCGTGTAGCCGCGCGCCAGACGCAGCGCGCTCATGGTCGCTTCGGTGCCGCTCGACACCATGCGCACCTGTTCCATCGACGGGACGATCTTGCAGATTTCCTCGGCGATCTCGATTTCGGCTTCGGTCGGCGCGCCGAACGAGAAGCCGTTGGCCAGCACCTTCTGCACGGCTTCGAGCACTTCCGGATGCACGTGGCCGACGATCATCGGGCCCCACGAGCCGATGTAGTCGATGTAGCGCTTGCCTTCCGCATCCCACATGTACGGTCCTTGCGCGCGCTCGATGAAGCGCGGCGTGCCGCCCACCGAACGGAACGCACGCACGGGCGAATTCACGCCGCCCGGGATGGTGCGCTGCGCGCGCTCGAAGAGGGCTTCGTTGGTGACCTGGTTCGCGGCCTGATGCGTGGCCTGGTTCGTGGCCTGGGTGCTGGAAGTGGAAGACATGAGTGCTGGACCTGCGAGAGTGGTATCGGATGTCGGCGCTGTCTGGAGTGCCGCAAGGGTGCCGCATGATGCGCCCGGCTGCCACCGGACCCGCGAAATGGCGGGCCGTGGGCGAGGGGCGTGGTGCCTGAAATTGTACCGGACTCGCGCGGAACGGGCCGGCGGGGCCGGGGGCCGGACTGGACGGCGCGGCGCGCGCCGGCCGCTCCGGCGAGCGTCCGGCCGATCAGGTGGCGCTGCGCGAGACCGTACGCTTGCTCGCGGCGGCCAGGCGCGGAGTCTCTTTTGCCGCTTTCGCGTCTTGTTGCGCCTGCGCGAGGCGCGCATCCTCCGCCGCATGCATCGCCGCGACGGCCAACGCCGGCATGGGCCGCTTGCCGGTCAGTTCGGCCCAGCGCTTTTCCAGCGCGCCCAGCGCAATCGGCTTGATGACGGTGCCCGAACTTTGCGCATCCCACGTCTGCACCGACCAAGGATGCGCGCGCAGCGCATCGCGCCCGATCACAACTGCGCCGCTCGCGTCCACGAGCCAGTCGTAGACGAAGTCGATACACAGGCGATAGCCGCGCTTGTACGCCGCATCGGGCACCTCATAGGGCCCGCGCGTGACGTAGCCGGAGCCGAACAGGCCGCGCGGCTCGGCGGCGAGGCGATGCAGGAACACGCGGTCGCCGGGCAGGATGCCGCGCGCGAAGCCGCAACCCCACGTGTCGGTGACGGTTTCGCCCGCCTGCACGCGGCGCGCGAAGTCGGGCAGTTCGGGCCAGGGCCACTTTTTGGGGCTCCAGATCAGCAGATAGGCGCTCATTCGGGATCGAGGCGGGTGGTGCGTTGCTTGCCGCGAGGCAAAGCGCGCAGCTTAGCGCATGGCGGGCCAGACTGGTCCCGTCCGGCCCCATCAGGCCCCATCCGGTCCCCCCCCCCGCGTAAGGCAAATGTAGCGCTCGGGTACAATGCATGGGCTTCATGGCCGCCGCGCCGCGCGGGGACTTCATGCCCGCACAACCCGCACGCGGTCCGCTCCCAGCCGATTTTCCAGCCGCAGTTTTCGAACTCATGTCCCATTCCCCGCGACGCCGGCCCGATGGCCGGCTGATCCTGTTGCTCGGTGCGCTTGCCGCCTGCGGCCCGATCGCCACCGACATGTACCTGCCAAGCCTGCCCGCCATCGCCCAGTCGTTCGGCGTGACGGCGGCGGCCGCCGCAGCGACGCTCACCAGTTTCATGGCCGGTTTTTCGATCGGCATGCTGCTGTACGGCCCGATGTCCGACGCCTACGGCCGCCGTCCCGTGCTGCTCGGCGGCATTGCGCTTTTCACGATTGCGAGCATCGCGTGCTGGCTCTCGTGGTCCGTGGGCGAACTGGCGATCGTGCGCTTTCTGCAGGCGCTTGGCGCGGGCGCGGCTTCGGTGCTCGCGCGGGCCATTGCGCGCGATGCGCACGAACCGTCCGACGCCGCCAAGGTGCTCTCGATGGTCGCCATCGTCACGTCGATCGGCCCGCTGCTCGCGCCCTTGATCGGCGGCCAGTTGCTGCTGCTTGGGGGCTGGCGCATCGTGTTCGTCGCGCTCACGCTGTTCGGTCTTGCGTGCGGCGCGGCGGCGTGGCTGCGCGTGCCCGAAACCTGGCCCGCCGAAAAGCGCGAAAGCGCCGCCGTGCTGCGCTCATTCGCGGCCTACGGACGGCTCTTGCGCGACCCGCTGGTCTGGGGCCATATGCTGTGCGGCGGCATGGCGTTCGCGGCGATGTTCACCTATATCTCGGCCACGCCCTTCGTCTATATCGAATACTTCCACGTCTCGCCGCAGCACTACGGGCTGTTCTTCGGCATGAACGTGTTCGGCATCATGCTCGGCAATCTTCTGAACACGCGCTTTATCGGGCGGCTCGGCACGCTGAAGATGGTGTCGATGGCGTCGACGGTGAGCTTCGTCGCATCGCTCTTCGTTGCGCTCGTGTGCGTGACGGGGTGGGGCGGCTTGTGGTCGATCGTGTTTGGCCTGTTCTTCGTGGTGAGCGTGGTGGGCTTGCTCGGTGCGAACTGTGCGACCGATCTGATGTACCGGTATCCGAAGAATGCGGGCGCGGCCGCCGCTGTGTTCGGCGCGGCGCAACTGGGCCTGGGCGCGTTCGCAAGCGCCGTGGTGGGCTGGTTTCCAGGTGTCTCGCCGTTCGGCATGGGCTGCACGATCGGCACTTGCGGTCTGCTGACGTGGCTGGGCCGTCGCATCGTCGTGAAATGGCATGGCCATCCCGCGCCAGGCGCGGCGGCTGCAGCGCCAAACACCTGAGCGCTGCACGTTCGCCGATCTGCCAATGAAAACGGGACGCCTGAGCGTCCCGTTTTTTATGCCGAAGCCAGATTGTCGTATTCGCGCTTTACTCGCGCGGCGAGGACGAAGCCCCGTGGCTCAGCCAGTCGAGCACCGCGGACGTATCGTCGTCGGCCTGTTCGCGTGCCTGCGCCACTGCGCTGCGCACGTCGTTATCGGGCGAGGCGCGACGGATCGCGACGCCCACGGCCAGGATGTCGATCATCAGCAGATGCAGGATGCGCGAGATCATCGAAAGCTGCGACTCGCGCATTTCGATGTGATCGGTCTCCAGCGCCACGGTGGCGCGCCTGGCGAGCGGCGTGTTGCTCGACGTGATGGCGATCACCTTCGCGCCCGCCTGCATGGCCACGTCGAGCACGCGCAGCAGTTCCGGCGCACGGCCCGACTTCGACACCGCCACGATCACATCGCCCTTGCCAAGCAGCGCAGCGGAAGCGGCCTGCATGTACAGATCGCCGTAAGCGATGGTCGGGATGCCGAAGCGGAAGAACTTGTAGTGCGCGTCCTGGGCGACGATGTGCGAATTGCCCAGACCGTAGAACTCGATGCGCCGTGCGCCGTTGAGCAGCGAAATCGCCTGCTCGACCTGATCGAAGTTCAGGTGTTCGCGCAACTGCAGGATCGCCGATACGGTGTTGTCGAGCACCTTCGCACCGAAGTCGGTGGCCGTGTCGCCCAGATGCACCTGGCTGTGGCTCACCGGAATCGTGCCGGTCAGGCCGGTGGCGAGCTTGAGCTTGAAGTCCGACAGACCCTGGCAGCCCAGCGAGCGGCAGAAGCGGATCACGGTCGGCTGGCTCACGTCGGCCTTGCGCGCGATATCGACGATCGGATCGTTGATGATCGAGCGCGGGTGATTGAGCGCGAGATCGGCCACGCGGCGCTCGGCGGGCGTGAGCGCGTCGCGCATCTGACGGATGCGCTCGAACACCGCCGACGATCCGCCACCCGCGCGGTTCGAGAGTTGTTCCGCGAGAATCGCCGAAACCCCCAGAAACGCCGGGTATTCCGCCGTGATCACATAGGTGGGCACGTTGGAGAGATAGACGTCGAAGCGGCCCTTGGCCTCGAAACGCTGGCGGAACGAGGAGCGCATGAACAGCTCGCCCAGACGCCCGACCACGCCGCCGCCGATATAGATGCCGCCCAGCGCGCCGAGCGTCACCGCGATATTGCCAGCGAAGCTGCCAAGAATGCCGCAGAAGACTTCGACCGTTTCCAGCGCGAGTTCCTCGCCTTCGTGCGCGCGCTTGACGACTTCGGCCGGGCTGATATCGGCGCTGACTTTCTTCTTGTCGCGTGCGGCCAGCGCGCGATAGATCAGCTCGACGCCAGGCCCCGCGCAGACGCGCTCGAACGACACATGCGGCCACTTTTTGCGTGCATATTGCAGCACGATATCTTCGCGTTCGTCCTGCGGCGAGAAGCTGGCGTGGCCGCCTTCGCTGCCCAGCGCGATCCAGCGGTCGTCGGCGGGAATCAGGCCCGAGACGCCCAGACCCGTGCCCGGCCCGAGCAGGCCGATCACGCTGTTCTGGCGGCGCTGGCCGCCGCCCACCTGAACGCGCTGCGCGTCGGTCAGACCCGGCAGCGCCATGGCGAGTGCGGTGAAGTCGTTCACCACCAGCAAGGTGTCGAAGCCCAGCGCGCGGCGCGTGGCTTCGATCGAGAAGGTCCAGTCGTGATTGGTCATGCGCACCTGGTCGCCGTCGACCGGATTCGCGATGGCAATCGCCGCATGATTGACGCGGCCGATCTTCGTGTCCTTCAGATACTGCTGGATCACCTCGGCGACGCCCGGATACTGCGCGCACGGATACACGCGCACCTGGCCAATGTCGCCGGGCGCGGTTTCCAGCGCGAAGCGCGCGTTGGTGCCGCCGATATCGGCGAGCAGTCTCGGTCCGTCGGCGTGCTGGCCCGCGCCGGAGGCGGATTTGTTAGGCGCACCAGTAGACATCGAGTCTCACTCCCTTGTCGTTCGCCAGCCTGGAGATGGCGTTGTTTTGTTCTGTCGCGGCCGCCTGTTGCAGCACGTCGAGCTTGCGCTGTCCCGCGATCAGCAGGAACAGGCGGTCGACCTGGCGCAGGGCCTGCATCGACCACGACACGCGCGCATGGGGCGCTGCCTGCGGATGCACGGCCACGAACGGGCGCGCGGTGGTGATGGCCTCATGCCACTCGGGGGCATCGGCGAAGATCGAGGCGGTGTGGCCGTCCTCGCCCATGCCCAGTACAGCCACGTTCGGCACGAGGCGTTGCGGGTCGGCGTTGAGCGCGGCGACGTGGGCGTCGAGATCCTGCGTCACGTCCACGAGCGGCAGGAAGCGCGCGTTGGCGGCTGCGTGCTGGAGCAGCGTTTCGCGCACGAGGCGCGCGTTGCTGGCCGCATCGCTTTCGGGCACCCAGCGGTCATCGACCAGCGTGACGTCGGTGTGGGTCCAGTCGAAGCGATGCGTCGACAGGTTTTCGAGAAACGGACGCGGGCTCGTGCCGCCGGAGACGGCGAGCGTCGCGCGGCGCGCACCGGTGCCGGGCGCGGCTGCAAGAGCGGTGAGCGACGCATGTAGCGCGTCGCCCACGGCTCGCGCCAGCGCGTCGGATTGGACGCGCGGGTCGTCGAATACGTGAAGCTCGATCACTTCTCCTCCAGGCTGCTTTTTTGTAGGTGTTCGGGGTCGTTCATCTGTGCATATCTGTGCATTACGGCGTGCGCGCACTCATGCACTCACATCAATTCTCTTCTTCGAGCCAGCAGGTGCCGTGCTGCGCCAGCATCGCGCTGGCCGCCGCCGGTCCCCATGTGCCCGCCGCGTAGGGCTTGGGCGCACGCGTGGACACGCTCCAGTCGTTGAGGATCGGCTCGACCCATTTCCACGCGGCTTCCTGCTCGTCGCGGCGCACGAAGAGGGCAAGGCGACCGTTGATGACGTCGAGCAAGAGACGCTGATACGCCTCCATCTGGCCTTCGCGGAAGAACTGGTCGAAGGCGAGATCCAGATGCACGCTCGCGAGGTTCATGCCTTCGCCGGGCTGCTTGGCGAGGCAATAGAGACGAATGCTTTCGTTCGGCTGCAGGCGGATCACTAGGCGGTTCGCGCCGGGACGCAGCGCCGTGGGACCGAGCGCCGAATGCGGCACGGGCCGGAAATTCACCACGATTTCCGCGACGCGGTCGGCCAGACGCTTGCCGGTGCGCAGGAAGAAGGGCACGCCGGCCCAGCGCCAGTTTTCGATCTCCACCTTCAGCGCGACGAAGGTGTCGGTGCGGCTGTCGGGCTTGACGCCTTTTTCGGTGGCGTAGGCGGGCACCGGCGTGCCGCGGATCACGCCCGCGTGATACTGGCCGCGCACCGCGACCTTGCTGATTTCGTTGGGATCGATGGGCTTGAGCGCGCGCAGCACGCGCAGCTTTTCGTCGCGCACCGAATCCGAATCCATCGAGTGCGGCGGCTCCATCGCCACGATCGAAAGCAGCTGCAGCAAGTGGTTCTGCACCATGTCGCGCAGCGCGCCGGTGTTGTCGTAGAAGTCGCCGCGCGCTTCCACGCCGAGTTCTTCCGCGATCGTGATCTGGATGCTCTCGACCCATTCGCGCCGCCACAGCGGCTCGAACAGGGCGTTGCCGAAGCGCAGCGCCAGCAGGTTCTGCACCGGCTCTTTACCGAGGTAATGGTCGATGCGATAGATCTGCTCTTCGGCAAAGATTTCGCCCACCGCGTCGTTGATCGCGTTCGACGATTTCAGGTCGTAGCCCAGCGGCTTTTCCAGCACGATGCGCGCATTCGCGTTCAGGCCGACCGCGGCCAGCGCGCGGCAGATCGGCACGAACAGCGACGGGCCGGTGGCCAGATAGAACACGCGGATGCCAGGCAACCCGGCGATGCCGTCGCGCAACGTGCCGAAGTCTTCGGCGCGCGACAGATCGAGCTTCACATAGACGATGCGTTCGAGAAAGCTGGCCCAGGCGGCTTCGTCCAGACCGCCTTTCGAGACGTGCGGCTTGACGTGTTCCTCGACCCACTGGAGATAGTGATCGCGGTCGTTCTCATGGCGCGCCACGCCCACGATCTTGCCGGACTCTGCCAGCATGCCCGAGCGGTGCGCTTCGAACAGTGCGGGAAGAATCTTGCGCATCGCCAGGTCGCCGGTGGCGCCGAACAGCACGAACGTGAATCCTGAATCGGTAGGGATTTGCATAGTCTCCGTCACAGTCCAGATGGGTCGAACCCAGGCTAGAAGCGCACTTGAACCGGGCCGCTCAGGCCACGCCAGCGGGGCGCGGGCAGCGGTCCGCCAGGCGGCCGTAGTCCGATAAAATTTTTTTTGACACTGAATTGTAGTTTAACTACAATCCAAATCAAGAGGTAACGTTGATTCGATGAAAAAAGCGTGCGGAAGCGCGGCCCGGCGAGGGTTTGCGGCGGTCTTCAGGCGCATTTCGCGAGTCGGACGGAACGTCTCCCATGTTAAAGGACAATGAATCTGTCCATCGGCGAGCCCGGCGCATGATCGAGGCCAGCCACATGTGGGAACGGCAAGCCGCGCGCGCATGAACGATGCAGGCGGCGCCTCGACTGGCCGCGCATCTACAGGCAGCGAATAAGCCTGGCGGGCGTGGGCCGGACAAAATCAAAAGAGGAGACAGTCTTTGCATCCCGAACCACTCATCTCTTGAGCGTCCAGCGGCCGGAAACCGGCCCGCGGCCCGCGCGCATCCCAAGACAACACGCGCGCGCGGTACTCCGGCGCCACTTTCGTCCGTCCAGTGTTTTGCCTGTTTGAACTACACCGCACCCTGGCGCAATCAGGGGCCAACCGATTTTTTTGTTCAGGTGTCTGGAGGAGATAAGCAATGAAATTCCGAGCGATCATGGGCGCCCTGTGCGCAGCAGGTCTGATGGGCGGCGTCGCCACGGCGCAAGCTGCCGAGTCGATCGAAGTGCTGCACTGGTGGACGTCGGGCGGCGAATCGAAGGCCGTCGGCGTGCTCAAGGACGACATGCAGAAGCAGGGCTACACCTGGAAGGATTTCGCCGTTGCCGGTGGCGCGGGCGCGGCAGCCATGACCGCACTGAAGACCCAGGTGATCTCGGGTAACTCGCCTTCGGCAGCCCAGATCAAGGGTCCGCTGATTCAGGAATGGGCGGAGCAGGGCGTGCTGGTGCCGATCGACCCGGTCGCGGGCGACTGGAAGGCGAACCTGCCGCCGCAGATCGACAAGATCATCCACGCGGACGGTCACTATGTCGCCGCGCCGTTCTCGGTGCACCGCGTGAACTGGCTGTGGATCAACAAGGCCGCGCTCGACAAGGTCGGCGCGAAGGCCCCGACCACATGGCCGGAATTCTTCGCCCTCGCTGACAAGCTCAAGGCCGCGGGTATCCAGCCGGTCGCCGCAGGCGGCCAGCCGTGGCAGGACCTGACGCTGTGGGAAGACGTGGTCCTCTCGCAGGGCGCGGACTTCTACAAGAAGGCCATCGTCGATCTGGACCAGAAGACGCTCACGTCGGCGCAGATGGTCGGCGTGTTCGACACGGTTCGCAAGATCGAGTCGTACATGGATAACGGCCGCACGGGCCGCGACTGGAACCTCGCCACGGCCATGGTCATCAACGGCAAGGCCGGCATGCAGTTCATGGGCGACTGGGCCAAGGGCGAGTTCAACAACGCGAACAAGAAGCCGGGTGCGGACTACATCTGCGCCCCGGTCCCGGGCACCTCGAAGGGTTACACATTCAACGTCGACTCGTTCGTGTTCTTCCAGCAGAAGGGCCAGAAGACGGCAACGCCGGGCCAACTGGCGCTGGCCAAGACCATCATGAGCCCGGCGTTCCAGGAGCAGTTCAGCCTGTACAAGGGGTCGATCCCGGTGCGTCTGGGCGTCGATATGAGCAAGTTCGACGATTGCGGCAAGCAGTCGTACGCGGATGAGCAGACGGCCATCAAGGCCGGCGGCTACGTTCCGTCGCTGGCTCACGGCATGGCGCAAGCCGATGCCACGGCCGGTGCGATCACCGACGTCGTCACGAAGTTCATGAACTCGACGCAAGACTCGAAGAGCGCGGTCGAAGCGCTCGCGAAGGCAGCGAAGACGAAGTAATCAAGCAGTGAGTTTGTGAAGCAAGACGGGATGCGCACGCCGCGTGCGGCGCATCCCGGGCATGACGGTTCAACCCGAACCCCTTCATCGTGCGCAAGGTCACCCCGATTTTTCGCACCGTAACAGGAGTTGCGCAGTGACTGCTTCTCTTAGCGGCAACGGCAAGGCGGCCACGCCTGCTGAATCGCGCCGCGCGTCGCCGATGGCGGCGCTCGCAGACCGCTGGATTCCGAAGCTGGTGCTTTCGCCCAGTATTCTGATCAGCCTTGTGTTCGTCTACGGCTTCATCGCTATTACCGGCTATATCTCGCTGTCCAATTCGCGATTGATGCCGCGCTACGATTTTGCTGGCTTGGACCGCTACAGCGAGCTGTTCTCGAACGACGTCTGGTGGACGTCGGCGCAGAACCTCGGCTGGTTCGGCATTCCATTTATCGCCATCTGCGTGTTTCTCGGCCTGTTTCTCGCGATCCTGCTCGACCAGCAGATTCGTCAGGAAGGCGCGCTGCGCGCGGTGTTCCTCTATCCGATGGCGCTCTCGTACATCGTCACGGGTACGGCCTGGCAGTGGATTTTCAATCCCGATCTGGGCCTCCAGCAGGTGCTGCACGACTGGGGCTGGACGAGCTTCCAGCTTGGCTGGCTCAACGATCCGGACAAGGCGATCTTCTGTATCGTCGTCGCGGCGGCGTGGCAGTCGACCGGCTTTTGCATGGCGCTGTTCCTCGCGGGCCTGCGCGGCGTCGATAGCGAAATCTTCAAGGCCGCCCAGGTGGACGGCGCGACGCTGCCCACGATCTACCGCAAGATCGTGATTCCGAGCATGCGTCCGGTGTTCTTCTCGGTGCTGCTGATCCTGTGCCACATCACGATCAAGACGTTCGATCTGGTGGTCGCGCTCACCGCAGGCGGCCCGGGGACCTCGTCGTCGCTGCCGGCCATTTTCATGTACACGTTTTCGTTCAACCGCGGGCAACTCGGCGTCGGCGCAGCTTCGTCGATGATGATGCTCGCGACGGTGGTGGCCGTGCTCGTGCCGCTCATGTACCTGGAATCGAGGAGCACGCGCAATGCAGCCTAAGATGAAGGTGAGCCGCGTTTTTATCTACGCGGTGCTGATCCTGTTCGCGTTGTACTTCCTGTTCCCGCTCTACGTGATGCTCTCGACGTCGTTCAAGACGCTCGACGAACTCCACACGGGCAACATGCTCACGCTGCCCGCGCACCCCAGCTTCGCGCCGTGGGTGAAGGCATGGGCCGAAGCCTGTACCGGCGTGCGTTGCGACGGCATGCAGCCGTTCTTCATGAACTCGGTGAAGATGGTGATTCCGGCCGTGCTGATCTCGTCGATCATCGGCGCGTTCAACGGTTATGTGCTCACGCACTGGCGCTTTCGCGGCGCGGATGCGCTCTTCACGATGCTGCTGGTGGGCTGCTTCATCCCCTTCCAGGCGATCCTGCTGCCGATGGCGCGTCTCGAAGGCTTTCTCGGCCTGTCGAACACGATTGGCGGTCTGGTGGTGGTGCACGTGGTCTACGGTATCGCGTTCACCACGATGTTCTTCCGCAACTTCTACGTGAGCGTGCCGGCTGAACTCGTGAAGGCTGCGCGCATCGACGGCGCCGGTTTCTTCATGATCTTCACGCGCATCATGCTGCCGATCTCGCTGCCCATTTTCATGGTGTGCCTGATCTGGCAATTCACGCAGATCTGGAATGACTTCCTGTTCGGTATCGTGTTTTCGGGCGTCGATTCGATGCCGATCACGGTGGCCCTGAACAATCTCGTGAACACCTCCACGGGCGTGAAGGAATACAACGTCGACATGGCCGGCGCGATCATCGCCGCGCTGCCCACGCTGCTCGTCTACGTGATCGCCGGCCGCTACTTCGTGCGCGGCCTCACGGCGGGCGCGGTGAAGGGCTAACCCCCGCATTCGATTAAAGGATTCATAGCATGGCAAGCCTTTCCATTCGCGACGTCTACAAGACCTACCCGAACGGGGTGCCCGTCCTCAAGGGCGTAAACATCGACATCGAAGACGGCCAGTTCCTGATTCTGGTCGGCGGCTCGGGCTGCGGGAAGTCGACGCTGCTCAACATGATCGCGGGTCTCGAAACCGTGACCAAGGGCGAGATCATGATGGACGGCAAGGTGGTGAACAACCTCTCGCCGAAGGATCGCGATATCGCGATGGTGTTCCAGTCCTACGCGCTCTATCCGTCGATGACGGTGCGCGAGAACATCTCGTTCGGCCTGAACATCCGCAAGGTGCCGAAGGCCGAGCAGACGCAGATCGTCGACCGTGTCTCCAGCATGCTGCAGATCCAGCATCTGCTCGACCGCAAGCCGGGCCAGCTGTCGGGCGGCCAGCGTCAGCGCGTCGCGATGGGCCGCGCACTGGCGCGCGATCCGATCATGTTCCTGTTCGACGAACCGCTCTCGAACCTCGACGCCAAGCTGCGCATCGAGATGCGTTCGGAAATCAAGCTGCTGCATCAGCGCGTGGGCAAGACCATCGTCTACGTGACGCACGACCAGATCGAGGCGATGACGCTGGGCGACCGCATCGCGGTGATGAAGGACGGCATCGTGCAGCAGTTCGGCGCGCCGCAGGACATCTACGATTCGCCGTCGAACCTCTTCGTGGCGGGCTTCATCGGCGCGCCGCCGATGAACTTCATCAACGGCCGTCTGGTGGAGCAGGGCTCGGGCGTGGGCATCGAACTGGATACGGGCGTGGCGCGCAACGTGCTGAACCTGCCTTTCGACGCCAACAAGCTGCGTAGCCATATCGGCCAGGAAGTGGTGCTGGGCCTGCGCCCGGAACGCATCACCGACGCGCGCAGTTCGCACGACGGTCACGGCCACGAACTGCAACGTCATACGGTGAAGGTTGATGTGATCGAGCCGACCGGTCCGGACACGCTGGTGTTCGCGCAGGTCAACGGCAAGCGCGTGGTGAGCCGTGTGCACCCGGGCGCGAATCCGCAGCCGCTGAACAGCATGGAACTGCTGTTCGATGTATCGAAGGCCGTGCTGTTCGATCCGAAGACGGAAGAGCGCATTGCGTAAAGGCGCAATTCGCTAAAAGAAAAGCCCGTTCGCTGCGTGAGCACGAACGGGTTTTTTGTTGACCGCAGCGGCGTTTAGAAGCTGACTGTCGCCGTGATCGTGTCGGAGTAGTTGCCGGGCGGGGGCACGGACTGAGGCAGGATGCGTCCGTAGACCGTGAAGGCTTGCGAATTGCCGTTACCCGTGCCGGCGTTCGTGGTGGTGCCCCTCGTGCCGTCGCCCCACGGCTGGCCCCAGGCCGCATCTTTGAAGAGGCCGTAGGCAACGGTGGTAGAGCCGCCGTTGAGCAGCAGCAGCCGGTTCGCCACAGTGGCGCCCGGCGTGGTCCCCGCGTCGAGTGCGATCGTGTACGGAGCGCCCGAGACGCAGGTGACCTGGACACTCGTGTTGGCCGTGACCTGGCTGTTGAGCGCCGTGACGGCTGGAAAGGCCAGCGGCGCCGCCGTAATGTTGCAATCGGCCGCGACTGCGGCGGTAACCGTGAAGCTAAGCCGCGCCGAAGGCGTCGACGCGCCGGTACAGGTGGGCGGCGCACCCGAATAGCCGAGATAGGTCAACAGCGTGTCCGTGGTGGCGAACGTTTGGGTATAGGTGCCGACTGGCGACCCATTCTGCCCTGCGTTGACGCGCGCATACAAGGTCAAGCTGGTCGAGGCGCTTCCGCTGACGACGGGCAGATCGACGATGACCGCCTTCCAGGTGCTCGAATTGATCGAGCCCCAGATGGTCGTGTGCGCGGCATCGCTGTAGATGTTGTAGGCGAGCGTCGAACTGGACGGCCCCTTCAGCGTTCGTGGATCGAATCCGCCGGAAGGAATGCCAAGGCTCAGGCACAGCCGGATTGTCGAAGTCGAATAGCCGCTGCAGTTCGCGGTGAGTGTGCCGTTGGCATCGGCGGGGACGCCGGAGATCGTACTGATGTTGCCGACCACGATATTGCTGAGCGTGAACGAGCACGTTTGCGCGAGCGCGGCGCGCGGCGTGACGCAGCATAAGGCAAGCAGTGCGAGCGCGGCGGACGGCCACACGCGCAGCAAGCTTGCAAGCCGGGGGAGCAGGCGAGGCATCGGCACGTCTCCTATCGATTTCCTTAACGGGGCGGGGCCGCCGGTGGCGCACAGACAATGGGGCCGAGCTGCGGCATCCTGCTCGCGCTCGACGGATCGAACGGCAGGTCCGCCACGCAGCTCGCTCCGCCCTTGCCCTTGATCGTGACGGTGTTGGCCGCGTCGAGCTTGTCGAAGAACGCCACGCCGTCGTAGCCCACGACCGAGCTGGCGCCGCCGGGCTGGACGCTCGCGAGCCCACCCGCTGGCAGCGGCTGGCCCTGCTCGTCCACGAAGCTCACGGAAGCGCCTGTATAGCGCTTGAGCCCGAAGTGCACGTATACACCGGCGCGGCGCTCCGGAGCGACATCTTCACTGCTCGATTCGATCAGCGCATCCGCGGGGAGTGCGAGCGGATCGATGTCAATCTGGTTGCGCACATACGAGGTCATGTCGGGCACGAGCAGATAGCCGCGCGAATTGGTTGTGCCCACCACGCGATTTTCCTGGAGCACGGGCACATTGGGCACGCCGTCGGTGGAAACGAGCGCGAAGCCGTCCGAGAGCGTGCGCGAAGGCGTGAGCGTGCCGCCCATCACCGTGAAGGCGCCGGTCGCTTCGAGTGTGCCGGTGTTGGTGCCGTTGAAGCGTTGCGCCGTGGCCTGGAAGTCGCCGACGCCCGCGCGGTAGTTGGCCGAAGCGAATCCCAGGTGCGAGTCCGAGCCCGCGCCGCCCTGGACGGCCCAGCCCCAGCCGCCGCTGAAATCGGCGGGGCGCGAGGCGCTGACGTTGGCCGTCGTGTCGCTGCCGGTGCGCGTGACCGTCGCGCTCGCCGAAACATTGCCGCCCAGCGCGATCGTCACGCCCACCGAGCCGCCCCAGACGCCGCTTTGTGCGTAATCGCGAAAGACATTCGCGTAGAACGACCATCGGCTGCCCAACTGGCCGCTGTAGCCGAGCGTGAGCACACGCGAATGTCCCGAGAAACTGTCTTGCGCATCGATGTACGAGACGTTGAACGCCTGGTTGCTGTAGATCGAGACGGTGGTCGTCGCCTGGTACTGGTGGCGAAACAACACGCCGCCTTCCAGTGCGGCGATGTCTCGGTATCCGGGCGTCGCGCGCGTGCCTTGCAGATCGACGGAAAAGTGCGGGCCGATGTATTGATAGCCTGCGCTGTAGAGCGCGCCCGAGGCTCCGCTTGCCGTGCTGCCCGCGGCGGCGAGCGAGAGCGAGCCCGCGTCGCCGATGCCGATGATCGAGCCAACGCCGCCGTTGCGCAGGCTTTGCGCCGCTTCGGCATGCGTTTGCAGCGTGAGCCAGTTGCGCATGCCGTAGCGCAGCGTGCCGCTGAAAAGCGGCGACGAATGATAGGAAAACGAATCGATGCCGTAGTTCTCGCGCAGAAAGCCGATTTCCGCCGAGTAGTCAAAGAGTCCCTGCGCGAGCCGGCTCGTATCGACGTAGAGCGGCACGCTGGTGGTCACGCGCCGCCCCAGGATGTCGGTGAGCGTCACCTGCGCGACCCCGGCGCCGGTGAGCGCCGGCGGCTGGGCGATCTGGAACGGACCCGGCGCGACATTGCCGCTGTACTGGCGCAGACCGTTGACGAAGAGATCCACGGCGGACGGCACGACCGCGCTGCCCGCGATCAGTGGCATCGGCCAGGTCACGAGATTCGGCTGAAGCGAGTAGTTGCGCTGGATCTGGATGCCGCCGAAGCGCACCGCGCGCGTCCACGGCAGCGACCCGGAGATCGAGTCGCCCACGTTGAGCGTGAACAGTTTCGTGGCGTCCGAATAGCTGTAGTCGGTGTCGAGCCGCGTATAGCGGCTGACGCCGGTGCCGCTGATCCAGGCGCCGGTGTTGTCTAGCACGCCGAGCGGCGAGAAGAAGCGTTGTTCGCTCCACACGCCGAACTGGTTCTCGGTGCCGTCGCCGGACGCATGCACGTAGCTCGCGTCGTAGTTGAGCACGAAGCCGGTGCCCGACGTGGCCCTGGGCGCGGCGACCACGCGGTAGCCGAGTTGCTGCGCGATCTGCTGGTGCTGCGCGACGTCGATGACGAGCTGCTGCTTTTGCGCGTCATAGCGGTAATGCAGGTCCGGTATCGAATCGAGCGCGATCCGGCCGTCCGGGCCGGGTTTGACGTTGCTGGTGCGGATGCCCGCGTCGTTCAAGGTCTGCGGTATTGCGTAGAACGCGTTGCCGCGCCGCTCGAAGGTCGCGGGATCGCCCTGGCTCGCGCCGTTCACGATGATTTCCAGCACGAGCGTTTCGGTTTCGTTCGCGTCTGCTGGCGCGGGTGGCGCAATGGTCGTGGGGACGGCCGCCGCCGGGTCGGACTGTGCGGATGGCGGATTCGGCACGGCGGCCGGTGTTTGCGCGATCGCCGCCTGCATCGCGAGGCCTAGCACGACGATCGCCGCGCCGCACGCGCGCGCATCGCGCAGCACCGCACGGCGGCGTTGCGATGGACGCGAAGGTGGAGCGGCGGCGCGCAAGGCGGAGTCGCGGTGCAGATCAGTGTTCGAGCGCGACGGGCGCCGTCACGGATTTCCCGTTCACGTTCGCCGTGACCTGGAGCGGTGCGCATGCGTGCCAGCCGGCGCTCGCCTGTGTGAGCGGAAAGACACGCTCGCGCCCGGCGAGGGCGTAACCGAGCAAGCCCGCACGCACCGGCACCGTTTCTCCTGGGCAGGTCAGCGTGACGTCGCTGATGCGCGCATGGATGGAACCGCTGTTGGCGACATGCAGGAACCACTTGCCGGCGCGGCTTTCCAGCGACCAATGCGTGTCGGGCGCGCCGCGTTCGCCAGCGGGGTAGAGGAACACGGGCACCGAGTAGCGAAAGCGGAACTGTATGCCGGTGGCGGCGTTCGTGTTGTCGGGCGGCAGCTCGTCGATGAGAAGGCGATAAGCCGCCTCTTTCGGCGCCGCGCCGCCGTTCGCGCGAATCAGCCGCATGATCTGTTCGCCGCCGGGTGGCACCTGCGCGATGGGGGGGCTCGCGATGAGGTCGCGGGTCGGTGTGAGGTGATCTTCGCCGTCTGCCTGATCCCAGGCGAAGACGCGAATCTGGGCACTGAGGGCAGCCTCGCCGCTGTTGCGCAGCTTCAGCACCTGGCCGTTCTGGTTGGCTTCGAGTTCGACGGTGACCGGCGTGATTTCCAGTGAGGCCGCCGCTGCTGATGCGGCATATATGGTTAGCAAACCTGATGTTATAAGCCGGGACAGTGCGCGCATCGTCAACCTCCGGTTCTCTGTGCCAGATTGGGCTAACGAACTTGATACACGGGACACGACGCCTTGGCAAGCGTCGTGCCAGAAGATTGCTCAGAACGTAACAGTCGCGGTCACTGTCGACTGATACGTATCGGGTGCGGGGGTGTTTTGAGCCGGTACGCGCCCATACACCATGATCGATTGCGCGGTGCCGGTGCCCGTGCCCGCCACGGTATCGGTGCCGGCCGTTTGGCCCCAGACCTGGGTGCGCGCCGCATCTTGATAAAGGTTGTACTTGACCGTGCCCGTTGCACCAGCGTTCGCGAGCAGACGGCTGGCGACGGTCGAACCCGTGGGCGTGCCGGCGTCGAGCGCTACCGCGTACGGCGTGCCGGTCGAGCAGGTGACGTTGAGATTCGTCTGCTGGTCGATATTGCTGGAGAGCACGCCGGTCGAGCCGAAGTTGAGCGGATTGGTGTTGATCGAGCAGTCGGCCTGAACCGTCAAAGTGACCTGGAATGTCGCGGACTTCGAGCCCGCATAGACGGTCGGAATCGATGCGCCAACCAGACCTGCAACTGCGACGCCCATTGCCACTGCCTTCACAATTTGCTTCTTCATGATGATTTTCCCATTCAAGCTGTAAGTGTTGAGATCAATGCCCGATCGGTTGAGTACAGCGACCGCGACGACATGGGAAAAGGATAAAAAAATGCGCTCACGCGATACATAGAAGGAGTTCGAAACCGCTGGGAAAGTCG
Source organism: Paraburkholderia bannensis (assembly GCF_014200455.1). Taxonomy (GTDB): domain Bacteria; phylum Pseudomonadota; class Gammaproteobacteria; order Burkholderiales; family Burkholderiaceae; genus Paraburkholderia; species Paraburkholderia bannensis_A. The sequence continues at coordinate 328,020 of NZ_JACHBW010000001.1, read as the reverse complement.
ACGTAGCGCATCCTGAAGCGGCATTTTCGAACTGCCAGTCGAACTGGGCGCAAGGGGGAGGTCGGATTTCGATTTGGAATCCGAATTAATTGGGGCGAAAAAAACGCGTGCCGCCGGGTATGGCCGTGGCACGCGTAGCGAGGCAATCGCTGAAGCGGGGGAGGTCGTCAGCGCGGCTCGTGCTGGCCGTGTCCGTGCGGGTGTCCGTGCATTTGAGGCTGCAGCAGCACAAGCACCGCGCCCGCGCCGCCGTCATGCGGCCGCGCCTGGCAGAACGCGATCACTTCTTCCTTCTGCACCAGCCACGCGCGCACCTTGCCCTTGAGCACCGGCTCCTTGCCCACGGAGCCAAGCCCCTTGCCGTGAATCACACGCACGCAGCGCAGCCCGCGCTTGCCGGCTTCGCGAATGAAGGTCTGCAAGGCTTCGCGCGCTTCCTCGCGGCGCATGCCGTGCAGGTCGAGCTGCGCCTGCACGATCCACGTACCGCGCCGCAGTTTCTTGACCACTTCCTCGCTGATGCCAGGGCGGTGGTAATACAGCGAATCGTCGGTATCGAGCAGCGCTTCGGGATCGAATTCATCGGAGATGGCTTCGTGTAGCACCGCTTGCTCGTCGAGCTGGGTTTGCAGCGGCAGCGGCACGGGCGCAGCGCGGCGCGGCTGGGCGCGCGGCGGCGCAACGAGCGGCGCAACCTGGCCGATCTCGCGGCGGAACAGATCGCTGTCGGCGGCGGCTTCCACGCGCGCGGCCTGAGCGGCGACTTTTTCGCGCTCGCGTTGGCGTGTCTGGGTCTTGAGCGCGTCGCGCAGGCTGCCGAGGCCGGAAAAGCCGCTCGCGGCCTTGCCAGGTTCGAGCGCCGGTGCAGGCGCGGTAATGGGAGCCGGTGCGGGGCGCGCGGCGGCGGGGCGCTTGGGTTCGCCCGGATGGGGGACGTTCTTGGGCATAAGAGTCGATCTTGAAGCGGAAAGTAGTGCGCGCGACGTCAATAAAAAGGGCCGCCGGCTGGCTGGCCGCGGCCCTCTTGCACTGCGCCGGCAGGCTCGATCGAGCCTCAGCGCGCTATTTTACCGGCTTGACGCCACGTGCTCGCCTGGCGGCCTGGAGCCCCTTAGCGATCCGCCTCGGCGCTCATCACGTGCTCCTGGCCGAGTTCATCCACGGATTCCAGGTAGCGCTGCGCGTCGAGCGCGGCCATGCAGCCCGTGCCGGCGCTGGTAATCGCCTGGCGGTAGACGTGATCCTGCACGTCGCCTGCCGCGAACACGCCCGCCACGCTCGTGCCGGTGGCGTTGCCGTTCAGGCCGCCGTTGGTGATGATGTAGCCGTTCTTCATCTCCAGTTGGCCTTCGAAGATGTCGGTGTTCGGCTTGTGGCCGATCGCCACGAACACGCCTTGCAGGTCGAGATCGGTGGTTTCGCCGGTTTTGACGTTCTTGATGCGCAGGCCGTTGACGCCGCCTTCGTTGCCCTTCACTTCGTCGAGCACGTGATCCCACTTGATCTCGACCACGCCTTCCTTTTCCTTCGCCAGCAGGCGGTCGATCAGGATCGGCTCGGCGCGGAACTTGTCGCGGCGGTGGATCACCGTGACCTTCTTCGCGATGCCCGCCAGGTACAGCGCTTCTTCCACAGCCGTATTGCCGCCGCCGATCACGGCGACGTGCTGGTTGCGGTAAAAGAAGCCGTCGCAGGTCGCGCAGGCCGACACGCCGCGGCCCATGAACAGCTCTTCGCTGGGCAGGCCGAGGTATTGCGCCGATGCGCCCGTTGCGATGATCAGCGAATCGCAGGTGTACTCGGCCGAATCGCCGATCAGGCGGATCGGCTTTTCATCGAGTTTGGCCGTATGGATGTGATCGAACACGATTTCCGTGTTGAAGCGCTCCGCGTGCTCAAGGAAACGCTGCATCAGTTCCGGGCCCTGCACGCCGTTCGGGTCGGCGGGCCAGTTTTCCACGTCGGTTGTGGTCATCAACTGGCCGCCCTGGGCCAGACCCGTGACGAGCAGCGGCGACAGGTTCGCGCGCGCCGCATAAACGGCGGCCGTGTAGCCGGCGGGGCCGGAACCGAGAATCAGGACTTTGGCGTGTTTGGTTGCGGACATGATCGAATTCCGTAGAAGGCGCTGCGCGGCGGGTAGCCGGCGCGGCTGCCGGGGGTTCGCATGGGCCGCGCGACAAGGCGGCGGCGCTCAAGCAGGTAGTTGGGTATCAGCCCGTAATTATAAAGGCCGCGGCACACCGATGCTTCATGAGGGTTTCTCATCGCGCCGATAGCCTCCCGGAGCGACTCCCACGCCGTTGTCAGTTACCGTCATTTACAGCCCGGGACAGCCGGGGCCGAAACAACGCGTTTACAATAGGCCGGATAGGACGGCCACCGCGCCCGTCTGCCGGGGCGTCCGGCAGCGCGCCCGCGCCGCGCAAGCATTACGAGTCACCGGGATTCAATGGCCAAAGCTCCCTTTTCCGCGCAGGCGCAGGCATTGCCTCACCGCATGTCGCGTCTTTTCACCGAAATCCGCTGGATCCTGCAGGTCGCGCTAGGCGTGTTCCTGCTGATGGCGCTCATCAGCTATAGCCGCCGCGACCCCAGTTGGACCCACGCCGCTCAGGTCGACCATATCTCGAACTGGGCCGGGCGCGTGGGCGCCTGGACGTCGGACATCCTGCTGCTGCTGTTCGGGCTGTCGGCCTACTGGTGGGTCGTGATACTCGCGCGGCATATCTCGAAGAACTACCGGCGCATCACCCGTCACGAGTCGCTCGACGATGACGACGAGGACAAGCCGCGCGATCATGGCTGGATCGCCGAAGCCTTTGCGTTCGTGCTGGTGCTGCTCGCCTGCGACGGCATCGAGGCGCTGCGCATGTGGTCGCTCAAGGTGCAACTGCCGCGCGCGCCGGGCGGCGTGGTGGGGGAGGCCGTCGCGCGCGGCGTCTCGCACGCGCTGGGCTTCACGGGCGGCACGCTCGCGCTTTTGCTGGCGCTGGGCATCGGCCTGTCGCTGTATTTCCGCTTTTCGTGGCTTTCCGTGTCCGAGAAGGTTGGCGAGTCGATCATCAACGCCGTGACGATGGCGCGTCTGCGCCGCGAGGAACGCAGCGACCGCAAGCTGGGCGAGGCCGCCGCGGTCAAGCGCGAAGGCAAGGTCGAGCGCGGCCGCGTGAAGATCGAGGAGCACGAGCCGGTCACGATCGTGCCGCCGGTGGTCACGCCGCAGCGTTCCGAGCGCGTGGAGAAGGAGCGCCAGGTGCCGCTCTTCACCGACCTGCCGGGCGACTCCACCTTGCCCGCGATCTCGCTGCTCGACCCCGCGCCCGCGAGCCAGGAAACCATCTCCGACGACACGCTCGAATTCACTTCGCGTCTGATCGAGAAAAAGCTCAAGGACTTCGGCGTGGATGTGGCCGTGGTGGCCGCCTATCCCGGTCCGGTCGTGACGCGCTACGAAATTGAGCCGGCCACCGGCGTGAAGGGCAGCCAGATCGTCAATCTGGCCAAGGATCTGGCGCGCTCGCTTTCGCTGGTGTCGATCCGCGTGGTGGAGACGATTCCGGGCAAGAACTGCATGGCGCTGGAGTTGCCGAACCAGCGCCGCCAGACCGTGCGGCTTTCGGAAATCCTCGGCTCGGCGGTCTATGCGGATGCACCTTCGGCGCTCACCATGGGGCTGGGCAAGGACATCGGCGGCAAGCCGGTGTGCGCCGATCTCGCCAAAATGCCCCACCTGCTGGTGGCCGGTACGACCGGTTCGGGCAAGTCGGTGGGCATCAACGCGATGATTCTCTCGCTGCTTTACAAGGCGAGCGCCGAACAGGTCCGCATGATCCTGATCGACCCGAAGATGCTCGAAATGAGCGTCTACGAGGGCATTCCGCATCTGCTCTGCCCGGTCGTGACCGACATGCGCCAGGCCGGCAACGCGCTGAACTGGACCGTCGCCGAAATGGAGCGCCGCTACAAGCTCATGAGCAAGCTGGGCGTGCGCAATCTGGCGGGCTACAACAACAAGATCGAAGAGGCGAACAAGCGCGAGGAAAAGATCCCGAATCCGTTCAGCCTCACGCCGGACGATCCGGAACCGTGCCAGAAGCTGCCGCATATCGTGGTGGTGATCGACGAACTCGCCGATCTGATGATGGTGGTCGGCAAGAAGGTCGAAGAGCTGATCGCGCGGATCGCGCAGAAGGCGCGTGCGGCCGGCATTCATTTGATTCTGGCCACGCAGCGTCCGTCGGTGGACGTCATCACCGGTCTCATCAAGGCCAACGTGCCCACGCGTATGGCCTTCCAGGTGTCGTCGAAGATCGACTCGCGCACGATTCTCGACCAGATGGGCGCGGAATCGCTGCTCGGCATGGGCGACATGCTCTATCTGCCTCCCGGCAGCGGCATGCCGGTGCGCGTGCACGGCGCCTTTGTCAGCGACGAAGAAGTGCATCGCGTGGTGGACAAGCTCAAGGAGCAGGGCGAGCCGAATTACGTCGAAGGCATTCTCGAAGGCGGCGTGACGGGCGAGGGCGACGAGGGCACGGCAAGTGCTTCGGGTACCGGCGACGAGTCCGATCCGCTCTACGATCAGGCCGTCGAAGTGGTCATCAAGAACAAGCGCGCGTCGATCTCGCTTGTGCAGCGGCATCTGCGCATCGGGTATAACCGTGCTGCGCGGCTGCTCGAACAGATGGAGCAGTCGGGGCTGGTTTCGGCGATGTCGTCGAGCGGCAACCGCGAAATTCTCGCGCCCACGCGCGATGCGGACTGAGCCAGGATCGGCACCGGAACCGAAGCTGAATTTGCTTTTTGGAGAACGCTACATGCAGGTTTTTGCAGGATATTCGAATCGTTTGAAACCCGCTGCATTCGTGCGCTCCCTCGTGCTCGCGCTGGGCGCGACGCTCGCGATGGCAAGCCACGCCTACGCCAGCGGCAGCGACCAGCTCAAGCAGTTCGTCACGCAGGTACACGCCGCGCGCGGCAGCTTCGTGCAGCGCGAACTCAAGGCGCCGTCGAACGCCAAAAACGCCAGCGACGCCATCGCCACGGCCACGCTCAACTCGAAGGTGTCGAGCGGCACGTTTGTATTTTCGCGCCCAGGCAAGTTCGTCTGGTCGTATGAAAAGCCGTATCAGCAATTGCTGCAGTCGGACGGCGACAACCTCTACGTCTACGACAAGGACCTGAACCAGGTCACCGAGCGCAAGCTGGGCGGCGCACTGGGCGCAAGCCCGGCGGCCATCCTGTTCGGCAGCAACGATCTGGACAAGAACTTCACGCTCTCGGATGCCGGCGTGAAGAACGGCATCGACTGGCTGCAACTGATTCCGAAGTCGAAGGACACGCAGTTCAAGAGCGTGGGCATCGGCTTCAAGGACGGCAATCTGGAGGCGATGGAACTGCATGACGTGTTCGGCAACGTCACGCTGCTGACTTTCTCGAACATCGAGAAGAACCCGGCGCTGCCGGCCTCGACGTTCAAGTTCGTGCGGCCAAAGGGTGCGGATCTGATCACGGGCGGCGCGAACTGATTTGCGTAGCTCGAAGCTGATACAAAAAAGGGGCGGCTCACATCGAGCCGCCCCTTTTGTTTTCGAGTCGCGCAGCGCTAAGCCGAAAAGCGGATCACGCCGTCCTCGCTGGTCGTGCGCGTGAGCTTGCCGTCGAGCCAGAGCAGGTGCAGATGCGCCAGCGCCTCGCCCATCGCGAAGGTCAGCTGATGCATGTCGAGCTTGCGCCTGAACATGAGCGGCACGATGTCGGCGGCGCATTGCGGCTTGCTTGCGCAGGCTTCCAGCACTTCAGCCAGACGCGCGTCGTGGTGCTCGCGTAACTGCGCGATACGCGTGCGCACGCCGCGAAACGGCTTGCCATGCGAGGGCAGCACGAGCGTATCTTCCGCCATCGTCTCATAGCGGCCGAGCGATTCAAGGTAAAGGTCGAGCGGATTGCCTTCCGGCTCCATGTCGAATACGGACACATTCGTCGAGATGCGCGGCAGCACCATATCGCCGGAAATCAGCACGCCGGTTTGCTCGCAAAGCAGCGCGCAATGCTCGGGCGAATGGCCGAAGCCCGTGACGACGCGCCAGTCGCGCCCGCCAATTTTCATCACGTCGGCTTCGCGCAGTCGGCGGTATTGCGGCGGCAGCGCGGGCACCAGATTCGAGTAGTAATTGCGGCGCGTGCGCAGTTGGTCGAGCGAGGCTTCGTCGGTCACGCCGTGGCGCGCGAAATGGCGCGCCGCGCCTTCGCCGCCCGCGTTCGAGCCGTTACCCGAGGCCAGCACGCAGGCGCTCATGTATTCGCCGAGCGTGGTCCACAGGCGCACATCCCAGCGCTGTTGGTCGCCGCCCGCGCAGATCCAGTGCGCAAGGCCGATATGGTCCGGGTGACAGTGCGTGACCAGCACGCGCAGCACCGGCAAGCCTTCGAGTTGCGTGTCGAACACCCGCTCCCAGTGCGCCTTGATGCTGTCGTCGGTGATGCCGCAATCCACCACGGTCCAGCCCTGCTGGCCGTCGATCTCGTCGCGCAGCAGCCAGAGATTGATGTGGTCGAGCACGAAGGGCAGCGGCATGCGCAGCCATTTCACGCCAGGCGCGACATCGAAGGCGACGCCGGCTTCGGGCAGGGTATCGGCGAAAGGGTAGTCCAGCTGATGTTCGAGGGCGTTCATCGTGGGGGTGTCTCGTATCGTTATCGATTCGTCGTCTGTCAGCATTGTCGCCGCATTGCGTCATTCCTGCTGGCGATTCGAACGATCGTTCCGTTATGCGGAACATCGCCCGAAGGTTGCGCAAGCCTGAAGTTGACGATAACGTAAACGTCGATCCCAACGATAGCCATGCCGCCGGACCGCCTTGGGCCCCGGCGAAGCACCCCCGACATGACCCAGTACACGATTACCGAGCTCGCACGTGAATTCGACGTGACGCCGCGCGCGATCCGTTTCTACGAAGATCAGGGCCTGCTTGCGCCAAGCCGCGAGGGCGCGGGCGGCCTCAAGCGCGTATTTTCGGGGCGCGACCGCACGCGGCTGCGGCTCACGCTGCGCGGCAAGCGCCTCGGTTTCACGCTCAATGAGATTCGCGCGCTGCTCGATCTCTACGAATCGCCGACCGATACGCTGCCGCAATTGCAGGCGTTCCTCGACACGGTGGTGCGCCATCGCGAGATTCTGGAGCGCCAGCGCGACGACCTCGACGCCACGCTCGAAGACCTCGCGCAGTACGAAGCGCAGGCGCGCGTGCTGCTGGAAAAGAACACGGCAGGCGACGTGCGGCAGCCCGCCTCCGAAGCGAAATAAGCGCATCAGGCCGCCAGGACCGCGCCATGAGACATTTTCCGAAACTGCTTTCCTCGCAGATCGGCTTCGATGTGGCGCAGACCATACTCGACGGTTTCAACCGCCACTATCAGAGTTTTTGCGCGGTGGCGGTGCAGGCGAGGGCGGCCTTCGAAGCCGCCGACTGGCGCGCCATGCAGCAACTCGCGCGCGAGCGCATCGTGTCCTATGACGAGCGCGTACGCGAATGCGTGCGCGCGCTCGAAGACGAATACGACGCCGAATCCATCGACGACGAGGTGTGGGAGCAGATCAAGCTGCACTACATCGGCCTGCTGACCACGCACCGGCAGCCCGAATGCGCCGAAACGTTTTTCAATTCGGTGTGCTGCAAGATCCTGCATCGCTCGTACTTCAACAACGCTTTCATTTTCATGCGGCCCGCGATCTCGACCGAATATATCGAGAACGACGAGCCCGCCGCCAGGCCGACGTATCGCGCTTACTATCCGGTCAGGGATGGACTCGCCGCGACGCTCGCGCGCATCGTCACGAACTTCCAGCTGGAGACGCCCTTCGAGGATCTCGAACGCGATGTCGGTTGCGTGATGCAGGCGTTGCTGGACACCTTCGGCGCGGTCGAGCCCAAAACGAATTTCCAGATTCACACGCTCGCTTCGCTGTTCTTTCGCAACCAGTCGGCGTATATCGTCGGGCGCATCATCAACGGCGACATCGTCGTGCCCTTCGTCGTGCCGATCCGTCATCAGAACGGCAAGCTCGCGCTCGATACGGTGCTACTGCGCACCGACCCCGTGCTGATCATGTTCAGCTTCGCGCATTCGTATTTCTTCGTGGATATGGAAGTGCCGTCCGCGTATGTCGAGTTTCTGCGCAGCATCATGCCGCGCAAGGCGAAGGGCGAGATCTACACCTCGCTCGGCCTGCACAAGCAGGGCAAGAATCTGTTTTATCGCGATCTGCTGCACCATCTTTCGCATTCGAGCGATCTGTTCAGCGTCGCGCCCGGCATTCGCGGCATGGTGATGATCGTGTTTACGCTGCCGTCGTTTCCCTATGTTTTCAAGGTCATCAAGGACCGCTTCCCCGCGCCGAAGGAAACCACGCGCGAGCAGGTGGTGGCGAAGTACCAGCTGGTGAAGCGCCACGACCGGCTCGGGCGACTGGCCGATACGCTCGAATATTCGAGCGTCGCGCTGCCCATCGCACGGCTGGACGAAGCGCTTGTGAAAGAGCTGGAAACGCTCGCGCCTTCGATGATCGAGTACGAGGGCGACAAGCTCGTGATCCGCCATCTGTATATCGAGCGCCGCATGGTGCCGCTCAACATGTGGCTGCAGAACGGCAGCGACGAAGACGTCGAGCATGGCGTGCGCGAATACGGCAACGCGGTGAAGGATCTGATGCGCGCGAATATATTTCCCGGCGACATGCTCTACAAGAATTTCGGCGTGACGCGTCATGGCCGCGTGGTGTTCTACGACTACGACGAGATCGAATACCTCACCGATTGCAACGTGCGCGCCGTGCCCGCGCCACGTCATGAGGACGACGAACTATCGGATGAGCCGTGGTACGCGGTTGGGCCGCGCGATATTTTTCCTGAAACGTACGGTACGTTTTTGCTCGGCGATCCGCGCGTGAAGCGTTATTTCATCGAACATCACGCCGACTTCTTCGAACCCGCGCTCTGGCAGGACAGCAAGGCGCGGCTGCTGGCGGGCGAGGTGCCCGATTGCCTGCCTTATGACGAAGCGGAACGGTTTCGCGTGCGCTATCCGGAGCTTTTCTTGAAGCATGAGGATAAAGACACGTCGCGCGCCGCATAGCGCGCGGTAACGAATCATCGAACCTATGAACAAGGAGGATGGACATGAGTGAGACACATAAGAACCCGCAGCAGGACGCCATCGTGATCGTCGCCGTGGCGCGCACGCCGATGGCCGCCTTTCAGGGCGAATTCGCCGCGCTTACTGCGCCGCAACTGGGCGCGACGGCGATTGCCGCCGCTGTCGAGCGCGCGGGCCTCAAGCCCGAACAGATCGACGAAGTCGTGATGGGTTGCGTGCTGCCCGCCGGTCAGGGCCAGGCGCCCGCGCGCCAGGCGGCGCTGGGCGCGGGGCTGCCGCTGGCGGCGGGCGCGACCACCGTGAACAAGATGTGCGGCTCGGGCATGCGTGCGGCGATGTTCGCGCACGACATGCTGCTGGCCGGTTCCGCCGAGGTGATCGTCGCGGGCGGTATGGAAAGCATGTCGAATGCGCCGTATCTGCTGCCCAAGGCTCGCTCGGGCATGCGCATGGGGCACGGCCAGGTGCTCGATCATATGTTCCTCGACGGTCTCGAAGACGCCTACGACAAGGGCCGTCTGATGGGCACTTTCGCGGAGGAATGCGCGGGCGAATACGACTTTTCGCGCGAACGTCAGGACGCCTTCGCCATCGAATCGCTCAAACGCGCGAAGCGCGCCAACGAAGACGGCTCGTTCGCCTGGGAGATCGCGCCCGTGAAAGTGGCCTCGCGTAGCGGCGAAACCACCATCGAGCGCGACGAACAACCCTTCAAGGCCAACCTCGACAAGATCCCCACGCTCAAGCCCGCGTTCAGCAAGACCGGCACGGTGACGGCCGCGAATGCCTCGTCGATTTCGGACGGCGCGGCGGCGCTCGTGATGATGCGCGAATCGACGGCGAAGCGCCTGGGCGTGCAGCCGATCGCGCGCATCACGGGACACACGACCTTCGCGCAGGCTCCCGCGAAGTTCACTACCGCGCCGGTGGGCGCCATCGCGAAGCTGTTCGAAAAGACCGGCTGGAAGGCCGAGGACGTCGATCTCTACGAGATCAACGAAGCCTTCGCCGTGGTCACGATGGCGGCAATGAAAGAGCACAACCTGCCGCACGAGAAGGTCAACGTGAATGGCGGCGCGTGCGCGCTGGGGCATCCGATTGGCGCGTCGGGCGCGCGCATTCTCGTCACGCTGATCGGTGCGCTGCGCGCGCGCGCGGCCAGGCGCGGCGTGGCGAGCCTGTGCATCGGCGGCGGCGAGGCCACGGCAATGGGCGTCGAACTCATGTAGGCTCTTGCATGGTGTGCGCCGCAGGGAGGCGGCGCGCGCAAACGCGCGCAAACATCGCGCAAGCGGGGCTCGGCAAAGACCGCGGCATACAGGACAGGTGCAACATGAAGACAGCGTTGATCGTGGGAGCCTCGCGCGGCCTCGGACTTGAGTTCGCGCGGCAGTATGTGAAGGCCGGCTGGCGCGTGCTGGCCACGGCCCGTTCCGAAGCGTCGCTCGCCGAATTGCGCGCGCTCGGTGCGCAGACATATGAGCTGGATATCGCGAATCCCGATGATATCGAGGCACTGGGCTCGAAGCTCGACGGCGAACGTCTGGATGTGGCGCTGATCGTATCGGGCGTCTATGGTCCGCGCACCGAAGGCGTCGAAGCCATCAGCGCCGAAGACTTCGAATACGTGATGAACACCAACGTGCGCGGCCCGATGCAGATCATTCCGATCCTGCTGCCGCTCGTCGATGCGGCGCACGGCGTGCTCGCCGTGCTGTCGAGCCGCATGGGCAGCATCACGCAGACCACGGGCACGACCGGCTGGCTGTATCGCGCGAGCAAGGCGGCGCTCAACGATGTGCTCAAGATCACCTCGCTGCAGACGCGCCGCGCGACCTGCATCGCGCTGCATCCGGGCTGGGTGCGCACCGATATGGGCGGCGCACACGCGGCCATCGACGCGAGCGCGAGCGTTGCCGGCATGCGCGAAGTGATCGCGGAAGCGGCAGCGGCACGCGAAGTCTTCAACGGACGCTTCTTCCAGTACGACGGCACGGAACTCGACTGGTAAGCTCCGCAGGCTGAATAAATCAGGGCCGCTTCGTTAGTGCGGCCTTTTATTTTTTGATTTTTGTTTCGTAGAAGGAATCGATTTTTTATGAGCGCACGCATTCATGCGCAAGCGCAACGCCCCGCCGAATGTCCGTGCGGCGGGGCGACGCCCAATCAAAAATCGGGCGCGAAGCCGCCCCGTTTTACCGACTGCTGCGGCCGATTCATCGATGACGGCGCCTTGCCCGCGACCGCGCTCGAACTGATGCGCTCGCGCTACACCGCTTACGTCCTGGGCGACGTGCCGTATCTGCGTGCGACGTGGGCCGCCGAAACCTGTCCCGCCGATCTCGATGTCGACCCCAACGATCCGGGCGCGCCGCGCTGGCTGGGGCTGGCCGTCAAGCGCCACGAGCAGATCGACGAAACGCACGCGATCGTTGAATTCGTCGCGCGCCATAAAAGCGGCGGACGGGCGTACCGCCTGCACGAGACCAGCCGCTTTACGCGCGGCGAAGATGGCCGCTGGCGCTACGTGGATGGCGATATCCTGGAAGGCTGAAGCACGCGCTTACCTGCAAAAAACGGGGATGTAGGCGGCGCGCGACAGGCTGCAGCCGCCTTTATTTTCCGTTTGCGTTACCCCGCATTACCTCGAAATCCCGCAATCCGCCGTGCTTAAAGGCATGCGTGCCGTTGGCACGCGTTATGCCGGGTTACCCCTGAATTGCACAACAATTATTTGTCGTGCGAGGATGCAATCACGGTGTCCGTTTCGCCATTAAGAGTTTGTTGAAAAACAATTTCGCGGCGAGTTCAGACGGATGCTGGCGGCGAGTCTGATCGATGACAGAAAGGCGCCGCTCAGGTGTTCCGATCGGTTTTACTTCCCTGCAAAGGGTCATGCCACGCCAGGCTTTCGGGCCAGGCGCGCCGGTGTGCCATTGTGTCCGTCGAGGACGGGGATAGTTGCTCGGTAGTCAGATTCACAGCGGGATTTTCGCAGGCAGGTGTAGCGCATGGCGTTCAGGAAGCTTCTTACCGGATGGGCGGTGGCCGGCACAGCATGCATGCTGTCGGTGGCGCACGCAGCCTCTCTTTCCGATCCGGCCGCTCAGGCGGCGTCGAACCCTGCTGCGCACGCGAGCGTCACGACAGGCGCGCAATCCTCCCTGGCCGCCAATGCTTCCGGCCCGCTCGGCAGCGCAAACGTGCCGCGCATCGCGCTCGACGACGCGTATCTGCCCGTGGTGCACGCGGGCATGAATGCCCAGATCATCCAGATCCCCGTGCCGGGCGAATCCGATGTGACGCTCGAAACCACGGTGTACCGTCCGGACGGCCCAGGCCCGTTCCCGATGGTGGTGTTCAACCACGGCAAGATTCCCGGCGACCCGCGCATGCAACCGCGCAGCGATCCGATGTCGTTCGCGCGCGAATTCGTGCGTCGCGGCTACGTGGTGGTCGCGCCGAACCGCCGCGGCTTCGCGGGCTCGGGCGGCACCTACGAACAGGACGGCTGCGACGTGGCGAGCAACGGCATGGGCCAGGCCGCCGATGTCGCCACCACCGTCGATTACATGTCGAAGCAGCCATACGTGGACGCGAACCACATCGCCGTGGCGGGCACCTCGCACGGCGGTCTCGCGACCATGGCCTACGGCACCGAAGCGGCGCATGGCGTGCGCGCGCTCATCAACTTCTCGGGCGGTCTGCGCCAGGACGCCTGCACGGGCTGGCAGGACAATCTGACCCAGGCGTTCGGTAGCTACGGCGGTAAGGCCCGCGTGGCTTCTCTCTGGCTCTACGGCGATAACGATTCGGTGTGGACGCCCGATCTCGTCACGAAGATGTTCGCGGCGTTCCGCACTGCACAGGCGGCCGACTTGCAGCCGGGACCGGGCGCGAAGCTGGTCGATTTCGGCGCTTACAAGAACGACGCTCACCGGCTGGTGGGCGATCGCGACGGCGTGCAGGTCTGGTGGCCGACGGTCGAAGCCTTCCTTGCGAATCAGGGCATGCCCACTTCGGTGCAGTACCGCGTGGAAACGCCGGCCGCGCCGCGTGCGAGCGGCTATGCGTCGATCGAATCGGTGGGGGCGGTGCCGTTCCTCGATCAGGCGGGCCGCGACGGTTATCGCAACTTCCTCAAGCAGTACCCGAGCCGCGCGTTCGCGGTGTCGGATTCGGGCGCCTGGTCGTGGGCCGAAGGCGGCGACAATCCGATGGATGTCGCCGTGGCGAACTGCCAGAAGCACAGCTCCGATCCCTGCCGTCTCTATGCGGTGAACGGCAACGTGGTGTGGGCGAACGACAACGTTGCGACCGCACAGAATGATTCCCGCGACGATGGCCATGCGGTGGCGGATAACGGCAACGCAGCGCCTGGCGCGGCAGATTCGGCGCACTCGCTGGCCAGCCGCTAGGACCGCTCAATCTCCAGTCAAACCGAAAGGCGCCCAACGGCGCCTTTTTTCTTGCCGGATGCATTTATCGCCTGGTGATAGTTCCCCAATAATACGCACGACGCTCGCCGCGAACGTCCCAACGTCCTGCTCGTCCGCCCATACGCATATTTTTTTGCATAAGCGCGCGTCACTTTGTTGTCGTCATCTACGCGCATTTCTGGCCTTTGCAAACCAAGTGCGCCGAGCTGCTCCGAACCGCGCCAAACCCCGTTGCAGCAAGGCTCGAAAGCCCATTTTGGGGGTAGTGCATTGCGCGATCGAACGCGCTAAATTCGGCTGCGCTGTCGTATCGGGAGCCGTAAGTGGACTCGCAACACAAGAATTCGCAACCTCAGAACTCGCAAACCCATCCTGGCAACGATGCCTGGATCGCCCGCAGCCTGCGCGCGGTCTGGCACCCGTGCACCCAGATGAAACACCATGAGCGACTGCCGCTCGTCGCCGTTTCGCGCGGCGCGGGCCCGTGGCTCTACGACCACGAGGACCGGCGCTATCTCGACGCCATCAGCTCGTGGTGGGTGAATCTGTTCGGCCACGCCAATCCGGCCATCAACGCCGCGCTCAAGGCACAACTCGACACGCTCGAACACGTCATGCTCGCGGGCTGCACGCACGAGCCCGCCGTCGAGCTGGCGGAACATCTGGCCGCGCTCACGGACAACGTGCTGGGCCACGCGTTCTTTGCCTCGGACGGCGCATCGGCGGTCGAGATCGCGCTGAAGATGAGCTTCCACGCGTGGCGCAATCAGGGCGCGAGCGACAAGCGCGAGTTTGTCTGCCTCGCCAACAGCTATCACGGCGAGACCATCGGCGCGCTCGGCGTAACCGATGTGAAGCTGTTCCGCGATGCTTACGATCCGTTGCTCACGCACGCGCATGTGGTGGCGTCGCCCGACGCGCGCCTCGCACACGACGGCGAAAGCGCCGCCGATGTGGCGCAACGCGCGCTTGCGGACGTGGAACGACTCTTCGCCGAACGCGAAGGCCGCATCGCCGCGCTGATCGTGGAGCCGCTGGTGCAATGCGCCGCCGGCATGGCGATGCACGATCCGTCGTATCTGCGCGGCCTGCGCGTGCTGTGCGACCAGTACAAGGTGCACCTGATCGCCGACGAAATCGCCGTGGGCTGCGGGCGCACCGGCACCTTTTTCGCCTGCGAGCAGGCCGGCATCTGGCCCGATCTGCTGACGCTCTCGAAGGGCATCAGCGGCGGCTATCTGCCGTTGTCGATCGTGCTCTCGCGCGACGAAATCTACGCGGCGTTCTACGACGACGACACCACGCGCGGCTTTCTTCATTCCCACTCGTACACGGGCAATCCGCTCGCGTGCCGCGCGGCGCTGGCGACGCTCGATCTGTTCGCGCGCGAAGGCGTGCTGGAGTCGAACGCGCGCAAATCCGCGCAGTTGCGCGAAGCATTCGCGCCGCTCGACGTGCATCCGCTGGTGCGCAACATGCGCCAGTGCGGCACGATCCTCGCGTTCGACGTGGCGCTCGACGATGCCGAACGCGCGCGCACCTTCTCGCGCCGCTTCTTCGAAAACGCCTTGCAGCGTGAACTGCTGCTGCGCCCGATTGGCACCACGGTCTATGTGATGCCGCCATATATTCTGGATGCCGAAACACAGGCGCTGCTCGCGACGCGTACGCGCGAAACCTTCGAAGCCACCGTCGCGGAGGACCTCTGATGCATCTGCTGGACACGCTCGAACTGAGCCTGAACGAGCTCGACGCGCACGGTCTGCGCCGCCGCCGCCGCACCATCGACACGCCATGCGACGCGCACATGACGGTTGACGGGCGCGAGACCATCGGCTTCGCGAGCAACGATTACCTGGGTCTGGCCGCGCATCCACAACTGGTCGCGGCGCTGGCCGAAGGCGCGCGGCGCTACGGCGCGGGCAGCGGCGGCTCGCATCTGCTGGGCGGCCATTCGCGCGCGCACGAGCAGCTCGAAGACGACCTCGCGGCGTTCGCGGGCGGTTTCGTCGATGCGCCGCGCGCGCTGTATTTCAGCACCGGCTATATGGCGAACCTCGCCGTGCTCACCGCGCTGGCGGGCCGCGGCACGACGATCTTTTCCGATTCGCTCAACCACGCCTCGCTGATCGATGGTGCGCGGCTGTCGCGCGCCGAAATTCAGGTCTATCCGCACGCGGATATGGAGGCGCTCAGCGCGATGCTCGACGCCTCGGACGCGGGCGCGAAGCTGATCGTGAGCGACACGGTGTTCAGCATGGACGGCGATGTCGCGCCGCTCGCGCGTCTGGTCGAGCTGGCGCAACAGCACGGCGCGTGGCTCGTCGTCGACGATGCGCATGGTCTGGGCGTGCTCGGCCCGCAAGGGCGCGGCGCGATTGCCGAAGCCGCGCTGCGCTCGCCGCATCTGGTGATGGTGGGCACGCTCGGCAAGGCGGCGGGCGTGTCGGGCGCGTTCGTCTGCGCGCACGCCACCGTGATCGAATGGCTGGTGCAGCGCGCGCGGCCGTATATCTTCACGACGGCGTCGTCGCCGGCGGTGGCGCATGCGGTCAGCGCGAGCCTGCGCATCATCGCGGGCGAAGAGGGCGACACGCGGCGCGCCCATCTCACCCACCTGATCGCTCGCACGCGCGCGATGCTCAAGCAGACCTGCTGGATGCCGGTCGATTCCGCGAGCGCCGTGCAGGCGCTGGTGATCGGCTCGAACGACGCCACGCTCGCTCTGCAGGCCACGCTCGAAAACGACGGACTCTGGGTGCCCGCGATCCGTCCGCCGACGGTGCCGGTGGGCACCTCGCGCCTGCGCATTTCGCTGTCGGCGGCCCATTCGGATGCCGATCTCGACCGTCTCAACGATTCACTGCAACGCGCCAGCCGCGCCGCACAGGAGGGCGCGTGATGAGCACGGCCAAGGTTTCTTTCTTCGTCACCGGCACCGATACCGAAATCGGCAAGACCTTCGTGAGCGCGGCGCTGCTGCGCGGGCTCACGCACGCCGGTCTGCGCGCGACGGCGCTCAAGCCGATCGCGGCAGGCGCGTACGAGCGCGACGGCGTCTGGCACAACGAAGACGCCGATCAGCTCGACGCCGCCGCCAGCGTGCTGTTGCCGCCCGAGATGCGCACGCCCTTCCTGCTCAAGGAACCGGCCGCGCCGCATATCGCCGCCGCGCTCGAAGGCGTGACGCTCGACATGGCGCGCATCGTCGATTGCCATCGCGCCGCCTGCGAGCGCGCCGATGCGGTGGTGGTCGAGGGTGTCGGCGGTTTCCGCGTGCCGCTCACGCCGACGCAAGACACCGCCGATCTGGCCGTCGCGCTCGGCTTGCCGGTGGTGCTGGTGGTCGGCATGCGGCTGGGCTGCATCAGCCATGCGCTGCTCACCGCCGAAGCGATCACCGCGCGCGGCCTGAAGATCGCGGGCTGGGTCGCGAACCGCATCGACCCGAACATGACCTTCCCGGAAGAAAACATCGACACCTTGCGCATGCTGCTGGGTGCGCAATCCGGCGGTCAATCCGGCGCGCCGCTGCTGGGCGTCGTGCCGCATATGCGCGGCGCGAGCGCCGACGACGCGGCGCAGCACCTGAACATCGACACCTTGCTCGCGCGCCTGGCCGCTGCGGCAGGGCATTGAAGCAAAACCACAAGTCACACGTCACGAAGGACCTCGACACCATGACGCAAACCCACATCGACATCACCTCGCTGAAGGCCACCGCGCCGAGCGCCCACGCCGCCGCCGAAGCCGCAGCGCGCTGGAAAGTCGCCGACGTCGCCGCACTCTACGAGCTGCCGTTCAACGACCTGATGTTCCGCGCGCAGCAAGTGCATCGCGAAAATTTCGACGCCAACGCCGTGCAGCTTTCCACGCTGCTGTCGATCAAGACCGGCGGCTGCGAGGAAGATTGCGCGTACTGCCCGCAGTCGTCGCACTACGAAACCGAACTCGAAGCCGGCAAGCTGATGGCCGTGGACGCCGTGCTGGACGCCGCACGCGCGGCCAAGTCCAACGGCGCGACGCGCTTTTGCATGGGCGCGGCGTGGCGCAATCCGAAGGATCGTCACCTGGAGCCGATCAAGGACATGATTCGCGGCGTGAAGGCGATGGGTCTGGAGACCTGTGTGACGCTCGGCATGCTCGAAGATCACCAGGCGAGGGAACTCGCCGATGCGGGCCTCGACTACTACAACCACAACCTCGACACCTCGCCGGAGTACTACGGCAAGATCATCACCACGCGCACCTACGAAGATCGTCTTGAGACGCTGGAGCGCGTGCGCGACGCGGGCATCAACGTGTGCTGCGGCGGCATCGTCGGCATGGGCGAGTCGCGCCGCGAGCGCGCGGGCCTGATCGCGCAACTGGCGAACATGGAGCCGTATCCGGAATCGGTGCCCATCAACAATCTCGTGCAGGTGTCGGGCACGCCGCTCGAAGGCACCGAGCCGATCGATCCGTTCGAATTCGTGCGTACGATTGCGGTTGCGCGCATCACCATGCCCAGGGCGATGGTGCGGCTGTCGGCGGGCCGCGAGCAGATGGACGACGCGCTCCAGGCGCTGTGCTTCATGGCCGGCGCGAACTCGATTTTCTACGGCGATCAACTGCTGACGACCAGCAACCCGCAAGCCGAAGCGGACCGCAAGCTGCTGCAACGTCTGGGTATTTCGGCGCAGGCCGCGCAGCATCTGCCTGCTGACGATCATGGTCATGCACATGGCCACGATCACTCGCACGGCGGTTGCGGGCACTGCGAGTAACTGGCGAATATGCCCTTTTCGAAGGGCTAAAAGCAAAAACGCCACGCTGATGCAAACAGCGTGGCGTTTTTTATTGCGCTATCGAAAGCGCGTGAACGTTACGCGTATGCCGCGCGACGACGCCCCGCGAGCACCAGATAGCACAGCGCGCCGATCACCAGCGACGGCAGCGTCGCGCCAAGATTCGGCAGCCATTGGTTGAGCGCCTGATACGCGCCAAAACCGAGCACCCACGCGGCGAACGCGCTCACGTGCCAGCCGCCCGAATAGCCATAGACGCCGTTCAGATCGGCGAGCGCCTGCGGATCGATGCGGCGACGGCGCACGATGAAGTGATCGGCGAGCACCACGCCAAACAGCGGCGCAAACACCGAGCCGATAAACAGCAGGAAGTTTTCGTACTTGGCCATCGGCACGACGAGGGCGATCAGCGTGCAGATCGCGCCGAACGCCGCCGAGAGAAACGGCACGCCGGCGCGCGTCCAGACCGTGCCCGTCGAGACCGCCGCCGAGTGAATGTCGGCGAAGGCGTTGTCGATTTCGTCGATCAGCACCAGCAGCAGTGCAAAGCCGCCGCCGGCCTGGGCGAGCGCCGTGGTCAGCAGCGCATCGCCGCCGCCCGCCGCGAGGCCGTAGATTGCGCCCAGCGCGTAGAACCACAGATTCGCGATGCCATAGCCGAACAGCGTGCCGCGGAAAGTCTCACCGGCTTTGCGGCCGAAACGCGTGTAGTCGGCAATCAGCGGCAGCCACGAGAGCGGCATCGCCACCACGAGATCGATGGCGCTGCCGAACGGCATGTCGCCGGTGCCGGGGCGCTTCATCAGCGCGGCGATGTCGTGCTGCGCAAGCAGGCTCCACGTCAGCCACGCCGCGCCCGCGAGCAGCAGCCAGATGCCCCACGTGCGCAGGAAGCGGCGCACGAACGAGAGCGGGCCGCTCACGGCCAGCAGCGTCGCCAGCACGCCGAAGATCACGGTCCAGACGAGCGGCATCGACAGCCCGAAGGCCTGTTTGGCGAGCGCATCGGCGGAATCGCGCATCACGATGATCTCGAACGAGCCCCAGCCGACCAGTTGCACCATGTTGATGACGGCCGGCACCGACGCGCCGCGAATGCCGAGCGTCGGGCGCAGCGAGGACATCGCCGCGAGACCCGTATCCGTGCCGATCACGCCCGCGAGCGCGAGCAGCACCACGCCGATCACGCTGCCGATGCCGATGGCGAGCAGCGCGTGCGGCAGCGACAGGCCAGGCACCAGCAGCGCGCCCGCCTGGGCGACCAGCAGGCCGATGCCGAGAGAGAACCAGAGCGCGAAGGCGTCGCCGGTACGAAACTGCCGGCGCGCGTCGGGCACCGGCACATTGGGCGCGTAGGCCGAGCCGGCCTGGGTGTTTTCAGTCATGGGAAAAGCTGTCCTCTGTGTCTTCTGCTGCGTTGCTTGTATTGAATTCGTATGGTGTGCGTAGGGATTACGCAAAATTCGCGCGGGACGCACGGCTCGCGCGGCGGCGCGGACTGTCATAATGCACGACTGACTCCGGCGCGGCGGCCCATTTTCAGGGGCGCGAACAGTGCGTTCTGCCGTGCGCGCCCGCCGTAAAAGCCGACATTATCGCGAAAACGCCATGTTTGAAGAAACCCGTGCCAACGTTCCGCTTGCCGAGCGGCTGCGCCCGCGCACCATCGACGAAGTCATCGGCCAGAAGCATCTGCTAGGGCCCAACAAGCCCCTGCGCGTCGCCTTCGAGTCGGGCGAAGCGCATTCGATGATCCTGTGGGGGCCGCCGGGCGTGGGCAAGACCACGCTCGCGCGCCTCATGGCCGATGCCTTCCACGCCGAATTCATCGCGCTTTCCGCCGTGCTCTCGGGCGTGAAGGATATCCGCGAGGCCGTCGAGCAGGCGCAACTGCATCGCGCGCACGGCCACCAGACGCTGGTGTTCGTCGACGAGGTGCATCGCTTCAACAAGAGCCAGCAGGACGCATTTTTGCCGCATGTGGAGTCGGGGCTGTTCGTGTTTGTCGGCGCGACGACGGAAAATCCCTCGTTCGAGGTGAACAGCGCGCTGCTCTCGCGTGCGGCGGTGTACGTGCTACGCAGTCTCGACGAGGCTGAGCAGGGCGAACTGCTCGCGCGTGCGTCGCAGGAACTGGGCGGTCTGACTTTCACCGACGAAGCGAAACAGGCGCTGATCGGTTCAGCCGACGGCGACGGCCGCAAGCTGCTCAACAATCTGGAAATCGTCGCGCGCGCGGCGGCCCAGCAGAAGAAGACGGAAATCGACGGAGAACTGCTCGGCAGCGCGCTGGCGGAAAACCTGCGCCGCTTCGACAAGGGCGGCGATGCGTTCTATGACCAGATCAGCGCGCTGCATAAATCGGTGCGGGGCAGCAATCCGGACGGCGCGCTCTACTGGTTCTGCCGCATGCTCGACGGCGGCGCGGATCCGCGCTATCTGGCGCGGCGCATCGTGCGCATGGCGTGGGAAGACATTGGTCTGGCCGATCCGCGCGCGGCGCGCATCACGCTCGACGCCTCGGAAACCTATGAGCGGCTGGGCTCGCCCGAGGGCGAACTGGCGCTTGCGCAGGCCGTGATCTATCTGGCCGTGGCGCCCAAGTCGAACGCGGGCTACAACGCCTACAACGAGGCGCGCCGCTTCGTGAGCAAGGACCAGTCGCGTGCGGTGCCCATTCACCTGCGCAACGCGCCCACGAAGCTCATGAAGGAGCTGGGCTACGGCCACGAGTATCGCTACGCGCACGACGAGCCGGACGCCTACGCCGCGGGCGAAACCTATATACCCGATGGCATGCGCGAGCCGAACTGGTATCGACCCACGCCGCGCGGGCTCGAAGGCAAGATCGGCGAGAAGCTGGCGCGGCTGGCCGAACTCGACGCGCACTGGCGCGATGAACACAAAGACGAAATCCGCGAACGCAAGCGCAAGGGCTGAACTCCGCTGAACCCAGCTGAACCCTGCTGAACGCGGCGAAAAGCGCCAAGGCGCACGGGCTGCCCGCGCCGGTGCGCTAAAATCGACTCCTCACACAACGAAACTGCGTCTCACAATCCCATGCTCGACATCCAGCTGCTGCGTAAAGACCTCGACGGCGTCGCCAGGCGCCTCGCCGACCGCGGCTACACCCTCGACGTCGCGGCTTTCTCCGCGCTCGAAGCGGAACGCCGTGACATCCAGACCCGCACCGAAGAACTCCAGGCACGCCGCAACAGCCTGTCGAAGCAGATCGGCGCGATGAAGGGCCGCGGCGAGGACACCTCGGCGGTCATGGCCGAAGTGGGCGGCATCGGCGACGAAATGAAGGCGTCGGCGGCCAAGCTCGACGAGATCCAGGCGAAGCTCTCCGACCTGCTGCTCGGCGTGCCGAACCTGCCGCACGAAAGCGTGCCGGTGGGCCGCGACGAGTCCGGCAACGTGGAAGTGCGCCGCTGGGGCACGCCGCGCGCGTTCGACTTCGAGGTGAAGGATCACGTCGATGTCGGCACGCCGCTGGGTCTGGACTTCGAGACGGGCGCCAAACTCTCGGGCGCGCGCTTCACGATGCTGCGCGGCCAGATCGCGCGCCTGCACCGGGCGCTCGCGCAGTTCATGATCGACACCCACACGCTGCATCACGGCTACACGGAAGCCTACACGCCGTACATCGTGAACCCGGAAATCCTCTACGGCACGGGCCAGCTGCCCAAGTTCGCCGAGGACATGTTCCGCGTGGAGAAGGGCGGCGACGAGAACAAGGTCACGCAGTATCTGATTTCGACCTCGGAAATCTCGCTTACGAACACGGTGCGCGAGAGCATCGTCGAAGGCGACGCGCTGCCGATCAAGCTGACGGCGCATTCGCCGTGCTTCCGCTCGGAAGCCGGTTCGTATGGCCGCGACACGCGTGGCCTGATCCGCCAGCACCAGTTCGACAAGGTCGAAATGGTTCAGGTCACCACGCCGGAAACCTCGTATAACGCGCTCGAAGAGATGGTCGTCCACGCCGAGACGATTCTGCAGAAGCTCGGCCTGCCGTATCGCGTGATTACGCTGTGCACGGGCGACATGGGTTTCTCGGCCAGCAAGACCTACGACCTCGAAGTCTGGCTGCCGGCGCAGAACACCTATCGCGAAATCTCCAGCTGCTCGAACACCGAGGCGTTCCAGGCGCGCCGCATGCAGGCGCGCTATCGCAACGCGCAGGGCAAGCCGGAACTCGTACACACGCTCAACGGTTCGGGTCTGGCCGTGGGCCGTACGCTGGTGGCCGTGCTGGAGAACTATCAGGAAGCGGACGGCTCGATCACCGTGCCGGAAGTGCTGCGTCCGTATATGAACGGCGTGGCGCGTCTGTCGGTAGGCGCCTGACCCATCTCCTCTACCATCGAAGTAGCGGAGTTCTGCGGGCCCTCGAAAAAATTTTCGAAAAAGGGCTTGCAGGATCCGAAATATGTTCTATAATCTTCGCTTCTCTGGTCGCCGACCAAGACCGGAGAAGCAGTAAAAAGCAGTACCCCGGAGAGGTGGCAGAGTGGTCGAATGTACCTGACTCGAAATCAGGCGTACGGTAACCCCGTACCGTGGGTTCGAATCCCACCCTCTCCGCCAGATTCAGAAAACCCCGTAAGTCGAAAGACCTACGGGGTTTTTGCTTTGCGGCGCGCATTCCTGCGTGCCCGTGCATCCTCAGCCGCTGTTGCCCGGCACATGCCCACGCCGCTCCAGCGAGCGCATGAACGTCCCGGAAATCGCCGATTGACCGTGATGGACGATCTTCTCGTCGATCAGCGCCCACACCGGCATGCCCGCGGCCCGCGCGCGCTGGCAGAACGACAGGTCTTCCGAGAGATACACGCCTTTTTCGCCGACCGTGTCGAAGAACGCATAGAAGCGCCCGTCGGGCAGATACGCCGCGTACTGCGCGGGCGGTCTGTAGAGCTGCGTGAGCGGGGCCATCGCCTCCATGGCGTCGCGGCGCACGAGGAAAATGCCCGTGCCGATGTGATTCACCTCGACCCAGCCCGCGTTCACGCGACTGTTGCCTTGTGCATCGGCGCGGATCGCCGTGTTGTAGTCGACGGTTTTTTCCTGCCACTCGCGCAGCGTGAGGCCCGCGTCTTCAGCCGTAATGCGCTTTTCCACATCGAAGTAGCGATACGGGCAGGCAATGCCCGCCACGGGCTTGTCGCCGGCCAGCAGGCGCGCAATGGCTTCGCGCGAAAAATCCATGTCCGTATCGAGGAACAGCACGTGTGTGAATCGCGGATGGCTCAGGAAATAATTCGCAAAGAAATTCCGCGCGCGGATGATGTGCGACGACGCCGTGTGGATGTACTCGAAGCCGATGCCGCGCTCCTTGAACGTTTCCATCAGACCCGCCAGCGCCATGGCGAAGTCGAAGTGCACGGAATTGTCGTAAGTGGGCAGTGCGATGAGGATATTGAGCGGCGCTTGCGCGGGAGCGTCAGTGCCGGTTGCGGCGCTGGAAGAAGAGGCTGCTGGGATCATGGTCTGGCGTTCTACTCACGTCGTTGTAAGATATTTCCCATTCTTGTTGGCGGCTTGCGCCTGGACAATCGGACGTATCCGAATAATCGGCGCTGCGACGGGCGCAGGCCCGCCAGTGCCGCCAGTCGTGCCGGGTACAATGGCGCCTTCGAGCGGCGCTCCCATGAATTCGCGGCGAGGCGCTACGCGCGCCGTCGCGCCTACTTTGGTTCTCAGATGGCTATCACTTACAAATCCGCCGGCGACATCGAGCGTCTGCGCATTTCGGGCCGCCTCGCGGCCGACGTGCTCGCCATGATCGGCGAGCACGTCAAGCCCGGTGTCTCCACCGACGATCTCGACGCGATCTGCAACGACTTCATCGTCAATACGCTCAAGGCAGTGCCGGCCAACGTCGGTTACCTGGGTTTCCCGAAGACGATCTGCACGTCCGTCAATTCCGTGGTCTGCCACGGCATCCCGAGCCGCAACGAAGTGCTCAAGGACGGCGACATCATCAACATCGACGTGGCCGTGATCAAGGACGGCTATTTCGGGGACACGAGCCGCATGTACACGGTCGGCACGCCCAGTTCGGTGGGCCGACAGCTGATCGACACCACCTACGAGGCGATGCTCGCGGGCATCCGCCAGGTGAAGCCGGGCGCGACGCTTGGCGACGTCGGTCATGCGATCCAGAAACGCGCGCAGGCCGATGGCTTTTCGATCGTGCGCGAGTATTGCGGCCACGGCATCGGCAAGGTCTATCACGAGGAGCCGCAGGTGCTGCACTACGGTCAGCCGGGGCAGGGCGTGCGTCTGAAGCCCGGCATGGTCTTCACGATCGAGCCGATGGTGAATGCCGGACGCGCGGGCACGGCGGTGCAGCGCGATGGCTGGACCGTCGTGACCAAGGACCGTTCGCTCTCCGCTCAGTGGGAGCACATGGTTGCCGTCACCGATGACGGTTATGAATTGCTCACGCCCTGGCCGGACGGCACGGGTGCGTACGAAGCTCCGTGAGGGCCGCGGCACAAGCGGCTGTGCGGGTCATCGGCGTGGCTGTCAAGACCCGCGTACGCCGTGCACAGGGAACTTTTT
The DNA here is from genome assembly GCF_014200455.1 of Paraburkholderia bannensis. Classification (GTDB taxonomy): domain Bacteria; phylum Pseudomonadota; class Gammaproteobacteria; order Burkholderiales; family Burkholderiaceae; genus Paraburkholderia; species Paraburkholderia bannensis_A. Next base: position 303,062 of record NZ_JACHBW010000001.1, on the reverse strand, counting down.
TGTCAAATAAGGATTTGACTCTCTGGCCAGTTCGGTTAAAGCTACGCGTTAGTGCTTTATTGGGGTTTACGACTGCATGAGTCCGTCACTGACCGTTCGCCGTATTGTTGCCGATCAAGGTGCCGTGCTCCGCGAGCTTCGAACTGCTTCGCTGCGCGACGCGCCTTACGCGTTCGGCGACTCGCTCGAAGACGCCTTGTCTGCCGATGCAGCTGTCTTCGACGCCGCGGCCGCCCGTCAAGCGGATTCGCATACGGCCACCACGTTCATCCTCTACACGGAAGGCCATCCGGCCGGCCTGATCGGCGCGAACTTCGAGAGCGCGCCCGCGCGCCGGGCCTTCGTGTTCGCGTTGTGGGTGGCGCCGGCGGTGCGGCATCTGCGTGGCGGCGAGTTGCTCGTCAACGCGGCCATCGACTGGCTCGCGAGCGAGAACGCCACCCAGATCTACGCATGGGTGACCGATAGCAACACCACCGCCATGCGCTTCTACGAGCGCATGGGTTTTATCGCCACCGGCGATCACGCGCGCAGCACGCAGACGTCCGAGCAATGGGAAACGCTGCTGATGCGCGACCTCGCTGGCGCTGCGCCGGTGGCGTCCGCCCAGTGATCACCGTTTTGAGCGCAGCGCGGTTTTGAGCTCGCCGCGCCCGTTTTTTGCGCCCTGACGCGCGCACCGCGCGTCATGCGGCGGCTCCCCTGGGCGTTTTTCGCGCCGTTCCTTTGTCTTTCCTTTCGATGCAGCATTGTGGGCCATTAAAAATAATGGCCGTGCGCGTCGACGCCTGTAAAATACGCAAAATTTTTCGCCGATCGCCATGTCGCCCAAGAAATCGCCATATTTTGAACTGAAGAGCGGTTCAGTCGATACGCTGCTGTTCGTGGTCAAAACGACTGAACTCGATGCGATGCGCGCCGAACTCACGCGGCGCTTCGAGGCGACGCCGGAATTCTTCGCCAACGATACCGTGGCCATCGATCTGCGCCGTCTTGCCGACGGTGAGCAGGTCGCGCTGGGCGACATCGCGCGCCTGCTGGAAAGCGTGCGCATGCGTCCCGTGGGCGTGGTCGCGCAGCCTGAACAGCATGGCTGGGCCGCCGCAGCCGGCCTGCCGTTCCTCGAAGCGCGCGACAGGCGCGTAGCGGGCGGCAACGCCGCTGCAAAGAGCGAAACCGAAGACGGCACCGCAGCAGTTGCCGCAGCAGTCGCCGCAGATGTTGCCGCAGACGCCGCCACGGCGAACGCCTCGGCCACACCCGCCGCCACGCAACCCGAACTCTTCCCGACCGACCCCACGCAGGACCTGCCTGCGCAAACCGGCACCGAAGCCGATGCCGACATCGACGCACGCAGCAACGCGCCGCGCGCGGCCACGCTGGTGGTCGACCGTCCGCTGCGCTCGGGCCAGCGTGTCTATGCAAAGGGCGATCTGGTGGTGCTTGGCATGGTGTCCAACGGCGCGGAAGTGATCGCCGAAGGCAACATCCATATTTACGCGCCGTTGCGTGGCCGCGCGCTTGCGGGCGTGCACGGCAACCACGACGCACGTATTTTCTGCACGAGCCTCGAAGCGGAACTGATTTCGATTGCGGGCATCTACCGTACCACTGAAGTGCCGCTCTCAGACGACGTGCGTGGCAAGCCGGCGCAGATCCGGCTCGACGAAGAAAAGCTGTTGATCGAACCGTTGAGGCTCACCTGATCCGCCGCTGACGCGTCGCGCAATCAATGTGCGAGCGTGGCGTGCGAGCGGTGCGAGATGAGACCAAACTGGGAAACTGACGAACGCAAGGTAAGGGAATGGCAAAAATCATTGTGGTGACTTCGGGCAAGGGTGGCGTCGGCAAAACGACCACGAGCGCGAGTTTCGCATCGGGCCTCGCGTTGCGTGGCCACAAAACCGCGGTCATCGACTTCGACGTCGGCCTGCGCAATCTCGACCTCATCATGGGTTGCGAGCGCCGCGTGGTGTACGACCTGATCAACGTGATCCAGGGTGAAGCGAACCTGAACCAGGCGCTCATCAAGGACAAGAAGTGCGAAAACCTCCACATCCTGCCGGCCTCGCAGACGCGCGATAAAGACGCGCTCACGAAGGAAGGCGTGGAGAAGGTGATCGAAGACCTGCGCAAGATGGACTTCGAATACATCGTCTGCGATTCGCCGGCGGGTATCGAATCGGGCGCGATGCTGGCGATGCACTTCGCCGACGAAGCGCTGATCGTGACGAATCCGGAAGTCTCGTCGGTGCGCGATTCGGACCGCATCCTCGGCATGCTGTCGTCGAAGACCAAGCGCGCGATCGACGGCAAGGAGCCGATCAAGGAGCATCTGCTCATCACGCGCTACAGCCCGAAACGCGTCAACGAAGGCGAAATGCTTTCGCTCGCGGATATCTCGGAAATCCTGCGCATCGAGCTGATCGGCGTGATTCCGGAATCGGAAGCGGTGCTGCACGCATCGAACCAGGGCCTGCCCGCTGTCCATCTGGACGGCACCGACGTCGCGGAAGCCTACAAGGACGTCGTCGCGCGCTTTCTTGGCGAAGACAAGGCGCTTCGCTTCACCGATTACCAGAAGCCGGGGCTCCTGCAGCGCCTGTTCGGTAGCAAGTAAGGGAGGCGCACGTCATGTCGTTTCTTTCGTTTTTTCTCGGCGAGAAGAAGAAGTCCGCCTCGGTAGCGAAGGAACGCCTGCAGCTCATCATCGCTCACGAGCGCGCAGGCGGTCATCCGCCCGCCGATTATCTGCCGGCCCTGCAACGCGAACTCGTCGCCGTGATCTCCAAGTACGTGAAGATCTCGGACGAAGATATCCGCGTAAGCCTGGAACGCCAGGACGACCTCGAAGTACTTGAGGTCAAGATCGAGATTCCGCAGGCTTGACCCGCGCGGCGAGTGCGGCGCACGTGTTTCTAGCACCCATGTGCCGTACTCGTCTCGATATCGCTGCGCGCCTTTGATGTGCAGCGCGGCATTCCTTGCCTTATCGAAATATTCGGTTTCACTTCACCTCCTGCGGTTACACGGCCGCTGTCAGCGCAGACGCCTGCTCGCGCATTGATCGGGTAACGCCACTCATGGCGTCCTACTCGAAGGGTGAACCACATGAACAACTCCATCCGTCTGCTGATCGCCAAGGCCGCTATCGTCGCTGCGGGTACGTGCGCCGTTGCCGCGCCGGCCTTCGCTGAAATCGTCGTCGTTGAGCCGAGCGCGCCGCCTCCTGTCGAACGCATCGAAGTCGTGCCCGCGCCGCGCGTCGGCTATGTCTGGGACAAGGGCCACTGGCGCTGGGACCACGGCCGCTACGTCTGGATCGCAGGCCACTGGCAAGCCGAACGCGTGGGCTATCACTGGGTCCCGGGCCACTGGGTCGCGCATGGTCCGAACTGGCACTGGGTCGATGGCCACTGGGCTGCCTGAAACTGCCTGGCTTGAGTTGAGTTTGCTTAAACGAGCCGTCTGAACGGGTTCATCGGCAAGGAGAAACTCCATGAGCAGAAAACTGCTCGCTGCGGCGGCGCTCGCGATCGTGCTCGCCGGCTGCGTCGTCGTTCCGGCGCGGCCCGTGTATGTGCGACCCGCACCCGTCGTGATCTATTGATTTGGCTACAGGCTCGCTGGCGTAGATCAGCACAGCCGCGCCGGGCCCGGCGCATGTCAGTCGTTCGAGCTAACGACCATCGACATGCCGCCGGGCTTTTTTTCGCCCCGACGCCACGTCCCGCCAAAGCGGGGACCGATGAAATGCGCGAACGTTCGCAGATTTCGCCTGTTGCGAACGGCTCCGTCCGCTAGAATCTCGGGAAAAATGCCGGCAAATCATCGAAATCGGGCCTCAGCGTCCGCAGCACAATGAAACGAGTTTTGATAGTCAAGGTGACCTCGCTCGGCGATGTCGTCGAGGCCCTTCCCGTCGTCGCCGACGTCCAGCGCAAATTTCCCGGCGTCAAGGTCGATTGGGCCGTGGACGAGGCGTTCGCCGGGATCGTCCACTGGAACGCGGGGATCGACCGCGTGCTCTGCGCGCCGCTGCGCCGCTTCAAGAAGGCGCGCAAATGGAGCGACTTCAAGGCCATCTGGGATTCGATCGCCGAACTGCGCCGCGAGCGCTACGACGCCATCATCGATATTCATGGCGTGTACAAGAGCGCCATCATCGCGTTCATTGCGCGCGGCAAGCGCCGTTTCGGCTATCTCGGGCAGGATCTTGGCGAGCGGGGCGCAGCCTTCGCCTATAACGGCCGCTTCGGACCGCGTCCGAAATGCGATGCATGGCTGGGCATGCGTATCAGCACGGGCGAGGCGCTTGGCTACACCATCGATACGCCGCCCGATTTCCAGATGCGCATTCCGCGCGACGGCGATGCGCTGCCTAAGCCCGATGCCCCCACCGCGCTGATCTTCCATGCCACCTCGAAGGAAGAGAAGAAGTGGCCGGTCGCCCACTGGGGCGAGCTGTGCAACGAACTCGTCAAGCGTGGTCTGCGTATCGAGCTGCCGTGGGGATCGGATGCCGAGCACGCCACCGCGAAAGAAATTGCTGCGCTGGTGCCTGGCGCGACCATCCTGCCGCGTCTGACGGTCACGCAGGTGGCGCAGCGCATCGAAGATAGCGCGCTGGTGGTGGGCACGGACACGGGCTTCGTGCATCTGGGCCACGCGCTGCTCAAACCCACGGTGATGATTTTCGTCGCGACCAACGCCGAACATCTTGGCGTGCGCGCGCCGGATCGTTCGATCTCGATTGGCGACGGTCGACATGTGCCGCCGGTCTCGGTGGCGCTCGATGCGGTCGATCGCGTTTATCCCGCGCGCACTGGCGATGCGGCGAAAGGGCCGGCTGTGACGGCTGCCTGAGTTTTACGCGTCTTCGCCTGCCTTGTCTCGCACGGCCCGCTCGTCTCAAGCAGACGGGCGGGCCGTTTTCATGGGTGCCGTCGTCGCGGCAGCGTGATCGTCGCGGGCGAATTGGCTCGGCGACTCGATTACCAACTTGTTAAAAGTGTCGCCGTTGCGTGCGGCGTGCGGCGCGAATCGCACGTGGCGCTGCCCAAGCGCGCGGACCCTGTAACACGGGCCACACCGCTGCTTACAAATTGCAACGCATAGGGGATTCGCCGTCGAGTTAAATCTGAACTGTCCACCGCACGCCATGCGAGGCAGGGCCGGGCAGGACACCAGACATTGACTCGATGGGAGAACGAAGTGAAACGATTGACGCTTACGCTGATTGTGGGTGCAGTGCTTGCAGCGTCGCTGGCCGGATGCATCGTCGTGCCCGCGGGCGGCGGCTACTATCACCACGGCTACTACAACTGATAGACGCTCTCCCGAACAGCCAGGAAGCCGTCACGCCAGCAGCATCTCGACGGCGATGACTGCCGCAACCGCGGCGGCGTTGGCGACCAGGGCTTCGACCACGACGGCTCGCCATGTGGTCGTACGCAGCCGGAAGGCGAGGAACAGGGAGATGCCCAATGCGAGGGCAATCATCAGAACGACATCGGCATTGCTCAGATGCAGGTTCATCGTCGGCCTCCCGTGCGCAGTTGCGCGGACCTTGTTGATTCGAGCTGTTTGAACGCAGCCTTGAAACCAGTATAGCCACGCCGCGCGCGTGTCCATAGCGAACAAAAAAAGCGGAGTCCGACTGGCGGACTCCGCTTTTTTTGCTTCTGGTTCGCGCGCTTTCGCGCGTTCGTGAATACGCGCGCGGGCCGGGTCAGCTCAGCGACGTATGGCGCGTCTCACGCATGCACAGCACGCCGACGAGGCTCACGCACGCGGCGATCGACACATACGCGCCGACCCACGAGAGCCCGCCGCGTGCGGCCAGTTGCTGCGCGATATACGGCGCCACCGACGCGCCGAGGATACCGCCCAGGTTGTAGGCGACACCCGCGCCCGTGTAGCGCACGCTGGTCGGGAACAGCTCGGGCAGCAGCGCGCCCATCGGGGCGAACGTCGCGCCCATCAGGAACAGTTCGATCACGAGAAACAGCAGCACGAGCGGCAGCGAACCACTGCCCAGCAGCGGCTGCATCGTGAAGCCCGAGAGAATCGCCAGAATGCAGCCGACGATCAGCACCGGCCTGCGGCCGAAACGGTCGCTCAACGCCGCCGAAACCGGCGTGGCGATGCCCATGAACACCACCGCGATACAAAGCATGCCGAGGAAGGTCGGACGCGGAATATGCAGCGCCGTCACGCCGTGCGAGAGCGAGAACACCGTGGCGTTGTAGAACAGCGTGTAGCAGACCACCATGGCGAGCGCGCCGAGGATGGTTGGCCCCCAGTAGCTGCCAAGCAGTGTGGCGATCGGCACCTTGACGCGCTCCTCGCGCTCGACGGCGGCCTTGAAGGCGGGCGTTTCGGCGATCTTCAGGCGCACGTAAAGACCCAGCGCCACGAGCACCGCCGAGACCACGAACGGCACGCGCCAGCCCCAGTCGCGGAACTGCTGCTCGGAGAGTGTGGAGGCCAGACCGAAGAAGAGGCCATTCGACGCGAGAAAGCCCACCGACGGCCCGAGCTGCGGAAACATGCCGAACCAGCCACGCTTGCCCTGCGGTGCGTATTCGGTGGCGAGCAGCGCCGCGCCGCCCCATTCACCGCCCAGACCGATGCCCTGGCCGAAGCGCAGCACGCACAGCAGGATCGGCGCGAGGCTGCCGATCGAGTCATAGCCGGGCACGAAACCGATCAGCGTGGTGGAGAGGCCCATCACGAGCAGCGAGGCCACCAGCGTCGATTTACGGCCGATACGGTCGCCGAAGTGGCCGAACAGGAACGAGCCGATCGGGCGCGCGATGAACGCGATGCCGAAAGTCACGAACGCCGACAGCGCCTGCGCCGTGGCCGAGCCATGCGGGAAGAACACCGGGCCGATCACGAGCGCGGCGGCCGTTGCGTAGACATAGAAGTCGTAGAACTCGATGGCGGTGCCGATGAAGCTCGCGAAGATCACGCGCGCGGTGCTTTGCTGGCGGGCGGCGTCGGGCTGATCGGCGCTCGCCGACGAAAGCGGTGAGGTGGACATCGAAAGGTCTCCAGTCGTTGTGACGCGCGCTGGCGGGCTGGAGCGAAGCCGATGGGCCGGAAGGTCGGTCCGATCGGCAGGCGTGAAGCGCGGCGCGGGCGTCTTTGTTCAAGGCTCGAAGCGGCAGGGCGATGCAGGGCGGGCGCGGGCAGCGCCACGGCGGCATGCTTGATCCGGCAACGATTCGTCAGTATGCATCGCACAGCGGCAACTGTGCGCGCGAAAGCGGGACCGGCTGGCGCAGGCGCTGGATAGGCGCAATGCGCACGCAAAGCGTGCAGGAAGCGAAAGCACGGTCGATGGGCGCTGCGGCGCGGCGTGGGTGACGCAGCGCGCAGGCGAAGCAGGCGCAAGGCCGGCGGGGGATAGCAAAAAATTATAACGAGCGGAGACGGCGGCCAGCAAGGCGGCCGCAAGCGACGATCAGTTCGGCGATCAGTTGTAGTTCTGCGCCTGCGGCGAGGCGAGCGTGCGCAACTGGAACTTGCCGTCGTCGTTGAAGAGCCAGTCCTCGAACAACTCGATCTGGCCGACCGAATTGAGCAGGCGCGGCGGCGGTGCGGGCAGCGGTTGGGCGCGCCGCAAGGTGGCGAGCGCGGTGGTTTCGGCGCCGTCGTCGCCGTTGGTGCGATAGACCGACGACTTCACCACCTGGCCATCGCGGTTGACCGTGAACGACACCACCACCAGCGAGCGCAGCATCGCTTGAGGCGAGCCGTGCAGGACGTAGGAAGGATTGCGCTCGATGATGCGCCTGGCGATCTGCGTGCGGTAGTCGTCGAGTGTGGTGCTGTTGATGGCCTGCGGCGGAATGATGAGCAGCGGTCGAGGCGGCGGCGTGATCGTGCAGGCGCTTGCGAGCGCAAGCATCAGAGCCGGGCCGAGGCGGCGGAGAGCGGCGGCGCTCACGGCCGCAAGGCCGTTGCGCATACAGGCGCGGATGAGCATGGCGAGCAGGCTCGGTGGCAAGACAGATTCGAGCTTAGTTCAAACGCGAGGGGAATCAATCCGCAGTCACCCGTGGCGGGTGAACGTATCGCAGAGGGGCCGCCTTGCCCATGCGCCGCGCGTGAAACGCGACGCGAAGAGTGTTTGCGGGCGCCGGCTCGGTCGGCTTACCGCAGCTTACGCCGGCTTACTCGACCGGGAACTGGGGGCAGGGATCGGCGACTACGGTGGAGCAGGCGTAAGAATATTCGCCGCTCTTCAGGAACAACTCCTTGCCTACCTGGACGTTCTCGCGCAGATCAGGCGAGCTTTCCCACGCGATGTAGCTAGAGCACATCACGGCAAACAGGACGACGATCGAAAAAGCAAACTTTTCAAGCAGTTGGTAACGGTGCGGCATGGCGGTTGATCCCATCTAAGGTTGGGATTTTACCGCAATACTAGGGTTTTCACCTAGTCAAATGCCGGGAAGCAGGGATGGCGTATGGCAGTGGAAAATGAATGCGACCCTTTCATTGCTGTGTTGCGTGTTGAAAGCATCCGCTTGCGCAGCTGAGCACGGGCTTTGTTCGGTAATTTGCGATTGGGAAAGATTGCGGGCGAGAGCCGCGAGAGAGATTCCAGATTGTGTCGGCGCAGATGTTGCGCGAATCTGGCGGAGGCGGTGTCCGCCACGAACAAAAGCGCGACTTTCCGCGCCAATCCGTGACTTCCACGTCTATCAAGCGTTTGACGCCGATTTTGTGCCGCAACAGGCTACTGTATTCCGGCGCTATCCGCCACTTGGCGATGGGCTGAAATGGCACTTACGGACAGACAGGCAAAGGCAATTTGACCCGGCGACACGCCGGTCTTCGACGGCAAGGTAACGGGATTAATGCTCACCGCCGGCAAGGCGGGCAGCAAGTGGACGCTACGTTTCACGAGCCCAGTAACTGGCAAGCGGCGCGATGCGGGCCTCGGCGTATATCCTGAAGCCTCGATACTGGACGCGTGTACCAAGACGCTCGCGATGCGGACCCAACTTGACGCGGGTAAAGACCCAATCGAAGAACGCGACCGCTGACAGCAAGCCGCCACCGCTGCCGCCGCCGCGCTCAGCTTCGACAAGGCCGCCCGCCAGGTTCACGAAGAACTCAAACCCGGCTGGCGAAACGAGAAACATGCCGCCCAATGGATTAACACACTAGAGGCTTACGTGTTCCCAAGCTCGGCCACAAGCCGCTTGACGCAATCATGCCAGCCGATTGTGCGGACGTCCTACGGCCTATCTGGCTTGAGAAAGCCGAGACCGCCAGCTGTACCCGCCAGCGTATGCACGCCGTCATGCAATGGTTCTGGGCGCACGGCCATATCTCGGCGAACCCGGTTAGCCTGGTTGACCATATCTTGCCGAAACAGAACGCGAACAACGAGCATCAACCCGCGATGCCGTGGCGCGACGTTCCGGTTCTCGCTAAAGAGCAACTTGGGGATATCAAACCCGGCGACAACACGCGGGCGGCCCTGCTATTCCTGATTCTCACGGCGGCGCGTAGCGGCGAAGTGCGCGGCGCGACCTAGGGCGAGTTCGACCTCGAAGCCGGTATCTGGACCGTCCCAGGTGAACGTATGAAAGCGAAGGTACCGCACCGCGTACCGCTTTCGTCGTCGGCGCTCGCGCTCGTCAAACGGCTGAAAGAACAGAAACAACACGAGACGTTGGTGTTCCCGTCGCCGCGTGGCAAAGTGCTGTCCGATATGACCCTGATGGCGCTATTGCGCCGGGTGAAGGCGAAAAGCGATACGCCGGGCCGCGTCGCGACCGCGCACGGCTATCGGTCGAGTTTCAGAGATTGGGCCAGCGAAATCGGCTACGCCCGCGACCTCGCCGAGCGTGCGCTCGTGCATACCATCGCAAACAAGATTGAAGCCAGTTATCACCGAACCGATTTGATGGAACAGCGCCGCCCGATGATGGAAGCGTGGGCGGCGCATGTCTGTAACACTTCGGATTGACCTTTGGACGCACGGCTCAAGCAGTTGCTTCCTCATCCGTTCCGGACAGTGCGCTTCGTGCAGCATCCTCGACCGACCCGGCAGCGTCGCTTGATGACACCGCCGCCACCGTCTGTTCTCGGGTGTTCTGATAGATGTTTCGATAGCGCAGATACCCGCCCGTGAGGTCATGGAACTCCATCTTGTTCCGAACGCGGAATCCCGCACGCGAATCGTGCAGATAGTCATCGAAGAACTGTTGTACTGAGGTTGGTACGCTGTTATTTGTCGTTGCGGCAGCAACTAGTTCGCGGGTTTCGCCGCTCACCGGGCGATGGTCCCACGCGTACCGCGCAACCATCGCAGGTGAAACTACCCCAAGGATCGTTGCGGTCCCGGCGGTCTTCGGTGGGGATTGCAGACGTGGGCCAATGTCGTGCACCTGCTCCGCCAAGTCGTTTTGTGCCTCGGACAGTTGGCCGCGGTCATTAACCGCCCGCTTCCAGAAAAGGCGGTTTTCTAGATCAAGCCTTGACGGCAACGCCTTACGCCATTGCAGATATTGGTGTGTGTGCTGGCGGATCATGTTCAGCGTACCGTCCTTGCCCGAGCCGCCCGCGACAATGCCGTTGTCGTACCAGTACGCCTTTTACTTCGCCAGCAGGTCGGGCGGTATGTCGAACTGCTTTTTAAGCGCTTCGAATCCCTTGCTGTTGATTTCATCGTGTGACCTCAACGGCACCCCCGCCTTGAACGCCTCGTAATACATGTCGTTTAGTGGAATCTGGGACAACTGCCCGAGCTTTCCCTGCTCAGTGGGAAGGTAACCACCGCCCACGTCCGAGTGCATGCCGGGATAAGCTACCTCGCGCACGTTGGACGCCATCTCCAGCGGAAAGCAGGCGCGTTGCTCGTGCAGCGCAATGAAATGGACGCACTGCTCGACGATTCCCGGGATGGCCTGGGTGCCGTCCGCCCACGCCATATGTCCATTCACCCCCGGAATCATGTTCGGAACGCCCACCGACGCAACCGTATCGAACAGGCCAAGAAAATACAGGCGCAACGGTACGCCCGCCAGCGTGTAATAGCCGCCATCATCGCGCTTGAGCAAATCGTTGAGCCAGTTCGTAAATGCTCTGGCCTCTGCCGCACCACGCGAAAAACCCAGTACCGCGACGTTGATCGAGGTCACCTGGCGCTGGGCGTTTTTCAGTACCACAGCGAGCTTGTCTTCCCATTTGCGCAGGGCTGCAACACGGCGCTGCTTTTCTAGCATCATGTTCGCCAGCATTTGCCCAGCCATCGCGCCCGGCATGGCATCGTCGGGCGAGAGGAACGCTTTTCCAGGCGTTGCGCCCGATGACAGCGCAGGCGCATTGGAGCTGACGGAGTTGACGAGGGCCTTGGCATCATCGTCGTTTAGCAACACAGTATTTGTGGCGTAAAAGTGGGCGGCGTTGAAAATCCGTGTGATGCCCCAGTTAATGCGGTCGGCTCCCATATAGCCTGCCCCCATGCCGAGTGTGTCGCCGCTCTGGTTGTTGTCGCCGACTTTGTCGAAGGGCGTGCCGACGCCAGGCATGTAAAAGGAGAAAAAACCTTCGTCGGGCTTGTCAATTCGTGCGTTATAAAGGCGGGCAACATTGCTGTGCTTGTTGCGGGCCTGTTGATTGCCGGTTGTCTTCGGCTCAGTCCAGTCCTGGTTGTTTCCCGTGCCGTCGAAGAACAACGTGGCGTACACCTGCCCCTGGCATTGCCCCGCCTCCTTCTTGTGAATGCAGTTCATCGCGGCGGCCCTTTGGGCTAGTTCACGTGGGGTTAGCTTGCGGTAGCCGTCTGCGGGAAGGGGGGCGGGGATTGTGACCGAGTAAGGCATCTGGATTGTCCTTGTTATTGGCTTTACATCTTTGCTTCGTCGTCCTTCAACGGGTAATCGGGGTGTCTAGGGCCATACATTGTGACGAACACCTTGATCTGCCCGTCGCGCAGAAAATGTACAGCGAACATGCCTGCATCTTTTCGCTCAAAGGGAGGAACTGCGACAACACGGCTTTGCGGGTGCTCGCCGTACGTATCCGTCCAGGTCACGGTCACGGCCAGGCCGGGCGTGTATTTAGCCGGTAGCGTTACGCAGCAAGTAAACCCCCCACCTCCCTCGTGCCTGGCGAGAAACGAGCCACCCTGACCATTGACGGAAAAGCTGCCGATGGAGTTGTCGGTATGGTTGTAGCCAACGACGTCCAGTCCCATCGTCTCGGCGCTGGATGCTGCGTGATTGTTATCGTTACCGGCACCGGCATGGCAACCGGAAAGCAAGGCGCTCAGTGCGAACGCCAGTCCGAAGGCAAGTTTTCTTGGTGTTGTCATTGGTGCTCAACTGCCGCTCTGTTTGAAGTAGGCCGCTCCGCTGTGGCTAAACGGGTAGCGGCCGCGTCGAAGGCAATCGAGTAGAGCAAATCATCTGAACAATGTCCATGATTCGGAGCATTGATTGACGATATTTGAGAAATAGCGCAAAGCGAGCCCCGATGAGGGCGGCCAGTCTGCTCTCGGCGGAAGTGATTGATTTGCTAGTAACGTCGAGGTGCTCGTCGCGCTGCCGTCGCGCCCCGGGCGTATTTTATGGGCGGACGATTCGCTCAGGCGGTCCGGGCTTCGTCCGTTTCACCGGGGCCGTTTGCAAACAGGTTGGCGAAGAGAATGTCGTCGTCGTTGCCGGTTTCAGTGCAAGTTGTCGGGCGACCAAGAGCGCGATCCAGAATCGGGCACGCAGCAGAAAGGCGCAGCCCTTCAGTTGTGCCGTGCTGCATGATCGAGATGATCGTTTCGATGGCGGCGGGTGCGTGCTGCCCGGCGAGATCGCGCATCTTCAGTGTCGTCTTGCTTAACGAGCCGGGCAGGCGACTGCCTGTTTTGTGTCCGAGAGCCATAGTCCTGCTCCCTCCGATCTAATTTTCTTTGATTTAGACGGGTGGACCGTCGCCTGTGTATTCGCCGTCGTCTTTGGCGTCGGCTGCTGACTGGCGGTTTGCCCGCAAGCGATACGGGCCGTGCCCGGCTTTACGTTCGACCTAATGCGCGAGTTCGGTCCCGATCTCGCGGCGGACGCGCCCAAATGCCGCCCGTCCTGCTTCGCAGTTGTCCAAAGTGTGCTCGGTGCGAAAATCACGCGTATCGCAACGTATGTTGCGCCCAACTGCGAATACATGCGTGAGCTTAGTAGAAAAGTGCGTGGCGTGCGCGATGATGGGCTAAATGATGGGCCGAAAAACAAAAACCCCGTAGATCTTTCGACTTACGGGGTTTTCTAAATCTGGCGGAGGCGGTGAGATTCGAACTCACGGAAGGGTTACCCCTTCGCCGGTTTTCAAGACCGGTGCATTCAACCACTCTGCCACACCTCCGGAGCCGCGCATTGTAACCTGGAATCTGCACACACCGGCAGTCTCACCCTTGTGCGCAGATCCAGCAATTAGGCAAAGATCACACGAAGATCACTGCGCGTCCTTCAAAAACAGCTCCTGCAGGTCGTTCAGAAAGCGCTGCCCCAGCTCGGTCGGCACGATCTTTTCGTAATCGCGCGTGATGAGCCCGCGCTTTTCCGCTTCCTGAAGTTGCGGCTCGATCGCCGTGATCGGCAGGCCCATACGTTCAGCGAAACGATACACCGGGAAGCCTTCCACCAGACGCAGCGCATTGAGCATGAACTCGAACGGCAGATCCTTCGCGCTCACTTCATGCTCTTCCTGGATTGGCTTGCCCGCACGCGCTTCTTCGATGAAGGTTGCGGGATGCTTGTAGCGCATCTGCCGCACGATGCGGTTCGGGAACGACAGCTTGGTGTGTGCGCCCGCGCCGATGCCCAGGTAATCGCCAAAGCGCCAGTAGTTGAGATTGTGGCGGCTCTGGCGCCCCGGCTGCGCATAGGCCGACACCTCATAGCGCCCATAACCGGCTTCGGCCGTGCGCGCGTGAATCCACTCCTGCATGTCCGCCGACTGGTCGTCATCGGGCAGCACGGGCGGAAACTTCGCGAACATGGTGTTCGGTTCGAGCGTGAGGTGATAGAGCGACAGATGCGGCGGCTTGAACGCGAGCGCGGTTTCGATATCGGCCTGACATTCGGCGAGCGTCTGCTTCGGCAGCGCGAACATCAGGTCGAGATTGAAATTGTCGAAGGTGTTCGCCGCCACTTCCACTGCATGGCGCGCCTGCGCCGCGTCGTGAATGCGGCCGAGCGCCTTCAGATGGGCCTCGTTGAAACTCTGGATGCCGATCGACAGTCGGTTCACGCCGCTCGCGCGAAACTGCGCGAACTTATCGGCTTCGAAGGTGCCGGGATTCGCTTCGAGCGTGATTTCCGCGTCGGCGTCCAGCGGCAGCAGCGCGCGGATATCCGAGAGCATGCGGTCGAGCCCCTTCGCCGACAGCAGGCTGGGCGTGCCCCCGCCGATGAAGATCGTATGTACCTGGCGGCCCCACACGAGCGGCAACGACTGTTCGAGGTCGGTGCGCAGGGCGTCGAGATAATCGTCCTCGGGAAAGCGCTCGCCTTTCCATTCGTGCGAGTTGAAGTCGCAGTACGGGCACTTGCGCACGCACCACGGGAAATGCACGTAAAGCGAGAGCGGCGGCAGGGCGGAAAGGCGAATGCTGCCCGGCATCGTGAACGACTGCACGACGTCGAGGCCGGTCTGGTGCTGCTGACTCACGCTTGCTCCTCCAGCCGTGCGAGCAGTTGCCGCAGGGCGATGGCACGATGGCTCGACGCGTTCTTGAGCGCCGGATCGAGTTCCGCGGCCGTGGCTTCGAGGCCCGCTACGTAGAAGTAGGGGTCGTAGCCGAAGCCGTGGTCGCCGCGTGGTGCGTCGATCACTTCGCCATGCCAGCGGCCTTCCGCGATCAGCGGTTCGGGATCGTCGGCGTGGCGCACCAGCGCGAGCACGCAATAGTAGTATGCTCGGCGGTCGGCCTGATCCTTGAGATTCTGCACGAGCAGGGCGTTATTGGCCGCGTCGCTTTTTTCGCCGCCCGCGAGTTGCGCGTAGCGGGCCGAGTAGACGCCTGGCGCACCGCGCAATGCGCGCACGCACAGGCCGGAGTCGTCGGCGAGCGCGGGCAGGCCGGTGAGCTTCGAGGCGTGACGCGCCTTGGCGAGCGCGTTTTCGACGAAGGTGGCGTGAGGCTCTTCGGCTTCGGGCACGTTCAGCGCGCCTTGCGGCACGAGTTCGATCCCCGCGGCTGCGAGCAGCGCCGCGAATTCGCGCAGCTTGCCCGCATTGTTGGACGCCAGCACGACGCGGCCGAGCGGGCCCGCGCCATGGTTCGCATCCTTGCCGGCGGTTTCAGGCGTATCGGCCATCACGCGACTCCCAGCGCGGCCTTCTGCATGCCGATCAGCGTAGCGATACCGCCTTGCGCGAGGTCGAGCAGCGAGTTGAGTTCGGCTCGCGAAAACGGCGCGCCTTCGGCCGTGCCCTGGACTTCGACCATGCCGCCCGAACCCGTGATGACCACGTTCATATCGGTGTCGCACTGCGAATCTTCGGCGTAATCGAGATCGAGTACCGGCAGGCCTTCGTAGATGCCCACCGAAATCGCGGCGACGTAATCGGTGATCGGCGAGCGTTCGATGCGGCCCTCGGCGAGCAGCTTCGATACCGCGTCGTGAGCCGCGACGAAGGCGCCCGTGATGCTGGCGGTGCGGGTGCCGCCGTCGGCCTGCAGCACGTCGCAGTCGAGGTTGATGGTGCGGGCGCCAAGCGCTTTCAGATCGAACACCGCGCGCATCGCGCGGCCGATCAGGCGCTGGATTTCCTGGGTGCGGCCCGTCTGCTTGCCGCGTGCGGCTTCGCGGTCGCTGCGCGTGTGCGTGGCGCGCGGCAGCATGCCGTATTCGGCGGTGAGCCAGCCCTGACCCTTGTCGCGCAGGAACGGCGGCACGCTTTCCGACACGCTCGCGGTGCACAGCACTTTCGTATCGCCGAACTCGACGAGGACCGAGCCTTCAGCGTGCTTGGTGAAGTGGCGGGTGATGCGGATGTCGCGCAACTGGTCGGCGGCGCGGCCGGAGGGGCGCAGGATGGTTTGGGTCATCGTGGAATGTGCGCGAGGGCACGGGCAGGAAGGGGAAAGCGTAATTTTACCGCCTTCGCGCGGCAGGCGATGGACACAGGCGGATGGCGCGGACCCGCGCGCGCCCGGCGCGCGGATCGCCAATAGGCGCGATGGGCGCGATGGGCGCAACAGGCGCTGCCGTCGATCCAGCGCAATCGCCGCTGCGGCGGCCGTGCGGCCAAAAATGGGATAATAGTGTTTCTCCGCCCCGCGTCATCGAGCGTCACAGACAGTACGCCTACACGCCGGGCGCCTCGAATCCCCTCGCCGTGGCCGGCGCCTTTCAGGTGCGCCGCTGCGGCTTTATCGCGAGACGAACCATGATTTACAGCATGACCGGCTACGCCAGCGCCACGCGCGAACTGGTTGCGGCATCGGGCACGGGCGGCGCCAGTGTTTCCGTCGAATTGCGTACCGTGAACTCGCGCTTTCTCGACCTGAACTTCCGCATGCCCGAAGACGTGCGCGTCATCGAGCCGACGTTGCGCGAAATGCTGATGACGAAGCTCTCGCGCGGCAAGGTCGATATCCGCATCAATATCCAGCGCAGCGAGCAGGCCGCCAACGCGGGCGCGCTCAACCGCGATGCGCTCGAACAACTGGCCGTGCTCGAACGCGCCGTGCTCGAAGCGTTCCCGGAATCGGGCCGCCTTCGCACCGGCGAAATCCTGCGCTGGCCTGGCGTGCTGGCCGAAAGCGGCGTCGCGCCCGAGGTGCTGCGCGATGCGGTGCTCGGTTGCGGCAAGCAGGCCATCGCCGATCTGATCGATGTGCGCGGGCGTGAAGGCGCGCAGCTTGCCAACATGCTGCTCGCCAATGTGACGGAGATGGAAGCGATCGTCGCGAAGATCACGCCGTTGGTGCCGGACCTGATCGTCAAGCATCAGCAGAAGATCGTCGAGCGTCTGCAGGAAGCCCTCGGCATCGCCGCGCCGGATGCGAACGGCAATGGCAGCGGCAACGTCGGCAACGTCACGCGCGAGGAAGTCGCCGAGCGCATCCGCCAGGAAGTGACGATGTACGGTATCCGCATCGACATCGCCGAAGAACTCTCGCGCCTCACCGCGCATCTGAACGAAACGCGCCATGTGATCGAGAAGGGCGGCCGCGTTGGCAAGCGCCTCGACTTCATGATGCAGGAGCTCAATCGCGAAGCGAATACGCTGGGTTCGAAGGCCGCGGCGAAGGAACTCGCCGATGCGTCGATGACGCTCAAGCTGCTCATCGAACAGATGCGCGAGCAGGTGCAGAATCTCGAATGATTGCCGGTGCGTGTGCTTATGCACACAGGCCGGACGAGGCAGCGTAAAGCACAGTAAAAAAGCAGCAAAACAAGGCAGCAAAACAGGAAGCAACGAACATGACCGACCAGACCAGCGCACCCGGTGCGCACAAGGCTGAAACGAAGCCGCGCAATCCGTACGCGGGCGTTTATCCGGGCAATCTTTTCATGGTGGTCGCGCCTTCGGGTGCGGGCAAGTCCACGCTCGTGAACGCGCTGCTCGCCGAAGACAGCGCGATCCGTCTGTCGATTTCGTACACCACGCGCGCGCCGCGCTCGAAGGAGCGTGACGGCGAGCACTACCACTTCACAAGCGTCGACGATTTCCTCGCACGCCACGCTGAAGGCGAGTTCCTCGAAAGCGCGGAAGTGCATGGCAACTACTACGCCACCTCGCGCGTCTGGATCGAAGACCAGATGAAGCAGGGGCACGACGTGCTGCTCGAAATCGACTGGCAAGGCGCGCAGCAGGTGAAAAAGCAGTTCCGCAATGCGGTGGAGATTTTCATCCTGCCGCCGTCGCTCGACGCACTCGCGGAACGCCTGAAAAAACGCGGTGAAGACGAACCCAACGTCATCACGCGACGCCTGCTCGCAGCGGGTAGCGAGATGGCGCACGCAAGCGAATCGGAGTATGTCGTCATCAACGAAAACTTCGATACCGCGCTGCAAGAACTGCGCAATATCGTGAGCGCGACGCGCATGCGCTTCGCTTCGCAATACGCGCGACACACCGAGCTCTTCGTGCAGCTCGGCATCCACCTGCCGCAGCCCGGCGCATCGGGCACATAAGGTAGAATAAGAACCTGCTGAGAATTGAAGGAACCCGACATGGCCCGCATCACCGTCGAAGATTGTCTGAAACAGATTCCGAACCGCTTCGAACTGGCGCTCGCCGCGACGTATCGCGCACGCCAGCTCGCACAGGGTCATACGCCGAAGATCGAAAGCCGCGACAAGCCGACCGTCGTCGCGCTGCGCGAGATCGCGTCTGGCCAGGTGGGTCTGGAAATGCTGAAAAAGGTGCCCGTTTAACGGCGCCTCGTAGTTTTCGTAGTTTGCTTGTCGTTGTATCGCAGTAACCGCAGTTGCAACCGTAGTTGCTTTACTCGTCGTGTAATTCGCGCTGTGCGCCAACCGTCAACGCCTGACCTGAAACGGAGGGGAACATGAGCACCACGCCCTCGCCGGCCACCGATGTGGACCAGGAAGCGGAGACCTCAAGCCCTGCGCGCAATTACATCGACGCGGTCCTCGAACAGTCGTTTCGTCATCTGTTCGGGCCAACCGCCACTCCGGAGCAGCCTCGCAAACACGGGGTCGTCTCCATCGCCAATCTGACCGCTGCGCTTTCCGGTTACCTCACACCCGAGGAAATCAAGGAGATCAAGGCGGCGTTTCACTTCAGCGACGAAGCCCACCTCGGGCAATATCGTCAGAGTGGCGAACCCTACATCACGCATCCCGTCGCCGTCGCGGAAATCTGCGCCGGCTGGAAGCTCGACGCCCAGGCCATCCAGGCGGCGCTGCTTCATGACGTGATCGAAGACCAGGGGGTGACCAAGGCGGAAATCGCCGAACGCTTCGGTGCGAAGGTCGCGGAACTGGTCGATGGTCTGTCGAAACTCGACAAGATGGAGTTTCGCAATCGCGAGGAAGCCCAGGCGGAAAACTTCCGCAAGATGCTGCTCGCGATGGCGCGCGATGTGCGTGTGATTCTGGTGAAGCTCGCCGATCGCTTGCACAACATGCGCACGCTCGGCGCGGTGCCCCCCGAAAAGCGCCGCCGCGTGGCGCGCGAAACGATCGACATCTATGCGCCGATCGCGCACCGCCTGGGTCTGAACAACACCTATCGCGAGCTGCAGGATCTCAGCTTCCAGAACTTCAACCCGAATCGCTACGCCACGCTGGAAAAAGCGGTGAAGGCGGCGCGCGGCAATCGGCGCGAAGTGGTGAGCAAGATTCTGGAAGCGGTGCAGCGCGCAATCGGCGAAGCGAAGCTCGACGCCGAAGTCACCGGCCGCGAAAAAACCATCTTCAGCATCTATAAAAAGATGCGCGACAAGCAACTGTCGTTTTCGCAGGTGCTCGACGTTTATGGTTTTCGCGTGGTGGTGGATTCGGCGCTCGAATGCTACACCTGCATCGGCGCACTCCATGCGCTCTACAAGCCCGTGCCGGGCAAGTTCAAGGACTACATCGCCATTCCGAAGGTGAATGGCTATCAGTCCTTGCACACCACGCTCGTCGGCCCGTTCGGCGCGCCCATCGAATTCCAGGTGCGCACCCGCAAGATGCACGAGATCGCGGAAGCAGGCGTGGCCGCGCACTGGCTCTACAAGAACGGCGGGGCTGATCTGAACGACGTGCAAAAGCGCGCGCATCAGTGGCTCAAGTCGCTGCTCGATATCCAGAGCGAGGCGGGCGACTCCAGCGAATTCCTCGAACACGTCAAGATCGACCTGTTCCCGGACGCCGTCTACGTGTTCACGCCGAAGGCGAAGATCATGGCGCTGCCGCGCGGCGCCACGGCGCTCGACTTCGCGTATTCGATCCACAGCGACCTGGGCAACCAGTGCGTCGCCGTGAAGATCAACAACGAACTTCTGCCGCTGCGCACGGAGCTCAAGAGCGGCGATATCGTCGAAGTGATCACCGCGCCGTATTCCAAGCCGAATCCGGCATGGCTCGGCTTCGTGCGCACCGGCAAGGCGCGCTCGGCGATCCGTCACTACCTGAAGACGATGCGCCTCACGGAATCCGTGCAACTGGGCGAACGACTCGTCGATCAGGCGCTCAAGGCTTACGGCTATCAGCTTTCGGAAGTCACGCCGGAAACCTGGGAAAAGCTGGTCCAGTGGACCGGCAACAAGAATCGCCAGGAAATCTTCGCGGATATCGGCCTTGGCCGGCGTGTGGCCGCGGTCATGGCCAAGCGTATCGAAGTGCTGATGAAGGGCCTCGACGCCGACGACGAAGAGCACCATCATCCGCCGCGCGACCCGAACGCACCGCACGCGCCGCCGGTGGTCATCACGGGCACAGAGGGCATGTCGGTGCAGCTCTCGGCGTGCTGCCGCCCGATTCCGGGCGACGACATCATGGGCTATATCGGCATCGGCCTGGGTATGGCGATTCATACGACCGATTGCCGCGTGGCGCAGCGTATCCATCGCCGCGATCCGGGCCGCTGGATCGACGTCGCCTGGGCGCCGCAGCCGGGCCGCCTGTTCGACGTCGCCGTGAAGGTGCTGGTGAAGAACACCAAGGGCGTGTTCGCGCGCGTGGCCGCCGACATCACCTCGGCGGACGCCAACATCGTCCACATCGCCATGGACGACGATCTCGCGCAGGAATCGAACATGCTGCGCTTCGTGATCCAGGTGAGCGACCGCGTGCATCTGGCGAACGTCATGCGCCGCGTGCGCACGAATCCGGACGTCATGCGCATCACGCGCGAACGCCCAAGCGACGAGGGCCATCATCGCCATGATGGCGGCATGCGGATCGATCGCGAACGCGCCGACTATTGATCGACGTTTCAGAACGGGCAGCCTTTAAGGCTGCCCGTGTCGTATCTGGAGCCCGCGCGCCCCTCGAACACTTTCCAGCGGAAACGAGGACAAGCCATGAACGTAGCTGATCTGAGCGGCCTCGAACTCGATTACTGGGTGGCGCGCAGCCTCCCTGACTTCGTGCGCGAGATCTATTTCACCGATAGCGGCGAGACGGTCGCCGTGCGCGGCAATGACCGTGGCAAGGCCTGGGACGGGCGTTTCGAACCATCGACATCATGGGATGCGGCGGGCGTCGTGCTCGACCGCGCGAAGCGAGTCGAATTACGTGAACGGCGTGAGGGTGAGCCGGCTCTTTGCGCGGCCGAATTCGTGGGTAGCCAGCATGTTGCCGAGTCGTATGGCGCGACCCCGCGTGAGGCGTTGCTGCGTGCGTTCGTGAAGAGCCGCTTTGGCGAGAGGGTCGAGGCGATGCTGCGCCAGCCCCAGGCGCTCACTGGCATGGGCTCGGAACTCGCGGCCGAGCCGAGCGACGTAGGCGACGTGGAGGATTTGCCCAGGCCCGATGCGCAGATCGGCGATATCGGATCGACGCCGCGTTGAATCGGTAGAGCGCCTCGAAAAGCACGCTACAAAGACAAAGGGCCTTCCTGAATCAGGAAGGCCCTTCGAAAGGTGGCGCGGCTGGCAGGATTCGAACCCACGACCCCTTGGTTCGTAGCCAAGTACTCTATCCAACTGAGCTACAGCCGCACGCTAAGACGATACTACATACTGCAGTGTTACTGGAGACCTGCGCTGAACAACTAACGCAAAACTCTTAATAGATGGCGCGGCTGGCAGGATTCGAACCCACGACCCCTTGGTTCGTAGCCAAGTACTCTATCCAACTGAGCTACAGCCGCACACAGAAAGGAGATTATAGCATCGATTCCGGAAAAGGGAAGCCCCTTATCGCGATTTGTTTAAAACCATGCTTCGTGTAACCTCGGGGAAGTGGCGCCTGGTCCTTGCGGGGCAGAAGTGCGAGCCCGCTATTACCAGTCGGAGTCGGCTGAAGTAGGCTGAAGTTGGCTAATACGCAAGCAAAGACAGCCACAAGCAAAGTCGCAAGCAACGCAGTCAATCGAACCATCATGAACAAGGCCTTTGTCAAAGAATCGACCGACAACGACGATGACGATCTTGAGTCCGGTCATCCCGAAATTCCCGCGGGCGCGAAGAACTACATCACGCCGGCTGGTTACGAGCGCATGCGCAGCGAACTGCTGCATCTGATCGATGAGGAACGGCCCGAGGTGGTCAAGCTCGTCTCGTGGGCCGCCTCGAACGGCGACCGCTCCGAGAACGGCGACTACATTTACGGCAAGCGCAGGCTGCGCGAGATCGACCGGCGCATCCGCTTCCTCACCAAACGCCTGGATCTGGCCGAGGTGGTCGACAGCAGCCGTCAGGAAAACGTGGATCAGGTGTTCTTCGGCGCGACCGTGGACTACGGCACCGAGGACGGCGAGGTGCACACCGTGACGATCGTCGGCGTGGACGAGGTCGATCTGGATGTCGGCCACGTGAGCTGGGTCTCGCCGATCGCGCGCGCGCTCATCAAGGCGAAGATTGGCGATCAGGTGATCCTGTACACGCCTGCTGGCCCGGAGCCCATCGACGTGCTGGATGTGCGTTATCCGGCGCGCGCGGCCTGAGCGTCCGTCAGGCGGCTCTTACGCAGTGTAGAAAGGAAAAAAGCCGCCCGAGGGCGGCTTTTTCAGCTGCACGGCTGGCCGCGAGGGCCAGCGAGGTGCATCTTAGAAGCGGTGACGCATACCGACCGTCACAGCAACCTGGTCTTGACGACCCGATGCGTTGCTCAGACCGTTCAGGAATGCCGTCACGCCGCCGTCGTTCGACGACACGTGTTGCCAGTCGCCTTGCAGGTAGACGTCCGTGCGCTTCGACAGGGCGTAGTCCGACTGCAGAGCCACCGTGTGGAAGTTCGGGTTCACGCCGCCGCCGAAGTTCGAACGCGTGTACGTGTACGCGCCAGCCAGGCTGATTGCCGGCGTCAGAGCGTAGCGGACATTGCCTTCGAAGTTCTGGAAGCGTGCGCTGTTTGCGTGGAAGCCGACACCGTTCGTCGTGCCCGACTGCGTCGGCGAGATGCCGATTGCCTGGCTCAGTTGCGTCTGCGTGTACACGAGGCCAGCCGTTGCCGGGCCGAACGTGTAGTTCACGCCGCCGCCGAACGTACGTTGACGGCCAGCGCCGAACGTGTAGTCACCCGCTTCCGCGCCCGAGAACGTCGCTGCGTTGAATTGCTGGTTGTTGACGTTGTTGTTCGTTTGCAGGTAACCAGCAGCAACGTTCAGGCCAGCGTAGTTGTACGATGCGCCGAAGCTGTAAGCACGGTTGTTCGCGAATTCGGTGCTGTTCGAGAACGAGTACGTGCCGCCGAACTTGAAGCCAGCGTAGTTGACGCTCGAGTACTTGACCGTGTTGTTGAAACGGATCGAGTTGTTCAGGTTGTCGTTATCGAACGGGTGAGCAGCAATCGTGCCGCCGTATTGCGTGCCCGTGTTCGACAGCGGTGCCAGGTAGTCGACGATCGAGTCGTACTGACGGCCGAGGGTCACAGCACCGTATTGATTGCTTGCGAGACCGACGAATGCTTGACGACCGAACAGACGGCTCTTCTGACCCATGTTGCCGTTGTCGATGTTGAAGCCGTTTTCCAACGTGAAGATAGCCTTCAGGCCGCCACCGAGGTCTTCAGCGCCACGCAGGCCGAAACGGCTGCCGTTGATCGTGCCGCTCGTTGCCTGGTAGGTAGCGTGGCCCTTCTGGGCGCTGGAGTACGTGAGGCCGGCGTCGATCAGGCCGTACAGCGTAACGCTGCTTTGTGCGTGCGCAGCCGTTGCAAAAACGCCCGTGAGGGCAGCGACCATGAGAGTCTTTTTCATCTTTGTAAACTCCGAGAACAGAGGTGGGTTTCGTCGAACCCTGTTTGGGAAACCGTCCACA
This sequence comes from Paraburkholderia bannensis, assembly GCF_014200455.1. Classification (GTDB taxonomy): domain Bacteria; phylum Pseudomonadota; class Gammaproteobacteria; order Burkholderiales; family Burkholderiaceae; genus Paraburkholderia; species Paraburkholderia bannensis_A. Next base: position 279,154 of record NZ_JACHBW010000001.1, on the reverse strand, counting down.
CGAATCGCAGCGAGAGGCAGAGGCCGCGTGGCGCGTTAAATCCGTTGCTGTCGGTTTCCGGACAGGCAGAGTGTAGAAGAGGGTCACTGCCATCAAGGCATTCCGATTTGCGCAATAAAGTATTGCGAATTCAGGAATGATATTTGGGCCGGCTTCAAGCCTTACTGGTTGGGGCTTTCAGCGGATTTACGTAAGAGGTCGGAAGAAGTGTCAACCGAATGGCGTTGTGCAATCGCTACAATAATGGATTGCTGAAAACGGGGGTAATCGGTGTCAACCCCGATTATTGCGTCTCACGTAACACATGATTGTGCGCCGCAGAGTTAATGGGCCAGAACGCTGCGGCTATACTTCAATGGCTGCTTTCCGAAGCAGACTTTTTCGTTGACGAAAAAGATCTCCAAACCTTTGTCGGCGCGGCCTTGGCTGCGCTTTTTTTTTGCCTGTCGTGCGCGCACGCACGTATTGCCGCCACCCGGCACGTCTTAACGTGAAGGGTCTTCTGGCGGTTCAGATTGCAGGCTCCAGTCTTCCATTACGTAATGCCGGGCGTCCATCGGGGAACACAGCAGGTTATGCCAGTGATCGCCGTGCCACGATCCGTAGGTCGCGGCATCGTTCGTCGGCTCCGGGCTGTCTATTTCAATCAGCCAATGAAAACAGCGTCGTAGTGACGTCAGCATGATTGCCTCCCATAGCACGCTAACCCAATTCATGATGGGTGGATTGGTTTGCACGAACAACCGGTAAAAACACTTACGTTTGACACTAATTGTTACACTTCACGTAGTTTTTCCCGAATGAAGGTAATCCGCGGCATTCGATGAGTAAAAAGGTTACTCGTTCACGTACCCATTTCAATTGCATATGTTTTTGTGGGTTTTTTGATGCATGCCGGTTTATCTCGGAAGCGGGATTGCTGTTATAAAAAATTCGCTTGACTGGCGATTGGCGTTCCCCGTATAACGGCAATTCTGAATTGACCTTTCAGCTTCAATTGCATTGGCATTGCGGTGAGGGCGGCTCAGTTTGAATACGGCGTGTGGGTAAGCCCACGTCATTTTATTTCGAGGGAAACGGAAACATGGAAACCGGTATTGTCAAATGGTTCAATGATGCTAAGGGCTTTGGCTTCATCACGTCGGATGCCGGCGGCGACGATCTGTTCGCGCACTTCTCGGAGATCCGTTCGGAAGGCTTCAAGTCGCTGAAGGAAAACCAGCGCGTCTCGTTCGACGTCAAGGTTGGCCCGAAGGGCAAGCAGGCAGCGAACATCCAGCCGCTGTAAGCGCGCTGGCGTCTGGTGTGGCCCAGGCTTAAGTCTTGGCATCATCAGGCTCGCGGGTCGAGCGCATTCGATATTCGCTCTCCGCATAAAGACAAGCCCTGGTCATCCAGGGCTTTTTTATTTCCGGCGTAAAAAGTAGCCGAATAAAACTATCGGGTTTTTTTATAAAAAACCGGCCTTTTAACGGGAAAACCCCAATACCAAAAAAATCGTCAATCGCGTCCTTAAAATGCGATCCCGAAAGCGGTCCGCCTCGTGAAAACGCTGCGCGCTTTGCCCAAACAGTGCATACTTGGGCCGATTTCTTCTCTCCGCTCTACCGCTGCATCATGTCCGACACCCTCTTGAGCGCCGAACAGCCGTCCGGCGACGTTCCCCTCGTCTTTGTTGATCTTGAAACGACGGGAGGCTCGGTGGGCGAACACCGCATCACCGAAGTCGGCATCGTCGAGGTGACAGATGGGCAGGCCACGCGATGGAGTTCGCTGGTCAACCCTCAACAATCGATCCCGCCCTTTATCCAGCAACTCACAGGCATCAGCGATGCCATGGTGAGGGGCGCGCCAACGTTTGCTGAGATTGCACCTGCGCTGCTCAAGCGCCTCGAAGGCAAGCTTTTCGTCGCCCACAACGCCAGCTTCGACCGGGGTTTCCTGCGTGCCGAATTCGAGCGCGCCGGTCTGACGTTCAATCCCGACGTGCTGTGCACCGTGCGGCTCTCACGTGCGCTCTTTCCCGCCGAGAAGCGGCATGGACTCGATGCGCTGGTCGAGCGTCACGCGCTGGTGGCCTCCGACCGTCACCGCGCGCTTGCCGATGCCGATTTGCTCTGGCAATTCTGGCAACGCCTGCCAGGCCTCGTGCCGGAAGATATGCTCGCCACGCAGATCGAGCGTCTCACGCGCCGCCATCGTCTGGCCGGCGACATCACCGACGATCTGATCGAAACCGCGCCGGCGGGGCATGGCGTCTACGCCTTTTTCGGCGAAAACGACGCGCCTCTATATGTAGGACGCAGCGTGCGAGTGCGTCAGCGGGTGCGCTCGCATCTGTCGGGTGAGCGGCGGTCGTCCCGTGAACAGCGCATGGCGCAACTCATCCGTCGCGTCGAGTGGCAGGCGACGGGCGGCGAGATTGGTGCGTTGCTGGTCGAAGCGCGTTGGCTCGCGCAACTGCGGCCGTCGTTCAATCGGGCAGTGCGTGTGTCCAGGCTCGATCCGGTTTCCGCACCCTGGCCGTTTGGCTCGGCGGTGCTCGTCGAAGAGCAGGACGCCGTGCGCGGCACCACGGTATTTCATGTGATCGACCGCTGGTGCTATCTCGGCGCGGCGGCGAGTGCGGCGGAGGCGGCCACGCTGGCCGCATCGGCGAGCGCTGCCGAAGCGCCGTTCGAACTCACCACGTGGAAGATCCTGCAGACGCGAATCGAGCGCGGCCTGCGCGTGCAGCCGCTCGAACCGCTCGCGGCAGAAGGCGTCGCGAGCGAGGTCTGACCAGCCATTTTCTGGCAGATCAGATCAGGCGGTGCCGCCCACGCCGCCTGCTTCGCACACATGGCCGAGTGCACGTGTCATGGCCTCCGCGCGCGTGGAGTCGTAGCGCGTCAACTCCTTCCAGTTCGCAACGGCCCGCGCCACGCGCGCCGGGCAGTCGTCGGCCGTGCGCGTGGGCTGCACGCGTGCGAGCGCGCCGATCAGTTGCCCCGTCAGACGATCGAGTTGCGGACGCGTGACGCTCGCGAGGTCAGGCGCCGGACCGCTGGGCGCCTGCGAATTGCGCCAGGTCGCAAATAGTGCTTGCTGGACCTGCGTACTCGCGTCGATCTGATCGCGGAAGAACGCGCGCGCGAATGACGGATCGACTCCGGCCGCCGTGGCGCGCTTTTGCACGTCGACGAGCAGCGCGTTTTCGCGCGGCGTGTCGGTGATCGGCTTATGATTCAGCCACTTCCATTGCGCAACCGGTTCCGCCAGCGCGAGGCGTTGCGAGACCAGCGCGACAAGATTGGTCAGGGAAGTGTCGTCACCGTCGGCGTGAGCTGAAACGGCGGGCAAGGAAAAGAGCAGGGCGGCGGCGCAGGACGCGAGCGCGCGAAGGCGAAAAGTCATTGCGTGTGGACGTGTGAAGGCCGGCTGGCCACGAGGAGAAAAGCGAAGGATAGCCGGTTATCGGGCGGCGCATTGGGTTGTGTTCACATTTCGCGCCGACGAACGTGAGTGCACGCGCTAGAACGCGACGTGCTCCTTCAATGTCGCAAGCCGTGACTTGAGGCGCGCAACCCCTTTTCGCACGACACGATTTCGTGGCGCGGTCAGCGTGCGCAAACAACCTCAGCAGTCAAGGCTGACCGCCGGACTCATTGCCCCGTAAGCGCCAAGGCGCTTTGCCATTAATGCTGTTCGTGTGCCTTGCGTTGCTCGTCGAGGAACGCCCGGACATGCGCGGGCAATTCATCGCCGAGAAACTCGACGGCCACCGGTTCCGGATCCGGGCTGAAAACTTGGTCCGGGGTCGGAATCTTTGGTGGTTTGGCGTCCATGATCTTTCTCCTGTGTAAAGGGATTATCCGACTCGGCGCTTCAGGCATGCTAGTAGCGCCGGACGTAAAAGTGCTTTTCAGATGCGTGTGTTGCTTTATTCGCACAGGAAGCGGACTTATTAAGCGAGCAGGAATATACTTATTTGGATAGCGGGTTAATCCGCCAAAGCCCTCGCATCGAGCCGAGGGCTTTTTTCATTGAAGGTGGCCAGGCGCGTTGCCATGTTGCACCGCCGCACGCCACAGCGATACGGATGGGGTTCATTGGGGCTGGTCGGGACAACGCCGGCAGCGGGGTACTGTGGGCGAAGCCGCAAATTGCACTTACGCTCATTCAACCGCTAGTCCTCGCTATTTCACTAGAGCGAATGATTATGCGTAATAGTTGACTCCCGCACAGTTAACACAATTAAAAGTATGTAAGCGGGAGTTTCTTCTCATGTTGCTGATTAAAAGCAAAGGGAAGGCTGATGTGCGTAATTTGAGTGGAGGGGGAGTGACCATGCGAATGAGCAGAACAATGAGAATGCTTCGCAGAGCGTCTTACTCGTCTCTTACACACAAGTCAGCGGCTGAGCGGGTTTTCGGATCCGTCCGATTCGATCTGAGGGCGTCTTTCGTTATCTTCAAAAGATCGCAAGAAGTCCATCCGCCGCTTTCGCCCCTGCCTCCCGATGATGAATCTCACCCAAAACGCGCTGCCTGCAAACGGCGCGGGCGATCTGTCGCCGCCTGAACAACTCGCTCTCGCTGAGCGCTACCTCGCGGTTGGTCGAACGGACGAGGCCATCGCGCAATACGAGCGTCTGCTGTCGCTCGAACCCGAGCACCCAGGCGCGTTGCACAGTCTGGCGCTCGCGTGCATGCGTGCAGGGCGCGCCGCTGAAGCGCGTAGTCATCTCGATCGCGCGGTCCGCATTTCGCCTGCCAATGCGCAGCTCTGGGAACATCGCGGCCTGATGGCGGCGCTTGCAGGCGAGCTTGATGTCGCGGAAGCGGCCTATCATCGCGCGATGGCACTGGCCGGCAGCACGTCCACGCTGCATCGCAATCTCGCAGATGTGCTCAAGTTAGCGGGTCGCCGGGACGAAGCGCGCCATCATTATGAGAGAGCGCTCGCGCTCGATCCGGTGCTGCACCACGCGGCGCGCCGCCTGGCGGATCTCGGCCTCGAAGCCGGTCACTATGATGACGCGGCGCGCTATCTGGCGCTGGCATTCAGGGCCGGCGGCGCGCGCTTCGCCGACGGACTCGACTTGCTCAAGCTGCTCTCGCGCCTCGGTCGCCAGGAAGAGGCCACGGCGCTGATCGCACTACTGCGCGCCGAACTTAACACCGACGCCCATGCCCTCAAAGAATTCGCTTTCGCGTTGAACCAACTCGACCACTTCGATCTTGCGCTCGATGTGTCGAGGCAGGGACTCAGCGTCGATCCCTCGTCGGCCCTGCTGCATCACAACGCGGCCTACGCAGCGCACATGCGAGGCGACTTTGCCTCCATGCATCGGCACAACGTCGAGGCCGCGCGGCTCGCGCCCGACGACGCGCATATCCAGTTCAACCTGGCCGTTTCGCTCTTGCGCGAAGGCGCGTTCGAGGCCGGCTGGAAGCAGTACGCATGGCACGAGCGTTTGCCTGAAAACAGCACACTGGCACGGCCGCCCTTTGCCGAGTGGGCCGGTGAGCCCGTTGCAGGCAAGCGCATTTTGATGCTGGGCGAGCAGGGTTTGGGCGATCAGATCCAGCTATTGCGTTGCGCCGACTGGCTGCATCGCGCGGGCGCGGTGGTCGACGTCTGGGTGGATGCGGCCATCGTTGGTGTGGCGCGTTGCGCCAGCGGCGTGCGTCAGGCCTTCGACACCCTGCCGGGCGGCCCCTACGACTACTGGTGTCGCATGTTTCGCATGCCCGAACATATGCAACTCGGCTTGAGCGACCTTCCTGTTGCGATGCCCTATCTGCGGGCACCCAAGCCGGAGGTCGCCAACTGGCGTATGCGACTCGATGCGCTATCGCCCGCGCGCTGCAGCGTGCTGCGCGCGGGGCTCGTGTGGGCGGGCAACCCCGGGTATCAGCTCGATCGCTTCCGCTCGATAAAAATCGACACTTTGATGCCGGTGCTCGCGCAGCCGGGTGTGTCGTGGTTTGCGTTGCAAAAGGGCGCGGCGCAGCGCGCGCTCGATACGCTGCCGGCCGCCATCGACATGACGGCGCTCGGCGAACAGATTGCGACCTTCGACGACACATTAGCCATCGTGCAGTCGCTCGATCTGGTGCTCACCGTCGATACATCGGTCGCGCATCTGGCTGCGGCGTCCGGCGTGCCGGTCTGGGTGTTGCTCCCGGCGTGCACGGATTGGCGCTGGATGGCGGAACGCGCCGACAGTCCGTGGTATCCGTCGGTTCGGCTCTTCAGGCAGCGCGAACTGGGGCAGTGGGGGCCGGTGCTTGATGAGGTGCGCGCAGCTTTGGCGCAGCGGGTCGAGGAAGTCGCGGCGAACAAAGCTGCGAAACGCTAGCCGGAAAGCAAAAAGCCCAGTCAGAGACTGGGCTTTTTGTTGAAACTTTGGTGGTGCCGGAAAGAGGAATCGAACCCCCGACCTTCGCATTACGAATGCGCTGCTCTACCGTCTGAGCTATTCCGGCCGCACATCAGAGAAGAAAGATTATAGAAAAGTGCTCAGAAGAACGCAAGAACTTTCTGCATCTTTTTTATTTTTTTGCTTCGTGATGATAGCGGGTGACACGCTCGACCTCGTTCTTCGAGCCGAGGAACACCGCGACACGCTCATGCAGGCTGGTCGGCTGGATGTCGAGAATGCGGCCTTCGCCGTTGGTCGCCACGCCGCCTGCCTGCTCGACGATAAACGACATCGGATTCGCTTCGTACATCAGACGCAGCTTGCCCGGCTTGGACGGATCACGCTTGTCGGCCGGGTACATGAAGATGCCGCCGCGATTCAGGATGCGGTGCACGTCCGCGACCATGGAAGCGATCCAGCGCATGTTGAAGTTTTCGCCGCGCGGGCCGTCCTTGCCTTCATTCAATTCGCCGACGTACTTCTGCACTGGCTCGTACCAGTGGCGCGCGTTCGAGGCGTTGATGGCATATTCGCGCGTGTCTTCCGGAATGCGCATGTTGCTCTGCGTGAGCACCCACGAACCCAGTTCGCGATCGAGCGTGAAGCAGTTCACGCCGTTACCGGTCGTGAGCACGAGCACGGTTTGCGGACCATACACGGCGTAACCGGCTGCAACCTGTTTCGTGCCCGGCTGCAGGAACGATTCTTCGGTGGCTTGCTTGCCGTCCGGGCAACGCAGCACCGAGAAGATCGTGCCGATCGACACGTTCACGTCGATGTTCGACGAGCCGTCGAGCGGATCGAACACCAGCAGGTATTCACCCTTCGGATAGTTGGCCGGGATCGGGAAGAAGGTTTCCATTTCCTCGGAAGCCATCGCCGCGAGGTTGCCGCCCCATTCGTTAGCGTCGAGCAGGATTTCGTTCGACAGGATGTCGAGGTTCTTCTGCACTTCGCCCTGGACGTTCTCGCTGCCGGCGGTGCCCAGCGCATCGCCGAGCGCGCCCTTGCTGACGTTGAAGCTGATCGCCTTGCACGCGCGGGCGACGACTTCGATCAACAGACGCAGATCGGCGGGCAGGTTCTTGTGTTCGCGCTGCTGCTCGATCAGGTATTTCGTGAGAGTGGTACGACGGTGCAAAGCCATTGCATTACTCCGGGGAGCTTGGGGAATAGCGCAATTCTACCCGCTGGGCTGTGACTGCCCGCTGCGCAACGCTGTAAAAAAGCCGTCGGCGCGCGGCCTGGCGTGCTGCGCAGGCATGTTGGCGACGGCGATCCGAGGAAAAATATTCGAAAAAAACCGCGAAAAAAAGCCGGTCCGACGAACTTCGCCGAACCGGCAGATTTCAGTATGCCTCGCGCGTCAGCGCATCATCAGGCCAACGCTTTTTCCACGATCTCACGCACGTCGCGCGACTTCACGCGTGCGGCGACCTGTTCGAGCGCGGCGCGCATCTTGTCGCGCAGGGCGGGCGTGAAGCGGCGCCACAGTTCGAGGTTGCGCGCCAGACGCGCGGCGACCTGCGGATTGATGGCATCGAGCGCGATCACCTGTTCGGCCCAGAACGCGTAGCCCGAACCGTCCGCCGCGTGGAATTGCGCCGGATTGGCCGCGCAGAAGCTGAAAATCAGCGAGCGCGCGCGGTTCGGATTCTTCAGATTGAAGGCCGGATGGCGCATCAGCGCGCGCACCGTGTCGATCACCGGACGCTGCGCCGTGCCGCGCTGCGTGGCCTGCAGCGAGAACCACTTGTCGATCACGAGCGGCTCTTTCTCGAAGCGCGCGTAGAAGTCTTCGAGCGCGTGCTTCGCGTAACCGGCGCCCGTGGCCGCCGAGGCGTTCATCAGCGCCGACAGCGCCGCCGCACGATCGGTCATGTTGTTGGCGGCGTCGTACTGGGCGGTGGCGAGGCGCACGGCATCGGTGGGATCGTCGAGCTCGCTGAGGTACGAGAGCGCGAGGTTCTTCAGACCGCGGCGACCGGCGGCCTCGGGCGTCGGCTCATAGGCGCCCGGCGTGAGGTTCGCCTGGTAGGCGGCCAGCCATTCGGCCTTGAGCGCCGTCGCCAGACGCTTGCGCACGAACTGGCGCGCGGCGTGCACGGCGGCCGGATCCGATTCCGCCATCTGCTCGGCCAGATAGGTTTCCGACGGCAGCATCAGCGCAAGTTCGCGGAAGGACGGCGACAGCGAAGTATCGGTCAGCACGCGGCTTAAGGCCTGCACGAGCGCATCGTTGGCTTCGAGCGGCTGAGCCGCGGACGCACGCGTGGCCAGGGCGAGCAGTTCGCGCGTGGCGAGGCGCTGACCCGCTTCCCATCGGTTGAACGGATCGCTGTCGTGCGCGAGCAGAAAGGCCAGTTCGTCGTTGCCGTAGTCGTACTCAACGATCGCCGGCGCAGAGAAGGTGCGCAGGAGCGAAGGCAGGGGCTTCGCTTCGACATCGACGAAGGTGAAAGTCTGCTGCGTTTCGGTCACTTCGAGCACGCGCGTCGTGCCGTGCGATGCGCTTTCGCCTTCGAGCTTGAGCGGCAGATCGCGGCCGTCCGGGCCGATCAGACCGATCGCGAACGGAATCAGCAGCGGTCCCTTCTGCGTTTCGCGCGCGGCCGCCGAACCATTCGCATAGCCCTGCGAAAGCGTCACGCTATAGCGCTTCGCGGCGGCGTCGTATTGCGTCGTCACGCTCACGCGCGGCGTGCCCGCCTGGCTGTACCAGCGCTCGAACTGCGCGAGATCGCGGCCATTGGCATCGGCCATCGCGGCGCGGAAATCGTCGCAGGTCACGGCTTGACCGTCGTGGCGCTGGAAGTAAAGATCCATGCCCTTGCGGAAGCCGTCGCGGCCAAACAGCGTCTGATACATCCGCACGACTTCCGAGCCTTTCTCGTAGACCGTCATCGTGTAGAAGTTGTTGATCTCGACGTAGCTTTCAGGACGCACAGGATGCGCCATCGGGCCCGCGTCTTCGGCGAACTGCATCTGGCGCAGTACGCGCACGTCCTCGATACGCTTGGTGGCGCGTGCGGCTTCGTTTTCATCGCCGCCCGACATCGCCGCCGAGAATTCCTGGTCGCGGAACACCGTCAAGCCTTCCTTCAGGCTCAGCTGGAACCAGTCGCGGCAGGTCACGCGGTTGCCGGTCCAGTTGTGGAAATACTCGTGGCCGACCACGGCTTCGATGTTGGCGAAGTCGACGTCGGTGGCCGTTTCGGGGTTCGCCAGCACGTACTTCGTGTTGAAGATGTTGAGCCCCTTGTTCTCCATCGCGCCCATATTGAAGTCGCTCACGGCGACGATCATGAAGCGGTCGAGATCGAGTTCGAGGCCGAAACGCTGCTCGTCCCAGCGGATCGAGTGGATCAGCGAGTCCATCGCGTGACGCGTCTTGTCGAGGTCGTGCGGTTCGACCCACACCTGCAGCAGCTTTTCCTTGCCCGAACCGCTCTTGATGCGCTCTTCGAGCGCCACCAGCTTGCCCGCGACCAGCGCGAACAGATAGCTCGGCTTGCGGAACGGGTCTTCCCATTTCGCATAATGGCGACCGTCGGGCAGATCGCCTTCGGCGATCAGGTTGCCGTTCGAGAGCAGCACGGGGTACGAGATCTTGTCTGCGCGCAGCGTGACCGTGTAGGTGGACATGACGTCCGGGCGGTCGAGGAACCAGGTGATGCGGCGAAAACCTTCGGCTTCGCACTGGGTGAAGAAGTTGCCGCTCGACACATACAGGCCGGAGAGCGTGGTGTTCGCGGCCGGGTCGCATGCGCCGGTGAGCGTGAGCGTGAAGGCGTCGGGCACGTTTTCGACCGTCAGCCCGTGCTCGTGCGCGCGCACCTGCTCCCAGGGCTGGCCGTCGATGGCCGCGCCGATGAATTCCAGTTGCTCGCCCATCAACTCAAGGTGCGCGCTATGACGGGCGTCCGGGTTGCGGCGCACGACCAGCGTGCTTTTGACAATGGTGCGCTCGGGCACGAGATCGAATTCTAGATCGACGGTATCGATCAGGAAGGCGGGCGGCGCGTAGTCTTCGCGGCGTATCACGGTAGGCGTAGCGGTATCGGACATGGTCTCGTGCGGGGAAACTTCGGGTCGTCGGAATCGGGGGCCGCCAGATCGTGCTGCTGCGGGCGCCCGGTCGTCCCATTGTACAAAGGCGCGGGCGGCTTGTCCGGAGGGTGCTCGCGCGCGATGCGGGGTGGAATCAGGGCGAACGCAGGGCAAATGCAGGGCGGGTGGAGGGCGGTTGTGTGGGCTGTGGGGGGGCGAGAACTTTCACGCCGCCGCGCGAGTCAGTATGATCGGGCCTGCCGCATCGCATCGCGCATGCCTGCGAAGCCGTTCGGAGCGCGGAGGAATCGCGCCGGAAGGCGCACAAAAAATCACACGACGATGCCCGTGCGAGGGAATAAACGCCGTGGCAGATTCGTATCTGTCGTAACCAAAGGATGAAGGAGCGGCCCCCCGACTGCGCTTTCACCACCACTGGCAAGATTGCAAGAGAAGACCATGATGCCCGACCGATGGACCCGCCGCGCCCTGCTGATGCTGGCCGCGCTTGCCGTGACGCTGTCCGGCTGCACTACCTACGTGACCAGCCAGGTGACGGCGTTCTCTGCGTGGGACGGCGGCAGCGACGCCACGCGCACCTATGCGTTCACGCGCAACCCCGACCAGCAGCACAGCATCGAACAATCGACCTACGAAAACCTGGTCGCCGATGGCCTTTCGACCCAGGCGTTCCATCAGGTGCCCGATGCGAAGGCTCACTATCTCGTGGGTCTTGCCTATGGCAGCCGCATGGACACGGTGACGGTCGCCCAGCCCGTGTTCTACAACCCGTGGCCGAGCCCTTACTGGGGGCCGTTCAATCCGTGGGGCCCGTGGGGTCCGTACGGCCCGGCCTATGTGAACCAGAGCTATCCGGTCTATTCGCACGTGCTTGCGATCCGCATCACGGACAAAGCCTCCGGCAAGGAACTCTATAACGTCTCCGCGCGTGCCTCGGGCGACGATCCTTCGCTCGTGCGCGTGATGCCTTATCTGGTGCGCAGCGCACTGGCCAATTTCCCGTTGCAGAACGGCACGGTGACGCAGGTGAAACTGCCGCTCGACAAGAACGGCGGGGCGTCGAATGAAGCGCCGGGTTTTGCACCTGCGGCACCTGCGGCACCGGCCGCGCCGATGCCGCCGTCTGCCGCCGCCGCGCCTGCAAAATAAGCGGCAACCTGGCGACAAAAAGCGCGCCGGACCAAGCGGTCCGGCGCGCTTTGCTTTTGAGCCGAGCGTTTCTGGCGCGTGTTTCTGGCGCGTTCTTAAGCCGCTTCGCGGCTATGCACGCGCGCACCCGCCGCATAGGTCTCGAACACGGCGCGATCGTCGCCGAGCAGGGCGAATGCGAACAGCAGTTCTTCGAGCGATTCCGCGCGCGCAGTGCGGCGCGCCAGCAGCGGCGTGGCCTTCGGGTCGAGCACGACGAAGTCGGCTTCCGATTGCGGCGCGAGGGTGCCGATCTTGTCGGCGAGATCGAGCGCCTGCGCGGCGCCCGCCGTCGCGAGCCAGAACATGCGCGTAGCCGTCAGGTGATGGCCGCCCATGCGCGCGACCTTGTGCGCCTCGTTCATCGTTTGCAGCATCGAGAACGAGGTGCCCCCGCCCACGTCGGTGGCGAGCGTCACGGGCATCTGCGACTCGCTGGCCTTGTCGAAGTCGAACAGGCCGCTGCCAAGGAACAGGTTCGAGGTCGGGCAGTGCGCCGCGACGGCGCCGGTTTGCGCCATGCGCTGGCGGTCTTCCTCGTCGAGCCAGATGCAGTGGCCGTACACCGCGCGACGACGCAGGAGTCCGTAGTGATCGTAGACGTCCAGATAGCTGCGCTGGCGCGGGAACAGTTCCTTGACCCACTTCACCTCGTCGAGATTTTCAGCGACGTGGCTCTGGATGAAGATGTCGCCGTGCGCCCTGGCGAGCGCCTCGCAGGCTTCGAGCTGCGCCTCGGTCGAGGTGGGCGCGAAACGCGGCGTGAGCGCGTACATCTGGCGGCCCTTGTTGTGCCAGCGGCCGATCAGCTCGGCGCTGTCGTCGTAGCCGCTCTGCGCTGTGTCGCGCAGGAACTCGGGGCAGTGGCGGTCCATCAGCACCTTGCCTGCGACCATGCGCAGATTTTTCGCCTCGCTCGCCGTGAAGAGCGCATCGGCGGATTGCTTGTGCACGGTGCAGTAGACCAGCGCCGTGGTGGTGCCGCTCTTGAGCAGTTCGTCGACGAAAAAGTTTGCCGTGTCCTGCGCGAGTGCCTCGTTTTCGAAGCCGCGCTCGGTCGGGAACGTATAGGTTTCGAGCCACGGCAGCAGTCCCGGCGCGGGCGACGCGATCATGTCGGTCTGCGGGTAGTGGATGTGCGTATCGATGAAGCCCGGCACGATCAGCTTGTCGCGTAGGTCGTGCACCAGCGCGCCTTCGTGCAAGCGGTCCTTGAGCGCCGACCAGGCGCCGCTCGCGCTGACGCGGCCATCCTCGACGATCACGACGCCGTCATCGAAGAACCGGGCCGCATCGGGCGACTGCGCGGGGTCGCCGTTAAACGTCAGGAGTTGTGCGCGAAAAGCCGATTGAGTCATGGGAACATCGTCTCCAAAATTTTCAGGTATGCAGGCGCAGGATGCTCACGCGCCTGATGGCTGGCGCGCGCTGCACGCGCCGCTCCCGAAAACGCGGCGCGCAAAAATTGGGCGCGAGCGATCCCCCGGCCCGACGCATGCGCGTGGGACCGTAATGGGGGAAAGCCCGGGCTAAAACGTCCTGCGCGTATTAAGCCGCTGCGCTCCAGTACTGATCGAGCTTCGCGATCAGTGCGGCGCGCTCTTGCGGCGTCACGAACGACGCCTCGAAGCCATTGCGCAGAACCGTGTACACCTCTTTATCGTCGAGCTTGAGCGCTTCGATGATCGCGCTGTAGTTCTCGTTGACGTAGCCGCCGAAGTAGGCAGGATCGTCGGAATTGATCGTCACCGCGATGCCTTGATCCAGCAGCTGCTTGAGCGTGTGCTGGGTCATGTCGTCGAACACGCAGAGCTTGGTGTTCGACAGCGGGCAGACGGTCAGCGCGACGCGCGAATCCGCCAGGCGTGCGACGAGCGCCGGGTCCTCGATGCTGCGCACGCCGTGATCGACGCGATCGACCTTGAGCAGATCGAGCGCTTCGTAGATATAGGCCGGCGGGCCTTCCTCGCCGGCATGCGCGACGAGCTTGAGACCCTTGGCGCGCGCCTTCTCGAACACGCGTTCGAACTTCGAAGGCGGATGGCCGCGCTCGGACGAATCCAGACCCACGCCGATCATGCGCGGATAGCGATCGAAAACCGGCAGCGCGGCTTCCCACGTGGCGAGTGCGTCTTCTTCGCTCAGATGGCGCAGGAAACACAGGATCAGCTTGCTGGTGAGGCCGCGCTTTTCGGCGTCGGCGAGCGCGCGGTCGATGCCGGCGACCACGGTGTCGATCGATACGCCGCGCTCGGTGTGCGTCTGCGGATCGAAGAAAATTTCGGTGTGCACGACGTTGTCCGCGAGCGCGCGCTCGCAGTAGGCCATCGTCATGTCGTAAAAGTCCTGCTCGTGCAGCAGGACGCTCGCGCCCGCGTAGTAGATGTCGAGGAACGATTGCAGATCGGTGAACGCGTAGGCTGCGCGCAATGCCTCGATCGACTCGTAGGCGAGCGTGACGTTGTTGCGCTGGGCGAGCGCGAAAATCAGTTCAGGTTCGAGCGAGCCTTCGATATGGATATGAAGCTCGGACTTGGGCGCGCCGAAGGCTTTCTGGACAAGCGGATTAGTCGTGATGGTCATGATCTGGTCGGTCAAGATGTTCTATGGGTGACATCACGCGCAATGGGGCAGGGCGGTTGACGCATGCCCATGGGCATGCGCCTGTGCGTTGACGCTCGCGGCCTCGACCGCCTGCAGCAACTGGGCGGCGGCCGAAATCGCGATCACCTCGGGCGACTTGTCGACGATGCCGTCCACGCCGAGCGGGCAGTTCATGCGCGCGATCTGCATCGGGTCGATGCCGCGCGCGGCGAGCCGGTGCTCGAATTGCTGGCGCTTGCTGAGCGAGCCGATCATGCCGAAGAACACGAAGTCGCCGCGGCGCAGGATGCGTTCGGCGAGATCGAGATCGTGGGCGTGATCGTGCGTCATCACGATGAAGCTGCTGCCTGGCGGCGCGGCTTCGACGGCCTCGTCGGGCGCATCGCTGGCGTCGATTGCGACATTGGACGCACCGAGCGCGGCGAATTCGACCGGCGAGGGAAACGCGGCGTCGCGCCCGTCGACCCAGCGCACCCGGCAGGGCAAGGTGCCGAGCACGCGCACCAGCGCCGCGCTCACATGCCCCGCGCCGAACAGCACGACGGGAAAATCGTTTGGCGCGATGGTTTCGGTGAGCAGCAGCGTGGCATCGCCGCCGGTCGTACCTGCGACGCCGTCGCTGCCAATCTCCCAGAGCAGGCAGTCGGGAGATTCGACGCCCGGCTCCGGTTCCGAGAGCATGACGGCTCCCGCGTCGGCATCGCTGGACGTGCTGGAAGCGGCCCCATTCCGCGAGGAGCGGAATGATACGCTACGAACGGTCGACGCGCCTGCGGCGAGCCGGCGCGACAGCGTCGCAAGCCAGCCAAGATCGGCCACATCGAGTCGCTCGAACGCGAGTACGACCGCGCCGCCGCAGCACTGGCCCAGGCTCGGACCAAGCGACAGGCGCTCCAGACGCCTCGCGTGCGACATTCGCATGCCGTCGCGCAGCACCTGGCGCGCGATTTCAATGGCTTTCCATTCGAGATGGCCGCCGCCGATGGTGTGACGCGCGGATTCGCGCGTGACGATCATCTTCGTGCCGGCCTCGCGCGGCACCGAGCCCTCGGCACGCGCCACTGTGACGAGCACGGCGGCGTCGCCATGCGCGAGCAGTTGCTGAAGATCGGTGACCCAGGCTTGCATCGGCGGTTCTCCTACGCGGCGGCCAGGAAGGCGCAGCCGCTCACAACGCTGCGCGCGGGGCGCACGCGCTGGTCGATGGCAGGCAGAGGCTGGATGGGCGCGAACGCCAGGCGCTGGCGACTTGCGATGGGCGCGTCATGAAAGTCATGCACGACGCCACGAGGGACGGATCGGATGGTTTGCGTTGTCATGTGAAACCCAGGAGACATTGCGGATCAGGCGCGCGTTACGCAGGGGAGCCAAGGCGAGCCCAAGCCGGCCTCGCGCACGTAGATCGCCATCCAGTTGCGAATGTAACACTGACAGAGCCAGGAAACTATTCCCTGCGAATAATGGAGGTCATGTGACGGCGGCCATGACCGGACCATGGATTGATCCGGCCCCACGTAAGCAAAAAGACTACAGGAAAACGGGGGGAGAGCAGGAGGCGGGCTGGGAGCGGGCGGCGCCGCTCGCTGATGGAGCGGCGCTGGAGCGGGGCTGGAGCAATCGGGCTGCGCTTAACGGCGAATGCCGGGCCACGACACCTGACGGCGACGGTTACGCCACAGACTCGCCAGTACCGCAACGAACACCACGACGAACGCGACCACGGACCAGAGCGGCAGCGTAAGGCCGAGGATCGGCGGATAGGTGGTTTCGCACAGACCCTGAACCTTGAAGACGCCCGGCAGCCAGTGCGCGGGCGGCAGGGCATCGACAATGGGCTGCAGCGTATCGAAGCCGCAGCTGAAGCTCGGGAACGCCTGCACCCACGCGAGTTTCGCGGAGGCGACGATGCCGCCCACCGCCGAAATCACGATCAGCCCTTCGAGCGCGCGCACGCCGCGCCAACTCGTGAAACGCGCGCCAAGGAACGCGAAAACGGCGATCAGAATGAAGAAATAGCGCGTCAGGATACACAGCGGGCATGGGTCCTGGCGTTCGGCGTACTGCATGTAGAGCGCGCCGCCCAGCAGCGCGAGGCAGATGATGCCGAGAAGGACCAGCAGGCTGCGTTCGCGGCGCAATAGCGCGTTATCGTCGTTCATGTGGTTTTGTTTTCTTCGGGTTGGAGGCGCAGCGGCACTCGCGGGGCGGCTGCAACGGCGTGCCCCGGATTCTAGCGCGAAGGCCGGGCATCGCGAGAAAGTGCACAGCGAGCGCCCGCAGCCTGCGCCAACTGCCTAGCGCAGCGGCGCGAGCACGGCCTCCACGCCGCGTCCGATCGCCAGCAGCGCGTCGTCGGCGTAAGGGGCGGCGGCCAGCATCAGCCCGACCGGTGCCGCGCCGTGCCGGTGCACCGGCAGCGAGAGCGCGCAGGCATCGAGGAAATTGAAGGCGCTGGGATTGCGCAGCACGAGCGCGTTGGTGCGCGCGAAGACATCGTCATCGGCGGCGAGCGGGGCGAGTGCGGGCGGGACGATCGGCACCGTCGGCGCGATCACGACATCGAAGCGCGACCAGAGTGCCGCCTGCGCTTCCTCCATCACGGCCGCGCGCGCGGCGACGAGGTCGAGATAATCGGCGGCGCTCGCGGGCTCGCCCTTGAGGATGCGCACGAGCACGCGCGGATCGTACTGGTCGCGATGTTCGGCGATCAATGCGCGATGCCACGTATAAGCCTCCATCGACGAAAAGCCGATGCGATTGATCCCACCCAGGCGCTCGAATGCCGAAAAACGTACTTCATTGACGATTGCGCCCGCGGCGTCGAGATGTTTGAGCGCGGTGTCGATGGTGTCGGCCACGTCGGGGTCAACGCCGTCGGTCACGTAATTCGTCAGCACGCCGATCCGCACGCCTTCCAGATGGCGCGCCGCCGGCACTTGCGGCGCAAGGCCCGCGAGGAGGCGGTCGAGCAGCGCGCAGCACGCCACCGTAATGCCGATCGGACCGAACGAATCGAGCGTCGGGGAGAGCGGCACGCCGCCCGTCTTCGGGATGCGCGCGGCGGTCGGCTTGAAGCCGGTCAGGCCGCAGAACGCGGCGGGAATGCGGATCGAGCCGCCGGTATCGGTGCCGAGCGCGACGGCGGCCATGCCGTCCGCGACCGAAGCCGCCGCCCCCGACGACGAGCCGCCCGCGACGCGCTGATCGCCCTTCACAGCGCGCTGCCACGGCGAAAGCGGCGTGCCGTAGTGCGGATTGAGCCCAAGGCCCGAGAACGCGAACTCGCTCATATTGGTGCGGCCCACCAGCACCGCGCCCGCCTGGCGCAGGCGTGCGACTACGGACGCGTCGGCGCGGGCGGGGGCGGCGCTGGCGAGCGCCATAGAGCCCGCGCGCGTGACTTCGCCCTGCACATCGAACAGATCCTTGACCGATACCGGAATGCCCGCGAGCGGCGAGAGCACCGTGCCGCTCGCGCGCAAACGGTCGTGCGCGTCGGCGGCAGCGCGCACGCGTTCGGCATCGACGTGCGTGAAGACGGTCGCGCCCTGGCCCGCCGGATCGGCGATGCGTTCGAGCGCGGTTTCGGCCAGCGCGCGGCTGGTGGTGGCGCCCGCAGCAAGATCGGCGGCCAGTTGGGCGAGCGGCGGGAAGGGGATCGAGGCGGCGCTAGAGGTCATGGCAGCGGGGAGCGGTTCGTGAAAACGGGCGGCGGCGCGGCGTAGTCCTCGGGCAGAGGAACGCGCATTTCGCACCGCAGGGGACACATCATTGTAGAACGGCGGCTTTTTGTTGCACGGACGATTTGGCGCGGCGGGATCATCGGGTAACATTCAGCTATTCGATAGCATTTTGTAAGGAATTGGGCTTATGCACCAGGGAATCGGCTTCATTCAGGATCTGGCAGTCGTGATGGCGATCGCCGGGATCGTCACCGTGCTGTTCCATCGCCTGAAGCAGCCGGTGGTGCTGGGCTATATCGCGGCGGGCGTGATCATCGGGCCGTACACGCCGCCGTTCCAGCTGATCCACGACGAGCAGACCATCCAGACGATGGGCGAACTGGGCGTGGTGTTCCTGATGTTCTCGCTCGGCCTTGAATTCAGTCTGCGCAAGCTGTTCCAGGTGGGGGCGACGGCGATCGTCGCGGCCATTTCGGAAATCGTGGTGATGCTGTGGCTCGGCTACGAGATCGGCCGGGCGTTTGGCTGGGCCGCGATGGATTCGCTGTTCCTCGGCGCGATCCTCGCGATTTCCTCGACCACCATCATCGTCAAGGCGCTCTCGGATCTGGGCGTCAAGCGCGAACCGTTCGCGCAGCTCGTGTTCGGCATCCTGATCGTCGAGGACATCCTGGGCATCGCCATGCTGGTGCTGCTCGGCGGCATCGCGCAAACGGGCGAACTGTCGCCCGGCATTGCGCTCATCACGCTCGGCAAGCTGCTGCTATTCATGCTGGTTTCGCTGCTGGCGGGCATCCTGGTGGTGCCGCGCGTGATCGGCTATGTGGCGCGCGTGGGCAGCGACGAGATGCTGCTGGTGTCGGTGCTGGGCTTCTGCTTTGCGTTTTGCCTGCTGGTCGTCAAGCTCGATTACTCGATCGCGCTGGGCGCGTTTCTGATTGGCGCGGTGATGGCCGAATCGCGCCATCTCGAACGCATCGAGCATCTGGTCGCGCCGTTGCGCGACGCGTTTTCGGCGATCTTCTTCGTGACCATCGGCCTGATGCTCAACCCGCTCGTGCTGGTCGACTACGCCTGGCCGATCGCGGTGATTTCGCTGGCGGTGGTGTTCGGCAAGCTGGTGTCGTGCGGTCTGGGCGCCTTCCTCGCGGGCCGCGACGGCCGCACGGCAATGCGCGTGGGCATGACGGTGTCGCAGATCGGCGAGTTCTCGTTCATCATCGCCTCGCTCGGGCTCACGCTCAAAGTAACCAGCAGCTTTCTGTATCCGATCGCCGTGACGGTGTCGGCCATCACCACGCTCACCACGCCCTATCTGATCCGTTTCGCCGATCCGCTCTCGCAGCGCCTCGCGCGCGCCATGCCGCCCGCGGTGTCGAACGTGTTCGGCATGTACAGCCAGTGGCTGCGCTGCCTGATGCCGCGCTCGCAAGGCGAGGGCGCCCCGACGCTGTTTTCGCTCACGCGGCGCATCGTGTTGCAGATCGCGGTGAATCTGGCGCTGGTGTCGGCGATCTTTATCGGCGTCTCGTACGGCGCGCGCTTCGCGTCCCCGTTCATCGCCAGCTGGGCGCCCGATGAACGCATCCAGCGCGTGGTGCTCTGGAGCGCGGCGCTGCTGCTGGCCATGCCGTTCCTCGTGGCGGTGTGGCGCAAGACCCAGTCGCTTGCGCTGCTGCTCGCCGAGGTGAGCGTGCAGCCGGAGAAGGCCGGGCGCTTCACGCGCGCGCTGCGCCATGCGATCGCCGAGCTGGTGCCGGCTGTGTCGATGATCGGCGTGTTCGTGCTGGTGGCGGCACTCTCGGGCACGATCCTGCCGCCGACGGGCTTTCTGATTGGCGTACTGGTGTGCGCGGCGCTGCTCACGATGCTGTTCTGGCGCTGGTGCGTGAAGATCCACGCGAGCATGCAGATCGCGCTGCGCGAGACTTTCGACGAGCGTCAGGACCCGCATTGAGGCCAAACGGGGCGGCGGCCCGCGGGCGCGGCCAATGTGACGGAATGTGAGCAATTGTGCAAATGGGTGGCGGCCTTATGCAGTGGGACGCATAATCGAAACCCTGTTCATCCGTTTGCGCCCTGCAACGATGTAGCGCGCCCCGACCCCACGTCATGAGCGACAACAAGACCGACCGCCCCGAGGTTCCCGACGGCGCAGGCCGTCCCGCCGGATCCAGTGAATCCACCCGTTCCACCGATTCCACCGATTCCGGCACTGCTCCTTCCTCTTCTGCTTCCTCAACGCCCTCTGCTGGCCAGGCGACTGGCTCCGGCGAGTCCGCCCAGCGCGCGTCGACCGACGCGCCGGATAGCGCCTCGAACGTGACGTCTGGCTCGGCAGGCGCCGACAGTTCCGGCGGCGGCATCGATGAGGAGCCGGTAGCTTCAAAGGCTGCGCCTTCCGCCGCATCTGTCGCATCTGCCGGCGCTGCTGCCGCAACCGAAGCCGCACAGGCCCGCGAGGAAGCCGGGCGTGCCGTCGAGCGCCAGGCGGCCGAAGCTGCGGCGAGAGCCGCAGCGACTGGCGCCGGCAAACCGCAGGTGCCAATCGAAGTCGCCGCCGATGCCGATCGTGACGTGCCTGCGCCCACCGCAAGCGAGGCAAAACCCGCCGCGCCCGAAGCCGCCGCGCAGGCGAAGCCGCCGCAGACGGGCGGCGCGACGCGTCCTGGTGCCGCGCCCGCAGGTTTCGGCCAGGCGCCTGACTTCACCGCGCAGAATCCGCCGCCGCCGGGCGCATTGCCGCCTGAAGCGCCGCGCTATCTGCGCCCGAGCGATTCCGCCTGGTCGGTGCTCGGACGCATCATCGCGGCGCGCGCGCGCCAACTGTTCGACCGCGCGGGCCAGCGCATCACCCAACGCACGTTGCGCATCGGCGTATCGGCGCGCATCTTTCACCCCGAACCGGGCGCTCAAGGGCTGCGCGGCAAGACGCTTCAGTACCTGGAGGAGTCGATCGCGCACTGGGTCATGTCGCGCGACGTGATCGTCTTCATGATTCCGACGGTCGGCCATCAGGGCATGCTGCACCCGAGCAATATCCGCCTGCGCGACTACGCGAAGCATCTCGACGGTCTGCTGCTCCAGGGTGGCGCCGACGTCTCGCCGCAGACTTATGCGGAAGTCTCGCCGCGCCCGGAATGGCCCGGCGATCGCGTGCGCGACATGTACGAGCTGGAACTGCTGCACGAATTCGTCGAATCGGGCAAGCCGGTGCTTGGCGTGTGCCGCGGTTGCCAGCTGATCAATGTCGCGTTTGGCGGCACGCTGTATCAGGACATCGCCAGCGATGTGCCGACGGCCGGCGTGCACGTTAGCGAGCATTACGACCAGCACCGCCACGCGATTACTTTCCCGGAGGGCTCGTCGCTGGCGAGCATGTTCCCGGGGCGGCGCGAAGCCATCGTCAACTCGATCCATCACCAGGCGGTGAAGACGCTTGGCCGCGATCTCACCGTCGAAGCGGTTTCTGCGGGCGATGGCCTGATCGAAGCGGTGCGTTACCGGCGTGCCCCGTTCGTCGTCGGCGTGCAATGGCACCCGGAGTTTCATCGCGCAGGCGGCCCCGAATTGCTCGACTGCACGCCGTTGCTCGATAACTTCCTGCGTTCGGCGCGCGAGACGCGCTTCTGACGCTTTCACGAAGGACTGTTGTACGTTTCAGCAAAAAGGGGCGATAGCCCCTTTTTCTTTTTCTCGTACGAGTCTTCCGACAATTCCTAAGATTGAGTAGGTGATTTCGGACAAGCCATTGGCAGGTTCTTTTGTTATCCGAAATTAAACGACGTTTATGAGATTTTCGGGCGGCGATAATAAGCGGTTACTCGGAATCCTGAACGGAACAGGTAGTCATGAAGCAATCCTCTGTGCTGCGGCGCGCCCTGCTGGCCGCTGCGGTCTCAACACTCCTGCAACAGGGCGCGCCCGCATGGGCCGGCGCGCCCGCAAGCGACGCCGCGCCGGTGGCGGGCAGCCGCCCCGCGCTTGGCAGCCTGACGCCCCAGCCCGCGGGTACAACCGCGCCAGCCGGCATGGTTGACGACCAGGCATCGGCCGGAGCCTCGCAAGGCGACGTCGCCACGCTGATGCAGCTCATCCACGATGCGCAACTGGTCGAACTGCGTACCACGTACAACGCCAGTTACGGGGCGAGTCTATTCTTTTACCCGCCCGAAATGACTTACTACGTGGTGCTGTTCCAGGACAAGCACTTCTGGCGCGTGATTCGTTCGCAGGACGAAGCGCGCTCGGAATCGATCTATGCAAACTTCGTGCAGCAGACCCAGCGTCTTGCCGAAGTCGAGATCCGCCGCATGCAGATCGAGGCGCAGAAGGCCTTTATCGAGCGGGTCATTGCCATCAACGAAGATCGCGCCCGCCGCCTTCAAGCCGATCTCGACGTCGCGCGTACGCAGCAGGCGCGTGTCGACGACTACCAGCGCCAGGTGCAGGGCAACGCGGCCGCGCTCAACGCCGAGAAGATCCAGGCGCAAGCGCAGTTGCGCGAACTGCAGATTCAGGTCGACCAGCTTCAGCGTCAGACGGAGCAGGGCTTGCCGGGATCGCGCCGCTAGGCAAGTCAGGATGACGAGTTGCTTGCAGGAAACAGAAAGCCCGGCGAGAAGCCGGGCTTTCTGTTTGTCCGAACACCGCGTATCGCCGAGCTGCGCTCGACGACTCTACTTTGCGAAGCGGTCGGGCACTTCGGTCACGCGACGTTGCGCGACATGATTGACCCAGTCCGTGCTGTCGGCGGCGACCGAGGCGCGACTGACGGAGCGCGGTGCGGTACGGGTGTTCGCGTAGGTCGTGATTGCGGGATATTCGTCGCTGGAATTGACCGCAAACTGATGCGGAGAATACTGCGCAGCCTCCGAATACATTCCGTTTGTGCGTTGCGTGGTGACGAGCGGCGCGCCGCGCTGTGAAGTGAATTCGTGCACCGCGTGGCGCGTGCCTGTGCTGCGTGCAGCCTTGGCCGCCTGATGGCGCTTCGCCGTCACGGCGCGCTTTTCGCTGACATGCCTGGGTGCAAGCGCGGCTTGCACAGGCTTGCTGGCGGTACGCATCTTGAAGTCGGGGTGCTTCGCGGTTGCTGCGCCCGCGGCTGCGGTGGCCAGCGCAGCCGCAGGTTCGCTCCGGGTTGCCGCGACCGGCGTAACTGGCGTAATCGGCGCAATCGGCGTAACCGGTGCAACGACAGACCCGGCATCGCGCACGGAAGAAGCGGCTGTCGCGGCCCGTTGAGCTACGACTGTCGAGCCGATCGCCACCCCGCGCTCATGACTGGCGTCGTTCGCGCCAGTGGCCTGCGCAGCGTCGATCACGCCCGAGACCGAGCGGTCGTGCCGTGCGCGTTCGTCGACAAGGCGCGTTGAGGATTGTGCAGAAGCAGGTGGCGAAGACTGCGCCAAAGATGGTGTGTCGCTCTTCGCAGCCGGACTCGTGGTCGCATGCAGCGTGGAGTCGCCTTTGTCGTCGCGAAATTGCGTGTGGCTGGCGACGATCCAGGCGAGCAACGCCGCGCCGCCGATGGCGACGGCGCTGGCCGTGAGCTTGTGTGAAGGTGGCGGCGTGCGCGCCGCCTGGGCGCTTTGCGTACGCTGCGGGGTTTGCGCGGGCGCGGGTTTGCCGCCCGCTGCAGCAAGACCGCCGATGGCTTCGGCCGCCGCCTGCTGGGCCTGCGTGGCGCCCATCGCTGCGCCAACCGGAGCGGCGGCGGGGCGCGGCGGCTCGGCGACGTTGCGCGGTTGACGATCCCAGCGATACGCCTGGCGAAACGCCTCCGCGCTCAGGCAGATGGTGCGCAGGAACGCCGCGTAGAGCGCGTGCAGTTCGGTGCGCAGGCTGAATTGCGACGGCATGAGGGCCCATTCGCGACCGAACGGTGGTGGAACGCGATTGAGCGGGCGCATGTGCGGCATCGCGAGTGCGCCTTCCACCTGGACTAACGGATAAGTTGACATGGATCTCTCGCTGCCTTGTTGTGGTGAAACACCAGAACACGGGGGTGTTCGAAAGGCGCGCCACTGGCCAACGCGGCAGCGCGCTATTCGGGAATCGTATGTTTGGCCCACGATCATGCAGGGCCGATTCCCGGCAATCCATCGGAAACGTCTGAAATTTAGACTGGAATCATGGTTTTTGCGTGCAGCACGGCCGGTTTGCCTGCCCAGCTCTCGCGGGCACGTGCGCGACCGCTTTTAAATGTCCGCGAGCCGATACACGTAGCGCAGCGCGGTGATGTCGACGCCGCCCATGCGATCGGGCTCGGAACCGGAAAACTCCCAGCCTTGCCGCTCGTAGAACGCGATGGCCGGCGCATTGCCGTCGAGCACATACAGATAGAGCTGCGCTTCGCCCTGCGCGCGCGCCCAGCTCTGCGCGGCCTCCATGAGCCGCTTGCCGACGCCCATTCCCTGATATGCGGGCAGCGCATGCAGATTGTCGAGCAGCACGCCCCACGGCGATTCGGGCTGGCGCTCGACGCACACGAAACCCGCCGGCGTGGCGGCGGCAGGCGGCGCATCGAGTTCGGCGATCAACACAAGGCGGCGCTCGGCGCCAGGCGCTTCCATGCGCGCGCGCCAGTAGGCTGCTCGCTCCGCATTGACTTCGCTTTCAAGAAAGGCGGCTGGCAGCAAGGCCCGATAGGTGGCCTGCCAGCTGGCGGCATGCATGGCAGCGAGAAGCGGGGCATCGGCAAGCGTGGCCGGTCTTAGTGTGAGGGTAGCGGCGGTGGACATGCGCAGGCGTCGGTTATGCGGAAAAGGCGCGACTCATCACGGAATTCGTCGGAATGGGCTGCATCGATGGGCTATTGTGCATGATAGGCACGGCGATGCGAACCGCCCCGGCTGCAGGCGTCATCGAAAGTTAAGTGAAATATAAGAAGGTAATTAGAAAGCATTGCACGAAGTTGGCAGGTGTTAGCTAACGCGGCCAGGTCTTACCCGGATTTATGGGTGAAGGCGCGCGCAGCATAATGGGCGCCCGCGCGCGCGAGGTCGTGGCGCATCGGAGTTTCTTGTTTTATCGGCAGTCCAGACGCAGTCATGCATGCACCCGCGGCACCCGCGTGCATCTGTGCGCAGGCCGTCGGCAACCCCTACAGAGATCGTCATGTCCACAGCGACCCACGCTCCTTCCAGCGAATCGAAGTTCCGCACGGTGTTTCGCGTCGTCAGCGGCAACTTCCTGGAAATGTACGACTTCATGGTCTACGGCTATTACGCCTCGGCTATCGCCAAGACCTATTTTCCGGGCAATGACCCGTTTGCCTCGCTGATGCTGGCGCTTTCGGTGTTCGGCGCGGGTTTCCTCGTGCGGCCGCTCGGCGCGATCATCCTCGGCGCGTACATCGACCACCACGGGCGGCGCAAGGGCCTTATCCTCACGCTCGGCCTGATGGCGCTGGGCACGCTGACCGTTGCGGCGGTGCCGGGCTACGCGACCATCGGCGCACTCGCGCCGGCGCTCGTGCTGCTCGGGCGCCTGCTGCAGGGTTTCTCGGCGGGCGTGGAACTGGGCGGCGTGTCGGTCTACCTCTCGGAGATCGCGACCAAGGGCAACAAGGGCTTCTACGTGTCGTGGCAGTCGGGCAGCCAGCAGGTCGCCGTGATCTTCGCAGCGCTGCTGGGCGTGTTGCTGCACCGCCTGCTGCCGGTCGAGGAAATGACCGCCTGGGGCTGGCGTGTGCCGTTCATCATCGGCTGTCTGATCGTGCCGTTCCTGTTCCTGATCCGCCGCTCGCTGCAGGAAACCGAGGAATTCGCCAGGAAGAAGCATCGCCCGTCGATTCGCGAAATCATGGCGTCGATGGTGCAGAACTGGGGCATCGTGCTGGGCGGCATGGGCATGGTGATCATGACGACGGTGTCGTTCTACATGATCACGGCCTACACGCCGACCTTCGGCAAGGAAGTGCTCAAGATGGGCGAGCTCGACACGCTCGTCGTGACGGTGTGCATCGGTTTGTCGAATCTGTTCTGGCTGCCGGTTTCGGGCGCGATCTCGGACCGCGTCGGCCGCCGTCCGGTGCTGCTGGCCTTCACGATTCTCACCATCCTGACCGCCTATCCGGCGGTGCAATGGCTGGTGGCCGATCCGTCGTTCGCGCGCCTGCTGATGGTCGAGCTGTGGCTCTCGTTCCTCTACGGCTGCTACAACGGCGCGATGGTCGTGGCGCTCACCGAAGTCATGCCCGCCGACGTGCGCACGGCCGGCTTCTCGCTGGCCTATAGCCTTGCGACGACGATTGGCGGTTTCACGCCGGCGATTTCGACGTACCTGATCCACATCAGCGGCAACAAGGCTGCGCCGGGCGCATGGATGGGCGTCGCGGGCATTTGCGGGCTGGTCGCCACGCTCGTGCTCTATCGCACGGCGCAAGCGCGTAATCAGTACAAGACGGTCTGACGCGTAGCGCAGCAATACAAAAAACCCGCAGCGTTGAACTGCGGGTTTTTTTGCGTCTGAAGGTTTCAGGCGAAGTTTTTCAGCCTTCGCGCAAGGCGCTGGCGACCTGCGCCACGACTTCATCCCATGCGCCCGGACGCGGCTGGCGCACGAGCTGCGCGCGCGGATACCACGGGCTTTCGTTCGTGCCCGTGAACCAGCGCCAGTCGGCGGCGAACGGCAGCATCAACCAGAGCTTGGCATCGAGCGCACCGGCAAGGTGAGCAATCGACGTGTCAATCGAGACGACGGCGTCGAGCCGTTCGATCACGGCGGCGGTGTCGGCGAAATCGGCGAGCTTCTCGCCCAGGCGATGGATCGAGCGCGCGCGCGGATGCCTATCCAGCGCTGCGTGTTCGGCCTCGGTCAAATGCGGTTGCAGGACGATCCAGTCGATGCCGTCGAGCGCGAACAGCGGTTCGAGCGCGGCGAGCGGCATGCTGCGGTTTTCGTGCTTGTGGATGCGGCCCGACCACGCGATGCCGATCTTGCGACGCGCCTGGCCGCCCAGCGAGCCGCGCCATTTACGGCGATATGCGGTGGGGGCGGCGAGATAGGGCATCGGCGCGGGCAGGGCGTCGAAGCTCGTGCCCAGCACGAGCGGTAGTGATAGCAGCGGACATTGCAGATCGGCCTGCGGGCGCGGCGCGCCCTGGGAGATCAGCGTGATGCGCGCCGTCTGGGCCGCGGGCGCGACGAGCGGCACGAGCGGCGCCTGCACTTCGAGCACGATGCGCGTGCCCGGCTGCGCAAGTGCCAGCACCGACGGCACGAAGCGGATGAATTGCAGCGTATCGCCGAAACCCTGTTCGGCGTGGATCAGCAGCGTGCGTTCGCCAAGCGGTTCGCCTCGCCAGCGCGGCACGCCCTGCGCGCAGGTGGGCGCGGGCTTGGGTTCGCGCGAGGGCAGGCCCAGCGCGCCGAAACCCTCATCTCGCGAGGTCGGGTCCAGACGCCATTCGTACTCGGGCAGGCCGCGCCGGAAGTCGCCGAGCGTGAGCCAGGTCAGCGCCCGGTTCAGGTGCGCGGCGGCCAGATCGGGGCGCGCGCGCAGCGCTTCGTCGAAGGCGCGCAGCGCGGCGGCGTGACGGCCGAGCGCATGCTGGGCGGTGCCGAGCGCAAGCCACGCGAGCGCAAACTTCGGGTCGAGGCCAATCGCGCGCTCGTAGGCGGCGATCGCTTCTTCATGGCGGCCAAGCGCCGCCAGCGCATTGCCCAGACCGAACAACGCAGGCGCGAACTGCGGCTGCAGCGCCAGCGCGGCCTCATAGCCCGCTACGGCATGCGCGTGATAGCCGGTCGCGTCGAGCGTGTTCGCGAGGTTGAAATGCGCGGCGACGAAACGCGGCTGCACGCGCAGTGCCTTCTGGAAATGCTCGACCGCGCCCGCGCTGTCGCCGAGCGCATTCAGGGCCATGCCAAGGTTGTTGTGCGCGCCCGCGTGGCCCGGGCGGATCTTCAGCGCGCGCCGGAAGGCGTCGGCGGCTTCGGCGTGGCGGCCCAGCGCATGCAGCGCATTGCCCAGGTTGTTGTGCGACGAGGCGTCGCCGGGCTGCAGGCGCACCGCGTGGCCGAACGCGTACATCGCGTCCTCGTGTCGGCCGATCGCCGCATAGGCGTTGCCGAGGTTGTAGTGCGCGAGCGCGAACGTGGGCGCGAGCGTAAGCGCATTGCGAAAGCGCTCGATCGCTTTGTCGAGCTCGCCCATCGCCTTCAGTGCGTTGCCGAGGTTCAACTGGAGCGCGGCGTCGTCCGGGCGCAGGTCGACCGCCCGGCGCACGAGGTCCGCGGCTTCGGCGTGCTGGCCCTTTTGATGCCGCAGCACGCCGAGCATGTGCAGCGCATCGACGTGCACGGGATCGGCGGCGAGCGTCGCACAGTAATCGCGCTCGGCATCCTCCAGCCGGCCGTCGCGATGTGCGGCGAACGCGCGGACAAAAACCTGTTCCATGACCGAAAGGCAACCACGTTGGAAATCTAAAGGCGGCATTTTCCCACACTCGCGCAGGCGTTCCGTAATCGCCAGGTAGGGACTTGACCGTGCGCGTCACCGCAACTAACATGTGAACAACTATTCATATATCAATGTATGATCCGCATGCCGACGAATTTCGACGATGAACGCGTGGTGCCGCTTGCAGACCTGTTCCGCCTGCTCGGCGATCCAACGCGGCTGCGCATCGTGCTGGCCTGCGTGCAGGGCCGCACGGCGGTGGGTGCGATTGCCGACACGCTCGGGCTGTCGTCGTCGCTGGTGAGCCACCACCTGCGGCTATTGCGCGCGGCGCGCATCGTGCGAGCGGAGCGCGAGGGCAAACAGGTCTTTTACGCGGCCGCCGACGCCCATATCAGCGCGATGCTCGCGGGCATGCTCGAACACGTGGCGGAGCCTGCGTCAGCGTTGCCGGAGGTGAATTGATGAGCGCCGAACACCCGCACGCACACGGACATGACCACGGGGGCCACGATCATGCTCATGGCGCCCATGCTGGGCATAGCGGCCACGGCCACGCCCACCACCACCATCACCACGCTCCCGTGGCGGGACACGGCCGCGCGTTCGCATTGGCCGTCGCGCTCAATATCGTCATCGTGGTGGCGCAGGGCGTCTATGGCGTGATCGCACATTCGGCTGCGCTGCTGGCCGACGCCGGCCACAATCTCTCCGATGTGCTGGGTCTGCTGCTTGCCTGGGGCGCGACCTGGCTCGCCACGCGGCGGCCGTCCGCGCGCTTCACGTTCGGCTTCGGCAGCAGTTCGATCCTGGCGTCGCTTGCGAATGCGGCGCTGCTGCTGGTCGCGTGCGGCGCGATACTCGCCGAAGCCGTGGGCCGCCTCGTCAGCCCCGCGCCCGTCGCGGGCTTCGACGTTTTCGTGGTGGCGACGATCGGCATGATCGTCAACGGCTTTTCCGCGTGGCTCTTCATGAGCGGGCAAAAGGACGACATCAATATTCGCGGCGCTTTCCTGCATATGGCTGCCGACGCGGGCGTTTCGGCCGCGGTGGCGATTAGCGGTCTGGTGATTATCGGCACTGGCTGGAGTTGGGTCGATCCGGTGATGAGCATCGTCGTCGTGCTGGTGATCTTGCGCGGCACGTGGGGGCTGCTGCGAGAGTCGGTGCGGCTCGCGCTGGCGGCCGTCCCCGAGGGCGTAGATATCGATGGCATCCGCCTTTATCTTGCGCAGCAGCATGGCGTGACCGATGTGCACGATCTGCACGTCTGGGCGCTGTCCACCACGGGCAACGCGCTCTCCGCACATCTGGTGATGCCGGCAGGGCATCCCGGCGACGCCGCGCTGGACGGCATGGTGAGCGCACTGGGCGAGCGCTTTCGCATGAAGCACGTGACCTTGCAGGTCGATCTGGGTACGAGCGTGCATCGTTGTGCGCTCGATGTGGAGATCGCCTCGTCGAGCGCTCACGCGCATCGACATACCTGAGTGCGCGATGCCTGCGCGATACCCGGGCGCCACGCCGGCTCGGCCACGGCCAGGCGGATAGCGGGCGTACACTACGGTGCATGTCGACCGCATGGAGGTCTGCATGACCGAGGTTTTATCCCAGCCGTCCGTGCTCATCGTCGGTGCGGGGCCGACGGGTCTTGCCGCTGCGCTGAGCCTCGCCCGCGCGCGCATTCCGTTGCGCCTGATCGATCGCGCACCCGAGCCCGGCCGTCATTCGCGCGCCATCGGCATCCAGGCGCGCACGCTCGAACTGTTCGAGCAGCATCGCATCGTCGAGCCATTTCTCGCGCGCGGTCATCGCGCGCACGTCGCCAATCTTTATTCGAACGGACAGCGCCGCGCGCGGCTCGATTTCGATCCGCTGTTCACGCGCTATCCCTATCTGCTCTTTCTCGATCAGACCGAGACCGAACGCATCCTTGCCGCGCAACTGGCGAGCTTCGGCGTCGAAGTCGAGCGCGGCTGCGAACTGCTGGAACTGCATCAGGGCGCGGCCGGCATCAGCGCCGACGTGCGTTGCGCCAACGGTCGCGTGGAAGCGCTGCGCTGCGCGTATCTGATCGCCGCCGACGGCGCGCACAGCACCGTGCGTCATCACCTCGGCATGGAGTTCGAGGGCGAGACGCTGGCGCAGTCCTTCCTGCTTGCCGATATCGAAGCCAGCACGCCCTGGTCGGAGAACGAGTTTCATGTGTTCGCCTCGGGCGATGGTCTCGCCG
Organism: Paraburkholderia bannensis; assembly: GCF_014200455.1. Lineage (GTDB taxonomy): Bacteria > Pseudomonadota > Gammaproteobacteria > Burkholderiales > Burkholderiaceae > Paraburkholderia > Paraburkholderia bannensis_A. The sequence continues at coordinate 248,555 of NZ_JACHBW010000001.1, read as the reverse complement.
CCTTGTTTCCCTACGGGCACGGCCGCTATCGTCTGATCGCCGATCACAAGACCATGCTGCCCGCCGCGCCCGAAGGCGCGATCCCCGTGCCGACGCTGGAGGAGTGCCGCTCGGTGGTCGAGCGGCGCGTGCATCATCCGGTGTCGATCGCCGATATGAACTGGGCCTCGTACTTCCGCATCAATAGCCGCATGGTGCGTTTTCTGCGCAAGGAGCGCGTGTTCTTCGCGGGCGACGCCGCGCATGTGCACAGCCCGGCCGGCGCGCAGGGCATGAACACGGGCATCCAGGAATCGTTCAATCTGGGCTGGAAACTCGCGCGGGTGCTGGGCGGCGCGCCCGACCGGCTGCTCGATACCTATCACGCTGAGCGCTCGCCGATCGAGCGCATCGTGCTGCGCCAGACCAGCTTCATGACGCAACTCGTCGAAGCCGATCATGGACCGCTCAAGCTGCTGCGCGAGCGCGTGATGCCGGCGCTTGTCGCGCTGGGGCCGTTGCGCGACGCGGCGCGTCAGGCGGTGAGCGAACTGTCGATCCAGTACCGGCGCAGCCCGCTGACGCTGGAGCGCGTGCTCGATGGCGGCCCGCGTGCGGGCGAGCGCGCCCCCGATGCCTGCGTGCGGGTAGTCGACGGGCCGCTCGGCAAGGCCCCGGGCAAGGGTCGTATTTTCGATCTGCACGACCCGGCGAGCTTCTCGCTGTTCCTGCTGGTGGATGCCGATACAGTGCGCGCAGCCGAAGCCGCGGAGCATGCCGCGAACGGTGGGCCGGCGGACGCAGGGGCGAGCGTGCGCAATGCCACGACAAACGGCTCCCACAATGGCAATGGTCCCGACGCCTTGCGTCATTTTGGCGATGCCGTCGAGCGCGCCTTGCCGCAGGCGGTGCGGGTCTGGTGGCTGGCCGATCTGGAGCAGGGCGAGACGCCGCCGCTCGCGGGCGAGGGCGCGCCGGCGCTCGGCGATGCATACGGTCGCACGCGTCCCGCCTTCTATCTGGTGCGGCCCGACGGCTACATCTGCGCGCGCGGCCGCACGAGTTCGGACCTGCACGGCTTGCTGCGTCACTGCGAGACGTGGTTCTCGCCCGCGCCGTCGCCAAAACCGTCCGCGCAGTAATTTCCGCTAGTTGGCAGGCGTGAGCGCCGCGCGATGCTGCACCAGCGCGGCGCGCACGATCTCGCTGAAGCCCGCTTTGTCGTGCGCGCCATCGTCGGTGTCGAGCGCCGCGAGCAGCGCGCGCCGCATGCGCGGCTCCCAGAACTTGCGGATGTGCTCGGCGATGCCCGTGAGCGCTTCCTCGCGATCGGGTAGCGAGTCGAAGAACATGCCGATCTGGTTGGCCATCTCGATCAGGTGAGCGGTTTTCATCGCTTGGATTCCCCCTATTTCCCGGATGTCGTCACGATTTCGCGCTTGCCAAGCAGGTCGAGCTGCGTCGCGTTGAAACGCGAATACTCGCGCTGCCATTCGGACGCTTGTTGCACGTGGCTCACCTGCACGGCGGTCACCTTGTACTCGGGGCAATTGGTGGCCCAGTCGGAAGCGTCGGTGGTGATGACGTTCGCGCCCGATTCGGGGAAGTGGAAGGTCGTGTAGACCACGCCCGGCTGCATGCGCATGCTGACCTTCGCGCGCAGCACCGTATGACCCGCGCGCGATTCGATGCCCACCCAGTCGCCATCGCGAATGCCGCGATCCTCGGCATCGACCGGATGCACTTCCAGCCGGTCTTCCTCGTGCCAGCGCGAATTTTCGGTGCGACGCGTCTGCGCGCCCACGTTGTACTGCGAGAGGATGCGGCCGGTCGTGAGCAGCAGCGGGAAACGTCGCGTGACCTTCTCCGGCGAGGCGATGAACTTCGTGATGACGAACTTGCCCTTGCCGCGCACGAATTCATCGATATGCATGATCGGCGTGCCGTCTGGCGCCTGCTCGTTGCAGGGCCACTGGATGCTGCCCATTTCGTCGAGACGCTTGTAGGACACGCCGTGGAAGGTGGGCGTGAGACGCGCGATCTCGTCCATGATCTGTGACGGATGGGTGTAGTCCATTTCGTAGCCCAGCGCGCGCGCGAGCAGGATCGTCACCTCCCAGTCGGCGTAACCGGCGATGGGCGGCATCACCTTGCGCACGCGCGAAATGCGGCGCTCGGCATTGGTGAAGGTGCCGTCCTTTTCGAGGAACGACGAGCCCGGCAGCAGCACATGCGCGTACTTGGCCGTCTCGTTGAGGAAAATATCCTGCACGACGATGCATTCCATCGACGACAGCGCCGCCGCCACATGCTGCGTGTTGGGATCGGACTGGACGATGTCCTCTCCCTGGCAGTAGAGGCCCATGAAGGTGCCGTCAAGCGCCGCCTCGAACATGTTCGGAATACGCAGGCCCGGCTCGCTTTGCAGCGCGACATTCCAGGCATCCTCGAAGAGGGCGCGCACATTGGCGTCGCCCACATGGCGATAACCCGGCAGTTCGTGCGGGAACGAACCCATATCGCACGAACCCTGCACGTTGTTCTGGCCGCGTAGCGGATTCACGCCGACGCCTTCGCGGCCGATGTTGCCCGTGGCCATCGCCAGATTGGCGATGCCCATCACCATCGTCGAGCCTTGCGCGTGTTCTGTCACGCCCAGGCCGTAATAGATCGCGGAATTGCCGTGCTGAGCGTACAGGCGCGCGGCGGCGCGCACTTGATCCGCGGGCACGCCGGTGAGCGGCTCCATCGCTTCGGGCGAGTTTTCCGGCAGCGCGACAAAATCGCGCCATTGCTCGAATGCGCGCGTCTCGCAGCGCTCGGCCACGAAGGCTTCGTTGACGAGACCTTCGGTGACGATCACATGCGCGAGCGAATTGACTATCGCCACATTGGTGCCGGGGCGCAGTTGCAGATGATGCTCGGCCTTCACGTGCGCGGTATCGACGATATCGATGCGGCGCGGGTCCACCACGATCAGCTTCGCGCCCTGGCGCACGCGGCGCTTCAGACGCGAGCCGAACACCGGATGCCCGTCGGTCGGATTCGCGCCGATCACCATGATGACGTCCGAGTGATCGACCGAGGCGAACGTCTGTGTGCCTGCCGATTCGCCCAGCGTCGTCTTCAGGCCGTAGCCCGTGGGCGAATGGCACACGCGTGCGCAGGTATCCACATTGTTGTTGCCGAACGCGGCGCGCACCAGCTTCTGCACGAGATAGGTTTCCTCGTTCGTGCAGCGCGACGACGTAATCCCGCCAATCGAATCGCGCCCATGTTTCGCCTGGATGCGGCGGAATTCGCTGGCGGCGTAGTTCAGCGCTTCTTCCCAGCTCACTTCGCGCCACGGATCGGTGATCTTCGCGCGGATCATCGGCTTCTTGATGCGGTCCTTGTGCGTCGCATAACCCCACGCGAAACGACCCTTTACGCAGGCGTGGCCTTCGTTGGCCTGGCCGTTCTTGTGCGGCACCATGCGCACGACTTCGTTGCCCTTCATTTCGGCCTTGAACGAGCAGCCCACGCCGCAGTACGCGCAGGTCGTCACCACCGAATGTTCGGCCTGACCGAGCATCACGACGCTCTTTTCCTGCAGCGTGGCGGTCGGGCAGGCGGCCACGCAGGCACCGCACGAGACGCATTCCGAATCCATGAACGCTTCGTTCGCGCCCGCCGCGACGCGCGATTCGAAACCGCGTGCGGCGATCGTCAAGGCGAAGGTGCCTTGCGTTTCCTCGCAGGCGCGCACGCAGCGGTTGCAGACGATGCACTTGGACGGATCGTAGGTGAAGTACGGGTTCGATTCGTCCTTCTGGTCCTTGAGGTGATTCGCTCCATCGAAGCCATAGCGCACTTCGCGCAGACCCGTCACGCCCGCCATGTCCTGCAGTTCGCAGTCGCCGTTGGCGGGGCAGGTGAGGCAGTCGAGCGGGTGATCGGAGATATAGAGCTCCATCACGTTGCGGCGCAGCTTTTGCAGGCGCTCGCTCTGCGTGCGCACCTTCATGCCCGCTTCGACGGGCGTGGTGCACGAGGCCGGATAGCCGCGCCGCCCTTCGATCTCGACCAGACACAGACGGCACGAGCCGAACGGTTCGAGCGAATCGGTCGCGCAGAGCTTCGGCACGTTGACGCCCGCTTTGATCGAGGCGCGCATCACCGAAGTGCCCGCGGGTACGGTGATGCTTCGGCCGTCGATTTCGAGCGTGACGTCGATATCGGCGTGGCGCAGCGGCGTGCCGTAATCGGTGTCGTCGAAGGGCGAGTGCGCGTTGGCCTTGTTCATGGCAGCGGACTTGCAGGCGCAATTGCCGGAACCGCAACCACCGGCTTGAGACATGAGCGTGTCGGACATGGTGGTTCCTCGTTCAGGCAGCCGCGTTCTGTTGCGTGGCGAGTGATGGGGATTCGAGACCGAAATCTTCGGGGAAGTGATCGAGCGCGGAGAGTACGGGGAAGGGCGTCATGCCGCCCATCGCGCAGAGCGATCCGGCCACCATCGTGTCGCACAGATCGCGCAACAGCGTGATCTGCTTCTCCGAGGTGTCGCCTTTGCGGATCTTTGCGATCACTTCGACGCCGCGCGTCGAGCCGATGCGGCAAGGCGTGCATTTGCCGCACGATTCGAGCGTGCAGAATTCCATCGCGTATTGTGCGAGTTCGGCGAGATTGGACGTATCGTCGTGCACTACGATGCCGCCGTGACCCACAACTGCGCCGACCGTCGCATATGCTTCGTAGTCCATCGGAATGTCCCACTGGCTTTCGGGTAGATAGGTGCCAAGGGGGCCGCCCACCTGCACGGCGCGCGCGGGACGGCCGCTGGCGGTGCCGCCGCCGTAGTCCATCATCAGTTCGCGCAGCGTCACGCCGAAGGCCAGTTCGACCAGGCCGCCGCGCGCGATATTGCCCGCCAGCTGGAACGGCAGCGTGCCGCGCGAGCGGCCCATGCCAAAGTTCTGATAGAACGCCGCGCCCTTTGCGAAGATGATCGGCACCGTGGCGAGCGTGATGACGTTGTTGATCACCGTGGGCTTGCCGTAGAGACCGGCGAGCGCGGGCAGCGGCGGCTTGGCGCGCACGACGCCGCGCTTGCCTTCGAGCGATTCGAGCAGCGCCGTTTCCTCGCCGCACACATACGCGCCCGCGCCTTTGGCGACGAACAGGTCGAAGCGCTTGCCGCTGCCGAGCACATCGCCGCCCAGCCAACCGGCGGCGCGCGCGCGGCGGATCGCTTCTTCGAGCGCGGCGATCGAATGCGGATACTCGCTGCGCACATAGATATGGCCGACCGTCGCGCCCACCGTCACGCCCGCGATCGTCATGCCTTCGATCAGCACGTACGGATCGCTTTCCATGATGAGGCGATCGGAGAAGGTGCCCGAATCGCCTTCGTCGGCGTTGCAGACGATGTACTTCTGATCGGCGTGCGCCTGCGCGACCGTGCGCCACTTGATGCCGGCCGGGAAGGCCGCGCCGCCGCGTCCGCGCAGACCCGATTCGATCAGCGACTGGCAGGCATGCTCGCCGGTGAGCGTCAGCGCGTTGCGCAACCCTTCGAGGCCGCCGTGCGCGACATAGTCGTCGGTCGACAGCGGGTCGGTGATGCCGATGCGCGCGAACGTCAGGCGTTGTTGCTTGTGCAGATACGGAATCCGCTCGACGAGGCCCACGCTGCGCGCATGCTGGCCGCCTTCTACGAAGCCTGCGTCGAACAGCGCGGCCGCCTCGCTGTCTTCGACGTTCGCGTAGCCGACCCGGCCATCGGCGGTTTCGACTTCGACGAGCGGTTCCAGATAGAGCAGGCCGCGCGAGCCGTTGCGTACGAGTTCGATATCGATGCCACGCGCGGCGGCTTCGCGCTGGATCGCGGCGGCGACATCATCGGCGCCAAGCGCCAGCGCCGACGAATCGCGAGGAACGTAGATGCGCGTCATGCGGCCTCCTCGGTGCGGGCCGTGGCCGCCGTGGCTGCGAGCGCGTTCGCGAGCAACGCATCGAACTTCTGCGGGGTCACTTTTGCGTGCAAGCTGCCGTTAATCATCATGGCGGGCGAAAGCGCGCACTGGCCGAGGCAATAGACCGATTCCAGCGCGACGCAGTGCGCCGATGCCGGTTCATGCGCGCCGAAGCGGCATCCCGTTTGCGCTTCGGCATGCTGTGCGAGCGCTTCGCCGCCCATGCTGCGGCACGCTTCGGCGCGGCACAGCTGGACGACGACGGGCGCAGGCGGCGCGGTACGGAAATGGTGGTAGTAGGTGAGCACGCCATGCACCTCTGCGCGCGAGAGATTCAGCGTCTTGCCGAGCGGCGCGATGGCGGCTGGCGGCACGTAACCGAGTTCGTCCTGGATCGCGTGCAGGATCGCAAGCAGGGTGCGGCCAGGCAGCGCGTGACGCTGCACGAGCGCTTCAGCCGTCGCGCTGGAAAGCGCGGCTGAAGGCGATTTTGTCTCGTCCATTGTGAGGCTCCTCCAGGGGCATATATGCACTTGTTATTCATAAAGTGTGCATCTATGCTGGGGTTGTCTTGTAGTATGGACGAACAATAGGCCCGTAGAATGGCCGTTGCAATAGGAAGGAAGACTTCATAATGATCAAGGTCGATTGCCATGCGCAACTGGTCGTGCGCGACGCGGATGGCCGCGAGGCAAGCCTGACGGACGTTGTGCCGCTGCTCGCGCTCGTCGCGGAAGAAGGCAGCATTGCGCAGGCCGCGCAGCGTAAGGGTTTGTCCTATCGCCACGCGTGGGGTTTGTTGCGCGATGTCGAAGAGCGCCTGGGCGGCGCGCTGATCGCCAAGGCGCGCGGCCGGGGCTCGGTGCTGTCGGAACTCGGCGAGGCGGTGCTGCGCTCGCAGCGTCTGTGCGCCGAGCGCCTGCACGGCAATCTCCAGGCGCTTGCCAGCGAAGTGGCGAGCGACCTAAACCGCTGGCTCGCGCCCGATGTGCAGGATCTGCGCATCCACGCCTCGCACGGCTATGCCGTGGCCGCGCTGGTCACGGCGCTGGTCGGCGATCAGGTGCCCGTCGAAATCAAATACCGCGATAGCGCCGATGCCATTACGGCGCTCGCGCGCGGTGAATGTGATCTCGCGGGCTTTCATCTGCCGCGTGGCGAATTCCGCGCAGCCTGCGCCGATGCCTACCGCAACTGGCTCGATCCTCAGCGGCATGTGCTGATCCATCTCACGCGCCGCAAGCAGGGCCTGTTTGTGGAGCGCGGCAACCCGCGCGGGATCGCCGGTCTTGCCGACCTCGCGCGCGCCGACATCCGTTTCGTGAACCGTCAGCCGGGCTCAGGCACGCGCCTCTTGATCGACCTGCTGCTCACGCGTATTGGCGTCGATCCGGATCGCGTGAACGGGTATGCGTCGGCGGAACTCACGCATTCGGCGATCGCGGCGTTCGTGGCGAGCGGGATGGCCGACGTGGGCTTCGGTGTCGAGCCGGCGGCGCACCACTTCGGCCTCGACTTCATCCCCATCGTCGACGAGGACTACTACTTCGCCTGCGAGCGCAGCCAGCTTGAACGCGAGCCGCTGGCCGCGGTGCTCGAACTGCTGCGCGGCGAGCCGTTCGGGGCGTCGGTGGCGCAGCTGCAGGGTTACGATCCGGGCGAGTGCGGCACGGTCGTGCCCCTCGGCGAAGGCTGGCTGGGCCACGCTTTCGCGGCTTGAGCGGAGGCCGGCGCGCTCAGGCCTTGTAACGCAGAGCAATTTCTCCGTAAGCCTGCGCTGCAGAATCGGCGAGTTTTTGTGATACTTTCGACCGGTATAAGCTCCCCCGTTCCAGATGCGCGCCGTCCGCGCCGATCGACCATGAAATTCTTGCTCAATGTTTGTGCAGCTGCTGCAACCGCAGGCGTGCTGTTTGCCACCATCGACGTCGCATTCGCGCAGAACTCGCCCGGCGTGCCAGGCGGCATCCTGACCGACGAATTCCGTCTCCAGGAACATCCGCAGATGCAGTTCGCCGCGTCTGCACCGTCCAGTAAATATCAGCACGGCAAAACGTCGGCAATGCGCAAGAAGGGCGATCTGGGCGACCCGAACGGCTGTAATCTGCAGTGCCCGCAAGATAATTAAATGTCGGGATTTTTTTGCAAATCTTGAAATAAAAAGCGGCGCATCGTGCGCCGCTTTTTATTTGGTCAAACTTTGTTACAGATTTATTGCGCTGCAAAAACAAAAAACTCGCGACGCTTTTAAAAGCGTTCGCGAGTTTCTATTTTGCTGCAGCAAATTCTGGTGGAGCCGGCGGGAATCGAACCCGCGTCCAGAAGCAATCCATAAACAGTTCTACATGCGTAGTTCAGTCGTTTGATTTAACCGGAGCGACGCGGACGAACACGCTGCGCTACGGCGATTCACTAGATTTTCGACTCTGGCGTCGTGACGCCGACAGAGCTTAACTGACGTAAATGACCTCTGGCGGTATTGCTACCGGTCTTGCGACACTAGCCCGTCAGTGAGCCAGGCAGAGGACGGCGGCCCTTAGGCTGCCAGTGCGAACGTATCGTCGTTTGCAGTTACGATTTTCCCATTGATTAACGAGGTGACGGGTCCTCGGCATGCCCTGCCTACTTCATAACCCCTGTCGAAACCAGGTCGGCCCCAGAGGAAGGATCAATTATCCCATAGTTCGGCAGATGAGGCGAACCGTGCCCTTTTCAAGGGGCGCGGCGGCCTCTGACGCGCCCCCAAGGTTGCCGCTCAAGCAGGCTGTACGTGCTGGAGCAGGGCGAACAGGGACTCGGTGGTATCGGCCACGAAATCGGCGTTCCACTGCGCGGGCGGCTCGACGTTGCCGCAGTAACCGTAGCCGGCGGCGATCGTCGCCATGCCTGCGGCGTGGCCGGCCTGCACATCGCGCAGATCGTCGCCGACGTAGACCAGGCGTGTGGCGTCGATGCCGAGCGCCTGCGCCGCGTGCAGCAGCGGTGCAGGGTGGGGCTTGGAATACGGTGTCGTATCGCCGCTCACCACGCAGGCGGCGCGCGTGTCCAGGTGCATCAGTTTGACGAGCGGATCGGTCAGGCGCGCCACCTTGTTGGTGACGATGCCCCAACGCACGCCGCGCGCGTCGAGGTCGTCGAGCACTGCGTCGATGCCCGCGAACAGCGCGGTTTCCACGCGCAGGTTGGCCGCGTAGTTGGCAAGGAATTCTTCGCGCATCGCGGCGAACTCGCGGTCGTCCGGGCCGATGCCGAAGGCGCCGCCGATCAGGCCGCGCGCGCCGGCGGACGCCAGCGGGCGCAGTTTCTCGTAGGGCGTGGGCGCCAGACCGCGCGCATGGCGCATCTGGTTGACGGCGGCCGCGAGGTCGGGCGCCGTATCGGCGAGCGTGCCGTCGAAGTCGAACAGGACGGCGTCGCAGGCGCGCAGCGCTGCGCAGTGCGCCGGGTTTTGCTCAGGCGTGGTCTGGGTCATGTCAGGAAGAAACAGGGCGCACGCGGAGCTTACGCGGGACGCCGGCAGGCGATCATGTAATTGACGCTTGAGTCGTTCGACAGGGCGAAACGGCGCGTGAGCGGGTTATAGGTGATGCCCTTGATCTCGGCTGCTGTCAGGCCGGCTTGACGGGCGAAGCCAGCAAGCTCCGACGGGCGGATGAAGCGCGCATAGTCGTGCGTGCCCTTGGGCAGCATCTGCGCGATGTATTCCGCGCCGATCACGGCCAGCAGATAGGACTTCACGTTGCGGTTGAGCGTGGAGAAGAAGACCCAGCCGCCCGGCTTCACCAACGTTGCGCAGGCTTTGACCACGCTCAGCGGCTCGGGCACGTGCTCAAGCATTTCCATGCAGGTGACCACGTCGAACGAGCCGGGCTCGCGCGCGGCGATCGCTTCGGCGGCGATCTCTTCGTATTCCAGCGTGATGCCGCTTTCCAGGCTATGCAGATCGGCCACGCCCAGCGCTTCGCTGGAGAGGTCGATGCCTTTCACATTCGCGCCAAGCCCGGCCATCGATTCCGACAGGATGCCGCCGCCGCAACCGATATCGAGTACACGCTTGCCCGTCAGATGGGCGTGGCTGTCGATCCAGCCGAGGCGGATGGGGTTCAGCTCGTGCAGAGGCTTGAACTCCGCGTTCGGGTCCCACCAGCGATGAGCGAGATCGCTGAATTTCTGCAGTTCGTGGGGATCGGCATTCGTCATGTCGGATTGGCCTGAAGCGCGCAAGCGAAGGTGGAACAAGCCCAGAGTATAAAGGCGCTCGTGGGTGACGGCAAAACAGGGCGGCAATATGCGCGCCTGCCCCTCAGCGATTCGAGCAGGCCTCATGCCCAACGCATTGACGCGGCTCAAACCGGGTGCGCAATACGGGTGCGCAATAAAAAAGCCCCGCCGGGGCGGGGCTTTTGAGTCGTGCTGTCGCAGCTCGCAGATTACTGCTTTTGCGTGCCGACGACTTCGACTTCAACGCGGCGATCCGGTGCGAGGCACGAGATCAGCTGCTTGCGGTTCTTCTGGTTGCAACCCGTCGTGACCGGGTTACGCTTGCCCTTGCCTTCCGTGTACACGCGCTCAGCCGGGACACCCTTGCTGACGAGGTACGACTTGACGGCTTGCGCACGGCGCAGCGACAGGCGGTCGTTGTAAGCTGCCGAACCGATACGGTCCGTGTAGCCCGTTGCAACGACGACTTCGAGGTTCAGAGCCTGGATCTTGCTTGCCAGATCGTCCAGCTTTTCCTTGCCAGCCGGCTTCAGGGTAGCCTTGTCGAAGTCGAACAGGGCGTCAGCTTGATACGTGATCTTCTGGCTGGTGATTGCCGGAGCAACCGGAGCGACCGGCGGCGTCGGAGCCTGGGCGACCAGTGCGCCATCGCACTTTGCGTTGGCCGTGGCCGGCGTCCAGAATGCATCGCGCCAGCAAAGCTCGTTCGTGCCGTTCATCCACACGTATTCGCCGGTACCATTCACCCAGTTGTCATTGACGGCTTGTCGCGACGCCGGCACCGATTGTGCTTGGGCGGTTGCAGCGACTACTGCGGTAGCTGCAATGAACGCGAGCTTTGAAAGTTTATTCATATTTCTCCTCTCGAAATTGAGATTACCGCAGGTTTACTGCGAGCCATATGACGAAGACAAGTCATACATTGCTCGAAGTATAACATTGGCGCGTCGTGGGGCACGTCTTGTGTAGACTTCGAGCGGTGTCTAACTCTTTGTGCGTTCGCATTTTGCCATATCGTTCCCGTCCAACGATAAAAAAAATCCGCCCCTTTCTTTGGGGCTTGTCGAATGTGGTACACCCGCAACAAAAAGTTCCCGTGCGATCTCCTGGTAGTGTGCCTGGTTGTTGGGCGAGCGCAAGCGGCCGTCTCGCGCGATCTGTTTATTGTCATATTCAAGTGCTAAATGCGCGGTTTTCGTGTCGCGTGGAAGCGACTGTCGCGCCCATCGCTTTACCCGTTTACCGCCTGAGTGGTTCTACGCGTTTTTGAGCCGCTGACAGGCCGCTCCAGATCCCCCCTCTAATAGGTATACGCACATCGCGCCCGGACGGCGGGCGGGGGTGCCGCGCATGATAGAATCGGAAGATTGCGCTGCGTCTGCGGCGTCCATGCGACAGCAGGGTGCAAAGCGTGGCTTCCGGCGGCTTTTGCCGGTAGCACCGCGCGTGCCTGACAACGACATCGATAATGGATCAATTCGCCAAAGAGACTCTGCCTATCTCCCTTGAGGAGGAAATGCGCCGCTCGTATCTCGATTACGCGATGAGCGTGATCGTCGGGCGGGCACTTCCCGATGTGCGCGACGGCCTGAAGCCGGTGCACCGGCGCGTGCTGTACGCGATGCACGAATTGAACAACGACTGGAACCGCGCCTATAAGAAGTCGGCGCGTATCGTCGGCGACGTGATCGGTAAATACCATCCGCACGGCGACACGGCTGTCTACGACACCATCGTCCGGATGGCGCAGAACTTCTCGCTGCGCTACATGCTGGTCGACGGCCAGGGCAACTTCGGTTCGATCGACGGCGACAACGCCGCGGCCATGCGTTACACCGAAATCCGCATGGCGAAAATCGGTCATGAACTGCTGGCCGACATCGACAAGGAAACGGTCGACTTCGGGCCGAACTACGACGGCAGCGAAAGCGAGCCGCTGATCCTGCCCGCGCGCATCCCGAATCTGCTGATCAATGGCTCGTCGGGTATCGCGGTCGGCATGGCCACGAATATTCCGCCGCACAATCTCAACGAAGTTGTCGACGCCTGCCAGCATCTGCTCAAGACGCCGGAAGCGACCATCGACGAACTGATCGAGATCATCCCCGCGCCCGATTTCCCGACCGCCGGCATCATCTACGGCGTGGCAGGCGTGCGCGACGGCTATCGCACGGGGCGCGGCCGCGTCGTGATGCGCGCGCTCACGCACTTCGAAGAGATCGATCGCGGCCAGCGCATGGCGATCATCGTCGACGAACTGCCGTACCAGGTGAACAAGCGCTCGCTGCTTGAGCGCATCGCCGAACTCGTCAACGAGAAGAAGCTCGAAGGCATTTCCGACATCCGCGACGAGTCCGACAAGAGCGGCATGCGTGTCGTGATCGAGCTCAAGCGCGGCGAAGTGCCGGAAGTGGTGCTCAACAATCTGTACAAGGCGACGCAGCTGCAGGACACGTTCGGCATGAACATGGTCGCGCTGGTGGATAACCAGCCGAAGCTGCTGAACCTCAAGGAAATGCTCCAGCATTTCCTGTCGCACCGCCGCGAAGTGCTCACGCGCCGCACGGTGTACGAACTGCGCAAGGCGCGCGAACGCGGCCACGTGCTCGAAGGCCTGGCGGTTGCGCTGGCCAACATCGACGACTTCATCGCCATCATCAAGGCCGCGCCCACGCCGCCGATCGCGAAGCAGGAGTTGATGAACCAGTCGTGGGATTCGTCGCTGGTGCGCGAGATGCTCACGCGCGCGGAGCAGGACAACGCCCGCGCGGGCGGCCGCGAGGCTTACCGTCCGGAAGGGCTCAACCCGCTGTACGGTATGCAGGGCGATGGTCTCTACCGTCTGTCCGATACGCAGGCGCAGGAAATCCTGCAGATGCGTTTGCAACGCCTGACGGGTCTGGAACAGGACAAGATCATCGGCGAGTACCGCGAAGTGATGGCCCAGATCGCCGACCTGCTCGACATCCTCGCGCGCCCCGAGCGCGTGACGACCATGATTTCCGATGAACTCACCGCGATCAAGAGCGAGTTCGGCGACGCCCGCCGCTCGAAGATCGAGATGAACGCGACGGAACTCAACACCGAAGATCTGATCACGCCGCAGGACATGGTCGTGACCATGTCGCACTCGGGTTACGTGAAGTCGCAGCCGCTCTCGGAATACCGCGCGCAAAAGCGTGGTGGCCGTGGCAAGCAGGCGACCTCGATGAAGGAAGACGACTGGATCGACACGCTCTTCATCGCCAATACGCACGACCACATCCTGTGCTTCTCGAACCGTGGCCGCGTGTACTGGGTCAAGGTCTATGAGGTTCCGCAAGGTTCGCGCAACTCGCGTGGCCGCCCGATCGTCAATATGTTCCCGCTGCAGGATGGCGAGAAGATCAACGTCGTGCTGCCGGTGAAGGAATTCTCGGCCAACCAGTTCGTGTTTATGGCGACGGCACTCGGTACGGTCAAGAAGACCCCGCTCGAAGCCTTCAGCCGCCCGCTGCGCAAGGGTATTATTGCGGTCGGTCTGGATGACGGCGATTACCTGATCGGCGCGGCCATCACGGACGGTGAACATGACGTGATGCTGTTCTCGGACGCCGGCAAGGCCGTGCGCTTCGACGAAAACGACGTGCGTCCGATGGGCCGCGAGGCACGCGGCGTGCGCGGCATGCAGCTCGACGACAACCAGCAGGTCATTGCCTTGCTGGTGGCCGGCGACGAACAGCAGTCCGTGCTGACCGCTACCGAAAACGGCTACGGCAAGCGCACGCCGATCACCGAATACACGCGTCACGGCCGCGGCACCAAGGGCATGATTGCGATCCAGACGTCGGAGCGCAACGGCAAGGTCGTGGCGGCAACGCTGGTGGACCCCGAAGCGCAGATCATGCTGATCACGACCACGGGTGTGCTGATCCGCACGCGTGTCTCGGAGATTCGCGAAATGGGCCGCGCAACGCAAGGTGTTACACTCATCAGCCTTGACGAAGGCACGAAGCTCTCGGGCCTGCAACAGGTCGCAGAAGCCGATGCCGACGGCGATATCGCCGAAGGTGAAGGCGAGGGCGAAAGCGAGGAGTAAGGCTACGCCCGCAGGACTGAACGGCCCGCGCGAGCGGGCCGCTTCGTGTCAGGCGCTTGTGGTTTGCTGGTGGAAATATTTGAGCTGTTTTTGGGTTATTTGCCTGCGGTGACGCAATGGCCAGCAAGGCCAAACGACGCTGCGGGTTTTGAATGATGCCGGGTGGATCGGCCAGCGGGCGCGAAGGTGACGGATCAAACCGTGACCGTGCAACATCAGGCGCGCCCCGCCGTCCGCGCGGCAGGCAATTCGATTCATTTCACAGAGGGAGTAATGATGCAAAAACGATTCAAGCAGGTTATGTTGCTGGCCGCTCTCGTGCCGACGTTTGCCATGGCTCAGGCGCTCCAGTCCCAGGCGCCCGCGCAGGCTCCGGCAGCTGCTGCACCGGCACCGATCGATTCGGCCAAGCAAGCCGCGATCAAGGACCTGCTGGACGCAATCGACGCGCAGAAGCTCGTCGGCGCAATCGGCAATAGCGCACAGATGCAAGCCAAGCAACTCGTGCCGGCGATCCTCTCGGATGCGCTGTCGGAAAACAAGACGATGACGGACAAGCAGAAGCAAGCTTCTGTCCCGACGCTGCAGAAGAATGCAGTGCCGAAGCTGGTTGACGGCGCAGGCCAGGTCTTCAACACGGACGGCTTCAAGCAGGACGCAATGGAAGCCCAGTACGAAGCCTACGCAAAGTACTACAGCACCCAGGAAATCAAGGACCTGACCTCGTTCTACCGCAGCCCGACCGGCCGCAAGTTCATCCAGGTGCAAGACCAGGTTGGCCGCGATGTGGTCAATGGCCTGATGCAGAAGTACATGCCGCAATCGATCAAGGCAACGCGCGACCAGGCTGACAAGGAAGTCGCTGCGGTCAAGCCGGGCAAGTAAGCACGCCTCTCGCTGGCCGCGTTCGTCGCCGCAACCGCTTCAGTGTGGAATAAGTGCGTGCGATAAACGCGGGCCAGATCGGGCTGCGTGGCTCGCGCATTGCCCGCAGAGCCTGCGTTGGCGGGTTCCCGGCGACAATGCGATAATGGCCGTTTGCGCGATAAGCGCAGACGGCCATTTTCTTTTTCCGGCGCGTCCCGGCCTCCACCGCCGCAGCGCCCGCCTCGGGGATCTCCAAACGATGCGCGTCTTCAACTTCTCCGCCGGACCGGCTGCACTGCCTGAAGAAGTCCTCCGTCAGGCTGCCGACGAAATGCTCGACTGGCACGGCAGCGGCATGGGCGTGATGGAAATGAGCCATCGCGGTCCCGAATTCATGCAGATTCACCGCGAAGCGCTGCAGGATCTGCGCGATCTGATGCAGGTCCCAGACAGCCACGAGATCCTGTTCCTGCAGGGCGGCGGCATCGGCGAAAACGCCATCGTGCCGCTTAACCTGTTCGGTGCGAAGCCGCGCGCGGATTTCGTCATCACCGGTTCGTGGTCGCAGAAGTCGCAGAAGGAAGCGCTCAAGTACGGCGCCTCGCATATCGCCGCGACGGGCCGCACCGAAGCCGGTTTCACGCATTCGCCGGCACGAAGCGAATGGCAGCTTTCCGACGATCCCGCCTATGTGCATCTGTGCACGAACGAGACGATCGACGGCGTCGAAACCTTCGAGATTCCGGATCTGGGCGATATTCCGCTGGTCGCGGATGCTTCGTCGCACATCCTGTCGCGTCCGATGGACATCGCCAAATACGGCGTGCTCTACGGCGGCGCGCAGAAGAATATCGGCATGGCCGGCGTGACCGTGGTGATCGTGCGCAAGGATCTGCTCGAACACGCGATGCCCATCTGCCCGTCGGCGTTCGAATGGAAGACGGTCGCCGCCAACAACTCCATGTTCAACACGCCGCCCACTTACGCGATCTACATCGCGGGCCTCGTGTTCAAGTGGTTGAAGCGCCAGGGTGGCCTCGAAGCCATCGAGGCGCGCAATATCGAAAAAGCAGGGCTGCTCTACGACACGATCGACGCGAGCAGCTTCTTCGTCAACAAGGTGGAGCGCCGCGCGCGCTCGCGGATGAACGTACCGTTTTTCCTCGCCGACGAAACACGTAATGATGATTTCCTGGCCGGCGCGAAGGCGCGCGGGCTTCTGCAGCTGAAGGGCCACAAGTCCGTCGGCGGCATGCGGGCGTCGATTTACAACGCGGTGCCGCTCGAAGCAGTGCAGGCACTTGTCGAGTACATGAAGGAATTCGAGGCGAAGCACGCCTGATACGGGCTGTGCAGCGCCACGCACTCATCCTTCCAGATTGCCGGTTTCACGCATGGACGACGAACTCAATTCACAACTCAAGCCGTTGCGCGAGCGCATCGACGCCATCGACGCGCAGTTGATCGCACTCCTGAACCAGCGCGCTTCGGTTGCGCTCGAAGTGGGCGAGGTCAAGAAGCACTTCAACGCGCCCGTGTTTCGCCCGGAGCGCGAGCTTCAGGTGATCGAGCGCCTGCAAAACCTGAGCCACGGGCCGCTGGGCAACGATCACATCAGCGCGATCTGGCGCGAGATCATGGCCGCGAGCCGCTCGCTCGAAAAGACTATCACGGCGGCGTTCCTCGGGCCGGTCGGCACCTATAGCGAACAGGCGATGTACGCGTACTTCGGTCAATCGATCGAAGGCTTGCCGTGCCCGTCGATCGATGAAGTGTTCCGCGCGGTCGAGTCGGGTGCATCCGAATTCGGCGTGGTGCCGGTCGAGAATTCGGCCGAAGGCGCGGTGTCGCGCTCGCTCGATCTGTTCCTGCAGACGCAGCTCATGATCGGCGGTGAGATTGCGCTGCCGATCCAGCACAACCTGATGACGCAAAGCGGCAAGCTCGAGGGCGTGACGCGTGTGTGCGCGCACCCGCAGGCGCTCGCGCAGTGCCAGCAATGGCTCACCGCGAACGCGCCGCATCTGGAGCGCCAGGCGGTGTCGAGCAATGCCGAAGCTGCGCGCCTCGCGTCGGAAGATCCGACGGTCGCCGCCATCGCGGGCGAACGCGCGGCCACGCATTACGGGCTCTTGATCGCCAATGCGCTGATCCAGGACGACCCGCACAACCGCACGCGTTTCGTGATGATCGGCAAGCAGCCGGCGGGCGTGTCGGGTCACGACCAGACCTCGATGATCGTGTCGGTGAAGAATGAGCCGGGGGCGGTCTACAAACTGCTGGAGCCGCTTGCGCGCCATGGCGTGTCGATGACGCGTTTCGAATCGCGTCCGGCGCGTGTCGGCACGTGGGAGTACTACTTCTATATCGATTTCGAAGGGCATCGCGACGATCCGGCCGTGGCCGCCGCGCTCGACGAACTCGGCAGGAAGGCTGCGTTCCTCAAGATCCTCGGTTCGTATCCGCGTTCGCGCTGAGCGCCACGCGCGCGCCCGGCTCGTGGGCGCGCAAACTTTCTCTTTTCGGTGATGGCGTGAGCGCGTTCTCTTTCAAGAAGCTGGTGATTTTCGGCGTCGGCCTGATTGGCGGATCGCTCGCGCGTGGCCTGCGCGAGCGCGGCGCGGGCGCAGCGGGCGAGCAGGGCGCGCAGGGTGTGCAGGGTGAAGTAATCGGCGTGGGCCGCCGCGCGCATTCGGTGGCGCGCGCGCTGGAGCTGGGCGTGATCGACGCCGCCGCGACCTTCGACGACGAAGCGGCGCTGGCCAAAGCCCTCGACGGCGCCGATCTCGTGCTGATCGCAGCGCCGGTTGCGCAGACGCAGATGCTGCTCGAACGCATCGCGCCGCACCTCCAGCCGCAGACGATCGTGACCGACGCGGGCAGCACCAAGAGCGACGTGATCGCAGCCGCGCGCGCGGCGCTGGGTGCGCGCATCGGCCAGTTCGTGCCCGGTCATCCGATCGCGGGCCGCGAGTCGAGCGGCGTGGAAGCGGCGCTGCCCGACCTCTACGTTGGCCGCAATGTGGTGCTGTGCCCGCTGCCGGAAAACGCCCCGCAAGACGTCGAGCGCATCGCGCAGATGTGGCGCGCCACGGGTGCGGTGATCGGCCAGATGAGCGCGGAGCAGCACGACCGCGTGTTTGCCTCGGTGAGCCATCTGCCGCATGTGCTCTCGTTCGCGCTGGTGGATCAGATTCTCGCCACGCCGGACGCCGAACTCAAATTCTCGTTCGCGGCGGGCGGTTTCCGCGACTTCACGCGCATTGCCGCGTCGAGCCCGGAAATGTGGCGCGACGTGTGCCTGGCGAACCGCACGGCCCTGCTCGCGGAACTCGACGCTTACACTGAAGTGCTGGCGAAGCTGCGCGCGGCCATCGACGCCGGTGACGGCGACGCGCTCGAAACCGTGTTCGCGCGCTCGCGCGCGGCGCGCGAGGCGTGGCAGGAGCGCGGCGGCGTAAAGAAGGCGCATCAGGCACATCAGGCGGACGCGGCGGATGCAAGCATCACGCCCTCGCAGGCAGGACCCGACAAGTAAGGCATCAGTCATGCGGCCGGGCCATTCCACGCCAGGCCGCAACGCACAGCAACATCAGGACACGCTCATGGAACACCTCGATCTCGGACCGTTCACCCGTGCGTCCGGCACGATCCGCCTGCCTGGCTCGAAGAGCATCTCGAACCGCGTGCTGCTGCTCGCGGCGCTGGCCGAAGGCGAAACGACGATCACGAACCTGCTCGATTCCGACGACACGCGCGTGATGCTCGACGCGCTGGAAAAGCTCGGCGTGAAGCTCAAGCGCGAAGACGACACCTGCGTCGTGCAGGGCACGCGCGGCGCGTTTCAGGCGGCGCGCGCGGATCTCTTCCTCGGCAACGCCGGTACGGCGGTGCGCCCGCTGACGGCGGCGCTCGCGGTCAATGGCGGCGATTACCGCATCCACGGCGTGCCGCGCATGCATGAGCGCCCGATCGGCGATCTCGTGGACGGTTTGCGCCAGATCGGCGCAAAGATCGACTACGAAGAAAACGAAGGCTTTCCGCCGCTGCGCATCCGTCCCGCCCAGATCAACGTGAGCGCGCCGGTGCGCGTGCGCGGCGACGTGTCGAGCCAGTTCCTCACCTCGCTTTTGATGACGCTGCCGCTGGTGCGCGCCGAAGGCGGCGTGACGGTCGTCGAAATCGATGGCGAGCTGATCTCGAAGCCCTATATCGAAATCACGATCAAGCTGATGGAGCGCTTCGGCGTGAAGGTCGAGCGCCACGGCTGGCACCGCTTCGAAGTGCCGGCCGGTGTGCGCTACCAGTCGCCGGGCAAGATCATGGTGGAAGGCGATGCGTCGTCGGCCTCGTATTTCCTCGCGGCGGGCGCCATTGGCGGCGGCCCGATCCGTGTGGAAGGCGTGGGCCGTTCGAGCATCCAGGGCGATGTCGCGTTCGCGGCCGCGCTCATGAAGATGGGTGCGAACGTCACGGTGGCCGACGACTGGATCGAGGTGCGCGGGATCGGCAACGATCACGGCAAGCTCGATCCCATCGACATGGACTTCAACCTGATTCCCGATGCGGCGATGACGATCGCCGTCGCGGCCCTGTTCGCCGACGGCGCAACCACGCTGCGCAACATCGCGAGCTGGCGCGTGAAGGAAACCGACCGTATCGCCGCGATGGCCACGGAATTGCGCAAGGTGGGCGCCGACGTGGAGGAGGGCCCGGATTACCTGATCGTGCGCCCGCCCGAAAAACTCACGCCGAACGCCGCGATCGACACCTACGACGATCACCGCATGGCGATGTGCTTCTCGCTCGTGAGCCTTGGCAATGTGCCGGTGCGCATCAACGACCCGAAGTGCGTCGGCAAGACGTTCCCCGATTATTTCGAGCGCTTCCTGGCGCTCGCACAACCTTGAAACTTTCGTCGCCGAGTATCGTTGCCGCATGAAATCGACCCGTCCCTTTTACCCGACGCCCGTCATCGCGATCGACGGCCCGACCGCTTCCGGCAAGGGCACGGTGGCCACGCTGGTCGCCGCGCATCTCGGCTTTCACCTGCTCGACAGCGGCGCGCTGTATCGCCTCGCCGCGCTTGCGAGCATGCGCTACGCGATCGACGCCGATGACGCCGATGGCCTGGCGAAGCTGATCGACGACCTGCACATCACGTTCCGCGAAGGCACGGCGCAGCTCGACGGCGTCGACGTTTCCAACGATATCCGCGCCGAGGAAGTGGGCAACCGGGCCTCGATGATCGCCGCGCATCCGTCCGTGCGCACCGCGCTGGTGGCCCGTCAGCGGGCCTTCCGCAAGCTGCCGGGCCTCGTCGCGGACGGCCGCGACATGGGCACGGTGATCTTCCCGGACGCCGGTCTGAAGGTGTTTCTGACGGCCAGTGTGGAGGCCCGCGCGGCCCGCCGGCATAAGCAATTGATCCAAAAAGGATTTTCTGCTAATATGGATGACTTGCTCCGGGATTTGCGTGAACGCGACGCGCGCGACAGTAATCGCGCAGCCGCGCCACTCAAGCCCGCGGCGGATGCGAAGCTGCTGGATACCTCGGCGCTGTCCATCGACCAGGCGGTCGAACAGGTCGTGCAGTGGTTCCAGTCTTTGCCGGTGCGCCACCCGGATGCACACGGCAAACCGCAGTAAAGGCGGCGCAGCAAGAATGCAGTCAAGCAGTTGCAGTATGTAGTGGTGCCCTGCTGGGAAGCAGGGCGTTTGTTAAACCCTTTAACCCCGTATGGCTTTTGCCTCCGTGCCACGAGCGTAAGCGCTCCGGCCTCAACGCCCAACCGGCCTGGAACAGGCTGGAAGCGCAGCAAAAACCATGCAAATCCAGATTTTTATGTCCGACCTGCAAACCTCCACCCCGAATACCGAATCTTTCGCGGCTCTGTTCGAAGAGTCGCTGACCCGCCAGGACATGCGCGCCGGCGAAGTGATTTCCGCCGAAGTCGTGCGCGTCGACCACAACTTCGTGGTCGTCAATGCTGGCCTGAAGTCCGAAGCCTATATTCCGCTCGAAGAATTCCTGAACGACGCGGGTGAAGTGGAAGTGCAGGCGGGCGATTTCGTTTCCGTCGCGATCGACGCGCTGGAAAACGGCTACGGCGACACCATCCTGTCGCGCGACAAGGCGAAGCGTCTGGCTTCGTGGCTGTCGCTGGAAAAGGCCCTCGACAACAACGAACTCGTGACCGGCACGATCACGGGCAAGGTCAAGGGCGGCATGACCGTCATGGTCAACGGCATCCGCGCGTTCCTGCCGGGTTCGCTCGTCGACACGCGTCCGGTCAAGGACACGACGCCGTACGAAGGCAAGACCCTCGAATTCCGCGTCATCAAGCTCGACCGCAAGCGTAACAACGTCGTGCTGTCGCGCCGCGCAGTGATCGAAGCCACGCAAGGCGAAGAGCGCGCAAAGCTGCTCGAAACGCTGAAGGAAGGCGCGATCGTCAACGGCGTGGTCAAGAACATCACCGACTACGGCGCGTTCGTGGACCTCGGCGGCATCGACGGCCTGCTGCACATCACCGACATCGCATGGCGTCGCGTGCGTCACCCGTCGGAAGTTCTGTCGGTTGGCCAGGAAGTCACCGCCAAGATCCTCAAGTTCGACCAGGAAAAGAACCGCGTTTCGCTCGGTATCAAGCAACTGGGCGACGATCCGTGGGAAGGCATCTCGCGCCGTTACCCGTCGGGCACGCGCCTGTTCGGTAAGGTCACCAACATCACCGACTACGGCGCGTTCGTCGAAGTCGAATCGGGCATCGAAGGCCTGGTTCACGTGTCGGAAATGGACTGGACCAACAAGAACGTTGCTCCGTCGAAGGTTGTCCAGCTGGGCGACGAAGTCGAAGTCATGGTCCTTGAGATCGACGAAGACCGCCGCCGCATCTCGCTCGGCATGAAGCAGTGCAAGCCGAATCCGTGGGATGACTTCAGCCGCAACTTCAAGAAGGGCGACAAGCTGCAAGGCGCAATCAAGTCGATCACCGACTTCGGCGTCTTCATCGGTCTGCCGGGCGGCATCGACGGTCTGGTTCACCTGTCGGACCTGTCGTGGTCGGAAACGGGCGAAGAAGCTGTTCGCAAGTACAAGAAGGGCGACGAAGTCGAAGCCGTGGTTCTGGGCATCGACGTCGAGAAGGAACGCATCTCGCTGGGTATCAAGCAGCTCGAAGGCGACCCGTTCAGCAACTTCGTTGCTGTCAACGACAAGGGTTCGACGGTTGACGGCGTGGTCAAGTCGGTTGACGCAAAGGGCGCAGTCATCACCCTGAACGCTGACGTCGAAGGCTACCTGCGTGCTTCGGAAATCGCGCAAGACCGCGTGGAAGATGCTCGCAACGTGCTGAAGGAAGGCGACAAGGTCAACGCGATGATCATCAACATCGATCGCAAGTCGCGCGGCATCAACCTGTCGATCAAGGCGAAGGACTCGGCTGAAACGCAGGAAGCTCTGCGCAGCATGTCGTCGGACACGGGTGCGGCTGCCACCGGCACGACCAACCTCGGCGCGCTGCTGAAGGCCAAGCTCGACGGCCAGAACCAGTAAGCCTCAAACGGGGGCAAGCTGAAGTATGACCAAATCTGAATTGGTCGCGCAGCTGGCTACGCGATTTCCGCAACTTGTTCTCAAGGATGCGGATTTCGCGGTCAAAACGATGCTCGATGCGATGTCCGAGGCGCTTGCCAAGGGCCATCGCATCGAAATTCGCGGCTTCGGCAGTTTCGGACTGAATCGCCGGCCGTCGCGTGTCGGACGCAATCCCAAGTCGGGTGAAAAAGTGTTGGTGCCTGAGAAGTTCGTACCGCACTTCAAGCCGGGCAAGGAACTGCGCGAGCGCGTGGACCGTCGTTCGGGCGAACCGCTGAAGGCGGAAGAGCCGGACGACGATCTGTAAGTGCCGCAAGGTAATTGCAGCGGTTACAGCCGTTGGCGGTCAATGCCAGATGGCCAGTGCATGGACCGAAGAAAGCGCGGGGTTTTTCGAAACCCGGCGCTTTTTTTTCGTCCAGATTTTTTGCGTTGACGGCCAGGCCAGTGCCTTTCCCGGTGTCAGGCCGCGTGAGGCCGTGTAAGGTGTTCTTGTCGTCCCGCATTGTTCGCGTCACCGTGCGGCTTCGCGCACGTGCCGGGTCGCGGGCCGTTCCATTACAATACGGGACACTTCGGCGCGTCCTTTGCTGCGGCGCAGCAAGCCGGCCGCGCCGGCGCTCTCCCGCAACTGCCAAGAGAATCCTTCATGAGATTGATCGCCTGGGTGATCCGTGTGCTGGTCTTCGTGCTGCTGCTCGTGCTCGCACTGGCCAACACGCAAACCACGACGCTGAACTTTCTGGCCGGCTATGCGTGGCAAGCCCCGCTTATCCTGATCGGGCTGGCGTTCTTCGTGGTCGGCCTGCTGGCTGGCCTGCTTTCGGCGCTGCCGGCAATGTTGCGGCTACGCATGGAAAACGGCCGCCTCAAGCGTGAGTTGCGCACTGCGCGCGAAACGCCTGTGGTTGTCGCTGAACCGCCGCTGCCGCCGCTCATCTGATTCGAAACACCCGCCGCGCGCGCATGCCCGCGCGCGTGGCCTGTAACCTCAAACCATCGCTCGCATGGATCTCGATTTCTGGTGGCTCCTCGTCATTCCCGTTGCGTTTGCGCTCGGCTGGATGGCGTCGCGCTACGACCTCAAGGCGCTGTTGTCCGAAAGCGCCAACCTGCCGCGCTCCTATTTCCGCGGCCTGAATTTCCTGCTCAACGAACAGCCGGACAAGGCGATCGACGCGTTCATCGAAGTCGCCAAGCTTGACCCGGAAACGGTCGAGCTGCACTTCGCACTCGGCAACCTGTTCCGCCGCCGCGGCGAAACCGATCGCGCGATCCGCGTTCATCAGAATCTGCTCTCGCGCGCTGATTTGCCGGTGAACGAGCGCGACCACGCGCTCTATGAACTGGGTCAGGATTTCCTGAAGGCCGGCATGCTCGACCGCGCCGAGGAAACCTTCAGCACGCTCAAATCGGGCGATTACGCCCAGGGTGCACAGCGCGCGCTGCTGACGATCTACGAGATAGAGAAGGACTGGAACCGCTCGATCGACACCGCGCGTCAGCTCGAAACCATGGGCGCGCAGCCGCTCGGTCTCGAAATCGCCCAGTTCCATTGCGAACTCGCGCAGGAAGCCCTCCAGCGCAAGAATCCGGAGGAAGCGCGCCGTCAGCTTGGCCTCGCACTCAAGGCGAATCCGCAGAACGTGCGCGCCACGATTCTCGCGGGCGATGTCGATGCGGCAAGCGGCGACGCGCAATCGGCGCTGACGCAGTGGAGGCGCGTCGAGCCGCAAAATCCCGCCTATTTGCCGCTCGTGGCCGAAAAGATCATGAAGGCCTACGAGATGCTCGGGCAGGCGCCCGAAGGCGCGAAACTGCTCACCGACTGGGTCGACCGCCATTCGTCGAACGATCTGCTCGATGTGGCCTATAAATATGTTGCCGAGCTCAACGGCCCCGAAGCGGCCCACACGCTCGCGCGCACGCAGATGCAGAAGTCGCCGAACCTCGCCGGCATGACGCGTCTGCTCGAAGCGCAGCAGGCCGCCGCCGAGGAGCCGCGCCGCAGCGAGCTGGAACTCATGCGCAAGCTGATCCAGCAGCGCACCAAGAATCTGCCGCGCTACACCTGCCAGAACTGCGGGTTCCGTGCGCGCCTGTTCTACTGGCAGTGCCCGGGCTGTAGCGGTTGGGAAACCTACGCGCCGCGCCGCGTCGAGCCGATTCCGGCGTCGAGCTGATGGGCTGACCAGCGTCGGCCTGCGACCCTGCAACATCAATATCCGAATCTGTCACCGGAGCGCGTATGAAAATCACCATTATCGGTACCGGCTATGTTGGCCTCGTCACCGGGGCGTGCCTTGCCGAGATCGGTCACGACGTGTTCTGCCTCGACGTCGATCCGCGCAAGATCGACATCCTGAACAACGGCGGCGTGCCCATCCATGAGCCGGGCCTGCTCGAACTCATCCAGCGCAACCGCAAGGCGCGCCGCATCACGTTTTCCACCGACATCGCCGCGAGCGTCGAACACGGCGAGGTGCAGTTCATCGCCGTGGGCACGCCGCCCGACGAAGACGGTTCCGCCGATCTGCAATACGTGCTGGAAGCCGCGCGCAGCATCGGCCGCCACATGAACGGCTTCAAGGTGATCGTCGATAAATCGACGGTGCCGGTTGGCACGGCGCAGCGCGTGCAGGCCGTGGTGGCGGAAGAACTCGCCAAACGTGGCCTCGACACGAGCGCGGAGCATCGTTTCTCGGTGGTCTCGAATCCCGAGTTCCTCAAAGAGGGCGCGGCCGTGGACGACTTCATGCGACCGGACCGCATCATCATCGGCCTCGACGAGGACGCCAACGGCGAAATCGCGCGCGAGAAGATGAAGCGCCTCTACGCGCCGTTCAACCGCAATCACGAACGCACGATCTACATGGACGTGCGCTCGGCCGAATTCTCGAAGTACGCAGCCAACGCCATGCTCGCCACGCGCATCTCGTTCATGAACGAGATGGCGAACCTGGCCGATCGTGTGGGCGCGGACATCGAATCGGTGCGTCGCGGCATCGGCTCCGATCCGCGCATCGGCTATCACTTCCTCTACGCGGGCTGCGGCTATGGCGGCTCGTGCTTCCCGAAGGACGTGCAGGCGCTGATCCGCACGGCGGCCGAATCCGGCCAGAACCTGCGCATTCTCGAAGCGGTCGAGGACGTCAATCACGCCCAGAAGGACGTGCTAGTGCGCAAGATCGTCAAGTCGATGGGCGACGATCTGACGGGCAAGCACTTCGCGGTCTGGGGTCTCGCGTTCAAGCCGAATACCGACGATATGCGCGAAGCGCCCAGCCGCCGCCTGATCGCCGAACTCGTTTCGCGCGGCGCGACGGTGTCGGCCTACGATCCGGTGGCGACCGAGGAAGCGCGCCGCGTGTTCGCGCTCGATCTTGCGCAGTCGCCCGACCTGCTCGCGCGCATCACCTTCGCGCCGAGCCAGGACGACACGCTCGCGGGCGCCGATGCGCTCGTGATCGTCACGGAATGGACGGCCTTCAAGGCGCCCGATTTCGAAGCGCTCAAGGCGGAGCTAAAGACGCCGCGTATCTTCGACGGTCGCAATCTCTATGAGCCGGACGCGATGGCGGAACACGGCTTCGACTACCACTCGATCGGGCGGCCTCATGTCAAACACGCAAGCGATGCAACCTCAGCAGCCTGATCACACGGCGCTCGCGCCCGATGTTCGGGTGGTGTCGCGCGAGCAGTTCGGCCAGGCGCGCGTGCTGGTGGTGGGCGACGTGATGCTCGACCGTTACTGGTTCGGCGACGTCAATCGGATCTCGCCGGAAGCGCCGGTGCCGGTGGTGCACGTGCAGCGCCAGGAGGACCGCCTGGGCGGCGCGGCCAACGTCGCGCGCAACGCCGCGGCGCTCGGTGCGCAGGCGGGGCTGCTGTGCGTGGTCGGTCATGACGAGCCGGGCGAGCGCATCGTCGCACTGCTCGGCGAAAGCCATGTGCACGCGCATCTCGAACGCGATCCCGCGCTGCCCACCACCATCAAGCTGCGCGTGCTCTCGCGCCAGCAGCAACTGCTGCGGGTGGACTTCGAGAACACGCCCGCGCATGAGGCGCTGCTCGCGGGTCTGGCGCGTTTCGACGCGCTACTGCCCACGCACGATGTGATCCTCATGTCGGACTATGCGAAGGGCGGCCTCACGCACGTCACGCAGATGATCTCGAAGGCGCGCGCGGCGGGCAAAGCCGTGCTGGTGGACCCGAAGGGCGACGACTGGGAGCGTTACCGCGGCGCGAGCGTCATCACGCCGAATCGCGCCGAACTGCGCGAAGTGGTCGGCAACTGGAAGTCGGAAGAAGACCTGCTGGCGCGCGTGACGAAACTGCGCACGGACTTGCAGATCGACGCCTTGCTGCTGACTCGCTCGGAAGAGGGTATGACGCTCTTTTCCGGCGACGGCGTGCTGCATACGCCGACCGTTGCACGCGAAGTGTATGATGTCTCGGGCGCCGGCGACACGGTGATTGCCACCCTCTCAGTCGCGCTGGGCGCGGGTCTTTCGCTTCAGGAAGGCGTTGCGCTCGCCAACCGTGCGGCCGGCATCGTGGTCGGCAAGCTCGGTACCGCCACCGTCGATTACGACGAACTCTTTCAATGACGCTTCGCCTCGCCAGGTTGCGCTGAGCGTAGCGTGGGCTCAACCTGAGCAGACCGGGATTTCTGGAGAGTTTTCCCGGTCTTGCGCGGACTTCATCACCGCAGAAATACCATGACCATCATTGTGACCGGCGCAGCCGGCTTCATCGGCAGCAACATCGTCAAGGCGCTCAACGAACGCGGCGAAGACCGCATCATCGCCGTCGACAATCTCACGCGCGCCGACAAGTTCAAGAATCTGGTCGATTGCGAAATCGACGATTACCTCGACAAGACCGATTTCGTCGAACGCTTCACGCGCGGCGATTTCGGCAAGGTGCGCGCGGTGTTCCACGAAGGCGCCTGTTCGGACACGATGGAAACCGACGGCCGCTACATGATGGACAACAACTTCCGCTACAGCCGTGCGATTCTCGACGCCTGTCAGGCGCAGCGCGCGCAGTTCCTGTATGCGTCGTCGGCGGCGATTTACGGCGGCTCGACGCGCTTCGTAGAAGATCGCGAAGTGGAAGCGCCGCTGAACGTGTACGGCTATTCGAAGTTCCTGTTCGACCAGGTGATCCGCCGCGTGCTGCCCACGGCGCAGAGCCAGATCGCGGGCTTCCGTTACTTCAACGTGTACGGCCAGCGCGAGACGCACAAGGCGCGCATGGCGTCGGTGGCGTTCCACAACTTCAACCAGTTCCGCGCGGAAGGCCGCGTGAAGCTGTTCGGCGAGTACAACGGCTACGCGCCGGGCGAGCAGACGCGCGATTTCGTGTCGGTGGAAGACGTGGTGAAGGTCAACCTGTTCTTCTTCGATCATCCCGAGAAGACCGGCATCTTCAACCTGGGCAGCGGCCGCGCGCAGCCGTTCAACGATATCGCCACGAGCGTGGTCAACACGCTGCGCGCGATGGAAGGCAAGCCGGCGCTCACGCTCGAAGAGCAGGTCAAGGAAGGGCTGATCGAGTACGTCCCGTTCCCGGACGCACTGCGCGGCAAGTATCAGTGCTTCACGCAGGCCGACCAGACGAAGTTGCGCGCAGCGGGCTACGACGCACCGTTCCTGACGGTTCAGGAAGGTGTGGATCGTTACGTACGTTGGCTATCTGGCCAGGTGTAAGCGCAACCGGTCTCTCCCTAAACTGGATTCTCCTCGCCGGCGATGGTCGCCGGCGTCGGTTATCAACGGAGATCCAGCATGATCAGAAAACTTCTCGCACTGTTGGCGTTGCTCGCCGCTTTCGGCCAGGCTTTCGGGGCCGTGGACGTCAACACGGCCAATGAAGACGCGCTGCGCGGCATCAAGGGCATCGGGCCCGCGCGCGCCAAGGCCATTCTCGACGAGCGCGGCGCGCATGGGCCGTTCAAGGACGCTTCCGATCTCGGCAAGCGTGTGAAGGGGCTGGGCGGCCATACGGTCGAACGTCTGCAGGCCGAAGGGTTGTCGGTCGGTCCCGCAACGGGCAAGCCCGGTGCGGCGGCGCAGACGGCGAATGGCGCGGCAGCCTCGCCGAACGCGCCCGCGAAGGGCGGCAACGCTCAGGGCGCGGCCACGGGTTCTACTACGGTTGCGGTGAAGAAGTAGCGTTGGCGCGCGTGATAGCCGCGTCGCGTGTTCACGTTCCTCGCGCGATGCGGCGGCAGTCTCCTTCAGGTGTCGCCACGGCGCTGCGCCAGCAACGCTCAGGCGACGTTGAACCCGCGGTCCAGGCCGCGGGCTTTTTGCTTTCCCGGCATTCGCGCGCCCGCCTGGCTACAGTTCCGCTACAGCCCCGCTGCAACCCCGTTGCAACCCTCCTGCGAACATGGGCAGTCTGGACGCCCCCTGCGCGGGCGGGCCCGCGTGGTTTAGAATCGAAAAATCACGTAAAACGCGCCTGACCGTCCCCCTTTTTATGCCATACAAGACCATTGAAGACACGATTGGCAATACGCCGCTCGTGCAACTCGTCCGTTTGCCCGACGACGAAATCCGCGCCCGCAACAACATCGTGCTCGCGAAGCTGGAAGGCAACAACCCGGCGGGCTCGGTCAAGGACCGCCCGGCGCTTTCGATGATCCGTAAGGCGGAACAGCGCGGCCGCATCAAGCCGGGCGATACGCTGATCGAAGCCACGAGCGGCAACACCGGCATTGCGCTGGCGATGGCGGCGGCAATCCGCGGCTACAAGATGATTCTCGTCATGCCGGAAGACCTTTCGGTCGAACGCCGTCAGAGCATGGCCGCTTACGGCGCGGAAATCATGCTCACGCCGGTGAAGGGCGGCATGGAATACGCGCGCGATCTCGCCGAGCAGATGCAGCGCGACGGCAAGGGCATCATCCTCGACCAGTTCGCCAACCCCGACAATCCGCTTGCACACTACGAAGGCACGGGCCCGGAACTCTGGCGCGAAACCGAAGGCCGTATCACGCACTTTGTGTCGTCGATGGGCACCACGGGCACGATCATGGGCACGTCGCAGTATCTGAAAGAGCAGAACCCGGCGATCGAGATCGTTGGCGCGCAGCCGGAAGACGGCTCGCGCATTCCGGGCATCCGCAAGTGGCCAGAAGCGTATCTGCCGAAGATTTTCGATCGCAGCCGCGTGGATCGAGTCGAGAACGTGAGCCAGGCCGCCGCCGAAGCGATGGCGCGTCGTCTCGCGTCGGTCGAGGGCATCTTCGCGGGCATCTCGTCGGGGGGCGCTTGCGAAGTGGCGATGCGTCTCGCGCGCCAGCTCGAAAACGCGACGATCGTGTTCATCGTCTGCGATCGCGGCGATCGTTATCTGTCGACGGGTGTGTTCCCGGCGTAAGCGTCGACGCCCCGGCGGCACGTTCCGGCCCGCTCCGGCTCGCTCGAATGCAAACGGGCGGTCTGTCCTGTGAGACAGACCGCCCGTTTTTTATGGTGCGACCAGGCGTGAGTTATTGCGGCTGTGGTTGTGTTTGCTGCGGCGCGGGCCGGTTCTGCCGCAGCTGTTGCAGCTGTTGCAATTGCTGCGGCGTGAGCGTGTTCGTACCGTTGGACGGCCCCGCGCCCATGTCCGTATCCGCATCCCCGCCAGCGTCGCTGCCTGCACCAGCACCAACACCAGCGCCCGACTGCGCCGCGAGCATCTGCGCCTTCACGCGCATGCCCAGCTGGTACACCGAAAGCGCGTAGAAGAAGCTGCGGTTATAGCGCGTGAGCACATAGAAGTTCTTCAGACCCAGCATGTACTCGGTCGCACGCCCCGGCGTCGGCAGGTCGATTACGGTGACGGGCGTACCGCCCTCGGCGGCGATGTCCACATTCGGTTCATCGAGCGCGAGCCCCGAGCGCAGCAGTTGCACGAGCGGCCAGCGCGGGTCCGGCTTGCCGTCGGCGGCGGCCTGGGCGATGCCCTGGCTGCCCGGATCGCTCGCGACCTTCCACACGACCGGGCGGCCCGTTTCCCAGCCGTTCTGCTTCAGATAGTTCGCGACGCTGCCGATCGCATCGGCCGTGCTGTTGCGCAGGTCGATATGGTGATTGCCTTCGTAATCGACGGCGTATTGCACGATGCTGCTCGGCAGGAATTGCGGAATACCGATGGCGCCCGTGTACGAACCCAGCACCGACGACGGATCGATCTGCGAATCGCGCGTCCACACCAGATAGTCTTCGAGATTCTTGCGGAATGTCGCCATGCGGTCGGTGCGATTGGGCGTATCCGGATAATCGAATGCGAGCGTGGTGAGCGCGTCGAGCACGCGGAAGTTGCCCATGTAGCGACCGTAGATCGTCTCCACGCCGATGATGCCGACGATCACCTCGGGCGGCACGCCGAACTGTTCGGCGGCGCGCTGTAGCGTCGCCTGGTTCGCGCGCCAGAATTTCACGCCCGCGTTGATGCGCACGGTGTCGAGAAAGCGCCCCTGATACGCGCGCCAGTTCTTCGTGCCAGGCGTAGGCGAGGGCGTGACCAGCTTCACTGCCGTGGCCGAATAGCTCGCGCTTGAGAACAGGGCGTGCAGCGCATCGGCGTTGAAGTCGTAGCGCGCGACCATGTCGTTGATGAAGGCATCGACATTCGGATTATTCGCATAGCGCTGCGGAACGATTTCCTCTTCGAACGTCTGGCCTTGCGAGTTTGCCTGCGACGACTGCGGCTGCGCCTGGGCGAGCGTCGCGGGCTTGCGCTTTGCGGCGGGCGCGGACGTTTGTGCCAGGGCAGTGCCGGTCCACAGCGCCGCTGCAGTGCAGAGCGCGAGGGCAAAAGACGAGATGCGCGGGTGGCCGGAAACAGACAGGGCGGACTTTTGCGCGGACGTGTGCGTCATGGGAGGCGTGCGGTTCTGAACGGGAGGAAGTGGTCCGGGGCAGTATACCCGAGCACTTCGCACGTACCGGGTCTGGATGGGCCTGCGCGCATGGCGTGGCGCGCATCGCACGCCTGCTGGCGCAAGCGTTGCCGGTGGCGTGTGGTAACGTGATGCCGGTCCGCGCTCGATCGCGGCCCGCGCGACTGTTGCCGCATTGTTGTCGACTGGCGTTGACTTGCGCGCAGCACCCCGACGAAAAACCTGATGGAGACCCGCGTGCGCACCACGGCGTCGCGCGGCCAGTACGACACATGACGACCGGTTTTTTCACGCATCCCGACTGTCTGCTGCATGAAATGGGCGAATGGCATCCCGAATGCCCGGCGCGCCTGCAGGCCATCGAAGACCAGCTTATCGCCAGCCGCATCGACGCGCTGATCGAGCGCGACGACTCTGCGCCGCTCGCGAACGAAGCCGCGCTGTTACGCGTGCATACCCAGGCGCATATCGATTACCTGCGCCAGCTTGCGCCGCGGGAAGGCTACGCCGCCATCGATCCCGATACCTCCATGAATCCGCACACCTGGCAGGCCGCTTTGCGCGCGGCGGGCGCGGCCGTTGCCGCTACCGACGCCGTGATCGCGGGCCGCTACGAAAACGCGTTCTGCAGCGTGCGCCCGCCAGGTCACCACGCCGAGCCCGCGCGCGCGATGGGTTTCTGCTTCTTCAACAACGTTGCCGTCGCGGCGCGTCATGCGCTCGACGTGCATGGTTTGTCGCGCGTGGCCGTCATCGACTTCGACGTGCATCACGGCAACGGCACCGAAGCTGCCTTCGCGGGCGATTCGCGCGTGCTCATGTGCAGCATCTTCCAGCATCCGTTTTACCCATTCTCGGGCGCGGACAATCAGGCGCCGAACATGGTCAACGTGCCGCTGGCGGCGCGCACCAAAGGCATGGAAGTGCGCGAGGCGATCGACATTCTGTGGCTGCCGCGTTTGCACGAGTTCAAGCCGGAGATGGTGTTCGTGTCGGCTGGGTTCGATGCGCACCGCGAGGACGATCTCGGCAATATGGGCCTCGTCGAAGACGATTACGCGTGGATCACCGGGCAGATCGTCGATATCGCCAGGCGTTACGCCAGGGGGCGCATCGTCAGCTGTCTCGAAGGCGGCTATAACCTCTCGGCGCTCGGGCGCAGCGTGGTGGCGCATCTGCGCGCGATGGCGGGGATCTGAGCCGGCGCGCGCAGATGCGCGCTTAGCTTCGTTTGTCGATCCAGTCGAGCATTGCAGCGATCACACGCTCTCGGTCCAGATCGTTGAGCGTTTCGTGGAAGCTGCCTTCGTAGAGCGTGAGCGTGCGGTCGGGCGAGCCCACCTGTTCTCCGAATGCGCGGCTGCCTTCGGGCTCCGTGAGTTTGTCTTCGGTGCCGTGCCAGACCAGCACGGGCAGACGCAGTTGCGCGCGGCCCGCTTCGATGCGCTTCATTGCTTCGAGCAACTCTGCGCCGGTGCGGGCGGGAATCGCGCCATGATGGACGAGCGGATCGGCGCGATTGGCCTCTACCACGGCGGCGTCGCGCGCGAGCAGCGCGGCGTCGATCTTCATCGCCGGGAAGCGCGGCCAGATCGCGCTCATCACGCGGCTCGCGGAGATCATCCACTGTGGCACGTCGCGGCCGGGCGCGAGCGCGGCGCTCGACAGCAGCAGGCCGGCGAACTTCACGCCCGCGCGCGGCGCGCGCTCGATCGCGTAAAGCGCGGCAATCGCGCCGCCCATGCTGTGCCCCATCAGGAAGAGCGGCGTGTGGCGCTTCGCGCTTTGCGCGGCGGCGTGGGCAATGAGCGCTTCGGCGTCGTCGAGATAGTCGTCGAAGCGCTTGACGGTGGCGCGCCGTCCGCTCGCGCGTCCGTGACCGCGCAGGTCGATCGCATACACGTCGATGCCTGCGGCGTTCAGCCGCGCCGCCAGCGCCGTATAGCGGCCCGCGTGTTCGGCGAGTCCATGAATCAGGGCGATGGCCGCGCGCGCCGGTGCGGCGTGTGCGCGCCAGACGTAGAGCGGCAACTGCGTGCCGTCGCGGGCGCGCAGCGTGACGGTCTCGGCTGCGCCATATCCGCTCTGAGTCGCGTCTGCAACGGCATTCGACTGGCTTGTCTCCATGTGCGCCTCGTTTCCCTGCATGTGTGGTTATCGGTTTCGGGCTGTCGGGCAGGGTAGCGCTGATTGGGCGAGTCGACATCCGCTTTTCCCCGCACGATTCCTCTAATGATCACAGGTTATGAAAATATCGGAATTGATTATTAAAAGGAATTTTGTCGGCCAGGGTAAAATCGCGAGCTGATTCCAGTCCAGCAAACGGCGGCAGTCTGCCGGTGCGACGCGGCTTGTGCGGTTGAAAGATCGTTGCAAGATTCCAGCGGCGCGCGGCACACCCCGCCGTTTCGTTTTATTCATGATCGAAATTCGAAATGTGTTCCAGCGTTTTGCCGGCCCGAACGGCGGCCAGGTCGAGGCGCTGCACAACGTCAATCTGACGATTCCGCAGGGCGAGGTGTTCGGCATCATCGGCCGCAGCGGCGCGGGCAAGAGCACGCTCGTGCGAACCCTCAATCTGCTTACGCGACCCACCGAAGGCGACATCGTCGTCAACGGCCGCACGCTCACGTCGCTCTCCAGCGGCGATCTGCGCGAAGCGCGCCGTGAAATCGGCATGATCTTCCAGCACTTCAACCTGCTGTCGTCGCGCACGGTGTACGAAAACGTGGCGCTGCCGCTCGAACTCGCGGGCATGAAGCGCGCCCAGATCGACGAAGCGGTGCTGCCGCTGCTCGAACTGGTGGGACTGACGGCGCAGAAGGACCGCTATCCGTCGCAGATCAGCGGCGGCCAGAAGCAGCGCGTGGGTATCGCGCGGGCGCTTGCGAGCAAGCCGAAGGTGCTGCTGTCCGACGAAGCGACGTCCGCGCTCGATCCGGAAACCACGCGTGCAATTCTCGATCTGCTGCGCAAGATCAATCGCGAGCTGAACCTGACCATCGTGATGATCACGCACCAGATGGAAGTGATCAAACAGGTCTGCGACCGCGTGGCCGTGCTGGACGCGGGCCGTGTCGTCGAAACCGGTCCGGTGCTCGACGTGTTCCTGCAGCCGCATCACGAAGTCACGCGCGCGCTGCTCGGCGACGTGATCGCCCAGGAATTGCCGCCCACGCTCAAGGCCCGCGTGGTCGAGCGTCTCGCCAAGGGCAACGCGCACTTGCTGCGCCTGGCGTTCAAGGGCTCGGGCGTCGATCAGCCGGTGCTGTCGGAAACGATCCGCCGCTTCGAACTCGACTTCAACATTCTGCACGGCCAGATCGACGAGATCCAGGGGCAGGCGTTCGGTTCGCTCGCGGTGCTCGCGGGCGGCGATGCGGTGAAGGTGGCGCAGGCCATGGCGTGGCTGCGCGAGCAGGGTGTGGTGGTAGAGGAGCT
Source organism: Paraburkholderia bannensis (assembly GCF_014200455.1). GTDB lineage: Bacteria > Pseudomonadota > Gammaproteobacteria > Burkholderiales > Burkholderiaceae > Paraburkholderia > Paraburkholderia bannensis_A. The sequence continues at coordinate 213,510 of NZ_JACHBW010000001.1, read as the reverse complement.
GTCCCATGTGGAGTGAAATGTTCGATATGTTCGTCCAGTCGTTCTGGGAGACGCTCATCATGGTGGGCATTTCCGGGCTGGTCGGCGCCGCCGTGGGTCTGCCGCTGGGCGTGCTGCTCTATCTGACGGACCGCAACGGCGTGCTGCAGAACGTGGCCGTCAATCGCGCGATGGGCGTGGTCGTCAACGCCGTGCGCTCGACGCCGTTCATCATCCTGCTGGTAGCAGTGATTCCGTTTACGCGCATCATCGTGGGTTCGTCGATCGGCACGGCGGCCGCGATTGTGCCGCTGACGATTTCCGCCGCGCCGTTCATCGCGCGTCTGGTGGAAACGGCGCTGCGCGAAGTCGATCGCGGTCTGATCGAAGCCGCGCAGTCGATGGGCGCGAGCACCAGCCAGATCGTCTTCAAGGTGCTGCTGCCCGAGTCGCTGCCCGGCGTGGTAGCGGGGCTGACCATCACCTTCATCTCGCTGGTTGGCTATTCGGCGATGGCCGGCGCGATCGGCGGCGGCGGTCTGGGCGATCTGGGCATCCGCTACGGCTATCAGCGTTTCGAGCCGGAAGTGATGCTGCTGGTGGTGGTGGTGCTGATCGTGTTCGTGCAGATCGTGCAGTCGTTCGGCGACTGGCTGGTGCGGCGCCTGAGCCACAAATAAGCCGTACTGACTCGTCCAAAGCGACGAGGCCGGCCAGGCGGTTTTTTCGATATAAATAGATAACGACAGAGACAAGGGTTTGGCTATGCAACGTCGGTTTGTGATGAAGATGGCGGCGGCGCTTGGCGCGGTCGCACTCGCCGCGCCTCTGGGCGTTTCGCTTGCGTACGCGGGCGAAACCATCAAGGTGGGCGTGACGGGCGGCCCGCACGAGCAGGTGATGGAAGTGGTGAAGCGCGTCGCGGCGAAGAACGGCCTCGACATCAAGATCGTCGAGTTCTCGGACTACGTGCAGCCGAACGCGGCGCTCGCGGGCGGCGATCTGGACGCCAACAGCTACCAGCACGAGCCGTATCTGGATGCGCAGGTGAAGGACCGTGGCTATAAGATCATCAAGCTCGCGGACACGGTCACGTTCCCTATGGGCATCTATTCGAAGAAGATCAAGACGCTTGCCGATCTCAAGCCAGGCGCGCGGATTGCGGTGCCCAATGATCCGACCAACGGCGGACGCGCCTTGCTGCTCCTGCAGACGCAGGGGCTGATCAAGTTGCGCGCCGACGCGGGTCTGAAGGCCACGCCGATCGACATCGTCGATAACCCCAGGAAGCTGAAGATCGTCGAACTGGACGCGGCGCAGATTCCGCGTTCGCTCGACGACGTGGACGCCGCCGCGATCAACACGAACTTCGCGATGCAGGCGGGCCTGAAGCCGCAGGCCGACGCGATTGCGATCGAAGATCCGCACGGGCCGTACGTGAATATCCTCGCGATCCGTGCCGAAGACCGCAACAAGCCCTGGGCGGCCAAGCTGGTGGCGGCGTACCGTTCGCCGGAGGTCAAGCAGTACATCGAGCAGAAGTTCGGCGGGGCAGTGATCGCCTCCTGGTGATCAGGGTCGGCGGGTGCTGATCTCGACGAATTAGATAGAGAATTCAGTCGGAGCCCGGGCTTGAGCCCGGGTTTTTTCCGACATAAAATCGCACGACCGTTCGCTATCGGCGAACATGGCAGCCGGGCCCTCAAAATGGGGGCGGCTGCGACATAGCGGGTCGTGCGGGAAAAATGCTGGCGGCGCATGCGTGCGGGAACGCTATCGCTATAATGTCCGCCAGGTTGACGTATTCGTAACTTCGGAGCATGTGAATGAAAGTCCTTGTGCCAGTCAAGCGCGTAGTCGATTACAACGTTAAGGTTCGTGTGAAGTCGGACGGCACGGGCGTCGACATCGCGAACGTGAAAATGTCGATGAACCCGTTCGACGAAATCGCCGTGGAAGAGGCGGTGCGTCTGAAGGAAGCGGGTGTGGCGACGGAAGTCATCGCAGTTTCCGCAGGTGTGGCCCAGGCGCAGGAAACGCTGCGCACGGCGCTGGCGATTGGTGCGGACCGCGCGATCCTGATCGAGTCGAACGAAGACCTGCAGCCGCTGGCGGTGGCCAAGCTGCTCAAGGCGCTGGTCGACAAGGAACAGCCGCAGCTCGTCATCCTCGGCAAGCAGGCGATTGACGACGATTCGAACCAGACCGGCCAGATGCTCGCCGCGCTGGCGGATCTGCCGCAGGCAACTTTCGCTTCGAAGATCACGGTGGCAGACGGCAAGGCTACGGTTGCGCGTGAAGTCGATGGCGGCGCGGAAACGCTTTCGCTGACGCTGCCCGCAGTGGTCACGACGGACCTGCGCCTGAACGAACCGCGCTACGTCACGCTGCCGAACATCATGAAGGCGAAGAAGAAGCCGCTGGAAACGATCAAGCCGGAAGACCTTGGTGTGGACGTCACGCCGCGTCTGAAGACCCTGAAGGTTGCCGAGCCGCCGAAGCGAACCGCCGGCGTGAAGGTCGCGGACGTGAAGACGCTGGTCGAGAAGCTGAAGACCGAAGCCAAGGTGCTGTAAGGGAGCGAGAAGAAAATGACGAATCTTGTGAATCTGGTAATCGCTGAACACGACAATCAGTCGATCAAGGCTGCGACGCTGAACACGGTTGCTGCGGCACAGAAGATTGGCGGCGACGTGCACGTGCTGGTCGCGGGCCACAACGCTCAGGCGGCTGCCGATGCAGCAGCGAAGATCGCGGGCGTTTCGAAGGTCCTGCTGGCCGACGCGCCGCAACTCGCGCAAGGTCTGGCGGAGAACGTCGAAGCGACCGTGCTTTCTATTGCGAAGAACTACTCGCACATCCTCGCGCCGGCAACGGCAGCGGGTAAGAACGTGACGCCGCGTATTGCTGCGAAGCTGGATGTCGCGCAGATCAGCGACATCACGGCAGTCGATTCGCCGGACACGTTCGAGCGGCCAATCTACGCGGGCAACGCGATTGCGACGGTTCAATCGGCGGACCCGGTCAAGGTCATCACGGTTCGCACGACGGCATTCGACGCAGTTGCAGCCGAAGGCGGCAGCGCAGCGGTCGAAAAGCTCGAAGCCGCAGCCGACAACGGCAAGACCGCGTTCGTCGGCCGCGAAGTCACGAAGCTCGACCGCCCGGAACTGACCAGCGCGAAGATCATCGTGTCGGGCGGCCGTGGTCTGGGCAGTGGCGAGAACTATACGCAAGTGCTCGAACCGCTGGCTGACAAGCTCAACGCCGCGCTGGGCGCATCGCGTGCGGCAGTGGACGCGGGCTACGTGCCGAACGATTATCAAGTCGGTCAAACCGGCAAGATCGTCGCGCCGCAACTGTACGTTGCAGTCGGCATCTCGGGTGCGATCCAGCATCTGGCCGGCATGAAGGACTCGAAGGTCATCGTCGCGATCAACAAGGACGAGGAAGCGCCGATCTTCAGCGTGGCCGATTACGGCCTCGTCGGCGATCTGTTCACGGTGGTGCCGGAGCTCGTCAAAGAGCTCGGCTAAGTGAGAATATAAGCGGGAACAGAACAACAGACGCATGGCTCGCACATGACGTCTGACGCGGAAAAAGGGGCGCTTCGAGCGCCCCTTTTTGTTTTCCGATATTTCCGGTAAGCGGAGACTGGGAGGACTGACATGTACGACGCACCGATCAAGGACATGCTGTTCGTGATGCAGCAGCTCGCGGGACTCGACGAGATTGCCGCGCTCCCCGGCGGCGAGGACGCCACGCCCGAGACCGTCGAAGCCGTGCTGCAAGAGGCTGCGAAATTCTGCGGCGAAGTGCTCGCGCCGCTGAACGCCGAAGGCGACCGCAACCCCAGTCGCTGGGACAATGGCGCGGTACACGTGACACCCGGTTTCGCGCAGGCGTTTGGCCAGTATGTCGCGGGTGGATGGCAGGGCGTGCAGCATCCTCAGGAATACGAAGGACAGGGGCTGCCCAAGCTCGTCGGCACGCCTTGCGTGGAGATGCTCAATGCGGCCAATCTATCTTTCGCGCTATGTCCGCTGCTGACCGACGGCGCAATCGAGGCGCTGCTTACCGCAGGCACCGAAGAGCAGAAGCAGCGCTTCGTGCCGAAGCTGATCGCGGGCCAATGGACCGGCACGATGAACCTCACCGAGCCGCAGGCCGGCTCCGATCTCGCGGCTGTGCGCACGCGCGCCGAGCCGCAGCCCGACGGCACCTACAAGTTGTTCGGCACCAAGATTTTCATCACCTGGGGCGAGCACGACATGGCGGAGAACATCGTCCATCTCGTGCTGGCGCGCACGCCCGATGCGCCCGAAGGGGTGAAGGGCATTTCGCTCTTCATCGTGCCGAAGTTCCTCATCAACGCCGACGGCTCGCCCGGCGCGCGCAACGACGTCCAATGCGTGTCGATCGAACACAAGCTCGGCATCAAGGCGAGCCCGACGGCGGTGCTGCAGTACGGCGACCACGGCGGCGCGATCGGCGAATTGATCGGCGAGGAAAATCGCGGCCTGGAGTACATGTTCATCATGATGAACGCCGCGCGTTTTGCGGTGGGCATGCAGGGCGTGGCGGTGTCCGCGCGTGCGTACCAGAAGGCGCTGGCCTATGCGAAGGAGCGCGTCCAGAGCCGGCCTGTGGACGGCTCGTCGAAGGCGGCCGTGACGATCATTCATCACCCCGACGTGCGCCGCATGCTTGCGACCATGCGCGCACTTACCGAGGCCGCCCGCGCGCTGGCCTATGTGGCGGCCGGGGAGAGCGATCGCGCCCATCGCGATCCCGACGAGGCGCGGCGCGCGCTGCATCAGGCGCGCTACGAATTTCTCGTGCCGATCGTGAAGGGCTGGAGCACGGAACTGGCCAACGAGGTGACCAGCATGGGCGTGCAGGTGCACGGCGGCATGGGCTTTATCGAGGAGACCGGCGCGGCGCAGTTTTATCGCGATGCGCGCATTCTCGCGATCTACGAAGGCACCACGGCGATCCAGGCCAACGATCTGATCGGCCGCAAGACGCTACGAGACGGCGGGGCGGTGGTGAAGGCCTTGATCGATGAAATTGGCCGGACGGTCACGGAACTGGTCGCGCAGGAAGGCGCGGCGTTCAAGTCGATGGCGAATCATCTGGCGCTCGGCCAGCAGGCTTTGGGCTCGACGGTGGACTTCGTGCTTGCCAATGCGAAGCGCGATCCGAACGCCGTGTTCGCGGGCAGCGTGCCTTATCTGAAGCTCGCGGGCATTGTGCTGGGCGGCTGGCAAATGGCGCGCGCGATGCTGGCCTCGGCGCGGCTCATGCAGGACGATCCGAAGTTCCACGGCGCGAAGATCGCAATGGCGCAGTGCTACGCCGAACATGTCTTGCCGCAGGCGGTGGCGCTGGAGGCGTCGATGGTCAGTGCGAATGGCACGCAAGGCATGCTCGCACTGGCGGAAGATCAGTTCTGAGCAGATTTGGCGGCGCAAAACGCAAAACGGCGGCCCTAAAAAAGAGCCGCCGTTTTTTCTGTGAGCGCGAAGGCTTACGCGTAAGCCGGACGATGCTCGCCCTTGAGTTCGCCGAGATAGCGATGGACCGAGAGATCGTCGGCCTTGATCGCGGGCTTCTTGCCCGAGATGAGATCGGCAAGCAACTGGCCCGAGCCGCACGACATGGTCCAACCCAGCGTGCCGTGGCCCGTGTTCAGGAACAGGTTCGAGAACGGCGTGCGGCCCACCACCGGCGTGCCGTCCGGCGTCATCGGGCGCAGGCCGGTCCAGAAGGTGGCCTTGGTTGTGTCGCCGCCGCCCGGGAACAGGTCATTGACGCACATTTCCAGCGTTTCGCGGCGCGCCTGCTTGAGCGTCTTGTCGAAGCCGACGATTTCCGCCATGCCGCCCACGCGGATGCGGTCGTCGAAACGCGTGATCGCGATCTTGTAGGTTTCGTCGAGCACCGTCGAAACCGGCGCTGCGCCCGTATTGACGATCGGCGCGGTGATCGAATAGCCCTTGAGCGGATAGACCGGAATCTTCACGAGGCCCGCGAGCATCTTCGTCGAGTACGAGCCGAGCGCGACCACATAGGAATCCGCGCGCACGACTTCGTTGCCGCACTGCACGCCATTGATGCGATCGCCTTGCACGACGAGGCCGTCGATCGGCGTGTTGTAGCGGAACTTGACGCCCAGTTCAGCCGCCATGGCGGCGAGGCGCGTGGTGAACAGTTGGCAGTCGCCGGTTTCGTCGCCGGGCAGACGCAGGCCGCCCGTGAGCTTGTGCGAGACGGCGGCGAGCGCCGGTTCGGCGCGATGCAGTTCGGCGGCGCTCAGCAGTTCGTATGGGACGTTGGCGTCCTTGAGCACGGCGATGTCCTTCTGCGCGCCGTCGAATTGCTGCTGGGTGCGGAACACCTGCAGCGTACCGCCGGTGCGGCCTTCGTAGTGAATGCCGGTGTCGGCGCGCAGGGCTTGCAGGCAGTCGCGGCTGTACTCGGCGAGACGCACCATGCGGCCCTTGTTGAGCGCGTAGCGCTCCGGCGTGCAGTTTTGCAGCATCTGCCACATCCACTGCAGCTGGAACCTGGTGCCGTCGAGGCGGATCGCGAGCGGCGCGTGCTTTTCGAACATCCACTTGATGGCCTTGAGCGGCACACCCGGCGCGGCCCACGGCGCAGCGTAGCCCGGCGAGATCTGGCCGGCGTTCGCAAAGCTCGTTTCCAGCGCCGGGCCGGCCTCGCGGTCGATCACGGTCACTTCATGGCCCGCGCGGGCAAGATACCAGGCGCTGGCCACCCCGACCACACCACTGCCCAACACGACGACTCGCATAGCTGCTCCACCAGTTAGTTTGTTTGGGGCTACGCCGCTTTGCCGCGCTTTGTCAGATCGCAACGCCTGTCTGGGGCGTGTGCAGCGCACAAGGCATGAAAAATCGGATGTAGCCAGTGATATCGCCTATGCTATTGTTCTACGTCCAGATTTTGTTATTGTATTTTTCAGATTTTCAGGAAAAAAACATGAGAACGCAGCGTCAGCCGGTCCGTGCGCTCGACCGGCTCGATCACCGCATCCTGAAGCTGCTTCAGCAGGACGGCCGCATGGCCATGAAAGACCTCGCGGAGCAGGTGGGGCTGTCGGTGACGCCCTGCATCGAACGCGTCAAGCGCATGGAGCGCGACGGCGTCATCACGGGCTACTACGCGCGCGTCAATCCCAATGTGCTGGGCGCGGCGCTGCTGGTGTTCGTGGAGATCACGCTCGATCACAAGAGCGGCAACATGTTCGATCAGTTCCGCCGCGAAGTGCAGAAGATCCCCGAGGTGCTCGAATGCCATCTGGTGTCGGGCGATTTCGACTATCTGATCAAGGCGCGCATCGGCGAGATGGCGGACTACCGCAAGCTGCTCGGCGACATCCTGCTGCAACTGCCGGGCGCGGTGCAGTCGAAGAGCTATGTGGTGATGGAAGAGATCAAGGAATCGCTGACGATTGCTGTCGGCGAGTAAGCGGACGGCACGGGGCGGCATCGAGGAATTTCGGCCCCGTTTTTCGCGCTCGACAAAGCGTCTCGATACTGTATATTTGTACAGTACCGAGACGCTTTTTTGCATTGAGCCGTGAACGACCCTGAAACCCGGCGCGAGCCTGATCCCGACGCTGAAAACTGGTATCCCGTCGCCCCGCCCGCACCGCGCAAGGGGCGCGGCGCGGTCACGAACCTGCAGGGGCGCTACGAGGTCGATCAGCGCGAAACCTATGACGACGGCTGGCAGCAGACACACCCCGAAGAGGGCGCCGACCCGCATGAAGAAGGCCACGGCGCCGAGGTATTGCGCACCCAGGTATTCGAGGAGCGCGCGAAAAGCATTCTCACGCGCAACCAGTCGCCCGATATTCCCTTCAACGTGTCGCTCAATCCGTATCGCGGGTGCGAGCACGGTTGCATCTACTGTTTCGCGCGGCCCACGCACAGCTATCTCGGGCTGTCGCCGGGGCTCGATTTCGAGAGCCGTCTTTACGCCAAGATTAACGCGCCCGAACTGCTCGCGCGCGAGATCTCGAAGCCGTCGTACGAGCCGGAACCCATTGCGCTGGGCGTGAACACGGACGCCTGGCAGCCCATCGAGCGCGATCTGCGTCTCACGCGTCGCGTGATCGAGGTGCTGGCGCAGCGCCAGCACCCGTTCGCGGCCATTACCAAATCATCGCTGATCGAGCGCGATATCGATCTGCTCGCGCCGATGGCGCAGCGTCGGCAGTTCATGGCGGCGATCACCATCACCACGCTCGACGCCGATGTCGCCCGCACGCTGGAGCCGCGCGCCGCTACACCTGCGCGCAGACTGCGCACCATTCGCACGCTCGCGCAGGCCGGCATTCCAGTGGGCGTGAGTATCGCGCCGGTGATTCCCTTCGTCACCGAGCCGGACATGGAGCGCGTGCTGGAAGCCTGTGCCGAAGCCGGTGCGACCAGCGCGAGCTATATCGTGCTGCGCCTGCCGTGGGAGGTCTCGCCACTGTTTCAGGGCTGGCTGGAGGCGCATTTTCCGCAGCGTGCGGCGCGCGTGATGAGCCGCGTGCGCGACATGCGCGGCGGCAAGGACTACGAGTCGGATTTTTCACAGCGCATGAAGGGCACGGGCCTCTGGGCCGACCTGCTCAAGCAGCGCTTTCATCAGGCCGTGAAGCGGCTCGGGTTGAACGAGCGGCGTCACGGCATTCTGGATATGTCGGAATTCGTGCGCGATAAGACCGTGCGCGAGAAGCCGCAACTCGATCTGTTCTAGCGCCGGCGCACGCGCTTATTGCGAGAGCGCCTTGGCCGCTTCCACCTGCGATTCGAAATACGTCTGGAGCGACAGCGCGAGTCCCGTCATCAGCAGGAATGCGCCGATCAGCAGCGAAAAGATCACCACGAAGATCACGGTCCAGCCCGAGCCGCTCACGCGCGTGCCCGCGAAGGCGGCGTTGAACTGCGCGTCCCATTTGTCGTCCGGGCGCAGGCCATAGACGATCGCGGCCAGGAACGCGCTGAGCACCGAGATCGCGCCGATCACGGCCAGCACCCAGCCGACGATCGAAGCGCGTTCGGTGGCGAGCAGCAGCATCACGCCCGGAATGCCCAGCAGCGTCCCGGCGATGTGCGCCCAGCCCCATACGTCGCGCGGACCATACAGATAGAAGCGATGAGCGCCGAGACTGCCCAGCAAAAAAGCGAGGGCGGCGGTAAGCGTCTTGTTTCGAAAGCGTGCAGGTTTGTTCTGATTGGACATGGGCGGGCGGGGTTGTCGGGCCAGGCATGGAACGGCAAGCGGGCTGTCTCGGCCCGCGGGCCATTGTACGTGCCGTGCCCGCGCATCAGCAGGTGCCGCGCCTTATGTCCGGTAAAGCCATTGTCGTCGCCGCGCTCAGGGCTGCGTGTAGGTCACGCGATAGATCGCGCCCGCATAGTCGTCGCTGATCAGGAGCGATCCGTCGGGCAAGGGCAACACGTCGGCGGGGCGGCCCCATTGCGTATCGTCGGGATTGAGCCAGCCCTGGGCGAACACGTCCTGATGCGCATTCGCACCGTTGGCATCTGCCGTGACGCGCACAACGCGGTAGCCCACCTTGCGGCTGCGGTTCCACGACCCGTGCTCGGCGATGAAGATGCTGTTGCGGTAGGCGGCCGGGAACATCGCACCGGTATAGAAGCGCATGCCGAGCGCCGGGACGTGCGCGCCCAGCTTCGCCGCCGGCGGCGTGAAGCCGCTGCACGGATGATCCTTGCCGTATTCGGGATCGCTCACATCGCCGCCGTGACAATAGGGAAAGCCGAAATCCTCGCCCGCGTGCGCGAGGCGATTGAGCTTGTCGTCGGGGATATCGTCGCCGAGCATGTCGCGGCCGTTGTCCGTGAACCACAGTTCGTGTGTCTGCGGATGCCAGGCGAAGCCCACGGTGTTGCGCACGCCGCGCGCAATGGTTTCATAGTGCGAGCCGTCGGGGTCCATGCGGCCGATCATTGCGAAGCGCGTGCGCTGCGGATCGCTCGCGGGCAGGCAGACGTTGCAGGGCGCACCTTGCGGCACATAGAGCTTGCCGTCGGGGCCGAAGGCGATGAATTTCCAGCCGTGGTGGCGCTCGCCGGGCAATTGATCCGTAACGACGACCGGTTTGGGCGGATTGTCCAGGCGACTGTCGATGGCGTCGAGCCGCACGATCGACGAGACGGCGGAGATATAGAGCGCGCCGTCGCGCCAGGCGACGCCCACCGGCATGTTCAGGCCGCTTGCGACCACGTGACGCTTCACGAGCTTGCCGTCGCGCAGTTCGAGCGCGTAGACGCGGCCTTCCATGCTGCCCACGTAGAGAATGCCCTTGGGCGAGAGCGCCAATTCGCGCGCGGCGGGCACGTCGTCGCTGAGCACTTCAATATGGAAGCCGGGCGGCAGCTTGATGCGCTCGATGGGCGCCGCCGCCTGAGCGAGCGGTGCGCACAAAAGAAGGAGAAGCGGGATTGCCGCGCTCACATCGCGTAAACTACGCCTCCCCTCGCGCTCACGCGTCGCGGGCGATGCGTACACGCCACAGCGTCCACGATAAGGGGGCGCATCGGCGCGTCGCATGAAACGCCGTCCATGGCCGTGGTTCAAAATAGCCAGGGCGCCCGTCAGAAGCCGCTGCGCCGCCGTCATGCACGCGCTCGCCGCGCGCTTCGCAGCCGGGGTTCGATCGCCTTGCATCGTCGCCTTCCTTGCCGCTTGCATGCGGCCTTTCTGGTTGAGCTGCGCGGTTTTCAGTTAAGTGTTTGTTATGCCATTGGTTTCGGGCTATAATCGCATGTTTCAGTAGTCCCGAACCCCCGGTTTTCAAGGATTCTAGTATGGTTATCATCCGTCTGGCACGCGGCGGCTCGAAGAAGCGCCCGTTCTACAACATCGTCGCAACCGATTCGCGTAACCGTCGCGACGGCCGTTTCATCGAGCGCGTGGGCTTCTACAACCCGGTCGCTACCAAGGGTGAAACGCTGCGTATCGCTCAAGATCGCGTGACGTACTGGCAGGAAAACGGCGCGCAAATGTCGCCGGCTGTCGAGCGCCTCGTGAAGGAAGCGCAAAAGGCTGCAGCTCAACCGGCTGCCTAAGTCTTTAACGTGTTTTACCCCCGTGCGCGCAGCGTAAGCCGCGTGTGCGAATTCAAGCTGGCTGCGAGGTTTGTCCATGCCCGAGCATGACGACGCAAAAGCGGACGCCAAGGCTACGGGCGCAGTGACGCCGCAGGGCAGTGGCCGGGCGAGCAAACGCCCGGCACGTAGCGCACCGGCTTTCGGTGCGTTCGTGCGTAAAGAGCCGGTGCGTGCGCCTGTGCGTGAAAACACACAGGCGAACACTCCGGTAGGCGCGTCCACGGCGCAAGCCGATGGTCTGCGCGTCGAAACGGCACAAAGCTGGCCGGCCGATGCGGTCGAAGTCGGCGCCGTGATCGAAGCCTATGGCCTTAAAGGCGCTCTGAAGATCGCGCCGCACGCGCAAGGCGGCAAAGCCTTGCTGGCGGCCAGGCGCTGGTGGCTCCTCAAGGGCCGCGAACAGCCCGAGCGTCATTCCGCGGTACGTGCGAGCGCCAAGGTGCACGGCGATTCCATCGTCGGGCAACTGGCGGGTCTCACTGACCGCGACACCGCGCTGCTGCTGCGCGGCGCCCGCGTCTACGTGAGCCGCGCCGATTTCCCGGCGCCGGAAGCGGACGAGTATTACTGGGTGGACCTGATCGGTCTCGATGTCGCCAACGAGGCGGGCGTCGAACTGGGCAAGGTCGCCGACCTGATCGACAACGGTGCGCAGTCGGTGTTGCGCATCGAATACCCGGAAACGGGCAAGGACGGCAAACCCACCACCGGCGAGCGGTTGATCCCGTTCGTCGGCGTGTTTGTGAAGACGGTGGACCTGGCGGCGAAACGCATCGTCGTCGACTGGGAAGCCGATTACTGAACCTGCTGTGCTGATTCGCTGAACGGAGAGAGCGATGCAGTTCGATGTCGTTACGCTCTTTCCCGAGATGTTCCGGTCGATCACCGATTGGGGCATCACCAGCCGGGCAGCCAAACAGCAGCGTTACACGTTGCGTACGTGGAATCCGCGCGATTTCACCACCGACAATTACCGCACGATCGACGATCGCCCGTACGGCGGCGGCCCCGGCATGGTCATGCTGGCCAAGCCGCTGGAAGCGGCGATCGGCGCGGCCCAAGCCGCTCAGGCGGAGCAGGGCGTAGCGAAACCGCGTGTGTTGCTGATGTCGCCGCAAGGCAAGCCGCTCACGCACGAGCGCGCCGTGCAGTTCGCGCAGGAACCCGGTTTCGTGATCCTGTGCGGCCGCTACGAAGCGATCGACCAGCGTCTGGTCGACCGTTGCGTGGACGAGGAAGTCAGTCTCGGCGACTTCGTGCTGTCGGGGGGCGAGCTGCCCGCGATGGCGCTGATGGATGCCGTGGTGCGGTTGCTGCCGGGCGTGCTGAACGACGCGCTCTCGGCGGTGCAGGATAGTTTCGCGGATGGTCTGCTCGACTGCCCGCATTACACGCGGCCGGAGGAATACGACGGCGTGCGGGTGCCCGATGTGCTGCTTGGCGGCCATCATGCGGAAATCGAGCAATGGCGTCGCCGCGAAGCGCTGCGCAATACGTGGCAAAAACGGCCTGATCTGATCGCTCGGGCCCGCAAGAACAAGATGTTGAGCCGTGCCGACGAGGCATGGCTTGCTAGTCTCGCGAAGAGCGCGAACGAGGCGTAAGGCTTCGGGCGGGCAGGGCGCGGGGCGCCCAAGGCGGCGCCGCTTCATGCGTGAACGGCGCCAGTTGTGAATCCATCCTCTATCGGGGCCGTCGTTGTCTGGGATTCCAGCAACAGGTACGAACGCCGACAAGATGGCTTACGGAGTCAATCCATGAATCTGATTGCAAAACTCGAGCAGGAAGAAATCCAGCGCGTGCTGGGCGAGAAGACCATCCCCGATTTCGCCCCGGGCGATACGGTGATCGTCAACGTGAACGTTGTCGAAGGCACGCGCAAGCGCGTTCAGGCATACGAAGGCGTCGTGATCGCAAAGCGTAACCGCGGTCTGAACTCGGCGTTCATCGTTCGCAAGATCTCGTCGGGTGAAGGCGTCGAGCGTACGTTCCAGACGTACTCGCCGCTGCTGGCAAGCATCGTGGTGAAGCGCCGCGGCGACGTGCGTCGCGCGAAGCTGTACTACCTGCGCAACCTGTCGGGCAAGAAGGCTCGCATCAAGGAAAAGCTGGTGTCGAAAGACCGTGCAGCTGCTCCGGCTGCAGAGCAGGCGTAAAAGCTGTAAGAAAGAAGCACCCTTCGGGGTGCTTTTTTCTTTTTGGCCGCAAAATAATCAGGTGTGCCCGAACTCCGAGTCAGCCGTTGATCCGTCCAGTATTTGAACCCGAAAGCCTGCCGATCGAATCGACTGGCGCCGATCTGCCGAAGATCGACGCCGGCCGCCTCACGCCCGACGGGCTGCGCGCGCGTTTCAAGCAACGTCTGCCCTGGGACCCGGAGCGGCAGGAATCCCGCGTCACCGACATCCGCGATCCCCGCGAAGCCGCGGTTTTGATTCCGCTCGTGATCCGCGCCTCGGGGCTATCCGTGCTGCTCACGCAGCGCGCCGATCACCTCAGCAACCACGCCGGGCAGGTGAGCTTTCCCGGCGGCAGCCGCGAACCGTCCGATTCCACGCCCATCGCCGCAGCATTGCGCGAGGCGCACGAAGAAGTCGATCTCGATCCGTCGCGCGTGGAAGTGCTGGGCGCATTGCCCGAGTATCTGACGGGCACGGGTTTTCGCGTGACACCCGTGGTGGGCCTCGTGCACGAGCCGTTTTCGCTGGCCGCCGATTCGCTCGAAGTGGCGAGCATCTTCGAAGTGCCGCTCGACTTTCTGATGAACCCCGCGAACCATGAAATCCGCGTGTTCCGCTGGGAAGGCGGCGAGCGCCGGTTTTTCGCCATGCCGTATCCGCAGCAGGGCGGTCAGGCGGGGGCAGTCGGCACCTCGCATTTCATCTGGGGCGCGACCGCCGGGATGCTGCGCAACTTCTATCGCTTCCTGCTCGCCTGACGCACGTCCGAGGCGGTTGCCGATTCCTGCCGATTTCTTGCCGATCTGCGACGCGATCCTGCGTTGCTGCGCCGCGGCTGTTGTGTCTTTGCCGCCAGACGCTCAGGTACATCTGGCCCTGTGATATCGTTGCATCAAATTTCTGAAAGCCCCTGAAACCTTTTTTGCAACCCGACTTGCACGGCGCGTCGCATGACCTTCTTCTCCGTATTGCTGGCTCTCGTCATCGAACAGGTGCGGGCGCTTTCGCCGAATAATCCGGTGATGGCGCTGGTGCGCCTCAATGCGGAATGGGCCGCGCATGGCTTCGACGCGGGCAAGCAGAAACATGGCCTGATCGCCTGGCTGGTCGTGGTGCTGCCCTGGACGGCGGCCACGGCGCTGGTCTACTACGTTCTCTATCACATCAGCTTCGTGCTGGCGTTCTGCTGGAACGTGGTGGTGGTGTACTTCACGCTGGGGTTTCGCCAGTTCAGCCACTATTTCACCGACATCCACCTCGCGCTGAACAACGACGACGTGCCGCGCGCCCGCGAAGTCCTCACCGAATGGACCGGCATCGACGCCGTGGACATGCCCGTGAGCGAGATCGTGCGCCATACGCTGATTCACGCGGTAGTGGCCTCGCATCGGCATGTGTTCGGCGTGTTCTTCTGGTTCCTCGTGCCGATCGGCCCGGCGGGCGCGGTGCTGTATCGCATCTCCGAATACCTCGCGCGCGAGTGGGCGCGTCCCGCCGAAGACCGCACCGAGGCGTTTTCGAACTTCGCGCAGCACGTGTTCTTCGTGATCGACTGGATTCCGGCGCGCCTGACGTCGCTGGGTTTCGCCATCGTCGGCAATTTCGAGGACGCGATCTACGCGTGGCGCAATCACGCGAACCAGTGGCCCGACACCAACGAGGGCGTGTTGCTTGCCGCCGGCAGCGGCGCGCTGGGTGCGCGCCTGTCGGGACCGCTCGCAGAGCAATCGAGCGTCGATGCGCTTGCCCAGCCCGGCGACGGCGGCCCTTATACGGTCGGCGACGACTGCACGCCGCGCACGCTGCAATCGGCGGTTGGCCTCGTCTGGCGCGCCGTGATCCTGTGGATGATCCTGTTGCTGATGCTGACGATCGCCGTTTGGGTCTAAGCGATCTACATCGCTCCCATACCCGCTTCAAACAGAAAAAGCCCGCTTCAAGCGGGCTTTTTTTGCATCGGGCGGCAGCATTCAATCGTCGCGCGGATCGCGCTCGCGCCCGCATTGCCAGCAGACCGTGAACTGCGGCTCCAGTGTCTCGCCGCACTGCGCACAGCGCCACGAAGGCGTGCCGGGCCTGGGGCCTTGCGTTGCGTCGGCGATCAGCTTTCTCGCCAGCGTTTCATCGCGGTCGTCGACGAGCCAGATTTCCGGCGCACACTGTTCGGCCGGAATCTCGCCCATCGCGCCGCTCAGGTAGCGGTTGTGCAGCTCGCAGGGCACGCCCGCCGCGGCCAGGATGTTCATCCAGTGCTGGGCGATGACCACATTGGGCGCGCGCACGAGCTTGAGCATGGACTCTCGCGAAGGCGCGCGTCAGCGCACGACCTGGCTGATTTCGTGCACGAGTTGCGCGTAGAGTTCGTGACGCGCGGGCGCGATGCGGCCATCCTCGACCGCTTCGAGCACTGCGCAGCCCGGCTCGTGCAGATGATGGCAGTTGTAGAAGCGGCAGTGCGCGAGCAGCGGCCTGAATTCGGGGAAGGCGCGCTCCAGCGTGCCTTCGGTGAGGTGATAGAGGCCGAATTCCTGGAAGCCTGGGGAATCGATCAGCGCGCCGGCGCTTTTGCCATGCTCGCCTGGCAGCCTGTAGAGCCGCGTGAACGTGGTGGTATGGCGTCCGCTGTTGAGCGCGGTGGAGATCTCACGCGTGGCGGCCTCGGCGTCGGGAATCAGCAGATTCACGAGCGTCGATTTGCCCATGCCCGATTGCCCGAGCAGGATCGTCTGGTGGCCGTTCAGATGCTCGCAGAGGATCGCGTGCGCCTCTTGCGGATGCTTCTTCTCCGACACTTCCAGTACCGTATAGCCCAGCGCCCGATAGCGCTCCAGCCGCTGGCGCGCGAGCGGCAGCGCGGCCTCCAGGTCGATCTTGTTGAGCAGGATGATGGGCTTGAGATCGTTGGCTTCGGCGGCCACGAGCGCACGCCCGAGCAGATCCTCGCTGAAGTGCGGTTCGGTGGCGAGCACGATCAGCAGTTGATCCAGGTTCGCCGCGAACAGCTTCGACTTGAACTGGTCGGAGCGATAGAGCAGATTGCGCCGCTCGCCAATCGCGACGATCACGCCCTGGTCCGCCGAGGTCGATTGATAATCGACGCGGTCGCCCACGGCCACCTCGCTTTTCTTGCCGCGCGGGAAGCACTGGAGGGCCGGGCCGCCGTCGTCCGGGGCGACCAGGTAGTGACGGCCATGCGCGGCGATCACGACGCCATGCAGCGTCGCGGCGGCGTTCGAGGAGGCTGCGCCGCCGGCGGCTTGAGTCGAGCGCCGCTTCATGCGTGCGCGAGCAGTTTGTCGATCCGCTGCGAAGCCGGCGGATGCGAGTAATAGAACGCGGTGTAGAGCGGGTCGGGCGTGAGCGTCGACGCGTTGTCCTCGTACAGCTTCACCAGCGCGTTGACGAGTTGCTGCGCGTCGGTCTGCGTGGCGGCGAAGGCATCGGCTTCGAACTCATGCTTGCGCGAGCTGAGGCTGTTCAGCGGCGTAATGAAGAACAGGAACACCGGCACGGCGAGGAAGAACAACACCAGCGCCAGGCCTTCGTTGCCGCCGAGCAGCGACGGACGCACGCCCAGGCCCTCGTAGAACCACACGCGCTGCGTGAGCCAGCCCAGCAGGCCGAGCAGCACGAGGCTGATCAGGAACGTCACGACCATGCGCTTGATGACGTGGCGGCGCTTGAAGTGGCCGAGCTCGTGCGCGAGCACGGCTTCGATTTCGCTGCCCGAGAGGCGCGCGAGCAGCGTGTCGAAGAATACGATGCGCTTGGCTGCGCCAAAGCCCGTGAAATAGGCGTTGCCGTGCGCCGAGCGGCGGCTGCCGTCCATCACGAAGAGGCCCTTGGCCGCGAAACCGCAACGCTGCATCAGCGCTTCGATGCGCGAGCGCAGCGCTTCGTCCTTGAGCGGTTCGAACTTGTTGAAGAGCGGCGCGATAAAGGTGGGGTAGAGCACCAGCACGAGCATCTGGAAGCCGACCCAGACCACCCACGTCCACAGCCACCACAGGCCGCCCGCCTGCTTCATGAGCCACAGCACCACGAACAGCAGCGGAATGCCGAACGCCGCGCCGATCACGAGCCCCTTGATGCGGTCCATGAAGAAGATGCGTTTCGTCATGCGGTTAAAGCCAAAGCGCTCCTCGACCACGAACTGGCGGTAGTAATCGAGCGGCAATTCGATCATGCCGCTGACCGCGAGCACCGCGCCGATCAGTGCGATCTGGCCGACGTAGCCGCGCCCGAGCAGATCGGAGACGCCCAGATCGAGCGCCTGCACGCCGCCGAGCAGCGTCAGCGCGATCAGCACGACCGCCGACAGCACGATTTCGACCATGCCCAGACGCGTGCGTGCGACGGTGTAATCGGCGGCGCGCTGGTGCGCCGTGAGCGGGATGGTGGCCGCGAACTGGGCCGGCACCGCATCGCGGTGGGCCGCGACGAAGCGGGTCTGGCGCGAGGCCAGCCAGAGTTTGGTCGCGACCATCGCCAGCACGGCGATCATGAACAGCGCGCTGAAACTCAGCGCTGGGGACAGCGAGGGTGACAAAGTGGGCATCCGGGGAGTCCGTGGTATCTATGCGACAATTATATGTTCTTGGCGGCCCGTACATTGCATCCTGCAGTGGCGACGCGATGGCGCCGTCGACCGCATGCGGCGCGCGCCGCTTTCCTACCGTTTCAGGCGATATTCATGACAGACATCACTTCTGCCGACCCGGCGGGCCAGGCGACTCCGGCTATGGAGCGCACCGACATGAACCTGATCTGGCTCGACATGGAAATGACGGGTCTCGACCCCGATAACGATCGCATCATCGAAATCGCCGTGGTGGTGACGAACTCCACGCTCGACAAGATCGTGGAAGGGCCGGTGCTGGCGATTCACCAGACGCAAGCCGTGCTCGACCGCATGGACGAGTGGAACCGCAACACGCATGGCCGTTCGGGCCTGACCGAGCGCGTGCGCGCCTCGACCGTCACCGAGGAAAGCGCCACCGAGCAGATCCTGGCCTTCCTCTCCCAGTACGTGCCGCCGGGCAAGTCGCCGATGTGCGGCAACTCGATCTGCCAGGATCGCCGCTTCATGGCGCGCTGGATGCCCACGCTTGAGCGATTCTTCCACTACCGCAATCTGGACGTGAGCACGCTCAAGGAACTGTGCCGCCGCTGGCAGCCCGCGATCTACAAGGGTTTCCAGAAGCGCGCGTTGCACACGGCGCTGGCCGACATCCACGAGTCGATCGACGAACTCAAGTACTACCGCGAACATTTCCTGATTCCGTCGGCGCCGGCCGCCGGTGCGACGCAAGCGGCCGCGGGCGGCGACGCGAAGTAAGCCGCTCAGGCTGACCATGAGAAACGGCGCCCGCGGGCGCCGTTTTGCTTTCTTCGCACGGCCTGCGGGGTTCAGGCGCGCGGCGCGCGGATCGCGCTTTTCGGCCGGAACGCGGCCACGATGGCCGGATCGGTTTCGATATACGGACCGCCGATCAGGTCGATGCAGTAGGGCACCGCAGCGAAAATACCGGGCACCTTCGATTTGCCGTTCTCGTCGCGCAGGCCTTCCAGCGTTTCCTTGATCGACTTGGGCTGGCCGGGCAGGTTGATGATGAGCGCCGCGTGATCTGCGGTTTCGCGGATCACGGCCACCTGGCGCGAGAGAATCGCCGTGGGTACGAAATTCAGGCTGATCTGGCGCATCTGCTCGCCGAAACCGGGCATTTCCTTCGTCGCCACCGCGAGCGTCGCCTCGGGCGTCACATCGCGGCGCGCGGGGCCGGTGCCGCCCGTGGTCAGCACGAGGTCGCAGCCCAGACCGTCGACCAGCGCCGTGAGCGTGGCCGAAATCGTGGCGGCGTCGTCGTGGATCAGGCGCGTTTCGGCGCGCCACGGCGACTTGAGCGTGGCGCCAAGCCATTCCATCAGTGACGGAATCCCTTTGTCCTCGTAGACGCCCGCGGTCGCGCGGTCGCTGACCGACACCAGGCCGATCACGAGTTCATCAGGGTGGCTACGTTCAGGCTTCGTCATCTTCGCGGTCCTCGCCGCTGTCGTGATCGGCGTCTTCGGCGTCGTCGTCGCCCTGTTTGCTCACGTCCTTGATCCACTGGAACAGCTCGCGGAAGTACTTCGGCGGCTTGGCCTGCTGCTGCTCGCGGCGGGCGTTGCGGATCAGCGTGCGGCCTTCCTGCGGATCGGCAGCCGGATAGTCGCGGATGAAGGCGGTGAGCGCCTCGTCGTCCGCGAGCAGCTTCTCGCGGGTGCGCTCGATCCAGTGCAGGCGCGCGGTGGCGGCCTTGTTGACGCCGCGGTGCTCTTCCATCGCCTGGCGCAGCGCCGCGACTTCGGTTTCGGTCAGACCGCGCATCATGCGGCCGACATACTGGAGCTGGCGGCGACGGCCTTCGTGATCGGAAATGCGGCGGGCTTCGTGGACGGCGTCTGACAGGTCTTCCGTCATCGGCATGCGCTTGAGGGCGTCCTTGGGCAGCTCGACGAGCGCCACGCCCAACTGCTGCAGGGCTTCCATCTCGCGCTTGAGCTGCGATTTGCTCGGGCGATCGTAACCGTTGTCGTCGACTTCGACGACAGCGTCGTTCATGGGTTGAATGCGGGTTTTGCGTTTCATGACGCATATTGTAGCGTGCGCGCGCGAGCCGATCGGACTCGAGGGCTGCGGCGCATGCCAGCGCGACGCGCTCGAAGCCAGCTTCGAGGCCCCGTTCGAAGCCGCACGGCTTGCCGCATTGCCGCACGTTGCGCCTCGGTGCGCGCGCGCAGTCCTTGCTATGATCGCGAAACGCGTCTGACGCAAAGGCGCAACATGCGCGCCGTATGAACCCGCGCGCGACGCATCACGTGACATCTCCGACTTACGACAAGCGGGCCGCACCGGCCCAAAACCGGACCGTAACGACAATGGCAGCAGACATCGAAGCCCGGCAGCGTTTTTTTCCGCACACCCAGGACGAACTGAAGGAGATCGCCTCGGACATCCTTCGCCACGCGAGGGCGCTCGGCGCAAGCGACGCCGCGACCGAGCTCTCCGAAGGCGACGGTCTTTCGGTGTCCGTGCGGCGCGGTGAAGTCGAAACCATCGAGCACAACCGCGACAAGATGGTCGGCGTGACCGTCTACATCGGCAACAAGCGCGGCAACGCGAGCACCTCGGACTTTTCCGCGCAGGCGCTCAAGGACACCGTGGCGGCCGCGTACAACATCGCGCGCTTCACCGCCGACGACGACTGCGCCGGCCTCGCCGAACGCGAGCTACTGGAAACCGCGCCGCGCGACCTCGATCTCTACCATCCGTGGAGCGTCACCGCCGACGAAGCCGTCGAAATCGCCCGCCGCGCCGAAGACGCGGCGTTCGCCACCGACCGCCGCGTGACCAATTCCGAAGGCGCGAGCGTGTCCGCGCAACACTCGCAGTTCGTGCTGGCGACCTCCAGCGGCTTCATGCATGGCTATCCGTACTCGCGTCACTACATCGCCTGCGCGCCCATCGCGGGCAGCGGCCGCAGCATGCAGCGCGACGACTGGTACACCTCGCGCCGCAGCGCCAGCGAGCTGGCTTCGCCCGAAAGCGTGGGTCGTTACGCCGCCGAACGCGCGCTGTCGCGCCTCAACGCGCGCGGACTCGATACGCGCAAGGTGCCGGTGCTGTTCGAAGCGCCGCTGGCGGCGGGGCTGCTGGGCGCGTTCGTGCAGGCCACCAGCGGCGGCGCGCTGTATCGCAAAACTTCGTTCCTCGTCGATTCGCTGGGCAAGCCGGTATTCGCGCCGCATATCCAGATCGTCGAGGATCCGCATGTGCCGCGCGCGGCCGGCAGCGCGCCGTTCGACGAAGAAGGCGTGCGCACGCAGCGTCGCGAAGTGGTCAAGGACGGCGTGGTGCAGGGCTATTTCCTGTCGTCGTATTCGGCGCGCAAGCTCGGCATGCAGACCACCGGCAACGCGGGCGGCTCGCACAACCTGCGTCTCGAAAGCTCGCTCACGCAGCCCGAAGACGATTTCGAAGCCATGCTGAAAAAGCTCGGCACGGGTCTGCTGCTGACCGAACTGATGGGGCAGGGCGTGAACTTCGTGACGGGCGATTATTCGCGCGGCGCCTCGGGTTTCTGGGTCGAAAACGGCAAGATCCAGTATCCGGTCGAGGAAATCACGGTGGCGTCCACGCTCCAGGAGATGTTCCACCACATCGTCGCGGTGGGCGCGGATACGCTCGCACGCGGCACGCGTCAGACCGGCTCGGTGCTGATCGAGCGCATGACGGTGGCGGGGCAGTAAAACCGTCGCCGGGGCGTTTCAGGCGCCCGGCAAATGCGAAAACGGCACGCTTTGGCGTGCCGTTTTCTGTTGGGGCTGACGAAACGTTCAATCCCGCCGCTCGTAAGTCACAAACGCGAAATCGAAGTCGTTGGGCGCATTCGCGTGCAGCGACTCGCGTGCCGTTTCGCGCCAGATGGCGGCATCCGGAGCGGGGAAGTGCGCGTCTCCGTCAAAATCCGCGGCGATTTCCGTGACGATCAGTTTCTGCGCGAGCGCGATGCCTTCGGCATAAAGCTGCGCGCCGCCAATCAGGAACGCCTCGGGGGCCTGGTCCTGGCCCGCGAGCGCGAGCGCCGCTTGCAGGCTCGTCGCGGTATCGCAGCCGGGAAAACGCTTGCCGGCGTCACGCGTGACGACGATATTTCGCCGTCCGGGCAGCGCACGGCCGATCGATTCGTGGGTTTTACGGCCCATCACGATGGGCGCGCCCATGGTGGTGCGCTTGAAGAATGCGAGGTCTTCGGGCAGCCGCCAGGGCAGCTCGTTGTCGCGGCCGATCACGCCGTTCTGGGCGCGAGCGACGATCAGGGTGAGCGTCGTCATCGAAGGGGGCGGAGAGAGTCGAATTGCGATGGAATTGAAAGGTCGATCCCGTCGATTCTACCCGAGCGCGCGTGTCTACCCGCACCGCGAACCGGCACCTCTACTTCGTGCCGCTGCGGTGGAGCGCCGAAGAACATCGAACCGCAGCGGCGCAGCGGGCCTCATTCGGCAGGTTCGGCCGGCTGCGTGGCGCGTTCGGCCGCCGCTTCGCCGTGGCTTTGGGCCTGGTTCTCCGCTTCGCCGCCGAAAATCGACTTCTCGTCGCGCAGACCATGCGTGCCCATCAGCCGATACAGCGTCACCCGCGAGATCCCCAGGTCCGCCGCCGCCTCGGTCAGGCGATGGCGGTGGCGCAGCAGGGCCGCCTCGATCGCGCGCTTCTCGGCGCACTCGCGCGCCTGCGCGAGCGTGACCGTCTGCTGCTCGGTGAACTGGCCGAGGTCGAGGTCGTCGGCCGAGATCAGCTTGCTTTCGGCCATCACGATCGCACGGCGCACGCGGTTGATCATTTCGCGTACGTTGCCGGGCCAGTTGTAGTTGTACATGGCCTCGATGGCGTCGGGCGTGAAGCCGCGAATCTTGCGCGCGCTGTCCATCTTGAACTTGTGCAGCACGTGATGCGCGAGGATCTCGATGTCCTTGCCGCGCGCGCGCAGCGGCGGTTCGTCCACGCGCAGCACGCACAGGCGATGGAACAGGTCGGCGCGGAAGCGTCCGTCGCGCATGGCCGATTCGAGATCGACGTGCGTGGCCGAAATGATGCGCACGTCCACGGGGATCTGCTCGTGGCCGCCCAGCCGCTCGATCTTGCCTTCCTGCAGGAAGCGCAGCAGGCTCGCCTGGCTTTCCATCGGCAGGTCGCCGATTTCGTCGAGAAACAGCGTGCCGCCGTTGGCCGCTTCCACCCGGCCGATCTTGCGCTGGTTCGCGCCCGTGAATGCGCCGCGCTCGTAGCCAAACAGTTCGGATTGCAGAAGATGATGCGGGATCGCGCCGCAGTTGATCGGCACGAAAGGCGCTTTACGGCGCGGCGAGCGTTCGTGGATCGCCAGTGCGGTCAGCTCCTTGCCGGTGCCCGATTCGCCTGAGATAAACACGCTGGCATCCGTGTTCGCCACCTTGCGGATGGTGCGAAAGAGTTGCTGCATCGCTTCGCAGGTGCCCACCATCTCGTCTTCGTCCTGGCTCGTCGCCGAGGCGGGGGCTTCGTCGAGATCGTATAACGTGACCATGCCGAAGGCGTGGCCGACCAGATAGTCGAGCGTCGCCGGCGCGACCGGCAGATGCACGTAGTCGAAGCAGTAGTGGCGGATCAGGCGGCGCACTTCCGGGTCGGTCAGGCGCTGTGGGTCGGTGAGCGCGATCCAGCCCACCTGTTGCAGACGCAGCACGGCTTCGAGCCCGGCCAGATCGCGCGGCGCGAAGCCGGTCAGATCGACGATGCCCGCGCAGGTCGGCTCCTGCTTCACGAGACGCGTCGCTTCGTGCGCGGACTTGGCCGTGGCGACTTCCCAGCCGCGGCTTTTCAGATACGCGCCAAGCTGGCTGTCAGGCGTGCGGGCAACGTAGAGCAGCATGCGGTCGATGTCTGCAATCGGCCTGCCGTCGCCGGCTTTGGTGGATTTCGCCCCAACCGGAACGTGGGCCACATTCGCGACGCTGGAGGCGTCGGAATTGCGCACCGAAGAAGGACCCGTCGTATCCGCCGACCCTTCGATCGTCGCATCCGCCTGCAAGGCGGCGTGCGGCGACTGTCCCACCGCGGCGAGCCGCTGGCCCGCCCCGGCGAACGACGTCACGTTGGCGCTCAGATGTGAGGATTCGCGCACGATCGACCTCGTATTCATCAGAAGGTGTAGGGGAAGCGCACGCCGACCACGAAGTTCGGCGCATCGGGCGTAAGGCCGACCGATACCGCGCCGTTGATCGTCAGGTGCTTGTTGACCACGTGATTGAGCCCGAAGTTGAGCACCGAGGCGGTCGTCTCGCTGCCCGGCACGCCGGTCCAGCTGCCGCCGGGCGCCTTGGTCTTCGATTGCGGCTCGATGGCCATGGTGTACGAGATGCTGGCGGAATCCTTTTCGGAGAAGGCGAGCGCGACGCCGCCGCCAAACTGGATGATGTCGCCAAGCTTGACATCGGCGGGTTCCGTCTGCCCGATGACCGACGAGATGTCGGAGAACGAGCGCGAGATGTTGTAGGTGTACGAGAAGCTGCCGAACAGCACCACCGGGTCATAGGTCTTCAGTACCGACAGACCGGCCGTGATGTTCCAGAAGCCCGTGCCGGTAGGCAGCTTGGTCGGAGCGACGAGGTTGGTGTTTTCCTGCGAAATCTGCTGCACCTTGATGCCGAACGGCGAGGTGCCGGTCGGCGTTTTCACGCGCAGACTGCCGACCACGTCGGGCAGGTTGTTGGTTTCCTTCAGGAACTGGTAGTACATCCCGAAGTTCACGTCGCCGATGGCGTTCGAATTCACCGACGAATCGGACAACGAACTGGCCGAGCCGCCCGCACCGCCCACGATAAAGCTGCTGTGGCGATAGATGTAGGGCACGTCGACGTCGATGCTCATGCGGTCGGTCAGCCCGTACCGCGTATCCAGATCGGCCATGATCTGGTGCGACTTGGTTTGCCCCAGATTGATGTTGCCGAGGAAAATCGCATCGAGCGCGAGGAAGCCCGACAGTTGAAGCTGGCGGCGATCGTAGTAGGTGTCGCTGATACCCCAGTCGAGCGTGAGCTTGTGGTCGAACAGCGGAGCATGTTCGCGCTGCACCACGGCCTGTTCGGCCTGGGTGCGCTCGGGTTCCGCGTTCTTCTGCGTTTCGCCCACGGTCGGCGCGTTCGGGTTGTTTGGATTGACGCCGACGGGCGCGCCCTGCTGCGGGCCGCTCGATGCCGACGTGCCCGTCGCGCTGCCGCTCGGACCCGCATCGGGCGAGGGCGGATTCACCGGCACGCCCGTGGCGGTGCCCGTGAGCGAACCCGGCGCCGTCGCACCCGGCAAGGCCTGCGCGAGCGGCGGCAGCGGTACGGGCAAGCCGTCCGCGCCAGGCTGCTCGGCGACGCTCGTGCCGGAGGCAGCGTCGGGCGCACCGGCGCCCGGCATGCCGCGGCCGCGCTGCGACATCTCCAGGTTGGTGACCTGGCGTTCGAGCGACTGGATCTGGCGTTGCTGCTCGTCGACCACACGCATGAGCGTGTTGAGCCGTTCTTCCAGCGATTGCCCTTGCAGTGCCTGCGCGTTGGCGTTGTGCGCAAGCGAGAAAAGCAGGACTGCCGTCGGAATGGCAGCCAGCCGCAGTTGCGGCACTGCCGTCTTGAATATCGTGTTCATTTTTTCTTCCCCCGGATCGAAATCGCACGCCTCACCGAGCCCCCTGGCCCCGTACCCGCGCACGTCGATGCACCTCCTCGATACGTCACGCAGGGCCTCGGCCTGCGTGTACTGGTCTCCCCCCTCGATCTCCTTGTGGTTTGTGGCAGCCGCCCATGGCGGTGGGCGGCGTGTCAGGTGGTTGTCGGTAGAGTCGTCAACGGATGTTGCGCAGAGCCTGTAGTACGCCGGCCTGCCGGATCATTTGCGCGCTCATCTGCTGCGTCTGCAGGCTGAGGGATAACTGATTGGCGACCTGCTGGTTATTACCCGCGATCTGGAGCAGCTGGGCGATCGAGCCCGCCTGCGCCGTGTTGCTCGGCATGATGTTTTGGGTGGCAATGCCGGCCGGTGTTTGCAACGTGACGCTGATGCCGTTGCCGCCAAAGGCGATGCCGGCGCGGATGGTGCCGTTGGCGTTCGAAGCCGATGCGCTCGGCGTATTCGCGACATTCGCGAGCTGCGAGTTGCCGCTGCTGCTGGTGTAGTCGATGGTCGCGGCATTGGAACCGACGTTGCCGTTGCCGGCGACCTGGGTGACCTGCGAGACGCCGTTGACCGCCACGTTCTGTCCGCCGGTGGCAGACGTATTCGGCGTGGCGCCACTGTTGGCCGTGGTCGTGCCGCCCGCGACCGGGTCGGTGACCTTGGCGCTGGTCTGTACGCTGGCGCTCAACTGGTTGACGGTGTTCTGCACGACAGTCAGCGCGCCCTGGGCGGTGGCGGTGGCGCCGTTGGGCAACTGCCATTGCGAGATGACGTTCAGGACGACGCCTGAAATCATGTCGTTGCCGGCGTATTTGCCGGTCTGATGCGCGAGCACGTCGTCATCGACGGGTTCGCAGTGCACGGCTTGGGCGTCGGAGCCGGCCGCGGCGAGAAAGGCGGGTGTCAAGGGTTGCGGAGGCTGCGTGGCGGCAAGGCTCTCGGCGGCCCGCGCACCATTCGAATAAGCGCAGGCGAGCGCGCAAAGACCTGCCGCGATGCCAGTCTGTGAGAGGTTGCGATTCATGACTCTTGTGTACTTCAGAACATAACGGCCTTGTCGAGGCCGTATTCGAAGAAGGGAGTCGCTGCCGTGCCATTCTGCAGGGCGTTCTCGCGCAGCTTCAGCGCGAGCGACTCATTGTTCTGCAACAGCGGAGAGTCCTCCAGGAACGGTTTGCCGAGCACCGCGAAGACGAGACCATTCCAGGTCTTCGCAAAGTCGTCCTCGGCAACAATCCGGTTGCCGAGCGCGGGGTCCGCAATGAAGACGCGGCCGTTCTCGGCGTGTTTGACGATCACGAAATGCTCGTAGCCTTCGATATTCATGAGCACGAGCACGGGAATCTGCAGGTGATACAGGGCGTCGGTATTCACGCGGAAGCCGCGCCCGCGCAGGCCGATCGTTTCGACGAACTTCTTCATGTCGAGCATGGAAAAGCCGTTCTTCACGACCACTTCGGGCGTGGAGTACACCATCATCCGGCGAATCAGTTCCGGTTCGGGGATGTCGATGCCGTAGCCATACTTGAGCAGCGTTGCGAGCGCGGCGGCGCCGCAGCTGTAGTCGTATTGCTGGCTGACGATGCTGCTGTAGCGGATATCGCGCATCGAGCGCAGCGGCAGCTTGATCGGCACGCCGACCAGATGCGTTGCGTCGATCATCGATTGCGCGTGCACAGGCATGAAAGCCGCGGTGGCGACGAGCGCCAGCGCGACAGCACACATCCTTGACGCCGGGGACGATGCGAGCCCGGACATGGTGGTCTCCTGCTTCTGGTTTGAGCACCGGCCGCCTGTGGCGGCGGCCGGTGCATCGAGGTACAGCCCTGGTTTGCTTCTACTTGCGGACTGCTTAGTGGCCGTTGCTGATTGCTGCGATGGCCAGGCCGTTGTGCTGCAGGTTGCCGATACCGCCGGCGATGTTCACGCCGATGTTGCCGCTTGCGCCGGCCAGTGCGCCTGCGCCGAGGCTAGCCGTACCCTGGAACTGGCCGGTAGCGTACGTCGCTGCGTTCTGCGAATTGTTGTCGGTCGCGACCATCGCCGTCGTCTTGGCGGTGCCTGCGTTGCTGGAGGTCGTCACGGAGCCGGCGAGGCTGTTGTTCTGTGCGTTGCCGATACCCGACGCGACGTTCACGCCCACGTTGCCCGAGACGCTGGCGAGCGAGCCATCACCCACCGACGCATTCAGGTTGAAGTTCTTCACGCTGGCCTTGCCGCCAGAAGTCTGAGTGTTGAAGATCTGGGCGTTACCGAACACATTGCCCACATCAACCGACGCGAGGGCAACGTTGTTGCTCTGTGCGTTGTTGATACCTTCGGCGATGTTCACGCCCAGGTTGCCCGTCACACCCGTTGCTGCGTTGCTGCCCGTGGTGGCGTCCAGCGTGCCGGCGACTTGCGTGTCGTAGTGCTGCGTGACCGAACCGGTCGTCGTTTCGTTGACCGTGTTCAGCGAGTCGCTCACGCTATAGCCCCACGACTTGCTTTCCTGCGTGGCCTTGGCGTACGAGTGAGCTTCGTTCTTCGTGCTCGAGCTCGATTCGCCATACGAGTGGTTGTACGTCTTGCTAGAGTTGCTCGACTTCGAGCTCGTGCCGTTCTCGTAGGCCGACACGGCTGCGCTGCCCGTGCCGTCGGCGTACGCGGAGTTCGCCTTTTGCGAGGTGTGGCTGGAGCTCTTGTTGTCCTGCGACGTCCAGGCGATGCCCGCGCTGGTCGTGTCGCTGTTGTTATGCGAGTTCGTCTTCGTGTGCGACGTAGCTTCATTGCCGGAGATAGCAATGCCAGCCGTGCCGTTGGCCGGGGTGCCGCTGCTGTTCGTCGTCACTTGCACGGCTGCGCTGCCGGAGCCGCTTTGCGACTTCGTCGACGTGTTGTTGCCGACGCTGTTGTACGACGTAGCGACGGCTGCATCGCCCGTATTGCTGTGCGCGCTGGTCTTCGACGAGCTGCTGGAGCTGCCGCTATCCGTGGCGACGTGGTAGTCACCCGAAATGCCGGCGTTGTAGGTCTTCGAGAAGGCCTTGTTGCTCGACGAGGTCGTCGAGGTCGACGATGCGACGTTGTGCGTCTTCGTCGACGACTTCGACGATGCCGACTCTTCGGCCGTCGCATACGACGAGTTCTTGTAGCTCGAGTTGGTGCCCGTGCCGTTCACGCTCCACGTGTTGTTGTCATACGTGGTCGTCACGTTGCCGGTGATATAGCTCTGGGCCTGGGGCTTGAGCGTGCCGCCCGACGTCGTCTGCGAGTTGTTGATGACGGCGCCTGCGGTGCTCGAGACGCTGACGCATCCGAACAGGCTGACCCAGCCTTCGATGCCGACTTGTTCGCCGACGGCCGTGTAGTTGAACAGGTAAGCGGAGTTCGAGCCTGCAAACGAGGACGTTGCTGCCGTTGCGAGGACTGCCGCTGCGATGAGGGTGCGCTTCATGTTTCGCTCCGATACTTGAGTGGTCAGTTAGAAAAGAGTGCCCGCCGGGGGACGGAGCACAAAACTGTTCGCCGTTGCATTACCGGCTCCGGCCGTCTGGTTCACCTGCACGAGACCCGTTGCATTCCTGAAGGACACACCGTCGATGCGTACCTCACGAATACCGCCTGCCTGGCCTGCCTGGTTAGCCGTATTGCCGTTCTGGGCGGTGACCGCGGACAGTTCCCCGTCCGAGAGCATCGCCACTCCGAACGCCCCAGTGCCGATCTGGGCACTGTTGCGCTGGATATTGCCCACGCCCGCAGCCTGATTGATCATCATGGCGCCCGACGTGTTATTGAAGGCACCCGAGCCGATAATCGCGCTGGCGTTAGCGAGCCGCGCGCGGGTCGAGGTGCTTTGGTCATCGAGATTCACGTTCGCAATCGCGCCGCCGCTGGAGATGGACAGCTGGTTGCCTTGAGCGTTGTCGAGCCCAGCCGCTTCGTTCACGGTCAGTGCCCCGGTCGTCGAGGTCGCGGCGTTCGGCGCGATCACGGCGATGGCGCCGACCGTGGCCTGCGCGTGTGCGCCGGTTGCGAGCGCAACGGCAGCGGTCGCAAGCGCCAGCGTGGCCAGAAGTTTGGGACGACGAATCATTTCACTCCTCCGATGGAACCAAGCGCGCTGGTGAGCGGCGCAAGCGCGCCGGTGACGGTGCTGGAAATCGTGTTGCCAATGCCGCCGATCGCCGAGGCGCTGCCGCCGGCGCCGAGCGCGCCGTTCGAGCCGCCCGCCGGGTTGCCGACGAGGATCCGGTTGATTGCCTGCACGCCTGCTGCTTCGCCGGCCAACGCGCCGCTCGTATTCACGCCTGAGTTGCCGCGGGCGTTGGTCAGATCGGTATCGTTGACGAGCGTGGCCATGGCCGGATCGAACGAGTTCTTCGGGAACGTGGTAGCGCGCACGAGCACGGGGTCCTGGCTCTTCGGCACATTGGCGAACGCGCTGCGCGGGGTGACGTCACGCTCCACGATGATGTCGCCGGGGTTCACCACCTGCTGCGCACTGACGCCTGCCGTGAGCGCCGCTGCGCACAGACCCATCAGGACTCCTGTGATCTGCGCGCAACGCCGGTGCAAGCCTGGCGTCGTAAAGCGAGCTTTCATGTCGGTCTCCGTCTTGCTCCTCGGGGCAGCGACTCTTGTTCGCTGCTCCCGAACCGCGCCGCGTACGGCGCGGGTCCTGTGTCGGAATTACTGCGTCCGGTCTGCTGCGCTAATCTGTTTCACTTGCGCGTGTAGCTGGCGATGTTGCCTTGCGCCGCCTGACCGCTATCCACCGGAATCGGCAGGGGCGCGGGCG
This sequence comes from Paraburkholderia bannensis, assembly GCF_014200455.1. GTDB lineage: Bacteria > Pseudomonadota > Gammaproteobacteria > Burkholderiales > Burkholderiaceae > Paraburkholderia > Paraburkholderia bannensis_A. Next base: position 183,171 of record NZ_JACHBW010000001.1, on the reverse strand, counting down.
GGGCGATTTCGTCCCAGAGCGTCACGCTGTTGCCGCCGCGCATCAGTTGCGGGGTGGCTGCTACCATCAACATGCCGACCGCGCCGCCGCGTTGATGCGAGAGCGTCTGGTCGTCGATCGAGCCGACACCGGCCATCACCGGTTCGTCGCCGGCGGGGCCCGGGTCGGCGGCAAGCGGCGCGGCGCTCAAGTTCGAGCCGGCGGTGCCGTTGTCCTGACTTGCGGACGCGCTGGTGTCGAGCGTCGCCGCCTGCATGCCGGCATCGTTTGCCGAAACGGCTGCAGTCACCGGAGCCACCGTCGCACTGACCGCAGTTGTTGCAGGAACGACATCGGCGTTCACGCTCGCCACGACGAAGGAGGCACTGGCCGCGTCGGTCGCGGTCTGTGCATACACCGACGGCGCGACAGCGAGGAGCGCAGCGGGAATCAGCACGGCCGCAACGGCGGTGACGTGACTGACTGCGTGGCTGAGCTTGGCGTTCGTACGAATGAGTCGCATGGCGTGTCTCCTGGTGCGAGGTCATTTAGCGAAACGTGTGCCATGTCCCGCAAACCCTTGATGCGACGGGGCTCTCGATATTTTCTGCGGATTTTGAATTGCGGATATTCGAGAAAATGTTTCAGCGCTGAAACGTTGGCTGCTTTAAACCCCTGAAATTCGTTTGGGAGTTTCAACGGAGAACGTTTGCGCGATTTTGTGTTACGTCATGACGTTACGTAATGATCCCCCCTGCGGGAATGGGGCGGATGCATGCGCTTGTAATGATTTTCTTCTTATGATTCAGGGTAAAGCGCTAATGGAAACCTTTCCATCGTGCCCTAATCCATTCACGCCGCATATTTTCTATCCAACTCCCGGGTGCATAGAGTAAGCTTCAGAAAAAGCGTAAAGCCGAAAACAAAAAGCTCAGACATGGGCAGGGTGTTGACATACACACGTCGCAGCTCGGGGATTCACTGTCAGCAAATGAAATTGTGTCGTCTGGCCCCACGGTGCCGGACGCGCGGTGCGTTTGCTGCGTGTCTGTACATCAGGAGCGTGCCGTCATTCCGCAACGATGTGTTGGCAAGAGGATCTGAATAATGGAATCCGCAACGCGGCAGTTGGTTTACGTGACGCGCAGTCCCAACGAAGCGCTGAACGAGCGGTTCCACGAGCGCGGCTGGCAGGTGGAGATCGTGGGCAATGCCCGGGATGCACGGCGTGCGCTGCGCGCCGGCATGCCCGCGGGCGGCCTGCTCGACCTGTCGAGCCAGTTCCATCTGCATGAGATCGGCTCGTTCGAGCCTTGCCTGACGCTGCCTAACGTAGGCTGGGTCGCAGCGACCACCACGGGCCAGCTGCAGGACGCCAATCTGCGCCGTCTGGTGCGCGATTACTGTTTCGATTACGTAACGGTACCGTGGAGCGGCGAGCGCATCGTCGATTCCGTCGGTCACGCCTACGGCATGGTTTCCTTGGTCGAAGCCGCCTCCAACGACACCACGGGCGGCACCGAGGGCGAAATGGTGGGCTCGTGCGAGGCGATGCTCGCCTTGTTCCGCTCGATCCGCAAGGTCGCCATGACCGACGCGCCGGTGTTCATCTCCGGCGAATCGGGCACGGGCAAGGAACTCACGGCGGTCGCCATCCACGAACGCTCGTCGCGGCGCAGCGCGCCGTTCGTGCCGATCAACTGCGGCGCGATTCCGCCGCATCTGCTGCAATCCGAACTGTTCGGCTACGAGCGCGGCGCCTTTACGGGCGCGAGCCAGCGCAAGATCGGCCGGGTGGAAGCGGCCAACGGCGGCACGCTCTTCCTCGACGAAATCGGCGACCTGCCGATGGAAAGCCAGGCCAGCCTGCTGCGCTTCCTGCAGGAAGGCAAGATCGAGCGGCTGGGTGGCCATCAGTCGATGCCCGTGGATGTGCGCATTATTTCGGCCACTCACGTCGATATGCGCGCGGCCATGGTGGAAGGGCGTTTCCGGCAGGATCTGTATCACCGCCTGTGCGTGCTGCAGATCGACGAGCCGCCGCTGCGCGCGCGCGGCAAGGATATCGAACTGCTTGCCCGCCATATGCTCGAACGTTTCAAGAAGGACGGCGCGCGCCGCCTGCGCGGCTTCTCGCCTGACGCCATCGCCGCGCTGCATAACTACAGCTGGCCCGGCAATGTGCGCGAACTGATCAACCGCGTGCGTCGCGCCATCGTCATGTCGGAAGGACGTGCGATTAGCGCACGCGATCTGGAACTGGGCGATTACGTCGAAGTCGTGCCGGTGTCGCTCGCACAGGCGCGCGAAGCGGCCGAGCGGCAGGCGATCGAGCTGGCCTTGCTGCGCCATCGCGGCCGTCTTGGCGACGCGGCGCAGGAACTGGGCATTTCGCGTGTCACCCTGTACCGGCTGCTGTGCGCGCACGGCATGCGGCATATGGAGAGCGATCCGCTTGCGCCGCATCCGGGCGGTCTGGTTTCGGGGGGCGGAGCCTGAACGGGCTTCGCAAGAGGGGGACCAAATAGCGGCCACACGCAATCCCGATCCGTGGCCGGCTAGACGTTGATGGCGTGTACGCGTTGATTGTCATCAGAGCGGTTTGAAGCGCTGACGAAGAGCCTGAAGAGGCCATGAGGGTGTCAGGGGTGCAAGCGTACTTGCGCGGGGGCGCGGGTTCGTGCGGGTGGCGGCTCGCGCAGGCGGGCCGCCTCATCCGCGAAGTTCGCCGGGCAATCCGGTTTGCAGCGGTTTCAAGCGGTTCCAGGCGGTTTCCAGCAATTCCCCGTTCCGTTTCGTTCACTCCCCATTTTATTTCCGCACTGCAGGGCGCGATGACGCTTTAAATGGCGCGTGCGCTCGCAGAGTTGCGTCGTGCAGCCTCGCACTCACTGAATCTAGTCGATGCATTATTTTTCACTGGAAGTCTCGAACTTTAAAATTCGGTAGAGCCGAACGATTTGTAAGGTAATTGCCTTTATGAGTGGTGAAATTACGTCGAGGGATTTTTACTGATTATCGCGGTCGGACATTTCAGTATTATTTTCCGTTTCAATCGTCATTCGCCGCGCTATGGCGCGCGACAGCAAATGACGTTCCCACGCTTATTGGGATGTTCCCGATTTATGTTCCGTAACGTCGGGCGTCTGAACTTAATTACGTTTTAGCTAAATTTGTTAAGTGCGATGCAACCTGTCATCGCGTTCGCGCCGACAGCTGCGAAATGGCCCCCGATCAGCGATGCCCGGCTTGCTATAGAATCTCGCTTTTGAAGCCGCACGGGGCACTCGCACCCCGTTCAGGGACTCCGCATGAAACAGTATCTTGAGCTCGTCCGCTCGATCCTCGACACCGGCAGCTGGCAGGAAAACCGCACCGGCATCCGCACCATCAGCATGCCGGGCGCGATGCTGCGCTTCGACCTCCAGCAGGGCTTTCCGGCCGTCACGACCAAAAAGCTCGCGTTCAAGTCGGCCGTGGGCGAGCTGATCGGCTTCATGCGCGCCTCGCGCAGCGCTGCGGATTTCCGTGCGCTGGGCTGCAAGGTCTGGGACGCCAACGCCAATGAGAACGCCCAGTGGCTGGCCAACCCATACCGCCGGGGCACGGACGATCTCGGCGACGTCTATGGCGTGCAGTGGCGCCAGTGGCCGGCATACAAGGTGCTCGACGCGGGCGCGGCGGCGCAGATCGCCGATGCGCAGTCGCGCGGTTACGCACGCGTCACGGAGTTCAGCGAAGACGGCCAGCCGAAGGTGCTGCTTTACAAGGCGATCGACCAGCTGCGCCAGTGCCTCGACACCATCATGAGCAATCCCGCCGACCGTCGGATTCTGTTTCATGCATGGAACCCGGCCGTGCTGGAAGAGATCGCGCTGCCAGCCTGCCACCTGCTTTATCAGTTCCTGCCGAACCCGGCGAAGCGCGAAATTTCGCTCTGCCTGTACATCCGCAGCAATGACGTGGGCCTGGGTACGCCGTTCAATCTGACCGAAGGCGCGGTCTTGCTGAGTCTGGTCGGGCGTTTGACGGGCTATACGCCGCGCTGGTTTACGTACTTCATCGGCGACGCCCACATCTACGAGAACCAGCTCGACATGCTCAATGAGCAGCTGCGCCGCGAGCCGTTCGAGAGTCCGCGACTGGAGATCGCCGATCGTGTGCCCGACTACGCGAAGACGGGCGTGTACGAGCCGGAATGGCTGGAGAAGGTCGAGCCGTCGGACTTCTCGCTGGTCGGCTACCGTCATCACGAACCGCTGAGCGCGCCGATGGCGGTGTAACGTTTTTGATGCACTGAATGGAAAAGCCCGCGAACGGTGACGTTCGCGGGCTTTTGTTTTGCTGGCGGGCCTGGTGTCGGCCCTCAGCGTCCACCCTTAGCCATGATGGTGTTCGTCATGGTTGCCGGCCGCGTGTTCCTGCGGATGCGGCTGGGGTTGCGGCTGCGGATGCGGTTCCGCGCGCGGCTGCGGCTGGGGTTGCGGGTGGAATTCCGCGCGTTGCTGAGGTTGAGGCTGCGGGCGCGGTTCCGCACGCGGTTGGGCTTGCGGCTGCGGGTGGAATTCCTCGCGCGTCTGCTGCTGCGGGCGCGGTTCCGCGCGCGGCTGGGCTTGCGGCTGCGGGTGGACTTCTTCACGCGGCGGCTGGGCCTGGGCCTGCTGCGGGTGGACATCGGCATGGGCCTGCGGCTGCTGTTCCGGCCGTTGCTCAGGACGCTGTTCCTGACGCTGTTCCGGACGCGCCTGTGCTTCGAAGCCGTGTTGCGGCTGTGCGGCTTGCGGTTGCGGCACGGGCTCGTTGCCACGCTCGGGGACGCGCTGCGCCGCTGCCTCGTGCGGCTGCTGCATCGCCGGCGACGGCTGTCGGCCCGCTTCGTTCGCGCCCGGCTGACCGCGCAGGGCCATCGGCGTGTGGGCCTGAGTCCATTCGGGCTGATGCGCCTCGCCCTGCGCACCGGCAGCCGGAGCACGACCGTTCATCGCAGCCTGCGGCTGACCGGCTTGCGGATGACCTGCGAACTGCGGCGGATGCGGCACGCCATGCGCCGCGTCCGCTTGCGCCCCGGCCGGACCGTGGACGTTCGCAGCCATCGCGCTGGCGCCCGGCGCGAAGTTCGGCTGGCCGTGCTGGGCGGCGGGCGCATTGGCCTCATTCGGACCACGGGGCGCGTTCTGCTGCGCGCTGCCCGGCGCACCGTTCGGGCGTGAGGCGCTGATCTCGGGCGAGTGGGGCGGCACGACGCGCACGTTCTGCTGCGGCCAGCCACCATGCGACGCCGTCGAGAACGGTGCGAACGACGCGTGCGCAGGCGCCGAGACGCGCACCACGGGCGCGCCGGCACCCGGCACCGTACCGCCGCCGTGCGCAAAACGTTGCGCCAGGTTGTCATGGAAAGCGGGCGGCGTAATCGGCGCGCGCGTCGCCACGACCTGACGCTGGTTCAGCGTGGCAGGCGGACGATAGTCGGCGCGGCGCATATTCGCTGCGAAGCTGCCCTGTACCGGCGCGATACCCGGCGTGCCCGGCTGGATGCGCGCGTTCTGCCATTGACGCGGATCGACGTGCTGCGCGAAGCGCGCGGTCGGCTGACCGTGCACGAAGGCGGTCGCCGGCACGGCTGTCACGGCGCCCGGCACGTGGTAGTTGATATACGTGTTGTGAACGTTGATGTTGGTGATGTTGACGTTCTGACGGTAGTTGTTGACCACCACCGTCTGGTTCACGCGCTGATAGTAATGCGGGCTCCAGCCGCCCCAGCCCGGATGCCATGCCTCGCCCGGCCCGAGCGCGAACCACGCTACGCCAGCCGCAGCCGCGCCGCCAATCGCCAGATTCACGCCCCAGTCGTCGCCGCCCCCGCCGCCGCCCACGAAGGCGACCAGCGCAGGCGCATAGACAGGCGGCGCGCTTTCGACGATCGGGCCCGGCACCCACGCCCACGAATCGTCCACTTGCGCCCAGCGGCCATAGTGATAAGGCGCGAAGCCCCACGGTGCATCATCGACCCACGTCCAGCCCCACGGCGCCTGCCAGACCCAGTGGCCGTCGTGATAAGGCGCCCAGCCGGTCGGTTCGGCGTTCGGCACCCACACCTCGCCGTACTGCGGGCTTTCACGCCACGTGCCGTTGGCGTCCAGATCCTGATAACCGGGAATATCGCGCGACACGTAACGCGCCGAGACCGAACGGTCTTCAGCCGCGTCGCGCGCGAGCGCCCACTGATCGAAGGCATCGGGCGGCGGGGCCGCGACGCTTGCGACCTGTTGCAGCGCCGTACCCGTGAAGCGGATCTGCTGGCCGGCCTGCATCGGCATCTGGCCGTTTTCGCCGTAGACGGTCACGCTGCCGCTGCGCACGGTCACGGTGGTGGCGCTGCCGTCGGGCGCGACATCCACGCGATAGTCGCCAGGACCGTTGAGGCCGAGCGCGAGATTCGGTGTATCGATTTCGTACGCGGTGCCGGCGGGCAGCGAGCGCACGCGCGTCGACAGCGTGCCTTGCGCGACCTTGAGCTGCGCGCTGGCATCGTCGAGATTGAGGACGTCGAGGCTCGTCTGCGGCCCCATGCGCACGGCCGTCGAGCCGATGTGCATTTCCGAGCGCGCGTTGCTGTCGTTCCAGAGCTGGTCGCCGGTGGTGAGCGGGCGGTTCAGCTGGGCGTAGGACCAGTCGGTCGCGCCGGCGGGTTCGGTGGTGACGTCGCCCGCCATGTAGTCGAGACGCGCCACGCGCGAGGGCGGATCGCCCGCGGGGGCGGCAGCCGGCGCAGCTTGCGGCGCGGACTGCGCGAGCGCCTCGGTGCTGGCGAGATTGAACGCGAAGGCGGCAAGGACCGCGCCCGCGATGAGCGTACGGCGAGCAAAGGTGTGGTGGCTGTATTTTGTCGTTTTCACGGTGTGTTCTCCTGCGCGTTGCAGAGCATGACCTGCTGATGAAATATCGCGAAGCCATGTGGCGCACTTTATCCGTCGCGCGTGTTTCCGGGAGCACAGATTTGTTAAAGCCTATGCACCTTATGTAACAGAACGTGTGATGACGACGTGAAGCCGGTATTTTCGAGGGGATTTGAAGGGAGTTGTTGGGTTTTCGTCAGGCTGACCCGCGTCTTAGACGGCGACGAAAGCGTCGAATTCGCGCTGGCCGAGCGGCGTGATGCGCAGCACGCGAGGGCGACTCGCGCGCTCGACCCAGCCGTTCGAGGTAAAGCGTTCGAGCAGCGCCGCACCCAGCGCGCCGCCCAGATGCGGCCGCCTCTCGCTCCAGTCGAGGCAGGTGCAGGCAAAACGACGCCGCCGCGCGCGCAGTGCGCCAAGATCGACGCCCCAATCCGTGAGCCTGGCGACGCCGGCTTCAGTCGCTTCGAGATCGTCGCCTGCGAGCGCGAGCAATCCGCCCTCAACCAGCCGGTCGAACACCTGGACCGCGACTTCGCCCGCCATGTGGTCATAGCAGGTGCGCGCATGGCGCATCTCCACCGGCACGCTGCGCGCGGGCCGCGTGACGGGCCGCAGCGGCGCGCTGGCGTGCGCGACATTCATCAGCGCCTCGATGGTCTGGGCGATCTCGGGCGTGGCGATGCGGAAGTAGCGGTGCCGCCCGCGCACCTCGGCGGCGAGCATGCCGCCTTCCGTGAGCCGCGCGAGATGCGCGCTGGCGGCGGACGGCGAAAGGCCGGCGATCATCGTGAGTTCGCCGGCGGGACGGGCGCTGCCGTCCATGAGCGCCCAGAGCATGGCGGCGCGGCCGGGATCGGCGAGCAGCGCGGCAACGCGCGCAAGGCCTGGGAAATGGCGGGATTCGTCGGCGGTGGGCAGGGGCATGATCGGCTCTTTGCGTTACGTACCGTGCCACTCTAGCGAAACGCGGCATTCGACGTTTCAGTTTGCCGTGAAATGTTGCACGCTGCCGGGGAAGGCGCGAGCGGAAGGACTGCCGCGCTAGAATCGGCTTCTTTCCGTAGCACTCAGGCAGTTATGAAGGCAGTCATGAAACGCATTCTGGCCCTTGCGGCGCTGACGCTGCTTTGCACAGCCTGCGCCAGCGGCACGCCGGCGTCGAACAGCGCGAGCGGCATCACCATGTACGGCACGATCGACGAAGGCATTTCGATCCACAAATAGCCGGCGCGACAGCAAGGCAGGCACCTCTGTGGCAGGAATTGATGGCAGAATGACGAAACTGCCACGCTCACTCGTGCGAGGATGAGCGCATTCGCTACCAGAAGGCTCCCGCTCCCATGCCTGCCGATACTTCCCGCGCGCGCCATATCGTCTTCGCCGTTGCGCCCGATCTTGTCCTGCTGGACGCCTGCGGGCCCATCGAGGCGTTCTGGCGTGCCGAACTCACGATGCGCGCGCCATCGTCGGCGGCGTCGCCTGCGAGCGAACCTTGCGCTTATCGGGTCACGCTCGCCTCGATCGACGGCGGCGTCCTGCCCACCTTCGCGGGCCTGCCGGTGCTGGCCGAACGGCTCGACGCGCTCGATCCTGCCACCATCGACACGTTGATCGTCCCCGGCGTCCCGATCGACGACAGCACCGTCCTGCAGGCCGAACTCGTCGCCTGGATCGCTGCCAGCGCGCCGCACGCCCGGCGCGTCGCTTCGGTGTGCACGGGTGCGTTCTATCTGGCCGCCGCCGGTTTGCTCGACGGTCGCCGCGCCGCCACCCACTGGCGCAACGCCGCCCAACTCGCGCGGCGCTTCCCTCAAATCGAAGTCGACGACGAACCGATCTTCATCCGCGACGAACGCGCGGGCCGCGTGGTCTGGACCTCGGCGGGCGTGACGGCCGGCATCGATCTCGCGCTGGCGCTGATCGAAGAAGACTGCGGCCACGCGGTGGCGATGCAGGCCGCGCGCCGCCTCGTGGTGTTCATGAAGCGCCCGGGCGGTCAGGCGCAGTTCAGCGAAGCGCTGGCGGCGCAAAGCGCGGCGGGCGGCGCGTTCGACGCGCTGCACGGCTGGATGGCCGCGAATCTGCATCTCGAACTGAGCGTCGAGCGGCTTGCCGAAGCCGCCTGCATGAGCCCGCGCACCTTCGCGCGCCGCTACGTGGATGCGATGGGGCGCACGCCTGCGCGCACGGTCGCGGCGATGCGCGTCGAAGCCGCCGCGCACGCGCTCGCGCAATCGCGTCTGCCGGTCAAACGGATCGCCGCCGACTGCGGTTTCGGCACCGAGCAGAATCTGCGGCGTGCGTTCGAGCGGCGCTATGGCGTGCTGCCCGGCGACTATCGCGCGCGATTCTCCGCGATCAACGCCTGATGTGGCGCGCCGTGGGATCGATGGCTGCTACAGCGCCGGCGGGGGCGGCGCTGTGTTCGACATCATGCACTCGTATAATCGACGGCACCCAGAACGATGTTCCCCCGACGAAGCGTCCGGAACACGCAATCACCGCATACACAAGAGCCGGAGCCGATATGAATACGCCCACGCAGCCTCTCGACCGTTCGGAAACGACGTTCCGTTTCCTCGCCGAGCCGAACTCGGTGAACTTCGGCGGCAAGGTCCACGGCGGCGCGCTGATGAAGTGGATCGACGAAACCGCCTATGCCTGCGCCGCGGTCTGGTCGGGTCGCTACTGCGTGACGGTGAGCGTGGGCAACATCCGCTTTCGCCGGCCGATCCAGGTCGGCAATATGGTCGAGCTGCGCGCGCGCGTGGTGGCCACGGGCCGCACCTCGATGCACATCCACATCACCGTGCACGCGGGCGATCCGAAAAGCGGCCAGTTGCGCCTGACGACCGATTGCCTGATCGTATTCGTGGCCGTCGACGAAAACGGCAATCCGATCCCCGTGCCCACCTTCACGCCCGAAACGGACGAGCAGAAGCGTCTGGCGAAATACGCGCTCGACGTGAAGGAAGCGCTGGACGCGATTGTCGATCTGAAGCCCGAGGAAGTCGCGCGCGGGCAGGTCTGACGCTGTCACGGCGAAGCCAAAAAAACAGGCGGCGAGGCTGGATGCCTCGCCGCCTGTTTTGCATTTCAACCCTTGTTTAAGGGCTTATTTCGAATTGCCAACCATTTCGCCCGGCTTGACCCATTCGTCGAACTGCTGCTCGGTGACGTGACCGAGCGCGAGCGCCGCCGCCTTGAGCGTGGTGCCTTCCTTGTGCGCCTTCTTGGCGATCTGCGCGGCCTTGTCATAGCCGATGTGCGGATTGAGCGCCGTCACCAGCATCAGCGATTCATTGAGCAGCGTGTCGATGCGCGAGCGATTCGGCTCGATGCCCACGGCGCAGTGATCGTTGAACGAGAGCGCGCCGTCCGCGAGCAGGCGGATCGATTGCAGCACGTTGTGCGCGATCATCGGGCGGAACACGTTGAGTTCGAAGTTGCCGCTCGCGCCGCCCACGTTCACGGCGACATCGTTGCCGAACACCTGGCAACAGAGCATGGTCACCGCTTCGGACTGCGTAGGATTGACCTTGCCCGGCATGATCGAGCTGCCCGGTTCGTTCTCGGGAATCGACAGTTCGCCGAGACCACAGCGCGGGCCGCTTGCCAGCCAGCGCACGTCGTTGGCGATCTTCATGAGGCTCGCGGCCACGGTCTTGAGCGCGCCGTGCGCGAACACCAGCGCGTCGGCGGCGGCCATCACTTCGAACTTGTTGGGCGCGGTGACGAAGGGCACGCCCGTGAGTTTCGCAATGGTCTCGGCCACTTTCTGGGCGAATTGCGGATGCGCATTCAGTCCCGTGCCCACGGCTGTGCCGCCCTGAGCGAGTTCGTACAGATGCGGCAGCGACGACTCCACATGCTTGATGCCGTGATCGAGCTGCGCGACGTAGCCGGAGAACTCCTGGCCTAGTGTGAGCGGCGTGGCATCCTGCAAATGCGTGCGGCCGATCTTGACGATATCGGCGAACTGCTTCGACTTGCCAGCCAGCGTTTCGCGCAGCGTCCTGAGCGCGGGCAGCAGGTGCTTGACGATGGCCACGGCCACCGCGACGTGCATGGCGGTCGGGAACACATCGTTGGACGACTGGCCGCGGTTCACATCGTCGTTTGGATGGATCTTGCGCGACTCGCCGCGCTCGCCGCCCAGAATCTCGCTCGCGCGGTTGGCGATCACCTCGTTGAGATTCATGTTGGTCTGCGTGCCGGAACCGGTCTGCCAGACCGCGAGCGGGAATTCGCCCGCATGCTTGCCTTCGACGATTTCGTCGGCGGCCTGCACGATGGCGCGCGCCTTGTTTTCGTCCAGCACGCCGAGCTGCTGGTTGACTTCGGCGGCGGCGCGCTTGATCCAGGCGAGCGCCGTGATCAATTCGGGCGACTGCTTTTCCGTCGAGATGCGGAAGTTCTGCAGGGAACGCTGCGTCTGCGCGCCCCATAGCTGTGCGGCCGGCACGGCGATTTCGCCGAACGTGTCGCGTTCCATTCTGACATTCTCATTGCTGGCGGTCATGTTGACACTCCGATGTGAAAGCGGCGCCGGCGTATCGGCGCGGCGCCGCATGTGACGGGGCGCTTGCGCAGGTTGGCTGGGCAGCGGCGCAGCGTGGCGGCGCCTGGGTGAGCGTCCGTTGAGGACGTCACGCCTGAGCTGGTTCTGGCTAAAGGGCGGATTTCCGGGTTGCACTGGTCGACGGCGCAGTGCGTCGCGAAATTGCCGCTGAACTTCGCGACGCTCGTCACAACTGGCTGTCGACCGGCAACAGCAAGAATAGCCCGGTTAGAAGATTCCGGTAAAAACCCGCACCAGGATCGAGGTTGTAGGTGCGGATCATGCCGTTATCCTCGTCGGTCCAGATGAGCGGCGAACTGGTGGCCGTGCCGCGCTGCGCGGCGATCTGTTCGGGCGTGGCGAGCGTGACGCGATAACTGATTTCGGGCGAGGTCGCGTGTGCGAAGTAGCCCGCTACCTCGTGCGCGATCGGCTGGCTGTCGATGGTGAGCGCGAGTTCGGTGTTCAGGCGCGCTGAGCGCGGATCGAGATTGAGCGAGCCGATCACCAGCGTGCTGTCGTCGATCACATAGGCCTTGGCGTGCAGGCTTGCGCGCGAACGCGATCCCGTGATGCCCAGGCGGCGCGAAGGGGTGCCTTCGGGCTGCGTCGGCTTGAATTCGTAGAGATCGGCGCCGGCCTGCAGCAGCGGCACGCGGTAGGGGCTGTAGCCCGCCTGCACGGCGACGGCGTCGGTGGCCGCGAGCGAATTGGTGAGGATCGCCACGTGCACGCCGCGCGCCGTGAGCTTGCGCACTTCCTGCACGCCCGCGTCGTGCGGCACGAAGTACGGCGAGAACACCAGCACGCTGCTCTTTGCGGCGCGAATGCGGTCGAGCAGCGAGCGCATCGCGTCGCCCAGCTCGCCTTGTTCCGGGCCGCCGATCTTGCCCGGCGAATCGGCCACGAACTGCCACTTCGCCCAGATCAGGCCCAGCTCGCCGCGCGTGATCTGCTGCGCGAGCGGCGTCGCGTTGAGCGGCTTTGCGTTGAACGGATCGGCGGTTTCGCTCCAGTGCTTGCGCAGCTCGTCGCGCGCGGTGTCGAGATCGTGCGCATCGAACTTTTGATGGTTGAGCACGCCCAGCGGATACGAGACGCTGCTGTTCCAGTACTCGTCGAAACTGGCCGACACGCTCGCCGCCACTGGCCCCGCGCCCAGCACGTCGAGGTCGCGGAACTGCAGCGTCGGGCTCGCGCTGAAGTATTCGTCGCCGAGATTGCGCCCGCCCAAGATCACGAGCTCGTTGTCCACGATCGTGGACTTGTTGTGCATGCGGCGCGTGAACTGATCGACGTTCGAAAAGAAGTTGCGCGTGCGCAGGTACATCGATTCGCTGGTGCTGCCGTACGGATTGAACACGCGGATCTGAATGTTCGGATGGCTGTTGAGCGCGGCCATCAGGCGGTCGATATCGTGGAAGTTCAGGTCGTCCACGAGCATGCGCACACGCACGCCGCGGTCGGCTGCATAGAGCGCGGAGCCGAGCAGCAGCTTGCCGGTCGTGTCCTCGTTGGCGATGTAGTACTGCATGTCGAGCGTCCTGGTCGACGCGCGGGCGAGCGCGACGCGCATCTGCAAGGAATCGGTGCCGGTGGCCAGCAGCCGGAAGCCCGATTCGCCCGGATGCGCGGCTTCGGGCGCGGCGAGCGCGACGCCGAGCGCCGTCGCGCTCGCATCGGCGGTGGGCAGCGCGGCGGTGTTCTCGCGCGGGTAGTCGGTCGCGGGCGGGCGCGTGGCGCAGGCCGTGACGAGTGCGAGAAGCGTGATGCTGACGAGCGCGAGGCCGGCACGCCTCAGGGCATGCAGGCGGGCGCGGGACGCATTCGGAACGGTGGGGGCGAGCAAGCGGATTCTCCTGAGCGTTGGGCGCCGGGCGTCCCCCCTGCCGGCCTTGCCCGTGCAGGTCAGATTCGCGTGGTTCGCGTGTTTCGATTACGTTGCGCCGCTGGCGGATTCCTGGCGGATTCTATCTGCCAGCGGCGCAACATGATCTCAGGCGAGCCACGGGGAGCGCGCCTAGCCGTGCGAGGCGCGCGTGCGCTCGCGCGCCTCGTCGGCGTCGCGTTCGCTGCCACGCGCCGGTCTGCCGGCCCAGAACCCAGCAAGCAGCGATCCCGAGAGGTTGTGCCAGACAGAGAACAGCGCGCCCGGCAAGGCCGCGAGCGGCGAGAAATAAATCTTGCCAAGCGTTGCCGCAAGCCCTGAGTTCTGCATGCCCACTTCGATGGCCAGCGTGCGGCACACGGATTCGTCGAAGCCGAGCAGGCGGCCGCCCCAGTAGCCGCCCAGCAGGCCAATGCCGTTGTGCAGCACCACGCCCAGCGCCACCAGCGGACCGACCGTGGCGATGCTCGCATGCGTGCCGCCCACCACGGCGGCGATGATCGCGAGGATCGACACCATCGAGACGAGCGGCAGCGCCGGTTCGGCGCGCCGCACGAGGCCGCCGGCCAGACGGTTCACGATCAGGCCAACGACGATCGGCAGCGCGACGATCTGCACGATGCTCATGAGCATGCCGTGCACGTCGACGACGATCGAGGCGTCCACGTAAAGGCGCGTCAGCAGCGGCGTCGCGAACACCCCCACCAGCGTGGAGAGCGCGCTGATCGTCACCGACAGCGCCACGTCGCCGCGCGCGAGGTAGATCATCACGTTCGACGCCGTGCCGCTCGCCACGCTGCCGACCAGCACCATGCCGGCGGTGAGGTCCGGGCTCATGCGCAGCGCGTGGGCGATGCCCCAGGCGGCCAGCGGCATCACCAGATAGTGCAGGACGATGCCGGCCAGCACGGGCGCTGGGCGTGTGAAGACACGCTGGAAATCGGCGAACGAAAGCGTCACGCCCATCGCCAGCATGATGATGGTGAGCAGCGTGGTGACGTGCGGCGTGACGGGCGCGACCGCGCCGGGATTGAAGTAGGCGAACAGCGAAACGAGGATGGCCCAGAGCGGGAACAGTCGGGTGATGGGGGCGAGCATGGGGCTGTGAGAGTCCGGGAAAGAGGGCGTTCGAGGCTCGGCGCCAGGGCAGGGCAGACGACGGCGCAGGTCGTGCGCGGACGCGCTGTCTGGTTATTTGCCTGGCGTTTGCGAGGCATGCGCCTGGCATTTGCGTATTGTTCTGCGCCCTCGTGGGACGGCTGGCGCACGGCGGTAGCCGCGCCTTGCCAGCCGCGTATTCTAACCGCCCGCCAGGCTGCGTCAGCCTGCCCGCGTGGCGGCTTCGCGCTGCACGCGGCGGCTGATGTGATGGAAGCGCCAGGTCATGAGCAAGGCTACGCTCGCCAGTCCTGCGGCAAGCCCCCACCACAGCCCGAGCGCACCCAGCCCGAAGTGAAACGCCAGCGCATAGCCGAACGGAAAGCCGATCCCCCAGTAGCCGAGCGTTGCGGCCAACATCGGAATGCGGGTGTCCTTGAGGCCGCGCAGGCAGCCCGAACCGACCGTCTGCATGCCGTCGACGATCTGGAAAATGGCGGCCACGCCCAGCAGCGACGCGGCAAGCGCGACGGTCTGCGCATTGGCCGGATCGTCCAGATGCAGATACAGGCCGACGATCCAGTGCGGCGCGAGCACCATCACGAGCGCCGACATCGACATGAAACCCACGCCCAGCGCCAGCGCAACGAAGCCCGCATGGCGCGCCGCGCCCGGCTGGCCCGCGCCGATCCAGTAGCCCACGCGCACATTGGCCGCCTGGCCGATCGACAGCGGCACCATGAACATCACCGAGGCGACGTTCAGCGCGATCTGATGCGCGGCCAGCGGCGTCGAGCCGAGCAGCCCCATGACGATGCCGGTGGCGAGGAACAGCGTCGCTTCGACCGCGAAAGTGATCGCCACCGGCCAGCCGATCGTAAAGAGCTCGCCCATCATCGGCGCGGTGGGACGGCGCGCCACGACGAAGTGCTGGTGCGAGGGCCGCAGATGCAGCAGCGCCATCAGCAGCAGCGTGGTCAGCCAGATGGTGATCGAGGTGGCCGCCGCCGAGCCGAGAAAGCCCAGATGCGGCAGGCCCCACGCGCCATGAATCAGCCCGTAGTTGAGGAAGCCGTTGAAAAACACGCTGCCGATCGACACCCAGAGCAGCCGCCTGGCCGCGCCGATGGCGGGCAGGAACGAGCGCATCAGCCCCACGCCGATCAGGCTTGCGGGCGCGCCCCAGCGCAGCACCGAGGCATATTCGCCGACCTGATGCGCGAGCACCGACGGCTCGCCGAGCGCCAGCAGCAGCGGTCCGGCAAACGAGAGCAGCACGAATGCCGGCACGGCCAGCAGCAGCGAAAGCGCGAAGCCCGTCCAGTAAATATGCGGCACGCGATGCAGATCGTCGGCACCGCGCGCCTGGGCGACGCTCACGCTCACCGAGGTCAGCACGCCCTGCAGCACCGTCACCACCACGAAGAACAGATTCGCGCCAAGTCCGCCGGCCGCGAGCGCGCCCGCGCCCAGCGAGCCGAGCAGCACCGTGTCGGTCACGCTCATGGCCATTTGCGAAAGCTGTGCGATGGCGAGTGGCGCGGCGAGTCGCGCGGTGTCGGCGGCGTGACGGCGAAGCGTTGGCGGGGCGATGGCGCGGCGTGGATCGGGGTTGCCGGGGTTGCTCTGGGCGCGCGTGGATGCGGTGGATCGGGTCATAAAAGCAGACGCGGCGCGAAGAATCGCGCCGCGTGTCCTGTGTTGGGTGCTGCTCGCGTCGTGGTGGGAGTTGGAAGCAAAAGACGAGATTACGCTTCTTTTGGCTAAAAAGCACCTACATGGTGCATTTGCTTTCGAAAGCCTTCGCTTTCGTGCTTGTGCGGCCCGCACGCCGAGGCGAACTGCGGACGCGAACTGTGGACGCAACCCCGCGACCCCACTACTGCGCTTCGTGGATCGCGATGCGCGTGTCGCCGAGCAGCACCGATTGTCCCGCGCGAATCTTGCAGGTCTTGCGCAGTTCCACTTCGCCGTCGACCTTGACCGCGCCGGACGCGACGATCACCTTGGCCGAGCCGCCGCTGTCGGCAAGGCCGGTGATCTTCAGGAGGTTGTGGAGTTCGACGTAGTCGCCGGTCAGGGTGAAATCGAGATTGGGCATGGCAGATCGGGAATCAGGAGCGCGCCGCGCGGGCGCGCGAAGGGTGAGCATGATAAGCGATCCCAGGCTTGCGAGCCGTCCGGGCGCGGTTGATTCGAGGGTGGATCGATGACTGCTACGCAAATGCTACCGGGCGGATACATCTCGGGGCCAGATGTTATGAAATCGTCAGAAAGTGAAACGGTGAGTAACGCTGCGGGACATCACGGGCTTCCTCAGACAAAAATGGCTTCACCCCAGCCGAGAAAACTGCCTCTCGAAGATACGCGCAGCACTGCGCCATCGACGAAGACAAGGAGGCAGATTCATCGAGCGGGAGCCGGATCGCAACAGGGCAATAGAAGCAACAGCGGCACGCAGGTATGGCCGTTGCGAACCGACTCCCGGAACTATTGCAAAGAGGATATGCCATGACTCAGATTCACAAGCTGCTTACCGGTACCGCTCTCGCCACCGCCGCGCTGTTCGCGCAAGGCGCGTTCGCCCAGACTGACGCTGCGTCGGCTGCGCCGACCCTCGCGCCGGCCGCCGCACCCAGCCAGGCGCCGGCCGCAGCCGGCGTCGCGCAACCCGCACCGGCTCCGCAAAACCTGACCGCGCCCACGTCGACGGATCCGCTGGTGCAAAAGCGTGAAGCGAATGCCCAGGCCAGTGCCGAATACCGCAGTGCCAAAAAGTCGGCGAACGCGGAATACAAGGACGCGAAGAAGCAAGCCAAGTCGCAGTACAAGTCGCAGGTCAAGGACGCGAAGATCAACCGCAAGGCTGACCGTGAGGCCAACGATTCGGAAATGAAGGACCAGATGAGCGGCCAGTCGGCGCAGCAGCAAGGCGCGGTGCAGCAGAGCGGTACATCGCAACCGTAAGACTCGCCGGCAGATTTTGAGGCATTGAGCGGCGGCCTCCGGCAACGGAGGCCGCCGTTTGCTTTTTCTGGACGCCAGAACCGGTTCGCGCGACGTTCGCGTGTAAATATCGCCAGATCACGGCGGGTTCGACGCGCTTGCAGCTGCGAGGTGTATGGATATACAGTATGCGTCGCCGCGTCGAGTACGACGCGCTTCTCCTCCGCTTCTCCTCCTTGTGATCCTGCGCCGTGTCCACTGTCACTCTTGCCGACTCCTCCCAAGCCGAAGCGGTCCTGCCCGATGTGACGGCTTATCTCGCGAAGCTCAATGATGCCCAGCGCGACGCCGTCGAGCATGGCGGATCGAACGCCTTCGCGCCAGGGGTGACGCTTCCGGAACCGCTGCTTGTAATCGCCGGCGCGGGTTCGGGCAAAACCAATACGCTGGCGCATCGCGTCGCCCATCTGGTGGTCAACGGCGCCGATCCGCATCGTATCCTGCTGCTAACCTTCTCGCGCCGCGCGGCGCAGGAGATGACGCGACGCGTCGCCCGCATCGCCGCGGGCGTTTCAGGCGTCGCGGCGACGCTGGCGCAAGGGCTGACGTGGGCGGGGACCTTTCATGGCGTGGGCGCCCGTTTGCTGCGCGAATACGCCGAGCAGATCGGACTGTCGCCCGCATTCACGATCAACGACCGGGAGGATTCCGCCGATCTGATGAATCTCGTGCGTCATGAGCTGGGATTGTCGGCGAAAGAGAAGCGATTTCCGGCTAAATCCACCTGTCTGGCGATTTACTCTCGGGTGGTGAATACCGGTGATTCGCTGCCGAACGTGCTGGCGCGCTCATTTTCGTGGTGCCTCGAATGGGAGCCGCAACTGCGCGCGCTGTTCGCCGCCTATACCGATGCCAAGCAGAAACAGAACGTCCTCGATTACGATGATCTGTTGCTATATTGGGCGCATATGTCGGCAGAACCGGCTATCGCCGCCGATCTTGCTGCGCGCTTCGATCACATTCTCGTTGACGAGTATCAGGACACCAATCGCCTGCAGGCGTCGATCCTGCTCGCGCTCAAGCCTGACGGGCGCGGGCTGACGGTGGTCGGCGACGATGCGCAGGCAATTTACTCGTTCCGGGGCGCAACGGTGCGCAACATCCTCGATTTCCCCACGCATTTCGATCCGCCTGCGCGGCAGGTGACGCTCGAACGCAACTACCGCTCGACCGGGCCGATCCTCGCGGCGTCCAACGCGGTCATGGATGCCGCCGCCGAGCGCTATACCAAGAATCTCTGGACCGATAAGGCCTCGCAGCAGCGGCCGCGCCTCGTCACGGTCGCCGACGAAGCCACCCAGGCGCGCTACGTGGTGGAACAGATTCTGGAGGCGCGCGAGGGCGGCATGGCGCTCAAGCAACAGGCCGTGCTGTTTCGCGCCGCGCACCATAGCGCCACGCTCGAAATCGAACTCGCACGCCGCAATATCCCGTTCGTGAAATTCGGCGGTCTGCGCTTTCTGGACGCCGCGCACGTCAAGGATGTGCTGGCCGTGCTGCGCTGGGCCGAAAACCCGCTGGACCGTGTGGCCGGGTTTCGCGTCACGCAGCTGATGCCGGGCGTCGGGCCGGCTACGGCCGCACGGCTGCTCGATCAGGTGGCGGCGTGCACCGGCGCTTACCGCGCCGCGCAGGCGCTCGCGGCCTTCGCGCCGCCGCTGCGCGCGGCGCAGGACTGGCCCGCGTTCACCGCGCTGATCGACAATATTGGCGCGCGCGCCACGCCTTGGCCCGGCGAATTCGAACGCGTGCGGCGGTGGTACGAACCGCATCTGGAGCGCAATCACGAAGATGCTCAGGTGCGCATGGCCGATCTGCTGCAGATGGAAAGTATTGCCAGCACGTACCCGTCACGAGAGCGCTTTTTGACCGAACTCACGCTCGATCCACCGGACGCCACCAGCGCCGAATCCGCCGATCCGCTGCTCGACGAGGACTATCTGATTCTTTCGACGATCCACTCGGCCAAAGGGCAGGAGTGGCGCAATGTGTTCGTGCTCAATGGTGTCGACGGCTGCATTCCGTCCGATCTGGGCGCGGGCAGCGACGAGGAACTGGAAGAGGAGCGCCGGCTGCTTTATGTGGCGATGACGCGCGCGAAGGAAGACCTGCACATCGTCGTGCCGCAACGCTTTTACGTGCATAACCAGGCGGCGGCGGGCGACCGGCACGTGTGGGCATCGCGCACGCGCTTTATCGGCGCGCAGATGCTGCCGCTGTTCGAATCCTGCGCGTGGCCGCCGCCGCCCGTGGTCGGCGCGCCTGGCGCGTCGGGACTGGCCGCGGCGGCGCGCGCAAAAATCGAAATCGGCGCAAAACTGCGCAAGATGTGGGATTAAAAGCGGGGAAGTGAGCGCAAGCAGATGCGGCGGACGCGGCGCGCGATGCCGCGTCTGGCAGGCAAATTAGCGCGGCTGGTTTCTCGGCGTGGGCGGCACAAAGAAGTTGCGCAGCCACGCGGCGAGGCGCGTGAATACGTCGTCCGGTTCCTCGACGAAGATTTCCGGCTTCAGCAGACGCAGATATTCCATGATCTGTTGCGCTTCCTGCTTCTGGAACGTGCCGTGCGTGATGCCCATGCGCAGCAGGCCGCGCAGTTCGCCCAGCCTTTCGCGCGCGAGACTGCCGCTTGCCTGTTCGCAGCCGATCTTCGCTTCATAGACACGCTGGCGCAGCGATTCCGCAAGCCGCCAGGCCGGCGTCTGCATGGTTTCTTCCAGCGTCTGGATGTCCTGCACGCCTGATTTGATCTGCGCGGCGAGCGGGTCGATCAGCGCTTCTTCGCCTTGCGCCTCGGTGACGATTGCGGCTGCCCATTCGCGGCTCTGTTTGGCCAGCTCTTCGGGCGTCCATTCGGGCCGCGACGCAAAGCCGAAGCCGAACTCGCCCGCCTGCCGCAGCAGTATCGACACGACTTCCGGGAATTCCTTGTCGAGCGTGCGCTTGGCCCATGCGTACTGGCCGCCTTGCAGCAGACGCTGCACCGCCTGTTCGGTGAGCGGCGTCATATTGTCGAGCAGCTTCGCGCGCAGGAAGTCCTCGAACGACGGCGTCAGAAACTGCGGGTCGAGCTTGAGCGAGACGCGCAGGAACGCGTCGAAATCCTTGCGCAGCGACGCAAGCGTTTCGTCCTTGAGATTGAGGGTGATGTGCCCCATTGTGGTTGCCCCGGTGTATTCCTGGCGGTGCCTGAATTCGCCTGGCTCGTTTTGAGCAGATCGCGCCAAAGCAGGCCTCGACGGTTTAACGGCGCACGGGGGCGAAACTTGAGTGGAGCGGGCCGAGCGTCGCTTCGAAACCGGCCGGAAGGCCCGCCGCGCGGGCTAGCGCAATACCACGCCCTGCCAGAAAAAGAACACGCCCAGGCCCACGGCGATGGTGAGAAGCGGGCGCTTCGTGAGCGCGCTCACGGCGATCGCCGCCAGTGCGCCGACGAGCTGAGGATTGCGCCAGCTTAACTCGGCATGCTGGCCGTGCGGCGAAACGGCCATCGGCACGATGATCGCGGTGAGCACCGTCACTGGCACGAAGCCTAGCGCCATGCGCACGAGCGGCGGGAACACGAGGCGCTCGCCCAGTACGAACACTGCGGTGCGCACGAGCAGGGTGATGGCGGCCATGCCGAGAATCAAAACGACGTAGTTCATCGCTGGCCTCCGGTGATGGCATGCGGCTCGCGTTGATCGTGCAATTGACGGGGCGGCGCGGGCGGCTGGCGATGCGTTGGAGCGGGCCTTGGGGGATCGCTATCGCTTTCGTCGGCGTCCGCGTTGAGATCAAGCGGCCTGCGCGTGCGCGACAGCATGACGCCCACTGCCACGCCCACCAGCACCGCGCCCAGCAGTCCGAGTTTGTACGGCCACGCCTGCCAGAAGAACGCGAGCGCGCCCGCGGTGATGGCGGCGGCCAGATAGCGCACGGCCACCAGTTGCGGCACGACGATGGCGATAAAGGTGGCGACCATCGCGAAGTCCAGCCCGAGCGACTGAAGCCCCGGAAAGGCCACCCCGAACAGCAGGCCCGCAGCGGTCCAGACCTGCCAGTTCAGATACATCGAAAGTCCCGAGCCGAGGAAGTGCCACGGCGAGACGTCGCCTGGCGCATGTCGGCGGAAATACGCCCAGGCGACGGCAAAGACTTCGTCGGTGAGCACGCCGCCGAGCACGAGACGCCAGCGCAGCGGCAGATGCGAAACATAGGGCGCGAGCGTCGCGCTATAGAGCACATGGCGCAGATTGACGATGAACGTGGTCGCCCAGATCACGGCGAAGCTCGCATGCGAGGC
Source organism: Paraburkholderia bannensis (assembly GCF_014200455.1). Classification (GTDB taxonomy): domain Bacteria; phylum Pseudomonadota; class Gammaproteobacteria; order Burkholderiales; family Burkholderiaceae; genus Paraburkholderia; species Paraburkholderia bannensis_A. Next base: position 161,455 of record NZ_JACHBW010000001.1, on the reverse strand, counting down.
GATCAGCCCGAGCGCGATGAACTGCGCGGAGCCGGCGAACACGGCCAGCGACATCAACTGGCCGTGCCAGAGTGCGAGCGGCCCGGTGGCGACGAGCGTGCCGAAGATCATGCCGAAGGGCGCGGCGCCGATCATCATCGGCACGGTGTCGCGCGCGCCGGCGACGAATTCCTTGAAGCGGTGAGGGTGCGAGGTCAAGCCGTTCTCCTGTAACGGAGAACCAGCTTAGCGAGCCGCGCGGCGCGTGGCTTGTACGATCTTGCGCTTTGGCCGCAAACCCTGGCGGTATAAGGCAGGCCCAGATTCAGGCCCGCATTCAGGCTGTTTGCCAGCGTCCCGGCGGCACGCCGAACATGCGGCGGAAGTGACGCGTGAAGTGGCTCTGATCCGTGAAACCGTGCGCGGCCGCGACATCGGCGACAGCCACGCCCGCCCGCAAGGGCGCGAGCGCGCGTTGCAGCCGCAACTGCGTGCGCCAGGCGTGCGGCGGCAGACCGGTCGCCTGGGTGAAAAGGCGCGACGCGTGAAACGGCGACAAGCCGATCGCCTGAGCGAGATCGGCCACGCGCAGGGGCGTCGTCAGGTCGGCGGCGAGCAATGCCTTCATGACATCGACGCGCGGTTCGTGCGAACTGGCCAGCAGCGGCGTGGCGCGCGTGCGTCCATAGCGTACGAGCAGCGTCGAAAGGGCGTCGATCAGCGCGGCTTCGGCGGCCAGCAGATCGGGGGAATCCGTGCGGGCAGAGGAGTCGGGCGTGGCGCCGCTGGCAGCGTGCGTTTCCATCAGCAAGTGCGCGCGCGAGACGCGGCGGGCCAGATCGCGGTCGCGGATTACTTCGGCATCGAACCACGGTAGAGGCTGTGCGCTGCCAGCGATCTCGTTTGCGAGCGCGTGCAGATAGTCCACCGGCACGTACATGACGCGATAGCGCCAGCCCTCGTCCACAGCGCGCGCGCCCGTGTGAAGCTCGCCCGGATTGATGACGGGCACGCTGCCGGCTTGCGCGACATGATGCGCACCGCTGTAGCGATAGCACTCCGCGCCTTCCTCGATCACGGGAACCGTGTAGGCGTCGTGCCAGTGCGGGGTGAACGCGTGATCGTGATACTCGGCCGTGAGCAACTCCGCGCCGGGCAAGAGCGGCGAGCGCCAGTAACGGGCGTAATCGCGAAAGGCGGAGTGGGCCATGGCGCGGATCCGGCGCGAATCGGACGAGTATGCGAGACGTGAATGCGGCGAAGATCCTTGCAGTTTAGCGCACGGGAATCGTCGTGCCGGTGGGCATCGGTACGGCGGTGACGCTGTTCTTCGCGCTGCCGCTCACGACGCGGTCGCTGTAGGTGAGATAGACGAGCGCGTTGCGCTTCGTGTCGACCACGCGCACCACATGCAACGTTTTGAAGAGGAACGACATGCGTTCGCTGAAGACATCGGCTTGCTGCTTGAGCGGGGCGGCGAAACTGATCGGGCCGACCTGGCGGCAGGCGATCGACGCTTCGGTCGGGTCCTCGGCAATGCCGAGCGTGCCTTTCACGCCGCCGGTGCGCGCTCGCGACACGTAGCAGGTGACGCCCTGCACAGCGGGATCGTCGTAGGCCTCGACGACCACTTTGTCGGAACCGGTCATGCGGAAGTTGGTGTTCACGCTGCCGATCTGCTCAGCGTGTGCAGTGGCCATGACGAGCGTGCTCGCGCAAAGAGCCAGCGCGTGGCGCAGGCTGGCGGCGTGGCGGTTTGATGTCGTGCGCGATTTCATGCGGACTCCCGGAGATGGTGAAGCAACATTATCGGGCAGGGCGACGACAGTGCGCGATCGATAGCCGAATTCGCGCTGATGCCGCAACGCCAGCACATAGACGGCGTCGCGCTCGGGAGGATAGTGATAAAGAGCGATGTGGCCGTAATCGCTCTTTATCGCCGAATGCAATGACGATTACTTGTGGCAATCCGGTGGCGTCCCTTCAGTGTCGGTGCCCCACGTGTCCGCCAGGCGCGCACCGCTTTGCCAGTCGAATGGAAACCCGTCTGCTCGTAGTGTTGCCACGAGTACACCAGACCGGTACGCAGCCCTCATGCCAGTTCGCGAACATTGGATGCGATACCGCAAGGAGTGACGGTTTTCCGACGCTTGAAAAGAAAAAAGCCGTTGCGCAAAAACGCAACGGCTTTATATTTTGGCTCCCCGACCTGGGCTCGAACCAGGGACCTACGGATTAACAGTCCGGCGCTCTACCGACTGAGCTATCGGGGAACAGCAGTACATCTACAGCTTTAACTTCTTTAAAAAGTCCGTTGTGATTAACGGGCTTTTGAAAATTCTGGCTCCCCGACCTGGGCTCGAACCAGGGACCTACGGATTAACAGTCCGGCGCTCTACCGACTGAGCTATCGGGGAATCAACAAAAGCAGAGAACGAGATTCTAGGATGTCTGGCAGGGTCTGTCAACACCTGATCGTCATCTTATTTTCATGCCCGCGAAAAAATTCCGGCAGGGGATGACGAGGCCGCTAAGCGCGCATCAACAGACACGCCAGATGCTCGCCCGGCGCGCTCGATTAGCGGGCCAGCAGTGCGAGCTTTTCCTTCACGTCCTTGAATTCTTCGGCTTCGGGCAGCGCGGGCTTGGTCTTGGTGATGCTCGGCCAGTTCTTCGCCAGTTCGGCGTTCAGTTCGATGAACTGTTGCTGGTCGCCAGGCACGTCTTCTTCAGCGTAAATGGCGTTCACCGGGCATTCTGCGACGCAAACAGCGCAGTCGATGCATTCGTCCGGGTCGATCGCGAGGAAGTTGGGACCTTCGCGAAAGCAGTCCACCGGGCACACATCGACGCAGTCGGTATAGCGGCACTTGATGCAGCTTTCGGTCACAACGTGGGTCATTCAGGCAGCTCCTGCAAGCTTTTGTATTGGGGATGGCGCTGGGGGTGGCCGCGCCAAAAGCGGTATTGTAACTGAATGGGAAATTCCCCATCCACACCCTCGCGGCAGCGTTTATATCGTTTCGTGATTAGTTTATGCAGTGCGGCATGGGCTCGATGAAACGGCGCGATGGGTGGCCCGATAGGTGGCGCGATGAGCCGCTTTCTTGCGCAATATCCCTGCGCCCTCAACGGGCGTGCGAGCATGGCCGCGTCGGAATGCCGCATTCGGGTAACATGGGCGCACCGTTGATGCCCGCCGCCCGACGGCGTCGCCGCATGCCCCACGAGGCGTGCCGGCGGCCCGGAACAGACCGGCGGGCGCCCCCCGATTGCAGTCCGGCTCGTCAATCATGGTCATTACTTCGCTGCTCGATACCGATCTGTACAAATTCACGATGATGCAGGTGGTGCTGCATCATTTCCCCGCGGCCAATGTGGAATATCGCTTCAAATGCCGCACGCCGGACGTCGATCTCGTGCCTTACGTCGACGAGATCCGTAGCGAAATCTCCAAGCTCTGCCGCCTGCGCTTCGCCGAGCCCGAGCTCGAATATCTGCGCAAGATGCGCTTCGTGAAGGGCGATTTCGTCGATTTCCTCGCGCTGTTCCACCTGAACGAGAAGTACATTTCGGTCACGCCTTCGCCGAAGAACAACGGCGAAATCGATATCGAGATCAAGGGACCGTGGCTGCATACGATCCTCTTCGAGATCCCGGTGCTCGCGATCGTCAACGAAGTCTATTTCCGCAACACGCAGCATCATCCGCAGTACGAAGAGGGGCGCGAGCGCCTGCGCCGCAAGATCGAGCTGCTGGGCGCCAAGCCTGAATTCGCTGACTGCAAGATCGCCGATTACGGCACGCGCCGCCGTTTCTCGAAGCGCTGGCACGAAGAGGTGATCCTCACGCTCAAGGAAGATCTGGGCGAGCAGTTCACGGGCACCAGCAACGTGTACTACGCGATGAAGCACAACCTCACGCCGCTCGGCACCATGGCGCACGAGTACCTGCAGGCTTGCCAGGCGCTCGGGCCGCGTCTGCGCGACTCGCAGATCTACGGCTTCGAGATGTGGGCGAAGGAGTATCGCGGCGACCTGGGCATCGCGCTCTCGGATGTCTACGGCATGCAGGCTTTCCTGCGCGACTTCGACATGTACTTCTGCAAGCTCTTCGACGGCGCGCGCCACGATTCGGGCGACCCGTTCGAGTGGGGCGAGCGCCTGCTCAAGCATTACGAAGACAATCGCGTCGACGGCCGCACGAAGACCATGATCTTCTCGGATGCGCTCGATATTCCCAAGGTGCTGCGTCTGTACGAGCGCTTCGGCGACCGCTGCCGTCTGGCCTTTGGCGTGGGCACCAATCTGACCAACGACCTCGGTTATCAGCCCTTGCAGATCGTCATCAAGATGGTCCGCTGCAATGGCCAGCCGGTCGCCAAGCTGTCCGATTCGCCGGGCAAGAACATGTGCGACGACAAGGCTTATCTTGCCTATCTGCGCCAGGTGTTCGGCATCGAACAGCCCACGGAAGAGGAACTCGCCGGGCACTGAAGCGGACCCGGGATGGGCCGTCCGGATAGCCATTCGGCCAGTAAAGCCCGAGGCGACGCGCCGGTATAATCGGCGCGTCGCCTTTATTCATTCTGACGAGGATGTTCATGGATACCACGGCCGCCCGCCGCAGCATACTCGCGCGCATCCGTGCGGCCCAGGGCCGCGACGCTGCGCCTGCGCCGCACGAGCGGGAAGCCGTCGCCGATTACCTCGCGCGCCATCCGCAGGGTCCGCGTCCGCCGCTTGAGGGCGATCTCGTCGCGCACTTCGTCGAGCAGGCGAAAAAGATGGCCACCACCGTCGACGAAGTCGCGCAGCTGGCCGACGTGCCCGCCGCCGCCGCGCGCTATCTCGCATCGCTTAAGTTGCCGACGCAGGCCGTCGCCTGGAAATCGCTCGAATCGCCCGAATCGTTCGACTGGACCGGTGCGGGCCTGAGCGTCGAATTCCGCAAGCCCGAAGACCGCGATCTCGTTGGCCTGACCGGCTGCTTTTGCGCGACAGCCGAAACCGGCACGCTGGTGTTGCTCTCCGGCCCGCACACCTGGGCCTCGGGGGCACTGCTGCCCGAAACGCATATTGCCGTGGTGAGCGCATCGCGCATCGTGGCCGGCCACGAGGATGCTTTCGCGCTGATGCGCGCCGAACGCGGCGAGCTGCCGCGCGCGGTCAATTTTGTCTCGGGTCCGTCGCGTACCGGCGATATCGAACAAACCATCATTCTTGGCGCTCACGGACCGTACCGCGTCCACGTCATCGTCGTGCATGGCGCGTGACGTTCTGCTGCGCATCCTGAAGGGCGGCGCTGCGCTCGCGGCCTGCGCGGCGCCCTGCGCGCAAGCGTCCACGGTCAACGGCGCGACGCTTGGCGCAGCATGGGGCTTGCCGTTCGCCCTGATGCTGTTGTCGATCGCGCTTGTGCCGATGTTCGCGGCCGCGTTCTGGCATCGCCACTTTGGCAAGATTTCGGCGTTCTGGGCGCTCGCGTTCCTGTTGCCGTTCGCGCTCACGCATGGGGTGGGAGCCACGTATCCGCTATTCGTGCATGCGCTCGTCGACGAATACGTGCCGTTCATCGTGCTGCTCGGCGCGCTCTATACGATCGCCGGCGGCATCTGCATCTACGGCAATCTGCGCGGGTCGCCGCGCACCAACACAACAATTCTGCTGCTCGGCACCGTGCTCGCCAGCGTGATGGGCACGACCGGCGCGGCCATGCTGCTGATCCGGCCGCTCTTGCGCGCCAACGACAATCGCCGCCACACCGTCCATGTGGTGGTGTTCTTCATCGTTCTCGTCGCGAACGCAGGCGGCTCGCTCACGCCGCTCGGCGACCCGCCCTTGTTCCTCGGTTTCCTGAACGGCGTGAGTTTCTTCTGGACTACGCAGCATCTTGCCGTACCGATGTTGTTCGTCTGCGCCGTGCTGCTCGCTGCGTTCTGGGTGCTCGATTCGTGGTACTTCCGTCGCGCAGACGAGGTGCGCGACGCCCGAACCGATCCGACGCCCGATAGCGGCGGCATCGCCATCGGCGGCAAGCTCAACTTCGTGCTGCTGGCGGGCGTGATCGCGCTGGTGCTGATGAGCGGCGTCTGGAAGCCGGGCATCGGCGTCGATCTGCCGGGCGCGCGGCTCGAATTGCAGAACCTCGTGCGCGACGCGGGCCTGATCGTGCTGGCGGCGCTCTCGCTCGCTTGCACCTCGCGCACGGCGCGCGCCGACAATGGTTTCGACTGGGCGCCGATCGCGGAAGTGGCCAAGCTTTTCGCGGGCATCTTCGTGACGATCACGCCGGTGATCGCGATGCTCAAGGCGGGCGAGCACGGCGCGTTCGCATCACTGATCCAGTTCGTCAACGATGCGCCGGGCCGACCCAACGATGCGCTCTACTTCTGGGCGACGGGACTGCTCTCGTCGTTTCTCGACAATGCGCCCACGTGGCTGGTGTTTTTCAATCTCGCGGGCGGCGACGCGCCCACGCTCATGACGAGCGGCGCGCGCACGCTGGCGGCGATCTCGGCGGGCGCGGTGTGGATGGGCGCGATGACCTATATCGGCAACGCGCCCAACTTCATGGTCAGGGCCATTGCGCAACAGCGCGGCGTGCGCATGCCGGGCTTCTTCGGCTATCTTGGCTGGTCGTGCGTGCTGCTCACGCCCGTCTTTGCCGCCGCGACCTGGCTCTTTTTCGTCTAGCGCGACAATGCGCTCAGACTGTTTCGACTCGATTCGCGACTCAACCCCAGCAGTGTGGAGAGCAACGATGCAAAAGATTCTCGTGGCGCGCCCGATCTTTCCGGATGTGATCGACCGGCTCAAGCAGTACTTCGACGTCGACTGGAACAACGGCGAGACGCTGTCCGCCGACGCGCTCAAGGCGCGCCTGGCCGACAAGGACGGCGCGCTCACCATGGGCGAGCCAATCGACGCTGCCGTGCTGGCGGCCGCGCCGCGCCTGCGCGTGGTCTCGAACATGGCGGTGGGCTACAACAATTTCGATATCGCGGCGTTCAACGCCGCCAACGTGCTGGGTACCAACACGCCTGACGTGCTCAACGAAACCACGGCCGACTTCGGCTGGGCGCTGATGATGGCGGCCGCGCGCCGCGTCACCGAATCCGAACATTATCTGCGCGCGGGCAAATGGCAGAAGTGGTCGTTCGACATGTTTCTTGGCGCCGACATTCACGGCGCGACGCTCGGCGTGATCGGCATGGGCCGCATTGGCCAGGCGCTCGCACGCCGCGCGCGCGGCTTCAATATGCGCGTGATCTATCACAACCGCTCGCGCGTCGCACCCGGGATCGAGCGCGAACTGAACGCCGAATATCGTTCGAAGGCCGATCTGCTCAAGGAGGCCGATCACGTCGTGCTGGTGCTGCCGTACACGCCGGAGAATCATCACACCATCGGCGCGGCGGAACTGGCGCTCATGAAGCCCACGGCCACGCTCACCAACATCGCGCGCGGCGGCATCGTCGATGACGCGGCGCTGGCAGAAGCACTGCGTACGCACCGGATCGCTTCGGCGGGACTTGACGTGTTCGAGGGCGAGCCTGCCGTGCATCCGGCGCTGCTCGAAGTGGACAACGTGGTTCTCACGCCCCACATCGCCAGCGCCAGCGAAGGCACGCGCCGCGCGATGGCCAATCTCGCCGCCGACAATCTGATCGCCGCGCTAGGGGTTGGGCCGCGCGCGGGGCGGCCGCCCAATCCGGTCAATCCGGGCGTGTTGGGGAAAGCGCGTTCATGAGCGTCGAGTCGTTGATGGCGCTCGTGTTGCTGATACTGGCGATCGCGCTGGCGGTGGCGATTGTCGCGGTCGTTGTGTTGTTGCGCGCGCGTCAGGGTCGGCATGGTCAGGAAGAGGCCACGCTCGATGCGCTCGATCAGTTGAGCGACCGCCTGAGCGGCGCGAGCGAAACGCAGGCGCGCGCGGCCGAGCGCATCGAGCGCGAACTGCGCAACGAGATCGCACGCACTGCACAGGCTTCGCGCAGCGAATTCGGCGGCGGCTTCGCGCAGGTGCAACAGGCGCTCGCGGCGCATCTCACCAGCATCGCGACCGTGCAGAACAACCAGCTCGACGGCTTCGCGCAGCAGCTCGCGAAGCTCAGCCAGACCAATGCACAGCAGCTCGACGCCGTGCGCCAGAGCCAGCAGACGCAGGCGCAGCAGGCGCGCGAAGAGCAGAACGCGGCGCTGCGCCACTTCGGCACCTTGCTGGGTCAGCAGGTCGCGCAGCTGATCGAGTCCAACGATCGCCGTTTGAGCGAAGTGCGTGCGACGCTCGAACAGCGTCTGAAGGATATCGAGGCAAACAATGCGGCCAAGCTCGAAGAGATGCGCCGCACTGTCGACGAGAAATTGCATGCGACGCTGGAGCAGCGTCTGGGCGAATCGTTCAAGCTGGTCTCCGACCGGCTGGAGCAGGTGCATCGGGGGCTGGGCGAGATGCAGACGCTGGCGGCGGGCGTCGGCGATCTGAAAAAAGTGCTGACCAACGTGAAGACGCGCGGCACGTGGGGCGAAGTGCAGCTCGAAGCCTTGCTCGAACAGATGCTCACGCCCGATCAATACGCGAAGAACGTGGCAACGGTGCCGGGCAGCAGCGAGCGCGTGGAGTTTGCGATCCGCCTGCCGGGGCGTGGCATCAAGGCTGGCGAAGGCGATAGCGCGCCGGTGTGGTTGCCGGTCGATGCCAAGTTTCCGCGCGAAGACTACGAACGGCTCATCGACGCCCAGGAGCGCGCCGATCTCGCGGGTATCGAGGAAGCAGGGCGCGCGCTCGAAGCGCGCATCCGCGCCGAGGCTCGCACCATCGCCGAAAAATACGTCGCACCGCCGCACACCACCGATTTCGCGCTGCTGTTCCTGCCCACCGAAGGTCTTTACGCCGAGATCCTGCGCCGTCCGGGCCTCACCGATTTACTGCAGCGCGATTTCCGCGTGACGATTTCCGGGCCGACCACGCTTACGGCCTTGCTCAACAGTCTGCAGATGGGCTTCCGCACGCTCGCCATCGAAAAGCGTTCGAGCGAAGTCTGGCAGGTGCTGGGCGCGGTGAAGACGGAGTTCGGCAAGTTCGGCGATGTGCTCGCGCGCACGAAGTCGCAACTGGAGTCGGTGACGCGCTCGATCGAAGCTGCCGAGGTGCGCACGCGCGCGATGAACCGCAAGCTGCGCGACGTGGAGGCGCTGCCGGGTGAGGAAGCGTCGAATCTGCTGGGCGATGCGCTGGGGAATAGCGACGAGTAACTGCCGCCGCAAGCAGGCAGACAGGCGAACTTGCAAAGACGCAAAAGGGCAAATGGAAAAAGGGCCGTGCGCAGCACCGCGCACGGCCCTTTTTTGTGCACTGGCGGGTTTTAGCCGATGACCGGTTCGCCAGGCGCGGCGAGCTTGTCGAGCGCATCGCCCGTCACGCGCACGATGCGCCAGTCGGAGTACACGGTCGCGCCCATCTTCTCGTAGAAGCGGATCGCCGGTTCGTTCCAGTCGAGCACGCTCCATTCGAAGCGCGCACATTTGCGCTCGACGGCAATCGCCGCGAGGGCGCGCAGCATCGCCGTGCCCAGACCCGTGCCGCGCTGCGTCGGCTGCACGTAGAGGTCTTCGAGATACAGGCCGCGCCGGCCGAGGAACGTCGAGTAGTTATGGAAGAACACCGCATAGGCGACGATCTTGCCCGCGTCCTCGGCGACCAGCGCTTCGGCCGCGGGGTGCGTGCCGAACAGGGCGTCGCCCAGCAGTTCGGGCGTGCCGGTGAAGAGATGCGTGAGCTTCTCGAATTCGGCGAGTTCGTACATCAGCGCGTGAATCGCGCCGACATCGGCCGGCGTGGCGGCGCGGATGGTGGCACTCATCGCGCCCATCACGCTTCCTCGGGGGCGTCGGAGAGGTGGATCTCGATGCCGCCGAAGCGCGAAGCAACCCAGTTGTACAAATGGCAGGCGATCCACAGCAGCACGAAGCCGACGATGGCGTTGAGGATCAGCGCGCTGAATACGGTGCCGAGTTCGAAGGTGCCGTAGCGGAAGAACGCCACCACGGCGACCAGCAGCACGACCGGCACGCTGAACGTGAGGTAGACGAGGATGAGCGCCTTGGCGGTCTGGCCCGCGGCGATGAACGAGATCTGTTTTTTCATATGAGTCGGTCCGTAGGTCGAGTGGACGTAGCGTATCGGTATCGTTGACGAATAAAAACGGCTGCGGCTGCGAAGGAGTCTTGTGGCGATGCGGCGTGATTCGGCTTTATACGAGCCCGTCGAACAGCATGACGTCGACGGTATCGCCAGCATCGAGATCGGCGGTCTCATGGGCGAGCACGATAAAGCAGTTCGCCTCGCTCATGGTGCTTAACGCGCCGGAACTTTGCGATCCCGTCGGGGTGACGCGCCATTGACCGTGCGCGTCGCGTCCGGCGACGCCGCGCTGGAATTCGGTGCGGCCCGCACGCTTGCGGATCGGCGCGTCGCAGCGCGCGGGGATCAGCGGCACAGGCTGAGGCGTCGCGCCCGACATCGCGATCAGCGCTGGGCGCACGATCTGGTAGAAGCTCACCATGGTCGCGACCGGATTGCCCGGCAGGCCGAACAGCAGCGCCGCGCGGCCCACGCCGGGACGGCCGCCCGACCAGATGCGGCCGAATGCGAGCGGGCGGCCCGGACGCATCGCCAGACCCCAGAAGCTCACGTCGCCAAGGGTTTGCAGTTGCGTGCGTGTGAAATCGGCTTCGCCCACCGAAACTCCGCCCGAAGTCAGCACGACATCGGCGCTTTCGGCGGCTTGCAGCAGCGTGGCGGCGAGCGCATCGGGATCGTCGCGCACGCGGCCCAGGTCGATCGGCTCGACCTCCAGACGGCGCAGCATCGCACCGAGCGTGTAGCGGTTGCTGTCGTAAATGCAGCCTGCGTCAAGCGGCTGGCCCGGCGAGCGCAGTTCGTCGCCGGTCGAAAAGTACGCGACGCGCAGGCGCCGCTTCACCTTGACATCGACAAGGCCGAGCGAGGCCATCAAGCCGATGTCGCTGGCGCGCAGCATGCGGCCCGTGCGCAGCGCCACGCCGTCGCGCGCGAGGTCTTCGCCCTGGCGGCGGCGGTTCGCGCCGGGGGCGAGGCCGTCGGTGGTGAAGGTGACCGTCTCGCTGGCGCTGTCGTCATCGGCATGCATGCTCACACGCTCCTGTGGCACCACGGTGTCGCAGCCTGCGGGCATCGGCGCGCCGGTCATGATGCGCACGCAATGACCTGGCGCGACTTCGCCCGGGAACGGATGGCCCGCGAATGCCTTGCCGGCGACCGTTAGCGTGAGCACGGCGGTGTTTGCCGGGTTCGAGAGCGCGGCGCCATCGAACGCATAGCCGTCCATCGCCGAATTGTCGTGCGCGGGCACGTCGATCGGCGAGATCACGTCGGCGGCGAGCACGCGCGCGAGCGCATCGCGCAGCGGCACGCGTTCGCTTTGCGCAAGCGGCGTGACCCATTCCAGCACGATGGCCTGGGCGGCACTGACGGGCAAGGCTTGTGGGTCGAACTGGGTGAGGCTCGCGGCGCTCGCGGAGAAAGTATTCGGCGTGGTCATGGGGTGGAGAAGCGTCGCATCCGCACGCGTTTGCGCAACTTCGCTCAAAGGGTGCGGCGATCGTCCTGCTGAGGTGCCCGAGGCCGGCGGCATGCGGGGCGCATAAGGCTGCGTATAAGGCTGCGCATGAAGCGGCATTCGGCTGTGCCCGTCAGGCACGGTCGAGGTCGGCGAGATCCTGCAGGGAGTTGACATTGTAAAACGCGCGTTCATCGGCAAAGTCCACTTCGGCCGCCGTGTGGCGCGCGTACCACGCGCGTACCTTGCGCTCGCCTGCGTCGAGAAAGGCCGCGAGATCGTCGGCGAGCGAGCTGTGCAGCAAGGCGAAGACGGGATGCAGGCTGACTTCGCCCGCGGCGCTGGTGGTGGTTGCCGTGGCGATGGCGACGCCACGCCCGCGCGCCGCTTCGGCCAGACGCATGGCGAGGTCGGCAGGCAGCCACGGCGAATCGCAGGGCGCGCTCAGGAGCCATTCGGTGCGCGCGGCGCGCAGTCCGGCGAGCAGTCCCGCAAGCGGCCCGGGATAGTCGGGCAGGGTGTCGACGAGGACGCTTGCCTGCCAGGGTGCGCCGAGCGCCGCGTAGGCCTCGCGGTTGCGATTCGCGCTGATCGCCAGCACGCCGACCTGCGGTGCGAGACGCGCGAGCACGTGAGCGGCAAGCGGCTTGCCGTGCAGGCGCTGCAGGCCCTTGTCGGCGCCGCCCATGCGCTGGCCGCGCCCGCCCGCGAGCACCAGGCCGGTAATGGATGAAGCGGGGATGGCGGCGGAATCGGAAATCGGCATGACAGCGCAAGGCGAGGGCGAGGTGGCGCGCGAGCGCGCCGGCGGGGCGGGCAGCGGATCAGCCGCCGATATACGACATCTCGATGCGACGTTCTTCGCTGGTCACCGGTGCGGCGGCGCTGCCGCGCAGTTGCGAGTAGCGGTCGGCGCGCTGTTCCCAGATCTGCGCAATGGCGGCGGAGATGGAGGCATCGCTGGCCTCGCCGCGCACCAGCGCGCGCAGGTCGTAGCCCATCGACGCAAACAGGCACAGGTACAGCTTGCCCTCGGTCGACAGACGCGCACGCGTGCAGTCGCCGCAGAACGCGCGCGTGACGCTGGAGATCACGCCGATCTCGCCCGCGCCATCGGCGTAGCCCCAGCGCTGCGCCGTTTCGGCTGCGCTGTGCGCTTCGAGCGGCACGAGCGGGAAGTGTTCGGCAATACGCGCGACCACCTCGGCGGAGGGCTGCACTTCGGCCATGTTCCAGCCGTTGGTCGCGCCCACGTCCATGTATTCGATGAAGCGCAACGCCACGCCCGAGTGACGGAAGTGGCGCGCGAGCGGCACGATTTCGCTGTCGTTGGTGCCGCGCTTGACGACCATGTTGACCTTGAGCGGCGCAAGGCCGACCGCCTGCGCGGCGGCGATGCCGTCGAGCACGTCGCCGACCGAAAAATCGGCGTCGTTCATGCGGCGGAACAGGGCGTCGTCCAGTGCGTCGAGGCTCACGGTGACGCGTGTAAGACCCGCGTCGCGCAGCGAGCGCGCCTTGCGGGCGAGCAGCGAACCGTTGGTCGTGAGCGTGAGGTCGAGCGGCGCGCCGTCGGGCGTGCGCAGCGCGGCCAGCCGCTCGATCAGGAATTCGATGTTTTTGCGCAACAGCGGCTCGCCGCCCGTCAGACGAATCTTGGTGACGCCGTGCGCGACGAAAAGCCGCGCGAGACGTTCGATTTCCTCAAGCGTGAGCAGCGACGAGTGCGGCAGGAACGGATAGTCCTTGTCGAACACCGCGCGCGGCATGCAGTACACGCAGCGGAAATTGCAGCGGTCCGTCACCGAGATACGCAGGTCGCGCAGCGGCCGCGCAAGCGCATCGAAAAGCTCGCCGCCTGGTGCGCGCGTGGACGCCGCCGCCGGCTGGACGCTGGGCGGCAGGGTGCGGGCATCGGCAACGGGGATGATGCGTCGGGACATGGTTTCTGCGTGCTCGGGACAGTCGGCGAAATCCGCGCGATGCTTCGATTTTAGCCGAAGCGTCCGCCCAACACCGACGAGGGTGAACGTTGATATATCAAAAAAAAGCCCGCCGATATGGGGCGGGCTCTTTGCTGCGGTGCGGTATTGGGCACCATTCAGCGGGGGAAAGGGCGCCGGAAGCGCCCGCGGGGGCGGTTTCCGGTGCCTGACCGCATCGGGGTTCAGCCCTGACGGGTCGTTTCCACTTGCTGCATCGGCGCGGCATCGACCGGCGGCAGCACTTTGCGCTCACGCGGCACGCGCGCGGGCTTGACCACCTGGGCCGCTGCGTCCTGCGCGGCGCGCAGCTTGGCGGAGTCGGTGTTCACCCACACGAGGCCGGCCGATTCGAGCATCGGAGCCAGTGCTTCGCCAGTTGCGGCTGCTGCAGCGGTTGCTGGAGCGGTTGCAGGGGCGACGACGGGGGCGGCCGCAGGTGCTGCCGCAGGTGCCTCAACGACCGGTGCCGGTGCTGCGGTTTCCACCTGTGCCGGTGCGGTTGCCACAGCCGGTTCAATTGCTTGAACGGCTTCGACACGCGTTTCGACCGGAGCCGGTGCTGCGGGCTGGACGGCCTCGACAGCTTCTGCGTGCGGTGCTTCGACACGGTCCTCACGCGCCATCGGCAGTTCGGCTGCGGGGGCTTCGACCGGTGCGGCAGGCGCTTGCGCGACCGGCTCGGCTTCGATCGGTGCGGCCGGCGCGGCCGGTGCTGCGGGAGCAACCGGCTCGACTGCCGGAGCGACTGCCTCAACCACAGCAGCCGCAGCCGCGGGCTCGACCGGAGCCGTAGAAGCAGCACGAGTTTCGACCGGTGTAGCCGGAGCGATCGGAGCAACGGCTTCAACCGGCGCAACGGCTTCCACCGGAGCAACCGCTTCAACTGGCGTTTGCGTCACTTGCACAGGCTGGGCCGCTTGCGCGGCTTCGACTGCAGCAGCGGCGGCCGCGACAGGCAGGGCCGTCGCGACAACCGTCTCGGCGACGGACGTGCGGACGACGGTTTCCGATGCCGGAGCGTGCTCAGCGTGCGTGTCAGCGGGGGCTTCGATCGCTGCTGCTTCATCCGAACCTTCGCCTTCCGCGCCTTCGAGTGCCGCCGTACCTTCTGCATCGCGCTCGCGACGACCGCCACGGCGGCCGCGACGGCGACGACGACGCTCCTCACCTTGCGGTGCCGTACCGTCTTCGTCGAAACCGGCCTGGTTCACGCCATCGGTGAGGGCGGCCTGGGCGGCGTCGGCGCTTTCCGCTTCAGCACCCGCGCTGGCGGCTTCGAGACGGGCTTCCTGTGCTTCGGCGGCTTCATTCGGCTGCTGACGACGGCGCTCGCCACGTTCACGGCGCTCGCCACGCTCTGCGCGTTCATGACGCTCGCCGCGCGGTGCGGCTTCTGCTGCCTCCGTGTGATCCTGGCCTCGCTCGACGCGTTCGATGCGCTGCTCACGTGGCTCGCGTGCTTCGCGTTCAGCACGCGGCTCGCGACCTTCGCGTTGTTCACGCGGCTCACGGGTTTCACGTGCCTCACGCGGTGCGCGCGGTTCACGGGTTTCGCGCGGCTCGCGTGCCTCACGCGGTTCGCGGCCTTCGCGTCCCTCACGCGCTTCGCGCGGTTCACGTGGCTCGCGTGCTTCGCGTTCCGGACGGCCCTGACCTGCGCGCGTGCCGGTCGTGGCTTCGCCACGGCCTGCCGCGTCGCGCCCGCCGGTGCGGCGGTTGCGATTGCGGTCGCCCGCAGCGGCCTTGTCGCCGCGCTCGGTGCGCTCACCGCGCTCGGCACGCGCCGGACGGGCTGCCTTGTCCTGCTGGGCGACCGGTGCCGGTGCGGGCGCCGCTGCCGGCGCGCCGCCAAAGAGGCGCTTGATGAAGCCGAAGAAACCACCGCCGGCTGCTGCCGCCGCAACCGGTGCGGCCACGACAGCGGCCTCGACGGGCTTGACCGGTGCGGACGGCGCCGGACGCTCCGGCGTGATGCCCTTCACCGCGGCTTCCTGCTTGGGCTTGGCTTCGGCGTTGCGCTTGCTGTAACCGGTTTCCGATTCCAGTTCGCGAGCCGCTTCCTCGGCCATCTTCCACGACGCGCGCGGATCGTCCAGACGCACATCGTCGTGGCGCAGACGTTCGAGCTTGTAGTGCGGCGTTTCGAGGTGCTTGTTCGGGATCAGCACGACGCCGACCTTGAAGCGCGACTCGATCTTGTTGATTTCCGAACGTTTTTCGTTGAGCAGGAAGGCGGTCACTTCGACCGGCACCTGGCAGTGGATCGCTGCCGTGTGCTCCTTCATCGCTTCTTCCTGGATGATGCGCAGGACCTGAAGCGCCGACGATTCCGTATCGCGGATATGGCCCGTGCCGTTACAGCGCGGGCAGGTGACGTGGCTGCCTTCCGAGAGGGCCGGGCGCAGACGCTGGCGCGACAGCTCCATCAGGCCGAAGCGCGAGATCTTGCCCATCTGCACGCGGGCGCGGTCATGGCGCAGCGCATCTTTCAGGCGTTGCTCGACTTCACGCTGGCTCTTGGCCGACTCCATGTCGATGAAGTCGATCACGATCAGGCCGCCCAGGTCGCGCAGACGCAACTGGCGAGCGACTTCGTCGGCGGCTTCCAGGTTGGTGCGCGCGGCGGTTTCCTCGATGTCGGCGCCCTTGGTGGCGCGCGCCGAGTTCACGTCGATGGCGACCAGCGCTTCGGTGTGGTCGATCACGATCGCGCCGCCCGAAGGCAGCGGAACGGTGCGCGAGTATGCCGTTTCGATCTGGTGCTCGATCTGGAAACGCGAGAACAGCGGCACATCGTCGTGATACCGCTTCACCTTGTTGACATTGTCCGGCATCACGATATCCATGAAGGCGCGCGCCTGGTCATAGATCTCGGTGGTGTCGATGAGGATTTCGCCGATGTCGGGCTGGAAGTAGTCGCGGATCGCGCGGATCACGAGGCTCGATTCCAGATAGATCAGCATCGGCTGACCGGTCGTGCCCGCCTGCGACGCGGCTTCGATTGCGCGCCACAGTTGCAGAAGGTAGTTCAGGTCCCACTGGAGCTCTTCGGCGGAGCGGCCGATGCCGGCCGTGCGCGCGATGATGCTCATGCCTTCCGGCAGTTGCAGCTGCGCCATGGTTTCGCGCAGTTCCTGACGGTCGTCGCCCTCGATGCGGCGCGACACGCCGCCGCCGCGCGGGTTGTTCGGCATCAGGACGAGATAGCGGCCGGCGAGCGAGATGAACGTGGTCAGGGCTGCGCCCTTGTTGCCGCGCTCTTCTTTTTCGACCTGGACGATCAGTTCCTGACCTTCCTTGAGGGCGTCCTGAATACGCGCGCCGCGCATGTCCACGCCGTCGCGGAAGTATTGACGGGCGACTTCCTTGAACGGCAGGAAGCCGTGGCGATCTTCGCCGTAGTTGACGAAACACGCTTCGAGCGACGGCTCGATGCGGGTGACGATGCCCTTGTAGATGTTGCCTTTGCGCTGCTCGCGACCGGCGGTTTCGATGTCGATGTCAATCAGCTTCTGTCCATCGACGATGGCGACGCGCAGTTCTTCCTGCTGCGTCGCGTTGAACAGCATTCGTTTCATTGAACGACTCCAGTGCGGCTGCACACACCACCCTTTGATACCCTGGAGGTATCCGGCGCTTCGCCGGACGGCACAGGGGCGGGCAGCGGCAAGCCGCGCCTTGTTGTGTTTTCACAAGCACGCTGGAGCGGGAAAGATGGCGGGGAGAATTGCCGTTGAGGCGGCCGGCCGGCGTTGCGTTGCCAGAGACGGGCCGCGTGGGCGCATGCGAAATACGTCTTCAAGAAGCGAAGAGACGTGCCGGCGGGGCACGGATTTTTCCTGCGCTTCCACTGATCCGTGAGTTTCGTCTGCTGCGTGCGCCGGCGGCAAACTGCGCCACGCACGACCGCAACAGGAAACAAACCGCAGCCGCGAACTGCGCGCGCTGCTGGCTGGATCGGCTTCGCGACCTTCGCTGTCTGCAAAAGGGCCGCGTACGGGAAGCTATCAGGAACGCCCGTCTTCCCCCTCGGGTGTCTCGCCACTTTTGACGTCGCCATGTCCCGCGCATTGCCAGGACAAATCGGGCGCTCGCCGTATTTTCGCAGCCGTCGCGTCGTACCGCGGCCGCATCGAAATCGCTTCGGGCGCGCGGCGCGACGCGCCGGATGAATTCTTTATACCAACCTTCCGTTACCGTCGGAGCCCGGTGCGACCGAACGTGCCTGTGGGCGCCGTCCCTGCCGTCGGGTGATCCGTGCGTGCAACTCGTTGCTTCTCTTAAGACAGGGTGAGCAACCAGCCCCGGGCGCAAGTAAAATAACCGTTTATCGCTTGCTGCCTGCGCATTTCGCGTGGTCCAGGTCCGTGTGATCCCCCTTGGATAACCATCGGGCGGATCAGGAACTTTTTGGCCGTTGGGCCAACCTTCGCGTCAGCGTTGGGCAAATTATATTCAGAATGAAAGGGTTAGGCAAAATATCCCAGAATCAGGTCGCAAGTGACCAGGTTTCCTTCGTCGAGATCGACGATGGCGCCGCCGGTCAACGGATCGACAATTTCCTCCTGCGCGTGTGCAAAGGCGTGCCGAAAAGCCACATTTATCGCATTTTGCGCAGCGGCGAAGTGCGTGTGAATAAGGGGCGGATCGATGCGCAGTACCGCCTCGAACTGGGCGATATTGTGCGCGTGCCGCCCATCCGCATCGCCGAAAAAACAGCGCCGGAACAGGCGCCGGTGCCGGCCGCCGAGTTCAAAGTGCTCTTCGAGGACGAAGCGATGCTGGTGATCGACAAGCCGGCGGGCGTCGCCGTGCATGGCGGCAGCGGCGTGGCCTTCGGCGTGATCGAGCAGTTGCGCGAGGCGCGCCCGCAGGCCAAATTCCTTGAACTCGTCCATCGGCTCGACCGTGAAACGTCGGGCGTGCTGATGCTGGCGAAAAAGCGCGCGGCGCTGGTCGGTCTGCACGAGCAGATGCGCGACAACAAGACCGACAAGCGTTACTACGCCTGTGTGCACGGCGACTGGGCGAGCGACTGGGGGCGCCGGCGCGCAGTCAAGGAGCCGCTGCACAAGTATCTGACCCCGGAAGGCGAGCGCCGCGTGCGCGTGCAGGCGGACGGTCAGCCTTCGCATACGGTCTTCAACCTCGTGGAGCGCTGGCAGGAATACGCGCTGCTCGAAGCCGAACTCAAGACCGGTCGTACCCATCAGATCCGTGTCCATCTGGCGCATCTGGACCTGCCGATCGTCGGCGACGCCAAGTACGGCGACTTTGCGCTCAACAAGGCGCTGGCGCGCACCAACGCCAAACCGGGCCTCAAGCGCATGTTCCTGCACGCGCACCGGCTCAAGCTCACGCATCCGATCACCGGCGTGCCGCTGCAGTTCGAAGCGCCGCTGCCGCCGGAACTGCGCCGCTTCGTCGACGAACTGCGCGCGCAGCGTGAGGCGGCGGGGGAAGATGCAGCCGCACAGCCCGAATAAGGGTTGGAGCACGGCGCGGCCGCATTGCCCGCCTTCGGGTCCCAAGGCGGGGCACAATGCGGCGCGACGACAGAAATACACCGGACTTAAGAACAACAGTGTTTGGAGAAGGACCGAATGGCCCGACAGCAATTTGACCTGATTGTGTTCGACTGGGACGGCACGCTGATGGACTCGACCGCCCACATCACGCGCAGCATCCAGGCCGCCTGCCGCGACCTGGGCCTGCCCGTGCCCGGCGACGAGGCCGCGAGCTACGTGATCGGCCTTGGCCTGCGCGAGGCGCTGCAGATCGCCGCGCCCACGCTCGACCCGGCCGACTATCCGCGCCTCGTGGAGCGCTATCGCATCCACTATCTTCTCAAGGATCAGCAGACCGAGCTGTTCAAGGGCGTGCGCGAGATGCTCGCCGAACTGCGCGACACCGGCTATCTGCTCGGTGTGGCAACCGGCAAGAGCCGTGTGGGCCTGAACCGCGCGCTGGCCGACGCCAACCTCACGAGCCTGTTCGACGGCACGCGCTGCGCCGACGAAACTTTCTCGAAGCCGCATCCGGCCATGCTGCATGAACTCACGCGTGAACTGGGGCAGGATCTGGGCCGAACCGTGATGATCGGCGACACCACGCACGACCTGCAGATGGCCGCGAATGCGGGCGCGGCAGCCGTGGGCGTGGGCTATGGCGCGCATTCCGCTGCATCGCTGGAGGTGCTGGCGCCCCGGTTCATCGCCGCCGATGTGGCCGAACTCGCCGCGTGGCTGCGGGAGCACGCATGATTGAAGCCGCGCAAACGAGTACCGCCGTGCGCGTGTGCGCCGCCGGAGAACTCGTCGATGGCGGCGCGGGCGTGCGCATGAACGCAACCTACGCGGGCGGCCCGGCCGTGGTGTTCTTCGTGCGCTTTGGCGGCGAAGCCTATGGCTACCTGAACCGCTGCGCGCACGTGCCAATGGAACTGGACTGGGTGGAAGGGCAGTTCTTCGAGTCGTCGGGGCTTTATCTGATGTGCGCGACGCACGGCGCGATCTACCAGCCCGAGACCGGCAAATGCGTGGGTGGCCCGTGCCGCGGCGGGCGTCTGCGCGCGGTGCGCGTCGAGGAACGCGACACGCCCGATGGCCGTGCGGTATTCTGGCTGCCGGACGCGGACCTGGTTCCGGCCCCAACCTGATTGCCCCGACTATCCGGGTTGTCTTGATTGCCAGTTGCCTTGCTGCGCCGGCTTTTGGCCCGATTCGATCGCTGATTCAAACACTTACGCATGTCAGACAAACCGACCCCCGATTCGAACGAGCCGCCGCGCCCCATGCATTCGGGCAAGGTGGAAGCCGGTAATGGCGGCTGGGAGCGCGAAGCGCTCGAACGCATCGCCATGGCCGCCATCACTGAGCAACGCGCGGCGCGGCGCTGGAGAATCTTCTTCCGCTTCGCGTTCCTCGCCGTGCTGGTGCTGATTGCATGGAGCGTGTTCGACCTTTCCGGCGCGCGCGTCGAAGGCGGCGGCCGTCATACGGCGCTGGTGTCGCTCGATGGCGAGATATCGTCCGATACGCCCGCCAACGCCGAAGACATCAATAGCGCGCTAGACAGCGCCTTCGACGACGACGGCACGGCCGGCGTGATCCTGCATATCGACAGCCCGGGCGGCTCGCCGGTGCAGGCCAGCATCATCAACGACGAGATCCATCGGCTGCGCGCGAAATATCCGGCCATCCCGCTCTACGTGGTGGTGGGCGATATGTGCGCGTCGGGCGGCTATTACGTGGCCGCCGCCGCCGACAAGATCTACGTGAACAAGGCCAGCATCGTCGGCTCGATCGGCGTGCTGATGGACGGTTTCGGCTTTACGGGCCTGATGGACAAGCTCGGCGTCGAGCGCCGTCTGCGGACCTCGGGTGAAAACAAAGGGTTTTACGACCCGTTCTCGCCCGATACGCAGAAGATGGACGCGCACGCTCAGGAGATGCTCGACCAGATTCACCAGCAGTTCATCGACGCGGTGAAGGCGGGGCGCGGCCAGCGCCTGAAGGAGTCACCCGATATCTTCTCGGGCCTGTTCTGGACCGGTCAGAAGAGCGTGGAACTGGGTCTCGCCGATGGGTATGGCGACACCGATTTTGTCGCGCGCGAGGTCATCAAGGCGCCGGACGTGGTCGACTACACCGTCAAGCAGAGCATTTCCGACCGCGTGGCCAAGCGCTTTGGCGCAAGCGTCGGCGCGGGCGCCGTGCATTCGCTCATTTCGGGCGCGAAGCTTTCGGTGCGGTAAAGCGCCGCAGCATTCATCGGGTCGATGCAAAATGGCCGCTGCATTTTTGCGTGCAGCGGCCGTTTATTTGGGGCGCGCTTTCGCGCCGGCTCAATGCGCCAGCAGCAGGAAGATCGCCGGGCGCTTGTGCAGGTCCGGTGTGGGCTTCTTCTTCCAGTCGGACACGGCGCGGCTGAGGATCGTCTCGGTCGGCAGCGTGAGGTCGGCGGCCACGCAGACGAGCGTCGACGGTGCGCAGGTCGACAGCAGCGTATCGAGCATCGATTTGTTGCGATACGGCGTTTCGATGAAGATCTGCGTCTGCTTCGCCTTGCGCGACGTCTGTTCGAGTTCGCGCAGCTTCTTGATGCGCTCGTTGGCGTCCACGGGCAGGTAGCCGTGGAACGCGAAGCTCTGGCCGTTCAGGCCCGACGCCATCAGCGCGAGCAGGATCGAACTCGGCCCGACCAGCGGCACGACCTTGATGCCGCGCTCGTGCGCGCGGCGCACCAGCAGCGCGCCGGGGTCGGCCACCGCGGGCACGCCCGCTTCCGATACGAGGCCCGTGTCGATGCCGCCCAGCAGCGGTTTGAGCAATTTGTCGATTTCGCCCGCGGGCGTGTTGACGTTCAGCTCGTGAATCTCGATTTCCTGAATCGGACGCGTGGTGCCAACACGCTTGAGGAACGCGCGCGTGGTCTTGGCGTTCTCGCCGATATAGCTGGCAAGCGTGCCCGCGCGCTCGCGCACCGGCGCGGGCAGGACGTAGGCGAGGGCGGCCTCGTCGCCGTCGCCGAGCGTGTTCGGGATCAGATAGAGGGTGCCCGTGCTCATGCTTGCGCCTCCAGCAGCGGGAAGCCCGCCGCCAGCAGCATGCGCGTGAGCGCAATGAGCGGCAGACCGATCAGGGCGGTGGGGTCGTCGGATTCGATGGCTTCGAGCAGCGCGATGCCAAGCCCCTCGGACTTGGCGCTGCCCGCACAGTCGTACGGCTCCTCGGCGCGTAGATAGGCGTCGAGCGCCGCGTCCGGCAGATCCCGAAAGCGCACTTTCGTCACCACATCGACGCTATCCGTCTGGCCAGTCGACGTGTCGAGCAGGCTCAGGGCGCTATGGAACAGCACTTCGCGCCCGCGCATGGCCTGCAGTTGTTCGAGCGCGCGCTCGTGCGTGCCCGGCTTGCCGATCTGGCGGCCGTCGAAGGTGGCGACCTGATCGGAGCCGATCACGAGCGTGCGGCCCGTGCCTGCTGGCAAGGCGGCGGCCACTGCCTGCGCCTTTTCGACGGAAAGACGCAGCGCCGTGGCTTCGGGCGTCTCGCCCGCGCGCGGCGTTTCGTCGATGGCGGGCACGGCGGTGCTGAACGGAATGCGCAGGCGTTCGAGCAGTTCGCGGCGATAGCGCGAACTGGACGCGAGGATCAGCGCGGGGCGACCCTGGGTTTGAGCGGGCGAAGAATCTGGCAGCATGGTCGGAATTGAGCTGAGTCTGGGCTGGAATACCACGGGGATACATTAGGGACAGACACTGGCGTAGTGGCCAGTCATCTTGTCGCCTTCGGACAGGAGCTTAAGTGTTTGACTGACAAAGATAAAGGCGCTATGATTTTGGGCTTTTCATCGGTACGTTCGCCTTGCCACGTCTGTCAGGCCGGCAAGGAAGCCAGTAAGGGCGTAAAGCAAGGGCATAAAGCGCGTAGCCGATGCGGTGGGGATCAAGCAGCCAATCGATAAATCAGGCCGTTCACATCAACCGGCTTGCGTCGCTTGCAGGTCGCATGTTTGAAGCAGGAGAGCTCACATGACCGAACAGCTCAACCCACGCGATATCGATATTTTTGAATTTGCGCGCAGTGCACGCGACGCGGCCGGCATGGTTCGCATCGGGCAGTTGCCTCGCATATTGAATGAAGTCCCGGCCGATGCGCCCGATCGCGACACCGCGTTCACCTGGCAGGCCGAAGGCTTTACGCAGCCGGAATTGCAGGATGACGGCACCCATGCTCCGCAGCCGTATCTGCGGCTCGTGATCCACGGCGGCGCCTGGCTCACGTGTCAGCGGTGCCTCGCTCCCTATGAGCAGGCCTTCAATGCCGATGCGGTCTTCCGTATCGTCCAGACGGAAGAAGAGGCGGATGAGTTTCCGCTCGACGACGATGAAGTCGAAGTGATCGTAGGCTCGCGCCATTTCGATCTCGTCGACTTGATCGAAGAGGAGTTGTTGCTCGCCTTGCCGCTCGTGCCGAAGCACGAAGTCTGTCCGGCAATTCACGAAAGCCTCGCCTCGGGTCCCGATGGCGCGGAAGGCGTGGATTCCGTGGACGACGTGCCGGAGCAGGAGATCGAGACGGAAGAGCGCATCAACCCTTTTGCGGCGCTCGAATCGCTCAAGAAGGACGGTCCCGGCAGCAAGCACTGAGCGTCGGTTATTACTGGCTATCAGGCGGCCGCAGGGGCAGCAGTTTCAGATACGTGGGCCTGAGCCCGGAGTCCGGCCATCCCCAGGGTGGCGGCGGCCGGATCGGGCTGTGTTAGAATTCGGAAAATTTTCAGGAGTTATCATGGCAGTTCAACAAAACAAGAAGTCGCCGTCGAAGCGCGGTATGCACCGCTCGCACGATTTCCTCACGGGCGCTCCGCTGGCTGTCGAGCCGAGCACGGGTGAAGTGCATCTGCGTCACCACATCAGCCCGAACGGCTACTACCGCGGCAAGAAAGTCGTCAAGACCAAGAACGACTAATCGTTCCAGTGTGCAGCGCGGCGGCTCCGGGTTCATCCAGCGGCCATCCAGCAGCGCCGCACATGGCGATTCCGTTCGCTTGACCATTGTTCGGCTCGGCAAAAAAGGCGGCATTCAACTGCCGCTTTTTTGTGCCTGAAATTCGTCGCATTCCATGACTGTTACGCTCACGATAGATTGCATGGGAGGCGACCACGGCCCGTCGGTGACGGTGCCCGCCGCAGTCCATTTCGTCCGCTCCCACCCCGACGCGCATCTGCAGCTCGTGGGCATCGAGACGGCGATCCGCGCCCAGCTCAAGAAGCTCAAGGCGCAGGACCTCCCCGCACTTTCCGTCGTTCCCGCCACCGAGGTCGTCGAAATGGACGATCCGGTCGAGGTCGCTCTTCGCAAGAAGAAAGACTCGTCCATGCGCGTCGCGCTCAATCGCGTGAAAGAGGGCGCGGCGCAGGCCTGCGTGTCGGCTGGCAACACCGGCGCGCTGATGGCCGTGTCCCGCTACGTCCTGAAGACGTTGCCTGGCATCGAACGCCCGGCCATCGCCTTTGCGCTGCCTAATCCGCGCGGCTACACGACGATGCTCGACCTTGGCGCGAACGTCGACTGCGAACCGCAACATCTGCTGCAGTTCGCCGAGATGGGCCACGCGCTCGTTGCGGCTCTCGAAGGCAAGGAGCGTCCGACCATCGGGCTCCTGAACATCGGCGAAGAAGTCATCAAGGGCAACGAAACCATCAAGCGCGCCGGCGAACTGCTGCGCGCGAGCACGCTGAATTTCCGCGGCAACGTCGAAGGCAACGACATCTACAAAGGCAGCGTGGACGTGATCGTCTGCGACGGCTTTGTGGGCAATGTCGCGCTCAAGACGTCGGAGGGCCTCGCACAGATGCTCAACGACATGATCAAGGAAGAGTTCGGCCGCTCGTGGTTCACGAAGCTGATGGCGATCGCCGCGTTGCCCGTGCTCATGCGCTTCAAGAAGCGCGTCGATCACCGCCAGTACAATGGCGCGGCGCTGCTCGGCCTGAAGAGCCTCGTCATCAAGAGCCACGGCTCCGCTGACGCCTACGCGTTTGAGTGTGCGATCAATCGCGGGTATGATGCCGTCAAAAATGGCGTGCTGGAGCGTCTTGCCCGCGCCATGGAAGACAACGCCGGTTCCTTCGAACAGGCGTCCGGCAGCCAGAGCGCTGCCCCGTCGACTCCCGACAGCCCGGCCGCGAGCGCAACCGCGAGCGAACCAGGCCCGGCGGCAGACGCCGCCCAGCCCGTCCCGCCCGCCGCGGCATCCACCTCGAAGGCATCATCCTCGAAGGCATAATGGCTCAACCGACTCTCTATTCCCGCGTGCTCGGCACGGGCAGCTTCCTTCCGCCTGAGCGCGTCACCAACCAGGATCTGGCCGAGCGCCTCGCCGCCAAAGGCGTCGAGACGAGCGACGAGTGGATCGTTGCCCGCACGGGCATCCACGCGCGCCACTTCGCCGCGCCGGACGTCACCACCAGCGATCTCGCGCTCGCCGCGTCGCAGCGCGCCATCGCCGCTGCCGACGTCGATCCGCAGTCCATCGACCTCATCATCGTCGCCACCTCGACGCCCGATTTCGTGTTTCCGAGCACCGCCTGCCTGCTGCAGAACAAGCTCGGCATCCGCAATCACGGCGCGGCCTTCGACGTGCAGGCCGTGTGCTCGGGCTTCGCCTACGCCGTTTCGGTGGCCGACAGCCTGATCCGCAGCGGCCAGCACAAGACGGCGCTGGTGGTGGGCGCGGAAACCTTCTCGCGCATCCTCGACTTCAACGACCGCACCACCTGCGTGCTGTTCGGCGACGGCGCGGGCGCCATCGTGATGCAGGCCTCGGAACAACCGGGCGTGCTCGCGAGCGCCCTGCACGCCGACGGCAGCTACGCGCACATCCTGTGCACGCCCGGCAACGTGAACGGCGGCGTGATCGCGGGCAACGCCTTCCTGCACATGGACGGTCAGGCCGTGTTCAAGCTGGCCGTGAACGTGCTGGAGAAGGTCGCCCACGAGGCGCTGGAGAAGGCGCAACTCACGGCCGACCAGATCGACTGGCTGATTCCGCACCAGGCCAACATCCGCATCATGCAGGGCACCTGCCGCAAGCTCGGCCTGCCCGCTGAGCGCATGGTGGTGACGGTGGGCGATCACGGCAACACCTCGGCGGCATCGATTCCGCTTGCCTTCGACGTCGCGGTGCGCGACGGCCGCATCAAGCGCGGCCAGAACGTGCTCATCGAAGGCGTGGGCGGCGGTTTCACCTGGGGCGCATCCGTCATCCGCTACTGATTTCCGCGCGGGCTTTCGCGCTCCCGCCCGGCAGACCGCCCGCACTCGCGTTTGCAACAGGTTTTGCAGCAAGCGCGATGTGCGCGGTCCGCGGCGGTTCACCCGAGCGCATCGCCCATCCGTTTTGACCGAATTTTGAGGAAGCCATGAAATTCGCATTCGTTTTTCCGGGCCAGGGCTCGCAGGCCGTCGGCATGCTCGACGCCTTCGCCGATAACGCCGTCGTGCGCGAGACCGTGCAGGAAGCGTCCGACGCGCTGGGCCAGGACATCGGCAAGCTGATCGCCGAAGGTCCGGCCGAAGAACTCAATCTCACCACCAACACGCAGCCGGTCATGCTCACCGCCGCTTACGCCGTTTATCGCGCGTGGCAACAGGCAGGCGGCGCGGCTCCGGCGATCGTCGCGGGCCATAGCCTCGGCGAATATACGGCGCTGGTCGCCGCGGGCGTGCTCGCGTTCCGCGACGCCGTGCCGCTGGTGCGTTTCCGCGCCCAGGCGATGCAAAACGCCGTGCCGGTGGGCGAGGGCGGCATGGCGGCAGTGCTCGGTCTGGACGACGACACCGTGCGCGCAGTCTGCGCCGAAGCGGCTGCGGCCAGCGGCGGCGTGGTCGAGGCCGTCAACTTCAACGCGCCGGCGCAAGTCGTGATCGCCGGTCACAAGGCCGCGGTCGAGAAGGCCTGCGAGGTCGCCAAGGCGAAGGGCGCCAAGCGCGCGCTGCCGCTGCCGGTGTCGGCGCCGTTCCACTCGTCGCTGCTCAAGCCGGCGTCGGATCAACTGCGCGAGTATCTGGCGAACGTCACGCTGAACGCGCCGCTCATCCCGGTCGTCAACAACGTCGACGTGGCCTTCGAGACCGATCCCGCGAAGATCCGTGACGCGCTCGTGCGTCAGGCCGCGGGCCCGGTGCGCTGGGTCGAGTGCGTGCAGGCGATCGCCGCGCAAGGCGCGACGCATGTGATCGAATGCGGCCCGGGCAAGGTGCTCGCCGGCCTCACGAAGCGCATCGACGGCAATCTGGTTGGCGCTTCGGTGTTCGATCCGAAGTCGCTCGAAGACACGCTCGCGCTTCTGAACGCGTAACACGCGCATAACTCGCAACGGATTCGAAGATGGAAAAGACTCTCGACAATCAAGCCGCGATCGTCACCGGCGCCTCGCGCGGCATCGGCCGCGCGATCGCGCTGGAACTGGCGCGCCAGGGCGCGACGGTGATCGGCACGGCAACCAGCGAAGCGGGCGCGCAAGCCATCACGGCGGCGTTCGAGGAAGCAGGCGTGAAGGGTCGCGGCGCGGTCCTCAACGTCAACGATGCAGCTGCGGCAGAAGCGCTCATCGACGCGACGGTCAAGGAATTTGGCGCACTCGCGATTCTCGTCAACAATGCGGGCATCACGCAGGACAACCTGGCGATGCGCATGAAGGACGACGAGTGGGATTCGGTGATCGACACCAACCTGAAGTCGGTGTTCCGTCTCTCGCGCGCCGTGCTGCGCCCCATGATGAAGGCCAAGGGTGGCCGCATCATCAACATTACGTCGGTGGTCGGCTCGTCGGGCAACCCGGGCCAGGCCAACTACGCGGCGGCCAAGGCCGGCGTCGCGGGCATGACGCGCGCGCTCGCGCGCGAGATCGGCAGCCGCGGCATCACGGTGAATTGCGTGGCGCCGGGCTTCATCGATACCGACATGACCAAGGATCTGCCCGCTGAGCAGCAGGCCGCGCTCAAGCAGCAGATTCCGCTGGGACGTCTGGGCAGCCCGGAAGACATCGCTCATGCGGTGGCATTCCTGGCCTCGCCGCAGGCGGGCTATATCACGGGCACGACGATGCACGTGAACGGCGGCATGTATATGTCTTAACCGGATTCAGGTACTATCCGCGCCTTGAAGCATCCGACGAAAGGATCCGTTAGATGCGGGCGCGGACAGCCGTTCCGGAACCGCAGGTGCGCCGCTTTTCTGCCAGGTCAAACCTGATAAAATGCGCGCACTCGCATTCATGAGCTAACTTTTTTCCCTTGGAGGGGTAATGGACAACATCGAACAGCGCGTCAAGAAGATCGTCGCCGAACAACTGGGCGTCGCCGAAGCTGAAATCAAGAACGAAGCTTCGTTCGTGAACGATCTGGGCGCAGACTCGCTCGACACCGTCGAACTGGTGATGGCCCTCGAAGACGAATTCGGCATGGAAATCCCGGACGAGGAAGCCGAGAAGATCACGACGGTCCAGCAAGCTATCGACTACGCTCGCGCGAACGTCAAGGCCTAATCAGCCTTCTTCCTGTTGGGGCCGGGTGCGCCATCGGCGCGCCAGAAGTACCATCGGCCCGCAAGGACGCTCGCCCGTGAAACCGCGTACGGCCGCCGCACTCGTTGCGGGGCATCTGCCGGTCAACTAGCCACAGGGCTCACAGGAGCATTTCCTGTGGCCTCTGTGGCTTTTGTTTTTGTCATCTATGGAAAAGGGGTTACCGTGAGCCGCCGTCGAGTTGTTGTTACAGGCCTGGGGCTGATTTCGCCTGTTGGCAATAATGTTGCCGACGGCTGGGCCAATCTGGTCGCCGGCAAGTCTGGCATCGCCAACATCACGAAGTTCGACGCCACGAACTTCTCCACCCGCTTTGCGGGCGAAGTAAAGGGCTTCAACGTCGAAGAGTACATGCCGGCCAAGGAAGCGCGCCATATGGATACGTTTATCCATTACGGCATCGCTGCGGGCATGCAGGCGATCAAGGACAGTGGCCTCGAAGTCACCGAGGCGAACGCGGAGCGCATCGGCGTAAACGTCGGCTCGGGTATCGGCGGTCTGCCGATGATCGAAGTCACGCAAACCGAATTGCTCAACCGCGGCCCGCGCCGCATTTCGCCGTTCTTCGTGCCGGCCTCGATCATCAACATGATTTCGGGCCATCTTTCGATCAAGTTCGGCCTCAAGGGCCCGAACCTGTCGATGGTCACGGCCTGCACGACCGGCCTGCACTGTATCGGCGAAGCGGCGCGTTTGATCGAATACGGCGACTGCGACGTGATGATCGCCGGTGGTGCGGAATCGACCGTGTCGCCGCTCGGTATCGGCGGCTTTGCGGCGGCGCGCGCCCTGTCGCAGCGCAACGACGATCCGGCAACGGCGAGCCGTCCGTGGGACAAGGACCGTGATGGTTTCGTGCTCGGCGAAGGCGCCGGCGTGATGGTGCTCGAGGAGTACGAACACGCGAAGGCGCGCGGCGCGAAAATCTACGCGGAAATCGGCGGCTACGGCATGAGCGGTGATGCATTTCACATGACCGCTCCTCCGGAAGACGGCGACGGTGCACGTCGCTGCATGATCGCCGCGCTGAAGAACGCGGGCGTCAACGCCGACGAAGTGAACTGGCTCAGCGCCCATGGCACGTCGACGCCGCTGGGCGACCTCGCGGAAACCATCGCGATCAAGCGCGCGTTCGGCGACCATGCGAAGGACATCGTCGTGAACTCGACCAAGTCGATGACGGGCCACCTGCTGGGCGGCTCGGGCGGGCTGGAGTCGGTGTTCACGGTGCTGGCCGTGCACAACCAGGTGTCGCCGCCGACGATCAACATCTTCAACCAGGATCCTGCATGCGACCTGGACTACTGCGCGAACACCGCGCGGGACATGAAGATCGACGTCGCGCTGAAGAACTCGTTCGGCTTTGGCGGCACGAACGGCACGCTCGTCTTCAAGCGTCACGCCTAAGGCTTCGCGGCCCTGACGTGATCGCCCAGAGCGACACCGCGGCCGCGCCGGCGCAGCAGTCTTCGCCGGCCGGCCGCGACTCTCTTTCTGCTACGCGGCGCGTGCATGCGCCGCGTATGCCGCGTATCGCCTTGCGTCCGTCCTGGGTGATGCAGGCCTTGCTGCTTGCAGGTATTGCCGTTGCCGCGCTGGCGTTTTTTGCAACGCTCGCGCCGTGGTTGGGTGGCATCTGGCCGGCCTTGCCGCCTGCCTGCGCCCTGGCCGCGGCGGGTGGCCTTGCTTTCGCGGCATGGCGCCGTGCGCAGCCGGCTTTCGTCGAAATCGGCATTGACCGTTTCGCGGCGTTTTCGCGCTCCGGAGCCTGCCTCATGGATGGGCGACTGACTGGCGCGGCTCAGTGGGGCGGGGCGCTGCTTTCGCTGGTCGTGGAGGCGGGCGGACGCCGCAGCAGCGTTCTTGTCGCTGCCGATTCGGTCGATGCGGAGTCGTTCCGTCTGCTGGCGGTGGCGGCGCGCAGTGCGTCCGGACGTTGAATTCGCGTCTCTATCCGCGTTTTTCTTCGCGTTCTTCCTTCCGCTTTCTTCCTTCGCTTCGTCCTTTTTCCTTTCGGCTCTTGCGCTTGGGCAGGGCGTCCCCATTTAGCTTGGTTCCACCTCCAGCGGTGCGCTGTAAAGACTGTAACCGCTGTTACGCGCGTAACGTGGCGCCGTGGCGGTAACGCTACAATGAGGCCCCGCGTCCACTTCATGAGCTAACGGACTTTTCAGGTGAGCGAAAAAGAAATTGACCAGGTGCTGGTCGAGCGCGTGCAAAAAGGTGACAAGGCCGCGTTCGAACTGCTGGTCTCCAAGTACCACCGCAAGATCATCCGCCTGATCTCGCGCCTCGTGCGGGACCCCGCAGAGGTCGAGGACGTGGCCCAGGACGCCTTTATCAAGGCGTACCGGGCGCTGCCGCAGTTCCGTGGCGAATCCGCTTTCTATACGTGGTTGTACCGTATTGCGGTCAATACGGCGAAGAACTACCTTGCGACCCAGGGAAGACGCGCCCCCACCTCCACCGAAGCAGATGCAGAAGAAGCGGAAACTTTCTCGGACGCCGATCAACTAAGGGATATCAACACGCCCGAGTCGATGTTGATGAGCAAGCAGATCGCCCAGACGGTCAATGCTGCAATGGCGGTTCTACCGGAAGAATTGCGCACCGCCATTACTCTTCGGGAAATTGAAGGTTTGAGTTACGAGGAAATCGCTGAAATGATGGATTGCCCGATCGGCACTGTCAGGTCGCGAATTTTCCGCGCTCGCGAAGCCATTGCGGCAAAATTGCGTCCGCTGCTGGACACACCGGAAGGCAAGCGCTGGTAAAAAAGCCACGCTCGCGCCGGGCGCGCACGCAAGTCACTAAAGTGAGTGTGTCACTGCGGGGCTTTGTAAGAAAATGGGGAGCATCATGGGGTCGGTTTCGATGCAATCGGTGTCAAGCTCGCACGGCGAGCGTCTGTCCGCCTTTGTCGATGGCGAGTTTTCAGCCGATTTCGCTGCCGGATCGGCGACTGAAGCGCACGCGCATCTGAACGCTATTTTTTCCAGTCTCGACGACGAAGACCGCAAGGTCTGGTCGGCATACCACCTGATCGGCGACGCGCTGCGCTCGGACGACCTGGCGCTGAGCCCGGCCGCGAGCCAGTCGTTCATTGCCGGTTTTGCCGCGCGCTTCGAGGCCCAGCCGCACTTGCTGGCGCCTGCCGCCCTGGCGGCGGATACGGCCGTCAGCACGCATAACAGCCGCGTCGCGCGGATTCTCGCGCTGCGCCGTCGCGTCTTGCCGTCGCTGGCCGTGGCGGCTGCCGCAGCCACGCTCACATGGATCGTGGTGCCGCAGATGCGTGGCGTCGGTATGGCCGGCGGCCCGCAGATCGCCGCCCTGCAACCCGCGGGCGACAATGTCCAGCGCGTGGCCATGAACACCATGCCCGTGCAGACGGCTGCCGTTCAGGATGGCAATATCATCCGCGACGCGCAGCTGGACGCCTATCTCGAAGCGCACCAGCAGTTCGCGCAGCAGCCGGTCATGTCGGATTCGATGCCGCTGATCCGCTCTGCCGCCCTTACCACGCAAGGCCAGTGAGTCTGATGCAGACATTGCGGTTGAATAACAATGCATTCTGGGGGCGGTTGCCGGCATTCCTGTGCTGCGCAGCCGTGATGTTCACCGCGATGTCCGCCGCCACGCGTGCGCACGCACAAGGCACGTCGGCCGTTTCCGTAACGGATCCGGCCACGCGCCAGAGCGCTGCGCAGTGGCTCGACCGCATCCAGCAGGCCGCCCAGCAGCAGAATTACATCGGTACCTTCGTCTATCAGCGCGGCAACTACGTGCAGTCGTCGCGCATCACGCACTACGCGACGAAGAGCGACGGCGAGTTTGAGCAGCTCGAAAGCCTCGACGGCAAGCCGCGCAAGATGCTGCGCCACAACGACGATCTCTACACCTTCGTGCCCGAGCGCAAGCTCTGCGTGGTCGAAAAACGCCAGAACAAGGACGCGTTCCCGGCGTTGCTGGGCACCAGCGGCGAGCAGGTGTTGGCCGTCTACGAGCCGAAGATGCTCGGCACTGACCGCGTGGCCGGCATCGACAGCCAGGTCATCGAACTCGATCCCAAGGACGCTTACCGCTTCGCCTACAAGCTGTGGGCGGACGCGAAGACCGGTTTGCTGCTGCGCTCGCAGACGCTCGATCCGTCGAACGGCCAGGTGCTCCAGCAGCTCTCCTTTACGCAGGTGAGCATTGGCGTGCCGGTCGATAAGGCGCCGATTGCAGCCGGCATGCGTAACATCGCCGGCTGGACGGTGGTGCGGCCGCCGCTGCAAACCGTCGATATGCAAGCGCAGGGCTGGAACTTCGCGCAAACCGTGCCGGGCTTCGTCAAGATCCGCGAACTGCGCCGCCCGATGGCCGCGCGCGACGCCAGCGAGCCGCCGATCCCGGTCGATCAGGCCGTGTTTTCAGATGGCCTGTCCGCCGTCTCGGTGTTCGTCGAGCCGGTCGAGCACAACAGCCGCAAGGAAGGCGCGGGCAGCAACGGCGCGACCCACGTGCTGGTGAAGCGTAACGGCGATTACTGGATCACTTTGCTTGGCGAAGTGCCCCAGGCGACGTTGCAGCAATTCGCGTCTGCCATAGAATACAAGGCTCCCAAGTAACTCCTTCGGCCGACTACGATATGACGATCCTCCCGCTGCGCAAATTCTTCGCGGCCGCAGTGGTGGCGGTGTGCCTGCCTCTCGCCCCGCAGGTGGCAGCGGCGGCGCCTGCTGCCAATCTGCCAGACTTCACCGATCTCGTGGACAAGGTGGGTCCGTCGGTGGTCAATATCCGCACCACCACGCGCGTGACGCTTTCGCAGGGTGGCGGCGCGCTGCCACCGGGAATGGATAACGGCGACATGTCGGAATTCTTCCGTCGCTTCTTTGGCATTCCGTTGCCGCAGGGGCCGCAGGGCGGTCAGGGCGGTCAGGGCGGTCAGTCGCCGCGCGGCGGGCAGGGCGGCCAGGGTGGTCAAGGCAGCCAGGGCGGCCAGGATTCCGGCCCGGATAACGGCGACGAGCAAAACAGCGGCGTCGGTTCGGGCTTCATCATGACGAGCGACGGCTACGTGATGACCAACGCGCACGTCGTCGACGACGCCGACAGCATCTATGTCACGCTCACCGACAAGCGCGAATTCAAGGCCAGACTGATCGGCGTCGACGACCGCACGGATGTCGCCGTGGTCAAGATCCAGGCCAACAATCTGCCGGCCGTAAACGTCGGCGATTCGAACAAGGTGCGCGTGGGCGAGTGGGTGGTGGCCATCGGCTCGCCGTTCGGCCTCGAAAACACCGTGACCGCCGGCATCGTCAGCGCCAAGGGGCGTGACACCGGCGACTATCTGCCGTTCATCCAGACGGATGTGGCCGTGAACCCCGGCAACTCGGGCGGCCCGCTCATCAACATGCAGGGCGAGGTGATCGGCATCAACTCGCAGATCTATAGCCGCACGGGCGGCTTCATGGGTATCTCGTTCGCGATCCCGATCGACGAGGCGATGCGCGTGGCCGATCAGCTCAAGTCCACGGGCAAGGTAACGCGCGGCCGTATCGCCGTGGCGATCGGCGAAGTGACCAAGGACGTGGCCGATTCGCTCGGCCTGCCCAAGGCGCAGGGTGCGCTGGTGTCGAGCGTCGAACCGGGCGGCCCGGCCGAGAAGGCGGGCATTCAACCGGGCGACATCATCCTGAAGTTCAACGGCCAGTCGGTGGACACCGCGACCGATCTGCCGCGTATGGTGGGCGACACCAAGCCGGGCAGCAAGGCGACCGTGACGGTCTGGCGCAAGGGACAGACGCGCGATCTGCCGATCACGATCGCAGAAATGCAGACGGACAAGGGCGCCAAAGCCGACCAGAAGAAGGCACCGGAGCCGAAGCCGCGCGCGGCCAACGCGCTGGGTCTTTCGGTCACGGATATTCCGGCCGACCAGTTGAGCCAGCTCAAGATCAAGGGTGGCGTGGTGGTCGATTCGGTGGACGGTCCGGCGGCGCGCGCCGGTTTGCAAAAGGGCGACATCATCCTGCGCGTGGGCGACACCGATATCGCCAACGCGAAGCAGTTCCAGGACGTCACCGCGCATCTGGACCCGCAAAAGATGGTCGCGATTCTCGTGCGTCGGGGCGACAATACGCAGTTCGTGCCGATCCGCCCGCGCGGTCCGGCGCAGAAATAAGCCAGTAATAGAATCTAAACAATAGAAGCAAAAGCAAGCGAGTCAGCACCATGCCCAGCACGCCCATGCGCACCTCGACCGCCACCCAGCCTCGCGCGGTGGCGCGCGCAAGCGCGCATCTGGTCCTCTACGGCCGGGCGTGGTGCCATCTCTGCGAGGAAATGCGCGAAGCGCTCGAACCGCTAACCGTGGCGGCGGGCGCGCGTCTCGATGTGATCGATGTCGATTCCGACCCCGAACTCGTCGCGCGCTACGACGAACTGGTGCCGGTGCTGGTCTGTGACGGCATCGAACTGTGTCGTTATCGCCTGGACGAGGCGCGCGTGCGCGCCACGCTGGGACTGAGCGCCGACGCGCCCTACGTGCCACAAAAGCCGCCGAGCGGGACCTGACGAAGCGTTTTTGTCGCTCGTCAACCCGGCCGTAAGGTCACGTCCCTGGCACAACACCTGCAGGAGTTCAACGCAGGGTTCGCCTGTGACACCCCTTTTCGGCTAAAATAGTTCGGTTTTTCATCTGTTTACGAGGCGTGCCCAGCTATCGTTGGGGCGCGCCTTTTTCGCTTGATCGGCACTGAATGGATCATATTCGTAACTTCTCGATCATTGCGCACATCGACCATGGCAAGTCGACGCTCGCCGATCGCATCATCCAACTGTGCGGCGGCTTGTCCGACCGCGAAATGGAAGCGCAGGTGCTCGACTCGATGGATCTCGAGCGCGAGCGCGGCATCACGATCAAGGCGCAGACCGCCGCCCTCGCGTACAAGGCGCGTGACGGCAAGGTCTACAACCTGAACCTGATCGACACGCCGGGCCACGTCGACTTCTCCTACGAAGTCAGCCGCTCGCTGTCAGCGTGCGAAGGCGCGCTGCTTGTCGTCGACGCCAGTCAGGGCGTGGAAGCGCAGACCGTGGCGAACTGCTACACGGCGATCGAACTCGGCGTGGAAGTCGTGCCGGTGCTCAACAAGATCGACCTGCCCGCCGCCAATCCCGAAAACGCCATCGAGGAAATCGAGGACGTGATCGGCATCGACGCGACCGACGCCACGCGCTGCAGCGCGAAGACCGGCCTCGGCGTGGAGGACGTGCTCGAATCGATCATCGCCAAGGTGCCGCCGCCCAAGGGCGACCCTGAAGCGCCGTTGCAGGCGCTGATCATCGACTCGTGGTTCGACAACTACGTCGGCGTGGTCATGCTCGTGCGTATCGTCAACGGCACGCTGCGTCCGAAGGACAAGATCAAGCTGATGGCCACCGGCGCCCAGTATCCGGTCGAGCACGTCGGCGTGTTCGCGCCGAAGTCGCGCGACCTGGAATCGCTGTCGGCGGGGCAGGTGGGCTTCATCATCGCGGGCATCAAGGAACTCGCCGCCACCAAGGTGGGCGATACCGTCACGCTCGTGAACCGTCCCGCGCCGGAGCCGCTGCCCGGCTTCAAGGAAGTCAAGCCACAGGTGTTCGCGGGTCTTTATCCGGTCGAGGCGAACCAGTACGACGCGCTGCGCGAATCGCTCGAAAAGCTCAAACTCAACGACGCCTCGCTGCAGTACGAGCCGGAAGTGTCGCAGGCGCTGGGCTTCGGCTTCCGCTGCGGCTTCCTGGGCCTCTTGCACATGGAAATCGTGCAGGAGCGGCTGGAGCGCGAGTTCGACATGGATCTCATCACCACGGCGCCCACCGTGGTCTATGAAGTCGTGCAGGCCGACGGCACGCTGATCAAGGTCGAGAACCCGGCGAAGATGCCGGAGCCTTCGAAGATCGCTGAAATCCGCGAGCCTATCGTCACGGTCAACCTGTACATGCCGCAGGACTATGTGGGTTCGGTGATCACGCTTTGTACGCAGAAGCGCGGCAGCCAGATCAACATGCAGTACCACGGCCGTCAGGTGCAGCTGACGTACGAAATCCCGATGGCGGAAATCGTGCTCGACTTTTTCGATCGCCTGAAGTCGGTGTCGCGCGGCTATGCGTCGATGGACTACGAGTTCAAGGAATATCGCAACGCGGACGTCGTGAAGGTCGACATGCTGATCAACAGCGAGAAGGTCGATGCGCTGTCCATCATCGTGCACCGTTCGCAGTCGCAGTATCGCGGCCGCGAAGTGGCGGCGAAGATGCGTGAGATCATTCCGCGCCAGATGTACGACGTGGCGATTCAGGCTGCGATCGGCGCGCACATCATCGCGCGCGAGAACATCAAGGCACTGCGCAAGAACGTGCTGGCCAAGTGCTATGGCGGCGACATCTCGCGTAAGAAGAAGCTCCTTGAGAAGCAGAAGGAAGGCAAGAAGCGCATGAAGCAGGTTGGCTCCGTGGAAATTCCGCAGGAAGCCTTCCTTGCGATTCTGCGCGTAGAAGATAAATAAGCCCGCAAATAAGCCGAACAACGGACCACTACATGAATTTTGCGCTGATCCTTTTTGTGCTCGTCATCTTGACGGGCATCGCGTGGGTTGCAGACAAGCTGGTTTTCATGCCACGCCGGCGCCTCGCCGCCGATGCGGCCGTTGCCGAGTTCGACCGGCAGCAGCAACGTGTGGGCGAGCGTTTCGCCGACGAAAATGCGCCGGTTACGCGTCAGAACCTGCGTAACGAAAAGCTGCGCCAGCCGTGGTGGCTTGAATACACGGCGAGCTTCTTCCCGGTTATCCTGGTCGTGTTCCTCGTGCGTTCGTTCGTGGTGGAACCGTTCAAGATTCCCTCGGGATCGATGGTGCCCACGCTGCTGGTGGGCGACTTCATCCTCGTGAACAAGTTTGACTACGGCGTTCGCCTGCCGATCACCAACACGAAGATCACGCAGGGCCGTCCGCTCGAACGTGGCGACGTGGTGGTGTTCCGCTACCCGAAGGACGAGTCGGTCGACTACATCAAGCGTGTGATCGGCCTGCCGGGCGACGTGGTGGCGTATCAGGACAAGCAGCTCACGATCAACGGCCAGCCGGTGCCTGAAACACCCCAGGCCGATTACTTCGACGAAGAGCGCATTGGTTACGCGAAGCAGTTCACGGAAGATCTTGGCCATGGCCGCAAGAACAACATCTTGAACAACCCCGCCGTGCCGCCGTTCGTGGTCGGCGCGGATGATTATCCGTATCGCGACAACTGTCAGTACAACGCCCGCGGCGTGATCTGCAAGGTGCCGGCCGGCCATTACTTCATGATGGGCGACAACCGCGACAACAGCGCGGACAGCCGCTACTGGGGCTTCGTGCCCGACGCGAATATCGTCGGCCGCGCGTTCTTCATCTGGATGAACTTCAGCAGCCTGAAGCGCATCGGTTCGTTCGAGTAACACGCATCGTGCGCTGTGCGCGTGACGATTGATGCCTGGTTGATGCTCAATTCGATCGCTACGCGCCACGCATCTTCGCGCGCTACTTGAAGAACCCGCGGCAACGCCGCTTCATTACGGTTTTTCGCCCGCCGCCCCGCGTTTTCGCTGGGGGCGGCGGGCGCGTTATACTCTGCCCATGCCCCAATCTCCGTTGGAAAGCCGGCTGCGCTACGAATTTCGCAATGCGGAATTGTTGCGCCAGGCTCTCACCCACCGCAGTCACAGTGCCACGCATAACGAACGCCTCGAATTTCTCGGTGATTCGGTTCTGAATTGCGCGGTGGCGGCCCTATTGTTCCAACGTTTTGGCAAGCTGGACGAAGGCGATCTATCGCGCGTGCGCGCGAATCTGGTCAAGCAGCAGTCGCTGTACGAAATCGCTCAGGCCCTGAATATTGCCGATGGCCTGCGTCTGGGCGAAGGCGAACTGCGCAGCGGCGGCTTCCGCCGCCCGTCCATCCTGGCTGATGCGCTGGAAGCCATCTTCGGTGCGATTTTCCTCGACGGCGGCTTCGACGCCGCCCAGACGGTCATCAAACGCCTTTACGTGCCGATCCTCGATCACATCGACCCGCGCACGCTCGGCAAAGACTCCAAGACGCTGCTGCAGGAATACCTGCAAGGCCACAAGATCGCGCTGCCCACCTATACGGTGGTGGCGACCCATGGCGCGGCGCACAATCAGCAGTTCGAAGTCGAATGCACGGTGCCCAAGCTCGATGTGAAAGTGTCGGGTTCGGGCGCAAGCCGTCGCGCGGCCGAGCAGGCCGCCGCGAAGAAGGCGCTCGACGAGGTGATGGCCGCGGCTCCCGCGCTGGTCGCCAAGCCGCGTCGCTCGAAAGGTGCACGCGCGCCCAAGGCCGAGCTTGAAGTCGTGCCGGGTGTGACCGGCGTGCAGGGCGCACTCGATCTGCGTGCGCCGGAGCGCCGTGCGCGCGGTGAACGCCCGACAACCGTTGCTGCGGCTGCCGCGGCGGCAGCGAGTACAGAAGCCGCGCCGCTCGCGGTGATCCGTGCCGCGCATGTGCAGGACAAAGCCGCTGAAAAGGGCGCTGAAAAGGCCGACCGCTTCGACGCCGTGCCTTCGGCCGCCTCGATCGCATCGCGTGTTTCGCGCAATCGTGAGACGCAACATGGCGCCCAGGACGACAAGACGTCGTCCGGCACCGCCGAAACCAGCGCCGACATCGGCGCGGCCGTGCCCGTGCGCGCGGCCGATGCCGGCCACTGATTCCACCCGGGCGCGCAACAACTGCGCGCCCCGTTTTCTTTTCCTGGTCCGATCATGAACGCACCTACCACCACTCCTGCCGGCTTCCGCTGCGGCATGGTCGCGATCGTCGGCCGTCCGAACGTCGGCAAATCCACGCTGATGAATGCGCTCGTCGGCCAGAAGATCAGCATTACCTCGCGCAAGGCGCAGACCACGCGCCACCGCATCACCGGCATCAACACGACGGCAGACGCGCAGTACATCTTCGTCGATACGCCGGGCTTCCAGACGCGTCACAGCACGGCGCTCAATCGCTCGCTGAACCGCGCCGTGACCTCGACGCTGAGTTCCGTCGATGCCGTGCTGTTCGTGATCGAAGCGGGCAAGTTTGGCCCGGACGACCAGCGCGTGCTGGACCTGATTCCGCCGAACGCCCCCACGATTCTGATCGCCAACAAGATCGATGTCGTCAAGGACAAGGCCACGCTCTATCCGTTTATCCAGGAAGTGCAGAAGCTGCGCGATTTCCGCGAGATCGTGCCGCTGTCGGCCAAGAACGTCGACGACATCAAGCGTCTGCTGGAGACGCTCAAGCCCTATCTGCCCGAAGGCGAACCGATCTACGGCGAAGACGATCTGACCGATCGCAGCGAACGCTTCCTCGCCGCAGAAATCCTGCGTGAAAAAGTGTTCCGCTGGACCGGCGACGAACTGCCGTACACCAGCACCGTGATCATCGACAAGTTCGAGCAGGAAGGGCGTCTGCGCCGCATCTTCGCCACCATCCTGGTCGAGCGCGACACCCAGAAGGCCATGGTGATCGGCCAGAAGGGCGCCAAGCTCAAGCAGATCAGCACCGAAGCGCGTCTCGACATGGAAAAGCTTTTCGACGGTCCCGTGTATCTCGAA
Organism: Paraburkholderia bannensis; assembly: GCF_014200455.1. GTDB lineage: Bacteria > Pseudomonadota > Gammaproteobacteria > Burkholderiales > Burkholderiaceae > Paraburkholderia > Paraburkholderia bannensis_A. Next base: position 121,153 of record NZ_JACHBW010000001.1, on the reverse strand, counting down.
ACCTTCGTGAAGGTGAAGAGCGGCTGGGCCGACAACGAAGCTGGCCTGCGCGCCTACGGCTACGAGTAAGGCGCGACCGCGCCGCCTCGACAGCGACAGCAACCCAGCGACAGCAATCTCAAGGTGCGAGTGAGCGGGCATGAGTGACGGCGAGGCCGGAACCCTGAACGACGACTGGTCCGCGCCCGACGCGGGCGCCGACGACGCCGCCGATGCCGGGTTCGAATCGCCCGGCGGCGGCGCCACGCGCGCGCGCCGCGCATCCAGCGCGAAAAGTGGCAGCGGCGGCAACCGCACGCGCGCGTCGTCGGCGGGCGAGCGCGACATGAGCGAAGGCGCCGATGCCACGCTCGAACGCCGTCCGGATGCCCGTACTCCGCGCAAAACCACCGCACGCTCGCAGTTACCGCGCGCTTCACGCAGCGCGGCATCGGATTATCGCGTTTCCGAGCAGCCCGCCTTCGTGCTGCACAGCTATCCGTACCGCGAAACCAGCCTCATCATCGACGTGCTCTCGCGCGATCATGGCCGCGTCGCGCTGGTCGCGAAGGGTGCGAAGCGTCCGCACTCGGCCTTGCGCGGTGTGCTGCAGACCTTCCAGCCGCTCACGCTGAACTGGACCGGCAAGGGCGAAGTGCGCACGCTCACCGGCGCTGAATGGGTGGGCGGCATGCTGCCTTTGGCGGGCGACGCGCTGCTGTGCGGCTTCTACGTCAACGAGCTGCTGGTCAAGTTTCTCGCCCGCGAAGACCCGCATCCCGGGCTCTTCAATCATTACGTCGTCACGCTCACGCGCCTCGCGCACGATCTGCCGGCCGTGCAGGTGCTGCGTTCGTTCGAGCGCGTCTTGCTGCGCGACACCGGCTACGCGCTGGCGCTCAACCGCACCGTCAATCGCAGGACCGTGGTGGCCGAAGGCCGCTACGTGTTCGATCCCGAGCGCGGCGTGCGCGAGGCGTCCGCCGAATGGCCCGCGCAGTGGCCCGTGCTGTCGGGCCAGACATTGCTCGATATGGAAGAGGACGATTACCATCGACCCCAGACCGTCGCGCAGAGCAAGGCGCTGATGCGTTTCCTGCTGAACACTTACCTTGGCGGCACGCCGCTCGCGACGCGCCAGATCCTGATCGACCTGCAGAACCTATGAGCTTCTTCCTGACTTCGCCCAACGTGATCGACCTCGGCATCAACATCGACCACGTCGCCACGCTGCGCAACGCGCGCGGCACGGCCTATCCAGATCCGATCCGCGCGGCGCTGCTTGCCGAAGAAGCGGGCGCCGATGCGATCACGCTGCATCTGCGCGAGGACCGCCGTCACATCGTCGATGCCGACGTGCGCAAGCTGCGTCCGCTGCTCAAGACACGCATGAACCTGGAATGCGCGGTGACGGCTGAAATGCTCGACATCGCCTGCGAGATCAAGCCGCATGACGTTTGCCTCGTGCCCGAAAAGCGCGCGGAACTGACGACCGAAGGCGGTCTGGACGTGGCGGGCCAGTTCGAAGCCGTCAAGGCCGCATGCCGCCAGTTGGCCGATGCGGGCATCCGCGTGTCGCTGTTCATCGACGCCGATGAAACGCAGATTCGCGCCGCGCAGGAAGCCGGCGCGCCGGTGATCGAGCTGCACACGGGCCGCTACGCCGAAGCGCACGAAGCCGCCGAACAGCAGCGCGAATACGAGCGCGTGGTGGCGGGCGTGAATTGCGGCGTGGGTCTGGGCATCAAGGTCAACGCGGGCCACGGCCTGCATTACACCAACGTGCAGCAGATCGCGGCCATCGAAGGCATCCATGAACTCAATATCGGCCACGCCGTGGTCGCGCATGCGATCTTCGCGGGCTGGGAGAACGCGGTGCGCGAGATGAAGGCGATCATGGTGGCGGCGCGCCTCGCCGCCACGCGCGGCTGAGTCCGGCTGCTCTCGAAGCCAACCACGACAAATCACAGCGAATCACGACGCACGACGACGCACAAAGAGGAACGCATGGCGATCTACGGCATCGGCACCGACATCATCCAGATCAGCCGCGTCGCGGCGACGATGGAGCGCACCGGCGGACGTTTTGCCGAGCGCATCCTCGGCCCCGACGAGCTCAAGGTGTACCACGCGCGCAAGGCGCGCTCGGAAGTACGCGGCCTCGCGTATCTGTGCACGCGCTTTTCCGCGAAGGAAGCCTTCTCGAAGGCGATCGGCCTGGGCATCCATATGCCGATGACCTGGCGCGCCGTGCAGACGCTCAACGCACCAGGCGGCAAGCCTTATATGGTGGCCTCGGGGGAACTTGCGCTCTGGCTGGAGGAGCGCGGCATCACCACGCAGGTCACGATCACCGACGAGCGCGACTATGCCGTCTCGTTCGTGATCGCCGAGACCGATCAACCGCAGCGCTGAATCCCATCCGCCGCGCGGCCACGTGCTTGACTTGCCGCGCGGCTTCAAAGAACGAAAAATCGATGAAACGAATTCCCGGACCCGTCATGCTCGACGTGGTCGGCACCACGCTCAACGATGACGACGTGCGCCGCCTCGCGCATCCCTCCACCGGCGGCGTGATCCTGTTTGCGCGCCACTACGAGAACCGCGCGCAGCTCGTCGCGCTCACCGATGCGATCCGCGCAGTGCGCAACGATCTGCTTATCGCGGTGGACCACGAAGGCGGCCGCGTGCAGCGCTTTCGCACCGATGGTTTCACCGTGCTGCCCGCGATGGGGCGCCTGGGCGCGCTTTGGGACAAGGATGTGCTGCTCGCCACCAAGCTCGCGACCGCGGTGGGCTACATTCTGGCGGCGGAACTGCGCGCCTGCGGCATCGACCTGTCCTTCACGCCGGTGCTCGATCTGGGCTACGGCCAGTCGAAAGTGGTGGGTGACCGCGCGTTCCATCGCGACCCGCGCGTCGTCACCCTGCTCGCCAAGAGCCTGAATCACGGGCTCGCGCTCGCGGGGATGGCGAACTGCGGCAAGCATTTCCCCGGGCACGGTTTCGCGAGCGCCGATTCGCACGTCGCGGTGCCGGTGGACGAGCGTCCGCTCGAATCGATTCTTGGCGAAGATGCGCAGCCTTACGACTGGCTCGGTCTGTCGCTAGCGGCGGCGATGCCTGGCCACGTGATCTATCCGAAGGTCGATGCCCGACCGGCCGGCTTCTCGCGCATCTGGGTGCAGGAGATCCTGCGCGATCGTCTGCGTTTCACGGGCGCGATTTTTAGCGACGATCTGTCGATGGAAGCGGCGCGCCAGGGTGGCACGCTGACCGAAGGCGCACGCGCCGCGCTGGAGGCGGGCTGCGACATGGTGCTGATCTGTAACCAGCCGCACGAAGCGGAGAAGGTGCTCGACGCGCTGCGCTCCGAGGAACCGTCTCGCGAGCGCAAGGCGTCCGCGAAACGCATCAAAAAGCTCCAGGGGCGCGGCAAGGCGCTGAGCTGGGACAAGCTGCTAGCCGATCCGGCCTATCTGTCGGCCCTGGCGCTATTGCGCAGCGTGATGCCCTGATTGAACGCGGCGCGGCACACCTGCCGCGCTGAAAGCCAAACGGCGGCGCCTTCGATCACGAAGGGCCGCCGTTTTCGCGTGCGTGGCGTTCAGCTGATTTCCGTCAGTTGAGGCGCATGCGCTGCAACTTGTTGTAGAGCGTCTTTGGGCTGATGCCGAGCAGCGAAGCCGCACGATGGCGCGTGCCGCCCACTGCATCGAGCGTGGCGCGGATCAGCATTTCCTCGACATCGGCGAGCGGCGTGCCCACCGTCACCTGCACGCGGCCGCCATTGGCATCGCGACTCGACGCGCCGCTGCCTTCCTCGGCCTGCAGTGTTTCGAGCACGTCGCCCGAGGCATGCCAGGCGCGTTTCACGCGTTCGTGAAGCTCGCGCACATTGCCGGGCCAGTCGTAGGCCAGACACTCGCGCACGAAGGAGGGCGCCACGAGCCGCGTGATGCCCGTCAGGCCACGCGTATGCGCGTCCAGATTCAGTTCGTCGACGCAGGCTGCGGCGAGCAGCGCGGCGTCTTCCTCGCGCTCGCGCAGCGGCGGCAGTTGCAGTGACGCCGCGTCGAGGCGCAGCCACAGGTCTTCGTGCAGCATGCCCTGCTGCACGGCGTCGCGCGGCACTGCGCGAGTGGCGGCGATGAGGCGGAAATCGGTGCCCACTTCGCTGCTGCCGCCCACGCGCATGAAGGTCTGCGAGTCGAGCGCGCGCAGCAGCGCTTCCTGCTGCTGGCGCGGCAGCTCGGTGAGTTCGTCGATGAAGAGCGTACCGCCGCTTGCCTGATCGACCAGACCCGGTTCGCGCTGCTCGGCGCCATTGAACGCACCGCGCTCATGGCCGAACAGGATGCTTGCCAGCGGGCGACCGCTGGCGGCTTCGGCGGCCAGCGAGCGCGCGTCGCACACCACGAACGGCCCCTTGCGGCGACGGCTCAACTGATGCAGCGTGCGCGCCGCGACTTCCTTGCCGGTGCCGGGCTCGCCGTGCACGAGGATCGCCGATTCCGTGGGCGCGAGTTGCTCGATCGCGTCGTAGACGTGCTGGATCGCGCTGCTGCGCCCGAGCATCGGGCCGAAGCGGCCGAGCAGGCGCAGGTTTTCGCGCAGCGTGCGGACCTCTTCGGTCAGCTCGTACGGACGCGGGATGCGCGCGAGCAGGCTGCGCAGGCGCGGAATGTTGACGGGTTTGAGCAGGTAGTCCCAGATGCCGTGGCGCAGGCCTTCGATCGCGCTTTCGACCGTCGCGTTGCCGGTCATCACGATCACGGGCAGCGCGCCGCCGGGCGGCTGGGCGGGCAGGTGGGGCAACAGTTCGAGGCCGCCGCCATCGGGCAGATTCAGGTCGACGAGCACGACATCGGGGATGAAGCGTCCGAGTGCGGCGCGCGCGTCGGCCAGAGTGGCAGCGGTGTCGACGGAGAAACCGTCGGCGGCCAGGATGGCGGAGAGGCCTGACAGGCTATTAGGATCGTCTTCGACAATCAGGGCGTGTGGCATGGCGGAATCGGCTTACCGATGGGCGAGAAACGGAGCGCAAAGCGACCGTACCGACGCGACCGTACACGCCGGGTCGCGGCACGGTGCGACAGGCGCGACGTAGCGGCGCGACAGGGCGCGGCACGATGCGGAATTAGTCACCGAGAACACCTGCGTGTCTCGATCCAGATTGTTCAGTTCCGGTCCTCCCCAGATTGGCACGTTGCAGACTGCGCTGGCTGCGGATTTTTTCGAATCGCCGGAGGCGCTTCCTGAGTCGATTAAGCGCTCACCGATCCGGTTTGACGTCATTCGCCCGCACACCAGTCGCGCCTTGCTCGGCGCGCAGACCCCGACGTCGCGTGGCGACGTGGGCCGTACTACCCCCATGCTGCAGGTCCGTCGGCAACCGTGTCGCGCATGCGAGCCGCGGTTGTCGCGGACCAACCTGTAACCTGCTTTGTTAGTCCTGCTTTGCTACTCGATTGCCAGTCAATTCGTCGCCAGCCGATGCGCCCAAGTCGCCGACAGGCTCACTCGTCGAACGGCCGATGCGCATCGAACCAGCGCTTCACTTCCAGTTCCGCTTCGTCACGCGTCTTGCCATAGCGCTCCTGGATCAAGCCTGCGAGGCGATCGGCGCGTCCTTCGGCCTTGGTGAGTTCGTCGTCCGTCAACTCGCCCCATGCAGCCTTGGCCTTGCCGATCAGTTGCTTCCACTTGCCTGCTGCGATGTCGTTGTTCATCGTGTTTCTCCTGGTTTCGATTGAAGGACGCGCTCGCGCGCTATCTCAAAAGACAACCAGCAGAAACCATGCCATGAGCGCCTGGCCTTGCTGCTGCACCATGCGGCAATTTCAGGCGACTGCTAGACCGGTAAGGTTTTCCCATGCAGTCACAAACATACACGTTCGGGAAAAAAAGAAAAAGCGCCCCGAGGGGCGCTTTTACGATTGCATCCGCCACGCATGGAAATTCGCGTTTCGGCTGCCTACTCACAGCCGTGCGGCGCATGATGCGCCGCATGGGTGTTGCCGGATGCCTCAGGCGCGGCTGCGGTACTCGTTCGTACGCGTGTCGATTTCGATCTTGTCGCCGATGTTGCAGAACAGCGGCACCTGGAGTTCGAAGCCGGTGTTCAGCTTGGCGGTCTTCAGGACCTTGCCCGACGACGTGTCGCCCTTGACAGCCGGTTCCGTGTACGTGATTTCGCGCACGAGGACCGTCGGCAGTTCGACCGAGATCGCCTTCTCGTTGTAGAACACGACTTCGCAAGCCATGCCGTCTTCGAGGTAGTTGAGGGCGTCGCCCATCATCTCGCCTTCGACTTCGTACTGGTTGTAGTCGGCGTCCATGAACACGTACATCGGGTCAGCGAAGTACGAGTACGTCACTTCCTTGCGTTCGAGGACCACGACGTCGAACTTGTCGTCGGCCTTGTAGACCGTTTCCATGCCTGCGCCGGTCAGCAGATTCTTGAACTTCATCTTCACGACAGCCGAGTTACGACCCGACTTGTTGTACTCGGCCTTCTGCACGACCATGGCGTCGTTGCCGATCATGACGACGTTGCCGACGCGGAGTTCCTGTGCGGTCTTCATAAAAAACTGTCCTGTCCAGATTAAATAGCTTTGAGTGTGCGCGACGGCAAACGTCGCAAGCGATTCGCGTTAGCCGCGCGCTCCCTGCTTTCAGGGAGCGGCGGTGGGTTCGATGCGGTGAACCCGCTGGGAGTCCCGCAGTGAATCACACAGTAAATACCGCTCGGAACCCGATTCCGAAACGCTTGAGACGACTGCCGTCGGGTAACCGCTTATTTTAACTGACTTTTTGCGAATTCGGCTAGATTTCCGCCGAGATCGCCGGCCTGCGCCAGCTCGTGCGCCCACGCCTGCGCGCGCGCCCTGTAGACGGGCAAATGCCGGGCAAAATCGTTCCAGTTCGCGCGCGCCGCGTTCGATTCGGCGGCGGCGTGGCCGTCTTGCGCGCAGTTGCCGTTCCATGCGTGCCAGAACTGTTCGAGCGCGCGCCGCGGCGCTTCGTCGAGTGTGCTGGCGTAGTGTTCGAGCGCGGCGTCCAGCTTGGGCAGATGGGCGTCGTCGCCCTGGGGATAGATGTGCCAGACGAACGGGCGCGCGGCCCATTGCGCGCGCACGAACGAATCCTCACCGCGCACGAAGTTCAGGTCGCTGGCCCACAGCAGCGCGTCGTAGCCGCGTTGCTCCGTAAAGGCGAGTCCGTGCGCGGTCAGCGCGCCGCGCTCGGCGCGCATGCCCGCGCCAAACGATTCCACGCCGAAAAAGCGCGCCAGCGCTCCGGAGATACGCCCTTGCGGCACCAGCAGGACGATAGGCGTGGGGCTGTCGCGCCATTGTTCGAGCAACGCGTCCACGGCGGGATTCTCGTAGGCGAACAGGGAAATCACGGTGGCCTCGGGCGCGGGCGGCGGGCCGCCCGTGACGCTTTGCCACCAGGCGTCGCGCGCTTGCGGAGACGCTTCGAACGCCGCGCGCGCGGCGTCCAGATCGCGCTCCTTGAGCACGCCTCCCGTGCCCTTGCCGAGTCCGGGGAAGAAGAAGTGCTTGAGCAGCGGATAACGCGGGTGCGGCGAGGGGCGCAAATGGAAGTCGGCCACCCAGTCTTCGGCGCTCAGATATTCGAGGTTGAACCACACCGGCTTGCGTTCGCGCCGGGCCATCGCGGCGATATAGATGGGCGGCAGTTCGCAGGCGAACGCCTCGATCACCACATCGGCGATCCGCAGCGTCTCGCCCGCATGGGTGGGCTCGTGCCAGTGCTCGATCACGACGCCTTCGACGCTTTGTGTCGCACGCTGCGCATCGAGCGTGGGACACAGGCGCTGGAACGACGCGAGATCGTCGACGAACAGGCGCACCTCCCAGTCGTGCTCGTGCGCGAGCTGGCGCGCGAGACGCCAGCACACGCCGATATCGCCGAAATTGTCGATCACAGCGCAGAACAGGTCGCAGGCGATGCGCGTCGATGTTGCGTCGGCGGGTTGGGGGGGGCGTGAGTCGTGGGGCATGGTAGCGAATGAGCGCAGGGGCGCGAGGGCGTGGAAGGCGGAGTCGTCGGCAGCGGTTCCTGCGTCGCCGGTGTGCCGGTCGGCGCACCGGCGGGCGGATTCGGGGCCGCACGGAATGATCTAAACTTGCGATTCTAGGACACCGGCATGACGGCGTCGCGAAGGCGGCCGGCTTGCCTCATCAAGCCTCACATAGCCCCACTGGATGACCGCTTCCACCGAACCCGACGTTTTCGACCCGAAAGAGGTGCTCGCGCAGTTGCCGCATCTGCCCGGCGTCTATCGCTATTACGATGCGCAGAACGCGGTGCTCTACGTGGGCAAGGCGCGCGATCTGAAGAAGCGCGTGTCGAGCTACTTCACCAAAACGCAGCTTTCGCCGCGCATCGCCATGATGGTCACGCGCATCGCGCGCATCGAAACCACGGTGACGCGTTCGGAAGCCGAGGCGCTGCTGCTCGAAAACAACCTCATCAAGGCACTCGCTCCGCGCTACAACATCCTGTTTCGCGACGACAAGTCCTATCCGTTTCTCAAGCTCACCGGCCACAAGTTTCCGCGCATGGCCTACTACCGCGGCGCGGTCGATCGCGGTAACCAGTACTTCGGCCCGTTCCCCAGCGCCTACGCGGTGCGCGAGAGCATTCATATCCTGCAGCGCGTGTTCCAGTTGCGCACCTGCGAGGATTCGGTGTTCAACAACCGTACGCGGCCCTGTCTGCTGCATCAGATCGCGCGTTGCTCGGCGCCTTGCGTGGGGGCGATCAGCCAGGAAGACTATGCGCGCGATGTGAGCAACGCGTCGCGCTTCCTGCTCGGCCGTCAGGGCGAGGTGATGAAGGAGCTGGAGACCAAGATGCACGCGTTCGCCGCCGAGCTGAAGTTCGAGCAGGCCGCGTCGGTGCGCAACCAGATGAGTTCGCTCTCGACCGTGCTGCATCAGCAGGCGATCGAGACCGGCAGCGAGAGCGATGTCGATATCCTCGCCGTAGTGGCGCTGGGCGGGCGCGTCTGCGTGAATCTGGCGATGGTGCGCGGCGGCCGGCATCTGGGCGACAAGGCCTATTTCCCGGCTCACGTGGAACGGGCACTGACAGACGAGGAAGGCGGCGTGGCCGAGGAAATCGCCGAAGAGACGGTGGTCGCGGCGGCGGCGCTGAAATCGCTGCCCTCGCTTGCGCGCAAGGCGCTGGTGGCGGGCGCGGCCGCTCACGCGCAGGCCGGCGACGCTGGGGACGCAGGCGCGCACGCCGCGGAGCAGCCCGATCCGCTCGCCATCGCTGCCGATCTTGAGGAGGAAAGCGGTGAGGAGGAAGGCGGCGAGGAGGGCGATGTGCTCGACGCTCAAGACGCCGAACAAGAGGTGGCCGCCGCGCCGAAGCCGTCCACGCGCAGGCCGCGTGCGGCCGGCATCGAATCCGAAGTGCTCGACGCCTTCATCGCCCAGCATTACTTCGGCAATCGCGTGCCGCCGGTGCTGGTGGTGAGCCATCCGCCCGCGAACCGCGAACTCGTCGAGGTGCTGTCAGAGCAGGCTGGCCATAAGGTCGCGGTGCTGCGCCAGCCGCAGGGGCAAAAACGCGCGTGGCTGGCGATGGCCGAGCAGAACGCGCGGCTCGCGCTCGCACGCCTGCTGTCCGAACAAGGCTCGCAGCAGGCGCGCACGCGCACGCTCGCGCAACTGCTCGGGCTCGAACTCGACGACCTCGCCCATCTGCGCATCGAGTGCTTCGACATCAGCCACACGATGGGCGAGGCGACCCAGGCGTCGTGCGTGGTCTATCACCATCACAAGATGCAGTCGAGCGAGTACCGGCGCTACAACATCACGGGCATCACGGGCGGCGACGACTACGCCGCCATGCGCCAGGTGCTCACGCGCCGCTACGAGAAGATGGTCGCGCAATCGGCACGCAACGAAACCGACGAGGCGCAGACGCTGCAGTCCGCATCAGGCGAGGCCGCCGGACCGGGCGCGTCGCCCGAGGGCGCGGAGCCGATCGCCGCGGGCGGCTTGCTGCCCAATATCGTGCTGATCGACGGCGGCAAAGGACAGGTCGCGATCGCGCGGCAGGTCTTCGAGGAACTGGGACTCGACCCTGCGATGCTGGTGGGCGTGGCGAAGGGCGAGGGGCGCAAGGTTGGCCTCGAAACCCTTGTATTCGCCGATGGCCGCGCGCCGCTCGAACTCGGCAAGGAGAGTGCGGCGCTGATGCTGGTCGCGCAGATCCGCGACGAGGCGCACCGTTTCGCGATCACGGGCATGCGCGCCAAACGCGGCAAGACGCGCCAGACCTCGCGCCTGGAAGAGCTCGAAGGCGTGGGGGCGAAGCGGCGTCAGCGCCTGCTCGCTCGCTTCGGCGGCTTGCGCGGCGTGATGGCCGCAAGCGTCGAGGATCTGGCGAGCGTCGAAGGCATTTCCCGCGCGCTTGCAGAACAGATCTACCAGCAACTCCATTGATGCCCCGCGCCCTGCCACGGCTGCATGAGGCTTGCCGCCTGACGTTTGCGCCTTACGTTTGCTTGTAGCAGGTGCAGCGAAGCGGCACAATTGCATCTCCCATAATTGCAATACCCCCTGACAGACTGCGCCGCCCGATGCCGTTCAATATCCCGATTCTCCTGACGTGGCTGCGGATCGTGCTGATTCCGCTCGTGGTTGGCGTGTTCTATCTGCCGCAGACAATGCTGAGCCCGATGCAACAGAACAGTTCGGCGATGCTTATCTTTGTGCTGGCGGCGCTCACCGACTGGTTCGACGGCTTTCTCGCGCGCAAGTGGAACCAGACCTCGTCGTTCGGCGCGTTCCTCGATCCGGTCGCCGACAAGCTCATGGTGACCGCAGCGTTGCTCGTGCTGGTGCACCTGCAACGGCTCGACGCCGTGATCGCGCTGGTGATCGTGGGCCGCGAGATCGCGATTTCGGCGCTGCGTGAATGGATGGCGCAGATCGGCGCATCGAAGAGCGTGGCGGTGAACCAACTCGGCAAGTTCAAGACCGCGTGCCAGATGGTGGCGATCCCGATGCTGCTGTTCTACGCGCCGTTGACGATCGGCGGCTTCACCTTGTTCGACTCGCGGGTGTGGGGCACGTGGCTGATCTACGTGGCTGCCGTGCTGACGATCTGGTCGATGCTCTACTACATGAAGCTCGCGTGGCCGCAAATTCGCGAGCGGGGCAGCCTCTAGGGCTTGATGGAAGGGGCTTGCAGACGGTTGCATGGACGCCGTCGCGAAGCCCCAGCGAAACTTTTTTTAAAAAGTTCGCTCGAAGGTGTTGACAGGATTCTGCGGCTTATACATAATCTCACTTCTCCGCTGCACGACAAGCAGCAAACGAAGCAGATGCGGTGGAGATGGCCGAAGATAGCTGGCAAATCAACGGTAAAGCAGTAAATAAGCAGTAACCCATGCGGGAGTAGCTCAGTTGGTAGAGCGCAACCTTGCCAAGGTTGAGGTCGCGAGTTCGAGCCTCGTCTCCCGCTCCAAATTCAGGTGCAGCGTTTTGCAAAAATGTGAAACGAGGCGCCCGGCAGGACAAGTAGTACGGTAGGTTATGCGGGAGTAGCTCAGTTGGTAGAGCGCAACCTTGCCAAGGTTGAGGTCGCGAGTTCGAGCCTCGTCTCCCGCTCCACTTAGAAAGGGGAAGCAGTGCTTCCCCTTTTGTTTGGCGATGCCGAAAGGCCTTCGTATCAAACAGCCCGCTTCTGGCGCGATAGCAAAGCGGTTATGCAGCGGCCTGCAAAGCCGTTTAGGCCGGTTCGACTCCGGCTCGCGCCTCCAGGTAAGATAAGAAAAGCCACCTTCGGGTGGCTTTTCTTTTTTCTGCGATGGATTTCGTCGTCACGCGTCGGGGGTTCCACGCGTCGTGCGTGCAGGCACAATAGCCGGACATCCTCTTCCGGCCCTTCCCCATGCCCATCGAACTCCCCGAGGACGAACGCACGGCTGCGATCGCATCGATCCAGCGTTACTTCGAAGCCAACATGGAAGAGCCGATCGGCAACATCGCCGCGGGCGGCTTGCTGGCCTTTTTTCTCGAAGAGATCGGGCCGGCCGTGTACAACCGCGCGATTGCCGAGGCGCAGGAGCGCATGCAGGCCCGCATCGTCGAACTCGATATCGATCTGCACGAAGAACCGTTCCAGTACTGGCGCAAGTTCGAAACGCCGCGGCGGCGCAAGTGACGCTACCGGTAGCGCTGTGCGGGGTTCAAGCCCTGCACGCTGCAAGGCATAATCAGCCTTTCAGCAAGCTTTGACGGATATCACATGACTGAGCAGTTCACCGCCGTGCCTTCGGCGACTTCGCCCGCTTTGCCGACAGCGCAACTCGACTGGCAGTGGAGTGCATTCGACGCGCTCAACGCGCGCGATGTCTACGCCATGCTCGAACTGCGTTCGGCCGTGTTCGTGGTGGAACAGAACTGCGTGTATGGCGATATCGACGGTCTCGACGCCGACGCATGGCATCTGTTCGCCTGGGGCGAGCGCGATGGCGTGCGCGAGCTGGCGGGCTATCTGCGCGTGCTGCTGCCCGACGCGAACGATGCCGATGTGCGCATCGGCCGGGTGGTGACATCGCCGGATTTTCGCGGCATCAAGCTCGGCAATGGCCTGCTCGAACGCGCGATCGGCCATATTGCCCAGCAGTGGCCCGGCGTGCCGATGCGGCTCCATGCCCAGGCGCATCTGCAGAAGTTCTACGGAGCGTTCGGCTTCAAGCCGGTCTCGGATATTCATGATGAAGACGGCATTGCGCACGTCTGGATGAGATCCGAATAAAGCGGTTCAGCCGTGCTGCGCGGCGCCCGAAGCGCCACGCGGCGTACGCACGGGCCGCTCGCGCTGGAGCCGTCCCCGCGCCGATAGCCGCATCCAGTGACGCAGCGCGATCAGCGCGCCGACCACGCTCATCATCGATCCCGGAATCCACAGCAACAGGCCGCCGATCTGCTGGTCGCGCATGGGCGAGAGCCAGGTGAATGCGCGTCCGCAGATCGAATAGACCGGATAAAGCTCGCGTGGCGTGAAGAAGATGAACGCGCCCAGAATGATCTGCGGCGGGATCGCGGCGATCACCACCAGCACGCGTTTGCCGGGCGCGAGGCGCGCGGGCGGCGCGGGCCGCGGATCGAGCACGAGCCACCAGAACAGCAGCCCGTCGATCACCATGCTCCAGTTCATGACGCGATAGAGTCGCCAGTCGAGCATCGCGATGAAATGGATCGGCGAGAGCAGCCAGAAGTAGATCAGCCCGACGAATAGCGTGACGGCCACGACTGGATGCATGACGATATCGAGCGCAATACGCACCGGTCGTGCGGCAAGCGCGGGCCGCACGAAGCGCTGGCGCCACGCGAACGGGATGCCGGCGCGCAAGGCCGCGCCCGGATAGGCGAGTGCAATAAAGAACGGCCCGAGGTGATGCAGCACGAGGTGCTGCGCGCGGTGCATGAAGAACTCGTGCTCGAAGAAATAATCGAGCCGTGTATGCAGCGCGACGTAGAGCGCGCCCAGGCCAAACCAGAACGAAATCTGCCGCGCCAGCGAGACCCGCGCGTGGCGTTTGCCGCGCGCGAAAAGGATCGCCGCCAAGGCGATGGCGATGAGGACCGTCGGCGACGGTTCCCAGGGATCGAGCCAGTAGAGCGGGTCCATCGCGGGGTTATCTCGGGTTCATCGAGAATTTCGTAGCGTGATTACTGCTGCCACGGCCGCTTCAACGCAAACGGCGTATCGAGCGCGGCGCCCGCCGCCTGCGCCGACGGCATCCACGCAGCAAACGTGCAGGCGAGGGTGAACGTGACGGCGAAGGGCATCGGGTTCGTGGTCATGGCGGTTACTGTGACGGTCGGGGCGGTCAGGCCGAAGCGTCGATCACGCGCCGCACGTCGTGCGCGATGGCGTCCGGCGTATCCTTGTCGGTGGCGAGCAGGCGCGCGCGGCCCTGTGCGTCGAACACGTAGACCGCCGAGCTATGGGTGACTTCATAGCTGCCGTCCGGGTCGCGCTCTTCCATCTGATAAGCCACGCGATAGCGCTTCGCGAGCGACTCCACCTGGGCGTCGCTGCCGGTCAGCCCAAGCGCGTGCCGCGCATCGAACGCGCCTACGTAGCCATGCAGCGCCGCAGGCGTGTCGCGCGCTGGATCGACGCTGATGAAAAGAATGCGCACGTGCTGCGCGTCGGGGCCGAGTTTTGCTAGCACCTGCATCAGACGCGCCATCGTTTCCGGACAGACATCCGGGCAATGCGTGTAGCCGAAATATACGAGCGTGGTCTCGCCGCGCAGATCCTTTGCGCTCATGGGCTGGCCGTTGTCGGCGGTCAGCGCGAAGTCGAGGTCGGGGAGATGGCCGCTGACGTTCGTGAGCTGCCAGGGCGCGCCGGGTTGCGAGCAGGCGGCAAGCAGCACGGCCCCCGCAAGCGCCGCGCCGACGCCCGTGCGGCGTCCAGGACGAATCAAACTGAGGGCGGGCAACAAGGCGAAGGGCGAAAACAAAGGCTGTCTCGACGGCTCGAATGGCGTTCTGCACGGCGCGGCTGGCTGCGGCATGTCGATGGACTGTAGCAAAATTGACCATTCGCGGTTGCAGGCGGGCTGTTATGGCCGGATTTCGGGGCCCTTAGGCTCCCATCAGGCGGAGCCGCTCCAGCCGCAGGTGTTGGAGCCAAAACACGACAAAACCTGCAGCAAACGGCTGGAAACGACGCTTAAAGCAGCCCGTCAGGCCCGTTTTCTCGAAAATTGAAGTGATGCGCGGTAAGATGCGCTCACTTTGCCCGGCATGGACTCACCCGCCGGACGCTTACCCGGCCAGTGCGCCGAGGGACGACACGAACGCGATGCAACAACCTCCGCAACATCCTTCGCAAGACCTTCCGGATCAATTGCCGTTCGACCGGACGGCGTTTTTCTTCGACTTCGACGGCACCCTTGTCGACCTCGCGCCCACGCCCGACGGCGTGCTGGTGCAGCCCGACATGCTGGCGCTGCTCGCTGCGCTGCGGCGCGCGACGCACGGCGCGGTGGCGATCGTCTCTGGCCGCGGCATCGACAGCATCGACACGTTCCTCGGCATGCCGGATCTGCCGATCGCGGGCCTGCATGGCGCCGAGCGCCGCGACGCCAATGGCGACACCCAGCGCGTGGGCTTCAACGACGAGCGCTTGCTGCACATGGAGCAGGTGCTTGCCGACGTGGTGCGCACCCATCCAGGCATGCTGCTGGAGATCAAGGGCGCCGCGCTCGCGTTGCATTACCGTAATGCGCCGGAGCACGAAAACACCGCGCGCGCGGCCACCGAAAAGCTCGCCGCCGAATTCGCCGCGGCCTACGTGTTGCAGCCCGGCAAGATGGTCTACGAGATCAAGCCGAAGGACGTCGACAAGGGCCGCGCGCTGCGCGCCTTCCTGAACGAGCCGCCGTTCGCGGGCCGTGCACCGGTGTTCGCCGGCGACGACCTCACCGATGAAAAAGGCTTTGTCGTGGTCAACGAAAAGGGCGGGCTGTCGATCAAGGTCGGCGGCGGCGAGACCGTCGCGAAAACGCGTGTCGATTCGGTCCAGGCGCTGCTTGCATGGCTCGCGTCGCTGCGCGCCTGATGTCCTCACGAACGGCTGCAAGCCTGATTCGCGCCCGTATCCGCATCGCCGGCACGGGCACGTTCTGTTTCACCCCAGCACGGAACCTGTAACTCATGAGCCGACTCATCATCGTGTCGAACCGGGTCGCGCCCATTTCCGAAGGCGGTCCGGCCGCCGGCGGTCTAGCGGTCGGCGTGTACGACGCGCTCAAGGAAACCGGCGGCATGTGGTTCGGCTGGAGCGGCGAGGTGCTCTCCTCGGGCGCGCCGCAGATCCAGCTCGAAGAGCGCGGCCCGGTCACCTTCGCGACCATCGGTCTGCTGCGCCGCGATTACGACCAGTACTACCGTGGCTTTTCGAACGCCACGCTGTGGCCCGCGTTCCACTATCGCGCCGATCTGCTCCAGTACGACCGCCACGAATACGAAGGCTATTGCCGCGTGAATGCGTGGCTCGCGCAGCAACTCGTGCCGCTGCTGCAAGACGACGACGTCATCTGGGTCCACGACTATCACCTGATTCCGTTCGCCCAGGCACTGCGCGCGGCGGGCGTGAAAAACCGCATCGGCTTTTTCCTGCACATTCCGTTTCCGGCCTCGCAGGTGTTGCTGGCGGTGCCGCCGCATCGCGAGCTGGTCGACGCGCTGTGTTCGTTCGACCTGCTCGGCTTCCAGACCAAGCCGGACGTGCGCGCGTTCTGCGATTACATCGTCAACGAGGCGGGCGGCACGGTCGAAAAGTGCGAGGACGGGCACACGCGCATCAAGGCTTTCGGCAAGACGCTTTACGCAAACGACTATCCGATCGGGGTCTATCCCGACGAAGTCGCGGAACTGGCCAAGGCGGGCGAGCGCGGCAAGCCGGTGCGCACGCTCAAGTCCACGCTGCATGGCCGCAAGGTCATCATGAGCGTGGACCGGCTGGATTATTCGAAGGGTCTCGTCGAGCGGTTTCGGGCCTTCGAACGCCTGCTCGAACATTCGACTGCGCAGCGCAACAAGGTGTCGTTCGTGCAGATCGCGCCGCCCACGCGTGCCGATCTGCACGCGTATCAGGACATCCGTTTGCGACTGGAAGCGGAGTCGGGCCGCATCAACGGCCGCTTCGCCGAGCTCGACTGGACGCCAATCTGGTACATCCATCGCCAGTACGAACGGGCGGTGCTGGCGGCGCTGTTCCGCGCTTCGCACGTCGGCTATGTCACGCCGCTGCGTGACGGCATGAACCTGGTGGCAAAGGAATATGTGTCCGCGCAGGATCCGGAAAATCCAGGCGTGCTGGTGCTCTCGCGTTTCGCGGGGGCGGCGCAGGAGTTGTCGGGCGCGCTGATTGTCAATCCGCTCGACATCGATGGCATGGCCGATGCGCTGGCCACGGCGCTGGCGATGCCGCTCGCGGAACGGCTCGCACGCTACAACGACATGATGGTGCAGTTACGCGAGAACAATGTCTCGGTGTGGCGCGACCGTTTCATGCGCGACCTGACAGGGCTGACCGCATCCCCCTGAAGGACCTGCCGCGCCGGGCTGCAAAAGAAAAAGCCGCTTCAATTCGAAGCGGCTTTTTTACATCTGCGTGCCGGGAAGGGCGCGGGCGTCAGGCGACGTGTTTTTCGTCGCTTTTCTTGTTGCCCAGATGCAGCGTGGAGTGCTTGCCGTACTGCTTGGCGAGCAGGTCGCGGTAGAGGCCCGGACGATTGCGCAGCTCTTCCGGGCTGCCGTCGTCGATGACCTTGCCCGCGCTCATCACGATGATGCGGTCGAAGTTGTTCAGCGTCGACAAGCGGTGCGCGATGGCGATCACGGTGCGGCCCACCATCAGCCGGTCGAGCGCCTGCTGGATCGCTTCTTCCGAAGCGCTGTCGAGCGCCGAGGTGGCTTCGTCGAGCAGCAGGATCGGCGCGTTCTTGAGAATCGCGCGCGCAATCGCGATGCGCTGACGCTGGCCGCCGGAGAGCTTCACGCCGCGGTCGCCCACGATCGTGTCGTAGCCTTCGGGCATGGCTTCGATGAAGTCGGCGCAGCGCGCCTCGCGGGCCGCCGCGATGACTTCCTCGCGGCTCGCCTCGGGACGGCCGTAGGCGATGTTCTCGTAGATCGAGCGGTGCAGCAGCGAGATATCCTGCGGCACCAGCGCAATCGTATGGCGCAGGCTGTCCTGCGTGACATGAGCGATGTTTTGCCCGTCGATCTTGATCGCGCCGCCCTGGGTCTCGTAGAAGCGCTGCAGCAGCGCGAGCACCGTGGTCTTGCCCGCGCCCGACTTGCCGATCAGGCCCACGCGCTGGCCCGCCTTGATGCTCAGGTCGAAGTGATCGAGGATCGGCTTGCGGTGCGGATAGGCGAAGGTCACGCCTTCGAAATCCACGCGGCCGCCTTGCGCCACCAGTTCGGTCGCATCGTTGCGGTCGGGCATGCCGTGCGGCTCCAGCAGCGTCTGCACGGCTTCGGCCAGCCGCGCGACGTGCTGCGTCACGTCCACCAGCGCCACGGCGAGGTCGCGCGTGCCGTGCAGGATCGTGAAGCCGAGCGAGCTCACCAGCACGATGTCGCCCGAAGTGGCCTTGCCTTCGTTCCAGAGCCACAGCGCCCAGCCCAGCAGGCCGGCCGAGAGCATCGCCGTGATGACGGCGTGCAGCAGGCGCAGCTTTTCCAGATAAAGCAGGCTCTGGCGGCGTGCGTCGAGTTCGGCCTTGACGGTCGCCCCAAAGCGCTTTTGCTCGCGCAACGTCATGCCGAAGGCGCGCACCAGCGCCATATTGCCGATCACGTCGACGAGTTCGCCATCCACGGCCGCCGCTTTCGAGGCGAACGTATGGTGGCGCGCCGAGCCGCGGCCGGCCAGCTTGAAGAGAATGATCGACAGAATCGCCGAGCACAGCAGCAGGCCCGCCGCCATCAGCGGATTGACCGCGGTGATCATGACGATGGCGCCCGCCACCGCGATACACGGCGGCAGCACGTTCCAGGCGGTGGTGTTTTCGGCGGTATAGACGGCGTTCGAGGTTGCGGTGATCCGGCTCGCAAGCGTGCCGGGCTGTTTCTCCGCGTAATAGGTGGGCGAATGCCCGCTCAGGTACTGGAAGAGGTCGCGTCTCAGGTCGCCGGTCACGGCAACGAAGGTGTGGGCGGCGAACCAGCCGCCGACCCGCCAGAGCAGGTTATCGGCGGCAATCAGGCCAACGAGGATGGCGAACGCAGTCCATAACGGGCCGGGATGGTGGCGGCCCGCGCCGAGCACGTCGATCAGATGCTTGATCGCGTACTGCGAAGCGAGTGCGCAGCCAACAGCCGCAAAGACGCTCGCCAGCACGACAGCATGAGCGAACGGATGGCGCTTGATGTAGCGGAAAAGGAACGCGAGCGGATGCCGCGCATAGCTCGCGAGCTTTGCGTTGTGGGCATTACGCTGGGCGATAGTCAGATGTTCCAATTGATCGGTGGTCGGTCTGACGGAGCTACGTCCGTGCAAGGTAGTAAAAGAAGAGGAAAGGCGCCAGCGGCAAACCTTGGTGGATCCCCGCATTGTAAACACGCGTGGCGCATGACGCATCGCTTGTGCCCGGCGGGAGGCGAATCTTATCGCGAGCAGGGGACGGAGCGTGCGCCTTCGGGACAGCATGTCGCGCCAAAGGTTCAGCAAGTTTTCAGGGCGCTTTTAGAGATACAATTACGGATTGCATTCAGGAAAGCCGTGTGCTTGTCCATCTGGCACTTTGTCCTGGTGCATCCGTTGTTGCAATCCGCGTGACGACGTGGCCGGTTGTGATGCAAATCGCGGCCCGCCTTCTGAAAAACGTACCCCCAATTTAGAACTGTCTTTGAAAACAGTGGGTTGCGGAGTGTTTCCGGTTTGTAACAACGTAAAGACTTTGAAATGTTCTAGCCGGTACTGGGTGCAAACCCGGATAATGCCGTCTCGAATAGCGTAGGGAATTTGACAGCTTGTATGTCAACGACCGCGAACCCTGCGCGTTTACCGCCTGAGCCGCCGCATGTGTCTTTCCAACCTTCACAACTGCGTCGGATTCTGTGTGCCGGGCTGCCGGCGCGGTTAGCGGTACGGAACGCCTGGTGAGGCGCGCGGCAAGGATGCCGCAGCACGCAAGGTCGATTGTCAAATTTGTAGCACTTAGCCCGATTTATTACGAGGAAGGAGTTCACCACTATGCGAATCGCTCAAATCGCTCCGTTGCACGAGGCGGTTCCTCCCAAGCTTTACGGCGGCACGGAACGGGTGGTCTCCTACCTGACCGAAGCGCTGGTCGAACAGGGTCACGACGTCACGCTGTTCGCAAGCGGCGATTCGATCACCTCGGCAAAGCTCGAAGCGTTCTGGCCGCAGGCTCTGCGTCTGGACCCGACGATCCGCGATGTGATGGCTCCGCATATGCTGCTGCTCGAAGAAGTCCGCCGCCGCGCCGACGAATTCGACGTGCTGCATTTCCACATCGATTACTACCCGTTCTCGCTGTTCCAGCGTCAGGAAGTGCCGTTCGTCACCACGATGCACGGCCGTCTCGACCTGCCGGAACTGCAGCCCATCTTCAACGCGTTTAGCGACGTGCCGGTTGTGTCGATCTCGGACAACCAGCGCCTGCCGCTGCAGCAAGCCAACTGGCAACAGACCGTCTACCACGGCCTGCCGGAAGACGTGCTCACGCCGATCCCCAACGTCGAACCGGGCTATCTCGCTTTCCTCGGCCGCGTTTCGCCGGAGAAGGGCCTTGACCGCGCGATCCGCATCGCCGGTCAGGCAGGCATGAAGCTCAAGGTCGCCGCCAAGATCGACAAGGCCGACCGCGCCTACTACGAAGAAGTCATCAAGCCGCTGATGGCGCTGCCGCACGTCGAGTACATCGGCGAAATCGGCGAAGCCGAAAAGCGCGAGTTCCTCGGCAACGCGCACGCGCTGGTGTTCCCGATCGACTGGCCGGAGCCCTTCGGTCTCGTCATGATCGAAGCCATGGCTTGCGGTACGCCGGTGATCGCGTTCAAGCGCGGCTCGGTGCCGGAAGTGATCGAAAACGGCGTGTCGGGCTTTGTCGTCGAAGACGAAATCAGCGCAGTCGCGGCGCTCAAGCGCCTGTCGACGCTGCCGCGCGAGAAAGTTCGCGCCGCGTTCGAAGCGCGTTTCTCGTCGAAGGTGATGGCGCGCAACTACGTCGCCGTGTACGAAGAGATGCTGCGTCAGAAGCGCCGTACCGTGCTGCGCGAAGTCAACGCCAGCTAAGTCGCATGTTCCTGGGCGCGCCTGAGCGCGTCCAGCGTCACACCAACGCCCCCGTGCCCGCGCACCGGGGCGTTGTCGTATCTGCGCTACCTCAGAACGGGTTCACTGCGCGGCGTGTCGTCTGCGCCCGCAAGCATGAGGAGCGCGGGCAATGTCCCTATAATGGCCGTTCCGCGCATTTCGCGGCTAGCTCATGAAATCAGCGCAAGACCACAGCGACAGCTTTGCATGGGACCCGAGCAGGGGGCTGAAGCCCCAACTCGGCCCGACACAGGAGAAAGTTTTGGCGAGAACCCGACCCACGCGCGCCGCCACCGTTCCCGGTGCCGGGACGCTGTTCGCGCTGCGCGCGATCGGGCTGATCATTCTCGCGCGCTGGCTGCACTCGATGGGGGAGATGAGCCACTTCGTAACCGCGCTTGAGGCGATGGCCTCGTCGCCGGTGGCGTGCCTCAATATCGTCTTTCTGTTTCTGCTGATTGTGCTCCCCGGCGCGAAGGCGCGCGTCGAGCGGCCGTTCCATCCGCTGCCCCAATGGCTGCGTCAGGCACTGAGATTCTTCGGGCTGCTCGGCTGCCTGTTCGCGCTCTGGTCGATTGGTGCGTTCGTCTGGTTCGCCGGCTGGCGCAGCGCCGTGCATGCGGTCGCCCAGACCAATGGCTGGCTGGTGGTGGCGCCCGCGCTCTATGCCGCGGTCGTGTGGATCTGCCGCCCGCGTGCGCTCTGGCGGACCAATATTGCGGCGCGGCGCTTTGCGATTGGCCGATACGCGGTGTCGATCGAGGCGGCTACGCGCACGACCATCGTCTGGCTGGAAAGTCGCAAGCTCGGGCAATACGATGCGCGCGAGTTGTCGGTGCGCTGGCCGCAGGCCGCGCAGAGTCAGTCGGTGGCGCATCATCCTGTTGCCGCGGCGCCGGTCGTGCCGCCCGAAACCGAAAGCGCAACCGCAACCGCTGCGGTTGCCGATGCGACCGCAGCAATCGCATCGCCTGCTCCCGGCACGAGTCTCGTCCCCGTTGTGCCCGCACGTGCGCAAGCGCACACGCAGACTCGCGAACGCCGTCCGAAAATCGAATTGCTGTGGGATTCGCCGGCGGCGGCTGGCCACAACCGTCAAACCGTCTTCCGTGTGCGTCTTGCGAGCGTGAGCGACCGCGAGGCGGCCCGTGCACTCGACAACGCGTTGAGCCAGGCGTAGTGCGCTGTATCCGGTCGGCTTGAGCGACCGGGTCTATCCAGATTTCAGGCTGCACCGCTTCACGAGTTTGCATTGCGCCTGGCGCATGCTTGCCGATCCCGTCGTCAACCGAAGGAGTCGCGATGCTCATACGCTGGTTGCTTGCCGCCATTCATCTGCTGGCCTTCGGCTTCGCGCTCGCCTCGATCTTGAGGCGCACGCGCGGGCTGCGCCGCTGCACCTCCACCGAAGACCTGCCGATGATCTTCCGCGCCGACAATGGTTGGGGCGGCTCGGCGGTCGTGCTGATCCTGACCGGCGCGGCGCGCGCGTTCGGCGGGTTCGAGAAGGGCGCCGACTACTATCTGCACGAGCCGCTTTTTCACGTGAAGATGGCCGCGCTCGTGCTGATCCTGTTGCTGGAGATCGCGCCGATGCGAGCGCTGATGCGCTGGCGCGCGGCGGTGAGCCGCGGCGATGTGCCGGATCTGACTTCGGCGCCAAAGTACGCGCGTATCGGCCTATGGCAGACGGTGCTGATCGTGGTGATGGTGTTCGCGGCGACGGGCATGGCGCGCGGGATTGGCGTGGAGACGGTGGGGTAGTAAAGAGGGGGCAGCCACAGCAATGAAAAAAGCCCCGTTGCTTGCGCAACGGGGCTTTTTATCTTCGGTGCTTGTCTTTACCAACACCAGAATCCTGGTGGGTAGTACTGGGATCGAACCAGTGACCCCTGCCGTGTGAAGGCAGTGCTCTACCGCTGAGCTAACCACCCGAAGAGATTGAAATTATGCCGGGCATTTTCAATCTTGTAAAGCCCTTTTTTAAGTATTTTGCGTAGTCGCTGCAATTTCTTCTGCGGGCGCCGGTTGGGTGCGCCAGACCGAGGTGCCCTTGACCGCCTTATCGAGTCCATCGAGCAGCGCCTCGTGTGCGCTTAGCTCGTCCGCGCTCGCGGCGATCACGGGGAGCGCAAGTGTATCGAACTTCACGCGCGGCGTGGCAACGTCGCCTGCGGTGTCGGTGGTGCTCGACATATCGATCACGAGACTTTCCTGACCGCGCGTCATCGCCAGGTAGACCTCGGCGAGCAGTTCCGAGTCGAGCAGTGCGCCGTGCAGCGTACGGTGCGCATTGCTGATGCCAAAGCGGTCGCACAGCGCGTCGAGCGAATTGCGCTTGCCGGGGAACATCTGCTTGGCCTGCACCAGCGTGTCGATCACTTCGCCGCAATGCTTGAGCAGGCCAGGCTTGCCGAGCAGCGCGAGTTCGGCGTCGAGAAAGCCGATATCGAACGGTGCATTGTGGATGATGAGATCCGCGCCGGCGATGAAGTCGAGGATCTCGTCGGCGACCTCGGCGAACTTGGGTTTGTCCGAAAGGAACTCGGTGGTCAGGCCGTGGACCGCGAGCGCGCCCGGATCGCTGTCGCGTTCCGGGTTCACGTAGAAGTGCAGATTGTTGCCGGTCAAGCGGCGGTTGAGCAATTCGACGCAGCCGATTTCAATGATGCGGTCGCCCGTGCGGGGATTCAGGCCGGTGGTTTCGGTGTCGAGGATGATCTGGCGCATGGCGTGTATCGGATGTTTCGGGCGTGATGCTATCAAGCGTGATTCGTGAAGAGGCGCGGACGATGCGTGCGGCTCAGCGTTCGTTGAGCGTGGCGACGCCGCGGTTGGCGAGCGCGTCGGCGCGTTCGTTCTCCGGGTGGCCGGCATGGCCCTTGACCCAGCGCCATTCCACCTGATGCTGCGCGACCAGCGCGTCCAGACGCTTCCACAGATCGTCGTTCTTGACGGGCGTTTTCGCGGCCGTCATCCAGTTCTTCTTCTTCCAGCCGTGAATCCACTCGCTGATGCCTTTCTGCACGTATTGCGAGTCGGTGTGCACAATCACCTTGCACGGGCGCTTGAGCGCTTCGAGCGCGGCTATCACGCCCATCAGTTCCATGCGGTTATTGGTCGTGCCTTGCTCGCCGCCGAACAGTTCTTTTTCCTGCGTGCCAAAGCGCAGCAACGCGCCCCAGCCGCCCGGACCGGGGTTGCCCTTGCAGGCGCCGTCGGAGAAGATTTCGACGAAATCGGGTGTGCTCATGAGTCCTTGTTGCGTGTAGGGGAGGGCGTGGTGGCGGCGGCCTTCAGGCTTGGCGCCAGCACGGGTTTCTTGACCTTCAGCGGCCCGACGAGGCGCATGCCGCGCACGCGCTTGATCGCCGTCACCATATAGACCGCGCCGAAGATCGCCCACCAGCGGTCGCCGGCGGCCTCCATGAATTCATAACGGCCCAGCCACTTGTCGGTGGAAAGTGGCGGGCGGTAGCAGCCAAAACGGCCGCGTTCGAGCTCGAAGCCAAGCAGCTTGATCCAGTCCTTCAGTCGCGTGAACGCGATCAGATCCTGGCGCGCGGGCAGGAACGGATGCCCCGTGAGCTTGCCCGCCGATTGCCGCGCGCCCCACAGCGACAGCGAATTGAAGCCGACGATCACGAGCTGGCCTTCGGGCATCAGCACGCGCTCGGCTTCGCGCAACAGACGATGCGGGTCGCTGGTGAATTCAAGCGTGTGCGGCATCACGATCAGATCGACGCTCTGCGCTTCGAATGGCAGATCGAGATAGTCGCACCAGAGCGCGCTTCGGCCATCCGGCGTATGCAAGGCCGGCGCGCGGGGTGGTTCGGCGCTGGGCACGGTGAAAGGCGCACTGGCCGCACTGGCGGCATCGAGCACCAGACCGCGATACGTCATGCGGTTTTCGCGCAGCGCGTCGAGCTGCGGCAGGCCGAGCTGCAGCGCATGGTAGCCGAATACGTTCGACACCATGCGGTCGAGCTGCTCCTGCTCCCAGCCGAGCACATACCTTCCAGCCGGCGAAGCGGACCAGGCGGGCCAGTCTATAATCAATCGGTCAGACATGTCGAAGAATACGTCGCCCCATGAATAGTCCGCTTGAGCAGGCCAGCCACGCCACCGCAGTGGCCGCCGCACTCGAATACGTACCGGTTCCGGCTTTCGAAGATAACTACATCTGGGTCGTGTCGGACGGCCGCAATGCGGTGGCCGTCGATCCGGGCGACGCCGCGCCGGTTCGCGCATATCTGGCGAAGCGAGGCTGGCGGCTCGCCGCTATTTTACTCACCCATCACCACAACGACCATGTTGGCGGAGTCGCCGATCTCCTTTCGGACGAACGCGTGCCGGTCTACGGCCCGCTCGGCGAGGCGCTCGGCGCGGCCGACGCCTTCGTCACGCGGCTCAAGGGCGGCGATGCGGTGCATCTGGACGCGCCCGCGCTCGATTTCAAGGTGATGGACGTGCCGGGTCACACGCGCGGCCACATCGCTTATTTTCAGGACGCAGGGAGTATCGGTGCCGCCGGCACGCCGCATCTGTTCTGCGGCGACACGCTGTTCGCCTGCGGCTGCGGGCGGCTGTTCGAAGGCACGCCCGCGCAGATGCTGGCGTCGCTCGACTCGCTCGCGGCGCTGCCGGGCGCGACCCAGGTGCACTGCGCGCACGAGTACACGCTCTCGAATATCCGCTTCGCACTGGCCTGCGATCCGGGTAATGCCGCGCTGCGCGACTGGAGCCAGAAAGCGGCCGGACTGCGCGAACGCGGCGTGCCGACCTTGCCGACCACGATCGCGCACGAACGTGCGGTGAACCCGTTCCTGCGCGCCGACGACCCCGCGGTACAGGCAAATCTCGCTGAAGCGCTCCATGAAACGGTGTCGGACCGGCTGACCGCTTTCACGCTGATGCGCGAGTGGAAAAACCGCTTCCGCTAACCCGTAAAAGCACGTGGGTATGCTCAACCCAAACGTATGGAACGTCGTCCAAGCTGCGGATTTTCATGGTTTTTTCCCAATTAATCCGATTGACGGAAACGTGTGCGTTACGTACTATCGGCTGCAAATTCCAGCCATTGCAAGTTGACGTTCATGCGATTTATCCTAAGCGCGCTGCTGGTCCTGATGCTCGCCGCCTGTGCGAGCGGGGGACCGAACGCGAATTCAGCCAGTTCCCTTTCTCCCGCCGATCCGCAGGCCCGCGCCGACGCCATCCGCAAGACCTCCGCCGCGAAAGAAACAATTAACGTCGATCAAGGTTCGGTCGATCAGCTCACGAGCGCGGATGCCGACCTGTGGGGCCGCATTCGCCGCGGCTTCCAGATGCCCGATCTGCAAAGCGATCTCGTCGATATGAATGCGCAGTGGTACGCGCAGCGTCCCGACTACGTCGCGCGCATGACCGAGCGTTCGCAAAAATATCTGTACCACATCGTCGAAGAGCTCGAAGCGCGCCATATGCCGACCGAGCTGGCGCTGCTGCCGTTCATCGAATCGGCGTATAACCCGCAGGCGCTGTCGGTGGCGAAGGCCGCCGGCATGTGGCAGTTCGTGCCGGGCACCGGCAAGACCTACAACCTCAAGCAGAACATGTGGCAGGACGAGCGCCGCGACGTGCTGGCCTCCACCAGCGCCGCGCTCGATTACCTCTCGCGCCTGCACGACATGTTCGGCGACTGGTATCTGGCGCTGGCCGCTTACAACTGGGGCGAGGGTAACGTGCAGCGCGCCATCGCGCGCAACCAGGCGGCCGGTCTGCCGACCGACTACCAGAGCCTGCGCATGCCCAACGAGACGCGCAATTACGTGCCGAAGCTCCAGGCGGTCAAGAACATCGTGATGAACCCGCAGCAGTTCGGTCTCACGCTGCCCAGCATCCCGAACCACCCATATTTCGTCACCGTCACCACCTCGCACGACATCGACGTGGACGTGGCCGCCAAGCTGGCGAACATGACGCCCGACGAGTTCCGCACGCTCAATCCGTCGTTCAAGAAGCCCGTGATTCTGGGCGCGACCGATCCGCAGATCCTGCTGCCGTTCGACAACGCCAGCGCCTTCGAGCGCAACCTGAAGTCATATTCGGGCAACCTGTCGTCGTGGACGGTGTACACCACCGACGCGCGCGCCACGCCCGCGGCGATCGCGCAGAAAATCGGCGTGGACGCTGACACGCTGATGTCGGTCAACAAGATTCCGGCGGGCATGCGCCTGAAGCCGGGCTCGACGCTCGTGGTGCCGCGCACCGACGATGCCGACGACGAAGATATCAGCGCAGACGTAGCCGAAAGCGCCGTGCTCGCGATGGAACCGGACGTGCCCGACACGCGCAAGATGCTGATCCGCGTGCGCCGCAAGCAGTCGATGGATGTGATCGCCAGTCGCTATGGCGTCTCGGTCGGCCAGCTCAAGGCCTGGAACAAGACGCGCCGCGACGCCGTGGCGCCGGGCCAGGTGCTCGTGCTGCACGTGCCGGTGGGCAAGGCGATGCCGAGCGAGCCGGGGCCGGAGCGTCTGGCAGCCAATGTCTCGGGCGGCGGCGTGGAGCGCATCGGTACGCGCGTCGCGGAGTCGGGTTCGAAGTCGCGTTATGATAAGAAACACGGTCGCGCGCGCGCGGAAGTCGTCAAGGTATCCGAGCCGGTCAAGGAAAAGTCCTCCAGCGCAGCGCCCAGCAAGGCGTCGAAGGGTGCGGCAAGCCGCCCGAAGGCCGAAACCCACACGCAGAAGCACAAGTCGTCCAAATAGCGGCTGGCTGAGGGTGCTCAGCCATGCGTTGCGGGGGCAACGCATGGGGTAGTTTCGCTCCGATCACTCAGGCTATTTCCACGCCGTCATCCCGCCGGGTGACGGCGTTTTCATTTGTGCGCGCGAAGCGGGCAGACGAAGAGCGGGCTGCGAGACGGTGCTGGCTGTCCCCAAATTGCCGCGCTACGGCATGGGTGAAGGGCGTCTATAGTGATGAAGGTCGCGTCGACGGTGGTTTGTCTGCCCGTCGCCGGTCTGCCCGTTGCCGCCATATTTCACTCGGTTGTCATCTCGAAATTTGGCGGTATAGGTGTTTTCACGCTATAATTTCAAGGTTTGAGCTTATCAACCCGCACCCTAGCGCCTACCTTCCCCCATCCGTTCATCCGCCGCCCGCGCTTTCTTGTTCAAGGCTGGCTGCCGCCCGATCGAGCGTCACAAACGCTTCATTCTGGCAGGCGCCTGACGCAGTCCACCGCGAGCCCCACGACACGGAATAGCCGCGCAAGGCGCGAGCCGCGCGCGCATCCCATCATGCCGATGAAGATGCCGACGCCGCAGCCGCGCCCAGGTCGCAAGATCGCAACGTCGGACAACAGGTCGGCACAGGGTGCTCCCCCAAGGAGTCTCCCGTGTTGCCGTCTTTCTCTCCCGCTCTGCTCGCGCTCGCCGACGGCACGGTCTTTCGTGGTTACTCGATCGGCGCCCCGGGTCATACGATCGGTGAAGTCGTGTTCAATACGGCCATCACCGGTTATCAGGAAATCCTGACCGACCCGAGCTACTCCCGCCAGATCGTCACCCTCACGTATCCGCATATCGGTAACGTCGGCGTCAATGCCGAAGACGTCGAAGCCACGAAAGTCCATGCCGCCGGTCTGATCATCCGTGACCTGCCTGTACTTGCCTCGAACTTCCGCATGGAGCGCACGCTTGGCCAGTATCTGCAGGACGAAGGCGTGGTCGCCATCGCCGGCATCGATACGCGCAAGCTCACGCGGATCCTGCGCGACAAGGGTGCGCAAAACGGCGCAATCCTCGCCGGTTCCGACGACGAAGCCCGTGCTATCGAACTCGCACGCTCGTTCCCGGGCCTCGCGGGCATGGATCTCGCCAAGGTTGTCTCGACCGACAAGTCGTACACCTGGAACACCACGGAATGGCGTCTGGGCGAAGGCTACCGCACGCAATCGGAGCCGAAGTACAAGGTCGTTGCTTTCGACTACGGCGTGAAGCAGAACATCTTGCGCATGCTGGCCGAGCGCGGCTGCGACGTCACGGTGCTGCCGGCGCAATCGACTGCTGAAGACGCGCTCGCGCTGAACCCGGACGGCGTGTTCCTCTCGAACGGCCCCGGCGATCCGGAACCGTGCGACTACGCCATCAAGGCGGCCCAGGCCTTCATCGAGCGCGGCATCCCCACCTTCGGCATTTGCCTCGGTCACCAGATCATGGGCCTCGCCGTTGGCGCGAAGACGCTGAAGATGAAGACGGGTCACCACGGCGCGAACCACCCGGTCAAGGATCTGACCGATGGCCGCGTGGTCATCACCTCGCAGAACCACGGCTTCGCAGTGGACGCCGCCACGCTGCCCGCGAACGCGCGCGTCACGCACGTGTCGCTGTTCGACGGCACGCTGCAAGGTTTCGAGCTGACCGACAAGCCGGCATTCTGCTTCCAGGGTCACCCGGAAGCGTCGCCTGGCCCGCAGGACATCGGCTATCTGTTCGATCGCTTCACGGCGCTGATGGACAAGGCGAAGGCTTAAGCGCCAATCCGCGCCCACGCCAGCAAGAACGAGTAGAGCAGGGTGCGCAGCGAGCCGCAGGCAACACACGCGGCCCACGCGCGCACCGGGGCGGCAGGCAAGGCAGGACGGCCAGCCGCCAGACGTAAAAGACACAGGAATATTTAGCGAGAGCGTTATGCCCAAGCGGACAGACATCAAGAGCATTCTCATTATCGGCGCGGGTCCGATCATCATCGGCCAGGCGTGCGAGTTCGACTATTCGGGCGCGCAGGCATGCAAGGCGCTGCGTGAAGAAGGCTACAAGGTCATCCTCGTCAACAGCAATCCGGCGACGATCATGACCGACCCGAACACGGCCGACGTCACCTACATCGAGCCGATCACCTGGGAAGTGGTGGAGCGCATCATCGAGAAGGAGCGCCCGGACGCGATCCTGCCGACGATGGGCGGCCAGACCGCGCTGAACTGCGCGCTCGACCTGCATCACCACGGCGTGCTGGCGAAGTACGACGTCGAACTCATCGGCGCCTCGCCGGAAGCCATCGACAAGGCCGAAGACCGCCAGAAGTTCAAGGACGCGATGACGAAGATCGGCCTGGGCTCGGCGAAGTCGGGTGTCGCGCACTCGATGGAAGAAGCGCTCAAGGTGCAAGCTGAAATCGCCGAATTCACCGGCACGGGCGGCTACCCGGTGGTGATCCGTCCTTCGTTCACGCTGGGCGGCTCGGGCGGCGGCATTGCGTACAACCGCGAAGAATTCGAAGAGATCTGCAAGCGCGGTCTCGATCTGTCGCCGACGCGCGAACTGCTGATCGAAGAATCGCTGCTCGGCTGGAAGGAATACGAGATGGAAGTGGTCCGCGACAAGGCGGATAACTGCATCATCGTGTGCTCGATCGAAAACCTGGACCCGATGGGCATCCACACCGGCGACTCGATCACGGTCGCGCCGGCGCAGACGCTCACCGACAAGGAATACCAGATCCTGCGCGACGCCTCGCTGGCGGTGCTGCGCGAGATCGGCGTGGATACGGGCGGTTCGAACGTGCAGTTCTCGATCGATCCGAAGACCGGCCGCATGATCGTGATCGAAATGAACCCGCGCGTGTCGCGCTCGTCGGCACTGGCTTCGAAGGCCACCGGCTTCCCGATCGCCAAGGTCGCGGCGAAGCTGGCCGTGGGCTACACGCTCGACGAACTCAAGAACGAAATCACCGGCGGCGCAACGCCGGCATCGTTCGAGCCGACCATCGACTACGTCGTCACCAAGATTCCGCGTTTCGCGTTCGAGAAGTTCCGCGAAGCCGATTCGCGCCTGACCACGCAGATGAAGTCGGTCGGCGAAGTGATGGCGATTGGCCGCACCTTCCAGGAGTCGTTCCAGAAGGCGCTGCGCGGTCTGGAAGTGGGCGTGGACGGTCTGGACGAAAAGACCACCAGCCGCGACGAGATCATCCGCGAGATCGGCGAAGCCGGTCCGGATCGCATCTGGTACGTGGGCGACGCGTTCCGCGTGGGCATGACGCGCGAAGAGATCTTCGAAGAAACCGCGATCGACCCGTGGTTCCTCGCGCAGATCGAACAGATCATCCTGAAGGAAAAGGCGCTCGCAGGCCGCACGCTGGCGAGCCTCTCGAAGGACGAACTGAAGTACCTCAAGCAAAGCGGTTTCTCGGATCGTCGTCTGGCGAAGCTGCTCGGCGCGAACGCGGCCGACGTGCGCAAGCGTCGTATCGAGCTGAACGTGCGCCCGGTCTACAAGCGCGTTGACACCTGCGCCGCCGAATTCGCCACCAGGACGGCCTATATGTACTCGACCTATGAGGAAGAGTGCGAAGCCAATCCGACGAACAACAAGAAGATCATGGTGCTGGGCGGCGGTCCGAACCGGATCGGCCAGGGTATCGAGTTCGACTACTGCTGCGTTCACGCCGCACTCGCCATGCGCGAAGACGGCTATGAAACCATCATGGTCAACTGCAACCCGGAAACGGTGTCGACCGACTACGACACGTCCGACCGTCTGTACTTCGAGTCGCTGACGCTGGAAGACGTGCTCGAAATCGTCGACCTGGAAAAGCCGGTTGGCGTGATCGTGCAGTACGGCGGCCAGACGCCGCTGAAGCTTGCGCTGGATCTGGAGGCGAACGGCGTGCCCATCATCGGCACCTCGCCGGACATGATCGATGCGGCTGAAGACCGCGAGCGTTTCCAGAAGCTGCTGCAGGACCTGGGCCTGCGCCAGCCGCCTAACCGCACCGCACGCGCCGAAGACGAAGCGCTCAAGCTGGCCGACGAAATCGGCTACCCGCTGGTCGTGCGCCCGTCGTACGTGCTGGGCGGCCGCGCAATGGAAATCGTCCACGAGCCGCGCGACCTCGAACGCTACATGCGCGAGGCCGTGAAGGTGTCGAACGATTCGCCGGTGCTGCTCGACCGTTTCCTGAACGACGCGATCGAATGCGACGTGGACTGCATCTCCGACGGCACGGACGTGTTCATCGGCGGCGTGATGGAGCACATCGAACAGGCGGGCGTGCACTCGGGCGACTCGGCCTGCTCGCTGCCGCCGTACTCGCTGTCGAAGGAAACCGTCGACGAACTCAAGCGTCAAACGGCCGCCATGGCCAAGGCGCTGAACGTGGTCGGCCTGATGAACGTGCAGTTCGCAATCCAGCAAGTGCCGCAGGACGATGGCTCGAAGAAGGACATCATCTACGTGCTGGAAGTGAATCCGCGCGCTTCGCGTACCGTGCCGTACGTGTCGAAGGCGACCAGCCTGCCGCTCGCGAAGATCGCGGCGCGCGCGATGGTCGGCCAGAAGCTGGCGGATCAGGGCGTGACGAAGGAAGTGGTGCCGCCTTACTTCAGCGTGAAGGAAGCGGTGTTCCCGTTCATCAAGTTCCCGGCTGTCGATCCGGTTCTCGGACCCGAAATGCGTTCGACCGGTGAAGTGATGGGCGTGGGCAAGACCTTCGGCGAAGCGCTGTTCAAGTCGCAGCTCGCGGCGGGTTCGCGTCTGCCGGAATCGGGCACGGTGTTCATCACCGTGATGGATTCGGACAAGCCCAAGGCCGTGGAAGTCGCGCGCATGCTGCACGAACTCGGTTACGCGATTGTCGCCACGCGCGGCACCGCAGCCGCGATCGAAGCAGCCGGCGTGCCGGTCAAGGTCGTCAACAAGGTGAAGGATGGCCGTCCGCACGTCGTCGACATGATCAAGAACGGCGAGATTTCGCTGGTCTTCACGACTGTCGATGAAACCCGCGCAGCGATCGCCGATTCGCGTTCGATCCGCATGAGCGCACAGGCGAACAAGGTCACGTACTACACCACGATGTCCGGCGCGCGCGCCGCCGTCGAAGGTCTGCGCTACCTGAAGAACCTGGAAGTCTATGATTTACAAGGCCTCCACGCTCGCCTAAACTAAAGCTTCGATTGTCTGTCCAATACGAACGAGGCAGGCAAACATAGCTGAATGTGCCGCGGTTAAGCGGCGTCCCAACAGGGTTCTCAGGCTGCGCCAGCATGCGCCGCCGCCCTTGCGGGATGCACTTAACCGCGGTGATTTTTTTTATGGCCGCAATGTATTTGCATGCGGCATCACTAGGGCCCCAAGCGGCTGAACGAGTTGTTTATGAGCACGATTCCCTTGACCAAGCGCGGTGCGGAGCAGCTTCGCGGAGAACTGCAACACCTGAAGTCCGTCGAGCGTCCGGCGGTCATCAATTCGATCGCCGAAGCGCGCGCCCAGGGCGATCTGTCCGAAAACGCCGAATACGACGCAGCGAAGGAAAAGCAGGGCTTCATCGAGGGCCGCATCGCTGAAATCGAATCGAAGCTGGCCGCTGCGCAAGTGATCGATCCGGCCACGCTCGAAGCCGATGGCCGCATCGTGTTCGGCTCGACGGTCGATCTCGAAGACCTCGAATCGGGCAATACGGTCACGTACCAGATCGTCGGCGACGATGAAGCCGATCTCGAACACGGCCTGATTTCGGTGAGCTCGCCCATCGCGCGCGCACTGATCGGCAAGTCGGAAGGCGACGTCGCGGCCGTGCAGGCGCCCAGCGGCGTGCGCGAGTACGAAGTCATCGAGGTTCGCTACGTCTGACGAGGCGCGATCATGGGTCACGATGTGAGAAATGACGTGAGCGCCGATCTTCGCGCGGCGGCGCCTGGCACATCGCTCGTGCCGCATCGCCTGTTCGCGCTGCTCGCCATGTTGTGGGTGGGCAGCCAGCTGACCATCGGCTATGCGGTGGCGCCGGTGCTGTTCAGCTCGCTCGAGCGCATGTCGGCGGGGGCGCTCGCGGCCCAGCTGTTTCGCATCGAAGGCATGATCGGGCTGGTCTGCGGCGTGCTGCTGCTGGTGTTCGCGAATGTGTTCGTGCGGCGCGGGGAGCTGGGTTATCGCCGCCTGCGCTGGCTGCTGGTGGGCATGCTGCTGTGCGTGGTGATTGGCTACTACGCGCTGCAGCCGTTCATGAACGCCATGCGCATGAACGCGATGCAGGCGGGTGTGGACATTGCACACTCGGCCTATGCGAGCCGCTTCGGCATGCTGCACGGCATTTCGAGCCTGTTCTATCTGGTCGAAAGCCTGCTGGGCGCGTGGCTAGTCTGGCTGCTGCCGTCCACGCGACGCTGATCGGTCAGGGCGCCGGGCTGCCATCCATTGCGGTGGCGCAGGGCGAAAAAAAGCGCGGCACACAGGCCGCGCTTTCTTTTTTCGAACTGGCGTCGAGCTTATTTCGAACCCTGGTGGATGCGCTTCGAGCTGGTCTGACGCTTCTTGGCGCGCTTGATGTTGCCGCCTTGCGTGACGCGCTCATTGCCCTTGACCGTGACCTTTTGCGCCTTCGGCTTGCGCATCGGGTTCTCGCTGGGCTTGACGACCTTCACCACGCGCGGCGCGCGCTTGCCGGCTTCGCGTGCACTGGGCACGTCGCCGGACGGGCGCGTCACGGTGCCGCGGGCACCGGCGCGAGCCGTCGTGGTTTTCGCCTTGGCTTCCTCGGGCTTGTAGATCACGAGCAGCTTGCCGATATGCTGGACTGGCGCAGCGTTCAGGCGGTCGCAGATTTCATCGTAGATCGCGATGCGTTCTTCGCGCTCGTCGCCGAATACGCGGACCTTGATGAGCTGGTGCGCGCCAAGGTGAACCTTGATTTCCTTGATGACGGCGTCGGTCAACCCCTCGGAGCCGATGAGCACGACCGGTTTGAGGGCGTGAGCCTGGGAACGCAGTTCGGAACGCTGTTCGGCAGTAAGAGTGAGGGCGGGCATGGGATGTGGCAGACTCGACTAAAATGACGGCGCTCGTCGGACAGCCTGTCGGACCTCAAGGAAGAGGGGCAGGCACGGAAGGCGAAAGGCGCGTCGGAAACAACGGAAAACCGTGGAGAACGGCGTGGCGCGGGCTGATGCGGGCAGGTGTGGCGGTACGAACACGCTCACTCAGCCGCACGGGCCGCGACGGCCGCACGAATTAAACGCGTATTATCCGCTAAAAGCGCGACATCACGCAGCAAGAGTTCAATCTTTAATGGCAAAAAACCGCTTCAACACGTCGTGGCTGCACGACCATATCAATGATCCGTACGTGAAGCTGGCGCAGCGGGAGGGCTATCGTGCCCGCGCCGCCTACAAGCTCAAGGAAATCGACGAGCAGGACAAGCTGATCCGCCCCGGCATGGTCATTGTCGACCTCGGCGCGGCCCCTGGCAGCTGGAGTCAGTACGCGCGCAACAAGCTCGCGCAGAGCTCGAAGCGCGACGAACAGCGTCAGGGCGGCATCGACGGGACGATCATTGCGCTCGACATCCTGCCGATGGAACCCATTTCCGACGTGACCTTCCTGCAGGGCGACTTCCGCGAGGACAGCGTGCTCGAACAACTGGAAGAAATCGTCGATGGGCGTCCGGTCGATCTTGTAATTTCGGATATGGCGCCCAATCTGTCGGGAGTCGCGCTGGCGGATGCCGCGCGTATCGAACACGTCTGCGACCTCGCGCTTGAGTTTTCGCAGAATCATTTGAAACCCGATGGTGCCCTTTTAGTAAAATGCTTTCACGGCAGTGGTTACAGCCAGATCGTCGAGAAATTCAAGCATCAGTTCAAGGTCGTGGCCGCGCGCAAGCCGAAAGCTTCGCGCGATAAATCGTCCGAAACGTTTATATTGGGCAAACATCTGAAGCGACCCCGTTAACCTCGGGCATTACGCAAGGATCGGTTCCAGCACGTCAGGCGTCTTGCAAGGACTGTAAAAATCCGCCCGGAAATACTCCGGGACGTTGTCCCGGCAAGGCGCTCCGCCTATTTATGCCTTAGCGAAACGTTATGGCGAGGCCCTGCGTACTGGATTAGAATGCTTTGGTGGTGTCGCAAGGCAAATGTAGGCGCCCGTCTATGAGTGAAGGAGTGGTGCTTTGAACAACAACATGTTTTCGAAAGCAGCAGTGTGGCTGGTAATCGCACTGGTGCTGTTTACGGTGTTCAAGCAGTTCGACAAGCCCCGTGTCCAGGAAGGCGTTTCCTATTCGCAGTTCATGGACGACGCGAAGAATGGCAAGGTCAAGAGCGTCGTGGTGCAGGGGCGGAACCTCACGGTCACTCCGGCCGATGGCCAGAAATACCAGATCGTCTCCCCGGGTGACATCTGGATGGTCGGCGACCTGATGAAGTACAACGTGCAGGTGAGCGGCAAGGCCGACGAAGAGCCGAACGCGCTCGTCTCGGCGCTGTACTACCTCGGACCTACGTTACTCATCATCGTGTTCTGGTTCTACATGATGAGGCAGATGCAGGGGGGCGGCAAAGGCGGGGCGTTTTCGTTCGGCAAATCGCGAGCGCGGTTGATCGACGAAAACAACAACGCGGTCAACTTCTCCGACGTCGCGGGCTGCGACGAAGCGAAGGAAGAAGTGTCCGAGCTCGTCGACTTCCTGCGCGATCCGCAAAAATTCCAGAAGCTGGGCGGTCGTATTCCGCGCGGCGTGCTGCTGGTCGGCCCCCCGGGTACCGGTAAGACGCTGCTCGCACGTGCGATTGCCGGCGAAGCGAAGGTGCCGTTCTTCAGCATCTCGGGTTCGGACTTCGTCGAAATGTTCGTCGGCGTGGGTGCGGCCCGTGTACGCGACATGTTCGAGCAGGCCAAGAAGCACGCGCCCTGTATCGTGTTCATCGACGAAATCGATGCGGTTGGCCGTCATCGCGGTGCCGGTATGGGCGGCGGTAACGACGAACGCGAGCAGACGCTGAATCAGATGCTGGTCGAGATGGACGGCTTCGAGGCGAACTCGGGCGTCATCGTGATCGCAGCTACCAACCGTTCGGACGTGCTGGACAAGGCACTGCTGCGTCCGGGTCGTTTCGACCGCCAGGTGTATGTCGGTCTGCCGGATATCCGCGGCCGCGAACAGATCATGAAGGTGCACCTGCGCAAGGTGCCGATCGCCAACGACGTCGACGCAGCGGTGATCGCGCGCGGCACGCCGGGATTCTCGGGCGCCGATCTCGCGAACCTCGTGAACGAAGCCGCGCTGTTTGCGGCGCGCCGCGGCAAGCGCATCGTCGAAATGCAGGACTTCGAAGACGCGAAGGACAAGATCTTCATGGGTCCGGAGCGCAAGTCGGCCGTGATCCGCGAAGAAGCGAAACGTGCCACGGCGTATCACGAGTCGGGCCACGCGGTCGTCGCCAAGCTGTTGCCGAAGGCTGATCCGGTGCACAAGGTCACCATCATCCCGCGCGGTCGCGCCCTGGGTGTGACGTGGCAGTTGCCGGAGCACGACAACGAGACGTACTCGAAGGACTATCTGCTTGATCGTCTGGCGATCCTGTTCGGCGGCCGTGTGGCAGAAGAGCTGTTCATGAACCTGATCAGCACGGGCGCCTCGGACGACTTCAACAAGGCGACGCAGACGGCCCGCGCAATGGTCACGCGCTTTGGCATGACCGACGCGCTCGGACCGATGGTCTACGCCGACGACGAAGGCGAAGGTGGTCCGTTCGGCAAGGGCTTTACGCGTGCGATTTCGGAAGCGACGCAGCAGAAGGTCGACGCTGAAATCCGCCGCGTGCTGGACGAACAGTACAGTCTCGCCAAGCGTCTGCTCGATGAGAACCGCGACAAGGTCGAAGCCATGACCGCCGCGCTGATGGAGTGGGAAACGATCGACGCCGATCAGATCAACGACATCATGGCCGGTCGTCCGCCGCGCTCGCCGAAGAGCACGCCGTCTGCTGGCGATGCGTCCTCGTCGGGCGGCAACGCGGGCAGCGAAGTCAAGCCGGGCAGCAGCGCAACGCAGCCGGCCTGACCCACCGCGGGTTGCCAGATCGAGTAAAGTTGCGGGCCGGTGTGAGTTTCACACCGGCCCGTTTGCATTTCTGAGCGCATCTGCGACGTTGCCGGTGCGCAGCGTGGCTGCGCCGCTACGCCACCACTGGCGGCCGCATTTCGTTACACATCTGACGTTTCTTGACGTGCCCAATCTCATTTCGCAGGGTAATCTGCCCGAACCGCTGATCTGCGGTCGTTTCACGCTGACCTTCGAGCGTCCGCTCGTCATGGGGATCCTCAACGCGACGCCGGATTCGTTCTCGGACGGCGGCAGCTACATCGCCTTCGACGACGCCATGCGCCGTGCCGAACAGATGCTGCGCGACGGCGTCGACATCATCGATATCGGCGGCGAGTCGACCCGCCCCGGCGCACCTCCCGTGCCGCTCGACGAAGAACTCGCTCGCGTGATTCCGCTGGTCGAGCGCCTCAAGGACGCGGGCGTGCCGCTGTCTGTCGACACCTACAAGCCGGAAGTGATGCGTCACGCGCTGGCGGCTGGCGCCGATCTGATCAACGACATCTGGGGTTTTCGCATGCCGGGCGCCATCGACGCGGTGCGCGGGAGCAACTGCGGTCTGTGCGTGATGCACATGCTTGGCGAGCCGCAGACCATGCAGGCGGGCGAACCGGATTACACCGATGTGGTGCGCGAGGTGCGAGAATTTCTGGAAGCGCGCTGCGCCGAACTCGAAGGCGCGGGCGTTGCGAAAGCGCGTATCAGCGTCGACCCGGGTTTTGGTTTCGGCAAGTCGATGGTCGAGCATAATTACGCCTTGCTCGCGCATTTGCCCTCGACCGCGCCGGAGGTTGCCGCTGGCGTCGCGCCGTATCCGATCCTGGCGGGCATGTCGCGCAAATCGATGCTCGGCGCGCTGATCAATCGCCCGGCGTCCGAACGTGTGGCGGCGAGCGTGGCGGCGGCGGTGTGCGCGGCGCACAAGGGCGCGGCAATGATCCGCGTGCACGATGTCGCGCCGACCGTCGATGCACTGAAGGTCTGGGGCGCGATGCGCGAGGCCGAGCGGGCTTGAAGCAGGGCGTCGAAAGAACAGGGCGTGACCGGGCGCCAGAAGGCCCCGGGCGCCGTACAACAGTGTCAATGTGAGGTTTGAGGTATGGGACGTCGTTATTTCGGAACCGATGGGGTTCGCGGCAAGGTTGGCGTTGCGCCGATCACGCCGGATTTCGTGCTGCGTCTCGGCTACGCGGCGGGCAAGGTGCTCGCAGGGGCGGCTCCGGCTTCGGGCCCGCGCCCGGCCGTGCTGATCGGCAAGGACACGCGCATTTCGGGCTATATGCTCGAAGCGTCGCTGGAAGCGGGCTTGTCAGCCGCCGGTATCGACGTGATGCTCGCCGGACCGATGACGACACCGGGCGTCGCCTATCTCACGCGCGCGCTGCGTCTGGCCGCGGGCGTGGTGATCAGCGCCTCGCACAATCCGTATTTCGATAACGGCATCAAGTTCTTCTCCGCCGACGGCAACAAGCTGCCCGACGATGTCGAAACGCAGATCGAGGCACAGCTGGAACAGCCGCTCGATTGCGCGCCTTCCGAGCAACTCGGCCGCGCGCGCCGCCTGGACGATGCGCGCGGGCGCTATATCGAGTTCTGCAAGAGCACGTTCCCGCAGGCGTTCAGCCTGCGCGGCCTGAAGCTGGTGGTGGACTGCGCGAATGGTGCGGCCTACGACATCGCGCCGCACGTGTTCCACGAACTGGGCGCGGACGTGATTCCCATCGGCGTCTCGCCGAATGGCTTCAACATCAACGATGGCGTGGGTGCGACCGCGCCCGACGCGCTGGTGCGTGCGGTGCGCGCGAACCATGCCGATCTGGGCATTGCGCTCGACGGCGACGCGGACCGTCTCCAGATCGTCGATGCTCAAGGCCGCCTCTACAACGGTGATGAACTGCTCTACGTGCTGGTCAAGGACCGCATGGCGACCGACGGCAAGGTCGAAGGCGCAGTCGGCACGCTGATGACCAACCTCGCGGTGGAGCAGGCGCTCGACCGCCTGGGCGTGCGCTTCGTGCGCGCCAACGTGGGCGACCGCTACGTGCTGGAGCAACTGCGCGACAACGGCTGGCAGATCGGCGCGGAAGGCTCGGGGCACATCCTCTCGCTGGATCGGCATACGACCGGCGACGGCATCGTCTCCGCGCTGCTGGTGCTGGCGGCGATGAAGCGCAGCGGCCAGACGCTCGCGCAGATCCTCGACGGCGTCACCCTGTTCCCGCAGAAGCTCATCAATGTGCGCATCGCGCAGGGCGCGGACTGGAAGGGCAACACCGCGATCCAGAAGTCGATCGCCGACGCCGAAGCCGAACTCCAGGGCCGCGGGCGCGTGCTGATCCGCGCATCGGGCACCGAACCGGTCCTGCGCGTGATGGTGGAAGCGCGCGAAGAGCGCGACACCCTCCATTACGCGGAATCGATCGCCGACACCGTCAAGCGCGCGATCGCCTGACTTTTTTGAGTCCGCCCCGGCGGAAAAGGGCGGCATCTTGTCTGCGACAAGGTGCCGCGTCTGTATTTGCGGCCATCGCACCGCGGTCTGGCGCGACGCTTTTTTTGTCGTTCGAGCAAACGTTCCACCGACGGTTTCAGACGCCTTTCAATAGGTCGCACGACCCTCTACGTGTCCGACCCCGCCGTTTCGGCAAACGCCCGCCCCACGGGCTGCCGCATGCGTCAGCGCTCGCGCTGCAGGCATCAATGCGCCTGAAGTGAGCGTCTTCTTCATCTATCCCCCGCCTTTCAGCCGGTAATCGTACTGTCACAACTGCTTCACGAATCGTCACGGTACTGTCACAAAGAGGCCCTATTCTTCGCCCTGTCGTTCATCCGCTCACACATCTGGAGGTCTCATGAAATTGATGCAAACCGCGCTCGCTGGCGTTGCTGGCGCGCTCTTCGCGATCGCAGCCCACGCTGCTGACATCACTGGCGCGGGCAGCACCTTCGCAGCACCGATCTACACGAAATGGGCGGACGCCTATCAGAAGTCGGGCGGCGGCAAGGTGAACTATCAAGGCATCGGTTCGTCGGGCGGTATCAAGCAGATCGTCGCCAAGACGGTTGACTTCGCAGGTTCGGACGCGCCCCTGAAGGACGACGAGCTGGCCAAGCAGGGCCTGTTCCAGTTCCCGACGGTGGTGGGCGGCGTCGTGCCGGCGATCAACGTGCCGGGCATCAAGGCTGGCGAACTCACGCTGTCGGGCGAAGTGCTCGGCGACATCTACCTCGGCAAGATCAAGAAGTGGAATGATCCGGCCATCGCCGCGCTGAACCCGAAGGTCAAGCTGCCGGATCTGGACATCGCCGTGGTTCGCCGCGCCGATGGTTCGGGCACCAGCTTCATCTGGACGAACTACCTCTCGAAGGTCAACGCCGAGTGGAAGAGCAAGGTCGGCGAAGGCTCGACGGTCAACTGGCCGACGGGTACGGGCGGCAAGGGCAACGACGGCGTCGCAGCCTTCGTTCAGCGTCTGCCGGGCTCGATCGGTTACGTCGAGTGGGCATACGCCAAGCAAAATCACATGGTCTACACTGCCCTGAAGAATGAGTCGGGCACGGTCGTCGAGCCGGGCACGGACACGTTCAAGGCCGCTGCTGCTGGCGCAGACTGGAAGAAGTCGTTCTACCAGATCCTGACGAACGAGCCGGGCAAGGATGCATGGCCGGTCGTGGGCGCCACGTTCGTGCTGTTGCACACGGCACAGGACAAGCCGGACCAGGGCAAGGAAACGCTCAAGTTCTTCGACTGGGCCTTCAAGAACGGCACGCCGGCTGCTGACAGCCTCGACTACATCTCGCTGCCGCAATCCGTTGTGAGCGAGATCAAGACGCAGTGGAAGGAAAAGGTCAAGGACGCCAGCGGTAAGGCCATCGCCGAGTAAGGCGAAGGCGGTTTGACCGTGTAGCGCTACGGGCCGCCGCGACATCGCGTGCGGCCCGTGCTGCTTCCTGGTCATTCGTTATGCATCCGTAATCAGGTTGCAAAATATTCGTAAATCACCCGCTACGATGTACCGCCCTTGGGCAGCGTACCGGCCGCCTGGCCGGGCCCTGGCGGCAATCGGTTTCAGAACCGCATCAACGTCGTGAGCCTCGCGCTCGCGGCAACTGGAAACAGGTCACCATGTCCGACGTCCCGCTCGTCTCGAACCCGCCCGGCGGCAACGCGCAGCAACAGGCGCCCAGCCCGGCAGGGGACATCATTTTCGGCGGCCTCGCGCGCGGCGCCGCCATCGTCACGTTGTTGCTGCTCGGCGGCATCATCGTGTCCCTGCTCGTCGCCTCGATGCCGACGATCCAGAAGTTCGGCCTCTCGTTCCTCTGGACGGCCGACTGGGATCCACCCAGCGATCAGTTCGGCGCGCTGGTGCCCATCTACGGCACCATCGCCACGTCGATCATCGCGCTTGTCATCGCTGTGCCGGTGAGCTTCGGCATCGCGCTGTTCCTCACTGAACTCTCGCCCGCCTGGCTGCGCCGCCCGCTGGGCATCGCCATCGAACTGCTGGCCGCGATCCCGTCGATCGTCTACGGCATGTGGGGCCTGCTGGTGTTCGCGCCCATCTTCGCGCAATACTTCCAGCGCCCGCTCGGCCATCTGCTGGGCAACGTGTGGCTGATCGGCCCGCTGTTCCAGGGCCCGCCGATCGGCATCGGCATCCTGTGCGCAGGCGTCATTCTCGCGATCATGATCATTCCGTACATCGCCTCGGTGATGCGCGACGTGTTCGAAGTCACGCCCGTGCTGCTCAAGGAATCGGCATACGGCATCGGCTGCACGACCTGGGAAGTGATGTGGAAGATCGTGCTGCCCTTCACCAAGACCGGTGTGATCGGCGGCGTGATGCTGGGCCTTGGCCGCGCGCTCGGCGAAACCATGGCCGTGACCTTCGTGATCGGCAATACGAACCTGCTGGACAACGTCTCGCTGTTCTCGCCCGGCAACAGCATCACTTCGGCGCTCGCCAACGAATTCGCCGAGGCGAGCCCGGGTCTGCATACCTCGGCCCTCATGGAGCTCGGCCTGATTCTGTTCGTGATTACCTTCATCGTGCTGGCGATCTCGAAGGTCATGCTGCTGCGCCTTGAAAAGTCGGAGGGTGCGCGATGAGCGAGCCAATGCTGAAAATT
The DNA here is from genome assembly GCF_014200455.1 of Paraburkholderia bannensis. Classification (GTDB taxonomy): domain Bacteria; phylum Pseudomonadota; class Gammaproteobacteria; order Burkholderiales; family Burkholderiaceae; genus Paraburkholderia; species Paraburkholderia bannensis_A. Next base: position 78,298 of record NZ_JACHBW010000001.1, on the reverse strand, counting down.
CCCGGAGCGATCCACGGCTCCGAGCTCGACAAGATGCGCGGCAAGCTGCAAAGCCGCCGCCGCGTGACGAATGCGATTGCGCTGACGATGTCGCTGGCCGCGATGGCCTTCGGTCTGCTGTGGCTCGTCTGGATTCTCTACACGACGCTCTCGCTCGGTGTTGGCGGTCTGTCGGTCGAACTGTTCACGCAGTCGACGCCGCCGCCGAACACCGATGGCGGTGGTCTGGCCAATGCGATCGTCGGCAGCCTGCTGCTGGTGGGCATCGCCACGGCCGTGGGTACGCCGATCGGCATCCTGGCAGGCGTGTATCTCGCCGAGTATGGCCAGAAGGGCTGGCTTGCGAGCGTGACGCGCTTCATCAACGACATTCTGCTGTCGGCGCCCTCGATCGTCGTGGGTCTGTTCGTCTACGCGCTGGTGGTGGCGAAGACGGGCCACTTCAGCGGCTGGGCCGGCGCGATTTCGCTCGCGCTGCTGCAGATTCCGATCGTGATCCGCACCACCGAGAACATGCTCAAGCTGGTGCCCAACGCACTGCGCGAAGCCGCTTTCGCACTCGGCACGCCGAAGTGGAAGATGGTGCTGTCGATCACGCTGAAGGCGTCGATCGCCGGGATCGTGACGGGCGTGCTGCTCGCGATCGCCCGTATCGCCGGCGAAACCGCGCCGCTGCTGTTTACGGCGCTGTCGAACCAGTTCTTCTCGGCGGACATGAATCAGCCGATGGCCAACCTGCCGGTCACGATCTACAAGTTCGCGATGAGCCCGTTCTCGCAGTGGCAGTCGCTTGCGTGGGCCGGTGTGTTCCTGATTACGCTGGGTGTGCTGGGTCTGAATATCCTTGCACGCACCATCTTTTCGAAAAAGTAAGGGCGGAGTCCATCCGATGAATATGGCAGAGAGTCACCTCAACACTACCGCGCCGTCCGGCTTCGACCCCGCCCAGGGCAACCGTGGCGCCATGTCGTCGCGTCCGAAGATCGAGGTCAAGGATCTCAACTTCTTCTACGGCAAGTATCACGCGCTCAAGAACATCAACCTGCAGATTCCCGAAGGCAAGGTGACGGCGTTCATCGGCCCGTCGGGCTGCGGCAAGTCCACGCTGCTGCGCACCTTCAACAAGATGTACGCGCTCTATCCGGAACAACGCGCCGAAGGCGAGATCCTGATGGAAGGCGAGAACCTGCTGACCACGAAGCGCGACATCTCGCTGCTGCGTGCGCGCATCGGCATGGTGTTCCAGAAGCCGACCCCGTTCCCGATGTCGATCTACGACAACATCGCGTTCGGCGTGAAGATGTTCGAAAAGCTGTCGCGCCCGGAAATGGACGACCGCGTCGAATGGGCGCTCACCAAGGCGGCGCTCTGGAACGAAGTGAAGGACAAGCTTGGCCAGAGCGGCTACGGCCTCTCTGGGGGACAGCAACAGCGTCTGTGCATCGCGCGCGGTATCGCGATCCGTCCGGAAGTGCTGCTGCTCGACGAACCGTGCTCGGCGCTCGACCCGATTTCCACCGGTCGTATCGAAGAACTGATCGCCGAACTCAAGAGCGATTACACGGTGGTGATCGTCACCCACAACATGCAGCAGGCTGCGCGTTGCTCGGACTACACTGCGTACATGTATCTCGGCGAGCTGATCGAATTCGGCGACACCGAGAAGATCTTCATCAAGCCGGTCCGCAAGGAAACGGAAGACTACATCACGGGCCGCTTCGGCTGATCCGTCTGGTAGCACATTAAGCGGAAGGGAGAAAAGACATGTCCGACAAGCACCTGTCCAGCCAGTTCGACGCCGACCTGAACCTCATTTCATCGAAGGTTCTGGAAATGGGCGGCCTCGTGGAGTCGCAGATCATCACGGCGATGCAGGCCCTGAACGAATTCGACGGCGAAGCCGCCGAGCGCGTGATCGCCGCCGAAGACCGCCTGAACACGATGGAAGTCGAGATCGACGAAGAGTGCAGCAACATCATCGCGCGCCGTCAGCCGGCCGCGCGCGACCTGCGCCTCGTGCTGGCGATTTCGAAGACCATCACGAACCTCGAACGCGCCGGCGACGAAGCCGAAAAGATCGCCAAGCGCACCAAACGCCTGATGGAAGATGGCAATTCGCGCGCGGTCAACATCGCCGAAATCAAGGTCTCGGGCGAGATGGCCGTGTCGATCCTGCGCCGTGCGCTGGACGCGTTCGCGCGTCTGGACACAGTCGCCGCCGCGCAGATCGTGCGCGACGACAAGGCCATCGACGAGGAATTCCGCGCCTTCGTGCGCAAGCTGGTGAGCTACATGATGGAAGACCCGCGCACGATTTCGGCGGGCCTCGACTATCTGTTCATCGCCAAGGCGATCGAGCGCATCGGCGACCACGCGAAGAACATCGCCGAATTCATCATCTACATCGTCAAGGGCACCGACGTGCGGCACAAGTCGCGCGACGCGCTCGAACGCGAAGCACTGAGTTAAGTGATTGCCGGGGTGGTGTGGAATCGCGCTTTCAAGGCGCTTTTTCACGTCGAGTTCTGAAATCGATACCGCCCCGACATTTTTGTCATCCGTATAAACAGGTCTTAAGGTCAAGAGGTGCCGATGCCTAGCAGCATTCTCGTCATCGAAGATGAGCCCGCCATTTCCGAGCTGATCTCGGTGAACCTGCAGCACGCAGGTCATTGCCCGATCCGCGCCTACAACGCGGAGCAGGCGCAGAATCTGATCAGCGACGTGCTGCCCGATCTCATCCTGCTCGACTGGATGCTGCCGGGCAAATCGGGCGTGAATTTCGCGCGCGATCTGCGCAACAACGAGCGCACGAAACACATCCCGATCATCATGCTGACCGCCCGCGGCGACGAGCAGGACAAGGTGCTCGGCCTCGAAATCGGCGCCGACGACTACGTCACCAAGCCGTTCTCGCCCAAGGAGCTGATGGCGCGCATCAAGGCGGTTCTGCGCCGCCGTGCGCCGCAGCTCACGGAAGATGTGGTGGCGATCAACGGTCTCAAGCTCGATCCGGCTACGCACCGCGTGGCGGCTCATGCGGAAGGCTCGGAGATCAAGCTCGATCTCGGCCCGACCGAGTTCCGCCTGCTGCACTTCTTCATGACGCACCCGGAGCGCGTACACAGCCGCACGCAGCTGCTCGATCAGGTCTGGGGCGATCACGTGTTCGTGGAAGAGCGCACCGTGGACGTGCATATCAAGCGTCTGCGCGCCGCGCTCAAGCCGGCTGGGTGCGATGCTATGATCGAAACGGTGCGCGGCAGCGGCTACCGGCTCGCGAAGAGCGCCTGATTGCACTTGCCGCCGAGCTGATTTACCGTCGTCACACGCTGGCGCTGTGCGAGACGCAGCGCCGGTGCTCCGAATCCGCAGCGCCCCGGTACGGACTGTCACTCTCTTCGAACGCAGGAACATGAACATCATCTGGGCGCGCGCCCTCGTATCGATTGTGCTGCTCGCGCTCGTCTGCACGGGCGTCGGCGCGTTAGTCGGCGTCAAATTCGGGCTGGCCCTCGCCGTGGTAGCGCTGGTCGGCCAAATGGTTTTCAGCACCTTCCACAAGCAGCGTCTGTGGCGTCTGCTCGATGCGCCCGTCTACGGCGAAGTGCCGAGCGCGCCCGGCGTGTGGGGGGAAATCTACTACCGTCTGCACAAGCTCGCGAAGCGCTGGCATGCCCAGGTCCGCCAGGTCGAGCAACAGCATTCGCGTTTCATCCAGGCCATCCAGGCGTCGCCCAATGGCGTGGCCATGCTCGACGATCACGATCAGATCGAGTGGTGCAACGCCATTTCCGAAGTGCATTTCGGGCTCGACGCGAAGCGCGACCTGCGCCAGCACATCACCCATCTGGTCCGTCAGCCCGACTTCGTGCGTTATCTGAATTCGCACGATTACAAGGACATGCTGATCATGCGCGGCATGGGCGCGAAGCGCCAGAACGTGCTGTCGGTGCAGGTGTTTCCGTACGGCGATAACCGCAAGCTGGTGCTCTCGCAGGACATCACCGAACTCGAACGCACGGATGCGATGCGCCGCGACTTCGTAGCCAATGTCTCGCATGAACTGAAGACGCCGCTCACGGTGCTCTCGGGCTTTCTGGAGACGATGCGCGAGCTGCCGCTTTCGGAAGAAGAGCGCATGCGCTACTTCGATCTGATGGAGCAGCAGGCTTCGCGCATGCGCCACATCGTCACCGATCTGCTGGTGCTGGCCAAGCTCGAAGGCGAAGCGCGCCTGCCGGGCGACCAGATCATCGACATGCGCGCGGTGCTGGGCCATGTGCGCGAGGATGCGGAAAGTCTCTCGGGCGGCCATCACATCGTCACTGCCGATTTCGACGATGGCCTGAGCGTGACCGGTTCGGAAACCGAAGTATTGAGCGCGCTGGGCAATCTCGCGACCAATGCGGTGCGCTATACGCCGGAGGGCGGCCGCGTGCAATTGTCGTGGCGTCTGGAAGGCGCCAACGCGGTGTTCTCGGTGACGGACAGCGGCTATGGCATCCCCGCGAGCGACATTCCGCGTCTCACGGAGCGTTTCTATCGCGTCGATCGCAGCCGTTCGCGCGATACGGGCGGCACCGGTCTGGGCCTCGCGATCGTCAAGCATGTGCTGCAACGCCACGACGCGGCGCTCGAGGTGAAGAGCGAGGAAGGGCGGGGCAGTACCTTCACGGTGCGTTTCCCGGCCGCTCGCACGACGCGGCGACAACCCGCGCCGGCCTGAGTTTTACCGCCAGGTTTTAATGCATAAAAAAGCCGCTTCGTCCTGATGACCGAAGCGGCTTTTTCGCATCCAGCGCCCTTGAAACAGGCGCTGGACAGCACGACGCGCATCAAGGGCAGAACTTCGTCAGCAGGCTCATCTGCGCATTGCGGATCGCCTTGCCCGCGCGGCGGCGCTTGTAGTGGCCGTCGCTTTGCATGAGCCACGCCGCCTGGTTGTCGCCAAGGAAGCACGACAGACCTTCGGCGATCACGCGGCGCTTCAGACGCCGATCGTGGATCGGGAACGCCACTTCGACGCGGCGGAACAGGTTGCGGTCCATCCAGTCGGCGCTCGACAGATAGACGTCTTCCTTGCCGCCCGCATAGAAGTAGTAGATGCGATGGTGTTCGAGGAAGCGGCCGACGATCGAGCGCACCGTGATGTTCTCGGACAGGCCCGGCACGCCCGGCTGCAGTGAGCACACGCCGCGCACGATCAGATCGATCTTCACGCCCGCCTGCGATGCTTCGTACAACTCGTCGATCACCGTCGGTTCGAGCAGCGCGTTCATCTTCGCGACGATGCGCGCCTTCTTGCCTTCGCGCGCGGCCCGCGCTTCCGCGCGAATCGCTTCGACGAGTTTCGGATGCAGCGTGAACGGCGATTGCCACAGTTCGTTCAACTGCAGTTCGCCGCCGATGCCGGTGAGCTGCTGGAACACATGGTGCACGTCCTCGCACATCCTCGGCTCCGACGTCATCAGACCGAAGTCGGTATAGAGGCGCGCGGTGCGCGGGTGATAGTTGCCGGTGCCCAGGTGGACATAGCGGCGCAGCTGCATGCGGCCGTTCACGGCGGTGCGCCGCACGATCAGCATCATCTTGGCGTGGCATTTGTGGCCCACCACGCCATACACCACATGCGCGCCCACGGCTTCGAGCTGGGACGCCCAGTTGATGTTGGTCTCTTCGTCGAAGCGCGCGAGCAGCTCCACGACCACCGTGACTTCCTTGCCGTTGCGCGCGGCCTGCATGAGCGCGTCCATCAGCGGCGAATCGGTGCCGGTGCGGTAGATGGTCTGCTTGATGGCGACCACGTTCGGATCGTTGGCGGCCTGCAGCAGCAGTTCCAGCACCGGCTGGAAGCTTTCGTACGGATGATGGAGCAGCACGTCGCCCTGATCGATCACGTCGAACATGCTGCTGTTCGCGGCGATGCGCTGCGGAATCGACGGGACGTGCGGTACGAACTTCAGGTCCGGGCGGTCGACCATCTCGGGCAACTGCATCAGGCGCACGAGATTGACGGGGCCGTCGACGTAGTAGCAGTCCTTCTCATCGAGGCTGCTTTCGTCGAGCAGACGCTGGACCAGATGCAGCGGCGTTTCCGCCGACACTTCCAGCCGCACCGCATTGCCCAGATGGCGCGCGGGCAGTTCGCCCTGCAGCGCCACTCGCAGATTGGTGATTTCGTCTTCATCGACAAACAGTTCGCTGTTGCGCGTAATGCGGAACTGGTTGCAACTGCGCACCACGAGGCTCGGGAACAGTTCGCCCACGAAGCGCTGCAGCAGCGAGCCGAGCAGCACGAAACCATGCTGGAAGCCCGACAGTTCCTGCGGCATGCGCACGAGTCGCGGCAGCGCGCGCGGCGCCTGCACGATGCCCATCACGGCCTGACGACCGAAGGCATCCTTACCTTCGAGTTCGACCACGAAGTTCAGGCTCTTGTTGAGCACGCGCGGGAACGGGTGAGCGGGATCGAGCCCGATCGGCGTGAGGACCGGCAGCAGTTCGTCGAGGAAGTACTGGCGCGCCCAGTTGGTCTGCGCTTCGTTCCAGACATCGGTGCCGTGGAAGTAGATGCCTTCCTGTTCGAGCGCCGGCAGCACGGTGTCGTGCAACATGCGGTACTGGCGATGCACGAGGCGCTGCGCGCGCTCGACCACGAGGTCGTAGACGTGCTGCAGCGACATGCCGTCGGGCGAGAGTGCGCCCGGGTTGTCGCGCATCTGCTCCTGAAGCCCGGCCATGCGGACTTCGAAGAATTCGTCGAGGTTGCTGCTGGTGATGCAGATGAAGCGCAGGCGCTCCAGCAAGGGAACGGATGGGTCGGCGGCCTGTGCGAGCACACGCTCGTTGAATCCCAGAATGCCCAGTTCGCGGTTAAGGAGGGGATAGCGGATGGACATTGGTATTGAAAGCGGAATTTCAGGGGATGATTCGAACGGACGCTCGGAAATTCTCACAGTAATGTGACTTTATTGTGAAATTGAGTGTGTCATAAATTTTACGCTGCCTTTTCACACTTCCGACACCTTGCCAATTAAAGATGCACACTGGGTTAAGGTGTCCGCAAAGGGCGTTCCTTGCCATTCACTGACGATAACCTTCGCGAGAAGCGCCATGGGGAAGTCGGGTACGCTTAAAATGGCATATTTGGATGACGCGGCCACCGCTCAGAGAGCCAGGATGGCCGCGTTCGCACGCATGGAGCCCGCACCCTCGATGGTCACCAATCCGCAACTGCTTGCCGCCGTCGATCTCGGCTCGAACAGCTTTCGTCTGATCGTCGGCCGGGTCGAGGAAACCGACGCCGGCAGCCAGATCTATCCGGTCGATGCCCTGCGCGAACCCGTGCGGCTCGCCGCGGGCCTCTCGAAGGACAAGATGCTCGACCGCGCCTCGCAGGTGCGCGGCTGGGATGCGCTCAAACGCTTCGGTGAGCGTCTGCGCGATTTCCACCCGGATCACGTGCGCGCCGTCGCCACCAACACGCTGCGCGTCGCCAAGAACGCCCGCGAATTCCTTGGCGAGGCCGAAAAGGCGCTGGGCTTTCCGATCGAAGTGATTGCCGGTCGCGAAGAGGCGCGTCTGATTTACGCCGGTGCGGCACATTCCGTGCCCGCGAGCGCCGGCAAGCGCTTCGTGGTGGACATCGGCGGCGGCTCGACCGAGTTCATCATCGGCTCGCACTACACGCCGATCCGCATGGAAAGCCTCTACATCGGCTGCGTGAGCCATAGCCGCCAGTTCTTCCCGGCGGGCAATGTCGACGAATACACCATGCGCCAGGCCGAACTGGCTGCCTCGCGCGAAATCCAGATCATCTCCGCCGACTATCGCAAGACCGGCTGGGATCAGGCGATCGGCTCGTCGGGCACGGCGCGCGCGCTCGCCGAACTGGTCGAGGCGAACGGCTTCAACGATCCGGGCATCACGCACGGCATCTCGCGTGGCGGTCTGGAGCGCCTCAAGCGCGCGCTGATCAAGGCGGAGAACGTCAACCGCCTGAAGCTCGTCGCGCTCAAGCCCGATCGCATTCCGGTGCTGGCGGGCGGTCTGTCGATCATGATCGCGGTGTTCGAGGAACTGGGCATCGACTACGTCGACACCACCGACGGCGCACTGCGTCTGGGCGTGCTGTACGACCTGCTGGGCCGCTCGCAGCACGAAGACATGCGTACCGTCACGGTGGAAGGCTTCATGCGCCGCTACGGCGTGGATCGCGCCCAGGCGGGCCGTATCGGCGAACTGGCGATGAGCTTCTACGACCAGTTCGAGGAAGCCGATGCAGAGCGCCGCGAAGAAAACCGCATGTTCCTGAGCTGGGCGGCGTCGCTGCACGAGATCGGTCTGTCGATTTCGCACAGCGCGTATCACAAGCACTCGGCGTACATCGCCAGCAACGCCGACATGCCGGGCTTCTCGCGCACCGATCAGGCGCGGCTGGCCGCGCTGGTGCTGGGCCATGTGGGCAAGCTCGGCAAGCTCTCGCAGACGCGCGACGTGGAATGGCCGCTGCTGTTCTGCCTGCGCCTGGCCGCGCTGCTGAGCCGCCGTCGCGCCGATGTCGGCCTGCCGAAGATCACCGTGGTGCAGGAGCACAACGGCTACGAAGTCATCCTGCCCAACGCGTGGGTGCAGAACAATCCGCTCACCGACTATAACCTCGTCCAGGAAGCGGCGGAGTGGGGCAAGATCGGCATTCCTTATCGCGTGGTGTATTCGGACGAATAAGCCGACGAGTTTGGCTTGATCCAGAAACGACAATGCCCGGCCTGAGCGCCGGGCATTGCTTTTGAGGCCTGCGTTGCTGCCCAGGCCTCGGATGTGGATTAGCGGCCCGCTGCGTCGCCCAGGAAGTGGCGCGCGTATCGTTCGTTGATGTCCGAGAGGCGGAACAGCGTGAGGAAGTCGGCGGTATTGAAATCGGGATCCCAGGCCGGTGCGCCGCAGATCTTCGCGCCCAGGCGCAGATAGCCCTTGATGAGCGGCGGCGGCACGGCCGACGCGCCGGTGCGCAGTTCCTCGACGGGCAGCGGCGTGTGCGGGAACGCGCGGTATTCGGGGTCCGTCAGCGCGCTTGCACCCAGCGAGCTGTACAGGTTGGCCGCGTAGTGGCCGCCGTCGACCATCGCCACGCTAGCGCAGCCCAGCATCGTCTCGTAGCCGTTGTGCTTCATGTAGGCGCCCAGACCGCCCCACAGCGACATGATGACCGAGCCGCTGCGGTAGTCGGGATGCACGCACGAGCGGCCCACTTCGACCATCTTCGGGCGCAGATGCGCCAGACGCGAGACGTCGAATTCGCTTTCCGCGTACAGGCGGCCGATGCGCGTGGCCTGGTGCGGCGGCAGCACGCGATAGGTGCCGACGACCTTGAGCGTGTCGAGGTCGCGCACCAGCAGGTGATCGCAGTAGTTGTCGAAGACGTCGACATCGAGGCCCGCCGGGCCTGACAGACGTGCGCCCATTTCCTCGGCGAACACGCGGTAGCGCAGACGTTGCGCCTCGCGCAGTTCTTCGTCAGTGCGAGCCCAGGTTACCTGCAGCCGGTGCTGCGGGGTGACCGTTTCTTCGGCACGCGGCAGACTCCGGGTCGACTCGAAACTGCTCAAGGCGAACGGCAGGGAGGGCGTCGGCAGATCTCGCATGGGGCGTCCTGTCAAAGGTAAAGGAACTTTCCCGGCAATGTAGTAAGCCGGGGTTACGGTTCCATGAAAACGCAATGACGATTCGATGACGCGCTGTAAGCCAGCTGGGGCCGGAGCACGGCTGCCGCCCGCGCGAGGCTTGCTGGGCGGGCGTGTGTGCGTTCGCGAGGGAGGCCAGATGCACGCCGCACGGAAGGCGGCGCGAGGTGTGGGGGCGATGCGACGCGGGCTGCTTTAAACGAGCTCGGGTGTGATGGCGGCGAACAGGACGGCTTCGCCGTCGCCGTTGCGCTCGCGGCTCTTGATCCAGTAGACGCCCGACTTTTTGACGGGCCAGCTGCGGCGCACGCTGCCGTCGCTGTTCGTTTCGTTGCCCAGCAGCGTGGCCAGCACCTCGCCAAGGGTCGGCTGATGGCCGACCACCACCACGGTCGAGGCGATGCCCTCGGGCCAGCCAGCGGCCTCCAGCACGGCTTCGACGCTGGCGTTGGGGGCGATCTCGCGCACCACGCGGTATTGATCGGTGAGCGCTTCGGCGGTCTGCATGGTGCGCGCGGCGGGACTCGCCAGGATCACGGCGTCTTCGGGCAGGCGCGTGCGCAGCCAGCGCGCGACATTCTGGGCCTGCTTGCGCCCGCGCGTGGTGAGCTGGCGGGCGAGATCGCTCGCGGCGATCTCCTCGGCTTCGGCGTGGCGCCAGAGGATGAGGTTCATAAGCGGCTCTCCTGGAGGGATGGCGTCATTGTAGGAGGAGGGCAAGGCCGGGCAGTGTCAGGCATTCCCCTCGATTCCTGCGTTCTCCTCGTTGCGCACGGATCAGGCCGCGCCGCCCGACACCATGTCGAGCGCCACCGCCTGCGCCACTTCGATGCCGTCGATCGCCGCCGAATAGATCCCACCGGCATAGCCCGCGCCTTCGCCGGCCGGATACAGCCCCTCGACGTTCATGCTCTGGTAGTTGTCCTTGCGGCGAATGCGCAGCGGCGACGACGTACGCGTCTCCACGCCGGTCAGCACGGCGTCGTGCATGGCGAAGCCGTTGATCTTCTTGTCGAGCTGCGGCAGCGCTTCGCGGATCGCTTCGATCACGTAATCGGGCAGCGCCGTGCTCAGATCGGTCGGCGTCACGCCCGGCTTGTACGACGGCACCACGGAGCCCAGCGAGGTCGACGGCCGCCCAGCGATGAAGTCGCCCACCAGCTGGCCCGGCGCCTGATAGTTGCTGCCGCCGAGTTCGAACGCGCGCTCTTCCCACTTGCGCTGGAACGCGATGCCGGCGAGCGGGCCGCCCGGATAATCCTCAGGCGTAATGCCGACGACGATGCCCGCATTCGCGTTGCGTTCGGCGCGCGAGTACTGGCTCATGCCGTTGGTGACCACGCGACCCGGCTCCGAAGTGGCCGCGACCACCGTGCCGCCCGGACACATGCAGAAGCTGTAGACCGCGCGGCCATTGTTGGCGTGGTGCACGACCTTGTAGTCGGCTGCGCCCAGCTCCTTGTGGCCCGCGAACTTGCCGAAGCGGCTGCGATCGATCACACCCTGCGGATGCTCGATACGGAAGCCCAGCGAGAACGGCTTGGCCTCCATGAACACGCCGCGCTCGTGAAGCATCTGGAACGTATCGCGCGCGCTGTGGCCGACAGCCAGTACGACGTGATCGCACGGCAGCGTCTCGCCGTTCGAGAGCTGGAGCGCGCGCACCTTGCCGTTTTCGATCTCGATATCTTCGACGCGGGTTTCGAAGCGCACTTCGCCGCCCAGTTCATGGATGGTGGCGCGCATCTTTTCGACCATGCTCACGAGACGGAACGTGCCGATGTGCGGGCGGCTCAGATACAGGATGTCTTCCGGCGCGCCGGCCTTGACGAACTCCTCCAGCACCTTGCGGCCGTAGTGGTGGGGATCCTTGATCTGGCTGTAGAGCTTGCCGTCCGAGAACGTGCCCGCGCCGCCTTCGCCGAACTGCACGTTCGATTCCGGGTTCAGCACGGATTTACGCCACAGGCCAAAGGTGTCCTTGGTGCGCTCGCGCACGGCCTTGCCGCGTTCGAGGATGATCGGCCTGAAACCCATCTGCGCGAGGATCAGCCCCGCGAACAGGCCGCACGGCCCCATGCCGATCACCACCGGACGCGGGCGCGTCGAATGTTCCGGCGCCTTCGCCACGAACCGGTAGGTCATGTCCGGCGTCACCCCGCAATGCGGCTTGCCGGCGATCTGCCTGAGCACCTTCGCCTCGTCCTGGACCTCGATATCGACGATATAGGTCAGCTTGATATCCGAGCGCTTGCGGGCGTCGTGCGCGCGGCGAAAGACGGTGTAGCGGATGAGCGCGTCTTTCGCTACGCCGAGGTCCGCAAGGCGTCCCCGAATCGCGGCTTCAAGCTCGCTTTCGGCGTGGTCGAGGGGGAGTTTGACTTCGGATAGACGTAACATGGGTGCCAGGGTGCGGTCGCCACGGGAATCGTGGCCGATCTGTATTTTATAAGCTCGCCGGCTGGATCCGCCGGTGGCCCAGCGGGAACGAAGCCGGCCGTTTGCTTGAGGCCGTTTGCTTGAACTTTGTCTGGCGGGAAGCAGCCGGGCAAGGCTGCGCCTGGGCGTGCTTTCCGCGTTTCTCCGGGCGAGGTCCGAGGTTGATGGCGACCGGGCGGGAGAAAATGAAAAAGGGGCTACAGGCCAATGGCGTGTAACCCCTCGGTATTGCTGGTCGGAGCGATAGGATTCGAACCTACGACCCTCTGATCCCAAATCAGATGCGCTACCAGGCTGCGCTACGCTCCGACGAATCGTGGATTGTATCGTCTCTTTGCGAGCCGCGTCAAATGGGTTTGCATCGGGCGGTTTTTATACGCTCAATGCACCGAACCCGTCCCCCAAAAACCTCCTTCCAGGAAACCTCCTGAATACTGTATAAATATACAGGGTGGCGTTGTCGCTCGATGCGACGATGCCTCGTCCTCGTCATGCCCCATCCAGCGTTGGGCAGGGCTTCCTGTTTTCTTTTTTCAGAGCGCGATCATGGCAGCAGCACTCCAGCTAGCGGCAACACTGCCGCCCCGGCTGCAAAGCCGGATCTGGCAGGGCAATCAGCTTGGGGGCGCGGGCATGCGCACGGTGTCGAGCGGCCATGCCGCGCTCGATGCGCTGCTGCCCGGCGCGGGCTGGCCGTCGGGCAGCCTGACCGAGCTGCTGGTGGAGCAGGGCGGCATCGGCGAGATGCGTCTGGTTGCGCCTGCGGTGCGCGCGCTCACCGCACAGGGGCGATATGTGCTGCTGGTCGCGCCGCCGTGGCGGCCCTATGCGTGCGCACTCGAAGCGTGGGGGATCGCGCTCGATCGCCTCGTCTGGATCCGCGCGGGCGAGGACAAAGCGCCGTGGGCCGCCGAGCAGGCGCTCAAGCAGGACGGCATCGGCGCGGTGATGCTGTGGCAACCGAAGGCGCGCGCCGACGTGCTGCGCCGTCTGCAGGTCGCCGCTCAGGATTCGCAGGCGCTGGCCTTTCTGATGCGAGCGCCAGCGGCGCGCAGCCAGTCGTCGCCCGCGCCGCTGCGCATGGTCTGCACGCCGGTGCCGCCGCCCGTAGCGGATACGCGTCTGAATCGCCGCGAATGGATGCAGCACACCGGTGTCTGCATCGATATTTTCAAGCGCCGCGGGCCGCCGCCCGCCCAGCCACTCGTCGTCACTTTGCCGCTGCAGGAGTCGGTGCTGCCCCAGCCGGGCGCAGCGCCGGTCATGCCGTGGCCCGGGATCAATCATGCTGTGGATCGCCGTCACCTTGCCGTTGTTGCCGCTGGAGGCCGTCAGGCCGCCGCTTCCGTCGCCCGGGTCGTGTGAGGGCGAGACGCGGGTTGCAGGGCAGAGCGATGCAGGCCAGCCCGAACGCTGCTACGCGCTCGCCGATCACGCGCGCATCCTGATCGCCGATCGCGATGCGTTTCGCCTGGGCGTGCAGCCTGGCAGCGCGCGCGCACACGCTCTCGCGCTCGCGCCAGGCCTCGTGCTGCTCGAACCGGACGCGGCGTGCGAAACGCGCGCGTTCGAGGCGCTCGCGCTCGCGTTGCTCGCCTATACGCCGAAGGTCTCGCTCGCGCAGGCGCAGCAGTCGCCTACGCTATTGCTCGAAGTCGGCTCAGGCTTGCGCCTGTTCGGCGGCGTGCGTGCGCTGCTCGCCAGGGTCAAGGCCACGGTGGCCGGCTGCGGCCACGCCGCGCGCATCGCCTGCGCGCCTACCGCGTGGGGCGCGTGGACGCTGGCGCAGGCGCATGCAAGCGCAGGCGCGCATGCTGTGCGGCGCTTCCACGTGCTCAAGGACAGCACGCTCGCGCGCGCACTCGACGCCTTGCCGGTCACGCTCGCGCCGTTCGCCGCGCAGCACGAACATGCGCTCACGCAGATCGGCTGCGCGACGCTGGGCGACCTGCGGCGCCTGCCGCGCGACGGCATCGTGCGCCGCTTCGGCGATGACGTGCTCGTGTGGCTCGCGCAGGCGCGCGGCGAGACGCCCGATCCGCGCGCGTGGTTCGCCGCGCCGCCGTCGTTTCATGCGTCGCTCGAATTGCAGGCGCGCGTGGAAAGCGCCGAAGCGCTGCTGTTCGCCGCGCGCCGTCTCGTGCTGCAGCTGGCGGGCTGGCTCGCCGTGCAATATGGCGCGTTGAGCGGCTTCGAGCTGCGTCTGGAGCACGAACTGGCGTCGCGCCATGCGCCGCGCACGTCGAGCTTGCGGCTCACGTGGGCTGCGCCTTCGCGCGACGCCGACCATCTGCTGTGGCTGCTGCGCGAAAAGCTCAACCAGACCGAGTTGATTGCGCCCGTGATCGGCCTTGCGCTGGTCGCCGATCAGGTGTGCGAGTACGCGCCGCCCACCGACACGCTGTTCCCCTCGCCCGAGGCGTCGGATGCATCGCTGGCGCAGCTGTTCGAGCGCATCGGCGCGCGTATTGGCGAGCAGAACGTGTTGCAGCTGTTCGTCGAGGACGACCATCGGCCCGAGCATGCGATGTCGGCGCGAACGTATCGTGCACCTGCGCGGGCACCCGCGCGCCGCCAGGCCCCGCGCAAATCGCGCAAGTCGAGTGTGCAGGCCGCGGCACAGGAAGACCGCGCGCCGGTGCAGAGCGCCTTCGATCTGCCTGAAGTGCCGTTGCCGGCTCAGCCGCGTCCGGCGTGGCTGCTCGAAAAGCCGCTCAGGCTGGCCACGCGCGACGACCGGCCGGTGTATCGGCGTCCGCTCAAGACGCTCACGCGCACCGAGCGCATCGAGGCGGGCTGGTGGGACGGCGAGGGCGTCGGGCGCGATTACTACGTGGCCGCCGACGACCAGGGCCGCATGTTCTGGCTCTACCGTGAGCGCATCGGCGGCCAGTGGTATCTGCAGGGCTTGTTTGGCTGATTTTCTGAACGCGTCATGTCTAATCGTGGAGCGGGCGCCTCGTTGCCCGCGCAACCATCACCGGCGCAGTTGCCGGAGTATGCGGAGCTGCACTGTCTCACCAACTTCACGTTCCTGCGCGGCGCGTCGCGCCCGAACGAGCTGGTCGAGCAGGCGATCCAGCACGGCTACAGCGCGCTCGCCATCACCGACGAGTGCTCGTTCGCGGGCGTCGTGCGCGCCTGGAGCGCGCTCAGGGATTTCGACGAGGCGCGCCGCAAGGCCCACGAAGCCGACGCGCGCGCCACGCCCTTCGTCCCCTCGCTGCAACTGCTGATTGGCAGCGAACTGAATCTCGTCGATGAAAATAATGAGCCGTTCTGCACCCTCATCGCGATCGCGATGAACCGCGAGGGCTACGGCAATCTCTGCGAGCTGATCACGCTCGCGCGCTCGCGGGCGGACAAAGGCCACTACCGCCTCCATCCCGCGGATTTCACCGATCCGCAGGCCCATCTCACCGATCCGCAAGCCGATTTCACGCATCTTCGCCATCTGCGCGACTGCGTGCTGCTGCTGGTGCCGCAGCGCACCGCCACGCTCGCGCAGACGCTGCGCGCCGCGCACTGGCTCGCGGGCTTCGCGAGCGGGCGCGCGTGGCTCGCGCTCGAACTCTGGCAGGCCGGCGGCGACGATACGCAGATCGAAGTGCTGCGCCACGTCTCGCAGGAAAGCGGCTTGCCGCTCGTCGCGGCGGGCGGCGTGCTGATGCATGCGCGCTCGCGCAAGCCCTTGCAGGACACGTTGAGCGCGGTGCGCATCGGCAAGCCGCTCGCGTCGTGCGGGCGGGCGCTGGAGCCGAATGCGGAACGTCATCTGCGCTCGCGCGTGCGGCTGAGCGCGCTCTATCCGCGCGATACGCTCGATGCGACGCTGGAGGTCGCGCGCCGCTGCACCTTCGACCTGGGCGAACTGGCCTACGAATATCCCGAAGAGCTGGTGCCCGCCGACGAGACGCCCGCCACCTGGCTGCGCAAGCTGGTGATGCAGGGCGCGGCCGAGCGCTGGCCCGACGGCATGACGACAAAGCGCGAAAGCCAGATCGAGCAGGAACTCACGCTCATCACCGAGCTGAAATACGAGAAATACTTCCTGACCGTACACGACATCGTGCGCTTCGCGCGCGAGCAGAAGATCCTCTGCCAGGGGCGCGGCTCGGCGGCCAATTCGGTCGTGTGCTTTTGCCTGAAAATCACCGAAATCGATCCCGTGCGCATGAACATGCTGGTCGCGCGTTTTCTGTCACGCGCGCGCAATGAGCCGCCGGACATCGACGTCGATTTCGAGCATCAACGCCGTGAAGAAGTCATTCAGTACATCTACCGCAAATACGGCACGCGCCGCGCCGCGCTGGCGGCCACGCTCATCACCTATCGCTCGCGCAGCGCGCTGCGCGATGTGGGCAAGGCGCTCGGGCTCGACCACACGCTGGTCGAAAAACTCTCGGGCGCGCATCAGTGGTGGGACGGTCCCGATTCGATCGCGCATCATCTGCAGGAAGCGGGTTTCTCGTCCGATTCGCCCGTCACGCAGCAGTTAATCCGCCTCACGCGCGAGTTGCGCGGTTTTCCGCGCCATCTCTCGCAGCACGTGGGCGGTTTCGTGATCGCGCGCGACAAGCTCTCGCGGCTCGTGCCGATCGAGAACGCGGCCATGAAAGACCGTTACGTGATCGAGTGGGACAAGGACGATATCGATGCGCTGCGTCTGCTCAAGGTGGACGTGCTGGCGCTCGGCATGCTTTCGGCGATCCGGCGCTCGCTCGAATTCGTGGCGCTGCGGCGCGGGTTGCCGCAGTTCGGCGTAAAGGACATTCCGATCGAAGACCCGGCCGTCTACGCAATGTGCAGCCACGCGGATACCGTCGGCGTATTCCAGATCGAGTCGCGCGCGCAGCAGAGCATGTTGCCGCGCCTGCGCCCGCGCACCTATTACGACCTCGTGATCCAGGTGGCGATCGTGCGGCCCGGGCCGATCCAGGGCGACATGGTGCATCCGTATCTCAAGCGCCGGCATGGCGAGGAGCGCGTCGAGTACGCCAGGGACGAACTGCGCCCGGTGCTCGAACGCACGCTGGGCGTGCCGATCTTCCAGGAGCAGGTGATGCACCTGGCGATGGTCGCCGCCGATTATTCGGGCGAGGAAGCCGACAAGCTGCGCCGCGCGATGGCGGCGTGGCGGCGTGACGGCAATCTGAAGCCGTATCAGGAGGATCTGAAGAACCGCATGATGGCGAAGGGGTACCTGGAAGAATTCGCCGATCGCATCTGCGCCCAGATCGAAGGCTTCGGCGATTACGGGTTTCCGGAAAGCCATGCGGCCAGTTTCGCGCTGCTCGTCTACACGAGTTCGTGGCTCAAGCGCTACGAGCCCGCCGCGTTTCTGGCGGGGCTGCTTAACAGCCAGCCGCTGGGCTTCTATTCGCCTTCGCAACTGGTGCAGGATGCGAAGCGTCACGGCGTGCCGGTGCGCGCGCCCGATATCGCGATCAGCGCATGGGAGTCGGTGCTGGAAGTGCGCAGCAAGCCGGGCGTGCGCCTGGACGACGACACGGCGCGCGTGCGCCGCACGCGGGTGGCGCATTACCGTGCGCGTCTGCAGGCCGCCGTGGCGCGCCGCGGCGTGCCGCGCTTGCGCGAACTGATGCGCCGTCATCGATGCATCGAACGCCTGCGCGCCGCGCAAGCGCCGCAGCATTACGGCAGCGGCGGCCCGGCGGTGCGGCTGGGCTTCAGTCTCATCAAGGGCTTTTCGGAGGATGCCGCGCGGCGCGTGATAGCGGCGCGTGCGCAGTCGCCGTTCGCCGATGTCGATGACCTCGCGCGCCGCGCCGCGCTCACGCGCCGCGAACTGGAGGCGCTGGCAGGGGCCAATGCGCTCGCGAGCATCGCGGGCCACCGGCGCGAGGCGTGGTGGGCCGTGACCGCGCAGCATGCGGTGCCCGCGCTACTACGCGACGCGCCCGTGGCCGAGGCGCGCATCGATCTGCCGCGCGCGTCAGAAGGCGCGGAAATCGTCGCCGATTACGCGAGCCTGCGCCTCACGCTCAATCGCCATCCGCTCGAACTGCTGCGCGATGGGCTGGCGAAACAGCGTTTTCTCAGCGCGGCGCAACTGGCGCTGTACCCGCACGGCAAGCCTGCGCGCGTATGCGGCATCGTCACGGTGCGGCAGCGGCCCGGCACGGCCAAGGGCACCATCTTCGTTTCGCTTGAGGATGAAACCGGCTCGGTCAATGTGATCGTGCACGCGGCGCTGGTGGAGAAACAGCGCAAGGAATTGCTGGGCGCGTCGCTGCTGGCGGTGGCGGGTGTGGTGCAGCGCGAAGGCGAGGTCGTGCATCTGGTCGCGAAGCGGCTGGAGGACCATAGCCGTCTGCTCGGACGTCTGGCGACGCAGAGTCGCGATTTTCATTGAGCGTGGGCAAGGGCGCGCGGCCCTGGGTGTGCCGCGCGCCAGAAAGGCTTATGCCCGCGGGTGTTGCGCCTCGAAGGCGTCGAGCACGGCGCGGATGCCCGCATCGAAGGGAGTGCGGCGGCCGATGCCCAGCGCTTCCAGCCGCCCCGAATCGAGATGGCAGTCGCGCGGGCGCGGCGTGGCGTCGGCGGGTTCGGTCTGCGCGATCAGGTTCGCGTCGATGCCGAGCGCACGCGCGATGCGCTGCGCGATTTCGTACTTGGTCATCGGCTCGTCGCCGGACCATTGCGCGATCCCGCGCACGGCGTCGCCGTCGGCGCAGCGTGTGAGCAACTCGCGGATCACGAGGGCCACGTCGGGCGTGAAGGTGGGATAACGCGTGGCCCACGCATCCATCAGGGCAGGCTTGCCGTCCTTCTGCGCGGCAGCGCGGATCGCTGGCACGAGGCTCGTCACCGCCGATTCCTGCCAGCTTACGATCGGCCCGTAAAGCAGCGGCAGACGTAGCACCAGGGCGTTGCCGGTGGCGTCGAGCAACGCACGCTCGCCTTCGAGCTTGCTGCGACCGTAGGCGTTGAGCGGATTCGGCGTGGACTCGGGCAGATAGGGCGGCGCGCTGCCGTCGAACACGTAGTCGGTGGAAATCGACAGCACCCACGCGTTGCGCGCCGTTGCCGCCGCTGCGAAGTGGCGCACCGCGTCGACGTTGAGCGCACGCGCCGCAGCGGGATCGTGCTCGCACACATCGGGGCGACGCTCGGCGGCGGCGATCACGATCGCATCCGGCGCTTCGCGCGCCACGAAATCAACGACCGCGCGTGCGTCGCGCACATCGAGCGCGACCTGCTGCGGACCGACGCGGCTGAAAGCCGTCTGCACGACCTGCCAGCCGGTTTGCGTCTGAAGCTCACGCACGAGCGCGCGGCCGAGCAGACCGGATGCACCGACGATGGCGACCTTGAACATGGCGCGCGCCCCGTGTCAGGCCGTGGCCGTGACGGTGTAGCCGGCTTCGTCGATGGCGGCCTTGAGCACCTCGGCGCTCTGGCTCGATTCGACGCTCACGCGGCCCGTGGCCAGATCGACCTGGACCTTCGCGGCGGCGTCCTGCTCGTGGATCGCGCGCGTGACGGCGCCGACGCAGTGCTGGCAGCTCATGCCTTCGACGTTGAACTGGATCATGGTGAATTCCTTTTAAAGAGAACGGAGGAAAAAGCGTCGCCCGATTATGCCAGCGGAGTTCCGGCGGTCCGGCGTTCCGGCTGACGGGGCGAGGCGGCTGACGGGGCGAGGCGGCTGACGGGGCGAGGCGGCTGACGGGGCGTTCCGGCTGACGGGGCGAGGCGGCTGGACCTTCCCATGATGGGAAGGTGTAGCATCAGAAAATCGGCAAATGGAAGGAGAGCAGCATGAATATCGGCGAAGCGGCGCGCGCCTCGGGCGTTACGGCGAAAATGATCCGCTACTACGAAAGCGTGGACCTGATCGCGCCCAAAGCACGCACGGAGTCTGGCTACCGCGTCTACGGCATGGAAGAGGTGCACGCGCTGCGCTTTATTCGCCAGGCGCGGCGGCTGGGTTTTCTCGTCGACGATATCCGCCGGCTGCTGGCGCTGTGGCACGACCGCTCGCGCGCCAGCGCCGAAGTGAAGGCCATCGCGCTCGAACATGTGGCCGAACTCGACCAGCGTATCGCCGAACTCACGCAGATGCGCGACACGCTGCGCCATCTTGCGGCGCATTGTCACGGCGACGACCGTCCGGACTGTCCGATCATCGAAGGCCTTGCTGACCCGGATCGGGTTGCACATGTTGCCGAAGTTTGAGGTTGCGCAAATCTTCAGCAAAAGGTGCAACCCGTGCGCGCAGCAGATCGCAATTTTTGCCGTTTTGTGCACCGTGATGGTGCGTAAAACGGCATGAATCGCGAGAGTTTTGCGTATCGTCCTGATAATTTGCCGACAAATCATGATGTTGCCAAAGATTTCGCTGTGCACCATTCCAGATTGGAATGCACTGCATGCGAGCAATTCACTGGAAAAGTTGGGTGCAACCGTTATAATGCGGGTTATCCCTTACGAGGGTAATCCCTGATGCAAATCCACCGGGGATAGATCCCGATCCTTGGAGAACACCATCATGTTTGCGTACTTCCTCGAAAAGCTGAGCACCTGGTTCGAAACTGCAGAACGTCGCCGCCGCGAAACGTATCTCGCCTCGTCGGCCGACATCGTGCAACTCGAACAGCGTATCCGCTCGCTCGAATCGAACGGCTACTCGCTGTAAGCAGTCCACCGGCCCGCGTCACACGGCGCATCAAGGCCGCCGACTTGCCTCAAGCCCCGCATCTCGCGGGGCTTTGTCGTTTCTAGGCCGGATTTCCGTATGCCTTGTAGTCTGAACCTTGCCACCACGCTAAGGTAAAGTCCTTTTTGCGATTAGCCGACAACACGTAGGTAAGCACGACCGCTCGCGTCGCACATTCTCTCCGGGGGCTTTACATGGCGTCAGACCGCTTTTTCCGACCAACGCTGGCCGCTGCTTTGATGGCAGCCGCCGTGGCGCTCGCAAGCGCAGGCGCACACGCGGCGGGCAAGCCGTTGATTCTGGATACGGAAACGGGGATCAACGATGGGCAATCGGGCACGGTGCTGCAGACCGCGCCGCTCTCGCATCAGCCGATGGTGCAGATGCAACAGTTGCCCACGCTCGATGGGACGCCCGCGAACGGCTCGCAGCCGATCATCGTCGCGCCTTATGTGGAAGTGCCAGGCGGCGGCGGACGACCGCCTCATCCGCGGCCCATGCAACAGCAGTATTCTCCGCAGCAGTACGTCCCTCAGCAATACGCGCCGCAGCAGTAAGGCGCAGGGATGGCGACGCTCAGTCGCCGCGCGATTCGATCTTGAACTGCGCGCCGTCGTCGATGCCGAGCGTCTTGACGAGGAACGGCATGGTTTCCTTGAGCGACGCCGAGAGCGTGTAGGGCGGGTTCAGGATGAACATGCCGCTGCCGAACAGCCCGAAGCCGTCCTTGGGCGGATGGCTGACCGACAGCGAAACGTGCAGCCAGTTCTTTTCCTGCAGGCGCTTGAGCTGGTCCGGGAAACGCTGCGACTCGGGGCGCGTCACCTGCGGATACCAGACCGCGTAAGTGCCGGTGGCGAAACGTTCGAGACTTTCTTCCAGGCATCTGATCGTGCGCGAATAGTCGCGCTTGTCTTCGAACGACGGATCGATCAGCACCAGCGCGCGGCGCGGCGGCGGGGGCAGCAGCGCCTTGATGCCGTCGAAACCGTCACCGGGATAGATCATCACGCGGCGGCCCGCGTCGCGAAAGCGATGACGCAGCACGTCGATCTCGGTGCTGTGCAGCTCGAACAGGCGCATGCGGTCCTGCTCGCGCATCAGACGCCACGCCAGATAGGGCGAGCCGGGGTAGAAGCGCAGATCGCCGTCCGGATTGAGCGCCGCCACTTCGTCGACGTACTCCGACAGCATTTCGGGCAGATCCGTGCGGCCCCACAGCTTGCCGATGCCGGTATCGAATTCGGCGTTTTTGGTCGCGTAGCCTTCGCGCAGCGCGTAGGCGCCTGCGCCCGCGTGGGTGTCGATATACCAGTACGCCTTGTCCTTCTTGCCGAGATAGTTCAGCAACTGCACGGCGACGGCGTGCTTGAGGACATCGGCGTGATTGCCGGCGTGAAAGGCGTGACGGTAGCTCAGCATGATGGGGCCAAAGGCAAGCCCGGGCGGCAGCGAACCCGTGTGGAGTCGCGCAGACCGGTGGCAGGTGAGACGGACCGGCGGCGCTTCATGTGCGCCGCCGGAGAAAGGCCGCGTATTGTACAGGTGCGGCGCGCTGTAACCAGCGCAAGCCTGAGCGCATGCGCTCAATCGTAGGCTTCGCCGACGATCGCCTCGATCTTCTCCTTCACCTCCGGCGTGATCTTTTCCGCCACGTCGCGCGCTTTCATGTTTTCGCCGATTTGCTCCACGCGCGAAGCGCCGGTAATGACCGTGCTCACATCCGGATTCTTGAGAATCCACGCAAGCGCCAGCTGCCCGACGGTGCAGTCCAGTTCTTTGGCAAAATCCGCAAGCTTGCCGACGATTGCGTTTTTATCAGCATCCGTGACCTGCTTGCGCAGCCAGTCGTAGCCCTGCAACTGCGCGCGGCTGTCGGCCGGCACGCCGCCGCGATACTTGCCCGTGAGCAGCCCCGAAGCGAGCGGGCTCCATGTGGTCAGGCCAAGGCCGATGTCTTCATAAAGACGCCGATACTCGTCTTCCACGCGGCGACGGTGGAACAGGTTGTACTGCGGCTGCTCCATCACGGGCTTGTGCAGATGATGGCGTTCGGCGATTTCCCACGCGGCGCGAATTTCGTCCGCGCTCCATTCCGAGGTGCCCCAGTAGAGCGCTTTGCCGCGCGTGATCATGTCGCTCATCGCCCAGACCGTTTCCTCGACCGGCGTGTTCGGGTCGGGGCGATGGCAGAACACCAGATCGACGTAATCGAGTTGCAGGCGTTTGAGCGAATGGTCGATGGCGTCCAGCAGGTATTTGCGATTGAGCGTGTGGTACTGGTTGGGCGCTTCGTTCAAACCCCAGAAAAACTTGGTGGACACCACGTAGCTCACGCGCGGCCATGCGAGTTCCTTGAGCGCCTGGCCCATGATTTCTTCAGACTGGCCGCCTGCGTAGACTTCGGCGTTATCGAAGAAGTTGACGCCGGCGTCGCGCGCCGCGGCAAGCGATTCGCGCGCAAGATTCCGGTCGACCTGATTGCCGTATGTGACCCACGAGCCGATGGACAGTTCGCTGACTTGCAGGCCTGAGCGGCCCAGTCGCCGATAATTCATGAACGTCTCCTTTGCTTGATGCTGCCGATTGAGCAGGCAAGTTAGCACGATCCGCTTGCGGGCGCAGAAGGCTTGCGCCGCGCTGCGACAGGCGCGCAGCAAACGCACGAAGGCGGCTTGCCAGCTTCACGCGCGTGTCAGGCGGCTTCATGCACAATAGCGCGGTTGATCGCGGCGCAACATTCAGCCGGATGGCATAGGTCGAATGGCTGATTTGACGGCGAATGCGCATCGCGGTCTCATCCTGTCCACGGTATCCATTTTCTGGAGGTGCTCGATGTCGTCTCTCTCACTGAATTCGAAGCTCGATGGCAAGGTCGCGGTTGTCACTGGAGCAGCCAGCGGCATCGGCAAGCAGATCGCGCTCACGCTCGCCCAGGCGGGCGCCGCCGTCGCCATCGCCGACCTGAACCAGAGCGGCGCGGACGCCGTGGCTGAGGAGATCAAGGGCGCGGGCGGCAAGGCCATCGGCGTCGCCATGGACGTGACCAGCGAAGAGGCCGTCAACGACGGCATCGACAAGGTCGCCGCCACCTTTGGCTCGATCGACATCCTCGTCTCGAACGCCGGCATCCAGATCGTCAATCCAATCGAAAACTATTCGTTTGCCGACTGGAAGAAAATGCAGGCGATTCACGTCGATGGCGCGTTTCTCACCACCAAGGCCGCACTCAAGTACATGTACAAGGACGATCGCGGCGGCGTGGTGATCTACATGGGGTCGGTGCATTCGCACGAGGCGTCGCCGCTGAAGTCGGCCTATGTGACGGCCAAGCATGGTCTGCTCGGCCTTGCGCGCGTGCTGGCCAAGGAAGGCGGCAAGCACAACGTGCGCTCGCACGTCGTGTGTCCGGGCTTCGTGCGCACCCCGCTGGTGGACAAGCAGATCCCCGAACAGGCCAAGGAGCTGGGCATTTCCGAAGACGAAGTGGTCAAGAAAGTCATGCTCGGCGGCACGGTGGACGGCGTGTTCACCACGGTCGAAGACGTCGCGCAGACGGTGCTGTTCCTGTCGGCGTTCCCGAGCGCGGCGCTCACGGGCCAGTCGTTCGTCGTCAGCCACGGCTGGTTCATGCAGTAACGCGGAGGCCCGGTCATGGCGCAGCGCAAGAAAGGGCAGGTCCAATCGAGCGCGGTCGGCGAAGAAGCCGGCGCGCATACCGGGGCGGGCACGCAGCCCCAGCAGGCTGGCGAGGCTGGAGCGCAGCACGCAGCGCATGACGCCGCGCATCAGGCAGCCCATCAGGCTGCGCAAGCCCATGCGCGCGCGTCGCGCTGTAGCAGCGACTCCGCGCAATGGGAAACCGTCGCGCTCACGCTGCAGGGCGGCGGTGCGCTGGGCGCGTATCAGGCGGGTGTCTACGAAGGCCTGTTCGAGGCCGGTGTTGCACCCAACTGGATCGCGGGCATTTCGATCGGTGCGCTCAATACGGCGCTGATCGCGGGCAACGCGCCCGAGCATCGCGTGGCGCGGCTGCGCGAGTTCTGGGAAACGATCTGCCAGCCGGCCTGGAGTCCGCCGTTGCCGGCTTTCGTCGAACACGCGCTGTTCAACGCGGGCGACGCGATCCGCAAGACCTTCACGGCCTTCCAGGCGGCGGGCGCGATCGTCGAAGGGCAGAAGGGCTTTTTTACGCCGCGTTTTCCGCCGCCGCTGCCCAATGCTTCGGGTCAGCCCGGCAAGGCGAGCTACTACGACACCACGCCGCTCAAGGCCACGCTCGAACGCCTTTGCGATTTCGATCGCATCAATTCGGGCGAGGTGCGTGTTTCGCTGGGCGCGGTGAACGTGGGCACGGGCAACTTCGTGTATTTCGACAACACCAACACGAAGCTGCGTCCCGAGCATTTCATCGCTTCGGGCGCGCTGCCGCCGGGTTTCGCGGCAGTGGAGATCGATGGCGAGTACTACTGGGATGGCGGCCTGATGTCGAATACGCCGCTTTACGAAGTGATCCAGACCACGCCGCGGCGCGACACGCTCGCCTTCCAGGTCGATCTGTGGAGCGCGCGCGGGCCGGTGCCCGACAATATCACCGACGTCCAGGGCCGCATGAAGGACATCCAGTATTCAAGCCGCACGCGTCTGGTGACCGACATGCTGCAACGCTCGCAGCGTTTCCGGCATGTGCTGCGCGAAGTGCTGGACCGAGTCTCGCCCGAGCATCGGCAGGATAAGTGGGTGGAGCTGGCGGACGAACTCTCGTGTTCGAAGAAGTACAACGTGATCCATCTGATCTATCGGCAGAAGGAGTACGAAGGGCACTTCAAGGACTTCCAGTTCGGCACCACGACGATGCGCGAACACTGGGCGAGCGGTCTGCAGGATATCCGCGCGACGCTGGCGCAGCCTGGCTGGCTTGAGAAGCCGGAGAACGACTCGGGCTTCGTCACGCACGATATCCATCGCGATACGCGCGGTCACGGCAACGGTCCGCGGTAAGGCGCAAGCCGCCTGAGCGCCAAAACAAAAGGCGTCCGTTCGCGCGAACGGACGCCTTTTTTATCGCAACGTCAGCGCAAGGCCGCCGCCGCCGACGCTTACTTCAGCACCGCTGCGACAGCCGATGCGACCGCATCCAGGTTGCGCGTGTTCAGCGCGGCCACGCAGATGCGGCCCGTGCTCACCGCGTAGATGCCGAACTCTTCGCGCAGGCGGTCGACTTGCGCCGCCGTCAGGCCCGAGTACGAGAACATGCCGCGTTGCACGTTGATGAAGCTGAAGTCGCGGTCGACGCCGGCTGCAGCCAGACGCTCGACGAGGCCCGTGCGCATTGCGCGGATGCGATTGCGCATTTCGCCGAGTTCCGATTCCCACATGGCGCGCAGGTCGGCCGAGCCGAGCACCGCTGCGACCACCGAGCCGCCGTGCGTCGGCGGGTTCGAGTAGTTGGTGCGGATCACGCGCTTGAGCTGCGAGAGCACGCGCGACGATTCTTCTTTGCTGGCCGTGAGGATCGACAGCGCGCCGACGCGCTCGCCATACAGCGAGAACGACTTCGAGAAC
Source organism: Paraburkholderia bannensis (assembly GCF_014200455.1). Classification (GTDB taxonomy): domain Bacteria; phylum Pseudomonadota; class Gammaproteobacteria; order Burkholderiales; family Burkholderiaceae; genus Paraburkholderia; species Paraburkholderia bannensis_A. The sequence continues at coordinate 51,925 of NZ_JACHBW010000001.1, read as the reverse complement.
GACGACGACACGAACACGTTGAGTTCCGATGCCGCGAACAGGCGCACGACTTCGCCGTCTTCGGCGATGCCGTCACCAAAGCCCTGGTAGGCGATGTCGAGGAACGGCACGAGCTCACGCGCCTTCACGACTTCGATCACCTGCTTCCACTGGTCGATCGTGAGATCGACGCCGGTCGGGTTGTGGCAGCACGCGTGCAGCACCACGACCGTGCCCGCTGCGTAGCCATTGAGCGCCGAAAGCATCGCCTCGAAGTTCACGCCGTTGGTCTGCGCGTCGTAGTAGGGGTACGCGACCACTTCGAAGCCTGCGCTTTCGAACAGCGCGCGGTGGTTTTCCCAGCTCGGATCGCTGATCGCGACCTTGGCGGCCGGGTTCACGCGCTTGAGGAAGTCGGCGCCGATCTTCAGCGCGCCCGTGCCGCCGATGGCCTGCGCCGTGACGACGCGGCCAGCCGCGATCAGCGGCGAATCGTCGCCGAGCAGCAGCTTTTGCACAGCCGCGTCATAGGCGGCGATGCCTTCGATGGGCAGATAGCCACGCGGCAGGCCGGCTTCCACGCGGGCCTTTTCCGCTTCGCGCACCGCGCGCAGCAACGGAATCTTGCCTTCTTCGTTGGTGTACACGCCCACGCCGAGGTTCACCTTGGTCGCGCGTGCGTCGGCGTTATAGGCTTCGTTCAGACCCAGGATCGGGTCGCGGGGGGCGAGTTCGACAGCGGAAAAGAGGGACATGATGGTTCGGCAAAAGTGAAGGGAGAAGCTCGGTGGTCCGCGCGCCGCGGGTGTTTCTGAGGACTTCTGTGTGCGCCCCGTGATGCAAGGGAGCGCGGGGCGGCCGGCCACGCAACGCGCTATTGTAACGAATCCTCAAGCCGGTTTTTCGCCGACTGCGAGGCCAGCGGGGCCTTTCTGCCCAGCTTTTCGCTATCACTCGATGCAAAAACGCTGTAGCTGGCCTCTTGCAGAGGCGTGCTGAACGCCCCATCTCGATATCACCCGGCCTGACGAAAACACCTCGCGAGGGTTCCCGATGAGGTTCCAGATCCGGTTGTTCGTCCGGTGCCAGATCGGCTCGTCAAGCCGCTGACAGTCGACTGAGAGTCGACTGCCAATCACCGCCACTCCTCAAAAGCGCGTCGCGCCCGTCCGGTGTCGAAACGCTAGAATGTTTGTTTGCTCCGCGCCCAGGATGTCATCCATGTCCGACCACACCGTCGCCGACGCGCCCGCGCTCGACGAGTCGAAGTTCGTCCACTACGACGGCTCGCCGTTCCAGCTTTACCAGCCGTACCCGCCGGCCGGCGATCAGCCGACCGCGATCGAGACGCTCGTGGAGGGCGTGAAGGACGGCCTCTCGTTCCAGACGCTGCTGGGCGTGACGGGCTCGGGCAAAACCTTCACGATGGCCAATACCATCGCGCGGCTGGGCCGCCCGGCCATCGTGTTCGCGCCGAACAAGACGCTCGCCGCGCAGCTCTACGCGGAGTTCCGCGAATTCTTCCCGCGCAATGCGGTCGAGTACTTCGTTTCGTACTACGACTACTACCAGCCGGAAGCCTACGTGCCGCAGCGCGATCTCTTCATCGAGAAGGATTCGTCGATCAACGAGCACATCGAGCAGATGCGGCTTTCGGCCACCAAAAGCCTGATGGAGCGCCGCGACGTGGTGATCGTGGCGACGGTGTCGGCGATCTACGGTATCGGCAATCCGTCCGAATATCACCAGATGATTCTGACGCTGCGTCAGGGCGACAAGCTCGGCCAGCGCGACATCATCGCGCGCCTGATTGCGATGCAGTACAACCGCAACGAGCAGGATTTCCAGCGCGGCACCTTCCGCGTGCGCGGCGACACCATCGACATCTTCCCGGCCGAGCACGCCGAAATGGCCGTGCGCGTGGAACTGTTCGACGATGAAGTGGAAACGCTGCAGCTGTTCGATCCGCTCACGGGCCGCGTGCGCCAGAAGATTCCGCGCTTCACGGTCTATCCGTCGTCGCACTATGTGACGCCGCGCGAAACCGTGCTGCGCGCAGTGGAAACCATCAAGACCGAATTGCGCGACCGGCTGGAGTTTTTCCATGCCGAAGGCAAGCTGGTCGAAGCGCAGCGTCTGGAGCAGCGCACCCGTTTCGACCTGGAAATGCTCGCGGAACTGGGTTTCTGCAAGGGCATCGAGAACTACTCGCGGCACTTTTCGGGGGCGCTGCCGGGCGAGCCGCCGCCGACGCTGGTCGATTACCTGCCCAGCGACGCGATGATGTTCCTCGACGAATCGCATGTGCTGATCGGCCAGTTCAACGGCATGTACAATGGCGACCGCGCGCGTAAGGAAAATCTCGTCAATTACGGGTTCCGGCTGCCTTCGGCGCTCGATAACCGGCCGCTCAAATTCAACGAATTCGAGCGCAAGATGCGCCAGGTGGTGTTCGTCTCCGCCACGCCCGCCGATTACGAGAAGAGGGTCACGGGCCAGATCGCCGAGCAGGTGGTGCGGCCCACCGGTCTGGTCGACCCGGTGATCGAGGTGCGTCCGGCCTCCACCCAGGTGGACGACGTGCTGGGCGAAATCAACGCACGTGTGGAAGTGGGCGAGCGCGTGCTGGTGACGACGCTCACCAAGCGCATGGCCGAGCAGTTGACCGAGTTCCTCGCCGATCACGGCGTCAAGGTGCGCTATCTGCATAGCGACATCGACACGGTCGAGCGCGTGGAAATCATCCGCGATCTGCGTCTGGGCACCTTCGACGTGCTGGTGGGCATCAACCTGCTGCGCGAAGGCCTGGATATTCCCGAAGTCTCGCTGGTGGCGATTCTCGATTCGGACAAGGAAGGCTTCCTGCGCGCCGAGCGCTCGCTGATCCAGACCATCGGGCGCGCCGCGCGTAACGTGAACGGCAAGGCGATTCTCTATGGCGACCGCATCACGGATTCGATGCGCCGCGCCATCGACGAAACCGAGCGCCGCCGCGCCAAACAGATGGCCTTCAACGAGGAGCACGGCATCGTGCCGCGCGGCGTGGTCAAGCGCATCAAGGACATCATCGATGGCGTCTACAACGTCGACGATGCGCGCGCTGAACTGCGCGAGGAGCAGGAGCGTGCACGCTTCGAGGACATGTCCGAGAAGCAGATCGCCAAGGAAATCAAGAAGCTCGAAAAGCAGATGATGGACTACGCGAAGAACCTCGAATTCGAGAAAGCCGCCCAGACGCGCGACCAGTTGGCGACGCTGCGTCGACGCGTGTTCGGGGCAAACGTGGACGATCACCCGGCCTGACGGTCAGTGGCGACGCAAAGAAGGGCGCGCGGTTTCACACCGTCTGCGCCCTTTTTTATTGCTTTTTCATTGCTTCCGAAAGTGCCTAACCAGTCACCCATCTTTCTATTCAGAACTCGCTGAAAAATATTCGATAGCTTGCCGTAAGCCTGCGTTAACCCAGCGCTGCTAAAACCCTGCTGCGAAGGGGTTTTCCTTTCATCGCGATTTGTTCCCCATCGGCTTCGGTGTTAAACTTCGGGATTATTGAGAATTGTTCGCATTAACATTTTCAGGTTGATGTGCTTCGATACACTCGATCATTCGGTGGTACCTCATAAAAAAATCAGGAGTTTCGATGCGGATCCAAACTTTCGTGCGCGGCGCTGCCGTCATCGCGGCTGCGGCCGCAGCGTTCCCGGCCCAGGCGGCCGAATACCCGATCGGCAAGCAGCAGATCCAGGGCGGTATGGAAATCGGCGCGGTCTATCTGCAGCCGATCACCATGGAACCAGAAGGCATGATGCGCAAGGCGTCGGATTCCGACATCCACCTGGAAACGGACATCCACGCGGTCAAGAACAACCCGACCGGTTTCGCCGAAGGCGACTGGATGCCGTACCTGCAGGTGCACTACGAGCTGACGAAGCCCGGTTCGAGCTACGTGCAAAAGGGCGACCTGATGCCGATGGTCGCTAACGACGGTCCGCACTATGGCGACAACGTCAAGCTGGCCGGTCCCGGCAAGTACCACCTCAAGATGATCGTCGAAGCGCCGATGCAGATGGGCCACAATGCGTTCGGCCGTCACGTCGACAAGGAAACCGGCGTGGGCCCGTGGTTCAAGCCCATCACGCTCGAATACGATTTCCCGTTCGCGGGCATCGGCAAGAAGGGCGGCTACTGATCAGCGGCCGTATGAGCGCGCCGCGCGAGCCCGAGGCCGCGCGGCGCGCGAGGTTGCACCAGACGTGCATCAGGCGAACACCAGGAAGCGGATAAGACAGATGACTGGATTGCGGAAGTTTGCGGTGCTGTTGGCGGCGTCGTGTGCGGCAGCGCTGGCGCACGCGGAGGATTTGCCGACCTTCAAGCTCGAAATGACGGACGGCAAGCTCAATCCCGCGCGCATCGAAGTGCCGGCGGGCAAGCGCATCAAGATCGAGGTGCGCAACACCGGCAAGGGCGCGGCGGAGTTCGAGAGCGTTCAGTTGCGCAAGGAAAAAGTGCTGGCGCCGGGCGCGGATTCGTTCGTGGTGATCGCGCCGCTCGATCCGGGCGAGTACAAGTTTTTCGATGATTTTCACCAGCAGGCGCAGGGTGTGATCGTGGCGAAATAAGCGCCGCGAAGTCAGCGTCGCAAAGCAAGAACGCGGCTGGCGGATGACCGGCGGCAGGAGGTGTGGAATGGGTCAGGTATTGTTCATCGTCTGGCGCGAGAGCGTGGAAGCGCTGCTCGTGGTCGGCATTCTGTATGCGTGGCTGAAAAACGGCGACGCCGATGCGCGGCGCGGCTTGCCGTACCTGTGGGCGGGCGTGGGTCTGGGCATTCTGTCGGCGTGCGCGCTGGGCGCGGCGCTGGTCGGCTTCACGGAAGTGCTGTCGGGCGACGCCCAGGACTACTTCCAGACCGGCATGGTGCTGGTGGCCTGCGTGTTGATCGTGCAGATGGTGCTGTGGATGAAGCAGCACGGCCGCACGCTCAAGCGCGAGATGGAAGAGTCGCTGCAAAAGACCACGCGCGACGCCAACTGGTGGGGCATCACGGTGCTGGTGGCGCTGGCCATCGCGCGCGAAGGCAGCGAGACGGTGATCTTCCTGTACGGCCTCGGTTTCGGCCAGTCGGGTCATGTGGATGCGAGCCAGTACGTGGCCGTGCTGCTCGGTCTGGGCCTTGCGTTCCTGACGTTCTATTTCCTGCAACTGGGCGGCAAGGTGTTCTCGTGGCGGCTCTTTTTCCGCGTCACGGAAATCATGCTGCTGTTCCTCGGCGCGGGTCTGTTCCAGACCGGCGTGGACAAACTGATCGACAAGGAAATCCTGCCGACCATCGTCGATCAGGTCTGGAATTCGTCGGCGATCCTCGACGATTCGAGCACCTTCGGCTCGCTGGTGGCGACGCTCACGGGCTATCGCGCCCACCCGGCGCTGATGAACCTGATCGCTTACGCGGTGTACTGGCTGGTGGTGTGGTTCCTCGCGCATCGCGCGAGCGGACGTCACGCCGCCGTGGCGAAGAGGAAGGCAGCATGAGTTGTGCATCGGCCCAGCCGCCCGGGATGCGGCGGCAGGGCAGGCTGGCCCAGGCGGGCCAATGGATGCAGCGGCACGGCGCGATCATTCGCGGCGTGCAGTGGGTCGTGGTCGCGGTCTACGCGTTCCTGATTCTGGTGCCCGCGGTCATGCCGCTGCCCGACGATACCTCGCACCTGTGGAACAACCTCACGCTGGCGGCGCAGTTCGTCTTCTGGGGCATCTGGTGGCCGTTCGTGCTGCTCTCGATGGTGATGCTGGGACGCGTGTGGTGCGGGGTGCTGTGCCCCGAAGGCGCGCTCACCGAATTCGCGAGCAAGTTCGGGCGCGGCCGGGCAATACCGCGCTGGATGCGCTGGGGCGGCTGGCCATTCGTGGCCTTTGGCCTCACCACCATCTACGGCCAGATGGTGAGCGTCTACCAGTACCCCAAGGCGGTGTTGCTGGTGCTGGGCGGGTCGACGCTAGGCGCGATGGTGATCGGCTTTCTGTACGGGCGCGAAAAGCGCGTCTGGTGTAAATATCTCTGCCCCGTGAACGGGGTTTTTGCGCTTCTGGCACGCCTTGCGCCGTTCCGTTTCAAGGTCGACGAAGACGCGTGGCGCAACTCGTACACCCACGGCGAGCACGGCGGACATCGTGTGATTCCCGTCAATTGCGCGCCGCTGGTGCCGCTGCGCAATATGAAAGGCGCGGCGCAATGCCATATGTGCGGTCGCTGCAGCGGTCACCGCGATGCGATTGCGCTGACGTGGCGCTCGCCCGCCGAAGAAGTGGTCGAACTGGGCGACAGCCAGGCCAACGGCTGGGATACCGCGCTCATTCTCTACGGACTGCTTGGCATCGCCATCGGCGCGTTCCACTGGACCGGCTCGCCGTGGTTCATCGGCATGAAGCAGTGGCTCGCGGGCTGGCTGATCGACCGCGATATCACCTGGCCGCTCGACACCAATGCGCCCTGGTTCCTGCTCACGCATTATCCGGAGCAGAACGACGTGTTCTCGTGGCTCGACGGCAGCATGATCGTCGGTTATATCGTCGCGACCGGGCTGGTGTATGGCACGGCGCTGTTCGCGATTCTCGCGGCGTCGACGGCCACGCTCGGACGCTTCGACATGCGCCGTCTGCATCACTTCGCGCAATCGCTGATTCCGCTGGCGGGCGCGGGCGTGTTCCTGGGTCTCTCGGCGACGACGCTTTCGCTGCTGCGCGCCGAACACGTGTCGCTCGACTGGGCCGCCGAAGTGCGCATCGCGATTCTCGTCATCACGAATCTGTGGAGCGCGTGGCTCGCATGGCGCGTCACGGCGCGCTACAGCACGCGCTTCTGGCAGCGCGCGCTGGCGATGGTGGGTTTCGCGCTGGCGCTCGCGGTGGTGGATAGCGCGTGGTGGCTCATGTTCTGGGGCTGGACGCGCTGAGCATTTTTCCTGGGCTGCTGATATAGGCGGTATACGCCGCATTGGGGCGTCGCGGCACAAGTGTGGGTGCTACTCTCAATAAACCGGGTTGACGTTCGTCGCCCGGTTTTTGACTTTCAGGAGACACCCATGCGAACGCGAGCAGTACTGACCGACGAAGACGTGATCCGCGTAGCCGACGCAGCCGTGGCGCACGCCCGCGCGAATGAATGGAACGTGACGATCGCGATCGTCGACGAGGGCGGCCACCTGCTGTATCTGCGCCGCCTCGACGGCGCACCGCCCATCAGCGCCGAGATGGCGCCCGGCAAGGCGCGTACCGCCGCGCTGGGACGTCGCGAAAGCAAGGTGTACGAAGAAGCGATCCGTCAGGGCCGCACGGCGTTCCTGAGCGCGCCGCTCACGGCGATGCTCGAAGGCGGCGTGCCCATCGTCGTGAAGGGCGACGTGATCGGCGCGGTGGGCGTGTCGGGCGTGAAATCCGAGCAGGACGCGATGATCGCGCAGGCCGGCATTGCGGCGCTCGGCGGGCTCGATTAATAGCGTCGATTAACGGCGTCGATCCACGGCGTCAATCAACGAAAGGGTTTACGAAGTGGGGTGGGTGGCGGTTATAATCACGCCCCGGTATCGCTGATTCACATGCGCATAGACGCGTTGAATCACATAAACGCGAACCGCCGCTGCCTTCCCCATGCAGCAAAAGCAACGACCTTCAAAAGCAAAAGCCGCGGACGATGCCGCGGCTCTCGCCAGGACGGCTACGCTTCGCGCGCCGCTCCCGCTATTACAGGTGAGAACAAAAAAATGGCATGGCTTGCTGTGACGGCCGGCTTGAAGCTTGAAGGATGTGTGCACGAAGGGGTCTAGATCTCGCGTGCAAGCCGTCGTTGCTGGCTACTGCCCAACGCCTCTCGATGGAGGCGGTCCCCACAATACCCGGTACTAAAACTCAAACCTCACTTGGTGAGAATCAGCTTGCCCAATCGCGTGGCGCGCAGTTGATACGTCTCGCCGTTGTGCAGGATGCTCACGTGGCTGCGGCCTTGCAGCAGCGCCGCGCTGTCCAGCGTGCGCTCGCTGCTTGCGGGCGTGCTGCCTGCCGGGTCGGTGCTGTTGCGCGTGACAGCGGCGGGAGCGACGGCCTTGGGGGCTCGCGAGCCGGTCAACGCGGAGCCCGAGCGGCGCAGGCTAAGTGTTGCTGAGCGGTTGAATTCAGTCATGAACGTGACGGTCTGTGTGTGTCTCGATTCGATGGATGAATTCTAAATGATAATTGTTCGTATTTTCAATTACGATAAATTGATCGGAATCGGCAAGCGATAGCTTTATGCCCGATGTCCCCGCACCTCCCTGAAAAAACAACGCCCGGCGCAGGGCCGGGCGTGTTGGCGGGATCAGCTTGCGCTGGGAATTCAGTGCAGCGGCGCTTCCGGTTCGCCCGGACCCTGCACGAACTGGCGGATCAGACGCACGGTGTCGATGTCTGATTCGCGATAGGCCGACTTCACGATCTCCGATGTCTCGTGCTCTTCGCCCGAATCCGCGGTCGGCAGCGTGGTGCGGTATTCGAAGCGCAGGAACAGCTGCTGCGCGTGCGGCTCCTCGATCGTCATGGTGAGCGAGCCGCCCACGTACTCGGCGGTCGCGAGGATGTCGTAGCGCACACTTTCATTGGGCGTGAGCGTGACGCGGTCGCGCACCGTGGCGTGACCGTAATGCAGTTCGCGTTCGAGCGTTGCACCTTCGCGCGTGAGGATCGTGCAGCTGTCGAGGCCGAGCACGAAAAGCTGCGGCTGTTCGGCGCGCAGCACGAGGCCCTCCCAGAGCTGCTCGCGCGTCATCGGCTGCACGAGCGGATTCGTCGGGTCGTTGATCTGGATGAGGTGTTCGAAATTCAAGGCGACGGCTTCCTGTGATGTCCGTCCGCAGGCGCTCAGGCGACGAAGAGGCCCGAGCGGATGTGGATCGTGTTCGTGAGGACCTTGTGGACCGGGCAGGCATTGGCGATCTGCAGCAAACGCTCGCGCTGCTCGTCGGAAAGCCGTCCTTCCAGCGCAATCTGACGATCGATCGTGGTGCCTTCGCTACCGGTTTGCATCGAGAGCTTCACGCGCACGCCTTCGAGCGGCCACTCCTTGCGCTGTGCATACATCTTCAGCGTGATGGACGTGCAGGCGCCGAGGCTCGAAAGCAGCAGCGAGAACGGCGAGGGGCCGCGATCGCCGCCGCCGAGCGACACCGGTTCGTCGGCGATCCACGTGTGGGTGCCGTCGTCGAACTGGACCTGATAGTTCGTCGAGCCAATATGAGCAGTGACGTAAGGACTGACTGCCGGTTCGGACATGCGCGCCTCGCGGACGGAACGGTTGAATGGAATGCGCCGCGCACCGGACGCCCAGGCCCGGTAAGCGGCGTGTAAAACCTTATTGTGACAAAAAGCGGCGCAGGCTGTGGGTTAGCTTCGGCGCGCGCATGGCCTATGCCGAAGCTGACGGTCCGGCGCCCTTCAGTGCGAGATTCGCCCCATGCGTCCGGCCTGGTAATCGAGCACGGCCTCGCGGATCTCCTGCTCGGTGTTCATCACGAACGGGCCGTAGCGCACCACCGGCTCGTTGAGCGGCAGGCCGCCGATCAACAGCACTTCCACTGGTTCGGTCGCATCGGCGGGCGCGGCGATCGTCACGGTTGCGCCATCGCCCGCGAACGCCACCATCTGCTGCGCGCCGATGGCTTCGCCCTCATTGCCATAGCGCGCCGTCCCGGCGATGCCATAGGCAAACACATTCCATGCGGCCGGCACCGGCTGCTCCACGCGCGCGCCCGGCGCGAGCGTGAAGTGCAGATAGAGGATGGGCGTGCGCGTTTCGATGGCCGCCTTCGCGCCCAGCGATTCGCCCGCGATCACTTTCACCGTCGCCTTGCCGTCCGCCGAGCGTCCTTGCGGAATGCCCGCGTGCGGCATCTCCTGGTAACGCGGCGCGATCATCTTGTCCGAAGCCGGCAGGTTCACCCACAACTGCAGACCGTGCATGAGCCCGCCCGTGCGGGTGAATTCGGGGTCAGGCATTTCGCTGTGGATGACGCCGGCACCGGCGGTCATCCACTGCACGTCGCCGGGATTGAGCGTGCCCGAATGGCCTGCGGAATCCTTGTGGCCGAAGCGGCCCGCGAGCATATATGTCACGGTCTCGAAGCCGCGATGAGGGTGGTCGGGCGCGCCCTTGGCCGCGCCCGGCGCGTAATCGACAGGGCCCATTTCGTCGAGCAGCAGAAACGGATCGAAATCCATCAGCTGACGGGTAGGGAAGGGGCGATGGACGACGAACCCACCGCCCTCGGTGGTGCGAACGGCGGGAAAAACGTGGGCGATCGAGCGGACGGCCGGCATGGATATCACCTCCGAAAAATGGGAATTGCGCGATATGCGAAACAAACCGCTATTATAGGTAGCCGATTTGGCCTGTTTGACCGCCTGATCGCAATGGATTGTCCCATCGCTGGAACGACGACATGAAAATCGATTCGCACAACCTGAACGACCTGATGTACTTTTCGCAGGTCGTGGAACACGGCGGATTCTCGGCGGCCGAGCGCGTGCTCGGCATTTCCAAGTCGCGGCTGTCGCGCCGCGTGAGCGAGCTGGAGGCGTCGCTCGGTGTGCGCCTGCTGCAGCGCTCCACCCGCAAGCTCGCGCTCACCGAAGCCGGCGAGCTGTTCTACCAGCACTGCCGCGCGATGCTCGCGGAGGCGCAGGCGGCCGTGAACGTGGTGCAGTCGCTGCGCTCGTCGCCGCGCGGCACGGTGCGCGTGAGCGTGCCGGTCACGCTGTCGCAGACCATCTTTTCGCAGATCATTCCCGAATTCATGCATCGCTACCCCGAGGTGCGGGTGGTGATGCGCGTGACCAATCGTGTGATCGACCTGTTCGAGGATTCGGTGGATATCGCGCTGCGGGTGCGCTCCGAGCCGCCGCAGAACGCCAATATCGTGGTGCGCCCGCTATGGCGCACGGAACAGATGCTGGTGGGCGCGCCCAGCCTGCTCGCGCAGAATGCGCCGCCGCTCACGCCGGACGATCTCGCGCGCTTCGAGACGCTCGACACGCCCACGGGCGATGGCCGCCATGTGTTTCATCTGATCGCGCCGGACGGCACACGCCATTCGCACGAACACGAGCCGCGCCTCATCAGCGCCGACCTCACGACAATCCGCGAGGCCGCGCTGCAAGGGCTGGGGATCGCCGCCATGCCGGAGATGATGTATGGCGCCGCGCTGCGCTCAGGCAAGCTCTCGCCGGTGATGCCGGGCTGGACGCTGCCGGTGCCGCAACTCTATGCCGTGTTCCTCTCGCGCCAGGGCATGGTTCCCGCCGTGCGCGCGTTCGTCGACTACCTGGTGGAAGTGCTCGACGCCGACAAGAACCTGAATCAGGAATGCCCGCTCAAAAGCGATATCGATGCACTGATCGCGAAGAACGGCGTGCAGGCGCAGCAGCAGGCGGCGCTACGCGCCAAGGCGCTCAGCAATATCGAAACGGCTTGATCGCGCGCTCGCGCCGTATGAATAGAAACGTTGCGAACGTGCACGCGCGTGCGCTTGTATGAAGGCTTTTTCTCCGTCCATCGCGTATTTGCTTTTTGGCATTTAAGCGCCGCCGGCAATCGTTACTTTCAATGGGCAAAGTCTTGAAGCGGGGCAGCGAGAGGAATATATTGAAGTCCTCTCGCCAAGCACCGGTCTTGTGCGGGAATTGATGGCCGCTATCATAGCGAGCCTTCAGGGCCGAAAGCGCAGTCCGTGTCGCCACGGCAGTCGCATGTGCCGACGTGAACCGATCGATTGTCGGGGAGTGTCGCCACCGCCCGAATGCGCCGCGTGCGCTCGAAAAAAGGCCTTCATCCGACGATGAAGGCCTTTTACTTTGCGCGATGATGATTCGGCATCCGAATGATCGAGCGAAAAAGAAAACGCGCGACACAAAGTGCCGCGCGTTTCATGCGTTGCTTGATGCAGCGCGTGTCTTACTTGTGCGCCGGATCGGTCACGAAACCGAGCTTCGTCAGGCCGCCGCTCTGCGCCGCCGACATCACCTGCGCCACCTTCTCGTACTGGACCTTGCGGTCCGCGTTCAAGTGCAGTTCCGGCTGCGGTTCCTGCTGCGCGGCCGCCGCGATCTTCGCGCTGAGCTGCTCGTCGCTGACGGCATTGCCGTCCCACAGCACCGAGCCGTCCGCTTCGATCGACACGTTGATCTGCGCGGGCTTGGTGTCTTCCTTCTGGCTGCTCGCATGCGGCAGGTCGATTTTCACGGCGTGACGGATCACGGGGATCGTCACCATGAAAACGATCAGGAGAACCAACATGACGTCGACGAGCGGCGTCATGTTGATTTCGTTCATGAGGCCATCGTCATCGTCGCTGGCAAAAGGGCTCATCGCCATGTTGCTTGCCTCCGCGATTAGTGGTTGCGTGCGGCGACGCGCAGGTTGCCGGCGTTGCTACCCTTGGCCGTCGACGACAGGCGCGCACCCGTCACGAAGAACGCGTGCAGACCGTGCGCGAAGCGATTGAGCTTCGTGACGACCGCCTTGTTGGCGCGCGTGAGGGCGTTGTAGCCGAGCACGGCCGGAATCGCCACGAACAGACCGAAGGCCGTCATGATGAGCGCTTCGCCGACCGGACCCGCCACCGCGTCGATCGAGGTCTGGCCCGATGCGCCAATCGCGAGCAGGGCGTGATAGATGCCCCACACCGTACCGAACAGGCCGACGAACGGCGCGGTCGAGCCGATCGAAGCCAGGATCGCGAGGCCCGACTGCATCTTCGCAACCGACTCGTCCATCGTGTCCTTCAGGCAGCGCGTGACCCAGTCCGACACGTCCATGCGGTCATGCAGATGCGGTTGCGTCTGGTGATGGTGATCGGCGGCTTCCTGGCCCGAAAGCGCGAGGGCGAGGAACGGGTTGTCCTCGCGCGTGCCGCTGCCGAGCTTCTTCACGCCATCGGCGAGATCGTCCGAATGCCAGAACTGTTGTTCGGCGTTCTTCGTGAGGCGCTTGAGGCGCGCCACGTTCCAGCCCTTCACGACGATCACGCACCACGACAGCACCGACATGATGAACAGTGCCAGCGCGATGCCGCGCGTCACGAAATCCCCTTGCGCCCAGACGTGGGCGATACCGTAGTTCTGCATGCTTTTTCCTTTAATTCAATTCGTCAAAACAGTGTGATTCTCATTCAGACGCGCTGAGCGAACAGCGCGACCGACCGCCGCGCGCATCAATCATGCAGGCTGAAATCGAACGGTTGCGTGTAAGCGGCGCGCACCGGCTGGCCGTCCTCCAGGTACGGCTTGCAGGAACTGCTGCGCATGGCGTCCATCGCGGCGTCATCGAGGCGGCTGTAGCCGCTGGACTTACGCAGCTCGATGTTTTCGATCTTGCCGGTGAGGCCCACCACGAAGTGCACCATCGCCGTGCCGGTCTCACCACGGCGCTTCGAGAGCGTCGGGTAGTCCGGCTCGACGATGCGGCAATCGAGGTGCGAAACGTTCTTGGGCGCGGATAGCGCCATCACGGGCTTGGCTGGCGCCGGTGCGGCCGCTTGTGGCGGCGGTGCGGCAGGCGCGGGCGGGGCCGGATCGGCGGGTGCGGGCGTTTCGATCGCGTGTTGCGAGGGCGCGGCGGCGACCGGCAGCGGCGGCGTGGGCGTCGGCTTTTGTTTCGGCTGGGCCTTGGGCTTTTCGCGCTTGACGGGCACCGGCTTGGGCGGCGGCGGAGTCGGCGTGGACTGGATCGCGGCTGGCGCGGCAACTGGCTCGGGCTTGAGCAGTTCAGCCGTGATGGCTTGCGATTCGAGTGCGACGGGTTTGGCGTCGTCGTGGTGCGTGAGCACGACGGCGATGAGCGCGGCGTGCAGCGCGAGCACGATCGCTGTCGCGGTTACGACACGGCGATTCGTGCGTAGGGCGGGGAAGCTCAGCGCGTTGGCGGTGGTTTGAGAAGCCTGCATGTTAGCGTGGCCGCCCCGTATTCGACGGCGCAAAAGGCAGACAACGCGTCGCTACGGGCAGCTTTATGGGCGAAAGATCAACAGCGAGATGCACACGGTGGTCACAAATCCGATCAGCAATTCCATCCCGTCCTCCAGAAAAGGGGTGCGAGCGGTAGCTGGCTGGTCGTGAAACTGGCTTGCTGTCGGCGATAAAGCGCTCGGTTATCTGAGCGTTGTTGCGGCGCGCGTCTGAGCAGGCTTGAGGCGCGCGCCGCGGGGAAATCAGGCGGCCTTGCGCTCGTAGAACGTCAGGGGCACGACGTGCGGTACGGCCACCACCGGGTGAGCGTGGTGATGCGACACGCCACAGCGGCTTGCACACACACCGCTTTGCGCCATCACGTCGCGAACGGATTCTTCGCACTTGCCGCAGCAGGTCGCGACGCCGAGCTCGAATTGCAGTTCGTCGAAAGAGTCCATGCCTTCAGCAATCGAGGCACGGATCGTACGGTCGGAGACGGACTTGCACACGCAGACAATCATGATGGAGCGCAATAGAGAGAGTTAATGCGAATTATTATCATTATGTTTGGCCCGTTTGGCAAGCACTTGACAGGCATGCAGGCGGAATTTTTGTAACAAAACCCGATGCTTAGCAGGGATTTTGCTCTGGATCAGACGAACGACGGATGGGACGCAGAGCGGGGCGCGATCGCTCAGGCAGACGGCAAGCGGCTCTCAGGCGGGGCCAGAAGGCGAAGGGCAGACGTCTGTGTTGAGGCCGGAACGAGCGGCGCGCGGACGTTCTGTTGCAGTCAGGCGGCGTCGGATTCGAGTTCGCGAGTGCGTCGCGAGGGAATCTGGACGCGCTCGACTGGAGCGTCGAGCTTGAGTAGCGCCGCTGCGAGCGCGCGCAGGTGCGCGCCGTCGCTGGTCGAGCACAGGCGCACGCCAGCGCACGAGGCATCGCCGGCCTGGGCCGCGCGCAAACCGTGGTGGTCCAGCACGCGTTCGAGCTGGCGCGCGATGGCCACGCTCGTATCCACCAGCGTCATGCGCTTGCCGACGATGGAGCGGATCGCGCCGTCCAGAAACGGATAGTGCGTGCAGCCCAGAACCAGCGTATCCGCGCCGGCGTCGAGCATCGGCTGGAGGTAGCCGCGTAGCAGCGCGACCAGTTCCGGCGAGTCGATATCGCAGCGCTCGACGGCTTCCACGAGACCGTGGCCGGGCTGGCAGAGCACGCGCAGATCATCGGCGTGACGCTCGACGAGCGCCTGGAAGCGCGCGCTGCGCAGCGTCACCTGGGTGGCGAGCACGCCCGCCACGCGCGATTTCGATTGTTGGGCCGCTGGTTTCACGCCGGGCTCCACGCCTACGAGCGGGATCGGCAGACGCGTGCGCACGAACTCGATCGACTGCGCGGTCGCCGTATTGCAGGCCACCACCAGCGCCTTCGCACCCTGCGCCACCAGCCATTCGCCGATGGCAAGCGTGCGGTCGGCGATAAAGTCGTCGTCGCGCTGGCCATACGGCGCATAGCGCGAGTCCGCCACGTAGACGATCTGCTCCGCCGGCAATAGCGCGCGCACGGCGCGCAGCACCGACAGGCCGCCCAGCCCCGAATCGAAGATGCCGACAGGGATGGCGTTAGAAATTGCCTGTTGGGAAGCCGGAGAGTTCACGTGAATCGGAAAAAGAAATGGAGACGCAAAACGGGGCGTCGATGTTGCGAGGGCCGCACCCGCAAGCGCGGATGCGGCCCTTTGGCAATCAGCCAGAAGCCAGTGCCTGGATCAGGATTCTACCGAACCCATCATGGTCTGCTGATAATTCTGGATGCCGACCTTGCCGATCAGATCGATCTG
This sequence comes from Paraburkholderia bannensis, assembly GCF_014200455.1. Taxonomy (GTDB): domain Bacteria; phylum Pseudomonadota; class Gammaproteobacteria; order Burkholderiales; family Burkholderiaceae; genus Paraburkholderia; species Paraburkholderia bannensis_A. The sequence goes on along the minus strand of NZ_JACHBW010000001.1, from coordinate 36,126 downwards.
CGTTTCGAGCCAGTCGATGTGCTCTTCGGTGTCGTCGAGAATCTTCGTGAAGATTTCACGCGAGACGAAATCACGCACCGATTCGCAATACGCGATGGCTTCCTTGCAGGTGCCCTGGGAAATGTATTCGAGCTTCAGATCGCATTCGAGCACTTCCTGGGTTTCTTCGCCGATCAGCAGTTTGTGCAGATCCTGCAGATTGGGCAGGCCGTCGAGCATGAAAATACGTTCGATCAGCCAGTCGGCGTGGCGCATCTCGCCAATCGACTCGTCATATTCGTGCTTGCCCAGTTTTTCGAGGCCCCAATGCTTGTACATACGGGCATGCAGGAAATACTGGTTAATGGCGGTCAGCTCGTTCTTGAGCTGCGCATTGAGATATTCGATGACTTTCTTGTCGCCTTGCATAGTTTTTCCTTCCTTGTGGGGCGTGCAGGTTTTAACACTGGTTCCAGACAATAAACGCTCGATACGCAAAAGCCAAGGCGCATTCTTCGATAAATCGCGGCCAATTCAGCCAGTTTGCAGCGTGCTGAGAATTAGTCTCAGTCCGCTTCGCGTTACTCCAAAAAAAACCGGGGCGCGGGGCCCCGGTTTTTAGATCGGCGTTTGAACGGCTGGCCGATTATCTCGCATCAGGATGAATCTCATCCGGCGAATATCAGGCGGTGGCGACCGGAATCTTACCGATCTTTGCCTGCCATTCCGCAGGACCCGTCTTGTGCACCGAGGTGCCCGACGAATCGACCGCGACCGTCACCGGCATATCCTGAACGTCGAATTCGTAGATGGCTTCCATGCCCAGGTCTTCGAACGCCACGACCTTCGAGCCGCGGATCGCCTTCGACACGAGGTACGCCGCGCCGCCCACGGCCATCAGGTACGCCGCCTTGTGCTTCTTGATGGCTTCGATGGCGACCGGGCCGCGCTCGGCCTTGCCGACCATCGAGATCAGGCCGGTCTGCGAGAGCATCAGGTCGGTGAACTTGTCCATGCGGGTGGCGGTGGTGGGGCCTGCCGGGCCGACCACTTCGTCGCGCACCGGATCGACCGGGCCAACGTAGTAGATCACGCGGTTCTTGAAGTCCACCGGCAGCTTTTCGCCCTTGGCGAGCATATCGGCGATGCGCTTGTGAGCGGCGTCGCGGCCCGTGAGCATCTTGCCCGAGAGCAGCAGCGTCTGGCCCGGCGTCCACGAAGCGACTTCTTCCGGCGTGAGCGTGTTCAGATCGACGCGCTTGCTGGTTTCCGTGTTCGGTTCCCAGTTGACCTTCGGCCATGCGTCGAGCGAGGGCGCTTCCAGCTTCGCCGGGCCCGAGCCGTCCAGCACGAAGTGCGCGTGGCGCGTGGCGGCGCAGTTCGGGATCATGGCGACGGGCTTCGAAGCCGCGTGCGTCGGCGCTGCGTGAATCTTCACGTCCAGCACCGTGGCCAGACCGCCCAGACCCTGCGCGCCGATGCCGAGCGCGTTGACCTTCTCGTGCAGTTCGACGCGCAGTTCTTCGATCCAGTCCTTCGGGCCGCGCTTGATGATGTCCTGAATGTCGATGGACTCCATCAGCGATTCCTTCGCCATCAGCATCGCCTTCTCAGCGGTGCCGCCGATGCCGATGCCGAGCATGCCCGGCGGGCACCAGCCCGCGCCCATCGTCGGCACGGTCTTGAGCACCCAGTCGACGATCGAGTCGGACGGGTTGAGCATGACGAACTTCGACTTGTTTTCCGAGCCGCCGCCCTTGGCCGCGACCTGCACGTCGACCTTGTCGCCCGGCACGATCTCGTAGTGGATCACGGCCGGCGTGTTGTCCTTCGTATTCTTGCGGCCGCCTTCGGGCGGCGACACGATCGAGGCGCGCAGCACGTTGTCCGGGTTCAGGTAACCGCGGCGCACGCCTTCGTTGATCATGTCGGTGACGCCCATCGTCGCGCCGTCCCAACGCACGTCCATGCCGACCTTCACGAAGATCGTGACGATGCCGGTGTCCTGGCAGATCGGGCGGCGGCCTTCGGCGCACATGCGGCTGTTGGTGAGGATCTGCGCGATCGCGTCCTTCGCGGCCGGGCTTTGCTCCAGCTCATAGGCGCGACCCAGCGCCTCGATGTAATCCTGCGGATGGTAGTAGCTGATGTACTGGAGCGAATCCGCAACGCTCTGGATCAGGTCTTCCTGCTTGATGACGGTCATGGCTAGCTTCTATGGGGACGGGTGATTCGAATCGTGGAATTTTTTGTTTTGACCTGCCGCTTTTAATGCGACTTAGCGGTCGCTCTTCAGTCTGTTTCCGCAACCTCGCGCGCCGGCGCCGGATGGCGCGCGGCGAGATCGTGATAATGCTCGGGATGCGTATGCGTGGTGATGCGGTCGATCCACGCCATTACCAGCGCGGACAGCAGGAAAGCGACGTGAATGGCCACTTGCCAGATCACGGTGCGTTCCGAAACGGCGTCCGGGTTGATGAAGGTTTTCAGCAGATGAATCGACGAAATGCTGATGAGCGCCATCGCGAGCTTCACCTTCAGCACGCCGGCATTCACGTGATCGAGCCATTCGGGCTCGTCGGGATGGCCTTCGAGGCCCATGCGCGACACGAAGGTTTCGTAGCCGCCGACGATCACCATGATGAGCAGATTGGAGATCATCACCACGTCGATCAGACCGAGCACGGCCAGCATGATGCTGGTCTCGTCGAGCGACATCGCGTGGGTGACGAGGTGCCAGACTTCCTTGATGAAGAGCACGCAGTAGACCGTCTGAGCGACGATCAGACCCAGGTATAGCGGCACCTGGAGCCAGCGGCTCATGAAGATGATGCTGGGCAGGACGCCCATGCGGCGACGGTGAGGGGCGGCAGACTTCGCGGCGGACGGCTTGGGGCGTGCGGCGGACATGGGCGTTTCACGTAGGGCGGAAATCGGGCGGGGCGCACGCGGCGCCGGGCGCGCCGCGCCGAGTCTGCTGTTCCGATGCAGGCTCGCGCCGTTCGCGCCGCGGCGTCACAGGGGCCGGGCGGGCGCTATTGTAACGCGTTGGCGCGACACTTCGCCGCGATGCGGGCAGCATCCTTTCAGGGCCATTACAGTGCCTGGCGCGGCGGCCGTATCAAGATGCGACGGGCGGCAGACGCTTCGTCTTCACGCTGGCGAGCGCAATGCCCGCGATCACGCAGGCAAGCGCCACGCCATGCGCGGGCGTGGGCCGCTCGCCCAGAAACACCATGCCGTAGACCGCGGCGGCCACCGGCAGCACGGCGGTGAACACGCCCGCGATGCTGCCCGGCACATGGCGGATGCCCATCATCCACAGCACGAAGGAAAAAACGCTGGCCGACAGCCCGTACCACAGCACGAGGCCCCAGATGCCCGCCGGCACGCTCGCGTAGTCGAACGAAAGCGCCCCGGCCAGTCCCACCGGCAACATCAGCACAAAGCCAAACAGATGGGTGTACGCGCAGATTTCTAGCGGCGCGAGCGTCTGCGTGAGACGGCGCGACAGGATCACATAAAGCGACTCGCAGCAGACCGCGCCCAGCACCATCAGATTGCCGCTGAAGGAGCCGGGATTGGCGGCGCTCGCATCGGCATGCGCGAGATTGATGACGGCGATGCCGACGATGGCCAGCGCAATCGACGCGAAAGCGCGCGCATCGGGCCGCTCGCGCAGGAACAGCCACGAGAACAACGCGACCACGGCGGGAATCGTGCTGGTGATAACGCCCGCGGCGACGGCGCTGGTGCGATGCACGCCGCCGAGCATCAGCAGCGTAAACCCGAATGTACCGAAGAGCGCCTGCAGGAACAGATTGAGCCATTCCCCGCGCTTCACGCGGCGCATGCGCGCCACGCGCAGGAGGGGCCAGAGCACCGCGAGGGCGATCACGAAGCGCAGCAGCGCGAACAGCTCGACGGGTAAAAATGCAACGATCGTTTTGCCGATGCCGACATTGCTGCCCACGAGCAGCATGGCGGCGACAAGAAAAAGTGAATGACGGTTCAAGCTGGAATCCTGGCGCTCAGATCAGTTAGCATTCTAAATGGACGTTTAAGAGGTCGCTATCGCAGCACGGGCCGCATTGTCATCGGTCGGCCTCGTAAGTAGCGGGTAAGTTGCTTTGCGTAACCTTGAACCGATGGACCGGCGCGCGAGTCCATCGCTTCACAGAATCGTCGTTAGCGCCTGGGCTGCAGAGGGTGCGGCGACACATAGGAGACGGCGGGCGCAGGCATTGAAGATGCCGCGCTCGTCCACGAGTTTGACGTTTCATCTTCACCAAGGGGTTGTCGATGTCTGCGATTGAATCGGTTCTTCAGGAACATCGTGTGTTTGCGCCGTCCGCGCAAACGGTGGCGAACGCAACGGTGTCCGGCATGGACGCCTACAAGGCGCTGGTCGCCGAAGCCGAAAGCGATTACGAAGGTTTCTGGGCGCGCCTCGCGCGCGAAACGCTGACCTGGCAAAAGCCCTTCACCAAGGTGCTCGACGAGTCCAAAGCGCCTTTCTACACCTGGTTCGAAGACGGCGAACTCAACGCCTCGTACAACAGCCTCGACCGTCATGTGGAAGCGGGCAACGGCGAGCGCGTCGCGATCATCTTCGAAGCCGACGATGGCAGCGTGACCAACGTCACCTACAAGGATCTGCTCTCGCGCGTCTCGCGCTTCGCCAACGCGCTCAAGAAACGCGGCGTGAAGAAGGGCGACCGCGTGGTCATCTATATGCCGATGTCGGTCGAAGGCGTGGTGGCGATGCAGGCCTGCGCGCGCATCGGCGCGACGCATTCGGTGGTGTTTGGCGGCTTCTCGTCGAAGTCGCTCAACGAACGCATGGTGGATGTGGGTGCGGTCGCGCTCATCACCGCCGACGAACAGATGCGCGGCGGCAAGGCGCTGCCGCTGAAGAATATCGCCGACGAAGCCATCGCCATGGGCGGCTGCGACGCCGTGCAGACCGTGTTCGTGTACAAGCGCACCGGCGGCAAGGTGGCGTGGCACGAAGGCCGCGACCTGTGGATGCACGAAGTCGCCGCGGCGGAAAGCGACACCTGCGTGCCGGAACCGGTGGGCGCGGAACACCCGCTCTTCATCCTCTACACGTCGGGCTCGACCGGCAAACCGAAGGGCGTGCAGCACAGCACGGGCGGCTATCTGCTGTGGGCCGCGCAGACGTTGAAGTGGACCTTCGACTACAAGCCCGACGACGTGTTTTGGTGCACCGCCGACATCGGCTGGATCACGGGTCATAGCTACATCGCCTACGGACCGCTCACGATCGGCGCGACCCAGGTGGTGTTCGAAGGCGTGCCGACCTTCCCGAACGCGGGCCGCTTCTGGGACATGATCCAGAAGCACAAGGTCACGCTGTTCTATACGGCGCCTACCGCGATCCGCTCGCTGATCAAGGCCTCGGAAGCCGATGCGAAGGTGCATCCGAAGAGCTACGACCTGTCTTCGCTACGTATCCTGGGCACGGTCGGCGAGCCGATCAATCCCGAAGCCTGGATCTGGTACTACGAGAACGTGGGCGGCAAGCGCTGCCCGATCGTCGATACGTGGTGGCAGACGGAAACCGGCGGCCACATGATCACGCCGCTGCCGGGCGCGACGCCGCTGGTGCCGGGTTCCTGCACGCTGCCGCTGCCCGGCATCATGGCCGCGATCGTCGACGAAACCGGTCAGGACGTGCCGAACGGGCAGGGCGGCATCCTGGTGGTGAAGCGCCCGTGGCCCGCGATGATCCGCAATGTCTGGGGCCAGCCGGAGCGCTACAAGTCGGGCTATTTCCCCGAGGAACTCGGCGGCAAGCTGTATCTGGCCGGTGACGGCAGCGTGCGTGACAAGCAAAGCGGCTACTTCACCATCATGGGCCGTATCGACGACGTGCTGAACGTCTCGGGCCACCGCCTGGGCACGATGGAAATCGAATCGGCGCTGGTAGCGAACCCGCTGGTGGCCGAAGCCGCCGTGGTGGGCCGCCCCGACGACACGACCGGCGAAGCCGTGGTGGCCTTCGTGGTGCTCAAGGCCAACCGCCCGCAAGGCGACGATGCCGTGAAGCTCGCCAACGAACTGCGCGCGTGGGTGGGCAAGGAGATCGGGCCGATCGCCAAGCCCAAGGACATCCGCTTCGGCGAAAACCTGCCGAAGACGCGCTCGGGCAAGATCATGCGTCGCCTGCTGCGCTCGCTCGCCAAGGGCGAAGCCATCACGCAGGATGTCTCGACGCTGGAGAATCCGGCGATTCTCGATCAACTCGGCGAATCGCTTTAAGTTCTGCATTTGAGCAGGGCCTGGACGCCGCGCTCAGCGCGGCGTTTTTTATTTCGTCCTCGCATTCCTCCCAATTGCCGCGCCCGCGCCTTTTTGCTAAACAGGCGCATGGCCGCGCCACACACCCAACCGCCGAACAACCTCAATCCCGTGCCCGAGCCGCCGCCGGTGAGCCGCGCAATGGCGCTCGCGCATCGGCGCTATTGGCGCTTCAACCTCGCGCTGATCGGCGTGCTGATGTCGATTGGTTTTGCGGTCTCGTTCGTCGCGCCGCTCTTTGCGCGCGCGCTCGACAACGTGCGTATCGCCGGCTTCAGCCTGCCGTTCTACATCGGCGCACAAGGGGCGATCCTGATCTACGTGGCGCTGGTGGTCATCTATATCGTGCTGATGCAGCGCGCCGACCGCGAATTGCAGGCCGCGCGCGAAGCCGAAGACGCGATCCGCGACGCTCGCCAGGCGCCGCCGCCATGAAGCTCGCGCATCGGCTCATCCGCTCCTACGCGCTGTACACGCTCGGCTTTCTCGGCTTCGTCTATGTGATGTGGCGCATCGAGCGCGTCACCGGCCCCGGCATGTGGATCGGCTACGTGTTCCTGTTCGTGCCGATCGCCGTGTACGCGGTGATCGGGCTGCTTTCGCGCACCTCGGATCTGGTCGAGTACTACGTCGCGGGACGGCGCGTACCCTCGGTGTTCAATGGCATGGCGACCGCCGCCGACTGGCTTTCGGCAGCCTCGTTCATCGGCCTGGCGGGGTCGCTCTACGCGAGCGGCTACGACGGGCTGGCTTACCTGATGGGCTGGACCGGCGGCTATTGCCTGGTGGCGTTCCTGCTCGCGCCGTATGTGCGCAAGCTCGCGCGCTACACCATCGCGGATTTTCTCGGCACGCGCTTTTCGAGCAACCTCGTGCGCGCGCTGGCGGTGCTCGCGACGATACTCTGCTCGTTCGTCTATCTCGTGGCGCAGATCCAGGGCGTGGGACTGATCGCCGTGCGCTTTATCGGCGTGGACTTCGCGATCGGCATTTTTTGCGGGCTGGCGGGCATTCTCGTGTGCTCGTTTCTGGGCGGCATGCGCGCGGTCACGTGGACCCAGGTGGCGCAGTACATCATCCTGATCGCGGCGATCCTGATACCGGTTTCGTTGATCGCGCATCGGGATGGACTGGGCTGGGTGCCGCAGCTCGACTACGGCAAGACGATGCAGCGCGTGGAGGCGCTCGAACACGATGTGCGCGACGCCAGCGCCGAAGCGAATGTGCGCGACGAGTACCACCACCGCGCGGCGCTCTGGCAATCGCGGCTCGACGCCTTGCCGCAGTCCTATGTGGAAGAGAAGACGCGGCTCTTCGATACGCTGGCGGACCTGCGTCGCCACAACGGGCCGCTGCGCGACATCGATGCGCTGGAGCGCGAAATCGCGCATTTCCCGCGCGACGCCGAAGCCGCACGCGCGGCGTGGACCCAGCAGCGCGACGATCTGCTCGCGCGCGCCACGCCGCCCGTGCCGATGCACGAACCGTTTCCCGCCGAAAGCGACGACGCGCGGCGCATCCACGAGCGCAATTTCCTGTCGCTGCTGCTATGTCTTTCGCTGGGCACGGCGAGCCTGCCGCACATCCTCACGCGCTACAACACGACCACATCGGTGGCGTCGGCGCGGCGCTCGGTGGGCTGGACCCTGTTCTTCGTCGCGCTTTTCTATTTGACGGTGCCGGTGCTGGCGGTGCTGATCAAGTTCGAGATTCTTTCGCATCTGGTCGGGCAGCACTTCGACGATCTGCCGCAGTGGGTGATGCAGTGGCGGCGCGTCGAGCCCTACATGATCGGCATCACCGATGTGAACAGCGATGGCATCGTGCATTGGGGCGATATCCAGATGCAGCCCGATATGGTGGTGCTGGCCGCGCCGGAGATTGCGGGGCTGCCTTACGTGATGTCCGGGTTGATCGCATCGGGCGCGCTCGCGGCCGCGCTTTCGACCGCCGACGGCCTGCTGCTGACGATTTCGAATGTGCTGTCGCACGACGTTTATTACCACATGGTCGATCCGAATGCGTCGAGCCAACGGCGCGTGACGATGTCGAAGATTCTCCTGCTGGGCGTGGCCTTGTTTGCTTCGTGGGTGGCATCGCTCAACGCGGGGAATATCTTATTTCTGGTGGGCGCGGCGTTTTCGCTGGCGGCTTCGAGTCTATTTCCGGTGCTCGTGCTGGGCGTGTTCTGGAAGCGCACGACGCGGCTGGGCGCGGTGGCGGGCATGGTGGCGGGGCTTGCCGTGTGCGTGTATTACATCGTTTCGACCTATCCGTTCTTCACGCAACTCACGGGATTTGAAGGGGCGAGGTGGTGGGGGATCGAGCCGATCAGCTCGGGCGTGTTTGGCGTGCCGGCGGGGTTTCTGGTGGCGATTCTCGTGAGTCTGGTGGACCGCAAGCCGGACGACTATACGGTCGCGCTGGTGGACTATATTCGGCATCCTTAGGATTGCGCCGAGGTATCGGGAATTGATACCTCGGGGCGTAGCTTGTTGAGCTGAATGATCGGGATGCGATGGCCTTGCGTGCGGCAAGCAAGAATCCGTTTATTGCTACCCGACTGGAGACGGCTCGATGAAAACCGCTGCGCTGATCGAAGCAGGCGACCTGATTTTTATCCGCGTCAAGGCGAGGCCTTTTCTTGAAGTATCGGCGGCTACCGGATGCTGGAGCAATCACGTTGGGATCGTGGTCGATACATCCGGGGCCGAACCGATCGTTGCCGAAAGCACGTTTCCGTTCTCACGCTATACCACCTTGCAGCGCTTTGTGCGGCGCTCCGAGGCGGGGCGCTTCGCCGTGTGCCGGCTTGCGGGCGGTGGGCTGGAATCGCAGCACGAGGCCATTCGTCGCGCGGCGCAAAGGCGGATGGGCGTGTTCTACGACACGGGCTTCAATCTGCGATCGTCGCGTCAGTTCTGTTCGAGGTTCGTGCGAGAGGTACTGGCCGAGGCGCTGGGCGTCGAGATCGGCTGTGTGCAGACCTTCGACGAACTGTACGCGCGCCAGCCTCAAGCGGGGCTGACGTTCTGGAAGCTGTGGTTCTTCGGGCGAATTCCGTGGGCGCGCGAAACGGTTACGCCGGCCAGTCTGCTGGAGAGTTCGATGCTGCGCGTGGTGGGGGAGGGGCGGCTTACCGTGGGGTGTTGAGAGGTGTTCGGGGACTTGTTTACGCCCATTTCCCGTTCCGCCAGAAGCCTGCTATAATTCGCGTCCCGCAGGAGAGATGGATGAGCGGTTTAAGTCGCACGCCTGGAAAGCGTGTATAGGTTAATAACCTATCCGGGGTTCGAATCCCCGTCTCTCCGCCACCGAATACATCAGAAGCCCCGCACAATCACGCAGATTGGCGGGGCTTCTGGTTTTCGGGCTATCGCCCGCGCGCCTGGCGCACGCAATCACCCAATCACCCAAAATCACCCAATCACCCCCAACTCCCGCCCGATCGCCACCGCCTGGGTGCGGTTCTGCGCGCCGAGTTTCGCGTTGATCTTGCGCAGATGCGCCTTCACCGTCAGTTCCGAGACGAACAGCTTTTCGGCGATGACACGGTTTCGGTGTCCTGCGGAGAGCATGCGCAGCACCTCCAGTTCGCGCGCGCTAAGCGTATGAGCCGCAGCGACCGGTTCACACGAAGCGCCCACCTCAGCGGCCTCCAGCAATTGCGCGACAAACCCCGGAGCCACCCCCGCCGCACGCGTTGCCTGCGCGCCTCGCGCCGACCACCTGGCAAGCAGCGCGAGCAGCGCCGGACCTTCGTCGAGAAACGCCCGCACGAAGCGCTCATGACTCGCGATCCGCAGCGCCTGGGTTAGCTCGTCCAGCGCCGCATCTGCGGCGCCTCGGCCTGCCAGCGCAAGACTCAGCAGGATCCGCAACTTGAGCGCACGCCAATAGCGCTGCTGTCCGAGCGCCGCATCCAGCGCCACGCGCAGCGCCGCTTCAGCCTCCCCATCGCGACGCCGAGCGATATCGAGCCGCGCGCGCACCACCACCGGGCAATCGATTTCGGTGGCATGCCACGCATACCCCGTGTGCGCCCACGCACCGTCCAGTTCGGCGATTTCCAGCGCCTGCCCGGCAGCCTCAAGGCGTCCCTCCAGCGTCGCCACGCGCGCGCGTTCCAGCCAGGCCGCGCTGACGCTACGCCCTGACTCGATCACGCGCCCGCTCTGCTCAAGTTCGGCAAGCAGCCGCAGCCATTGATCGACATCACCCGCGAGCCAGGCCGACCGCGCACTCAACACATGCGTGGCGATCAGCGCATCGGTGGTGCCGGCGCTGCGCGCGCGCGGCAAGGTGTTGGCCAGCAGGCGTCGCAGGGCGTCGAGTTCATTGCGTTCGTACAGCGCGAGCGCCCGCGCGGCGTCCACGCTCGTGTAGCCGCCGGCAATGCCTTCGCTGCCCGCCGCGCCCGCGCCGCGCTGCTCGGCGCGCGCACCTGCAAGCGCGGTATCGAGCCGCGCGAGCGCGGTGCCAAGTCGCCCCTGAAGCAGATCGATGATGCCTTCGATCGTTTCGGCCATCGTGCGCGTCACGGCGAACGGATGTTCGCGGCTGCGACCGAGCGCGCGGGAGAGTACGCCGCGCGCCTCGTCATAGCGCTGCACGCTGACATAGCTGAACGCCAGCGCATTGCATAGCGTGTAGCCCGCGAACGTCGCGCGGTCGGGCAACTCCGCGAGCAGTGAAGCACCCGACGCGATGCAGGCGTCCATCTGGCCCGTGAGCGCGTGCAGTACGGCGCGCAGCACCTGAGACTCAAGTGCCGCGTTCGCATCGCCGACGAGGGTTTGGGTCGCGCGCATCGCGTCGCCGTAGCGGCGGTTGAGCAGCAGCACCCACGCGTAGGTCAGGCCCACTTCCGGTTGCGCGGCGATGAGGTTCGCATCGATACGCTCAAGCCAGCCCATCATCAAACGGATGCGTCCCGCTCCCATCAACGTGCGTGCATGACGCGAAATCTCCGCGAGTGCGCGCTGGGGTTCGCCGGCGTCGAGCAGGTGGTCGATGGCGGGCACGGGGCGCTTCAATGCCAGATACCACTGCGCCGCGAGCGCGTGCATATTGGCTTCGCGCTGGGGTTGCGCGGCGCGCAGGCAATGCCTCAAATAGCTCGCAAAGAGCCGGTGATAGCGATATACCGTGCGCTCGTCGTCGAGCGGCTCTAGAAAGAGGCAGGACCGTTCGAGTTCGTCGAGCCGCTCCCGCGCATCGCCGCGGCCGGTGAGCGCGTCACAAAGCGCGGCCGGGAAATGCGGCAGCACGCAGGTGTCGAGCAGAAAAGCGCGGCACGCTTCGTTCTGTCGCGCGAAGACTTCTTCGGCAAAATAATCGGCGAGTTCCGCATGCGCGCCGGAGAATGCATCGACGAATGCGCCCGGGTCTGGATGCGTGCGCAACGACAGCGTCGCGAGATAGAGCGCCGTCGCCCAGCCTTCCGTGCCGTGATGCAGTGCGGCCAGCTTCGTGTCGTCGAGCGCCAGCCCGCATTTCTCGCGGACGTATTCGCCGGCCTCTGCAAGCGTGAAGCGCAGTGCCGCGCTCTGGATATCGAGCAGCGCGCCGCGTGCACGCAGACGGCCGACGCCAAGCCCCGGCGTCGCGCGCGTGGCGACGATCAGCATCGCGCCGGGCGGCAGCGCATCGATCAGCGTCTGCACGAAGGCCAGCACGCTCGCGCTGTGGATCGTGTCGAAGTCGTCGAACAGGATCGCAAGGGGACGGTCATGGGCCGCGATGTGGTCGATGATCGCGTCGGCGCTCGAGGCGCTGCGTTGGCCGGGCAGGACCGCATCCAGATCCAGCAGCAAGCGCTCCAGATCGTTGTTCGCGCTATGCAGCCGTAGCCAGCTCGCGTCGATGCCATGGGCGCCGCAGTGCGCGGCGTATTGCTGCATCAGGGTGGTTTTGCCGTAACCGGCCGCCGCACGAATCAGCACGATCCGAACCGCCTGCGAGGCATGGGCCCGCGCGAGGGTATCGAGCAGCGCGCTGCGCACCAACTGCGTGGAACTGCCGGCGGGCGGCATCAGCCTGGAGGCGACGATGCCGTTCGTGGCGTGCTGTCTGGGGTGCTCCCGGGTGCTCGTGGCCGGGGCGTCGGCGATATTCACTGGCGTGCTTCCCTGTGTACGGCGTGGGTTGCGAGAACGTTGCGCAAACAACCAATCGGCCCGTGCGGTGTCTCCTGCGATCGTTCAAAAAAAGCGGCATCTGCTTGGGCAGTGTTTTTCGTGCGATCACTTTCATTGAATTGTTTCATATGCCGTTGGCATTCGCGTAGTCCTTTTTAGCGATTCGTGCGGCTGCAACAGTTCAAGCAAACAAACGCCACCTGAATAAAGCTCCGCACTATTGCAAAGCTATGAAGAATTGATTCGTTCACCGCATGGCGTGCGTTCCTTATCGTTTCCAGCCTGAATTCAACAATATCTCGCCTACGCTACGGAGTTCGCCTATGAAACGCCTTTCGCCCCGCGCCAGTTCTCTCGCCATCGCCGTTGCGCTCGCTTCGGCAGCCGCTGGCGTTCACGCCCAGAGTAGCGTGACGCTCTACGGGATCGTCGATGCGGGCCTTGCCGTGGTTCACAATGCGCAGAATGCGAGTGGCCAGAATCAGAGCACGCTGTTCAAATTCAGCAGCGGCAATCTTTCGGGCAGCCGCTGGGGACTGCGTGGCAGCGAGGATCTCGGCGGGGGGCTCGTCGCGATTTTCCAGCTTGAAAATGGCTTCAATGTTGGCACGGGCGTGGCGGGGCAGGGGCAGCGCGAATTCGGACGCAAGGCGATCGTGGGTCTCGCGAGCAAGACGTGGGGCACGCTCACGCTCGGGCGTCAGTACGATCCGCTCGTTGATCTGGTGCAGCCACTCACGCAGGACGGCCCGTTTGGCGGCGTATTCGGCACGCCCGGCGATCTGGACAATTACGATAACAGCCTGCGTGTGAGCAATTCGCTCAAATACACGAGCCCGTTGATTTCAGGCCTGCAATTCGAGGCCCTCTACGGTCTGGGCGGCGTGGCGGGCGCCACCGGCAGCGGCCAGACCTACAGCTTTGGCGCGGGCTATACGAACGGGCCACTCGCGCTTGCGGCGGGTTACTTCTACGCCAACGGCGGCAACACGGTCACGAACGGCGTGCGCTCGTGGACCAGCAGCTCGGACAGTCTTTTCAATACCGTCATCAATCAGGGCTTCGCGAGCGCGAACTCGATTCAGATCGTGCGTGCGGGCGGCAGTTATGCACTCGGCGCGGTAACGCTCGGTCTCGCGTATTCGAATACGCAATACGGCAGCGACGGCTTTTCCACCTTCCATCAAACCGCGAAATTCAATAATGGATCGGCGTTTGTGAATTACCAGTTCAACCCGGCGTTGCGCGCGGGCGTGGGCTACAACTACACGTCGCTGACGGGCCCGGCGTCGGCGCATTACAACCAGGTGAATATCGGCGGCGATTACGCATTGTCGAAACGCACGGAACTCTATGCGCTGGCGGGCTGGCAAAAGGCCAGTGGCCATACGCTCAATGCGAAAGGCGCGGCGATCAATGCGCAGGCATCGATCGGCGATTTCGGCGTGAATTCAGGCACGGATACGCAGGCGCTGGCGGTGGTCGGTATCCGTCATAAATTCTGATGGTAGATGATAGAACCTGCCTGTTGCTAAAAAGCGCGCGAGAGTAATCCGCGCGCTTTTTATTTCGCATCGTACGATAAGCCGATTTACAGCGCGGCGCGAATGCGTTGCGCAACGGCTTCCAGCTCCGCCTTATCCGCCATATCGCGCGCGTGCATGCGCAACTCTTCGCCCTTGCGGCGCGGGATCAGGTGGAAATGCACGTGCGGCACCGTCTGTCCCGCGGCCGCGCCATTGAATTGCGCGATCGTCAGACCGTCTGGCTTGAGCGCGCTGCGCAGCGCCACGGCCATTTTCTGCACCATCGCCATTGCGGCGGCCACCGACTCGGGCGACAGCTCGTAGATTTCCTCGGCGCCTTCTTTGGGCAGCACCAGCACGTGGCCCTCGGATTGGGGCATCACGTCCATGATCGCGACGGCGGCGTCGTTTTCGCAGAGTTTGATGGAGGGAATTTCGCCGCGCAGCAGCTTGGCGAAGATGTTGTTGTCGTCGTAGGCCATGAAATCCTCGGGTCGTGAAAGTCGTGATGAGCGAGCCTGTGCGCTGCCGGCAGTGCATATGCACCGCGTTCGCCGGCTGCAACGCCTATAAAAAAGGGCGCGGTTCGAGAGCGAAGCCTGGCAAGCCCTGCAACCGCAGCGCCTGATTATCACCGAGAGCGGTGGGGGCTTGCCTGTGTTCCTGCACGTTTTTTGAAGCGGGTGCATCATAGAGCTTCACGCAGCGCGCGCGACGACGAATGTCTGATACGGAGCAACACGTATGGCAACGACGGATCTCGATGCAGCCCATTCCGCCCGCGAGGCCACTGGCTCAGGGGCCTGGCGGTTCGCGTCCCAACTATTGGCACGTGCGGATGTAATTTTTAATGGCCCGCGACCGTGGGACATGCAGATTCACGATCCACAGGTGCCCGAGCGCGTGCTGGCGCTCGGCAATCTTGGTCTGGGCGAAGCCTATATGGACGGCCAGTGGGACTGCGAGCAACTCGACGAATTCTTTGCGCATGTTCTGCGCGCCCATATCGACGACCAGATCGATCCGTCGCGTCTGGTATTCCACGCGCTCAAGGCGCGCCTGATGAATCGCCAGACCGTGCGCCGCGCGTGGAAGGTCGGCCAGCAGCACTACGATATCGGCAACGCTTTTTATGAGGCGATGCTCGACAAACACATGGCCTACACCTGCGGCTATTGGAGCGGCGGGGCGAAAACGCTGGACGAGGCGCAGGAGGCCAAGCTCGATATGATCTGCAGAAAGCTGGGTCTAAAGCCTGGCATGCGTCTGCTTGATATTGGCTGCGGCTGGGGCAGCCTGATGAAATTTGCAGCCGCGCATTATGGTGTTTCGTGCGTCGGCGTGACGATTTCGAAGGAGCAGGCCGCGTTTGGCGCGGCGCGTTGTCAAGGACTGCCGGTGGAGTTTCGCCTGCAGGATTACCGGCTGCTCGACGAAAAGTTCGACCGCGTCGCGAGCGTGGGCATGTTCGAACACGTTGGCCCGAAGAATTACCGCACTTATATGGAAGTGGCGCATCGCTGCCTCGACGACGATGGCCTTTTCCTGCTGCATACGATTGGCAAGAATCGCCGCGAAACCCCGCCCGATCCGTGGATCGACAAATACATTTTCCCGAACGGCGAATTACCGACCATCGGCCAGGTTGCGGATGCATCGGGCGGTCTTTTCGTGACCGAAGATCTGCACAATTTTGGCGCCGACTACGACCGCACCTTGATGGCGTGGCACGCGAATTTCGAAGCCGCATGGCCGCGTTTCGAAGCGGAAATGGGGCAGCGTTTTTATCGCATGTGGCGCTACTATCTGCTCTCGTGCGCGGGTGCATTCCGCGCACGCGATATTCAACTTTGGCAATTCGTACTGTCGAAAAACGGTCTGCCAGGCGGCTATCGTCGGCCCTGAATGGGTGGCCGATTGATCGAGCCGATTGATTGAGCCGATTTGCCGAGCCGTAAAAAAGCTGCGAGCGCGCGATGCGCCGCAGCTTTTTTTTCTTTCGAACGCCTGCGAATCAGCGCATGACCGCGGCGACGGTCGCGATGCCCAGTATCGTCATCAGCACCGAAGCGCACACATGAATGGCGATCTCTCCCACAGCCCAAGCCGCGCGGCCATTCTGCAAATGCGCCACCACTTCAGCGGAAAATGTCGAAAACGTCGACAGGCCGCCCATGCATCCGGTGATGACGAACAGGCGCCATTGCGGCGAGACATCGGGTAGACGCGCGAACGCCGCGAGCGCCACGCCGATGACATAGCCCGCGATGATATTGGACGCGAGCGTGCCGAGCGGCAGCGAAGGGAACAGGGCGTTCAGCCGCAGGCCGAGCACCCAGCGCAGCAGCGAGCCGAGCGCGCCGCCGATGCCGACGGCGAGGATGGACAGATACATGGTCGGGAGACGTTGTAGGCGCAATGAAGGCCGGACCGTCATTGCGATACTGTCGCCATGTAACGGCCCGAATTCGACTCCCGAGTTTAGCATTCTGTTTTGCGTCGCGTGGCGCGCGGCTAGTGGCGAGCAGCTGTGAGCGCGGGCTCAGGCCAGTCCGCCATTGGCGCGCAGTGTCTGAGCGTCCACCCAGCCGCTGTCCGGCCCCGCGAGAAACGACACCACGGAAGCGATGTCTTCGGGCTGGCCAAGGCGCTCCAGCGGAGGCAGGCTGGCGAAGTGGCGGATCTGTTCCTCGGTTTTGCCTTCGAGGAACAGGGCCGTGGCGACCGGGCCGGGCGCAACCGCATTCACCGTGATGGCACGCCCGCGCAATTCCTTCGCGAACACGCGCGTGAGCGCTTCGACCGCGCCCTTGGTGGCGGTGTAGATCCCGTAACCCGGCAGATTGAGTGCAAGCGCCGTGGTCGAAAAGTTGATCACGCGTCCGCCGTGCGCGAGTTTCGTGGCGGCTTCGCGCATCGTGTTGAGCGTGCCGCGCACGTTGATGTCGAACATTTCGTCGTAGAGCGCGTCGGTCGAATCGGCGATGGTCGACAGCTTCATCACGCCCGCGTTGTTGACCAGCACCGCCGGCTGGCCGAGTTGTTCGAGCGTGGCGTCGAACAGATGGCGCACCTCAGCGGACTTCGCGATATTGGCTTTCACGGCGATGGCGCGACCGCCCTCAGCGGCGATCTGTGCGACCAATGCTTCGGCCTCCTGTGCGCTGGAGGCGTAATTGACGGCGACACGGTGGCCGTCGCGCGCGAGGCGCAGCGCAACCGCCGCGCCGATGCCGCGCGACGCGCCGGTGACGATGGCGACGCCGCGCGCGCTGGCAGTGATTGGATTCGTGCTGTTTGTCGAGTCGGTCATGATCGGGCTCCGTTGGGATAGGGAAAGCGTGAAGCGTGAACGGGCTCGATCATGAAGGAAATCGCGCCCCCGATCATCGCGCGGGGGCGAGCTTCACCATTCCATTTCGATTAACAATGCCTCTGAATCGCGCCTCTGAATCGCGCCTCAGTAAGCGATGCAGATCGATTTCGTCTCGGTGTACGAGTCGATGATGGCACGGCCATGCTCGCGGCCGATGCCCGAAGCCTTGAAGCCGCCAAAGGGCAGCGCCGGATCGACCATGTTGTGGGTGTTGACCCAGACCGTGCCGGCCTCGATGGCGTCCACCACGCGCAGCGCGCGATCGAGCTGGTTGGTCCACACGCTCGCGCCCAGACCGTATTCCGACGCATTGGCCGCAGCAATGGCTTCTTCGACATCGTCAAAAGGCATGGCCACCAGCACTGGCCCGAACACTTCTTCGCGCACCACGGTGAGCGGCTTGTTGGCCGCGTTGGCGATCACGGTCGGCTCGACAAAGAAGCCGTCGCGATTGCCGTTTCCGCCGCCCGCGAGGATATCGCCGCCTTCGGTGCGGCCTTGCGCGATCATGCCCGCAACCTTGTCGCGATGGCGCGCGGAAACCAGCGGGCCCATCTGCGTGGCCGCGTCGAAGCCGGAGCCGAGCACCGTGTTGCGCGCGACCTGCGCAATGCCGTCGACGATTTCGTCGAAGCGCGCACGCGGCACATAGAGGCGCGAGCCCGCCGTGCAGACCTGACCGTGATTGAAGAAGATCGCGCCCGCCGCGCCCTCGATCGCGCGTTGCGGATCGCAGTCGTCGAGTACGATCACCGGGCTCTTGCCACCGAGTTCCAGCGAAACGCGCTTGAGATCGTCGGCGCACTGGCGGCCGATGATGCGGCCCACTTCCGTCGATCCCGTGAAGGTCACCTTATCCACGCCCGGATGGCGCACCAGTGCCGCGCCAGCGGTTTCGCCCTGGCCCGTGACGACGTTGAACACGCCCGGCGGAAAGCCGGCTTCGTGCGCGAGTTCGGCCAGGCGGATCGCGGTGAGCGGCGTTTCTTCGGCGGGCTTGAGCACGACGGTGCAGCCGCAGGCGAGCGCGGGCGCGATCTTCCACACCGCCATCAGCAGCGGGAAATTCCACGGCACGACGGCGGCCACCACGCCCGCGGGCACACGGCGCGTCGACGCGTTGTAGCGCACGCCCGGCGCAAAGGCGAGCGAAAGATCGACCGTGCTGCCTTCGATCTTGGTCGCCCAGCCTGCCATATAACGCAGCCACTGCACGCTGCCGCCCACTTCGAGCATTTTCGAAAAACCAAGCAGCTTGCCCTGATTGAGCGTTTCTAGCGCGGCCAGTTCGTCGCCGTTGCGCTCGACGAGATCGGCGAGCTTGAGCAACAGGTGTTGGCGCGCTGCGGGCGGCATCCGTCGCCACGAATCGGCCACGAAGGCGCGGCGTGCGGCCTGTACGGCGGCATCGACATCGGCGTTGCTGGCATCGGGCGCTTGCGCGATCTCAGCGCCCGTGGCCGGATTGAACACGGCGAAGCTGCGGTTGTCGGCGCTCGCGCAAAAGCGGCCATCGACGAACATCTGCGTGCGGATCGTATGCGTGAAGTCCTGGCGGTCCATTGCGTCTCCTGATTCAATGAGTGGCTAGCGAAAGTCGATTCCGCTGGATGGGGTGGAGCGGAAATAAGGGGAGGTCGAATGCCGGTTCGAGCGCGTCATCTGTGCCGATGCGCAGATCAGATTGAGCGCGGCGGCGCCTAAAAACAGGCTGCAAAAGCCCTGACCGAAGCCCCACGAGGTGGTGGCGAACGCCGCGCCCGCTAGCATGCCGACGTGATGCGCGACGCCGGAGCAACCGCCGGGCGCAGTGTGATTCGCGGGGCGATTCGCGGGGTGATTCGCGGGGTGATTCGCATGAGCGTCGCGCAACAGCGTGGGTAAGGTGAGCGCATCGAGTACGCCAAAAGCGGGGGCGGCATAAAAGGACCAGGGCGCGAGCGCATCGAGCGTCAATGCCGCGAGTAACGCGCCGCGTATCGAAAACAGCCACGCCAGCGCGTGACGCCGTTCGATACGTTGCAGGCAAGCGCTAGCGCCAATCACCGCGCAGAGCGAGAGAAACAGATGCATGAGCGAGAATGGCCCGGCACCGCACAGCGCGAAGAGTTGAAAACGTGCGAGTACGCCGCTGGACATTCCGGCAAGCAATGCAGCGCCGATCAGTGCGCCGTTTCCAGGGCGGATGAATCCAGGCGCACGGGTGGATAGAAGCGTAAAACCTGAGCTGTTCGAATCAAATCTTCGAACTGCAATCAACAGCGCGAGACCCGCGATCGCGATCGATATCGCATCCTGCATGACGCCCGCGCGCGCCTGCGTCGCAGCGAAGCTCATCGCGCCCGTCGTGAGCACGAGCGCGGCAGCGCAAGGCAGCGTCGCCCGAGCGCCAAAGCGGCGCGCGAATACCGGCGGCAGCAGCGCCATCGCCACCACGGCGACGGCGCTCGCAGCGAACGCGCTGGCGTTCGCGCCGGCCCGCATCGCGCCGAACATGATACTTGCCGCGAGCGCCGCCGCGCCGCCCGTCACCGCGCACCAGATGGTCGCCGCGCGCCACATGATCCGCGCTTACTTCTTGTTGCCGCAGCACGATGGCGCTGCATCCGGCACACCATCCTGCACACTATGCGGATCGCGCCCGCCCGGAAGGTCCATCGCGGGATTGCCTTGGAAGAAGTTATTCGGCTTGAGCATGAAGCCGGCGTATTCCACGGGCATCACCGGGAAATCCTCGGGCTTGCACACATGCGTATGGCCGAAGCTGTGCCACAGCACGATATCTTCGTTCTCCACGTTGCGGTTCGCTTCGATATAGCGCGGCAGACCGTCGCCGCCCGCGTGCTGGTTCGGATAATCGCCGCTGGCGTAGCGTTGCGTCGTGTCATAAGGCGTGACCCACACGTGACGCGTGGCGAAGCCGCCGCGTTGACGTACCTTCGAGTTGGGATCGGCCAGCATCAGCGGCGAATCGTTGATGATGAGCTTGTAGCCGGGATTCGCGCCCACGCGGTTTTTCAGGTTCGGATTGACGACTTTCCAGAAACGGCCGGTCTGACCATTGGCGTTGCGCGCGGCTTCCTTTTCGGTCTTGAGCACGCGTTTGGTGGTGTCGAATACATTGCCGTAAGGGTTGTCGCCGCCCATCGGTCGCGGCACGAATTCGTGTTCCGTGACGGAGTTCTTTTCGCCGTCGACCATCATATGCAGGCGCGCATTGAAGAAGTGCTGATGCGTCGGACCGCCGAGATTCGCGGTCACCATGCCGCCCCACGGATACGTATCGCCATCCGCTACCGCCGAGGTCTGGATGATGCCCGTGAGCTTGCATTCAAGCTGGATCGTGCCGTCCTGGTAGAAGTACCAGTAAAAGCCGTAGTCGTAATTGCCGACCGTGGCGAAGAACGAAATCACGAGGCGGCGCGAGCGGCGCATTTCGAACACGCCGGTGCGGAATTCATAGTGCTTCCAGAGCGTGCCGTAGTCCTCTTCATGCAGGCATACGGCGTTTTTCATCGTGAAGCTGTTGCCGAAATCGTCGGCGGCCGGAATGTCGAAATAGCGGATCGTGCCCAGGCAGTCGCAGCCCAGTTCGAGCTGGTTGGCAAGCTTGCCCAGACCGTATTCGCCCGCATCGAAAGCGCTTTTCCAGTAGTGGTTCGTGGTGGGATCGGAGTAGGGCACGCACATCTCCGTCACGCTGGCGCGGTAGACGATGGGGCGCGGCGCGCTCTTGCCGTCGTCCCAGGCGATCTGGTGCAGCACGAGGCCTTCGCGCGGCGTGAAGCCCACCCGGAATGTCCAGTTCTGCCAGGCAACCTGCCAGCCATCGATGGTGAAGCTCGGTCCCTCGGGCTGGCTGATCGACAGCGGCTTGACCGTATCGCGCGGTTGGCCCAGGCTTGGCGTGTCGTAGTTGTGCTTCGCCCTGGGAACCGGAATGATGCGGCCGTCGTCGACAAGATCGATCACCTTTTGTTCGAGCAGATCGACCACCGCCACCACGCCTTCGATGGGATGCGCGTAGCCGTTGTCTGTCGGGTTCTCCCGGTAATAACTCACGCAGCGCACGAGACGTCGGCCGCTTTCGCTCGGGCGATCGAACGCGCCCGCCGAAAACGGATCGACCTGTACGTTCAGGAGATCGGCATCGGTGAGGCCGCGCTTCTTCACTGCTTCGCGCCATTCGAGGTCCTCCTTGACGATGCGCTCGGCGTTGATGAAGTCCTCGATCATCACGGGCGGCTGGCCGAACGGCGCGCTTTGCAGCGCGAGCGCCTTACGCGATTGCACCTTCTTTTCACGCAGATCGACCACGAATTCGATCGTCTGGCTGCGCGTGCGGTCGATGGCGATCACGAAAGCGCGGCGCGAAAAATACTCGCCCTGTTTCCATGCAACCACTTCGGCCTTGGGCGGCTCCTGCAATTCAGTCACGGGAAAGCGTCCGTATTCATCGAGCTGTTCGGCGGCCTTCACGATGTCACAGGCGAGCTGCATTTCAGCGAGGCTCAGCGGGTCGAGCGGATGCGAGTTCGGATTGTTGTTCATAAGCATTTCGTAAGGATGACGTGGGACCGCAAACGATGCGATGAAGCGGCAGGCCCGCTGCCTCGGTGGGCGTGAAATCGGGGGCGATGTCGTGCAGCAATCGTAAAAACGCCATATTTTTTTCGCGCTTGCAAAACGCGCCAAAGGGGCGATAGAGTGCGCCAGAGACAGAGCGAACGAACCAATGAGAAGCGGCCGCTGCCACAGCCGACGTGCATGGCGACGTGCATGGCGATAATCACGCGGCCCCACGGAGAGAGACATGAAACGAGTCCCTGTCAGCAACGGTTTCCCGATGATTCGGGGCGCCGTGATGGGTCCGATCGTGCGGGCCCTGGACGCTGCCGCAGCGGACTGCGACGCGCTGCTGGCCGAGTTCGGACTGAGCCGCCGGCAACTCTCCGATCCCTATGAAATCGTGCCGCTCGGGCGCTATGTGGGCGCATTCGAGCGCGCGGCCCAGGTGCTCGACGAACCCGGCCTTGGCCTGCGTCTGGGCAATGAATTGCAGCTCACCGAAATGGGGCCGGCAGGTTTGGTGTTCATGTCGTCGCCCACGCTGGGCGCGGCGATCCGCAAGTTCACCGATGCGCTGGCCTCATGGCAGAGCGGCACGCTTGTGGACCTCGTGCGCGACAACGCCTGGCCGATGTGGAGCTATCGCATTGCGCACGCGTCGATCTGGCCGCGCCGACAGGACGCCGAATACAGCATGAGCGCGATGTGCCACATGATCCGCCAGGTGTATGGCGCGTCGTGGATGCCGGTGGAGGTGCACTTCGAACACGCTGCGCCCGCCGATATCAAGCCCTATATGCGCATTTTCCGCGTGCCGGTGCGCTTCCAGCAGCCTGCGAATGGCGTGGTGCTGCATCCGCACGATCTCGACGCCCCGCTCAAGAGCGCGGACACGCAATTGGCGCGCATGATGGAGCGCCACGCCACCGACCTCATCAAACGCGATACCGTGCCCCACGATCTCGTCGATCAGGTGCGCGATCTGGTTACGCGTCGGCTCGCGCGCGAAAAGCTCGTAGTGGCCGATATCGCGCGCGATCTGGGCCTGTCCAATCGCTCGCTGCAACGCCATCTGAGCGAAGCCGGGACGTCCGTGCGCGAGATCATTCGCGAGGAGCGCCAGCGCAGCGTCGCCGTGCTGCGCGAGCAGGACGGCATGACCAACGCCGCCGTGGCCCGCGCAGTGGGCTATGCGGACGCCACGGTGCTCTGGCGCGCGACGCGCAATTGGGGCAGGGCGGATTGATTTTCGTCGGCATGCTTTTGGTGGCAGGGCGAGTTTCGCGATTAAAAATCCATTCGTCATCCGAATCAATTTGCGCGCCAAAATTGCCTTAAGTAAAAACCCGCAGTCGCATTGGCGCACTTTATCGAAAATTTGGCGCAATCAGCCAGGTCGCCGGATTTTTTAGCTGCCTACCATGCGCTCCAATCGAATCTCGAAATGGCTCACGCGAGATCCGGTCCCCAGAGCGCCTGAGGCACGCAGTCCTTCATCGTGTCGTGCGGCGCAATTAGAACAGACACCAGCAGAGGCATCGATGAACGAACCGTACTCAAGCGCCGGACTTGTCGGCGACGCCGAGGCAGACCGCGCGGCCGTCCCGCAGCGCGGCCTGCTCGGCCTGTGGCAAATCGTGTTTCTCGTGATCTCGGCCGCGGCGCCCCTCACCGGCATGCTGGGCGCGGTGCCGCCCGCCATCAGCCTCGGCAACGGCGCGGGCATTCCGGGCGCCTTTGTGATCGCTGGCGTCGTGCTGCTCGTGTTCAGCGTCGGCTTCGCGTCGATGAGTCGCCATATCGTGCGCGCCGGCGCGTTTTACGCGTATATCACCGCGGGTTTCGGCCGGCCGCTGGGCATGGCGGGTGCGCTGGTCGCACTGCTTTCGTACACCTGCATCCAGATTGCGCTGTACGGTCTGTTTGGATTTTTCTGTACCGTCGTGCTCGGGCCGTTGCTGCATAGCGCGATGCCGTGGTACGCATACTCGTTCGCCTGCATCGTCATCGTGCAGATCACGGCGCTGCGCGGCATCGACCTCAACAGCCGCCTGCTGGGCGTGCTGATGTGCCTGGAAATGGGCATCCTGCTGGTGCTGTCGATTGCGATCGTGATTCACCACGGCGGCCCGGATGGCCTCACGCTCGCGCCGTTCTCGCCGCAGCACGTGTTCAGCGGTCATATGGGCATCGCGGTGATGTTCGCGCTGGCGTCCTTTATCGGCTTCGAGGCAACCGCGATTTATGGCAAGGAATGCCGCGACCCGTCGGTGACGGTGCCGCGCGCAACCTATGTGTCGGTCACGCTGATTCTGGTGTTCTTCGCGTTTGTTACGTGGGCCATCGTGTGCGCGTACGGCCTGAAGGATGTGGCCGAGGTGGCGACCAGACAGCCCGGCGACTTCTGGTTCATCCAGTCCAGCAAATACCTGGGCGGCGCGATGACCACGACGATGAGCTTCCTGCTGCTCTCCAGCATCTTTGCGAGCCTGCTGTCGTTCCACAACACCATCGTGCGCTACATCCACGCGCTGTCAGTCGAAGGCATCCTGCCCAGAAAGCTCGACCGTCTGCACGCGAAGTACGCTTCGCCGTATCTCGCCAGCTATCTGCAGACCCTGACGGTGGCCGTGCCGGTGGCGCTCTACGTGCTCGCGGGCGCGGATCCATTCAACATTGTGTTTAGCTGCACCTCGGCGCTTGGCACCATCGGCATCGTGATGCTGCAGGCCGTCACGAGTTTTTCGGTGGCGTCGTACTTCCGAGCCACGAAAAGGGACACGCGTTTGTGGCATTCACGCCTTGCGCCGATTCTTGGCGGTTTCGGGCTGCTGTGGATCGGCTTCGTGCTGATCGGCAACCTCGACGCGCTGAGCGGTTCGGATAGCGCGATCGTGCGCTCGTTCCCGTGGATCGTGCTGGCCGTGGCGGTGGCGGGTATCGCCCTGGGCTTCGTGATCAAGCGCCGTCGCCCGGACGTCTACGCACGCTTTGGCCAGTAAGGCGCATCGAATCGACGGCTGCCGCCGTCCGATTTAATCAATACGTCATCCTGATTAAATAGAAGTCCCAAAGCGGACGGCGCGCGTCAATCGATTCGCGCGTCGCTCTCTCACACTTCGAAACGACAGACAACGACATGGCAGATCAATTCGTCACGCGCACGGCGCTGGCGCTGGCTTCGTGCGCGCTCGCAACTTTGACGATGGGCGCACACGCCCAGTCCTCCGTTACGCTTTACGGCACCGTGGACGCGGGCCTGGTATATTCGACCAACCAGCAGACCACGCATGCGGATGGCCACACCGACGGTCATTCGAACTGGCAACTGGCCGGCGGCAACCTGGTGCCGTCGCGCTGGGGTTTGATGGGCAGCGAGGATATTGGCGGCGGCACCACGGTGAATTTCACGCTGGAAAACAGTCTCTTCACGCAGAACGGCGCACTGCTGCAAAGCGGCACGCTCTTTAATCGCAACGCGTGGGTGGGCGTGGCGAATGGAAGCTACGGCGCGATCACGCTGGGCCGCCAATACGACCCGTTCTCGGACTATCTGGGCGCATACGCATCCAGCAATAACTGGGCGACGCTGTACGGCTCGCATTTCGGCGACGTCGACAATCTCAACGAAGCGTTCAATTTCAACAACTCCATCAAATACATCAGCCCGAGCTTTGGCGGCTTCACCGCGGGTGCACTGTTTAGCTTCGGCGGTGTGGCGGGCGATTTCTCGCAGAACCGCGGCTGGTCGCTTGCGGCAAATTATGCAAACGGACCGCTTGCGCTTTCGGCGGGCTATCTGCAATTGCACAATCCAATGCAGGCCGCGCTAGGCGGCGAAAGCGCCTATATCGGCGATCTGAGTTGCGCCAATACCGATGCCTCGTATTGCGAATTGCAGAACGCACAGAAAGTCGACATCTGGGGCGCGGGCGGCTCGTACGCCTTCGAGAGGATCACGGTCGCGCTGAGCTATACGCATACGCGTTATTCGCAAAGTCAGTATTTTGCGAGCACGACGCAACCGCAGGGCGCGACTATCTCCTTCGATATCGCCGAACTCAATACGATGTGGCAATTCTCGCCCGCGCTGCAATTCGGCTTTGCGTACATCTTTAACGACGCGCACCCAGGCGATGGTTCGTCCACCCGCATCCACCAGATCAATCTGGGCACGGTGTACAACCTCTCCAAGCGCACCGCGCTTTATGCGGTGGCAATCGGCCAGGAGTCGTCAGGGGCAGGACTGGGTATCGACGCGTCGGGCGGCACGCGCAATCTCGCGCAAATCCCCAACCTGGTGAATTCGGATACCGACAAGCAACTGGCGGTGCTCGCGGGCATCCGTCACAACTTCTGAGCGCTCGACCGGGGGCAGGGCGCGCTCGCTGCACTGCGGCACGGCCTTGGGGGAATCCGTGCCGCCGCGCGCCTGTAGTGCCGGACCGCCTAAGCGCTTGCTGAGCGGAACGGCGCTAGAATGAGGCGGTTCGATTTGCGCGCGAGTTCCGTATGAAAGTCGCCCTGTTCGTCCCTTGTTTCATCGACGCGTTTTACCCCGAAGTCGGGATCGCCACGCTGGAATTGCTTGAGCGGCTGGGCTGCGAGGTGGACTACCCGCTCGACCAGACCTGCTGTGGCCAGCCGATGGCCAACAGCGGCGCACAGACCGAAGCGGCGGGCGCGGAGCGCGTATTCGCAAGCGCTTTCGCGGGCTACGACTACATCGTCGGGCCATCGGCGAGCTGCGTGAATCATGTACGCGATCATTTCACCGCGATCGAGCAAACCGACGAAGTGCGCCGCGTGCGCGCCAACACCTATGAACTGGTGGAATTCCTGCACGACATACTAGGCGTGCGCGAATTTCCGTGGGCCGAATTTCCCTGGCGTGTGGGCTTGCACAATAGCTGCAGCGCATTGCGCCATCTGCACGAAGCCTCGTTTTCCGAAATCGCGGGCACGCCGTTTTCCAAGCCGCTGGCCTTGCTGCGCAGTGTAAAAGGCATTGAATTCGTGCAGCCTAAGCGCCCCGACGAATGCTGTGGCTTTGGCGGTACCTTTGCCGTTACGGAGGAAGCCGTCTCGGTGCGTATGGGCCAGGACAAGATCGTCGATCACGTGAGCGCGGGTGCGCAATACATCGTATCGGGCGACATGTCGTGCCTGATGCATCAGCAAGGCTGCGCGGAGCGCATGAAAGCCGATGTGCGTTTCATTCATATTGCGCAGGTCCTCAACGGAGCACGTGAATGAACACGCCGGAGAAGACTTCGAAACGCGTCGAGCACGCGAAACTCGCCGGCAGTTTTCTGGCGCACCCGGAGCACGTCGATTTCCACGACAAACGTCTCTGGGATCTGCGCATGAAACGCGACGCCCAGGCGCACGCGATCGCCGAATG
This sequence comes from Paraburkholderia bannensis, assembly GCF_014200455.1. GTDB lineage: Bacteria > Pseudomonadota > Gammaproteobacteria > Burkholderiales > Burkholderiaceae > Paraburkholderia > Paraburkholderia bannensis_A. Next base: position 8,808 of record NZ_JACHBW010000001.1, on the reverse strand, counting down.
GGAAACGCTGCGCGAACTGGCCTCCTCGATCAAGGCGCACACGCTCTCGCATCTCGCGGATTATCTCGACCAGTTCGCGCGCGTGGCCGAAGCGAACGGCGTCACGATTCATTGGGCCGATTCGGCGGGCGAACACAACGAGACGGTCTATCGCATTCTCAGCGAGCGTGGCATCACGGCACTCGTCAAAAGCAAATCGATGCTCACCGACGAATGCGAAATGCGCCCGTATCTGGAGCAGCGTGGCATCGCCGTGATGGAAACCGATCTGGGCGAGCGCATTCAACAACTCGACGGTGAGCCGCCCAGCCATATCGTCGTGCCGGCCGTACACAAGTTGCGCGATGACGTGGCCGAAGTCTTCGGCCGCACCATCGGCACCGATCCATCGAACAACGACATTCACTATCTGGCGCACAGCCAGCGCATGAATACGCGTCCGTGGTTCGTACGCGAAAAGACCGCCGGCATGACCGGCTGCAATTTCGCCGTGGCGGAAACAGGCACGGTAGTGGTCTGCACCAACGAAGGCAACGCCGATCTCTCGGCCAACGTGCCGCCTGTACATATTGTTTCGATGGGCATCGAAAAGCTGATTCCACGCATTTCCGATCTGGGCGTATTTATTCGCATGCTGTCGCGCAGTGCGCTCGGCTCGCCGATCACGCAATACACTTCGCATTTCCGTGCGCCGCGCGAGGGCGCAGAACTGCATTTCGTGCTGGTGGATAACGGGCGCAGCGCGCGGCTGGCCATGCCGGACTTCTGGTATTCGCTCAAATGTATTCGCTGCGGCGCGTGCATGAATACTTGCCCGGTTTATCGGCGCAGCGGTGGTCTTTCTTATGGCAGTACGTATGCCGGTCCCATTGGCGCGATTATCAATCCGACTTTCGACTTAAAGCGGTTTAGCGCGTTGCCGTTTGCTTCGACGCTCAATGGCAGTTGCACGAATGTCTGCCCGGTGAAGATCAATATTCACGAGCAGATTTACCAGTGGCGCGAAGTGATCGCCGCGCAGCATGCGGTGCCGTTCGTGAAGCAGGAAGTGCTGAAGATGGCGGGGCGCTTGCTCGCCAGTCCCAGGCTCTATCGAACGGCGGTGTCGTCGCTCGATGGCGCGCTGCGGCGTTTGCCCAATTTCGTGCTCTACAACCCGCTCAATATCTGGGGCAAGCAACGCAGCTTGCCGCAAGCGCCGGGCGTGACGTTTCACGCGTGGTATCGCAAGAACCGCAAGAGCGGCGGCGCAGCCAAGGGAGGCGGCGATGGCGAGTCGTGAAGCGTTCCTCGCGCGCGTGCGCGCGGCGCAGCCGGCGCCTCAGGCGCGCCCCGACGTACCCCTCTTCGATACGCCGCCCGGTGAGTTGCGCCCGCGCTTTGCGGCTGCGCTGGCGCTGATGGGGGGCAAGGAAATCGAAGCCGCTTCCGGCGAGACCGTGCTGGCCACGATACGCGAGCGGCTGGGGCCGGCCGTGTCGATCGCGTCGGCTGCGCCCGAGGTGCCCGGCACGCGCGCCATCGGCGCGAGTACGCCGCCCGCATCGCTCGAGGATGTCGATGTGGGCGTGGTGCGCGCGCGCTTTGGCGTGGCGGAAACCGGCTCGGTGTGGCTGAGCGAGCGCGAGTACATCGTCAATGCGCTCGGTTATCTGGTGCAGCATCTTTATGTGCTGCTCGATCCCGGCGCGCTGGTTGCCGGTTTGCAGGACGCCTACCGGCGCGACGACTTTCGCGACGCGCGCTATGCGGCGCTGGTCACGGGTCCGTCTGCGACCGCCGACATCGAAGGCGTCCTGATTCAGGGCGCTCAGGGCGTCAAATCGTTGACCGTGGTGTGGCTGCCGGCGCGCTGAGGGCGCGGCAAACCAGCAGGTGCAGCGGCCACGGCGAATCGTCACAAAAATCGCAGGACCCCTACGCATCGCACGGGAAACGATGGTCATCCACATTCTTCTCTTGAGCGGCTTCCTGCTGGCGAGCATCGCCCTGGTGCAAGCCGTCAGCTTGCGCTTCGCGCTGTCCGAATCGGTGTTGCTGGCGGCGTGGGGCTTCGCGCTCGGCGGTATCTATCTGGTGAGCGGCGAGGCGTGGCCGCATCTGGCCGCGAGCGTCGTCACGCCCGCGCTCGCGCCGCGCCTGCCGCCCGAGGCCTATCTCTGGATCTTCCTGCCGCTGCTGCTGTTTCAGGCCGCGCTGAGCGTGAACGTGCGCGAAATGCTCGGCGACGCCGCGCCTATTTTGCTGCTTGCCGTGGTGGCCGTCTTCGTCGCGACGGCGATGGTGGGCGGTGCAATTCGACTGACCGGACTTGGACCGCTCACGGACGGCCTGTTGCTGGGCGCGATGATCGCCACGACCGATCCCTCTGCCGTGCTCGCCGTGTTCCGGGAGGTGGGCGCGCCCGCGCGCCTCGTGCGTCTCGTCGAAGGCGAAAGCCTGTTGAACGATGCCGCGGCGATCGCCATCGCCAGCGTGCTGATTGCCGCGATGACCGGCGACGCCGCAGCGGCCACCGGCACGGCTGCGTTGCGCACGCTGGGCGTTCAGTTGATTGGCGGCCTCGTGGTCGGCGGCCTCGCGGGCCGCGCCTTCGCGTACCTGCTGCCGGTGCTGGGCGGCGAGGGCAAGGCCGAGATTTCGCTGAGTTTTGCCTTGCCCTATCCGCTTTATCTGTTTGCCGACCAGGTGCTGCATGTGTCGGGTGTGGTGTCGGTCGTGGCAGCGGGGCTCGTCATCAGCGGTCTCGGACGCACGCGTCTGTCACCCGTCAACTGGATGCATCTGCAACTGATCTGGGAACAGGTGGCGGCGATGGCGGGCGCGGCCATTTTTTTGCTCGCCGCCATGCAGATTCCGGCGACGCTGCGCGACGCCCGTCTGATCGATCTGATTGCGCTCGCGGTGGTGGTGGTCGTGGCGTTTGTCGCGCGCCTGGTGGTGGCGTTCGGCATGCTGCCGCTCCTGAGTCGCCTGAAGCTCACCGAACCGGTGAGCGCCGCATACAAACTCGTGATCGCCTGGGGCGGGCTGCGCGGCGCAGTGACGCTGGTGCTCGCGATGGGCCTCGCACAAAACGAGGCGCTGCCGGAGAGCACCCGTCGCTTCGTGGCGATTCTTGCGACCGGTTTCGTGCTGGTGAGCCTGATCGTCAATGGCTCCTCGCTCAAGCTGCTGATCCGCAGGCTCAAGCTCGATCTGCTCTCGCCGCAGGAAGAAGCGATCCAGCAGCAAGCCGTGCAACTGTCGTCGATCAGCGTGTCGCAGCAGGTGCATGCGGCGGCCCGGACGTTTCGTATTCCAGATGAAGTCGCGAACGAAGCCTGCGCCACGTTTCGTCGCAGTATCGACATGTCCGCTACCGCGTTCGATATCGAAGCGGCGCTGTCCGAGCGCGAGCGGCTCGCCATCGGCCTCGTCACGCTCGCGGCCAAGGAGCGCGATCTGATTCCGCAGTACGGAAGCGGCATCGTGACGATCCGCAACCTCGACGCCATGACGCGCAACACCGATGCGATGATCGAGGCCGCGCGCGAGAGCGGGCGCATCGGCTACCAGCGTGCGGCGGCAAAGATTCTCGCCGATACGGCTGAGTTGCGCGTCGCGCGTTTCATCGCGCGCTGGCTGCACATCCGCCAACCGTATTCGGATGCGTTGGCCGATCGCTTCGAACTCCTGATGTGCCGGCGCGTGGTGTTGCACGAACTGATTGCTTTCGCCGATACGAGTCTGACGCCCTTGCTGGGCGAGCGGCTGGCGAAGCTGCTCGGCACGATTCTGCGTGCGCGCATCGCAAAGGCCGAAGGCGGGCTGGACGATGTGCGCAGTTGCTTTGGCCACGGCGCGGACGTGCTGGAACAACGCATGATGCTGCTCTACGCGCTGCGCGAGGGGCGCGCGCGCGTGGTAGCGATGTACGAGGATCGCTCGATTTCGAAGGAGATTTACGACTCGATCCGCCGCGAGCTGGACGTGGCGTGGAAGCGCGCGGTGCCGCGTGCGCATCCAGGCGTGCTGCTGCCGGGCGAGGCAGGGCACAGGGCTGCGCAGAGGCAGTCGAAGCCGATGACTGCGCCGCCGCCATCGGGGAACGAAGTCTCGGGCGTCGCCGCAACCTCGGTGGAGACGGCGGACGGTTCTGCAGTCAACACGGCAGTCAACACGGCAGATGACGCGGCAGATGACACACCCAGGAGCGCCTGAGCATGATGGAGATCGGCATGGCCTCGCTCGTGTTCGTGCTGCTGCTCGGTGGCACGGGACTCGGCATCCTGCTGCGTCCGTTGCTCCCCGAGGAGCATCGCAAGCACGAGACGGTGCAGCTCGTTCAACTGGTGCTGGGGATGCTCGTGACGTTCGCCGCGCTGGTGCTGAGCCTGCTCACGGCGTCGGCGAAAGGCAGCTACGACAATGCCACCAACGATATGCGCGCCTATTCGGCCGATCTGATCCAGCTCGATGCGCGCCTGCGCGACTATGGCCCGGATGCCAACGCCGCGCGCGCTGCGCTGCGCAGTTATACCGCGGCGGCGATTGCTTCGACCTGGCCGCAGGAGCGCGCGCCCGAGGGCAGCTATCCGCGCGTGCCGGGCGCGCGCGACGGCGAACTGGAGAGCGTGCAGCTTGGTGCGCTGCTCAATTCGATTGGGCGCGATATCGGCAGCTTCGCGCCGCACGACCGTTATCAGAGCGCGCTGGCCACGCGCCTGGGCGACGTATTCGGGCGCGTGCGCGATACGCGCTGGCGTCTGATCGAGGAGGCGCACAGCACGCTTTCGCGGCCATTCTTCGTGATGCTCACGCTCTGGCTGATCCTGATCTTTCTGAGCTTCGGCCTGATCGCGCCGCATAACGCGCTGGCCTTGGTGATGATCGGGCTGGGTGCGGTATCGATTTCCTCGTCGATCTACGTGATCGTCGATCTCGACACGCCGTTCACCGGGCAGATCGTGATTCCCAGCGATTCGATGCGCGATGCGCTCTTGCATATGAATCAGCCTGCCGACCTGCGTTAGACTCGCGCCTGATCTTGAGGACGAACAAGGAGGTGCCCGATGCATCGCAAGACACTCAACGCGTCGCGGCTGCAGGACGAAGTGAAGCGCCGGCTGCAGCGCTTGCAGGAAGTGGTCGAGGATGGCGTGAAGATCGTCGTGCCGCGCCCGAAGGCGCAGGAACCCGATCGCAGCGGCTGCAACTGGACGATGCGCCATTTCGGCAATGCGGTGGGTTTCGAAGCGAGTATCGCGGGCGTGCTCGCCCAGGTGCAGCGCGAGTACAACCTCACGGCCGACGCGCAGGAGGAGGCGGATGACGAGCAAGCCACGCACGCTGACGATCCGTTCGGCGGCACGCGCGCGCCCGCGAGAGTGAACCCGTTTGGCGAGTCCGCGCCCAAGGCGAACACGAATCCGTTCGGCGGCGAGGCGCCTGCGAAAGCGGGCGACCCCTTCGGTGCGTCTTCGGGTGCTGCCGGCGAACGCGACGCGAAAGCAGAAACGCCGGGCAAGCGCCCGGCGAATCCGTTTGGTGACTGACTGATCGATGGGGTGCGTGGCGCCAAACCACGCTTCGATCAGCTTTCCTCTGCCGCCTTGCGAGGACGACGCGGGCGAGCCGGGGTCTTCCTTGCCGCCTTCTTCTTCGGTGCATCGGCTGCCGCGGTTTCAGGCGCGGCTTCGAAGGCCGGTTCTGGCTGGGCCACTGCTTCGACGTCGAACGGGGCGGCATCAGCCTGGGCGACGTGCTTCGCGGGCTTTGCCGCCTTTTTACGCGCGGGGCTCTTGCGTGCAGCCGTCTTGCGTGCGCGGCGCGCGGGCGTGGCGGTCTCGAACAGCGGCAGGGCGGACTCGTGCGAGAGCGGTTGCGGCTCGTCATCGATGAAAAGGTCGTCGTGCGATTGCACGGGAGCCGTCCCGGTCTCCTGCAGCGACTCGATATCGAAGATTTCCTGCGTCTGCACGACCTCTTGCGGGTATTGTTGCGAGTCTTGCTGCGCCGCGTGGCGCGGCTGGCGTCCTTCGCGTGCGCCATCCTTCGCATTGCGGCCATTGCGGCGGCCCTTGCGGCGCGAGCGGGTGTCGTCCGTACGCGGCGCGGCGGCGTCTTCCGCCACCGGCGCGGTGACGGTTTCAGCCGTCGTTGGCACATCGGTTGCCACTTCGTTCGAAACTTCGCTCGAAACTTCGGTGACCCCAATCTCCGGTTGGCTCGTGCGCGTCACGAAAGTGCCCGATTTATCGTCGCGGCCCACTTCCAGCAGCCCGCGCGCCTGCGCTTCCTCCAGCAGATTGCCGAAGGCGCGGAAGCCATAGCGCGCCTCGTTGAATTCGGGGCGGCGGCGCTTGATCGCGCTCTTGAGCACCGAAGCCCAGATCTTGCCGCTGTCGCCACGTTCGTAGCCGAGCGCATCGAGCGTCTCCACCACCAGCGTGATCGCCTTGAGCTTGCGTTCCTCGCCGCGGTCTTCGGTGCTGTCGCCCTTTTGCTGGCGCTCGTCGCCGTCCTTGCGTCTGGCGTTCGCGTTGGTATCGCCGCGACCCTTGCCGCGCGCCTGCTGATCGCGGCCAGGGTCGCGCCCGAGTTCGCGCACCAGATCGTCGTAGAAGATGAATTCGTCGCAGTTCGCCACCAGCAGATCGGAGGTCGAATGCCGCACGCCCACCCCAATCACCTTCTTGGCGTTTTCGCGCAGCTTGGAGACGAGCGGGGAGAAGTCCGAGTCGCCGCTCACGATCACGAAAGTGTCGACGTGCGATTTGGTGTAGCACAGGTCGAGCGCGTCCACCACCAGGCGGATGTCGGCGGAGTTCTTGCCGGACTGACGCACGTGCGGAATTTCGATGAGTTCGAAACTCGCTTCGTGCATCGACGCCTTGAAGCCCTTGTAGCGCTCCCAGTCGCAATAGGCTTTCTTCACGACGATGCTGCCCTTGAGCAGCAGCCGCTCCAGTACGGGCTTGATATCGAAGCGGTCGATCTTCGCGTCGCGTACGCCGAGCGCGACGTTTTCGAAGTCGCAGAAGACCGCCATGCTGACGTTTTCTTGAGGGGAGGCCATGTGATTCGTTTGTTCCTTCTACGGTACGAATTCACATGATAGCCGGTCGCGCGCAGGCCGGCCGCGTTTCATCCATGAACTGACATGAGGAGCCGGCTTACGGGTTGAAGCCAGACCGACCGGTTGGTTGCGTGTGCAAGCATAGTTCGTTCGAACGATATGACGGGTATACGGGCGAAACGGCCGGTTTTTTCACGGATCCGTCACAGACGCTCCCTAAGCTTGCGCGGCCCATTCATGGTGCATGGCAGCGCCTCGAACGGGCGAAAAAGATATCGGCTTGAGGGCAAACATACCGCCGGAATAAAGCCGAAAACGACGAACAACCCCAACAACGATTCGACAAAGACAGAGGACACCCATGGCAGTTCGCTTCACCGGCAGGATCGGCGCCAGTTTCGCCGCCATCTTCGCCGCGCTCCTGTGCGCGCTTTTCGTGAGCGCCTGCGGCTCGAACGTCAATTCCACGACCGCGGGAACGACCCAGCAGATCAAGCACGTTTTCATCATCACGCTTGAGAACGAGAACTACACCACGACTTTCAGCCCGACCACCAAGGCGCCGTATCTGGCCAACACGCTCACGGCGCAGGGCGCGCTGGTGCAGCAGTACTACGGCACGGGCCACGTGAGCCTGGACAATTACATTTCGATGATCAGCGGCCAGTCGCCCACGCTGCAGACCGACAACGACTGCACCACCTATGAGGACTTCAGCCTCACGGGCATGACGTCGGACGGCCAGGCCATCGGCACGGGCTGCGTCTATCCTGCCAGCGTGAAGACCATCGCCGACCAGTTGAAGGCGGCGAATCTCACGTGGAAGGGCTACGAAGGCGACATGGGCAACGATCCGGCGCGCGAAGCCGCGACTTGCGGCCACCCGACGCTGGGCGCCGCGGATCTGACCAACACCCAGGAAGCGCCGAACGCCACCACGCCCGCGGGCGATTCGTACGCGACGCGTCACAATCCGTTCATGTACTTCCACTCGATCATCGATTCGCCGGACTGCCAGGCAAACGTGGTCAACCTGAACAAGCTGACGACCGACCTCCAGCAGGTCGCGACGACGGCGAACTTTAACCTGATCACGCCGAGCACCTGCGACGACGGCCACGATTCGCCCTGCGCGAATGGCGCGACGGGCGGCCTGGTGTCGGCTGATGCCTTCCTGCAGAAGTGGGTGCCCATCATCATGGCCTCGCCCGCGTTCAAGCAGGATGGTCTGCTGATCATCAACTTCGACGAAAGCAGCTATGCGTCGGTGACGATGCCAAGCGCCAGCGAAGTGGACTTCACGTTCTCGGGCGACACCTGCTGCAGCCAGCAGGAGGGCCCGAACCTGGGCACCTTCCCGCAATCGTCGGCGATGGGCACGGTGCCGGCCGCGTACCTCACGAAGCTGGGCATGACGGTGCCGGCAGGCCTCACGGGCAACATCAACCTCGTGCTGGCGAAGACCAGCTACGGCGGCGACCGCACGGGTGCGGTCATGATCTCGAAGTTCATCAAGCCGGGTACGGTATCGACGGTGGCCTACAACCACTATTCGATGCTCAAGAGCATCGAGGACATGTTTGGCCTTGGCCACCTGGGCTACGCCGCTCAGGCGGGTCTCACGGGCTTCGGCAAGGACATCTTCACGAATCTCTAGAAGGTGTTATGAACTTTCGGCCAGACCTGGTACCCTGGCGGGATGAAAAAACGCAGACCCTACCCAACGGACGTATCGGACGAAGAGTGGT